>CAWAWP010000003.1:0-1570077 GCA_963785845.1 uncultured Chloroflexia bacterium | reverse complement strand
AAGACGCGGAACCATGAACAGTCGACACATCGCGGCACTACCTCACCTACGCGAAGTTTCCCCCTCTCTCAATGGATGGTCCTCTCCTGCCTGATGAACGCCTGGACCGATGTTCGGATGGTGGGAAAGAACCGAGTCGCCCCGATGGAATTCGTCAATCCTGAACGATCCAACCGAGTCCATAGTTGATGCTTCGCCCGTGCAATCACGAGGACGATCCCCGTACGGTCAAGCTCCTTGCGCACACGCTCGAACGTCTCGGCCGCAGTGGCGTCCAGGTCGGTGATCGCCTCGGCATCGAGGACGAGCCACCGTACTGGTGGATCAGTCTCGGCGATGAGGAGATGTACGCGCTCCCGGAAGTAGTTGGCATTTGCGAAGAAGAGCGGTGCGTCGAAGCGGTAAACCAACAAGCCAGGGATGGTTTCACTCTCTGGGTAGTCCCCGATGTCGTGAAAGCCGTCGAGGCCGTGCACACGCCCCAAGACCGCGTCGTGGGGCCGAACAGTCCGCGCGAGCAGCACCGCGAGCGAGAGGACGATGGCTAGCGCGATCGCCTCGAGGAGGCCGATCACCAATACGCCGATCAGGGCCACCAGGGCGACGATCAGCTCGCTCTTGCGGATCCGGTACAGCTGGATCAGGGCGCCGACATCGATAAGCGGGAGCACGGCGGCGAACAGGACGGCGCCAAGCGCGGCGCGGGGAAATAGGCTTATCTGTCGCGTGAAAAGCACCAGGATCATCACGAGCGCCAGCGCCGCGCACATCCCCGCCAAGGGGGTCTTGGCCCCAGCCGCCATGTTGACGGCGGTGCGCGCGCCGCTTCCGCTGACGGGATACCCGTGGAAGAAGCCCGCGCCGAGGTTGGACGCGCCAAGTCCGGCCAACTCGCGATTGGCATCGACTTCACGCCCGGCGCGTTCGGCGAAGATCCGCGCATTGAGGATTGTGTCTGAGAACGTGAGCAACACGATCCCGACCGCCGCCGGCAGGAGTGTGGTCAACTCGCCGGCACTCACCGCCGGGACGCTTGGCAGCGGGAGGCCGGCGGTGATGATCCCCAGCGTGGCAACGCCTCGTGCATCGAGATGGAAGACGTACACCACGAGTGTGGCGGCGACGACCGCGACAAAGGTGGCCGGCACCTGCGGGTACCGCGCGCGTGAAACGAGCACGAGCGCGAGGACACTGGCACCGATGGCGAGTGTCAGCCAGTGAACCTCCCCGATGCGCGCGATGGTTTCGCCGATCTGGCCGAAGAAGGTGTCTGCGTGGAGGGCCACGCCGGTGAGACGGCCAAGTTGGCTTGCCAGCACGGTTAGGGCGAGGCCATTGATGTAGCCGACGAGGATCGGTTTGGAGAGGAAGTTCGCCACGAAGCCCAGCCGGGCAAGTGAGCACGCAAGGCAGACGGCTCCCACCAAGACTGCCAGTGTCGCCGCCGCCGTCGCGTACTTCTCGGGGTCCCCCGCGGCGAGCGGCGCGACCGCGGTAATCATCAGTGCCGTGCTGGATGCATCGGGGCCGACGATGAGCAGCGGTGACGAAGCGAACAACGCGTAGAGGATTAATGGCGGGATGCTCGCATAAACGCCGGCTACCGGTGGCAAGCCTGATAGCTGCCCGTAGGCGATGGCAATTGGCAGAATCACGGCGGCTAATGTCATGCCAGCCATGAGGTCATCCCGGAGCCACGCGGAGCGGTAGCCGCACAGCCAGGCTACGTTCGGTATGATAGGGCGTAGACGGCGCAGCGCGATAGTCAATGCCTGATCACTTCGCTGAGGCACAGGGCCCGCACCGATCCTATGCGTCCGGCGTGTCTTCATGCCAGATCCCCAAAAGTCTGCCCATGCTAACTTAGTGAGATGGCCCACCTGCATTATAGGAGGTGGGTGTGCTTGCAGCACCCACCGAATGCTGAGCACATTTGTTGGAATCTGATCTGTGAGACTCGCAGTTCGACGAGCAGCGAACCTCGTGTTTGAGACACCACCGAGTCGACACATGAGCGATATCTGCGAACAAATGCAGGTTGCACGGTGCCGGCCCCTGTGCCCCTGATCGCCGAAGCCATTTGCATACCACCGTTACCTCAGTACAGCAACAGGAAGATGTGCCGAGGTGCCGACGCACGAGGAAACGTCGCAGAGGGTTCGAAGACGCTCATCGGCGAATGAGCGACGTGCAGGCTGGCTCGTCCCCCATTAAAGTTGCGCGAAGGCACCACGACGCCTACCACATCACTGCCTCTACATCGACGGTGCCTCCATCGCGGCCGCGAGCTTCTCTGCTTGCTCCGGCGGCAGTGTCTGGCGAAGGATCTTACCGTGGAATGTGTCGAGCGCGCGCATCGCCTCGTCCACGCGCTCGAATTCAACTGCCGCGACGATGGCCGAACTGCTGGGTGTGAGCGTGTCGGCGATCTCACGTAGAAACGTGTCGCTGAAGCCGAGGTCGAGCATCTTGCTGGCGAGGTAGCCAGCGCCGGCTCCCAGGACTGCACCGCCCAGCATCCCTCCCTTGATGAGCCCCAACAGTCCGCCCACCAAAGCGCCGCTGACGAGCCCCTGGTCTGCGGTGAAGTCATTCGACTCCCGGATAGTGGTTTTGCCATCGGCATCGCGAGAAACGACCGCCGCCGCATGGAGGTCGATCAGGTGCTCGCGGTGGATGCGATCCAGCGTTTGCAGCACCTCGGCGGCTCGGGTCTCGCCAGGGAACGCTACCACGATCAGTTCACTGGGCACAGATTTCGTTGACATGACACAACTCCTTGTTCCGTTCGAGAAGGCGGTTAGCGGGAGACTTCCACGCCTTCCGCCGCACATGTTTGGGTCCCTTGCTAAAGCCCCTGAAAATTCTGCGCTGGGCGGCGTCAAAACGGGGCCAAGGCGCCATCTAAAAGTCACAACCCATGACCGAGCGCCTGGGGCTGGGCTTTCGTGGTATCTGGTCCTTCTGCGGCAGAGCCGTGCAAACACTCGAATACGACTCTGCGCTACTCGGAGGCCGGTCCCATGAGCCATGCGGCAAACACTCGGGCCGCACTCCCTCCCACCAGGGCGGCGAGCGCCACAGCGGCGACGAGTGTAATCAGCGTGAGTCTCTTGAGGGAGCTGGTCACCTGGGCCTCCGATCGATACCCAAATCGTGCCAGAGTAGCGCGGCGGGTTACCAACACATCCAGGCTGCAATGGTCACTTGCCTATAGCACTACACACCGATTACGGCGAGATTGAGGTGATGCAGCGGATCGGTCCCTGCCCAGGCGACCAACACCTGTCGGCTGATGCCCACGTAGCCCATTGTTGGGCCTCCGAGCGCCGTCTCCGCCAGCGTGCGCATGGTGTCGTTCAGCGGCCAGTTGGGGAAGGTCTCGGTATAGCGCACGTTCACCGATCGCGCGGGATCGGTCCCCGTCCAGACGAGCCAGTGCTGTGGCATGTTGTTGGCGTTGAGGCCCACCATGCTGGGTCCGGCATCGCTTAGTTCGCTCACCACTGGATTCGCCGGCTGCGTCCAGTGGAAGCCGTCGGCGGAGATCGCGAAGCGGATCCAATGCGCCAAACTGGTGCCCGTCCACGAGAGGATCAACTGGCCAGTGCCCTGCGGGTGCGTCGCGTCGAAGTCGATGCTCGGCCGGGCGACGCTGTTGTAGAACGGCAGCGTTACCTTCTGGCCCGCCGCGAGCGATGAGCCGCCGATGGCAATGGGCAGCACGTTGAGCGAGTGGACGGGATCGGTGCCCGCCCAGGCCAACAGCAGGTTGCCCTTGAACATTTCCAGCGCCGGGGAGGTGAAACTGTTGTCGGCCCAAAGCGTCAACTTCTTCGAAGAACCATAGACGTCGAAGACGACGTTCAGCGAATGATTCGGGTCCGTGCCGACCCAAGCCAAACTGACCACGCCGCCCGCCGCGTCGCTCGTGCGCGTCACCCCTGGGCGTACGAACGAGGTCTCGGCGAGCGTGGCTTTGTGGGTGTACTGCTTGCCGTCGGCGCTGGTCGCGACGTTGAGGTGATGAGCTGGGTCAGAGCCTGTCCAGGCCAGGACCGCTTTGACGGTATCGCTCGGGGAGGTCCAGAGCCCCGGTCCGTCGAGGCTCGTCTCAGCGAGCGTAACCTTGCTCAATTCGGCAGGCGGGCCGAAAACCGTGCTGGCGTTGATTGGCGCGGCGCTCACCTGGCTCGTGCGCGTTAGACTCGCGACCAATATGGCGAGGCCCGCGGCACATGCGACCACTTTAGGAATGCGCATGCTGCAATCTCCTTGGTCCCGCCTGTGCGGACTCGCATCCCGCACAGGCCCGTGAAAAGGGGAGCGGAGACTATGTCCGCTCCCCTGGCATGCCTTAACGTTGTCGCCAAACTGACCAACTAGGCATGCGCGTGTTGGTGCTGCCGATAGACCTGTTCCTCGCGGAACTCAATCGCCACAGCCGCCAAGATAAAGAGGATCGCCACCCCGGTGACGACTGCGGCGATGACGGTGACGGCCGTCCCCGTGACGCCGAAGAACGCCGCGAGCGACCAACCCCATGCCACGTCGGCCATCGCCACCAACTCGCTCACCGCCAGGATGCCCAGCCCCGATCCGTACAGCAGCGCGACGGTTGCCGCGTCGGGCTCCTCCGCGCGTCGCGAGAGGGCGGCGACAGAGGCGATCACTGCCGCCACCGCGAAGCCTGCAGCGAACAGGGCCATGAGCCAAGCGGGTTCCATGCCTGGAATCCAGAACGACAACATTTGGTGCGCTCCTTCTTTCTTCTGCGAACGGTCGTTGACCGAGCGGTTCGCATTCGCCGATGGACTGCCCTGAACGCCTTGCTCCATCCAGTCCATTCGGCGCCTCAAGTGAGGCACGGGCGTGTATGCTTGTGCGTCTCGAAAAGACCTGGGAAACCCTCGTTTACCTCACGATCTGACCCGTGAGGAGGTTATCACTCGGCGAAGGCCCGAGCACTTCTGTGCGTACAACGAGGAAGCCAGTTACGCCAACCCATTCGACCCTGGCGCCCGCCGGCGTGTTACTTCTCCGTAGCTTCTGCCTCGCCCTACGTGACCGCTCCGTGACCGTCTCGGGGTGACATGAGATACGTGTGCGCGATCAATTTACCGGCTCAATGTTGCGTGAAGGGCACGTCCCTGTCGGAGGCCGATAGGTGAAAGCCAACCCGCGCGCAGACGACGGCGGGAAACTCGACCGGTGGGTGTTGGCGTGGCAGGATTAGGTCAACCATACAAACAGCTTCGAGCGGACCTCTGGGCCTCTCCGCCGCGGAAGTACAGCGAAAACGAGCTCTCGGCGAAGGAAACAGTGTGCCCGCGCCGCCGGGCCGCAACAATTGGCAGATAGTGCGTGAGAATGTTTTCGCCTTCATCAACGTCTGTCTATTCGGGCGACGATCTATAGTGGACCCAAGAAGTTGGACAGTGAGGCGACCCGAGATAAGATAGACTGCACACCATGATGAGGAAACACTACCCCCCGACCTTCAAGGCCCAGCTGGTTCAAGAACTCTTGAAGCAGGAGAAGACGCTGACACAACTGGCTGCCGAGCACGGCGTCCATCCGACGCAACTCATCAAGTGGCGAGCGACCGCGCTGGAGGGCTTACCCAGCTTGTTCGCAACGCAGGACAGCACCGCGGCGCTCACGGCCGACTACGAAGCACGACTCGCGGCTCTCTATGAGGAGATTGGCCGTCTGACGACCCAGGTGGCCTGGCTCAAAAGGCAATCTGGCCTCGACCCTCTCGCGGCAGGAGCGCATGGCGCTCGTCGAGCGTGAGAGAGCCGATGTTTCGCTGTGCACGCAAGCGGACTTGCTGAGTCTGAGCCGCTCAAGCCTCTACTACCGTCCGCGCCACCCGTCCGCCGAAGAGGTGGCGCTCAAGCATCGCATCGATGCGCTCTACACACAGTACCCGTTCTACGGCTCGCGCCGCCTCACGGCCCAACTCCGCCGAGAAGAGAGGGGCGTCAATCGCAAGGCGGTGCACCGCCACATGCGCGAGATGGGCATTGCAGGCATCCACCCAGCTCGGAATCTGAGCCGCCGGGCGCACGGAGAGCAGGTGTATCCCTACCTGCTGCGCGACATCACGAGCAGCTATCCCAACCACGTCTGGGGCATTGATGTCACCTACATTCCCTTACAGAGTGGTTGGATGTACTTGGTCGCGGTGCTCGACTGGTTCTCGCGCTATGTAGTCAGTTGGGAGCTCGACGACACGCTGCAACTGCCGTTCGTACTGCGCGCCGTCAAGCAAGCCCTAGCGCAGGCTGCGCCTACGATCTGGAACAGCGACCAGGGGAGCCGTTTCACCAGCTCGCAGTACCGTGAGTTGCTGCTCGCCGCCAAGGTACGTATCAGCAAGGATGGCAAGGGTCGGGCGCTCGATAACATCTTTGTGGAGCGACTTTGGCGGTCGGTTAAGTATGAAGAGGTCTACCTCAACGACTACACCAGCCCGCGCGAGGCACGAGCGGGCCTGAGGCGCTACCTGGCGTTCTACAATCACGAGCGGCCCCACCAGGCGCTGGCCTATCGGACGCCTGCCGAGGTCTACGCGTAGGATGCAGGTCAGAGCGAGCGATTGGAAGGGCCGAGGCGTAGCTGAGGCGTAGCTGAGGCGTAGCTGAGGCGTAGCTGAGGCGTAGCTGAGGCGTAGCTGAGGCGTAGCTGAAGTACGGCTCGTGAGCTGAGCCAACGACAAGGAGAAGACATGGACACTGCGCACTCCGACGATGCCGTGGTGCTTGTCGACTATGACCCCCGCTGGCCGACGCTCTTCGAGGAGGAGCGAGCGCGTATTGAGCTGACGATCGCCGCCTTCGCGGCTTCCATCGACCATATGGGCAGTACCGCTGTCCCAGGCCTGTGCACCAAGCCGATTGTCGATTTGCTGGTGACGGTGGAGGTGTTCGGGCCAGCCGAGCGCTACATACCCGCGCTCGGGGCCTTCGGCTATGTCTTTCGCGCTGACCCCGCGAACACGGAGCGACACGCGTTCGGCAAGCGCGATGCGCAGGGCAGACGCCCCGTCCCGGGCTACAATCTCCACATTGTGCAACAGGGCGGACGCGAGCACTGGCGTACCCTCGCGTTTCGCGACTATCTGCGGATGCATCCAGAGGCGGCTCGGGAGTATGGTGACCTCAAGCGCGGTCTGGCCGTGACCTACGGCTCCGATCGAGACGCCTACACGAGGGCCAAGACCGCCTTCGTTCGCTCCATCGAAACCCAATGCCTGTAGCAGCCGCCCCGGGCAAACCGTAGTGAAAGCAAGAAGGAGGAGATGCTATCTTGATGGTGAGCGTTTCACTGTCTTGACTATTGGATCCACCTTAAACTGCAAGGTTCGGGAGCGCTAATCCGAGGTACGTCTCTCCTTCAATCGCTGGAGATCAACGCCTCCATCTGGGGGTCCGCGCAGTCGACGTAGCCGTCTTCCTCGTGATTGTCGGACTCCTGCTGGTAATCTTCGTGGAACCGGCGACCAACGAAGCTTACGGCGGCGCTCATGGCAGGTTTCGCCGCGGTGTTGACGATCCCTCCGCCCAGGAATCTCGTTGCGCTTTCGCCATTAAATCTTCCGCCAGATCGGGCTGGTAGTGGTCGCGCTCCTCGCCTGATTGGTCGCCGAGCGCATTTTGGCGGCTGCGCCTGCTCGCGCCTGCTCCGCGATGTCGACGATACACCAAGCGCTGGGGATGCCGCCGGCATTCGCAAGCCGTGTGTCGCACCGTGAGCGCACCGAGAGATCGCGGGACGATGGCGTGCGGCGCGTGTGAGTCGCGGAGGCGAGACTGGATCGGTTGGCGGGTGGATCTGGCAGCCTCACCAGGAAGGGATCGACGTGCTCGTGATCTTCAACGCGCTGCGCACCGGAGGTCACGATCGACGTTTTCGGCATACGCTGCATCAGATGGTGGCTGAAAATGGTAACGGACCAACCCATGTTCACACGCATTCTCGTCCCACTGGACGGATCGGCGCGTGCTGAGCGTGCGCTGCCGGCTGCGGCTGCCATCGCCCGTGCGGGCGCGGCCTCACTGCTCCTGCTCCGGGTCGTCGATCTCAGGACAGAAATCGGGAGTTACGGCTTGATGCCGTCGCCGATCCTCGGGTCGTTCGTCCACAAGCTGCATATCGCCGCGGAGACCTACATTGCCGAGTGCTCGCGCTCCGAGATCCTCAGGGGCATCGTCGTCGAGACCGCAGTCGAGGTAGGTGACGCACCGGAAGGCATCCTCACCCACTCCGAAGCGTGGTGCGCGGACCTGGTGGTGATCTGCAGCCACGGTCGCACCGGCCTCACACACTGGGCGCTCGGCAGCGTCGCGGAACACGTCTCGCGTCACTCGCGGGCACCCGTCCTGCTGCTGCGCGAGTCGGGGCCATCGCTCGTAGGTCGACATCCCGACCCCGAGCACGTGCTGCGCGTATTGGTGGCGCTTGACGGTTCGAAATATGCCGAAGCATCCCTGGGGCCCGCTGCGGACCTGATCAGAGCACTGGCTGCTCCCCAGGCGGGCGCGGTCCATCTCGCCATGGTGCTACCACCCTTCGAAGCGGACCCCATAAACATGCCGGATGCCCTCGTCTTGGAGGGCGCGAAGAGCTACCTGGAAGGGATCGCAGCCCACTTGCGAGAGACCCACGGCGGCATCTCGGTCACATGGTCGGTTGCCGTCGAATTGGACATCGCCGCCGCGCTCATCCGAGTCGCGGAAAACGGCGAGGACGCCGAGGGCGCTGGCGTCGTTAGGGGCTGCGATCTCATCGCCATGGCGACGCACGGGGCGAGTGGGATCGCCCGCTGGGTGATGGGCAGCGTGACCGATCGGGTGCTCCATGCTACCGCGCTGCCGATCCTAGTCGTGCGGCCCGCCAATCTGCCCGATCCCACGGCATCTCAGGTACACGGGGGCGCATAACCAGCGCCACCTCATCCCGCTCAAAAGGAGGCCAACTACATGCCGGTTCAGCAAGCTCCCGAGCGCTATGTCGCGAATTGGCGCGAGGAGGCCGACAGCGTATACCTCTACGGCGCGCTCGCGGACATCGAGCATGATGAGGCCCTCGCCGCGATTTACCGGGAGATGGCGGCGACCGAAGGTCGTCACCGAGACATGTGGGCCACAAAGCTGCGCGAGGCTGGCGCTACGATCCCGGCGTACCGTCCTGGCTGGCGCGCGCGGGCGCTTGCCGGCATCGCTCGCCGCTTCGGTGTGGGGTGGGTCGTCCCGGTTCTGGCGGCCCAGGAACGCAAGGCTGTCGGTCAATATGATACAGATTCAGGCGCACTGCAAGCAGGTATGCCCGCCGATGAGCGATCGCACGCGCGCCTGCTCACCGCCATGCAGAGCACTGGCGCGAGCGGCATGTCGGGGGCCCGCATCGCACGGATCGAGGGACGGCACCGTTCGACCGGCGGCGGCAACGCGTTGCGCGCGGCCGTGCTCGGGGCCAGCGACGGCTTGACCTCCAATCTGAGTTTGGTCATGGGGGTGGCCGGCGCCAACCTGGCGGGCAGCGCCATCCTGTTAACCGGCCTCGCGGGGATGCTGGCGGGCGGGCTCTCGATGGCGATCGGCGAGTGGCTCTCGGTTCAGAGTGCCCGCGACCTCTACGAGCACCAGATCGGCATCGAGCGTCAGGAGCTTGCCGAGGCGCCGGAGGAAGAACGACGGGAGTTGGCTCTCATCTACGAGGCAAAGGGGATCGACCGCACGCTCGCCGAGGCGCTCGCGCAACAACTCATCAGCCGCGGGGACGCGGCCCTCGACACCCTCGCGCGCGAGGAATTGGGACTCGATCCGGCGGAGTCGAACTCCGCAGCATTCGTCGCCGCATTCACCTCGTTCTTGTTGTTCTCCCTCGGCGCCATCGTGCCCGTGCTCGCCTTCTTCTTCCTAGGCGGCCTCACCGCCGTCGCGGTCAGCCTGCTCCTCAGCGTGGGCGGACTGTTTCTGATCGGTGTTGGCATCAGCCTCACGACCGGCGTGGCCGTGCTCAGGACGGGCGGGCGCCAGAATCGCGCTCGGCTTGCTGGCAGCCTTGGTGACCTTCGGTATCGGCAAGCTCATCGGCCAGGCGGTCAGTTAGCTCACTGGCGAATCGGGAGGACCGGGAGGACCGTGAGCGATGGATGATTGGCTCAACACCGAGGCGATCTTCATAGTGTGTGGGAACGTGAACATGCTCCTAGCTTCCCTGCTCGGCGCGATGTCGACTGAGGACGGTCAGGCGTAATTGCGTGGACAGTTAAGTGATCAAACGAAGAGGGACAATCGCAAGATGCTTCGCACACGGTCGAACCTGCTTCGGCGCGTACTGCAATAGTACGTTGACCCATCGGGAGTCTCTTGCGATTCTGACCTTCGATTCAGAAAACGTCCCCGTGACCTGAGCCCAATGCGGCAGCCACTTGCATATCCAGCCAGCCAAGGGCCGGCCACGGCTCTATTGCGCTGGTCGGCGCCAGGGCAAGCCATGCACCGCACGCAGTGCCGCGCTCTCGGGCTACGACGCCCAACTCGCCGACTACCTGCAAACGTTCGTCATCCCCAAGGATTACCAAGCCCGGCTGTATCAGCACGTCGTCGACGCGGAGCCCACGAAGGAGCACGCTGCCGCCGAGCAGCGCCGACGCTTGGAGGCGCAGATCGAGCGGCTCCGCGACCTTTATGTGCTGGGTGACATCGACAAAGCGCGCTATCTCGCGGACCGCGAGCGGCTGGGCAGCCGCGCGCCACGACCAGATGTGTTGCCGGTCTTAGCCCTGGCCCTCGAAGGCGAGTGGGAGCAGCGCGGTGACGGGCTCTGGCTCCGCGAGGAATACCAGCAGCGCTATGCCGCCCGCACAGCGGTCCAGGTCGTCCAGGTCCAGAGTGGCCCACCCTATCGAGCGCATGCGCTCACGCCGGCCCAGCGTGAGGAGGCGACCGAACTGCTCCAGGCGGGACGCTCGCCCCAGCAGGTCGCCGACCACTTCGAGGTCTCCTACTGGGTGATCTTCCGGCTCATGAAGCGGACGCTGCCCAAGCTGCTGCCGAAGCAACAACAGCCGAAGCTCACGCCCGATCAGATGGCGGAGGCGCGGCGTCTGCTGGCGAGCGGGCTCTCGATGCGGAAGGTCGCCAAGCGTTTCCCCGACGTGTCGTACGGGGCTATCTGGCGGATGCTGCAGCGCGACCATTGAGGGAAAGCGACGGAGAGTTAGTGTAGTGGTGCATGCACCATGCGATAAATTGCTCTCGAGTGGCTTGAAGGAGGCCGAGATGACGGAGCCAGAAGCGCTTGCCACGCTTGAGGAGCAACTGACGGGTGAAGCGGGTTTCCTGGCCCGCTTGCGAGGGGGTGAGGGACTCGACTACGGGGCCGTCGATGCCGTCCGGAGCGCCCTCGACACGTTAGCAACCCTTTGGGCCGATCGTACCCATGTACCTCGCCACGCTCTGCGAGCACTCGTCGACGTCTCGACGCCGATACTCGGCTGCAGGGAGCAGTACCCTTCCTTAGCGCACGAATTAGTAGATTTGGCGATGGATTTGGTGCAGCGCATCGAAGATGTCATCTATCGCCGTCCAGTACGCATGACGGAGGAACAGGCTGCCGCCGTGATCTACGGAGAGCTCAGCGGAAAAGGGGAAGGCATCGCCCTTCGTCTCCACCACCGAGACACGATGCGCGACCTTGAGTGGGCGGACGATCTGCTGGGAGCGCTTGACCTCTTAGCAGTCGCTTGGAGTACGCGCGATGAGGTGCCGAAAGCGATCGTTGGCCCGATGTTGGACGCCCGTGACCTCATTCGGGGACATGCAGGCAACTATCCACAACCGTTGCAAGGACAACTTGAACGGATCGGCGACGCAGTCGGGGAGGCCGTCCGTCGCTGCCTTGCATAAGACGTAATCCGCCACCTCGCTAAAACGCTTTGCAGACCTGCGGTGGTCGGTGGGCGAAAGGAGACAAATCCGGGAAAGACAGGAGCGCAAATGCGTTAGACTGTTACGCGCTTGCGCTATGTGCTTGGGGCGGACCCGACGGGATTCGAACCCGCGGTCTCCGGCGTGACAGGCCGGCGTGTTAGGCCGCTACACTACGGGTCCTCGTTGCGTCGTCAGGAGACGCAACGCGAGAAAGCGTATCACACGCGCTCGAACGCTGTCAATCGGCGATTTCGCCGGCATCCAGCGCTAGCCGTCGACTGCATATCACGTGCAAGGCGAGCTTGAATACAGGGCAATCCCGAGGCGCCTGTCGCGATTCGAACTGCATCAGCACACCAACTGCGCGATACGAGAAAACAAGTACGAGCAGGTGCGAGCTACCCCTTCGCACTTTGTGAGAGAAAGCTCGCCCCCTGTGCCACGGCGATTGCCTGGCGGATGTCGGCATCCGTGAGAATGCTAGCGTCCAGCAAGAGGCGGAATTCCCGCAGCAGGGTTGTCTGGAGCATCTGGGGACCGTCCGTGTTAATCGTAAACGCTACCCCATGCTGGCGCAGCGTCGAGACAATGTGGCGCAATTCCTCGACATCGCGCATAGCGCGCGTTCGGAGGTTCGAGGTCGGGCAGATCTCAAGCACCACTCCGTCGTGGACTACGCGCTCCATCAGACGGTCATCATAGGCACAGAGGATTCCGTGTCCGACGCGGTGCGGACGCAGGTATTCGATCACCTCCCACATGTCCGCAATATTGCCCTCTTCCCCCGTATGGATCGTGATGCCAAGCCCCCCGTTGCGCGCTCGCGCAACCAGTTCCGCATGCTGACGATACGAGAACGCATCGTTGGGTGGCCCGGCGATATCGATGCCAATGATGCCACGGTCGCGATACCGAAGCGCCTTCTCGACGATGATCGCGTTCAGCTCCAGCGGAAACGTCCGATCCATCATCAGGATCAGTCCCGCTCGCATGCGAGGGTACTCCAAGAGAGCGCGATCCTGGCCCCGGATCGCCGCAGAAATGATGTGATCGAGATCCTGCTCGCCTTCGCGGTTGCGTTTCATGGGATTGAACCGCAGCTCGATCGTCGTGATGTTGCACTTTCGATACGCGCCACCGAGCGTCTCATACACCGACCGCTCGATAGCAAGTGGGCTCGACTGAATCAACTCGGTCCAACGAAAGATAGCATCATACTCCGCGAGGTTATTGACCTTGTCCGGATGGCTGACGCTAATCAGGTCGACGAACGCCCAATAGTCTTTGGTGGGCAAGCGTATACCTTGCTGGTGCGCGATGCTCCACATGATCGCGGGATCCACCGCGCTGCCCACATGGACGTGCAACTCCGTCAGTTCTGGGCGCTCGTCCAAGATACTCATCGTGGGCGGCGTGCGTCCCCAATGCGCTGTGCTCACGGATTCCTCCAACGTGCGGAAAAACAGCCCGCTGAACGCATGAAAGTTCCCGCTAGTGTATCACCCTTGAGCTTCGAGTGGCATAGCTGCGAGCCAAACCTCCGCCGCTCCTACTGACATCTTTTCCAAACTTTAACCTTGCGCAAGGCTGAGCACCTTGCCTTGCGCAACAGCTCCTGCTATCGTACCCACGCTGCCAGGCCGCTGAAGATGGAGGCGTACGCGATCAATGGCGCCATCACATCCCTCGAACACGGCACAGCCGCTCAATCCCGCGCCGCGTGCACTGCTCCAGCGCTACTCCTGGCGGCAGCGGCTCCGCGCCTATTTCTACGGTCGCCTGACGCTCCTCGTGGAGTCGCTCGTCTCACTGGGGTTGGTTGGGCTGGTATTGCTCGTCGACATGGTGGCGCTGGTCTCGGCCAATGCCAACACTCCCGGCGGCTACTCCGCCACCGACGGCCTGATCGCAGCGCTCCGGCTGCTCACGTTTCAGAGTGGCGTGGATCAGCAGCATGGGGTTGGCCCACTGCTCTACGCTGCCAACGTGCTCTTCGCCCTCTTCTTCATCCAAACATTGATTCTCTCCGCACGCGCGTTTTTCAACCGGCTGGATCCACAGGTCCGCCAGCGTGGCCTCGCCTCGGCGTGCGCCGACCACATCATCGTCTGTGGACTGGGCCGACTTGGCGTGCGCGTCGTCATGCGATTGGTGGAGGCAGGTAACTGTGTTGTCGTGATCGAGAAGCAGTGGGCGAGCGAGTTCGTGCCACGCGCGCTCGCGATGCGTGTTCCCGTCGTTGTCGGCGACGCCAAAGAACCCGCGACGCTACGCCTGGCGGGCATCCAGCGTTCGCGTGCGGTTGTCGCTGGCATCGACGACGATTTGGCAGACGTCGAGATTGCGCTGGCGGCCAGGGCGATCAGACCCGGCACCCGCGTCATTCTTCGAGCGTTCAGCGAAACGTTCGATCAGGCGCTGGAGCGGCACTTCGGGCAGGACACCGCGTTTAGCGTCTCGGCGCTCGCGGCTCCAACCTTCGCCGCAGCCATGATTACCCGTGGCGTCGATCATGTGCTGCCACTGGAGTCGTCGCTGCTCGGCGTCAGCGAGATCACGGTGGCGCCGCTTCGAAAGGGGCAGCCACCCGTCACAATCGAAACGTTCGAGCGCGAGCATGGCGTGCGCGTGGTCGCCTACGCCGATCGTTCGGGCAAGAGTGCCGAGCCAACACCATCTCGCGGCCTGCGGGTGGGAGACAAAGTGACCTATCTCGCCACACTAGAGCGTGTCGAGGCCCTGCGCCTCGCCAGCGACGGCGGCACAGAGCGCGCTCAAGGTGATCCACTCCCGCCGCGGCGGTCAGACGCCGCAGACACATTCATCATCTGCGGGCACGGCAAAGTCGGCTACCGCGTCGTGCGCTGGCTGCTGACTCAGCAACCGCGCCCTCACATTGTTGTCGTACACGAGGGGCGCGCCGACACGACGCGAACCGCCGAACTCAATGACTTGGTGCGAAGCGGCGCGGTCGAGGAAGTGATCGGCGATGCGACGTCTCCCGATGTGTTGAGTAGCGCGCACATTGATCGCGCGATAGTGATCGCGTCGGTCACGTCCAATGATCTCATCAACGTTCAGGTAGGCATGGAGGCGCGGCGCCAACGCCCTGACGTGCATGTGGTCCTTCGCGTTTTCAGCGACTCCCTTGCCGAGAACTTACCAGCACTGTTCGGCATCCACACCGCGTATAGCACCTCAAATCTAGCAAGCGCGACACTCGCCGCCGCCGCTGAGGTCGCCGGCGTCAAGCATGCCTTCGCCGTCGACGGCCGCTTGTACGCGATGGATGAGGTTGTGCTTCGCGCACACGATCCACTCTCGGGAGTGCACATCGCGGCGCTGCGACAGCGCTACGGAGTCATCGTGGCTGGGATCAAGCGTACGGGCGGTGTAGCACTTCTGCCACCTGACGACGTCACTGTCGGCACTGGCGATACGCTTCTCGTGGTCGCCGAACCGCGATCGTTGACGGCGCTTCGCGGACGCTGAGATGCGCCGTGCGCCAAAATTGCGCCCCCAGCGGAGATCTAGCATCCGGGCCTCTCCCGGTTTCGGATCAAACATCGCAACTGGCTTTGTCATGCTCTATCATCTGGCCGATTTTGCGGTCGCAAACACACCGTCGCGAGAATCACTGAGCCGACTCGGATCCGCGGTCGGTCGCCCCGAGGACCTCGCGCCGTTCGAGGCAGCAATTCAGCAACTGATGTTCGTGGTCGACGATCGCGTGGGGACCACCACAGCCGGACTAAGAACCGCTTGAGACGCTACAGGTGGGAGGTCGAGCAGACACTCTCCTGGCTCAATTGCTTTCGACGGCTCAACGCCCGCTACGAGCACCGGGCTGACACCAATCTGGCCCTCTTGTGTCTTGGCTGCGCCCTCATCTCCCTGTGTTACCTCAGCGAACCACGTCCCACTCGCGAGAACGGTCGGCCTGGACCGCCGCGCACGGCCTCCGCTATACTCGGGAGATGACAATCAAGAGAATGGACAATGTCCTCATCGTCGTCGATGACCTCGAAGCCGCGAAGGCATTCTTTCTCGGACTCGGACTCGAGTTGGAGGGCGAGACGACCGTCGAGGGGCCTTCCGTAGATAGTCTCATTGGCCTTCAAAACGTCCGTGCTACCCTCGCGCTGATGCGCACACCGGACGGCCAGGGACGGATCGAACTGGACAAGTTCCACGCGCCGGAAGCGATCAGAGCTGGGCCTGAGAACGCCCCGGTAAACGCACTCGGGATCCGCCGCATCATGTTCGCCGTTGAAGACCTCGACGACGTCGTCGCGCGTCTGCTTGCCCACGGCGCGGAACTTGTCGGCGAAGTGGTGCAATACGAGGACACGTATCGTCTTGCCTACATCCGCGGACCCGAGGGCATTATCGTTGGACTGAGCGAGGAACTCTCCTGAAGCATTCAGCGCCTTCGGAGCAACCGATGGTGCCCTAGGCGCTCCTTCAACTCGATCCCCTGGCTCGCAACCATCCGGCTTTCTGGCCGACTTGCGTCGCGGTGATGTTGGGCGCACTACGTAGCGTCTGCCGCGATCGGTCCGACGTCTTCCAAGTAATGGCGCGCGCAAAGCGCCGTGTACGTCACTTTCGCTTCACCATCTATGGCTACCTGATCGCCTTCCGCGACGAATCGCCCGTTGACCATGCGCGCGTTAAACTGCGCCCGATGTTCACAGCCGCCGCCATGGCCGCACATGGCAATCGATTCCCTCAGCTCGTTTGCGGCCTCAAGCAGCCTTTGGCTCCCAGGAAACGCGTGCGTTCTGAAGTCGGTGCGCAGGCCCCAGGCCATCACCGGTATGGCATGAACGATTGCTAGCCTCAACAGTTGGTCCACCTGCGCGGGCTGCAAAAACTGCGCCTCGTCCACCAGCACGGCACTGATATGCTCCACCTCTGCTCTGCGACGCAGGACCTCCGCTTCGATATCCATGTCCGGTGTCGTAAGGAAGTCCACTCGGCGACGGAGGCCAACGCGAGAAACCACATCCTCTTCGCCCTTGGTATCCGCGGCCGGCTTGGTAATCAACACCTTGCCGCCATGCTCCTCGAAGTTGTACGCGGTCGCCAACAGATCAGTAGATTTTTGCGCACCCATAGTGCCGTGAGTGAAGTATAACTTTGCCATTTGGCCCCCTACTCGTAACAGTTCAGGCGCACTTGCGCTGGAAGGATACCATAGGTGTAGGACATCGGAGGTGCGGATCGTCCAACTTGCAGCTGCGCAAAGGCGACGAGAACGAGGAGCTGGAGGTTTCCGATGCTGCTGGGCCTCTCTGTCCGAGATGCGCGCGCCGACGAGCGGGACGCGATCCGAGACCTGACGTTGGCCGCCTACGAGGACTACACGGCGCAGCCCTTCTGGGCGGGGCTCCGACGGGTCCTGCTGGCAACGCTCGACGCGGAGGAGGGGCCTGAGGAGCACATTGTCGCCGAGCGCGCCGGTATCCTCGTCGGGAGCGTTTGGCTGTATCCGCCGGGGACCAAGGCCTACGTGCATGGCCCGGTGAGCGCCAGCTGGCCGGAACTGCGCCTCATGGCCGTCGCACCCAGCGCGCGTGGGCAGGGCATCGGTGCCGCGCTCTTACACGAGTGCGAGCGGCGCGCCCGCCGTAGCGGGGCGACGACGCTGGGGCTGCACACCCAGGACGCGATGCACGCCGCGATACGCCTATATGAGCGCGCTGGCTTCGTGCGCGCCCCCGAAATTGACTTTCAGCCGCCGGCCGGAGTGCTCGTGAAAGGCTATCGTCTCAGCCTCAGCCATGACCGGGGTGAAGCACACGATGGCGATACAGGAGTGTGAGCCGAGGTGCGCTGCGGGATGGGCGCCCGCTAGGCTCATGTGGCCATGTGCGGAATCCAGGGCGTACCCCTGAGCCAACAGGAATACCAGGTCAGCCAAAGCTCGGAGAGAGCGGGGTACCGGCGAACACGGCCTCGAGGGCCGGGAGCAACGCTCGCCCCTGCTTGGCGAGCGAGGAGAGGTAGCCCCGCAGGCGGGCGAAGGCTTGCGCGCCGGCGGGCGAGCGGAAACTGCCCGAGACTTTCTGCTGGATCTTGAGCATGGCCAGGTCGCGCTCTGCTTGGTTGTTGTCGAAGGAAATGGTCAGGCCGTCGAGGAAGGCCAGCTGCTGGCCTAGGCAGCAGGTCCTCGCATGGCTCCGGCAATACGGCGAAGTGCTCGAATGGCCGCTCCCGTCCGGCAACATGGCCTCGCAGTTTCGGGCGTCTTGCGGGCCAGTGACGGTGTTCACCCTCACCGATGACGGCAAACTCAGCATCTACCTCGGCGAATATCGCATGCGAAGGGTCTGGGGCTGAGCTACTTTTGAAACTGCTCGTATGACCCATCTCGACAGGCCCACGCGGCGGCATTCGCCCGGCAGCAGCCCGTGCGCGCCGAGTGTCACGCCTGCAACGAGTTGCCGCACTGTTGCGTGAGGCATTCGCAAGGCCGGGCGCCGCGCTTGTGATAGTACTGTGAGGTCAGGGGTATCCAATCAATCGAAGCGCAGGCTAGTTGGCGATGCTGTCGCATGGCGGCTGTAGAAACGGGAAGAGGGTGCTCTACATGAGGTCGCACATTGGCCGTCTCGCCGTGCTGACGAGCGGGGGCGACGCACCGGGGATGAACGCGGCCATTCGCGCCGTCGTGCGAACCGCCTCTGCCGCTGGCGTGGAGATCATCGGCATCCAGAACGGGTATGCGGGACTGCTGCGCGGCGAGACGCTCCCACTCGACGACCGCTCGGTCGCTGGCATCCTCCAATTGGGCGGCACGATCCTCGGCACCGCACGCTGCCCCTCGTTCCGCGAGGTTGAGCAGCAGCGTATCGCCATCGCGAAGCTCGACGAGCTGCACGTAGATGGCTTACTGGTGATCGGTGGCAACGGCTCGCAACAGGGCACACTAGCTCTGCACAGGCTCGACCTGCCGGTGGTTGGCATCGCCTCTACGATCGACAACGACCTCGCCGAGACGGAGACGACAATCGGGGTAGATACGGCGCTCAACACGGCGATGGAGTGCATCGACAAACTGAAGACGACGGCGACCTCGCATCACCGCGCCTTCATCGTCGAGGTGATGGGGCGCAATTCCGGCTACCTTGCCCTCATGGCCGCCATTGCCACGGGGGCCGAGCTGGCGGTCGTCCCGGAGCGGGAGATCTCCGCCGAGGCTATCGCCGAAGACGTGCAGAAGCAGTACGCACGGGGCAAGCGGCACTACATCGTGGTAGCCGCTGAGGGCGCAGCGCTGGCAGCACGCGACCTCGCCGAGTATCTCTGCGCACACCCCTGCGCGTTCGAGGCGCGATTGAGCGTGCTTGGGCATGTACAGCGGGGCGGTTCGCCCAGCGTCTTCGACCGGACCCTTGCCAGCCGGCTCGGCTCCGCGGCGGTCGACGCGCTGGTGGCTGGGCAGCGTGGAGTCGTCATGGGGTGGAAGGGCAAGCCGACGGGGATTCCGCTGGAACGAGCCGTGGCGCCGTGCCAGAAAGTTACGCCGGAGTTGCTGCGCCTGGCCGATACGCTCGCGCGCTAGCTGGCGGCGGATCACGCGGCGGTGCGTCTCTCGTGACGAGACGCACATGCGCCGTGACAGCGCTGTGAGATCGCTCTGCGATGCTGTGGTAGGAGCTTCGCCTGCGGAGACGACCCCACGAGAGGCCGAGGGTCGAGGCACTAGAGCTCCAAGTGAGGAAAGGGGCAGCATATGTTTCACCGCATCGTCGTCCCGCTCGATGGGACTCGCTTTTCGGAGGCCGCACTGGCACCCGCGCGTGAGTTGGCACGCGCTTTCAATGCGCGCATCGAGCTCGTCCGCGCGCTGACACCCGATGGCGTGCCATCCGCCGCCTTCGCCGATGACGAGATGACCGAGTTGAGCCGCGTGGCCGAGGCTGATACCTATCTTGGCCATCTCGTCGAACTGCTGCGACGGCAAGGCTATAAGGCCGATATGTCGCTGCGCTACACGCGGCCCGACGTTGGCATCGCGGAGATCGCGGCGCTCGACCACGCGGATGTCATCGTCATGACGACGCATCTGCGCTGGAAGGTGGATCCGTTGGGAGGGCCGAGCACAACGCTGCACCTCTTCGGGCGCACGCGGACGCCGATCCTGGTCTGGCGTGTCGCGGGGGCACTTGAGGAGGACGCCGGCCCGGACGTGGATGAGCGCCCGCCTATGCTCGCCAGGAGTGAATCGCCGATCCTGGTCCCCCTGGACGGCTCGATCTTCGCGGAGCGCGCCCTTGGGCCAGCCGAGACGCTGGCGAAGACGTTCGGGCTCTACCTGCTGCTGGCGCACGCGGTCGAGCCAGGCGCGACGCTCGAAGATGAGATCGCCGCTGAGCGGAGGGCCGATGCGTACCTCCAGCACGTGCGCGGGCAAGTTGAGGCTCGCGGGGTGCGCGCGGCGGTATCGGTGCGACGCGGAACGCCGTTCGGCGTGATCGACCGGCTCTGGCGCGAGTTCGATGCTGGGCTGATCGTGATCGCCAGCCACGGGCGCAGCGCGCCGCTTGGCACTTTCCTCGGCAGCGTCGCCGCGCGCATCATGGAGGAGATCGAGGCGCCGGTGCTGGTGATTCCGCCGACGGCCGACGAGCTTGACCATATGACGGAGCCAGCGATCTGGCAGCACGAGATTGTGGCCAAGGGTTAGTCGCGCACGTAGCGAAGCGCTGGGGCAGCCGCGGGGGCGGGCTCATCTCGTCATGGGCCCGCCCTTGTTGTGCGGAAAGTGGCGCTCGCCGAGCGAAGCATACCCGCGCTGACCGAGCGTCGCCGCGCTGAGAAGGGTGGATTTGGCATGACCATTTGGTGCGATGCGTCCGAGGCTGTCCAGGTAGTGGAGTCGGGCAATCGAGTCTTCATCCAAGGGGCATGCTCGACGCCCTTGCCACTGATCGAGGCGCTGATCGCGCGGGGCAACGAGCTGCAGAACGTGGAGATCACGCACCTGCACACGCACGGTCCCGCGCATTACACCGACGCGGAGTGGCACGGGCACTTCACAACGCGGGCGCTCTTCGTCGCGGAAAACGTGCGCGACGCCGTCAATGCCGGGCGCGCCAGCTATACGCCAGTCTTCCTGTCGGATATCCCGGCGATGTTCGCGCCAGGCGGCGAACTGCCGCTCGATGTGGCCTTCGTGCAGGTGAGCCCGCCAGATGCTCACGGGTTCTGCTCGCTCGGCCCCTCCGTGGACGCCGCGCTCTCCGCCGTGCGCCATGCGCGACACGTGGTGGCGCTGGTCAATCCGCGCGTCCCACGCATACACGGCGACGGCTTCATTCGCATCAGTGACATCGAGCGCGCGGTTAAATGGGAGGGTGAACTGTTGGAGTTTCCACAGCGCCCACCGAACGACGCTCAGTGCCAGATCGGTAAGCATGTCGCCGGACTGATCGAGGACGGCGCCACCCTCCAACTCGGCATCGGCGCGATCCCCGACAGCGTGCTCTCGCAACTGCATGACAAGCACGATCTCGGCATTCATAGTGAGATGTTCTCGGATGGCATTGTCGAACTCGTCGAGGCGGGCGTTATCACTGGGGCGCGCAAAGAGATCGACACTGGCAAGATCGTCGCGTGCTTCGTCGCTGGCTCGCGCCGCGTCCTCGATTTTGCGGACGATAACCCGATGGTGGAACTGCGCCCGGCGGACTATACCAACGATACGAGGGTCATTCGCCAGCTTAGCCGCATGGTGGCGATCAATAGTGCCATCGAGGTCGATCTGACGGGGCAGGTCTGCGCAGAGTCGGTTGGCACACGCGTCATCAGCGGGGTGGGCGGGCAGATGGACTTTCTGCGCGGAGCGGCGCTCGCCGACGATGGCAAGCCGATCATCGCGCTGCCGGCCACGGCGAAACAGCCCGCCGAGGCGACCTCGCTGCCGTCGCCGCTCAGGATCACGCCAGTTGACAAGAAGATCTCACGTATCGTTCCCGTGCTGGCCCCTGGCGCCGCGGTGACGAGCACCCGCGCGCACGTGCGCTACGTCGTCACAGAGTATGGCGTGGCGGAACTCTACGGGCGCGACCTCGCCGAGCGCGCCCGGCTGCTCATCTCCATCGCTGCGCCGGAGTTCCGCGATGAGCTGATCAGCGCGGCGCGAGCGCTCCACCTCATCTCATGAGAAGACATCGCGACATACCAGTTCGCATACACGCTCCAGTTTAGGAGAATGCGGGCAAACGCTCTACACGCACCGCCTTGTCGTTTGCGCCTGTGAGTTGCGATCAATTGAGGGCGTCTCGCGCATCGGCGGGCACGATCGGACCAAGGGGCATGACGATCTGCCGTGAGGATTCGGGGCGCGCACGCAACGGGATCGTCGGCGAGGGCGGGGCGCTTGCGGCGTACGTCAGACCCTGCACATATGCGCGCGAGTCGATCACGATCTCGTGGATCGCCTTGCTCGCCGCGCGCTCAGCCTCTACGGTCACCCAGCATAGGACGGCGGTGAGCGCTCTGGCGACGGCCCAGCACGCGACGGTGCCGGCGGCGACGTAGCCAAGGACGAGCGCGGCCAGCATGGCGGCGAGATGGACGGGCCAGTCGGGGACGCCGCCGGTCGCAACGATGCCCAAGCCTTCAACCAGGGCCGCGCCGATCAGCGCGAAGATTGCCCACCAGACCATGATTGCCATTGCTTCGTGCTTGAGAATAGCAAGCACGCGATCCAGTTGTGTCAGGATCAGTCGATCGAATGATGTTGCCATTGCACACCTCCCGCCCTGCCAAGCTGAACGCTGAGGAAGATTACACCGGCGTTCCGGCGCCCGGCGAGGTCGTGAGCACGATGCCCACGATCTCGCTTGGGCGGATCGGCGTCCCGGTCTATTCGTCGTGTTGGACGCGCATGAGCAGCATCGGAACGGTCAGCGAGCGCAACGCATACTCCGCGACGCTGCCAAAGAACCAGCGACCGACGCCACCGCGCCCGTGAGTCGCCATCAACACCAGGTCATAGGGCGCGTGCGGGCCATCGGCGTAGAGGGTGCCGTGCGCCGCCTCGGCGAGCGCCTCGGCGGCCATGCCGTGGAGTACAAGGGTCTCGATCTCCACCGGTGCGGGCGACACCTCGGCGAGTGCAGCTCGCACCTGATCGAGATACACCTTGCTATCTGGGCGCTCCACCGTTCGCTCGTCCACGTTCACGAGGGTGACATGCCGTGGGGCGGGCGGCTCGCCTGCGCCAGAGAGCAGCGTCTGCAGCGGCGCGAGGGCGGTCTCGGAGAGGTGCGAACCGTCCAGCGGGACGAGTAGGCGAGTCAATGTGGCCACGGGGATGTCGCTTTGGCTTGCCGTGATGGGCACGAGCATGAGCGCCGCGGGTCCGCGACGCAGCAACGACTCCGCCAGCCGACCCGCCGGGAACAGACCGCTGCGCTCGTGATGTCGCGTCGCCAGGATTGCCAGGTCTGTGTGCGCACGCGCCTCGTAGGCGACCAGCGCCTCGATCACGGAGGCCGCGTGGAGTACCTGATAGCTCACGTGCGGGATCGACCGTGCCACACGTTCGCGCAGAGTAGCGAGATACGCGGGCATGTCACGCCGCGCTTCGTCCTTGGACGAAATCACACCGCTGATCACCCGCTCGGCCACGCCGGCGATGCTCGACGTCTCCGGCCCGGCGACATTGACGAGGGTAATCGCCGCACCGGTCAGTTGTGCCACGGCGGTGGCGTAGGGCAGGGCACACTCCGCCTCGGGCGTGCCGTCTAGCGGGACGACGATCTGCTGGATGGGCAGCGCAGCGGGCAGCCTGTGCAGGTCTGGCGCGACGGCGGCGGTCGACTGGGCCACGGGCGACGTCGCCTGCGCTTCGTGCAACCGCTTGCGGGCCTGCTCCGTGACCTCCTCAGAGACGCGATGTGTCTCCGCCTCCACCATGCCGTGCCGGCGCACCTCGAAGGTCTCGGCCTGGCCAGCACCCGCGACGTGCAGCGCGTCAACCGTCGCGTGATGCGCCTCGATTGGCGTGAGTGGCTCGACGTGTTCTTGATCCTCAGGGAACGTGTTGTTCGCAGTATTGGGCATTGTCGTCGTTCCTTTCGATAGGCGTGCCGCCAACGTCGCCAGCGAGCCTCGGCCTCGTTGCCGCATTCGGACACCTATAGCTAACAAGAACGGGGTCACGAGGAGGTAATGGCGCGGACGAGCGAGATTACAATCTCATCACGAGGCGAGATGGCTGCGATTAGCTCAACTGTTTGCGCATAAGACGCCGCTTGGCCAGTTCGACGAGGCCGAGATACGTAACGGTGAAGAGGACGAGGAAGGCGAAGTAGAGCGGGGGCAACGGGACGAAGCCGAGCGCCGGAGCGAGCGACGTGATCGGCAGCAGCAGCCCGACGAGGACAACGGCGAGCACCGACACCGTTAGCGGGCGGCTGGGGCGGCTGCGGAACGGATTGCCAGCCGTGCGGATGACGAAGAGGACCAGCGTCTGTGTGGCCAGCGATTCGACGAACCAGCCCGTGTGGAAGAAGGCGGGTGAGGCGTGGAAGACGGCGAGCAGCACCAGGAAAGTGAGGAAGTCGTAAATCGAACTGAGCGGGCCGATGGTGAGCATGAAGTTGCGGATCAGCGAGATGTCCCACCGGCGCGGCTTGTGGATGTAGGTCGCGTCCACGTTGTCGGTCGGGATGGTGATCTGGGAGACGTCGTAGAGGAAGTTGTTGAGCAGGATCTGCGTCGGCAGCATCGGAAGGAATGGTAGAAATACGAAGGCGCCGGCCATGCTAAACATGTTGCCGAAGTTCGAACTGGTACCCATTAGCAAGTACTTCATCACGTTACCGAAGGACTTGCGCCCCTCGATGATGCCTGCGTGCAGGACGCTGAGGCCAGGCTTGAGAAGTATCAGATCGGCGGCGTCTTTGGCGACGTCCGCAGCGCTGGCGACAGAGATGCCCACGTCCGCCGCGTGGAGCGAGGGCGCGTCGTTGATACCGTCGCCGAGGTAGCCGACCACACGTCCACGTGCCTTGAGGGCCATGATGATGCGGTTCTTCTGCGCGGGGGACACGCGGGCGAAGACGTCTACCTCGTCGACGACGTGGGAGAGCGCGCTGTCGGTCATCTTCTCCAGGTCCGCGCCGAGCACGATGCGGCCCACATCCAGCCCCACCTGCTCGCAGACATGGCGTGCGACGAGATCGCCGTCGCCAGTGAGGATCTTCACGACGACACCATCATTCCGCAGGGCGCGAATGGCCTCGGCGGCGTCCACAAGGGGGGGATCGGCAAAGGCGAGGTAGCCGATGAAGGTGAGGTCGTGCTCGTCGGCGACATGGTAGGCGTCTTGCGCGGGCACCGAGGCGTAGGCGACGCCGAGCACACGATAGCCTTGCTCGCTCAGCCGCTGGTAGGTCGCGTCGCAGACCGTGATGTGGTCGGACTGGAGCGCCGTCACCTGGCCGCCGATCTCCACCTGGGTACACGCTGCCAGCACGCTCTCTGGCGCGCCTTTGGTGATCAGCAGGCGCTCGTCTCCGCGCTTGACGACGACGGAGAGGCGGCGGCGCTCGAAGTCGAACGGCATCTCGTCGAGCTTCTCCCACTCGTTGCTGTCAAGGCCAGCGACGGCCAGGATAGAGGTATCGAGCGGGCTGCGAATGCCAGTCTCGAAGGCGCTATTGAGATAGGCGAGCTGCAATGGTCTCTCGGAGGGGGCGCCGGTCGGATCGAGGTGTTGCTCAAGCCGCATCTCGCCGCTGGTCAGCGTGCCGGTCTTGTCGCTGCAGAGCACATCCATGCTACCGAAGTTCTGGATCGCCTCCAGGTGCTTGACAATCACGCCTTGCCGCGACATGCGCACGGCGCCCTGCGAGAGCGTCACGGTGGTGATCATTGGCAGGAACTCCGGCGTCAGCCCCACGGCGAGCGAAACGGCGAAGAGCAGCGACTCGAACGCATCGTGGTGCCCGACGACGCCGACGAGGAAGACGAAGAGCACCAGAAAGAAGACCACTTGCAGGATCAGCACGCCGAAGCGCTTCATGCCGCGCTCGAACTCCGTCTCGGGTGGCCGTTCCGCGAGTCGTGCGGCGATCCCGCCGAACGCGGTACGTGGGCCGGTCGCGGTCACGAGGACGGTGGCCGTCCCGCTGACCACGGAAGTGCCGAGGAAGAGGCGATCCGACGCATCGGCATCGTTTGGCGCGGATGGGACCGGGCCAGGACCCGTCTTCTCGGCGGGAAGCGACTCGCCCGTCAACGCTGCCTGCTGGACGTGAAGATCGCGCGCCTCAAGGATGCGCGCATCGGCGGGGATAAGATCGCCGGCGACCAGGCGGATGAGGTCGCCCGGCACCACTTCGTGGCGCGGTACTTCGATCCACTGGCCGTCGCGCAGGGCACTGGCCGTCGGCGCCACGGATTGACGCAGACGCTCCGCTGTCTTCTGTGAGCGGTAGGACTGCACAAAATTGAGGATGTTGCTGAGGAGGACGATGACGATGATGATCACCGCGTCCACCGGCTCGCCCAACGTGGCAGCGGCTATCGCGGCGGCGAGCAAGATCAGGACGAGGGGGTTGCGGAACGTGGCGAGGAATTGGAGGGGCGCGCCGAGACGCTTGGCCGAGACTGGCTCGTTCGGCCCCACCTGCTCTAACAGATCGTGCGCCTGTGCGCTCGTCAATCCCGCCAGCGGGGTGGAAGGAGGCATCGCCGCGCGGAGCGCGCCGCCGGCGTCCGCGGGCGTCGTGGGCGTTTCGCTTCCACCACTCATCGCTCGCCCTCCATTATCGCCGGAATGCATCACGACTGGAGCAGTCGTGTGGTGGTGCGCCTCACGCAAGTCGCTGTCGCACCCATGGCGCCCGGGCCTATCGAGACTACGATCATGCAGGCCGCGCTGTTCGCATGTCGTCGCGTAGAGGCACCTAGGGCCAAGCCCCACTACTCAGCATCTTGCGCGGCGATCACGAGCGTATCTCCGTGGATGATGCGGCCTCACATCGGCATCACGGCGTCGATCTGGCGGTCCGAGGCGGCAGGCGCATGCTCGTTTGCGGGGAACGCCTGGGGAACGTCCTCATTGGCAGCGTTCTCATCAGGCGTCACCGAGCTCAGCATCTGATGTTGCAGCCGCCACAGATGGTGGTAGATACCCCGCTGGCGCAACAGATCGTCCTCACGCCCTCGCTCTACGACGCGCCCGCCGACCAGCACCAGGATCTCGTCCGCGGCGGAAAGCCCCACGAGGCGATGGGTGATCAGAAGCGTCGCGCGGTCGCGCCCAAGGTCGAGGAGGTCGCACATGACTTGGCGCTCTGTGACGGGGTCGAGGTTGGCCGTCGGCTCGTCGAGCAGCAGCAGCGGACTGTCCTTCAGTAACGCCCGCGCGATGGCGACGCGCTGGCGCTCACCGCCGCTGAGGAGCAATCCTTCTTCGCCGACGGCGGTCTCATAGCTTTGCGGCAGGCCCGCGAGGAAAGCGCCAAGCCCCGCACGGCGTATGGCATCGTCTAGCTTAAGCTCGGTGGCATCGGAGCGGGCGATCAGCAGGTTCTGACGGATCGTGCCGTTGAACAGATGCGTCTGCTGCGGCACGACGGCGATTCGCGCACGCACGTCATCGGCTGCGCAGGCGCGCAGTTCGCGGTCGCCGAGGCAAATGCTGCCGGCATCGTAGTCCCAGAAGCGCAGGAGGAGGTTCGCCAGTGTGGACTTGCCAGCACCGCTCGGCCCGACGATCGCTACGAGTTTGCCGGGGCGCAGCGTGAAGCTCACGTCGTCCAGCGCTGAGGGCAGATCGGGCGCGTAGCGGAAGCGCAGGCCATTGACGTCGAGCGCGGGCTGCGTAGGGATCGCGACTGGCTGCGCAGGATCGCTCACGCGCGGCGGCGCGTCCACGATGGCGAAAAGTCGTTCCGCCGCCTCACGGCTGCTGGCGAGATGCCGCAACGCCTCCGGAAGGGGCGCGACCGCCTCGAAGCTTGCTGCCGCGCCGAGCGCCAGCGTCGCAAGCAGCACGCCGGAGAGATGGCCGCTGGTGACGAGGGGGATCGCCAGAATCAACACGGTCAGCGTCGCGGTGTTGGTCAGGAAGGAGAGTAGCGCCCTACCGAGGGCCGAGACGCACGCCAGGTGCGCCTGTGCCCGCACCAAGACGCGATTGAGGCACGCCAGTCGCTCGTGCTGCTGATCCGCCCGACCGTAGGCGAGCAGCTCGGCCATCCCCTGGATGCCGTCGAGCGCCGCCGTCTCTAGCTCGCCGCGTGCGGTGATCAGCCGCCGCCCGGCGCTGCGGGCCAGCGCGTAGGTCAGCAGCGGCACGAAGACACCCGCCAGCACAAGGAAGACGACGAGGGCATTGGCGAGGCGCAGATCGAAGGTCGCGAAGAAGATCCACATGCCGAGCGTCGTGAGCAGAGCGACGGCGGGCGGCGCCAGCACGCGCACGTAGAACTGCTGCAGCGTCTCGACGTCGCCGACGATCCGAGTGAGCAGGTCGCCTGTGCGGAATTCCTGCATCCGGGCAGGCGCCAGCGGCTCCAACCGCTCGTAGAACCACGTGCGCAGGCGCGCGAGCAGCCGGAAAGTGACGGTATGCGAAACGTAGCGTTCGCCGTAGCGGAAGATGCCGCGCGAGACGCCGAAGAAGCGCACGCCGACGATGGCGACCTCCAGCGCGGCGATGGAGGGATGCAGCGCCGCCGCCGAGATGATGTAGGACGAGGTTGCCATCAGCCCGATGCCGCTGCCGACCGTCGCCGTCCCCAGCAGCACGGCGAGCGTGATCTCCCACTTGAAGGGGAGCGTCAGGCGCAGCAAGCGGAGGATTGGATGGCTCCGCAGGGGTGTTACAGGGTCCACGTCGCCACTCCTTCAGCCGCGGAGACCAGTCCGCGATAGACAGGGCACGTCTTCAGCAGAGTGGCGTGCGTGCCGCTGTCGACCACGCGACCCGCGTCCAGCACGACGATGGCGTCTGCGCGATAGATAGTGCTGAGACGGTGGGCGATCACTAGCGTCGTGCGATCGGAGGCCAGTTCGGCGAACGCGACGCGGAGTGCGTCCTCGGACTCCGCGTCAAGCTGCGAGGTAGGCTCGTCGAGCAATAGCAGGGGCGCGGCGCGCAGGAATGCTCGTGCCAGGGCAATGCGCTGCGCCTGTCCGCCGCTGAGCCGCATGCCACGCTCGCCGAGCGGCGTCTCGTAGCCCTGGGGCAGCGCGTCAATGAACTCGTGCGCCTGCGCCAGCCGTGCCGCCGTGCGCACCTCTTCGTCGGTTGCTGTTGCGCGCCCTAGCCGGATGTTCTCCGCGACGCTCGCCGCGAAGAGATACGGGCGCTGCGGCACCCAGGCGATGCGCTCGCGCCACGCCGCCGGATCGAGCTGGCTGACCGGCATACCATTCACCTCGACGGCGCCAGACTGCGGCTCTAAGAAGCGCAGCAGCAGACTCACCACCGTCGACTTGCCGGCGCCGCTGGGGCCGACGAGCGCCACCGTTTTGCCGGCGGGTACATTGAAGCTCGCGCCGTCGAGCGCCGGTCGAGAGCTTGCGGCGTAGCTGAAGTCCACGTCGCGGAAGGTAAGGGTCAGCGGCGCATCTGGCACACGGCTCGCATCGTTTGGTATCGCGAGGGTGGGGGCTGGTGTATCGAGCACCTCGCAAATGCGCTTGAACGCGGCCTTGCCAGACATGGCCGCATGGTAGCGCGCGCCGAGCGTGCGTAGCGGCAGATAGAACTCCGGCGCGAGGATCAGGATGAAGAAGGCGCGGCCGAACGAGATGCCGCCACCGAGGAGCCGCACGCCAATCTCTACCGCAACCATCGCCGTGCTGATCGTCGCCACCAACTCAAGCACCAGGGCGGAGAGGAAGGCCACACGCAGCACGCGCATCGTCGCGCGGCGAAAGTCGTCGCTGATGCGCGCGATGACCGCCGTTTGGCGGCGGCTGCGCCCGAAGAGTTTCAGCGTGGTGATGCCCTGTAGCACGTCGAGGAAGTGCGCGCTCATGTGGCTCAGCGTGTCCCACTGGCGCCGCGTCAGCGCGCTCGACAGGCCGCCGATCAACGCCATGAAGATCGGGATCAGCGGCGCGGAGACGAGGAGGAGGAGGCCCGAGAGCGGGTCCAGTGGAAAGACGACGCAAAGGATGATCGCTGGGACGAGGAAGCAGAGCGCGACCTGAGGGAGATATTCGCTGTACCAGGCGTCAAGCTCGTCCACGCCACCGACCAGCGTGTTCGCCAGTTCGCCGCTGCGCTCGCTGCGCACGTAGGCAGGGCCGAGCGCCAGCACATGCGCGAAGAGGCGCTCGCGCGCGGTCGTCTTGGCATGCGCCGCCACGCTGGCCGCCGCGGCATCGCCGACGAAGGAAACTGCCGCCCGCCCCAGCGCCAAGGCGAGCAGTGTCCAGAGCAGGGCGGCGACGCCCGCAAGCGAATGGTGGCCAAGGAAAACGGCGTCCACCGTCCCGGCGAGCGTCTGCGCCTGCCAGATGAGCAGCACGCCAATCGCTACGCCACTGGCTACCGTGAGCAGAAGCGCGCCGCGTCGCTCGCGCGCCAGCCCCAGGAGTCGCCGACCCGCCATCGTCATTATCCCTGGTGCACGGTGCGCGTGGAGACGCGCTGGCGGAAGATGTAGTAGTTCCAGGCCTGGTAGAGCAGCACGACCGGCACGAAGATCGCCGCGATGATGCTCATCACGCCTAGGGTGTAGGGCGAGGACGCCGCGTTGTAGATCGTCAGGCTATTCGCCGCGCCGAGGCTCGACACCATCACACGCGGGAAGAGCGCGGTGAAGAGCGTCGCGGTGGCCAGGACGATGGTGATGGCGGTCATCACGAACGCCCATCCATGCTGTCGGATCGAGATGAAGTAGCCGGAGATGAAGAGCGCCAGCCCACCCATGATCGGCGCGGCGCCCGGATTGACGCCCAGCCGTGCCAGCGGGCCACCGTCGGCATAACCGAGGAAGAAGAAGGCGCCGCACACGATCACGGCGGCGGGCCAGAGGCGCTCGGCGACTTTGTGCGCCCGCTCGCCAACCTCACCATTCGTCTTGAGCGTGAGGAAGAGCGCGCCGTGCAGCGTGAACGCGGCGAGCGTGGTCAGGCCGCCGACCAGCGCCCAGGGATTCAGCAGGTCGAAGAAGGTGCCGATGTAGTTCATGTGCGAGTCGATCGGCACACCGCGGACGATGTTGGCGAAGGCAACACCCCAGAGCAGCGCGGGGATGACGCTGCCGAAGAAGATCGCCCAGTCCCAGGTTGCGCGCCAGCGTGGATCTGCGACCTTGTTGCGGAACTCGAAGGCGACGCCGCGCACGATCAGCGCCAGCAGCATGACGACCAGCGCGAGGTAGAAGCCGCTAAAGAGCGTGGCATACCAGTTGGGGAATGCGGCGAACATCGCGCCACCGGCGGTCAGTAGCCAGACCTCGTTGCCGTCCCAGAACGGCCCTATCGAGCTGATGATCGTCCGCCGGTCGGCGTCGTTCCTGCCGAGGAAGGGCAGCAGGATGCCGACGCCGTAGTCGAACCCCTCCAGGAAGAAGAATCCTGAGAAGAGGATCGCGATCAGGATGAACCAGAGCGTGTTGAGGTCCATGACGTTATCTCCTCACGTAGCGCGAAGCGGCGGGTGAAATCGTGGATGCTAGTAGACCTCGACGAGCTCTCGCTCCTCGGCGCCGACCGTCGTCTCTTCCTCAAGCGGGTTGATCTTGGCGTACTTCGCCATCAGGAAGATGTCGACGCCCATGAGGACACCGTAGACCAGCGCAAAGGCGATCAGCGAGAAGAGCACTGTGCCGGCGTTGACTGTCGGCGAGACGCCCTTCGCGGTGGTGAGCAGCCCGTAGACGATCCACGGCTGACGGCCCACCTCGGTCATGATCCAGCCGGCGGAGTTGGCGAGGTAGGGCAATGCCATCGCGCCGAGCAGGATGTAGAGGTAGATTCTGCGGAACTCGAACTGCTTGCGGCGCCACGAGAGGTAGAGGCCATAGAGCGAGAGCAGGATCATGGCGACGCCCGCGCCGACCATCAGGCGGAAGCTCCAATAGATCAGCGGCACCGGCGGAATGTAATTGCCCGCGCCATACTGCTTCACGTACTGCGCCTGCAATTGGTTGATCCCCTCCACCTGCCCCTGAAGGCTGTTGAAGGAGAGGACCGAGAGCAGGTTGGGGATGCGGATGGAGAAGACGTTCTGGCTGCCTTGCAGGTTGCCAATGGTGAAGAGCGAGAGCGAAGCGGGGTCCTCGGAGTTCCACAGCGCCTCGGCGGCGGCCATCTTCATCGGCTGTGTCGTGACCATGTGTTGAGCCTGCGTGTGCCCCACCAGGGCGACAAGCACGCTGCTCGCCAGGGCGACGCCGAGCGCGACTTGATAGGTCTTTGTGAAGATGGCGTTGTTCGCGTTCTTGTGGCGTAGGAAGTGGAAGGCGCTGATGCCCAGCATGAAGAACGCCGCCGTAGCCAGGCCGGAGAAGAGGACGTGCGGATACTGCACGAGCACATTCGGGTTGGTGAGCAGCGCAAAGAAGTTCGTCATTTGCGCACGACCGTTGACGATGGCGTAGCCCACCGGCTCCTGCATGAAAGAATTGGCGATCAGGATCCACAGAGCGGAAATGTTCGAGCCGATCGCCACCAGCCAGATCGTCGCGAGGTGCGTCTTCTTACCGAGCTTATCCCAGCCGAACATCCAGATACCCAGGAAGGTGGACTCTAGATAGAAGGCGAGCAGCGCCTCGATCGCCAGCGGCGCGCCAAAGATGTCGCCAACGAAGCGCGAGTAGTCTGACCAGTTCATGCCGAACTGGAACTCCTGCACGATGCCAGTGACGACGCCCATGGCGAAGTTGATGAGGAAGAGCCTGCCCCAGTACTGGGCCATCTTCTTGTACAGTTCGTTGCCAGTGCGGACGTAAAGCGTCTCGATCACGGCGAGGATGATGGAGAGGCCAAGCGTCAGGGGCACAAAGAAGAAGTGATAGACCGTGGTGATGGCGAATTGCCACCGCGATAAATCGAGCGCCTGCATGATGAACCTCTTTTGCGGCACAAGGACGGCAAGTCACACCTCAACGCTAACGGCGGCGCCTCGCTCCCACGTCACGGCGCGCGCTGAAGGGATCACGGACGCGTCACGGACCACCATTGCTCTGCCCGCACTCGCGAGATCGGGAAATCCCGACAAGAAAGCGGCGTCTCCTTTACAGAGGACGCCGCATTGACGACCGCGCACCGGCGAACGCTTCAGCGCTGCTCATTCAGCAGCGCCGCCGCAGTCGAGCAGATCGCTCCCGCTTTCCTCCATCACGTTCGCCGTGATGTACTGGGCCAGGCGGGCCAACTGCAACGCACCGGCGAACGCCTCACGGCCCAGCCCGCTCGCCCGCTCTACCTCACGCCACTGGTCCGGAGCGATCCGGATGCGCCGGTCTTTTGGATCTACGCCGCCAACCTGCCGCATCGCTTCGAGCAGACGGACGACGGATGGCGTCACCGGATAGGCAAGACCTGTCGCCCCGGCGACGGCCTCGGCGAGCTTCTCGCCAGCCTCCGTCCTTGCGATCTGGCCATCCACCTGCCGAGCGATCAGCCCGCGCGTCTCAAGATGCTCAAGCGCCTCCGCCGTCGCCTCGTCCACGGCGCGCGACGAGTGCATGCACGGCGTTGCCTGGGCGATGAGCGCGTGGGCCTCGCGCTTGCTGAGGGTGAGCCTGCGTAGGCCACTCGACGCCAAACCGGCGTAGCACTGGCCCGACTGCGTGATGCCGCCGGCTCCTAGCAGTCCTTGCGCGCGAGCAGCTGAGACCCAGCTCGATGCCGGGGCAGTGTGGGGATGAGCGAGCGAGATGATCGCCTTCACGGCGTCCGTCGTGATCGCCCGAGGCGCGCGTGAGCCGTGATTCAGTTGCTCCTCGACGACCTCGTTGCCCCTCGCCGTCAACCGGTAGATGGTCGATCGCCCGCTGCCATCCGAGTGCACCAGATCGAGCGACTCCAGGTGCAGCAACTCGTCTTCGGCGTCGCGGTCCGAGGTGAACGCGCGGTCACTCCCCTGCAACTCTTCTAGCGTGGCGAGCGCCGATTGTTTGCGGTCGAGACGGCTATCGGCCAGCACCCCATCGTACCGCCTGGCGGTGTCGTGGTACGGGTGCTCCCCGTGGGCGATCAACTCGCCACGGATTGCGGCGCGCGTCGCCCCGCGCGATTCGCCACTCACCGGAGAGAGTCGGCGTAGCGCCAACAACAGCTCCACCTCGCCCGCGCTGACGCCGAACGTGGCGAGCCTGCGCGGCGCGGCACTGCGCAGCAGGGCATAGACACGCATTGCGCCTGAGCCGGAGGCCGTTAGCGCGGTCTCGGCGTCGAGGTACCCCAGGGTCTGCAAAATCCCGACCTGCGCCGGGGAGACTGCCCGCGCGCCGAGCTTGCGTGATCCGCGCGAGCGAGCGCAGCACCTCGGCGTCGAGCACCACACCACTGGTCGGGAAGGTGCCGGCGCGCAGGGTGTCGTAGATGGCCTGACCGAGTGAGGTCAGCAGGTACGATTCGGCGTCGGGCACGCTCCACACCAATAGTTCCATGGCTTCAAGTTGGGCCAAGTGGGCGGGCGCCAGACGCTTGCTTCGTGCCCCCGCGCCGGAGAGATCAACAGTAAGCAGGTCCGCGGCAAGCTCGCCAGTGATCTCCAGTCGGGGGCAGCAGCGCCGTGCGAGATCGAGCCACGCTCGCCCGTACGCATTGAGCCGGAGATGCTGGATCTCCATGCCGAAGTCGTTCGGCGTCTCCACCATGCTGCGCTCGGCCAGCAACTCTTCGGTGACAGGCCCAATCTGGCCGTTACAGCGAGACGCGGCCTCTAACGCCGCCAGCACCTCGGAGCCAAGGAAGCGCCAGCCAGGCTCGATCTCTGCCGCCGCCGGCATCGCGCTATCGGTGAGCATACGCCGCAGCAGCCGCGCCGTCTCTTTGCCGAAGCCGGTGAGCGTATATCCCGCCGGTGGATCGTTGGTCACGATCCCTTCGAGATCGAGCACGCGCCATATGTCGGGCGAGGCGACCAGTGGTTCCGCCGACCTGACACTGCGCGTGGGGTCCGGAGTCGCGTCCAACAGCTCGATAAGCTGGATGTGTTCAGTGGTGAGCAGCATACGTCACCTCGCTTCTCGCTACAGCACGTCGGAGTACGGGCGGCGCACGTCGCCTGGCACCGTGTGCGGCACACTGCGCATGTCATTCCCGATTCGCCCTCTCAGCATCGCGCACTGAACTCTCTCGCTCGTCACGTCTGCGGGTCACTCTCGCACGAGCACGTCACGGGAGCGGCCGGAAAGAGTCGAGCACTCTCATGTAGTTGGCACGCTCGAAGGCCCCTGGATCGGCCACGGCGGCCTGGCTCATGCTGCCGCGCATCTGTTCGATGGAGTCGTACTCGCGTAGCATCATCCACTCGCACACGCCGTCGAGGATCTCCGAGAGCCGCGGGATACCGTGTGCCAGAAGCTCAGAGGCCAGCATGGCGACGTTCGCGCCCGCCATTATGGCCTTGAGCGCGTTTTCAGGTGAGTGGACGCCGCTCGTCAGCGCGAAATCCGCCTGCACGCGTCCGTAGAGCAGTGCGATCCAGCGCAGTGGCAGCAGCAGATCGCGCGAAGTGCTGAGCTCCAGGCTTGGTACCACCTCTAACGCTTCCAGGTCGAAGTCTGGCTGGTAGAAGCGGTTGAAGAGCACGAGACCACGCGCCCCCGCCTCGACGAGCCGCCGCGCGATATGTGGCAGCGAGCTAAAGAACGGGCTGAGCTTCACGGCGACCGGAATGCCCACCTGGCCCGCAATATCGCGCACCAGTTCGACGTACGAATTCTCCAGCTCGGCGGCAGGCAGGTGCGGATCGACGGCGAGGTAGTAGATGTTGAGCTCTAGCGCGTCCGCGCCAGCCTCCTCCATGCGCTGGGCGTAGTCGATCCAGCCGCCCGACGAGACGCCGTTGAGGCTGGCGATCACAGGGATGCGCACTGCCGCCTTGACCGCCTCCAGGTGCTTAAGATACTGGTCTGGGCCGAGGTTGTAGTGCTCCAGATCGGGGAAGTAGCTCATGCTCTCGGCGTAGGAGTGCGAGCCGACCTGCAAGTAGTGATCAAGCTCGAGGCTCTCATGGGTGATCTGCTCCTCGAAGAGCGAATAGAGCACCACCGCGCCTGCGCCCGCCTCTTGCAGTTTGCGGACGTTCTCCACGCTCTTGGAGAGCGGCGAGGCGGAGGCCACCAACGGACTGCTCAGTCGCAGCCCCAAATACGTTGTCGTGAGATCCGGCATGGTGCCCCTCCTCCGATCAGCGGTCGTGTTCGGTCAGATGTGGGTGACAGCTTGCGCGCCTCAGCTATCATCCAGCGTGGACTTCCGCGCGGCGAGCGCAGTGAGATCACTCTGGTGTCCGTTGGCGCGCGCCGCCTCGCCGTCGTGCGGGTGCAGCGCAGGGGCTGGCTCGTCCGCCAGTTCGCGATACTCCTCCCAGTGGCGCGTCACATCGCCTTGGGCCTGTTCCATCAGCTTCGCCGCGCGCGCGGGATCGCTCAGTGCCAGCATGCGGTAGCGCGTCTCGTTGTAGGCATATTGCTCCAGCGGCAGCGACGGCGCCTTGGAATCGAGCGTCAGCGGATTCTTGCCCTCGTCGACCTGGCGCGGATCGAAGTGGTAGAGCGGCCAGTAGCCGGTCTGCACCGCGAGCTTTTGCTGATCCAGGCCACGGCGCATGTCAATACCGTGGGCGATGCAGTGGCTATACGCGATGATCAATGAGGGACCGTCGTAAGCCTCGGCTTCGAGCAGCGTGCGCAAGGTGTGGGCGTCGTTGGCGCCGAGCGCGACCTTTGCCACGTAGACGCTGCCATAGGCCATCGCCAGCATGCCGAGGTCCTTTTTGGCCGTGGCCTTGCCGCGCGCGGCGAACTTCGCCACCGCCGCACGCGGGGTGGACTTCGACGCCTGCCCGCCGGTGTTGGAGTACACCTCGGTATCGAGCACGAGGATGTTGACGTTGCGACCAGAGGCCAGCACGTGGTCGAGGCCGCCGTAGCCGATATCGTAAGCCCAACCGTCGCCGCCGACGATCCACACGCTCGTGCGCCCCAGCGTCTCGGCCAGACTCAGCAGCGAGTGCGCCGCAGCGGCCATCGACGGCTCGCCAGCCTGCTCCGAAAGCATCGCGAGCTGCCCGCGAAGCGACTCGATGCGCGCACGTTGGGCCGCGACGCCAGCGGGCGTCGATTGGTCGGCGGTGAGCAGGCCGTCCACCAATTCGTCGCCCAATGCGGCACGCAGGCGTTCGACGAGGGCGCGCGCCTGCTCCTCCTGCTGGTCGAGCGCGACACGCATGCCCAGGCCATACTCGGCATTGTCCTCGAAGAGCGAGTTCGACCATGCGGGGCCGCGACCCAGGCGATTCGCGCTCCACGGCGTCGTCGGGAGGTTACCGCCATAGATCGAGGAGCAGCCGGTGGCGTTGGCGACGAGCAGGTGATCGCCGAAGAGTTGGGTGAGCAGCTTGAGGTATGGCGTCTCGCCGCAGCCGGAGCAGGCGCCTGAGAACTCGAAGAGCGGCTCCATCAACTGCGAGCCTTTGATCGTGTTCAGCGCGACGTCGGTTGGGCTGACTTCGGGCAGCCTGGTGAAGAAGTCCCACTTTTCGCGTTCGCGCTCGCGGATCGGCGGCTGCAGCGTCATGTTGATCGCCCGTCGGCCCGCCTGCGACTTATCCTTGACCGGGCACGCCTCGAAGCAGAGGGCGCAGCCGGTGCAGTCCTCCGGCGCCACCTGCAAGATGTACTTCGCGTTGGGGAACTCTTTGAAGTGCGCGTCCACCGCGACGAACGACTCAGGCGCACCCTCCAGCGCCGACGGCTCACAGACCTTGGTGCGGATGGCGGCGTGCGGGCAGACGATCGTGCACTTGCCGCACTGGATGCAAATCTGCGGGTCCCAGATCGGGATCTCCTCGGCGAGGTTGCGCTTCTCCCAGCGCGCAGTGCCCGTCGGGTAGGTGCCGTCGCAGGGTAGCGCGCTCACCGGCAGCGAATCACCCTTGCCCGCGATCATCGGGCCAAGCACGTCGCGGACGAATGCGGGCGCCTCGGCGGCGACGGGCAACGGGCGCGGTGCGCCGTCTACGCGCGAGTCGGTGGCTGCGGGCAGCGGCACCTCGTGCAGATGTGCCAGCGTGCGATCCACTGCCTCGAAGTTCTGTCGCACCACGGCCTCGCCGCGCTTGGCATAGGTCTTTTCGACGCTGTGTTTGATCGACGCGATGGCCTCGTCGCGCGGCAGCACGCCGCTCACGGCGAAGAAACACGTCTGCATGATCGTGTTGATGCGCCGGCCCATCCCCGTCTCACGGGCGACGGCGTTGGCGTCGATAGTGTAGAAGCGCAGGTGGCGATCGAGGATGGTCTGCTGGACCTCGGCGGGCAGATGGCTCCAGACCTCCTCCGGCGCGTAGGGGCTGTTCAGTAGGAACACGGCGCCGGGCGCAGCGTGATCCAGCACGTCGTAGCGTTCGAGCAGCGCGAAGTTGTGACAGGCGACGAACTGCGCGGACTCCACGAGATACGGCGCGTGGATCGCCCGCGGCCCAAAGCGCAGGTGCGAAGTAGTGACGGAGCCAGCCTTCTTCGAGTCGTAGACGAAGTAGCCCTGCGCATGGTTCTCGGTCTCTTCGCCGATGATCTTAATCGAGTTCTTGTTCGCGCCAACGGTGCCGTCGGAGCCGAGGCCCCAGAAGATGCAGCGCACCGTCTCGGCAGGCTCGATGGAGAACGTCGGATCGTAATCGAGGCTCGTGCCGCCCACGTCGTCGCGGATGCCCACGGTGAAGTGGCGCTGGGGCGTGGTGGCGCTGAGGTTGTCGAAGACCGCCTTCGCCATCGCCGGCGTGAACTCTTTAGAGGAAAGCCCGTAGCGCCCGCCGATCACGCGGACCCGCCCGATGCCCTTCGACTCGCCCTGCTCCTCTGCCTCCGCCAACGCCGTCACCACGTCCACGTAGAGCGGCTCGCCCACGTCGCCCGCTTCCTTGGTGCGGTCTAGCACGGCGATGGAGCGCACGGTGGAGGGCAATGCGGCGATCAGATGCTTCGGCGAGAACGGGCGGAAGAGGTGGACCGTGACGACGCCGACCTTCTCACCTCGCGCCGCCAGGGCGGTCGCCGTCTCGCGCGCCGTCTCGGAACCGGAGCCCATCACCACGATCACGCGCTCCGCGTCGGGCGCGCCTGCATACTCGAAGAGGCGATACTGCCGTCCGATGCGAGCGGCGAGCTGGTCCATCGCCGCCTGCACGATCTCCGGGCACGCGGCATAGAAGGGATTGACTGTCTCGCGCGCCTGGAAGTAGACGTCGGGGTTTTGTGCCGTGCCGCGGAGGACGGGATGCGCCGGCGAGAGCGCGCGCAGGCGGTGCGCCTCCACGTAGCGCTGGTCGATCAGGGCGCGCATGTCGTCGTCGGCGAGCGGGCGAATCTTATTGATCTCGTGCGAGGTGCGGAAGCCGTCGAAGAAGTGGACGAAGGGGATACGCGCCTTCAGTGTGGCCGCGTGGGCGACGAGCGCCAGATCCTGCGCCTCTTGCACGGTGGATGATGCCAGCATGGCCCAGCCGGTCGAGCGCGCCGCCATCACATCAGAGTGATCGCCGAAGATCGAAAGCGCCTGCGCCGCCAGCGAGCGCGCAGCGACGTGGAAGACGGCGGGTGTCAGCTCGCCCGCGATCTTGTACATATTGGGGATCATCAGCAGCAGACCCTGCGACGCGGTGAACGTGCTGGTCAGTGCCCCGCGCTGCAACGAGCCGTGGATGGCGCCCGCCGCGCCGGCCTCGGACTGCATCTCGATGACGCTCGGCACGGCGCCCCAGAGGTTTGGCCGGCTCGCCGCCGACCAGGCATCCGCGGACTCGCCCATCGGCGTGGACGGCGTGATTGGGTAGATCGCCATCACGTCGCTGAGCCGATAGGCGACGCTCGCCGCCGCCTCGTTGCCGTCTATCGTTATCCAGTCGGCTGCCATAACGCGCCCCCGATCACGAATGCTTCCAGTTCCGAATGCCTTCGAGCCTCAGCATGCGCCCGCAACGTCACCAAGCCATCACGGCGCGTGCGCGGCACATCACGGCAGCGTCGCAGCCAGCGCGGCGGTGCGCCAGGGTGCGGATCGACGCCAGCCGAAAGCTATGCAGAAGCCCCACCCGACGACGTTGTCAGATGGGGCTTGGCGATACGCGAGTGAACCCTGGAAAGTCTCCCTCGCCACGCTACGACAGGAGGTACCCGCCGTCAACGACGAGCAGGCTGCCGGTGATGTAGTCGGCGGCAGCGCTAGCTAGGAAGAGCGCAGCCTTGGCGATGTCATCCGGCACGCCCTGGCGCCCCAATGGGATGCGCGCAAGGAACGCGGCCATAATGTCGACTTCGCTTGGCGCGGCCTGTCCCGCTGGAGCCGCCGTGGTGGCGCGTGCCCCCGGAGTGTCGATGGCGCCGGGGGCGATGGCGTTGACCGTGATGCCGTGGCGACCCAACTCCAACGCGAGCGACTTCGTCATCATCGCCACACCGCCCTTAGAGGCGTCATAGTGGACGAGGTTCCCCGTCGGGTGCAAGGCGTCGATTGAGGCAATGTTGACGATGCGCCCGCTGTGCCCCTGCGCGATCATGGCCCGCGCGGCGGCCTGCGCGTAGTAGAACGTCCCGTTGAGGTTCACGCCGATGACCTTCTGCCACAGCTCCGGCGAGGTCTCCAGCACGGGGCTCATCGGGAAGATGCCCGCGTTGTTGACGAGGATGTCGAGCCGGCCAAACGTGGCGTTGGCCTCGCCCATCACCTTCTCGGCGTCCTGCTGGCTGCTCGCGTCGGCGCGCACAGCCTTGGCCTTGCCGTCCTTCGCGACGATCATGTTCGCCGTTTGTTGCGCGGCTTCCAGATTGATGTCGGCGATTATCACCGCCGCGCCCGCTTCCGCCAGACGCAGGGCGATTCCTTGTCCGATGCCCATCGCGCCGCCCGTCACGACGGCGACCTTCCCGCGCAGATCAAATAGCTGCGCGAGAGATTCTTGGCTTCTCGAAGCGCTCATAGGAGCCTCCTCTGTGTGCTTCACTTCCGACATGGCAAAGAGGGACCGGTTACACACCGGATCCCTCTCGACCTACTACGAAACATTGGTCGCTAGTTTACCGACGCCGGCTCGCGGCGAGTCGACACTGCCTCCTTGCTGAGAGGGGCCGTCACGACTTCGACCGCCTTCACCGTCTCTTTGCCATCGTTGGCCTCGACGACCTCAAAGCCGAGGGCGGCGAGGACAATAGCGCCGGCGAGCGCCAGGCCGATGCCCGCGTAGAGCGCGATTTGCGCGACGACCGAGAAGGTCCATGCCTCAGTCAACATCGTGCGCAGCGTCTCGCCTTTGAAGAGCGTGTCCGCGATCCCCTGATCCGCCGCCTTCGTCGCCGGGTCAGTCGCCGCCATGGCCTGCGCGCTCCAGTAGGAATACGGATGTCCCTTGCCGATTTCAGAGAGGTGCAAGCCGATGAAGTCGTCGGCGTAGGCGTGGGCCTGGTCGCCATTCAGCACCTGTTGGCCGGCGTAGGCATTGAGATCAGCCGGGAGGCCGGCGGCGGCATTGGCGGGGAAGAAGATCTGCTGCGGGGCCAATTCGGAATGCACCTGGTCATTGATAAAGCTACTGGCGTAGAACGCGCCGAATGAGCCAAAACCGAGGACGAGAACCGCTACAATCTGCAGGACGATGACGCGCCATCGAATCGACTTGGTCATGCTGTGCCTCCCTCGGGCTGAACGTCCGTTGATGATATCGACCGCTTCGCCGCTCACTGCGGCTCCCTGTCGCACGAACAGCTTACCTAGCCGGTATCACACGAATCTCGCGGCGACGCGCGGTCACATCACGCGGCGGTCACGACGCGAAGGGGGCAACGACGCTGTAGACGACCGCCCTTGCCGCCGGGCGGCGCTGCCCATTGGTTTTAGGCGTGCGCCCTCTCAGGCGGTCCATCGCGGGAGCATCCATCGTCCTAGAGCGTGTTGTGGACGAGCACTACAGGGATCAGCCGACCCGCCCGGTTTCCTGGCCGGCGGAGTTCTCCGATTTGGTGATTCCCGCAAGATCCTCCATCCAACGGATGGACACGGTAATGTCTCCATCATCTCCGCTGGCCAGCTCGACACCAGAGACCTGCTCGGCGGCGGCTGTTACCGGCATGGGGACATGCAACGCGCCAGCCTCACGCAGAATCAGCCCGAAATCTTTCTGCATCAGGTGCAGCGCAAAAGTGGTGGGATACTCCTCGCGCCGGACATTTTCCATGGCCAGCTTCTGGCGCGGCGAGATCACCGCTGTCTTGGCTAGCACATCGAGCAGCCGTGCCTTCTCCAAGCCTGCCTTCTCGCCCAACGCGACCGCCTCTGCCAGCACCTGAATGCCGACCCCAAGCAGTGTATTAACGACCAGCTTCATCGACGTACCCATCCCACTCGGTCCCATGTAGAAGCAGCGCTCCGTCAAGGTCGAGAGGATCGGGAGGTTGCGCTCATAGACCGCCTGGTCACCGCCCACCAGCAGGGTGATCGTCCCAGCCTCCACCTGGGGCGTGCTTCCGGAGATAGCAGCATCAAGTAGGTCCAGCTCCCGTGTACGCGCTGCCGTGGCAAGATCGCGCGAGGTCTCGGGCAAAACAGTGCTCATCTCGATGAACGTCGTGCTCGGCAGTGCTCCCTCGAAGGCACCATCAGATCCCGCGAGCACCTCTGCGACTGCGGCATCATCTGCCAGGGATGAGAAGACGACCGAAGTTTGTGCAGCCAGGTCTCTGGGTGTGTCAGCGGTGCGTGCACCCAGTTGCACGAGCGGCAGCGTTTTCGCCTGTGTGCGGTCATACACCAGCAGCGGATAGCCCGCCCGCAACAGCCTTGCGGCCAGACGGCTGCCCATCGCTCCCATGCCAAGGAAGCCCAATAGCGGCTTTGTCTCGCCGACTGGTCTCCCCCGCGTCCGTTCGGTGTTCATGGGTGTTCCTCTGAAGTTGCTCCGATGCTTCTTCGGTTCGACTGATGGGCCATGTTGGTCCAGGCCCTCTGTGCTCTAGGTCTGTTTAGCTACGTGGCGACCGACGCCCACTCGTCATCACTCACATTCGCCGGACACGGTTTTTCAGTATCATCAGGGACCTGGCTGACTCCGACGGTAGATCAGTGCCAGCAGCACGCCGAACGTGCTTCGACCACGCGATTGTGCGGCACACAAAGCGCTGCAAGAACCGGACCGAAGCCACACGACGTCGATCGAGAGCAGCGAGGTAACGGGCGCGACGATGCTAGTCCAATACAGGACCCGTAGACGAGGAAAAACGGATTGTAGGCCGCACCGAACGCTATCAACAGGTACACGAAGCCAAAAGCCAGCGTGGAGCGTGATCAGCGCGACACAACTCTTTCGTCGGGCAAAGTCGACCTATACCGAGCGCATGCCCCCCGAGACATGGGAGATCGCGCCGCCAATGCCCTTGGCCCACGCGTCGATCTCCTCCCACTCGCGGAAATCGCCCTCGGGCGAGCGCACCGCCTTGGCGACCATGCGTTCGGCGAACGAGAGCTTGGTGTGGTCGAGCGCACCGAAGAAGATGCGATGATCGCGCGGATGAAGCAGCGCGTCTAGCTCTGCAAGCTCCTTGAGCTGGGAGTCGCGCTCGGGCAAGTGGTCGCCAAGTGGTCCGCTGCTGAAGAGCCAGATTGGGCGCAAGGCGAGCGCCGAGCGGTTGTGGTGGACGTACTCCAGTGCTTCCTTCATCCAGGAGCCATAGTAAACGGCGCTGCCGAGGACGATAGCCTCGTAGGCCGCCAAGTGATCCGCGTGTTCGAGGGAAGTCACCGTCGTCGGATGCCCCTCCCTTCGAAGCGTCTCGCCGATTCGCCGGGCGATGCCTTCTGTTGCGCCATGCTTGCTAGCGTACGCGACGAGAATGCTCATCGTGCTTTCCTTTCATACGCTTTGAGGAGAGATCCAGGACGCTCCACCCCGAAACATCGCTTGCCACTGAGTGCTTTCATGGATGCGTCTCAAAGTGAAGGATAGAAGGAACGCCTCACGAGGACGTCACTATGCGCTCGTGTCAATCTCACGATTGAGCAGTACGGCAGGAACGGCTTGCACTGGGGAAACGCAAAGACGCCACACGCGCGATGTGGCGTCGTTAGATTGCTATTGCGTCATGACGAGCAGACGAGCGCCCGAGCGGTCAGACGGCAACCTGTGCGGGGAGCAGGTAGCCGACGCCGACCTTCGTGAGCAGGTAGCGCGGCTGGGTAGAATCAGGCTCGATCTTGTGACGCAGGCGGTTGATATTCACCTGCAACATGTGACTCTCGCCAATGTATTCGGCACCCCATACATGCTCTAACAGCAGATCCTGTGTCACCACGCGACCCGCGTTCTGCATCAGGTACGCGAGCATGCGATATTCTGTTGGCGTCAGCGGAACCTCCTCGCCACGCATCGTCACGAGGTGCTGCGCGTAGTCTACTGAAAGGTCACCAACGGTGGCGACGGCAGCCAGCCCGCGTACCGACTCCACACTGCCGAACTGCGCCCGACGCAAGACCGCCCGTACCCGCGCCAGCAGTTCGTCGACGCTGAAAGGCTTGGTCAGGTAGTCGTCGGCGCCTAGATCGAGCCCATGCACCTTATCCTGGTCCTGCCCGCGCGCTGTGACCATGATGATCGGCAGGCTTGAGAACTCGCGCACGCGCTCACAGACCGTGAAGCCGTCGAGGCGCGGCATCATTACATCGAGGAGTGCAAGGTCCGGAGCGGTGGCCTCAATCTGCTCCAGCGCCTGCTGCCCATCGCTCGCCGAGATCACATCGTACCCCTCGAGCTGGAGGTTGCGCGTCACCAGCCGGAGCAACTGCGGATCGTCGTCTGCCACCACTACCTTCGTCTTCTTCACGGGCATCGGTCGTTCCTCATTTCTCTGGTGTACGTCGCTCATGGCCTCAGCAGTTCCGAGCAGGCATACCGGTCTCATGACGTTCAGGCGGTCATCCTCTGGCGTCGTCCACCGCCGCTTCTCTCTCGGTGACTTCTTTCTCATCGACCAGCGGCAGCACGACATGAAAGACGCTGCCGCCATTCGGCTGATTCTCGGCCCACAGTAGGCCACCGTGTTGCTCTACGATTTCTCGGCAGATCGCCAGACCCAATCCGATGCCGCCCGTCTCTCGTGTCGAGCGGAGGTCGACGCGTTGGAAAGTGTCGAATATCCGGGTGAGGTGTTCCTCGGGAATACCAATGCCTTCATCACTGATGGTCAGCTCCAGCGCCGGCCGTATGGTGCCCACCTGCGCCAATCCGTGGTGCGGAACGAGGCGGATGGCGATGACACCCCCGTTCGGGGAGTAGGCAATCGCATTCTCCAAGAGGTTGTCGAGTACGTCGCGCAGATAGCGCACGTCCGCCAGGACCAATGCGCCTTCCACGTTCTGCTCGATGAATTGGAAAGTGAAGTGCTGGGCATCGCCACGCGACGCGGCGAGGCGCCTCTCAGCCGCCGCCTGGGCCTCGCGGACGAGACGCGAGAGTGCCACCGGCTCTCGTGCCATCGTCGCTAATCCCATCTCGAGCTGCGAAAGCTCAAGGATGCGCTCGACGATCCGAGTGAGGCGATCGCTGGCCTCGTCGATGGCGTCGAGAAACTCTTTGCGTTCCTCGCGCGAGAGACGTCGGTCGTGGCGCCGGAGCGTCGCCGCGTAGCCCTTGATGGCCGCGAGCGGGCTGCGCAACTCATGGCTGATGATACTCAACAGCTCGGGCGAGTAGTGGTCCTGCTTACGCCGATCAAGTTCGGATTGAGCACGATCATTTGCCTGTTGCTCTGAGTGCTGCGGAGACAGCGCAGCCTCCCCGGAAATTTGCTGACCGCTTTGGCCGGATTCCCCGAGCGTTGAGCGAACTGGCTTAGAGGGAGTGCCTTTTGTCGTCATGCTACGACTCCCTGTGCCATCACAAATCTATCACCATGCAGGCGATAAATGTATCGGGAGGTGTATGGTGTCAGTCTACCGAGTCGCGCTCACGTCTCCAACACAGGTATGCGCTTTACGTCACATTCGCGTCACAAGCGCAATCTTCCTCCGAGTGCACACCGAATCAACGCGCGGACATCGCGAAAGCCTCTGCGGGCGGCGCGATTGGTCATTCGTCCGAGATGGGCAAGCGTACGTAGAACGTTGAGCCTATGCCGACATGCGACTCGAACCAGATTTGGCCGCCCTGGCGTTCCACCAACTCGTGGCAGAGATAGAGCCCGAGCCCAGTTCCCTCAATCTGTTGCGCACGTGCGTTCGTTCCTCGCGCAAAGCGGCCGAAGATGAGGGGCTGATCTTCAGGGGCAATGCCGATGCCAGAGTCGCGGACGAGGAGGTCGACGACCTCACAATTACCCGCCGCCCGCCGCACGAGCGCGATCATGATGTCGCCGCCGTTCGGGCTGTACTTGATGGCATTGCTCAGTAAGTTCGTGGCGACTTGCTCCATCCGTCGCACGTCGATCTGTACCACGGCGGGCTCATCAACACCATCGACAAGGAGGCGATGATGCTCGGTCGTCCGCTGGATGCGCGGGACGACTCTGCGCACGAGCGCGGCAAGATCATGTGGCTCCGCGCGCATCCAGAAGCCCCCTGCCTGCAGTTTCGTGACGTCCAGCAAGTCGTCGGTGAGCGAGACGAGCTGACGCGTCACCTGCTGGATGCCCTCAAGCGCTTCGGCCTGCCAGTCGACCAAATCCGTATCCTGCTGGCCCGACTGCATCGCCTCGCGACGCAGCATGCTTCCGTAGACCGACAAAGTACCCATCGGGCCGCGCAGTTCGTGCGCGGCCATGGCGACGAACTCGTCCTTCAGCCGTTCGGTCTCGCGCAATGCGGTCACATCTTCGTGCACCACCAACGCGAAAGACTGGTCGTCAGGTATGGTGTCGGCGTTGGCCCGGCCGTCGGTGGTCACCGCATGCTGCCACGCGTGATGCCACGATGATGCCACGCGTGATGCCACGCCGTTGCCATGTGCGATCGTGATGCTAATGTGAACGTGTAGGCCTTGTGCCAGGCGCTTGCATATGGCATGGTTTGAGTACACCTCGCGGCGCGACTGGCCGGGGTGCAGAAAGGAGCAGTGTGATACTTACTATCCACCCCCTGCTTCTTCCATTGCTGCCGGTTCGGTTTCTGGGCATGGTGTTTCAGGTGGAGTAGGGGCGCCCGTGCACGCGGGCAAACAGACTCCTCTGAGGTCTGCGAAGTGTGCAAAGATCTACCCACGAGCTGCGCAAGTTGACGAGCCGTTCGCGGCCCGCGCGCGGGACACTGATGAACGGGTAAGAACTTTCTGGAGCGGGCCGAAGAGGAGTCGATCGAGTCGGAAACACCACCCTCGCGTGGTGAGGAGAGGGAAACTGCGCGGCCGCGTTCTCCGTGGCCGCGCACCCCTACAATATGTCGATTGGCTGCCCAAGGGCCACAATTGAAGGTGGCCCTTCGTTCTGTCACCGTCGTGAAACTTTCCCGTCACGGACGTAAGCGCTACCCCTATTCCTCCATCAGTATGTCCTCCATCAGGCACCTTCCGCTTCGCGCGCTACAGCCGCCTGTGCCTGACATGCCGCCATGCCAAGACGACGCGCGACCAAGCTCTCCAGCATGCCGGGTACCTCCCCACGCTTCTCACACGAGTGATCTGCGGAGGACGATTTGGGCATGCCCGCGCCTTGCAACCCCTCCAGCACGGCGGTATCGAGATCTGCACGCTTGACGCTGAGGAATGCGGCGTCCAGGGCCGACACCGTGCCATTGGTTGTGCGGGACGGCAACAGAGCGCTGCAACTGATGTGCTGGTGTCAGGTGTAATGCAAAGCGTGTGAGGTCGCCGTGATGTTGCCGTGATGTCTGGCATCGGGGAGAGATATATCTGAGACGCCGTCGCGGTACGAGTATTGAGAGAACCCCGTGCGCAGGAAGAACGAAGAGGTGCGATATGTCACAATCTCCATTGCCGCTGGCACCTCAGCCTGCCGCTGCTCCATCAAGAGCAACCGCACCCGCTCCGCATCCGGCCGTTCCCTACCCTGACGAGGATCTTCTGCTGCGCGATGGTAGTTGGGTAAAGGTGCGCGCCATTCAGCCGGACGACGAGGAGCGGCTGCGCGCTTTCCATGCGCGCCTGTCGCCCGATACCGTCATCTTTCGCTTCTTCCGCGTGTTGCCCGCACTCTCCGAGGAAGATGCCTATCGGTTCACCCATCTCGACTACGCGCAGCGCATGGCGCTCGTCGCTACTACTCCGACAGGCCGCGACTCAGGTGACGAGGCGATCCGCGCGGTAGTACGTTACGAGCGTACAGAGCCAGGAGTCGCGGAGGTTGCGTTCGTTGTGGAGGATGCGTGGCAGGGCAAGGGAATCGCCACTGCGCTGCTGAGGCGCCTCGCCGCCTACGCCCGAGCCCACAGCCTGACCACTTTTGTCGCTATAACCATGAGCGGCAACACGCGCATGCTCGACGTTTTCCGCCACGCCGGCTTCCCCAATACGGTGCGCCATGACGGCGGCGAGATCTCCGTCACACTCGATATAACGTCGAACGAGAACGCTCCGTCGTGGCGTACGCCTGATACGCGCTTCGGGTCCTGACCCTTGTGCAGATATGTGGGCGTGCCAGGCAAGATCAGCAGGTGGGCAACCTTGCTATATGGAGTAGCTCCATGAGCACCAGCAAACACCTCTTTCATTCCGTTGCGGACGACCGCCAGCGAGTTGCGCTGATACGGACAGCCATCTCCAAGGGGCAGGAACAGGCGCGCGGCGACTTCTTCTATGCACTGCTGCCAGAAGGATTGGACGACGACAGCCTCATGCTTTTCGCGCGCGAGGCGTGTGATGGGCACCTCCGGCTCATCGACTACGATTACCCACAATTTGCCCAGACGCTATTTCTTCGAGCGTATCGGGCGGCGTATCGCGTCCGTGTGCTCGACTTGGCCAACGGGCAGTACCACAATCCTGACGAACTTGTCGCGGTGGTCGAGGCAGAAGTTGGGCTCGCCTCCACATGATCAGGAAACTGGTCGGACACCTTGGCGCCTCGGCCACCAGTTGGTCGGTGAACCGTACGAGAGTCGCCATGCGTCCGTTGTAGCGTCCTATGCTAGCTAAGGGTAGTTCTCCCTACCTTTATAATAATCGGCCTGCGCCCGAGGCCACGACACATCCCAGTCTCACCGTCCTTCCGCCTGCTCGACCATTCCCCACGGGGCCGCGCGAAGGTGAGGCCGCGCAAACACGCGCACTCCTTTCCTCCTTTGCCACCTCGAAACCTACGCCAATCCGCCTGGAATAGTGATTCTCACCCTGACGTCGTGCCAGCCATCGCTGCGTGTCAGGAGTTCATACGGATTCTTTCCACTATTCTGAGGAAAAAGAGTTCCCCTCGATTCCGGTCAAGTCCCCCCACGACTTTTGCGACGACACTGGTTTCGGCGCCTTAGCTCTCGTTTCTGTACCAGAATGGTCTTGACAATGATGCCTGCTCCCACGCATGCTCTAGAACACTTGTTCATTGAGGTGTGGAAAGCTGATGCGTATGGGCACCTTATTCTCTTCTTTCTCCTCATCCTCGCCGGCACGATTCCCCGATGACTTAAGCGGGTCCGCATTGCCCGATGTCGTCGAAGCGGGGGACGATCAACTCGCCGCCCCGCGCTTCGCCTTCTTGACGGTCACGCGCTACGTCACGCCCACGCAGGTGGACAGCTGGCTCGCGCACTGCTACGCGGTGACGGACCGGGTGGAGCGTATTTCGCCGACAGATGCGCTGCTCGCTCTCGGCCTGTGCACCGAGGGTGAGGCGGCGGCAGTCGTCCAGGGGCTCGTCACCCGCCTTACAGAGGTTGGCGTGCGGGCGCGCGTGGGCGTGGGGCCGAGCCTCACCCTGGCACAGCTCGCCCTGCTGACAGCCCCCTCCTCGACGCCCCTCGCTGCGGTCGGTCCGAGGCTGGCCGCCGAGTTCCTCTACCGCACGCCGGTGACGACGCTCGCGACTCTGCACCCGGCCCGCTTCATCTCGGCGGAGGAGATCAGGCGCCTGCAACGCGCTGGGCTCGACACGCTTGGCAAGGTGGCGCGGCTGGGCGAGTTGGCCTTGCGCCGCCAGTTCGGCGAAGCGGTGGGACGCTTCCTCTTCGCCGCCTGCCGCGGCGCGGATCCGCGCCCGCTCCAGCCCATGCCGCGGCCGGAGCGGTTTGCCTGCCGCCTGCGCTTCGCGGAGCCAATCGCGCCAGATCGCGCGTCCGTCGAACTCCCTCGCCTTGCGCGGCAGGTGGCAAGCGAGCTGGAGTATCGCCTGCGTCAGGCCGGCACGCTCTGGCTGACGGTCACCTGGGAGTCGGGCATCATCCGCACGCGGCGCGCACGCCTGCGGCGGCCTATCGGCGATTCGGCCCTCCTCGCGACGGAGTTGACCCGCCTCTTCTGGGGCTGCCTCAGCCCTCCCTCGCCGAACAACTCAAGCGGGGAATGGGGCGAGCACGGCGGGGCGATCGTCGCGATCCGCGCTGCCGCGGGTGATCTCGCGCGCGTGGGGCATGGGCAAGATACGCTCTGGGGTTCCCCCGACCGACGGCGCGCGGCGATCCAGGAGCTGGCAGATGCGCTCGCGCGGCGCTACGGCCATCCGGCGCTACTCACTCCGCGCCTGGTGCAGTCCGACGCTATCTTCGAGCGCAACCGCTATCGCCTTACCCCCCTGGATGATGCTGTATCCGCCAGTGTCTCGCCGCCGAGCCCTAGCGAGGCTTCCGATGATCCGTGGCGCGACGTGCCACGCCGGCTGCATTGGTGGTAGGGGAATGTGGAACATGGCCCATCGTTACGGGCAGCCCGTCGAAGTCGCTACCAACGCCGCCGGAGAGCCCACCGCCCTCCGCTGGCGAGGCCGAGACTATCACATGCTGCGCATCCTCTCGCGCTGGCGCCTGCGCGAGCGGCGGTGGGACGCCATCGGCGGAGCGGTGAACTCCGCCGCCGCTGCGGGGGAGGAGCGCTACTATCGCCTCGCCTGCGACGGCGAACTGCTCTGCGAGGTCTACCACGACGCCGCAAGGGACCGCTGGGTGCTCGATCGCGTGCTCGACTGACAGAGATCGAACGGAGGAATGTGAATACCTTCGTCGAGCTGCACGCCCACAGCGCCTTTAGCTTCCTGCGCGCTGGCTCAGGCGTCGAGGCGCTGGTGAGCCGCGCCGTCGAGCTGGGCATGGGCGCCCTCGCCCTCACCGACACCATGACCCTCGCTGGCGTCGTGCGCTTCCAGGCGGCCTGCGCCGAGCGCGGCATCAGGCCGATCCTCGGTTGCGAGCTAGCGGTGGCTGATCCGGTCTTCGGCGACCTCGCCCAGCCCGCACGCCTCGTCGTGCTCGCCGAGGACGCGACGGGATACGCCCGCCTCTGCCGGCTCCTGACCGACGCCAACTTAGGCGACCCCGATCGCCCCGTCGTGCCTTATGCCGCGCTGGCCGCCGAGCCAGCGGGGCTGATCCTGCTCACCGGTGGGCGCGAGGGAACACTGTGCCGTCTGCTGCTCGGGGGCCAACGCCAGGCCGCCGTAGAGGTCGCAGTGCGGTACACGAGGGATTTCGGAGCGGAGCGTGTCTTCGTGGAGATGCAGCACCACGGACGCCCCGACTCGCCGTGCTTGCTGGATCAACTAGCGGAGATCGCCGTAGTCGCGGGCTTGCACCTCGTCGCCACCAACGGCGTCCATCACGCCACACGCGAGGACGACGCGATCTACGACCTACTCACCTGCGTGCGCCTGGGCATCACCGTTGACGCCCCCCACGCCGAGCGCCCCCACACCGACCAGCAGTACCTCAAGGCTGGTAATGAACTGGCCGCACTCTTCGCGCCCTTCACGTGGGGTGCCGAGGCGCTGGAGACGACGGCGGAGATCGCCAAGCGTTGCCATGTCTCGCTGCTCAAAGGCAGTTGCGTAGCCCCCGAGCTGCCGCTGCCCGAGGGCGAGACTCCGGCGATCCGTCTGCAGCAGTTGTGCGAGGAGGGCATGGCCGCCCGCTACGCGGACGCCCCGGAAGCGATGCTGTCCGGCAGTCCACAACGGCTGCAATTGGCACACGAGTTGGCGGTCATCGGGACGCTGAAGCTGGAGGAGTTCTTCCTCTGCGTGCACGCCATCATGGCAGCGGCCCGCGACATGGGCATCCGCGTCAGCGGGCGCGGCAGCGCCGCCAACTCCCTGGTCGCGTATCTGCTGCGTATCACCGGCGTGGATCCGCTGCACCACCGCCTACTCTTCGAGCGCTTCCTCAACCCCGATCGCGCCGGCATGCCCGACATCGACATCGACGTGCAGTCCGACCGCCGCGACGAGTTGATCCGCTGGGTAGAGCGCACCTTCACGGCGGAGCACGCGGCGATGGTCGCCAACGTCAACACGTATCGCACGCGCGGGGCGCTGCGCGACGCCGCCAAGGCCCTTGGCTATCCCTTGCCGCTAGTCAACCGGCTGACGAAGGTGCTGCCGCACCACGCCGGGCGTCGCGACCTGCCGGGCTATCGCGACGAGTTGGAGCAGATCGTGCGCGCCGGCTTGGCCCACAACACCGCGCTACGAGCGCGCTGCCTCAAACGGCTTCCGGCGCTCCTGGACTACGTCGCCCGCATTGTGGGCCTGCCGCGCCACTTGTCGCTGCACAACGGCGGCATGGTGCTGTCGCGTCGTCCGCTGGCCGAGGTGCTGCCGGTGCGCGTCTCCGCCAACGGGATGCGGGCGCTGGAGGTGGATAAGGACGACGTCGAGCGCCTGGGCCTGATCAAGTTCGACATCCTCGGCCTGCGGACGCTCGGCGCGGTGGAGGAGGCGCTGAGGCTCATCGAGGAGACGACCAGCACACGCCCCGACCTTGATCGCCTGCCGACAGATCCGCCCGATGAGGCAACGATGCAGCTCATCCGTAGCGGCCAGACGTTGGCGGTCTTCCAGATCGAGTCGCCGGGCCAATGGCACCTGCTGGCGCAAACACAGCCCACTAACTTCGATGACTTGATCGTCCAAACGGCCCTGTTCCGGCCTGGTCCGATCCAGGGCGGCTTCGTCCGTCCCTACGTGCAACGGCGGCGCGAGAAGCAGGCAGACGCGGTGCAGACGCCATGGCGTGCGGGCACACTGCCCGATCCGCTCTGGATCGATCATCCGGTGCTCGGGCCGATCCTGGCCGAGAGCGAGGGGGTCCTGCTCTTCCAGGAGCAGATCCTCACCATCGCCCACGATTTCGCCGGGCTTTCCTACGCCGAGGCTGATGGCTTCCGTCGCGCGATGTCGCACGCGCGCGAGCCGGAGGAGATGGAGGCGATGCGCGCCCGCTTTATCACGGGGGCACTATCGCGCGGCGAGTCCGCCGAGGATGCGCTGCGCGTCTTCGACGCGATCAGCCACTTCGTGGGCTACGGCTTCTGCAAGAGCCACGCGGCGGAGTTCGCACGCATCATCTACGCGACGGCCTGGCTCAAGGCGCATTACCCCGCTCATTACCTCGCCGCCTTCCTCTCCGCCCAGCCGGCGGGCTTCTTCCCACCGCATGTCGTGCTGGAGGAGGCCAAGCGGCTCGGCATCCCCGTGCTGCCGCCCGACGTCAACCGCGGCGAAGGGCGCTTCAGCGTCGAGCACGTTGGCGTTTACCCGCGACGCCCCGAAGGCCTGTGGGCGATCCGCATCGGGCTACGGCAGGTGGCCCACGTCGGCGACGCCCTGGCCGACGCCATCCTCTGGACCCGGCGGGGCAACCTATTGGCGGGCGCGCGCGAGCGGCCCTTCACCTCGCTCGCCGACCTCTGCCAGCGCCTGCGTCCCGCCGGGCTAACCTTGCCGGCGGCAGAGGCGTTGGTGCTCTCTGGTGCCTGCGACGGGCTCCGCCCACACGCCGAGCGGCGTGCTCGACTGTGGCAGCTGCGCGAACTGTGGCCGTTGGTCGCCACGGCGGGCGCGGGACGGCGGGCGTCCTCGACGAGACGCGCCATACCCTCGGCCGAGCAGCTCGTGCTCGACTGGGCCGCGGTGCTCGGAGCGGGCGGGCGGGAATCAGAAATGCCTCCCCTACCCTCACTCACCGCGGAGCAGCGCCTGGCGCTGGACTATCAACTGCTCGGCATGTCGGCACGTCCCCACCCGATGCGCCTGCTGCGCGGCGACCTGCGCCGCAGCGGTGTCCGCACCGTCGCTGAGCTGGGCGAAGCAGCCGAGGGGCGCATCGTGCGCGTGGCGGGATGGGCCATCTCCGCCCAGCGACCCCCGACTGCCAAGGGGATGGGCTTCGTCGTCCTAGAGGACGAGACCGGGCGCCTCCCCATCGCCTTCCCCCCGCAACTAGCCATCGAACTGCACCGCCGGCTGCGCGATGCGCGCGAGATCGTGGTGACCGGGCGCGTCGAGCATGTGCGCTGGTACCGCTCGCTCCTTGCCTCTGACCTCCAAACACTGCACACAATCGCCTGAGGGTGCCGGACTCACGGCAAAACCACGCGCTAAGACCGGCCCCGTTACCCTGGCCTGCCACATGCTGCCGCGCCGCTGCCTTGTCTAGCGAGCCGCCGAGCTATCCGCCCCCAATTCGTGGGCAGTGTCTGGATGGTGCTAGCTCCAAGGTGAGGCTGGCCCCTCCCACGGTGTGGGGTGCGCAACGCTATGAGGGCCGATGCCGGCTGGCCTCCCAGCGAGGGTACGCCTACGCCTATTTTCTCGCTCTTCACATAGTGCCGATGGTCGCGGGGGCGTCTATGGTGAAGGGTAGCGACGTGGCATCACGTACCTGGCGCGGGTAGGTGCTGCGCAACGGGCAGGGAAGCCAGCTTCCTTTTCCGCGTTCGTCACGCCCTCTCGTATCCCACTGGTCTCGAAGTGGCCGGTCGGCATTGACGGCGGGGGCGCGGACTGCGGGCGCGATGGAGATGGTTACGTTCACAGGGAGGCAAGTTCGATGGAGCGGTTTTCACCGATTGCCGATCACGGTCTGATAGGGGATCTCCAGACTGCTGCGCTCGTAACTACCGATGGCACGATTGACTTTTACTGCTGCCCACGTTTCGATTCGCCAAGCGTCTTTGCCGCGCTGCTCGATCCCCAACGTGGCGGTCACTTCCGCATCGCCCCGGCCGGCACCGATTACGTGACGAAGCAGCTGTATTTCCCCGACTCAGCCATTCTCATCACGCGCTTTATGGCTGCGGATGGTGTTGGCGAGGTCCATGATTTCATGCCGATTGATCGGCCTAACGAAGCTACCGCGCGCCATCGCCTGGTTCGGCTTGTTCAGGTGGTGCGCGGCGAGATGCGCTTCTCGCTCGAATGCGCACCGCGATTCGATTACGGCCGGCGACGGCACGAACTGGAAATGACTGATAACGGGGCGATCTTCCATGCGCCTGACCTCGCACTAACCCTGCACGTAGGCACCTCCGAATCGGCCGAGCCGATCAACCTCGCGCGCAGCGAGAGCGATGTCACTACCTCGTTCACGCTACGCGCCGGGCAGGTGGCCGGTATCATGTTGGAGTCGGAGGCCGAGAATCCGCCTGGGACGATCTCTGCGAGTGAGGTCCGGGCGATGCTTCAGCAGACGAGGTTATTCTGGCGAAATTGGCTCAACCGCTCTACGTATACTGGGCGCTGGCGCGAGATGGTCAACCGCTCGGCGATGACCCTCAAGCTGATGACCTACGCTCCCACTGGTGCCCTGGTGGCCGCCGTGACGGGGGGCCTACCTGAGGAGATTGGCGGCGAACGCAACTGGGACTATCGCTACACCTGGATCCGAGACGCTTCGTTCTCGGTCTATGCGCTGCTCGGTTTGGGGTACGTGGATGAGGCAGCCGCATTTCTCAGTTGGGTGAATGAGCGGGTCGCTGAGCGGGTCGAGGCCCACGACGGCGCTCCACCGCTGAAGTTGATGTACCGCGTTGACGGCACATCGGACCTACACGAGGAGACTCTTGACCACTTCGAGGGATACCTACGCTCCCGACCAGTCCGCATTGGGAACGGCGCCGCGGATCAACTTCAGCTCGACATTTATGGTGAGTTGCTCGACAGTCTGTATCTCGCCGACTCACAGGGCTTGCGCGTGGGAAATGAGGGCTGGGCGCATGTGCGCGCACTGCTCGACTGGCTCTGCGAGCACTGGGACGAGCCTGAAGAGGGCATTTGGGAGACGCGCGGGGGCCAGCAGCCTTTCGTGTACGGTCGCCTCATGTCTTGGGTGGCGATGGATCGGGCGATCCGCATTGCCCAGCGCCACGGCCTGCCCGCGGACCTGCCTCGCCTGGCCGCTACGCGCGATGCAATCTATCAGCAGATTATGGAGAAGGGCTGGAACGCGGCACGCGGTGCGTTTGTCCAGCACTACAACACCGACGTGCTCGACGCCTCGCTCTTGCTGATGCCGCTCGTCGGCTTCGCCTCGCCGACGGATCCACGCTGGCTCTCCACTTTGGACGCGATGGATCAGGAACTCGTCTCGGACAGCCTCGTCTATCGCTACAACCCGAGCGCCTCACCCGACGGCTTGCGTGGGCATGAAGGCACATTCTCTATCGCCACCTACTGGTACGTGGACGCCCTCGCCCGCTCCGGGCGCCTAGAGCAGGCGCGGCTCATCTTCGAGAAAATGGCGACCTATGCGAACCACCTGGGCCTCTTTTCAGAGCAGATCGGCCTCACGGGCGGGCAGCAAGGCAATTTCCCCCAGGCGTTTACCCATCTGGCGCTTATCAATGCAGCGATGAATCTGAACTACCAGCTCGACCACGGCGCTGGTCGGGTAGGTCTCGACAAACTCGGCTAACCGGGAAACTTCAGGTAATCGCACAAACCGGCGCAGGCAAGGGGACAGCTTACGATGGATGCTCACATGAACGGCTTCGACGGAGCGGCGTCCTCTGGCGTACCCTCCAAAGCTGCACCGACCATTTGGTCGGTGCTTCTGCCGCTCGCGCTGGCGCAGTTTATCGCCAGCTACGCCGCCAGCAACATGAACGTAGCCATTAGCAGCATCGCTACCGATTTGAACACGACCGTACAGGGTGTTCAAACTAGCATCACGCTATTTACCCTCACCATGGCCGCGCTGATGATACCCGGCAGCAAGCTAACGGACATTTGGGGCCGCAAGTTCTGCTTTGAGCTCGGCTTGATCGTATACGGGATAGGCGCGCTCATCGCCGCGCTAGCGCCGGGGATGGGGGTATTGACACTCGGCTATTCCTTGCTGGAGGGTATTGGCTCCGCGCTGATGATCCCGCCGATCTATATCTTGGTGACGGTGGTTTTCACCAACCTTTCGACACGCGCCAGGTCGTTCGGCATCGTCAGCGCCGCGGCAGGGATTGGAGCGGCGGCAGGCCCGCTGATAGGTGGGCTCATCACCAGTGCAATCAGTTGGCGCGCGTCGTTCATGCTGCAAGTACTGGTCGTCGCGGCGATCATCATCATGGGGCATCGGCGCATCTCGGATCCGGGCGTTCAGGGGGTCAAACCCCACTTCGATCTCGTCGGCGCAATCCTCTCGGCAGCCGGATTGTTCTTTGTAGTGCTCGGCATCCTTCAATCTAACACGTATGGTTGGTTTAAGGCGAGCAAAGACTTTACCCTGGGCTCTGTTGTCGTGATCCCGGAGGGTGGCATCTCGCCGGTGTGGCCGATTCTGGCTATCGGCGCTCTCTTCTTGCTGTGGTTCTTCCTGCACATACGCTCCACCGAGCATTCCGGCAAGGTGCCGCTCATAGCGAGCAGGTTGTTCCGTAATCGTACCTCCGACCTCGGACTGCTGACACAGCTCATCCAATGGCTCACTCTCCAGGGGTCCTTCTTCGTTATCTCCGTCTTTCTACAGACAATCCATGGCTTCAGTGCTGTTCAAACGGGCCTGATGTTGACACCCGCGACCATCGGCATCCTGCTCTCATCGAGCGTTGCCGGCAGGCTGGCGAAGAGGCGCCCGCAACGATTCCTCATCCGCAGGGGCTTTGCCATGACCATCATCGGCACAGTCCTGTTGCTGTGGCTGTCGAGCGCCACGTCCAGCATTCTCGGCTTCATTCCCGGCTTGCTGCTCATCGGTGCAGGCATCGGTGTGATGCTGACATCGTCGGTCAACGTGGTGCAGTCTGCGTTTCCCGAGAAGGATCAGGGCGAGATATCGGGCTTGTCGCGCAGTGTTTCGAATCTGGGATCCGCTCTTGGAACGGCCATGGTTGGCTCGATTCTTGTCAACAGCCAACTCGCCGAAAACAAGAGCTACGGCCTGGCGATGATCGCGATGGTGATCATCTCCTGCATTGGCTTTGCCGCCGCCATTCTGCTTCCCAAAGATAAAGAGCAGGCCGCACCACAACACGCCTGACACGGGACCAACAGCAGAATCCGAGACGAGTAGTTGTTGCCTGAGTGACTAGCTAAGAGTGGGGCCGTGAGAGGAGCTTCCGTGTGGAGGAACCATGGATTGACATCTCGGTCCTTCTCCAGACCGGCATGGTACATTGGCCCGACAATCCGCCAGTGAAGATCGAGCGCATGCTGAACATGGAGACGGGCGACATCTGCAACGTCTCGAAGATGTCGTTGGGCGTGCATACGGGCACCCACGTGGATGCGCCACGCCACTTTCTGCACGATGGCATCGGCGTTCACCTGGCGCCTTTCGACGCCTTGAATGGTCGAGCGCGTGTCATCGAGATCGCCGACACCCACGCGATCGGCGTCGAAGAGTTGAGGGAATTCGACATTCGAGGCGGCGAGCGCGTGCTGTTCAAAACAATCAACTCACCGCGTTGTTGGCAGACTGAAGACTTCGTCGAGGATTTCGTCTACGTGTCGGCGGCGGCGGCTCGCTACCTGGCACGTGTTGGGGTGCAAACCGTAGGCGTCGACTACCTGTCGGTCGGCGGCTACACAGCGGACGGCCCCGAGACCCACCAGGCGTTGCTCTCGGCCGGCATCTGGATCATCGAAGGACTGAACCTCACCGGCGTTCGGCCCGGTGCCTACGAATTGACTTGTCTACCGCTCAAGATTGCCGATAGTGATGGTGCGCCCGCTCGAGCGGTGCTGCGGCCATGGAACACGTAGAACGGCTGGCCGGGCAGCCATCCGGCGCGACTGCTGGCCGCTATCTGACACCGATGAGGATGATGCTATGAAAGCCGTTGCCGTCTTCCCTCGCAGTCATGAGTTGAGAATCATCGAGCATGCGGAGCCGCGTATCACACGTCCGACGGAGGTGAAGTTGCGGATGCTTGAGGTGGGCGTCTGCGGCACAGACAAAGAGATTTGCAACTTCGTGTACGGTGTTCCGCCGGTAGGCTCCGACTATCTGATCATTGGGCACGAGTCGCTGGGCGAGGTGGTCGAGATTGGTTCGCAGGTGGATGACCTCAAGGTGGGAGACCTGGTCGTCACGATGGTGCGCCGACCGTGCGCCCACTCTGAGTGTATTCCCTGCACCTCTGGCAACCAGGATTTTTGCGCCACTGGAGATTACACCGAGCGTGGCATCAAAGGGCAGCATGGCTTCATGGCTGAGTACGTCGTAGATGACGCCCAATTCATGTGCGTTGTGCCGCCGGAGCTGCGTGACTTCGCCGTACTCGTGGAGCCGGCAAGCATCGCCGCCAAGGCGCTTTTCCAAACTATTGCGATTCTGCGGCGTCTACCCTGGTTCGATCCCAGTCGACTGGCAGGACCGGGGCAATTGAGTGTACCCGCAAACAAAACGTACCATGCACTTGTCCTGGGAGCCGGTCCGGTGGGGTTGCTGGGAGCGATTGCACTGCGCAACATTGGCTTTGACACCTACGTGTATGACCGCCTTCCGGCGCCCAATCCCAAGTCAAATCTGGTGGAATCGTTTGGGGCACACTATGTCTCTGCGGAGAGCGTCAGCGAGTTCGCTCACCTGGTTGGTAACGTTGAGCTGATCTATGAGGCAACCGGCGGCTCGCAACTTGCCTTCCGGGCGATGCAGGTGCTCGGGCCTAACAGCATCTTTATCTTTACCGGAGTGCCGGCGCTTGGCGCTACCAGCCAAGTGGACACCGACGCGATCATGCGTAATGCGGTGCTGAAGAATCAGGTTATCCTGGGAACCGTCAACGCTGGCAAGGAAGGGTTTGCGGCGGCCATTCGCGCCCTGGGTGTCGTCGCGCAGCGCTGGCCCGCGGCAGTGCGTGCCCTCATCACTGGCCGCTATCCGCTCGAATCCTACCGCGAACTGCTTCTCGGTCAACCCGGCGGCATCAAGAATGTGCTCACCTTCGAAGCCGTGCATGCGTCCGCTGCTGGCGCGTCGCAAGCCAGCGTTCAGGCATAGGGCGACTCTGACCCGCCCACACTGAAATCGGGTGATTGCGCTACAGAGCCGAGAGGCAAGAGATGGTGCTCCAACACTATGAACTAGCGGTGATAGGCGCCGGGCCAGCGGGCGAAAGCGCCGCCGTGCTAGCGGCAACCTTCGGCCACCGCGCGGTGGTCATCGAGCGCGACCAGCCCGGTGGGACTGTCACCACCACTGGGGGCGCGCCGACCAAGACGCTGCGCGAGGCCGCACTGTATTTGACTGGATTCCGTCATCGCGATGTCTACGGCGTCTCCGTAGCCGCGCCGCCCGAAATCGTGCTCCCTACCATCGCCGAACGGGCCAGGCAGGTGTGTGCAGCTTTGCAGCGTGACGTCGCCGAGAACCTTGCGCGAAATCATGTCGACTTTATCCAGGGCACGGCGCGTCTCGGCCCCAGCCACTCGGTGCAGGTCACCACGCCCGACGGCATGGTGAAGACGTTGAGTGCCGATGTCGTACTGATCGCGACCGGCTCGCGCCCGCTGCGCCCACGGAATATTCCCTTCGAAGATCCCGATGTGTGCGACTCGGAGCAAATTTTCAAGTTGGGCCGGGTGCCAAGTGACATTTTCATCGTAGGCGGCGGGGCGGTCGGGGTAGAGTTCGCGACGATCTTCGCCGCGCTGGGCGTCCGCGTGACGCTCTCCGACAAGGCAGAGCGGCTCCTGCCGGTGATGGATGGCGAACTTTCTCGCCGGATGGCCGAGCACTTCGCGCAAATCGGGGTCACGGTGCTCTTGGGCGTGGGGACGGAGGTGGTCGAGCGTGCGGACGGCAAGCTGCGGGTAACCCTTTCGGATGGCAGCACGCTCGCGCCGGACGCGCTCTTGTTCGCTGCCGGACGACAGGTGAACACCGACATGCTCGGATTGGAGAGAGCGGGCATCCAGTGTGATAGCCGCGGCTGTGTCGTCGTAGGCAGCGACTATCAAACGAGCGCTGACGGGATCTACGCCGCGGGCGACGTGGTAAATCCCTCGCTGGCGTCGATTGCGATGGAGCAGGGTCGCCTCGCGATGTTTCGGGCGTTCGACCTCCCCTTCAGGGACGCGCTCCACCCAGTGCCGGTGTCGGCGGTCTATGGCATGCCCGAGGTCGCAGGGGTGGGTTTGACGGAGGAGCAGTGCCAGGAGCAAGGGATCGAGTATGAGGTAGGGCGGTGTGATCTCGCTACACTGCCGCGCGGCGCAATTGCTGGGCACGGCGGCCTGCTGAAATTGCTGTTCCGCCGCGACGATAGGCGGCTGCTCGGTGTGCATGTGATCGGCGACATTGCCTCTGAGTTGGTGGGTATGGGACAGGCGGCTATCGCCAGCGGTGAAGCGATCGACATTTTCAGCGCCCTGACGTTGAACACGCCCACCTACACCTACGCCTATAAGGTGGCCACATTTGACGGGCTGTTGCGCTTGGCGGACTCGCAAGGCGGGCCGTCGGCGCTTGCCGCATTAGTTCGGAAAGCCCCCTGATCGGCGGCGCGCTGCTCGACCGCAAGCCGTATCGCTGCTGCTCGACGTTGGCGGAGAGGCGGACGTGAATTTTCGCCCGCCAGATCGCGTGAGCCCGTGACGGCAGGCGGGTGCGAGCTGCTGTCAAGCCGGGGGGTGATGTGATGATGAATCTCGACACGATCGACCTCACCACAGTGGTCGACGTCTTCTTGTTGCTTCTGATCGGCATCGGCCCCAAGATCGCGCTCGTTCCGTTCCTCGAAGTAACCGCCAAGATGGATGGCCAGACCAAGGACCGGGTCACGCGAAAAATGCTGAGCACGGCGACCATCACCGCGCTGCTGCTCGCGGTGTTTGGCGGACTGCTGACGAAGCTGCTCCACTTTTCGACCGGCGCGCTGGCCATCGCCGGGGGGATCATCCTGCTGGTGATCTCGATCGCCATGGTCCTCAGTCGCGAGGAGGGGCAACCGCAGCCCGCTTCGTCGGTCGCCACCGATCCCCTGCGGCTCGCCGTGTTCCCGCTGGCCGTCCCCTACCTGCTCAACCCCGCAGGCATCGTCACGCTGGTCACAGTCTCCGCGGAAGCTGGGTCGCTCGGCCTCTTCGCCCTGGTCATGGGTCTCCTCGCCGTGGTGCTGGGGATCGACGTGGTCGTCTTCCGCTGGGCGAAACAAGTCAGCGCCCACCTCGATGCGAGCAGGATGCTGGTGACCGAGAAAGTGTTCGGCTTTCTCTTGGCCGCGCTGGCGATTCAACTGGTCTTGGAGGGCTTAGCTGGCGTCGGCGTGATCCACCTCGTAGGTCACTAGAGCCGCTTGTGGACGTGAACTAGAATCCTGCTTTCAAGGCGGTTGCAGCAGCAGCAAAGGGGTGGTTGCTCGGCTGCGACTCCAATGATTCCGGCGATTCTGGATCACGTCCACACCACGTTCTAGGCTACGCTCGTGCTACTCCTCGTCCGCTGGCCATGCGCTTGAACCAAGGGCGGCGACCAATCACTGAATCCGTAATGATGTGCTCAGGTCTGCCACGACCAACACGCGCGGCAATCCCTCGCTCTGCGGCGAGGTTTGCGCTTCCCTGCCGACAGTGGTGCGCCTGACCACGGAAACTGTCCCGGCATCGGAGGCGCTGGGAAAGGATGCATCCTACACTTTCAGCGGCAACTATCGCGGCGTGCGTCAACTGGCTGCCATGCTTCGCGCAACGCCTGTGCGCGACGAATGTGCGTCGGAGTTTCTCGGTGGCGCGGTAGACATCGGCCAAGAAGGAGCGTCGTTGATGTTCTTGCGGTTGTGCCGGTATGTTCGCCTCCGGTCCATACGTTGGCGAGCGGTACGACTTTCCAGCAAACGCTGGCGTGTGATCGGGATGATCGCAACAGCCAGTTTACTCGCCGCGTGCGCCGCTGGCGTATCAGGAGCCACAGAGCAAGGCACACCTCGCCCGCTTGCCACACAGGTCCAGTCCGCGAGCTCGCAGATCGCCGAGGCTGGGAGTGCCGCTGCTTTGACCGCGACCGCTAGAGCGCAGGCGACAGGTGCATCGGTCGCCACGCCGGCGACCGCACCCCCTCGGCCGACGAGTGTTCCACGACCGACGTCAGCCGCGCAGGCCACCGCGACGCCGCAGCATACTGCAACGCCTCAGCCCACCGCAACCGCGCAACCAACTGCCACCGCACAACCTACAGCCACGCCGCGCGCAGAGCCAACCGCTACACCTGCCACGAGCGGGCACACCACGGACGCCAGTTTCGCGTTGCTCATCATACTTGTGCTCTTGCTCTGCTTCGCGACCCTCGGAGTGATACTCTGGCTCATCGCACGCCGCAACGGGCCGCCCACGCCTCCGCCCGATGCCACCGGTCAAGCGCCTATTAATGCTTCTGAGCCTACCACAACAGAGGCGCCGCCCGACATGCAAGCTAACTGGGAGCGCGTTGAGCGGCTGCGTGCTCAGGGTCAGATGCAGAACACGCCGCCTGCCGAGCCGCATGTCAACCTGGCAGATCCGCACAGTGCGTACGCTGCGGCTGTTCCCGACACTGGCGAGACCATGGCGGCACAACTCGGCACCGAACAAGCTGCCCAAATGCCACCACAACCTCCCGCCGTCCCAAAGTCCACGGCGGCGAACACTGTGGACTCACAGCCACCTCAGCAGGAAGAGTGGCGAGATGGATCGTAAAGCCCACCATTGTCACACCTGTATTCCAAAGGCTGCTCGCGCGCTGACCACGATGGAGGGCGAAGCGGAGGCGTGGAATGCGGCAGATGTGGAGCAGCGAAAAGGAGTGTTTACCTTTACCTTGACTTCGGAGTGCGTAAAGTGTAGCGCGTCATCAGGCGGAGTCGGCTGGGCGGCTGGTAACGTCGCTAGCTTGGTCGACGCCATTCCCAGGCACGGAATTCCCAGCGACAGTCGCACAAGGAGCACACGACATGTTTCATGGACGCAGAGAAGATCGGCGTGACGAGCGCCACCAAGAGCAGGCGACGTTTGGGCGCGGCGGCAATGCGGTACGCTATCAGATGCGCCAGCGCCTAGTCGCCATTGGTAATGACTACAACATCGAGAACGATCGCGGCGAGCGCGCCTTCCATATTGACGGCAAGGCGCTGCGCGTTCGTAATACCCTGATCTTCGAGGATCCACAAGGACACGAGCTCTGTCAGATCCAGCAGCGGATAGCGCGGGTGAAGGACACGATGGAGATCGAAGGGCCCAACGGCGAGCGCCTTGCGATGGTCAAGAAAGCGCTCATCACGCCGGTACGGGAGCGCTGGACGGTAAAGGTGGGCGGCGATCCGGACTTGGATATTCAAGGCAATATCCTCGATCACGAATATCAGATGGAGGCCGGCGGCCATAAGGTCGCTGAAGTGTCGAAGAAATGGTTCCGTGTAGCGGACACGTATGGCGTCGAGATCGAGCCGGGCCAGAATGACGTGCTGATCCTCGCGGCGACGGTCGCGGTAGACATGATGGCCCACCCAGGGAACTAACCCCCCCACTTCGCTCGCCGATCGCCCCACATGGCACGGGGCCGAGTACGACTATGCCAACGCAGCGGGCGCCGAGCGGGCCCGCCAGTTCGCACATGTGCCGCGATGGAGCAGGACCGATGTCGTGGGCGCCGAGTGTCACCCTGCACAGAGGCGTCACGCGACAGCCTCCTATCAGCAATTGCCGTAGGCGATTGGATAAGAGAGACGTTGGCGCTCACCCTACGGTCAGGCATGTCACGCTGCGTTGGCATGAGCTACGACTAGCCAAGCAAACCCGCCACGCGAAGCAGTGCCTTTGCCAGTGCCCGGGTTACAGTTGACAGGGATCGCCGCCAATGACCGGTGAGCGGCAACAGTGATGTCTTCTGCGGATTGCGCGCTTGCCGAAATGCCGATTAGCCTGGGCAGCTAGGCCGCCTGCTAGATACCCAGCGCGCAAACGTCTCGATTGCTCGTCTTCGCAGTGGCCAGGCGGCGCTGCACCCCATATACCGCCAGAGCGTTTGCCGTCAAGGGGCTTCGCACGATCGTGGACCTGTGAAGGAACATCGACTGCGGGAGATCGACACCTGCAAGGTCAGGAGACAGTCCATGCCAGACACTACGAATGAGTCGGTCGGTTCGGCATCGCCCGCGCCGACATCAGCGCCAGCGGCCGCGACAACTCGCGAAACGCCAGCGACAAGAACGCGTGGCAGCCAACCGCCTCACACCCCGCAACATGCGGAAGAGAGACGCATCATCCATCCTTTGTGGCTCGCTGGCGCTGTAGCCGCGCTGTTCGGCCTCATCTTCGGCTTAGGGGCCATTGCCCAAGGTGCCGGAACCTCATCCACGCCGTCGGGTTCTTCTCTCGAAGAGACCACCATTTCGACCATCCAGGAGGTTGATCCTTCGGTCGTTCAGGTGCAAGCGCGTGGGCGAGCTGCTGGCAGCAGTGTCGGCTCCGGCGAGATCCTCACCACCAGCGGCTATATCGTGACAAACAGCCATGTGGTCCACGGCTCCTCGACGTTCTCGGTGCTTCTCGCCAATGGGCAGGATATTCCCGCCCAACTCGTGGGGGACGCGCCCTCTCAGGATTTGGCCTTGCTCAAAATCAGCGCCAGCAACCTGAAGCCAATAGCGGTCGGCGATTCCAGTCAGGTCAAAGTCGGCGAGTATGCGCTGGCGATGGGCAGCCCTTTGGGCCTCGAACAATCCGCGACCTCTGGCATCGTCAGCGCGCTCAATCGCGAGGCGACGGAGGTGGTAGATGGCAGCAAATACACATTGACGGGGATGATACAGACGAGCGCGCCGATCAATCCCGGAAATAGCGGGGGCGCCCTTGTCAATCTTAAGGGACAGTTGATCGGCATTCCGACGCTCGCCGCGGTCAACCCATCGACTGGTACGCCAGCAAATGGCATCGGCTACGCGATCGCTTCCAATCAAATGGAGACAGTGGTCAATCAGATGTCGGGTGGGGCCATCGGGTGATGAGCAGTTGATGAGCGCTTCATGACCTGCTGTCAGGCGCCTCGCCTGGCGATGCGATGGTGTGCGGTCACATGTGTAACAGATGACCAAGTAGGTCAGCATTGCGGGAACACCCGCGAAAGATAGGAAGTGTTCCATGTTCTTCCAGATCGTCTTCGTGTCCTTGGCACTGCTTGCGTTCGGCGCACTCTTCTGCGCTGTCGGCTTTCGGCTTTTCGTGCTCCTGCTCCCGCTCTACGGGTTCTTCGCGGGATTCGTGGTCACCGCGCAGTCGATTCAGCAGTTGTTTGGCGGTGGATTCCTGGCCACCACAGGAAGTTGGGTCTTCGGCTTCTTCGTCGGGCTGCTTCTGCGCCGTGGCCGCCTATTTCTTCTACTACGCCGCGATTGCAATTCTGGGCGCTTCCGTCGGCTATGAGCTTGGTGTGGGGATCATGGCGGGGCTAGGGATCACGTCAGGCGTCTTGCAGTTTGTCGTGGGCCTGGCCGCGGCGCTGGTATTCACCGCCGGCGTCATCGTCTTCAATCTGCCGAAAGTGGTCGTCGTCGTGCTCTCCTCGGTCGCCGGCGCGGGGATGATCGTGACGGGCGTCCTCGTCGCGTTGGGTCGCATCCCGTTGGAATCGCTACGGTACGGTTTTGTGGGCGCCTTTATTCACAACTCTTGGTTCTGGACGCTGGTCTTCGCGGTCGTGGCGGCGGCTGGCGTCGCGCTGCAGTTGCTCGTTCCCGCTGAGTACTCGCTCACACCCTATGGAGAGGAGCAGTTGACTGAGCAAGGCTCTGCAAGTGAGCCGACGGTCTCAGCGCTGCCACCGTCGGGCGCAGGACCCGAAGGAGTCCCTGCCACCTAGATCGTCTCATAACCTCCCTCCAGCCATCGCTGGCGCCCAGGAGGTTCACGGAATGCTGTTCCGCGGCCACGCAAGGATGCGCGTGACCGCGGAATGCTGTATCCGCGGGGATCTCACTCCTCGCCGCCGTGCCTCCTACCTTTCGCGCTACAAGTTCCTCCACTGACTCCCCCGGGGTCGTGCCGTACTCACCCCAAAGACACGCCTTTTGCCCGGTGCAGCACGATGGCAGTATGGCCGACATTCTTGCTAGTCCACTGGCGCGAAGCACAGGCTGCGTCGGGCTGCCAGGTAGGCGATGTGCGGCACCCCATGGCTGATCCGTCCTACCGTCCGCGGTTGGGAACCAACGCTGGCTTGGTCGGCACTCGCCCACTGGTTAGTTGAGTGTACTCCCTGCAGAGGTACGCGAAACTCACCTGGCACTCCCAACTTATGCCCGATGCAAGCTCGGTACTGCCATCGTACGCTGTGTTCGTAGACGAGGTCGGTGGGTAGGAGGGGATTTATGTTTCGCGAGCGACAACGTCCGCCGAACGACAAGGGCAGCGAGACCGGCCAAGACCGCCTCAGTCGTATCCAGGCTCGGTCGTCCGTATGCGCTGTCGTGCCCGAATGCCTGGCCCACCTGTAAGGCTGACTTTGGTGGTTGACGGATACGTGCGAGGTGAGCAATGGGCGTAGGGACGATGATGTTGGCACTCATGCTCACCGGGATCGTGCTCCTGATTCTCACCGTGGTGTGTCTGATCATCGCCGAATTGTGTGTGAGACGACTTGGCGAAGGTGTAGAGGAGGAAACCGTCCAGGCAACAGACGTCGAGCGCGCCAGGGTGCTCCTGCGCGAGGTGCTCGATGATCGCGAGTGGCGGCAATTGACGCGACACGGATATGTGGACGTGACAAGCCCGCAAGATGCGCAGCGCATGTATCGCATTCCGGAGTATCCCGGGCTGGTCGCAGTGTATGAGCAAGGCACACCGATATGTGCGCTGTGCGTTCAGCCGGTCGAGCCTTTGCCGAGCGCGGACCTGGTGATCATGCACAAACTGATGATTCTGGGCGACGAGAATGGGTATCTGGACATCGCACGCCGGCACGTAGCTGTGGGTCCAGCACTACGCCGCCCGTTTGCAAGGCGAAAACGATGAACTGGCGTAGATTTCCCCCTGCTATTCCCTGGTAATTGCACCGAGCATCTGTAGATTTCCTGGCGAGCAAGCATAAATTGGCGCTCAGAAGCGCGATATGGAGATCGCTTCGCGGCGCTTTCCGTCAGGTCACCAGAACCCCGCATGCCGCGACGTAACCCTGAATGCATAGCACGTGGCGTGGGGTCAAGGAGTAAGCGTGTGAGCACGAAACGCGAGCGGGCGCTGTCGCTGAACCTTGCGAGCGCGGAAACCTCCGGTCGAGTCGGGCTGCTTCTGGCTGATCCTCCCCACACACGGCGAGGAACCAGGACAAGCGGAGAGACGGCAGCGAGGGCCAAAGGAGCGGTCGAGCAAGGAACGCTCGGTCGAGGCGACCACATGGACAACCAAATAGATAAGGTGGATGTGCAAGCGCTCGTGCGTCAGCTGCTGGCTGAAGGAGGTGACGTCGAGGCTACTCTTATCCGTGTGTCTGCGGCCATGCACGACACGATGGGTTGGGACGAAGTCACGTTCTGGCCGTCCGATGGGCGCCTAGGGCCCCCGCAATCGGTTCGAGGTGTCGACGCGACCGCGCGGGCAGTTGCCGTGTCGACCTCGTACTCCCGGCGCGCAGACGCACCGCTTAGCGCTCGTCTCGCCCTCGTCAGTCATGTCCTTGCCACGGGCAAGCCTACCGCACTTACTGATGTGGCAGACGGCAGCGCCTTCTCTACAGTAGCACTCGCGGCGGCCGAACCTGGGCGGAGTGCGTTCGCCTTTCCAGTCTGGGGCACGACCAAGCTCCTTGGTGTCATGGAATGCCTGACAGCAGCACCGCGCTCGCTCGATGCAACCTACCTGCGCGAGGCCGCGGTTCTCGGCGCGGCGATCGGCGAGTTCATCGAGCGCCAGCGCGAGCGTGAGGCATCAAGTCCGTTACCGAGATATGCCGCCCAGAAGATGACTCCCACCACGAACATGGATCGCCTGCGCCACCTCGACGCCGCATTCTCCGCGCTGACTGATAGTGTGCTCATCTTTGACCGCGAGGGGCAGATTCTCTGCGCCAATGCTGCGGATCGCACGATGCTCGGCTACGATGCGCGCTCTGATGCACGCTCTAAGAGTTTCACCACCTCACTCCGCGAGCGCGGAAGGTTGGTGATGGCTCGCGACGAGCACGGGCAGCCGATTACGGACGACCAGTCGCCGTTTGCACGCATCCTGCGCGGGGAAACGCTCAGCGGACAGCAGGCGATGGAAGCCTCACTTCGCACGGCTGACGGTCGCGACATCGAGGTGAGCATCAGCGGCGAACCGCTCGTTGACGCGAGAGGCATTCTCATTGGTGGCGTCGCCGTCATGCGAGATGTCACCGAACAACATCTCTATGAGCGAGGGTTACAGGAAACTGCTCTGAGCATGCGGGAGTTTCTAGCCATAGCCGCGCACGAACTGAGAACGCCAATCTCCGCCAGCAAGGGTTATATCCAGCTCGCCACCAGACGTCTCACCAAACTCGCAGGTACCGCGACCTCGGACCCGCTAGCCTGGGTAGACGGCGTCGAACCACTGCGCACGAACCTTGAGGACGCCGAGCGGAGCACGCGGCGGCTCGGTCGGCTCGTGGACCGCTTGCTCGATATTGCGAACATCCAGGCAAATAAATTGGAAATGCGCCCTGAAGCTGTGGATTTGGCTGCAATCGTCCGCGCCACGGTGCGTGAGCAACGGCTTGCCACGCCCGCACGGGCACTCCGCTTCAAGGTGCGGCCTATTCGCGCCGTTCCCACTTGGGCTGACCCCGACCGTATCGGGCAAGTGCTGTTGAACTACTTGGCGAATGCGCTCAAGTACTCACCGGAGGATAGTGTGGTCGAGGTCACGCTCGATGTGCGCGACCGTGAGGCGCGGGTCTCCGTCCGCGATCGGGGACCCGGTATCTCGCTGGATGACCAAAAGCGTATCTGGTACCGCTTCGAGCAGTTAAAACTCGGCGGAACCGCGACCGGACTCGGCCTGGGGCTCTACATCAGTCGAGCAATAGTTGAGGCGCATGGTGGCCACGTAGGCGTCGAGAGTGAGGTGGGCCGTGGCTCAGTATTTTGGTTTGAGGTGCCGCTGGTGCGCAGTGCCGAGTCGATTCTAGTCGCTCAGACGAGTGAACGCCTATCCACGCTACCTTCAACACGTTCACGAGATGGAGACCCAGTAGCTACTACACTTTGACCTATCCAACCTGACAACACCGAGTGCAAGGCGAAGAGAGCGAGTGGCGGAGGAGGATAGCCATGCTGTTCTACCGACGGCGACAAGCGGATCCGGCAACGCTTGTAAGCCAGTTCACCTCTGAGGAGGCAATCCACATCACCCGATTGCAAGGGCTATTTCGCAACTATGCGGTATGCTACAAACTTGAAATCGACTATCGGCGGCTTGGCTTCGCCCGCTGGTTATTCGAACACGGACGCCTCGACGATTGGGGCAGTTCAACGACGAACGCGGCTGGTGCACCAACGAAGTGAGATACAGATTGTCGCTTGTTCAGCGCATGATCTCGTCTCCAAGCTTGACTCAGTCGTCACGGTGCCTCAAGTGTCACGAGCACTCGCCACACGAACCGCGCCCGCTTGCCCGCTTGATCGTAGTTCGGCATAGCAGGAACTGACCGAACACCGACGATACCACGGCTCAGTCGTAGAGAGTCGACACCACACAAGCTAGCGACCGCGCCCCCGCCCTGTCCACCACAGCATCGTCCCGCCGTCCCTTGGGCGTCGCAGACGTGGCCTCGTTTCGTCCTCTTGCTGCATGCTCGGTTTATTATGGCGCACCGTGCGTACCTCTCGCAACACGTGGCGCGCCGCTAGACGCGCGGGCGGCCCGAGGGGCTACCTGATAATTCCCCACATGTTCGCCCATCGGATCTGGATCAGCGCGTCGATCCTTCGGGACTCTTGTGTTTGGCGCTGCTGTCGGAAGCGGCGAGCGAAGCGGTTCGATTGGATTTGAAAGTCTGCCACACGACTTCCGCGGTCACCGCGGGAATCACCAGAGGGATGCGGATATCCGCCACTTTCTCCAGCAGATTCCGCCGTGCTAGCCCGATGTGGCGCCCTGAAAGGCCGAGCGCGAACAGCGCGACAGCAGCCATCAAAGCCACACCAATTGTGGCAGCCATATCTGAAGAGATTCGTACCGCCTCAGCGCGCTCACCCTCCGTCGCCGCTGGTGACTCCACAGCGTTGAGCTGCGTGGACGCCTGCGGTTGATCCGACTGCACGACGCCATACCCCACAACAAGATCGTCCGTGACGGTTGGTTGCGCTTTTCGCTGGTCGATTTCTGTCAGAACAGACATGTTGCTACGTCCTTTCACCCCTCTTGATCCATTGCCACAGCTCTACTGGGCCGGTCGCGCTAGCATTGGTCACCCCAGCTTGTGGGCCTATAGGCCGCGTGAGCCGCAGCTCCGCCCGGCTCAGGTCCGCACGGCCAATGTGCGCCAATACCGCTGTGGGCGCATCAGCCAATGGGTTGGGCCCAGAGGTCAGTATGTCGGCGGGTGTGGTTGAGATGTGGGGCAAACCACCGCACCATGAGCGCATCGCGGCTGGCTGCACTGCGCCTGGTGTCTCGGCTCATTGCTTTGCCGTGCGACATGGATGCCGCCCGCGCTGAGGAAAGCGTCGGCAGAACGGAGAGAACGCCCTTATCCAATGGCGAGGTTTGGGCTAGACCGACAAACACGCCTCTTGTGCGGCGCTCCGACAACGCGACGTCCATACACTCCAGCATGTATGGCGAAGAGCCGACAGCAGGCAGGTGCCCAGCGGGCGATCCGTCAACAGGTGATTTTCCCGCCAGGCATTGGTCGCGACGGGGAGTTGGCAGCGCCGCGCGAACGGTGCGAAACCACTATGGCGAACGGCGATCCAGGAAACGAGGCATCCGCATGAGCGCAGGGACTCCAGGCCAGGCAACTCAGCAAGCTATCGGTGATATGGCAATCGGCGACGTTGATGCATTCTTTCAGCGTGTGGCCAAGGTCCCGGTCCAGGCGCGCTTGAAAGAAACGTCGGGCACGTGCCGGTTCGACATCGGCAGCGCGGGCAGTTGGCAGGTTGCCATAAAGGAGGGCGCCACAACAGTCAAGAAAGTCGAAGGAGACGCTAAGCCTCCCGCGGATTGTGTGATCTCCACAAGTGCTGAAGATTTCGGGCGCGTCGTGCGCCGCGAAGGGCACATGAACATGGCAACCGCGATCCTGCAAGAACGGGCGACGGTGGTCGGCGATTCTGCCTTGGCCCTGAACATACTCGGAAGCACTGTTCTCGAGCCGGCTGGCTAGACGTTGCGATAGCGGACAAGGAGAGGATAATGAGTAGTGACACGGTTAGCATCCTAGACGGCAACGTTTTCGTTGTCAGCGACCGCCGTGGCGACATCGAGGCCACTCCCACCGATACCTCCGGGCTCTTTGCCTGGGACACACGCTTCCTTTCGCGTTGGCGCCTCACCGTGGACGGCACGACGCCCAACGCTCTCTCGACGGATGACCTCCAATATTTCTCGGCACAATTCTTCCTCGTACCGGGAACGGGGACGGTCTACGTAGATGCCGACCTCTCGATCATTCGGAGGCGCGCCGTCGGCGACGGCTTCCATGAGGACCTGTCGATACTCAATCACCTCGGCGAGCCGGTTGATCTGGTGGTGCGTATTGAGGCAGGTGCTGATTTCGCCGATCTCTTCGAGGTCAAGGATGCGCTCAAGAAGAAGGGCGAACTGTATACTCGCATCGAAGACCACAGTCTCGTACTCGGCTACCGCCGCGAGAAGTTCACTCGCGAGACCATCATCACGACCAGCAGCCCCGCCGAGATTGACGAGCGTGGCATGACCTTCCATGCGCACATCGAGCCGCATGGCGAGTGGACGACGAACCTGGATGTAGCGCTCGGGGGAGGGAACATCGGGCTGGCCGCGCGCTCCCGCGCTCCAAAGTATCACTCAGCAGATGAAGAAGCCAAACCCGCCACGGGCACGAGCCTGGAGTCCTGGATCGCCGCGGCACCGAAACTCACCTGCGACTGGGAACCACTCCTCAACACCTACAGGCGAAGCCTCGTCGATCTCGCGGCACTACGCTTCTACCCGATAGCGGTCCCCGGCGCCGCGCTGCCCGCGGCAGGACTGCCGTGGTTCATGACGGTTTTCGGGCGGGATAGCATCCTCACCAGCTTGCAGACGATCGCATTTGCGCCGGAGTTGGCGCGGTCAACGCTGATTACCTTGGCGGGACGCCAGGGCAGGGTCGTTGACGACTTCCGCGACGAGGAGCCGGGACGCATCCTCCACGAGCAGCGCTTTGGCGAGATGACGGCATTTCTCGAACGCCCGCACTCGCCATATTATGGCGCAGCCGATGCCACCCAATTGTTCCTCGTCCTGCTCGACGAGTACGAGCGTTGGACCGGCGACGCCGCGCTCGTGCGCAAGCTTGAGCCCGAAGCGCGAGCGGCCTTGATGTGGATCGACAAGTACGGCGATCGGAACGGCGACGGCTATATCGAATATGCGCGGCGCAACACCGAGACGGGGCTTGAGAATCAGTGCTGGAAAGACTCCTGGAACTCGATCCTCTTTGCGGATGGCACACTCTCTAAGTTGCCACGAGCGACATGTGAGATCCAGGGGTACGCCTACGACGCCAAAGTCCGCTCTGCTCGCATGGCGCGGACGATATGGGGCGACGCCGCGCTTGCCGACCGGCTCGAAAAGGAAGCTGCCGAACTGAAACGGCGCTTCAACAAAGACTTCTGGATTGCCGATCGTGAGTTCTTTGCGCTGGCGCTAGATGGCGACGGCCGCCAGGTGGATTCGTTGACCTCCAACATCGGGCACCTCCTGTGGAGCGGGATCGCCGATGAAGACAAGGCGCGGGCGTGCGTCAGGCACCTGATGAGTGACAAGCTCTACTCAGGGTGGGGCGTGCGGACCATGGCCGACGGTGAGGGAGGCTACAACCCCATCGGCTACCACGTCGGCACGGTTTGGCCCTTCGACAACTCGTTCATCGCCCTCGGGCTGCGACGCTATGGCTACCGCGAGGAAGCGGCGCGGATCGCGTTCGGCATCCTAGAGGCCGCGCAATTCTTCCACGGTCGCCTGCCTGAGGCGTTCGGGGGATACGCGCGCGCGGTGACGAAGTTCCCCGTCGAGTATCCGACCGCGTGCAGTCCACAAGCGTGGTCAACTGGCGCCCCGCTGATGTTGTTGCGCTCGATGCTTGGCCTTGAGCCGATCGGCGACCGGCTCCTCGTCGATCCGGCGATTCCGCAGCCGATCGAGTGGGTCCAGTTGCTCGATATCCCTGGTCGCTGGGGCCATGTAGACGCCTTCGGACGCGGCCGGATAGATCTCGCCGGTGCGGAGGCACTGCAACACGAAGCAGGGCGCGTCGGCATGAATGGTGGCGCTGGCACTAGCACCAGCGCAGGAGCAAAGTCAACCCAAGTGCCGCAACCCGTTTCCTGATCGTGATCAGGTGATCCGGGGCGGATGAGTAACCTGGCAGTGGGGCAATCGCACGGAAGCGGTTGTCCCACGGTGTTTAAGACTACCTGAGACTATCTGGCACTGAGCCTAGGACGCACGGTGGCAGATGCGCGCCTCACCACCTGAGAGTGATGGCCGATTCGAAGATTCACAAGGTGCCGCAAACCGCGAAATGGTCAGCTACTTTTCAGCTACTTTCGTGAATCGGCGCAACGTCTACCAACCCAACCACCGGCGGAATACCACCGCCGGGCATTGGCTTCTGCGGCGCGGGGCCAGGATGTGCCGCGGGCGACAGTGCTATGAGAGAGCCAGAGGGCCGGCCGCGGAGTCGCTCGCTCCCGGCTGGGGGTATCCGCTCGCTCGTTGGGGGCTTCCCCCTCACCGGCGACATCCGCCACTGGAGCTGCCGGGGCGAGTAGCGGCAAATGAACAGTGAATGTGCTTCCCACGCCCTCCGTGCTCGACACAGTAATCCAGCCGTCGTGTTGCGCCACGACATCGCTGACCACGTAGAGCCCTATCCCCATGCCACCGATATGTTCCGTGCGGACTGGGGGCGCACGATAGAAGCGCTCGAAGAGGTGCGCCAACGCGTCCGCGGATATCCCAATGCCATGATCGATGAATGCTACGGACACCTCAGCATCCGTGCGCTCGATCACTACCTGTATCAACCCACCACTGGGGCTGTACTTGATGGCGTTCTCCAACAGGTTGAGGATGACCTGCGACAAACGTACGGCGTCGCCGTCCACGATAATCGGTTCGCCAGGGCTACGCAGTTCGATGGTACGTCCCGGTGCGACGCTCTGCACTTCTTCCACAATGGTGGAAACAAGTTTAGCGAGGTCGACTGGCTCACGTGTGATCGTCAGTTGGCCGCGCTGAATGCGAGACACGTCGAGCATGGCGCTGATAAGTGTTTGCAGGCGCTTAAGCTGCCGATGAAGTGTGGCGAAGTCCCGACGTAGACGTTCGTCGGACTGGAGTGTGGGGGAGAGTCGCCGTTCGAGGAACTCCACGGTGGGGAGCAGCACGGTGACCGGCGTACGAAGTTCATGTGCGGCCACGGAGAGGAATTGATCGCGCATTCTGATTGCCGCTTTGGCTTCCGCGGTTGTCTCCCGTTGTTGGCGCAGCGCAGCCTCACGCGCGACAAGGGAATGCCAGATGAGCAAAAAGAGCAGCGCCAGCAGCACAAGGTTAACCACGGAGAGGACCACGAGCGGGCCAATTCCTTCGAAGACACGCGTACTCGCCGTCCGGCGATGCGCCACGGTCGTTTCGGATGCCACGGCGTGCATCTGCGCCAGTTGCGAGTGCAGCGTCCCCATCGTCTGCACGCTCGTCGCGGAGCCCATGAGCACGATGGCAGCGACAGTGCGCTGCGCGACCCGCAGCATGTCAGCATGTTGGAGTACTTCGAGTCGCACCGCGATTGTGGTCCGCAGCCGAACGGCGATGCGGCTCTCCACAGGGTCGTTCGCGGTCAATGCATCAAGTTGCCTGACATCGAATCTGATGGTCGCGAGTTCCGCGGCGAAGCTGGGGTAAGCGGTTGTGTCTCCGCTCAAGAGGTAGGTACGCTCGTCTATTTCAGCAGCGTCTAATGCCGTTTCGACCGTGACGAGCTGAAAAACGACATCGCGCGCGTGGGCGTAGAAGCGTTCGTCGTCGATCTGGTCGCGGAAACCGCGCACGGCGAGGAAGCTGGTCACGCATATGGCGAGCAACAGCGGCGCGAACACCATCATGAGCGGGCGGCCCCGGTGCATAGGGAGGCCAGCAATTCTTCCTCGTAGTCGAGTGAAAAGTGGTTCTACGGAATTGGAGAGCATCGATGGCGGGCGGGCGAGACCCGAATGCAGCGCATTGCGTACACGACGCCGCCGATCCGCCATTCGAAAGCCTCCCCCCTTCCCCTGAGGCGATCCAGTCGGCATCGCTCATCGCGGCCTGCGCGACATCTCGCACGGGATCGCGAAGCGGCGCCATGCATCAGGTGCCGGAATCATCCTTGAATCCGCGAAGATTGCCGATCGCTCGTTCAATCTCCTGCAGGAGCAGCGTGAACGAGAATGGCTTCTCGACTACTGGGATATCGGCTTCTCGCAGTAATTGGCGCAGTTCGGGTGAGAGAGCAAGCTGGTTCGCAGTGATAAGGATGAAGGCATGACGGCCAGCTTCCTTAGGATCGGCCAGGACGGCTTGCATCAGTTCCGCGCCGTTCATGCGCGGCATCTTGTAATCCAACAACACGACGAGCGGATACAAGCTGGCCTTGATCATGGAAAGCCCGTCCACGCCATCCACTGCCACGGTCGTCGTGTAGCCCTCGTCATCGAGCAGTAACTGGAGCATGGTGCGAATGTCGGGCTCATCGTCGACGACGAGGATTCTGCGCTCTGAATCTACGAGCGGTGAAGCGCTTTCCCCGGGTTCAGGTGTGGATTTGAACTGGCTGGCGTGTTCTTGTGTCGAGGTCGCCGCCATCGCCGAAAAGCTGGTCGACTTGAAGTGCAAAGGGCCGACCCATCGTTCGTAATGCCTCGGAGAATAGGACAAGCTCATATCTCCTTCCGCCACCACAACAGCGGTCGATACCACGAGACTGCCGAGGTAGCTACAGCGCGATCCATGTTGGTCACATCACCGTGCGCGGAACTATCGTGCGTTGTTTAGTTCGCGAAGCGGGGAGCCCAGTGAAGGTGCCACTCATCGCGGAACATGAGGCGGAGTTGCGTCGCGAAGTCATTCGTCGGTGGCAAAAGCGCCCACAGCTAGTACTGGCGCATGGCGCTTCTCTACGGTAAGCGCCTCCCGCGTAGGGTTGAAAGGGCTTGCGGCTGAACAGGTGCCAGCCTCGTTGACTCACTCCAACGTTCAGTGCGGGTGAGCGCGCAAGGCAACAGCGCCTGCTTGGCAAGGAGAGCAAGTAGGCACATATCTCGCCGCCAACGGCGAGCCGCCTCCCATGTCTTCCGTGGGTTTCTCACCACGGCCGCCCGGAAGAACCCGTCTGAAGGAATACTATCCCTCTCCTACGCTGTTGCGCTCGTCGCAGGATACGTTCATGAGGCGGGAATCGAACTGACTGGGCGCTGGGGTCGGCGCCTAGCCAGATGGCTAGCTAGCGCAGTCTCGCCCAACCGCTCAAACTGTGGGCCAAATTCTGCGGCGAAGTGCCGCTCTAACCCGCGAGACGGTGCGAGCGAGGCAGCGGAAGGGAGGCAGCGAGAGATGGCCGGAACATGGAGTTGTGAGAAGCGGCTGAAGGAAGGGGAGGGACTTCCATCTCTCTCTGGCGCGGAAGATCAAGCGGGCGTGGTAGCGTGGTAGGGTACGCGAAGCTGAGTGTGACGTGAGTGCGAGCATGAGGGACACGATGGCGGAGCGGTATCCAACGGACCGCGCGTCGTTGGAGCGGGACTGCGACATCGAGTTCCTGCGGGCCAGCGGCAACGGCGGGCAGAATCGCAATAAGGTGGAGACGGCGGTGCGGCTCGTCCACCGGCCGACGGGCGTGATGGTGGTGGCGACGGAGCGGCGCTCGCAGGCACAGAACCGCGAGGCGGCCTTTGAGCGCATGGCGGCGAAGCTGGAGGAAATGCAGCGCGAGGAGATTCCGCGCGTGGCGACGCGCCCGACGGCGGGGAGCAAGGAGCGTCGGCTGGAGAGCAAGCGCCGCACGGCGACGGTGAAGCGAATGCGCGCAGTGCCCACCGACGAGTGAGGGCGACCGCGGGAATCCTAAAGAGGTGGTTCGCCGTCGCTGAGTTTGGGCCTCGGCAGGTGTTGCCGTAGGAGGTGGTCGCGCTCGTCGGTGTCGGTGGCAAGGTGAACGCCGCCCTCTCGGCGAGAGAAGGCGGCGCCGTTGTAGGAATTCACCGCAGTGTGCCCTATGCGGGGCTAGATGCGGGGCTAGACGCGCTCGATGATGGTGGCGATGCCCTGGCCGCCGCCGATGCAGAGGGTGATCAGCGCGGTATGGAGGTCGCGCCGCTCGAGCTCGTCGAGCGCAGTGCCGAAGAGCATGGCGCCGGTGGCGCCGAGGGGATGACCGAGGGCGATGGCGCCGCCGTTGACGTTGACCCTGGCGGGATCGATGTCGAGCTTGCGGATCGTCTGCAAGGGCACCGTCGCGAATGCCTCGTTGATCTCCCAGAGGTCGATGTCGCCGACAGTCATGCCGGCCTGTGCCAGCGCCTTCTTGGAGGCAGGAGTAGGCGCGGTGAGCATGATGATCGGCTCGGCTCCGACGGTAGCCATCGCGCGGATGCGAGCGCGCGGCTTGAGGCCGTGCGCAGTGGCATAGTCGGCAGAGGCGAGCAGCACAGCGGCGGCGCCGTCGACGATGCCGCTGGAGTTGCCGGCGGTGTGGACGTGGTTGATGGCGCCGGCCTGCGGGTAGCGCGCGAGGGCGATCTGGTCGATCGTCTCGCCGTGGAGGCCAAAAGGCGTCGCGCCGAGCGCCAGGAATGCCGGTTCGAGCGCCGCGAGGCCCTCCGCCGTGGTGCTGGCGCGAGGGTACTCGTCCGCCGCGAGCGCGAGTGCGCCGGTCGACGGGTCCGTCACGGGGAAGAGGCTATGCTCGAAGCGGTTCTCTTGCTGGGCGTCGGCAGCCTTGCGCTGCGAGTTGAGCGCGAAGGCATCGACCTGCTCGCGGCTGAAGCCTTCGAGGGTGGCGATGAGGTCGGCGCTGATGCCCTGCGGCACCTGAAAGTGCTTCTCGCGGAGGATCAGGTTGTTGCCGTCGATGCCCGCGCCGTCTGAGCCCATGGGCGCGCGCGACATGCTCTCGACGCCGCCGCCGACGACGAGTTGCTGCGTGCCGGAGAGGACGCCCATCGCGGCGAAGTTGATCGCCTGCAGGCCAGAGCCGCAGAAGCGATTGAGCGAAACACCGGTGACTTCGACCGGCCAATCGGCGGCGAGGACGGCATTGCGGGCGATGTCGGCGCCCTGCTCGCCGGCCTGGGTGACGCAGCCCATCACCACGTCGTCCACGTCGCGGGTGTCGATGCCGGCGCGCTGGGCGAGGCGGTTGAGGGTCTGCGCCAGCAGCTCCTGCGGGTGGATGCCGCTGAGTGCGCCTTTGCCGGGCTTGCCCTTGCCGCGCGGGGTGCGGGCGGCGTCCAGAATATACGCTTCGGTCATCGTCGTTCCTTTTTCTCTTTCGCGGCGACAGCATCGTCGCTCACATTATAGGAGATGTTCATAGGAGATGTTCGAGAGTCGATGTCGCCGGACGATCGACGCTGGCACGCTGGGCGCGCACACATGCTAGCGTCCGCTGGCGTCGGAGCCGCGGAGGGTCATGCAAGTGCTGGTGGCGTGGGCGACGAGGCTGCCTTTCTCGTCCACCACGTCGCATTCGACGAGGCCGACGGTGCGCCCGCCCTTGACGACGCGACCTGTGGCCCGCAGGTGGGCGTTCCAGACAGGCTTGAGGTAGTTGATCTTCAGTTCGAGGGTGGTAAAGGATTCGCCGGGGGCGAGCGTGCTGTAGTAGGCCATGCCCATCGCGGCGTCGGCCAGGTCGCAGAGGACGCCGCCGTGGAGCGTGCCCATCGGGTTGCTGTGTCGTTCCGTGGCGTCCATCTCCATGACGGCCTCGCCGTCGCCGACCGCGACGAGCTCCATGCCGAGGAGCTGGCCGATGGGCGGCGGCAGCCGCAGGTGGGCGCTGGCGCGCTCGACCATCGCACGGACGGAGGCGGGGTCGCGCTCGGTCGTGTCCATGTGCTTGGCCTTTCGTACGAGTGGGATTCTCACGGCTGTATCCTCTCTCCTCAGAAGCGAAGAAGGTCCTAACCCCCGGCCCCTTCGCCTTGCGAGGGGAAGGGCGGAACGGATTGCTCAGGCGCGCGGTTGTGGTCGGGGGCGTTAGGACCGCGCGAGGTGGCCTCTGGCTCGGCGAAGGCGTCGGTGAGGAAGCGGCGCGTCGCCAGCAGGGTGCGGTCGCTGAGGGCGGCGTCGTCGATCGCGCGCGCGAGGAGGACGGCGCCGACCATGCCGGAGAGCAGGGCGAGGGCGTTGTCGCGCCGCGCGGCGTCGTCCGCGCCGGAGGCGTGCTCGGCGAGGCGCGCGAGGTAGCCCTCCAGCGCCTCGGTGAAGCAGTGGCGCACTTCAGCGGGCTCGCGGGCGATCTCGCCGGCTAGGCTGGGGATCATGCAGCCATCGGCAGGGGTGTCACGGTGCTGGCGGCTGATGTAGCGGCGCAGGATCTCGCGGAGGGGGGCGTCGGGCGCGGCCTGGGCGGCTCCGTCGAAGAAGGCTTTGCCGGACTCTTCGAGGCCGTAGGTGGCGACTTCGCCAAGCAGAGCATCTTTGCTGGCGAAGTGAGCGTAGAAACCGCCGTGGGTGAGGCCAGCATGCTCCATCAGCGCGGCGACACCGACGCCTTCAAAGCCGTGTTCGCGGAAGTCGCGCGCCGCCGCGTGGAGGATCTCCTCATGGGTCTGGCGCTTCTGCTCGCGTGTGCGACGCATGGGATCTCACCTTTAGATGACGCCTATCATATATATGTTGCAAGCGTACGCCCCAGCGCGGGAGGATGTCAAGGGTCGGGGCGCGGCACCGGCAGTGAAAGGCCGGCGATGGTGACATGGCATGTGCCTCGCGGCCGACGGCCGTCTAAGGTTGGGAGTGCTTACATGGGCAGCGGGTAGTGGGATCGACCAGCAAGGTTGAGGCATCGGCGAGTCGCGCGGAGCAGTGGTTGCCTCAATAGCCCAGCAACGCTTGCAGATCGCGCTCTGCCTGCCTGCTGAGCGGGATACTGGTCTCTTGCGCGTCGCCGAGTTGGAGCGTGTAACTGTTGCGGGTGTACTGGATGACGGCCTTGACGTACTGGAGGTTGACGAGGTAGGCACGGTGGGCCTTGAAGAAGCCACGCCCGTTCAGGCGGGCCTCCAGTTCCTGCAAAGTGAAACTGGTGACGGCCTCTTCACCGGCGGTACGCAGGTAAGTTTTGCCGTCACGACTGGTGGCGTAGAGGATATCGCCGGGATCGTAGAGCATGATGCGATCGTCCTTGTGCGCGGGCACCTTGAAGGGTGTCAAGCGTTCCGGCACGCCGCTCGTGGCGCCACCGTGCTCGGCGGGGCGGGCGAAGGCATAGTCGGCGGTGATATGGCCGTCCTCCAGCTCTAGCACCCGCGTGCAGCAGGCGCCGGCCCACGCCAGATCCGCGTCCGCCACCACGACCACTGCGCCAGCCTCGGCGCTCTGCCGGATGAGGCGCGCGAAGAGCTCTTGCGTCGCGAAGTCGGCGCGCAAGACGGGCTGATCGAGCAGGAGCATGCGCGGCTGACCCAGCAACGCACGCGCGAAGGCGAGGCGGCGGCGCGCGGAGGCGTTGAGTTTAGTGACGGCTTGCTGCGCCTGGTCGCCAAGTCCGACGAGGTCCAGCGACTTCATGGCGTGATCGGAGGATAGGCCACGGAGACGGCAGTGGAAGACGAGGTTGCTCTCCGCACTCTGGCGCTCGTAGAGCAGGTCGTCCGCAAGGAGGACGCCGATCGTAGCGCACGTGTCTTTCGAGTCTGCCGACACTCGCTGCCCTTCAAGGAGGATGCTGCCTCCACCAGAAGGCAGCAATCGCGCAAGGAGGTGTATCAGGAGGGACTTGCCGCAACCCGTGGGACCGATGACGGCGACGATCTCGCCGCTGGTGACGTCGAGCGAGTCGATGGCAAGGACAGTGTGCCCGTCGAGCATTTTCTCGAGATGGCGTATCTGGAGCATGGCGGGCCTTCGCGCGGAGCAACTCGATGTCACAGGTCGTTGCACCCCTATCATGCCATATCGCCGCCAGTGGTCGTGGCGGTCGCGCGACATGGATCCCACGATGCGGAGCGCGCCCGCTCGTGGCGCGATCTGCTCCTCTCAGGGGCGATTTGTGGCCTCTCAGCCGCTTTTTGTCGCGCGGCGAGGATGCTGGTGGTACGCTCGCCATGTTGAGCGCATGGATCTATCGTTAGCAGGGACATCCCTCAAGGAGCCGCTGATGAGCGATGCAAGTGACCTGATGATTCAGGCAAACGACCTGCGGCGCAGTTTCGGCGAGATGGAGGCTGTCGCGGGCGTCAGCTTTAGCGTCGAGCGCGGCGAGATCTTCGGATTGCTAGGGCCGAACGGAGCCGGGAAGACGACGACGATCCGGATGCTGACCGGGCAAATCGACCCGACGGGCGGTAGCGCAGTGGTCGCCGGGTGCGACGTCGTGAAAGATCGCCAACGGCTGAAGGAGCGGATCGGGGTTGTCTTCGAGGAGCAGAACCTGTATGAGCGGATGTCGGCACGCGAGAATCTGGCGTTCTCGTGCTGGATCTACGGCTTACCGCTGAAGCGCGCCGATGAAGTGCTGGATCTGGTGCATCTGCGTGACCGGGCCAACGAGACGGTGCGCACGTTCTCCAACGGCATGAAGCAGCGCCTGATGATCGCTCGCGCGCTGCTGCACAAACCGGCGGTGCTCTTCTTGGATGAGCCAACGCGGGGACTCGATCCCATCGCGGCTCGCGATATACGGACGGCGATTGCGCGGCAGGCCCAGGCAGGTATGACGATCCTGCTGACGACACACCTGCTGGAGGATGCCGATCAGCTCTGCCAGCGCGTGGCGTTCATCAATCGCGGGCGCATCGTGGCGAACGACACGCCGCGCAACCTGAAATTGGCCCATGGCACGCGCAAGATGCTCGTGACGGTGGCGGGCGACGGAGCGGGGGCGAACGGAGGCGGGGCCCTGCGAGACATCACGCTGGGGATGGACGATCCGGCGGATCAGGCGACGCTGGAACGGCTGCTAGAGGGAGGGACGGTGCGCGCCGTCCACTCGCAGGAGGCCACGCTGGAAGACGTGTTCGTCGAGATTGCTGGCGTGCGCCCAGCGTGAATCGGCGTAAGAGGAGCGTGCATCCATGACTCATCTCCGAGCTATCTTCGCCATCGCCCGCAAAGACGCGCAGGACATTGTTGTCGATAGAGCAAAGCTTGTGAGCATCCTCGCACCACTCGCGCTGACGCTGATCTGGGTGCTGATCACTAACGTGATAGGGGGCCACACGACGAAGTTACTGGTCTACAACCCAGACCAATCGAAGTTGCAGCAGGTGGTGAGCAGCGCCTTCGCGGACGCGCAGATCACCCAGGCAAACTCGCCCGCCGACGTGAGCGCGGCGTTCGGCCCCAACGGCAGCAGCGACAAGAACGCAAGCTATGACATCGGCTTGATCGTCCCCTCGGGCTTCGAGCAAGGCCTCCATTCTGGCAGCCAGCCGCAGGTCAGCCTGTATGTCAACGAAAAGAACGTGAGCGCGCAGCAGGCCGCGTTACTCCAGGCGGCCATCACCAGTTACGCGCGCGCGGTCGCCGCGCCGACGCCACCAATCGACCTGATGACGGCGACTATTAACCCGCCGGTGACTACCACGCTATTTTCTCGTACCAACATTTACGGCGTGATGGCGCTCGCCGTCTCCTTTGAGGTTGGTCTCACCACCATGCCGGGGCTGCTGATCGAGGAGAAGGAGAAGAAGACCCTGCGCATGTTGATGGTCTCGCCCGCCACGTTTGGCGACGTCATCATTGGGAAGCTGTTAGTCGTGCTCGTGCTGCAACTGGCGCTTTCGGTGGTGGTGGTGTCCCTGCTGGGCGGATTCGGCGGCAACATGGCGCTGATGCTCCTGTACCTCGCGCTGGGCGGCGCGCTCGCCATATCGGTCGGCTTGCTCATCGGCAGCTTGGTAGACAACGCCGCGGCATTGGGCGGCCTGCAGATTGTGCCGATCTTGGCCTTCATAATCCCAGCGATCTTCATCGCCCTCGCGCCTTACATTGGCAGCGGCAGCCCTATCCTGCAAATCATCAAATTCCTGCCGCCTTACTACGTCTTCGATGGAGCCTACAACGCGCTCAAGAACCAGGGGACGTTCGGCGGCAACGTGGTGGATATTGGCGTGACGCTTGGCTGCACGGCGATCGCGGTGTTGCTGACGCTGTGGGTGCTGCGGCGGCAGAGTGCGGTGGTGGCGGCGATCTAGCGAGTGGCACTGCGCGAATGATGGATGAACGCTCTTCTGCCTTCGGCGACGTTGGAAAGGACCCGCTCGTGAACGCTCTGATCGTGGGCATTCTGCCCCGTAACCTCTTTGGCAGCAACACGCAAGCCGTGCTCTTGGTCGCCGGAAGCCTCTTGCTGATCGCGGGCGTGCTGCTTCTCCTCAGGGCTTTCCGGCGCTCCACCGGCAACTCGTCAGGCCGGAGCCAGTTCAGGCTTCCGACCGGCAGTGTGCCGCTGATCCTCACCGGCATCGTCTTCATTATCTTTGGGCTCACCCGATGAGGGAATTGATGATCTGTTTGGAGGGCAAAGCATGAGCAACTTCTTCACAACGCTCTCGGCCTGGCATGTGCCGCAGGCGGTCATCATTGGCGCCGTGCTGGCGTTTCTCACGGCGAATGTCTTGATGAGCGCCGCGATGAGAGCCGCGACGACGACCGTCAATGGGTGGAGCACCACCATGAAAGCCGGCCAGCCCGGCAACGGCCTCCTTCTGCGGGCCGCCTTCGCCAGAGTCCTGCCCGCCATCAACGTAGTGCAAGAGGCCGCATACTGGACGACGACCGTCGACGGCGCGGGGCAGAGGCTGAACGGCAGGCACGAGTATGTCATGCGTTTCCCCGCGGGACAACTCCCGCCGAACGATGCCTTCTGGTCGCTGACCATGACCGACGTCGTAGGGTACATGGTGCGGAACCCGATCGATCGCTACAGCGTCGGCGGCCACTCCGGCCTCGTGGCGAACGCCGACGGCTCGATCGACATTTATCTTCAGCGCACGGCTCCCGCGGGGCACGAGTCTAACTGGCTGCCTGCATCGGCGGGCAACTTCAAGCTAATGCTCCGTGCGTATATGCCGGGCCGTGCAATCCTCGACGGCACGTACCATGTGCCGCCAGTGATGAAGGTGCGATAACATGAGCATAAACAGGCGCATCCTGCAATACGGCGCTCCCATCACGGTCGTCATCCTGGCAATCTGCGCGTGGACCGTCTACAGAATCTTCTCCGCGGGCGGCAGCGGGGTCACCGGCTTCGTCGTCCTGGCCGTCATCGTCTGGGGAGTCGGCACGGTCGTGTTCATCTATCTCTGGCCAACATTCGCATACAGCGCCTACAAGCGGGCGGTCGTCCGGCATGGGCTCGGCGGTGGCCCAATCCCCGTCAACACGCTGTACGCGGTGCCCACGCTCTCTTCAGCCACGGCGCCTGACGCCAGCTTGTTGGCGACAGGGACCCGCGACGTGCTCTACGTAGGCGGCTGGCTCGACCTCTCCAAAGGGCCGCTCGTCTTGCACGTGCCGGAGATGGCGGACCGCTACTACAGCGTGCAGTTCACCGATCCGTCTAACGGCACCGATTTCGCCTACGTCGGCACGCGCACCACGGGGACCGCAGCCGGCGAGTACCTCATCAGCGGGCCAGGCTGGAAGGGGACCGCACCGGGGGGAATGCCAAAGATTGCTTCACCGAACAATGCGGTGCTCGCCGTCGGCCGCGTATTGGTCGAGGGCGACGACGATGTCCCGGCCGCCTATGGGCTTGCACAACAAATCCGGGTGACCCCGCTGAACCAGTGACACACCGACCACTAGCCCCCCGTTGGCATGGCGTCGCTCGCTGACGCGAGATTCACTGCCTGATGGCGATTCCAAGCCGGAGAAGATTGGTGGAATGGGTTGGGTAGGTCACTTCCCTATCGCGGCGTACTCCGGCGGCTCAGTGCGGCGCGGCAGCGGGCGAGGGCGGCGACTCAGACTCGACCGAGCTGGCGGCATCCGGCGCGGACGGAATCGGCGGCAGCTCCGGCGCTGGGGCGTCTCCGTGAGCCGGTGCGGCCGTGGGGACGGCGAGGGTGACGCGGGTGCCCTGGCCGACGGCGCTTTCGATTGTGATCGAACCGCCCTGCGCCTCGATCAGGCTCCGCGCGATGGCGAGCCCCAGGCCGCTGCCACCGGGTTGCGCGCTGGAGCGCGCGCGGGCGAAGTCGGCGCGATAGAAGCGGTCGAAGACGTGCGCCAGCGCCTCAGGGGGGATGCCGGCGCCGGTGTCATCCACGGAGATCAGCACGCGCTCGCCGTCACTTGCAGGCTGCGCGGCGAGTGTGATAGTCCCCGCGGCTGGCGTGAACTTGAGGGCGTTCTCGACAAGATTGAGCAGCACCTGGCGCACGCGGTCAGCATCGGCATGCACGAGCAGCCGTTCGGTGGGGAAGTCGCGGAGGATAATCTGGCCGTTCGCCAGGCGCTCGGCCTGCTCGGCGACGTCGCCGAGGAGCGGGATGGCGTCGAAGGTGGCGATGCGCAGGGGCAGGTGTCCCTCGTCGAGGCGGGCGAGGATCAGCAGGTCTTCGACGAGGCGGCGCATGCGCTCCGTCTCGGCGTACATGCCGCGCAGCAGGCGGCGCTGCGCCTCGGGTTCTCCAGCGTCCGCGCCGAGCAGCAGCATCTCAAGGCCGCCGCCGAGCGCGGTTAGCGGCGTGCGCAATTCGTGTGAGACGTCGGAGACGAAGCGCTTCTGGCGAGCAAACGCCTCTTCGAGCCGCGCCACCATGACGTTGAACGAGTGGGTCAGACGGCCTAGCTCGTCGTCGGCCTCGGGCTCGTTCAGTCGCAGCGAGAGCGCCCCCCCGGCGATGCGGCGGCTGGCGCGTTCCATCTGGCGCAGAGGACGCAAAGCGGCGCCGACGAGCGGCAGGGCGAAGGCGCCGGCCAGGAGCAACGCCCCGCCGATGCCGAGGAGCAGGATCAGCCGTAGCGTGGCGACGGCATGGTCGATGGAGACGGTGCGTGAGCTGACTTCGAGCAAGGCGATGGTGCTGTTGTTCTCGGTGATCGGCAGGACGATGTAGAGCTGACGCTGCCCGTCGCTGCCCGGTGCGAGGGTATACGCGCTGGGATCGACAGGAGTGGTAAGCGCGGCGCGCAGCACCGCGGCGCTGGGAGTGGCGGGGGTGACGTAGCCCGTGGTGACGAAGGCGTTAAACGGGCTGCTGGCGAGCACCGTGCCCGAGGGTGCGAGGACGCTGGCGGCGATGTTGAGTCCGCTGAGATGCAGCGCAAGCTCGGATGCGATGCTGGCGAGGTCTGCTGGCGGCGCGCCGACCGGCGGCGGCTGGGAACCGCGATTGGTGAGGACGCGAACGTGATTGAAGCCTCCAGGCGAAACGAGGCGGGTGGCGTCGTAGAGGGCGCTCGCCTGATTACGCAGCAGCGCTTGCTCTTCAGAAAAGGAGAGGACAACGCCCAATCCACCGAGCAGCAGTGCCAGCAGGCCGAAGGTCGCCAGTGAGAGCCGCCAGCGCAGCGGGAGTCGCTCCAAGCGCAGACGCCTCGGCAGGGCGTTGCGGGCGCGCGGAAGGGGAGCGGCGTCCACGGCTTCGTCCTCCTCGTCGCGTCCATTCGCTGGCTGGGCGCGCTTCTCGCTCGCAATGTCCGAATCGTTTTCATGGCGCGGATTGGCGGTCAGCCGCGGAGCACGTAGCCGATGCCTCGCACGGTTTGGATCAGGCGCGGCGGATTGTCATCGAGCTTTTCGCGCAAGTGACGGACGAAGACCTCGATAACGTTGTCGTCACCGACATAATCATAGCCCCAGATGCGCGCGAGGATCGCGTCGCGAGTGAGGACTTGACGCGGGTGCATGAGGAAGAGTTCCAGCAGTTCGAATTCGCGGGGAGTGAGCTCGACCGCGTGATCCCCGCGGGTGACGATGCGCGTCTCGCGGTCGAGGGAGACGTCTTGAAACGTGAGGAGACGGTCGAGGCTCTTGCCCTTGCGGCGCAGCACGGCTCGGACGCGGGCCATCAGTTCTTTGAAGGCGAAGGGCTTGGTGATGTAGTCGTCGGCGCCAGTGTCGAGGCCAGCAACACGCTCGTCCACTTCGTCACGGGCGGTGAGCATGAGGATGGCGATATCGCTGGCGCTGCGCAGCCGCTTGGCGACGTCGAGACCGCTGAGGCCGGGGAGCATCACATCGAGGATCACGACGTCTGGCTGGGTGGCGAGTGCGGAGCGGAGCGCGTCCGGGCCGTTGGTGGCGACGCTGACGTCGAAGCCCTCGTAGCCGAAGCCAAGCCGCAGGAAGTCGACGATATGCGGCTCGTCGTCGACGATGAGGACGCTCGGCCTGTGGGCGGCGCTCGGGGCGTCGTCACGCGGAATAGTCACAGCACACCCCCCGTGAATGGCGACCTCCCCATTCTAGCGCACGCGCCGCGATAACGCGCGGGCTCGTTTGCGTCGCGCCTGATCGAGGACCGCGCCCACTGTCCGCTGGCCGATACTTCCCAGCACGAAGGCAAGCACCATACGCAAGTGAGGGCGTGCGCGGTTAGGTTGGATTGGGCGCGCTGCCGCATGGCGAGACGCATGACGCGCTTTCCGTATGACATCTCGCGCGGGCGGCGCGGAGCAGGCGCTCTAACGCGTGAGGTTGTTCTCACCCGTGCCGGCCAAAAGTCCGGCGCGAAGCTCCATCCGCGGGCAGAGCCGCCTCCCACGGTCCAAGCGAAATTCGTATTAGTTGGTTGCGGGCGGTGTGCCGGGGTTCTGCCCAGGCTTGCCAGCCCCGTTGCCGCCGAAGCCCCCGTGCCCTCCTGGAGGGCCGAAGCCGGGGTGCGGTCCGTTGGTGAGACCAGCGGGAAGCTGCTGAACGGTCAGCGCGTCGAGGCTGCCATCGGCGCGGCGTGTGCCCGAGGCGGTGATAGCATCACCGACTTTAAGTGTACTGAGCGTGATGGTGGTTTGCGTCGGGCCGCTGGCCCCCAGGGTAACGGCGCTAAAGGTGGTGCTGGCAGTGGTGTGGATGACGAGCGTGCCACCGAAGGGGTCTTTGACGGTGATGTCAGCGCCCGAGATGCCGGTGATCGCGCCGCCGACGCGGGGTACGTCGATCGAGATCGCCTCGGCGTCGAGGCTCTTGTCGCTGTTGAGCGTTCCGGTGGCAACGATGCGGTCGCCGACGGCAATGTCGCTCAGCGCGGCGCTCTGCCCAGCACGACGAATGGTAGCGCCAGACACGACGTGGATCGTGTAGCTAGTGGCGCTATCACGTGGGGACTGGATGGTGATCGTCGAGCCGGAGATCGCGGTGACTTTGCCCGCATACACTGGCAGCACGATCTGGATGGCGGTGGCGTTGATGCTGCCGTCACTGTTGCGCTGCCCGCGGACGGCGATGTGGTCGCCTTTGGCCAGCGTCGAGGCGGCGACGGTCTTTCCGGCGCGCGTATAGGAGGTGCTGGAGGTGGTGTGAATCGTGACGCTCTTACCGTTCTTTCCGGTGGCAGTGATCGTCCCGCTGGCGACAGCGGTGACGGTGAGGCCGCCCCCCTGGCCGCGCATGGCGGGTCCATTAGGGCCACCACGACCGCCGGGCCCCCAATGACCAGGACCAGCGCATGCCGCTGGTTGGCGTGCCAGTGATCGACGCGGCAAGCGTGGGGACGGCGTTGATGCCGACAACGACCGCGGCGCCGAGAGCGACGGCGACCGCCGCGACGGCGAGCCAGCGCTTGACGCCGAAGGACCTGCGCCGTGTGGGCGGTGGCGCATCAAAGATCAGATCGCCCTGGGTCGTGGGGACGAGCGGGAGATCACCTGTATCGCCGCTGGTAGGAATGAGTTCGGGATCGGGGTTGCTCGATGGATCGTGCTGCATGGCTCGTCACTCGCTCTCTCGTCGGCCCAACTGCTACGCGGGTGGATTAACCACATGCATCGTAGCTTGTGCCACTGAAGAGTGTACGCTGGCAGCCTGAAAAATTGCTGAAGGTGGCGGGAGAGGAGACTTTCACCGAGAGAAGGCGATTTACCACGGAGGACGGAGGAGAACGCCGAGGGTGATCGCGGCTCGCGTCGGGTTGCCATCATTGAGAATGCTGTCAGACGGGTAAGCGAATCGCATGCGATGTGCTCTACACACGGGCCATCGCGCCATAGTCATCAGTCGGTGAGGTGGGAGCATCGCAGATTCGGTACGGATTCGGTACGAGGCAGCGTGGCGTCGACAGGCGTGGCATCCCTCGGCGGTGAGGGAGACGCGCCTGTCGTGCGGCGCGAGCGCTGCGTTTAGGGCTGGCACTGCCATTCGCGCCAGGAGTGCCCGTCGCGCGAGAAGACCTGATACGCGGCGTGGATATTGGCCCAGGCATTGAAGGGCGAATAGCCGGCGTAGGAGGTGGTCAGCCAGGTGCTGTGCAGGAACTGGAAGACGCCTGACGCACTGCTGGAGGAATTCTTGGCGCTGGGGTTGTAGCCCGACTCACAGCGCGCGACGGCAAGTGCGGCGCCAGAGTAGGGGCCGAAGACGGCGACGATCTCGCTCTGGACGGAGCCGGCGGGGACGCTCGGCGCGACCTTGGCGGGCGCCTTCGTCACGGGCGCGTGCTTGACGGGCGCGTGCTTGACGGGGACCTTCGTCACGGGCGCGGGCCTGGCCGGGGAAGTCTTGGTGGTCGACGGAGTCGTGCTGGTCGCCGAGCCGTAGTTAGGCACCCAGGCGGGGTGATCCGAGACGAGCGTGCCGTTAGCGGCGCGATGCCATTGCTGGGTGCAGTGATAGGCGCCGTTGGCCCAACCGTAGCAGAGCCAGCCGTTATCGAGGTAGTAGCCGGCCTTCCAGTAGTACTTGAGATTGGCGGCTTGGGCGGTGCCGAGGCCTAGCTGCGCGCCAAGGAGCGTCAGGCTCATCACGCCGGTGAGGATGAACGCGGGACGTAGCGAGCGTTTGCCGGTGATCCGTGAAAGGAGCCGTCGCGCGCGCAGGATTGCGAAATGCACTGAGTATCCTCCTGATACACGCCCCACAGTGAAAGTGGGGCCATCGCGGCTTGCGATCGCCGCGACTCTTGACCTCCTCGAAGGCCGCGCCTGTCGCGTGCCCTCGCGATGTTGCCGCCCCAGTCGGAGCGGTGGTCTGGATGCGCCCGCAGTCCGGGCGTGTCCATCGCTGTGCCCAGGCGAAGGGATCAATGGCGTCCCAGTGGACGCTAAAAGGGGCATCCCCTCGCAGGCACGAGGGAGACTATACATAAGGGGAGCCGGGAGGGCGTCAACCCTGACCCGAAGGATGGTACTTCTGGGTGGAGCGGACCGGAGATAAAGTACCGGTATCACCGCTCGGCAGGCAGAACAAATGCGGGCGGGCGCAGTTGGCGCGAATAGATCGATCGCTGATGCGGCCCTTACTCATGCATGTTCGCGGGGCGCGCAGGATGACGACCGCTTCTCGACCGCGCCACTTCAGAAGAGGCTGCGGGCGAGCACACATCTTGGATTGCTTGCACTAACGCTTCGCACGCAATTCCTGGCATCATGCACTTGATTCCATCAAGAAAGTTACCGGACGGTAGATCGCACGTCATGGGAGACATGGGCCACGACGCGGCATAGCGGCGACATGCGGACTGCTCGACATCCTGATCGATATCCTGCTCGCCGCACGCATCTCCACTACAAGCACTCTTCCCCCTTTTCCGCGCCGCGATTCGCTCATCGCCACGGGACGCCAGCGTGCGACCGGTCCACCTGCGCCACCACTGCACCCCCTGAGTTTGCTGGGTGCGTGAGGCGGGCTTCGTCGCCTGGCATCGAAAGGGAGAACGACATGGTAGGTAACGAGAGAGCGGTGGGTGACGAGGGGCGCCATGTGCGGGCTGTGATCCGCTGGCGTAACGCGCCACGCTGGACGCGGGCTCTGGCGGTGCTGCTGATGCTCGCGGCGCTGGCGATGGGAACTGCGCTGGCCGCGCGACCGGCGCATGCCTCGCCGTACACCGTCTGCGCGTCGGGCTGCCCGTACTTCAGCATCAACGACGCGGTGGCCGCCGCCGCGCCGGGGGCCACGATCACGGTCGGACCGGGGACGTATGGACCCAACGAGTCTGGCGCCACCACCACCGACTCCCCGATTCATCTCAGCAAGCCAGTGACACTGGTTGGCGCCGGCATCGGCAAGTCGATCATCAACGACGCCCCGGCGAACCAGGGCACAGCCACCGTCGGCGTCGTCCAAATCACGCCCGGCGTAGCGGGCAATACGACCGTCTCAGGCTTCACCATCGAGGGCGCGATCGTCAACGACCAGAACGATGACGGCATCCTCATGACCGTTTCGGACACCAGGTCGAGCGATACCATTACCGTCAAGAACAACCTCTTCTATAGCGACTCGACGCTTGACCCGACGAACCAGTTGGACCAAACCGATTCGATCTACGTCTACGGGAACGACGTCAGCACAACCTCGGCTGCCAAGGTCAACATCACCAGCAACACCTTCAAGGGTGTCTTCCGTGCCGCCCTCATCGAGGGCTTCTCGGGGGCATTCTCGTTTACCGGCAACGATCTGTCATTGCATGGGCTCTACGATCCGAGCGTCCCGTCGCAGCTGGACTACTGGGCGGAGGGCATGCTCTTCCTCTCGGACGGTGGTTTCGACATCGCCGCGCCACAAGTGGTCTCTGGCAACACCTTCGAGAGCTACGATGGCATGGGCATTGGCCTGGACGCCGGCTACAGCGGCGCGTTGGTGGGCGCGCTGAGCAATGTCTCGATCACCGGCAACACGTTCAAGAACCTGGGCGTGGCCGCGGCGCAGTCTTCGATCGCCGACGACGCCGCGATCTTTATGCACGGCTTCGGCACCTCCAATGGGAGCGTCACCTCGTCGATCTGGGGTGTGACGATCAAGAATAATGTCTTCAAAATGAGTAGCTCCTCTGGGCATGGCTATGGCATCGCGCTGAAGGGCGCGCTGGGTGGACCGATCTCGATCGACCACAACGCTGTGCTGGGCAGCGGCTCGTCGCACCCGCTCGCGGGAATCGACCTGATCACGCCCAATAGTACGACCGGGCTGAGCATCACCAACACGATTGTTTCAGGCTTCTCCATGGGGCTCAACTCAGACGCACTGCCGAGCGGGGCGGTGGTGAGCGCGACGCAGGACTGCATAATGGGGAATTCCGTCGCTGGCGCGAGCATCGCCTCTGGCGTGGCGGTCGCCGCCGATCATACGTGGTGGGGCGCCTCTAGCGGGCCGCACGCCACGTCGAACGCGACTGGCACTGGCAACGCCGCCAACGGCAGCGTGACCTTCGCGCCGTACCGCACATCGCCCGCGACGATCTGCGCCGGACCGGTGGCCAGCGCGGTGAAAGCCAACCCGAATCCAGCGCCGGCGCATTCGACGTTTACGCTGACGTCGACGTTGAGCGACGCGACGACCGGCAACTTCGCGATTTCCACCGCTGAGTTCAACATCGATGGCGGCTCGTACTACCCGCTGTACCCGCAGGATGGCTCCTTCAATCAAGTGACCGAAGTCGCCACTGGCCGCGTATCGCTCATTGGCGTTGGCACCTTCACGCTATGCGTGCGTGGCACCGACGCGATGGGCGACGTGGGCGCGACCACCTGTGCAAAGGTGACGATACAGTCGGCGGCGACCGCCACACCGGGCACGACGGCGACCGCGACGGTGGAGGCGACTGATACCCCCACCGCGACGACTACCGAGCCTACGGCGACGCCTGGCGCCACGGCGACGCCACAGCCCCAGCCTACGCCGCCGGGCAGCGACGCCGGTGGCGGCTTCCCGGTGATTCCCGTCTTGATCGGCGTGCTGGTGCTGCTGATTCTCGCGGGGCTGTTCGTGCTACTGGCGCTTGGCCGCAGGCGCCGCGACAACGAGCAATAAGCCTGGCGCATCGGGCGCTGCCCCCTCCCCTTCCCTGGCCGCTGTGGCCGGGTGAAGGGGAGTCGCGATCTGCGGCGCGTCATGCCTGCCGCGCGCGGTGACCAGGCGGAACGCGAGCGGGAGCAGCGGGATCACGGCGACCACCGCGAGCACGAGCCAGAGGAGGTTCTCCAGCGTTTCGTTGGCGACGATTGCGGCGCCGAAGAGACGCCCTAAGGCGAGGTTGGCGACGACGAAGACGGCTTCGCCCAGAGTGTCCCACAGTAGAAACCGGCGCACTGGGAGGCGCGAGACGCCGCCGAGCAGCGAGATGGGAGTGGCGAGCGCGGTGAAGGCGAAGCGGCTGAGGAATATCATGCCGGCGCCGTGACGGTGCAGTTCCTCGTTCGCGTGGTCGAGCGGCCCTGCGAGCATGCCGTGTCGCAGGCGACGGAGCCAGCCGAGGAGCCGCGGACCGCCCGCGTAGCCGAGCGCATAGGGCAAGAGGTCGCCGGAGACGGAGGCGAGGATGCCGAGGAGGATCACCAGCGGGAGGCTGAGGATGCCGCCCTGTATGCTGAGGGCGCCAAGCGCGACGAGGACGACGGCAACGGGCAGCGGCAGTCCGACGGAGGCGAAGAAGAGCAGCAGCGCGAGGACGGGATAGCCATATGTGGCGATGAGGTGGAGGGTTTCGCCGCTGTCAAGCATGGGGAACGATCGCTCTCTTCGGCCTTGGAGGAACGAACCGCGTCCCCTTCCAGCACAGAAAACTCTATGCCGGTGGCCTGAAGATCGGCGGATACCTGCTGAACGTTCGCTGAAGGCTGCGGTCGGGCTGTTCGCGCTGATGCCGCGAGCCAGCGCTGTGCCCACTTGGTGGCGCCTGTGGCTATGGCTCGGCGACCTCGACGAAATAGCGGTCGGGCTTGCCGGGGGCGATAAGGACGCTGATGGGCGAGCCGGGTGCGTAGGTCGCGGCGGTCGCGGCGTCCACCTCGTCGCTGCGGAAAGTGTAGACGGCGCCAGAGCGCGGATCGATCCACGTACACTCGATGTACCACTCATCGGCAGCCGTCGGGGCGGGCGCAGGGTTCTCGTCCGGCGGAGACGGGTCGACGCGCCGAGCGACGTGGCTGACGACGGCGGCGACGCGCGTGCCGCGGCTGCGGTTGGCGCCGGTGTCTTGACGGCGCACGGCAGAGAGCAGCGATTGCAGCAGCAGGATCGCCAGGATGACGGCAAAGACGAAGAGGAAGAAGCCCTGCGTCATGGCGGCATGATCCTTAGAGGCGTGCGCGACGGGAGCCTTCGCGCGCAGCATGGCGCCCGTCTGTGAGGCAGCAACCATGCCACGCTCGCCGCATTCGCGCGCATTGTAGCGCGCGGCATGCTGTGCGTCCAGCGAGGGGTTATGGAGCCAGCGGCCGAACGTAGACAATGCCGGTGGGATCGACTTGAGTGTAAGAGTCGGTGAGGCGCGCCATGGTCCAGACGGCGCCACCAGCAGCGTAGAGGAGATCGAGGCGAGGCGCGGGCGCGGAGATGACCGGCTGCCAGGTGTCTCCGGTGAAGCGCAGCCGGTAGAGGGTATCGGTGCAGCCACCGTCGTCCATGTAGAGGTCGCCGTTCGGCGCGATCGCTTGGAGTCGCGGCCCGCGCGCTTGCGGCGAGACGCAGGCGGCACGCGGCGGTAGCGGCACCGATCCCCAGGCGGTGCCGCCGTCCAGGCTGCAGGTAATACCACTTGGCGCGGGCTCTGTGGAAGCCGACCCAGCATCGGGCGGGTAGAGCTCGGCGCAGATTTCCGCGTGCTTGTTGGTTCCGATCGCCTGAGCGACGAAGAAGTCGTACGTGCTGGAGAAGAGGTCCGCTTGCGAGGTCCACGTGGTGCCGCCATCGGTGCTCACCCAGAGGTGCTGCCTCGTCGTGGCGACGGCGCCAGTGTCGAGTGAGATGACGACGAGATCGCTGAAGGTACCTGTCGACTCGACGACGAACCCACTGGGGTTCTCGTTGTGGGCGATGATAGTCTCGTCAATAGGCTGCCAGGTGCGCATGTGATCGTGGCTGACCATCAGTTCCGTGCCATTGCCGCCACCGGCAGAGCAGCAGACGATGGCGATGCTGATGCCGTTGGCGGTGGCATGCTGGCCCACAGATTGTTGGTTGGTCGCCATCCATGACGGTTGCTGCCACGAGACGCCGCCATCGAAGGTGACGGCCGCACCCGAGCCGCTGGGCGTCGACTGCGTGACGTAGGCCGCGAGTCCACCACTGTGCAGGGGTATGGCGCGGCCCCAGATGGTGACGACGTTTGGGTTGAGATCATCCACAGTGATGCTGCATTGGTTGACATTGAGGATCGGCAGATCGGCCTTACGGGTCCACGTCGCGCCGCGGTCGCTCGTGACCCAAAACTGCGCGGCTGGTCCGCTGACAGTGGATTTCTGGCGCTGCTGTTGATCGAGCGGGGTGACACAGGCATAGGCATGCGTGGCATCCACCACGGCGAGCGAGCCGAAGTCGAGCGTGAAGCCGCGCGGGAAGGTAGCGGCGGTCCAGCCTCGGTAGCTCGCCGGTTGAGACGGCGGACCAGGGAGAAAGAGGCGGGCGAAACCGATTACGAGGGCGATCAGCGCGGCGAGCGTGCCGAGCGTGCCGAGGGCCACGGCGAGCGGGTGGCGCTGCACGAGGCGGGCGCGCGGGGGCCTCGCCGCGGCGCGGGCCGAGACACGCTGCCAGAGGCGCTGGTCCGCCGTGGGCACGCGCTGCGCACGCAGTGCGGCGATGACGGATTCATAGTCGGCGAGGCGAGCGCGCGCCGATGGGCACTCGGCGACGTGGTCGCCGACGCGGTGCGACTCCGCCGCGGAGAGGTCGCCGTCGCGCCATGCGGAGAGTTCGTGGGCGCGTAAGCCATGCTCGCAGACGAGCGTCTCTTCTTCGGTCATGGGCGTGCCTCCTGGTCATCGTGGAGGTAGCGCACGCGGAAACGCTCACGAGCGCGCGAGAGCATCATTTTGACGGCGGCAGTAGTCATGGCGAGCATGCCAGCGATCTCCGCGGCGGTGAAACCATAGACGTCGTGCAGCACGAGGACGGCGCGCGGTCGCGGGGCGAGTTCGAGCAGGACGTCGCGAACCAGCTCATCGTTGGCGAGATGGGCGGTGGGATCTGCGGCAGGTGTGACGACGCTGTCGAGCGCGGAGTCGGCGTCGACCGAACTGACGACAAGCCCCGCGACGACCCGCTTGTGGCGCAGGTAGTTGAGCGCGAGATTGGTGGCGACGCGAAAGAGCCAGCCATCAGGGAGAGCGTAGCTGCGGATGCGTTCGAAGTGACGCCAGGCGCGGAGAAAGGTCTCCTGGCTGAGATCGTAGGCAACCTGCTCGTCACCGGTGATACGCCAGAGGTAGCCGAACACCGGCCGCTCGTGTTCGCGGAAGAACGTTTCAAAGGCGCGGAGCGTCGCGGAGGGGAGCGTCGCATCGCCACTCTCGTCGCTCGGCTGCTCGCCGTGCGCGGCGAGCGCGAACCAGGCGGCGAGCAACCGCGGGGGCGCGTCGCATGCTGGGCGCTCGCGTAGGCGCACCGGGAGACGCCACGATGATCGCACCGATGACATCGTCGCGGCGCTCCTTTCGATCGCGGTCGCCCACGGGCAGGCCCTGGCCGCACAGCAAGACGCATGTGCTGCCATTCTACACACCCCTCAGCAGTGCGCGGCGTAACATCGAACGGCGGCGCGGTGCCGTCGCTGAGCCGGCGGTCGCGGGTTACTGGCCCACAAGGGCGACCATCGGCGACTTGAGTGGCCGAAAACGTGCTGCTATAATGCAGATACCACTGGGTGAGTTCACGCGTAGCCGCGAGGGCGCGCCAGTGGGAGACGAGCGAACTGGCGCTGGTTGTGGCGCTCGTCGTGTCCACGCAGGTGAGGACGACGTCACGCGTGCCGACGGAAGGTCCGCCAGCTCGGGTGGTGGCGAAAGGTGAGGACGCGATGACCGCAGATATTACGCTCGACCGCCAAGCGGCGATCACCGAGCGCCGCCAGGCCTACGAAGCGGACGTGATCGACGCCCTGCTCGACGAAGATTTCGACGAGCGCAAGGAGCGTCTGGAGTTGCTGCGTCTGGCGCACGCCATGATCCTTCGCGCGCTGCAGCTTGAGGGCGAGCACGTCGAGAACTAGCGCCACGCCGCGACGTTGAATCCGCGGGAACGAGGGCCAATCGTGGCGGGGAGATGACATTCGAGGATGCCACACCCCGATCTGCACCCCGACGATGCGACGTATCGACATCCGGTTGAGTTTGGATGCCTCTACTGGGTGAACTTCGCATACCCTGTGCTGCCCCCCGGCGTCGAAGAACGCCGCATTCTCGACTGGCACCCCGCGCTAGTGATCTCAAGCACGGCGTTCTGCAAGTTCGCGGGAGCGTTGAATGTGCTGCCGCTGACGACGTACCGCGGGAAGCTGCGCCCGTATCACCATCTGCTGCTCAAGGAAGACTATCCGCCGCTGGATGGCGATAGCCTGGTGAAGACGGAACTGACCTATCCCGTGCTGCGCAGCGTCTTGCCCGACCAGCACTACATCTGCCGCGTGAAAGATCACGATCTCTCGTCGATCATGGCGAAGCTGGCCGACGCACTCTGCATCACCGCGTTCTATGAGCTACGCGACGACGCCTCAGGCGAGGGATAGTGGGGTAGCGGAAGGTAGCCGACGGTAGCCGGAGGGTAGCATGCGGCGGCTCACGGGTCGTGTTCGGCGGCGACGGCCTGTGTCATGCGCAGGACGATGCGGCAGAAATGCAGGACGGCGGCGGCTGAGGCGAGTTGCCACTCGGTCGAGGAGTCGCCGGGGCCGCGGGGTCGAGGGCGCGAGCGGCCGCCACGCGGCTGCGGACGCGTCAGCGCCTGGAGCACGAAGATCACGTCGTCGCGGACGAGCGGGTCGAGCTTACCTGCCTGGGTCAGCGCGACGACTCGGTGTAATGTCGCCTCGATCTCGCTGCGCACGGCGGCCACTTCATCGCCGTCTACGGGGTTCACATCGCCGGAAAGTCCATCATTCTCGCGGGGAAGGACGATGCCCGCATCGCCGATCGCGCCGCCGTCGGCGAGTTGGCGCAGAGGCGTGGTATCGCCACGGCCCGCGACGGGCTCGGGATCGAGCGAGACATGCAGGCGGGAGAGCAGCACCTCAAGCTCGGCTTGCCATTCCGCCACAAGCGCCTCCCGACCAGCGCGGCGAAGGGCCGTCGAAGCGGCAGCCCCGCCGAACGCTGCGCCATTCTAACATAGCGGTTCTTGGCTGTCGAGCCACCCCAGGCGTTGCGCTTTGATGATGCCCTGCTGCAAGAGATCGGCGCGCGTGTCGACGAGACGCTCGAAGAGGAAGACGACGCCGACGTAGGTCGAGTGTGGCAGGAGCAGGGCGAAATGTATCATGGAGCGGCGCAGCTTCCGAGGTCAGGGTCCACATCAGCGCTCATCTGCGGCGCAAGCTCTCGATGTGGGAAGCGCGGAATGGGCTGGTATCCTACCGATCCGCTCGTGCCGTACTGGCGATCTGTGCGGCCGCTTTCCTCCGCACGCCGGCACTCAACCGGCCGCCATATTGTAAAGACCGACGTGCGCCGCGTCAACAGCGCACGGCACGCTCAGCGCCACGGCTGTGCCGGAGGTCACGCCTGCGCCTACCGCGCTTGACACCTCTGGAAGCGGGTTGCCATACTGACGAGGCTGACGGATTCGGGCGAAGGACAGGGTGGAAACGCCGGATGCAACAGGTCTTCGGGGTGGCGACGCGCAAGGGAGGTCAGGGCAAGTCGACGACGGTGGCGACGCTCGCCAGGCTCTGCGCGCTCTATGGCGCGCGGGTGCTGGCGGTAGATCTGGCGCAACCGGGGACGGCGACGGCGTCGCTGCGCAACATCTGGCCGGAGAGCGACCACACCGAACTTTCCAGCGTGCTGCTCTCGTTTCAGATGGTCCCGCCGGGCGCGGCTCCTTCGCCGGTCGACGCACGCGCGGCGCTGACGCAGGCAGGGCTGCCGGTGCGTCTGCAATCATTGCCAAGCTGGTCGGGCGGCTACATCGGCGTGCTGCCATGGGATGAACTCGAGGCGGACGCCGCGGCGTTCCTGCACTCCGAGGGCGTGCTCGCCGGGCTGATCGGCGCGGTAGCTCAAGACTACGATCTGGCGTTGATCGACTTCCCCGCCGAGGGCGGCCCGCTGATGGCGAACGCCTTGGCGGCGACCTCGCAAGTGATCGTGCCGCTGGTGGCGGAGACGCCTGCGCTCGAAGGACTTGAGGCAATGCTGCGGCTGCTGGCGCGCGTGCGCGAGGCCGGGCACGAGATCGGCCTGGGCGGCATCCTGCTGACGCGCTGCGACCCGAAGAATAAGCGAGTGAGCGAGGTGGCGCAGACGATCTTGCAGTCGAGCGAAGTTGAGGGTGAGCCGCTGGGGCGCAAGCTCTTCCCCTTCGCCGTGAAGAACAATGAGTTTTTCGAGCAGGCGTTCCGCTCCGGCGAGCCGGTCTGGGAACGCACCTCGAATCCGGCGCACTGGTCATCATACGTGCTGTTGGCGGAGTGGGTGCTGCGCCGGTCGGGGCTGGCGCACCTGGCGAAGGTACGGCGCGGCGCAGCATTGCTGGCCCCAGAGACGCGCGTAATGGATGTCTCGGCGCTGATGCTGGCCGACCCAGAGGTGCGCCTCGCGGACTTCGAGGCGGCGCATGGCTCGTCGATGCCGTAGCCGCCCTGCCGCGTAGCCTGGGAGTAATGGCGGGCGCGCGGGTCCATTCCGGCTAGCGGCTTGAGGCGGACGCGGCGGGCTGATTAGAATGCACGCGAACGTCCGCCGGCCGCCTCGGCCGTAGGCGATACGAGCAGCATGCCACGCGAGTAGCCAGCCATTGCGCTGCGCGTGGAGCGTGAGTCGATGAATCGATGAATCGAGTACGATGAGCGTGCCAGAGAAGCGGGCAGAACCGCGGCGAGCGCCGTCCGCGGCGGTGGTGGCCGTCGTGCTGGCGGTCTTCGCGCTCAGCGGCCTCGGTGCGGGCGTCCTCAGCCGCTCGGCGTTGGGCGGGCTCGGCCTATTTGCCAGCGCAACGCCAACGGCGACGAGCTTGCCGACCGCGACGGCGACCAGCGCACCCTCGCCCGTGCCAAGCGCCACACCCTCTCCGACGCTGCCTGCCGGAAGGTTCAGAGTGACCAGCGCGTTCGCCACGCCCAGAAGCTTCGCGGCGGGCGACACGTTTACGGTGCAAGTGACAGTGCTTGCCCCCGACGGCGTCTCGCCCGCCGCGGGGGTGCTCTGCTACCTTCAGGCGCCCGACGGTGAAAACCAACTCTTCACGACCTGGCCCGCGCCGCAGATAACTGCGTCAGACGGTACTGGCGAGTGGTCGCTGACAGCTCCAGCCGCGTCACCTGGCACGTATATGCTTCGGGTGATCGCATATGGACAGCACGGCTATTCAACCTGGTTCGACACGACGGTGACGCTACACGCCTGATGAACCTGCGCGTGCGGGCGGCGCCTTGGTCGCCGCGAGACGCTTGAGGACGCCAGTGACGACGGCGCTGAGGCGAGGTCCCGCCGCGGCGGCGGTCTCGACGACTTCGCTGTGGCCCGCCTCGGGCGTCTCGTCGGTATCATCCTTAAGGGCGACATTGGTGATGCAACTGAGCGCGAGCACACGCATGCCCATGTGGACGGCGGCGATCACCTCCGGCACGGTGGACATGCCCACGGCGTCGGCGCCCACGTACCGCAGAAAGCGTAGCTCGGCGGGGGTCTCGTAGGTCGGGCCAGAGAGCCAGATGTAGACGCCCGAGGCCAGCGGCACATGCGCCTCCGCGCCGACCTCGCGAGCGAGCGCGAGCAGTTCGGGATCGTAGGCGTGCGTCATCGGCGGGAAGCGTGGACCAAGCCGCTCGTCGTTGGGGCCGATCAGCGGATTCAGCCCGGCCATGCTTGGCAGACCGATGTGATCGCGGATCAGCATCAGATCGCCTTCGTGCATGTCGCCGCGCAAGCCACCAGCGGCATTGGTCACGATCAGCGTCTCCGCGCCAAGCTGCCGCAAGACACGCACGGGAAAGACCACCTGCTGCGGCGAATAGCCCTCGTAAAGATGGAATCGCCCCTGCATCGCGGCGACGGTGACACCGGCGAGCCGCCCGATCACCAGGCGCCCCGCGTGGCCGACGACGGTTGAGCGCGGGAAGCCAGGAAGCTCGGCGTACGGAATCGAGACGGCGGAGGTGATCTCGTCGGCCAGCCCGCCGAGACCCGTCCCCAGCACAATGGCGACGCGTGGGCGTTGGCGCGTACGCCCGCGAACGGCGGCGACCGCTTCGGCCAGCGCCGCGTAAGTGGCGTCTTGGTTGCCAGCTTCCACATGCGCCTCCTCTGGCGGGTCGCATGCCCTCGCGGCATCGAGCGGCCCACCAAGTACCCTACGGCACGGTGACGGGCACCAGTTGCGCGCGCCGCATTTGCTTGTAGACGTGAGTGGTCGAGATGTTGGCGTGGCCGAGCATCTCCTGCACCGAGCGCAGCTCCATCCCACGACCAAGCATATCAAGCGCGAACGAGTGGCGCAGGGTGTGCGGCGTGATCTCTTCGATGCCGGCGGTGCGGGCATAGCCCTTGATGATCAGCCAGAAGCCCTGTCGCGTGAGGCGCTGGCCGTGGTGATTGAGGAAGAGTGCCGGCTCGAACTGATCGCGGAGCAGCGTGCGGCGGTAGCCATCCAGATAGGTGCCGAGTGCCTGTTGCGCTGGCAGCGCCAGGGGGAGCATGCGCTCCTTCTTATTGCGGCTGACACAGCGGATGTGGCCGCGGGCGAGATCGACGTGGGCCACATCCAGCGAGATCAACTCGGTGACGCGCAGACCCGTCGAATAGATCGTGTGGAGCATAGCGAGATCGCGCAGCGCCGCGCCGCGCGCGGGGCCGACGGCGTCGAAAAGGCGCTCGACCTCCTCATGGTTGAGGGCGTGCGGCAGTTCTTTCTCGACGCGCGGCGCTTGGAGCGCTTCGGCGGGATCGCTCGTAAGGAGAGCGCTGGCGGTGAGATGATGAAAAAATGACTTGAGCGCGGCGACTTTGCGCGCAATGGAGGTCGTGGCGTAGCGCCGGTCGCGTAGGTGGAGGACGAAATCGGCGATCAGCGCGGGAGTGACGCTTTCCCACGCGCCGACGCCACGACGGCGCAGAAAGTCCTCCAGTTGACGCAGATCAGTGCGGTACGCGCCCAATGTGTTCTGGCTAGACTTCCGCTCGGAGGCCAGGGCGAGAATGTACTCCTGGATTTCCTCATCCATACGACGCATCACTCGATTCGTTTCGCCGTCGCGCCGCGCCAGCGACCACTAACGAGCCGCAACGGTGCGGCCCTGGGGCCATTGGGCATGCGTGGCGACCAGACACTTCAAATTCGGAGCTATTATACCTACCGCCTATCTTGGGCACAACACGCCGCGCCCATTCATCTCATGCATAGTACCAGTGGGCCGCTGTAGTTACTCGCCGCACGCTGACACAATAGCCAGTGTGACGCATTGCATTGACCCTTGCGGTTCCGCGCCGTAGACTGCGCGCAATCCCCATTTGGCCGTCCCGTCGAGGTGGCGCGCACGCGCGACCGGGCAGGCACGCGCGCCAGGGGAGAAGGGAGACCGTCATGTGGGACGATCCGAACCAAGCGCCGCCTCCTCCGCGACTGCCACGCCGTGAACCGGACCCCTACGGCACACCGCCGGAGTACGGACAGCCACCGTACGACCCCGGCGCGACGCGACGGGCCAGCTACGGACAGGATTGGCCCGGCCAGGGCGGCTACGGGCAATCGCAGCAGGGGCAGAGTGGCTACGGCCAGGGCGCGCCAGACTATGGGCAGCCGCCGGCGTACTCACCCGAGCCTCCGGCATATCCCGCGAGTCCAGCGGGGCGTCCACCGCGCTGGCCCGCGCAAGAGCAGCAAGGCGCCCAAGGGTATGGAGCTGGCTACGGCAGCTCCGCAACGCCAGGGGCCTACGCGCCACAGCCGACCTATGCGCCGCCCGCGCCGCGGCAGCGCCCGGTAGAGCGCGAGCCGGCGAAGCGTTCAGCATCGCATGGCGTGTCGCTGCCGCATCTGCCGATCGCCCACGTCTTCTTGATCGGCGGCGTGGCGGCGATGGCCTTCGCCATCGCACAGCCATGGGGCAAGAACGCGGCGGGCGGCCTGCTCTACGTCCGCGACTTCGCCTCGGTGCAGCTCAACCACGGCACCAGCGTCAATACCGCGAACTACGCCGTGCAAGCGGCGACCGGCATCGTCATCGCGGCGGCGGCGCTTGCGCTGGTGCTCGTGCTGCTAAACACGGTAGTGACGGTGATCAACAAAGTGATCGGCGTCATCGGCCTGAGCGGCTGCGCGACGCTGATCTTCTTCCCCCTGCTCTGGGGCGCGGCGACGCTGCTCTTCGTGACACTGCTGGCGGCGGCGGGCTTCGCCGGCCTCGGTTCGCTCTCGAACCTGCCGATCGTCGCGGACCACGGCATTTCAAGTGCCTCCGTGCAGTCGCACGCGCTCGGGTTCTATCTCTGGTGTGGCGGCGCGATTGCGGCCTTCATCGGCATGCTCGGCCAACTCGTGCTGCGGCGCCGCTAAGTGCTTCGGACGCGGCCTATCCCCTCAGTGGATCAGCGTGGTGAAGCCGCGCCACAGCATCTCGATAGCGACGAAGGCGATCAGCGGGATGAAGATCTTGCGGATCGTCGTGTTGGAAAGCCGCGTTAGCAACTTCGCGCCGACAGTCGCGCCACTCAGCACGCCGAGCGCGACCGGCGCGGCGATCAATGGATCGATGTCGCCGCGCTGAAAATAGATGCCCGCGCTGGCGGCGGCGGTGACGCCGATCATGAAATTGCTGGTGGTGGTCGAGACTTTCATCGGCAGGCGCATCGCCGTATCCATCGCCAGCACCTTGAAGGTGCCACTGCCGATGCCGAGCAGCCCTGAGAGCAGCCCCGCCACGTACATCAGCCCGAAGCCCGCCGGCACACCGGTGACGCCGTAGGCCACCTCGCCGCCCTGGCGCGCGTCGGGATAGGAGCTTGGCAGCGCGAGCCGCAGAGCCCAACGATCGCTGACCACGCCCTGCGGCAGTTCCTCGCCAATTTTGCGGATCAGCGGCAGCGCCGAGACCAGCAGCACGACGCCGAAGACGAGGTAGAGCGCTCCAGCCGGCGCGATGGTGGCGAGGATTGCGCCGCAGATCGCCCCGATAGTGGTGGCGATCTCCAGCACCATGCCCACGCGCAGATTCGTCAAACGGTCGCGCACATACGCGGCGGCGGCGCCACTGGAGGTGGCGATCACCGAGACGATCGACGCGCCGACGGCCAGCGGGAACGGCACGCCGAAGACGAGGGTGAGCAGCGGCACGACGAAAACACCGCCGCCGAGCCCGACGAGCGAGCCGATTAAGCCCGCGCCGAGCGAGAATGCGGCGATGAGCAGGAAGAAGGCGAATTGCGGCTCGGCAGGCATCTCAGCCTCCCCCTCGGCCCGAGAAGAAGCTGATCAGCAGGATCAGGAGCACCAATGACGTAATCACGACGTAGGTGCGGTCGCGCTCTAGGGCGAAGGCGACGATCGAGACTGCCACGCGCACCACTGGCGTCGCCAGCAGCACGAGCAGCCCCGTAGCGATAACGCTGACCGGGTCGAGGGTAAGCAACCCATGCGCGACGTCGCCGAGCGAGTGGGGATTGGCGACCTTGGCGCTGGCTCCGCCCTCGGCGAAATAGTGGAGGTAGAAGAGCACCACACCGAAGGCGATCAGTCCCGCGCTCAGCAGCACCCCGCCGCGCAGCACGCCACTGATGATCAGCTCCGCGCGGCGCAGCAACGCATCGCGGTCGTTGGCTGCCTGCTCGCTGGAGGGAGGGTCGAGCGCCCGCATGCATGTCTCCTGGTGTGCGTGCTTCACTGCTTCTAGCATAACATCGTACGACGGCATGCGACACGCATACCCCGAATGATCGCGGCAAACTACACCTCCGAATACGCTGGCACTGGGGTTGCTCTTTGCCCTGACACAGAGGTGTGGTGTACGCGATCAGGCCCACGCGAGGAGAAGGACGGATGTCGCAAGCGAAGCCGCTACCGATTCATACACGTCGAAGCCGGCGCGCGATCGTGAAGGATCCACTGGCCTCAGCGCGCCTGGCTGGCCTGCACTATGTCAGCGACATGGAGCCAGGCGCCACACGGCGTCGCTCGCGCGGCGGCTTCGCCTATACCTATCCTGATGGGCGGCCCGTCCGTGATCGGCCTACCCTGGACCGCATCCGCGCGCTGGCGCTGCCGCCTGCCTGGACGGAGGTGTGGATCTCGCCCGATCCGCTGGGGCATATCCAGGCGACAGGACGCGACGCCAAGGGGCGCAAGCAATACCGCTACCACCGGCGCTGGCGTGAGGTCCGCGACGAGACGAAGTACCACCGCATGATCGCCTTCGCCGAGGCGCTACCGCGCATTCGCGCCGCGGTCGATCGCGATCTGCGGCGTCCCGGCCTGGCGCGCGAGCGGGTGCTGGCGGCAGTGGTCGACCTGCTCGACGAGACCTACATCCGCGTCGGCAACCAGGCGTATGCGCGCGAGAACAAATCCTTCGGCCTGACGACGTTGCGCAACCGGCACGTCACCATCTCGGGCGCGACGCTGACCTTCAAGTTTCGCGGCAAAAGCGGCAAGGTGCACGAGATCGCCGTACGCGACGGACGGCTCGCGCGCATCGTGCAGCGCCTGCGCGATCTCCCCGGCCAAGAGCTATTTCAGTACGTGGATGAGGCAGGGAACAGGCGCAGCGTGGGTTCGGCCGAAGTCAACGATTATCTGCGTGAGGCGGCGGGCGAGGACTTTTCGGCGAAGGATTTCCGCACGTGGGCGGGCACGGTGGCGGCAACGCACGCGCTGGAAGAACTGGGGCCGGCGGAATCCGCGACGCAAGCGAAACACAACGTCGTCGAGGCCATCAAAGCGGCGGCGACCTTGCTCGGCAACACACCGGCGATCTGTCGCTCGTGCTACGTGCATCCCGCCATCCTCGAAGCCTACGAGGACGGCACGCTGCTAGCGGAGGAGCGGCGGCTTCCGGCAAGCGCGCAGGCGGCGGATGGCCTGCGGCCCGAAGAGGCGCGCGTGCTGGCGATATTGCGGCGGCGGATGGCGGAGGCCGCGCGCGACCAAGACGCCCGGCATGGCCAGGCGAGCTGACGGCGCACCGCCACGCACACGCGCCGGGCAATCTTGGCAACCAATATTCGCTCGCAGACGCAGGTGCTGACGCCCGGCGACGCGCTGCTGGTCGATCTGCAAGCGCTGATCCTCGCCATTGCCGGCGGCATCCTCTACATCCCTCTGAGCCGGCGCACGCCCGCGCTCCGCTCCACCCGCCGAACCATACGCCGAGCGGCATGCCGAGAGAACCGACCGAACTCTGGCGTACTCTCAACAAGCGCAGATCCCCTGCGGCCTGCACGAGAGGAAGCGACCACATGCCACGCGCCATGCCATCGAGCGACTATCCCGCGCAGCCAGCCCGCGCGGCGCAGCGGTTAGTGCGCGCCGGATTCTGCGTCGCCTTCGCCGGGGGCATCCTACTGGCGCTGGCGTTCGTGCTGCCTGACTGGCAGCCCAGTGGCGTCGCACCCTCAATCGTGCAGCAGCTGCTCCAGTCCCAACCAGCGCCCTCGTATCCAAATTGTGTCGACGCCTGCGGCAGAAGCTCAACCGGTGGTCTCATCTGCCTCGCGGTCCTATATGTAGCCTTCGTGTCGCTGCTTGCCGCCAGTCAGGCTTTCCGCCGCATGCCCCACAATGCCGCCTCCGGCGTCGCGGCGCTCGGCCTGTTTCTGGGACTCCTACCCTGTATACCCGCGGTCTTCAACCTTGTCGGTAGCATCCGTGCCGGCGCCAGCGCGCAGCCAGCCGACTCGCTCCAGTGGCTCATATACGGCGGAATTCTCTTCGTCGTAGTCGGCAACGCCCTCGCGCTGATCGGTGAGTGGTGGCGCTCGCGCTCCTGATCGCAGACGTCGCGACTTCCGGCAAATTACCCCTTGTGCTTTCTGCGAATAGAACATATAATCAAAGTAGCGCACCTCCCTCCCTCATCTCCCCCACCCAAACACCTCTCGCCAGATCACTCCTCCCCAGGTGCCAGCTATGCGCTTCCAACCCTCCGTCCATCGCATCCTCGTGCTGCGCCCCTCGTGCTGCGCCGCGCGGACTCCGTGCATTTCCACCACCTCGCCTTTTCGCTTTCCGCATTTCCGCGTTGCCGCACCGCCATCCCCTCGATTCCGCCGCTGGACCCCGTTTCTCGACAAAAAAGCGGAAGAAAACGGAAATTTCCGATCCACGTATGCTTCCCCATATGCTTCCTGCTCGCCAACCGCGGAATCAAGCCGCTTCCCGCCGTCGCCCCACGACGAGCCGCGCAACGCCCCACGCGTCCGTCCGCCTACCAGCTTCCGCCGCCAGATGGTATGCTCGTCGCGGGAGGAGCGCGCCATGAGTACACCGCATCGCGAGAGCGCCAGCAGCGAGTCCCGCCTCGATGCTGCCGCGCTCGCCGTCGCCGCCGCCGAACACCTGCAACGCTCGTTGCCCGACTACCTGCGCGATCTGGCGGCGCTCGTCAACCAGGATTCCGGCAGCTTCGACCGCGACGACGTGCAGCGCCTCGGCGCGTTGATCCGCCAGCGCACCCAGGGATGGCAGCCATCGCTCGACCTGCATCCCGGTGGCGCGCAAGGCGACAGCTTCGCCCTCAGCGTCGCGGGGCATGGCGCGGCCAACGTCGTGCTGCTCTGCCACATGGATACCGTCTTCGACCACGGCGAAGCGGCCAGGCGCCCCTTCCGCATCGAAGAGACGGAGAAGGGCACACGCGCTCGCGGGCCGGGCGTCAGCGACATGAAAGCTGGCATCGTCTCGGCGATATACGCCATCGACGCCCTCCGCGCGCTCGGCTTCGACGACTTCGCGCGGCTGACCCTCGTCTGCACCTCCGATGAGGAGATCGGCGCCCCGAGCAGCCGCGACTTCATCGAGCGCGTCGCCACTGGTGCTACGGCCGTGCTCGTGCTGGAGGCCGGTCGCGAGAACGGCGACATCGTCGGCCAGCGCAAGACCAGCGGCGTCTATCAGCTTGCGGTGAAGGGCATCCCCGCGCATGCCGGCGTCGAGCCGCAGAAGGGGCGCAGCGCCATCCTCACCCTGGCGCGCCAGACCGTCGCCCTCCACGCCCTCAACGACTACCCCTCCGGCAAGACGATCAACGTCGGCGAAATCCGCGGCGGCTCGCGCGCCAACGTGGTCCCCGAACACGCCAGCGCCAGCGTCGACATCCGCGCCCGCACCGAGCCCGATCTTGAGCGTCTGCTTGCCGACGTAAGGGCTGCCCTCGACGCCAACACGCTCGAAGGCACCACCTACACGTGGACGCCGCCACCGCGCTCCCGCCCCGCCTGGGGGCCAGATGCCGGCACAGACGCACTGGTAGCGCGGGCACGAAGCATCGCCGCCGCGCTCGACTTCGACGTCACCGCGGCGGCCACCGGCGGCACCTCCGACGGCAACTTCACCGCCGCGCTCGGCATCCCCACTCTCGATGGCTTGGCGCCGGTCGGCGGACTCGACCACAGCGAGCAAGAGTACGCCGAGGTAGCTTCCATCGTGCCGCGCACAGCCCTGCTCGCCGGGTTGATCGCCTCGATCTGCCTCGGCTGAATGGCGCGCGTCGCGTGAGCGGCTTCACCATGACCGCTTGCCGAAAGCCGGCGAACATGGTGTAATCGTGCGAGTCACAGCGGGCGCTGGACGAGATGCCGGGCCACGCGCCAGTGACTGTCGCGCTCGGGAGCGTGGTGTCGCCGCTAGCGGCGCGAATCCGCGATCGAACGGGCAGAAAGGTACATATCCCTCATGGCACATGTGCTCGTCGTTGACGATAGCCCGACGATTCGGCTTTCCATCCGCTCGTGGCTCGAACCAGCAGGGCACCAGGTCAGCGAGGCCGCCGACGGTCTCATCGCCCTGGAGAAGCTCCGCGAGCTCGCGGGTCCGCTCGTCGTGCTGCTAGACTATCAGATGCCGGGCCTCACCGGGTTCGAGGTGTTGCAAAAGGCGATCGCCGAGCGACGCGGTCCCCCCGACTACGGCTACGTGATCATCTCTAGCCTCCAGGCGGGCTTCCCGCCGGAGTTCGTCGACATGTTGCGACAACTTAAGATCCAGATCATGCCCAAGCCGTTCGACGCCAGCTCCGTGCTGGCGGTGGTGGAGTTCGTCGCTGGGCGCCTGACCGCCGGTGTCGCCGTCGCCGCGCCTACGCACACCGAGTCTGGCGCCTGACCGCGAGCGACGTCGGGCCGGCTCGCGCGCGCTCGTGTCGCGTCGGCCCTGGCAGGCTCTAGGCGGGCTAAGGAGGGGAAGGTGATGAAGCGCTCCGAGATCAACGCGATCCTGCGCGACGCGGATGCTTTCCTGCGGCAGCATCAGTTCGCCTTGCCGCCCTTCGCCTATTGGACCCCAGATGAGTGGGCCGCGAAGGGCACGGAGATCCGCGAGATCGTCGATCGCCGCCTCGGCTGGGACATCACTGATTTCGGCTCCGGCGATTACGCGCGGACGGGGCTCTTCATCTTCACCCTGCGCAACGGCGCGCCGGAGAGTCTGAGTACGGGCCAGGGTAAGACCTACGCCGAGAAGGTCATGATCGTCGGCGTCGATCAGGTGACGCCCTTGCACTTCCACTGGATCAAGATGGAGGACATCATCAACCGCGGCGGCGGCACGCTGGTGGTGAAGCTCTACAACGCCACGGAGGACGAAGCCCTGGCCGACACCGACGTGACGGTGAGCGTCGACGGCGTGCGGCGCACGCTCCCCGCCGGCGGGACGGTGACGCTCGGCGCTGGCGAGAGCATCACGCTTGAGCCGTACTGCTACCACGCCTTCTGGGCGGCGGACGCCCCCGTGCTGGCCGGCGAAGTCTCGCGCGTCAACGACGACAACAGCGACAACCGCTTCTACGACGCCCCCGGACGCTTCCCGCGCATCGAGGAGGATCAGCCGCCGCTGCGCCTACTTGTCAACGACTACGACCGCTACTACCTCGCCGCGCAGGCGCGCGCTGAGGGCGCGGAGTAAGTCGGCGTCAGTCCATCGCGCACGGAGGCGGGTACCAGCATGCGAAGCCTGTGGGACGACGACGAGGCCGCGCACTTTACCGGCGACCTGGCGCAGCGCGTCTACTCCTCGCGTCTGCTGGGCCGCGATCCGTCGCTGGTGCTGCACGGCGGCGGCAACACCTCGGTGAAGTTGCGCGCGGCCAACATCTTTGGCGACGAAGAGGACCTGCTCTACGTCAAGGGCAGCGGCTGGGACCTGGCGACGATCGAGCCCGCGGGCTTCGCGCCGCTGCGGCTAGAGCCCTTGCGGCGGTTGGCGGCGCTCGATGAGCTGAGCGACGTGGCAATGGCGCGAGAGTTGCGCCTGCAGACAGTCGATCCCGCCGCGCCCGCGCCATCGGTGGAAGCGATCCTCCACGCGATCCTGCCGCACATGTTCGTTGATCACACGCACGCCGACGCGCTGATCGCCGTCACCAACACGCCCCACGGCGCCGACTTCGTCCGCGAGATCTATGGCGACGACGTGGTGGTGATCCCCTACGTCATGCCGGGATTCAAGCTTGCGCGGCTCTGCGCCGAACTCTTCCCCGCACAGGCGGGCCCGCGGACTATCGGCATCGTGTTGCTCAAGCACGGCATCTTCACCTTCGGCGCCACCGCGCGCGAGTCCTACGAGCGCATGATCGCCCTGGTCAGCCGCGCGGAGGAGTTCTTGGCATCGCGCGGCGCCTGGAAGCTGCGCACCGGCACCGTGCGGCCGGCGTCGCCGCAGCGAGCGAGCTTGGCATCGCTGCGCGCGGCGATCAGCGCGGCGGCGCGCACGCCAATGATCGTGGCGTCGCACGACGATCCGCAGTGCCTCGGCTTTGCGCGGCGCGCTGATCTGGCTGCGGTCGCGCAGCAGGGTCCGGCAACGCCCGATCACGTCATTCGCACCAAGCGCCTCCCGCTGATCGGGCGCGACGTCGCCGCCTACGCCGCCGCCTACAAGGCGTACTTCGACGAGCACGCCGCCACGGCCGAGGCGCCACTGACGATGCTCGATCCCGCGCCGCGCATCGTGCTCGATCCGCAGATCGGCCTCTGCGCGGTCGGCCGGACGGCGGGCGACGCGGCGATCGCCGCGGAGGTCTATCGCCACACCATCGAGATCATCTCGCGGGCAGAGGCGCTCGGCGGCTATCGGGCGCTGCCCGCGAGCGATATCTTCGCGGTGGAGTACTGGGATCTCGAACAGGCGAAGCTGCGTCGCCAGGGCGCGCCGCCGATCTTCGCGGGGGAGGTCGCGCTGGTCACCGGCGCGGCGTCAGGGATCGGCAAGGCATGTGTAGCGGCGTTCCGCGCGCGCGGCGCTGCGGTGGTAGCGCTCGACCTCAATCCCGCCGTGGAGCAGATCTTCCCGGGAGACGACATGCTCGGCCTGCGCTGCGACGTGACGGATGAGGCCGACCTGTCGCGCGCCTTCGACGCCGCGGTGAAGGCATTCGGCGGACTGGACATGCTGGTGCTCAACGCCGGTATTTTCCCCAAGAGCACGCCTATCGCGGGCCAGGCGCTCGACGGGTGGGATCGCGTGCTGCGCGTGAACCTGGATGCGAACGTCTCACTGCTGCGCGAGGCGCATCCCCTGCTCAAGCTGGCGCCGCGCGGCGGGCGGGTGGCGATTCTCGGCTCGAAGAACGTGCCCGCGCCAGGTCCGGGGGCCGCCGCGTATTCGGCGTCGAAGGCGGCGCTGACGCAGCTCGCGCGCGTCGCCGCGCTGGAGTGGGGCGCGGACGGCATTCGCGTGAACGTGCTCCATCCCAACGCCGTCTTCGACACCGGCATCTGGACGGAGGATGTGCTGCGGTCGCGGGCGGCGAGCTATGGCCTGAGCGTCGAGGAGTACAAGACCAATAACGTGCTCCACGTCGAGATCACCAGTCGCGACGTCGCCGAACTGGCCGCCGAGGTCTGCGGTCCCGCCTTCGCCAAGACGACCGGCGCGCAGATCCCCGTGGACGGCGGCAACGAGCGAGTGATTTAAGACGCGCTCTTCCAGGCTCGACGTTCAAAGCGTGCCGCAACCATACTGCGCAGATCACCCCTTGTATTGCAGGATGTAGAGGCCGGCGTTGTAGTCGGTGACGTAGACGAGGCCCTGAGTATCGACGTAGAGGTCGCAGGTCTGGATCTCTGTCGAGCTTTGGGGTCGCAGATCGTACATCTTCGCCGGCTTGGGTGGCACATAGTAGGCGACCTGTCGCGGCTGGTACTGGTTGCGGATGTCAAAGACGCGCACGCCGGCGTTCTGATAGGTGGCGAAGATGATCTCAGAGCTTTGGAAGGAGCCAGGGCGGTTCTCGTGCAGGTTGTGGGGGCCGAAGTGGCCGCCCTTAGCGCAGTAGTCGTCCTCGCTTGGCGTGGGGAAGGTGGCTATCGTCACCGGATTGGTTGGCTCGCGAACATCCACGACCCAGGTGAACTTGACTTGATCGGCGCAGTGGTCGGCAACGGACTCGTCGGCGACGATCACCAGATTGCGGTCGGGGAGCGGGAGGCTGGTGTGCGTCCCCCCGCCGAAGGGTGGGCACCAGTTGCGATGGGCGATCAGCTTCGGCTGCGTGGGGTCGGCCACGTCGAGCAGCGTGAGGCCGCCGTCGCGCCACGATCCGTAGGCCGTCGTGCCAGAGACGATGGCGTGATGCAGCGCGAAGCGCTTGCCAGGGAGCCACGTGGGCTGTTCGCCACCGGCGCGCCACATGCCGGGAATCCACCAGCGCCCGACGATCTGGGGTTTCGTCGGGTCGGCGAGGTCGACGATGATGAAGGTGGAGTCGGAGTAGCCGTCGAGAATCGCCGAGGCGTAGGCATAGCGACCGCCAACATACCAGATGCGATGCACGCCGTAGCCATCTACCGGCAAGAAGCCGATCTCGCGCGGCTCATCAGCCTTGGAGATGTCGAAGATGCGAATGCCCGCGGCAAAGGTGCGCGCCTGATCGCCGAAGGTCTCAGAGAACGGCGTGCTGTAGTAGGTCTCTTTGTCGATGCCGAGCTTGGTGTTGTAGATGTCGACGCCGTTGATCACCAGCAGCAGGTTGTCGTGCGCCTGGAGGTGAATCGACCACGTATCCGGCGGCGCGGGAACGAAGCGCACCGGCTTGGGATCGCGTGGATCACGGACGTCGATTACGGTGAACCCGCCGCTATACATATGGCCGACGTAGGCGTAGCCGTTCTGCACCATGATCTGCACGCCGTCGCCGCGGTCGCCCTGATCGGTGTGGCCGACGAATTCAAGGTTGCTGCGGGGGGCGTCGGTGGGTGCGTAGCTCTCGCTCACGATACGTGGTCCTTTCCTGCGATGGAGGGGCGTTGCGCGCTGGGGTCCACGCCGCTGGACGTGCACAGCAGCGCATGCACGCGCCATTGTATGCGATCAGGTGCCCGGCGTGCGAGCCGGCATCCACCCTTCGCGCGATGAGCGCTGTGCGCAGAGGAGGTCTTGGGCAGGGAGACTGGCTCAGGCGACAGCCTTGTGGCACACTGCCAGCGAGGGTGAGTAACGAGAGTCAGCGACGAGCGCGAGCAACGCAGATGAGAGGGCAGGTGCGCCAGTGGACTGTTGCCAGTGTCAGGCGATTGAGTCGCTGTTCAATACGCGGTTGGCCGAGTGGGAACTGAAGCGCTACCGCAAGCGCGGTGCGCCCAAGACGACGCGGGTGCTGGTAGAGGCGCTGCGCCGGGAGGGCGTCACGGGGGAGACGTTGCTAGATATCGGCGGCGGCATTGGTGCGATTCAACTGGCGCTGCTCCAGGCGGGCGTGGCGAGCGCGACCGACGTCGACGCCTCGACTGGGTACATTGCCGTGGCGCGGGCGGAGGCAGGTCGCGAGGGATTCGCCGAGCGAGTGCGCTACGTGCACGGCAACTTCCTGGAGATCGCGCCGGAGATCGAGGCGGCCGGCGTCGTGACGCTGGAACGCGTGATCTGCTGCTTCCCAGACATGCCTGGGTTGGTTGGGCGCTCCGCCGAACGTGCGGGCAAGCTCTATGGCCTGGTCTATCCGCGTGATACGTGGTGGATGCGGTTCGGCGCGAAGGTGGAGAATCTCGTGGCGCGGCTGCGGAAGCCCGCCTTCAACTTCTACGTCCATCGCACGGCGGCGGTGGAGGATGTGCTGCGCCGCGCAGGTCTGGAACGCCGCTTCGCGCGCAACGTGGGCTTCTGGCAGGTGGCCGTCTTCGCGCGCGCTGCAGGATAGGCGTGGCGCCGTGCCGAGTGCGTGCCGCTACCATCGAACTATCGGCACATGCTTCCAGCGCTTAGAGAGATGGTCTCCATCACCGACTGTGCGGGCAAGCAGTCTCAAGCTGCCTTGAGACGGGAGATGCCCGCCGCCACGGTGGGTGACGGCGGGCGGTGCTGAGGAGCGAAAGCGGGCGTGCTAGGGAGCGACGATGGCGGTGCTCTCGATCTCGGCCTGCGCGGCGAACTGGCTGTTGTAGAGGTCGGCGTAGAAGCCACCTTTTGCCAGCAGTTCGGGGTGCGTGCCCTGCTCGATGATGCGGCCGTGGTTCATCACAAGGATGATGTCGGCTTCGCGGATCGTCGAGAGGCGGTGGGCGATGACGAAGCTGGTGCGCCCCTTCATCAGCAAGGTCATAGCTTGCTGAATCAGGATCTCGGTACGGGTATCGACGCTGCTGGTAGCTTCGTCAAGGATCAGCACCTCGGGATCGGCCAGCACGGCGCGGGCGATGGTCAGCAACTGCTTCTGGCCCTGCGAGATGTTGGTCGCCTCTTGATTGAGAATGGTGTCGTAGCCATCGGGCAGCGTGCGGATGAAGTGATCGGCCTGAGCCGCTTGCGCCGCCGCGACGATCTCCTCTTCGGTGGCGTTCTCGCGCCCGTAGGCGATATTGTCGCGGATCGTGCCCTGGAAGAGCCAGGTGTCTTGCAGCACCATGCCGAACATCTTGCGGAGGTAGCCGCGCTTCAGCTCGGTGACGTTGGTGCCGTCCACGCAGATCTCGCCGCTGTTGATCTCGTAGAAGCGCATCAGCAGGTTGACGAGCGTGGTCTTGCCGGCGCCGGTAGGACCGACGATGGCAACGGTCTGGCCGGGGCGGGCATCGATGTTCATGTCGATGATCAAGGGGGAATCGGGCACGTAGGAGAAGTCGACGTGCTCAAACTGGACGTGGCCGCGCGGATCGGCGATCACCTTGGCGTCGACGGCTTCGGGCTGTTGCTCGGGTTCGTCGAGGAGCTCAAAGACGCGCTCGGCAGAGGCGATGGTCAACTGGATAGCGTTGGCGATGCTGGCGAGCTGCGTGATCGGCTGCGAGAACTGGCGCGAATACTGGATGAACGCCACGATATCGCCGATGGCGAGACTGCCCCGCGTCACCATGATGCCGCCGATCACGGCGATCAGGACGAAGCCGAGGTTGCCGATTGAGTTCATCATCGGGAAGAGGATGCCGGTGACGAACTGCGCCCGCCAGCCGGCGTCGTAGAGCCGGTCATTGCGGCGATTGAACTCTTCGACGGACTGCGCTTCGCGGCCAAACGCCTTGACGATGCGGTGCCCGGTGAACATCTCTTCGACGTGGCCGTTGAGCTCGCCGAGGACACGCTGCTGCCGCGCATAGTAGCGCTGCGAGCGCTTGGCGATGACGGTGGTGAGCAGGATGCTTAGGGGCAGCGTCACCAACACCACCAGCGTCAGCAGCCAGCTAATCGTCAGCATGATGACGACGACGCCCACCACGGTGACAACGGAGGTGATGAGCTGCGTCAGGCTCTGCTGCAGCGTGTTGCTGATGTTGTCCATGTCGTTGACGGCGCGGCTCATGATCTCGCCATGAGTGCGCGAGTCGTAGAACTTCAGCGGCAGACGGCCCAGCTTCTCCTCTATGTCGCGACGCATGCTGTAGACGATGCGTTGCGCCACGCCTGCCATGACGAATTGCTGCACGTAGGTGAAGATCGAGCTGATAAGGTAGAGGCCGACGAGCAGCAGCAGGATATTGCCGATGTAATTGAAGTCGATGGCGGCGCCGGGCACTTGCTGGAGCTTGAGGATGTAGCCTTCGCTGAGCTTGTTGATGGCTTCGGCAAGAATCTTCGGGCCAACGATGGCGAAGATCGAGCCGAGGATTGCGGCGATGATGACGACCGTCAGGCGCATCGCGTGGGGCTTGAAGTAGCCCAACAGGCGAAACAGCGTCTGGCGGAAGTTCTTGGCTTTCTGGACGGGCATGCCCATCATGCCCATGGGGCCGCCGCCGCCCATCGGGCCGCGCTGTGGCGGCCGTTGCGTCCCCTGCGATGGACTTGCTTGGCTCATGCGATTTCCTCCGCGGTGACCTGCGAGAGCACGATCTCGCGGTAGACTTCGTTGGATTGCATCAGGTCGCGGTGCGTGCCGGTGCCGACGAGGCGACCTTCATCGAGCACGAGGATCTGGTCGGCGCCGATGATGGTGCTGACGCGCTGGGCGACGATTAACACGGTGGCGTCGGTGGTCTCGCGCTTCAGCGCAGCGCGGAGCTTGGCGTCGGTGGTGTAGTCGAGCGCGGAGAAGCTGTCATCGAAGATGTAGATCTCGGGCCGGCGTACGAGCGCGCGGGCGATGGAGAGGCGCTGCTTCTGGCCGCCGGAGATGTTGGTGCCGCCCTGAGAAATGGTGGCCTCGAAGCCTTCGCCCATCTCGGAGATGAACTCGGTCGCCTGGGCGACCTCGGCGGCGTGGCGTACCTGGTCATCGGTTGCGCCTTCGTTGCCGAAGCGGATATTCTCGGCGACGGTGCCGGAGAAGAGTACGGCGGTCTGAGGCACCAGACCGATCTTGGCGCGGACTTCGGCCTGGGTCATCTCGCGGACGTCGACGCCATCGATGAGCACGCGACCGCTATCGACGTCGTAGAAGCGCGGAATGAGGTTGACCAGGGTGGACTTGCCGGCGCCGGTGCCGCCGATGATCGCCGTCACTTGGCCGGGACGCGCGCTGAAGGAGATGTGCGCGATGGCGGGCTCTTCGGCGCCGGGATAGCTGAACGTGACGTCTTCAAAGTCGACGTAGCCGCGCTGCTCGCCAGCATGGCGCGGGTTGGCGGGATCGATGATCTCGGCGCGCATGGCGAGGACGGCGTTGATGCGCGCGGCGGAGGCGGTGGCGCGCGGCAGCATGACGAAGAGGAAAGAGAGCATCAGCATCGAGAAGAGGATCAGCAGGGCATACTGCAGGAAGGCGATAAGGGAGCCCAACTGCATCTGGCCGGCGTCGATGCGCTTGGCGCCGAACCAGACGATGGCGATGGTCGAGAAGTTGAGCACGAGCATCATGACCGGCCAGAGTGCGGCGACGATGCGGTTGACGGTGATGGCGACGTCGGCGACATCGAGGTTGGCCTGGTCGAAGCGCTGCTGCTCGTGCGTGGTGCGGTCGAAGGCGCGAATGACGCGGACGCCGGTGAGACCTTCGTCGAGCACGAGGTTGAGCTTGTCGAGCTTGACCTGCATGATGCGGAAGAGCGGGATCGCGCGCGACATGATGAGGAGGATCGAGGCGACGAGGATCGGCACGGCGACGATCAGCACGACGGAGAGGCTGACGTCCTGTTGGGCGGCGAGGATGATGCCGCCGATGGCCGTCATTGGCGCGGTGACGAGCATGGTGAGCATGATCACCAGCACCTGCTGCACCTGGTTGGTGTCGTTGGTGGTGCGCGTGATCAGTGAGGCGGTGCTGACGGTATCGAACTCGTGGAGCGAGAACTGCTCGACATGGGTGAAGAGCTTGGCGCGGATGATGCGCCCGAAGCCAACGGCGGTCCGCGAGGCGAAGAAGGCGGTGCCAATAGCACAGAGCGCGCCGCCGATGGTGATGAGCAGCATCAGGCCGCCGACCCGCAAGATGTAGCCGGTGTCATTCTTGTAGATGCCGTTATCGATGATGTCGGCGTTGAGGGTAGGCAGATAGAGGTTCGCCAGCGATTGCAGTGCGGCGAAGATCAGGACGATGCCGATGTATAACCGGTAGGGCTTGAGGAAGCGGAAGAGGCGGATCATGCTGGTGTGCTCCCTTCGGGATCGACGTTTGGCGTGGCGAGTGGGCATGCGCCGCCCGGCGCGACGCCGCGAAAGAAGAATTGACTGACGTGACGCGCCACGTCGTCCGCGGACATCTGACCCTCGCCGATGACCTGCTTGTACATCATGGGCGAGAGCATCGCCCAGAAGAGATTGAGCATGATTGGCGTGGGGATGGCGGTATCGAACTCGCCCGAAGCCTTGCCTTCTTCGAGGAGCACGCCGACGCGCTTGCGCGGCTCTTCCCAGAGGGCGGCCATTGCCTGGCGCCGCTCGACCATGGTCTTGTGGAATTCGGGGCTGTTGAGGAGCGCACCCATCAGTTGGAAGCGCTGACGATCCATGCTGCCGTAGATCTGACGGATGATGGACTGGAGCTTTTCGCGCGGAGCGCCGGGCGACGCGAGGATGCCGTTGAGGGTTTCGAGCATGGCGTGGATGCCGCGGTCGAAGAGGGCGGCGACGAGGTCTTCTTTGCTGGCGAAGTGGAGATAGACGGTGCCTTTGGAGATCCCCACCTGGGCGGCGATGTCGTCTATGGAGGTGTCGTGATAGCCCTTCTCAAGGAAGAGGCGATCGGCCGCCTGGAGGATCAGTTGCTCGCGTTCGAGGCGCTGCCACTCTTTGAGGCGCAAGTAGGTCGGGTGGAGCTCGGCTCGATCCCTGACGTGTTTGAGCGCTTGTTTGAGTTGATCGCGCTCTAGTGTCTTGCGAGAAGGCGGGCGCGGCTCGGATGTCATCACATCTCCCCTTGTGGCGTCACGGCCAACGCGCACTTTCGACGCGCCGGATAGTCCGTGAATGGAGATACCACAAAATGACTGGCAAGTCAAACTTGGAGACATCCGGAAGTTAATTTCCGTTTTCTTCCGCTTTTTGATCGCCGATGGGGGTCGCGCGGCCGATGGAGCGGGGAGTGAGGGGGCGAGTGAGGCGCAGAGGCGGAAAGAGGAAAATTGAGAGGGTAGGCATCAACAATCCTTGAGGAGGATGTGGGGCGGCGCGAGAACATAAGTTCTGATGGAAGTATAGCATACGATGCTTGTGAGAGCAAGCGCCCTCACTCCCCTGACAAGCCACCAGTGGAGGATCACGCCTACCCGTCGCGACAGCCACGGGAGGACGAAGGGCGTTGAGAGGCGATGGGCTGGTCGCGGTGGGGCGGACGACCGGCGCTCGTGTTAGAGGTCGATCTCGTCGCCAGGGTGGTAGACGCGATCGGGGCCGTCGCCGCGGCTGACAGTGACGGTCTGGCGCCCGGAGACGCGCCAGTGGGCGCCCGCGCCGCCGGGGTGAGTAAGCGCGGTGTCTTCGTCAATGCCGAGGACAATGATCTCGTCGGGAGAGGCGCGACGCAGCGTCTGGAGGGTGTCGGGCCAGGCGGCGCGCATACGGTCGAAGTGGGGCAGGGTGGCGACGCGCGGGACGATGCCGAGGGCGGCCTGCCAGGTTATCTGACCGCCGGCGAAGGCACGGCGCGGCGCGGCGGTGAAGCTGCTGAGGGCCATCGCGCCGGCACTGCATCCGGCGAGGACGGCGCCACGCTGATGCGCGGCGAGGATCAGATCCCAGGCGGGGGAGCCGCGGAGTGTTTCGACGAGGTGGACGGGGTCGCCCCCCGAGAAGTAGAAGAAGGTGGCGTCGCGGAGTGGCTCGATCTTTGCCGCATCGTGGGTGTCACGTGCGTCGAGGATGGCGAGCGGGCGGAGGTCCGCCACGCCGAGCGCGCGAAAGTGGGCGACGCCGAGATCGTTCCAATAGGCGGGCCGACCAGGCTCCAATCCGCTGGCGGTGGGCAGCAGCGCGACACGCGCATGGGCCGCGCCGCCGATCAGCGCGAGCAGGTAGCGATCCGTCTCGTCCATCGCGGGGGTATATTCACCGGAGCCGACCAGCGCGACGGGGCCTGAGACGCCGGGGCGGGTCGTAGCGGAGGGTGTAGTCATCGGTGCCGCTCCTTCGTTGCGTGGGAAATGTAACGCGCGTTGGGCACGAGGTGTTGCTATTCTACCAAGCTTCGCGAGCTGGCCGCCGAGATGCGGGTGAGGGGGTGCGGCACGCGCGTCGCGAACGCGTTATATTCTCTCTACATACTTCGTACAAAGCCTATTCGCAAGGAGACTGCCGTGGCTCCAACGTTCGGCGATGAGCTGCGAGGCGCACCCGGCCTCGTCGCGCTGTTGGGATCGGGCGAGACGGCAGCGGCTGGGAGGCGCGTGATGGGACGCGTGCTGGCGCGCTTGCCGGAGCCGCGCACGGTGGTGGTGCTGGACTCGCCGGCGGGCTTCCAGCCGAACGCGCGGCTGGTGGCGGAGAAGCTGGCGCGCTTTCTGACGGATTCGCTGGGGGAGCAGCGGCCACACGTGCAGGTGGTGGAGACGCGGCGCGAGATGCTCGAAACGCCGGCGGGTGCCGCGGCGCTGAAGACGATCGCGGCGGCGCGCTGCATCGTCGCTGGTCCGGGCAGCCCTACCTATATGATCCGCGAATTGCGCGACACGCCGTATCTCGACGCGATCCGCCGCGCGCACCGGGGTGGTGCGGCGATCTGCCTGGCCAGCGCCGCCACGCTCGCGGCGAGCGCGCAGACGATCCCGGTCTACGAGATCTTTAAGGCGGGCGAGGAGCCGATGTGGTGGGAAGGGCTCGATCTGCTGGGCGAGTATGGAGTGCGGGTGGCCTTGGCGCCGCACTGGAATAATCGCGAGGGCGGCGCGGAGCTGGACACGAGCCACTGCTTCCTCGGCGAGGCGCGCTTCGCCATGCTCTACGCGCGGTTGCCAGCGGAGGTGACGGTGCTGGCGATCGACGAGCATACTGGCTGCATCCTCGACTTCGCCGGAGCGAGCGTGGAGGTGCTGGGGACCGGCGGGGCGCACGTGCTGCGCGAGGGGCGAGAGCGGTCGTTCGCCGCGGGTACGACGTTCCCGCTGGCGTTGCTGGGTGGCGATGAGGCGGCGTTGGGCATCGACGGCGAGGGCTGGAATAGCGCGGCGTTCGCCGCCACTGAGGCGACAGTGGCGGGCGATGACGTCGACGGGGAGGCGGGGTCGGAGGCTGAAGACGGCGGGGGCGTGCCAGGGGCGCTGGTAGAGTCGCTCCTGACGATCCGCACGGACCTGCGCGGCGCGAAGCAGTGGGCTTTCGCCGACCGCATCCGCGACGCGCTGAGCGCCAGTGGAATCACCGTGGAGGATACGCCGGAGGGGCCGCGGTGGCACGCGGAGTCGCCGTCGGCGTGAGAGCGCTCGACCGGACGCTGGCGGCGTGATCGCTTGGATGTGGACACATAACCGGTGCTGCCTTTCATGGCTCGTGTTGCGGTGGGTCGCTGTCGCCAGCGGCAGCGGACGTGCGAGGTTTCCCGCGAGGCTGATTCAGGTGGGAAGCAACACAAGGAGGCCCAGTGGGTTAGGAATTGGCGGCGGTCAGCGTCGCGCTGGTGACGACGTAGAGGCTGCCGCTGGAGGAGCCGCTATAGGCGCTTGCGGGGACGGTGGAGGTGTTGGCCTCGATCCACGAGGTCAGCGCGCTATTGCCGCTGCCGCCGGGTCCGCCAGAGCCGCCGGAGAGCAGGAAGTATTTGATCGCTCCCTCGCGGATCAGCGCCTTGAGCTGGCTGAGCGTAAGAATCTGATCGGAGCCGGAGAAGCCGCCGAGCGCCATGACGGGCTTGCCGGTGACGATGATGTACGGCGCGGCGGTCTGCGAGCTGATCGTGGCGAAGAGGTACTTGGCCGAACCCTGGTTGGCTTCAAGATACGTCACCAGCGCGGCGTCGACCGAGAGACCGTCGCCGCTGGCGGTTGGCGCGCCGCTCGCCGTGCCCGTAGGAGCGCCGCCGCCGAAGCCGCCGTTGGGAGGTCCGCCAAAGCGACCACCGAAGCCGCCAGTTGGCGGGGTGAAGCCGCCGTTGCGGCCACCGGGGAAGCCACCGGCGAAGGTGCCATTCGGGCCGCCACCAGTGAAGGCGACGCTGGAGGTCGAGGGGCCGGCCGCGGGGAGTGTGCCGCCCGCGCCGCTGGCAAGCGACACGCCGACCCAGGTGGTCGGGCCAACGAGGAGGAGGCCAACACCGAGGATGACGGCGAGCAGTGGCACAGAGGCGAGGCGTGTGAGGCGCGTGGGGAGGCGTCGCGGGGTCGTCCAGTCCCACGGTCGCGACGGCGTCGGATCACCTTCGGGGGAGGCGATCGCCGGGAGTTCGGCGCCGAACGACGGTAGCGCCGGGTCGGCTGCGACGATGTGCGCACCACCGCGACGGGCGAGCGCGCGAAGGCGTCGAAGCGTTGCGTCGCGTTCGCCAGGCGCTCCTGCTGGAGACGCTGCCAGACGAGCACGGCGGCGACGGCGAGCGAACCGACGACGACCAGCGGGGTCATCCAGCGGCTGTAGTCCGCGTAGTCTTGCAGGATGATGGCCTGGGTGATGGCGGTGACGACGAGCGCGATCGGCAAGAGCCAGCCGCGCCAGGCCGCGGCGCGATAGTCGCGCCACAGGAGGACGATGCCGACGCCAGCCAGCACGGCGATGCCGGGGGCAAGCATCGAGAGGTAGTAGCGGTGGAAGAAGCCGGCGATGCTGAAGAAGACCGCCATCGTCAGCGTCCAGAGTCCCCAGAGGACGAGCGCGGTTTGTTGCGGCGAGAGGTGCGCGGCGGCGCGAGCCTCCGCAGAGGTGCGCCACGCCTGAAGGCGAGCGGGGAGCATACGGAGGAAGCCACGCGGGCGGAAACCCCAGCCAGCGGCGAGGATGCCAATGAGGCCAAGCGCGAGCAGCCAGCTTGCCTGGCCGCCGAGCTGTGCGTCGAGGAGGCGGAAGAAGCCCTGCGCGCCGTTCTCGGAGACGCCGCCGGGGCCGCCCACGGCGCTGGTTGGCGTGGTGATGCTCGCGCCGGTCGTGCGGATGTTGAAGAGGTTGCCGAGGAGGCGTTGGAGGCCGTTGTAGCCGAGGGCTAGCTCAAGCTCGGAGTTGGTGCCGCTGGAGCCGACGTAGGGCCGGGCGGAGGCGGGGGTGAGGTCGACGGCGAGAACCCAGGCGAGCGAGAGCGCCACCATCGCCGCGCTGGCGACGGCGAGATGCCAGACCCGCGTCCACCAGCCGCGGGGTGAGCCGAGGAGATACGCGGCGCCGAAGGCGGGCACGACAAGATAGGCTTCGAGCATCTTGATGTTGAAGCCGAGGCCAACGGCGACGGCGGCGAGCAGCAGCCAGCGCAAGCTCCCGTGTTCGGCGGCGCGGCTGACGCAGTAGGCGCCAAGCAGCACGGTGAGCACGAGCAGGCTATCGATGGTGTTGTTGCGGTCGGTGACAACGCTGATCGGCGTGATGGCGAGGAAGAGCGCGGCGAGGAGCCCGGCGATGGAGCCGAAGATGCGCCGCACCAGCAGGTAGACGACGCCGACGGCGATCACGCCCGCCAGCGCTTCGGGCAGCAGGATGCTCAAGCCGCTGAAGCCGAAGAGTTTGGCGCTGGCTGCCTGAATCCAGAAGCCGAGCGGCGGTTTATCCACGGAGACGAAGCCGCCGGGATCAAAGGCGACGAAGAAGAAATTATGCCAGCTCTGCAGCATGCTGCGGATCGCCGCGGAGTAGTAAAGGTTGGCGAAACCATTGCGGTGCAACTCATAGAAGTTGCAGAAGGCGGCCACCAGCAAGATCAGGCCGAGCACCTGACGGCGGCGCGGTTCGAGGTATGCCCGCACGCGGTCGAAGGCGCTGCGGAGGCGAGTCGGCGTTGGGGGGTCGGTCGCAAGCGCGCCGGAGCGGGGCGCGATGTCGCTAGCCATGAGAGTGGACTCCTCGTGGGATGAAAGCCAGCGGCGCGGCTGCGCGCGTGCGGCGGAGAGCGTCGTTGGGGTGATCGCGTGGGCGGCATCTATCGAGACCGACATCGTTGTCGCGGTACTTATCACTCTACGGTAGGTCTCTTCGAGAAAGATGGGAGTCTGATGTGGCTTCTCTCATGGATCGGCGACCGCCCGCTGTGATGCGCGTATGCGGCGCTGTGAGGTAGAACGGAAGCATTCGGTGGCGCCATGTAGTGATTGGGCGCGGAGCGGGAGTCGCTCGCTAGCTGCGGCGCACGGCGTGGTCGCGATTGGCGTTCGCGTTGGTAGGAGGCGGGTATGTCGAGGAAGTTCGAGGTGCAGCAGCGGTGGGAGGTGCGCATTACCCAGCGACTGGCGGGCGAGTTGAGTGAGGCGGCGTGGGACGACATGCCGTTGGCATTCAAGCGGGTGGAGGAGGCACTGCGCCAGCACGCGAATGCCGCGTTCGTCACTGTCGGTGGGAGTGCTGGTGCGCGGCACAAGGGCATCACCGCGGTCGTGCTGTTCGCGGAGCCTTTATCTCCTGGGGCCGCTATCGACAAGGCGCTGGAGATGTTCCTTCAGGCATGCGCCGAGACGGGATTTGCGACGGATGTGGTAGTAGAGATCGTGGCAGAGCCTGGCGGCGTCGATCCGCGCTCGCTGTTGTAGTAGATCCTGATTCGGGTAGTCGCGCTTACTCCGTTCGCCGGCATCACGAAGGACAGCGCATCAGGCGAGGCCGGGGGTAAGATGCCGGCCGCGAGTCGTGATCAGCAGGTGGAGGAGTGCGCAGAGCGCGCCATAGACGAGCGAGGGATAGAGCACGTACGCGACGGCGAAGGAGGGCATAGTCCACGCGGCGTATGACCGTAGCACGGCGAGCAGGTCGTTCGAGGCGAGGTAGAAGGCTAAGGGCACATGGGTCCAGGCGGCGAAGCCGTCGAGGTGGCCCACGGCGAGCGCGTAGAGGATGTAGAGTTGCCCGGCGCGCGGCAGGAGCGCGGCGCGCGGCGAGAGGCGCAGACGCAGGGTTTCGAGTCCGTCGAGCGCGAGGGCCCAGCCGAGCATCCAGAGGGCGAGGGCGAGGCAGAGACCCGGCCAGCCATCCCACGTGAGGAAGAAGCGCAAGAAGGGATCGGCCTCACGCGCGGGCGCACCCCAGGTTCCGGCCAGCGTCGCCAGCGCATCGGGGACGCTCAAGCCGACGACGAGGAGCGCCGGGAGCCAAAACCATCCCGAGAGCAGGCTGAGGTGGCCGCGCCACCGCAGATAGAGCAGGGCCAGCGCGAAGGCCGCGGCCAACGACGAGAGCAGCGTCACCTGCTCGACGAGGAGGTTGGAGGGGACCATCCGTGCAGATCGCTTTCCCTGTGGCAGAGCGTTGTGGCGTAGCATGCTACGCGAACCGATTGCCGCGACCGAGGGCGCTCTTGAGGCTAGCGGCGCGCGGAATAGCGCGTCTGCATAGGAGTCTGCGTGGGTGGCGCGAAGAAGCGAATGAAAATGAGTAACCCGACGACGCCGACCGCGGCAATATAGACGAGCCGCATCCAGGCGGAGCCGCTGTCTGTGCCGGCGAGCAGCCCGTGGATAGTGACCAGGGCGAAGACGCCAAAACTGAGGTAGTGCAGCGTACGCCAGGCGACGTTGGTGATGCGGCGCCGCAACCATGAGCTGAAGAGCACAATCGCCAGGCCGTACATCGAGACGACACCGAGATCGACGGCGAACGGCGCATACGGCTCGTTGAGCGGCACTAGAAGGTTGACCAGCGAGAATGCGATATTGTTGAAGTGGTCGAAGAGCAGGGTGACGAGGTGCAGCAGCACGAACCCGGCGGTGAGCACGGCCAGGAACTGATGCGCCTCGTCAAGGGTCCACGGTGTCTTGATGCGCCCGAGGCCAGCGATGGAGCGCGAGAGACCGAGGACGACGCCCGCAGTGATCGAGACGTAGGCGGAAACGGCGGCGGCGCGGGTGAGATACCAGAGCGCCGACCCGGAGGTGGCGGTCGCCGCGCTGGCATGCGCCAGGGCGACCGCATTGAGGACAATAGGCATGGCGAGAGGCTCCCGTTCGGAGGGGCGAGCCCCCGAGGATACGATCTATGGACTATGGAGAGGTGTGACGGACTTGCCGAGGGGCGGGCTCAGGAGACGCCAGACGAACTGTGCGAGCCGAATCCGCCGCTGGGATTGTTGTTGAAGGAACCTGAGCCGTAGGGATATTGATTCGAGCCGCCATCGTCGCCGCCGTTGGAGATTGACGTGTTCGTGTTCGAGTCGTCGGTGTGGATGGCGATGACGTTGCTGGCGAGACCGAGGCTGGTGAGGAAGACAGCAGCGGCGGCGGCGGTCAGCCCGAAGCGCAGCTTGTTCTTACCCGCGCGATGCGCCACACCAGTGACGACGCCGCGCCCGCCGGCGGCGCGTTTGCCCGCCGAGGCGAGGGTCACATTACCCGTCGGCTCGGCGCCGCAGGCCAGGATGTAGCCCGCGGCCCGCTCGGCGCGCGTCAGGCCGCTGCCATCGCCGTTGCGCACCTGGCCGGAGAGCAGGCGCAACTTGCAGGTGCCGCAGGCGCCCGCGCGGCATTCGAAGTTCGGCGCGTAGCCGCTGCGCTCCAGTGTTTCGAGGATCGTCTCGCGCGGGCGCGCGGCGAGGACGGCGCCGGTATCGGCCAGGCGCACCTGCGCGGCGATCTTGCCGCCGCGGGCAGGCGTTGCGTCGCGTTTGGTGGGGCTGGCGAAGGTTTCGGTGTGGATGCGCTCCTCGGGCACCCGTTGGGCACGCGCCGCTGCCTGGATGCTTTGTTTGAGGGTGGCGGGGCCGCAGATATACCATTCGGCGCTAGCGGCGCTGGCGCCAAGCGCGGAGAGCACGTGTTCGGGGCGCAGGCGGTGGCCGTCGGCGCTGACGTAGTGGTACTGCGTGAGCCAGGCGTGATCGGGATCGAGCGCCGCCAATTCACGCGCGTAGATGCCGTCTTCGGGCGTACGGTAGGCGTAGTGGAGCATGACGCGCGGACGCTGCGCCGGGGCGAGGCGCGCGAGCGCGCGCAGCATGCCGTAGATCGGCGTGATGCCACTGCCCCCGGCGACGAAGACCAACGTGCCGCCAGGTGGGATGCGGCTTGGTAGGGTGAAGTGACCTTGCGGCAGGCTCGTATGCAACGTCATGCCGGGCTGAACGTGAGCGTGCAGGTGCCCTGAGACGACGCCCTCCGGCTGACGCTTGATGGTGATCTCCCAGGGGCGATTCGGGTTGCCGTCGCCGGTCAGCGAATACGAGCGGAAGAGCCTGCCCTGCGCGGCAGGGAGCGCCAGGGTGATGAACTGCCCAGGGAGATATGGCGCGGGTGCGCGCTGTGTGCCTGGGAGCGCGAGGCTGAGGGTGAGTGTGTCGCGAGCGGCGGGAACGACCGCAAGGACGTTAACCGTGAGATGTTTCGTGCTGCCCGCCTGTTGCGGTCGAGCGGTGCGTACCGCGGTCGCCATGAAGAAGTCCCTATTCCGGCATGTTCGTTCGACGATGTCATCTATGAGCAGCAGTGAGCGGCGGGGCCGCTCTTCGCGCTCGTATGCAAGCGTAGCAGAGCTCTGTGAGAACACTCTATGAGAATCGTGTGAGATGTCTCATGCAGCGGAATCGCCTCACGCTATGGGGACGTCGGATGCACGAGATAAGTTGCCGAAGCATCGAAATGTCGTTCCAGAGACGCAACTGAGGGACGCCCGCGATAGGCGTCCCCCGTGAAATGCGTATGCTGTGCGGATGTGTGTCGCCGCTGGGAACCGGAGCATTCCCGGCGCCGGACGCTCGGCAGAAGCGACATCTAGCGCAGGGTGAGGCGGGTAGGAGAGATGACGAATGGTATGAGCGTTGAACGATGAGCGCATGCGAGGCGTGGCGAGCGACGCGGGTTACTTGGGCGCGGCGACCTTGCGAATGGAGTCGATGTCACGTAGGAGCAATTGCAGCTCCTGCGCCTGCCGCGTGACTTCATCCATGTTGTTGTAGTAGGTCATCTGCATGTCGATGCCCATCAGCGCGCCGAGCAGGAGCGACTCCGGCAGGGCTTCGCGTTCGATGTTGGAGAGCGGGCGCACGCGCGTGTACGCGGCGAGGGTCGCCCGGACCAGCGGTGGCCGCCGGTCGCCGAGACCCCAGGCGAAATCAAAGAGCGGGGTATCGATGTGCGCCTTCTCCCAGTCGAGGATGCCACTAACCTGGGCGTTCATGGCGTCGCCGCGCCAGAGGACATTGGCGGAGACGTAATCGCCGTGGACGACTTGCTTGGGCAGCGCGGGATACAACTCGCCGAAATAGCGCACAGCCAGCCGCTCGTGAATGTCGCCCAGCAATTCGGGCGTCAGATCGGGGTGCGGATGCCAACTGTCGAGCACACGGCCAACGGTGTCGAGCGTCCAGGCGCCCCAGGGGCGGAATGACTCGCCATCGGGCGTGAAGCCTTCGAGCGCGACGTGGAGCTGCGCCAACATCTCGGCGGCCTTGGGGCGGCACCACATCCAGTCTTGCGCGGTGGCTCCACGACCTTCGAGCGCCCGATAGAGCGCCCAAGAGGTGCCGCCGGCCTCGACGTAGCTCAAGCCATTGGGCGCGGGTACATGCTGCGGCACGGGGATGGAGACGCCGCTGCGCATGAGGTGCGCCGTGACGCTGTGCATGTAGCGGATGGCGCTGGTGGGATACCAACTATAGAAGCGGCGCAGGAAGTAGCGTCCGCTGGGAGCAACGACTTCCCAATAGTGCGTGCGCGGCTGCTGCGTGGGGGTCGGCGCGGGCTTGCGCACCTCCGCGCCGGTGACGCCGAACTGTTCCAGCACCTCGGCGACGACGGCGGGAGTGTTCCACTCGTCCTGTGGAATTACCTCGCCGGCCAAGCCGCGCAGGTCCGCACAGTTCTCGCAGCCGACGAGTTCGCCGGCGGGGTTAACGAAATACTCGCCGAGTTCACCGAGGTCACGACCGCAGTACTGGCAGAGCAGAGTGTCCATTGGCTTTCCCGGTGTTTCTTCTAGTCGCTCGTTGCTGCTTCCTGAGGACGGTGGTGATGCAAACATGTGCGCTCTCCTTAGAACGATCTGCTTCGGGAAATAAGCGCCTCGCTGCTCGTTCGTCCCTGTTCGCTTACAACGCGCGATCCCTTCACGTGTCCAGGGATGGCTGCGTTTCCTGGCGACGCTGAACTCTGCGTGGCGTGCTGCGCGGCGAATGCAAGATGCGGGCTCATGAGGAGGAGAACTCTTAGCGTCCTGCGACGAGTTCTTGGCCGCCTCTGCATCTGCGGTGACTCAGTAGGTGTGATAGGCAGTGATCGTCAGTGGGTCAGTACGAGAGCATGAAGTGTGATCGCACCTGGCCCGCAGTATATCACAGCACCCTAGTCGCCACAAATCCTCCCGCGCTGCTGGTCCGGTCGGCGTCCAAATGGGCACACCACATCAACGGGTATATACGGTTCAGTCGCGTCGCGAGTTATCCCTGCTTGATCGTCTGCCCGGTCGGTCGCTGGTGAAGCGCCGGGCGCATCGACGGCGAGCAAGCATCCAAGCTACGCGGCGTACGCATTTATGCGCGCTTTGCGTGTGTCTACATTGGTGTAGAGCCGTTGTCTATACGTTCGTTCGAAGTCGCCGGCAGCGCCCGCACCTGGGACCAAAGTACTCTCAAATAGGAACTTTGTTCCATCACACTCACGCGGCGCGCAGCGGTGACGCTGAAGACGGCGGTAGCGTGCATGCGGACGCATTGGTTGTCGGTCCGCATATGCGATGCTACAATCGTGCGACCGCGACAGAGCGCGGGAGGAGCGCAGATGCATGAGTATCCGCCCGCGCGCGAAACGGCGGGTCAGCCGTCGGTTTGGCCACGCGAGGCGCCAGACGTGTGGTATCCACAGGCGCGGGTGTCGCCGTCTCGTCGCTCCGCGACGCCGCTGATCCTCGGTGTCGTCACCGCGATTGCGGTGCTGGCGGTTGTCGCGGTGGTGGCGCTGCGTTCGCTCGGCACCCCATCTCTCGGCGGGACGTGGTACGGCGCCGGGACGACAGGCAGCACGGGCGCGGACGCCGAGACGTTCAAACTGGAGACGTATCTCAGTCTGACGCAGGATGGTGCGACCCTCTCGGGATCGGGTGAACTGTGTAGCGTGGGGACGAGCAACATCGCCTTCCGCGTCTCGGGGACGACGCACGCATCGACGCTCGATATGACGTGGACGCTGGCCGATGGCGCGGGTGGCTCGCCTGGCTCGGCCACGAGCAGCACTGAGCGTGTCAGCGGCCACTTCACGAATAGCGGCACGCTCTCGCCTTGACGTCTACGGACTCCTCCGGCACCTATACCGCTACCTTGCAGCGCGGCGGGCACGATGCCTTTACGAGCGCCTGCAAGCGAGTCTAGGGCATGGCGACGCATTGGTGACACCGATGAGGTGAGGACGGACGCCCCGACGAGGAGGCACGGAGGGCGCAGGAAGTCCATGGGCAGGGGCGCCGTGGGCAGGAGTACCCTGGGCGGCAGCGAACTGCGCGTCTTGTAGCGAGTCGGCGCGCATGGTAGACTTTTGGGAAGGGTCGCATGCTCGGCCCAGCATCGCACGTGGGACCATTGCGCCGTCGCCACTGGGCGGAGCGGCGGAAAGGGCTGGCAGGCTATGAACCAGTATCCGCCCTCGCAGGATCCGTGGGGCCAGCCCGCAGACCCTCAGCAGAATCCCCAGAATCCGCAAAATCCCCAGTATCCCCAGCAGTATCCTCCGCAGCAGGAACCGCAGTACGCGCCGCCCGCGCAGCCGGGGTACGATCCGCAACAGTACACGCCGCAGTATCCACAACAGTACGGCCAGCAGGGTGGCTACGATCCGCAGCCGCAGTACGCGCCTGCCGCGCAGCCGTACGATCCGTATGGGCAGCAACAGGCGCAGTACGCACCGCCGGCCCAACAATACGCGCCACCAGCGCAGTACCCGCAGCAGCAATACGCGCCGTCGGGTTACGCAGGCGGCTATCCCGCGCCAGGGTATCCCGCGGGCTTCGCGGGATACGGCGCCCAGCCGGCGCAACCAGCCAGCCCGCAGCAGCGGCGCGTTTTTAAGATCGGCGCGGGGGTCGCCGCGGTGCTCGCTCTGCTGGTGGTGTTTCATCCCTTCGGCGGCGCGGGCTTCGGCGGCACATGGGTGGGGCCGGTGACGCAGCAGGTGCAACAGGGCGCGACGATCCCCGTCGCCGAGCTGCTGATGGATCTGACGCAGAGCGGCAATGACATCACCGGCACCGGGCAGCAATGCTTCAATACCTCAAACGGCACCGTCTCAGAGAATTTCGACGTTTCCGGCACCGCCAGCGGCTCCACCGCGCAATTGACGTTGAAGTTCTCCAATGGCAATCAGCCGGTGAGCGGGTCGCTCTCGGGCGGCACGTTGACGCTGACGGCGCAGGGGCAGAACGGCACCTCGACCATCACGACGCAACAGGGGACGCTCACAGCGTTTTCGCAGGCGTGTTCGCGTCTGATCAAGATTGACCAGACGGGTTGAGCGACGAACACGCGCCATTGAACGAGACTTTCGCGGGTGCTGAGGGATCAGTAGATCGACGACGTGGGTGGTTGGCCGGGGCCGCTCGCCGTTGGAGGTTGCTCTGCGGACGGCGGAGTCGGCTGGGGCGGTGTGTACATCGGCGTGGCTGAGGGACTCGGCGAGCCCGCGGGCTGTTCGTGCGCGGCGATCAGCGCGGCAATCTCGCGCTCTCGCGCCGAGAGGCCAGCGGGTGCCTTCGCCGCCTGTGGATGGCGCATGCTGGCGACCTTCAAGATCGCCCAGGACCCGAGGCCGATGGCGAAGGCGATGCCGTAGACCGGCAAGAAGGCGCCGGCAACCAGCCCGTAGACAGCCTTGAATGGTGCGAAAGCGGCTGGCTTGATCAGCGAGAAGATCCACGCGCCGCCGAGGACCAAAATCACCGGCCATGCGCCGTGGGCGATTGAGGCGGCGAGCGTCAGCAGCTTCTGTTCCTCGCGGTCGAGCAGCAGCGTGAGGGCGCCGAGCACCAGCGTTGCTACCCAGAACCAGAGCAGCAGACTAGCGATGTGCTGATGGCCCGCGTCGGTGAGCGAATCTGGAGTGAAGCCAGTAAAAGCGAAGAACGGTTGCAGGAAATCGGGAAGCTGTACCGGAATGGATACGCCCGGCACGACTTGCGGTGTCGTGGTGGCGCCGCCGAAGAATCCGAAGTTTGGGATCGCCTGCTGCACGTCGGCGGGCAGCGAGAAGACGGCGCCCGCGCCGCCCTGATAATAGGCCGAGGCGACCTGACGGTAGATCGCGAGGACGCCAGCGTCATAGTTGAGGCCAACGATCTGCTTCCCCAGCACGTGCACCTTGAAGACGGAGAGGTTGAGTGGTTGGGTAGGATGCGCTTTCGCGGCCTGTTGTAGCGTGGCGTAGCCGCTGGGCGTAATGCCGACCTCGTGCGCGGCAAGGAAGGGATTGAGCACGTGCGCACCGGCTTCGGTGAGTAGCGAGGTCGCGGTGGGCCGCGCGGAGATGATCGTCAGCGACGTGACCCAGAGCGTCGTCAACACTAACGCGCCGAAGAGCGTATACACCGTCTTGCGTATGCCAGAAATGCTGAACATGCCCATGATGACGACTCCCTCTACACCCCAGGCGCCCCGGCACGACTATCACTGGATGGCTCTCGGACGTGCGGGCCAGGGCTGATCCACGGCCATTGCCGGTGGGCGACGTGGTGCACCATCAGAGATGCATGTGGCGTGGGGTTCGCTCTCTAACAATGCGCCTGCATACAAAATTATCACCTGAGGCAAGTGTGCCTAGATAGGGGAGAAAACGCCAGCCGCGATCCGCAGAATCACCCGCGAAAACGTGCGCAATATTCCCCCCTGTGCTGGCGAACGCACGAACTCGTGCAACGCCTTTTCCGCGCGTGTTCTGGGGGCTTCGTGGCTACGCGAACGGGGATCGACGCGCCAGGGCGATCTTGCGGGTGGTTTTGCGGACGATCTAGCGGATTCTCCCTGGAGTCTGACGCGGCGTGGCAGCACACTAGAAGGAGCGAGAGAAACAACGACGAGCCGAACGCCGACGCGCTCGCCCGAACGGAGGCGTGTATGGGGTCCACCGACTCTGCCCCGTCCACCTGGGGGTCCGCGCTGTGGTGGGCGCAGGAGACCTTGACTCTGGCAGGATCACCCTCACCGCAGCTCGACGCGCTGGTGCTGCTGATGCACGCCTCGCATGCGTCGCAGACGCTGCTGCTGGCGGAGCCGGAGCACGCGATGTCGCCCGAAGAGACGGCGCGCTACGCCGACTGGGTGGCGCGGAGGGCAGAGGGCGAACCCGTAGCATACCTCACCGGACACAAAGCGTTCATGGGGCTGGACTTGCTCGTCGACCGCCGGGTGATGCTGGTGCGGCCCAGCGTGCGCTGGCTGGTAGAGGCAGCGCTGGAGAGCGTACGCAACCGTCCGGCGGCGACGGACGAGGGCGGATTGCTGGCGGCAGACATCGGCACCGGCAGTGGCGCGATTGCGCTGGCGCTCGGCACACTGGAGCCGAGCATCCGCCATATCTACGCGGTCGACTGCTCCGCCGATGCGCTGGCGGTAGCGCGGGCGAACGGTGCTCGCTATCAACTCAACGTGCTGATCAGTTGGCTCGAAGGCGACCTGCTAGAGCCGGTGCCGGAGCCGGTGGATCTGATCGTCGCCAACCCTCCGTACATGCGGGATGTGCCGAACGGCGCCGCGCCCGAAGTGCTGCGCTATGAGCCGCATGCGGCGCTCTTCAGCGGACGCGACGGGCTCGACCACCTCCGCCGGTTGATCGCCGAGGCGCCGGCGAAGCTACGGTCCGGCGGGACGCTGGCCTTCGCGCTGGACGACGAGCAGCGCCCAATCGTGGCTGAACTGCTGGCCGCGGCGCTGCCCCAGGCTCACGTCTCGTTCGGGCCGCGGACCGAGGGCGGCGATCATTTCGCCGTGGCGCAGTTGCCCCAGTAATAGCCCGTGCATCCTTGGTCCGATCAGCAAAGCGAGCAAGGAGCCTGGACCACTCGACAGGGACGCGCGAGGGGCGATGCTGAGAGATGCTGCACGGCAATGTCAGGTTGGGCCAGGTTAGGCCAGGCCGCGCTCGCGCGCCCAGAGCGCGGCTTGTGTGCGGTCGCGGAGGGCGAGCTTGCTAAGGATGTTCGAGACGTGGTTCTTGACCGTGCCCTCGGTGATGAAGAGCGCCTCGCCGATCTCGCGGTTGTTCTCGCCGCGCGCCACATAGCGCAGTATCTCGCGTTCGCGCTCGGTGAGGTCGTCTACTGGCATGGCTGAGGCGTCGCGTGGCTGATCCTTCTCCGCTTTGAAGGTGTCGGCGTCGCGGCGCTGATCCGTCAGCCGCGCGACGACCTTGGCGGCGACCGATGGCTGCAACGGCGATTCGCCGCGATGCACCGCACGGATCGCCTCTACCAATTGATCGGCAGTGACGTCTTTGAGCAGGTAGCCCGTCGCGCCCGCCTGGAGTCCGGCAAAGATCGGCTCTTCGTCGTCGAAGGTGGTGAGGATCAGCACGCGCACGGCGGGGTGGCGTTCGCGGAGCAGCACGGTTGCTCGCACGCCGTCCATACGCGGCATGCGCACGTCCATCAGGACGACATGCGGCGCGCGGCCCTCCCGCGCGAGCCGCTCGACCAGCGCCAGCGCCTCTTGCCCGTCGCTCGCCGCGCCCACCACTTCGATGGCCTCGCCCTCAAGCTCTAACAGGCGGCGAAAGCTCTCGCGCAGCAACGCCTGATCGTCCGCCAGCAGCACCCGGATTGGCAGAGACGTATCGCTCGCGTCAGTCATGCTGGCCGTACCCTTAACTTAACTCGCGGCTATCGCGGCGGCGTTCGGTGGCATCTCGAGAGCCGCGCCCGGCAGCGGCGCACGCACGGTGACGCGCCAGCCGTGCTCTGCCTCGGGTCCTGATCGTACCGCGCCGCCGATCAACTCGACGCGTTCGCGCACGCCGATGAGCCCAAAACCCGGCTCGTGTCCATCCGCCATGGATTCGGCGCCGATGCCGTTATCGAGCACCGTCAGATCGACCTGCTCGCTCTCGACTCGGAGGCGCACCAGCACCTTGGTAGCCCTGGCGTGTTTGCGGATGTTGGTCAACGACTCCTGCACGACGCGAAAGAGCGCCACGCGCAGATCAGTGGGCAACTGGCGCGCCGACGCTTCGACATCGAGGACGATTTCGGTCCCCGGTAGGTTGGCCTCGAACTCCGCCGCAAGTCGCTCGACCGCCGCGGGGAACGAACTGGTCGTCGGGTCGGCGGGTCGCAGCGCGGCGACGGATCGCCGCACTTCAGAGAGGCACTCGCTCGCCACGCGTCGCGCCTCGATCAATTCAGCGCGGAGCCGTGGATCGCCGCGTTCCTCAAGCTTGGTGGCCGTCTCAAGCTGCACCGCCAGGATCGTCAGGTAGTGGCCGAGCGTGTCGTGGATCTCGCGCGCCAGTCGGTTGCGTTCGCGCGTCACCGCCAACTCCTCCGCCTCGCTTGCTCGCGCCCGTAGCTCTGCCTGGGCTGCCTCAAGCTCAGTCACGAGGTTCTCGGCGCGAGCCCGCTGGTTGAATTGGTAGCGTATGACGATGGCAAAGGCGAAACTGAAGATCAATGCTGGCGGCAGTGTGATCAGGTCGTTGCGAAAGAAGTAGTTCCTGTCGAGGATGAATAGCAGCACGAGTGTGAGCAGCGCGATTGCGCCGGCAAAGACGAGGCCGCGCTTCCAGGGAAAGAAGATGCCCATCAGCGCCACCGTCACGACGGGCAACAACCAGTCGAAGCCCATGCCCAAGAAGGGGAGCGCCTCGACGGCCAGAGTGGTGCCAATGGTGGCGAGCGATAGCAGCAAGACATCACGCTCACTGCACCCCTCGTCGGAGGACATGCGCCGGAAAATGGCGAGGTACGCGACGTTGAGCGCGGTGAGCAGCAGCAAGCCAAGCAGCGTGAGGTGGGCGGCGACGAGCACCGAAAGCAGGTAGCCCGCCGCCACCGCAATGTAGGCAGTCGCGTCAAGCACGCCGGCGGCCTCGCCCCCTGGATGCTCTGGGAGCGCTGATGCGGGTTGCGCTACCGTCGCTTCTTCCACCGTCTCGCTCATGCTGATCAACCTCACGCCATGCATCGGCGCCCTTCCGTGCGCTCATTATATACGCGCGCCCGACTATCCCACCTGTGCCGCCAGTCACGACCCGAACGCCCCGTTCGCGCCCCATGTATGCCTCGCGTCATGCCTCGCGTCATGCCTCGCGTGCTGGAAAAGTCAGGTCTCGTAACGCGTACGTGATACCTTCCGCCGCCGCGTGACCCCGCTGTAATGCGCGGATGCCAGAGTTCTCGCCAAAGGGACATCGCGATCGCCCTCCGGCAGAATCGAGAATCCGCGATGCAGATACATGGCCAGACTCCCTCAAAGGAGCGCACAAGACGCCCATCAGTCACCATCATCACGTCGCCTCCCGCTACGCCGCCGCCCGGCGTGCACGGCAGATATCGCCTCGGTTTAGCCTACGGGCATTTCGTCTACCGCTTCCGCTGGATCATCCTCGCGATCTGGCTCGTGGTCGTCGCCGTCAGCATCCCCTTCGCCTCGCGCGTCGGGACGGCGCTCAGCGGCGGTGGCTTCTCCTATAGCGGCAGCGATTCGGCACGCGTTGACACCACGCTGACCGACACGCTGCACCAGTCGCCAACACAATTGATCGTCGTCTTCCAATCCTCCACCACCAGCGTGACCGATCCGGCCTACCAGGCCGAGGTGAACGCTTTCATCGCGCGTGCGGAGCAGTTCGCGCACGTCGTCGGCGTCACGCAGGGCGGCGTCGGCACGGATGGCAAAACGACCTACGTAGTCGTCTCCTTCGATAAAGACCCGCAGTATGTCGAGCAACAGCTCGCCGACTTCCATGCGCTGCTGCCGACCAGCGGACCCGCCCGCGCCTATCTCACCGGCGAGCCGGCGATCTCCGCCGCCTTCAGTAACATCTCGCAGAGCGACACGGAGCGCGCCGAACTCTTCGCGCTGCCACTCGCGCTGCTCGTGCTGTTGATCGTCTTCGGCACGCTCATCTCCGCGCTGATGCCGCTGCTGCTGGCCATCGTCTCGATCCCCATCGCGCTGGCTGCTATCTACGGCATCGCGCTCCACACCACCACCAGCACCTTCGTGCTCAACATCGCCTCCATCGTCGGCCTGGGCATTTCCATCGACTATAGCCTCTTCATGACGCGCCGCTTCCGCAGCGAGCTGGCGGATGGCCGCAGCCCGCGCGACGCCACCGCGTGGACCATCAGCACCGCTGGCGAAGCGATTCTCTTCAGCGGCCTCACGGTGATCATCGGCTTCGCCGCGCTGATCCTGATTGGCGTACCGTTCATGCAGTCCTTTGGCATCGGCGGCGCGCTGGTCGTCGCCGCGGCGGTGCTGGCCGCCCTCACCCTGCTGCCGTCGCTGCTCGCCGTGCTCGGCCCGCGCATCAACGCCCTCCGCGTGCCACTGGTCGGTCGCCTGACCGCGCGCATGGGTCGGCCATCGGACTCCGGTCGGCGCGGCTTCTGGGAGTCCCTGGCGCTGAACGTCATGCGGCGCCCGGTGCTCGTCGTCGTGGTCATTGCTGCGATCCTCCTCGGCCTGGGCTGGCCGGTGCTCTCGATGGCCGTCGGCAACCCGTCGTCCTCGTCGCTGCCCGCTACCACAGAGGCGCGCCAGGGCTTCGACATCCTCACCACGCAGTTTCCCAATCAGAGCGAGAACACAATCCTCATCGTCCTGAAGACGCCCGACGGCTCCAGCATCCTCACGCCCGAGTCCCTCGCCAAGGTCAACAGCTACACGCAGTGGCTGCGCGCGCAACCAGACGTCGCCAGCGTCACCAGCCTCACCAACATCCCCAGCAGCACGCTCACTGCGGAACAGCTCATGGCGCTCTATAGCTCCGGCGCGTATCAGTCACAGCCGGCGCTCGCGAAGTTCGTCGCCTCCACCACGGCGGACGGCGTCACACTGATCACAGTCCAGCCTAGCGTCCCGCTCGACAGCGCCGCCAGCAAAGACTTGATCACCCACCTGCGGACCAACACCGCCGAGGCGCAGGGGCTCACCGTCCTGGTCGGCGGCGCCCAGGCGTCCACGCTCGACTTCACCAACTACCTCTACGGCAACTTCCCCAAAGCGATCCTCTTCACCGTGATCGCCACGTACGTCCTGCTGTTGCTGATGTTCCGCTCGCTCGTGCTGCCGCTCAAGGCTATCCTGATGAATGTGCTCTCTGTCTGCGCGGCCTACGGCGTGCTCGTCTTCGTCTTCCAGTGGGGCGTCTTGCAGAACCTCCTTGGCTTCCACAGCACGGGGGAGATCGACAGCTTCATCCCGATCCTGATGTTCTGCATCCTCTTCGGCCTCTCGATGGACTATGAAGTCTTCCTGCTCAGCAGCATCCACGAGGAGTGGCTGCGCACCCACAACAACCGGCTCGCCGTCGCGCGTGGGCTGGAGCGCACCGGAGGCGTCATCACCAACGCCGCCATCCTCTTCGTGATCGTCACCGGCGCCTTCACCTTCACCACGCTGACCGTCACCAAGGAGATGGGGCTTGGCATGACCGTCGCCGTGCTGGTGGACGCCTTCATCATTCGCACGCTGCTCGTCCCCGCGACGATGCGCCTGCTCGGTCGCTGGAACTGGTGGCTGCCCGGTCGCCCGCTGCCGCCCAAGCCGTCTGTGCAAGCCGAGTGACGTCGCGGCGTCGCGGTGGAGCGCCACATGCGCCGCACATCGGTGCGGTCGCCGCATGCCGCTGGTCATGCGCCCTCGCGCCATATAGGTCCCCACCTATGCCTCGCGTCATGCTTCCTCGCCCACGGCATCCCCGGCGAAATGTGTCGCCGAACGTGACCGGAGACAGGCGCGCGTCACCCCTCCCGCCAGGTACGCTGATGCCATCGAGTGCACCGAGCGGCGTGCGGATGGCCGCCGCTCTCCCCATTCAGGAGGCAGCAGCATGGCAAAGGCAATCCCTGGCCGCTTCACCGCGCAGAGCGACCAGCCCGTCGTCGTCTTTCTCATCGGCATGCGCATCAACAAGCTCCGCGCCCTGCGCAAGTGGGTGCCGACATTTCTGGCGATGCCACGCATGCTGAAAGAGCTCTACACCCACCCCGAAAAGGGCTTCCTCGGCGCGCACCTCTTTCGCTCCGGGCGCACGATTCTCACCGTGCAATACTGGCGCTCGTTCGAGGATCTCGAACGCTTCGCCCGCGACGACAATGACCCGCACATGCCCGCCTGGCGCCGCTTCAATAAGGTCGTCGGACACAAGGACGGCAGCGTCGGCATCTTCCACGAAAGCTACCTCGTCGCGCCCGGCCAGTTTGAGACGGTCTACGCCAATATGCCGCTCTTCGGCCTCGCCGCCGCCACGGGACAGGTTCCGGCGCGCGGTGGGCTCGCCACGGCACGCCGCCGTCTCGGTGGCGAGAACGAACCCGCCGTGCCGGTCGCCGGCTAAGCGGAGAGATTCAGCAGGGCCCTCGGGCCACAAGAAGGAGAGCACACACGATGGCCGCCAGTTTAGCGAAATCGCTCACCATCGAATCCACTTCGGCCCCAGATGCGGGCATGCCGATCAGCGTGCGTGGGCTGGTCAAGCGCTATGGGCGCTTCACCGCGGTCAACGGCGTGAGCTTCGACGTACGCCCCGGCGAGATCTTCGGACTGCTTGGCCCCAACGGCGCGGGGAAGACGACGACGCTGGAAATCCTTGAGGGCATCCGCAGGGCCGACGCGGGCCGCGCATTCGTTACGGGACTCGATATTCGCCGCGAGCGCCGTGCCGTGCAAGGGCGGATCGGCGTCCAACTCCAGGCGACGACGCTGTTCAGCGAGCTGACCGCACGCGAGCTGCTGACGCTCTACGGGTCGTTCTATCCCCAGGCGCTAGCTCCAGACGATCTGCTGCGCGAGGTGGCGCTTGAGGAGAAGGCGAAGGTGTATCCAGAGGACCTCTCGGGCGGACAGCGACAGCGCCTGGCGCTGGCCCTCGCGCTGGTCAACGATCCGCAACTCATCTTTCTGGACGAGCCGACGACCGGACTCGATCCGCAGAGCCGCCACACTCTGTGGGACACGGTGCTGCGCCTGCGTGAGCGCGGCAAGACGATCTTGCTGACGACGCACTTCATGGATGAGGCACAGACGCTCTGCGATCGCATCGCCATCCTGGATCACGGCGAGATCATCGCGCAGGATACGCCGTCGGGGCTGATCAATCTACTCGGCGCCAGCGCGACTATCGAATGTGAGTTGACGCCCGCTGTCGCGCTAGAGGCGCTGCGCGCGCTGCCGGGTGTGATGGATGCCCGCCGCGGCGTCGAGCGTGTGCTGCTGTATACGGCGACGCTCGAAGAGACACTGGTGGCGCTGCTGCACTTCGCCGCGCAACGCGGCGCGAAGATCGAACATCTCCAGGTACACGCGCCCACACTGGAAGACGTCTTCCTGAAGCTTACGGGCCGCGCGCTGCGGGAATAAACGACGATTCACCCGCGGCATACGCGGCTCAGCATCAACAATCCACGAGATAGCGTCACTAATTTGTGAGGAGTCACTTGTCATGAAGGCGTTTCGTACGCTGCTCTGGTCCAGCGTGAAGATGTTGCTCCGCAATCGCGGCTTGCTGATCTCCAGCCTGGGCCTCGCCGTGATCTCAATGTTGATCTTCGGCTGGCTCTTCGGCTCGAACGGGTCGCCAACGCTGGCGCTCGGCGTTGTCAATGAGGACTCTTCGAGTTCCTCCGCGCAGATCGTCTCGCAACTGCGGCAGAGCAAATCGCTGGCGATCTCGTTGGGGACGCAGTCCGCCGAGGTGCAGGCGCTGCGCGACGGCAACCGCGACGCGGTGATCGTGCTCCCCGCGGGCTTCGGCGCGGAGCTTGCGGCAGGCCACGCCAACATCGCCGTCTACTACGACGAGAGCAACCCGGTGACGCAGTCGACCGCGCGTATGGCCGTCGAAAGCATCGTCGCCGGGTTCAATACGCAGGTCAGCGGGCAAGTCCCGCCCATCGCACTGCAAGAGCAGGCGGTGAGCGTGCGTGAACTGCGGCAGATCGATTGGCTCACGCCCGGCATGCTCGGTCTGCTGCTGCTCTGGGGCAACCTTACCGTTGGCATCGTGCTCGCCGAGTGGCGCAAGACCGGCGTGATGAAGCGGCTCGCCGCCACGCCGCTGCGCTCTGGGACGCTGGTGAGCACGCAGATGCTCGCCCGGCTGCTGCTCTCGCTGGTGCAGTGCGCCATCCTGCTGGCGCTGGCGCTGGTGATCTTCAACGTCCACGTGGTCGGCAACTGGGGGCTGCTGGCGCTGACGATCACGGTCGGCGCGCTCACGCTGATGTCGCTGGGCTTCATCGCCGGGAGCTTCGCGCGGTCGCCAGAGGCCGCCAACGCCGTCACGCTGCTGGTGACCTTCCCGATGATGTTCCTGGGGGGCACGTACTTCCCGACCACCGGCGCACCAGACTTCCTCAAGCCACTGATACAGGTGTTGCCGCTGAGTTATCTCAACGACGCCCTTCGACAAATCATGAACAATGGCGCGACGCTCACGGTGATCTCGACCGACCTGCTGGTGCTGCTGGCGTGGATGGTGGCGGCGCTGTTGCTCTCTAATCGAGCCTTTCGCTGGGCGGTGTAGCGCTGGACGCTTCCGTGCCGCGAGCGCAGGCGATCAATGCGGCTGCTCACCACGAACGGTGGGTAGCCGTATGCTGCGCGTCACGTGGGGCGCCGGGGGAATCCTAGAGTTTGGTATGCAATGTGCGGGCATAGCCCCTTGCGTAGGACAGCAAACTTTACAATCGCCGCGCTAGCATGTGCAATCCCTGTGCAAATGCTGCGTTTTGGTGGGGCATTCGTAACGCCGGACGTAGTGGCTGGTGAGAGGGGCGCAACGCGTAGCTACGACGCAACGGCAGGTCACGGCGCTTGCTCCATACTGCAACGCCATGCGGCGTTACTCGTGGCGTCCGCCTCCGTTGAAATACACGGTTCCCAGAAGAAAGTGTGGGTGCTGACCGTTTGTTGCTGGCTACACTTCCCAAAGTGAAGTACAATGATGTCCGAGGGCAAAAGTCAGGTGTTTACCTGATACAGTTGTGACGCGGATGTGAGTATACTTCCCTGGAAGTCTGAACAAAATCTGTGCATGAGTACGCGGCGTCGTACGCGATGCACTTCGTGGGAGCCACGGTGGCGCGCAGGCACTGCCGTTCCCAGTAGTCGCCGGGTCCGCTGCGAGGCTCGGATGAGGAGTGCTCAGAATGGCTGCTACACGACCTGAGATCCTCGATCAAACCGATCGGTTGCTGCGTCAGGTCTTCGACGCGCAGATCTTCGAGGTCTCAGACCTCACGCTGGTCGACACGACTCCCGCGGCGAACCGCGAGGCGGCGAGCCCGCCAAGCGATGGCGCGGTTGCTCCGCTCGACGAGACCGAGCCGACTGACGCGGAGCTTGCCGAGTTGAGCGCCGAAGAGGAAGACGCGCTCTACGGCAAGGGCGCCGGGCATTATGGCGGCGCCGACGGCACCGAGGATGCTTTCCAGAGTTATTTACACGATATTCGCGGTCTTTCGCTCCTCTCGCACGAAGAAGAAATTATTCTCGCCAAGCGCTCCAACGGCGGTGACGGTCGCGCCCGCAAGCGTCTCGTCGAAGCCAACCTCCGCCTGGTGATCGCCATTGCCCGTCGCTATACCAACTCGGGCGTGCCGCTAATCGATCTGATCCAAGAGGGCAACCTTGGCTTGATGCGTGCCGCCGAGAAGTTCGACTGGAAGCGTGGCTGCCACTTCGGCACCTACGCGACCTGGTGGATCCGTCAGGCGATCAGCCGCGCCGCGGGCGAGCAGTCGCGCCTGATTCACCTGCCCGAGCACGTCGCCACGCGGCTGCGCAAAGTGCGGCGCATCGCCTCGCAACTCTCACAAGAGAACGGTGGCGATCCGCTGCCGCAACAGATCGCCGAGGCCTCTGGCATGCCGATCGAAGAGGTCGACGATCTGCTCCACGTCACCGAACAGCCGGTTTCACTCGACGCCCCCGCCGACACCGACAACCGCCTCGCCCTCTCCGACACCCTCGAAGATCCCGGCGTGCAGGCGCCCGCCGATATCGCCTCGCGGCACCTGCTCGGTGAAGAGTTGCATCGCGCGCTCTCCTCGCTGACGGCCCGCGAACGCTCTGTGGTGATCCTGCGCTACGGCATTGGCGACGGTCGCAGCCGCACACTGCTGGAGGTTGGCAAGGAACTGAGCATCTCGCGCGAGCGCGTCCGCCAGCTTGAGATGGTGGCGCTCGCCAAGCTGCGCAGCGCGACGCTTTCGCAGGGGTTGCGCGAAGCGATGTAGCACTTGATGTAGCACTTACCGATCGATATTCCGGGGACGATCGCAGCGATCGTCCCTTTCTTTGTGCCCGCGTCTCGGCTTCCCAACATGCTCCCAACATGCTCGCGTCGGAATCGCGTGCCGCGCGCTCAGCCGGCGCGTCGATCTTCCCTCGAAACGAGTCTCTCTCGGGGTGCGCGCGCAGTGGCACGCCGGGCGCGCGGCGAGATCGCACCCCGCCGTCAGCGCTAAGATCACCGAAACTGCAACGCCCTCTCGCTTGTTTTGCTTCTCCCCGAACAATGATCGTACTCTCTTTCCGGCCCAATACTTGCGAGTCCGGTACCGACGGTGTACCGCCGCCAGAACGGTCCAACGCGTGAGTTCGCAGGAGCCTACGGGGACGTTGGTGGGCTGTCCATCCCAGCGCGCTCGTGCTGGGAGCATGCGCGGCGAGGAACCGCCGATTCCGTGCGCGCTGTCGCGTGCCGCTTTTGTCCGCGGAGGCGGCCGCTGGCGCACCCCCAGCATGGACGGTGGCTACAGAAGGAGTAGTTTGACATGCGGATTGCGCAGGTGGCGCCTCTACAGATTGCCGTCCCCCCGAAGAAATACGGCGGGACCGAGCGCGTCATCGCCACGCTTACCGAGGCGCTCGTCAGGTTGGGGCACGATGTCACCCTTTTCGCTTCCGCGGATTCCAAAACCATTGCCACACTAGCGCCGATGTTGAAGCGCGAAATCTTCTTCAACCCGACGGTGGATTCTGCGGCTCACCATATTGCGATGTTGCACGAGATTTACACCCGGCGCGCCAGTGAATTCGACGTGATTCACTCGCACCTCGACTATTTCACGCTGCCGTTCACGCGGCTCAGCGCGACGCCCACTGTGCTTACGCTGCATGGTCGCCTCGACCACGAGGAAGTTGTGCGGGTCTTCAGCGAATACCCAGAAGCGAACTACGTCTCGATCAGCGACGACCAGCGCAAACCGCTCCCCCAACTGAACTGGGTCTCGACGGTGCATCACGGCATTGATGTCGATCGCATCAAACCGTCGTACAAGCAGGGTGACTATCTCTGCTTCGTCGGCCGTATGTCGCCCGAGAAGCGCCCGGATCTCGCCATCGAGGTCGCCAAACGCGTAGGGATGAAGCTCAAACTCGCCGCCAAGGTCGACCACACGGAAGAAGAGTACTTCAAGCGCGAGATCGAGCCGTTGATGGATCATCCGCTGATTGAGTGGCTGGGCGAGGTCAACGAGGAGCAGAAGCGTGAGCTGATGGCGGGCGCCTATGCGCTGATCCTGCCGATCGACTGGCCGGAGCCATTTGGGATCGTCTTCATTGAGGCTTTGGCCTGCGGCACACCGGTCGTGGCCAGCCCGCGTGGCTCCGTCCCGGAGATTTTGAAGGACGGCCTCACCGGATTCTCCGGCTGCACAGTGGACGAACTGGTGGCAGCCGTGCATAACGTGAAGCTGATCTCGCGCCGCGGCTGTCGGGCCTATGCTAAACGGCGATTTGACACACGCCGTATGGCGCTCGAGTATATGAATGTGTATGCCAGAGTGCAAGGGCGCGAGAACCTCTTCCGTCAGCCAGAGCCCTTCGTCACCGAAGCGGCCAATGATCAGGTTGAAAGAGTCGCGCTTCCATGACTGATGTATCGCCGGTAGAGCACGCGCTGCACGCGCAGCCCGGTGGCGGCGACCAGGCCGATCCCTACGCGTTGCAGGGGTCGGCCAGCACCAGCGTCGAGAAGATCAGCCTGAAGCACGGCGATGCCTTCCTCGTCGCCGACGCGCGCGGCGATCTCCCCGAATCTGAGCAGGAGACGGGGCTCTACTGGCGTGGCACACGCTTCCTGCGGACCTGCGATGTCTTCCTCACCGGCCAGCCGTTGATTCCGCTCTCGTATTCGATCTCCGATGAAGAGGGCACCTGCCAGATCGACCTGACCAACCCCTACCTGCGGCAGGCGGGCGATCCGGTCTATCAGGGCACGCTGCACGTGCGCCGCTTGCTCGAGCTGCGCAACAACGTGCTGACCCAACGCATCGTGCTCACCAGCTATCACTCGGCGCCGATCGCGCTGAAACTCGGCGTGAAAGTCAGCGCCGACTTCCGCGACATCTTCGAGGTACGCGGCCTGGCCCGCGACCGCCGTGGCACGTTGCATGCTCCGCAGATGGCGCGCGAGGGCGTCACGCTGACCTACGACGGGCTCGACCACGTTCGCCGCGTGACGACGCTCACGCTCGCGCCGCAGGCCTCGCTCGCCGTGCCACAGGGGCTCTTCTGGGACATCACGCTGCAGCCGAACGCTTCAACGGAGGTGCGGCTGGTGATCACGCTGCGCACGGAGAACGACGATCCTATCGAGTTCGAGGGCACGAACAACAGAGCGGAAAACCTACCGCGCGGCGATGCGCTCCCGGTCGTCGCCTCGAACAACGTCTTCTTCAACCGCATGCTGGTGCGCGGCATGCACGACCTGGAGATGATGTGCGCCAGCACGCGCTATGGCCTCTACCCCTACGGGGGCATCCCGTGGTACGTCTGCCCCTTTGGCCGCGACGCGCTGATCACCAGTTTGGAGTTCTTGCCGTGGTTTCCACAGGTCGCCAGGGGTACGCTGGCCTTCCTCGCCGCCTATCAGGGGACGAAGGTCGACGACTTCACCGAGGAGGAGCCAGGGCGCATCTTCCACGAATACCGCAGCGGCGAGATGGCGAATTGCCGCGAGATACCGTTCATCCCGTACTACGGCAGCGTCGATGCCACGCCGCTTTTCCTGATCACGCTGGAGCAGTACCTGCGCTGGAGCGACGATCTGGCCTTCCTCCAGCGCCACTGGCCGCACGCCCAGGCCGCGGCGCGCTGGCTCCTCGAGTACGGCGATGCCGATGGCGACGGCTTTATCGAGTACCGCAAACTTTCCGATAAGGGTCTCGCCAACCAGGGGTGGAAGGACTCGTGGGACGCGGTGATGCACGCCGACGGCACACTCGCCCACGCGCCGATTGCCCTCTGCGAGGTGCAGGCATACGCCTACGCCGCTTACCGGGCAATGGACTACCTCGCGCGCCGAATGGGCCTACCCGACGAGGCCGCGCGCTGGGCGACGGAGGCTCAGCAGATGCAGAAGCGTTTTCTCGAGCGCTTCTGGTGGCCGGAGGAACAGTGCTTCTACCTGGCGCTGGATGGCGACAAGCGCCCCTGTGAGGTGGTCACCTCGAACGCGGGCCAGTGCCTCTGGACCGGCATCGTCCCCGACGAGTGGGCCGAGGGCGTGGTCGCGCGACTGCTGCGCCCCGATATGTATAACCAGTGGGGCATCCGCACGCTCTCAGACCGCGCGGTGCGCTACAACCCGATGAGCTATCACAACGGCTCGGTCTGGCCGCACGACACGGCGCTCGTCGGCGCTGGCTTCGCGCGGCACGGTCATAAGGGTGAGGCTGGTGAGTTGTTGGGCCATCTCTTCGGCGTCAGCCTCTATTACGGCGGCTCGCGCCTGCCGGAGCTCTACTGCGGCTTCAGCCGGGTCAGCGGTCACGGACCGACGCGCTATCCAGTAGCCTGTGCGCCGCAATCGTGGGCGGCGGGTGCGCCGTTCTTGTTGCTGGGCTCCGTGCTGGGGCTGGAGCCGGAGGCCGACCGCCAGCGCCTAACCCTGCGCGTGCCGACCCTGCCCGCGTGGATGGACTCGCTGGAGCTTCGTCACTTGCGTCTCGGCGGTGACGAGCTGCAACTGCGCTTCGAGCGCTCGGTACATGGCACGAGCGTGATCCTCACCAGCGCGTCGGAGATCGAGGTGCGCGTCGCCTCGCGCTAGCGCCACAAAGTCGCTCTCGTGCCGCGTGGCTCCGCGCGGCGCCCGCGGCGATTCCCCCGCTTGCCCGCCTGTGCCACACTTGTGTCGATGATCCCTCGGCGCGTGTGCCAAACGTGGCGCCGACGTGTCACGATCACCATCGCGGCCGCTTGCCGGCGACGGCGCATGCGGGTGGAGGAGGCGCGACGTGTCACCCAGATCTCCTGAGGTCGTGATCGCCAATCTGGTCTGGCTCTTCGGCTGGATCGCGCTCGCCGGGGCGCTCCTGACTTTCGGGAATCGCAGCCAGCGCTTCGCTGCCTTCCGCATGCGCATGCTCGGCGCCTGGCGTCCCGCCCTGGTGCTCGCCGTGCTCACCCTCGCCGGACGAATCGCCCTCGGCCTCCCCACCTCAGACGCCGTAAAGCTCGCGAGCGTCTCGCTGATGCCGCTCGCCGTCTTCGCCCAGGCGCTGATCGGCTTCGCCATCGCGCGCGGCATCCCCAAGTACGACCCGCTGCCGGTGACGACCGCGCTCACGCAGCGCCGTCGCGTCGTCCGCACCGTCGGCCTCACCCTGCTCCTCGTGGTCATCGCGGCGCCGGTGGGGTTGGTGCTGGGCTCCGTCGGCCTCTCGCTCGGCGCGGGACTGACCCACGAGACGGTCAACAACGCCGCCGCGGCCTCGCAGCTCCCGTCGGATCGCGCGGCGCTCTTCCTCGTGCTGCTCGCCGGCGCGGGCATCGCCGAAGAGGTCGTCTATCGGCTCGTGATCCTCTCGCTCGTCTGGCGCCTCACCGGCAACCCGTGGATAGCCATCGTCGTCGCCGCGGTCCTCCACGGCCTCTATCACCTCACGCCGCTCGACTCGCTGTATCTCACGTTCCTGCACTACCCGGTAGCCCAGGTGCTGAGCAGCGTCTTCATCGGCCTCGTCTTCGGCTGGCTCTACGTCAAGCGCGGTTTCGAGTCCACCGTGCTCGCCCACACCCTCTCCGACTGGGTCGCCGTCGCCTTCCTCGTGTCCTAAACCGGCACCCGCTAGCCCCACATGAATCGCACGCTCAGCGAACGGGAGCATCCCTCGCCCCTGACCCTCGCCCTTGACATGCACGTGAGCCTCAGGTATAGTTTTGCATACCGACTAGATAGTATGGTTATCACCGCACGCGTGTAGGCCGCCCGACAGTGCGGCCTCCCGCCGGGGACGCTGCGCCCTTGAGGCGCCTCTTCGCGCTGTATTCAAAGACAAACTGGCCGGTATATATTGAATTATAGTCGAGCCAGTGGCGGTGATGCGCCCGGCCAGGCGCCACGCTCCACGAGCGACGGGAGGGGTACGCGTGACCAGTACAGCAATGGCGCCGGATGCCGCGCGCACGACGGCGTCTCCGATGATCGAGACGCATGCGCTCGCCAAGACCTACTCTTCGGGGAAGAAGGCGGTCGTGGCAGTGCGCGGCGTCGATCTTGAGGTCCGTACCGGCGAGATTTTCGGCTTCCTCGGCCCCAACGGCGCCGGCAAGACGACGACGATGCGCATGCTCACCACGTTGTTGCCCCCTAGCGGCGGAGAGGCAATCGTGGCGGGCTACGATCTCCGCCGCGAGCCGAAGAACGTGCGCCGCCGCATCGGCTACGTCAGCCAACAGGGTGGCTCCGAGCCGCTGGAGACGGGACGCGAAAACCTGATCATGCAGGGCCGCGTCTATGGCATGAGCGCGGCGAGCGCCCGTGAACGCGCCGACAGCTTGATAGACACACTCGAGATGTCCTCCTTCGCGGCGCGCCTGGTGAAAACCTACTCGGGCGGCCAGAAACGGCGCCTCGACGTGGCGCTGGGTATCATGCACCGGCCGCAGTTGCTCTTTCTCGATGAGCCGACGACCGGACTCGATCCGCAGAGTCGCGCGCGCATCTGGGAGGAGGTCCGACGTTTGCACGAGGGCGGCATGACGATCTTCCTCACCACGCACTACATGGATGAGGCGGACAATCTCTGCGATCGCCTGGCGATCATCGATAACGGCGCCATCGTCAGCCTGGATACGCCCGACGCCCTCAAGCGCCAGATCGCTGGCGACATCATCTCGCTCGGCATAGACTTGCCCGACGCCGAGCGTATCGCTTCTGCCCTCCGCGCGCAGCCTTTCCTGCGCGAGCTTGACCCCACGGAGCAGGGGTTGCGCCTCTACGTCGACGGTGGCGAAGAGGTGCTGCCAGAGGTGCTGCGTCTGCTCGACCGCGAGCGCATCCCCGTCCGCACGGTGACGCTCGCGCGCCCGACGCTCGAAGACGTCTTTCTCCGCCAAACGGGGCGCTCGCTCCGCGAAGCCGCCTCGTAATACGTCTCAACATCTCTGACCGGCAGCCCGGTTGCCTTCAGCGTCCGTTCGCGACCCGACGTGTTTCGTAGGAGCATACGCATGACTTCCCTGATCCGCGACACCAGACTGATGTTCGCCTCGCAGTTTCGCGTCACCAGCCGCAACCCCGTGTGGCTCTTCATTGGTCTCTTCCAACCGATCTGCTACATGCTGCTCTTCGCTCCGCTGCTGACGAATCTCGCTGGCTCTCCGGGGTTCCCGTCGGGCAACGCCTATAACGTCTTCACGCCGGGGTTGATGCTGCTGATGGCCATCTTCGGCGCAGGTTTCGCCGGCTTCAACCTGATCGCGCGGCTGCTCAGCGGCGTGATCGAACGCCTGCGAGTCACCCCGATCAGCCGGCTCGCCATCATCCTTGGCGTCCTCGGTGTCGATCTGCTGACCATCCTCGTGCAGTCCGCGCTACTCGTCGGCGTCGGCATCATGCTCGGCTTCCGGCCTGATGTGGTTGGCGTGCTGATCCTCTTCGGTTTGGTGCTGCTCGGCAGCGTGCTGATGGCGTGCTGCTCGTATTCGGTAGCGCTGTTGGTCAAGGATCAGGGGTCGCTGGCGGCGGTGGTCAACACGTTCGCGCTACCCCTCCTGCTGCTCTCCGGAATCATGTTGCCGCTTTCCTTAGCGCCGGAGGTGCTGCGCAACATCGCCAAGGCCAATCCCTTCTCCTACGCGGTGCAGGCGGGACGCGCGCTGGTCGCGGGCAACCTCGGCGATACCACCGTTGCTCAATCGTTTCTCGTGCTCGGCGTGCTGGCCGTGTTGGCGCTGATCTGGGCAACGCGCACCATCCGCAGCGCCGCCGCATGATGCGCTCAACTCTGGCATCGCACAACGCTCGTGGCCTACAGTCGGCAGCTTCCTTGACTCGACAGTAAGAGATCGCCGCGAGCGAAGCGGGGCCGCGATGACCTACGAAGCTGCGCGGCCGGAGCCCGGCGCGCCCAAGAATGATCGCCTGCCGCTACGTGCATCGCGGTGGGCTATCCCGATGCGAGCTTGAGAGATCTCACCGTGAGAAACACTTGCAAATCTAGTATATATGTTCTATACTATCTGGGGTAGCCGCATCCCCTGGCAACCCCCTCTACCTCCGCCGCTCCTCAACCTCCCACCTGCGGAAGCGGGCTCCGCGTCATCCGTTGCGCGTGATCGGCGGAAATGCGTTTCCGCCATCCGAGTGCCGACAGCGCGTAAAACGCCTTGAATACGCCCCCGATCACCCCACGCAACGCGAAAAAGCGGAAAGAAACGGAAATTTGTTGGCGGCACAAACTTCCCTCCGCCGTCGCCAACTCCTCGGCAGCGGGTACAATGAAACGAGTCTCGACCGCGCTCGCTCTCAGCCCGCGACGCTGGGCTCGTGACGGTACGCCCGTAGGCGCGGCTCCAGCCCCCGCGGGCATCCTCAGCAAGAGAGGCGGCGATGGGTTACGACTACGCGGTACTCGGCGGCGGCGTGCTCGGGTTGACCGCCGCACTGCGCCTTGCCGAGCGCGGCCACGATGTCACCGTCTTCGAGCGCGAGAGCGAGCCGGGGGGCTCGCGGCAGGGTTCCGTGTCGCCGAGCGCCGCACGCCTTCGGGCGCGACGGAGGATGTCTGGCTCGAAAAGTTCTACCATCACCTCTTCAAGAGCGACACCGCCGCGATCGCCTTGATCGATGAGCTCGGGCTGAGCGACCGGTTGGAATGGCGGCGTCCACTCACCGTCACGTTGCGCGGCGCGAAGGTCTATCAACTGGACTCACCCGCCTCGGTGCTGCGTTTCACGCCACTCTCGTTGGCGGCGCGGCTGCGGATGGGAGCGGCGTTGGCCGTCCTCAAGCTGCTGCCTTCGCCGGCGCCACTTGAGGGCCATACGACGGCTGCCTGGCTGCGCCGCGCGATGGGCCGCTCGGCCTACGAGAACGTCTGGGAGCCGCTGCTGCGTGGCAAGTTTGGCGCGGTGAAGGAGGAGATCGCGCTGCCCTGGTTCTGGGCGCGAGTCCATGACCGCACCGCGGAGTTGGGCTACGTGCGCGGCGGCTTCCAGCACTTCTACAACCGTCTTGCCGAGCGCGTCCGCGAGCGCGGCGGCGACCTGCGCTTCGCCAGCGACGTGCGGCGTGTCGAGCCGATAGAGGGCGGCTTCTCGATCACCTACGCGCAAGCCGCATCGTCCGACGCGGAGCAAACACGCCGCTTCGACCGCGTCGTCTCGACGCTGCCCACACGCGTCACCTGCCGTCTGGTGCCCGCGCTCCCAGATGCCTACCGTGCCGCCTACGACTGGGGTCGCGCGTATGGCGCGCATTGCCTGATCCTCGCGCTCGACCGCAGCTTGACGGGCACGTCGTACTGGATGAACGTCAACGATCCAGGGTATCCCTTCATGGTGCTGGTCGAGCATACCAATTACATGCCCAGGGAAGATTACGCGGGGCGCGTGCTCGTCTACCTCGGCAATTATCGCCCGATGGATGATCCGCTCTTCCAGGCGAGCAAAGACGATCTGCTGCGCGACTTCCTGCCGCACCTGAAGCGCATCAACCCCGCCTTCACGCCAGAGTGGGTCACCGATTCGTGGCTCTTTCGCGCGCCATTCGCGCAGCCGATCGTCACCACAGACTACAAGGCGCACATCCCACCCTTCGAGACGCCGCTAGATGGCCTCTACGTCGCCAACATGTTCCAGGTGTATCCCCACGATCGCGGCCAGAACTATTCCATTGAGTTGGCCGAGCGGCTTGTCGCCGCACTCGATGCGCATGAGTCGGCGCCGCAGCACGCGCACGTCGTCGCGGCACGCGCGCCCTCGTCGTGACAGCACCGCTACCGCGACGCCTCGCGTTGGGGGCTCTCTACCGCCTTCATAGCTCTTGGCCGCTTGTCTCGCGTTCAGGCCGTGTGTATGATGTCTGTAGCGCGGCAGCCGTGTTGGTCGTCGTAGAGCAGAGAGTCGGCGGTACGGCTGAGCAGGCGCAAAGTGAGGGCAAGCGTGCAACAGGCGATGCAACCCGGCGCCCCGTATGCCGCACCGTACCCGCCGCCACAGCAGTACGCGCCCGCGCCGGGGCAGATCCCGCCTATTCCCCCGCAGCCGCCAGCGCTGCCACCGGGCACGTTGGTGGGCGGGCGGCGCTACCAGATTCAGGGATACATCGGCGGCGGCGGCTTCGCCCACATCTACGTTGCGTGGGACATGGTGCTGGGCCACCAGCGCGCGATCAAAGAAGCCTTCTATCGCGACGCCAGCACGCAGCAGCAATTTCGCCTCGAAGCGGAGTTCATCCTCAACGCGCGGCACCCAAACCTGGTGCGCGGCTACACCGTGTTTGAGGAGGCTGGCCGCTTCTTCCTGGTCATGGATTACGTGGACGGGTACACGGTCGAAGAGCAGACGATCTCGCAGATCCGCGCGACGGGGCATCCCATCGCCGAGGCTGAGGTCCTCGACTGGATCACGCCGATCTGTGATGCGATTGCCGTGCTGCACGCGCAGCCGAAGCCGATCATCCACCGCGATGTCAAGCCCGCCAACATCAAGGTGACGCGGCAGGGCGTGCCGGTGCTGATCGACCTCGGACTCGCCAAGCTGTACGTGCAGGGCACGCAGACCGTCGGCGCGGCGCTGGCGTTCACCCCCGGCTACGCGCCGCCGGAGCAGTATCAGGCGGCCGGAACGACTGACCAGCGCACAGACGTGTATGGCCTCGGCGCGACACTCTATTACCTACTTACCGGCTATCAGCCGACCGAGGCGCCCGCCCGCCTCAGCGCCACCGCGCTGCCGGGACTGATCCAACTCAATCCGCGGCTGGGCAAGCGCACCGAGGCTGCGGTGCTGAAGGCGATGGCGCTGGACCCACGCGAACGACAGCAGTCCATTCGCGAGTTGCAGGCGAATCTGCGCGAGGCGCGGGCGGCACTCACGGCGCCTCATCTCGTCTCCGCGGCGCCCGCCAGCGTTGCCAGCGCGGATGGCGTCGCCGAGGCTGAGCAGGCGACACCCGTGGCACCTACTGCTGTGGGAGATGCTCCCGCACCCGTGGCCGCCGGGGAACCAGCGCCGGGCGCGCCGCTGCGTCAACTGGCTTGTTCGCGCTGCGGCGCGGCCAACGCGACGTCGGCCCGGTTCTGCAAGCGCTGTGGCGCTCCCCTAAGAGCGCCTGCCGAGGGCGGCGCACAGCGTGCCGCCGCGTGGGGCGTCGTGCCACCGCCGGACGTGCCTCTCGCGCCGATTCCGCGCTTTCCCGCGCCCACACCAGCGCCGAATGACGGCTGGTCCGGGCTGTCGATGTCGATCTCGCGGGCGCTGCACTTCGGGCGAATCGTCGATCCCGCGGAGGGGCGCGTGCTGATCGCCGGTATGCTTTCGCTGGTAGCGTTCTCGCTGAGCCTGCTGGCGATCTTCTCCGGGTGGCTGATCGCCTTCGTGCTGCCAGGGCTGGCGTTCGCGGGCTGGGCCATCTGGCGCTTGGCGCGAAAGATGCCGCGCGAGTTCCATCGCCTCGCCTGGATCGCCCTGGCCCTCAACGCGTGCTGGCCCGCCGTCTGGCTCCTCGCGCTCCATTTCGCCACCCAGGCGACGCGCGGGTAGCGGCGCCCACACTGCAAACCAGCATTCAGCGTGCGTTCAGCGCGCCCGCGCGGTTGACACCTTTGCCGGTCGCTGCCCGTGCGGCACCGCGTAGTAGATCGCCAGGGCAAAGGTGAGCACGAGACACGCGCGGATGTCGATGAACGCAAGCGCGAAGGCGACCGCGTAAGCCAGCGGGCCGAGACGAAACGAGCGGTTGACACCGTCGACGTGCGCTTGATGCGCCGCTTCGTCGAGCAGGCGGCGCTCCTTCGAGGCGTAGCGCCAGAGCAGGTTGAAGGCGATCGAAATCAAGACGAAGAAGCCGCTGTAGATCGCCCCTACCTCATGCTGATTCCGCGGATCGCTCGCCGTGACGTACTCCGCCACCAGTGAGGTGGAGAAGGGCACGACGGTCACGAACATCAGCAGCAGGCCATTGTAGATCATCAGCACGCGGTCGGCGCGGCCGATCAGCTTGAAGAGCGCATGGTGGTTGATCCACATCACCAGAATGGTGAGGAAGCTAGTGACGTAGGCGAGGTAGTTCGGCCATTGCGTGCCGAGGAAGCCCAGCACATCCGGTTTGAGATCTGATTCGAGCGGAACACGGAGATCGAGCACAAGCAGGGTGATCGCCACGGCGAAGACGCCGTCGCTGAAGGCTTCGAGCCGCGAGGTGTCGCTCTGCTCCATCGCGACTTCAGACGCCGCTTCCACTGGCGGCGCGTTCGCTGCCCGACCAGGCTCCGCTTCCACCGCATGCCTCCTCTCCCACGCCATCGCACGTATGCCGTCGCGACGCGGGCTACACGTAGATCGCGTCTACATAGCACCAGCGCCAGTCTTCGCCAGGTTGGAAGGACTGCATGATCGGGTGGCCCGTAGCGTGGAAATGCTTGGTGGCGTGCGTATTCTTCGAGTTGTCGCAGCAGCCGACATGCCCGCAGATCAGGCACTCGCGCAGGTGTACCCAGCTATCGCCCATGCGCAGACACTCCTCGCAGCCATTAGCGCTCGGGGTTACGTCGCGAATCTGGTTGAGGTGTGTGCAGTCGCTATTCGTTGCCATGTGATGCGCGCTTTCTCTCACGGTGTTGAGCGGTTTTACTGTCGTCGCGCCGGCATCAGACGACTCCTGCGAAGGCCAGTAGATCGGCTATGGCGAACTCTCCCGGCGCGGCGCCTGGCAACGTCGGCAGCCAGTCTGGTCGGACGGAGCGGTACGAGGTGGGATCGGCATCTACCAGCCCCACCAGCGTTTCGGCGACGATGCGCCCGCCAACCTCGCCCAATCGCTCGCCGTGCTGGCGCAGCTCGGCCTCACGCAGAATGTAGTACCAGAGTGGCGTGCCGCCGCGCCAGTCTGCATCTGGGAGATCGAGCTCGTCGCGTGTGAGCGGCGCGACGCCGAGGGCCTCGGCCACTGCCTCGCCGGAAGGCAGATCTAGTGCGCGGGCGCGGAGCAGATCGCGTACGGCGAGTGAATGATGCTCTGGCAGATCGGTGGCGCCGACGATCTGATCGGGGAGGTCGATCAGGCTGTGTGCCAGGCGCGTGTCGATGCGCTTGCTCGGCTGGGGCTGGGCGACGTCGTCGATGTCGAAGAAGTTGCGCCAGGCGATCACACGCTGCGCCGGCACGGGGCACATGCCGATGCAGTCCGGGAAGAGCGTGCCCGTTGAGGCGTCGTTGAGGCGATAGCTGGAACGAACCATGCTGTGGCCAAAGCGATACGCCGCATCGGAGAACTCGATCGGGATATACGCCACGCCGTGACGCGGGCGGTAGTGGCGTGGGCCGTCGCGTAGCATGTCGCTGGCGAGTGTCGCGCCCACGATCAACGGTAGGTACTCGCGGAGGGCGATCCACTGGTGATGCCAGCGCACGAGCCGCTGCGCCTCGCCGAAGATGCGCGCGGGGGCCACGTCATCCGCCGCACGGAGGTGATCGACCACGGCATTGTGGAACTTGAGGAATGCCAGGTGGAGTTGCGAAATCGGCAGATGCACGTCGTTGCGCGGATCGCCGATGATGGCGATGCCCTGCGCGTTGCGCTGGAGGTCGTCCGGGCGACCCGCGTCGGTGACGCCGAGCAGGAACTTGTCGGGATCGGCCAGATCGTAGAGGTAGGGCATGCCACCGGGGCCGGCACCGTAAAGGCATTCGAGGTCGAGGCGCGGCGTGCGAAAGTTGACGATGCGCCGGACGCTGCTGTGATGCTGGAGCAGGCTACGGTCGGCGGTGATGTCGTGGGCGATCAGTTGGCCGTAGATCGGCCAGCCCGCGGGAATGCGTGGATTGTCGCTTGCCTCGCCGCCAGCGGAGACGTCCATGCGCGAGCCCGACCTGCCCAGCGCGAGCAGCGCGTCGTCGTCCGCGGACTGGGCGCGCAGATGCGGGAAGAGGCGCCCGTACTTGCCCTCGCCAGTCGAGAGGGCCGTCTTGATCGCCGGCTGCAGCACACAACTATGCGGCGCGAGGGAGCGTTGCGCGGCGGCGAGCGTCGTTGCGTCGTTCATCGTTGGCCTTCCCTGGGGGCTCCGTGGCAGATACAGCCGGGGCAGCCCGCGTATGCCCCTGGCGAGTCGTGGATGCCTCGTCTGCGATCCCGATTGGCGGGCGTCATAGTCGTCCGACGCCACACATCGTATGCCAACAACGTGGCGCATGCACTCGCAGTTCGCGCAGGACGCCTCCTAGACGGTCGGGCAGGTGATTGCTCGGCAAGCTCTCTCACACGGCCAACCGGGATAGGCATATACTGCGAGCATGGACGGCATATTGGCGATCGACAAAGCGGCGGGGATGACCTCGCACGACGTGGTGGCGCGTGTGCGGCGGCTGGCGCGGCAGAAGCGCGTCGGGCACGCCGGCACGCTTGACCCGGCGGCGACGGGCGTGCTCCCCGTCTGCCTGGGGCAGGCGACGCGCGTGGCGGAGTATCTGAGTGAGAGCGGCAAGGCGTACCGCGCGACGATCCGCTTCGGGGCGGTGACGGACACCTACGACGCGGAGGGCCGCGTGCTGCGCGAGGCGCCCGTGGCGCTGGACGAAGCGACGATCGGCGCCGCGCTCCCCGACTTCCTCGGCGAGCAGATGCAGGTGCCGCCCGTGTATTCGGCGATCAAGCGTGGCGGGCAGCCGCTCTATGCGTTGGCACGCGCTGGGGTGGAGGTTGTTGCCGAGGCGCGCGCGGTGGTGATCTACTCGCTTTCCGTCGTTTCGTGGGCATCGCCGGATCTCGTCCTGGACGTGGAATGCGGCAAGGGGACTTACATCCGCTCGCTGGCCTATGACCTTGGCGAGCGGCTGGGGCCAGGCGCGCATCTCGCCGCGCTGGTCCGTACGCGGAGCGGCCCGTTCTCCCTAGAGCAGTGCCTCACGCTTGAACGGTTGGAAGCGGCGCTGGCGGATGATAGCTGGCGCGACTGGCTCTATGCCGCCGACGAAGCGTTGTTGGGATGGCGCGCGGCGATTCTGGCCCCCGCGAGCGAGGCGCGCATGCGCAATGGACAGTTGCTGCGCTTCGGCGATGGCGAAGCTCCTGGCGCCGCGCTTGCGCAGAGTCTCGACCGGTCGCTGCGTGCCTATTCGACGGATGGGCGCTTCCTCGGCACTTTGCGGTGGGAGGCTGCTGAGGGCGCGTGGCAGCCAGATAAAGTGCTGGCCATTGAGCCGGTGGAGGGATGACTTGGTGCGCTAGGGTCAAAGCGGCGAGGCGCTAGAGGTCCGGCGTCGGCAGGCCGTGGATGCCGAGCGTGAGGAAGAGTTCACCGCCGTGGTTGAGGTCGTGCTCCAACACATGCCAGATGATCCACTGGCGCGTCAGATGCGCTTGTCGGCGCTCGTGATAAAAGGTGGCGCTAAGATCGGCAGGGGTCCAGCGGGCGAGGCATCCGTCGATGAGCATCCACGTCGACTGCAGGCCGGCGACCAGCTCGGAGGCACGGCGCGGAGGCGCGCCCTCATCGTCCCAGTCGATGATCGCGTCAAGTGTGGCATCGCCTTCGCCCATACGACGGTGGAACCACGAGATGCGCGCGGTGATGATATGCGCGGCGAGCAGCCACACCGGCCAGTGATCCGGCGACGGGCGGAGCGCAAGCTGCTCATCGGTGAGGTCGGCGAGCGCATCGACGAGTAGCGTCTGGTAGCGGTCCCAGCCGGCGTAGAAGGGGGCCAGCGTCGAATATTCCGACGACATGCGCGAAGGACTCCTATCCGGGTCGCCCCCGCGGCAGCCTTGGGGCGAGGACCCTATCCGCGGGAACTGCGCGATTTACTGAGGTTGCCCGTAGCACGCCGCGACTGCGCGCGTGCCCGTGAGGTGTGCGCGACGCGCGACGTGGTGGCGGTGCGCGTGGCTTGGCGGTTGGCGGGCTGGGGCTTCTTGGATCGCGCGGCCTGCGGCTGAGCGTAGGCGCTGGCTGAGATTTGCTGCAAGAGTGAGAGCGCCACCAGCAGGGTCAGCAGCGTTAGGATATGGACGGCGGTGCACCAGAGACAGATGTTGCGGATCAGCACGATCTCGGCGAAGACCAGATAGAGCACGAAGAGCAGTCCGATGAGGGACCAGAGCGCCAGCGCGGGCCGCAGCCATGCCGGTTCTTGCTGCCGACGATAGGCCGAGACCAGCATCCACGCCGCCAGGACGCCGCTCACGAGAAAGAAGAAGCCGCCGGGCAAGGTGATGGGAATGCCACTGCTCGGCGAGCCAGTGAAGGGAACCACAGAGTACTGGCTGCGCAGCACGCTCGAACAGTTGATGGGGCCGACCGTCGGGCAGATGGGCTCGACCTTGGCGTAGTGCTCCGTCGTCAAGTAAACGCCGATGCCGATGCCGAGGAGCGCCATGACGACGACGCTCACCAATCGCCAATTCCGCTGCAGAAACGGTGCCAGCGACTCGCCGCGTGCGCCGCTCCGTCCGCTACCGACGGCCATGTTCCGCCTTCCTTTAGCTTCTTCACCTAGCTTCTACATCGCAACCAGATCATGTGCCGCTCGTCACGTTGCTACGCCCTCGCTACGGATCAGGTATGTGCGGGAAGCGTCTTGATCAACGCGGGTATCGGGTTTTTGACCGTCAACGAGGGATCGGTGGTGCAGACGCTCGCCGGTTGATTATTGGTCAGCGCGCAGATCGCCGAAGTGATGTAGTTGGCGGTGCCTAGGATGGACTGCGTGACGTTGTTCGTGGGATCGTTGAGATTCGAGGCGATCTCTTCACGGGTCGAGCCGGCCAGGACGGCCACCGAGTAGCCGGCGCTGTGTCCGAAATACTGGTTGGCGTATGAGACGAAGGGAATACCGCCTCCCGAATTCGAAGCAACGTATGGCGGGTAGTCGTATTGGTTGAAGATTTTGTCCTGTGCGGCGCTCGGCGTTTCGAGTGTCGCCTGGTAGCGGTCCTCCATCTCGACCGTCTGGAAGGTGATGTACGGGCTCGTATAGGTCGAGCCGCGGAACGTGTAGGTTGGTAGGCTCGAAATATCGCCTTCGGTGTCGGAGGAGACCATCGTGTGGAGATTGCTGAAGGTGCCGAAGCGGCTCAGCGCGATGATCAGCGCCCAGCGCTCGCCAGCGCAGTAGGGGCAATACTCCGCGCCCATGTAGAGCACGATCGGCTTGCCGGAGGCATCTTTGAGTATGGGCGTGTTGGCCGGCGCGGCGGTTAGCGGCTGCGGCAAGCCACCCGCGCCGACCTTCGCCAGCGTCGTGGGATCGACGTGGGTGATTTGGTGGAACACCGTCGCAGGCACCGGCTTGTAATACTGATCGGCGTTGCCGGCATGCGCGATCAACAGGAAGACGATCACGACGACGAGCACGCCAGCGACCGCGGCCCAGATGACGCCGCCACCCAGGTACCAGGGGCGTTGCTGAATGCGCCGCGCTTGCAAGCTCTTGCGGGGTGAGGCCGCGGGCCGACCGGTGCGCTCGCGTATGCCGGCAAGACCGGCGCTGGTTCCCGACGTGCCTTTCGCGCTGGTCTCTTTCGCGCCGTTGCGCGCGCCATTGGTACTGGTCGCGCCATTGGTCGCGGAGCGCGCCGTGTTGCCGACGGGCCGCGCTGAGGCAGTGGACTTCGCCGCTCCGGTGGGGCGGCTGGTACGTTTCCCGTTCGCCGAGTTCGCCATGGAGATCCCCCGCCGTCAATCGAGACGGATACGGTACACATTCCGAGCCGCGAGTCACCGCGGCGATCGTTGGTGTGAATGACAATACGCGCTGAGTATGCGACCCACAGATGTGAAGATTATGAGAAAGGTCACAGAACGGGGCCACATACCGATATACGTCCGTATTGTACACCCTCTGCGCCGCGACGGGGAAAGCGAGACAAAGAGGTCATCATAGCGTCGGTTGGATGGGTGACGGTCGGCGATCTTTAGCGCGAGAGCTCGCTCGCCGCACTGGCGTGACCATCGATGGCCTTGGAGGCGGCGTTGAGCGCTGGGAGAACCGATTCCTCGGGCAGATCGAGGTCGTCGAATTCGCCAGCGGCGAGCCGTTCACGGTGGTCTTGCTCGCTGACCCAGGAGAAGAAGATCGCGCTCAGGGCGACGAGATAGGGGATGGTGCTTGGCAGCCACATGATTAGCCCGCCGAGTTGCTGGTCGCCGAGCGGCGTGCTGCCCCAGAGGCGCGGCGCGATGACATACGGCTGGTAGAGCGGCGCGGAGGAGAAGGTGAGCAGCGCGCCGAGGGCAACCATCGGCTGGCACGCCACGAAGAGGTAGAGCAGACTGGCACCCTGGGAGAGTTGGCGCAGCGCGGGCGCCGGGCTGAGCACTGGCAACCAGAAGAGGACGCCGAGGACGAGATAGGAGAAATGCTCGGCGATGTGCAGTTGCAGGTTGACGAGCGTGGCATCGTAGAGCGCCGGGGCGTGCCAGATCCAGAGATCCGCGTTGAAGAGGGCGAAGGCGATGATGGGGTTGGTGAAGAAGCGCGCCACCGGCCAGACACCGCGCACCCGCAGCAGCGCCTCGATGCCCCAGCGCGGCAAGGAAAGCACCCAGAGTGGTGGGATGACAACCGCCAGCAGCATGTGCTGGATCATGTGCGCGCTGAAGAGGTACTCGTCGCTGATGGCGTCGAGCGGCGAGATCAAGGCGACGATGACGAGCACCATGCCAATGATGAAGAGCGCGGGTTGCCGCGGGTCCACCTCGTCTGCCCAGTGGTAGCGTCGCCGCAGGGGACCGATCAGCAGCCAGTAGCCGACGCCCAGCGCGATGAGGCCGAGGACGAGGGTGGGATCCAACGTCCAGCGGAGCCAGAGACCTTCGATAGCGGCGGCAAGTATTAGATGAGGCATGGGACGTGACTTTCTGTGCTGGTTGGGCGAAGGGCGTCGTCGCTGGCTGGTTTCCTCGGTCGGAAGGCGATCGCCGGACGCGCACTCGTCTCGCGTATTGTAGCGCGCAGTGGCGGATCGTGACGCGCTCTTTGGTGCGCAAGAGTCGGGGGGCCGCCGGGGGAGCACGGCACGCATGGGACTCGCGGATCCGGCGGGGGCGGAGGGGAGGGGCATCCTATCCCCGTTGCGCGTGACACTGGTGAGATATATACTGGCAGGGCTACATGCCAACTAGAAGGGGACAACGATCGATGCCGTCATCCACCAACTCAAGGACGCGTCCGGAGGTGCGCAAGTCTTCGGTCACTTCCACTTCGACCGCGGTGAGCAAACGCGCCGTTCGAGCGGCGAGACGCGCCGCTGAGCGCCGTCGCCGCAATACCTGGATCGCAGGCACCTTTTCGGTGCTGATCGTCATCGGTCTTATCTGGTTGCTGGTCACTCATCTTCCGGCGGGCAAGCCGACGGCGAGCGGGCCGCAGTATAACTGCGCGACGGCGACGGCAACGGCTATCGGTCCCGTGCCGGCGTTAAAGCCCCCGGCAAGCCCGCCGAAACTGGCTTCGGACGTGCAGGTGCAGACGAAGGCGGTCTCGTACAAGGATGCCAATGGCATCACGCAGAACGCCAATCTGCAGTACGCGATTCTCAACCAGGGTTGTGGCCCCGCGGTGGCCTCGGGCGACTTCGTCATCGTGCAGTATAGCGGTTGGGTGGAGTCGACCGGCAAGCTCTTCGATAGTTCGCTGAACCATTCGCCATCGGAGTGCGGTGGCACGGTTACTGGCAGTTGCGGCTTCTCGATTGGGCAGGGACAGGTGATCGTCGGTTGGGACAACGGCATCCCTGGCATGAAGCCCGGAGAGACGCGCCGCCTGATCATCCCCGGTGCACTGGCCTATGGCGCGACCGGGCAGACCGACCAAACTACGGGACAAGTCACCATCCCGCCCAACGCGACACTGATCTTTGATGTCACGCTCATCGGGATTACTGCTGGGAGCTAGCCCCTGGCGTGCTACGCCCGCTACGATCCTCTGTGACCGGCAGCGGGCGTTTCGCTGCGCTCTGCGAGCGGGTGCGCTGTGGAGAGGCGCTTTCGCGCCGGAGAACTGCCCCAGTGGCGTTGTTGAACATGGTTCGGTGAGATCGAGGTAGCGCATGTCTGACGAGCGGCCATCACCGCAGATGCCCCGGCCCAGCGCGGCGAGCCGCGGCGTGAACCCTGGGGTGGTGCTCACCGTCGCCGGCGTGCTGATCGCCGTGATCACGGTCTTCGTCTTCTCGCATATCGCCGGACCTGGCGCCGCGCCGCTTTCGGGCAGTTGCGCCGCGACGGCCACCGCGGCGGCCAACGTCAACGTCACGCCCGCGGCGTCTCCGCCGCCGGTCGGGGCGACGCCGAGCGCAGGCGCGCAGGGGCTGCACTACATCGACATCGTGGTGGGGTGCGGTCAGCAAGCGCAAAAGGGCGACACGGTGACGGTGATCTATAGCGGCTGGACGCAGAGCGATGGCAAGCTCTTCGATAGTTCGCTGCGGCACGATCCGAAGACCTTCCAGATTCCGTCGCCGCTGGGGGCCGACCAGGCGCAGGAGATCCCGGGCCTCAATATCGGCTTGATTGGCATGAAGGTCGGCGGCACTCGGCGGCTGATCCTGCCGCCCGCGCTGGCCTACGGAGCCAACGGCGACCCTTCGCTGGGCATTGCGCCGCATGCCACGGTGGTCTATGACGTGACGCTGTTGGCGGTGCGATCGTAGCTGCGCGATGCGGGAACCTCGGCCAGGGCAGCGCCTCGCCGGTCCGCAGGGGGAGCCGCGCGGAGCCCGCGCAGCAGACGCGCGCCGGCAAGCAGCGTCAGGATGGCGATGGCAAGCAGCGCGCCGGAGCGCAACAGCACGATCAGCGGGCCGAGGGCCACATCGCTTTGGCCGGGCAGCGCCAGCAGGTGATCGGGATAGACGATCTCCTGGATGCGCGGGATGCAGCAGACGAGATAGAGCAGCGGTATCCCCAGCCAGAGCGTCGAGCGGGGCGTGCCGGAGACGCGGCGCTCGATGGCGCGCCAGCGGTGGGCGGTGGCTTCGAGCGCCAACCAGCCGAGGCCGACGAGGGTGGGCACGATCAGGCAGAAGTGGATGTCTTCGGCGAGCGGACTGAGCAGCAGGATCAGGGGTAGGGCGAGCAGGCACCCGGCCATGCCCAGACGCCGTGAGGCCGGGCGCCCGCGCGGCACTGCCCAGGCGTAGCAGGTGAGCGCGCCGAGGACGATCAGCACGCGCAGCGGCGTCACCAGCGCGGGCGCGTTCAGCGGTGGTTGTGTGTAGGGATTAGGGGTGAGCGCGCGGAGCAGTAGGCCGACCGGCGACTGGTTGATCAACTCGGCATTGGCGTTGAAGGCGTTCCAACGGGTGTAGAAGATCAGGTAGTTTTGGAGCGTGGCGAGGCCCAGCGGGATGAATGGCGCGAGCACAAGGACGAGCGCGGCGCCGATGCCGCGCAGGGCCGCGCGCCAGTCGCCCTGCCAGAGCCAGACGAGCAGCACGAGCGCCATTGTCGGCTTGACGGCGATCGCCAGGCCGATGGGCAGCGCCGCCCAGCGATTGCCACGGAGCCAGAGTCCGCAGGCGCCGACGGCGAGCGCGGCCATCAGGATGTCGGCCTGACCGAGGAAGAGGTCGTAGGTGACGAAGGCAGGCACGAGGGCCGCCGCCGCGAAGCCCAGCGTGGCTGGCCAGTCGTGCGCGCCGCGGAGCGCCAGGTTCAACTCACGGCCCATCCAGACGACGCCGGCAACCGAGAGGAGGTTCCAAAGGATCCAGAGGGCGGTGGCGTCGAGGCCCAGGCGCATGGGCAGTGTGAGCAGCAGCGCCAGCAGCGGTGGGTAGACGTAGCCGCGGGCGTGGACGCCGGTATCACCGGAGCGGGTGTCGGTCGCCTGGCTGAGCAGATGCGCGTAGGGGTCGCGCCCGGCGAGGATGTCTTTCGCACCGGAGAGATAGGCGCCGAAATCATAGCCCGCGCCGGCGCCGGGGCCTGCCGCATGGAGCCAGACCGCCGCGCCGATCAGGAGCGCGCCGCCACCGAGCAGCCAGGCATGCCATCCGCCGAACGCGAGGTGCTCGACGAACGTAGCGCCCCTGCGGAGACGTGCGGCGGCGTTGCCAACCCCCATGTGCTTCCCCTCGGCGGTGGCGGACACGAATGCGCTGCTGCGGCCATTCTAGCACGGGGTGGATCAGTGGCTTGCGTGGATTAGCCGAAAAAGAGCATCGCGGGAGAGGCATCGGCGGCTTCGAGACGAATGACCGAGCGCAATCCCGCGGTGGCGAAGATGCGCAACTGGCGCTCCTCCGCGGCGTTGGCGCGGAAGAGCACGCGTCGGAAAGCCCAGTCGCGCGACAGCCAGCCGTGGAGCGCGGCGAAGAGGCGTTCGTCGAGGTCGTCGGCAAGGCGACTGTTTCGCGCCCAGAAGTGGACGCTGGTCTCGTCGTCGCCGACGCTGGCGAGCTGTGTCTCGCTCGCGCCGTAGTGTTCGAGCGCCGGCCCCAGAGGGTTCAGATAGACGCAGCCGAGGCATTCGGTCTCGTCTGGATTGAGGACGGTGAAGGTAAAGGCACGACGCGCGAGGTGGTCGGCTTCGTGCGCTTGCAGGTCGCCGAGATTCTCGTCCCAGGTGAAGCCTGGTCGCGGCCAACGCCCCAGGCTCTTGACAAGCAAGAGATCGGCGCTGGAGATGACGGCGTCGTAGTCGAGATCGCAGTCTGTGGCGCGGAGGGGCCGCAGGGTGAACTCGTCGGTTCGCAGCGCGTCTGGCACTGGCGCGTCGTCTGGGTAGAAACGCATATTGAGCCTCCGCTCGCCTGTTGGCCTGGGATGGGTGGACGTTCGGCGCCGCGACGGGCAGCGCTCTGCACGCCGCAGGGGAAGTGTAGCATGAGGGCAGCGGAGTAATTTCCGTTTTCTTCCGCTTTTCGTCGGAAGAGCACCTCACCCCTGCCAAGCTCCCCGGCGGGGAAGGGGAGGGAGCGTGGAGGAAAGTTGCCGATCTTGCCGGATTTTCATTTTTGGTGCCGATGGTGGAGTTGCCGTTTCTGCCGTTTTTGCCGTTTTTCGGGTTTTTGGCTCGGGGTGATCTTGCCGATCTTGCCGGATTTCGCGTTTCTGGCCGCCAGTGTCGTACCCAATTCTGCTGGATTTCGCGTTTTGGGAGGGCGCAGATCTTGCCGATCTTGCCGGATTTTCGATTTTGCGCACGGTACGGTCTGCCGATTCTGCCGATTCTGCCATTTCTGCCGCATTTTGGGGGGGGCGAGGGGAAGGAGCGGGGAGGAGCGGCCGAGGTGCGAGGATTGGGGTGCATGGGAATTCTCCGAGGGAGGTGAGGGCGCGGGATGGAGCGCGGGATGGGGTACAGGAGCGGGGATACGGATCGAAGTCGATGGGGTTCTCTAGCGGGTGAGGTGCGAGAGTGTTGAGGGGGACGGTGGAGGGGGCGGGCTGGTGGGGAGAGGTGATGGAGAAAATATGTTCTATGAGAGAGGATACCACGCGGCGGCGGCGAGCGCAAGCGGTGGCGTCGTCATTCGCCGGGGGTGAGGTCGGGGCTGAGGTGTGCGACGACGAAGGTGGCGATGCTGTTGATGGTGTCGAAGTTCGCTGGGCCTAGTTCGCTCTCGTGGACGCTCAGGCCGTAGGTTTCTTCGACGAAGAGCACCAACTCTAGGATGCCGGTCTCGTCGACAATGCCTTCGCCGAGCAGCGAAGTGTCGTCTTCGAGGTGGACGGTGTTGTTGCCGTAGAGGAAGTTCTGCGCAATGAAGTCGCGCAGTTGCGCACGCACGATACGCATCTCGGAGGTTTCGGGGGTCGTCATCCTGATCTCCTCCTCGCCGCAACGCTTAGATGGTGTTGGATGTTGGGGCCGCGCCGCTGACCGCGCGGCGACGTCCGTATCGTATCACGTCGCCTCGGTCGGGGTGATCGGTTCATGGAGGCGATACGGGGAGTGGTGCGTGGGCTGGACAACGGGCTCTGCGGGGGATGGGACGCGACGGTACGCCACGCATCGGGCCGCGACCTCGGTGCATTGGTGTGCCGTGCGAGTGCCGTGCGAGTGCCGTGCGTGTGCTGTGCGAGCCGCGGCCTCAGCGGTTGACAAGTAGGCCGTGCTCCGCTATTCTCGCAGCGGCATCTTGAGCGGCGCGGACGTTCCGCCGCCCGCATTCTGACCGATGAGGCAGCAACCCGGCATCCGGGTGCGCCTCCGCAAGCACTTTTCGTGCTGAAGGGAGCTTTGCAGTGGAAATTGCGCGCATCGCCGGTCGTTTGGCGGCGGCGGTTCTCGGTCTTATTGGCGTCGTCCTGGCGCTGGTGGTCAATTTCGCCTACTCTGGTGTGCATGATTTCTTGAAGATTTCGGGGTCGAGCACACTGGATAGTTCGCATGGGTTTGTCGGGTTGGGCCTGATCTTGGTGGCGTTCATTGGCGCGGTGATCGCGCTGTTCAAGCCGCGCGCCTCGGCGACGCTGTTGCTGATCGGCGGCGCGGGATTCTTCTATCCCGTGGGGTGGTTCGCGCTGATCGCCAGCCCGTTCATGTTGCTTGGCGCGCTACTGGCGTTCATCGACAAGGCGCCGAGCAAGACGACGACGACGAAGGCATCGTAGGCGAGTGTCGCGATCGCTGGAATAGTCTGTAGCGGGCTCCCGGTTGTGCTTGCCGGGGCGTCGTGAGTAGGTCTGGATTCCGGGTTGGGAGGCTCGCAGCGTCGATGGATTCCTCCCCAGTACCGGTCGATGAGCGTGACGAACTCGATGAGTTCAATGTGGTGCGGGAGCGGCGGCACCTCGCGGAGGATTGGCCGCTGATCGCCTTGATGCTCGGCTGCGGCGGCGTGTTGCTCGGGCTGATCGTCACGGTGGTCTTCTCCACGGTTGGCGATGTGAACCACCTCGCGGGGGGGCATTTGCTGGCGCAGCGCGGCGTGCTGGGGTTGGTGGCCATGCTCTGGGGGGTCGCTGGGGTCATCTGCACGCTCACCAGGCCGAGGCTCGCGGCAAGCTTCCTGGTGGTGGCGGGCGCGTTGTTTTTCCTGGCATTTGACCTGTATGGGCTGATCGCCAGTCCGTTCCTGCTGATCGCCGCGCTGCTTCTGCTCATTGCGCGCGGCGACGCTACTGCCGCCAACGGTGAGGACGTCGCGCCGCCTGAGGTGTAGGCGCCGTGAGAGTGGACGCCGTCTGTGCTGTCGACGGCGGCAATGCGCTGTGCGGGTGGAGGACGCACCGCTCGGCGCGTTCGCGTACGCGGCGGCTGATGCGTGAGAACGCTGGACAGGCGTTCGTATATCCAGGCGAGGGAAGCAGGCTCGCAGTGCATTCGCCGCGGGCAGCGCGCGACGGGACGAAGGCGAAGGATACCGGGCATGTTCATCGATGTCGTCCAGGGCGGCGAGCGCGTGGAGTTGCTGGCACTGCTGGCGCTGGCGGGGGCGTTTCTGCTCGGCGGCTTCGCCTTCGGCGGCCGTGGCGCGTCGCGCGAGCGGCGCATGCCCACCTGGACACGGATGGCTTTTTCGCTGACGCTGGTGGCCGGCGGGTGGAGTTGGTATCTCTTCACACGCGACGGACCCGCGGGCGGCTATGCGATCTTCGTGGCGCTCGGAATGACGCTCGGATGTCTCGGCGATCTGGCGCTGGCGGGAGTGCTGCGGCTGCGCGAACCGCTGCCGGTGGGCATGGGCGCGTTCGGCCTTGGTCACGTGTGTTATATCGTCGCCCTGCTGCGCTTCGGCAATCTCAATGGACTGGCGGCGGCGGGGCCGCGCTTTGGCGCGCTGGCCGGCTGGCTGCTCATCGGAGTGCTGGGTTGGTATGTGGTGGTGGCGCGCGGAGTCAGGCTGACGCCGCTACGCTGGGCGGCGCTGGCATATACGCTGCTGCTGAGCGGGACGGCGGGAGTGGCGCTGGGACTGGCACTGCAAGCGGGCGCCTTTCTGCCCGCGGCGCTCGGTGGGGCGCTGTTTCTGATCAGCGATCTGGTGCTCGCCGGGCAACTCTTTGGCGAGCTCAGCTTTCCGCTGATCGGCGATGTGATCTGGCTGACCTATGGGGGCGCTCAGGCGCTGCTGGTCTACGGGGCGAACGCCGCGATGCTCACGCTGCTGACGCGCAGCTAGGCGGCGCTCGGCGGCGCGCGAGGTTTCGCGGGCTTTTCGGCACGACCGCCGGGGTGGCTGTGCGGTGTTAGACGCGGCGGCGCGTCTTGCTGAGCGCTTTGCGCGAGAAGGTGAAGGGCAGCCCTTCGCGCTCGGCGAATTGTTGGAAGAGCGCGTAGAACTGCGCGCGGTCGGCGGCGGTGATCACGGCGGCGGCGTCGGCGGCCTCGATCGAGTAGGGGTAACCGTTGCCGGCGACCACCTCGGCGCGGACGACATCGAGCACGGCGTCGAGCTGGCCGGCGTCGAGCAGCCAGCGGGGGAATTCGAGGCGGGCGGGCGGGCGATCTAGCGCCGCCTGAAAGTAGACGAAGCCGACGGAGCCCTCGGCGCCGTAGCCCATGCGCGCGAGGTCGCTGCGCGCGGAGAAGAAGGCCGGAGTGCGGTCGCCCCAGGCCATCTGACCGTGCCAGAGCAGCGCGTCGCCGATGCCGCCGCGTAGCTCGTGGAGCGATCCCGCGCCGTGGGTATCGTCGAGCGTGCTGAGCATGGTGACGATATCGCGGGCGTAGCTGGTGTCGATATAGCCGATCAGCGGCACGCGACAGGTCTCGGAGGCCGCCAGCAGCGCCCGCGCCGCCTGGGCGTAGCGCTCGCGGTAGACTGGCTGCATCTTGACGGCGAACGAGACGATCAGGCTGCCGTCGCAGAAGGCGACGACGCGCCGCGCGGCATCGCCCTCGGCCTGCCGCGCGTGGTGCTCCATCCGCGCGATCAGGGCGCGTGTCTCTAGCTCGAAGCGTTTGAGGTGGACGATCTGCGTCGAGTAGCCGAGCGCCTCGCCGGCCCGCGCGTCGGCCTCCTCCGCCTCGGCGACGAGGTCATCGGGCAGCAGTAGCTCGGTGTCGACCTCTTTGACGTAGGGCGCGGGCGGGTCGTGTGGGTTCTCGAAGAGGCCGGACTGCACCAGCGCGACGGGCAACGAGGCGTCGCGCCAGGGGAGCAATTGGCTGCCGTCAACGGCCAGGGTGGTCCAGCCGCGGATGCGCTCGGCCCAGGCCCGCGCCTCCGCGTGGTGGGCGAAGCTCGCTCCGAACGGCAACACGGGCAAGGCGGATGGCGCAGCACCCGCCCGCCATACGTCGTATTCGCGGGTCGGCAGCGCGCCGAGCGAGATGAGGCTCTGCGCGGCGGCGATCTGCGCCTGTGCGGTGGCGAGCGACTGCGCCGAGGGGTAGCGTGCGCCGAGCGAGGCCAGCGCGGCGCGATAGGCGTCGAGGTGGCGCGCGTAATCGGTCTGGTAGGTCGTCAGGTGGCCACGCGCCCGCTCCATCTCGCCGATCAGCTTTTGCGCGTGTAGCACGGTGCCTCCGGTCTCGCTCGCATCGGGATGCTAATTTTGCAGCGTGCCGAGGTCGGTTGCGCAGAGCGGACCGATGGGGAACGCCGTCGGCTTGTTCAACGCGCCGATGTAATAGGCATTGCCGCCGCTGTCGACGAAGGTCAAGTAGTAGCTCCCCAATGCCACCTTGGTGAAGGTGAAGGTGGTGGAGCTGCTGGTGATTTTGGCCGTGTAGTCGTCCGACTCCGTCCCCGCCGACAGGTTCAGATGTTTCGAGAGGAAGAGCTTGGAGTTTTGCACTGCCTTGAGGAAATGCCCAACGGCATCCTGTGGCGCCGCCAGCGCCGTCTTCGCCTGCTGGCCCTCTGGCGTATCGGCGTAGGTTGTCGAGAGCGTCTTGTAGGTCGCCAGGGCGCCGGCGGGTGATTGCCCATAGGGCAGCGGCGCGGGGCATTCGGAGGCGACTTCTTGCTTGCCCACGTTGAGGTACGCCTGCGCCGCTGCCTCATGCGCCTGGGCCGCATAGCTTGAGGTGGCGAACTTCGTGGTGACGGTCTCGAATTGGGTGATCGCCGCGCTGAAGTTGCCCTGGTTGAGCAGTTGCGTGCCGTACTGGAAGAGCGCCTGGGCCTCGATGGCTGTGGTCGCGCTCTGGCAGGAGGCCGAACACGCGGACGAGGACTGGTAGGCGTCGAAGAAGCTGATGGCGGCGGGATAGGCCACGTCGCTCGCCTGAGACTTCACCCAGGCGCTGTAGGCGTCGAAGGTGTCTGTGGTGGCGCGACTGGTGGCGTCGCCGCTCTGGCCATACTGGGTGCTGACGTTGGTGAAGGTGGTGATTGCCGCGGCGTATTGCCCCTGGGCGAGTTGCTGCTCACCCTGCTCGTCGAGGGTGCGGGCGATGTCGGGGGCGTTGGGCGCTTGCTCGCCGCTGAGCGTGTATTCGTTGATCGCGCCCTGCCAATCGTGAGAGCTTTCGAGCGCGCTCGCCTGGAAGCCGTGAATCTGCGGCGAGGCGAAGACACCGGCGGCGCCGACGAGCGGTCAAGCCGACCACCAGCAAGGCGCTGAGCACCACCATGGCGATCGCGCGGCGGCCCAGCGCGCCGCGCACGATGGCGACGATCAGGGCGAGAATGGCGAGGACGATGGCGATCTGGCCCGCTGTGCTGGCGGCGTCGGCCCAGTCTACCTGGCCCACAAGAACCGAGGCGAGGAAGGCGACGATCACTAACGCGACGGCGGCGAGGCCGAGCGCCGCGCTCAACCATGCGGGGAAGGGCTCCGCCAGCGCACGCAGCAGCGGTGAGCCGGGCGTTTGCGGTGGGACGGTGAGGGGGGCGCCATATGGCGACAATGGAGTGCTGGGGGAGTTCGGGTAGCCGGGATACGATGCGGGATAGCCAGGATACGTGGGGTACGCGCCTTGTATAGGCGAGCCAAGGGGCACCGATGGCACGGCGGGATACACCGGGTAGACCGGCACATCTGGCGCAGGCGCGCTGCCGTAGGGCGTGGTGGGTGCGGCGGGCTGAGCCCACGAGAGCGGCACGCCGGGCATGCCTGGATAGGTGGGCGGCGCGACGGAGGCGGAGGGCGGCGCCGCTGGCTGATCGGCTGGCGAAGAAGAGGTTACGTCGCCTTGCTGACCGGCGCCGGGCGCCGCGCCAGTGAGCGACTGCTGCTCCTCGGCGGGCGGAGCAGGTTCACTCCGGGTGGGGTCGTCCATTCACCTTTTCCTCTGAGTAGTCGTTCGATGCGGTCCGCCGAAGGCTCGGCGGGCGGGGATGCTACCGTCGCGAACCGATGCGGTGGCGGCGGCACGATTGCACGCTTATTCTACTCCGGTCAGGCGGCGTGTCAATGCAGCGAGCGTGCGGCGGAAAGGTCGAGCACCGGCCAGAGGCGGGCTGCGCGGGCAACGCGGTGAGGGACGGAGGCTCGGCAGCGGATCGGGGAGGACTAGACGGCGACGAGCGCGTCCTCTTCGAGCAGCACCGTCTCGCCGTGGCGCTTTTCCAGATATATCACGCTGTCGAGCCCCTGCTCGAACGTGTCGTCGTGGCTGATGACGATCAACTGGTCGAAGCCGCGCACGCGGCGAATCTGCTCGGCGAGGTTGCCGCGGCGCTGGTCGTCCATATTCTGGGTCGGCTCGTCGAAGAAGGCGATGTTGAGGCGCGCCAGCGTGCGGAGCAGCGCCAGGCGCACGGCCAGCGCCGCGCTCATCTGCTCGCCGCCGCTCAGTTGCGCGAACGAGCGATCTTTGCCGTCGCGACGCAGGACGATCTCGTAGTCGTTCTCCCAGGTCAGTTGCGCTGAGTGGTCGCCGAGCACGTCGCCGAAGATGTGGTTGGCCTCGGTCGAGATCTGCTTGAGCAGCGCTCGCTGGATGTTCGGTCCGGCCTCTTTGATGGTTTCGCGGAGGTGGTGGAGCAGCGCCTCGTCTTCGGCCAGCGCCGTGCGCTCGTCGCGCGCCGTTTGCAGGTCGCCGAGCAACGCCTCGACGCGGGCGATCTCGCCGCGGAGCCGCTCGCCCGCCGCCTGGGTGTGCGTCAACTCTTGCGTGGCGCGGCCGCGCTCGTTGCCGAGCTCATCGGCCCGACGATCGATGCGCGCCAACTCCGCTTCATCGAACGCCGCCGCCGCACGTTGCGCAGCCTCGGCAGCCGCGTCGCGTTGCGCCAGCGCCGCACGCGCCGCGCTCGCCGCCAGCGACACAGCGGCTTCGCGCTCGGGCAACTGGCTGGCGGCCTGCTCGTGTTGGAGATAGCGGGTGTAGCCCGCGGTCGTGCGGTCGAGTTCGGCGCGGAGGGCGTTGCAGCTCGGCATCTACCTCGGCATACTCGGCCAGATCCGTATCGAGCGTGGCGAGTTGCGTGGCGAGCGCCGCGACCTCGCCGCCGAGTTGTGCTACTTGCGCGTCCAGCGATTCGCGGTCCGCAGCGAGGCGGGTGTAGGCAGACGCTTTGGACTTGGGATCGTCGAGCGCTGCCAGTTCGGCGGCGATCTGTTGCGCACGCTCCGGCGCGCTCGCCAACTGCTCCGCCTCGGCACGGTGCGCCTGGAGATCGCGTTCGAGGCGTTGACGGCGCTCGACGGCGCCCTTCAGCTGGGCCTGCAAGGGAGCCAAGCGCCGCAGGGATTTGTCGGCTTCGTCGCTCTGGGCGAAGAGCACGCGCGCCTCGCTAAGCGCCTTTTCGCCTGGCGCGGTCGCCAGCCATGCGGCGATCTCGTCGCGTTCTACTTCGCGCGTCAGCATGCGGTCGTCGACGGTCGCCAGGGCCGCCTGCGCCTGGGTGTGCGCCTCTTGGTACTCGGCGAAGCGTTCGTAGTAAGGGCGCACCTTGCGTCCCTGCGCGATCCGCGGTGTCAGCGCGTCGCGCTGGGCGAGCAGCGGGGCCAGCGCGCGTTCGTCTTCGGCGAGCAATCCATCGAAGTAGGCGCCGAGACTATTCATGCCTTTGGCACGGATGTTGAGGCACGGCTCGCGGAGGAAGGGGCAATTTCCCGCGCCGGACTGCTCACGCGAGAGACGGTGCTGCTCGATGCGCGCCTCGACGCGGCGCAGGTCGCGCTCGATGCCTTCGGCACGGGTCTCCAGCGCGGGGAGCTCTTCGGCGAGCGCGGCGTTCTCGGTGATGCGCGTCAGCCACTCCAATGCCTTGGCCTCGGACTTGACCGCTGCCGCGCGCTCGATCGCGGCCTGCCGCAGCTCGCGCTCGATGGCGTCGAGGCGCTTCTGTTTCTCCGTGCGCTGGGCGCGAACGTCTTGCAGCATGTTGAGCTTTTCGCGCCGCTCGACGAGCAACGCCGCTTCGGGGCGCAGCGCCTCAAGCTCGGCGATCTGTTTTTCGGCGCTGGCGATCTCGTTCGCCACGTGCGCCAGATCTTGCTCCACCGTGTGCATGCCGTGCTGCGCGGCCTTCAACTCGGTCATTTGGCGATTGGCGACTTCGCGATCACGCTCTAACTCGCCCTGGCGTGTGACGGCGGGGAGCAGGGCGACGAGTTGTTGCTCCGCCTGCCGCGCCTCGGCCAGTCGCGTCTGGGCGTGGTGCAGATCGCGCTCGGTGCCTTCGTGCTGCTGCGCCACAGTCGCCCGCTGTCGCGCCAGGGCGTCGCGCTGGTCGGCGCGCGCCGTCGCCAGTTCGCGCCGCGCCTGAGCCGCGAGGTGCGCCGTATGGTCGGGCCGCGCGGCGTCGCAGATGTCCAGCGCCGTCCGCGATTCGCCCAGCAGGTTTTCGGCATCTTGTAGGCGCATCTCAAGGGACTGTGCCGCCGCCGCGGCCACCTGCGCCACGCCCGCTAGCCGCGCGGCCTCCGCCTGCTGCGTGCGGAGCGCCGTGAGCCGGTGGGCCACACGCGCCGCCTCGGCCTCGATGGCGCGGAGACGCTCGCCGATCTCGCGTTCACGCTGGATCGAGGTCGTGAGTTCGTCGCGCCAGCCGTCGAGCTGCCCGGTCTCGCGTTCGAGGTCGGCGATGCGCTGCTCGACGCCGCGACGCTGATCGATGAGGTAGACGCGCGTCTCGTTCAGCCTCTCCGCCGCTTTGCGATAGTCCTCGACCTGAAGGAGCGAATCGAACTTCTTCTTGCGATTGGCGGGGGTCAGCAGGAAGTCCGCGGTGAAGGTACCTTGTGGCACGCCGAGGGCGTCGGTGAAGAGATCGGCGAGCTTGATCTCCGTCTCGATGCGTAGGTGACGCCGCAGGAAGTCAAGCACGTCCTGGCGCTGCTCGACGACACGCGTGCCGAGCTCGGGATCGTGCACGTACCAACTCGCCGAGGAACCACAGCGCCGCACTACCTGGTAGTCGCGGCCATCGCAGGCGGACTGGAAAGTGACGGTGACGGTGCCGGAGCGCTCGCCCTCGCGGACGAACTGCTCGTGGCTGTAGCTCAGGGCATCGAAGAGCGCGAACCCGATCGCCTCGACCAGCGTGGACTTGCCCGCGCCGTTGTGGCCGCGGACGGCGACGGTGCCGGCGGCGAAGGGGATGCTGGCGTGGCGGTAGCTCTTGATGTTGTCGAGTTCGACGCTGATGATGCGCACGGCGGAGCCTCATTTGCAGGAAAATTGAGGAATCAGCTTCTCGTTCTGGCGGCGCGCGGCGAAAGCGGAAGCGGGCGCGCGACCGGCACAGTGTTAACGACGAAGCACCCCAGCACCGAGATGCGTCGCGGCCAACCGGCGGGCAGACGAAAAGATGTTCACTCGCGAGTATAGCATGGGCGCGCGGGACGTACCGCGGGAGGGGAGTAGCGGCGCAGCGTAAGGGATGATCGCGGCGGCGTGACGTCGCCTTTCGCCGGTCCGTGGCATTACTCATGCGAATGCACGGCTGGAGATCGTACCCGGCGAGCGTTTACCCCGCCCGCCACGAGGAGGACGAGCACTCGGACGGATTCCGCGCGCCCAAGGAGACGGGGAACGCATGGCGATCAGCATCTCGCGACGGCCCTCGCCCGCGCAGGGGTCGGGCTATAGTATCGGCTTGGATTCTTCGCCACAATGGATCACCGGCGCAGCGGATGAGGACTCACGTAGGGCGGCGCGCGCGGCACGGCAGGACGCGGTGGGCGTCGCCGTCTCCGCGAAGGAGGCATCGCACTATGACAGCCTGCGGGTCGCCACCGCTCGGACGCGGGCAACCCGCCTCGCCCCGTTCTCTGCGTCGCTGCTCTTCGTCGCCGCGCTGCTCGTGGCTGGCGGGCTGATCGTGGCCTATAGCGCCAGCCAAGTCACCAGCGAACTCACCAACGGGGACCCCAACGCGCTCTTCCTCCATCAGGTGCTCTTCGTGGGGGTGGGGTGCGTGTTCGCGCTGGCCGCCGCGTGGCTGCCGATGGAGTACGTGCGGGCGCACGTCGGGCACATCATGGCTTTCAGCGTGCTGCTGCTGGCGCTGGTGCCGCTGGTGGGGCATGCGGCCTTCGGCGCCCAACGCTGGCTCGAAGTGGGGAATACGACCTTCCAGCCGAGCGAGCTTGCCAAGCTGGCGTTGGCGCTCTTCTTCGCCAACTGGCTGACGCTGAAGGGCGACAAACTCGATACGCTGCAGAAGGGACTCTTCCCGTACTCGGTGATCACCGCCTTTGTGCTCGTGCTGATCTGGCTCGAGAACGATCTCGGCACGATCGTCGTCGTGTTCATCGTCGCCGTCGCCATGTTCTGCGCCGCGGGCGCGCGCCTGGGGCATCTGCTGATCATCGCCGCCATCGGTGCGGCGGGCGCGGGCATCATCACGATGGTCACGCCGTTTCGCCGGGCGCGCCTCGAAGCCTTCCTCCACCCGCTGTCGCCCGGCTGCACGGATAGCACCTCGTATCACATCTGCCACGCCGTCGTTTCGCTGATGTCTGGCGGCCTCTTCGGGCGCGGCCTGGGAGACGGACTTGCCAAGGCGAGCTACCTGCCCAATGCGGCCACGGACTCGATCTTCGCCGTCGTCGGCGAAGAACTGGGACTCGTCGGCTGTTTCGTCGTGCTGGCGTGCTTCGTCGCGCTGGCCGTCGTCGGCTTTCGCGTTGGCCGCCGCGCGCACTCCGCCTTCGATGCCCTGCTGGCTTGCGGCATCACGTGCTGGCTGGTGGTGCAGGCGGCGCTGAACATCGGCTCCGTCGTCGGCGGGATTCCGTTCACCGGCGTGCCGCTGCCGTTTTTCAGCATCGGCGGATCGTCGCTGGTCGTCTCGCTCGCCGCGGTGGGCCTGCTGCTCAACATCTCGCGTCGCACGCAGCCACAGGATGTCGCTGTGTAGGTCAATGAGGGGCCGTGGTACACTGCGCAGCACTGCGCACTGCGGCGACTGGCAGCTCCGCGCAACCCGCTACGGCAGGATTCCGCTCTCATGGACAGCGCACCAGCCCCAACCGCGACGCAGACCAGGGCCGCGCCCCACGCCAGAGTCACGCGCTGGCTCCTCGTGCTCTTTGGGGTATGGTGCGGCGCGCTGACCTTCTTCGTTGCCGCGGCGCAACGCAATACGACCGACACGGCGACCCGCGCGATGCTCACCATGATTCTCGGCGTGCTCGTCTTGTGGGTGCTCGGCGGTGGGCTGCTCTCGCTCGCCGCACGGCGTCCGCTTCGCGCGTGGGCCGAGCGCCATCGCGCCGGGTGGCGGCTGCGATTCGTGCTGCTGGCGACGGCGCTCGCGCTGCTCGAAGAGGTCGTCACGGTGACGATGACCGATCTTGGCCCGCGCTGGGGAGCCGCGTTCGACCAGGCGCACATCACGGCCTCGGCCAACTACCTCGACGTCGTGCTGCTCCACAGTGTCATCGTCTTCGTGCCCATGTTCATCGTCTGGGCGTGGCTGCTGACGCGCTACGCCTTCGCGCCGGCGGCGGTGTTGCTGCTCTATGGCACGACGGGGTTCCTCGCCGAGGCGTTCACCTTCCATGCCAGCGTGATCGCGCTCGGCATGTGGATCTATGTGTATGGACTGATGATCTACCTGCCTGCCACCCTCGCGCCCGCGGATCGCGCCGCGCGAGCGCCACGCCTCGGCGCCGTGCTGCTCGCCATCGTGCTGCCGTTCGTCGCCGCGATCCCCGTCGCGCTCGTCGTCCAGGCGGTGCATTCGATCTTCTTCCGCGGCCTGCCGTAGCGCCTCGCGCCGGGTAGGTCGTCGCAGTGGCGCAGGCTGAGGCATACACCATCACGCCTACCCCCCAGCAAGCTCCCTGCCGTCCCCAGGCGGGAAGGCGAGCCGGACGAGAGCGGGGAGCCGGAAGCGCTGAGGCGGCAACGGCAAGGTCTCAGACGAAAGCGGTGTCACCCGCTTACCGCGGATCAGTGTCCGCCTCAAAGGAATCCAGGGCACAGCGAATCTCTTGAAGGACGGCGGGATCGCTCTCGACATCGCGGCGCTGATCGAGGGCGGCGCGCGCCTCCGGCCCGCCGAGCCTGCCGAGCGCCCAGGCGGCGTGGCCGCGCACCAGCGGCTCCGGATCGCTGGCGAGGGCGTGGGCCAGCGCGGGGATCGCCACCGGATCGCCGAGGTTGCCGAGGGCGACACAGACGTTGCGGAGCAAGCCGCGACGCTTGGCGCGCTTGATCGGGCTGTGGGCGAAGCGCGCGCGGAACGCATCATCGTCTAGATCGAGCAGCGGGATCAGCGCGGGGCTGGAGCCGACGGCGGGGCGCGGCTTGAACTCGGGGTGCTCGGCGGCGCCGGGGAAACGCCCTTTGGCGCGGAGGCGGCTGATGCTGATCGTGTTGACGGGGCAGACCTCCTGGCAGATATCGCAACCGAAGATGTGGTTGCCGATCAACGGGCGCAACTCCAGCGGGATCGCGCCACGATGCTCGATGGTGAGATAGGAGATGCAGCGCTGGCTATCCAGCACGTAGGGCGCGACGAAGGCGCCGGTGGGGCAGGCGTGGAGACAGACTTCGCACTGGCCGCAGGAGGTGGCGAGCGGCGGATCGGGGACGAGCGGCAGGCTGGTGACGATCTCGGAGAGAAAGACCCACGACCCCCAGCCTTTGGTGAGGATGTTGGTGTTCTTGCCATACCAGCCGAGACCGGCGCGCTGGGCGACGGCGCGATCGACCATGCGTCCGGTGTCGCAGAAGACGATGCTCTTCTCGTCGCCTGGGGGCGCCAGCGCGCGCAGCTCGGCGGCGAGGGCGTCGAGCCGTGCCCGGATGCGTTCGTGGTAGTCGTCGCCCCAGGCGTAGGAGGCGACGCGGCCATGTGGCTCGCCTGCCGCGGTGAGGTCGCGCGGGGCATCGGTGAGGTAGAACGTGCCGAGCGCGAGGACGGCACGCGCGCGGGGCAGCAGCGCCCGCGGGTTTGTGGCCACCTCGGCGCGAGCCTCGGTGAACCAGTCCATCCCGGCGAACGCTCCGGCGCCGATGCGCTCGTTCAGCGCCGCCTGGGTCTCGGGCAATGGGTCGGCGGTGGTGACGCGCACGAGGTCGAAGCCCAACGCCAGCGCGCGTTCGCGCAGATGCTCGGTGAGCAGGCGCGGATCGTCGAGGTTGCCGTTTTCCATCTTGCTCCTCGAACGTCGGTGACCGCGTGGGTGCGGCGTGTGCCACTGCTACAGGCACTCAGCCGCCGCGCGGTTGTGATTATGTCACGCGCATTGGTACCAGCGCATTGCGGCAGGCACGATGACTTCTTATACTGCGACCAAGCCGTTGCACCTCAACTTATGAAGATAGTTAGCGCCTGTGGGGCGGGGAGGGTGTAGCATGGCTGATCTGAAGCAGCGGGAGGCGGTCAGCGAGCTGGTCGATCGGCATCGCCGCGATCTGAGCGAGCGGACGGACATCAGCCAGGCGATGCGCCGACTCTCGCAATCCAGCGGGCGCAACCCCATGGGATCGCTCCAGCGGAAGCCGCGCTCGATGGGGATGACCCTGCTCATCGCCGTGCCCGCCATGCTGGCAATGGTTCTCTGCGTGGGTACCGCGGGGATGACGCTGGTGGGCAACCTCTGGTTACAGAACCAACTCAACGATCCCACCACGACCGTGCAAAAGTATTACGCCGCGGTGAGACTGCAGAAGTACGGCGAGGCTTACTCGTATTTCACCGATCACTATAAGGCGAGTCTGGCCGAGGCGTCATATGCCAGCAAGTGGAGCCTCTACGATACCGTCGACGGCCTGGTCGCCTCGAACGTCGTCACCCACAGCACGGTCGGCGACACCACGGCGACGGTGACGGTGACGGTGGTGCGGCGCGTGCCCGATACGGCGCAGGTGCAGACACTCGACCTGGTAAAGGTCGGCAACAACTGGCTGATCGACAACATCCAAGTGAGCGATAACGCGCCGGTGCCGACCGTTGCCTCCTAGCGGGAATGAGGGCGGAGCGGCTCAGGCACGGAAGGCCAGCGCGGCATAGGCTGTGCGCCACCAGCCAGTGGGGGCGAGGGCGACTCGCCGCACGTCGCGGAGGCCGATCAGCCCGGCAAAATACTCGAATCCATCGTAGTCGAGCGGGTTGCGGATGCGCAGACTGCCGCGGGCCTGTTCCGTCTCGATGAAAATCAGACTACCGCCCTCGCGCAGGTAGGAGACCAGCAGCGCCAGCGTCCGCTGTTGCTGATCGAGCGGTATAGCGTGTAACACGTGGGCCGCGACCACGCCATCGAGATCATGCAGGTCTTGCTGCTGCGTGACGCTTGCTTGCTGGATGGTGACGTTGGACGGCGTGCCCGATGCTGAAGCGAGCGACTTGGTGAGCTGCTTGATGGCGCTCCGATCACGCTCGAAGACGCGGATCTCGGCGGAAGGTCCCAGCGCGGTGCGGAGCGCCAGCGTGTAGCCGGGGCCACCGGCGCTGAACACGGCCCAGCGCCCACCACGCTCGCTGATCGCCGGGCGGATCAGATCGCGCTCGATGCCCATACGTTCAACCCTTGCTTCCTCGTCGGCAGGCTGGCTTCCTACGCAGCATACGACGAATCCGCAAGCTCAAGTTTAACCAAGGGCCGCACAGCACACGTCTTCGGCGCAGGCATGTTGCGCGCGTGCTGACGTCTTTCGCGCTCTGCACTGCTCTCTGCACTGCTCTCTGCGACCTACCGCCAGACCAGCACGCCTCCGGCTGTGCCGCAGAGAATGGGCAGTACGAATGCAACGCGCCACGTCAGGTTCTGTTGAAATACTGGTGTCAACAGCGGACCAACGAGCTGGCCCAGCCCGAAGACCGCGGTATACATACCTAACGGGCGCGCAAGCTCACGCGGAGGAAACGTGGTGCGTATCACCACAATCGCGAGCGAGGCGATCGGCGTGGCGAACGATGCCATCAACGCTCGGCTGACCAGGAAGAGCACTGTACCCGGCACTGTGGCGGCTAAGATGCCTGCGAGCGTGCAGCCGCATCTCGTCGACTTTATGTGGACCGAATCCCCTGTCCGGGACGGGCTTCTGCCTAGCCGAACGCTTCGTTGAACGTCATCCCTGTGCGGCCACCGTAGTGCCCACATCCTTAATGATAAACGCCTTCACGATGTCACTGATGCCATGGAAAATTGCCCAGATGCCAGCGAAGACCAAGAGCGCGTACACCTGTGTGCTGAGAAACTGGCCAGCGGCCCAGAACCCGAGGATAAGCATCGCGATTCCGGAAACTAGGCCGAGCCACCAGACAGGGTTCGTGGCTGTCGTGGCGAACGCCTCAATGACCCAGAAGATGCCGACCATCGCGAACAGGAAACCGAGGACATCGGCCACCGCAAGAACCGTCCCCACTGGGTTGAACAGGGCGTAGATGCCTCCAAGGATGAAGAGTATTCCCAACGTGATGCCGAGCCACTTCCAGGTGCCCGAAACCGCTGTTACGACGAACTCCTGTATTCCCGCCACCAGGAACATCACGCCGATAATGATGCCGACAAGGGAGAGTGAGCCCTGTCGGAACTGCAGGATGACGATCGCAGCCAGTATCCATATGACGCCGGAGACGAGCCAGGCCCACCACCACTTGGAAATCTCGGCGGCTGCCTGTTGCGCCTCGGCTTGCTGCACGTTCGGAGGTGTCCCCTGCATACGATTCACTGGAGCGTCCATGGCTATCCTCGTTTCACGGCCTTCTCATGAGCCCACCTGTACACTAAACTGCCCCGAGCAGCCTGGGGAGCGCCTTGGATCACCTTGCGGTGATTGGGAACTGCAAAAGCGGTGGGTGTTGAGATCGGTAGGCTCTGAACAGCGTAGACCAAACGGGTCCTGTGCGCTCCATGCCGCAGACGCGACCGATGGGTTAGGATCCCTCGCACCTTGCGGTCAGGCTTTCGCCACTCCCCTAGGGAGAGGGTGGATGGAAATCGGTTCCAGCAGGATGTCGCACGAGCGTGGCGCTAAGAAAGTGTTCGAGAAGGTATCGCGAATACCTGAATTCCGCGATCGCTAGGGGTAACATCGGTACCGCATCACGCCTTCTCAGGCACTTATATTTAAATATTGACTTATATTAGCTGTGGCTGATATGATGTCCGCATGCACGCGTTCGACATCTTGGGTGACCCGGTCAGGCGCCGCATACTGGAACTGCTCTCTGATGGCGAGCAGCCCGCAGGTGCGATTGCCGCGGTCATCCACACCGAATTCGGGATCTCCCAGCCAGCGGTCTCGCAGCACCTGCGCGTTCTGCGAGAGAGTGGGTTTATCACCGTGCGCGCTGACGGTGCCCGCCGCCTGTACGCAGTAGCCCCCGCGCCCCTGCGGGAGGTTGCTGCCTGGCTGGAGCGCTTCCGCGGGTTCTGGAATCAGCAGTTGGACGCCCTGGCCACCGAGGTGGCGCGCGGCAAGCGAGCGCGCCGCACCTCTGATTCGGCGGCCGCTATCACGCCAACCATCGGCGACAACGACAAGGAGTCCACATGATCGACATTGTCCGCCAACTCAACGCCATCTACCGCAAGGTCGCGCAGTTACCCCCCACCGATGGTGCTGGAGGGTGCGTCAGCGTTCTGCTGCGGCGCAACTATGATGCGTCGATCAGCGACGTCTGGGATGCCATCACCCAACCGGACCGCATTAAGCGCTGGTTCATGCCGATCAGCGGGGAGTTGCGCGTCGGCGGGAACTTCCAGCTCGAAGGCAATGCTGGCGGCGAGATCCTCGCCTGCGAACCACCCCGCCTGCTCAGAGTGAGCTTCGGCGGGCCGACTAGTCTCGTTGAGCTGCGCCTGACTGAAGGTGACGGCGACACCGTGCTGGAGCTTGAGCACACCGTCCCGATTGAGATGGCCCAGAGTGGCGCCGGCGCGCTGTATGTGGGACCCGGCTGGGATGGCGCGCTCATGGGGCTAGACCTGTTCCTGCGTGGCGAAGCCATCGGCGACCCGCTCGCGGCGGCGAACTCTCCGCAGGCGCAGGAGTTCTCCAAGCAATCAGTGTATGCCTGGGCTGCAGTAGTGCAAGACTCCGGCACCGCTACCGCTGAGCAGCTCACTGCAGCCACCGAAGTCTCACTGGGACAGTTCGCCCCCGACCAAGCACCCCCGCAACACCAGCAAACCAGCGACTGATCGCGCCGAAGAGCGTGTTGCGCAGGACGTTCGGCCTCGTAGCGCGGACCGCAACCATCGTCGAAGGCTCCGGTGTAGGGGGTGGCTCCGGCCAGCGACCAGGCTCCATTGCTAGCCTTGTGCCAAGCGAGCGAGGAGGAGGCGAATGCCAACGAGAACGATGAAGGTCTCTGCTCTCGAACACTTTCTGAGTCGCGCCGGGGCGTGTTGAAACGGCGCACCAGAGGCGATAGGATTCACGGGCTGAGGGCGATCCACTAGAAGGCGTACGCCAAGAGGCATCGTGAAGGGAGGCGCGCGATATGCGGTATGCGGCGTTCCTGCGCGGCATCAACGTTGGCGGCAAGTCGCAGGTCACGATGGAGGAACTGCGACGAAGCTTCACCGAGTTGGGCTTTCGCGACGTGACGACGCTGCTGAATAGCGGCAATGTCGTCTTTGAGGCGGCGGAGGAGGAGCCTGCCGCGCTGCGGATCGCGATCGAGCAGCGGCTTGACGCGTCATTCGGGAGGGCGATCGCCGTACTGGTACGCAGCGCCGACGAGATCCAGGCGCTGCTCGACGCGGAGCCGTTCGCTGGCATCGAGGTGACGCCCGATACGCGGCTCTATGTCACGTTTCTTGGCGACCGCGAGACGGAGCGCACGCAGACTCTGAGCATCCCCTATGCGTCGCCCGAGGGAGACGCGCGGATTCTCTCGGCGGCGAATGGCGCGGTATGCAGCGTGATCACTCTCTCGCCGCAACGGGGAACGGTCGACCTGATGGCGTTTCTTGAGGACGCGTTCGGCAAAAACGTCACTACGCGGAACTGGAATACCGTGCTCAAGGTGGCGAAGAGACTGGGAGCAGGCGAAGCGGCATCCTGAGCGGCGTGGCCGTGCGGCTCAGCCAATATAGCGGAAGGAGGCGAGCATCGTCTTGAACTCGCCGGAGCTGTACTTGGCGAAGTCGGCGGGTGCGCTGACCAAGACGATGACGTAGCCCTTGCCATTGTGGTGGCTGCAAAGGATCGCCATACGGTACTTGACGTTGGCGCTGGTGACGTTGAACTCGCGGCGCGCCCACTGCTCGCCGCCGATCGCCACGGTTGTGGCGGCGGAGACGTCTTCGGTGTAGGTGGCCGACGTGTCGATCTTCTGCGCGTTCTGCACTTCGCCGGTGATCACCGCCGTGTCACTGACCCCCGCGAAGCCAGTCGCCTGCTCGACGCGCAGCATCGGCATGCCGCTTTGCGCGGTGAAGACGTCAAGGTTGTCTCCGCTGGAGGTAGGCTGCTCGGTAGCGGACCAGGCTTTGGGGTACGTCAGCATGTATGCCGAGCGCTTGCTGCTAAAAAGCGTGTAATTCGCGGCGGGCGTTGGGGTTGGTCCCGGCGTGTAGGTGGCGAAGGCCGAGGGTGGTGTGGTGGCGCTGGGGCTGCCTTTGCTGAGGAGCTTGGGCGCCACGAGCACGCCGCCGCCGACGAGGAGGGCCGCCAGCAGCACGCCGAGCGCGACGAACTTGGTACGCTGCCGATCGCTCCCCGGCGCATTGCCCTTGCCGTTCGAGCGCCCGCTGTTGCGCCGGTTGCGCGTGTTGCGGCTGTTGCGCCCTCCCGCCGGACCGCGCAGACCAGGCTGGGCCGCCGAGAACTCTTCGCTGCCCGCGATGCCCCACGCTGCGGAGGGGTCGGTCCAGCCGGTGGCGTGCCCCTCGGCGCTGGGGAAGGCAGACATTTCCCAGGAGTCGTCCATCATGGGATCGGGCGGGCGCGGCTGAGGTGTGCGGCGTGGCGGCATGCGTGAACCCGACCCGTAGCCGCGTTGGTCGTCGCGGTCGAATGACCCACGGCGTGGGGCATCGGGGTAGCCCGCGGCATCCTGCCAGCCTTGCCGAGAGGGAGCGCCAGGTGGGCGCCGGCCACCATCGGCGATGTCGTATCCCTGGTCGCGCCCGCCGCGTGGTGCAGAGCCGCCGCGCCCCGCGTCTCGCGATGGTGCGGAGCCTTTGAGGAAGCCCGGCGCGCGCGGATCGTCTAGCGGATCATCGAACTGCCTGCTGCGCGGCCGCGAGCTGCGCGCGGATCGATCGTCGCGCAGGTCGCGATCGGTGGTGCGCCGCTGCGAGGGCGGGCGCGACGATGGGGACCAGCGGTCATCGAAGGCCGCGTCCGCATCGGGGTCTTCGTCGTCTTCGTCGTACCCGTGACCGCCGCGTCCCACCGTTCCGCGGTCGGAAGCGCGCCCCCCGCGCGAATTGTAGGCGGGCGCTTCGGACGAATCATCAGCGCCGGGCCGCGACTCATCCCATTCCGGCGAACGCCCGCGCGACGAGGTGCGCCCTCCACGGGAGGGTGGTGCCGCATTGGCCCCTCGACCGCCGTAGTCGTCATCCTCGTCGTAGCTGGGGTCGTCGTCATAGCGGTCGTCGCGGCCAGTACCCCGTTCGCGGTTGCCGGAGCGCTCGACGCGCGGGTCCGCGAGACTGGTGAAGAGATGGCCGCAATATTTGCAGATCTTCGCTCCGGGTTGGATGGTGGAGTTACAGCTCGGACACTTCATGCTTATTCCCCGGCAGGCCACCGCGCCCGCTCGATCGCTTCGTGAGAGGAAAACGTGCACGCGACTGCGAATGGCGATGCCCGATACATGAGATGCTGATTACGTCCTGGTCGCGCCGCATTCCGCCCCGGCACAGCCGCCACTCCATCCGCGACACCAGCGCAGCGACAGTATAGCATAGTGACCAGGGCGCCGCGTCACGAAACGCGAGTGGCCACTTGCCAGATCAGCCGATGCCAGATCAGCCGAATGACGAGCGCTTGACGTGTTCGCGCGGACAGGACCCCCGCACTATAGCGCGACGCACGCCGCGGGCGCACGCCCGTAGCCAGAACGCCTGAGAGCACGGACGGAACGTAGGGATGGCGCGAGAGCCACGCCACCGCCGCGGAAGGGATATGAGCCGTACCGAAGCGAACTCGGCATAAACCGGCCCCTCGCATGCCGGTCGCACTGCCGAGCGGGGGCCGATGAGATTTGGGGGCCGTCGGAGGAGGGTATCCTCGCTGGCGGCTAGCGTCCGAAGGTCGACTTCTGACGTTCGCGCAGCGACGCCTCGTCGTTGGCCGCGGAGGAGGCTGGGGCGCCTTCCGAGGACGACGCGGATGTCGGGAAGGCAGCTTGCTGTGCCTGGCGCTCAAGCGACTGCTTCATCTGATCGCGGATCGCCTCGGGCAGGTACTTGTAGCGATCGATCTCGCTGAGTTGCCGCTGAATCTGATCGGGCGAGATGCCCGGCGAGGGCACGTAATTGAAGTCTTCGGGCGTGAGATAACCGGCTTCGAGCAGCACCTCAGTCGAATGGCGCCCCAGCGCGCGAGCCAGTTCGCGGCAGCTTTCGGGGGTCGGCAGCACGGGGTTCTCGTCGCGGAGATAGCGGCCCAGGCTCACCTCTTCGACCTTGGCGCCCTGGGTATCGGCATAGCGGGCGAACTCGCTGACGAGATAGCGATCACCACGCCGCTGATAGAAATCCAACCGGCGCAGCTCGGCACGCAGCCAGTCGCGAAACGCGGCGCGCCGCTGTTCATCGATGGTATAGCGCATTCTGCTTGTTCTCCCTCTGCCGCATCATCAACCACTCGCACGCCAAGCAGTCAGCGGAATGATCCCTGGCACGAGGGTCTCGCCTCTTCGCAAGGGTCACCAACGATATGCGTCGGTTCTGCCTGTCGCCCGTGATATACGCCGCCGTCGCATCGTCTACTATCATGTACGAGTAGATACCATGCGCAACGCGGTCTTGCAACGCCGAATTCAGGTGAGAACTGGTGGCGAATTGGTGGTGGAGTCATCGGGCAAACTCGCCGTCCTCGCCAAAAGCGTACCGTATCGCCTGATCACCGGCAAGTACGGTGGTCCGTATGTGTAGTCGCGCAAAGACCTCATCTGGTGACATCCCGACCTAAAGTAGGGGTGGCCGTCAAGGCGTCCTTGCCCAACGGCCGCTCACGATTTGACATAGCGATCTCCTGCGCGGCGACACGCGCGATCACCTGTGTCGGCATCGCCGGCAGCGCAGGAGTCTCGTGCGCCCGAACGGTATGTTTCTTGCGCCCGCTGCGGGTGTGGAGATGCGATGACATCGATGACATCAGCGTAACCGCGACGAGCGGCGTCGCCACAGGAGGAGTTATGCAATCCGAAGGTCACGAACAAGCAGAGACGCCAGACGACGCGACCATTGACAGCCAGCGCGCCATCAGGGACCACCAACGATGGTCCTTCCGCTCGCCCACGCCGGTCTACGCGGCGGGAGGCGAACAGATCGGCGTCCTCAGCCTGGGGAGCCCAGGCGACTTTTTGATCGTCCAGCGCGACGAGGAGGGCCCGGATCTCGCCATTCCGTTAAGCGCTGTCAACCGCAGCGACAATAGCGGCGTTTACCTCTCACTGACGCGCGCCGATCTCGCCGATGAACGCTGGCTGGCAAAGCCGGCTGAGGAGTAGAGCGAGGAGATGTTGTCGTTCCGCCGCTCGATGTATTCCTCGAATGTATGCATTGCGTTCGTGTCCGCGAGTCCGCTCGCACGTCAGGCGCGGAGCACGAAGTCTATGAGCGCGTCGAAGGCCTCGGCGTGGTCACGCTCGAAGGTCTTGATGCTGATGTTGTTGAGGTAGCCGCAGACACGCTGCCGCGACCAGCGTTCTTCCACCGCGAGCCGTACGATCTGGCGCATGCGTGGGCGCAACGCGTCGACCGCCGCACTGAACTCGCCCCGTGTGAAGACGCGTGTCGTGCCGTCGGGGCGCACCAGCGCGATGCTCGCCTGCGCCTGCGAGCGCGGCACCGCTTCGAGGAACTCGCGCACCACCATCCGCAGCCCGCCGCCGATCGCGCCCGGCGTCAACACGTCGGCCTCCGCGCCGGGGAAGCGGGCCACGTCGCTGGCGGCAGGCGGCTCGATTCCTGGCATGCGGTCGAGCGTCTCGCCGCGCGGTGGGTCGCGCTGCGCGTTCGCGGCGACGTCTCCGCGCTCGGGGAGCCGCAGTGGATCGTTTTTGCCGATTCTGCCGATTTTGCCAAAATCGCCGGAGATGCGGCCGGCGGTGTTCGCGGTCGACACAGGCGGTGTTGTCCGCTCGTCGTCTCGTCCCATCGCGCGCCTCCCTTGGCCGCTCACGCCACACGCCTCCACGTCGCCCGGGCTCGGCACGAGACAACATGGTGGCAGAAAGTGGAATAGCGTCCGCCGCCCCACACAGCGGCGCACGCTACCCATACCCATAATAGAACATAAATTCAAATGCGTCAAGTGCCTGTCACCGGCGCGGCGATTCTTCACGCGGCGGTCGTGCGACGTATACTGCTGGTATGGCACGATTAGACCGCGACGAGCAACCGACTCCCAACACTACGCCGCTCGCTCCCTCGCCAGAACAAGAGGGCGCGCCCACCGAGCGCTTGCAGAAGTATCTGGCGCACGCGGGAATCGCCTCGCGCCGCCGCGCCGAGACGTTGATCCTTGCGGGCGAGGTGACGGTGAATGGCGTGGTCGTGCGGGAGCTTGGCACGAAGGTGTCGCCGGGCACGGATGAGGTGCGGCTACGCGGCAAGCTCGTGCGTCCTTCCGCCGAGCATGTCTACCTGCTGCTGCACAAACCGACTGACACCGTGACCACTGCGTACGATCCGCAGGGGCGACCTACCGTGCTCGATCTCGTGCCGCCGGAGTTCGTCGCGCGGCGGGTCTATCCCGTCGGGCGGCTCGACCGCTACACCGAGGGCGTGTTGCTGCTTACCGACGATGGCGAACTCGCTCTGCGGCTGACGCATCCGCGCTATGCGCTGACCAAGCAGTACGCCGCGCTGGTCCGTGGCCTACCGACGGCGGAGGCGCTGCGCCAGCTCGAACGCGGCATGCTGCTCGAGGGCGAGACGCGCCCGACGGCGCCGGCCCGCGCGTGGATCGACCGGCAAGAGGGGACCGCGACCTGGCTCGGCGTGGAACTGCACGAGGGACGCAACCGACAGGTGCGGCGCATGCTGGCGCAGATCGGCCATCCGGTGCTACGGCTGCGGCGGGTGCGGGTCGGGCCGCTGACCATTGGCGCGCTTGCCCCGGGCGAATACCGTCCGCTCACGCCGCGCGAGCTTGCGCTGCTGCGCGAGGCGGTGGGGCTGGAAGAGGCCTGACTCTACCGCACGTCGAGCCAGGCGAGCAGCGTGAACATGCAAAGCGCCTGACAGCCACGCGTATCTCGTCGTCGCGTGTTCGCGGGATTGCGGGATTTTAGAAGGAGTTCACGCCGGAGTCGAAAGGGGAGACAGTCATGCCCACTGTTGACGTCAACGGAACACGATTGGCATATGCAGAGCAAGGCGAGGGCCAACCAGTTGTTTTCGTTCACGGTGGTTCAGGTGATCTGCGAGTCTGGGAAAACCAACTCCAGGTTTTTCGTTCGAGGTACCGGGCCATCGCTATCAGTTGCCGCGGCTATTACCCCAATAGCTGGCTTCAGGAAGACGCCCAGAATACGTTAGATACGCATGTAGAGGACCTGATCGGTTTTGTGCGCGCGCTGGATTGCGCTCCCGTGCATTTGGTCGGTCATTCCTCGCCTGGAGGATTTGGGAGTCTGCTGCTGGCGCGTAGACAACCTGCGTTACTGCGCTCTCTCGTGCTGGTCGAACCGCCCGTGTTTCCGCTCCTGGGGGTCAACATTCCTCCAAAACCTCCTCAAATACTCAGGCTGTTCATGCGTCATCCGCGAGTAGCAGCCGGCTTTCTTAAGTTTGGCGCCAGAGGGATCGGTCCGGCGGTCAAAGCATTTGGGCAAGGGGACGACGAAGAAGGCTTACGGATATTTATGACGGCTAACCTCGGACCCGAGGCGTTTGCCAGGATGCCAAGATCCCGGTTTCAACAAGCCTGCGAGAATATCAAGCCCCTGAAGGCTCAACTGCGGGCGGGATTCCCTCCCTTTAGTGAGCAAGATGCCCAAAGCATCAGTGTGCCTACGCTGCTCGTATCGGGAGAGAAAAGCAATGCCGTGCTCCACGGAGTTACGGATACGCTCGAAAAACTTCTCCCGAATGTTGAGCGACAAAACATCAGTGGCGCTTCGCATGACATGTTCGAGAGTCATCCCCAAGCCTTCAATGAGGGAGTGCTGGCGTTCTTGGAGAGACATAGCGACAACTAGGTTGTCTCGCATCTCGTAGCTACAGCCGCGAGCGCCCAGCAGATCAGCAACGAGAACGCTGAAATCCGCGTTGAGATGCACGGCGACGATCAGCCGTGGCAGCATCACGGCCCGCGCACCCGTGACCTGCGCATTAGGGAATCGATCAGCGCGTCTGGGAAGTAGGCGCGGTCGATTGAACGGTTGGTCTCGCCCGGACGATCGCCGGAGCACCTCCGCGCGGCAAACACCTCCGTCAAGCAGTGGTGCAGGACGTGAGCGGGACACTAGCAGCCGCGATACCAAGCCGCCAGCATGCGAGTGGTGAGGGCGTGGCGTTGTGATCCGCCTCACAGTTACCGGGCACTTGGTCGCCAGTTGTGATAATCAAGCAACGCGCGCATTCATCCCCATTGTTGGTTGCTGACGCACATCTACGTGCACTCGGTCCAGGGAGGTCTTATGCGCCTGCACATCTCGCGTCGCCTAGCGCTCATCGCGCCGCTGATCGTCACCGTCCTCGTATTGCTCGCCTGCGGAGGCACCGCGACCGTCACCGTCAGCGGCGGAACGCCGGGGACGGGCACGCCGGCCAGCGGAACGGCGACACATACCGGGCCAACCGCCACCTCTGTGCCCGCGCCACCGCACGCCTTCGCCTGGGTGCAGTTCGATGGCTCGCACATCCCGCAGATCTGGGCCAGCCTGAACGGCGGCACGCCAGCGCAGATCACGCACCTGACCTTCAGCGGCGACGGCTGCCAGCCGACGAGTTGGGGCCTGCCGGTCTTCTCGCCCGACCTCACGCACATCGCCTCGGTGCTCGGCTACATCTGCGGCGACGGACCCGTCACCGGCACCGTCGAGATCATCAACGCCTCAACTGGCAGCTACACTGACGTGCCGGGCGGCGCGAACGCGAATGCCTACGCCAACGAGCGCTCCTACGGCTGGGTCAGCAGCAGTCAGGTCTGGATCCTCAACTACAATGGCCTGTTCGAGTACACGCTCGGCGCGGCAAGCGAGACGGCGTTGCCCGGCCTGCCCGCCTATTCCTTCGAGGGCGTGTTGCGCGGCACGACGCTCTTCTTCACCACCGTCACCGGTGGCCTGCCGACCTACACCACGACCATGCGCCGCTACAACATCAGCAGCCACAGCCTGCTGGGCGGCTCGATCAGCCTCGGCACAGTCCACGGTTGCGCCTGCTCGCCGGGCGATGCCCACTTCCAGGGCTGGGATGCCTCGCCCGATGGCTCGCACGTCGCCTATCAGGTGACGACCGCCAGCGGCGGACCTGACTTCGGCATCGCGTCCTCGAAGATCTACTACGCCAACGCCGACGGCAGCGGCGCGAGCCAGATCGCCTCATACATGGCGACCACGGGACTGGTGCGCATGCAAATCTCGCCGAATGGCAACCTCGTCGCCTTCACCAACGCGCCGCCCGCGCCGAGCGTGATCACCGCGAGCGTCAGTTCACCGGGCCACTCCGGCGACCCCAACTTCCACAGCTACACGCCTGACGCCGTCGCCTTCCCCGCGTGGAAGTGGGATAGCTCGCAGTTCTGGGCGGCGACCGCCGAAGACTCCGACGCTGGCTATACTGCTGGCCATCTGGAGAATTTCGTCATCGGCGCTGGCAGCGGCACGGTTGGCGTCGCCGGTGGCTACAACCCCTGGTATACCATCGGCAGCTAATACCGCGGCGTCTTCATCGCGCAACACGGAGGCCCGGCTACACGCTGGGCCTCTCGTCATTGCATCATCTTCGCGTGCGTAGCGGTCCCTTGCGTCCGAACGCTCTGGCAGCGTAGGGTGAAACGGGAACGAAGGAGGCGAGGAATGCGCGAGCGGATCGAGGTGACGCAGGGTGACATCACCGCGTTGCGAGTAGACGCCATCGTCAATGCGGCGAATAGCTCGCTGCTCGGCGGCGGCGGCGTTGACGGCGCGATCCACCGCGCCGCGGGACCCCAACTCGTCGAAGCATGCCGCGCCCTCGGCGGCTGTAAGACAGGTCAGGCAAAGATCACGGACGGCTACAACCTCCCGGCGAAGCACATCATCCACACCGTCGGACCTGTCTGGCGTGGCGGCAACGACGACGAGGACGCGCTGCTGGCGAGCTGCTATCGCGAGAGCCTGGCGCTGGCCGAGCGGCACGGACTGGCGAGCGTCGCCTTCCCTGCCATCAGCACCGGCATCTATGGTTTCCCCCTGGAGCGCGCCGCACGCATCGCTCTCGCTGAGACGCGCGGCCATCTCGACACGCACGCAGAGCCAGAGCGCGTGATCTTCGTCTGCTTCGGCGCCAACGCCTTGCGCACGTATCAGACCGTCCTTGGCGAGCAGGCGGGCGCATGAGTGCGACGCGGCACGACCGTGCGGAGCCGAGAGCGGGCCGGAACACAGACTGAACCACAGAAGTCGCAGAGGCCAGCAAGCGGGGCGCAGACCTCAGCTTTACGGCTGCTAGCAAACCTGCTATGCTCGGCTCGCGCGGATTGCGGGGAGTGAAGGGGATGCGTGATGAGCGAATCCGCATCGAGCGAAGAGGTCTATCACGGCAAGCTGCTCTCGCTGCGCGTGGAGACGCTGCCTGAGCCGACGGGCGGCACGCGGCGCGTCGAGATCGTCGAGCATCCGGGCGCGGTCGCCGTTGTCGCCGTGCGCGACGCCGCGGGCGGCGGCGAACCCGAGGTGCTGCTGGTGCGCCAGTATCGCCCCGCGGTGGGGCGCACGCTGCGGGAGCTTCCCGCCGGTCTGCTGAACGCGGGAGAGCAGGAGACGCCGCAAGCCGCCGCAAGCCGCGAGCTGGCCGAGGAGACGGGCTACGCCGCCAGCGACTGGCACTTGCTGGCGCACGAGCTGCCCTCGCCGGGTTTTTCCACCGAGCGCATCCTGGTGTACCTCGCCACGGGCATTACGCCGGCACCGGGAAGGGCGGGCGGCGTTCCAGTCGATCCTACGGAGATCGAGGGCGTGGAGTGGATGCCACTGGGCGAGGCGCTCCGCCGCTGCGCCAGCGGCGAGATCGATGACGGCAAGACGATCCTCGGGCTGCACCTGGCGCGCGAGACGTTGGGCTACCCGGGCGGAAGTGAGGCGACCATGGCGCAGAGCGGAGCATCGGCGAGCGCATCCCCCGCGCGGGATGAGAGTCTGCGCCTGGAAAACATGCTGCTCGAAGAATTCAAGTATGTCGCGGGGACGGCGAGCGACGCTATCGCCGATCGCGCGCGCATCTTCGACCGCTACCTGCTGCTCGTCGGCGGCGTGCTCGTCGCGGGCATTGGCTCGATCTCGCAGCTAGGCCCTGGCGGCGCGCAGTTCGTCCAGCCGATTGCCATAGGTGGCCTGCTCGTCTCCGCCTTGCTTGGCATCTGGTTCTTCGCGACGCTGATCCGTCTCTGCCGCGCATATCGCGAGAGCCTGATCTGCATGAACGTGATCAAGCAGCATTACATCACTGCCTTCAATATCACACCGGAGCGGCTCAGTTCGATCTTCCGCTGGAACATGGGCACGTTGCCGAGACACGAGCGCCCCGGCAGTGTCTGGTATCTCGCCACACACATCATTGCGCTGGTGAGCAGTCTCTGCTTCGGCGCGACCACCGCGATCGTGCTTGAAGTGGTGCAACACGGCAACCAGGGCGACCTGGGGCTGCTCCCCTCCAGCGCCTTGCCATATATCGCGGCGGCGCTGGTCACGGTCGCGGCGCTGGCGCTCTATTCCAGTTCCTTCACGCGCTTCACCGGCGCCACCGATGTCAGCGCGCTCACACAACGCACGTCCAAGGAACTGGGCATCGTCACGCCCAGTGTGTAGCCCTCATCTCACGCCCCGGCGAGCCCCTTGCCGGCAATCGGTTCTAGCGTGATCTGCTGCGTTACACCGGCGATCAACGGCCTGGCCCTGGCGATGGCCTCGCGCGTCTCGGGCAGGGTGAGCGATGCGGCGTGCGCCTCTTTGCTTGCCCACACCTCCGTCACCCAGACCGCCTCCGCCTCATCCGCCATGGTATTGACGATATAGACTTCGCACGCCGCGCCGGCGCTACCCGCCAAGCCGCGCGCCGCCGCCAGCAGCAGCGCCACTAGCGCGTCTCGCTGCCCCGGCTGCGCCATGAACTTCGTGTACAGCCCGTAGCGTGCCATAGTCCCTCACTTTTTCGGCGCATCGCCTTCGGCGCATCGCCGCTCATTGGTCGCGCTCCTGCACGAAGGCGACCAGACGCTCCAGTGTCTCTAGCGGCGTGGCGGGGAGGACGCCGTGGCCCAGGTTGAAGATGTGGCCAGGCTGGCCGTTCGCACGGCGCAGCACATCCTCCGCCTCCGCGCGCACCGCTTCCCACGGCGCGAGCAGCACCGCCGGGTCAAGGTTCCCCTGGATCGCCACCCGCCCGGGACCGCCTACGCGCCGCCAGCCCTCATCGAGCGTGACGCGCCAATCGAGGCCGATCACGTCGCCGCCTGCCTCCGCCATCAACTCCAGCAGTCCCGCCGTGCCGGTACCGAAGGAAATCAGCGGCACGCCCGTATCCTTTAGCGCCGCGAAGATGTGCCGCACATGTGGCTGCACGTAGCGGGCGTAATCATAGGGACCCAGCGCGCCGATCCAGCTATCGAAAAGCTGATATGCCTGCGCGCCCGCGGCGATCTGTCCGCGGGCGTAGTTCACCGCGATATCGGAGAGCCGCGTCATCAGGTCGTGCCAGAGCGCCGGCTCCGCATACATCATCTGCTTGGTGAGGGCGAAGTCGCGCGAGGGTCTACCCTCGATCAGGTAGCTCGCCAGCGTGAACGGCGCGCCGCCGAAGCCGATCAATGGCGTGCCCGTCGCCGCAAGTTCGCGGCGCAGCAGGCGGATTGTCTCGCCGAGATAGGGCAGATCGGCCTCCGGCTCCAAGGGACGCAGCGCCGTGAGGTCCGCACGGGTGCGAATTGGCGCATGCACCACTGGGCCAACACCCTCGACGATCTCCAAATCGAGGCCGATGGCGAAGAGCGGCGACATGATGTCGGCGTAGAGGATCGCCGCGTCCACACCCAGGCGGCGCAGCGGCTGGAGCGTCACCTCGGCGCAGAGCTCCGGCTCCCGCGTGATCTCCAGCAGCGAGCGCCCCTTCTTGAGCGCGCGATACTCTGGCAGCGCACGACCCGCCTGGCGCATCAGCCAGATCGGTGTGCGGTCCACCGGCTGACGGCGGCAGGCGCGGAGGAAACGGTCGGCGGAGGGTGGCGTCGTCACAAGATGATCGCTTTCGGCTCGGCGGCTGAGATCGCAGGACTCGTACTGAGTATAGCCGCGTGCAGCCGTCGGCGGGCCACTCGTGACGTCGTGCTCGACGTCGCGCTCGCGGTGCAGGGGCAACGGCGCGAGCACCAGCGCAGAGGTCGCGCTAGGTAAGCGCGCTAGGTAAGCGCGCTCGCGATCACCTCGTAGAACCGCTCGACATCCGCCAGCGAGTTGTAGAGATGCGGCGAGACGCGGATCGATGTGCCGCGCACACTGACGTAGACGTTCGCCGCCGCCAGCCGCGCGGGGAGATCATTCGGCAGGGGACGCTCGGCGCGCAGGCCGATCATATGCGCCGCGCGCCGGTCAGCGGGGATCGGGTGCAGCCCGACCCGATCGGCTCCGCTGGCGATGGCGCCGGTCAGCGCGCCGAGCGTCTCGGCGATCGACTCGACGCGCCACGCGAGGATCTGCCGCAGACCGGCCACCACCACAGGGATCAGCGCGAAGTTGCTCTTCTCGCCTACGTCGTAGCGCCGCGCCCCCGGCTGGAAGGTGTCGCGATAGGTCACCAGCCCGGCGAAGTCCTCGCTGCCCTCGCGCGCGATCCAGTTGAATTCCAGCGGGCGCCCGTCGCGCCAGCGTGGGGCGGCATAGAGGAAGCCGGCGCTGTATGGGCCGAGCAGCCATTTGTACGTCGCCGCGATCAGGAAATCGGGTTGCACCGCTCGCACGTCCAGCGGCGCCGCGCCGAGTGACTGCGTGGCGTCGATCGCCAGCGCGGCACCGACGGCGCGCGCCCGCTCGCCGATGCGGACAAGGTCGATCTGGCTGCCGTCGGTCCAATGACAATGCGGCACGGCGACGATTGCCACCCGCTCGTCGATCCGCTCCAACAGCGCCGCCGTCCAATCGAAGTCCGCCGGGCGCGGTACGGTCTCGACGCTGGCGCCGGTCCGCTCGGCGCGATCACGCCAGGCGTAGACGTGCGAGGGGAATTGATCCTCCAGCACGAGGATGCGCTGCCCCGCGCGCACGGGCAGGTTGGTCGCCGCCAGGCTCAGCCCGTAACTGGCGGCGGGGATCAGTGCCACACCCTCGGCGTCGCCGCCGACGAGCTCGGCGAAGAGACGCCGCGCCGTCTCGGTCTCGGTGAAGAAGTCAGACGAACTGATACGCCACGGCTGCGACTTCAGCGCCAGCGCCGCCTGCCCCGCTTCGCGCGCCGCGCGCAGCAGGGGCGACATATAGGCGCAGTTGAGGTACGTCACGTCGTCGGGAATCTCGAAAAGGTCGCGCTGACTCGGCAGGATCATGGCATGCTCCATCGCGTGCGCGAAGCGGCGGAGGATGCCGCCTCGCCGTCCAGTGTACACCCTGTCCACGCGGCGCGAGCAGCAAGCCGAGCGCCTGCACGCCATTCGCGGGTCCTAGCCCGAACGTGCGATTGACGCGTAAGGACGTACTTTCGTATACTTCGCCTGGATCACCTGGCACGTTCACCTCGCGAAAGGATCGATATGGCCGAGAAATCGCCTGCTCACAAATTGCTCTTCAAGCCCGGCCAGCGCGCCGTGATCCGCAACGCGCCCGCGGGCTACCCCGCCGCGCTTGGCGCGCTGCCCGACGGCGTTGCGCTCGGCGAGTCACTCGACGGCGCCTTCGACCTCGTGCTGCTCTTCGTGCGTGACAAGGCGCAACTCCACCGCGAGATCGGCCCCGCCATCGCCGCAACCGCTCCCGGCGGCCTGCTCTGGATCGCCTATGCCAAGCAGACCTCCAAAGTGCCGACCGACCTCAACCGCGACATTCTCTGGCGCGAGACGCAGGAGACTGGCTGGCGGCCCGTCACCCAGGTCGCGCTCGATGAGACGTGGTCTGCGCTGCGCTACCGCCCGGCCGCCGACGTCGCGTCGCGCCACGCGTAAGCTCAACATGACCGCATCCGCCGAACCCGCCGACCTGGAGCTCGACGCCATCTTCGCCGCGCTCGCCTCACCCGTGCGCCGCCAGTTGCTCGCGCTGCTGGCCGAGGGCACACAACCCGTGAACGCACTCGCCGAGCCGTTCGAGATGTCGCGCCCCGCCGTCTCGCAGCACCTTCACGTGTTGCTGGATGCCGGACTCGTCGCCGAGCAGCGCGCGGGACGCGAGCGCCTCTATAGCCTGCGAGCCGAACGCCTCCGCGACGTGCGCGACTGGCTCCGCGCCTACGAACGCTTCTGGCACGACCGCCTCGACGCGTTGGGCCAGTATCTCGACGAGGAGCAGCGATCATGACCGATCAAGCCACCGGGCCGCGTGATAGCATCGAGATCGAGATCACCTATCCGCATCCCATCGAGCGCGTCTGGCGCGCCCTCACCGATGTCGACGCGCTGACCCGCTGGCTCATGCCCAGCGATTTCGCCCCGCGGCTGGGCCAGCGTTTCACATTCCACACTGAGCCAGGCGACGGCTGGGACGGCATCATCAACTGCGAGGTCGTCGCGCTGGAGCCGCCGACCCGCCTCGCCTTCACCTGGGGCAACGTGCAATTGGACCCGCCGACGCTCGTGACCTTCACACTCGCGGCGGAAGGCGATCGCACGCGCCTGCGCCTCATCCACTCAGGCTTCGCCGCCTGCGGGCCACGCGGCCTGGCCATCCGCGACATTCTTGCCTCCGGCTGGGACTCGCACCTCCTCCGCGACAGGCTGCCCGCCCTGCTCGATGCCTTCGCCAGCGAAGGGAGGTGATCGCGGCAGATACACGCCGCCGATTTGCCGATCACTCGGTTGCCCCCACTCCACCGTCCCACGAGTTGAGTAAGTCAGGAGACTATCTCGCATGCCCATCACCCACATCAAGACCACCACCGTCGCCATTCGCGACGAAGAGACGGCCATCGCGTTCTACGTCAACAAGCTCGGCTTCGACCTGCGCCGCGACGAAACCATGGGACCGATGCGCTGGATCGAGGTCGCGCCGCCGGACGGCCAGACGGTGATCGTGCTTGCCCGCGGCTATGGCCACGGCGCCGATCGCATTGGCACCTTCACTGGCCTCGTGCTGGAGGCCGACGACATTCAGGCGACCTACGAGCAGCTACGCGAGCGCGGTGTGCCCTTCAGCGAGGGGCCGACGGTGCAACCCTGGGGCGGTGTCCAGGCGCTCTTCGCCGATCAAGACGGCAACGGCTATGTGCTCGTCGAGACGCAAGCCGCGCCGAGCAGCGCCCAACCAGCGGAGGCGCAGTGATGGCCGCCGACCCAGACGACGAAGCCAGCCGCGTCTTCAGCTTCGAGGCACGTCTGGTGCGCCCCGAGGGCACCGGCACGTGGACGTATTTTGTCATTCCGCTCGACCTCGTCGAACTCTTCGGCGTCAAGGGAACGCTGCAGGTGCGCGGAACGGTCAATGGCGTGCCCTTTCGGAGCTCCGCGCTGGCCTATGGCGACGGGTCGCACTTCGTCGCCGTCAACAAGGCGATCCGCGATCGGGCGCACGCCTCCGCCGGCGATACGGTCTCCGTCACGCTAGAGCACGACGACCAGCCGCGCGAGATCGCTGTGCCCGACGATCTCCGACGCGCGCTCGACTGCGCCCCCGCCGCGCGAGCCGCCTTCGACAGCTTCTCGTACTCGCACAAGCGTGAGTATGTGGAGTGGATCGCCGCCGCCAAGACTGATCCCACCCGCCAGCGGCGCATCGCCTCCGCCGTCGAGAAGATCGCCGCGCGCCAGCGCCTCAAATAGCGCCATCGGCACATGTGGTCCGTGGTGGCAGACTGGAATGCCTCTTGCGTGATCGCCTTCAGGAGCGTCTGTGCCATTCCGCAGCGCCCCGAAGGCGATTATCCCGGAGGAGAGTATCCCCATGAACGACGATCAAATCGAGCGGCTTGAGGAGCACCGCAAGCTCCCCGCGAAGGGCAAATTCCTCGCGGGCGCCGCGACCTACGACGAGCACGGCCACATGTTGCCCACTGGCACCGTTCCCGTGGCCGACCCGCGTGCGCATCCCGCCGAGGGCGACATCGTCGAAGACGTCGCTGAGCAGGGCGCGGAGGCGCCAGACGCCCCAGTTACGCCCGACCCCTACGGCGGCACCGTCTCGACCTCCCACGCCGCGCCCACTCTGCCGGACGCCAACGCCGAGGAGCAAGCGAAGCACCGCGAACCCGGCCGGTGAGCGCTCGCTGGCGCGCTGGCGGTGCGCTGGTGTTTCGCCCGCCCACCTGCTATCCTCGAACTATGCACGTCCGCTGAACGGCGCAGAGGCGACGCAGCGGCGACGCGCAGGCGAGAGGAGCCGCTCGTGGATGCCACACCCGTCGCGCTGCCACCACCGCCGCCGATTTCACCAACCATCGAGGCGCCGCGTCGCCTGCGGCTCTGGCCCGCCGCGCTCGCCCTCTACTTTCTCGCGCCCGGCGTCGGCGAGGTGATCTCGGGCTCGACGCCGCCGTTGCTTTTTCTGCAACCCTTCGGCTTCATCTTCACGCCGCTGCTCTACGGCTCAAGCGCCATCTTGATCCACGAGATCGTCGTGCGCCGCCACCTGAGCTGGGGCAACGTCTTGCTGCTCGGCGCTGCCTTCGGCATCTTCCAGGAGGCGTTGATCGTCCAGACCTGGTTCACCTATCTTGTGCCAAACTCCCCCTCGTCGGGCTCCGGAAGCTATGGCGCGCTCTGGGGCGTCAACTGGCTCTGGGCGCTCGCGCTGACGCTCTATCACGCCTTCATCAGCATCACCACGCCGTTGATCTTGCTCGGCGTATTCTTCCCGCGGCGCTCGCAGCTCCCCTGGTTGGGACGCAAGCGGACGCTCGCGCTCTTCGCCTGGCTGCTGATCCCCTGCGCGTTACTTGCCGTCGGGGTCGCTACTAAGCAATTCGCCAGCGAGGGCTACCACGGCCCGCCGCTCGCCGCCTACCTCGCCTGCGTCGCCCTCCTCTTGGTCGTCATCGCCCTCGGCGTCTTCGTGCGCTTCCCCACACCCGCGCCGCGTCTAACACGCCGCGCGCCGAAGCCTCTCGCCGTGTGTCTGACGATCTACGGTCTGCTGATTCTCTCATTCGTCACGCTGCTGTTCCTGCCGAGCACCAGGCTACCCGCGATTCTCGTCGCGGCGGTGCAGCTCGCGATCTTCGCCTTCGGCGTCTGGCGCGTGCGCTCGTGGTCCGGCGGCAGCCGGGTGGGATACGCGCCACTGGCTCGCCATCGCCACCGGCGTCGTGCTGTACTTCGCGTTCCCCTGGGCGCCCGCGGTCGAGTTCCTCGCGCACATCGGTGGCCGCACCGGCCTCACCGCCTTCGATCTGCTCATCCTCCTCGCGCTCGCGCTCTACGCCCGCCGCATGAACCAACACAGTCGCGCCGCTCAACCCGCCGGCTGAGGGCAAGCGGAGTTCAGTTGCGCGGTCCGGACGGCGAGGCATCATAGAGGTCCAGCACCGATCTCCGGACCCTGCGGGTACGACCTCTCATGACGATCGGCGCAGGCGAGATCCGCCGCATGCCGCAACCGCCATCTCCGCCGCTGTGCTATCATCAGGCTGGCACATGGCGGGAAGGGGTAAGCGAATGGAGCATGAGGTCATCCACCGCGATGCGGATGTCCTGGGCGGAACACCCGTCTTTGCCCACACGCGCGTGCCCGTCCAGACGTTGCTCGACTACCTCGAAGGCGATCAATCTCTGCAAGAATTCCTCGACGACTTCCCGACGGTACGTCGTGAGCAAGTCATTGATGTCCTCGAAGAGCTGAAACACATCCTCCTCGCGCGCTTCACATGAGAGTCCTGCTGGATGAGTGCCTGCCGCGCAAGCTGAAGCACGAGGTTCCAGGACATAGCGTTGTGACCGTGCCCGAAATGGGCTGGGCCGGCACGAAGAATGGCGCGCTCTTGCGCTTGGCGGAATCGGCGTTCGACGTGTTCGTCACCGCCGATCAGAACGTCCAATTTCAGCAGAATCTGCGCTCGGCAGTGCTCGGTATTGTCGTCCTCATCGCCCCCAATAACCGCCTGGAGACGCTGCGTCCCTTGATGCCACAGCTCGTCTCCGTGCTTCCCGCGATCAAGCCTGGCGACCTCCTCCACCTCAGGCGTTGATGATCACGCGGTTTCATCGTTCCTTCTGAAAGCCGGGGCGAAACCCGCTCGCCACGCGTGGCACGAATGCCAACAGCCCACAAGAAATGCGTATAGCAGGTTATCAATTGCCTTGACATATTAGAACTAGTGTTCTATAGTTGACTGCGTGACCTCGGTGAGTCCGAGTAGGACGCCGTTCTTCTCCCTGTGCATGCGCACCTCGCGCAGGGAGGGGACGGCGTTTTGGCGTTTTCAGAAAGGCGACGACAGATGGCGAATACACTGCTCAAGCTCGGCTGGAGCGATCCCTTATCCGACGTTTTCGGCGATCATCCCCGGCTCGGCCCCGTGGTGGACCTCAACGACGGCGTGACGTGCACGCTGGCGACGCCACAGGGGCTCGACCTTCCCGCGCCGCCGCGCACGCTGGTCGCCAGCGGCAACATCCGCACGCAAGGCGAGGCCGCGACCCGCGCGATCTATCGCCACAATCGTCGCGCCACCGCACGCATTCTCGTCGGCCCGATGGGCAGCTACAGCGACCTCGCCAGCAATCTTCGCACGCTCGTCGCCTGGCTCAACGCGCCGCCGGACGTCGCGTGCAGCCTACAATATCAGCCGATCGGCGCGAGCAGTCCCGTCTACCTGGACGTCGTCGGCGCAGCGCACGACATCCCCGAAGACGAGGGGCAGTGGCTGCGCTTGCAGTTCGAGCCGGTGGAGATCGTGTTCTTCTGCCGTCCCGGTCTGCGCGGCGACCGCATCACCCTGCAGAACCTGCTGCCGAACCCCGGCTTCGAGGCGCCATCTGGCCCCGGCGTAACCGTCTTCGCCGATCCGCTGACCAGCCTCAACGCCTACACGGTCCAGGCAGGCAGCGCGCCAACGAGCGGCCCTTCGAGTAGCTACGTCGATGCCATCCTGGCGGACGCGCCCTTGCGCTACTATCGCCTTGGCCTTGCCGACGACGCCAGCCACGCCTACGACATCGCTGGGTCGGGGCAGACAGGCACGCCCGTCAACACGCCGACGCAGCAGGTCGCCGGGGGGCTGACCGGCGATACGGATACGTGCTACACCTTCGCCAGCGCCTCGGGGCAGCGCATCACGCTGCCGAGCGGCGGTACGCTGCCCACGGGGAATACTCCCTGGACGGTACGCGCTCGCATCAAGTTCGCGGCGAATCCCTCGGCGATCGCGCACATCGCCAACTTCGGCGCGGCGGCAACGCACCAGATGGGCGGCATCTACATCGACACCAGCGGCAGCGCCCACGCGTCGAGCTTCAACGGCGACACGACGGCGGGCGCGGCGCTCTCGCTGAACACCTGGCATGAGGTCGTCGGCACCTGGGATGGCACGACGCTGAAGTGCTATGTCGATGGCGCCGCCTACGGCACGAACGCTACCCCAGGAAACATGAGCATCCCCGCCAATCCCGCGGCGTCGATCGCCGCACGGGTGGACGGCACCACGCAATACTTCAACGGGCAGATCGACGAGGTGACGTTCTACGGTGGCGCATTGGCGGCGGCGCGCATCGCCGCGCTCTCCACAGCGGCGGGTGGCGTCAGCGGCACTCTGGCCAACGCCGCGACCTTCGCGACCGGATCGCGGGTCAGCTTCGGCTCGCCCGACTGGTCCGCGGTGAACGCGTGGGCGCTGCGCTTCCGCTACGTCACGTCGCTGGCGATAAGCGCCTATCTGCATTACACGGATGCCAACAACTACCTGCTGGCGCAGCTCGCATCCGGCGCCAACGGCTTCAAGATCGTCCACACCATCGGCGGCGTCGCCACGATGGTCGCTCAGGCGACGGCGCCGCTGCAGCACGAGGCGTGGTATTGGCTGCAGGTGACGCAGTTCCCCGGCGTGGCGGGCGATCCGCCGTACCTCAGCGCGGCCCTCAATGATGATGCCGCCGGAGCAGTGGGCGCGCTTGTCGTGGGCATCGCCGGGGCCGCGGCAGACGCCATTACCGCGCTCGCCGGGCAGCCGCAACTCGCCGTGGCGGGCGCCGGTCTGGCGCTCGGCGGATTGGCCTCTGGCGTGGGGCACGCCGTCGCCCTCTTCGGTCCCGGCGCGTGGAGCTTCGCGGGCAACGGCGGCACGGCGCTCTGCTGCGGCGCGTGGGACACGGCGACCACCTATCCCGGCGGCCTCACCACCTCCTTCGCGGCGGCGCGGATCGACTGCGGCCCCAACGGCTCGGTAGACGCGCGCTGGCAGCTCTTCGCGGGCGGCGCGGTCGGCGGCAGTTGGGCGGCGCCGGTGAAAGCGGCGGGCGACTCATTGCAGCTCGGCGTCGAGACGAAAAGCGCGGGCCTCGGTGCGGGCGCGATGACGACACTGACGGTGGCCGAGTACGATGCCTACGGCGCCCTGCTGCGGACGGATACCGGCTGGATGCCCCCCAGCGTGACGGGCAGCCAGGCCAGTTGGACGCGGCTCGCCGGCACGTATGTGACGGGCGCCGACTGTGCCTACGTCGATCTGGCGCTGCGCGTGGTGGATGCGACCAGCGGCTCGGCGGGTGGCACGGTCTGGTTCGATAACGCGCAGCTCTGGGACGCGACCAGCACCGGCGCGACGAGCATGCCCTACTGCGAGTTGCGCTTCCCTCAGGCTCCGGCGCAACTGCTCGTAACCGGGCTGCTCGGCGACCTCCCCGCTCCCGCGCAGATCGCCTTCGGCACGTATCTCACGGACTGGCCCGCGGGCAGCAGTCTCAGCTTCGCGCTGGGCCGTCGCGCGCGAGCGGATGCCAGTGCGCGGCTTGCCGGCGCCTCAGTCGGCGGTTTCGGCGCGACGTTCTCGCCACAGAGCGCGGCGACGCTCGATGCGGGCAGCTTCGGCGGCTACTACGTCTCGGCCACCGTCAGCGGTGGATGGAACCCGCGTGCCTTCTCACCAAAGGCGGGCGACGAGCCGGGGACGTATCACCTGTGGGGCCGCTTCTTGACGAAGCAATCCACCGGCAATCTGGGGAACGTGCAGGTACGCGCGGTGACGGTGCAGCAGGGGTCGCCGTGGTTCGGGCAGGTCGATCAGTCCGACTACTACGGGCAGTATTACGGACCCTACGCCGCGCCGCTGACCGCCGCGAACACCTGGACGCCGGTGGACGCCGGTCAGGTGACACTGCCGCCCTTCGCGCAGGGCGCTTTGAGCGATCCCGCGCAGACCTACGTGACGCCGCGCCAGCAGTGGAGCGACGCGACCGGCGGTGGGTCGGTCTGCCAAATGGGCTGGCAAGTGCTGCTGCCGGTGGATGGCTCGCTGCTGCTCGGCACACTGCTCAACCCCAGCAACAGCGTGATCGACGTGGCAGGCTCGTGGCTCTGGGCCTACGCCGATCCGCTCGGCGCGCCAAACGGCCTGCCTCCCGCGTGGACGTATAGCCTGGAGCCGGCGGCGCTGGCGAATCCCGCACGCGGCGCGGGCGGCCCCGGCACGACGACCACCGGCAGTATCAACGTCAACTTCGGCGCGGACCCCTACCTGACGCTGGACCCGCAGCAGCACCTCAGCGGCGGCGATGCCTTCAACCAGATCGCCGCGCTGCTGACGGATGGCGCCGGCGCGGTCCTGCCGATCTACGCCGAGATCAGCTATTCCCCGCTCTACCTCTACCCGCGTTGAAGACGGTTGAGAGCAGACTTGTCACCATCGAGTTCCCAGTGAGAGCGGGGAAACGGGAGTCGACGAAGCAATGTCGTGGAGGCGCAAAAACGTGAAATCCGGCAAGATCGGCAAGATCGGCAGAAATTGATGACACCTCCGCGGCTTTCCCGCTGTCTCCGCGGTGAGTTCTGTGGCGCAACCTCTGACCATGCTCTCGAAAGGAGCCATCCCCATGCCAGCGAAGCAGCCGCGCACGCCCGCGACGCCGAACGTGCCAGCCACCACGCAGCCCAGTATCAGCGACATTGCCGACCGCGCCCGCACCAGCGCAACGCCCTCCACCGCCACCGGCGCCTCGCCCATCGGCATGCGCGCGCTCGACCTGATCGCCCCCGGCGCAGCGTCCGGACTGCTCGACACCGTGCTCGAAGTTGTTGGCGCGGAGTCGCTGACGCTGCAGCAGACGCTCGCCCTCTGGCAGCGCGAGCAGGATCGCCTCCTCAACCGTGCGTGGCGGCGCCCCGGCGGTCTCGCCCGCCCCGCTGGACTGTGACCGGGCGTGCTACGGCGCATCTAGCCCGTAGTATGCGTAGCATCCCGCCAGCGGCCCGAAGCCGGAGGTATCGAGATCGGCGAAGTGCAGGCGTCGTCGAGGCAGCGTGCTACCCGGCGGTTTCGTCGGCTGGACCGCCGAGGCGCTCAAGGTGCGGCTGGATGCCAAAGGTGTCCATCAGTTCCTGATCGTGGTCGGCCTCGTGGGTGACGAGCATGCGCAAGAGGCCGCCGATGCTCGGCTGACGCGGCGGTTCGTCGGGATGCGCCGGATCGGGGCGCGCGGCAACTGGACCCGTGCGCGGGAGGACGGCGATGCGGCGCTTGGCCCACTGCTCGCCGCCGGAGGCCATCGCGCTCTTCAGCACGCGGGGATTCGCCTCTTGCAGTGCGGACAACACATCGTCGCGGGTGAGGTTGTGCATACGGGCGACATTCCGCGCATTGTAGGCGTCCGTGTCGGTCAGCGCGTTGATCAGCACGCTCGGCAGCTCGTCGCGGACACGGCTGAGGTCGAAGACGGCTGCGGCCCACTCATCCCAGCCGATAAGGTGCGTCAGGTGATCGTGGATCGTCCGTCCACCGGGGAGGGCTGGCTCGCGCCAGCGATCCTCGGCGATCTGGTCGGCGAGCGCGAGCGTGATCAGGCGGCGTTCACGATACCGTCGAATGATCTCATCGGGTTCCACGGTCGCCTCCAGAAACAGACATCAACCACGGAGGGCACAGCGTTCGCAGCGGGCAGAACGCGAGCAAAAACACGGGGATCACTGGCGTTATACCCAGGCGAACGCTGGCGCCTAGCTGCCTCCAGCGGGAGACAATAGTCGGCGCCACTCGATGCGCTACACGTCGCGGCGGCCTTCGAGCGCGCGACCGAGCGTGCCTTCATCGGCGTATTCGAGATCGCCACCGATCGGCAGGCCACGCGCCAGGCGCGTCACCTTGACCTCAGCGCTGGCGAGCAGTGGCGCGATGTACGCGGTGGTGTAGTCGCCTTCGTAGTTGGGATTGGTGGCGAGGATCACCTCGCGGATCGCTTCATCCTCGGCGGCATCGCGGACGCGCGCTACCAGTTCGTCGATGCGCAGATCGCGCGGGCCGATGCCCTCAACTGGCGAGAGCGCGCCGTGCAGCACGTGATACAACCCCTTGAACGCGCCAGTCTTCTCCAGCGCCAGCACGTCCAGCGGCTCCTCGACGACGCAGATCGTGCGGCGATCGCGCTCCGGACTCGCGCAGATCGGGCAGGGATCGACCTCGGTGATGTTGAAACAGATCGAGCACTGGACGATGCTCTCCTTGACGCGCACCAGGGCATCGGCCAGACGTCGCGCCTGGTCCGCGGGGCTGCGAAGGATGAAGAAGGTCAGCCGCTGGGCGGTCTTTGGCCCGATGCCGGGCAGCTTGGCGAATTCATCGATGAGCGCCGTGACGGGCGCCGCGGTAGTCTGCATGCGTTATCCAGCCATAGTTCTGCACACGTGGTTATCAACACTTCAAACGGCGCCATGCCCGACCGCGACGCGCCGACGAGTTAGCCGACGGGTTAGAAGCCCATGCCCGGCGGCAGTTTCATCCCGCCAAGCATCTTCATCTGGGCCTGGGCAGCGGCCTCGCTGGCGGCGTCGAAGGCGCTCTTGCAGGCAGTGAGGATCAGGTCTTCAAGCATGCCGACGTCTTCGGGGTCTACCACGTCTTTCTCAAGCTTGACGGCGGTGACCTCGTACTTGCCGTTCATGGCAACGGTGACGGCGCCGCCGCCGGAGCTGCCCTCGAAGGTGCTGTTCTGCAGGTCCTCCTGCATCTTCTGCATGCGAGCCTGCATCTGCTGCAACTGCTTCATATTGAAGCCCATGGACAGCGTGCTCCTTTCAGCCCAACGCCGATGTGGGGTAGTGGTGAGGTGGTGTAGTGAATGTGGGCAGCGTGTGGATACCGCCCTAAACGCCCTCACAGTATACGATTTCCCCGCGTGTGCAATCGTTGCGGTAACGCCAACCCGCGAAGCTCACGATTGCTCGACGCCGCGCGGCACCGATCTGGACTTTGGCCGTCGTTCTGCGGCACCTGTATTGGTGGCGCCGATGCACAGGAGCCTCGGTGAACACAGCAGTTTGGAGGGATAATCGCATGGCACTGGCGGAGCGACACGCGGATGTGGTCTGGAACGGCAACCTGACGCAGGGCAGCGGGACGATCACCGCGGGGAGCGGCGCGCTGACCGATCTGCCAGTGACGTTCGCCGCGCGGACTGAGCAGCCTGGCGGCAAGACAAGCCCCGAGGAGTTGATCGCGGCGGCGCATGCGACCTGCTTCGCGATGGTGCTGGCGAGCAACTTGAACAAGGCCGGGACGCCACCGGAACAGTTGAACGTGACGGCGACCTGCACGCTCGACCGCATCGATGGCAAGCTCACGATCACCGCGATGCGGCTGGACGTGCGCGGGCGCGTGCCAGGGGTAGACGCGGCGACCTTCTCGCAGATGGCGAGCGAAGGCGGCGTGGATTGCCCCGTCTCGCGGGCGCTTGCCAATAACGTGGCGATCACCGTGAACGCGACGCTCGAAAGCTAGCGGCGACGCTCAGATAGTGGATGCGGGCAGCGGGAGACGCGTCCCCTGCCCGCACGCTGACGAGCGGCGAAGGCGGCGCGCTACTTCGGCCTGCCGCTGATGGCGACGATCTCGCCGTCGTGCCACTCAGGTTCGCGCTCCAACAGCGCCATCATGTCCTGAAACCGCGCGTTCTGCGCGGGGCTTTCCGCGTTGGCGCGATAGGACTCTTTGGAGTCGAAGATCACGGCGAGTAGGTACTCGTTGGGATTGGCGTCGAGCTTGTAGGCGTACGAGGCGATGAAGCCCGGCACCTGCGCCTGCTCGAAATCGCGGGCGAGTTGAGCGAGTTGATCGCCCGAGCCAGGCTTGACGTGCATGCGCGCCACGGTTCCGTACATAGTCGTCCTCCCTGTGATGTCCCCAGTGTCTCCGTGCGACGTGCGCGCACGGCGGGCGAGCGGCGGCAACCACTCGTAATCCGCGAGGAGGATACCATAAAGAGGTGAGAGGGGCCTGAGAGCAGGCGGGCAGGGCGCCAATGGTGAGCCCGCCGTACCCGCGGATCGGCATCCATCCTCGTCAGATGCGGCAGTTCACCGGTCCGCTCCGCCTCAGCCTGCCATACTGCCCCACGCCGCGCATCGCTCGCCACCACAACGCGTATGCGAATCCGTTTAGGCGTGGCCGAAGATGATCGCGGCGAGAAAGACCAGCGCGCCGCCGCCGATCACTTGCAGAATCGAGAGGCCCCAGTTGGTGCCGAAGAAGCGGTGGCGGATCGCGGCGATCACGGTCAACTCCACGGCGACGACGACATAGGCCAGCACCAGCGCCGTATTGATGTTGGAGACAAGGAAGGGCAGCGTATGCCCCGCGCCGCCAATGAAGGTCATCAGGCCAGTGATGCCACCGCGCAGCCAGGGGTTGCCGCGCCCGGTGATCGTGCCGTCGTCGGAGAGCGCCTCAGAGAAGGCCATGCTGATGCCCGCGCCGGTGGCCGAGGCCATGCCGACGAGGAAAGTCTTGAAGGGATCATTGGTGACAAAGGCGGTGGCGAAGATCGGCGCCAGCGTCGAGACGGAGCCATCCATCAGCCCGGCGAGTCCCGGCTGGACGACGCGCAACACGAAGTCATGCGTCTCGCTTTCCAGCGCGGCCGGCGCGTTGAGCGGGTCGATGCGGCGTGCCGCGGCGGGCAGCCCCATCAGGCGCAGGAATACGGCGATGCCGCTGCGGAGGCCACTTGGCGCTCGCGTGGTCATGGGAGGGTGGCTCCGTTTCTTGCACAGGCTCTCTCTGACGAGACGAGGAGACGTCGGAATGGGTTGCGAGGAGTGTGGAATGTAGACCAGACGGGCGTGCGTCACGCCTCGCCGGTTGCGGTCCCCATCGCGGCGCTACAGTCCGCGCAGTAACCGTAATACTGCTCGGAGCGCGTAAGCACGCGGAAGTCGCCGAGATCGCGGCGGTGCGGGCGCGCCGCATGGCTCACCGGCACATCGCGCACGCTATGGCAGCGCAGACAGATCAATTCGGCGTGCGGCGAGACATCAGGATCGAAGTGGATCGACCCGTCACCAGCGTCGAAGCGGCGCAGTTCGCCCCACTCGACCAGTTCGTTGAGGACGGAGTAGAGCGTGGCGGGCGAGAGGCTTGGCAGCAGCGGCTTGACGCGCTGGTAGATCGTCTCGGCAGTAGGATGCGACTTGTCGCCGGCCAGCGCGCGCCAGATCAGCAGCCGCTGCGAGGTCACTTTGCCGCCCTGCGCGCGCACGATCTCGCTGAGCGCCTCGACGGTATTCATACACGCTATTCCTTCGTAATCAATTCAAATATTTCTCTAGTATATACACGTAGCCGCGGAGTGTCAAGAGCGGGAGCCAGCGCCACAAACCGCGTCCCCACCTTAGCGTATACTACTAGGGAGCGTTGCGGAGGTGAGTGACACTGACCAGCGTAGGTGGCGAGACATATGACGACGGTAGAGCATCAGACGCTGTACTCCTGCACCTGCGGTGCGCGGCTCCGCTGGGTCGGGCAGCCGCGGGTCGGCGCGGTCCACAATGGGACGCGGGCTTTTTCGCGCGAGGCCGTATGCCCGGACTGCGCAGCGCGCTACATCGCGCGGGTCTGGGAATGCACCTTCCGGCCACGCGGCATCCTCAGCGAGCGCTGGTTTCGCCTGGACGCGGATGACCGCGAGACGCCGATCGCCGTCGAGAAGTTGAGCCAGCCAAGCGCGACGCGCACGCCGAGACGCTGACGGACGCCGTATCGCTCGGTTGAACAAGATGCCACGGTGTGCTACACTTCCCTGTGAACGCAGTCCCAGTAGACACCGATGCCTGCCAGAACACCACGCGGGACGCGTTCGATGGACAGCGCTGCCCGTCAGGCCCCAACGAGGTGCTTGGCGGGCTTTTCTCTGTCCGCGATTCTTCCAAGGAGCTTATTCTCATGATGATAGACGAGTTGTTGCAGCGCTACGCCGCGGGCGAGCGCACATTCGCCGACGCCGATCTGCGCGGCGCACGGCTGACGGATACCGTGCTCAGCGGGATCGATCTCCGCGGCGCGGACCTGAGCGGCGCCATCCTGACGCGCGTCTCGTTCTGGGGCGCGAACCTCACCGGGGCGCATCTGCTAGGCACGACACTACACGGGGCCGACCTGCGGCGCGCACGACTGACTGGCGCGAACCTACAGTCCGCGGACCTGACGGGGGCGCTGCTGATCGGCGCCGATCTGACGGGAGCGCAGCTGCGGGGGGCCAATCTCAGCGAGGCGAACCTCTATTGTGCGCAGATGCGGCCCGCACAGCGTCAGGCAGCGCTCGACGCCGGCGCGCGCATCTACGATCCAGCGCTGGCCGAAGCGCGCTATGCCGTGCTCGCCCGCTAACGGGTGACACATTGCGGCAGGCAACAGGTGGGGAGCGGCAATTCGTGCCGCTCCCGTTTTTGTGCGCGATTGCCGTGCGCTGGTTGAGAGGCGCGACCGTTGCCAGGCGCGGGCGGATGTGGTACGCAGTGGGAACACAAGCGATGCAACCACGCCGCGCCATGCCATGCTCCGGCGCGTCGCTATGAGGGAGCTCAAGACGTGCCGGCGAAGCCACGATCCAAACGCTCGACAGAGCTGCAGACGCAAGCCGATCCACCCATCGCTGAGGTCACTGCTGCTGCGACACCAGAGGCGACCAACGCGCCGGAGCGGCTGCCAACTGCGCTGGTCTACGACGATGCTTTCCTCGATCACCACGTGCCGAAGGGCTTCCCTGAAGAGCCGGTGCGGCTGGAGGCGAGCATCAAAACGATTGAGGCGCTGATCGCGCAGGGCGACCTCCCGGCCAACCTGGTGTTGCGCCTGCCGCCGCGACCGGCATCGACGCCAGAACTGATTGCGGTCCATGAGCAGTGGTACGTCGATCGCGTGCGCCATGCCGTCGAGGCGGCGATGGAGGAGGCGGAAAACGACGCAGGCGAGGGCCGTCCGCGGAGACTGGCGACCGAGGTCTACGTCTCGCCGGGGAGCTGGCGCGCGGCGACGCTGGCGGCGGGCGCCCCGCTTGTCGCGCTCGACGCCATCGGCGAGGGCCGCGCGCGTAATGGCTACGCGCTGGTGCGACCGCCAGGGCACCATGCGTCGGCACAGCAGGCGATGGGGTTCTGCATCTTCAACAACGTGGCGGTGGCGGCGCGCTACGCCCAGCAGCGCTGGGGCTGGCGCCGCGTGCTGATCGTCGATTACGACGTCCACCACGGCAACGGCACGCAAGACATCTTCTGGGAAGACGGCGAGGTGTGTTACTTCTCGACGCACCAATTCCCCTGGTATCCCGGCACCGGAGCATCCTCGGAGCGCGGCGCCGGCGCTGGGCTCGGCACAACCGTGAACGTGCCGCTGCCCGCTGGATCGGGGTGGAGCGTCTACGATCCGATCTTCCGTCAGGTGCTCTGGCCGGTGGCGGATCGCTTCAAGCCAGATGTGATCTTGCTCTCGGCGGGCTTCGACGCGCACTGGCAAGATCCGCTGGGCGAGATGCGCCTGAGCAATGCGGCGTACTCGGACCTCTCACTCCACGTCTGCGAGTTGGCCGACACCTACTGCGACGGTCGTCTGGTCGCCGTGCAGGAGGGCGGCTACAACATCGAGGCGGTACGCCAGTGCGCCGCAACGCTGCTCTTCGCGCTGATCGGCAGCGACCGCGTGGTGGACGATCTCGGCGACGCGCCACCGATGGACTTCCGCTGGAACGAGGAAGCGATCGTCGCCGCACTCTACGAGTTGCACGACCTCGCCGGCTATCGTCGAAAGCCCCGCATGCCCCAGGTCCGCGAGGGGTACTCCAATCAGTGAGCGCGCAGCAGGCAAGGCGCCCGCCGCGCGTGAGCAGTTGCCGGAGTCTGCTCGGCCTGGGACGACGACTATCCATGTGCTCGGCGTTTGCGAAAATGGCGAGATGATATGGTTCCGCATCGGGTCGCCTAGCGCATACGACGCAGTGCTGTCTCGACTGGCTAACCCCTTCAGGCATAATACCCAGCACTCAGTGGTGTGGCTGGGCGCGGTATGCTAGGCTGGTGAGGCACGTCCGCAATGGGGAGACGTGCTGGAGCTGCCCGCGCTGGAGATGCCGCTGTGCCCGAGACCCGCCACATAGTTCGCGCGACCACACGCGACCTGGCAGAGCTTGCCACGCTGCGGCTGGCGCAGGGCTGGTACGCAAATCGCCCGCTGCTCGAAGCGCTGCTCAACTGGGAACAGGCGCGGATCTTCGTCTTGCGCGAGCAGACGCTAGCCGGCGCATCGAACGAGATCATCGCGACGACGGTGGCGATCGCCTGCGGTGACATCGGCATCATCGGCAATGTGATCGTGCGGGCCAACCACCAGCGCCGCGGCCTGGGGCGGCTGCTCATGGATCAGACGCTGGCGTGGCTCGGCGAGCACGGCGTGCGCAGTGTGCTGCTAGATGCGACCATCGAGGGGCGACCACTCTACCGCAGACTCGGTTTCGTCGAACGCGCGATCTCGTGGTTTGCCGATGGCACGCTGGCGCAACTGCGGCGAACGGTGCTTGCCGACCGCGCGGACGACCTCCTCGCCGCGCCGCGGCCCGCTGCCGACGTGACGCGACTGGCGGCGCTCGACGCCGCTGCCTTTGGCGGCGACCGCCTGGGGCTGCTGGCGCGGATGCTGCGCCAGCCGGGCGCTAGTCTCTACATCACGGACGATCCGTTGGGGCAGCCGCTGGGCTACGCGCTGGTGCGGCCCGTTGAACGGGCGAACGTTGGTGTGCAGATCGGCCCCTGGGTCGCGCGGAGCGAACGGGCGGCAGCGGCACTTCTGCGCGCGGCGATCGGCGCGGATGCTGCCTGGCGCGAGCGGCTGGGCGACGCATCGGAGGACGACATTACGCTGCACATCGGTATGTCTGGCCTGCACGACGGCGCGATGGAACTCTGCGACGTGCTCGGTCTGCGCCTGGTGGAGGACGACGTACTCATGCAGCTCGACCTCGATGACTATAGCGGCACGCCGAAAGCAGTCGAGGCGCTGCGACGCCCAGCGGAGCATCCCGAATGGGTCTACGGCTGGCTCGCGCCGATGGTCTTCTAGAGACGGAACCTATCACCAACGTGGACTTCGAGGAGGACTCCGAGGGCAAAGCACACCGGTGGGAAGGCGGCGAGTGCATATGGACGATCTCACCAGAGATGCAACAGACGGGCTGCTACTGGCGATGCTGCCACCGCTGCCGCAGTCGCGCACGATCCGCTCGACCGCGCTCCGGCTCTGGCGGGACCCAAGGGTTGTAGCGATCTGGCTGGGCGGCAGCCTCGCCAGTGGCGCCGGCGACCCGTATAGCGACATCGACCTGCGCATCGCCGTCGCGCCGACCGACCTCGCCGCGTGGCAGTCGCCCGATTTCACGACTATCCTGGAGAGTTCCGTCCTCGGCGCGCACTTCCTGCGCTTCGGCGAGACCACGTACCTGCACCATCTCGTCCTTGGCAATGGCGACATCCTCGACTTTATGGTGCAGAGCGTCGAGGCGACGCCATCCAGCGAGCCGCTGCTGGTGCTCGCCTGCCGCGAGACGGCATACGCGGAGCGGCTACAAGCGGCCAATCATCTGTCGGTGCCAGAGGAGACGCCCGCGACCGGCGCGTCCATCCGCGAACTGCTTGTCGCCTTCTGGATCAACAGCCACAAGCACCGCAAGGTGCTCTACCGCGACCTCGACCTGATGTTCTCGGCGGGAGCCTACACGAACTGGACGATGCTGATGCGCCTCTGGTACATCGCGGCGACCGGTCACGACACCAACCCGCGCCACTTCTCCGGCATTCACGGGCTGACCGAACTGGTGCGCGCCGTCGAAGCCACGTTTGGCGGCGAGCCGCGTGAGGTCTTCGGCTTGCCGACACGCACCAGCGACGAGATCTGCGCGTTGATTCAATGCCACCGCGACATCGCCTCGCGCCTCGGGCGCGACCTTGCCGACCGCTTCGGATTCGCCTATCCCGCGGAACTGGAGGCGATGGTGCGGCAGCAATGGGACGCTTTTCGGCGCGATCCGAACGGCCCTACGCCCGCTACTCAGTGAGCGGCCTCCGCGGGGGTGGCGCCCGGAGCGGTGGCGCCCTGCTCACTGGCGGCCTCGGTGAGCGGCGTGTCGGCGAGGGGCAGTGTAAAGCGGAAAGTCGAGCCTTCGCCGGGGATACCACTGCTCTCGACCCAGATGTGCCCGCCCATCGCCTCGACGAACGCGCGGCAGATGGCGAGGCCGAGCCCCGTGCCGGTGACATGAGAGGCGATGTCGCGCTCCAGGCGCACAAAACGCTGAAATAGCAAGGGCGCCTGCTCCGGCGGAACACCAGCGCCATAGTCGCGGACGGCGATCGCGACGACGGGCGCGAGCTTTGGCGCGCTGACCGAGTGCCGGCTCGTGAGCGTCCGCTCGACGGTCGCGGTGAGCTCGATGGGGCTTCCTGGCGGCGAATATTTCGCGGCGTTGGACAGCAGATTGAGGATCACCTGGCGCACGCGCTCCTCGTCGGCATAGACACGGAGCCCGGCGGGCACGTGCAGGCGAAGATCGCGCGGCAGCGCGCCCGCCTCACGCGGGTCGAGCAAGTTGGAGGCGGCGATCACAACGGGCTGCAAGGCGAAGGCAGTGCGCCTGAGCGAAGCGGCATCGACCTCGACGCTGCGCACGTTGAGGACGGACCGCACCAGCCCCGCAAGATGCTCCACGGCCTCTTGCCCGCGAGCGAGCATCTGATCTTCGCGGGCGCTTTCGCCGCGGGCGGCCAGTTCGCGGGCAAGCTCGATGTAACCTTGCAGCGCCATGATCGGCGTGCGCAACTCGTGGTTGACGCTGGAAATGAACTGGTCTTTGAGGTGGTCGAGTTCGCGCTCGCGCTCATAGGCGACGCGCGTGCTGATCAACTCGCGCTGGATGCGACGATTGCCGCGTGCCGCGGCGATGGTGAGGATGCCGACGGCCAGTTGCGCGGCGAGCGGCACGGTGAAGATCACGGCGCCGTTGCCTGCGTCGAGCGTGCGCTGGAGATCGGCGGCGTGCGGCGTGAACACCACGATCAAGACGGTAAACGCGGCGGCGGCGAGGCTTGCGAGGCCAACGGCGCGCGGCCCACCAAAAAGGCCGGCGGCGACGATGGGGACGGCGAGCAGCGAGAACTCCGGCATCACCGAGAGCGGGAGCGAGCCGGTCAGCGGACCGTCGTTGAGCAGCAACATGACGAGAACGCCGCTGAGGCCGACGACAAAGGCGAGCGCGGCGATATTGGCATTGCGCCGCAACACGGCAACCAGGGCGACCGCGAACCCGCCGAGCGCGACGCCCACCTGCGCGGAGCTCTGCGTCGAATGGCTCTGCGCGTCGGCGACAATGGCAAACGGCAGGGCCAGTAGAGCGACGGCGAAGAGACCGGGAACGATCACGCGCAGCAGGGCGAGGCGTCGCTGGGCATCCAGCGTGGCGAGCAAGTCGCGCTCGGCGTCGGTGAGTTGCGCCTCGGTGATCGCGGGGGTGCCGGGCTGGCGTTCGGGATCGGGCGCGTTCCAGAAGAGCAGGCCGCGCAGCCGATCGGAGAGGAGGCTCATGCGGGCGGCTCCTCCTCGGTGAGGCACCGCATGCGCTCGTGGCGTTGGGTGGCGTCGAGCGCGAGCGCGTGGCGCACCGCGGCGATCAATTCATGCGGCGCGATCGGCTTGTCGAGATAGGCGTCCGCCCCGGCGATCAGGCCGTGAAAGCGATCACGCTCTTGCACCAGCGCGGAGAGAATGATCAGGGGAATGTCGGCGGTCGCGGGATCGCCCCGCAACGCCCGGACAAGCTGATAGCCGTTGACGTCAGGCATGCGCACGTCAACGATGGCGAGGTCGGGGTGATCTTCGACGCAGCGGATCAGCCCCTCGGCGCCGTTGAGCGCGGAGATCACCTCAAAGTCGCCGAAGAGTTGGAGCGACGCCGCCATCACCTCGTTGAGCTGTGGATCGTCATCGACCACCAGCACGGTGTAGTGTCGCTCGGGCGGCATCTGTTGCGACATTGGGCGATCCTTCCAATGGTCCTGCTAGCCAAGGCTCTTGCTAGCGATCGCGCTCCGCGTTCGCGGGCGGTACAGTGGCCGGTGCCACGCTGGCAAACGGCGAGGGGCGCGCCAGAACGGTGACGAGCAGCCAGATATCATAGGCGAGGTAGGGAAGGGTCGAGACGACGGTGGTTACCAGGTCGGCGGAGTCGTGCTGACCAATGACACCACTGAGCAGAAAATAGACGATCGAGTAGAGGCCCATCGCGCCGGTGATCAGGCCGATCGCGCGCATCCAGCGTGCCAGGCGCAGCAGCCCGATGCCGCTGGCAAGGTAGAGTGGGCCGAGGAAGCAGACATCCTCAAGCGCGCCCGCCAGCGTGCCAGGGTCCACAGTGAGGTAGCCGCCCTGGTGGCCGCCGAGGATGTAGTTGTACCAGAGGGCGCCGACGACGTTGGCGTTCGGTCCAATGGGGAAAACGTCGCGATTGATCGCGAAGAGCACGTAGTAGAGCTGCGGGACGAACGTGACGACGCCGAGCAACAGCGAATAGGCCGCCAGCAGCGTGATTGCCAGCGGACGCCGTGCGGCGAATGGCGCGCTCGCAGGGGTTGCGGTCATCGTATGCCCTCCTTGGGCGGCGGGGATCGCCACGATAGTGACAGCGTAGCAGCGTAGACTGGGCGCGTCAACGGGTCCGCGGGTGGCTCCGACTCCGGCGAATGGGGAAGCTCGCCGCGTAGCGCGGTACAATGCCGGGAACCTGCCGACACGGTGGCGAGAGCGCGAAGGGGCCACGCGATGCGTATAGACGACCTACGACACGGCGATACCGAGCAGATCACGCGCGTGGCAGAGGTGCTGCTCGCGGGCTTCGCCGATCATACCCCCGCGGCATGGCCGAATCTTGCCAGCGCGCTGAGCGAGGTCCGCGAGTCTTTGGGAGCAGATCGCATCAGTCGCGTGGCGCTCGACGACGCAGGGGCCGTGATCGGCTGGATCGGTGGCATCTCCGAGTATGACGGCCTGGTCTGGGAACTGCATCCCCTGGTCGTCGCGCAAGACTGCCAGCGGCAGGGCATCGGGCGGGCTTTGGTGGCGGATTTCGAGGAGCGCGTGCGCGAGCGTGGCGGCCTCACCATCCTGCTGGGCACGGACGACGAAGACGAGCGCACGTCGCTCGGCGGCATCGATCTCTTTCCCAATCCGCTGGAGCAACTCCAGCGCATACGCAACCTGCGGCGGCATCCCTTCGAGTTTTATACGAAGCTCGGCTATGCGCTCGTCGGCGTGGTTCCGGATGCCAATGGCTTCGGCAAGCCAGACATCCTGATGGCGAAGTCGCTGGCACGCCCCGACGCGCGCTGAGGCACAGAGCCAAGCTGCGGAGACAAGCTGGACAGGTATGATAGCATGCGGCATAAGCGCGCCGCGCCGCCAGCGTTCCCTCCGCATGCTGGGGGATCGACGACCGCGACGATCACGGCGCGCACCGGGCCGATCCTCCGGTCCCCGTCTTCATCCTTCACGTAATCTCCTTGCGGAGGGCTATTCTCATGGGCGTTTCGATGGCAGCATCCGGTGGACTGCGCAGGGTGCTGCCGTTCCGCACGGTCGTCTCAACCAGCACCGGCCTCGCTTACGCGGCGATCAGCCTGCTCGGCTGCGTCCAGCTCGCGGGGTACATGGTAGGCGACTCGGCGTGGATCGCGCTGTTGGTGGCCGGCGCGTTGGCGCTGCTCGCCGCGCTCTGCTTCTCAGAGCTGAACGCGCTCTACCCAACCGCGGCGGCGATCCGGCAATATATCTCTGCGGCGTTTACCGAGCGGGCGTCGCTGACGATCTCTTTCGGCTACGTGCTGACCATCGTCACCGTGATTGGCGCGGATAGCTACATCGTCGGCAAGGCGATCACCTTCGCGTTCCCCGGCACCCCCGTACTGCTCTGGATCTTCATCATCCTCGGCCTGGCGGCGGCGGCGAATCTGCTCGGCATTCGCATCGCCGGGCTGCTGCAAGACATCACCACCTATTCGCTGCTCGTCTCGCTGGCGGCGATCTCGCTGATCGCGCTGGCGCAAGGCGGTTTCCAACTGCACTCGCCGCTTACCGTCGGACCGATCGAGAACTTCATCACCGCCGTGGCGCTCGGTGTCTTTATCTTTTCGGCCTTCGAGTGGGTAACGCCGCTGGCCGAAGAGCTCAACGATTCGCGGCAGATACCGCGCGGCATGCTGATCGCCATCGGACTGCTCTTCATCTCCTATTCGCTCTTCACCGTCGCCTGCACGAACCTGATCGGCAACAAGACCTTGCAGAGTGGCGATAATCCTCACTTCCCGCAGATGTTGCTTGGCCAGGCGACGCTCGGCCAGGTTGGCATTTACTGGATGCTCGGCGCGACGCTGCTAACTGCGGTGATGACCTTCAACGGCGGGTTCGCCACCGCTTCGCGCTTCCTCTACGCCGCGGCGCGCGAGGCGACGCTGCCGCGAGTCTTCGCGCTGCTCAATGGCCGGCTGGTGCCCTGGTTCACGGTGATGCTGCTGGCGGTAGCCTCGGCAGCGGTGGCCGTGGTGATCAATCAGACGCACGATACCAGCATCATCGTGCTGGTGGGCGCGGTGCTCGAAGCCTTCATCTACGCCGTCGCCGGGCTCTGCGTGATCCAATTGCGACGACGTCAGCCAGCCGCCGAGCGTTCGTTCCTGATCCCACTCGGATGGGCCGTGCCGATCCTCACGATCATCATCTTCACGGTGCTGGGCCTGCTCGCGGGGACCACGTCGGGGCCGCTCCCACTGGCAATCACCTTCGGTCTCTTCGTGGTATCCTTCCTTTACGTCCGCACGATCGTGCCGAAGTTGAAGGCCAACGCCGAGGCCCGGCGACAGGCGCTGGGGTCGCGCCGCCCGCGTCGCCCAGAGGCGGCGATCGAGACTCCGGGCTCTGATCCAGCGCCGTAAGCTTGAGCGCGATCCGTGCGGAGGGTAGAGCAGCGTTATCGAGCGCGGGCAGGGATGCGTCCGCGCCTGGCGTGATCAGCAAGTGCCACGACGGATCGTTGCGACGCGAGCAAGGGGAGAGCGAGAGATGCGAGTGCTGCGTGGAGTCCTGGGGTCACGGCCAAACGGTTCGCCGGCATTGCTGCTCAGCCTCCTTTGTGGCCTCGTCGTGGCGGCATGTGGCTCGACCTCTCCGTCGGTGGCGGTGACGGCCACCCCGCACAGCGTCGTCGCGTATACCTGCGCCTCCAAGAATCTCCCGGTTGATTCCAGCTACGCGCTGAAGAGTTGCACACTCAGTAACACGGTCAGTGCGACGGACGGCCAGCTAAACAACGTCGAGATCCTGCGTTCCACCTACGTCGGACCGCGGCAGCAATCGGGCACAGTCGTCGATAGCACCAAGTTGCAGGCCGATCGCTGGCAGAGCATCGAGCAAGAAAGTGTTGGCAAGGCGCCATCGAGCAGAAGCGGAGACGCGCTCTTCTTCAATCAGCGCGCGTGGCTCACCTACCACTATGACAACGCCGCGGGCACCCTGAGCGTCGAAGAGGCGATTCCGACGGACGTGAAGGCGCTGGTCACCTGCGGGCAAGCGCTGACGACCGGTACGGCGCAGCGCCAGGGGCTACCGCTGCCGAGCACCGCCGTGACCACCGACTCCGGCCTCTACACCGTCGTCCCCGCGTGCTTGAACGACGTCAAGGCATATTATCCCGCCGCGCTCTCCGCGGCCGGCTGGACGCAGACGCAAGCGTTCAAGGCGACGGCGACCGGCAGTTCAGGGGTGCCGGCGCTATTAGGGACGTACACCCACAATGGCACGTCGCTGGCGATCTGGCTCAGTGGTGCCTCGGGCACCTGCACGGCGATCATCGTGCGGGCGAGCGCCTAGCGTCGCCGGCTCACTCTGCGAAGGAGCGTAGCATGCCATCGGCAACCATTCGGCTGCGTGTGCCGTTCGTCGATGTAGATAGCAGCATGCGCATCCACTTCACGGCGATGTTTCGCTACATGGAACTGGCCGAGCACGAACTGATGCGCAGCCTCGGCGTGCCCTACACGCAAGCCTCGCTCTACGAGGAGCTTGCCATGCCCCGCGTACACCTCTCGTGCGACTTCACTGGAGCAGTGAGCTTCGACGACCAACTCGCGGTGGAGGCGCGCGTCGAGAAAGTCGGCACGTCATCGTGGACGATTGGCTTCACCGCCCGCAAAGTGCTGGGGCCGAACAACACGCCGCTGGATGACGCCATCGAAGTCGCCCACGGCCGCATGGTGATCGTGGCGATGGACCCGGTCGCGCAGAAGGCGACGCCGCTGCCGGAGGCACTGCGCCGCGCGCTCGCCGAGGAGTGAGCCGCGGGATGGAGACACCAGCTGAAATCCGGATTCGCCCGCGCCGCAGGCTCGCAAGTGCCGCCGTTCTGATATGCCTTGCCGTGCTCGCCCTCGTGGGCTGCGACACCACGTCGAGTCGCAAGCCAGCGCCGACGGCAACGCCTACCGACGCCTTGCGCGCCGTGACGCTCTATTTCGATGGATCGGGCGGCATATGCGGCTATCGCGCCACTGATGGCATGCCGCAAATGCCATGTTTCGCCGGACCGAACGCCAGCGCGGACTTCGCCGTGGCCAATGGCGTCGTCTACACGGACGCCGCCGGGGGAGTCGTCGCCGCTTCTGTCGTGGACAACACCATCCGCTGGAGATTCACATTCCCGAACCGCGAATACACCGTCGCCAGGCCACAGATCGTCGGTGACGTCCTCTACGCAGGGTCGGGATCAGACTCGAACTCCCCGCGCTCAGGACACGTCTGTGCGTTGCGCAGGGCGGACGGCGCCGCGCGCTGGTGCTATCACACGGGCGATACCGTCTCACAGTTCATCGCCGATGGCGACGCCGTGTACGCCTCCTCCGCCGAGAACGTGGACAACCTCGGACACGGCGATCCGTACGTCTACGCGCTCGACTCGGCGACGGGGGCACTGCGCTGGAAGTTCAGCACTACGCTCGCCCCGCTATCGACCGTAGACGGCAACGTCGTCTTCATCACATCAGGGTTCGGCGCGCCCGGCCGGGCACAGCACGGCGACAACTGGCTCTACGCGCTCGACCGCTTGACCGGCAGGCTACTGTGGAGCAAACCGACAGGCTCCGTTCGACTCGGTAGCCTCATCGTTGGCGGTGTGGGGAACACGACCCTCTTCACCGTCGCCAACGACGGCCTTTATGCTCTGGACCCGCGGGATGGCTCGACCCGGTTGATCTTCACGCCGACGCAAGGATACGGTCTGTCCGGCGTGCAACTCTTCGGCGAAACGCTCTACGCTGGCGCGTGGGGACCAAAGGCTGACGCTCCAGATGAGGCGGAGGGTATGCTTTACGCCCTGCGGCTCGACACCGGCGCGATCCGCTGGCAGCAATCCTTCGATGGCTTCGTCGGAGGCTTCGTCGGTACGGGCAAGAGCATCTTCGTGCTCGCCGTCCTCAAGAGCCTCGTCTTCCCCGTACCGGGCGTGGGCGTCCTCTATAGCTTCGACGCCGAGACGGGCGCCCCGCGTTGGACACAGCCCACGAAGCAGGAGTGGCCTAGCGGCCTGATCGCGGCGACATGATCCCTTCACCCACGCCCTACACGCCTACGCGACCCAGCTGCCGTTGACGAACGAGAGTGTGAAAACGGCAAGCATCCACAGCGAGGCCACGAACATGGCGATACCCACCACGCGGCTTGGTCGCCAGCGACCGATCAGTAGGAAGAGCGGGAAGACGACGAGCATGAAGCGGCTGTTGGAGTGCAACGCCGCCCAGTCGGCGAGGTGGATCGGCGTCAGCAGCACGAGGGCGAGCGTGGCGACGCTGTAGGCGACGTAGGCAGGCGGCAGCGCGCGCAGCATGGCAATAGTCAGACCGACGAAGAGCAGCGTGAAGACGATGTCGAGGAAGGCGTGTACCTGCTTCGGTCCGCCGACGCTGACGAGCGCGCTGGCAGCGCGGACGAGTCCATCCCAGGGCCACGAGACGTAGCGGCCCCAGCCGCCAGACTCCGCGCGCGTGGCGGCGAAGAAGCTGCCATAGCGCGCATCCAGAAACGTGAAGTAGCCGGCGAGCGCGAGGATCGGCAAGGCGAATGCGGAGCCGCAGCGCACCACCATGGATGAAGGCACTCCGCGCACGGCGGCGACAGCACGCGCGACGGCGCCACGCACGCGCGGCGAGCTACTCCACAGTTCCGCGGCAACCGCGGCGAGCAGCAGGATGCCCACCGGACGCGTCAGCGTCGCCAGCGCGATCAGCAGCCCCGTCAGCGGCCAGCGCCGCGCGCGCAACGCCAGAAACGCGCCCAGGCTGAGCAACAGGAACAGCGATTCGGCGTAGGCTGCGGCGAGGAAGAGCGCAGTGGGGAAGACGGCCAGGGCGAGCAGTGCCCGACGCGCCGTCGCCACGCCCAGTTCGCGCTCCGCCAGCACGCGCAACAAGCCGAATGCGCCGAGGCAGCAGACGTTGGCGACAAGCAGGCCAGCGAGGCCAAGGTGGCCCAGGGTGAAGATCGTCGCCCCACGTTCCAGCAGGGGATAGAGCGGATAGAACGCGGGCTGTGCCAGCGTGACATAGCCACCGCGCGCGATGGCGGCGTAACTCGTGCCATCGAAATTGACGGCCCACGGCAGGTACGGACGCGCCCAGACGGCGTGCGGCAACCGCTGATCGAAGGCGATCGGCAGCAGCCAGCCGAGATAGGTAAACACGAGCAGCAGCGCGTGGAGGCCAAGCCAGACCAGCCCCGCATCGCGCCAGACGGCACGGTCGCGCAGCGAGACGTAGCGCGGCTGCTCCTCAGCCTCTTCGGCAGACAGCGCGGCGGCGGCGACCGCAACGTCCATATAGCTCGCTCCTCGCAGACCGTCTCGCCCGTCGCGTGCGTGCGCTCTTTGCCCCTAACGTATCGGCGGCGCGATGTGGCGTAGGCGGCAACGCCCACGCACCACCCATCATACGCCCTGTGCAGTGAACGCCCCGCGCGAGCAGGAGTAACGTCACTCAGCGCGCGCACACCGTCGCGCGCACACCGTCAAACATCAGTTCACAGCGCGTGCCGCCAGGCGTCGCAATCGCCCGCCACCGCCCGAATCTGCGCACCGCTGCTCGCCCGCTTGCGTTTTGACTGGCACCGGCGCCGGGGGTACAATGGAGGAGATTGGAAGGAGCGCGCCACCATGAGCGATAAATACGCCACTGCGACGCTAGCGCGCTCGTCGCTGCCCCTGCCGCACCGGCTCATGGCGCTGCCCCTGCTCTACAAGGTGCTCTTCGCCAACAGCTTCGTAATCCTGATCGGCGCGACGCTCGGCACGACGCTCGCCACGCAGCTTCAGGGCAACAGCAAACCACTGGTGCTTGTCGCCTTCGTCGTCACCGGCCTGCTGATCAGCGTGGCGATCAATTTCGCGCTGCTCAAGCTAGCGCTCTCGCCCCTACACCGGCTCCGCGAGACGATGCGCCAGGTGCAAGCGGGCGACATGTCGCGCCAGGCGCCGCTTACCGGGCGTGACGCCGACGCCGATTCACTGGCGCTGGCCTTCAACACCATGCTCACGGCAATCGACGAGCTCGGACGCTCGCGCGCCACGCAGATCTTGCACGCGCAGGAACGCGAGCGCAAGCGCATCGCCCGCGAGCTCCACGACGAGACCAGCCAGGTGTTGACCTCGCTGCTGATCAGCCTCAAGCTGCTCGAAGAGTCCGTCAGCGACGACGGCGCCCGCGAGCGCATCAACGAGACGCGCGCCCTGGCGCACCAGACGCTCCGCACGGTACGCAGCCTGAGCATCGATCTCCGCCCCAGCGCGCTGGACGATCTCGGCTTGCTGCCAGCGCTGCGCTGGTACATCAAAGAGTTCCAGAAGAAGTGCGCCCTCGACGTCGAATTCGTCGCCAGCGGGCTGGAAGATCGGCTCTCGCCGGAGATGGAGACGGCAACGTACCGCATCGTTCAGGAGGCGCTGACCAACATCGCCAAGCACGCGCAGGCGCGACACGTCTTCGTCTCGGTGGACGAGGACGGCGCGCATCTGCGCGTGCGCGTCCGCGATGACGGCCGCGGATTCGACGCCCAAGCGGTGCTGCGAACACCCTGGCAGGATCGTGGCCTCGGGCTGGCGGGCATGTTAGAGCGCGCCTCGCTGCTCAACGGCAGCGTGCAGATCTCCTCCCAGCCGGACAGCGGTTCGACCATCGATCTGACCCTACCCCTCCGGCGCGACTCCCATCCGTGGACGCCCACGACCACGACGACGCATGCGAAGAGTACGCAGGCGACAGTGGTGGGTGTGGAGCGCGCCGTGGTACACGAAGCACTCTCAGAGACCCAGGCGGAAGGCGCATCGGCATGAACGACGATCTCCTCGATTTCATTCGCGCGAACACGGCCACGGACGCTCCGATGCATCCAACGGGCACGCTTACCAAAGTGCGCGTCCTGCTCGCCGACGACCATACGATCCTCCGCGCCGGATTGAAGATGATGCTCAACGCCCAGCCGGATATCGAAGTCGTCGGTGAGGCCAGCGACGGTCGCCAGGCGATCGCCGAGGCGCAACGCCTCGCGCCGGATGTGATCCTAATGGACATCACCATGCCGGAGTGCAACGGCATCGAGGCGACCAAACAGGTGAAGCGCCTGCTGCCGGAGGTGCGCGTGCTAGTGCTGACGATGCACGAGAACGAGGAGTATCTCTTCCAGATGCTGCGCGCCGGCGCGGCGGGCTACATGCTCAAGGAGGCAGCGGATACCGAGTTGATCTCGGCCATTCGCGTCGTCTCGTCGGGGCGCTTCTACCTCTCGCCCTCCGCGCAGTCGATGATGGTCAGCGACTACCTGCAACGCGTCCGCACCGGCGAGGAGAAAGACAGCTACAGCGCGCTCACCGAGCGCGAGCGCGAGATCCTGAAGCTGGTGGCCGAGGGCTTCACCAACAACCAGATCGGCGAGCAGCTCTTCATCAGCCCCAAGACCGTCGATACCCACCGCACGCACATCATGGACAAGCTCAACCTCCACAGCCGCGCCGAGCTGGTCAAATACGCCATGCGCCGCGGCCTACTGGAAGATTAGCGGGCATGTCGCGCGCACGATCCCTGGCATGGATGCCGGGGCGAATCCCACGGTTCACGCTCAGTCGATCGTCAGGATGATCGCGGCACTGAAGGGCCGGTGCGCGGCGCGGGCAAGCGAGACGTCAGCATGCGGCCCGCCCAGGCATAGGGACGCCACATGTGGCGCCCGCGTACCTCACACCGCCGCGAGCGAGGCCAGTCGGCGCTGCAAGAAGCGGCGCTCGGCGGCGTTCTGGCAGAGGGTGAGCGCGCGGGCATAGGCGGCGGCAGCCTCGTCGCGGCGGCCCGCACGGCGCAGCAGATCGGCACGCGCCGAGGCGTAGAGGTGATAGTCGTCGAGTGCGGCGGCCAGCTCAGGCGCGTCGAGCAGTGCCAGGCCGCGCTCCGGCCCCTCAGCCATCGCCACGGCGACCGCGCGGTTCAGTTCGACGACAGGCGAAGGTGTCAGGCGCGCGAGCGTGGCGTAGAGCGCGGCGATCTGCGGCCAATCGGTCTCGGCGGCGGTCGACGCCTGCGCGTGGAGCGCACTGATCGCCGCCTGAATCTGATATGGACCCGCGTGGCGCAGCGGCAGCACGCGATCGAGCAGCGCCACGCCCTCGTCGATGGCACCGCGATCCCAGCGCGCGCGGTCTTGATCCTCCAGCAACACGATGTCGCCCTCGGCGTCCACTCGCGCGCGGCGGCGTGAGGCATGCAGCAGCATCAGCGCCAACAGCCCCATCGCCTCGGGATCGTCTGGCAGCGACGGCTCGCGCGCCAACAGCTCTACCAGCGCGCGACCCAGGCGGATCGCTTCATCGCACAGTTCCTGGCGGATCAGGCTGTCGCCGCTGGTCGCCGTGTACCCCTCGTTGAAGATCAGATAGATCACCGTGAGCACACCATCGAGACGTTCGGGCACCAGCGGGATCGGCGGCACACGGTATGGGATGCGCGCGTCGCGAATCTTGCGCTGCGCCCGCACCAGTCGTTGCGCCATCGTCGCCATCGGCACCAGAAACGCCGCCGCGATCTCCCCGGTTGAGAGACCGCCAAGTGTTCGCAGAGTCAGAGCGACACGTGCGTCGAGCGCCAGCGCCGGATGGCAGCAGGTAAAGATCAGCTTGAGGCGATCATCGGGAATCTCCGCGCCCGCATTCGCCTCCACCGAGGCATCATCCGCCCGCTCAAGCTCCGCCAGCGTCTGCAGCAGTTCGTGTTTGCGCGCGAGCGTCACGTCGCGGCGCAGCCGATCGATCGCCCGGCGCCGCGCCACCGCCGTCAGCCACGCCGCCGCATTGCGCGGGATGCCCTCACGCGGCCACTGTTGCAGCGCGGCGATGCATGCCTCCTGCAGCGCGTCTTCGGCAAGGGTGAAGTCGCCGACGGCACCGATCAGTGTGGCGAGGATGCGCCCCGACTCTTCGCGAAAACTCCGCTCGACCGCCCGCTCGACGCTTTCCATGACGCACGCTCCCAACTGCACCGCCCACCGCCTCCCTCTTTCAGCATACCGGTCAGCGCGCCCCACAGCAAAGAAGGGTAGAGTCCGTTGGGACCCTACCCCTCCGATTCCGCACGAAGGTTGCAATTTCGGCAGTGACTCCGCCTACGCCCTCTGTGCTCTCTGACCTCCGAAGTGAACCTCAGCCACGGCGCCGCTACTCAAACTCCATCACTGGCCGCACCTCGATCTCGCCGGATGCCGCACCAGGAATGTGCGAGGCAATCTCGGTAGCCTCGTCCAGCGACTCGCACTTCACCACGTAATAGCCGCCAAGCTGCTCCTTCGTTTCCGCGAAGGGACCGTCGGTGATCAGCGTCTTGCCGTCGCGCAGGCGCACCGTCGTCGCCGAGCTCGTCGCAAGTAGCGCATCGCCACCGACAATTTTGTCCTTGAACTGTTCCCCAAAGGCCCAGTATGCCGCCATCACGGCGTCCTGCTGCTCCTTCGATGCCGCGGCATCGGCTTTCTCGTCGGTATAGATCAACAACACGTAGCGCATGCGTGCCTCCCCAGAGACTCTTCGGGCTGCCGACGAACGCTCCGTCCGTCTACAGAGACGTCGAACGCAATTGCACATTTTCGACAACGAGTCCCCAGACGACCGCCCCAGTTCGCGCGCTCATGCGCCCGGCACCTGAATGGTAATCCAGTCGATCTGTAGGCGCTCCGTCTCGCCGGCATACGAAGCGGGCGGGCAGGCGTCCGCTGGACACTCCTGCTGCAGCGCCACGCTCCGCACCGCATTTGGCAGCACGCTCGTTCCCTGAGTCATCTTCCACACCGGCGTCGCCATGTTGTCGATATACACGATCAGCGTGCCGTCCTTCTGCTCGAAGCGCCACGTGTGCCACTGCGTCAGGTCAATCGTGTACGAATTGTAGACTTGCGAGCCCGTGTCGGCGGCGGTGCCGTCGTGGAGGAAAGTATCGCAGCCGTCCTGATGGCCGCTCTCGCAGAGGTCATCCTCGGCGTTGTACCACTGGTAGGTCTTGTCGTCGTTGGGAAAGAGCATCGGGATGATGTGATGCGAACGCACGATCGAGGGATCTTTCGACGGCAGAATGCGCCAGCGCACGCTGACAGCCTGCGCCGTGTAGTAGTACGGATCGGAGATCATCATGCCGCCCTCGTACCAGCCCGCGCCGCACGACCCCGACGTCTTGTAACTCATCGTCAGGTAGAGGTAGCCGTCGCCCGGCGCGCTATCCTGGCTGGGAGCGGCGCAGTTGTTCGACGGCCCGCTGCCATAATGCCCATCGTAGAGTCCCCAGTGCGACGGGACGCCCACACCGCTAAACTCGTCGTCGAGCACCGTCTTCCAACCGGCGGGCGCTGGCGCTGACGTCGCAGTCGGCGTCGCTCGCGAGGTCGCGGTTGGCGTCGCCGGAGGCAGCGCGGCGAACGGCGGCGATACTGCGGCTGTAGCGGTCGGCGAACCCCCTGGTGGCACCGTCGCCGACGCCGTCTCGCTGGCCACTGCCGAGTCCGTCGGCGACGCGCTGTCAGTCGCGGTAGCGTTCAGCGGACCCTGCGGCGTCTGCGCCAGCGCCGAGGGATCGCACGCCGCGAGACAGATCAGCGCCAGCGCCAACACCGCGACGCCGCCGCGCCCATACAACACGTGACGCTGCCGGGTTCCACCCATCCTCGTACCCTCCATCCCTCCGCGCGACACACGATGATGTCCAACGCAGTGGTACCCCCAACGCGAGAGGGATGGAGAGTCAATCGCCCGAATGGCCTACCAGCAGGCGCACGCCGAGCGTACAGACCTAATAGACGACGATCGGAATGCCAGGGCTGGAGAAGGCGTAGACCTTACCCATGTCGCCGTTGGCATAGTGGAAGTTGATGCAGCCGTGCGAGCCGCCGTTGAACGCTTCGGGGTCGTAGTGCGGCAGGTTCGTCAGATAGCCCATCTCCGTCTTGTCGCGCCACCAGCCGTCGTGCATGAAATAGCCGTAGAGCGAGTAGCCGAACGAATAATGCACCGGCGTCGGCGCATAGTAGAGCGGCGACCCTGGCGGATCGGCAGACTTGAAGATGTCGCCCTTCGGCGGACCCTTCAGTGGCGGCATGGCACAATGGATCCCTGGCACCGTCGGCTTATCGGGGCTGCCGGTGGTCACGTCGAAGGCGTCGGGTTGCCCATTGACGACGACCAGTTTGCCATCTTCGTAGAGCCGCGCCTTCTGCTCGCGCAACGAGACGACGATCACGCGTGTATGCTGCAAGCCGTAGTAGTTCAGCAGATCGAAATCGGTCTGATGCGCCGTCATTGACCACGCCTGCCGCGCCTTGGTGTCCTTCGGCATCTGGGCGAGGTTGGTGATCATCGCCGAAAGATTGTGGATGAACATCTGCGCTTCGTCTTCGATGGCCTGGTAATCCGCCATCTTCTCGGAAGCTGAAACGTATCCCTCTCGATAGGCCGCCTGATCGAGGCGCACCTGAGCATCCTGGATGCCTACCGTGTCCGCCTTGTTGTAGCGCTGATCGAGACCCGACGACCCATCGGCGTACTCATACGCATTCGGCGTCTTGTACAGCGTTCCCTGGTAGGTGACGTTGGTCGTCGTCGATTGCCCCTGGTTGACCAGCGCCTGGAGCGTGATGTTGGTGTCGTAATACGCCTTGACCTTCACCAGGGCGAACGCGATCCCCTGCTCCTGCTGCGCCACGGTCTTCGTGAGTGCCGACAGCGCGGCAGGGGTCTGCGCCGCCGCCAGCGTTGTGGCGTCCTGAGCGGCCTGCTGTGCATACTTCGCATCAACGCTGAAGTCAGGCACGTTCGGGAAGAACCCCGTCGGCGGCGAGAAACCGTCGGCGCTATTCGTCAGCGGCCACACACCGCGATAATCCGGCACGTTCTTGGCGCTCTGTCGGTGGCTCTTGAGATAGGCGTTATTGGCCTGCGCGTCGCTGGTATACGTATTGACGTCGTCCTGGAAGCGCGCCACCACCGCGGCGACCTGCGCGTGCGCCAGCGCCGCGGGATCGGCGTCCGCCGTCAACTCGGCGATCTGCGTCTGCACCTGCACCGCCAGGACGCCGAAATCGTCTGCGGTCTTCGCGCCCTTGAAGTCGGTGAGGTCCTGCGAGGGCCAGGAGGAAAAGAAGAAGGTCTGCGGCTGCACCTGCGGCGTCACCATCACCGGATTGCTGGCGAAGATGGGATTCGCCGTCTGCGCGCTCCAGAACACCGAAGGATCGATGCCGTATGCGGGGATCTCGCCGCCCTCCGTCGCGCACTGCAACATGTGGGCCGCGCCCGGCTTCTGCGCTAGCGCCGCGGTCTGCGTGCTCACCAGCTTATCGAGCGCCTGAATCTGCTGGTAGACTGGCAGAATCTGCGTCACCGCGGCGCTCTGACCGAGTATATAGCCGTCGACGGCGAAATACTCCTTGGCGGTCTTGGCGGCGGCAAGTTCTTGCTGCGCGATCGCCACTGTCGGGTCGAAGACCTTCGCCGCCGTCGTCACATCGCCGATACCGGCGCCCTCCGCCGTGGCGAGCGACGACTGTAGCGCCTGCAAGTCGGTTTTGGCCTGCGCCTGAACCTGGCTGGGCGTCAGCTGCTCTAGCGCCACCACCTGATCGTAGAGCTTCGCATAGCCATCGGCGGCAGCTTGATAGTTCGGGTTCGAGCCCGTGGCCAGCGCGCTCTCCTGCGCCAGAATCGGCGCAAGCCGGATCGCCGGAACACCTTTACTGACCTGCGCCGTCTGCAGTTCGCTGTCGAGCTTGGCCTTATTCTGCTGCGCCGCCGCCTTCGCATCCGGCGCACATCCGGCGAGCAGTCCGGCGGCCACGGCAAGCAACAGAAACGTCGCCACCGCAAAGCGTGAGCACGAGACGAAGCGCGACGAGCGCGGGGTGCGTCCTCTAGGAAGTCCCATCCTCAACACATCCTCCATCGATTCATGTCCCGTGTTCAGCGACACGCCACGCTCGCCTTGCCAGGCATCACGCAGCCATCCCTTACGCTACGACGAGCACGAGCCGCACCAGTATACACTGCCCGCTCGCTGAGGCTGTAAAATCCCCCGGTCGGACCGAAAGCGAGCGGCGCTCACCTAGTAGACGATGATCGGCGTGCCCTCCTGCGCGAAGGTCCAGACGATCGCCATGTCGTAGCGGCCCGTCGAATAATCGACGTAGTGGAAGTTGATGCAGCCGTGCGAGCCGCCGTTGAACGCCAGCGGATCGTAGTGCGGCAGATTTGACAGATAGCCCATACCCGTCGCGTCGCGCCACCAGGCGTCGTGCAGCAAATAGCCTGGGGATGCGTAGGGGAAACCAAAATGGATCGGCGTGGGGGCGTACCAGAATTGCGTGCCCTTCAAGCTCGCGGGTGCTACATCCTCGTAATCATGAATCTTGAACGGGATGACGCAATGCATGCCGGGCAATGAGGGCAGGTCCGGGCTGCCGGTCGTCACGTCGAAGGCGTCCGTGCGCCCCTTCGGATCGGGGATCAGCTTGGCGCCGGCATAGTTCCCGCTGACCGTGTAGGTCGCGAGCTTGCCGTTCTCGTAGAGCCGCGCCTTCTGCTCGGCGAACGAGACGACGATCACCCGCGTGTTCTGCAAGCCGTAGTAATTGATCAGGTCGAGGTCGCTCTGATGCGCCGTCATCGACCATGTCTGCCGCGCCTTGGCATCTTTCGGCATCTGTGCGAAGTCCGCAATCATCGCCGAGACGTTCTGGGTGAACATCTGGATCTCATTCTCGACGACGGTATAATCCTGCAGCGAATGTGCGTTGAGCAAGCGCAACCGCGCGTCGCCGATGCCCTGCCCGCCCAGGCCGTCTCGCGTGTCGATTTCATCCTGCGGATCGCCCGCCCAATCGCGGCCATGGGAATACTGAAAACCGATGTATTCGTAGCCAATCGGGTAACTGGCGCCGTCATACGCGTCATAGATGGTCGACTCATTGGCCTGTAAGACCAGCTTCGTCAGCGTCTGCATGTCGTACTGTGCCTTGACCTTGATGAACGGCAAGGCGAAGGCTTGTCGATGCTGGGCCACCGTCTTGCCCAGCGCGGTAATATCGTCCAGCGTCTTCGTCGCGTCCAGCGCCTGCTGATCCTGTGTCGCCTCCTGCTGGTACTTGGTATCCTTGCCGCCATCCTTGGTATAGGTCTGCACGTCGGCCTGGAACGCCGCCACCGCCGCTGCTGTCTGCGCCGGCAACAGCCCGCTAGCGTCCGCCGTCAGTTGCGACATCTCCGAGAGCAACGTCACCGAAAGCTCCGCGAAGTCGGCGCTGGTCTTCGCCGCCTGGAAAGCCGTCTGGTTCTGTGACGGCCACGCCGAGAAGGTGTACTTCGTAGCGCCGCCGATCATCACCGCGTCCTTGGGGTTGAGTCCCGCGTTCGCGAGCATCTGCGTATCCGCTGTAAAGAACGATGGTGACGTCGAATCCGTCTGCGCGCATTGTAGCGGGACGGCGGCGCTTGAGCCGAGCGCCTTGGCCTGGGCGCTGACCAATGCGTTGAGCGCCTGCATCTCGTGGTAGACCGGGATGATCTGCGACACCGCACTCGTCTGGTCCAGGATGTAGCCGTCGGCGGCAAACAACGCCTTCGCCGTCTGCGCCGCACCCAGTTGCTGCTGCCCCTGCTGGTAGTTCCCCTGGAAGGTGCTCGCCTCGGCGAAGCCCTGGTCCGCTACCTGCTGCAGCGCGAGGGCCAGCGCTTGCAGGTCGAGCGTCGCGCGCTGGCGGATCTGCGCCGGCGTCAACTGCTCCAGCGCCACCACCTGCGCCTCGAGGCGGGCGTAGCCCTCGGCCGCCGCCTGCCCCGTGGTATCCGTGCCATCGGCGATGCCTGCCGCCAGTTGGTCTTCTTGCTGCTGAATCGACGCCAGCAGTGCCACGGGCACGCCCATGCTCAACTGCGCATGCTGCAGCGTGCTATCGAGTTTGGCCTTGTTCTGCGCTGCGGAGGGCGCTGCGCTCGGCGAGCACCCGCTCAACAGCGTGGCGGCCACCGTTGCTGCCAACAACAGCATCCCCGCCAGCCGTGTGCGCCCGGTAAAGGGTGACGAGCGCCGCGCGCGTCGCCTCGGAAGACCCATCCTCACCACACCCCTCCATCGATCCATTCCCGCGTCGGGCGACGGTCACTCCGCGGCGATCCGCCGAGCGGATCGGTCCCTCACTAGCTACGACGAGCACGAGCCGCACCAGTATACACTGCCCGCTCACTGCGGTTCGTAAAATCTGCCTGCGCTCCCCAGCAAAGAGCCGAGCGCTTCCGCTCCATCCCTCCCATAGGTGTCGGGGCAGGGAGTGAGGTTCCGCCTAGTAGACGATGATCGGCATACCCTCCTGGGCGAAAGCGTAGACGATCGCCATGTCGTAGCGGCCCGTCGAATAATCGACGTAGTGGAGGTTGACGCAGCCGTGCGAGCCGCCGTTGAACGCCTCGGGATCGTAGTGCGGCAAGTTCGTCAGGTAGCCCATCTGCGTCGCGTCGCGCCACCAGGCGTCGTGCATGAAATAGCCGCCATCAGTGTACGCGAAGCCGAAATGGATCGGCGTCGGGTTGTAGTAGAACGGTGAATTCTTGGGCAAGGTAGACTTGTCTTCGTAGTCGTGTTGCATGTACGGGATCACGCAATGCATGCCCGGCACCGACGGCAGGTCTGGGCTGCCGGTCGTCACGTCGAAGGCGTCGGTGCGCCCTTGTGGATCGGGGACCAGCGTCGCACCGGCATAGTTCCCCGTGACGTTGTACTTGGCCAACTGACCGTTCTCATACAGCCGCGCCTTCTGCTCGCGCAGCGAGACGACGATCACCCGCGTGTTCTGCAAGCCGTAGTAGTTGATCAGGTTGAGGTCGCTCTGGTGCGCCGTATTCGACCACGCCTGGCGCGCGCTGCTGCTCGCCGGCATCTGTGCGAGGTTCGCGAGCATCTCCGTGATGTTCTCCGTGAACATCTGGATCTCGGACTCCACCACCTGATAGTCGTCGGTCGTCTGCGCCTGAGCCAGGCGGAAGCGCGCGTCTCCGATGCCGCTCCCCGCCGTATAGATATTGCCGTAGGTGCCGATGGAGTCCGTCAAAGACTTCACAGCTGCGGCGTTCGTCCAGTCAAACGTGCCCGAGTCGTCTTCATGGCCGGTATATTCGTAGCCATCTGGATACGCCACGTTGTAGCCGCCGTTGAGGCTGTCGATCGTCTTCTTCGCGTTGGCTTGATCGACCAGATTGATCAGCGCCTGCATGTCATGCTGCGCCTTGACCTTGATGAACGGCAGCGCGAAATCCTGCCGATGCTTGGCCACCGTCTTGGCCAGCGCGGTGATGTCGGTCAGCGTCTTCGTCGCGTCCAGCGCCTGCACATCCGCCGTCGCCTGCTGCTGGTACGTCGCATCCTTGCCACCGTCCGCCGTGTAGGTCTGCACGTCCGCCTGGAACGCCGCCACCGCCGCGGAGGTCTGTTGTGGCAGCAGCGCCGCCGAGTCCGCCGTCATCTGCGACATCTCCGCCAGCACCGTCGCCGAGAGGTCCGCGAAGTCCGCGCCGTCCCGCGCCGCCCGGAAAGCCGCCAGGTTCTGCGACGACCACGCCGAGAACGTGAACTTCGTAGCGCTGCCCACCACAGGCGCGGCGCTGGGATCGAGTCCGTAATTAGAGAGCAAATCGGCGTCAGAGGCCCAGAAGGCGCCGGTGTACTCGATCGCGCATTGCAATGGCGCGGCGCTTGAGCCGAGCGCCTTGGCCTGGGCGCTGACCAATGCGTTGAGCGCCTGCATCTCGTGGTAGACCGGGATGATCTGCGACACCGCACTCGTCTGGTCCAGGATGTAGCCGTCGGCGGCAAACAACGCCTTCGCCGTCTGCGCCGCACCCAGTTGCTGCTGCCCCTGCTGGTAGTTCCCCTGGAAGGTGCTCGCCTCGGCGAAGCCCTGGTCCGCTACCTGCTGCAGCGCGAGGGCCAGCGCTTGCAGGTCGAGCGTCGCGCGCTGGCGGATCTGCGCCGGCGTCAACTGCTCCAGCGCCACCACCTGCGCCTCGAGGCGGGCGTAGCCCTCAGCCGCCGCCTGCCCCGTGGTATCCGTGCCATCGGCGCTGCCTGCCGCCAGTTGGTCTTCTTGCTGCTGAATCGACGCCAGCAGTGCCACGGGCACGCCCATGCTCAACTGCGCGTTGCGCAACTCGGCGTCCAGCTTGGCCTTGTTCTGGCTCACAGCGGGCGACGCGCTCGGCGCGCAGCCGCTCAACAGCGCTGTCGCCACCGCTGCCAACACCACGAGTGCGCCCGCGAATCGCGCCACCCCAGAGGTCCTCATATGCCGCCCGTTCATAGATCCCTCATTCGCCACATCCAAGGTGCGGGGCCAGGTCGCTGAGCAACCAGCATGCGAACCGAGCGCAGAGCCCACCGCGAAAACTATACCGCGCCACGCCGCCCCGGTCGCGCCAACCAGACGAATGCATTACAGCCATTCGACCTTCGAAAGGAATACTTCACCAGGGTACGCCGATCCGCACCCCCTGTCTGTGACGCGCGCCACTGCGCCAACGGAACTCCGCTAGGCCACACTGATGGATATTCTTACATTCGCGCCGCCGAAGCAACGCCGCCCGCCAGCATATCCTTCACGTACGCTAGGGACGCGGCAAGTAGCGCCCAGCGCCAGCATTCAGCCTCAACCTCGCCTCGCGCCCCTTCCGCGCCGGGAAGGGTGAGGCGCATGCCCCCTACAACATCGGCAGCGCCTTGCCGCGCTTAGGCGCTGGCGTCGCGCCGTCGCCCTTCAGCGCCGCGATACCCGTCTTGCGCGTCCGTCCCGCGCTCACCGCGCCCAACACGCCATCGCCGGGGTAGACCAGCGCGGCCTCGGCGGCGGGCAATAGGCTTGCCACTTCCTTTAGCGTCTCCTCAAGGAAATCTTCCTCAGGCACCGAGCGGATGAACTTACCCTTGCGGTAGATCGCCCCTTTACCGCGCCCGCCAGAAAGCCCCACGTCGGCGTCCATCGACTCGCCGGGGCCATTGACCATGCAGCCCATCACCGCCACCTGGATCGGCGTCTGCACCTTCGAGAGACGCTTCTCCACCTCGTTGGCGATCTTCAGCACATCGATCTCCACCCGCCCGCACGAAGGACACGAGACGAACGTCACCCCGCGCGACCGCAGCTCCAGCGAGCGCAGTATCTCGTAGGCGACCGGGATCTCCTCCTCCGGCTCGGCGGTCAGCGAAACGCGAATCGTATCGCCGATGCCCTCCGCCAGCAGCAGCGCAAAGCCCACCGACGACTTCACCGATCCCGTCACCAGCGTCCCCGCCTCGGTGATGCCCAGGTGCAGCGGCACATCGCTCGCGGCGGAAAAGCGCTTGTAGGCATCCACCGCCGTCAGCACATTCGAACTTTTCAGCGAGACCTTGTAGTTGGTGTAGCCCAGGTCGTCGGCCCAGCCGCAGTATTCGAGCGCCTTATCCACCATGCGCCCGACCAGTTCGTCGCGCTCGCGGCGCCGCTCCTCAGCGGGATCGCTCTTGACGAACGTGCCGTCGTCGAGCAGCCTCACCGACACCTTGCGCATCTGTTCACCGCGCCGGTCGAGCGCATCCAACGACCCGGAGTTGACGCCAATGCGCATCGCCACCCCAGCGTTCTTCGCCGCCTCGACGATCGCCGTGAACGCCTCGCGCCCGTGCTGCAAGTTGCCGGGATTGATCCGCACGCCGTCCACGCCCTGCTCAATCGCAATCAGCGCCAACTCGCCGTTGTAGTGGATGTCGGCGATCAGCGGGATCGTAATCTGCCGCTTCACCGCGCCAAGGGCCAGCGCATCGATCTGCTCCGGCACCGCGACGCGTACCAGCTCACAGCCAACGTCTTCGAGGCGGTGGATCTGCGCGACCGTCGCCTCCACATCGCGGGTATACATCGTCGTCATCGACTGCACGGCGACGGGTGCATCCCCGCCGATCAGCACGTTGCCAACCGCAATCTGGCGTGTTTTCCTACGCATAGCCTGGGCCTATCTCCCCCGTGACGCGAGCCACGGCTCATCCCGTCCTGCAAAGGGATGCCAAACACTCGAACAGTAGCGTGGCGTCGCGCGACAGTCCATCACACGATACTCGCGCACGCCCTCTCTAGATGGTACCGCGCCCGCCACATAACCGCCACGCACCCGTGTGCCCGTCGCCCCAAAGCCCTTGCCACAGCGTCAATCGGTAGGCGCGCAAACCCATGCCCTCTCACTAATACCCACCGTCACCAAGCGAACCATCACCTGCCCACACGGTATCCCCTTGCGCTCCTACGCGGTCCGTGCTACACTTCCCTATAGAACATGTATTCCGGTTCGCCGTTCTCTCCTCCTTTTCGCCACCCTCCGCGCCACTCCCCGCTCCGCGTTGCATCTGCATTTCCGCCTTCCGCCCTGCGACGTCGCTCTCCCCCCACAAACGCCTTGTATTCCCCACGGCAGCCCCATACGCGCTGCAAAAAGCGGAAGAAAACGGAAAAAGCGTACACTAAGCGCCAGCCCCGCATACCCAGCAGCGCCGGCGAACGGATCAGCAAAGGATCAGCCATGAGCACGGAGAAGCCAACCCGCGCGGCCTATGCCCAGCTCGTCGCGGCCCTGCCATCGACGGTGCCGTTCGTGCCGCCCGAGGCCATCGAGCGCCGCACCAGACGTCCGCTCACCCTGCGGCTCGGCGCCAACGAAAGCATGTTCGGGCCCTCGCCCAAGGCCCGCGACGCCATGCTCGCCGCCGTCGACCGCATCTCGCTCTACGCCGATCCTGAAGGCTACGAGCTGCGTTCGGCCCTCGCCGCCAGGTACGGCGTTGGCATCGAACACGTCAGCGTCGGCAACGGCATCGACGACTTCCTCGGCCTCGTCGTCCGCGCCTTCCTCGATCCCGGCGAAACCGCCGTCACCACCCTCGGCGGCTATCCCACCTTCAACTACCACGTCGCCGGCTTCGGTGGCATCCTCGAGCGCGTGCCCTACCGCGACGACCGCAACGACCTCGAAGGGCTCTCCGCCGCCGCGCGCCGCACCGGCGCCAAGCTCGTCTACCTCGTCAACCCCGACAACCCCAGCGGCTCCTGGCACAGCGGCGAAGCCGTCCAGGCCTTCCTCGACTCCCTCCCAGACGGCTGCTTGCTCCTACTCGATGAGGCCTATCACGAGTTCGCCCCCGCGGGCACCATCCCACCGCTCGATGCTGACGACCCGCGCCTCGTGCGCGTCCGCACCTTCTCCAAGGTCTACGGCATGGCCGGCGCGCGCATCGGCTACGCCCTCGCCACGCCCGAGACCATCGCCGCCTTCGACAAGATTCGCCACCACTACGGCGTCAACCTCGTCGCCCAGTCCGGCGCGCTCGCCTCCCTCGCCGATGACGACTTCGTCGCGAGCGTCGTCGCCGAGGTCGCCCGCGGCCGCGAGGAGTACGCCGCTCTGGCGCGCGAGCTAGACCTCATTCCGCTGCCCTCCGCCACCAACTTCGTCAGCATCGATGTCGGCGGTGTGGACCGTGCTAAAGCCCTCGTCGCCGCTCTGGCCGAGCGCGGCGTCTTCATCCGCATGCCCGGCGCCGCCCCACTGGATCGCTGCATCCGCGTCACCGTCGGCACGGCGGAGCAGCGCGCCGCCTTCGCCCCCATCTTCCGCGATACCCTCGCCGCAGTAGCCGAGTAAGCAAGGGTGGTGAACGAGTCTCGTTCCTGCGCGCAGGCTGATGTGTACATCCCCCAGATGCGGTGACGGCACGCGAATCACTCGCAGGCTGCCGCGACCTGCCTGTCTCCGCCGCCACCTGGGGTATCTTCGACGCGCGCGGCCCGCTGCCAGACTCCATCGTCGGGCTGCTGCCGCGCATCTTCAACGAATGGTTCCCCACCGCCACCTGGGAGTATGCTGACGGCCCCGTCCTTGAGGTCATCCCGCCGGTACACCCAATCCCCGACTTCGCTGCGAGGTCTGGATCCCCCTGCAGAAGCCCCGCTAACCCCAATACGCCCCACCGCCAGCGCGCCGCGTCCGCCGCCTGGAGCCGCTATCGGGGCAACCGCCTCGCGGCCTCACCCGTAGTGTACCTGGGACCAATCGCGCGGGCAGCGGCAGCGCTGAGCTTTGGCCACAAGCGGCGTCGCGCCACGTGGGAGCCTCGGCCTACCTCCTGGCGAGACGCCCGCCGATGCTGCTACACTGACAACACGCGTGGGGCGGGGTGGATGCTGGACGTGGGATAGGATCAAATAGCATGAGCACGATCTGGAATGCGGAGTCGCTCGTCGGCACCCATCTCGGCTCGTGCCTGCTCGAGCGTCCGTTGGGCGTCGGCGGCATGGGCGCCGTCTACCTCGCGCGGCAAGAGCGCCCTCATCGCCAGGTGGCCGTCAAAGTCTCTGCGCCCCGACCCGAGCGCCGGGACGCAGGGCGAGTCCCTCTTCCTGGCGCGCTTCCGCCGCGAGGCCGACGCCACCGCCTCGCTCGACCACGGCAACATCGTGCCGATCTACGAATTCGGCGAGCTCGACGGCATCGCCTTTCTCGTCATGCCCTACCTCAGCTCCGGCTCACTCGCCGACCTCCTCAAGCGCCACGGCCCGCTCTCCGTGGAGCGTACCCTCGCCTACGTCGCGCAGATCGGCGCCGCGCTCGACTACGCCCACGCGCAGGGCATCGTCCACCGCGACGTCAAACCCTCCAACGTGCTGCTGCACCCCGACGGCCGACTCCTGCTCGCCGATTTTGGCATCGCCCGCCCGCTCGACCGCGCCGATCCCGCCGACGCCCTGGAATACGACGCCGAAGAGCCCGACAACCCCACGCTGACGCGCGGCGGCGCCGTCCTCGGCACGCCACAATACATGGCGCCAGAGCAGATCACTGGCGATCCCGTCGGCCCCGCCACGGACCTCTACGCGCTCGGCGTTCTCGCCTACACCCTGCTCGCCGGGCATCCCCCGTTCGAGGGCGCTACCGGCGACGTGCTGCGGCGGCAGGTCGGCGAGCGCCCACCATCGCTTCGTCCGCTACGCCCAGATGTCAACTCGCAGATGGAGTCCGCGCTCTTTCGCGCGCTCGCCAAACGCCCGGAGGATCGCCCGCGCAGCGCCGGTGCCTTCGCCGCCTCGCTCCGTGAGGCCGCGCTCGCCACGCCGGGGCGACCGATCCGCTCTAGCGCACAGAGTTCCACCCTCGCCAGCGCGTTCCCGCGCGTCAGTCGCTCCACCGCTCACCGGCCAGCGGAGAGTGCCTACGCCCTGGCCGCGCTCGGCGCCGAGCGGTCCTCCGCCGCCCGCGCCGACGACCCGAGCGATCCGAACGACCATGACGCCCCCACGATCTACGACGGCATCTTCGCCGAATCCTACCCCCGCGGCGACGGCGACGGCGCTGGTCCCCCACTCTGGCCCGGCCACAACGGTGGCGGCGGCGCGCCACCACCCGATGGCCCGCAGCATGACGGCCAGCGTACGCTGCTCATGCTCGCTGCCGGCGCCCTGATCGGGCTGGTGCTGCTGGCGGTGCTGATTGCCACCCCAGGGCTCTTCTCGCGCGCGCTCAGTCTCAACAAACCCTCAGCCAGCGTCACCGCTGCCGCGACGGCCACCGCCACGGCGACCGCCACGCAGACGCCAACGCCCAGCCCAACACCAGTGGCCAACTGGCTGCGGCTCTCCACCAGTTCGGTCGATCTCACCTGCGACGGCGACACGCGCCAGGTCAAAGTCACGCTCACCAACCTCGGCCCACAATCGGTCAGCTGGGTCGTCACAGACAGCGGACCCGGCTTCTTCGCCAACGGCATTTCGGTGAAGCCGACACAGGGGAATCTGCGGTCGAAGCAGAGCGTCACCGTCACGCTCACCAACAACGGCAACAGGATCTTCGTCGACGGCAGCGGCACGCTCACCTTCCAAGCCACCAACCGCGACGCGGGCGAATCGCCCACCCTCGACTACACGAGCCAGGCCTGCTGACCTCACCCCCGCTCGGCCTCCACCTGTGGCCGATCCCGTAGCCGCAGCACCACCCACGGTCCGGCGACGAGCACGAGCGCAGTGAACCAGAGCGCGGTCGGCGCGCCGTAGAAGCGCCCAAAGGCCAGCGAGCCGAGCCAGCCGCCGAGCAGCCCCAACAGCGCACCCCCGGCAAGCAGTATGCGCCAGCGCGGCGCGGCGAACGCGGCAGGCCAGGCGCGTGCGCCACGCACGACCACCGCGACGAGCAGGCCGAGCGCGGCCCAGAACAGCAACAGCACGATCATGGCGCATACCTCCAACGGATAGGCGGAGAGCAACGGCAGACGCTACGAGGCGGGGCCAAGCAGCTCCGACATAATGATGAAGAGGCCCCAGCTATCGTGGAGCACCGGCCCCAAGCCCTGCGAGTATTTCACGTAGACATGCTGGAAGATGCCGAACTCGGCGTAGTCGTGGGTGCGCCCGGCCTTCGTCAGCGCGGCGTCGAAGTCACGCGACTCGGTGAAGGGCACATACACATCGGTGCGGTCGTGCAGCAGATAGATCGGCGCGGCCACCTGCGGGTAGTATGCGCGCGGCGAGAGCTGATCGAGCCGCGTGCGCATCGCCGGGGAGAGCGCCGCAAGATTCGCCTCCACCTGTTCGGGTTGGTCGCCGGCGAGCAGGTGATAGGCCGCCCGCGCCGGCGCGGAGAGTTGCGCGAGCTGCGCCGCCGTCATCGGCGTGAATATCTCCTTCTGGAAGGCGTTCGCCAGCGCCGTCGCCTCGCTGGTCGGCAGCGTGTCGCCGATGGCATGCGACAACACGCACGCCGGCACCTCGTTCGGCGTCCACGCCTGTAGCGCGCCATCCACGTCCAGGGCGCGGCGCCCAAAGTCGCGCAGCACATTCCCGGCATCATAGAAGCCGCCGAACAGCATCAAGAACTTCACGCGATCGCGGATGGTGGGGTTGGCAGCGGCGATAACCGTGAGCGCGCCGCCCGCGCTGATGCCCAGGAATCCCACGCGATTGGGATCGACGCCGGGCCAATGCTCCAGCGCGACGAAGGCTTGCAGCGCCGCATCGCCGTCCTGTGGCGCAAGATCGAGCTTGATCAGCGTATCGGTGGTCATGTTCATGGCGACCACCCCGGAACGCGCCAGCGCTTCGTCAATCGTGCGCAGTTGGAGATCGTTGCGGTTGTCGCCAACGCCGGGGATGATCACCACACCCTCGCGTCCCCCCGGCACGAGGGGATCGGGTGTCGTCGGCGCGTACACGTCCAGGTAGACCGGGCCGCCTTTGGATTGCACGGTGGCGCTCGTATGGCCGATCGGCTCGCCAGAGATCAGCAGCGGCTCCGGCTGCTTTTGGGTAATGAGTGCGGCAAGCAGCATCGCGGAGCGTGCGCCAGCGCGTCCCCCCGGCGTGAGCGAGACGAACGCGCCCGCCAGCACGATCAGCAGCAACAGCGCCCGGAAGAACCAAACGCGGAGGCGCGTGCTCAGCCTCGGGCGAGCGAGCGACTGCGCCTGCGGCGATTGGTCGTGCACGGCGAGCGGCGCCGGATCTGGCTCTGTCATCGTGGGCACTCCTCTCTGTGAAACCCGCCCCCGCGCAGGGGCGCCCAGCGGGAACACTTCGGAGTATGCGCTAACACCCGCCCGATGCCCACGCACAACTCATACAAATGCGTCAGGCAAATGCGTCATGCGCCGAACGTCGCAACGCTGGCGCGGCAGTTGCCGTATTCTCGCTGTGAGGCGGCGCAGACATGCGCCAGGAAAGGACACAGCACCTTGCGCTATCAAATGCAGCACAAAATCTTCGCCCTTGGTCGCAACTACACCATCGACGACGACACCGGTACGCCGCGCTTCCGGGTACAGAGCCGCGTGCTCAGCCTGGGTCGCCACCTCACCTTTACCGACCTCGCCGGCAACGAGTTGGCAACGCTCCAGCAACACCTGATCACCTTCCTCCCCACCTACGAGATCACCCGCGCCGGCCTCGAACTGGCGGAGGTCAAGAAGCGTTTGAGCCTCTTCGGCGAAAAATTCACCGTGGACATCCCCGGCCCACACGACTACGAGGTGCGCGGCGACATCTGGAACCACGAATACGGCTTCTATCGTGACAACCAGCAGGTGGCACAGGTCTCGAAGCAGTGGTTCTCGCTCACCGACGTCTACGGCGTCGATATCATCCCCGGCGAAGATGACGTCCTGATCCTCGCCAGCACCGTCGTCGTCGACCTGATCAACGAAGACCGCGAGCGGCACCAGTGAGCGCGCCATCCACCACCGTCCGCTACCGTGCGCGGCGAGCCGCGGCGTAGAGTGCGACATCCACAGCGGACGCGCCAAGGGCCAACGCGCCAAGGCTGAAAAAGCGCCAGTTGCGCCAGCCGGCGCCCGCGGCCCAGCCAATCGCCAGAGCGTCGCCGCCATCGGTAAGTGTGCGCGCCAGCAGCCACGGCGCATAATTGCCACCATGCGCCGCCGCCGACCACAGCCCCATGCCCATCACCGTGTCGCGCACGCCGAGCGAGCGAATCATCGAAACCGTGCCCGCGTCAGGCTCCGCGAAGCCGAACAAGCGCGCAAAGCGTCGCGGGGCCATCAGCGGCGAAACCCCAAACGCCAGCGTCGCCAGACCCAACCCCGCCGCCAAACGCCGCGGCCACCGCGGATCCGTCATGATGCTCCCCACGTGCCCCACCTCCATCATCACCATCGCCTGTTCGCGTAGCCATAGATCAAAGGGTCTGCGACAGCCACACCGCTACCTGCCCTACCTCATCGTACACTCCCGCTGCCAGCTTCGGCGCGTGCGTGTCCCCGCCCTCCCGCGCCGTGCCCGCCGCGCATCCTGTTGCTTCCCCCATGCGTGCCTGGCAGCCCCAGCGGCAGCGTGTCAAGCATGCCGCGCACCCTATGCTCGTGGGCCGCAATCCCCGGCGCGCCGGCCGCTAGGCATCCACGCAGTGCACGTCGAGCGATTACCCCTGTTGCCCAGCGGCTGATTAGCGTATAGTCAACGCAGCATCGGGCAATGCTCAGAGGACTTGGGGCGAGCCAGTTCACCCTGACTACTGCGCCGCTCCACTCCCTAGAGGCGCGGAGGAACGTTGCATGGTACGTGGATTCGAGAGCAAGTTTGAGGAACTGGCTGCGCCGCGCCTGCGGTGGCGCTGGCTCACCGCTGCGGCCCTGGCGGCATGCGTGACGTTCGCCGTCATGCTATCGCTGGTCCTGCCGCCCTACGGCAATGTCACGCTGAAGGCGTTGATCATCATGCTCTTCGGCCTCGTCGCCATTTCTAGTGCGCTCTTCACCATCTACAGCATGATCCAGGGCGACGATCATCCCGACGAGGGCTGATCCCAACGCCCTCGGACCGCTGCCGTCCCATCGCTCGGCGAGGCGTCACAGCGTCCGCAGCACCTCCGTGCGCTGCCCCGCCACACGCCCGCCGAAGTGCTCCCCCGCGAGCAGCGCGCGCTCCCTCAGCCCTGGCACATCGCGGATCAGCCGCTCCATCCAGGCATCCCAGCGACGCGGCGGCAACTCACAGAGCGCGTCGAGTTGCTGCTCAACCAGCAGCGCCGGGCAGATGTTGTACTCGGCCAGCACTCCCAGCAACGCCGCGCCGCGCCGCGTGCCGTAGCGTTCGTCGAGCTGCCGTCGCCAGTCTCCGCGACCCGCCCCGAAGGGCCGCAGCCCCATCTCCACCAACTGATCCTGCAAGCGCTCCAGCGGCAAGCGTGTCAACGCGCTAGTACAGCACGCGTCCGCTCCATTCCAGCGTGCACGCTGGCCCCACCGCGCCGGCTCCCGTCCGCCCTGTGGCGCCTCCCACAGCCCGAAAAAAGAGCCCTAGCCCAGTCTGGCACGCAAGCTGCGTACACAGCAGGCGAGGAAGGCACGCGCTCAAGTGCCTACCCGCTCCCCGGCCGCGCGAGCGCCGGGATCGGCAAAGGAGCAGTCATATGCAACCCGTACAGCCTGTACAACCCGTCGAACCCGTCCAGCCGGTTCAGCCGGTCTATGCGGATCGCCGCGTGCGCTACACGGAGCCCCCACGCCAGGGAGTGTGGCGCGCGGCGAACCTCGTCTACATCATCTTCGGTGTGATCGAGACGCTGATTCTGCTCCGCTTCATCCTCAAGCTGCTCGCCGCGAATCCCGCCGCGGGCTTCTCCAGCTTCATCTATAACATCACCGCGCCGCTGGTCGCGCCTTTCCAGGGCGTCTTCCCCACGCCGACGAGCAACGGCTCCGTCGTGGAGGTCGCCGCGCTGCTGGCCATCGTCGTCTACGCCTTGATCGCGTGGGTGATCGTCCGGCTGATCGGACTCGCCCAGCGTGGCCCCACCTACACCGCATAGCGCCCCACGGACGACTCGCGCCCGGAGCTCGCCATAGACCTGCCCGCGTCCGCTCCGAGCGCTGGTCGTTCGCCACGCGCGGCGGTGCCCGGAGCACCCGCAGGAGCCGAAACGATGCAACCCGATCAGCCAGCACAGATCCCTGACCAGTCGGGATCCCCACAGAAGACGCCCGACGCGCCGCCCGTGCAGTTCGGCACGCCAGTTGTGCCGGTGCAACCCACGACGCCACCCACGACGCCACTCGCACAGCCCGCCGTCTCGACCCTGCCCCCACTGCCCATGCGCGTCGCGCCCACCGAGCAACCCGCCCAACCCGCGCAAGTCGTCACCCCGGTCGTCGCTACCACTCCGGTCAATCGCGTCGTGCAGATACGCCGCGTCGTCTACACCGCCCTCAGCATCCTCGAAATATTCCTCGCGATCCGCCTGCTGCTGCGCCTCTTCGCCGCCAACCCAGACGCCATCTTCTCCGAGCTGATCTATACCCTCACCTTCCCGTTCATCACGCCCTTCTTGGGCGTCTTTCCCGACACACAAGCCAGCGGCAGCGTCCTCGAGCTCTCCACCGTCCTCGCCATGATCATGTATCCGATCTTCGCCTGGATTATCCTGCGCATCGTGCGGCTGAGTAATCGCCGCCAACCTACGGCCAACCCCTAACCGCCCCAGCGCGCGAAGACGCGGAGACGCCCGGCCGGCCCTTGCGAGCTACCCGAGGCGCCACAACTCCCCTGCGCTCAGCGTAAGAAACGCCCACTTCCACCCGTTGTCCCTCAGAACCGGTCACATCCCGCCGCGACCTTCCTTCGCGCCGCCGCCCACGCCTTGACACTATAGAACACATATTCTACATTACCTGAGGCGTCACGCTCCAATCCATCGTATCTCCAGCCTCATTTCCCCCCAGATGTGTCGGCACCTTCTCCGCGAGCCTTCGCATCCTTCGCCTGCTCGCGCTGCGCTCTGCCCCTCCCCTGACCGCTCTCGAAAGGACCCGCCCCTCATGACCACTTCCGTCGGCTCCAGCGCCTACCTGGACGTCCCCGCCTACCTGCGCGCCGCCACCAACCATGAAACCGCCTCGCTGCTCGGCCTCGCCACCACCATCGGCGGCAGTTCCACCGTCGCCGCGGGCACCACCTCGCTGCCCGTCGCCTCCTCCACCGGCTGGGCGAGCGGACCGCTCTGGCTGCTCGACGGTCCCTCCTCCGAGGTCTGCCAGGTCATCGCCTCCGCCGACGGCACGCACGTCACCCTCGCCGCGCCCGGCACGCAGTTCGACCACGTACCCGGCGTCTCCGCCAGCCAGGGCGGCGCCTCAGGTGCGCTCGCCGAGACCATCCTCCGCGCCAGCGCCTGGATCGAGAACTACTGTCGCCAGGGGAGCGGCGCAACCGACCGCTCCCTCTTCGCCATCCCCCGTAGCGAGCGTTGGGGCATGCCCTCGCTCCGCGCCTACCTGGATCGCGATGGCGTGCTGGTGATCCGCCCCGGCCACTTCCCCATCCAGAGCATCGCATCCGTCGCCGTCGAGCTTGGCCAGGGCCAATCCGTCACCCTCGACGCCACTCAGGCTGAGCTCCCCTCCAGCGGTCGCCTCATCGAGCTTCCCCATCGCCTCTGGAGCACCCCCTCGCCGGGCCAGCTCCTCGTCCTCGAAAATGGACTTTCCCGTGGCCGCCGCCAGTGGGTCACCCTCACCTACACCGCCGGCCTCACCCCCAGCGCCGTGCCCTACGACATCCAACTCGCCTGCGTCTGGGTCACCAGCGAACTGCTCGCCGAGCGCCGCAATCCCACCGGCGCCGCCTCCATGCGTCAGGGCAAGTTCCAGCTCGATGCCCGCCTCCGCGGCGACACCTCTGGCGATTCGATTCTGCTGCTGCAAGCCAAGCACGCCCTCGACCCCTACCGCGACCTCGCCATCTAGCCGCGCAACCTACCGCACACCGGAGGTCAACCACTCAATCACGGCGATGAGGCCACCGACCAGCAGAGTTATGCACAAGCCACCGATCGAGACCAATCCCAAGCAAGCTACAACACCATCCACCGCGTAGTTGCTCTGAACGAGCGCCACAGCCCAACAGGTCCCCACAACCCACGTGACAATCAGCCCCACCGCGATGACCCGCATTCCCCGCGATCGCTTCGCCCATGTCAGTCGCACGGCCGACCTCGCATCGTCTCCGGCACGCTGCTGTATCCATCTCCACACCCATGCAAAATACGGCAGGCCCAGCACCCACGCAACAACCAGCCCAGCACCCTGAAACCACCTATGGAAGAATGAGGAGAGGAGTACATCGGCCATGAATAACATCGCTGAGAACGTGATCGCGATGTTCAGCGCCCGCTGCCAGCCGCGCGTCGGAGGAGGCACGCCATCCCTCGGTTCATCCGCGCCCGTTGTCTCATCCATCCGCGCCGCTCCCGTTCACTCGACGGTCGCCCCATCGTCAGCCCCGGTGAAAGTGGTACTCGTTCCGTGCCGCAGCCTATAGCGCCGCGCCTGATCGTCGCCAAGTTCCAGCAGACGCATGAAAGGAGCAACGATACATACCACGAGCATGGCGATTCCAGCAAGCACGAAAAGCACAATGGTCGCCGGCCCAGTACGCTGCCCGGTCAGCATTATCGCCACCGGCACACAGAGGATCGCCACGAGCATCACCATGGCGCTCGTGAGCAATACTCGCCCGCTGCGAGAACGCCATAAATCTCGCCACATCGCGGGGCGCAAACCATCGCGCGCCGTCATGAAGACCAGTGGCACGAACCACACGACCAGCGCCGTATTCCAGGCGATTTCGGCAAGCCCGCTCAAACGAATCGGGAGCACGAGTTGGAGGCAAGCCCCGATGACGAGCGTGCCACCAAAGGCCATGCATACAGTTGTGAACCAGTGCCGATGCGGCCTCGTCGGATGCTCCCCCATCGTCATCGCGGTGCCTCTCTCCCGCTCACTCGGCGCTCGCCCCGCCGTCACCGCTCATCGAAGCAGCGCCTATGCCGTGCCGCTCCTGATAGCGCCGCATCTCCTCATCGCCCGCATCGATCAGCGCCAGCAACGGCGCCACGACAAACACGACGATAGCACCGCCGGCGGCCAGGGCGAAAAGGCCGAAGGCGAGAATGCCAAACCAAGGCGGCTGCTCTGACGATGAGAACACCACCGAGAACACTGTCCCGAAGAGAAAAAGGAGCACAATCGCACCGATCGACAGCAAACAGCCACCTGCGGTAGCTCGCTTAGCGCGGAGAGAGAGGCGACCTGTCAAGGCATCCCACTGCGAGGCGTAGGTATCCCGCCAGGTGCTCACGAGCAAGACTGCGTTGAACAAAATGATCAGCAAGGGCCAGATATCGTCCACGGTGGCTGGAAATCGCACCCAACCGAGGAAATGCATCAACGCGACCCCATAGGAGGCTAGATTAGAACAAGAGGAAGAGCAAGCCACCCCATCGACGCCTTGCACTTTGCCGTTGAGAGGTCTCCGTCGCCATCGTCGCGCCCCCTGTCTCACCGTCGCATTGCCAGTGTATCCCATCAAGAAAGAAGGCGATTAGTCGAGTTCAAATGCACCGCTAGCGGCGCAATCCTCCGCGAGCGGCCCCTTCCCTACGAGGGAAGGGGTAGGGGTTAGGTTCCGCAAAAGCGGAAGAAAACGGAAATTTCCGCTTCACCACACTCGCGCCACAACCCCCATCCCGCCTGCGTTTCCGCCACCACAGGAGATAACCCATGCGACTCACAAATCCCGACAAACCCCGAATTCGCCCGCCCCCACACACAATTTCCGCCCTCTCGGACCACTTTCCGCCCAGTCACCCCCGCCTCCCGCCTCCGTTCTTCTGTTCCCTCCGCCGTCGCGCAACTCCGCGCACACTTCGCGAACCTTCGCGTCACCCCGCTTCCCCTGCTCTCAAAGGAGTCACCTGTGCGAACAGTCCTCCCCGGCTTCGCCACCATCAGCGAATTCGCCAACCAACTCGGCCTCACCGGCGACTGCGGCCCCACCGCCACGCTCGCCGCCCTCCACAGCGTCGATCCCGCCCGCTGGCCGCTGACCCCCGCCGCCCTCAAAGCGCTCGACGCCGACGAGATCGCCCACGGATTCGCCGAGTCCAACGGCGCGCAGAACATCCCTTCGCTCTCCAGCTACCTCGACCGACTCGGCGTTGCCCACACCACCCACGGCTATAACGCCTGCCCCCTCGACCTCGTCCACAGCACCCTCAAGTCCCTCGCCGGAGTCAAACCGCTCCTCGTCGAATGGGCCAACGCTGGCGCCCTCCCCGGCGACGAGCCCGGCGTCCACTTCCACTTCTCCACCTGCGGCGGCCTCGACAACGGACCCCAAGGCGATGGCGTCGGCGGTGGCTACCTCTGGTGCGACGGCGACAATCGCGCCGACGACCCCAACGGCCAGCCGCGCCCGCCGATCCTCTACACCTGGCAACAGATCGTCGCCGCCCAACCCATCGCCCTGATCATCTTTGAGCTACCCCAAAAGGAGCAACCCATGAGCTTCGTCAAACAACCCAACGGCACGGGCAAAGACCCCCTCGGCCACACCTGCGGCGTCGGCTTCATGAACGAACTGATCGCCCGCGGCATCACCGCCGATGGACGTCTCGGCGAAACCTACGTCAGCGGCGTCAACGGCTTCAAGAGCTTCCTGCCGCTTACCGACGGTGATGTCCTCGTCTGGGATGGCGCGCACGTCACCCACGATGGCGCCCTCGTCTGCGCCGAGCTCTATCGCCTGCTCGCCCCCACCCTCGGCGCGACGCCGACCGCACCCGACCCCGTCGCCGCCGAAGCGAAATCCAGCCTCGCCCAGCTCAAAAAGGCCCTCGCAGCCCTCCCGTAGTGCGTCACGCGCTCCCGCAACGCGCAAAGCCCTAGCGCCAGTCAGCCTAATTTCGTCTGAGTCCTTGCCGTTGCCACCCCAGCGCCTTCGGCTCTCCTCTCCCGGCCGGCTCCCCTTCCGGCTCCCCTTCCCCCGCCGGGGGCTTGTCCCCCATAGGGGCTTGCTGGGGGTATGTCCGACCCCAAGCCGATGCCCTCTCACATCCCCTCTCGAAAGGATCACCCCGATGTCCAGCCTCCTCCGCCGCGCTCGCGCCTACGCCAGCCTCACCCCTGGCGAGCGTGCCCTGCTCAAGCTCCTCGAAGGACTCGCCTGCGCCGCCCTCGTCGCCGCCTTGCCAACCATCTCCACCGCCCTCGCCACAGGCTCGGTCAACTGGGCCGGTGTCGCCCGCACCGCATTGGCCGCCTCCACGGTCGCCGTCCTCCTCGCCCTCGCCAAATACGCCAAAGCCCACGCCGATCCCGCCCTCGGCGCCGCGCCCGACACCGCCGCAACCGCGCTGCACACACCTTCCACCGCTCCAGCCGAATCCAACCTCTAGCAGCGTTCGGCGGGCGCCCACCCTGCCCCACAACCCCTTCCCCGTAGGGCAGGGGCAGGGGTGAGGTCTTCCACGTTACGCTACACCGTAGAAACCAACACCGGCCTCACTTGCCGTACAGCTACCCGCCATGCAAAGGACATGTCCCATGGCCCCCACACCGACCGCAACGCGGCACATCGCCGTCCTCGGCGCCGCCACCGAACTCGGCCTACAGACCTGCCGTCACTATTTCTCCAGCGGCGCGGCCTTCCTCGGCCTCACCCCCGATGAGAAACTCGCCAAGCGCGTCCGCGCCATGGGCGCAACAGCCCAGGCCGTCGATCTCGCCGACGCCGACCGCCTCGCCACCCTCCTCGCCGCCGCCCAGTCAGACGTCGTCCTCGCCCTGGCCTCCCAGCGCGCCAACACCCTCTTCCATGACGGCTGGAAGTGGCGCGGCCAGGAACAGGCCATCCCCGCCGAGACCACCGCCCTCCTCCAGGCGCTCCAAATCCTGAAAAGCGACAGAAATGGCAAAGCACCGACCCTCGTTTACGCCAGCTTCGCCTTCCTCTACGGCAACGCCCGCGACGCCACCGAATCCGCCCCGCTCGCCGCCGCCGCGCTGGACCCCGTCTTCGCCGCCGCCGCCCGCGCCGAGCAGCAGGTCCGCGACTCCGGCCTCCCCGCCACCATCCTGCGCCTCGGCTACCTCTACGGAGCCGACTTCAAAGACCTCGACCTCTACGTCAAAGCCTTCCGCTGGCACCGCCTCTACTGGTCTGGCCCCAAGCGTGCCCTCGCCAACTTCCTCAACGTCTACGACGCCGCGCGGGCCCTCGCGCTCGCCGCCGCCCAGCCGCCATCCGGCGAGACCTTTAACGTCGTGGACGGCTCCCCGACCTCCTTTGCCGCCTTCATGGACACCTTCGCCAACGAATACGGCTTCGCGCATCCCATGCACATCCCCACCTGGTCCGCCCCGCTCGCCCGCGCCTTCATCACACCGCAGCACATGCAACAGACCGCCCTCGTCACCACGGTCAACGCCAACGCCTTCCGCCAGCGCTTCAATTGGTCGCCGCGCTACCCCGACTATCGCGCCGGCCTCGCCGACACCATCAGCGTCATGGAAGAGTACGGCATTCCCAAGCGCAAAAGCTAGCCTGCCAATGTCTCGCGCGCTCGCACGCCATGATCCTTCCGGCTCCCCTCTCCTCGCGGGGAGAGGGGCAGGGGGTGAGGAACCCTACCCTGCTACCTTGAGGCTGCTGTCCCTTTTTGCAACTCGCTCAGCACGCGCAGCGCCTCCTTCACATGCTTCGTCATGTTGATCTGCGACGAGAACGTATGCCGCACCACACCCTCGCGGTCGATCACATACGTCACCCGCCCATTCATCGTGCCGAAGGGCCAGCCGCCCATCGCGCCATAGCGTTTGCGCACCGCGTTATCGACATCGCTGAGCAGCGTAAAGGTCAGGTGATTCCGCTTGACGAACTCACGGTGCGAATCCGGCGAGTCCGCGCTGACGCCGATCACCTCCGCGCCCGCCTCCCGAAAGACCTCGTAGCTGTCGCGAAACGCGCAGGCCTCCGCCGTGCAGCCCGCCGTCATATCCTTCGGATAGAAGTACAAGACAACCGTGGCTTTGCCGCGAAAATCCCTCAAGCTTACCGCTTCTCCGCTCGCCGACGGCAGCGTAAAGTCCGGTGCCAACTCCCCAGCGCTCACACGGCCCACGTTCCCTCGTTGTCGATCTGTGCTAGCCACCTGGTGTTCCTCTACGTTCTTTTGGATGCCGCAGACGCGCCCAACGCTCGCGCAGGATCGATCCCCCTTGGGCGCCATACCAGATAGTAGATGAAGTATGCCCCGGCGACCATGTTGAGATATCCGATCGCAAAGACGACAAAGAGTACTGGGTCGCGCTCTCGCAGGTGGAAGAACGGCCCCAGGCCATGCAGCACTTGGTTCATCATGTTCCCCAGGTAGAAGGCAACCATCGCCACGAGATAGGAGAGCAGCAACCAATAGCCAGGCGATATGCCGCGCACCAGCAACACCAATCCCACGAGGAACCACACGAAGGTCGCGCCGAGCGTGATCGTGCCAACCGGCAGCCGGGCGGGGTAGTACAGGTGAAAGTAATACACGACCTGCGCGGCGTAATTCGCCATCACCACGCCAAACAGCACCACCGGAACGATGCCGGATCGTGACCGCCGCATGCCCGCCCTCCAACCAATGCGTCCGCGCTCGCCGCACACGTCATGCTACGTTGGCCCAACTCGCGCTCCAGTGACCAGTCTGCCATGCGTCCGCGGTTCAAGCACACACGCGAGTGCACCGGACCTTTCACAGCTCCGCAGTCGCGGCTCGCAGTACGCCGCTCGCGCTAGCCGAGCAATTTGCGCACGTCGAGCAGCCCCGGGCGGGCGGCGTTGGCGGCATCGAACGCCTGCTGCGATCCAACCACGACGATCCGCCCCCGCTCGCGTAGCGGCTCCAACGCCTCGCCGAAGCGTCGGATGTCAGCCAACGTCGTGCCCAACAACTCGTCGCGGCGGCGCTGGCGCAGTTCATCCGTCTCGCCGATCAGCCAGCGCAGCATCGAAGTATAGCCCTTGGCGTCAGGCAGTTGGTACGCGTCAAGCGTGCCGATCGCGCCGATCACACTCCGCTCGACCTCCGTCTGGCCCAACTCGCGCTCGCGCAGGAAACCCGCCGCGCCGTCGTAGACATCCAGCGTCTGCACGAGGTTCGGGTCACGGTACGAGAGGAAAGCGAAGACCCCCGAGAGCGAGTCGAAGACCGGGAAGGCCCCATACGCGCCGCCCTGCACACGCACTTGCTCGTAGAGGTAGCTCGTCCCCAGGTAGTTAGTGATCGCCAGGTGTGAACCGTGCAGCACATACCCCAGCGCGTAGAGATTACCCCCCTTGCCGACGTAGTTGACCTGCGCCGGGATCGCCAACCCTTCGTTGCCAGTCTCCGTCGCCAGCGTCCACGCTGCCATCTGCGGTGGCGTGCCCGGCAGCGCGCCCAGGAACTCCAGCAGCGCCGGTCGCAAGACCCCCAAACCCGCGGCGTCGAGCGTCACATTCACCAGCATCGCCTCGCGATTGACCAGCGTGCGGCGCACAGTTTCGAGCCGTCCGCGGACGCCTTCCCAGTCGGTCTCCAGCCGCTCGGCGAGATCGCGCAAGAAGTAGAGGTAGGCGACACCGCTCATCTGTTCCGTGGCCCAATCAGCCTCGTCGAAGGCCGCGCGCAGGCGTCGCAGCGTCACCACATGCCCGCCAGGGATCAGCTCCGCCTCGGCGCCAGCTTTCTCTTCCAGCACGATCTGGCGCAAGCGCTCGCGGTCGTCCAGCCGCACGCCAAGCAACATGTCGCGCAGAATCGCCAGGAGGTCGCGTCCGTGGTTGGTGGTCGCCTTGCCCCGCAGCACCAGCCATGCCGCCGCCGGCTCGCCCGCGCGCCTCGTCGTTGATGCAAAGGTCGTCGCCTCAATGCCGCCGGTCAAGCGCCCGATGCGCTGCGAGAGCGTCACATAATCCTCGGATTGCGTGCCCATGCCTAGCAGCGCTCGGCTGAAGAGGCTGGCGTAAGGCAACAGGTCGGCAGGCAGCAGGTGCAGATTCAGGCCGACGTCGAGATAGGCGATGCCGTTGGTGAAGAGGTCGTGGTAGAGCAGCGTCGCCTCCTGCTCGCGCGACTCCGCTAGCGGTATCGTGCGGATACCCCGGTCGAGATCGCTCAGCGTCAACGCGGGGAGTCTTCGCCAGCAGTTCGGGCGCATCCGGCGTGCCCTGGCGGCGTTTCAGCTCGGCGGTGCTCGCGATCACCGCTTGCAGGTCGTCCCCGTTCATCCCCGCGCGAATCTGCGCCAGCCGCGCGCTCTCCTCCTCGGCCTGCCGTGCGGCGTAGCCGGCCTCAGGCGTGAGGACCACCGTGGTGCGATGGTTGTTCCGCAAGAAATACTGATCGATTAGCCCCGCGAAGTAGTGCTCGTTCCGGTTCAACCGCGCCTTGATCGAGTTCAGCGGCGCCTCGAAGGCCAGCGGCGCCAGCGGATCTCCGCCATAGAGCCAGGTGGTCAGCGCGCTCAGCACCTGGATCAAGCCGCGCGGGAACGCCCCGGTGTTCTGCTCGCGCAAGCGGAACTCCACTGAGTTCATCGAGGCTTCGACGGTCTCACGCGTGAAGCCCTCCGACGCCAGTCGCCGCAGCGTGTCGAGGATCAGCGTCTCCACTTTGTCGGCGTCCGCCACGGCGACGCCCTTCAGTCCCGTGGAGAAGAACGCCGGCCGTACCTCGATCTCCAGTCCGCTGCCGGCGAGGTCTTCGCCCAGCCCGGAGTCGATCAGCGCCTTGCGTAGCGGCGCGGCGAAGGTGCCAATCAGGGCGTCGGCGAGGATCGTCAGGCCCAGCGTCCGCTCGGCATCGTCGTTGGGCACGAGCGCCCAATTGACGGTAACGTAGCCCTTGCCATCCTCCGCGCCCTCCGCTCCGGCGTCAAAGGCGAAGGTATGGCGGCGCGGCGCGGTGAACGGCGGCTGATCGCGGATCGTGCGGTCAACCGGCGCCGGCTCGAATGCGCTCAGCCAGCCGTCGAGAAGGCGCAGACGCTCGTCAGGATCGTCGTCGCCATAGAAGGTGATCAGCGCGTTCGAGGGGTGATAGTAGCGCCGGTGGAAACCGACGAATGCCTCGTACGTCAGGTTCGGGATGTCGCGCGGGTCGCCGCCGGAGTCCAGGCCATACAGGTTGTCGGGGAAGAGCGTGGTCTGGGCATACCGCCCTACCAGGCTATCCGGCGAGGAATAGACGCCCTTCATCTCATTGAAGACGACGCCCTTGTAGGTCAGCGGGCCGTCGCGGGCGTCGAGTTCATAGTGCCAGCCCTCCTGCTGCAAGGCGTACTCGCTCAGCGTGGGGTAGAAGACGGCGTCGAGGTAGACATCGATCAGGTTGTAGAAGTCACGCAGATTCTGGCTGGCGACGGGGTATAGCGTCTTGTCCGGGAAGGTGAAGGCGTTGATGAAGGTCTGCAACGATCCCTTGATCAGTTCGACGAACGGGTCCTTCAGCGGATACTTGCGCGAACCGCAGAGCACCGAATGCTCGAGGATGTGCGCCACGCCGGTGGAGTCAGCTGGTGGCGTAAAGAATCCCGCGCAGAAGACCTTGTTCTCGTCGTTGTTCTCCAGTGAGAGCAGTTGCGCGCCGGTCTTGGCGTGGCGCAGCAGCCGCGCATGGCTATTCAACTCGGCGATCTGCCGCTCTTCAATCAGCTCAAATCCGTGGAGGAGGGTCACGTCTCACGTATCCTTCCAGAAGCGTGGCGCTCGGGCCACGGCTAACGCGCATGGAATCGGCTTCATCTGCAACGCGGCGCATATCCCGGCGCACTCAGGCCCGGCCGCAAAAAAGCGCCCTCAGTATACCGCGCCACTACAGACGGGCGTTCACGCGGGCGCGGCTGCCCCATCGGCGTCGAGCAGGCGGGTGACGAGGGTAACGTCGACGTCGCGTAGCGTGTCGGCGAGGTGGTCGGCGGCTTCGAGACCAGGGGCATCGGGGATGCCGGCGCGGCGGACGCCGAGGGCTTTCATCCCGCCAGCGTGGGCGGCCTGGATGCCGGCAGGGGCGTCTTCGATGACCAGGCAGCGCGCAGGAGGGACGCCGCAGCGCGCGGCGGCGGCGAGGAAGAGATCCGGCGCGGGCTTGCCGTGGGCGACGGACTCGCCCGAGACCCAGGCCGTCAGGTAGGGCGCGAGATCGAGCAGCGAGACGATCAGGTCAAGGTTCTGCATGGGAGCGGATGACCCGATCGCCTGGCGGAATCCGGTGGCGAAGAGGGCGGCCATCAACTCACGCGCGCCGGGGAGCGCCACAGCCTCGTTGACGAGCAGCGCGCGATAGATCTCCTCTTTGCGGTCGGCGAGAGTGGCGACGCGCCGCGGGTCGGTGACGTCGAACATCGCCGGAATGACGTCGGCGTTGCGGCGGCCAAAGTGTGCCCAGAAGGACTCATTGCTGTAGGGCAGGTTGTGCTCCTTGGCGAGTTGTCGCCACGACTCGCGGTGCTGATCGGCGGAGTCGATGATCACGCCGTCGAGGTCCCAGATCACCGCGAACGGCGTCGCCTCAGGTTCGCGCATACCGTGTCCCTTCTTCTCTCCCAGTTCCCTCGCGTCTGCCGAGGTCCGCTGCGGGCCACATCGGCGAAGATGGCCACGGCAGACTTTACCTGAACTATGGCACATTGGACCGCCGCGGCGGTGCTACACACGACATAAACAAGTGTATCGATGGTCATGCTGGGGCGACTCGCGGGCGATCTCGCTCGCTGTGGCAGCCATGGACGCGAGTGGAGAGTCCTGCCCGGCGGGCGACGTGCACTGTGAACAATGGAGATGCCAGGCCGTTGCAATCGCGGTGCATCTTGTGCGGTGTGGCGCGGGAATGCAAGGCAGAGGATGGCGATCACCCGACAATGATCGTCAGGCTCGTCCGGTGCATTTGTTCTGCAACTAGCGTGCAATCTCCGTACAATATGGCGCCGAGTAGCCCGTAAGTACCAGGCGACGTGGCATGGGAGGTGCGAACTGAGGAGCGGCGATTATAGTTGCTTCCAGCGTTCGTTGCGGACATTTGTTCCACAAGGGATAGGTGGCTGCGTGGGGCGTGGAGGGATGACGGGATGCTGCGCAAGGTGGAATGCGTCGGACGGAGTTCGACGCGCTGGGGCATCGTCGGTGTCGCTGGATTGGCGACCGTGCCGGCGCTGCGACGTGCTTGGTGGTCTGGCGCGCGGCTCCCGTCCAGTGGAGGTTGCCATTTTGCTTGCGACACAGATTCGGTGGAAGTCCGGCGGGCGCATCCTGTCGCTCGCGCTCCTGGGAGGGATCACGCTTAGTCCGGTGACGGGCGACTCGGCACGCGCGACGCATCTCGCGCCGAGCTCGACCACGCAGACGTGGCTCTCGGTCAACGGGCCGTGGCTTTGCCGCACCTGGAGCGGCACCCACGCCGTGGTGACGGGGCTGCCGACCACCGCGACACAAGGGGAGACCTGGCAGACCGGCACCGGCTGGTTCGGGCTCAGCGATCCGTCGATCCATATGACGATGCACTGCACGTTGCGGTGGGAGACGTCGAGCGACGGGCGCGTAACCTCCGAGATGCCCGACTGGGTGCCAGACCCCACAGGCGAACTGCCGCCGGGCACTCTCGACGCCGACTTTGCGACACACCCGAAGCCGGTGACCACTACGAAGCTGGCGCTGCAGAAGATCACGCCGAAGCGGAAAGCAGTGGCGAAACGCTCCGCTCCGGCAACGACCAGCGCACCGCTGGCGATTACAGGGGCGCACGATCCCTGGGCGGCGGTGCCGGGACATCCCTCGTACGCCATGTCGGACTTCAAAGGCGACCCGTATGCGGGGTACTTCGGGGTCTGCACCTGGTACGCCTGGTATCGCCACCAGAACGAGCCGCTGATGCAACTGGGCAACGCCCTGAGTTGGCCCTCGAACGCGGGCCGCTTCGGCCTGCACGTCGGCTCAACGCCGGCGGTCGGCGCGACGGCGGTGTTCCAGCCGGGGGTCGAAGGCGCGGGCGGCGGCGGACACGCCGGCCATGTGGAACAAGTGCTCGGCGGCGGCTGGTTCATCATCAGCGAGATGAACTTCTCCTGGAACGGCGGCGGCTGGGGCCACGTAGACTGGCGCTTCGTCTACGTGCGCTCGGGCGTCTCGTTCATCTACTAGCATCCTGGTACTAGCATCCTGGTGAGCCGGGTGCGCTGGCGCCGCAGGTGACCGCCTCGGTTTGCTGGTTGCACACGCGCCACTTCACATGCCCGTCACATGCCCGTCGCACTTGGGAATGATCTCAGGGGCGGCGGGCGTTTCGCCTGGCGCGATTACGACGCGGGCGGGGTGCGCGCGCCGCCACGGGCGTAGGCGAGCACGCGGTTCCAGTAGGGGCTGGAGTTGAAGAGGAAGAAGCCGTGGAGGAGCAGGGCGGCGATGCCGGTGGCGAGCGCAGCATCACCGAGATGGAAGAGGTCGTAACCCGCCCAGGCGATGAGGTACACCACGAAGAGGGCGATGTTAAGGATGAAGCGCGGGCGGAGGGAGGTGGCGACGACGGTGAGCAGGTCGCGGTTTTCGTCGGATGAGATGCGCGCCCCAGAGAAGTTGGTGGCCCAGACCGCCAGGCCGACGGCCCAGGCGCAGGCGGTGGCGAGCAGCCAGGTGCGATGATCGCCGTAGACGAAGTGGGCCATGAAGAGTTCGGCGGCGAGGAAAGCGAAGGGCACGAGCGAGTCGGTCAGGGTAGGAATCCAGACGAAGGCGAGTGATTGCATCAGGTATTCGTGCCAGATGACGACGAAGCCGACAAAGGTGGCGGCGCTGAACAGCCAATCCGCGGCGGAGAACTGGGCGGAGGTGGCCTCGACGCGCCCGACGAGGGTGGTGAAGGCGACGCCCTGGATGATGCTGGTGAGGGTGAGGAAGGCGGGGGCGTATTGGCTCTTGAGGCGGACGGCCAGTTGCTGGCCGGGGGTCGCGGCGTCGGTGGGATCCATGCGTGTCTCCTCGGTGGGGATACGGCGATCATGGCCGGCGGGTGGCCGGTCGATGAGAGTATAGGCTCGCCGATCCTGACCTGAGCTGAGCGCCGCGCGCGGGGATGACGCCGGCGGCGGGCGCTGGTGAGCAGGGAGACCGGGTCAGGACTTGGGGCAGATATAGGGCGTGGTGGGGTTGCTGCTGGGGATCTGCGTCTGCATCGCCGCGGTGGTGCAGGCGGTGCCGTCCCAATCGTGGGCGACGGGGGCGATGAGGATGGGATCGGCGAAGGGCACGGAGACAGGCGCGACGCCGTCCGCGGCGTAGACGAGGGCGAGCGTGTAGGTGCCGGCAGCGGTGGGCATGGTGACGCCGAGGTTGGCGAAATAGGCGTCTTGGGGTGCGAGGATGGCGGGAAGCTTTTGGGTGGTGCACCCGGTGGTGGCCGCGCTGGCGCTGGCGCCCGTGGTGGCGCTCGACGGGAAGCTGACGAGCAGGCAGTTCGGGTCGCCCACACCGCCGCCGCAGCCGCCGCCCGTCGCGCCGCTCTGTCGCGTGTAGGTGGTGCTGCAGACGTTCCAGGTGTTGAGGGCGCCGGTGTAGGCGGTGAAGCTTTGGATGGCGACGCCGAGATCGTTCAGCGTGTGGGACACGCCGCCACCGTTGCAGATCTGGACGTCGAAACCGCCCACGGGATCGCCGATGTTTGGATTCACGGCGGGGTCCATCGGCGGCTGGGTGGTGAACTGATAGGGCTTGAGGGCAAGGCCGTCGGGGAGCTTGCGCGCGGGATAGGAGAGGCCGAAGGTGAAGGTGATCAAGAGGTCGCCGTGGCGGACGACGCCAGGCTGACCGGCGAGCGTGGTGGCGCATGCGGCGCTCGGCGGCTGGGTAGCCGTGGCGGTCGGCGAGGGGCTGGGGGTGACGGTGGGCAGCGGCGTGCGCGTGGAGGTGGCGGTCGCCGCCGCGCCGAGGGTCGATCCGCCGCAGCCAGCGACGAGCAGGCAGGCGAGCGCGAGCAGGTATCCCATGCGGAGGCGAGTCATCGGGGACGTCCTTTCGCTGCAGCTGTTCTCTGGCTGGCGCGGTGGGGCGCGACGTGGCGGCGACCTCATTCTAGCGAGTGGGCGGATGGGTGTCTGTGGCGGCGATCACAGGTGGCGAGCGACCGTGCGGTATTGCCATTTTTGCCGGATTTTCAGTTTTGCGGACGGCGTGGCGTGCTGTTGTGGGAGCCGTTGTGGGAGCCGTTACGCGCTGCGGCCGCCGCTGAGGGCACTCTGCTGGCGGACCCACCAGCGCGCCTCATAGCTGCGGTAGTCGCTGCCGGCGATCTGCTGGTAGCCGAGGCCACGGCCTGCGCGCGCTTCGCTTTCGATGACGGTGCTGAGGCCGCCGAGACGCCCGTGCCGTAAGAGGGCGGGCCAGAGGGCGTCGCGGATGGCGAGGATCTGCTGCTCGGCGGCGTACCAGTCCGCGCGAAGATCGACGAGCACGCTGATGGTCGCCTCGAAGGTGGTGGTGAGGCGTCCGGCGAAGCCAGCGAGGGCGGCGCTCTCGGCTCCCGCCGGGATGACGATGGCGCACTGGGGCAGATAGGCGCTGTTGAAGTCCTTCGGCTGGCCGGTGAAGACGGCGTTGGCGACGCCGTAGCGCGCGGCATCGGCGCTGGAGAGGGCGGCGAAGGGGCTGACGCCACCGACGAGGCACTCGGCGAGGATGATCGCCTGCATCGCCTGGAGCGCGGCGAAGGTGGCTGGTTGGGCGGGGAGGGTGGTGGCGGGTTGGAGGGGCATGCGGGTGGTTCCTTTCGAGGATGGCGTCGAGGGTGGAGCAGAGCTGCGTGTGACACGGGAAGGGAAGGTGACGACGGGGCGTTTTTGCCGATTCTGCCGTTTTTGCCGATTTTCGCCGATCTTCGCGATGCGGGGATCGACGTCCATTTCTGCCGATTCTGCCGTTTTTCACGAATTGCGGCGTGGCAGATCACGCGCCGATCACGCGCCGATCGACGCGCTCGCAGAGGGCTTCTTGGTGGTCGGCGTCGAAGGTTTCGACGAGGCCGGAGACGCGGTAGCGGGCGGGTTGGCCGGTCTCGGGGTCAGCGTTGATCTCGTCGGTGAGCAGATCGCGGCGGCGCAGCGGGACGGACGGGACGCCCTGAACCGTGTAGAGCCAGAAGAGGTCGACGGGGCGGGCGCCGGAGAGGTCGAGCTGTTCGCGGTCGTGCGGATCGGCGTGCTCGATCTGCACGGGGATGCCGCGCAGCAGGACGGCGCCTTCGGGGCGTTCGAGGCGGACGGTGGTGAAGCGCATGGCTGGGGGTCCTTTCGGGGGTGAAGTTGACCCCTACCCCGTCCCGCGTAGAGAAGGGGCAGTGGGCGAGGCTGAGTAGCGGGTCGGCGGTGTTATACTGGGCGTCAATGGCGTGGGGTGGTGTAGACCAGGAGACGGCGCTCTGAAGCTGGCAAGCGAGATGCGGGGGTGCGGTGGCTGCGGGGTGACGGCGGTCGCGCAGTATGGCACTGGCGAGGCGTAACGGGACGAGAGGAGCGCGGCGATGGCGGAGGGCGAGCAGCCGGCAGGCGAATCGGCGGGGCGTGGGGCGTCACGCGGTGATGCGGTGGCGACGGGCGTGAACGCGACGGCGACTCCGGCGGACGCGGGTGACGCCACGGCATCCTCGGCATCCACGGCATCCAAAGCGGCGAAGGCGGGCGAGCCGGCACGGGGGCGGTCTCCGTTCTGGGTGAGGCTGTTGCAGCGCTACGTGTTCGCGTACCTCTTCATCGTGGCGCTGGGGCTGGCGGTAGACGTGCTGTTGCGGTCGCAGTTGAACTCGCAGCAGCAAGACGCGCTCAACTTGCTGGCGCTGGCGAGCACGGTGCTCTATGCGCTGGCGCTGGTGGTGCTGCTGGTGTCGTTCAGCGCGCGACTGCACCTGCGGCACCGGCGCTCGAAGTCGATCTGGCTGCTCTACCTGGGGCTGGCGGGGCTGCTGGTGGCGCGCGGCTATTTTTCGGCAAGCCTGCTGCTGCCGAACGTGCCACAGGGGAATCTCTCGCTGGTGATGTCGGATCTGGGCCTCGGCGCGGGATCGGCGATCGTGCTGGGGATGATCTGGGGCGTGGTCGACGTGGCGATCTTCGCGGCGCGGCAGGCCGGTGCGCGGGCGCGCAAGGTGAGGCTGCCGCACTTTCGGCGGGGAGCGCGGCTTGAGGAGCCCGACGGCAGCGGGCCAAAGGGGGGAGGGACGGCGTAACGCGGCTCGGGCGCGGAGGCCGCAGGAGTCGGCTGCGCGTTCGGGTATCTGTCGGCAAGGATATGCTCCTATATGCTCCTGGGTGTGCGACGTGCGGGCGGGATGGCGCCTGGCGTTGTCGGGTGATCTCGGCGCGGGTTTTTCCGTTTTCTTCCGCTCTTGCGGCGGGATCGCATGCTACTGAGGATTTTCGGGCGAGAGACGGGTGATCGGCGGCTGAGCGGAAGTGGGACATCTCGCCGCTATACGGGCCGCACGGGTGAGGGAACGCGCTCCGGTGGCTGATGGAGAGCGGACGGCGGAAGTAGGTGCGTCAGGCGCCGATGGTGGTGTATTTGCCGGTCCAGACGACGGCGCCGCTGGTGGAGGCGCTGACGGTGACTTCGCAGCCGTAGGGGGTGAGTGTGCCGCCGGTGACGCTGGGTCCGCTGCCGACGTTGGTGGCGGCGATCTGGCTGAAGCTGAGGCCGGTGGGCGTTTTGGAGAGCACCGGCACGAAATTGACGCCGACGCCGATGGTCGCGCCGGCGCTGACGCTCGGGCCGCGGATCGAGAGGTAGCCGACCTGCTGTGCCCCTGGCGACTGGACGGCGCGATAGATCCCCCGCTGGCGCTGGCGCGCTTCGTCGGCGATTTGCAGCCGCGCGACGAGTGAGGCGGCGCGGTCGGCGTAGTTGTCGAGCTGGAGCAGCAGGCGCACGTCGCCGTTGACGCTCTCGCGGTAGAGTGTTTCGGCGATCCAGAACTGGCTGATGCCGGGCGTCGGCCCGCTGGTGAGCCGCTGGCCGCGAACGGCAAGCTCCGGGATGTAGAGGTTGGCGTCGGCACGCACCTGATGCAGCGGGAGCGGATTGCCGCTGGCGTCGCGGACGGCACGCAGCGCGATCTCGACTTTGTTGGTGGGGTTGCTGTAGGTGGCGAGCCAGGCGTTGGCGATTGCCGTGGCCTGCGCGCCGGTGAGGGGCAGCTTGCCAAGGTTACGCCGCAGCTTGCGCCGGCGGAAGGGCGCGCTGCCCTGCGAGCCATCGCCAGCCAGTCGCGGGTCGCTCACGGTGACGACGCCGGGGCCGCTCGCCGGGTCTACATAGGCGACCTGGACGACGTTGTAGGCGCGCTGGGCGGAGGGGGCGACGCGCCAGCCGAGGATGTCTTCGCCGAGGGCGAGGTAGTGCGTGGTCGTGGTGTCGCGGGGGTGGGCGCGGAGCTGCCAGGTGGGGAATCCGGCGGGATCGACGTTGCGCGGGTGGTCGTAGACCGTCCAGACGTAGTCGCCGAGCGCGGCCATCAGGTCGTGGAGGATTTCCTCCATGGTGTAGCCATCGTAGACGGGGGTGAAGGTGTTGGCGGGCGCGCCGGGCAGCACGGCGGACTGGTCGGCGTCGAGCGCGAGGTAGGCGCCGCGCTTGGCGAACTCGGCGGCGAGGATCGCTTGCGCGGTGCTGGCGCTGGCGTAGGCGCTGTCGTCGGGATCGTCGCGCAGGGCCGTGCCGCCGCCAAGGGCGGAAAGCAGGATGTGCTCGCCGGCGCTGGCGTCGAGGACGAGGGCGGGATCGGACCACTCGCCGCCGAAGACGGTAAAGGGTCCGTCGCGGAGGCAGACGCGCGAGAAGACGTTGAGCTCGGGGCGCGGCAGGCGCGCATCGGGCAGCTTGAGCAGGCAGGTGAGGTCGCCGAAGCCGCCGGGGGCGACGGTGGTGACTTCGAGCGCCTCGATCCGCTCGCCGTACTCAGCGGTGATCAGCGGGTAGGCGGCGCTGGGCGGGGTGTAGGCCCAGAGGGCGAGCGACGAGCGGAGCATTGGAAGCCTCCTGGAGCAGAGATTTCACCGCAGAGGACACAGCGTTTGCAGAGGGCGGAGGAGCGAAACTAACCCCCTAACTCCCTTCCCCAGGGAGGGGCCAGAGGCGCGGGCATGCGGGAAAACGCGAAAAGGCGCCACTTCGCCATCCTCTGCGTGCCGAGATACACGCGTGGGGTGGGAAGCGGCGCCCTTTTCAGGCTCACCGACGTCGGAGCGCCGTAGCAGCGCCCGACATGGGCAGTATGGAATATGTGTTCTAGATTGTCAAGAGGCGTGCTAGAGGCGTGCTAGGCGTGCGCCACCTGATATGTGGCGATGATCACGCCGGTGGTCGTCGGCACGCTGGCGACGAGGCGGAGCGTGGCGGGGGCGGCGCCATCGGGGAAGAGGCGACGACCCGACCCCAGCACCAGCGGGTAGATCAGTAGCACGAATTCGTCGATGAGGTTGTGCCGTAGCAGCGACTGGATCAAATCGCCACTGCCGAGGATCCCCAGATCGCGCTCCGACTGCTCTTTGAGGCGGGCGACGGCCTCCACCGCGTCGCCCGGGAGGAGCGTGGAGTTCTGCCACGGCAGCGGCTCGCGCAGGGTGGTGGAGGCGACGTACTTCTGCGTGTTGTTGAGCACGCTGGTGTAGGGGTTGTCGGTGCGGCTGGGCCAGACGGCGTAGAAATCCTCATATGTTCGCCGCCCAAGCAGCAGCGCGCCACCATGCGCTCCACCCCTGGCCATGCCTTTCGCCATCTCGCCAGCCATGACGGCGTCGCCGTAGGGCAGCGCCCAGCCGCCGTGGGTGAAGCCGTCGCGGGGGTCTTCGTCGGGCCGGGCTGGCGCTTGCATCACGCCGTCGAGCGTTACGTTGTTCGTGACAATGATCTTGCCCACGTCATGCTCCTTGAGGTCAGCCGAGGAGAGGTCAGCCGAGGAAGAACTCGGCCAGCACGGGCGCAAGCGCCTCGGGGGCGACTTCGTGCGTCTGCCCTTCGAGGGTGCGGTGCTGGCCGCGCGGAAGGGCGTCGGCGAGGGCTTGGGCGGCTTGCTGGATAAACGGGAATGTCGCCGCCGCCGGCCAGGACGAGGGTGGGCATGGTGACCGAGGCCGCGCGTTCGGTCGGCACGGAGCTATCGCCGAGTTCGGCGGCATCGTAGGCCAGTGTGGGCGCGACGGCCTCGAACAGCGGCCAGACCGGTGACTGGCGCATTCCGGCGACCCCTTCGTCCCCGGCGCCGACCAGGCGCATCATGAGTTCTACTCCATCACCCCTGCGTCCCGCCGCGAGCAGCTCGTCGAGCCGCGCCCGGTACGCCTTGAAGCCCTGGACGCGGTCGGCATCGACGGTGTAGGGCGGCTCGTACAACGCCAGCTTGGTGATGGCGGTTGGAAGTTGGCGCGCCGCCTCGAAGGCGAGGGCCGCGCCGGAGGAGATGCCGTAGACGAAGGCCGACCCGCCGGCCTCGGCGATGAGGGCGGCGATGTCTTCGACTTCGCGCTCCACGGCAAACGGCAGCGTATTGCCGCTCTCGCCGCGGCCACGGCGATCATAGGCGTAGACGGTGAACTGTGGCGCCAATTGGGCGGCCAGTGGACCCATCGGCCCAAAGTTCCGACTGCAGAGCGCGCCGTCGACCAGGATGAGCGCGGGGCCTTGACCGGACTGATCGAAGGCGATGGGTGTGCCGTCGTGTGATGTGACCGTTCGCATGGTGTTGCTTCCTCTCGGTGAAGACGATCCGTTTCGCGCGGGTTGGTAGGGTGGCGATGGTGCGTTGTCGAGCGCATGGTGGCGCACATGTTGGCGCATGAGCAGCTCCGCGACGCCGCCTTCCTACGGCCAAGCGGCGGAGGCGGTTCGCCGGTGTATGCGCCGGAAGATGCATGCCACTGTACTCACTACTTCTTGGCGTGGGCGGCAGATGTGGAAGTATGCCGCAAGATATTGCTATTCACTCTCATTTGCATTAGTATTGCAACAGATATTTTGTTGCGAAAGGCGGTTACTCTCATGAATACGACGGGGTCGCGCAAATGGTGGGCACTGGCGGCGTTGACGCTGGCGGTGCTGGCGATTGGGCTGGACGGCACGGTGCTGAGCGTGGCGGTGCCGACGCTGGCGAAGGCGCTGCACGCCACGGAGTCTGACCTGCAATGGTTTTCGTCGGGGTATCTGCTGGTGCTGGCGGCGGCGATGCTCCCCGCGGGGCTGCTCGGCGACCGTTTCGGGCGTAAGAAGGTGATGCTGATCGCGCTGTTGCTTTTCGGCGTCGGCTCGGCGGCCTGCGCCTATTCGACCACCGCGTTGGAGTTCACGCTGGCGCGGGTGGTGCTGGGGCTGGCGGGCGCGGGCATCATCGTCATGGCGCTCTCGGCGCTGACCGTGCTCTTCACCGAGGACGAGCGGCCACGCGCGGTCGGCGTCTGGGCGGCGGCGAACTTTCTGGCGCTGCCGATCGGGCCGATCCTTGGCGGCTGGCTGCTGACGAACTACTGGTGGGGCTGGGTCTTCCTGATGAATGTGCCGGTGGCGCTGGTGGGGCTGCTCGCCACCGCCGCGCTGCTGCCAGAGTCACGCGCGCCGGTGCCGCCAGGGCTGGATCTGGTGGGCATCGTGACCTCGACCGCGGGATTGGTCGGCCTGACGTATGGGCTGATCGAGGCGGGGCGCGATGGCTGGGGCGCCGCGAACGCGCTGATCCCGATTGGCGTGGGGCTGGCGTTGCTGGTGGCGTTCTTCGTCTGGGAGGGCGCGCTCAGCCGCAAACCGGGCGGTCAGCCGTTGATCGATCTGGCGCTGTTCCGCTCGTCGTCGTTCACCTGGGGGGTGATCTTGCTGGCGATCCTGGTCTTGGCGATGGTCGGCGTGCTCTTCACGATGCCGCAATACTTCCAGGGGGTGGTGGGCACCGATGCGCAGGGGTCGGGGATTCGGCTGCTGCCGCTGATCGGCGGGCTGGTCGTCGGCGCGGTGCCCGCGGATCGCGTGGCGGGCGTGCTGGGAGCCAAGGTGACGGTTGCGCTGGGCTTCGTGCTCGTCGCCGGGGGCATGCTGCTCGGAGCGGGGACGAGCGTGGCCTCGCAGGGCGGATTCGTCGCGGCATGGATGGCGCTCGTCGGCCTGGGCATGGGGCTGACGCTGGCGACGGCGGCCGCGGGCGCGCTCTCGGAGCTTTCGGCGGAGCGCGCGGGGGTCGGCTCGGCGGTGTTGCAGGCGTTGCAGAAGGTGGGCGGCCCGTTCGGCACGGCGATCCTGGGGAGTGTGCTGCTCGCGGCCTATCAGGGGCAGGTGCAGGTCGCGGGACTGCCGGAGGCAGCGGCAAGCGCCGTCAAAACGGGGATCTTCGGTGGGCTGGCGGTGGCGCAGCAACTCGGCTCGGCGCCGTTGCTGGCATCGGTGCGCGCGGCCTTCGTCACGGGGATGGACGCGTCGCTGGTGGTGGCGGCGGGCATCGCCGCGCTGGGCGCCGTGGTGACGTTGATCTTCCTGCCAAACCGATCTGCCGCAAAGCCGGCAAACGCGACCGCGGAGCGCGCCACGCGGGCAACGTCCACGACGGCGGTGTAGGCAGCGCGCGGCGGGGAGAGGAGCGGGTCGGCGGGTGAACTCGCCCCCGCTCCGAGGGCTCAGCACCTATAGATGTGGCTGGCGCCAGCTGGCATGTGCTGGGACGGAGATGGCCGGGCGCTTGTGGGGCTGGGCGGTGAGCGCGTAAAATTGGGGTATGAAGAACGCGATCTCTCACAATGAGCAACCGACGCCCGGCCTGCGCGAGCGCAAAAAGGCCAAGACCCGCGCCGCGATCCAGCGTGAGGCGCTGCGGCTCTTTCGCGAGCAGGGCTACGACGCGACGACGGTGAGCCAGATCGCCGAGGCGGTGGAGATCTCGCCAAGCACCTTCTTCCGCTACTTCCCCAGTAAAGAAGATGTCGTCCTCTACGACGAACTCGACCCGATCATGTTCGCGGCATTCGAGGCGCAGCCGCCAGAGCTGACGCCGATGCAGGCGATTCGCGGGGCGCTGCGCGAGAGCCTCATGCAACTGCCCGCCGACGAGTGGGCGCGGCAGATGGAGCGCTCGCGGTGGATCCTGGGCATCCCCGAACTGCGGACGCGGGTGCTGGAAGTGTTCGTGGAGACCATGCAGACGTTGAGCGGGCTGCTGGCGAAGCGCGTGGGGAAGTCTGCCGACGACCCCAAAGTGCAGATGTTCGCGGGCGCATTGATCGGCGTGCTTGTCTCTTCGCTGTTGGTGGGCATGGGCGACCCGCGGGCGGATTTCCTCGCGCTGGTAGACGAGGGCCTGGCGTATCTGGAGGCGGGCGTGCCGCTGTGAAGCCGCCGCGCTACGGGGCGGTGTCCGCGTGGGCCGCGTGGGCGGCGACGTCGTGCGAGGGGCAGGATAGGCCAGCGAGCATGACGCGCGGCGCTCAGAAGAGGCGGGCGAAGATGCGGGCTACCTCCGATAGTCCACCGAGAGGCGCTGATCGCGGACGAAGCGCGCGACGGTGCGGCCATCGGGAACGGTGAGCAGGCGCGTGGCGGCGCCACGGCAGAGCACGAAGTTGAAGGCGGTCACTGAGTCGTCGGGGGCGGACCAGAGCGGGCGTGCGAAGATCGGTTGCACGATCTCCCAGCCGTCGGCCAGCGCCGTACGCAGCTCGCCAAAGCGACGGCGTACGCCGACAGGGCGCGCCACGCGTTCCGCGGCGTCGCCACGCGGCGTGAAGGTCCACGACAGCTCCGCGCCGCTCAGCGGCAGGTAGCGCGGGGCAGCCTGCGCCACGGCAGAGGCCAGCGTGGGCAGCGCGGGGCGCGCGGAACCGCGCGGAGCCGCGGAAGCGCCGCGCGCAGCAGTGCCGCGAACAGGGGTGCCGCGTGAAGTCGTCGTGTGGGTCGCCATGGTTTCAACCTCCTCAGCCACAGGGCATCCTTGTCGGGGAAAGCGACGCGAGCCATCCGGGCGCGCGAAGAGCAAGCCGCGTTGCTGGCGCGGAGTAGACGGGGCTGCGAGTGCGTCTGCGCGTAGGTCTGCGCGTGGGTCTGCGCCGCGAAACGAGTGGTGGTCTACGCGGCGTCGGGGGGAATCTGGTAGTAGGTGAAGAGTTGCGAGGCCAGCGTGCGCCAGAGTGGACCAGCCGCCGAACCGCCGAAGATATCCGCCTTGGGGTGGTCGAGCTTTACCAGCAACACGAACTGGGGGTTCGTGGCGGGCGCGTAGCCGACGACCGAGGCGTAGGTGACGGAGGCGTTGGCGGGGTCGGGGGTCGAGGTGCCGGTCTTCGCGGCTATCGTGTAGCCGGGGAGCAGGTTCATCTGGGCCTCGCTGACGCGCGCCGAGTTGACCAGCATCGCCGTCACCGTCTGCGCCGTCTGCGCGCTGACCACACGCCGTATTTGGTGCGGGCCGTAGGTGGTGGTCGCGCCAGCGCCGTCCGCTGCGAGACTTGAGACGATATAGGGCTGCATCAGCACGCCACCGTTGGCGAGCGCCCCGTAGGCCGCGACCATTTGCAGCGGCGTGACGTTGATGCTCTCGCCGAAGGAGTTCTCGGCGGCGGCAAGCGCGGCATCGCCGGAGGCGTCGTTGAAGCCCGCTGCCTCGCCGGGGAGGTCTACCCCCGTCGTGTGCAGGAAGCCGAAGGCGTTGAGATACTGGTTGAGGCGAGCGGCGCCGAGTTGTTGCTCGACCCAGACCGCGCCGGTGTTGGCGGAGTATTGCAGCACCTGCGTCATGTCGATGACGCCGTGGCCGATGTCGGCCCAGTTGTGCAGCGTCACGCCATCGATCACCGTCGCGCCGCTGTCGTCGTAGCTGCTGTACGGCGTGATGGCGTCGCTGTTGATGCCCGCCGCCATCGTGATCGCCTTCATGACCGAGCCGGGATCGTAGGTGTCGCTGACGGCGGGGTTGACGAAGGCCGAAAGCGGGCTGCTGGCGTAGCTGTTCGGATCGAAGCTTGGCAGGCTCGCCATCGCCAGGATCGCGCCGGTTTTGGGGTCCGCGACGATCACCGTGCCGCCGTCGGCCTGGGTCGAGGCGACGGCCTGCGCCAGGCCTTGCTCCGCCCAGTATTGCACCGTGGCGTCGAGGGTGAGGGTGACGTTCGCGCCGGGCGAGGCGGGCGTCTGGCGCTGCGCGCTGGTGGCGAGCGGATTGCCGAAGCCGTCGACGGCGGTGTAGAGCGTGCCCGGAGTGCCGGCGAGCGCCGCCTCGCACTGCTGCTCGATGCCGTAGGCGCCTTTGTCGCCATTGTGGCTGACGAAGCCGAGCACCTGCGCCGCCAGCGCCCCAGCGGGATAGATGCGATTCACCTGGGGGATCAGCGTGACGCCGTCGAGCCTGGCCTTGGTTACGGCGTCGCTCTGCGCCTGCGTGAGTAGCAGCGTGTGGCCGGCGGCGTCGCGCAGAATGACGTAGGCGCCAGGGACGTCGATCTGCGCGCTGACGGCGCTGGCCGGCAAGCCGAGCAGATGCGCCAGCGTTGCGGCGGTGGCGTCGAGCGTCGCGGTGGCACGCAGCACGTCGGGGTCGACATCCACAGTATCCTGCGTGACACTGACGGCGAGCAGGCGCCCGTTGGCATCGTAGATCGCGCCGCGACCCGCGGGGATGGCGAACGTGCGCATCTGCTCCGCCTGCCGCAGCGCGGCGAGCGACTCGTTGCGGTCGAATTGCCAGTAGGCGGTGCGTCCGAAGAGCAGCGCCATCACCACCACGGCGAGGAAGACGTAGAGGAACTGGCGATGGCGGGCGCGCTCAAGCGTCGCCTGATCCGCGCGATCTTGCTCGCGTTCGCCGCGCGGCCCGACGCGAGGCAGGGGACGGAGTTCGGCGAGCCAGCCACGGATGGTCGCGCGGAGTGTGGCGAACCAATGCGGGCGCCAGTCGGCGGGCCAGTCGTCTTCGACGGGTGGTGTGGGCCGTCGCGGTGGGGAAGAGTGGCTCATGGCCGCGGCTCGCGGATGATGAACACCGGTGCGCCGCTGCCAGGGGCGAGGCCGAGCGCGCGGGCGCGCTGATCGATGTAGGCGGGGCTGGTGACCTGGCCGAGCTGCGCTTCGAGCACCGCCTCTTGACGTTCGAGCCGCGCCTGTTGCGCGCGCAGCGCGTTGAGTCGCGCGTTGGCGGATTCGACGCCGGCGACTTCGCTGAGGTAGAGCAGCGCGAGCATGCTTAGCAGCGCGACGCCGAAGAGCGCCAGGGCGATCGGTCGCCGCAGCGTGGCCGCGACGCGCTCACGCCAGGATAGCGCATCCTCCGGCGCATCATCAGCGTGGAGATCGGCGTAGCTTCGCGGTTCCATTGCTTTCCTCAGCCGTGTGTGCGTTCTGGTCCATCACCGAAGCGTGATCGGCCAATCGTCCCTCTGACGGAGGTAAAAGCAAGTGCTATGCCGGACCTCACCCGGACGCGGTTCGCGGCCCGCCGAAGCGCGGACGAGGCTGCGCCTCGCCGCATTCCCCTCTCGCGCGGGAGAGGGGAGGGGGAATGGGAAGACTGTTGGATTGTTAAGGTGCGCGAATCGGGGACGGGCTAGAGCCGTTCGGCGGCGCGGAGCTTGGCGCTCCGTGCGCGGGGATTGGCGGCTAGCTCGGCCTCGCCGGCTGTGACGGGGTGACGCGTGAGCAGGCGCAGCCGGGGCGAGCGCCCGCAGACACAGGCGGGCAACTCGGGCGGACAGACGCAGCCGCGTTCCTCGGCCTGGAAGAAGCGCTTGACGATGCGATCTTCCAGCGAGTGGAAGCTGATGACGACGATGCGCCCACCGGGACGCAGCGTGTCGAGCGCGGCGGGCAGCGCGGCCTCCAGGCTGCCAAGCTCGTCGTTGACGGCGATGCGGAGCGCCTGAAAGCTGCGCGTGGCGGGATGGATGCCGCCGGGGCGCCCGTGGATCACGGACTCCACCAGCCGTGCCAGCTCGCCGCTGCGCTCGATGGGCGCGCGACTCCGCTGGGCGACGATGCGATGGGCGATGGCGCGCGAACGGCGCTCTTCGCCATACTGATAGAGCAGATCGGCCAGCGCGGCCTCGTCCAGCGTGTTGACGAGATCGGCGGCGGACTGGCCGCGGGTGGGATCGAAGCGCATATCCAGCGGAGCATCGGCGACGAAGCTGAAGCCGCGCTCACGGTCGGCGAGCTGATCCGACGAGAGGCCGAGGTCGAGCACGATGCCATCCAGCGGGACGAAATCGGCTGCGCGGGCGAGATCGGCGAGCGCGGCGAAGTTGCCCTGCATCAGCACCAGACGCCCAGAAGCGACCGCTTCGGGGAGCCGCGCCCGCACGCGGTCGAGCGCGGCGGGGTCGGCGTCGATGCCGAGCACACGACCGTCGGGCGCGGTGCGCTCCAGCACCAGCGCGGCGTGGCCGCCGCCGCCGAGCGTGCCGTCGAGGTAACGCCCGCCTCGGAACGACTCGCCGGGACGCGGCACCAGCAGATCGAGCGTCTCTTCAGGCAGCACGGTGATGTGGGCCGTCGTCCGCGAGGTCGCGGGGTCGTCGGCGTGTCGCTCGTGCTGCTGGTGCGGCTGGTGGATGGTCGTTGGCATCGTGCGCTGGATTCTTTCGTTGGATGCGTGCGTTGGGTCGCTAGCTTAGAAGGGCAAGGGCAGGTCGGTGAGGTCCTCGGCGTCGAGCTCGGCGACGTAATCGGCCCAGCGTTCGGCGCCCCAGATCTCGAAGCGATCGCGCGCGCCGACGATTACGGCTTCGGCGGTGATGCCGGCGAACCGGCGCAGCTTCAGCGGAACGAGGATGCGACCCTGGGCATCGAGCTCCACGTCTTGCGCCTGCGAATACATCTGCCGCTCGACACGGCGGCGCTGCGCTGGCGTGAGCGCCGAGGCTTCGAGGGCGGCAGATTTTTGCTCCCACGTCTCGGCGGTGTAGACCAACAGGCACTGCTCGATGCCACGAGTGAGTACGGCGCCGCGTTCGAGCTTGGCGCGGAAGCGTGCCGGGATGGCGACGCGTCCTTTGCCGTCGACGCTGTGTGTATACTCACCCTTGAACTCGCCGAGCATCTGCCGACCTCAACCGAATCGCGTGGAGGGGTCCCCACTGGGATCCACTTTGATCCCACTTTTCCCCACATTCGGTAAGTATAGGCTCGCCGCCAGGACGAGCGTAAGCCCTTTATCCACGAGTTTCTGGGAGTTTCTCCCGCTGCCGTGGATAAGGCGTGGACAACCGTGCGTGTTTGTCCACAGTCGTGGTGGAGAGCCACATTTCCAGTTCTTGTGCACGCGCGGTCTGCACCTGTGCGCGCTATAGCCCGCTGGAAAGCGAGCGTGCCGAGCGAGGGCTGGCCGCCCGCTACATCCCTAGGTGGAGTCCTTGCATGCGCTACGAGGCCGCGGGAGGCGCGCTGCGGCCGGCGCGCGCCTGCTCGTGCCCCGCTTCAGCGCTCACGCCGCGCGTGGGAGCCGTGTCGTCCGCCGCTTTCGTCGGCGCGGGTGGCGCGGGCGTGGCGGACTTCTGGCGCGCCGTGCGGAAGCTGGCGAGGGGGTTGAGGAAGGAGAGGAATCCCGCGCGCGGCGCGCCGAGTAGCTCCCATGCGCGGGTCAGGCCGACGCCATAGATCGCCAGGATCAGCGAGCAGATGGCGTAGACGTCGCCGGTGGTGGCGGGGTGCAGGGTCAAATCCAGGGCGTTGGTGAGCTGAAAGGTGTACAGCACGAGGCTAATCAGGACGATGGTGGCCGAGCGGGCGATGCGCAGGGCGAGGTTGCGCGCGCCATCGCGCGGCAGGCGAAGCTGGTAGCGGACGAGCTGTATGCCGACGCGCAGCGTGTTGAGCAGCCCGGTGATCGACAAGGCGATGGCAACGGGTCCGAGGCTCTCGCCGGGGATCAGCGCGGCGGTGCTGACGAAGAAGGCGTTGACCAGGGCGGTGAAGGCGCTGCCCGCGACGGCCTGCCGCTCCATTGGCGCATCGGCGCTGAAGGTGCGTTCGGGGTTGATCGAGATGGCGACGAAGAGCAGACCGATCAGCGCGCCGCCCGCCCCGGCGGTGGCGAGGAAGAAGTTGGCGAAGTCTGCGGGCACCATGCGCGAGCGCTCCTCTGTTCACGGATCGCTCGTGCGTCCTAGCGGTACGCGGCTCAAGCGATCGCGCGACGTTCCGTACGCTGCACCCCGCGCGTGGGCAGCATCCGTCCGGCCCCCTTTGACGCGGCACGGCTACGGCGAGTATACTTCACACGTCAGAATGTGCGTGAGGGTTGAGCGGGGCGACGTGCTCCAATCCCCTCCATGTTTGACGGTTGTGCGTCTTCTCAGTCGGCCTCGTGTAAGGGTCCACTGCGCCCGGATGGCACGGTGGGCCTTTTTGTGTGACGCGTCTCCGATTCGTAGATCAGACGAAGCAGCGACGAGCCGATCCCTCCTATGGGGATGCTGCTCGTCCGGAAGGATGACGCGTGTCTTCTCGTATGTTTCCTAATTATGGCCCACCGCGGCCCCAGCAACAGCGGCCCCAGCAACAACGACCTGCGGAACAGCGGGCGCAGCAACAACGGCCACAGCAACAGCGGCCGCGGAACAGCGCCCAGCACAGCGGCCACAGCAACAGCAGCCGGCGGCACGCCCGATGCCGGATACCTCCGCCCAAGACGCCGAGTCGCGGCAAACCGACTCCTCGGCCTTTGGCCTGCTCGGCGCGGAGCGGCGCACGGCGGCGGCGCTGGCGCGGCAGGGCATCACCACCCCCACGCTGATCCAGGAGCGCGCAATTCCGCCGCTGCTGGCGGGGCGCGACGTCGTCGGCCAATCGCGCACCGGCTCCGGCAAGACGATCGCCTTCGGCCTGCCGCTGGTGCAACGCATCGATCCCCGGCTGCCGCGCGTGCAGGCGCTGATCCTCGTGCCCACGCGCGAGCTCGCCAGCCAGGTGGCCGAGGTGCTCACGCTGCTCGACGCCGGACGCGGCCTGCGTATCGCCGAGTTGATCGGCGGGCGTTCGCTGGGGCCACAGCGCGATGCGTTGCTGGCGGGCGCGCAGATTGCCGTCGGCGCGCCGGGGCGTGTGCTCGATCACCTGCGCCAGGGCAACCTTGACCTCGGCGCCTTGCGCGTCGCCGTCCTTGACGAGGCCGATCAGATGCTCGACGCGGGCTTCGCGCCAGATGTCGAGCGCATCCTCTCGAAGACGCCGCCGACGCGGCAGATGGCGCTCTTCACCGCGACGCTCCCTGAGTGGACCGTCGAAATCTCGCGCAAGTATCTCCGCGAGCCGGTGCGCGTCGATGCGGGCGAGCCGCTGACGCGCCCTACTGAGATGGTCTCGCAGGTGGTCTACGCCGTGCCGCAGGGGCTGCGCTTCGCGGCGCTGACGGCGCTGCTCGACCGACGGCGCGGCGCGGAGGGCAACACCCTCGTCTTCGGGCGCACCAAGCATGGCGTCAAGAAGCTCGCCAAGATGCTCGAAGCGCGCGGCTATCCCGTCGCCGCGCTGCAGGGCAACATGAGCCAGAACGCCCGCGATCGCGTCGTCGCCGATTTCCGCGCCGGGCGTGTACCGGTGCTGCTGGCGACGAACGTGGCGGCGCGCGGCCTCGACGTGCTCTCCATCGAGCAGGTGATCAACTACGAGCTTCCCGAATCCGCCGAGCTCTTCACGCACCGTGTCGGGCGCACCGGGCGCATGGATCGCGAGGGCGAGGCGATCACCCTGCTGGCGCCGGAAGATCTCCCGATCTGGCAGAAGATGCAGCGCGATCTCGGCGTGCGCCTGACGCCGCGCCCCTGGCCGCAGCAAGAGATGCCGCTGCCCGCCGCGCCGCCACCGCAGCCAGCGGAGCCGCCCTACGTGCGGCCGCAGATGGGCCGCCCCATGCAGCGCCAGCCGCGCGCGCCGCTGCCGGTGGGGCCGGTGGGGCCGGTCGGCCCGAGCGCCGTGCCCTACGCTCCCCGGCGCGACGGCGGCGAACGCTTTCCGCGCCCTAACCGCGGCTGGCGTGGCGGCGAACGGCGGCAAGAGAGCGTCAGCTAGCCGCCGGATACCGCGAGCCTCAGATGCTCGGAAACGGATGAGGGCGAGCGTCATACTACACGTATGGCGTCTCGCCCTCGTCGTGTCATCGGGCTAGTGGATACGCTGACCCGATATGTCGCGCTGCCGCGAGGCTATGCGCGGCCAAACGCCGCTTTGACGTTCGGCGTGAAGAGATAGTAGAGGATCGCGGCGCTGATCAGGATGCTGACCACCTCGCTGCCGACCGATTGGCCCTGCGTGACGAACAGAATGTCTATCAGGATGCCGATGGCCATCAGCGCGATGCCCAGCGTCCACGCCCAGGGCTTCAACCCCAGGAAGCCGATGCCTACCACGATGTCGCCGACGCTCGTCGCCAGCAGGATGATGCCCAGTAGCGTGATGAAGCCGCCCGACGCGACGTTGTTGTTGGTCGCGACGCTCCCCGTCGAGACGACCGCCCCGACGAAGATCACCGCGAAACTGCCGAAGATACCGAGGATGCCGCCAATGATCGCCAGGATGCCGAGGATGGTGACGCCGAGTGGTCGCTGTCGTGCCATGTCCGCGAACTCCCCTCATTGGGCCAGGCGTTGCCGATCGCGCACGCACGTGGGATGCGTTTGGTCGCAACGCGGTGGCGCTCTCGCTACGCGCCTCCGTCGGTCGCGTAGTTCGAATAGAGCGAGTATACGGGCGGTACTCACAATGCACAAGGGGTAAGAGAAAACGCGGCAATCGCTACACGACACCACTCCGCGCTGAGCGCCGCTACGCCGCCGCCGCGGGCTCCGCGCGCCTGAAGCGGCTGCCGTCGCCGTAGACCGCCAGTGCGAATGCCACCGCATGGCGCACGCAGTACGCCAACGGACCCTCGGCCAGCAAGCCCTGCCCGTAGGCGAAGGCGCCGACCGATCGCGCGAGATCGTGCTCGATGGAGGTCTGCGCCTCGCGCACCTCAGCGCTGGCGTCGGGGTCTAGCCCGCTCGGCGGCAATCCCAACTCCGCCAGCCGCAGCGTCACCGACGAAACCTTGCCCTCGTCCACGTCGGCGAAGTAGGTGTGCAGATCGTTGGTCAGCCGCACCACGTTGCCGCCCGCGAGGATCGTCGCCAGCGTACGTTTCCATGCGCCGCCGGGGCGCTCCTCGAAGCTCGCCGCCACTGCCGCCACCGCCGGCATGCCAATCGAGACGGCGCCGTTCTGCAGGTATGCAGCGAACGACGGCAGCGCTGCGCTGCGTGCCGCGATATCCGCGCCATCCGCGCCGTTCCCAGGCCGCGCGAAGGCGATGTTCCAGAGCAACTCGTGGCGCATCGCCGCCGCGCACTCGGCGAATTGCTCCGCCACCAGCGCACGCCGCGCACGACGCCGCCGCAACGCCCATGGCAACCGTGCCCACTCGCCCGCCAGATCGCGGAGCAGCGCCAGCAGCGCCCGCCGCAGCACCGCCGCCTCCTCCGCCACGCGCGGCGCCAACAGAGGCGTCGCCTCGCCGAGTGCGAAGCCCAGCCCGCGTAGCGTCTGCTCGTCGAGCACGTGCGCCAGCGGACGGAAAACGGCGCCGAGCGCCGCATCGAGCACTGCCCGCGCCTCGTCGGGCGCTGCCGCCAGTCGGGCGACATCTTGCCGGTCGAGGAAGTCATCGAGCTGGTAGATCCAGCAGATCGTCTTTGCCAGCGCCAGCGCCTGACCCTGCGGCGTCTCGAAGTCGGTGCAGACCGTGCCGTAGCAGGCGCTTTCTTCGAGATGCTCGCGTGAGATGCCGTACTCCTCGGCCCACGCCGCAAGCTCTGTGGCGATCCGCTTGAAGCGCAACGCCTGACGCTGCTGGCTCTCAGACTTCGCGCCGGGCTTCTTCGCCTCGACCAGCGCGCGCCAATCGAAGGCGGTCAGCCCATCGACCTGCGGCCCTCGCTCGCGCTCTAGCAGCGCCAAAATGCTCGTCGCCCGATCCGGTAGCGTAGGCATGAGGAACCTCCCTCGGCGCTCGGCGCCGCCACGACGCGCCGTATCCGCCCATATCCGCCCGTATCCGTCCCTACCCGCGAACGTCCTCCGGGAGCAGTCCTGTGCAATCGCATAGGCATGGTGCGTCGGCGCTCGGTCGCGTTAGGGGTGGATCCCATCCTCGTTGGCGGGCTGTCCGGTGTGCCCGCGCTGTAATCCTCTCCGCGCTGCGCGCTCTGCCCACGCGGCGCGCAGTATGCGGTCGCTCCGCGAGATGGCGTGCTACGGTGGCGCGGCTCTCTACACTCCAGGACGTCCCAGAGGCGGCGTTATGCCTCCGCATCCCACGGATGTCTGCCCAAATAGCGGTGCGCCGCGGCCAGCGCCGCCGCGCGAATCACGCGAGGAGGCGCGTAGAGCGTCTTATCGACCCACAGTGTGGGTAACGACATCTCAGCCGCCTCGAATAGCTCCAGGTGCCGGACTACGTAACGGAAAGCGCGCCGCATCGTGTCGCGAGTCGTCTCTGTGCGCGCCCGCGGGACGGCTCGATACAGCTCCATGACGGTAAGCAAGCCGAATGCCGTTTCCTCCAGCGTCGCGCCATGTATGCCCCAGCCACCGCCGTGCTGGTGCTGGGATGCTTGGAGCCACGTCAGCGTCGGCAGCAAGTCGCCCTCCGCGACTGCATCGGGCATCCGCGTTAGCGCCAGTACGCTTGACAACGTACCATAATATGCGCTGAGGTGCCACTTGTCTGCCCAATAGCCTAATGCGTTGCGCTCGTCGAGAAGATACCGTGCGACCTTGCGGCGGCGCGGCGCCAGCGGCGGCAACCCGATGGCGTCTACACTGATCAGCGCCTCCAGCACGTGCGCGTTGGCGCTCGTCGAGGCGGTGCGCTCGCCGTCGTAACTGACGAAATGATCGGGCCGCTCGAAGCGCCAGAGCGGCGCGAGACTGCGCCGCACGCCAAGCCGGTTCAGCACCGCCAGCGCCAGCGCTGTGTCGTCCGCGTCGCTAGGCATGCCTCCCAGCCGCGAGAAGCCCGCGCCGCGGCTCGTCACCCCGCGATTCAGCCAGCGCAGCATGCCGCGCACCGCCGGATCGCTCGCCGGCTCCAGCGGCACGTCGCCGTGCGCCAGCAGGTGCAGCACCCAGGCCGCCTCGAAGATGTCTGAGGGATGCGAGGTCGGCATCGCTCCCGGCGCGCCCCCACGCGTCGCACTGCCGAGGCGGCGCAGCCACGCCGCCGCCGCGTCGTCCCACTGCGGCGCATTGAGCAGCACCGCCGCGGTTGCCGAGGGCGAGTCGCCGTAGCCGCCGTTGCGCGTGCGCAGCGGACGCAGCCGCGCGAAGTCGAGCGACGTGCCGAAGACCTCCAGCGCGTGCAGCAGATTCGACTCGCCGCTGATAGAGCATCTCCGGCGGCAGTCGTCGCAGCTTGGCCTCGCGCCGCGCCAGCATGAGGCGCAGATCGGGGATCGCCAGCGCAACGCCGACCTTTGCCAGCTCGTCGGCGAGCAAGGGAATCAGGAACTCGAAGAACGGCGTGTCCACCAGCGCTGGCGCTCCAGTGTGGCAGCGCCCGCACCAGCGCGCGGCGCGCTCGCTCCGTCGCCGCCGCCACCGCGCCGCTTTGGTCGGGAGCGCGTCGCAGCGCCAGGAGCGCCGCCATCGTCGGGATGATCGAGTGCGGGAACGGCGCATCCCAACTGCCGTCGCCGCGCTGATGGGTGAGCAGCCAGTCCAGCGTACGCGGAAAGGCGAGGCGCTCCGGGTGCTTCGGATCGCGGAGCAGCGCCACCCACGCCGTCTCGTAGGCCGACGGGCTGATGCGCCCACCGCCCCAGCGCGGATCGGCGTCCGCGGCGGTCTCGTCGAGCAGCGCGCGGATCTGCGAGCGGAGGCGCATGCGCAACGCATCGGGCGACCGGGACAGCGCGCTCTTCGTGCCGGTCGCGCGGGTCACAATCCCCGCGGACGTCGCGCGCGGAGGGACATCGGGCATACGAGAATCCTCCCGCTGGGTAGGCACGGGTGCGCGGCAGCCGCACCGAAGCCGTCCCTGTGTACACTCCTTGTGTCATCCTGTGTATCACAAGAAAGTCACACGGTCAGCAAGCTATGCCACCCCAGCGTGCGGATTCCATGCCATGCGGCGATTCTTGGCCGATTACACCGGTCCATCCGCAGGCGTCGTTATGCCACGCCACCAACCTCCGCGGGAACATGCGGCGCGTTGAGCGCGGGCACGCCTGGCGCCACCACCGGCGCCAGCGGCAGCGTCACATGGAAAGTGCTGCCTTCGCCATCCACACCGGAACTCTCGACCCAAATCCGCCCACGCATCGACTCCACCTGCACGCGACACAGGTACAGCCCCAGCCCCGTCCCGGTGATCTTCGACGCCAGATCGCGTGGCAAGCGCACGAAGCGATTGAAGAGCAGCGCCGCCTGCTCCGGCGGGATGCCATGCCCGTAGTCGCGCACAGTGATCTCCACCGACGTCGGCTCTGCGGATACACGGCGGCGTATGCGCCCACCACCACTCGCCGTCGACTCGACCAGCGCCCGCGCGCGGACCTCGATCCGCGTGCCCGCTGGCGAATATTTCACTGCATTCGAGAGCAGGTTGGTCAGCACCTGTTGCAGCCGCACACGCTCGCCCCAGACCATCAGTGTCTCCGGTACGTCCAGCACAAGGTCGCGCGGCTGCTGCTGCCCCATCCGTGGATCGATCAGCAGGATCGCCGCGTCGAGCGCCTGTTTCACCACCACTGGCTCCGGCGTAATCTCGGCGATATGGCGATCGATCTCGCGCGTGCTGAGGATGCTCTGCACCAGCTCGACCAGCGAATCGCTGACGCGGCAGACCTGATCGATCACCGATCCCAGTTGCTCCGGCGGCACGAGTTCCGGGCTCTCGCGCAGCACCTCCAGATAGGTCTGCATGGTCATCAGCGGCGTGCGCAGCTCGTGGTTGACGCTGGCAATGAACTCGTCCTTCAGCGCGTCGAGTTGCTGGGCGCGCTGATACGCCACGCCTACCTCGTTCACGGTGCGCCGGAAGAGCCGCCAGATCGTGATCATCAGCACGGCGAAGAGCCACTGGTAGGCCAGCGAAACCGGCACGATCAGCGGCAACTCCTGCCCAAAGACCGGCACCAACGCCGTGCGCTGCGGCACCAGCAGCAGCAACAGCAGGGTCGCCACGTTCATCACGACGGTCGCCGCCACGATCCAGCGCACGTTGCCGAGCAGCCCCGCCAGCACGATCACCACGCTGAACGGCGTCAACTCGATCATCGCGAAGGTATCGAGTCCGATAAAGGCGGACCAGATCGCCACCGAGGCAGACGTGCCGAGCGCGCTCGTCCCCGCCACAAATGCCGTGGCGACGTTCAGGTTCCCGCGCCGCGCGGCGAGCAACCCCGCGCCGAGACCGGCAACGCAGCAGCCGAGCATCGCAGAGGTCACCAGCAGCGCCTGGCGAGCGCCCGTGCCCTCCGGCAGCACCAGCAGCACGCCGAGCAAGATCACCGCGACCACCGCGCAGACCACCACGAACACCGGCGTGATCGAGTTGATCATCTGGATGCGCCGCTGCTGCTCGTACTCCTGGTAGATCTCGCGCTCCGTCCGCGTGATCAGCGACTTCTCGATCATGCCTTCCCCTTACGCCGTCGCCCGCGCCGCTGTTGCGCTAGGCGTCTTTGCCGTTCGCCAGATCCCAGAGCCGCCGCTGTCGATCCTCTTCGCTCAGCGCGATCGCCTCACGGATCGCCTCCACCAGCGCCTGCGGCTTCGTCGGCTTGGCGAGATAGTGGTCGGCGCCGGCGAACATGCCCATCGCTTCGTCGCTGGGTTGCACCATCGCCGAGAGGATCACCAGCGGAATGCGCGCGGTCGTGCGGTCGCCACGCAGCGTCCGCACCAGTTGCAGCCCGCCGATCTCCGGCATTTTGACGTCCACTACCATGCAGTCGGGGTGGTATTCGAGGGCTTTTTCCAGGCCCTCCGCCGCGTCGCGCGCTACGATCACGCGGAACTTCCCCAACGTCTGTAGTGCGAACGAGACCGAGGCGAGCAGGTCCTCATTATCGTCCACGACGAGGACCGTCGCCACCGGGTCCGATGAAATTGACACACCGTCGCTCCTTCCGCCGTAAGCCTCGCTCGCCACCACTCAACTGCAACTGATGCGGTCAACGACACGCCACAACGTGTATGCCGCGCCGACCACGCACACGCTCCAAGCCCCATGCCACCTAGTTCACCAACGTTAGAAATGCGGTCGGAAGTGGCTGAGCAACCGCACTCGCTGCACGAAGAGCGACGGCTCGAACGGCCAGACGAGGTAGTCGTCCGCTCCGGCACGCAGCGCGGCGATCTTGTCGCGGATCGTTTGCCGGCTCGAAATCACCATGAGCAATACGCGTCGCGTCGCCGGCGTGGTGTGCAGCAACGCCAGGAACTCTGGACCCGACACATCCGGCAGATCGAGGTCAGAGACCACCAGATCGGGCACACGCTGCGAGATGATCGCCGACGCCGCCTGCGCCGACCCTGCAACCGCCACGAGGCACGAGGCGCGCAACTGCTCGGCGAGCAGATGCGAACGCTCGGCGTTGGGATCAACCAACAGCACGGTCAGCGGCGTGCGCGCGGGGGGACCGGGCAGCCCTGGATGCGGACCACCCTACCCTGCACCACCGCCTTGATCAGCGTCCATAAACTAGCTCCAGTGACGCCGCCTGGCGTCCTCGCGCGGCCCTCTGTCTGGATGCGCCGACCCTGTTCCCGCGTCTTCCGTACCCGCGAGCAAAGCGCGTGCCCTCGCGCGCCCAATCTCACCGAGAGGGCGTGGAGGCTACTTCCCTCCGCCACGCCCACCCTCCGCCGCGTTAATGTGCGGTTGGTACTGTCCCCTTTAGAGTAACCCCTCTTGTCAACTCTGCACAGTCCTCGCGCCGCTCACACGCAGTGCTTTCGGCTGAGCGGTTGACCGTTGCGTCGTCCGTGCGCACTAGGAGTCGCTCCAAGATCTGGGCCAGCTTGGCCGCGAAAATAACGCCACCGAAGACGACATGATATCACCATGCACGTCAGAGCGTCAGGCGAACATCCGCGGCCAGGGGACTTGCCCGCCTACCCTCCACGCTCCGTCGCGGGCGTTGCCTCGCCGCCGCCCCACGGCATCTTCGCAAGCCATCGCCGCTCATCCTATAGCAGCAAATGTTTGCCGAGCCGGCAGTGATAGTGCGCTAGTGCTAGAGGCCCGGTGGCAGCGCTGCCACCATGCCCCCCGTCGTCGCACCGGGCCGCCGAGGTGCTACCTGCTTGCGAACAGGCGCGGAGGGGGTTGTGCGTATATGCCAGGTGATCGAGTGCTTCACCTGCCCGCTGATAGGCAACTGGTAATCGCGGAAGTCACTGGCGCGCTGCCGCTCTTACTCAGCGCTGACCGCCAGCACGATCTTGCCAGGGACGCCAGGCGTGCGCTTGGCCTCGAACGCCTCACGGCCCCTGGCCAGCGGCTCTACCTTGCCTAAGATCGGCCGCAGCATGCCCGCCTCGATCTGGCGCGCCAGCGCAATCAGCTCGGCACGGTCGGGCACGACCACGAAGAAGACGCTGCGCGCCTCCGGCCGCGCGCCGCCGCTCGCCTGCGGATCCGTGACCGGCGAGACAAGCACCCCACCCGGCTTGACGACGGCCCACGCACTTCGCAGCACATCGCCGCCCACCAGATCGACCACCACATCGGCGGCGCCAACTGTCTTCTCGTCGAGTGCCTCGCGCTCCAGATCAATGAACGCGTCGGCGCCCAGGTCCATGACCACCTGCCGTGCCCACGCGCGACCCGTGCCCACGACACGCGCCCCAGCTCCGTGGGCCAGTTGCAGGGCGAAGGTGCCCACTCCGCCGCCCGCGCCGAGGATCAGCGCGGTCTGCCCCGCCGTGAGGCGCCCGTGGTCAAACAGCGCCTGCCAGGCCGTCAGTCCGGCCAGCGGAACGGCTGCCGCCTGCTCGAACGAGAGCGTTGTCGGCAGCGGCGCCAGGTCACGCGCCTCCACGGCCACATACTCGGCTGCCGCGCCGTCGCGGTACCAGTCGGTGAGTGCGTAGACAGCGTCGCCGACAGCCACCCCGGTTGCGCCATAGCCCAAGGCCGCAACCACTCCGGCGACTTCGTGAGCCGGAATGACCGGGCGTCGGTCCCGGCCCGCGCGATCCTCCAAGGTTGGCGGCCAGCCCAACTCGGTCGGCGTGATGCTCGCCGCACGCACGTGCACCAGTGCGTCACCCACTCCTACCGGTGGCATTGGCGCTTGCTCGTAGACCAGCCCCTCCGGCCCGCCGCGGTCGTGCAGGCGCAGAGCATGCATGTAGCGTTGGGTATCGAGCTGGGCCGCAACACTTTCGCTGGCGCTCATGATCGCCCCCTCTTCCTTCTTTTCGATGCGCGTCATGCGCGCTGGAAGACCATGCGGCAATGGGAGTCTCCTTCGGCCTGGCACTCTGGCTCGCTCGCCTGCGCTGGGGTAGTATAACTCCCTATCTGGCCCGCACGATCTATTCCAGTCCAGGCCGGATCGCCCACTGCTCATGCAGCGTTCTCCACCGAGCGAGCGACCTGCGATGCCAAGTCCTCTTGGTGGACATGCGGCGTTGCCTGGCCGTCGCCTTTCATGAAGATGCGATACAATAGGGACGCCTCGCACGCGGCCCTCCCCTGGTCGCGATCTTCGCAGCGCGCGGAGGCTCAACGACGAACGCCTGGTGGGCTGCGACACCGTCACCGAGAACGCGAGCCGCGCTGCAGAGGCCCGCGGTAGGAGGCACGGGGCATGGCTGCGACCTCTGAGGACACGGGCGAGAACCTGAACGACACCCTCCTGCGGGCGCGGGCGCTGATGGCGCGACACCGCCATGACGAGGCGATCACCCTGCTCGAGCACGCCACCGACCAGTGGCCCGGCAGCACCGCCGCCTGGGCGATGCTCTGTGCCGCCTGCTCCGCGGCCCACCGCTACGACGACGCGCTCGCCGCCTGTGAGCGCGACCTCGCCCTTGGCCCCAAAGCCCACGCCTACAACAACAAAGGCTGCGTCCTCTGCTCCCTGAGTAGATACGAAGACGCCGTCGACGCCTTCAACGGCGCCCTCGGCCTCACCCCAGACGACCCCGTCACGCTCGCCAATCGCGCCTCGGCCTACTTGCACATCAATCGCTTCGGCGACGCGGCGGAGGACTGCGAGCGCGCGCTCGACGGCAACCATAAGCTCTTCGCCGCCTGGTTCACGCTCGGCAGGGCGCGCCACGCACTTTCGCGCGATGACGAGGCGCTCGACGCGCTCGAGCGTGCGCTGGCGCTGCGCTCCGACCACGAAGAGGCGCTACTCGCCAAGGGCGCCGTCTTCCACGCGCTGGGCCGCCACGACGACGCGCTCGAAACCTACGAGCGTGTGGTGCGCCTGAACGCCCGCAGCGCGGACGGATGGTCCGCCATGGGCGACGAATACGTCCACCTCGAGCGCTTCGAAGAGGCCGCCGACGCCTGCGAGCGCGCGGTGCTGCTCGCCGAAGAACACGCCGCTGCCTGGAGCACCCTCGGCTGGGCGCTGATCAAATTGGGGCGCCACCAGACGGCATTGGCGGCGCTCGACAAAGCCGTCGAGTTGAACCCCGCGTTCGCCGCCGCCTGGCAGAATAAGGGATGGGCGCTGCGCCACGCCGAGCGCGATCAAGACGCCGTCTGGGCGTACGACCGCGTCATCGAGCTCGACCCCAGAAACGCCGACGCCTGGTATGGCCGCGGCCTCGCGCTCCGCGCGCTCCACCGCGACACCGAAGGGCTGGCGAGCCTCGACCATGCCATCGCCCTCGACGCGGCGACGCCCGCCTACTGGAGCGCCAGGGGCCACACGCTGCTCTACCTCCAGCGCAACGCCGACGCGCTCGCCGCCTTCGACCGTGCCATCGAGCTTGCGCCCGACGACGCCGCCACCTGGACGAGCCGCGCCGACGCGCTGATCGCCCTCAAACGCTACCCAGACGCCATCGCCGCCAGCGACCGCGCACTCACGCGCGACTCCGCCGGGGCCGCCGCCTGGCGCAGCAAAGCCGTCGCCTTGCGCGCCCTCTGCCGCGACGACGAAGCCGACGAAGCCGACGCCCACGCCGCCCGCCTCGCCGACTAGCGCCACCAGCTCGCCCGCCACGACGCCGTCACCGCCGCACGACTACCACCCACCGCTCTCTGTCGTAGGGACGCGACACGTCGCGCACGCTTCGCCTTACAGAAATAGCCCGTAAAGCTGCTGGGCTTCAGCCCCTGCGGATGTAAGGGCTTCCTCTGCGGCTTGAGCCCTTGTGTCCCGTGCAATTGCCGATTTCGCACGCTTGTGTGAGAATGGGCCTGTAGGCATTTTGCACCTCACCAATCGCATAAGGATGTTTGGCGGTTCCGTGGTAAATCGTTCCCACGGGGAAAAGCATCAACGTGTTTTGGACGTGGTGCCCTGCGCTTGAGCCGGAGTTGATTGAGCCTCGCTCGCCCGGTGATGCATGCAACGCCTTTCGGGGCCGGGCAGGCCCTTCGGGGGCTAACGTCGTGGGTTGCCACAAGCGTTCTCCGAGAATCCATCAGGATTTATCCCGTGTGGAGTGTCAAACCTGCACCGGCTTCGGCACAAAGAAGCCCGCCGCCAGCACCACCACCGGCAACGCGATCGCGCTGATCACCGGCCCCTGCGTCGGATAGAAACTCAGCGTCTCGAACGGACCGCCCAGGGCGAAGGCCCATGCCGCGAACGAGATGATCGAGATGACGATCTGCCCCGTCGCCGGGGGCAATCCCTGCTTGCGCGTCGCGATCGCCGTATAGATCGGCGTCGCCACGAGGAATCCGGCAAAGACTAAGAATTGCTGCTGCTGATCGAGCATGAAGCGGCCATTGCTCGTCGTGCTGCCGGGCACGTTCATACCGATGAAGCCCGCTGCCAGCACATAGACGGTGATGATCTCCGAGGGGATGTACTTCACCAGCCGCGCCAGATAACTATCGCCCTGCGTCGAAACCGATGTCGCCTTCTCCGTTGCGGCCCCTGCGCCCGTACCGCTCGCGCGCACCTTCACGGGGGCCATCACGCGACGTGGCATGTTGCTGCTCCCTTCCGAACGCCCTCCGGCCTGACCACAGCGTCCCGCGCCCCCATCAGCGCGTCGAACCGGTGACTCCGGCGGCTTGGCGCCGAGTATAACACAAGCCGCTCGCCCGCACAGCCTTCCCGCGCACACCGGGATCGCACCCTCCTCGCGGCGCGCCAGCCACTCAGCGGTAACACAACTCCACCTTCACGCGTATGAGAGAATGCCCTCGATACGCGAACATGCGACGCGAACATGCGACGGCGTCTCCGGCTCCGCCGCGCGGCTGCTACACGCTCACCTGCTCTAGTGACCCGAAGGAGGCGCGGCATGCGCACACCAGGCTCGCGAAGCCTTCTCGCACTCCTGGCGCTCGCGGCGCTGATCACCACCGCCTGCACCAGCGCCAGCACATCCGCCACCACCCCCACCGCCAGCGCCGCCACTGGCACCGGCACACCCACCTCCACGAGCCTCGTCAGCATACCCTGCCATTTCACGCCCTCAGCGGGCATCAATTGCTATACCCTCAGCGTCCCGGAGAATCGCGCCAAGCCCACCGGCGCCAAGGTCCAGCTTGCCATCGCCGTCATCAAGAGCGCCAACGCCAGCGTCAACGCGTCCCCTGTCTTCTTCCTCCAGGGCGGGCCTGGCGGCGACAGCATCGACTTCTTCGGCTCCGAGGCCCGCCAATACAGCGTCTCGTGGGCCCAGGTTGGCTCGGCGATCTTCGGCAACCGCGACGTGATCCTCCTCGACCAGCGCGGCACTGGCTACTCCAAGCCGTCGCTCGCCTGCCCTGAGATCAACGCCCTCCAATACCAGACCGACTCCACCGCCTCGCTCGACCAGCAGATTCAGGAGCAGAACGCCGCCATCAGCGCCTGCCACAGCCGCCTCACCGCCAGCGGCATCAACCTCGACGCCTACACCACCTACAGCGACGCCAACGACGTGCATGACGTCATCGACGCGCTTGGCTACTCCGCCGTTGACCTCTACGGCGTCTCCTACGGCACGCGGCTCGCCCTCGACGTCATGCGCTCCTTCCCGCAGCACGTCCGCAGCGTCGTGCTCGACTCCACCGTTCCCGCCCAGGTCGGCCTGCTCACCAGCATCCCCTCCTCCACCGCCCGCGTCTTCAAGACGCTATGGGATGGCTGCGCCGCCGACGCCGCCTGCAATGCCCAGTATCCCAACCTGGAACAGACCTTCTACGCGGACTACGCCGCGCTCAACGCCCACCCCCTTAGCTTCCAGACGCAGGATCAGACCTACGGCGACCCGAAGTACAAGCAAACGTTCACCGTCTCCTTCAACGGCGACACCCTCGCCAACCTGCTCTTTACCGCCTTCTACGACGTCACCGCCATTCCCTTGTTGCCGCAGATGCTCTACCAACTCAAAACAGGCGCCACCAGCGACGCGGCCAAAATCTTCGGCAACGACATGTTCGACAGCTCGGTGAGCTGGGGCATGTACTACTCCGTCGAATGCGCCGAAGACGTGGACTTCGACACCACCAGCCAGCTCGCCAGCGCTGCCCAGGCCTTCCCGCAGCCGATTCGCCAGGATCAACTTGCCAGCTTAGACGGCGAGATCCAGGGCTGCAAGCTCTGGGGCGTTCACACCGTCGACCCTAGCGAAGCGCAACCCGTCAGCAGCTCCATCCCGACGCTGATCCTCGAAGGCGAGTACGATCCCGTCACGCCGCCGGCCAACGGCGATCTCGCCGCGCAGACCCTCAGCAACAGCTACCATTTCCTCTTCCCAGGGATCGGCCACGGGGTCATGTTCTCCGACGGCACCTTCTGCGCCACCAAAGTCACCCAGGAGTTCTGGGTCGACCCAGCCAGCCAGCCCGACGCCTCGTGCCTCTCTGGCGTCGCCGAGCCCAGCTTTCAATGATCACCATGCCGCGCGCATGCGCGGCGCCGTCACCCGTCAGCGTGGGTCACGCTGCGGCCCGCCGCTCCGTCGCTTGCGCGGGGTCAACGCGGCGGCGTATCCTCGAAGTCTCGCGGTTCGTCTCAAGCGGAGGGAGACCGCTTCCTCCAACGTCTTGGCATGTCGCGTGCGTCACCGCCGCAAGAGATGCATCGCCCGCGTTCCCGCGTGTTGAGGCGGGCGTGATGCCATGAATTTAAAGGATGCCCACCGATGCAACAGATCTCGACCCTCCGCAACCGCCTGAACCCCAAAGGCCAGTGGGTGCAGCTCGGCGTCCTCTCCGCCACCGTCGTCACGCCCCTGCTCAGCCGCTGGAACGAACTACGCGCCGCCGAGCGCGCCCGCGCCCTGCGCGAAGAGGCCGAAGATCGCCTCAGAGGCGCGCGTGCCCTGCTGCCGCAGTCGCGCCGCGAAGCGCGGCAGCGCATGAACACCATCGTACAGCAGGCGACCGAAAAGGTGAGCAGCCCCTCGCGTTCGCACCGCCTCAGCAGCACCCTCTGGCTCAGCGGCGCCGCGGTCGGCCTCGCCGTCGCCGGCGTCACCGCCTATATCGTCGTGCGCCGCCAGCTCGACCTCAACGTCAGCGAGCCGCTGGTGATCCTCCCAATGCCCAGCCGCAACGGCCACGACACCCAGCAAGGCAGCCAGGCGAACCACAACGCCTCGCCGCAAGCGTCCACCGCGCCCGCTGCCGACCAGGCCGTCGCCACCCTCGCCGGAGCAGCCGACGAAGCCACGAACGACGAGAGCGCCACCGCCCTGGAGGATGTGCCGATCGGCATCGAAGACGCCGCCGAGGCGAAATTCATCGGCAACGTGCGCACGCTGGTCTTCCACGAAGCCGACGCCGAGGACCTCCCCGCCGAGAACAATCGCGTCTACTTCGCCAGCGAAGAGGAAGCGCGACTCGCCGGCTATCGCCGCGACCGCGACGAGGTCGCCAGCGAATCTGAGGCCGAAGTCGGCGAATAATCGCACCGCGGAACGTCGGCGGTCCACCTGCGTCTCCAGGCGTGCGTCTCCAGGCGTGCGTCTCTGGGCGTGCGCCTCTGGGCGCGCCATCAGCCTCCGTCCGCCGCATCAGGCGGCCCGAGATAGCGCCGCAGCAGCGCCTCGATCTCGGCGATGTCGAAGGGCTTACGCACGAGCACATCGGCATTCGCGGCCCGCGCTAGTTGCCCGCCTGCTGCCGTCAGCAGCACCATCGGGATGGTCGGCATTCCATCGTGCTCGGCGTCCTCGCGTAATGCCTGGATCAGCCCCGCGCCGCTCAGCAGTGGCATCATCAGGTCGGTGATCAACAACGCGGGATGCTCCCTCCGCGCGATCTCCAGCGCCTCAACACCGTGCGACGCCACGATCGGCGTATAACCGGCGTCCTCCACGATCAGTGTCAGCGCCTCCGCGATCGGCCCCTCATCTTCGGCGATCAGCACAAGTCTACGGTTCACTGGTTTCTTGGGTAGCTCCGACTCGCCAGGCATGACCTACTCCCCTCGGTCGAGTCGATGTCGGTGCGCGGGGCCACGGAGTAGACAGAGCACATGTGGACTCTTCTGCGTGCTCCCGCCTGCTCTGAGCTGCTCCCGCGGGCGGCCACCGCAGAAGTCTGTGTCGCACCAGCCGCAATATGTGTGCCTGAAAGCGACCTCACGCGTGGGTTACCCATGTGATGTCGCCGAATTGCGACGGCCTCGGTTCGCATGCTACGCTGTGGATCGCCCCGGCGCGGCAGCAAACCTGCGTGGCGCCCGAGAGCTTCCGAACGCGTCCAAAAGCGTCCAAAACATCCAAAAACATCCAAAAGCGCTGAAGCGCGATGAACAGCGACCAGGGAGGTCCACCGTGAGCAACGACGCCCGCAAACCGTCCTCCAAGCGCGACGCGTCGCCCGCCACCGATGCCTCCACCTCACCGGCTACCTCACCCTCGGCGGCGGAACAGTGGCGCGAAGGCCCTTACCACCGCGCCGTCGAGAAAAGCGGCGAGCGCGAGCCGTCCTTCGCCACCACGTCCGGCATCCCCATCGCGCCGCTCTACACCGAAGATGACCTCGACGGCTGGCGGCCCGATCAGGCGCTCGGCTACCCCGGCGCCTACCCCTACACCCGCGGCATCCAGCCGACCATGTACCGCGGTCGCTTCTGGACGATGCGCCAGTACGCCGGCTTCGCCACCGCCGAAGAATCTAATCGCCGCTACAAATACCTGCTCGCCAGCGGCACCACCGGCCTCTCCGTCGCCTTCGACCTGCCGACGCAGATGGGCTACGACGCCGATCACCCCCTGGCGGAGGGCGAGGTCGGCAAGGTCGGCGTCTCCATCGGCAGCATCGAAGATATGCGCACCCTCTTCGACGGCATCCCCCTCGAAACCGTCAGCACCTCGATGACCATCAACGCCACCGCCGCCATCCTGCTGGCGCTCTACGTCGCCGTCGCCAAAGAGCAGGGGGCGGACCTCCGCAAGCTCGCCGGCACCGTGCAGAACGACATCCTCAAGGAGTACATCGCCCGCGGCACCTACATCTTCCCGCCGCGCCCCTCGATGCGCATCATCACCGACCTCTTCCGCTATTGCGCCGACGAAGTGCCGCGCTGGAACACCATCTCGATCTCCGGCTACCACATCCGCGAGGCCGGTTCCACCGCCGCGCAGGAGATCGGCTTCACCCTCTCCAACGGCATCGCCTACGTCCGCGCCGCGCAAGACGCCGGACTCGACGTCGATCGCTTCGCCGGGCAGCTCTCCTTCTTCTTCAACGGCCACAACACCTTCTTTGAAGAGGTCGCCAAGTTCCGCGCCGCCCGCCGCATGTGGGCGCGCATCATGCGCGAGCGCTTCGGCGCCAAAGACCCGCGTTCCGAGATGCTGCGCTTCCACACCCAGACCGCCGGCTCCACGCTCACCGCGCAGCAGCCGGAGAACAACATCGTGCGCACGGCCTATCAGGCGATGGCCGCGGTGCTCGGCGGCACGCAGTCGCTGCACACCAATTCCTTCGACGAAGCGCTCTCGCTGCCGACCGAGAACGCCGTGCGCATCGCTCTGCGCACCCAGCAGATCCTCGCCTACGAAACCGGCGTCGCCGATACCATCGACCCCCTCGCCGGCTCCTATTTCGTCGAATCCCTCACCGATGCTCTCGAACGCCGCGCCTGGGAGTACATCGAGCGCATCGATGCGCTGGGCGGCAGCGTCCGCGCCGTCGAGCAGGGCTACATCCAGCGCGAGATCGAAGAAGCCGCCTTCACTTTCCAGGAAGACCTTGACGCCCGCCGCAAGATCGTCGTCGGCGTCAACCAGTTCACTACCAACGACGAGGCCGAGACGCCGATCCTGCGCATGGACCCTGAACTCGGTCGCCGCCAGGCCGCCAGGCTCGTCGACCTCCGCGCCCGCCGCGACAACGCCGCCGTCGGCGCCGCGCTCGCCGCCCTCGAAGACGCCGCCCGTGGCAGCGCCAACCTCCTGCCGCGCATCCTCGCCGCCGTCGAAGCCAGCGCCACCCTCGGCGAGATCAGCGACACCCTCCGCCGCGTCTTCGGCGAGCAGCACGCCGACCGCAGCCTGTAGCAACTCAGATGACGCTCGCCGATCTTTGGAAATGACAAATTACAACTTCTTCTTCTGCTAGGCTGGATCTATCGTCGTCGCTTTTCGCTTGGGCAGCATGCTCCTGCTCGACTGGCATCTCGTTCCGCATTTCCGCCGCGACGGCACGAGCTAAACGCTCGATCTCCGAGTCGGCGACTCTCTCCATGCGAAACGTCCTCCACGCGCTAGCGCCTCATTGCTGGCAGTTTGGCTCGGCCAATGCACCACACCGCCCCGTCTCCAGACGCTCCGCATACGATATAATGAGGAACAACATCTTCCAAAATGGCTGCCTAAACGCAGAGGCTCCTATGACCACAGCCACCGAGATCAAGCACATCGTCCGTGACCCCGACTTTTACGAAGGCAAACCTTGCATCGACAACCACAAAATCTCGGTTCACGACATCGCTATTCGGCACAATCAAAGGTATTCCCCAGAGCAGATCGTGTCGGAACTCTTCCCTGACCTCTCACTCGTGCAGGTCTACGCAGCGCTGCTCTATTACTACGAGCACAAAGAAGAAATTGATCGCGAGATCGCCGAGGAAGCAGCCGAGCATGCGGCCCGCGCCAGTGCGGATATGTCGCCGCTGGCGCAGAAGATCCGGCGCGGTATAGCCGAGCGCAAGCGTCAGCTAGGCGTTTGACGTGCTTCGCTTCTACTTCGATGAGCACCTTGATCTCGTCATTGCGAGCCAGTTGCGCCTGCGTGGCGTGGATGCCGTTACCGCGCGAGAAGTGGGCCGCGCGAACCAGAAGATTACCGATCAGGAGCAACTCGCCTACGCCGTGAGCGAAGGACGTGTAATGGTGTCCAAGGATCGCGACTTCGTCACGCTCGCCTATGTTCAGGTGCCACACGAAGGCGTGATCTTGCTCCAGAAGCCCTTGCCAGTAGGCGACACAATCGAGTATCTCGAATTCATGGCCAAAGGAACTGAGCCGTACGAGATACGCAACCAACTGGTGTACTGCGACTGGTGATGAGTGCGGCGAGCAGCACGCCGACCGCAGCCTATAGCCTATGAGCCAGCGCTCGGCCTCAGCGCTGACCATGCGCGCCCGTCTGATATACTGCGAAGGAAAACGCGTCCCGCTCCCTGGGGAGTGTTGCGCCACGGCATGCGTGCCCGCCAGCGCCACCCAATGACCAGCGCCACGACGGAGGGCTGCGATGGAGAAGAGGCGAAGCGGCGCGCTGCATGCCGGCGCATCGTTCGGCATCGTCGGCGCCTTATTGGGCTTCTGCTCAATCGCCGCCGTGACGCTCGCGCGGCTCCTCGGCGGTCCTTTCGGCTTCGTCGCCCTCTTCGGCTGCGTCGCCGGCCTCGGGGCGCTCGCCGCGCTCGTCTGGGTCGGCATCGCCCCCGCGCGAGCCAGTGGGCGCGCCGCCGCGGGCGCGGGCGCCGGTGCGCTGGCGGGCGCCTTCACCGGGGCCGGCCTGCTGATCGGTCTGCTCGTCGATGGCACGCAGAACAGCACGATCCCCACGCCCGCCACCGCTGGCGACGCGCTGGGCTACGGCATCGGCGTCCTGATCTTGATCTTCGGCTCGGCGGCGCTCTTCGCCTGCCTCGGCGCCGGGCTGGGCGCGCTCGGCGGGTTGATCGGCCGCGACCAGGCGCAACGCCGCGACCTCCAGCCACCGATCTACCCACCCGCCGGGATGCCTCCCTACGCGGCTGGTACGCCATATCCCACCTATCCCACGTACCCTACCTACCCGCCGCCATATCCCCCTCCCCCGGCAGATCACGGCCGCTAGGTGGGGCCAAGTGTGACGGCGCCAACACCCTCAGCGTTGTCTCTTGCGTAGACATCTCTAGCAAGATCACGCGGGAATAGGCAGGTGGCGCGGTCGGCACTCGCACCCCTCGAACTCGACCATGCGCGAGCGGCCCGCGAGGAGGACACATGACATCCGACAACTCGGAGCGCGACAGCGGGCCAGCGTGGCCGTTTCCCGCCGCCCTCAACATCTCGGCCCCCGCGTGGCAGAGCGACCTCACGCAGCAAGGCCAGGTGCCGCTGATCCGCTCGCGTGTGCTGATCGGCAACGACCCTGCCTGCGACCTCGTGATCCTCGACTCCGGCGTCGCGCGCCGCCACGCCGCGCTCTCATGGACCACCGACGGCTATGAGATCGAAGACCTGGGAAGCGTCAACGGCACCTGGGTCGCCGGCAAGCGCATCTTCAAGCCGACCCCGCTGGCGCTCGGCGCCGCGATCCGCATCGGCGGCGCGACACTGCTCTTCACCACGCCGCGCGGCGAACAGGCGACGCTCGCCCCTGGAGCCGCGGCGACCCACGTAGCCGCGCCCGCCCCACACGCCACGCCGCCTGCCGCGCTCAACCTCGGCACGCCGCTGCGTGTCGCCGGAGATGCGCCACTTCCCGCGCCGCCCACCGAAGCGCACCTGGCGGATCAACCAGCAGCGCAACCAGCAGCGCAACCAGTGGACGCCCCGCCCACGGCGCAAGAACCCGCCGCGCCCACGGACGCCCCGCCCACGGACGCCCCATCCGACGCGCAAGACACGCCGATCCCCGCGCAGCGGCCACCCACGGTGCCCGTCCGCACGCCAACGACCCAGGCGCCGCCAGCCGCACCGCAACCGCAGCCCCAGTCGCCACCGCCCGCGCAGCCGCCGATCGCCGCCTATGCCGCGCCGATCACGCCCGCACCCTCCCCCGCGCCCATCCGCACGGCAAGCCCGACGACGCAACCGCCGCAACCGATCTACGCCGCCGCTCAACCGGCGCCCCAGCCGCAGCCGGCGGCGCAGCCCAACGGCTTCGTCCTCCCGTCTGCGCAACTCACCCCGCAGGCCACACCGCCCCAGGCGCAAGCCCCACGGCGCAACCTCAACCAACGGGGAGCGCCGCCATCGCCGGCCGCTTCGACCTGAATACCTGGCTCGCGGCGCAGCAGCCGCGCTTCTACTGGAAGTTCTTCCTCATCGGGCTGGTCGTGCTGATCGTGGCGGAGTTCACCGCCAACAACTCACAGAACCCCATCGCCGTGCCCCTGATCATCCTGCTCTACAGCGCCCTGGTCCCCATGACCTTCGTGATCTTCTTCTGGGAGCAAGGCTCTGCCGCCGCCGACATCTCGCCGCTCTTGATCGTCTCCGCCTTCGGCAGCGGCGCGACGGTCGGCCTGATTCTCGGCAGCACGCTCGACGGCATCTTCCAGGCTAATGCCAATTCGCTCTTCTACGCCCTGCTGATCGGCGTCGCCGAAGAGAGCGGCAAAGTCGCCGCCGTCTACTACTTCATGCGCCTCCCCCAGCTACGCAAAGAGATCCACGGCCTGCTGCTCGGCGCCGCCGCGGGCATGGGCTTCGCCGCACTCGAAACCTCCGGCTACGGCTTCGTCGCCTTCATCCAGGGCTTGCAGCAGGGCGGCTCGTTCGGCGCCGCGCTCGACGCCACCAATCAGCAATTGCTTGCGCGCATGTTACTGGCCGTCTTCGGCCACGGCGTCTGGACCGCCATCGTCTGCTCGGCGATCTGGCGCGAGCGCGGCGATCAAGTCTTCGCGGCAACTCGCGGCGTGATCATCGCCTTCCTGATCGCCATCACCCTCCACGGCCTGTGGGACTTCTCCATCGGCCAGAGTTGGCTGCCGATCACCATCGGCAACGACACCTATCCCGGCTTCGACATCCTCATCGTCGGCCCGCTCGGCCTGATCATCCTCAGCTTCTTCCTGCGCGAAGCGATCGAGCAAGCGCGACTCGGTCCCGCCGCTCCGCCGCCCCCGCCGCTCGACGACGCGCTGAAGGCCTATTTCAATGCGATCTTCGCGCGGTTCAGCGGCGCCCGCCCTGCCGCGACGATGCAACCCTCGCCGGCGCAGCCCTACGGTATGCCCGGCGCCCCCGGCCTACCCTACCCGCCGCAAGCGCCGCAGGCTGGCCCGCTCCCCTACCAGGCAACCGGCCAGAACAACGGCATACAGCCAGCCGCGCCGTATCCGCAACAGCCGCAACTTCCCCAGCCGCAGCGCTATGCGAGCCCCAACCTGCCGGTGCAGCCTTTGCAGCCGCCGTCCGCACAGCCGCAGCCGCCCACGCCGGTCGCCGCGCCGCAGTGGCCGATGCCGCCGCAGGGCCAGCAACCACAGCGACAGCAACAACCCGTCTGGCCGCTGCCAACGCCGCAGCCCCAGCCACATCCCCTGGCGAGCGTCCCCTACTGCGCGCACTGCGGCATCACCTACCCACCAGGCGCGACGATCTGCACCACCTGCGGCAACCCACTCACCGGGGCGCTGGGCCGCTAGCCGTCCCCGCCTCCCGCGCGACTGCCACCGTCGCCCACGCAAAAACAGGATCCCCTGGCACGCATGCCGGGGGATCACTGATACGTCGGGGACGTTGCCCCTGGCATCCATGCCGGGGAGCCAGCGCGCCAGCTAGGCCGCAGCCGTCCCGCCGCCACCATAGCGGCCAAACAAATAGAGGATCACCGCGCTGACCACCAGCCCCACCGTGCCGCCGACGACCAACCAGACCGGCACGAAGCTATAGTTCACGCTATGCGACGCCAGCCAGAGCACCAGCGTCAGCGCCGCGGCGAAGGCCACCACGCCGAAGCCGATCATCCCCACTGGCCCGCCCGGCCCGCGCAAGATCGACCCGCGTGCCTGCCGCAGCGCGCCGAAGGCGAAGAGCCCCACCAGCGCCAGTATCAGCACCGCGACGATCCACCCGCCCACCACCGGGATAAACTGCAAGCCATACAACGCGAGCAGGATGATCACCGCCAGGAAAGTGAAGATCGCCACCGCCGCGTTCTGACCGAACTGGCCCGTCGCCACCATGCTCACCCCCGCCAGCAGCGGCGCCAGCGGTCGCACCCGCGGGTTCTGCGCCTGGAGCAAGCGAAACTGTCGGTACGACTGGCGGAACTTGCGCTGCTTATAATAGATGCGCCCGCGCAACGCCCCCGTGTTCCCCGCGCCCAGCACCGGACCCGCGCGGTCAACCGCGTCGAGTGCGCCCAGCGCGTCGTCGTAGCGTTTCATGTCGAGCAGCGCGTTCGCGCGGATCAACTCCGCCTGCGTCAGCGAGCGCTCGTTGCGTAGCGCGGCATTGGCCTCGTCGAGCGCGCCCTGCGGGTCCTTATCGGAGTAGAGCACAATCGCCTTCACCAGATGCGCGCTCGCCTGCCTCGGCTCCAACTTCACGGCAAGCTCCGCCTCGGCGCGCGCCCCGGCGTTGTCGCGCTTGGCGAGCAGCGCCTCGGCCAGTTGCACGTGCGTCTTCGCCGCCTTGGGCTGCAGATCGACGGCTTTCTTCGCCGCCGTGATCGCCTCTTGCGGCACGCTGCCGGTGAAGCGCGACGCCATGCCCCCGGTCTGCAACAGCGACGCCGAGAGCAGCAGATGCGCGTCGACATTGGAGTTCTGCGCCCGTGTCGCCCGCCGCGCCTCGTTCGCCGCCTCGCGCGGCTGGTTCAGTTGCAATAGCGCCTGCGCCAGCACCACGCGCGCGCCAACATCGTTGGCATCCTTCTCCAGGCGTTTCCGCGCGATGCGCTCCGCCTCGTCCGCTCGCCCCAGCGAGAGAGCATATTTCGCCTTGCCCAGCGCGCCGCCGGCGATCATAGCCTGGCCGCCCTGGCCGCGATTCATCATGCCGAGTCACCCTTCCCCCATCGCCGCGCCGATCGCACCCTTCCCACGCCCCGCGCGGACGATGCGCGAGCGTATTCTAGCATGGAACGCGCCCGCTGAAAAGGCGCAGCGCCACGCTTGCCCGCAAACAGCGCTCGCGTCTCCCCGACGACCAGCATTTCCTCCCGCGCGCCAGCCCCACCAATCATACGAGTGTTCGCCCACACACACCTGGCAACCAGATTGCTTGTATACTCGTACAACTACACAGTGACTGCTCGCCGCTGACTCGAAAATGGGGAAGGACCATCCCCAGGAGGGCCGCACCATGGCCGCATCGAACACTGCCGCGCCGTCAAACTCAGACGCGCCATCCACAGGACGCGCCATCACCGGGAACGCGCTGCTCTTCGGCCTACTCTCCGGCGGCTTCCTCGCCGCTACCGCCTACTACAAGATCGTTATCGGCGACGACTCGGCGGTGATTGTCTTCGGCCCACTCGTCGCCTTCAGTTGGATCGTCGCCGGCTTCTTCTCCTCGCGTCGCGCGCTGAGCACCGGCAGCGGCGCCCTCACCGGCCTCCTCGCCGCGATCATCGGCGTCGCCATCGGCGCCGCGGTAGACCAGTGGCTGGCCCACGCCTTCATCACACAGTGGGTCACCCGGCTCAACGGCCCCTGCTCCGCACCCGACGGGCACCCCTATCTCTGCGTCGACGCCGCGACCCAACTGGCGCGCGAAACGCAAGCCACCGTCCAGGGCGCCATCATCCTGCCCGTCGTCGGGCTACTCTGCGGCTTCCTCGGCGGCCTCATCGGACCCGGCAACGGCATCCGCTCCTCCGCCAGCGAAGAGGGCATTCCCACCCTCGACGAAGATGGCCGGCCCCTGCCGAGCGAAAGCGTCCCGCTGATCAAATCCTATCGCGCCGGCCTGCGCAGCGACGGCGCCCAGCGCACCGACTCGCCCGACCTCTTCGGCAGTTGAACACCCCATCGCCCGCATATCGCCCGCGCGACTGTGCATAACCCGCCGTTTTCCGTGGATAACGCCGTCTGACTGTGGAAAACTTGTTCTACGGATCGGCCCGCTTTCGTTGAGCTGGCCGTCGCGTCGCCCCTCAGCGATACGCCAACACCCCGAACGCCTCCGGCCGCCGCTCGATCCTGCGGAAACCGACCTCGCGCAGCCGCTGGATCGCTCCCGTCGTGGTGCGCTTGCCCAGCGTGCTCGCCGGATCGCCGAGATAGTGGAACATCGTCCCGCCGGGACGCAACACCCGATGTACCTGGCGGTAGAAATCCCGCGAATACAGCTCCCCCGCCAGGCGAAACGTCGGCGGATCGTGCAGCACCCGGCGAAACGTCCCCGTCGGCAGTTCCTTGATCTCCTCAAACACATCGCCGACGATCTGGCGAATCTTCGGATCCTCGAAGAGCCCGCGCGACCACGGATTCTGCCGCGCAACCTCCAACCCCGCCGGATCGATCTCCACCGTGACCACCGACGCCGCCGTTCGCGCGGCGAGGATCGCCGTGTAGCCCAGCCCCGTCGTCGTATCGAGCACATCCCCCACCAGCGGCGCCGCCGCCGCGATCTTCGCCTCCGAGTCCTTCCACGGATCGGTATCTTTGATCCGGTGCATCGGGAACCCCGCCACCAGCATCGTCGGCGCTCCCGTCGTCGGCATCAGGCTGCGGAGCCAGTTCGTCGTCTCCGAGAAGACCTGGATCGAGCGGATCGCCCCACCCTCCACCGCGAAACACTGATTCTCCGAGGCGTTGATGCGCTGCAGCGCATCCCACCCCACCGTGTCGCCGCCAGGAAAGACGGCGCCGTCCGCGGTCAGGCGCACAGGTACCGTCGTCAGGCCGAGATCGGGTGAGACCTCCGCCATCGCCGCGGCGGCGGCATGCGCCGCCAGCAGCGGCCCCGCCTGATACCGCGACAGCACCAGCGAAGCCGTCATGCCCACCACCGCTCATCACCGCGTCGCGCGCCACGCCGAAGGCCACGCCGCGAGCCGACCGAAGAGTGCAACATGCGGGTCAATTCCCCGTCCACGTCGGCTGCCGCTTCTCGAGGAACGCGCACATCCCCTCCTGCGCGTCCGCCGCCATCGCGTTCATGCTCATCACCTCCTTGGCGTAGGCGTAGGCCTTCGGCTGATCGAGATCGATCTGCGTGTAGAACGCCTGCTTGCCCAGCGCCACGGTCAGCGGGCTCGCGTTGGCGACCGAGAGTGCCAGTTCGCGCGCCGCCGCGTCAAGCTGATCCTCAGCCACTACGCGATTGATCAGCCCCCACTCGGCAGCCGTCTCCGCCGAGATCACCTCGCCCGTCAGCAGCATCTGCAACGCGCGCTTGCGGCCAATCGCGCGGCTCAGCGCCACCATCGGCGTCGTACAGAACAGGCCGATCTTCACTCCCGGCGTAGCAAAGCTGGCCCCCTCCGACGCCACAGCCAGGTCGCAGGTGGCGACGAGCTGGCAGCCCGCGGCAGTGGCGATGCGCCCCACCCGCGCGATCACCGGCTGCGGGATCGACTGGATCAGCGTCATCAGCTCCACACAGACGTCGAAGACCTGGCGATTGCTCGTAATCGTGCCGTCGATCATCTCGCGCAGATCGTGCCCCGCCGAGAACGCTGGTCCATTCGCTGCCAGCACAATCGCGCGCACCTCCTTATCGCGGCCCAGCGCGCCGAAGGCATCGATCAGTTCCGTCATCATCGCCGTCGAGAGCGCATTGCGCCTCCCCGGCTGATTCATCGTAATCGTGGCGAGCGGCGCCTCCCGCTCCACCAGAATGCACGCATAGTTCGTCGACGTCGTATCCGTCGTGGACGTGGCGGCGCTCATACGCCCTCCTCCCGCTCGCTGCTGGCTGCGTGGCGACCACGGCGTCGCCCTGGCTCCTTAGCATCATGCGCATCACCAGCCATGATACCATTGCGCCGCGCCGAGCATGCTACACTGCTGGCAACGCGCCTGCGCCCCCAAGCGTGACTGCTGATGACAAAGGAGCACGACAATAGCCATTCGCGCGGTCGTCTTCGACCTCGGCGGCGTCCTCGAAGTAATCCCCGCGGGCGGCGACCCGACCGAGCGCTTCCCGGCACTCTTCGCCGCGTGGGATCGCCGCCTCGGCTGGCCGCCCGGCGCCATGGCCGCGCGCTTCCTCGCCATCGACGAACGGCTGGCGGCAGCGGGCAAAGACGGTGCGCTCGGCACCTGCACCGAAGACGAATGGCTGGCGCAGCTCCGCGCCGAGACGGGCATCGACGCCGACCAGATGCAGGCGTTCCTCCGCGACTTCTGGGATACCTACGTCGGCGAGATCAACGTCGAGTTGGCGGCCTACTTCGCCGCGCTGCGCCCGCGCTACCGCACCGCATTCCTCAGCAACAGCTTCGTCGGCGCCCGCGCCAGCGAGCAAGAGCGGCTCGCCGTCGAAGACATCAGCGACCTGATCATCTACTCGCACGAAGTCGGCCTCGCCAAACCCGACCCGCGCATCTTCGCGCTGACCTGCCAGCGGCTCGGCCTCGCCCCCGCCGAGATCATCTTCGTCGACGATCATCAGCCCAACATCGCCGCCGCCCGCGCCTACGGCCTCCACGCCATCCACTTCACCGACAACGCCCAGGTGATCGCCGCCATCGAAGCCTGCATCGCCGGCAACGCATAGCCACGCGCCCCCGCCTTCAGGCCGAGAACCCAGGGGACGTTTGCCACGCCGCGCTAGACTCTACAGAGGTCGGCAGGGCGGAGATCGTTGCGCGCCCTTCACCGGATCACCAGAGTAAGGAGCGCAGTCCGTGGCAGTCCGATTCGGCACCTTCGTCCCCCAGGGGTGGCGCATGGATCTCGCAGAGATCGCCGACCCCGTCGAGAAGTACGAGACGATGACCCACGTGGCGAAAGTTGCCGACAGCCTCCCCGGCTTCGACAGCATCTGGGTCTACGACCACTTCCACACCGTCCCCGTCCCCACGCAAGAGACCACCTTCGAAGCGTGGACCATCACCGCCGCCCTCACCCGCGACACCCAGCGCATCAACGTTGGCCAGATGGTCACCTGCCTCGGCTACCGCAACCCCGCGCTGCTCGCCAAGATGGCCTCCACCGTCGACGTCATGAGCCACGGTCGTCTCTACTGCGGCATCGGCGCCGGCTGGTACGAACACGAATGGCTGGCCTACGGCTACGGCTTCCCCGAAACCCGCCCGCGCATGCGCGCCTTCCGCGAGGGCACCGAGATCATCTACAAGATGTGGACCGAAGACGAGCCGACCTTCCAGGGCGAGTTCTACAGCATCGACAAGCCGATCAACCAGCCCAAGGGCGTCCGCAAGCCGCACCCCGCGCTCTGGATCGGCGGCACCGGCGAACAAGTCACCCTCAAGCTCGTCGCCAAATACGCCGACGCCTGCAACATCAACACCGATCTCACCGAGCTAGCGCACAAGCTCGACGTCCTGCGCGACCACTGCGCCGCCGTCGGACGCGACTACGCCAGCATCACCAAATCCACCAGCGTCGGCATCTTTCCCATCCTCCCCGGCGACGACCCCGAAAAGGCTACCGAAAAAGCGCGCGCGAAGTTTGGCGTCACCCTCGACCAGTTCCGCGTTTCCACCTTCGTCGGCACCCCCGACGAGATCACCGCCTACCTGCAAGAACGCGTCGCCCTCGGCATCGACTACTTCATCCTCGTCATGCCGCGCCTCGCCTACGACCAGACGCCGCTCCACATCTTCGCCGACCAGATCATCCCCCGCTTCCAATAGCGGCGGGCATACCAGCGAGCAACGCGACGCGGGCAGCGTCCGCACGCGCAACCTGGCTCCTCATCCACCGCGGGGGCGGCGCCCATGCCGCCCCTCTGCCCTGCGCCACGCGCCGCCAAGCTCACCCACCAACCTCCGTCGCATCCACCATGTCCTCCGCGACCACCTCGACCATCCCGACGCCATTCTCCGGCGCTACCGCCACCTCCTCCGCGGCGAACTCATCGGGATGCGCCTTGCGCCACTCGATCCACAGGTCCGCGATCAACGCCTGCACCACCCCGGCCACCGGCGCCGCCAGCAACGCGCCGAAGATGCCGAACAGCTCCGCGCCCGCCACCAGCGCCAGGATCGACACCGCCGGATGCAGCCCTACCGCCTTGCCGACGATCCGCGGCCCCACCAGATCACCCTCAAACACGTGGACGCCGATGAAATAGGCCAGCACCGCCACCGCCACCAGCACGTTGCCCTGCGAGAGCGCCAGCAGCACGCACACCGCCCCCGACAAAAACGTGCCGAGGATCGGGATGAAGGCGAAGATGAACGCCAGCGCGCCAAGCAACAGCGGGAACGGCACGTGGAACAGCGCCATGCCCACGCCCACCAGCAGCCCAATCAGCGCCGCCAGCGTCACCTGCCCGCGAATATAGCCGCCCACCACTCGCTCGAACGTATCCAGCGTCGAGTTCACCCGCGGCCGATAGCGCCGCGGCGTGCCGGTCCGCAGCCACGTGCCCACCCGCGCGCCGTCCATCAGCAGATAGACGCTCACCACCCCGATCAACACCGTATCCAGCGCCCCGTTGGCGAACCCCGACAGCAGCGGCAACAGATCGCGCCCCAGCGTCTCCGCGTAGGTCGCCAGCGACCGCGTGAAATCGTCAAGCTGCTGCTGCGAGATGCCAAAATTGCGCAACTGCTCGATCAGCGGCGACGGCGTATCGTTCGCCCCCGGCGTCAGCAAGTGCCGCGCCTCCGTCACCAGCGTCCGCAACTGCTCGATGCTCGCCGTCACCAGCAGATAGCCGAAGAGGCCGAGCACCGCCAGCAACCCGACGTAGACCAGCAAGATCGCCAGCCAGCGCGGCATCCAGCGCCGCAGATACGCCACAAACGGCGCCAGCGCGTACGCCAGCAGCGCCGCGATGATCAACATCACCACCGCCCGCAAGACATGCGAGAGCAGCCACACCGACGCCGCGATCAGCGCCGCCCAGCAGACCAGCGCCAGCCCCGTGTCGCGGCGTCGCGCCCAGTGGAGCGCGCGGGCGCGCTGCGGCGTCAGCGTCGCCAAATCCTCGTGCGGTTTGCTCAGCATACGGGCCGTCCTCTCGGCGAACAACGTCACTCCACTCTACGACGCAACAGCGCCCCCCGCAGTAGCGCCGCGCCCCAATGGCCGAAATCCGTCGAGATTGGCGTCGAGACTGGCGTCGAGACTGACCGAACGCGCGCCGCCGGACCAACGCGTCGCGCACGCCAAGCGCATCCCTCCCTTGGCGAACCGCTCGCTCGGAGGCTACTATCTTTCCGGAAGCACCAGCCGTGTCCACCTCACCTTCGTCCACAAAGGATACCCCCACCGATGACCCCAGACGAGATCGCCGCCCACCTCGCCAAGCCGCTCGACGCCGTCCTCGCCGTTTCGCGCCCCGCCGGCGGACCCCAACTCACCGTCGTCTGGTTCCACTGGGACGGCGAAGCGTTCTTCCTCTCCACCACCCGCGACCGCGCAAAATACCCCAACATCAAGCGCGACCCCCAGATCGCGCTGCTAATCAACGACCAGGCCGCCCACCACTACATCGCCGCCTACGGTCGCGCCACCTTCGTCGAAGACGACTACGAGCGCATCGCCCAGCTTGCCACGCCGATCGTCGCCAAGCACATGCCCGGCGCGCCCGCCCCCACCGCCGAGTCGCAGCGCGCCGACCACCGCGTCATCGTCGTCCTCCGCCCCGACAAGCTCGTCAGCCGCTAACCGCGTAAACGGTACGTCCGTCAGTCCAAAATGGGATGCGCTACCGCGTCGGGAAGTAGTTGGCAACTCAAAAGCTCAGCTAACCAGCGCTCATACGCATCCGGCGACCAACCCGCGACCATGACGAGTTCCTGATACACCTCTGGGCGCGTTAGACTGAGGTACACCGCGCTAGCCTGTGCACACTCCATGCCTGGGCGGAGCAAGGACCCCGTCTGCTCTATGAACGCCTTCATGAAGCGCCTGCGCCCGTCCAGGGCTTCCTTGAGTTCTGCGGCCGCCTCCGCGTCCACGGCCGCGGCGCTGGCATAGACCGCCATCATGGCCGCGCTCGATTCCCATTGACACCGCGTCGCATGCGCCGCCAGTTCCATCCTGCGCCGCGCATCGGTCTCCCGCAGCGCCTGCTGATAGATGTCGCGCTGGCCCGATTCGAGGTGCCAAGCCTCCCGGATCGCTTTGAGGATGCTGCGCTTATTCTTATACACGGCGTAGACCGTGCTCACTGCCACCCCTGCCTCGGCGGCAATCGCCTCAATAGTCGTGATGCCATAACCCTGTTCGAGAAACAGGGCGCGCGCCGTCTCCATGATGAGGCGCTGCGTCGCGAGCGCCTGGCGCTGCCGATGGGTGAGAGTCTTCTTGACAGAGTCCATGAAGACAGTATATCATAGCCGTGCTGAATGTAGTTGAACTATATCGAAAAGAGGAACACTGTGGCTACGCTGACCATCCAAGAGGCGAACAAGGCCGCCGCCCTCGCCATGATCGAGCGAGGATTCAACGCGGGCGATCTGAGCGTCGTCGACGAACAGATCGCGCCGACGGGCATCGACCATCAGGAGGCACTAGGGACCGAATTCCTGGGGCATTTGAAAGACGTCATCGTCGGCCTGCGCACAGCGTTCCCCGATCTAAAGTTCGAGGTTCATTCCATCCTGGCCGAAGGCGACATCGTGGCGTTCCGCTCGACGATGACCGGCACGCAGCTCGGCCCGCTCAACGTGGGTCCCGGGCGTGGATTGCCCCCCACGGGACGTGCGGTCTCCGTGCCGCACATGCACTTTGTGCGTATGGCCAATGGGAAAGCGACCGATCTCTGGCACCTCTGGGATACCCCACAGATGCTCCGCCAATTGGGGGTCGCGCCTGAGCCACGCTAGCTGGGTGCCTCCTCATCCGCAGCGTAGCACGCTACCCCGCACACGAGATCCTAGATGGAAGATCCCCCACACTGGCACCAAGCCACCATGCAGAGGATCTTCCTCATGCCCGCGGAGCATGAGCCACGGCGCGAGGAACGCGGAGTGCCGGTACGTAGCCCGCAAGCGCACGGATCACGCTGTCCGCTAGCGTAGCGCTAGCTTGGTATACCCAACCCAAATTCCCGATTGCATGATAGTTCAGGCGGCTTGGCCAGCATGCGCCTGCTGCACTGCCAAGCACATGCCCGGCGCGCCCGCCCCCACCGCCAAGGCGCGCCATCTCCCGCCCACTCCCCCCTACACCGCGCGAGCCCACGCTCGACCACGAGTCGCGGCCACGGTGGGCGGGTAGGTTGCCCCCGCCCGCTATACTACAGCCAGCGCATGCGAACGCCCTCGCGCAGCCGCGCAAGGATGAGCCCGCCAAGCGCCTCTGGGTGTGGACCCCGCCGCCATCACCATCGTCGCTCCTTCGTACGCCACGGGGCCACGTTACTCTCTCGCGCGCTTCCCGTTCTACTCAGCAAGGATACGCCGAGTGAGAATGGAAGGAGCGACGGATGCCACGGCGGATGTCCACCCAATCACCACGCTCTAGCGGATGCGTTGGCCTCTTCGTCCTCGCTGGCGTCGCGCTTGTCGCCATCGTGACGGGACTCTGGCGCGCCTTCCATTGGGGCGCTCGCTCCATCGCGCAGATCGACGCGCACGCCGAGGCGCGCAGACGTCCTGAAACCGTGCAATCGGGCATCCCTACGGCGAGCTGGGCGAAGGGCTACGCGGCGATGATCGCCGTTGTCGTGGTTGCGGTCGTGGCGAGCCTCTTGTTCCTGAACAACGCCAATGCTCCGGCGACAACAGCGCTTGTTACGGCTACCGATACGCCCTTCATCGCTCCGAGCGACACGTCTCAGCCGACGGCGCCGCCGACCGTCTCCACTGCCTCACTTGGCGGCACTGAGTCCGCATTCAATGCCGCTTTCGGCACGCAGATAGACAAGTGGACATGGTCGGCCACTGTTGCCGGCCAGCCCGTGAAGATATTCGTAGACATGCTGACCGCCTCCGAGACGACTGACGGCCAGAACCATACCTATATCGTGGACATCACCGTGCCCGACGATGCAATCGGCAGCGAGACGTGGACCCCGCAGCAAGCGAATGCCATCGCAACCGCATTCCTTCCCGAAGATGCTACACATGTCTCCGATGGCGTAGGCGCCCAATCCGGCGAGGTTGACCACATATTCCATAGTAGCGCACTCGCTGCCACCTTCCATGCCGACGTCTTCACCAACGACGCGGGCGACAAGACCGAGCCGCCAGGAACACTGCATTTCGAATGCAACGCTTACCCGCCACACTCTCCCAACCTCGGTGAGTGCTACGTCAGCGTAGGCACGCAGAACTAGCGAGGATGCACCATGAGTTGGCCCGAACCGCCGCGACAGCCGCATGCGTGGGGGAGCGGGAATTTCTGGCGTGGTGCGTTCGCTACCGTGACCGTCATCATCGTGGTTGCGGCACTGCCTTCGTCTGAGCCGCCATGAGGCTGTGGTACCATGCACTGAACGTAAAGCGGTCCTGCCCTGTGAAAGAATGGATGCACTACGATGGCCGATCTCCTCGACCGTATCACCATCGACCCCTCCATCGTGCACGGCAAGCCGACCGTACGCGGCCTCCGCTACCCTGTGGAGACGCTGCTCGATCTCCTCAGCTCCGGCATGACACCGGATGAGATCTTGGCCGACTACGAAGATCTCGAACGCGACGATCTGCTGGCGGTGTTCGCCTATGCGGCGCAACTCAGTCGCGTGAAGCGCATGGAACCGATCGGGCAATAGCTAGGGAAGCCCGAGATGAGATTCTTGGTCGATGCCCAGCTACCCAGGCGTTTGGTCTATCGTATGCGCGACGCAGGTCACGATGCGCTCCACACGCTCGACCTGCCGCATGGGAATCGAACACCCGATGCAGAGATCAACGCGATCTCCTTGCGCGAGAGCCGCGTTGTCGTCACCAAGGACGCCGATTTCGTCAGCAGTTTCATCGTCGCACACATGCCGTACAAGTTGCTGCTCATCTCGACGGGCAATCGCAGTAACGCTGAATTGGAGGCGTTGCTGGTCGCGCAGTTGCCCGCCATCGAGTCCGCGTTTTCCGCGAACAGGTACATAGAACTCACGCGCACCGCGCTCATCATCCATGCGTAGCGGCGCAACATCTCGATGCTTTCCCCGTCTTCCCCCGCCCGCTATACTACAGCCAGACGCCAGCGAACGCCCTCGCGCGCGTGCCAGTGGAAGGCGCAGAGCATGCCCGACCAGCCCGCAACCGCCAGCGCCGCGCCCAAGTGGGGCGACCCCCTAGACGCCCTCGCGCAGCCGCGCAAGGACGACCTCGCCAGGCGCCTCTGGGAGTGGACCCCCGACGCCGCGACCAAGGATCGCCCCGGCCCCTTCGCCCGCGAACCGCTGACCAGCGAACCGCTGACCGGCCTCGAAGTCTTCTGGCTTGCCATCTGCGCCCTCGCCGGCCCACACGGCGATGTAGCCAAGGCGGAGCAGCGTCTCCGCGCGGCCATGGACGACATCCGCTATTCCCTCTCCCTTGAGGCGCTGCACCTGGAGGGCGGCGACCTCCGCGCCGCGCACCTGGAGGGCGCCAACCTCTCCGCCGCGCACCTGGAGGGCGCCAACCTCTCCGCCGCGCACCTGGAGGGCGCCAACCTCTCCGCCGCCGCGCACCTGGAGGGCGCCGACCTCCGCGCCGCGCACCTGGAGGACGCCTTCCTCTTCGCCGCACACCTGGAGGGCGCCAACCTCTTCGCCGCGCACCTGGAGCGCGCCTACCTCTCCGACGCGCACCTGGACCGCGCCTACCTCCGCGACGCGCACCTGGAGGGCGCCAACCTCTCCGCCGCGCACCTGGAGGGCGCCAACCTCTCCGCCGCGCACCTGGAGCGCGCCAACCTCCGCGACGCGCACCTGGAGGGCGCCGACCTCTCCGCCGCGCACCTGGAGGGCGCCGACCTCCGCGCCGCGCACCTGGAGCGCGCCAACCTCTTCGCCGCGCACCTGGAGGGCGCCAACCTCTTCGCCGCGCACCTGGAGGGCGCCGACCTCTCCGCCGCGCACCTGGAGGGCGCCGACCTCTCCACCGCGCACCTGGAGGGCAAGCCGCTCGATCCAGGCGAGCTCTCCCGCCTTCAGGCGCTGATCCCCAACTTCCCCGCCATCCTCCAGCCGGCAGACCTAAGCGGTGCGGTGCTCGACGGCGCCACCAATCTCGCCAACGTCACCCTCGGCGCCGCCCACGCCGGCGCCGTCCGCGTCGCCGACCTCCGCTGGGACGACGCCAACCTCGCCGTGGTCGACTGGACGCCGCTAGTCGAGCGCCAGCGCTGGCGCCCCTTCGCCCGCCGCCCGCCGTTCTACCCTCTGGGCGACGAGCGCGCCGCCTGGGAATGGCAGCCCGCCGCGTTCAAGCCACCATCAGGCAAGCCCTCGCGCCAGGACCTACGCGCCGCCCGCGCCAAGCACGCCGAGCGGCAGGCCAAAGCCCAGCTCGACGTCTTCCGCGCCGCGGTCCGCGCCAACCGCCAGCTCGCCACCGCCCTGCGCGACCAGGGCATGAACGAAGAGGCCGACCAGTTCGCCTATCGCGCCCAGGTGCTCCAGCGTCAGGTCTTCCGCCAGCAGCGCAAGCGCGGCCGCGCCGTGCTCTCCTGGCTGCTCGACCGCGTCGCCGGCCACGGCTACCTGCCGCAGCGCAGCCTCATCACCTACGTCGCGGTGCTGCTCATCTTCGCCAGCCTCTACCTGCTCGCCGGCAACGGCCTGCTCACCTTCGGCCTCGCCTCGCAGTACCACACGCTCCCCTGGTACGAAGCGCTGATCCTCAGCGTCAGCAGCTTCCACGGTCGCGGCTTCTTCCAGCCGATCAAGAGCCCCGGCGACCCCATCGCCATCCTCGCCTCCCTCGAAGCGATCTTCGGCCTCTTCATCGAGGTCTCCTTCATCGCCACCTTCACCCAGCGCTTCTTCGGCAAGTGACACCGCCTTCGCCCCGCGACGTCCCCGTGACGCCGCACGCGGCCTCACCCTATGCCGCGCCCGCCGCCCGCCGCGCCAACGCCAGCCCCAGCAGATCCACCACCACCGCCGCCGCCGCCAAAATCGCGAACAGCGTCACCTCCGGCAGCGCGATCCCCAATGCGTAGTCCAGCGCATACTCGCCAGGACCCATCACCCCCACCCCCACCGCGATCGCCCACAACTGCAGCGGAAACTCAATCCCACGCTTCCCATTGAAGAAGCCATTCTTCCAATGTACGCGGATGATCGCCATCGTCATCGCGCCGAACACCCCCGCCGCGCCCAGTGGCGTCAACAGCCCCAGCGCCAGCGAAAGCCCCCCGCCCAGCTCCCCCACGATCACCAGCCACGTCCACAACCACCCTGGCCGCAGCCCCGACCCCTGAAAGCTCGCCGCGAACTTCGCGAATCCCGGCCCCTCAAACCAGCCGAAAAGCTTCTGCGCCCCGTGCGCCGCGACCGTCAGCCCCGCCACCAAGCGCAGCAGCAACAGCCCCGCGTTCACCGCAGCCGTCATACGTCCAACTCCCTCGACGAACGCCGATCTACCGCCTTCCTAGAGTATAGCGCTAAACTTCCACAAGTGAAGCAATCCGCCCAAAACGACCCCACAGCAACGCCCCCATAGCATCACGGCGCCCGCTATACTACCCCCACGACGCCACCCGCGCGACAGCCCCGCCCCCGACCACATCCCCTACCACGCCTGTAACGAGCGCCATCGTCAGGCGCCCCTACTCCCAACGTCCCGCGCTACTCCGCTCCTACGTACCCTGGCGTACCCTAGTGAACGCCGCTCGATCGATGTTGCAGGCAAGCGTCGAGAACGTAGACTTCAGCACAGCGAGTATACGAATACGGAGAGGGATGACTATGGCCTCACGTCGCCGATTTCACATCGCTGGCGCGGAGCGTATCGAGGGCAGCTGCGGCGATGAGTCGCCATTCCACGAAAAATACATGCGGTAGCGCCTTGGCGATGGCTGGAATCAGCTCATCCGCCGGTATTGGCCAAGACGTATCCTGTGATTGCTGGTTCAAGAGATTTTGAATCACAGCGACCAACCAATCGAGTGCAGTCCCAGGCTCTCGCGCCGCGAGCCTATCCCACGATGGGCGAGCGTCAACGAGGCGGAGCGCCAGTTCCTTGGCGCTACACCCCTCGACTTCGAGACAATGCTGCAGTTCTCTCGGAAATAGCGCAGAAGACTTCCGCACGCCAGACTTCCGCACGCCGACAGTCATCTGTCGCCCCCTAGGTGTTAATGTACTCGGCGACCTACCATGGTTAAACGTGCGGCACGTGCTCACAACTCCTACTCGCGTCTCAAGAGAACTGTAACATGTAATTCATTTGCCGTCAAGATCATTCACTCTTAAATGCAATAACACTCACTATTACACGCATAGATGCTTACCAATTCTCGGGCAGAGAGGGCCATTTTGGGTTCGGCGGAACCACGGAGGAGGCGAGTTCTCCAAGTCGCGCCCAGAGGATGTCATACGCCAGGCGTTGCTTGAGATCGTCCCGCTCCTCCAGGGAGAGCTTCAAGCACAGGCATATCCCTTCGAGAAAGGCGACAGCGTTGCGCGGCACGTTAAAGCCTTGCTCGATTTCGTTATACGCCGCAGCGCTGATCGACACGTTGTGTCCGCGCAAGCACCGCACCATCGCCTGAGTGCTCGGCGCTCGCACGATCAATGACGTCATCTGACCCGCTGCTTCGATGCGCGTTACATAAGACTCGCGCAACTCCTTGATGCGGCGACCGAAATACGGCCTTCGGGACGCACCCGCCGTCGATTGCCCGCCCCCTCGTCCGCCCTCAGTCATGTGCAGTCTCACCTGTCCTCCCCTTCCCGCGCTCACCAGCGGCGAGGAAGGTCGTCACCCGCTCGGGTGCCTTTCGCACTGCAGGGTCGCACAGACTGCCTGTGCGACGGCTCTCTTGACGCACTGCTAAAATGAATTATATCATATATCCGACGAGTACATTATAAATGTAGCTCCAGACAAATTTGTCCGGATTATTCCTGATCAGGAGCGTTCCCGCATGAACATCAGCAGTGGAATACCTTCGCAACAAACCATGCGCGTTCATCTGGAATATTCCGTACACGTTTGAGCAACAAATCGCTTCTAGTTTAGCATCACTCGACCTTACAGTGCAAGTTGCGCATCGGTCGCGCTCGCGCTAAGTGGCTGTGCCAGTCGTGTTCCACCCCGCCGCCAAGTCGGTGTCCTCGACTGCCTCCAGTCCTCAGCAGACCACCTCGCACCGTGACGTCCTCTCCACCGGCCACCCGCCCTAACGTGGTCCGCGAGTCCGGTTCGTCCACCCCCTCAACGTCGTTCGCACAAGCGAAAAGCCCCGAAGAAGCACGCCGTTGGCGCGGCGTTCTCCCCCAAGGCTTTCCGGGAACCAGCCTTCCGAGCATCGGCACGACAAGTAGTTCGCTTGTCGCCTCAACACCGCATACATTCTGAAAGGCTCTTTCACCATGGCTAACCTTAGCATGCATCGCAGCTTCCTGCTAGCCCTCGCGTTCTGCCTCTGTTTCGCGCTGCTCATCGCCGTCCCCCTGGTACACGGCGGCGTGCCCGCGCATCATTCCCTCGTGCTGCACGGCGCTCAGCATCTCGCGTTCGTCCGGCCGCTCGAAAACTGCTCCTCAGCGCAAACCGGGTGCTAGCCGTCTCGCAGCGATTCTAGCCAGGCGTTTCGGGGTGGCACCGCGCCGCCCCGAGCGCCCCTCTCCGCTGAATAGGCGCCAGTGCCGCTCTTGCGTCTCCACCTCTCCCATGCTACACTTCGTCCCACCATCGCACCGCCCATCCCACTCCCATCCGTTCCCGCGGGAATCGAAGGGACACCCTATGATCACCTGGCGGCCGCCCGACAATCCGCTCTCCGTACCCGATGACGCCTCCTGGTGGGACGATCGAACGTATTCATATCACGCCAGGCGCCGTATCACTCGCGCCTCCGCACTCATCGCCGGCGCGCGAGCCGACCAAGCACAAGAAGCATCAACAGCCTTCCAGCAGGCCCTACACGTCCTCCGGCCCTGCCTGCGGATGCGTATGATGCCGCTCCAGCAACTTAACGTGTTCTATCTGCACAGCCTCTGCCACGCCGAGCTCCGCGTCTACTCCGAGTCCAAGCGATGGGCCGAAGAAGCCCTCACCCTCGCGTGGACTCTCGGCGAACAACACGCGCTCGTCGATCTCTTCGTGCTCCGCGGCGCCTCCGCCCGCACCACCTCAAGCTTCTCCGATGCCGCCAGCGATTACCGCTCTGCCCTCGACCTTCTCGACCGCAGGCCGCTCTACACCCGCAGCGCCGACCTTGGCCAGCGCCTACGCATTCTCGCCGCGCTCACCGGCCACGAATTCTATCTTGCCCACTACACACAGGCCCGCACCCTCGTTAACCTCGGCCTCAGTATCGTGGATTCGCGCCATCGCCGCGACGAAGCCAACCTCCTCTGGACCTCGGCGCTCCTCAATCGCTGGAGCAACCAGCCGGAAAAAGCCTTCAATCAGGCCAGCCGCGCCGCCGAGCTATTAGAGGATCTCGGCAATCCCTGTTCCCTCGTTCGCCTTAACACCGTCCTCGCCGACACCGCGCTCGACCTTGCCGCCCGCTCCTCACTCGGCTCACAATCCCGCGCCCGCACGCTCGATACAGCCGCGGTTGCCATCGACCACGCACATACACTCGCCCGCCAGCACTACGATCTCAGCGGCGAAGCGCTCGCCGTGCTCACCCGCGCGCGTCTGGTCCGACTCCGCGATGGCAACCTCCCCGCCGCCGAGGCCGATGCGCAGTTCGGCCTCACTATGGCCGACATCGCCGGGGATCTCTGCCTTCGCGCGCAATCGTACACGGTGCTAGGCGATCTCCACCTCGCGCGACAAGATCCCGAAAGCGCTCGTACAGCCTATCTCCGCGCACGTATCGCCGCCGCTGAATCCGTGCTCCCGGCACTTGACCTATGGATAGACCACGGCTTGCGCGCCGTCGAGGAATTTTCGCCCTAGCGCCCTTCGCCAACACCCTGCGCGCCACCGCGCCAAGCTCCACTTAGCCGCACTCAATCGTCTCTCTCCTCCCTGCCTTCTCTGCTCTTCTGGGCTAAATCCACTCCGCTTACGCTGCGAATCGCTACAGCAGCACACGCGGCGCCATGCGTTGCTTGGCTACGACGCCGATACCCTCGAAGCGCGCGACTCCTAGTGGTGGCACCTCTACCACCCATCCGCTCCACCTCCCCCGTCCCGTCCGCGCGCAACACCCCCACGGCAACGCCCCACCGCGTCACGGCGCCCGCACCGCGATCCGCACCCGATGATAGCCCGACGCCCCATCCGGCAGCGGCGGCGCCTCCACCAGCGACAGCCGCTGAGATAAGCCTTGCTTAGTTGACCCTCGAGTGGCGTTCGAGATGTTTCAACTCATTCGTCTTCCGTGATGTCGATACGCGCGCGCTCGTCGCCGTGGCGAGCCAGCAGGTGTGCGGGGCGACCGCGCACCCAGAGGCGCTCCACCTCGATGGCATCCCAGCCGCGCGGTAGCACCACCGCACGCTCGGGCCACGTCTGCGGCTCGCCCGGCCCCAGGGTCAGCCCCGGTAGTCCGAAGAGGCACGCCATCAGGAAGCCGCCGAGGTTGGCGAAGAACGGGCCGGCGAGGGGCGGTTTGCCGTCGGGCGTCTCGCTCGGATTGTTGAACGGCTGCTGCTCGAAGACGGCGTAGCCGCGCTCGAACAGCTCCGCCGCCAGCCGCCGGTCGCCCAGGCGCGCGGCATACACCCCATACATCGGCGAGAGCATCGGCCTGCCGAGGTACTCCGGCGCCAGGTCCAGGTAATAGCGCAGCGTCGCGTGCTCCTCCTCCGGCGTGGAGCGGTAGCTCAACGGGTAGAATGCGGCGGCGGCGGAGGGCGTCGCCCCGCCGGGCTGATCCGGCGTGTAGCCGTCGTAGTTGAGGATCGCGCCGGAGCGGGGATCGCGCGCGAGGGCCAGCGCGCCCGCCATGCGTTCCCACTCGGCGGGCGGCACGATGCCCAGGCGTCGCGCGCAGTCACCCGCCGCGCGCAGCACCACCGTGGCGGCCATGTTGACGTAGGCGTCGTTGTCGACGGGTCCCTTCTCCTCCGCCGGCCCCGCGATGCGCAGGATCTCGTAGCCCCGCCGCGTGCGGGCGACGCGACTCTCCACCCACTCGGCGACGCCCTGCAGCACCGGCCATGCCCGCTCGCGTGTGAACTGCCCGTCGCCCGTCGCGTCGGCGTACTGCGCGAAGGCGAAGGCGACATCCAGACCAGTGTGCTGCTCGTACGTGCTGTTCGGCGAGGCCAGCGGGGTGCATTCCTCGCCGGTGGAGGTGGAGCTCTGCCACGGGAATTGGAGGCCGCGATAGCCGTAGAGCTTGGCGTTCGAGCGCGCGGCAGGCAACCGGTCGAAGCGATACTCCAGCATGGCGCGGGCGGCGAGCGGATAGGTGAGGATCAGCGGCGGGATGGTGAAGGTCTCCAGGTCCCACATGATGTGGCCGTAATAATAGTGGTAGGTGTACCACGAGGCGAGCCCGAACGGCGCGGTGCTGCTGGGCGAAGAAGGGTGCACCGAGGCGTGCAGGTAATAGAAGGCGGCGTCGGCCAGCGCCTGCCACCGGCGATCCGCTCCGACAAGGTGGATCCGACCGCGCCAGAGGTCGACCCACGCCTCGCGGTTCTCGCGCCGCAGCCGGTCGAAGCCGAGGTCGTCGCCGAGCCACGCCATGCGCACCGCCTGCTGGTCGGGCGAGGTATGCAACTCGTTCGGGATCAGGCTAGCGATCTGGCGCAGACGGTAGCGACGGCCCGGCTCGGCGTGGAAGGCGTAGGTCGTGGCGAGCGGCCCCTGCTCGTGCCACTCCGCGTACGTTGGTCGGGTATGGTTGGCACCGAGCAGCCGCGTGACGTAGGCGACGCCGCAGGTGGAGACGCCGCCGAGGCTTTCCCACCGCAGCGAGCCGTCCACCGCTCGCGCGTCCGTCCCCGGCGTGCGCACCATGCGCGCGAGATATTCGCCAGGGATGCCCGTCGGGTCCACGGCGGCGCGCAACGAGAGATCGCAGGCGTCGTCGACTTCGACCGCCACCTCTTGCAGCACAAGGGTCGGCTGCGTGCGGCTGCAGAGGGTCAGCACCTCCACGCGTGCCCGCACGTCACCCTGGGCGAAGGTAAAGCGCGTATGCAACTCGCCGCACGAGAAATCGTACGACTGCTCCTCGAAGTGGACCGCGTGGGGCGCCTCAGAGAGCCACGTCTCCCCGATGGCGAGATCGCCTCCAAGCGGATACGGCGCGTAGGCCGTCGCCTCTACCTGCGTGCCGGGGTCGCGCCCTGCGTAGCCGTTGAGGATCGCCACGCCGTTGCGCAGCGGCATCTGGCGGACGCGCAGGCCGAACACGCCGTTCGAGAGGTAGGCTGGGAGCGCGTCTGTCCGCGCCTCGTTGACCGGCGCGGGATTGATCGGCGCGAGCATATCGTGCAACGCCATAACTATTCAGTGCTCCTTCGTCACGTTCGCATCCGACGCGCTAATTCGACGGAGTGGTGGATGCGCAGACAGTGAGTAAGCGTACGAGGGGCGGCGTACGTTGGGTACGCTAGTGATAGAGAACACACGGGCGGCGCGCGCATTAGGTTCGGTCGAGCCGGCCAACGACGGCACCGAGCGTGGCCCCGAAAATCCAATGCGCCAGGATCGTCACAACGGTACGATCCAGGCGAGCACGCCGGACTGATGGCATGAGGCCCAACGCCGGTGCCCAGCCGAGGTAGCTTGCAGCCCAGATGAGGGTGCCGAAGAGCATGCCGACGGCGACAGGATTCGCCTCACGCGGGAGACGACGTTCGAGGAGGCCGAAGGGGACACCGGCGGCGCATCCGAACCCGAAATGGAGCGACGCGGCGAGCGCCTTCGCGGTGGTCCCGCCGCGTCGCGGGCGGCGCGTGCCACGGAAGAATACCCGGTCCGTGATGCGCTTGGGAGGGAGTCGTCCCACGAGGCCGAGCCTGCGGCCGGCCAGGAACGCCGCGCTCATGGACGTTGTGCCGACGAACCCGCCCAGCGCGCCGATGAGCGCCGCCCGAAGGTCGCGCCTCGTGTCAGCGAAGGAGGGAAACGGCGACATCATCAGCGATGTCGGCCGGTCCGTGATGACAGTGACCATGGCCCAGTTCTCCCGATCGGTTAGGCACCAAATGAGTCAAGCGAGGTGCCCGGCAGAGCTATCGCCTCGCGTCATGAAGCACGCCGAAGGGACCCGACATGCGAGCCGCGTTGCCGTTCGCGCATCGTGGCCCCCCGCGCGCACGCTCGCCGAGCGTGTATTCGCTCCTAGTCGTTCTCGTGGCTCTGCCGGCCCGCCTCGCGATGTTGCTCCGAGGTGCCGCCGCGCGTGCTCGAGCCGCCTCGGCTTGAGCCGGACCCGCCATGAGCTTCGCCGCCCTTCTGGCCGATCTCGGACATGTGCTCGCGATCCTGGCTGACGGCCTCGCCGCCCTTGCGTCCGGCCTCGCGGGCCTCCTGCGAGTCGAACTCGTGGGCGGTTCCCTTCTCATGGGCCGCCCGCCCGCCCTCGCTGGCGATCTCGCGCTGCTTCTCGTCGTCCATCGATGCAAACCCGCGCTGATCCTGATTGTTCGCCATTCAGTCTTCTCCTACGTTCATCGTCGAACCGCATGAGACCCCGCTTCGTGACGCAGGGCAGAGACGCCATATCCCCGTAAGATGCCTTGGGGCGCTCCTCATGGAGTACCCGCCGAAAGCTGCACCTAATGGACATAACTAATGGACATGACTATGCATACATCATGCCGTTCACGTTCAAATCAAGAGCCACCAACGGTCGTGCTCGCGGAAGCTGACACCGCCTACTTCTCGTTCGACGCGTCCATCTGCGACGAGGTGCACGCACGCCGAACGCGCACCTCGCGCCACCCGTCGCTCATGCCGTCGTTCACGCGGCGCGGTCGCCTCGCCCGCCGCATCCCGTTCGGAGGATTCCATCGCGCGACCCTCCCTGCCTACCGCATCGCTTCCGCGCCCCAAGTCTCACCCGCGTCTCACCCGCGTCTCACCCGCGTCTCACCCGCTGCTCCCGAGACGCCGCCCAGAACGCTCCCAACCTCTCGTCTGCCGCGCCGTCCCCCTCGTTACAACGTTCCCCCGCCGCCTGCGTTAGTCAAAGCTGAACCCGACGTGAACCCCGCGCGCCAGCAGCGCCCGCCCGTCCCCGCCACAGACGTACCCCCTCACCTCCCGCCACCTCCGCTCACCACTTCTCCCCGTGGGACGCCATCCCCCTTGCGCGATTAGAACTTATGTTCGATACTGAAACCGCGCCGCTGCCCCCACAACACTCCCCCACCATTCAGCATGCATCATAGAGGAGCATCAGCCATGATCCCGCGCCAGCATCCCGACTCCCCCACGCCTTCTCCAACAGCTTCTCCGATAGCGCCCCCAGCGCATGCCCCCACGGAACCTCCCACAGACGCGCTCGACGACGCCTCGACCGGCGACGCGCCCACCCCCTTCCCACGCGACAACGCCATCCTGCGCTATCGCGACCAACGCATCGTCCTCAGCGGACGCGCCCTCCACCACATCCTCTGGCTCGCCGCGCACCACACCGCCATCAACAGTGTCGCCTCCCAGAGCGGCCAGATCTGGCTCACCTGGAAAGGAGGCTCCATCGCCGGCGAAATTCGCACCCGCCTCTAGCGCACCCCGCACTCCCGCGAAGCCGTAGCGACGGCAACGACACCACTGCCCGTCGGCTGATCAGCCCGCCTACTCAATTTACTGCGGCGCGTGCCATCCCGCTTTCGTTCGGTCCCTGCCGCTTCCGCCCCCGCACTTCCGGCTCCCCTTCCCTCTTCCGGCTCCCCCTCCCCCTCTGGGGGCTTGCTGGGCGTAGGTTCCACCCCCCTTCACCCTCCCTCCCTCCTCTCCCACAGCCACCCTCCCTATCTCCCCCGATACCGGCCCCTCACAACCCGCCGTCCCCACCAACGCACGAACCCACTACCCACCAAGGAGCACCCCCATGGCCGCCAACGACTCCAACCGCGCCCCGCCCTCACCCTCGTCCCCGCCACCCTCCCCACCGCTCCGGCGACCGACCGCCACGAGCCAGACCACCGCGATCTCGTCCACCCGCTCGTCCACCCTGAACTCGCGCCGCGCGATCCGCAACGCCGCGATCCCGCGCGCCACGAACGCGCCTTCGCCCTCTACCTCGCCGGCTATCGCACCACCCAGATCGCCGACCAGTTCCACGTCACCGACCGCACCGTCCGCTACTGGCTCCGCGACAAACGCGAAGACGCCGCCAAAGAATCCCTCGCCGAGCGCCCCAACCGCCTCATCCGCGCCATCGAAGCCCAACGCGCCATCTCCGCCGCCGCCTGGACCGCCTACGAAGACCTCCGCGAGCGCGACCGACTCAGCCGCGCCGGCCAGCTCGACCTGCACGCCCGCCGCGTCATACGCACCACCACCCATCGCGGCACCGACGCCGCTGCCACCCTCGCCGCCGCGCTGCTTGCCGCACCCGATCTCGCGCCCGACGCCCCCACCAGCGAAGTCATCGTCGAAGACTACCGCCGTCCGCAACTCGGCGCCCAGATCGCCAAATACCTCAGCATCGTCGCCACCGCCCAGCGCGAGATCGCCAGACTCCAAGGACTCTACGACCTCCGCCCCACCGACACCGGCCAGGACACCCCACCGATCATCATCTCCCACCAACCCGACGCCCCCAGCGACCTCCGACCCATGCCCCCCGAAGCCTCCTCGGGCGATCTCGCCGACGCCTCAGATGCCGCCGACCAAAACGACGCCGCCAACATCCCCCACGCCGACGACCTCGACGACACCGACGACGATCCCGCCGCCATCGCAACCCGCAACCGCGACGACGATGCTCCCGGCACAGTCAACGCGCAAGACCTGCGCGACGAACGCGCCATTGCGGACGATCCCGACAACGACGCGCACGACACCCACGACGCACACGACGCAAAAGCGGAAGAAAACGGAAATTCCGCCCCGACGCTACTTCCTCCACCACCCACCACGCCACCGTCACCCCACGACACCCCGCCCCCGCATCCCGTGACGCCATAACACACGTCCCGCGCTCTTGACTCCTCCTCTCCGCATCCCTAGAGCGGCGCGCCCTGTCGCGCCCTTCCCCTCCCACCTTCCCCACACCCACACCGCTTCCCCGCAGCCTCATGCAGTGACCTCCCACAGCATCCCGCTGCCGCCCACAGCCTCACGGCGTACCACATCCCCACCGCATCCCCACAGCGCACGCCCGCAGGGGCGCGACCCGTCGTGCCCTTCGCCACCACCCTCTCCCCATCGACCGCGCCAGACTCACGCGTCAGACTCACCCCGCCACAGGAGCCGCCCATGCCCCCCGACCGTCCCATCACCCGTCTCGATCCCGCCCAACAACGCGACTATCCCCCCGACCGCCCGCTCGCCATCTCCCACCATCGCAGCCTCGACGCCCTCCTCGAACCACCCCTCGCCCTCATCGACCAGCAGTGGGCCTTCCTCACCAGTCCCGCGCGCTTCAGCCTCTACATCGGCGGCATCGGCTCCGGCAAAACCACCGCTGGCTGCCTTCGTGCCATCCGCCTCGCCTTCATGCAACCTGGCTCCCTCGGCCTCATCGGTGCCCCCACCTACACCATGCTCCGCGACACCACCCAACGTATGCTCCTCCAACTCCTCCCATCCTGGGCCATCGCCAACTACCGCCACGACGACAACCACCTCACCCTCATCAACGGCTCCGAAATCCTCTTCCGCTCCCTCGACGACCCCGACCGCCTGCGAGGATTAAACCTCGCCTGGTACTGGCTCGACGAAGCCACCCTCTGCGGCCACTACGCCTGGCAAATCCTCAAAGGTCGTCTCCGACAGTCCGGCTACCGCACCACCGGCATCGCCACCGCCACTCCCCACGGGCGCGACGGCTACTGGCGCGACTTCGAAGCCGAGCCGCGCCCCGGCCACTGCCTCTACCGCGCCACCACCGCCGACAACGCCAGCCATCTTCCCGCCGACTTCATCCCCGATCTTGGTCTCACCGGCGCCCACTACGAGCAAGAAGTCCTCGGCCTCTTTACCGCATTCCAGGGCCTCGTCTACCAGCTCGACACCGGCCCCAACGGCAACGTCCGCGACCCATCACCAGAGGCCGAAGCAGCCCAAAGCCTATCCCCACGCTTCGTCGAGGTCATCGGCGGCATCGACTGGGGCTTCACCAATCCCGCCGTCGCCCTCATCCTCGCCCGCGACGGCGACGACCACTGGTGGGTACTCGAAGAGCTCTACCGCCGCCGCGCCCCCCTTGACGGCGTCCTCATCCCCGCCCTGGTCGACCTCACTCGTCGCCACCACGTTGCCGCCTGGTTTTGTGGACCCGATGACCCTGGCGCAATCGCCGCCCTCAGCGCCGCCCTCGCCAGCGAGCAGCTTCCCGCCCACGTCCACAAAGCCGACAACGCCATACGCCCTGGCATCCAAACCGTCACCAGCCTCCTCGCCATCCGCCCCGACGGCACCCGCGGCCTCTACATCGCGCCGCGCTGCGTCCAGACCCTCAGCGAATTCAACTGCTATGCGTTTGCGACCGCCCCCGATGGCAGCGCCAACCGCGACACCGCCGAAGAACCTATCAAGCAGTGCGATCACTGTATGGACGCCCTGCGCTACGCCCTCCAGAGCGTCGTCGCCCGCCGGCGCCGCTTCGCCAACCAGCTCACCGCCCTACGCCAGCGCCGCGACGCCTCGCTCCCCTCGCGCTCCACCCCCTGCGCTCCACCCCCTAGCGCCCGCCCTCACGGCAGCGTCTTCAACACCCGCAACGCCCACCACGTCGTCCCCGGCGAACCGTGCTCCCCAGCCTCCGCCACCGCCGCCTCCAGTGCCTCGCGCGCCTCCCCACGCACCGCGCTCGCCAACGCCTGATTCCGCGCCCCGCCTCGCGCCTCCAGCCGCGCCGCCCGCGCCAGCAGTTCCCGCCCCAGCGCCATGCGAGCTAATGCCACCGTCGCCCAGTCCCAGGCGAACCCGCGCGACCGCTCCTCCAGCACCTTGCGGATCTCCGTCACCGCCAGATGATAATGCGGGCGCCCCAGTCGGTTGAGCCGCGCCCCCACCAGCTTCCCCATCGCCAAACCCGCGGCGTCCTCGCCCTTCGTCGCGTACTCCATCAGCAATCTATGGTAGGTATACGCCATCCCCAGATAGTCGCCGCGCGCCGAGCTCTCCTCAGGATACGACTCCACCAGGTCCAGCAAGATCTCCAACGTCACGGACAGGATGCGCGCCGCCGAGTTCGCCGGCCCCGCCGCCATATAGTCGTCCGCCGCCTGCATCGCCGCACTCAGCGCCTCGGCCAACTGCCCCGCACGGTGCCCGACCAACGCCTGCATCCACAGGATAGCCGCATCCTCGGTCGGCTTCGGTTGCTCCAACCGCGCGTTGCGCCGCGCGCGCACCGCCATATTAAGGTAGATGTCTGCCTGCTCATCCTTGCCCAAAAGCAGCAGCAGCCCTACATAGTGCGCCAACGAAGCGCGCAGCGACTCTGTCGCCACCCAGCCCGACGCCTCCGCCGCGCGCCAGAGCCGCCCAATGCTCTCCGCGTACGACGCCGCCGCTCCCACGAAGTCGGCGCGCCGCCGCTGAATCTCGGCCACCCGCCGATACATCTCGCCCTGCACCCGCGCGATCTCGCCCGCGCGCCACGCCTCGGCCACAAGCCCATTCGCCTGCTCCACTGCCTCTTGCCCAAGTGCCAGACCCCGCGCCCAATCCCCCAGGAGTCCGGTCGTCTCCGCCTTGCAGCCCAACAACCGCACCCGTTGGTACGCCGTCATCCTCCGCGACTCGACCGCCAGCAAGCGATCCATCACCGCGGCGCAACCCTCCGGCAACGGCTCGACGGCCAGCTCGGTCAGCTCAGCTTCGCAGGCAGAGAGCGCAGCTTCCACCTCGGCGTTATAGCCGGGCACACCTGACCGCTCACCCGGCATCTCGCGACGACCGCCACTCAGCACGCGCGCCTTAGTCATGCTGCCCTCCTTATGCGTTCACCGCCCCGGCGAAGCCGACGACGCCCCCTCAGCGGACCCCTGCAAGCTCAGCCAGCCGAGCCGAGCGTGCACCAATCACAAGCAGCCGCGCCTCCAGTCTGCGCCACACCGTCAAGCACCCACGCCAGCGTGAGCGACACGGCGGCGCTCGCGCCCAACCGCCGAGCGGCGAGCGCGATGTTCATCACCTGCCCAAGGTCAACAATTGGTCCTTCGCATAACTGGCGCTGCCCGGAGCACCATGCTCCCGCGCGACCTTCACCGCCTGCTCAAAAGCATGCTTCGCCTCAGCAGGCTCCTCGCGAAGCACAAACAATCGACCGAGGGAAATATATGAGTCGACTTCCAACGCGAAATCCCATGAACGCGCCTCATGAGTCCTTGCCAGCACGGCGCGCACCTGGTTCACCGGCACCTTCTTCGTCGGCTTGAGTATCTGTGCGTAGCGCGCCTTGCTAAGAATCGCCATCTCCCTGCCGGCAACATCCATCGCCGCCTCAGCCGCGGCTTCGGCCAGCTCGCAGTACGTCCAGGCCTGCCCGTGATAGACCTCACGGAGCGGTTCATCTGGTTTCTGGCTTTCCGCGGCGTCCAAGAGAATCTCGGCGGCAAGCGCCAGCACCCTGGTCTTCGAGATACTCGGCGGCCTGTGCTCGTAGTCCTCTGTCGCCTGCAGAACAGATGAAAGTGCTTTGACGGGATCGCCGTCCGCCCGCGAAAGCAGCGCCTGATACCAATACATAGTGGCAAGATCGAGAGGCGCGTGTGCGCTGCCATTGGCAGTGAGGTGCTGAGCAAACTCCACTGCTCCATTCCACCAACTCTGCGCAGCGGGGAGGTCGCCCAGCATGTACTCAAGCCCGATCAGATGGCGGATCGATTTCAGCAGATCGGAGGCCACTGAGGGATCCGCTACGCCAGGGCCTCGCATCGCCCTCTGCAGCAAACGCACACTGGCGCGGTACGCCTCCGCCGCACGCCCGAACTTGTCGAGACGGCGAAAGAGCTGGCCGCGAAAGCGTTGCACACGGCCCTCAAGCGCGTCATCGCCGATGTGCTGTGTTTCCGCCAGTGCTTGTGTCGATGCCGCAAGCGCGGTTTCGAGCACGTCGTGCCCTGTAATGCGTGCGTCCTTGTTCGCGTTGGTCACCTGGCGGAAGTCGCTCACCTCCATATCGGCGATGAGCGCCCCTTTGTCCAGAAGTGTGCGCACGCGCTGCCGCGTGGTAAGCGGTTGCTTTTCAAGCTCGACGAGCCGGGAGTAAATGTCGGTGAAATGGTCGGGCATTCGCTCTGCCTTTGGCCGCGCGGCGAGGCTCTCCAGCAACTTCAGCTGCTCGTCAATTCCCATCAGTCTACCCCTTCTCCTCACCAACCCACGCGCTTACGCAGATCGAACGCTAATTCCGCTCGCTGCGGCGCTGCCAAAGGCAAGGGTGTTCTCGAGGCGACAGCGAGAGTTCAGCGTCCTATGGTCATGCGCATAGTACCCCATCTCGGCAAGTATTCCGCGAGCGCCAGCAGTGGAAGGACGCATCTTGCGCTCGCATACGCGAACAGGCCCCTCGCGGCGAGATCTCCGCAGGAGCCTGAAAGGAAACGTATTCAGTTAAATGGAAGTCATTGTAGAGTGACGTCGAGGCGTCCCTGCCTCAAGCGCGCCCCCGGCCGCCCGCTAGTCGCAAGGTATGCCTCCGCCCCCGCACTCAGGATTGCGGTGGACCATCGCCACGCCGGAGAGCGTGGTGGTGTGCGCCGTAAAGGAACTGCTCTGCGCCACGCTCGCCACGCCCGGCGCCGCGAACGAAGCCACCAGCACCACGCCCAGCGCAGCCGCCCGTACTTTCGCAAAGAGCCCGTCCAACGCGTTCGAAACCACAGATCGCTTCATGCTGCCGCCTCTTTCCGTGAACTACCACCTGCCGTATTGCGCGGACGCCTGTTGTCCACGCGCCGATACACACAGTGAAAATCGTTGCACTAGAATTGAACGAACAATTCTCAGTCGACACAGCGCGCACGAAAGGGCGCAGACTCGTCCTCCACGAGGTCTGCACTGCTGCTCGCGTGCGATCGATACCCGTGCGCCGCGCCCTATTGGCAACGCACTTCAGTCGTCGCGTGACACCCTAATGTGGGCGCACCACTCCCCAGTCGAGCGTGAGACATCGAGCCGATTGTGTCTCGTCACGCGACTTGTTTCTGTACGCGACCACCGACAGCAATAGTACGATCACAAGTGCGAGATCTGTCAAGTACGAAATTGCACTATTCAATCGAATCACTTGCAATGTACTTCTCTTATGAAGTCCCTCCAAGCGTTTCACATCGTCGCTCGGTGCGAGTTGCCTGACGCGCGCGATCGCGAATACTCGCCTGTCTGACATGCGCGAGTGGATCCACCTGCGCCCGCACCGCGGAAACTCACGGCGGCCTCACATCGTGTTCGCTCGGACGCTCCCTCCAGCACCCGTATCCGGCACGGAATCTGCTGTTCTGCATCGGAATACGCTCCGGTCCGTCTCCGGTAGCGGGCAACCTTTCCAGGGATCGGCAAACGCTAAGGGGTCCGACAATGGGTATTGAGACGGAGGGCACCGGCGCTCAATCCGCCTCTTCAGGTCAGCGGCACACGCCCCAGGCACTCGCGGAACGCGCCACAACCATGAGTTCACGATCCCCCACCAGTTCCCAGATCGAGCGTCCCGCGCCTCAGCCGCAGGCGTCGACCGCGACCCTCCCACAACTGTTTGCCACCGGGCGTGCGCTCGGCGGACGCGCTTGGCGAAGCGCGCGCCGCTGGTTCGCGGCAAATACATTCACGCCCACCTGGGCCCCCCCCCGCCTACGCGCACCGTATATGGGCTACCTCATCGCGGTCCTGGCGCAGATCGTGGCGACCAGTTTCGTCGTGCTGCTCTTGGCACACTTCAACACCTTCGCGGTTCCAGGAGTGCCGCAAATCCTGGCTATCGCGCTCATCGCGTTAAATTGGGGCGCCGGGCCAAGCGTCGTCTCGACGCTCTGTGGCGCAGCGCTCGTCTACTTCGCCATTCTCCCACCGCGCTTCGCACTCACGCCGTTCGATGCGCGCAGCCTCGCCGAGGCCTGCGTCTTCCTCACCACGGGCCTCGTCGTCAGCGTCGTCGCCAGCCAGACCGAGCGCATGCGGCTGGCGAACGGCGCCCTTGCGACACGGCTCGCCGCCGAACAGACCCGCCTCGAAGCGATTCTTGAGGCGGCGCCGGAGATGATCTCGATCCACGATGCCTCTGGGGCGATCGTGCGCCGGAACCGCGCCGCCAAGCTGGCTGCTCCCGAGGTCCGCGGCGACGAACGCATCGAGGAGGCGCAAGAAGCCTACGGACTACATGATCTCGACGGACACGCGCTCCCAGCGGACGAGCTGCCCGTGGCGCGTGCCCTCCGCGGCCAGACGATCACCAACCTCGAACTGCTCTCGCGCCTCTCAGACGGCGAGCATATTTTCGCGGTGAGCGCCGCGCCCTACCGCGACGCCTGGGGAACGATTCTCGGAGCAGTCGCCATCACGCACGACATCACCCCGCTGCGCCGCTCCGAACAAGCCGCAGCGGAGCGCGCGGCGCAATTGGAGGCTACCTTCGACTCGCTGGTCGACGGCGTAGTGGTCTTTGACCCTGATGCCAACCTACTTCAGATGAACAATGTCGCTCGGCGGCTGATCGGCCTGAGCGAGTCACAAGACTTCATCGGTCAGTCGGTGGACGAGCGCATGGCTCGTCTGCGCCTCGAAGACGTGCTGGGCAAAGCGATCCCGCGCGATGCATTGCCACAACGGCGCGTGCTCCGTGGCGAGGTCTTCTTCGGCCTTGAAGCCGACGACTACCTGATCCACACGCTCGACGGCCGCGAGCTGCGGGTGAACATCGGCGGCGGACCCGTGCGCGACGATCACGGCGCCATCATCGGCGGCGTGATCACCTTCCGCGACGTGGGCGAGCAGCGCCGCTTGAAGTATGAGGTCACCGAGCGCGCGGCGCAGATTGCGGCGACCTACGATACCATGACCGATGGCGTGGTGGTCTACGGCGATGACGGCCACATCTCATCCATGAATGCCGAGGCGCGTGACATCTTCGGACGCGGTATCGGGGCCGCGCGCGCCGACGTACCCCTCTCCGAGCGTATGCTGCTCCTCGACCTGCTCGACGAGCAAGGGCACCCCATCCCCCACGACGCCTGGCCGACGGAACGCATCCTGGCGGGCGAGACCCTGCGGGGCGCCGATCCCTTCGATGTGAGTTTTGTCGCACTCGACGGCAGGCGCGTATGGCTCACCATCACCGGCGCTCCCGTGCGCGACGCGGAGGGACGCATCATCGGTGGCGTGGTCATCTATCGCGACGTCACCGAACGCCGGCGACTTGAAAATCGCACGCACGACGCATTGGTAGCGCTGTTGACGGTAGCGACAACGCTCGTCGATCCGACGAGTAGCGGGACGGAGGAGGGCGCACGGATCATCGCGCAGCGCCTGATCGATCTCACCCGCAGCGTCTTGGACTGCACCCGCGTCGTCATCAGCGTCTTGGACCCAGCCACCGATGTGATGCGCGCCCTGGCGGTGACGGGCCTCTCGCCGGCACACCAGCGCCAGTGGTGGGCAGAGCAACACGCGCTTGAAGCGAGTGGGACGCGCTTCAGCAAGGGCCCGAATCTCGAAGTGGCCACCCGGCTGCGCGCTGGCGAAGTCTTGACCTTCGACCTGACGCAGCCGCCCTACGACGCCACGCCCAACCCGTATGGCGTTCGTAACGTGTTGATCGCCCCGATGTGTCTGGGCGACTCACTCGTCGGCACGATCACCTATGATTATGGCGGCGCGGACCACATCTACACGCAGGCCGAGTTGCTGCTCGCCGGTGGTGTCGCCCGCCTGGCGGCGCTGGTGCTGGAACGCGAGCGACTCTTGCGCGAGAGCGCCGACGATCGCGTGCGTGTGCTTGCCTTGGAGCGCGCGAACGCGCGCATGGACGAATTCCTGGGCGTCGCCAGCCACGAACTGAAGACGCCGCTGACCACCATCAAAGCCAACATACAACTCACCGAGCGCCGGTTGAACGCGCTGGACCCCTCCGCGGCGAATTTCGGCGACCAGGTGCGCAAACTCTCGGCGGCCAGCGAATTGATGGAGCGCACACAGCGCCAGGTAAGCCGCCTGGACCGCCTGGTCAACGATCTGCTGGATGTCTCGCGCATCCGTGCTGGCAAACTCGATCTGCGGCTTGAAGTCGCGGACCTGAATGAGATCGTCCGCGAAGTCGTGCGCGAGCAACGCACGGCGTGGTCGGGCCGGCCCATCGAGCTCACCCTCCCCGTAGGGGCCGTACCTGTGCATGCCGACGCCGACCGCATCGGTCAAGTGGTGACGAACTATCTTACGAACGCGCTGAAATACTCGGCGGAAGAGGAGCCGGTCGTCGTGACGCTCGACCTCGCTACACCCGGATTTGCCCGCGTCACCGTGCGTGATCGCGGCCCCGGCCTCCCACCGGATCAACAAGAGAGCATCTGGGAACGTTTCCATCGCGCGCCGGGGGTCGAAGTGCTCAGCGGCTCCGGCGTGGGCCTCGGCCTGGGGCTGCACATCAGCCGCGAGATCGTCGAGCGTCACGGCGGCGCCGTCGGCCTGGAGAGCGTAGTGGGTGAGGGATCGACGTTCTCATTCACCCTGCCACGCGCCGACATCTAGCGGGATCCCTCCGCTATTTGCGCGCCAGAAGATAGCCGCGCTGGCTTGGATGCTCAACCAGCTCGTAGGGGCGCCGCACCAATCGCGCCTCGATCGTAAACCCGGCAGTTGTGAGCAGCGCTGCCAAATCATCGGGTTCGTAGAACTGGAAATCGATCGACACCTCGTGGCCCCACCACTCGTCGCGATGCACTCGCTCATGCCCGACGTGGAACGCCAGCAGCGCATAGCCGCCGGGGCGTAGCACGCGAAAGAACTCGCCGATGGCGCGCGGGAGCTCCTCCGGTGGGATGTGGATGATCGAGTAGAAGGCGACGATCCCCGCCCACGAAGCATCCTCCGCCTCCAGCGCCAGCATGCTCCCCTGGCGGAAGGTGATCTCCGGCGAGAGGCGCCGCGCGACCGCCACCATCTCCGCTGAGAGATCGACGCCAATCACCGGGAGGCCGCGCTGGTGCAGGTAGCGCCCGATCTGCCCCGGCCCGCAGCCCAGGTCCGCCACAGGTCCCTGGCCGCGCACCAGCTCCGCAAAGGCGTCGAGCAGCGCGCGGTCGAGCGGCTTCGCGGCAAGCTCGTCCCAGAAGCGCGCCGCATACTCCTCGCTGACGCGGTCGTAGCCCGCCCGTAGCGCGGCGGTCGTCTCGGCGTCCATAATCATCCTCCAGCACCCGATCGACAGCCGGCGCGAGAACCGCGAAGGCGTCGGCCCATTCGATGCGTCTCGCCCATGTGATGTTTCGCTTGAGGCATTCTCGCAATGCAAACGAGAGTAGCCCCTCCGCATCACGTACTGACAGCAAGCGGAGCGACACTCACAATAATAGCGTGCTTGCTGACGCCACACTGCTTTCGCCGCTCGCATAGCAGCAAATCGTGACTGCAACTGGTCGCCGAAGAATATTTACAGTATTGCTGTCCCGCTTGGCGTGCCCCTACAATGCAGGCCCGCCGTGGGCGGCGCACGGTGATGCTTGTGCCGTGGTCAGGGCGGGGAGAGCGTCATACATGGGCGAGTTCGCGAACCCGGAAGCATCGCTCGATGCATCGCCGGAACGATTGTTCCGCACCGTTTCGGGCGAGATTGAACGTGCGCTCTGGCAAGCGTTGCTGCGGCCCGACATCCGACGATATGCGCGTCCTCCAGCTCGGCGCCGTCGTCGAACTGATGCCCAATGTCTACCTCCAGGCCGTGCGGTTGATGTATCACAAGCCCTTCGATCGATATGTGCGGCTCTGGTGCATCGTGCCAGCCGCCAACGGCATCGAGGGCGATACCGAGGAGCGTACGCTGCTCTGCTTCTACACTCCCGGTTTCCCCGACCCACAGTTCACCGAGGTTCGCCCAGGCATGGACCTCAACCTCACCTGGCTCGACGCGATACGTGTGCGATTGAGTGAAATTGCTCGACGCGATGGACGCTCACGTGCTCACCGACGCTGGCCATCCACGCGCCGACGCCAGCCACCGCTCACAGGCACGGATCGCCCCGCCTCCTCCGACCTGCTGCTCGACCATGCGCCCCGCTGTGCATGCCACGCCGCTCTCCACGTCGACCTACGCGCCCCGCATCTCCCGCCGCGCCTGCCGCGGCGAAGCGGCGGATCTCATCACACAGCATGCCGAACAGGTCTTCGAGGATCTGAAGCGCAGCCGCGACACCATCTATACCGAACGCGACCGCCTCGAAGCGTCGCTGAAGGACGCCTACTTCGTGCGCTATCCCTTCATGCGCCAGGCGATGCAGCACTCCTCTGAACTAAAGGTCGCCGATCTCATCGCCAAATGGGTGCGCCAGGGCTGCCCCGATCCCGACACTCGCACCCGGATAGCGGCACAAATGCTTCCGATCCCAGTGCCACGCACTCACCGGCGGCGGACTCCGCTCCCGCATCTTACTGCTCCTGGCGCCGTGGGCGCTCGCCATCGATCTGGAACGTGCGCAGGCGCTGATCTCTGAGCGCGTGCGGCTGCTCGAGCAGATCTGCGAAATGACCGGCGGTCACTTCCCGCTGCCCCGCCGCGAGTAGCGAGTCAGGCCGCCTGCTGACCATCTGCGCCCGCTGCGACGCGCAGCTCTCCGCCCGCGCGCCAGACGCGAACGACGACTGGATGCGCTGAACCCGCTGAACGCATGCCCACAGGATTAACGATGCAGTGAAAGGACGCTGACATGGACGAATGGGGACGCGGTCCATGGTTTGATCCCAACGCGCCGGAGTCGGCCGATACCGGCGAGACGCAAGCAATTCCGCCGCAGCGATCACAGGCGGGCCGCGCCCGACGGATGCTCCCGTGCCCGGCGGACGAACGCCTGGGGCAAGCGTGCCGTTGAGCCAGCGCCTCGGCCCCGACGAGTGGGGCGACGTGGATGCGCTCGCTGGGCGGGCAGGACACCGATCGCCAACGCCGAGGGCAGCACCGTGCGCCCGCGCCCCACGCTGAGCCGACCGCTCTATCCGCCGGAGCCGTGGAACGCCTACGTCGGCCCGACCTCTGGCCGCTATGGCCCCGTCTCGCGCCCCGCGTGGGACGAGTCGCAGCCGCTAGGGCAGGGGACCGCGGGCATCGGCGGCGCCGGCAACACAGGTGGACCGGGCGGGCCTGGCGGCGCCAATCGGCGCGGTCGCGGCGGGCGTCGTCGCGCGCGCAGCGTGCTCGCGCTGCTGCTCGTGCTACTGATGGTGATCCTACTCGTCGGCTCGATAGGCTTCCTGCTGATCAATTCGCCCATCGGCAAGCCCACCACCGCTGGCGCGCCTACCGCTACGCCCACCGTACAAGGCACACCTACTGACACACCCTCGCCGACGCCGATCCCGCCGCCGACCGCTGCCACTGTCACCCTCTCGCCCGCCACGAAGTCGGTTTCCGGCTCCGGCAGCATGACCTCATGCCCCTCCGGCTGCAACATTACCGGCAACTCATACTCGCATTCCGAGAACCACACAAGTGCACAGTTCTCTGCGTCCAACGTCGTGCAAACGGAGTTAGACGGCACCATCACCGTCACCAATAACAATTCGACCGGCAGTTGGGACGTAAGCAGCCATAATTTCGCAGGCGGAGCGTACTATTGCACCGTCTATAACATCAGCCTCATCCACGGTGGGACCAATACCTATGCTTGCACCATCTACGTTGGTACGCCGACATCGCTGCCAGCACACACCATCAGCGCAGCAAAAGACTCGCAGTTCTCGTACATCAGCTACGATCAGCCGAATCCTCTGATAGGCAATGGCGGCTACACGGTCCTTCAGTCCGATTGCGACGCCGCTGAGGCCGACGCGAAATCGCCGTACAGCCAGACATGGGCCAACAACTACATCGCTGGTCAGTCCATACCATCGGGTTGGGTCTTGGCACTCTCACAGCCCAGATTCTCTCTCACCAACTTGACGTGCCCATTGGGACAACATCAGTCTACCTCGTTCACGTTCACCGCCTCCGTCACGGCGAACGTGAATGACGCGGCATACAACCCCGGCGCGGCGCAATCGCTCGCGGGGGCCAGGCGCGACAACGCGCTGCCGTCGGGCTACCTCTGGGTCTCCGGCTCGCGGGGAGGCTGCAACCCCACCGTCACCAATGTCGCCAGCAACAACAAGGTGACGCTCAACTGCTCCGCCTCCGGCACCGCCTACGTCAACTGGACCGACAGTACCAAGGCGAGCCTCTCCGCGGCGGTGGCCGGGCAGCTCAAGACCAAGGCGCTCGACATCTGCAACCATGCGAACGGCGTGCGCTCCAATAGCTGCGCCATCAGCATCACCGGCGGCGACGGCACGCTGCTGCCCGACTCGGCCAGCGTCGTCTCCATCCACGTCAACGGACCCTAGGCACAGTCAAACCAGCGTCACATGTACTTCATCAGAGGCACCGTAGCATGCCTGAGGATTCGACCACGCGCAGATCATCCCCGCGCCAGCGGCGTCGGGCCGATCCGCCGTGGGTCGCGCCAGACGCCCCCAGCACCTGGTGGTCCGCGCCGACGCGCCCGCCCCGCGTGGTAGACGCCGCCTCGGCCAGCGCCGTCCGCCCGCGTCCCGCGCCGCCGTCCGCCTTACCGGCCCCCGCGCCGACGCAACCACCCCAGCGGCCCGACCACGACGCCTCGCCGCTCGCCGCCGCCGAGACGTGGATGCGCGGCGGCGGACCCCAACGGGCCGTGCGCGGCATCTGGGGCAAAGCGCTCGCGCTCGTCGCGCTGCTCGTCGTCGTCGCGCTCGCCTTCCAGGCATTCTCGTGGCTGCAAGGGCGCGCGAAGCCGACCCCCACGCCGCTGCCGGTGCAGACCGAGCTAGACGGCGTCATCACCGTCACCAACCTCGATCCCCAGGCCCCCTACGACGGCGACATCCAGGTCATCGCCGACAACGGCGCGTGGTATTGCCGCAACGCGCCGCTGCCCGATAGCACCTGGCACGTCCACCTCAATGGTGGCGCAACCACGACGATGGCCTGCGTCATCCCCGTCTCCTCGCCCAGCACCATCGCGCCGCACACCTTCCGCAAAGCCGTGCCCAGCACCAACGGCACTGGCCTCGCCCTGGTCGATAACCCCTCCGCCTTCCAGCGCAGTAGCTTCATCCCCACCCTCACCTCACCCTAGCAGGGCACGTCTTTGCCCACCTGCTCGCGGGAAAAGGTTGCCATCACCTTCAGCACCTCTTACCCACGTCCCGCGGCGGCCCGTCCTCCCTCTTCCGATGCAGAGAGGAGAGAGACCTACCAGCGCCGCGGCTGAGAAACCGCGCTTGCGTTTTCCTTCGTCACATCGTATACTGTGGAGTGAACATATATTCCACACGGTTGTGGAAAGATCGTTCATTCGCTGTGTGTATCTTCTTCCGCACTTCCGCCCTGGTAACCCTCTCTCCCCTTCGATTCCCACCTGATGCCTCACATTCGACGAAAAAGCGGAAGAAAACGGAAATTCCGAGAGCGACGTATTATCCACAGCACCCGCACGCGTAGCGGCCCCAAGCCATTCCTCTCCATCTATGTCGCGGTAGACCTCCGCTCCCGTCCCCACGAAGCGTGATATACTGAACGCAATGATAGGGATGGTCGGTAGCGAGTGTGGCATCTCACCTGCGAGCGGATGCGACGGCGATGGTCGCAAGCCTTCGCGGTCCCTCTTCTTCTCCCCTTGTGAGCCGGATCGACAGAGCAGACCGTTTGTGAGTATGAATTGCCCAGCGTGTCTCCACGCGGACCGCGAGTTCGGCGCGCGGCGTGGATCCTCCCAACCAGTGGTCTCAACCCTTGGTCTTTGCTCCTCCCCCGCGGGGCGAGGAGTGCGATATTCGACAGCTGTTTCCGCGACGGCTCCCCGTCGCCTCTCCGCGTCGCCCCACTGCAGATGGCTTGCCGCGAGCGAGAACACTCGTTCGCGTAGGAGCAGCCGTCCAGCGACGAGCGACGCCTATCGCCGTGAGGGCAAGCCCCCCGCGGCCAGAAGGACTTTCACCCTTTGAGCAATCGACACAACACACAGCGAGGTCACGTCGGCGCCGCGGGATCTTCCGCAAGCGCCCGCGATCCCCGCACCTTCGGCAGGCCCACCAACGGTGGCAGTGCCGCCAACACCCTGCCGCGCACCCGCGCCGCCGGACGCCGCGACAATCGCGATCCACGCAGCAAGCCGCTGCGCCTGGCCCCACTCGGCGGCCTCGGCGAGATCGGCAAGAACTGCATGGCCATCGAGTATGACGGCGACATCATCCTCATCGACGCCGGCCTGATGTTCCCCGACGAAGAGATGCTCGGCGTCGACCTGGTGATCCCCGACGTCTCGTACCTCGCCGACAAGCTCACCCGCATCAAGGCGATCTTCATCACCCACGGCCATGAAGACCATATCGGCGGCCTGCCGTATCTGCTTCCGCAGCTCGGCTTCCCCACCGTCTACGCCACCAAGCTCACCGCCGGGCTGATCACCGTCAAGCTCCGTGAGCATCGCCTGCTCGATCGCGTCAAGCTCGTCGTCGTCGATCCCGACGACGTGATCCAGGCGGGCATCTTCTCCGTCGGCTTCCTGCGTGTCAATCACAGCATCCCCGACGCCGTAGCCGTCGTCGTCCGCAGCCCCGCCGGCACCCTCGTGCACACCGGCGACTACAAGTTCGACTTCACCCCCGTAGACGGCATCCAGGCCGATCTCGGCGGCTTCGCGCGCCTCGGTGAAGAGGGCGTGCTCGTGCTCTGCGGCGACTCTACTCGCGTCGAGAACCCGGGCTACACGCCCACCGAGCAGATCATCAACGACACCTTCGACAACCTCTTCGCCCACGCACCGGGGCGCATCATCGTCGCCACCTTCGCCTCGCTGCTCTCCCGCGTGCAACTGGTGGCCGACATGGCGGTGAAGTACAACCGCCGCGTCGCCCTGGTGGGCCGCTCGATGGTCAACAACGCACAGATGGCGATCGAATTGGGCTACCTGCACATCCCCGCCGGCACGCTGGTGGATGTCGAAGACCTCAACAGCATCCCCGCGAGCAAGCTGGTAATCGTCTGCACCGGCAGCCAGGGCGAGCCGACCTCAGCCCTCACGCGCATCGCCAACGGCGACCACCGCTTCGTCTCCACGCAGCGCGGCGACACCGTGATCCTCAGCTCCACGCCGATCGTCGGCAACGAGCGCGCCGTCTCGCGCAACATCGACAACCTGCTGCGCCAGGGCGCCGACGTCTACTACCAGGGCCGCGCGCAGGTCCACGTCTCCGGCCACGGCAGCCGCGAGGAGATCAAGCTCATGCTGGCCCTCCTCAAGCCGCAGTACGTCCTCCCCGTCCACGGCGAGTTCCGCATGCTCTCGACGCACGCACGCGTCGCCGAAAGCATGGGCATTCCGCCGGAGAACATCTGCGTCGCGCAGGACGGCGACATCATCGAGGTCTCGGAGCAGAAGGGTATCGCGGTCGTCGACCACGCCCCTTACGGCAACGTCTACGTCGATGGCCTGGGCGTCGGCGACATCGGCCAGATCGTGCTGCGCGACCGTCAAGTGCTCTCGCGCGACGGCATCATCATGGTCGTGCTGACGGTCGATGCCGAGACCGGCGCCCCCGTCGCCGGGCCCGACATCATGTCGCGGGGCGTCGTCTACGAGCGCGAGTCTGAGGCGCTGATGGATGCCGCACGCCAGCGCGTGATCGACGCCTTCAATCGCCACGTGCAGAAGCGCGGCCAGACCGCCGACTGGGGCTACGTCAAGAACAAGATCCGCGATACCCTCAGCGAATTCTTCTACGAACGCCTCAAGCGCCGCCCGATGATCCTCCCGCTCGTCGTCGAGGTGTAACGTTTGGCTCCCAGGTCCACCGAGACAGAACCTTCAATGTGTTAAACTGTGGGCGAGTTGGGCAGTCGTCTGTCGTGTCGTGAAGGGCATGCATGAATGTCTTCCACGCCTCCCAGATACCTGCCCAACCGAGAGCAGGCAATAATTCCGCCGAGGAAGCTCACCGGCTATTTGCTCGCTCTCACGCACCCCGATGGTGCTTCTAAAGCGCAGTTCTTCATGCGCTTCGGCTTTACGAATGACGCATGGGGAATACTCGCAGACGCCCTACTACAACATGCTGACGAGAATGCGGTTGCGGAGATTGAGCAGACGCTGTACGGCACACTCTACACTGTCGAAGGCCCACTCCAGTGCCCAGATGGACGGACACCACAAGTACGTGCGGTCTGGTTTATTGGCGACAATGAAACCGCGCCGCGTCTAGTTACAGTCTATCCGCGAAAGTAGTGACGCCATGATTGACGAACTGTCCAGGGTCGTGCTCACGCGCGATCTGCCTCAGCATGCGCTGCGAGGGGGTGATCTCGGCACCGTCGTCTACGTGCATCAAGGCGGCGTTGGCTACACAGTGGAGTTCGTGACGCTTAGCGGCGACACTATCGCCGTGATAACGGTGCCCGCCGATGCCGTTCGCATGGCGCACGCTGACGAGATCGCTCACGTTCGCGCGCTGGCCGCATCCGACTAGACCTGCCCCTCACTCGCCGCCCAATGATCCTCCCGCTTGTGGTGGCGAGTGATCCACCTTCCGCGTGCCAACTACTCCCCCATCTGCGTCGTGCGATACCGCCCGCGTCCGCGTACTCCACGGCTCCTCCTTGCCTGCGTCCATCAAGTTGCAGCGCACACGAGGCATCGCCGCCGTTCCACGCCGCGCTTGACGGCTCCCGCGCTTTCCGGCACAATGCCGCCAACGAAGGCTTTCGCGGCACGTGCACAGGTGCTACCAATTCGTTTGGGTGCTTGCCGTGGCGCCTCGGCGGTTCCGACTCCCCTTCCCCGTGGGGAAGGCGGGGTCCGCTTGTTGGGGGTTAGGTCCGACCCGAGTGGATGCGGTATGAGGGACGGTCGATGAGCGTACTCAGCATGACGGCGCAGGGGCAGGTCGCGTTCTTCGCGGATACCGTCACCTTGCAGCAGGTGGTCTTCGTCGCGCAGGCATTCTTCGCCATCGTCGCCGGACTCGTCGCCTTCCTCGGCGTGCCGTTGGCGTTGCGCCAACTCTTCAACCTGCGCCACGAGCTGCGCCGCTACGATGCAGACTATCTACGACGCCGCGACGCCGAGGCCAACCTCAACATCTCCGCGGACTTCTCGATCTCCAGCGCATCCCATCCGACCTCGCCCATCTCGACCGACAGCGCGGACGGAGACCCCTCGGCCTCGGCGGTGCGTAAGCAGCCGGGGATCGAGGTCAAGAGCCGTGTCTCCGCCCGGCCCTCGCCCGCTGCCGAGCCGGGGAAGCGCGTCCTCCGCATGGACCTCACGCTCGAGAACGTCGGCGAGGGCACGGTCGACGTGCTGGGATGCCTCGTCGCGGCGCGCGAGCTTGAGCAGCAGGGCGAGGGCGTCATTTCCGGAGGCCGCGACGCCCAGTGGGACGACCTCACCACGCACTACTGGGATGCCGCCGACGACACCCTCTCGCCGGGCCTCTCTACCACCAAACACACCGTCTACGCGCAGGACGCTCTCGCACGCATCAAAGCCAAGAGCCGCAAAACGCTGGCGCGCATCGATCAGGTCCGCGAGTACCCGAACGCGCCGGATGTCTACCTGCTCTACCGCGTCTTCGTCGTCGCACGCCGCTCCACACGCAACCCCGACGACGTCCGCGACTGGATGGCGCTCCAGCGCGCCCTACTCAACGTCAACGCGCCCGCTTTCCGCGCCGCCTCGCAGGAGCACGATCCCCTCGGCTACGCCGCCACGCCCGACGGCTGGCGCCTCTTCCTTCACTATTATGACGGCCTCGCCGACCCCAAATTGCCGCTGCTGCGGGCGGCGGCTGATCGTGAAGAGCAGGCGCTACGAGAGCCAGCCCAGCGTGCCGAGGCCATTCTGCGCCACGCCGAAGAACTGCGTGCCTACGCCGAGAAGAACCTGCTGCCTACCTGGAAGCGCTTTCGCGACGACTTCGACCGCATGATGCAGAGCCCAGATGGCTTTGCCTCGCTGATGCGCCAGGGCAGTTTCCGCGGCCACGACCGATCGGTTGAGCGCAAGTTCCCCTGGGGCGAACAAGAACTCTGGACCGAATACTTCTATGTCACCCTTGAAGAAGGCGACTAGCGACCCTTTACGCCGCGGATGAGACCAGCGGCGAGCCGTCCCGCGCCGCGCCGCGGGCGAGTCTGCTTACGAACCGACTGGCACGCCGAGGAAGTCATTGTCGCGGGCGATGAGCCAGCTACCGTCGCTTTGGCGCTTCAAATTCATTGCCGTCGAGTAGAGTTTGGCGCGCTGCAACAGGAAGTGGTATTGGCGCAGCGTCGCGGCTTGTTGCCCGCCGGTGACGGTCAACGCCGAGTAGCTGCAGCGCGTGACTTTCCCCAGCGCCGCATCCTCCGTGTGGAGCTGATCCGCCAGCGCGGCCTGCGCCTGGGCATCCCACGGCGTCGTCACGTTCGGTGGAATGGTTGCGGGATCGATCTGGTTCACCAGCAGGCTGTAATTCTCAGTCTGATAGGCCGTGCAGATGCGCTGGGCAATGTCGTCGGCGGAGGGCGTGCGCAGGGCGCGCTGCAGCAAGACTGCCCCCTCAGTGGAGGCCAGCCCGACAAGCATAAGGGCGAGCGCAAGGGCGAGCGCCACGCGCAGACGCGTGCGACCGATGCCGATCCCCTTGCGTGAAGGCGCGACGGCGGGAGGAGCCGCCACGGCTTTCGCGCCGGGTTTCGTGCCGCGTTTGGCCGCCACCACAACACTCCTCTCGCCCCCGCTCGACGCCTGCCGGCAGTCTACAGCCGTCCCCCCGCAGCGTCAACGTCACCCTCGGTGGCGGCATATGGGCGATTGCTGAGATCACCCAAAAGGGCCAGCGCGAAAGCAAACGGCGATGGATGGCATGGTCCTGTGGCTGCGCAGGCTGGTTCGGCGTCTTGGGATATGAACCACAACTATGTTGGCACGAACGATGCTCTCCCTGCTTTGCCCACTTCTGGCTAGCGGCCAACGAATTGGTCGCCTTCGTTGACATGAACAGCCGTTCTATCGTACACTGCTAAGGCAGCGGGCTGCCAGGTATTCCCGCCAATTTCAGCCACCTCCAGTCAGTCACACAGGGCCACACACTTCATCAATCACAACTCCAGCACATCGCGCGGCGCGTCATCGTCGGTGCCATCCCGATGCCGTGACGCTCCCAAACCCGGCGAGAGAGAGGCGAACCATGCGCGAAGCGCTCAGCACATCCGTCACCACTCCGCGCATGCGGCACTTGCCCCCGCCAGCGAGTTCCTCGGCGCGCCCAGCCACACCCATCGAGCGAACTCCCCGCGTGCGACGCTTGGAGACGCCGCCGATGACCCTGATCACTCAGGCGCAGGTCGAAGCGCCGCATGCCGACCGTGCCCGCACGTATCCCACGCTGCCGTCGGTCGCGCCGCGATTGGGCTCCGCCACGGCCGGCCGCGCGCTGCCGATGCCGTATGCCGCGCCGCGCCCCAGCCAGCAGGCCGATCCTGATGTCTGGCTGATCGCGCTCCCCACCGCAAGCGGCGCGTTCAACTCGCTCGAAGGCGCGGCGCGTGCCGGCGCGATTCGCGTTGCGCGGCCTTACGGCCACCTGCGCAGCATCCGTCCCGTCACCCTGGGCGCGCTCGATCCCAGCGCCGGCCAGAGCGCCGCCACACCGCGTACGCGCCGCGCCAACCGCGGCGCGGGCCTCGGCAGCGCCTCCGCCGGCGAACCATCGACCCTGCCCGCGCTTCGGCCGCTGCCGTCAGTCGTCTCCGCCGTCGAGGTTGAAACCGACGCGGGCATCTTTCGCGTTGAGCGGCCCGATAGCGTTCTAGCGCATGGCGATCTCGCCTGGGCATTGGCCAACCTCGAACAAGGCGAGCCTGATCCGAACGTGCCGCTGCCACGTCGTCAACTCGCGCTGCTGTTGACGCTGCTGCCAACGCCGCAGGACCCGCAGCACCCTGAAAACGACCCGATGTGGGGCTGGGCGCACCGCCTCCGCGGGCCCTGGGAGCGCGGCCCACTTCACGCGCGCGGTCGCCTGGGCCGTCTGATCGCCTTCGACCCCGACGAGAGCGGCAAGGGACTCCATCGCGCCTGCTTCGAGTTGATCGGCAGCGAAGAGGTCGTCTGGGCCGTCGGTGTGCCCTGCTTCCACACAAACAGCGTCTATGAACTGGTTCCGCTCGGCAAGGGATTGCACCCCAGTCGCTGGCTGCACTGGCCGATGAGCAAGAGCCGCTCGAAGGCCGCGCAGGAGCGCCCCGCCTGGGAGATCGCCCGCGTCGTCTTCCGCGTTGGCGCGCCACGCTGGCCGCTGGCGGGCGTGGTCGAGCCGCTCGGCCCGCTCGGAGTCGCTGGCTGACCTCCGCACCCCGCGCGCAACCGGTACCTTGGTCCCCGACGCGGCGCCTACGATTGACACTGCCTTCGCTGGCCCCTACAGTGGAGGATGCGGTTGGAGGCGTGGCGCGCTAGACTCACCCCGTCTCCGCATTGACGACGGACGTAGTGGTGGGAGGGGCGGCGATGGCTCGCGGGAGCAAACGGCACGACGAACGTGACGATTCGCGCGAATATCCAGCGAATGGCGACTATGGCGACAGCGCCTACGACCGCTCGTACGTCGCCCACGACATCGGCGACTCCGCGGTGGACGAGCGTGCGCTCGCACCGTTCGACGAGAGCGCCGCGCTCCCCGCGCCCTACGCCCGGAGGGACGCCGCCGCTCCGGTGATCATCCCTGGCACCGGCGTCTCGATGGGCGAGCCGTTCATCAAGCGGCGTGAGCGCCCGCTGACTATGCGCCTCGCCATGATCACCCTGACGGTCTGCATCCTCGTCACCGGCCTCTTCGCCGTATCGACGCTCGGCGGCAGCGACGCCAGCGGCCTCAGTTCATTCCAGGCGCTCTCCGGCTCCATTGTCCTGCAGAAAAGCGTCGGCTATACCTGGTATGTGGCACAGGCTGGCGACACTATCGAGAACGTCGCGGCAAAGTTCCATGTGCAGATCGGCGGCATCTTCGAGATCAACAACATGTTCGCCGGCCAGGAACTGCAGCTCGGCCAGAAGTACAAGATTCCCGATGATCCCTTCTACGGCAAGACCTTCGAGCCGCAACAGCAGGTAAGTGTCGGCTCGTCGCGCTACGGCACCGATTGGTGGAACTCTATCGCCGGCAATCCGCCGCCGGGCGCGAAGTGCGCGCCGAACAATGGCACGCCGCTCGGCTATCAACTCGTCTCGCCCAACCCAGGCTCCTACTGGGTCCGCGGCTTCTCCTGGTATCACAATGGCGTGGACCTTTCGGCGCCCGAAGGCAACCCGGTTGAGGCGGCGCAAGACGGTCAGGTGATTTTCGCCGGGTGGACGAATACGGGCTTCGGCTACGCCATCAAGATCGATAACTGTCACGGCCTCTCGACGCTCTACGGCCATAACGACAAACTGCTGGTGAAGGCTGGCGACAACGTGACGGCCGGAGAGACGATCGCGTTGGAAGGCTCGACTGGCGCGTCCACCGGACCGCACTGCCACTTCTCCGTCTTCGTGGACAACAACTTCGTCGATCCCTCGACGTACTTCGCCTATGGCAATGGCTACGTCTACAACATGACGCACACCGACACCAGGTACATTACGCCGAGCACGAACTAACCACTGAACGGGGGCGGCGCTAGAGGCGATGCGCGCGCGTCTCGCGCTTGGTGGCGCCGAGGAATGTGGTGAGGGGTGTGCCGCCGGTGCCTTTGGCCTCTTCTGGGCGCGGGGCCTGGCGCGTGATGTACTCCACGGCGATCTTCACGTGGACGTAGCGGAAGGCGTCAAGGAGATCGATGCACCGGTTGTAGCTGTCAGCTAACTGTGGTGCGTCGCCCTGGCGCTGGCGGACGTGGGCGCGTACGTCGGGTCCAGCGTCGAGCGCTTCGAGGAAGTGGCGGTGTGGGGGCGGCATGTAGGCGCGCATCTCGCTAAGGAACGGCGAACTCTCCGGGCTGACGTGGCGCACGCCGAGGCCGGCGTCGAGCGCCTGGATCAGCGAACTCTGGCCCGCGCTGCCCCCTGAAAACGTCACCGGCGTCTCACTGATCCCTTCGTAGATCACGCCGGGCGCCTCCCAGCCGCCGAGGAAGCGTCGCACGCGATGGTAGAAGATGTACGCATCGCAGTGCTCATACATGCGCAGCAGCGTCGTGCGCATGCGCTCGATGGTCGCCGCGATACGTTCGAGCGCCGCGACGAGAGCGGGCGTGTCGTCGGTTGCGGCGGCTCGCTGCGCCTCCCCCAGCGCCGGCAGCGCCGCAGCGCCACATGCCTCGATGGCGACGGTGACGAGGACGAACCAGGCCTCGTCGGAGCTCCAGAGGAAGCCCTGGAGCATCGCCAGGTTCTCCAGATCGAGAGGGCCGGTAGGGTCGAGGCGACGCCAGTTGTGCAAGACGTTGGAGGCGTGGGCGATGATCGGCTTGCGGCCCAGGCGCTCGCTGATCTGCCAGAGCGGCACGGCCAGCGGGCGAGGGAGGCGCTGCGCCGGGTCGTGGCTGCCCCAGACGTAGGCGCCGGCAAAGGTGGCGAGCAGCAGCATGGCGCGCTCGCGCTCCGCAGGGCCTTCGAGGCGCGTGATGTCGAGCAGTGGCATGCGCGCAAGACGATCGCGCGCCTGGCCAGCCAGCAGCAGCGCGGGGAGCTCGGCGCCGAGCGTGTCCCACGCGGCGAACTCCGGCGGCAGGCAGCGCAGCGGGTCGGGCGAGGGCAGGAAGCCGGTAACGGGGTCGATCTCGAAGTCGGAGAGATCGAGGTGCGTGACGGTCATCATGGTCGTATCCGTTACTGCTGCGGGAGGGATAGGCGCCACAGGTGGCGTCGCTACACTGGCAGATGGCGCAACAACTACCCGCTAGAGAGATTATGTGACATTCTTGCGTTGCTTGAAGTCGGGGCGGTCCCAGGCGCGGGACTTGAGGATGCGGCGCAGGCGGGTGACGGCGTCCCAGAGGTCCACATAGCGGGTATAGAGCGGGGTGAAGCCGAAGCGTAGGATGTTGGGGGCACGGAAGTCGCCGATGACGCCGCTCTCGATGAGCGCCCGCATAATGGCGTAGCCTTCGGGATGAGTGAAGCTGGCCTGGCTGCCGCGGATCGTGCGGTCGCGCGGGGTCACGAGTTCCAGGCCGTAGCCGCGACAGCGCGTCTCGACCAATTCGATGAAGAGGTCGCTGAGGGCGAGCGATTTGGCGCGAATGCGCTGCATGTCGGCTTCGAGTAGCATTTCGACGCCGCATTCGAGGGCAGACATGCTGAGGACGGGTGGTGTGCCGCAGATGTAGCGCCCGATGCCCTCGGCGGGACGGTAGGTGGCGTCGAAGGCGAAAGGTTCGGCGTGACCGAGCCAGCCTGAAAGCGGCTGGCTGAAGCGCGGCTGGTGGCGCTTGGCCACATAGAGGAAAGCCGGAGCGCCGGGTCCGCCGTTGAGGTATTTGTAGCCGCAGCCGACGGCGAGGTCGGCCTTGGCGCTGGAGAGATCGACGGGGAGCGCGCCGGCGGAATGCGCCAGATCCCACATCACCAGCGCGCCCTTGGCGTGGGCCTTCTGGGTGAGCGCGGCCATATCATAGACGCGCCCGGTACGGTAGTTGGCGTGGGTGAGGGTCATCACGGCGGTGTCGTCGTCGAGGTGATCGGCGATCTCTTCGCCGTCGACGAGCTTGAGGCGATGCTTGCCGCCGAGCTGGGCGATGAGGCCCTGGGCAATGTAGAGGTCGGTGGGGAAGTTGTCGGCGGTGGAGAGGATCGTGGTGCGACCGGGATTGAGGGCCAGCGCCGCCGCGAGCGTTTTGAAGACGTTGATGGAGGTGGAGTCGGCGACGATCACCTCGTCGTCGCCGGCGCCGATCAGCCGGGCGATCTTGGCGCCGATGCGCGCGGGCATCTCCATCCAGCCGGAGTCGTTCCAACTGCGGATCAGGCGGTCGCCCCATTCGACGCGCAGCACGTCGTTGATGCGGGCAACGGTGGCCTTGGGCAGCGGGCCGAGGGAGTTGCCGTCGAGGTAGACGATCCCTGGCGGCATGCGGAACCGCGCACGAAACGTGGCGAGGGGATCGGCGGCGTCGAGCGCCTGGAGCGATGCGCGGCTGTGTGCTGGCATGTCACCTCGCCTTTGAGGATTGATGATGACGTTAGCAGTGGCGGACGGTTGAGGCGGACGGTTGAGGCGGGCGGTTGAGGCCACGCCTGTGTGCCCGCTGTGGCGAAGCCCCTGCACCGCGTGAGGTGGGAGGCTGCCTTGTTAGCATAGCGCAGGGAGCAAGCGTAGGCAGGCGAGCGCTACGCGCCTGGGTGGCCGCTGGCGGCGAGATGCAGCGTCGCGGACTCGGAGGAGGGTGGACAAATGGCTGTCGGGGTTACGCCGGTCATTTGCGGTCACGCGCCTCTTCGCGCGGCGGTGGCGGGGACGCCATGGGCAACGACTTGCCGCGTTTGGCGGCAGGAGGCGGCGCTGGATCGGGCGCGGCGGTCGGCGGTAGGGGCGCTGAGGGGACGCCGAGCATCTGGAGGGGGCGTCCGCGTTGAGACGTGGCGGGCGCGACGGACGGATCGGGCGCGGCGGGCGGCTGAGTGGGTGCGGGAGTTGCCATCGGCAGGGAGCGGCCTCGGGCGGGTTTGACGGGGGCGGCAGTGGGCGGCGTGGGCGGTTGCAGCACGCGCCAGCCGGCGGCGGCTTCATCCATCAGCTCGATCAGGCGCTGGAGGCGGGCGATGGTGTTGGTGATGTTGGTGCGCTGGCGTGGATAGCCGTCCTCGTGCATCTCGCGGACCCAGGCGCGGAGGTCGTCGTCGCTGAGGTCGTACCACTTGAGGTCGGCTTGCAGGCGGACGTGGACTTTGTAGCCAGGGTCGAACGGCTTGCCTTTGCCCGGTGTGGCTTCGGCGGGCTGGTCGGCGGCGTTGGGCTCGCCGTAGAGCTCGGCGTAGAGGGTGTCGAGGTCGCGGAGCCGGAAGAAGTTGCCCTTGCCAAAGCCGCTGTAGGCGCGGAGGCGCCCGTCGCGGACGAGGGCGAGGAGGGTATCGCGGTCGACGTTGAGGCGGCGGAGGGCTTCGCCTTCGTCCAGGAAGGGGAATCTAGCGGGTTGCATCATCGGTGGGGTCCATTTCAGGCGCGGCGGCAGCGGGATGCTCGTAGAAGAGCAGCAGTGTGCTGCCGTAGCGGCGCTCGTCGGTTTTGCGGAGCAGAGTCAGCGGGACGGCTTCGAGTTCGGCGGCCTCGCGCGGGTGGATCTGCACGATGACCGTGGCGCCCGGCTCGGTGAGCGGTTGGGCGTCGAGCGCGACGAGGGCGCGGGCGGCGAGACCTTCATACTGCGGCGGGGCGACGTAGACGATATCGTAGCGCGTGCCGGAGCTATGGGCGCTGACGAGGTAGGCGAAGGCGTCGGTACGCAGCACCTGGGCCTGGCGCTCGAAGCCGGTGATGGCGAGGTTCTGGCGCAGGCAGCGCAGGGCCTCGGCGGAGAGTTCGACGAAGGTGGCGGAGGTCGCGCCACGGCTAAGGGCCTCGATGCCGATGCCCCCGGTGCCGGCGAAGAGATCGAGGAAGCGCGTCTCGACGATCTGGGGAGCGAGGATATCGAAGAGCGCGGTCTTGACGCGATCCATGACGGGGCGCGTGCCGGGGGTCTTCGGCCCGACCAGGTGGCGTCCCTTGGCCGATCCGGCGACGACACGCATAGACTTGCTCCTTCCGCGGGTCGCGGCGCCGACCGCGATCACTCTTGTATTGTAGTCCATCGGCGCAGGGCACGGGGGAAAGCGTGGCGCGGACGTTGAGGAAGATCGGGCGAGGAAAGCAGGTAAGCATATATTACGAGAGACGCATGAGACGTGAGGTGAGATGCGGCGCGGTGAGAAGCCACGGGGATAATTCGAAGGATGCGGAAGAGGCTGGGCGGCGGAGAGGATGGAAGGGGAAATGGTGGAGAAGCGCGGAATTTTCAGGATTGTGCGCCAATGCGGAGGGTCAAGCAAGGCTGGCTTCAGGGCATTTAATTTCCGTTTTCTTCCGCTTTTTCGTCGAGATCACGCTTTTTAGGCTGGATCGAAGGGAATGTGCGCCCGCACCGGAGGAAGCGGAAGAAGGCGCGTGTGATGTGGGATGATGAAGGTGGCACTCTGGGGGAGAGCCGAGATATGGAACACATGTTCTTTATGCAGTATACTCTGTGGGCCTAGGGAATGCAAGGGATCGCAAGCGGCGTCGCAGTGACGGCGTTTGACGCAAGCATAACGCAGGCATGATGCAGCGTTGGAGGACTTAATACGATGACACAACTTGAGGGCAGCAGGGCTCGCGCGGTCGCCGATCTCGGCGAGGGATTGATCCTCGCCAGCGTGGAGGTGCGGGCGACGGCAGAGCGCGTGTTCGACGCATTGACCTCGGAGGAGGCGATTACCCGCTGGTGGGTTCGGCCCGGTGTCTTTGATACGCGGCAGTGGGCGGGCGAGGTGAGCGTGGGTGGCCGTTGGAGCGCGTCGGGCGTTGGCGCAGGCATCCCGTATGCGCTTGAGGGCGAGTTTCTGCAGGTCGAGGCGCCGCGAAAGCTGATCCACAGCTGGCATGGCGTTCTCGCGCCGGGCACGCCGACGGTGGTGACATATCTCGTAGAGCCGGGAGAAATCGAGACGACGCGGATCACGCTGCGCCACGTCGGCTTTACCTCGCGTGAGACGTGCCTCAACACGTGCATCGGCTGGGAGACGAGCTTCGCACAGCTTGCGGAGTTGCTTGCGGCAGAGACGGCGCAGAGCGAGGAGTAGCCTCGCAGCGCGAGGGCGCCAGGCGGCGGGCTACGTCGAGGTGACGGCGGAGCGCGTGCGGCTCTTGCGCTCTCAGCGACACACCGCAGCACGGCGTGCGGCATCCCCCACCCGGCGATGGTGGCGAGGGCATGTGCTACCATAGCGATCGAGGGTATGGCCAGGGCTCGCCTGTAGGTTTGCATGCACCTCCTTCCAGGCGTCGGGGCGCACGGCGGCGTTTGGTGGCAGACGGCGTCGCTGGCAACGTCGCCGCGGCAACGCTGAGCCGCGTACGCAATCAGAGAGCCTGACAAGCGGGCGCGAATGCATTCACGTCGCACGCGGAATGCATGCTCTGAGCCGGCCAGATGGTCTCTTCGCGCGCCAGTGCGCTTGCCGACGAGCAGCACCGGCGCGCGGCATACTCGGCACAGAGCAGACAAAGGGGAGACTTGTGGGTGGAAATAGCGGGCTAGCGGGGGTGTTGTCGAAGGTCTTAGGTGGCACGGCGGAACTGTGGGGATATATCCTCCCGGTCGTCATCGTCGTCGCGATCGCTCTGGCCGGCAGGATCGTCGAATTTATCGTGCGGCATCGGCTCGGCGCGCTGGCCAGCAAGACGGCGTGGAAAGGCGACGACGCCATCGTGCGCGCGCTGCGCCATAAGATCACCTTTTCGAGCGTTTTGCTGGGTTTCGCCGTGGCGTTGAACTATCTCCCCTGGGATCTCACCACGTCTCAACTCGATCTGATACGCAAAGCACTGCTGGTGGCCTTCTTGATCGTGCTCGTCGTCCTCGCCGCCGATACGGCGGGCAGCGTCATGACGATGCCCTCGCACAATGAGGCCCACCCGGCTGTCTCAATCCTGGATACGCTGATCCGCACGGCCGTCTACGTTATCGGGGCGATCATCATCCTCCAGCAGGTGTTCGGCTATGATCTCGGCCCCGCGCTGGCGGCTCTGGGCGTTGCCGGTTTGGCAGTCTCGCTGGCGCTGCAATCCACGCTCACCGACCTGATTTCGGGGATCCAGATCATCGTGGCACGACAAGTTCGCATCGGCGACTATGTGCGATTGAGCAGTGGCGAGGAAGGCTACGTGACCGACATCGGCTGGCGCACGACGACGATTCGCCAGCTTTCCAACAATCTCGTGATCATCCCGAATTCGCGCATGACGGCCAGCATATTGGTCAATTACTACACGCCGGATACCTCGATGTCTGTGCTTGTGGATGTGGGCGTGGCCTATGACAGCGATCTCGACAAGGTCGAGCGTGTCACGATCGAGGTGGCGAAAGAGGTCATGGCGGCCGTGCCTGGCGGGGTGGTGGAGAACGAGCCGTTCATCCGCTACAACGAGTTCGCGGCTTCTAGCATCAATTTCACGGTGATCCTGCGCGGCAAAGAGTTTACGGATCAATACCTCATCAAACACGAGTTCATCCGACGGCTGGCACAGCGCTATCGCGCCGAAGCGATCCAGATTCCGTTCCCCATACGCACCGTGCGCATCCAGCGCGAGGAGGCGCGCGAACACGCGCTGGCGCCAGCCGCTGTCCCTGTTGGCGCTTATCGCACGCCAGAGGAATGAGCGCGACTCGCGCGGTCGGGCGATCACCAAGCCGGGTGCGATGCGCGGTGGGGTCAGGTGGTGGCGGGCGTGGTGTTGGTCTTGGCTGGACGCACGGCGCGGAACCAGAGAGGCACCAGGGAGATCCAGCCGAGCAGCAGGCCGAGCGCGGCGACCCAGAGGCCGCTCTGCGCCGTCCACGTGCCGGATTGCAGGCCGAGCGCGCCGGAATGCAAGGCGATGGCTCCGGTGCCGGCGTAGGCGACGAGGTAGCAGCAGGTGGCGGTGGCGAGGTAGAGGGTGAGCCAGAGCGCGAGGCCGGGGGTGAGGCGCCGCCACCACCAGAGTCCGGTGACGACAAGGACGGCGCCGCCGACGAGTAGCGTGGGGATGGCGAAGAGCGCGGCGACGGGATCGAAGGCGCTGGTCTGGGTGGCGATGCCGTAGTGGAGGACGCCGGGGAAGGTGAGGCCGGTGCAGTTGCCGAGGAAGAGCGGACGATCGGTGCAGTTGACGGCGGTCCACCCCATGCCGAGGATGGCGATGAGGAAGATGATGAGGCCGAGCGTGAGGCCGCCAGCGGCGGGGAGGCGCGTCAGGCGTGGGAGTGGTGGTCGTGCTGCGGTGGCTTCGCGGGAAAGCATGCTGGTCCAGCCGAGCCCAAAGATCATGGCCATGCCGCCGATAAACAGGAGCAGCAACGCCGCGAGCCCGATCAGGAATCCAGCTTGCAGTTGCACGGCGCCAAAGACGGTGAAGGAGCGGGGTTCGAGGCCGTCAATCAGTGTTACCGCGCCGAAGGGGCTTTGATTCTCGAGGAAACCGGCGAGCATGACTACCCAGAGCAGCATCGACACCATCGCGATGCTGTTGCTCAGGAACCGCCTACCAAACCAGAGGAACGGCACGAGGAGTATGCCCAGCACGGTCATGGCGTGGAAATAGAAGGGAAACAAGACGCCTCGGATGTCGCCCGGCGTCAGCAGGAGCACGTACTGGGCGTTCAGATCGCCGCGACCCTCGACTTTCCACCACCACGTCCAGGCGGAGATGGCGAATACGGCGGCGCCGATGGTGGTGAGGATGCGGCCGATGAGCCAGAGGCGGCGCGGCCAGGGTGATCTGCGACGAGCGATGACGGAAGCGGGCGCGGCGGTCGTCGTGGCGTCGGCAGGTTCGCTCATCGCGGCGCTCCCTTCATGAGGGCCAGACCTATCCCCTATAAGCCTCAGTAGGGGACGTTAGCTGTGGGTGAGACGGATCGAGGCGGGCGCGCGGTTGTCGTGAGTAGTCTACCATGCGGCGAGAGAGGACGCGGGAGATGAGCGGGCACACACCCGGCTCTCGGTCGCTGGCGGCCTTTCCAAGGGTGCGGCCTTCGGGTTACAATGGATCTCTACTGCTGCTGTTGGTGAGGGCGGTCTCGTGCGTAAGAATCCTCAGATGCTCTGGTGCGGCCATTCCTGAAATGGGCGGGCGGGAAGCGTCAACTTCTGCCGCATATTTTGGCGCGCACTACCGAAACGATATGGACGCTACTACGAGCCGTTTCGTCGGCGGTGGAGCGGTGTTCTTCGCCTTGCAGCCACGGCGCGCCATTGTCAACGACAGTAACGCCGAACTGATCAACTGCTACGCGGTAGTGCGGGATGCGGTGGAGGAGCTGATCGCCGCGCTCAAGGAGCATAAAGCACACACGTCGCGCGACATTACTATGAGGTGCGCGAGTGGGATCGGTCTCCAGACTTTTGCCTACGGCCACCGGTGGAACGCGCGGCACGCATGATCTATCTCAACAAGACTTGGCTATAACGGTCTCTTTCGCGTAAATTCTCAGGGGCAGTTCAATGTGCCGTACGGGCAGCACGCGAACCCAGCGATCTTCGATGTTGGCGTTATTGCGGGCAGTGAGCGCTATCTGCTGCAGCGCAGATATTGTGTTGCGCAACGGGGACTTTGCGGAGGCAACGCTCGACGCGATCGTGGCGATGCGCTCTACTTCGATCCGCCGTACGACCCTGATCCGACACGGCATCCTTTACGGGTTACGCGGCGAGTGGCTTCGGAAAAGACGAGCAGAAAGCGCTCAAGTCCCATATTGATGTACTGGTGGATCGCGGGTGCGTCATTGTGCTGAACAACGCTTGCACTCCCTTCATCAAAGATCTCTATAGCGATTGGAAATATGAGGTTATAGGTGCGTCTCGGGCGATAAACTCAGACGCACAGCGCCGTGGAAAAGTCGAAGAAGTCCTGGTGGCATTAGATGGCAGAATCAAAAAACGATCTCGCTTGGGCAAAGTTGTTCAAACAATATCAAATACTCAGCGAGGTGAAACGCTCTGGACGCTTTCAGATCAGCTCATCGCAAATTAACGAATTTCGCGAAAGTCGTCTGATGGCAAAGTTTGATCATGAAGTAAACCTGCCTGCCATTTTCCGCGAGCATCGGCTCTCGATTTTGCCAGTTTCGCGTTCTGAGTATCTTATCGGACCCTTTGTAACGCACCAGCGTTTGGCATACGCCGCTGGTCCGGAAGTCGAGAGCATCGAGCCTGTTGGCGATCTTCAGAGCCTTGATTACACGAATCTCTATTCGGAAGCAGCTGCACTGAATTATGCTTACGTCTCCGGCCTCATCGATAACCTTATAGGTGAGAAGACCTACCATACAGTCAGCGGACGCATGTCAACCGACAGCTTCGCCTTCACCATTCAGAGCACCGATCTGTCCGAACCGCCAATTGAGGTAGCTGTCGAGAATTCGCAGTGCGAGATAGACGGCGGGTATGAAGGAAGTGAGCATTTCATACTGGTGGAGGCGAAGAACTTTGCGGTGGAAGACTTTTTGGTGCGGCAGCTATACTACCCCTATCGCCTCTGGTCCGCGAAACTCTCGAAACGAGTTGTGCCTGTACTCATGACATATTCAAATGACGTGTTTGACTTCTTCATGTTTGATGTCACGAAGGACCATGACTACAATTCCCTTCGGCTCGCAAGACGGAAGCGTTATTCATTTTTGCAGGAGGACATCACGCGAGACGACATCAGTGCATTGGTGTCGAGATTCGGCGCGGGCGAGGGCGAGCAGGAGCGTCTGCGAACGCATGTCGATGAACTGAGCGCACGCGGGCCGCGCGGTTCGTGCTCAACAACGCCTATACGCCGTTCATCGCCGAGCTGTATCGCGGCTACCCCCAGCGCGTGGTTGGCGCGGCGCGGGCCATCAACTCGAATGCCGCGCGGCGGGGCAAGGTGGACGAAATTCTGGTGACGAACGCTGGGCGCGCTGGGTGCTAGCACGCCTGGGCGAAACAGTCGTCGGAGTGGCCGGTGAGATCGGCGGGAAAGCACTCGTCCTCCCAGAGCGTCCAGACGAGTGCGGGCGAACGCCGCGGCGCGTCTACGGCGCGGTCGCAGGCGCCAGTGGCCGTCAGCAGGACGGGGCTGCGCTGCGCGACGGCAACACGCGGCCGAGCGAACGGCTCAAGCTCGCAAAACTCGAAGGGCATGCGCAAGAAGGCGATGCTCGCCGCGCGCTCGGCGTCGGGCAATGTGGACAGCGCTGTGGGTGAGGCGGTCGTTGCGATGAGGATGTCGGCGCCCACGAGCGCTGGAGACGTGAGCAGTTCGCCGAGGTAGCGCATGTGCGCGGGCAAGCCTCTGCCGATGCAGAGCAACGCCAGCGCAAACGTCTGGTCTCCACCGAGGGTCGCGTGGGAGATGCTTTGTGAAGAGCAGAGCACCACGCCGAAGCCGAGTTCGCGTACGACATCGGGCAGCGATTCGCGGAGTCCGTCGTCGTCGGCCACGACCAGTGCTAGTGGCCCGTCAGTGTCGTCCCTGAAATCGTCGGCGAGATTCGCCATTGTGGTCCTAGCCTTCGTTACTCGCGCACGGTATGAACCGTGACACCTAACAGAGAGTTCGGTGCCCGCCGTTAAGGCGGGCGGAACCGAGTCGAACCGGACATCTCCCCTCCTTCCCCACTGTAGTAAGGAGATCAACGTAGTACCAGTAGGTAGACGCCTCAGCAATGATGGTGGCATATACTATGCGATGTTCGGCGAATATAGCGGCAGTGCTTCGAAATACGGTAGAGCTTGTCGCTCGCAGAATCCAGAAGTCACGTTCGGATTCTAACTAATACTACTGATAATGTCAAGTGGCCTGCGTCGACAGGCCCCAGGTGAAGGGTGGTGCGCGGTGCATACGGCTCTGTGGCCTGCTCGGCAAGGGCGGTCGAGCTAAGATGGAACCGAAGACATTCGGCGAGTTACTGCGCCTCTACCGCGAAACCTATGGGGAACGCGTCGGCATGAATAAGCCGGGGCAGCCGAAAATTGAGCTGAAGGCCCATGCACTCATCAACTGTCTCTTCGAGCATGGCGTAAAGATCAGCGCGCCGTCGTTCAGCGAGATTGAAAAGGGCGTGACGCTGCCACGTGAGGCGCAGGCTTTCCTCGACGCCGCGAGCACGTGCCTGGCGTTGAACTCCACCGAGCAGGAAACGCTGTTGCTGGCACTCGCGAGCGACATCCTCACACATCGTCTTTCCCCCGGCGCGGCACGTAAGGTGATCGATGCGCGGCAGCGCCCGCGCGTCCAGGGGTAGGTGGCGAGACGCGCCCACCTGGGTGGAAAACGTGATCGGCGCGACGAGCCGCACGGGCAAAGACGCACATTCTGCAAGCGACTTGGTCTCAGACTCGCGGAGACAGCCCTATGCTCACCCCCATTCTCCCGCTCTCGCCGGCTTGATCCCTCGATCCATGCTGCAACATTCCGCTGCTTCGCGTGGCCGCGCGACGTTCAGTTGGCACGCGGTTTGCGCGTTGTCAGCGAGCGGTGTAGAATATCGGCACATCAGCCCTCATTGCGCTACAGGCGACTTTGCGGCGCTGAGGGGTGGCGGAAGAGGGGCAGGAAATGGCTGCAGTTGGCAGCGCGCTCCGCAAATGCCGTGAGGATTGCGGCTGGGAGCACATCGATGTGGCCGCGCGGCTGATCCACCAGGGATTTGTCTCGCGGCACTTCAGCACAGATCGCGAGCTTGCTCTACTTCTGAGTGACCTAGAGGCGAGTGGCCGCTGTCTGTGGGAGTGTGAGGAAGCGGTCGATTTTCAGTTGCAGTGTCTCACCTGTTTTGGCATCCCCGGCATGCGCGTGAGCGCCGCGCTCGGCAGCGACCGACGGCACAGCGCGCCGACGGCGGGCGCAACGCTGCGCTACTTTCGCCAGCATCGCCAGTATTCGCACGCGGTACTCGCGGATCTGTTACTGGCCGAAGGGTTTGAATCACCTTGGATCGAGTCGCGCGCGGACCTCGCAGAGATTCTGCAGTACATGGAGCAGGGTGCGCTCTGCCCATTTATGGAGCGTGAAGAGGGGCGTTTCGTCGAGGCGCTGCGCGGCGCGCTGGGTGAGGCGGCCGCTTCGGAGATCGGCCTGGCGATAGCGACGGACCTGATCCGCCAGATCTTGCCGGCATATTGGTAATTGTGAGTAACTGGTAGTACCTGGCAAGGGTGGTACCTGACGCTTTAGTACCGGTTCTGTGGTCTGCTTCACAGGCTTGGTGTACTATCGGCGTGCTTCTTCGTTACATCAGAGAGCACCGCACGCGTGTGGATGCTGCTTTGGAGACGTTGCCGGGAGACTGTTATGAGTCACTTTGAGGGCGCATCATCGCTGCAGGCCAGCACGATTCGCAGCGACGCACTCATTCTGGCGACGATCTGCGAGCAGTTGCGTGTCGAACTCGCGCGACCGGTTTACGCGGGGATCGACGGTGGCGCGACGTTGTTGACGCCGACGCTGGAAAAGCTCCAGGCGCTGCGCGAAACGCCGCTGCGCGCCGACGCGGTGGATCTGGTGATTGAGTGCCTACGCCAGATCATCGAGGTCGGAACGTTGATGCACGACGTCGGCGATGATATATGGGCGTCGCGCCCGGTGAACAGCGCGCCAAGCCTGAGTGGGCAGGGAAGAACGAGTGGCGCGACGGGTCCGTTGGCCGCTTTCCTCATAGAGGCGAAGGATAAGTACGAACAGCTGCTGAAGCAGCGGAAGAACGCCGCGCCGGTGACGGCCCGCGTGCGCGACGCTGGCTCTAAGCAATTCGACAAGTGAGTGGGGTCCGCGGGCAGCGTTGATGCCCCGGCCCGGACGCGGCGGCGTATCCCGCGGGCATGGATGCGGTACGCACGGCGGCCCAGCGAGATGGCGGCGCGAGGATGCGGGCAACGCGCGGGACGCTCGCACGTGCTACCCGCGAGCAAACGAACCCATACTGCCGGGCGGGCTGGCTCGTGCGCTTCGCGGGCGGATGGCCGGGGGGCGAAGCGCCAACCCCAACGGTGCAAGGGATGTCAGGAGATGGCGCTGCTTGCGCGTACACACATAGGGACTATTCGCGGTTGGCGAGGCGCCGGAGCGTGGGACCGCGACGGGCGAAGAAGGCGAGCGCGACGGCGGCGACGGCGGTGACGGGCACCCAGACGGGGACGGGACGGGTGAGCGGGTTGCCCCGACGCCTGGCGCGACGTCTGCCGCGAAGGGAGCGCACGTCGCGGCGCGCGGCGCTCTCGACGACGAGGTGCAGCTCACCCTGCTCGGCGCGCTGAAGGACCTGGTCGAGCCGACGCGGGACGCTGGCGAGGCTGCGCACGGTGGCGAGTCCATCGCGGAGGAGATCGCGACCCAGCGCTTCAAAGCTGTCGACGCCGAGGATGTTGAGGATGCCTTCGATGCCGTTGTTGCCCATGAACTGGCGAGCATAGGGCGTGGCGACGGCGACGAAGTCGAAGGTGGGGGAGAGCGTGGCGGTAAGGCCCAGCAGCATGCCGACCATGCGCCCGAAGAAGGCGAGTTGCGCGGGGAGCCGGAAGGGCTGATTGTAGAGGCTGGTCTCGACGTCGTCGAGCACTTCGCGCGGGTCGAGTTCGTTGCGGCGCGCGCTCCGCACACCCCCGCCGCGGGCGAAGGCGGCGTCGCGGCCCTGGGCGGCGGTGCGCGGAGAGGGTCGCCCGCCCATGTTGCCCATGTTCATCGAGCCGAAGCGGGTGAGGAGCACGCTGACGAGGCGCTCGATCGCCTGGCGATCGGCGGTGTCGCTGAGGAAGCCAAGGGTATCGAGGCCGCGGACGAAGACGGCGGCGTCTTGGGTGACGGCGGCGCTAAAGCAGTCGCGCAGGCCCTTGCGCATGCGCGGAGTGACGGTGCCCATCATGCCGAAGTCGAGGAAGACGAGTCTGTCGCCGGCGGGGTCGGGCTGGATGAGGATGTTGCCGGGGTGCGGATCGGCGTGGAAGTAGCCGACTTCGAGCACCTGGGCGAAGTACGACTGGGCGAGGCGCGTGGCGAGTTTGTCGCGATTGACGTGAGCGGCGTCGAGCGCGGCGATCTCGGTGACTTTGATGCCGTCCATCCATTCGAGGACGAGGACGCGACGGGTGGAGTAGTCTTCGAGAACCTCGGGGACGCGGATGCCGGGGTCGTCGGCGAAGATGGCGGCGAAGCGCTGGGCGTTCTTGCCCTCTTGTACGTAGTCGAGCTCTTCGGCGACGGTGCGGCTGAATTCGCGGTAGAGGCCGCGGAGGTCGGTGATGCGGTCGGCGGCGGGGACGGCGAAAGCGACGACGCGGAGGACGAAGCGCAGGGTGCGCAGGTCGGTGCGGACGATGGCTTCGATGCCGGGGCGCTGGACTTTGAGGGCGACGACGCGCCCATCCTTCAACCGCGCCTGGTGGACCTGGCCGAGCGAGGCGGCGCCGGCGGTGAGGGGATCGATGCTGACGCAGACCTCTTGCCAGGGCTTACGCCATTCGCGTTCGAGCATGGCGACGATGGCCTCGAAGGATTCGGCGGGGACTTCGTCGTGGAGGCTGGCGAGCTCGTTCAGCGCTTCTTGCGGCAGGAGGTCGGCACGGGCGCCGAGAAACTGGCCGAGTTTGATGAGCAGGCCGCCGAGGGCGATGGCGGTGAGGCGGAAGTCGTGCAGGACGCGCACAAGCTGCTCGATGTTGGGGTGGACATCCATATCGCCGCGAGCGTGGGCTTTGACGACGCGGGTGCGCTCGTGGTTGATGGTGTAGAGGGTGCGGAGCAGCAGGGTGGCGACGCGGTATGAGCGCCAGATGGGGTTGCGCCGGGTCCACGCCGCCCAGGAGGCTTGCAGCCGCACGAGAGGTTTGCTGGTGATCACTGGATGGTGCTCCAAAGTGGTTCGCGGCACTGGTGCGCCGGCGCACGAGGTGAGTGGCGCTGGCGTCGGTTGCGCGACGGCGGTTGGCCGAGGGCGCTGCCGGGCGTGTCGCGGCCGTCGCGTTCACGATATATCGTAATACATCGTATACGGGCGATCTACCCTCGTGGTAGCGGCGGAAGCGTTTGGCGGCTATGGGGGCGGAAATTGGCCGCGAGGTGGCTTGTGCTGGGCGTTGTGGACGTGTGGGCGGCTCGGTCGCGGTCGGACGCGCTGGGCGCTGGGGTGGCGTGAGGCCGCATGCGGCGCGGATTTGTGCTGTTGCGTTCCGCGACGGAATTTCCGTTTTCTTCCGCTTTTTCGTCGACATGTGGCGTTGGCGGTGGGTTGGAGCACGATTGGGGCGATCGCCGCTGAACGGGGCGGAAGCAGCGGCGAGGGTGATGTGACGCATGGGGGCGATCTTTCGGGGAGGTGGCGGGCGCTGGAGGGGTGGCGCGCGGAGGGGTGCTTCGCGTTCAGTATCGCACACGCGGGGGCGGCGATGGCGGTCGCGGAGACGGTCAGGTGCGGCCAGCGCCGGTCAGGTGCGGTCACGAGTTTTCGCGATGTGGCGGATCGGTGGGAGAAGGAGTCGGTGTGAGCAGACGCGCCGCGTCGGGGCAATGGTGGGCGGGGAGGCGGAGGCCATTCACCTGGGCCGGACTCTGACCGCCCGCTCCCGTCACTAGCAACCACGTCGCGCGGAGGGTAGAATTCGGGGTATCGAGAGGACATGAGTATGCCATCCCTTGCGGCCAGGAGACCCCTATGGCGACACTAGCCCGGAACGTGCGCGGCAGCCAAGTGCGCGCTGGCGTGCGGGTGGAGGCATACAGCTTTGCCTGGATGGTGGTGGAAGCGGCGGTGGCGATTGCTGCGGGCATCGCGGCCCGGAGCGTCCTGCTCACCTCCTTCGGCGCGGACAGCGTCATCGAACTAGTGACGGGTGGCATCCTGCTCTGGCGGTTGGTCACCGAGGCGCGTGGCGACCCCATTGCCCGCGTAGCAACTGGCAGAGCGGCGAGCCGCCCGGGTGACCGGCATCGCCTTGGTGTTGCTGTGTGTCTACGTCGTCGCCAGTTCCGTGGTCGGACTCGTCACGCGCGGGCATTCGGACGGCTCCTCCGTGGGCATCCTGCTGGCTGGCGCTGCACTCGTCATCATGCCGGTGCTCGCGCGGCGCAAGCGCGCCATCGCCGACCAAATCGGCAGCGCCGCCCTGCGCGGCGACGCGGCATGCTCGGTGACGTGCGCGTACATGGCCGCGACGCTCCTGGCGGGACTCGTGCTCACCACGACCTTCGGTTGGTGGTGGGCCGACAGCGTGGCCGCGCTCGCGTTGCTCTACTGGCTCGTGCCGGAAGCCCGCGAGGCATTGGACGGCGCGCGGGCGGGCCGTGCTGCGTGCGCGTGCGGCGATGACGATTGCTGCGACGACTGAACCGCGACCATAGAGGGGCTGCGCCGCATCGGGGCAATGGTGGGCGGGGAGGCGAAGGCGGCATTGTGCGCCGTCGAGGGCAATAGCGAACCGGAGCCGGGCTACCGCTCGCCCGACTGCGCGTATTGGGCCGTGCACGAGAGCATGCAGCAAGCGCGAGAGCGCCGCTATACGGCAAAGGTACGCGACAATCTGCCGTAGGCTACGAGCCCAACCGACACAGCCCGCCGACCGCACGGCACCGTGATGATACAACCTGCACAGTGCCATGCGCTGGCGCCGATGGGAGGTGGAGTTGGACTCCTTAGTGGGCGCCGCTAGCGCCGAGAGCACCGATGAGGACCACGCACAGACTAATGAACAGAATGGCGGGAAGAATTGAAACGGCAAGCGTCGCCCACAGGCACCCGACTATTGAGTCCGGTATCTTCTGTACTTTGAGGAGGGCTTTGTAAGGGAGGGGCAGGGTCTCTCTGGTAGGCTGGTTGAGTCAAAGCATCCAGTGCCAGAGAGGAGACCCATGACCCACTACCAGGTTACGCTCGATCCGCAGACCATGCAACGGCTGTTCAGTGGGGAGAACCAGCTGGGACAGCTCTTGGAGGCGGTGGTGAACCAAGTGCTGAACGCGCAGGTGAGCGAGCAGCTCCAGGCCGAGCCGTATGAGCGGAGCGAGGAGCGGCAGGGCTATCGCAACGGCTACAAACCGCGGCAGCTCACGACCCGCGTGGGGACGTTGCACCTGCGCGTGCCCCAGGTGCGGGAGGGGACCTTCTCGACCGAGCTCTTCGCCCGCTACCAGCGCAGCGAACAGGCCCTCATCCTGACGCTGATGGAAATGGTGGTCAACGGCGTCTCGACCCGCAAGGTTGCCCGCATCACCGAGGAACTCTGCGGGACGAGCTTCGCCAAGTCGACGGTCTCCGACCTGTGCAAGGGCCTGGATCCGCTGGTGACAGGCTGGTAATGAGCGCGACCTGGGCGGCCAGCGCTACCCCTTCGTGCTGGTCGATGCGCTCGTCTTGAAGGTGCGCGAGGAGGGCCGCGTGCGGGCGGTCAGCGCGTTGCTCGCCGTCGGCGTCAACGAGGCAGGGTATCGCGAGATCCTCGGGCTGCAGCTGGGCGACAGCGAGTCGGAGCGCAGTTGGATAGGCTTCTTCACCTGGCTTAAGGGTCGCGGCTTGACGGGCGTGGACCTGGTCGTCTCCGACCACCACGGCGGTCTGGTCGCCGCCATCCGCGTCCAGTTCCAGGGCGCCACCTGGCAACGCTGCCAGACCCATCTCTCGGCCAATATCGCCGATGCCACCCCCAAGGCCCTGCAGGAGGAGGTCCACGGCCGGCTGCGGGCCATCTTCGACGCGCCCGACCCCGAGACGGCCCGCACCCTGCTGGCGAAGTTCGTCACCGACTTCGAGCAGCGCGCCCCTGGCGCGGTCGCCACCCTCGAGCGCGGCTTCGACGACGCCACCGCCGTCCTGGCCTTGCCGGTCCACTACCGCACGCGCCTGCGCACGACCAACGGCGTCGAGCGGCTCAATGAGGAGATCCGCCGCCGCGAACGCGTCATCCGCATCTTCCCCAACCGCGACTCGGCCATTCGGCTAGTGGGGGCACTCCTTTTGGAGCAGGACGAGGCGTGGACCACCGGTCACCGCTATTTCGACATGACTGCCTACTGGCAATCGCGCGCCGGTCAGACGCCTCAGAAACAGGAGGCAACCCTCCTACACACCGCTTAACAGCAATCCGTCTACCTGATCTCAGCAAAGTACAGCAACTCTCGGACTTGACCCACCCGACACCGGCGGGCGCCTTACCAGTCTCGTTGCCGACGCGGTGCGCCTCGTTCAGAAACAAGATGTTGAAGATCAGACCGGGTATGTAGCCGAGAAAATACAGGAGGAAGGCAACGACGGCTTTCCCCGTAAAACTGACATTCTGAAAGTATACAGACTGTGATGGCACGCCGTAGGCTGGTTGTCCCGGAGCCGGATAATAGGCGGGCGCTGGCTGCGGAGGGTAGTAGCCCGGTTGCGGCCTGGCGTAATAACCGGCTGGCGGCTGCGGAGGGTAGTAGCCCGGTGGGGGTGGCACCGAATTGTTGACAGGTTGAGATGGCGGGGGGTAGTAGCCCGGTGGCGATGTGGGCGTAGGATAGCTGCCCGCCCGGGGGGCCTGCTGATACGGGGATTGGTACGGTGGGTATGAAGGCTGTCCATTCGCCGGGTATGTAGGCTGGTCATTCGCCGGGTTCGACGGTTGCCCGTCCGGTTGGTAGGGCGGTTGTTGCATAGTGTGCTCCGACTTTCGTCTCCGTTGGCGGGTTTCGCGGAACGCAGTCAGTAACCCCTCCTTTACAAACAACGATTGGCTGGACTACACTTCCACGAGAGAACGCACATTCTACCCTGCGGTGCGCAGCATGGCAAGGCAAACGCGCGGGCCTGCACTCGTCGAAGACGAGCCGAACCACGATCCGCGCGCCTTCGCGTGGATGGGCGCTGTACCGGATCGTGCTGAGATATTGGCATTCCCTACCTCCCTGGCCTGAACGCCAGGGCGAATCCCGTTCCGCAAATGACAATAGTCCAAACAGACTTGGTATCGCGTGCCGTGTGCGGGCCATCGGCAGGTGGTACCTGTGAGACCGCTGGTGGGACCCTGCGCGGCGCAGCGACCGCTACTACTGGCGCACGCAAACGCGCGCTCACCAAATATTCGAGCTGGACCTGGACGTGGCGCAGCGCCCGCCGCTGTGGGTGTTCGATGTGATTCAGGCTGAGGCAGCATGTGCTAGGACATCAATAATCGGCGGCGGGCGACGAGTCCATGCTTTGGCGCATGATGGTGACTTGCGAACAGCTCAGAGGGCAAGAAGGCGTAGCGGACCCTGTCTTGCCAATGCTTCTTGTCCCACTGGGTCCAGAAGATGGAGCAAGACACGTAACCAAGGCCAATCGGCAAGGGCCGTCGCTGATATTCTCGCGTGCAGAAGCATACCCCGCCGGTCTCCCGCGACGGCCCATCGCCCCAACACATCGGGCAGAGCCATATCCCGCGCAAGAGGCGAGGCAAGTGCAGGGCAGACAAGAGCAGGTACTTGAACTGCTTGCCTACAGCGATGTCGAACAAAGTCTGCATGATATAACCGAGCAGGAAGCCACCCAGGAGACCAGCAACGGCATTGGGCCACATAGTGCGCCTTACCTTCCGTGAGCAAATACAAGACGGCTCCATTCCGCCTGGAACCTAAGACGCTCGGCTATTATGTGAAGGTCACAATTCCTTCCGTTGGTTGACGAGTCCCCACTTCCACGCCGCGAAGTCTTCACGCGTGACCCGCCAACCGTGCCCGCGCCTCCAAGTATAGCCGTGGGTTGGCGTTGTATGGCCTACCGATAGGCTTCGGCCTGGAGGGTGAAGAGTTCGGCGTAGCGACACTCGATTTCTCTGGCCGAAACAGCCCGTGAGATGCATCTATGGTAGACTGCACACGTCAACGCGACAGCGGGGGAGGCATGGTTCTATGGCCCATCAGCTTTCAGTCGTCCTCAGCAACGAGGAGTATGCGGCGCTCGCGGCTGCGTCTGCTAAGGCTGACACGAGCATCGAGGCAGTCGTACACGAGCGGCTTGCCTTCCAAGATGGCAAAGCGCAGGCCGAAGGCGACTCGGAGGTCCCGGACATCCTCTACCGTCAGGGAGTGGTGGCGAGCATACTGACCAGCGAGGCCGACGCGCCGGACGAAGAAGCGGAGGCCGAGCGGCTGGCGCGTCTCCTCGGCGGAGGGACGTCGGCTGCGGAGATGGTGAGCGAGGACCGCGGACTGTATTGATGGCGATTCCAGCAATCGTGAACGGCGTCCTTCCGCCCGGTACCTATCCGGCAACGCTTGGCGAAGTGCAAGCGGCCTTTGCTCAGGCGGGTTCGAGCACGCGGCCCGCGTTAAGCTTGGCGCTTCACCATGCTGCGACCCTTATCTGGTCGAGGGATGCGACGGCGATCCTGTACGTCAACGGGAGCTTTGTCACTGCCGCTGTGGATCCTCTTGATGTTGATGTGGCAGTGCGCTCCGACGTATGGGATGACACGATGTTCGCGGGAGCCTTCTCTGCCGCATATCCGGGAGAAATGGCGCTCGTTGACTTCTACTTCAACCCCAAGCAGAACTCCCAGCATATGGAAGACCTCTTCCGCGAGATCCAGGGCAGCAGCGCCAAGAAGGGTATAATTCAGCTACTTCCCTGAACACTCGCGGTCAGCAGGTAGCAGGTTAGGAGTCCACGATGGAAGCCCTCATGCACAACGACTATCGCCAGCATCCGATCACGTCCGATGAGGCGTACGGCCAGTATCGCGTGTATCTTGCACGCTTGGAGGCGATGATCGTCGAGCAGGAAGACGCCGTGTTTCAACTGCGCATGGCGAACGATGCGACGCAACTCGCCAGCGCGCGCACATCTCTCTGGCGGCTGCTCACCAAACACCAGGGCGTCGTTGACGCGCTGGCGGCGTACGAGCAGGGGAAACGCTCGCAACGCAGCGCTTAACCTGTGTTACCGATACGCTTCGGCCTGGAGGGTGAAGAGTTCGGCGTAGCGGCCACCCCTGGCGAGCAGTTCGGCGTGGGTGCCCTCTTCGAGGACGGCGCCGTCTTCGAGGACAATGATGCGGTTGGCGAGACGCACGGTGCTGAAGCGGTGCGAGATGAAGATCGCGGACTTGCCCGGCGGTCAACTCGCGGAAGTGGGCGAAGACTTCGTACTCGGCCTGGGGATCGAGCGAACTGGTCGGCTCGTCGAGGATCAGGAGCTGCGCGTCGCGCATGAAGGCGCGGGCCAGCGCGATCTTCTGCCACTCGCCGCCGGAAAGCTGCTCGCCCTTCTCGAACCACTTGCCGAGCATGCTCTCGTAGCCCGCGGGCAGCCGCTCGATCACGGCGTTCGCGCCGCTCTTGGCCGCCGCCGTGCGCACGCCCTCGGCGTCGTCGATCGCGTCGATCTTGCCGATGCCGATGTTGCGCCCGGCGGAAAGGTAGTAGGTAACGTAGTCCTGAAAGATGACGCCGATCTTCTGGCGCAGGGCTTCGAGGTCGTAGTCGCGGATGTCGCGTCCGTTGATCAGGATCTGGCCTTCGTCGGCATCGTAGAGGCGTGTCAGCAGCTTGACGATGGTGGTCTTGCCAGCGCCGTTGCGTCCGACCAGCGCGACGGCCTCGCCCTCGTGAATGCGTGAAACTGACGTCGCGCAGCGCCTGGCCTTTATGCTCGCGGCCCGCCGAGCCGGGATAGCGGAACGAGACGTGACGGAACTCGACGGTGAGGCCAGTGCCTTCGGGGGCGATACCCTTTGGCGGGCTGACGACGATCGGCTGGTAGGCGAGGAAGTCGAAGAGCGTATTGATGAAGAGGTTGTTCTCGTAGGTGGAGGAGATGCCGTCGAGCAGCCCCTCGAAGCTGCTGCCGAGGGAGAGCGCGGCCTGGCGTGTAGAAGGTGAGCGCCGGCGATGTTGATTGCCCCGGCGACGGCCTGGAGGGCGATGTAGAGGTAGACGGCACCGTCGGCGAGCAGGCTCAACGCGCCCCAGGCGAAAGAGGCGAGGTAGCGCGGCACGATGATGCTCTTGGCCTGCTCGTAGAACTGCTGGGCGCGCTCGCGGTAGAGCCGCAGGAAGAAGCCGCCGAGGGTGAAGAGCTTGACCTCTTTGTTGTAGGTGTCGGTGGTCAGTAGTTGGTTGTAATAGGCCATCTCGCGGCGCAGCGGCGACTGGCGGCGCATCATCTGGTAGCCCCACCAGCCGTATCTGACGTTGGCGATGAAGGACGGCACCGGCGAGAGCAGCGCCAGCAGCGCGATCCACCAGGCGAGATGCGTGAGGATGGCGATCATCGAGATGAAGGTGATCAGCGTGCGGCCGAGGCCGAAGGTGGTGCGAGATCATGCCGACGGGACGCTGCGTGGCCTCGCGCTGCGCCTGCTGCAAGGCGTCGTAGAATTTGGCGTCCTCGAAGAAGGCGAGGTCGAGGGTGTTGGCCTTCTCCATCACCTGCAGTTGCACTGGAGTACGAGGTCTTCTCTTGCAGCAGTTGCTGGAAGATGTTGAGAGCGGTAGAGAGCAGGCTCGAAAGCGCCTGCGCGCCGAACTGCGCGACGACGAACCAGACGACCAGCGCGCCGGTGCCGTCGCCGCCATGCTTGGAGATCGCGTGTGACGACGCTCTGGATCAGTTGCGCGCTGATGAATGCGGTGAGCGCCGGCAGGAAGCCCTGCAGGATGTACAGCACGCCGAGGGCGACGGTGAAGAACGGCTGGATGCGGTACACCAGCCCCAGCACGCGCGGCAGGCTGGCGAAGGCCGTGCCGATCTTCTTGAGGGTCAGCCGGTCGCCATCCTCGTCGGGCAGGCCGGCGTTGCCCAGCCGACGCAGCAAGCCGAACAGGCGCTCTTTCGGCGCGGTCGCCATCGGCGGTCACTTCACTTTCCAGAAACGAATTGAGACGGTGTTACGCGACGTTTAACGAAGGAGACGCGGAGTTGCGCGGAGGAAGCAAGCATAGGCCGAGACGCTCAGGCCATCGCATGTGCATCTTCTCGTGGCATCCTCTCGGCGAAACTGCGCATGACTCCGGTACCCGATCCGCGCTACAACACAAGCAGACCGCGGTGGGCGGCGAGGGTGACGGCTTCGGTGCGGCTGGCGGCGCCAAGCTTGGTGAGGATGGCGGAGACGTGAAACTTGGCGGTGTGCTCGGTGATGTGCAAGCGGTTGGCGATGAGCTTGTTGGGCAGCCCCTCCGCCATGAGCTGCAAGACTTCGCGCTCGCGGGCGGTGAGCGTCTCGTCGCCCACACCAGCCTGCCGCTCAGTCGCGGTGATCGGCAGGCGCTCGGGCGGGGCGAAGACGTCGCGTGCGAGGCGTCGATCCAGCGCGATCAGGCCGCTGCCGACGGCGGAGAGCGCGGCGACGATCTCTTCGGGCATGGCGTCGCGCCGCAACGCGCCGAAGGCCAGGCCACGATCTTCCGCCGAACGCGCGGCGCTGGCCAGCAGCCGGGTCGCCTGCCCGCTCGCCGGGCCGCGCCGTGCATCGAACTCCGCGGGGCCGATGACTAGCAGGCCGCTGCGCGGGCGCAAGGTGTCGAGCCAGGCGTCTACTCCCTCGGCGTCGGAGATGCCATCTAGGTCGGCGATCAGCACGTCGGGGGCGTCGCCCTGGACGGCGGGCGCGGCGCCAGATGCAGCTGTGGCGAGGCGCGTGGCGACGCTGGCGGGAGATCCCTCGCCGACCACGCGCCACTCCGCCTGTTGCCGCGCGACGGCGGCGAGGCCTGCTCGCACGGCGGGATACGCCGCGATGACGTAGATGCGCATAGGCAAATCCAGAGCAATCAGAGGTTTCACACAGCGTTCACAGCGGGCAGCAACGAGGGCATGTTCGTGGAGGCTCATACCGCGTGGTCAGCACCGCCTCGAACGGTCCGTGGGGAAGTCAGCATCACGCGGCGTGCTCCAGATGCATACTTCACCACAGAGGCCAGCATCGCAGACAGGGTAACATCTCTCCCCACTCTGCGAACACTGTGTCCTCTGTGGTGAAGTGGCTCTGTTACGCCGCGCGGGCGACGGGAGTGAGCGCGAGTTCGATGCGCTCGCCGCCACGGAGCAGCGTCAGCGTGCGCGGCGATCCGGCACGGGCGCGCGCCAGGGCACGCGAGAGCGTCGGGACGTCGTGGATCGCGTAGCCGTCCATGCCAATCAGCAGATCGCCGAGGAGAACGCCCGCGGCCTCCGCCGGCGCGCCCACTTCGACGCCCGCCACGAGGATGCCGGAGTCTTGCTTCAGGCCGTGACGCTGGCGCAACGACTGCTGGATCGGCGCGGGCACGGCGGTGATGCCGAGATACGCCGGCTGTCCGCCGCCGCGCTCCACCTCGCTGAGGAATTGTTGCACGGCGCGGCTGGGAATGGCAAAGCCGAGTCCGCCGCCGACCATCGCGTTGACGCCGACGACGCGGCCATGGGCGTCCGCTAGTGGTCCGCCGGAGTTGCCGGGATAGAGGCGAATGTCGGCTTGAATGACTTCGGCGCCGCGTGCAGACCACCCAAAGCCGCGACGCTCGCCGTCTCTGGGCTGCTGGCGCGGCGGCTGCTCGGCCTCGGGCACGGCAGGCTCCAGCGCGATATCGGGATCGGCAGGGGCGCGGGCGGCGACGACGCCGACGGTGACGGCGCCTTCACGGCCCCAGGGGTTGCCGACGGCGATCACCAGTTCGCCGACACGCAGCGCGGCGGAGTCACCGTGCTGCGCGGGCTGGAGTCCGCTGGCATGGGTGGCGAGTGCGGCGAGATCGTGTTCGGGATCGACGGCGACGACGGTGGCCTCGACGGCGCGTCCATCGGCGAGGCCGAGGGTGAAGCCGCGCACATTGGCGGCCCGCACGACATGCGCGTTGGTGATCACGGTAGCGTCCGCTGCGCCGTCGGCATTGGGCGCGTTGACCTTCCAGATGATGCCGGAGCCGATGCCGCCGCGACCCGCACGCACCTGCACCGTGCTCAGGCGCAGGTTGGCGGCGAGGGTGGCGATGTCATCTGAGAGTCCGGCGGGGGATGGTACTGTCATGGATCTCTCTCCATTTTCGGGGGATCGGGATACGAATTAACCACAGAGGGCACAGGGAGCACAGATGGCAGAAGAGCGCTTGCCGCACGGAGGGGAGGGCGTTTCACGCTCTCACGCGAACGCACGTCACCGCGCGCCCCGATTCTGCCTCTTGCCCCATTGCTGACGCTGTGTCCTCTGTGAACTCTGCGGTGAAATTTTCTGTGTTATGCCCGCTCGGCGATGGTGACGGACACGTCGGTCGGCTCACCGCCGCGCAGCACCTTGAGGGTCAGCGTCTGGCCGAGGCGGTCGCCGCGGAGTTCGGTGCGCAGCGTGTCCACATCGGTGAGGGCACGATCGCCCAGCGCGGCGAGCAGATCGCCGACGAGGATGCCCGCCTTCTCGGCGGGGCTATCGCCCTCGACCTGCACGACAAGCAGCGCGGCGTCTTGCGTGCGGCCGAGCTTCTGCGCGAGGTTCGCGGGGAGCAGCACCTGCTGCGTGCTGACGCCGAGGTAGCCGCGCTTGACGCGCCCGTGGGTCAGCAATGTGCTGGCGACGCGCTGCAGCGTGGCGACGGGGATCGCGCTGCTATTCTGGCGCGTCAGGTGCGAGCTATTCAGGCCGACGACGCGCCCGGCGAGATCGACGAGGGCTCCGCCTGAGAAGCCGGGGTAGAGCGTGACGTCGGCGTAGATTATGCCTTCGATCTCGCCACCCTGCCACGAACGGCGCGGACCGTCAATCGCGCTGACGGCGCCGAAGGAGACGCGGGCGCCATCCGCGGTAGGCCGACCGATGGCAAGCACGAGGCTGCCGACGCGCGGAGCTGTGCCCACGGTGGCCGCTTCGCCGCTGGTGCCGAGGTCGGAGACGCGAAGGGCGGCGAGGTCAGTGGTGGGATCGCGCCCGATGAGCTGCGCCTTGGTCTCGCGACCGTCCGGCAGGAGGATAGTGATGTCATCCTCTTTCTCGACGACGTGATCGGCGGTGAGGATGATGGTCTCGGCGCCAGCGTTCCAGAGGATGCCGGTGGCGGACTGGCGCGGGCGTGCGGCAACGGTGACGAGGGAGCGCGAGACGCGCTCGACGACGGCGGCCAGTTCGTCGGAGAAGGCGCTGAGGCTGGTGGCTGCGGTGCTGCCGGCGTTCGCGGTGGAATCGCTCGGCGATGTGGGGGTGGTCATGGGTCGTGTGCTCCTGGGTGCGCTCTGGGCGTCTCACCGACGGCCGCAGAGAGGTGAACGCGCTATCGTACGTCGGGTTCCGAGCGCCCGGCGGGATATGCCCAGAGGATATGCCACGGCTCCGATGGCCGCCCCCCTCGTTGGAGCGGCGGATACGCTAGACGTTCGGCTAGTGAGCGTGGGATGGGAGGCATCGTGCGCGAGATGCCATACTCCGCGCACGACGCGGATCGCTACAATCCACCCCGCATGACTGGACGAGCGTTCTTCGGCAGCGAGGGTGCGACGCGCAGCAGTTCCTATGCGGCCGGAGGTGGCGTGGATACTGGCACAGTACGCCGAACAACTTTTACGCGGCGACCGCCACCGAGCGCGCCGAGCAAGGGAGAGCCCGCACCGAGCAGGAATCCGAAGTCGTACCAATTGCCGCTGCGGAGGACGTTGTAGAACGGGAACTCGCTCCAGCCGCCAAAGACATGAACGATCAGGACGATCCAGGCGGTCAGGCCGTTCCAGAACCCCCAGAGCAGGTCTTGCCACCAGACCATAGAGTTCCTCCCCTCCGCACTCTGACGCTGACATGCGATGCGTACGCGCAACCACATAGCGCGCGAAACCGAACTTGAGCGAACGCGCCCCTCGACATGCATCCGCTCTACAGGGTCACTCAAGGAAACAGTAGTAGTATACGTTGGAATTGCCGAGACGTTGGCAGTAGCGAATGCACGGAGATCTACATGTGCCGCAGTATCAAGCCGCTCTATAACTTCGAGCCGCCGGTGACGGAGGATGAGATCCACGCCGCGTCGCTACAGTACGTGCGCAAAATCAGCGGCTTTGCCAGGCCATCGCGCGCGAACGAGGTGGCATTCAGCGCCGCCGTCGAGGCGATAGCCGCCGCATCACGCGAGTTGCTGGCGACGTTGGAGACCACCGCGACGCCGAAGAACCGCGCCGAAGAGGCCGCGAAGGCGCGCACCCGCTCCGCTCAGCGCTACTCGGCGTAGCCATTGCCGGGAAATGCAACGTCAGCGATAGGTACACGCTCCGCGTGCGGCCGCTGCCATAGTTGCGCTCCGCGAGGGGACGCTACTCGGCAGCGGGGGCGTCGCGGCAGGCGGGGCAGCGGCCAAACAGCTCAATGGAGTGGCCGTCGATGGCGAAGTCGGTGTTGGTGGAGATCGTGGCGAGGAGATCGGGAGGCAGGCAGGCGTTGATCTCGACGACGCGCTGGCATCGCGTGCAGGTCAGGTGATGGTGGTGCGCGCCGCCACAGAGGCGATAGCGGTGGGTGCCGTCGGCGAAGGGCACGCGGTCGAGCATGCCTTTGCTGAGCAGCAGATCCACGGCGCGATAGACCGTGGCGCGGCCCAGACCGGGATCGCTCGCCTGGAGATCGCGCCAGAGGTCCTGCGCGGTGAAATCGGCGCCTGAAGCGGCGAGCGCGGCAAGCTGCTCGACGATCTCGCGGCGCGGACGGGTATTGCGCAGCCCGGCCGCCTCGAAGACGGCGAGGAGGCGTTCCTCGATGGCCTCAGGCTTCATCGCCGAAGCGCGACGATCCATGTGTTCACTCCGTGCTCGCACAGCTCAGGCGAGCGATCTGCGCGGCCCTCTGCCAACCGCGACGACTGACCCTGACCAATTTTACGCCACGATGCCTCGGAGCGACATACCCGCTGCCGCCCCGCTAATTGAGACGGCATCTCATTGACAAAGCGCTTCGCCATCAGGTATGCTCTGCGGGCGATGGTTTTGATACAGTGTATCATATGCGGAGGCGACGTGTGCGGGGGCCATTTCGATCCATCCAACCGGCAAGACGCGGGCTGATCGGCGCGGTGCTGCTGCTCTGCCTCGGCGGCGTGGCGCTCGCCGGCTGCGGGGCGACGGAGTTGGGCGGCGGCGGAACGGGCATCGTGCGGGTGGTGGCGGCGGAAGACTTCTGGGGCAGCATCGCCAAGCAGGTTGGCGGCAGCTACGTGAGCGTGACGAGCATCATCACCGATCCGAACGACGATCCCCACAGCTACGAGCCGACCGCGCAAGACGCGCGCACGGTGGCAGAGGCGCAGTACGTGATCGTCAACGGCGCGGGATACGACCAGTGGGCGGAGAACCTGTTGAAGGCGAATCCGGTCGCGGGGCGCAAGGAACTGAACGTCGGCGTCCTCAACGGCAAGGCGGAGGGCGACAACCCGCACATGTGGTACAACCCGGACTACGTCACCGCCGTCGTCAACCGCATCCGCGACGACTTGAAGTCCATCGATCCCGCCCATGCCAGCGCGTTCGACGCCTCGGCGCGGGCCTTCCTGACGACGGGCTTGCAGCAGTATCACAGCCTCATCGCCGAGATCAAGGCGAAGTATAGTGGCACGCCGGTGGGGGCGACCGAGAGCATCTTTGCGTATCTGGCGCCGGCGCTGGGCCTCAACCTGATCACGCCGTACTCGTACCTGAAGGCGGTCTCCGAGGGCACCGAGATCTCCGCCGCGGACGAAGCGACCGTCGAGCAGCAGGTGACTCAGGGGCAGATCAAGGTCCTGGTCTACAATTCGCAGAATACGCCGAACAATATCCAGGCGATTATCAATCTCGCCACGGCGCAGAACATCCCCATCGCGACGATCACCGAGACGTTGTCGCCGGCGGGCGCGACGTTCCAGGCGTGGCAGTCGGCGCAGCTGCAGGGGATCGAGGCGGCGCTGGCGCGGGCGACGGGAAGATAGGGGTTGGAGGAGATGGCTGTGATGACGAGACACGCTCCGCTTGACGCGGCGACGCCCGACGCGGAGGCGCCGGTGATCCGCGTGGAAGCGGCGACGGTGGCGCTGGGCGGGCGCACGATCTGGTCGGACGTGACGCTCGACGTGCAACCGGGCGAATGTGTCGCCATCCTTGGCCCCAACGGCGCGGGCAAGTCGACGCTGCTCAAGGCGATACTGGGGCTGGTGCCGCTGAGCGCGGGGCAGATTCGTGTGTTGGGGCAACCGGCGCGGCGCGGCAATGCCGCCATCAGCTACGTGCCGCAGCGCCGCAACTTCGACGCCGAGGTCCGCGTGCGCGGGCGCGACATCGTGCGGCTGGGGCTCGACGGCAATCGCTGGGGGCTGCCGCTGCCGTTGCTGCGACGCGACGAAGAGCGCGCCGCGACGATGCGCGTGCGGGAGGTGATCGCCCGCGTGGGCGCCGCGGCCTATGCGGATCGCCCGATCGGCGAGCTTTCGGGCGGCGAGCAGCAGCGGCTGTTGATCGCGCAGGCGCTGGTGACGCGACCGCGCGTGCTGGCGCTGGACGAGCCGCTCGATAGCCTCGATCTCCGCAATCAGCGCGGGATGGCGGCGATGATCCACGAGGTCAGCCATGAAACGGGCGCGGCGGTGCTGCTGGTGGCGCACGACGTCAACCCGATCCTCGCGGCGCTCGATCGCGTGGTCTACGTCGCCAATGGCAAGGTTGCCGTGGGGACGCCGGAGGAGGTGATTACCACCGAGACGCTTTCGCGGCTCTATGACACGCCGATCGAGGTGTTGCGCGCCAGCGACGGGCGGCTGGTGGTCGTCGGGCAGGCGGAGGAGGAGGTGCTTTTCCATGCACATCATCCTCAGTGAGGGCGTGCTGCGTGGCCTGACGGGCCTGGCGCATGCCGCGTGGGGCGCGCCGCTGCGGGCGAGCGCGGTCGGGCAGGGTAGCATCCTTGGCGACGCCGGGACGTTCTCGTGGGATCTGCTCGCCGACATGCAGCGGCTATTCTACTTCTCGTTCATGCGCAACGCCTATCTCGCGGGGACGCTGGTGGCGCTGGTGGCGGGGATCGCCGGCTACTTTATGGTGCTGCGGAACCAGAGCTTCGCCGGGCACAGCCTCGCCAACGTCGGCTTCGCGGGGGCGACGGGCGCGGCGCTGATCGGCGTGCCGCCGGTGGCGGGGCTCTTTGTGGCGGGCGCACTGGCGGCGCTGGGCATTCAGGCGCTGAACCTCGGCGCGCGGCAGACGCGACAGAGCGACATCGCGGTGGGCGCGGTGCTGACGGCGTCGCTGGCGCTGGGCTACCTCTTCGTGAGTCTGACGACGCGGTACGCGACGAACGTCTATGACGTGCTCTTCGGCAATGTGCTCGGGATCACCGGCGACGACGTGCGGACGATCGCGTGGACATCGCTGGCGCTGCTGATCACCCTGGCGGCGATCGGGCGCCCGCTGCTCTTTGCCTCGGTTGATCCCGATGTGGCGGCGGCGCGTGGCGTGCCGACGCGAGCGCTGGCCTTCGGCTACCTGGCGCTGCTGGCGCTGGTGGTGGCGGTGGCCGTGCAGCTCGTCGGCGTGCTGCTGATCTTCGCGCTGCTGGTGACGCCGGCGGCGATTGCCCAACGCCTGACGGCGCGTCCGGCGCGGGCGGTGCTATTAGCGGTGCTGCTGGCGGAGGTCTTCACCTGGCTCGGTCTGGCGGTGGGCTATTTCACGCCGTATCCGGTGGGCTTCTACATCACGAGCTTCGCCTTCGGCGCGTATGCGCTGGTGCGCGTCTGGGAGTATGCGGGGAAGAAGGGGTTCGCGCCGCTCCAGGCGCGGCGAGCGGAAGGCGGCGCGGAAGGCGGCGCGGCATGACGCTGACGCTGGCGAGCGCGCTGCCGCCGTTTTCGCTGAATCTCTGGCAGGACGCGCAGGCGCTGCTGGCGTATGACTTTCTGCGGCGCGCGCTGCTCGTGGGGACGATCCTGAGCGTGGTGGCGGGGCTGATCGGGACGTTCGTGGTGCTGCGGCATCAGGCCTTCGCGGGGGAGGCGCTCGCGGATGTGGCGTTCACCGGGGCGCTCGGCGGGGCGGCGTTCGGCATCAATCCGCTGCTGACGTTGCTGGCGACGACGATCGTGGTGGCGCTGGGCATGGGCGCGCTCGGCGAACGGCTCCGCGGGCGCGATGTGGCGATCGGCACGGTGCTGGCGTGGGTGCTGGGCCTCGGCGTGCTGTTCTTGTACCTCTTCACGACGCATATCAGCGGCACGGGGACGGGCTTCTCCGGCGTGACGGTGCTCTTCGGCAATCTGCTGGGCATCTCGGTGGAGCAGGCGTGGACGATTGCGCTGGTCAGCGTGCTGGTGATCGCCGCGCTGACGGGCGTGGCGCGGCCGCTGCTCTTCGCCTCGCTCGACCCGGATGTGGCGGCGGCGCGCGGCGTGCCGGTGCGGGCGCTCGGCCTGGGCTTTCTGGCGTTGCTGGCGGTGACGGTGAGCGTGGCGACGCTGGCGGTGGGGGCGCTGCTGGTCTTCGCGCTGCTGCTGCTGCCGGCGGCGATCGCGCAGCAGGTGACGACGCGCCCCTACGCGGCGCTGGCGCTGGCGGCGGCGATTGGCGTGGCGGTGACGTGGCTCGGCATCGCCGTTGGCTTCTACACCGGCTGGCCCAGCAGCGCTTGCATTAGCCTGCTCGCCGTGGTGGGGTATGCGGTGGTCGTCGGCGGCGGCCATGTGATCACGTGGCGGGCACGGCGAGTGGAGGCCCAGGTATAGATGGCGCAGGTCTCTCGCCGCGGCGCTCGACCTTGAGGCTGGGATGCGCGAGATCGCGCACCTGCGCGTCCCACAGAGCGCTCTCCAGCGCGGAAGCAAGCTGTTCAACGCGCGGGGTTTGCGCCCCGGCTGAACGCTGGCCCGCGAGCGCCGCCGCAGCGTATCGCTCGCGCAGTGTGTCGGCGCGGTCTGCGCTTACGCCTCCACGCCCAGCCGCCGCAGCGCCTCGCGCACCGCTTCCGCGTCAGGCGAGCCGACCTGCTCGAAGCGCCGCAGCGCCTCGCGATAGTGTGCGATGGCGTCTTGCTGTTTGTGCCCGCTCTGTCATCGATCCAGCAAGACTGCTATTGACATCAGTGCAACCCTATAGATGTCGCCCAACCGCTCGCAGATTTCGAGGCTCTCATCGATCATCGTCGCACGCGCCATCGCTACTAAGAAGTCGCCGATTCGTAATTCTGTGGCTGCAGTTGAGTCGCCGTTCCGAGCATCTAGCGCGCTAAGTTCTGCCCGCGCTCTCCGCACCGTTGGCGTCGCCCCAGCTTGCTCGGCGGAGCGGTCCCAACTGCTGCGCCAGCGCCAGCGCCCGCGATAGCCCGCCCGCGCCTCCTCGATGCGCCCCTGCTGGAAGTCCAGCACCGCCAGCTCGTGCGTCTCGGCTTGCTCGGCGGAGCGGTCCCCCAACTGCTGCGCCAGCGCCAGCGCCCGCGCGAAGCCCGCCCGCGCCTCCTCGATGCGCCCCTGCTGTGCGTCCAGCACCGCCAGCGCATGCGTCTCGGCGCGCTCGGCGGAGCGGTCCCCCAACTGCTGCGCCAGCGCCAGCGCCCGCGCGTAGCCCGCCCGCGCCTCCTCGATGCGCCCCTGCTGGGAGTCCAGCACCGCCAGCTCGTGCGTCTCGGCGCGCTCGGCGGAGCGGTCCCCCAACTGCTGCGCCAGCGCCAGCGCCCGCGCGTAGCCCGCCCGCGCCTCCTCGATGCGTCCTGCTTGGCGTCTATGTACCGCAACGCTGGTGCGCTGCCCAGCGCTGATCTTGCTCGAGCATCTCCAGCACATCATGTTGCGCAGAGCTCGTACGGCCCAGGTGAACATGCGCATCGCTTCACTACGCCGACCGCGGATGCTCCCACGTGATGTGTGAGAGCTTGGGCAAGGTCGACTGACTGCGCGATGGCGTGCGTGCGTCGTGTGCCCATTCGAGCGCGCCCCATATGCCTGGCGCCTCCGCTTCCAGCGCATCCATGTTGGCAATGTCACGGCCCGCGCGATACTCGTGCGCCTGCGCGTAGGCGAGCCAGTAGGCGACCATGGCGTCGCCGAGGCGGTCGGCAACCTCGGCGGGGAGGCGCGTCAGTTGCAGTTCGGCATACTCGCGGAGCAGGGGGTGCAGGCGCTGGCGGTCGCCGCCGGGCAGCGCCTCGACGAGGGCGAAGGTGACGAGGGCGGCGAGGTCGCCCTGCGCGTCAGGCTCTGGGCGCTCGTCATCGCCCGCGCCCGCTGCCTTGGCGAGGGCGAGCGCGGCAGTGCGTGGGAAGCTGGCACCGGCGAGCAGCGAGAGCCCGGCGAAGAGGCGCTGCTGCGCGGGGGTCAGCACGCGCCACGAGCGGTCGAAGCGTATCAGGGGAGCCTTCTTCGGGTTCGTGCGGTAGGCGGCGGCGTTGAGACCATCGGCATCTAATTCCGCTTTGACGGCTGCGAGGGGGAGTTGCTGCACGCCGGCGTAGGCCGCCGTTAGTTCGATGGCGAGCGGCAGGCCACCGACCGCCTCCACCAGTTCGGGGATGTGCGCCTCGTCGTCGCGCGTCGGGCGTGCCTCATCCGCCTGACGCAGCCGCTGGGCGAAGAGGATCGCGGCGTCGGGATCGGGCAGCGGGGCCAGCGCCAGCGCGGTGAGGCGCTCGGGGGCGACGGCGTCGCGGGCGGTGAGCAGCAGCGCGGTGTGGCCGGCGACGGCCAGCGTATCCAGCAGCGCGTCGGCGTCTAGCCCCGGCTCGACGTTATCGAGCGCGAGGAGGGTGCGCGGACGCGTGGCCAGCGACTGCGCCAGGGCAACGCGGCGCGCCTCGGGGTCCGCCTGCGTCAGTTCGAGCGAGAGCGCGCGGGCGACGCGCGACCAGAGCTCGGCCAGCCCCTCAGCGCCCTCCAGCCCTTCGCACGAAATCCACGCCGCGCCACCGGGGAAGGCGTCGCGATCTTCGGAGAGGCGGGCGACGGCCTCGGCGGCCAGCGCGGACTTGCCGACGCCGCCCATGCCCTCGACGGCGAAGACGCCGGTGGAGGCGCCGCCCTTCAGGCTCGCGGTGAGCTTCGCGAGCTCGGGCTCGCGGCCAACCAGCGAGAGGGGACGCGGCAGGCCACCCGGCGCGGCGACGTTTGGCGCGGGCGCGGCGGTGAGAGTCGCCTTGAGCTGCCGCACCTCGTCGGCGGTGGCTGCCGCCGTCTGCTCTACGGCGCCAACGCGCTCGTGGGCACTGGCGGCAGCTTGCTCGGCAGCGCCCGCGCGCTGCTGTGCATTCTCGGCTGCCTGCTGAGCAGCGGCAAGGTCTTTGGCGGCTTGCGCGGCAGCCAGTCGATCCAGCGTCTTGATATGGCGGCTCTCGAAGAAGCCGAACGCGGTGAAGGCCGCGACGGCGATGGAGACAAGGATCGCCACAGGGGTATCGCTGCTATAGAAATCGAGCAGACCGCCAAGCTGATTCTGCACGCCTTGGCCATAATTGCCGGGCGTAGAACCAATGGGAACGAGCAGAATACCGACGAGCAGCGAACCGCCAGCCGCAGCAGCCAGACTCCACCATATGCGTGCGAGTGCTCGAAGGAACGGTGAGACCTTTGCCCTGGCACGTTTCGTCGTCTGCGCGTCGGTCTTGGGCGGGTCGGGGGCGGCTACCGTCATCTGGCGCTCCTTCTCGCGCGGGCCGGGATGGCGCCCGGTTGCCCTCGTGGGCAGGATAACAGATTGCAGTAGCAGTCGCAAGACGAGTGGAAACGACTCATCCGCGTCGCGGGATCGAGCGCGGCATCGCGACGCCGGTACTGGCACGTTTTCTGCTGCCATGCGGCCAGCGACCACCGCGCGGCTCCGAACGCATGCGTCCACGAGACGCGCGGGCAGCGTCGCCCCACTTTGAGGAGGGTGTGTGGACGACCGAGAAGAAGCACGAGAGATCGCCGGAGATCGCGATGATCTCACCGCCGGAGTAGCTCTCGTTGGGCCGGCAACGCCCGCCACGTCGTCAGTCCGCTGGCTGCGGATTCTCCAAAGCGTCACCGAAGGGGCGATCTCGCATCTCAATCTCGCCGACCTGCTGCGCGATCTGCTTGGGCGTATCCGCGAGGCGATAGCGGTCGATAACGCGGCGATCTTGCTGGTCAGCGAAGACGGCACATACCTGCAACTCTACGCGGCGCGCGGCCCGGAGGAAGACGTCACCGGCAACGTGCGCATCCCGATGGGACGCGGCGTGGCCGGATCGATCGCGGCGAGCGGGCGCCCACGCATCATCGACGATCTCACCCAGGTTGAGGTGGAAAATCCCCTGCTCCGCGCGACGGCGCGTTCGCTGCTCGGCGTGCCGTTGCTGGTGGGCGAACGCACGATCGGCGTGATCCACATCGACAGCGCGCGCCCGCGCCACTTTTCCGACGAAGATCGCCAACTGCTCCAGGTGATCGCGAGCCGGGTGGCGCTGGCGGTCGAGCACGCGCAACTCTACGAAGCCGAGCGTGCCGCGCGACGCGAGGCCGAAGAGGTGACGCGCCACTTCGAGGCGCTCCAGGCGATCAGCGATGCGGCAATGGAGCACGCGCGACTCGGCGACCTCTTACGCGCACTGCTCATGCGCATCCAGGAGCAGATGGAGGTAGACAACGTCGCCATCCTGCTGCCTGTTGCCGAGGGGGGCGATCTCGCCCTCTATTCGGTGCGCGGACCCGAGGAGGCGGTGATAGGCAAGGTCCACGTGCCGATTGGGGAGGGCGTCGCCGGCACGATCGCGGCGAGGCGCGAGCCAATGATCGTCGAGAACCTCGCCGTCGTGCCAGTCTCGAACCCTTTCCTGCGCGAGCACTTCACTTCGCTGCTCGGCGTGCCGTTGCTCTATGAAGGACGGCTGGTCGGCGTGATCCACGTCGATAGCGTCGAGCCACGCCGCTTCACCGAGGCCGAGAGCCGCCTGCTGCAGATGCTGGCCGACCGCATCGCCCGGGCGATCGCGCGGGCCGAGCAGTACGAGCAGGTGCAGGAGGGTCGCGTCGAGGCGGAACGCCAGGTCGCCATGTTGAGCGACGCCACCCAGCGCATGGACGAGTTCCTTAGCATCGCCAGCCATGAACTGCGTACGCCGCTGACCAGCCTGGCGATGAACGTGCAGATGCTGGACTCCTGGCTCAACGTCCAGCGCAGCAGACGCACGGACGAGCCCGCGGGGGACTATGCGCAGCGTGCGATCGCCGCTGTGCAGCCCCTCCTCACGCGATCCGGCCAGAGTGTCAAGCGGCTCGACCGGCTGGTGGGTGATCTGCTCGACGCTTCGCGCGTGCGCGAGACCCAGCTCAGCCTGCGGCTGCGGCGCGTCGATCTCGCCGTGTTGCTGCGTGAGGTGGTGGAGGAGCACCAGCAGACGCACGCCAACCGTGAGATAACGCTGACCGTCGACGCGCCAGAGCCGATCTTCGTCGAGGTCGATCCGGACCGCATCGCACAGGTCGTCAGCAACCTCCTCGGCAATGCGCTCAAGTATTCGCTTGTGGCGCAGCCGGTCTCCGTCCACCTGACCACATCGGGGGCGCGGGCGCGCATCAGCGTCCGTGATCGGGGCATCGGTATCGCGGAGCACGAGCTTGACCATATTTGGGGGCGCTTCTATCGTGTCGAAGGGGCCACGCATCAGACGGGATCGAAGGTTGGGCTGGGCCTCGGCCTCTACATCAGCCGCGATATCGTCGAACGCCACGGCGGGCGCACCGGGGTCCGCAGCGCGCCCGGCAAAGGCTCGACATTCTGGTTCAGCGTGCCGCTCGTGCAGGGTTCCAAGGCTGAGTAGCGCGCGGCATCCGGCACGAACCGCCCATCACGGTCGCGCGGGCGTGTCGTCTGGCTTGTCTTGCTCGTCGGGAGCGCCGAGGAATCTCAGGGCGATGTAGGTGACGATGTCCCAGGCGTTGTGGATGCCGGTGAAGACCAGTAACACGGTCACGGCGCCGACGACGAAGAGCGCGGGCGTCGCGTCGCTCGGCAGCAGGATCGCCGCGATGAAGAGCGCTATGTACCCGGCGAACGGGAAGATCGCATGCCAAAGCCAGTCCTCGAAGACTGGCTGATAGGCGTCGACCCGCAACAGGCGGCGCAAGACAATGCCCACATAGGCCAGCCCGCCGAGCCCGACAAGACCGAGAGCGACGGCGGGTTGCGCCAGCGCCGTCCACGGGGCGCTGATGATCGCCGCGATGAGCAGCGACATGGCAAAATGTACGACTGTCGGCGAGTTGAAGGCCGCGACGCCACTATCTGACGGGCGCGACCGCACACCGGCGACCAGCGTGATCACCACAAACATCAGACCGGTCAGCGCCGCCGCTGCGGAACCCATGATCACATAGAAGTTGTCCCACCCGGAGAACGACGCCACGCGCACCTCCTGCCTCGCCGCGAGTCAGACGCCGCACCTTCCCGATGGTCGTCGCGCGAGACGAGGAAGAGGCGCCCAGAGGGCAGTGTACCCCAGGCGTAATCGCGTGTGCCATCGCGCGGAGGCAGCTACGGTTGCACGCTCCTCGCGCGACGTTTGGCACTTTCCTCGCGGCGCCACGACGGGTGGCGTCGGACGCGTACCCATATCCGCGACGCGCAGGGCGCGATCGTGCTGTATACTGGGCCATATGTCCAGCGGGGGAGGAGGCGCGGAGTGGGTGCGGTGCGCAATGTGGCGATGGTGCTCGTCTTCATCGCCTGGATCGGCAGTCTCGTTACCCTGGTGGTGCTGCTCGTCCTGCTGCGGCGATCGCTTCGCGCCGAGCAGACTCGCGCCGACCAGCCTCTCGCACGGCCACGCGTGCGAACTATCGATCGCCTGCGCGCCGCCGCGCGATGGTCTGGGTGGCGCGCGCAAACGGATACCGCCGACCGCATGTCAGGAGTATCGCGACAGCAAACCGCGTATCGCCCTGCACCACAGTATCCTCCGGCGCAACGCGGGTCGCGCTTCCCCGACGAGCCAACGCGTCGCGTGCCGGGCGTAGTGGACCAGCCAACCGGCCGCGTACCACGCTTCGCCGACCAACCAACGAGCCGCGTGCCGCGCTTCGCCGAGGAGCCGACCCGGCGGGTGCCGCAGCCAGGCGCCAGCTATCCCCGACCCGGCGAGAGCTATCCGCGATATCCGCGCCCTGGTGAGAGTTCTGTTCGACCGGATGCGAGCTATCCCTCGCGCCAGCCTTCCAACTGGGCGCCCGACGAAGACCGCTGGCAGCAGACGCAGCAGAACGCCTCGGCTGCATGGAGGCGGCCCGACTGGCAGGCGCCGCAGCTCCCTCCGCGGGGAGGGCGCGACCAATCTCCGCCACGACCACCGCAGGACCGCCGAGGGCCATACGATCCCTTTGACCCATACGATCGCTGATCGCATTGTACCCCTGATGGCGGATGTACTCGAGATGTAATGCACGCAGCACAGAGGGGTGGGGAAGCTCAGGAGCAGGTGACGGTCACAATCACTGACGGAACCGAACCGTTCGCCGTGACCGTGATCGTCGTTGTTCCACTGGTCACAGGCGCATTCCACGTGATCGTCACTAGGAGGTCATTCCCAGGATCCAGGCTGCCATTGGGATAGTCTTCGGTCGCATCTACATTCGTGCTCAGCGACCACGTCATCGGGCTGCCGCCAATATTCGATATCGTAATCGGGGTGGGCGAGGGTGAGGCGCAGCTTACGGCGTCCACGCTGGTCGGCGGTGTGACTTTCAGCGATGCAGGTAACGGCGTGGCCGTGGGGCTCGCGGTGGCGGTTGCCGTCGCCTTGGCAGTGGGGGATGGCGTAGCGCCGGGCGGCGTGGTAGGCGGCGGCGTTGGAGCGATGCCGCCGCCTCCAGGCGTTGGCGTTGCCCCCGGCGATGGCGTCGAGGTCGCCTCGGCAGTGACGCTCGCTTGCGCGGGGGAAGGCGTATCGGTCGGAGACGCCGCCGCGAGCGGATGCTGGGAACCCGGCGCGAAGTTCTGCGGCGCTCCGAAGCCGATCAAGAGCGTTGAGGAGAGCAGGAAGACCACCGCGGCGCAGGCGATGCCCGCCAGCAGATACTTCGGCGGGCGCACAGGGGCGCGAGCGCTCATCTGCCACGAGCGCGGATTCCTCTCATCGCGCAGGTCATTTCGCACGCCGCTTCCGCCTCCACCACACCGGCGAGATCGCCACGCACCCCCACGTCTCCGGGAACCTAACCTCCACCGCCGACCTCACCACTCACGCGCCTAGCGGGGGGTGCGCCGTAGCACCACTATACCATAGCTCTACAGTCAATCCCCGCCGTCGCCGTGTTCGTCTTCGAAGTCGCGGATCGCGCGGGTGAACGCCTCATAGAACATGGCGAGCTTCTTGTCGCCGACGCCCGGTATGCGCGAGAAGGCGAGGCGCGTCTGCGGGCGACGCTCGGCCATTGCGCGCAACGCGGCGTCGGGGAAGACGACGTACGGCGGGACGTTCATCTCGCCGGCGAGATCGCGGCGCAGCCGCCGCAAACGCTCGAAGAGGGCGCTGGCGCCGGGACTCATCGGTGGGCCAGCCTGAGCGCCGCGGGAACCCTCGCCGCGATCGCGCCGGCCGCTGGAGGGTGTGCCCTCGCGCGGCGCGACATCCGCCAGTTCGACGCGACGTTGGCCACGGAGGACCTCCCACGAGCGCGGGGTTAGTTGCACGACGGGGTAGAGGCCACCGCCCGCGTGCGTCTCGGCGAGCGCGCCATCTTGCAGCAGCGCGCGGCCTAGGTCCAGCCATGCCGTCGCGGGCTGCTCCGCGCCGATGCCGTAGACCGAGAGCTCGTGATGCCGCCAACTGAGGATCTTCTCGGTGTTGGCGCCGCGCAGCACGTCGATGACGTGGCGCAGACCGAAGCGCTCACCCGTGCGCGCGACGGCGGAAAGCAGCATCTGCGCCTCGCGCGTGCGATCTACCGTCTGGCGGGGCGTCAGGCAGACGTCGCAGTTACCGCAGGTATCGTCAGGATAGGTCTCGCCGAAATAGGCCAGCAGTGCGCGGCGGCGGCAGACGTGTCCGGCGGCGTAGGCGACTACTTGCTGCAGTTGGTGACGGGCAAGCTGCTGCTCACGCGGGTCTTCTTTTTGGGCGATGAGATACTCCACCTTGGCGCGGTCGCCGTAGGCGAAGAAGAGCACGCAGCGCGCGGGGTCGCCATCACGACCGGCGCGGCCCGACTCCTGATAGTAGCCTTCGAGGTTGCGCGGCATGTCGTAATGGATCACGGCGCGGACGTCGGGCTTGCCGATGCCCATGCCGAAGGCGATGGTGGCGACCAGCACGGGCGCCTCGTCGCGAATGAAGCACGACTGATTTGCCGCGCGCTCCTCGGCGCTCAGCCCGGCGTGATAGGGCAGTGCGGCGATGCCGTCGGCGCTGAGGCGTTCGCTCAACTCCTCGACGCCGCGACGGCTCTGGCAGTAGATGATGATGGAGCCATCACGCTGCTCGGCCCAGATCTCGTCGCGGATCAGTAGGGCCAGCTCGCGATAGGCGCCGCGTCCCTTGGCGCGGACCTCATAGGAGAGATTCGGGCGGTTGAAGCTGGCGACGAAGCAGAAGGGATCGCGCAGGTGCAGTTGCGAGACGATGTCGTCGCGGACGCGGTCCGTTGCGGTGGCGGTGAGCGCGAGGAATGGCACGCTGGGGTAGCGCTCGCGGAGCTGGCTGAGCTGGCGATACTCTGGGCGGAAGTCGTGGCCCCACTCGCTGACGCAGTGTGCCTCATCCACGGCGAAGAGCGCCAGCGCGTGCCGGTCGCGCACGCGGTCGAGGAAGGCGAGGAACTGCGGCGTCAGCAGCCGCTCCGGCGCGACGTAGAGCAGGCGATAGCCTCCGTTGAGGGCGGCGGCCTCGCGGCGGCTGCGCTCCCCCGGCTCCAGCGTGCTATTAAGGAACGTCGCCGGGGATGCCCTGCGCGTCCAGCCGCTCGACTTGATCCTGCATCAGCGCGATCAGTGGCGAGACGACGACGGTGATCCCTGGCAGCAGCAGCGCGGGTAGTTGGTAGGTGAGCGATTTGCCGCCGCCGGTGGGCAGCAAGGCGAAGGCGTCGCGCCCGCCGAGCACCGCATCGATGACCTCGCGCTGCCCCGAGCGGAAGGCGTCGTAGCCGAAGACGCGCTGCAGCGTTTCGGCGACCTGATCCTGCTGGGTGGCGTCCCTCGTCTCACGCGCCAACGGTGTGCTCCACTGTGTTGGTTCTCGTCATCAGCCCGCCACGTTCGGACGACGACTGCCTATTCTCCGCGTGCGACGCAAAGCGGGCAATGCATCGTAGCACACCTCATGGGCTCGCGCCCTCCGCCGCTACACGCGAGATGACGAAAAGCCATCGAGACGCCCTGCGAAGGCAGCTCAATGGCTCGGCGCATCACTGGGTGAGAAGCTGGCGATAGATGCCGCGGAAGTTGACCTTCAGCATCTCGTCTACGCCGCAGCCCTGGCTCACAATTGCTTCAGGACCAACTGAGCGACCTGCAGAAATTCGCTCTGCGCGGTGGCATCGGTTGGAGAATTGATCAGCGTGTCGGGCAGCGCGCTGACGATGAAATAGACGCCCCCCTTGAGCACGAACAAATAGTCGGCCTTGCCGGAGGTCGCCGTGAAGCTCAGGTAATAGGCTTGTTCGCCCACGCCGCTGATCATTTGCGTCTGGACGTTGCTCCCGCCATCAAACGAGGCGGTATTCGCGACGATCTGTGACAAGGGCTGCTCGCCCTCTTGGTAAGGCATGAAGGTGACAGAAATGACCGGGACGCTGGCCGCGTTGTTATACATGCACTCGGTGGATGAGGCGTCCACCCCGGTGACGGCGTTCTGCCCCGATAGCTGGAAGATCTGGTTCACTTGATCGCTGCTGGCGATCGACTGACAGTACGCGCTGGTAACGGTCGGTGGAGCGGACTGATTTGCCGTGGCCGAGGGCGTGGAATTGTCTGCTGTCGATGTCGAGCTACCCGTGGTGGAGCTCGTGCCGCTACAGGCGGTGGTCACGAGACCGATACCGAGGAGGCAGGTGCAACAGAGCACGTACCAGGAACTTCGTCGCGTGAGGCGCATGGATGACCATCCCCTTCTGAAGCTCAAGTGGCGATCGACGACGCACAGCGTATGCTGCGCTCGTCCTTGGCGTGCTGAGACTGCAGCCGGCCAGCGCCGTGCCGCTCACGCTACGCACGGAAAACGACCCGCGGAGCATCCGATGGTATCGCCCCCTCTTGAGCTAGCCGGGCTCCACCACGAGTACGCATGCTGCACGTCAGGCTAGCAACCCACTCGCGCCGCGTCAAGGAACAATCCGCTAAACCGCCCGCTAAACCGCCCGCAAAAACACTCGCGCGCGCACCCCAATGCTGCTTCGCCGAACGAGGGCTGCGTGGCCCAGGCGAACCTCTGCTCCTACGAGCGGGCCACCGTGACGCCCAAGATGAGGACGCCCCGATGGCCGACCGATCACAGGGGTTAGAAGCTGGGGTAGATGCCGCGGATCACGCCGAGGCCGCCGAGGAAGTAGACCTTGAGCGTCTCGTCCACGTACGAGGCGAACTTGTAGTTCGAGTCCACCACGGCGAAGTCGACGCCCCAGTAATCCTGGTTGGTCTCGATGCCCACCGCCGCGCTGACCTCCGGCACCGGGAAGGGGATCGACATGGGCAGGAACACCATGCACCCTTGCGGGCAATAGCGGTCCAGCAGGATCGGCATCTCACGCCCGGTGCTCTTGTTGAGGTAGCGCGTCACACGATACGGCGCCATCAGGTTCGCCTGATCCGCCTTGTCGCTGGCGTCCACCACGTAGCGCAGTTGGCCGCCGCTGACCACCAGATTGGTCAGACGCACGCTGTCGAGCGGGTTCATGACGATGTAGTCGGGGTCGCCAGCCGCCTGCATATACATCGCCGCCAGCAGATTGTCGATATCCGCCAGCGCCAGCTTACCCGTCGCGTCGAGCGGCTGCGCCACCTGTGCGCCGAGCGTCGCGCCGTTCGCCGTCGTCGCGTTGTTCAGCGCCTGCGCGATCAGGCCGTCCCACATCAGCACGTTGCCTGAGCCGTCGACGAAGGTCTTGGCGGTGTTGGCGCTGACGGTCGAGAGCGCCGTGCCGCTGGTGGCCGGAGGGGCCGAGAGCGTCACCGTCAGATACGCGGGATTGACTTCGCCCGAGGGCATCACCGTCGCGCCATCGGCGAGCGTCACGTTCGCGCCGATGCTCGGCTGCGGCGCATTGCTCCCCGAAAGCCCGCTCTGCAGCCACATCGCCGCATCTGCCGGCTGCGTGGAGCCGGAGCCGACGTAGACGTTGTATTCCGTCGCGTTCGGCACGGTGAAGATGGTGATCGTCACCGTCGAGGTGCTGCCAGTGGTGACGATCTTCGTCACCGCCGAGCCGGTGGTCTCGCCCTGCGCGTTGGTCGCCGTCACCTTCACCCAGTACGTGCCCGCCGCCACGGTGCCGCCGCTGGCGCTGGTGGCAAGGACGGGCGCGGGCGGCGTCATCAGGTAGGCGCTGGCGCCCAATACCCAGCGTTCCTCGACGATCTTCAACTGATAGAGCAGTTCGGCGACGCGACGGGCGCGGACGTCGGCTTCGAGCGAGCGCCCGCGCCATTGCGCCTGAAACGTTACGGAGTTCATCAAGGCGATCGACTGGATCGGGTTGGTCAGCGCGGCGACCGCGTAGCTGACGGCGCTGGGCGTGCCGCCGTCGCTCAGCGTGCCCCAGTTGCGTGCCGTGTCGAAACTGGTGATCGCCTTCCAGTGGACGATGTCGACGCCAGCGCCTCGACGGCGCGGCAAAAGGTTGACCAGTGGCGTCGTCACGGGCACGACGACCTTGGCCGGCGTCTCAAGTTCGTAGCCGAGCAGGCCGCTGGCGGTGGTGATGGCGCGCGTCGTGTCGGCCATCGCCTGGCGCACCAGCGAAACCGTCTCGTCGCTAATCGTCGCGCCGCCGGGTTGGATGGTGGATGTGTCGAATGGCACGGGAATGCTCCTTGTGTCTGCGGAATTGGTTGAAACGAAGGGAAACGCGGAGTCACGGATGTTTCAGGAGGGCAGGCTTGATGTGCTCCTTTCCGATGCGATCGCTTGCGTAGGGGCGTCTGGCGAACGCCCGCGTCGTTACGGCGTAAAAGGTTGAGCGCCCCCACCCACTGCGCCCCAGTGCCCGAAGGCTCCCACGGCCATGGCCGCGCGACTTCCGCCGCGCCTGCGCACCGCCGGCAAATTCGAACCGCAGCTCACTCTCGCGCGCTGCCCTCACCCCTGCTGCAAGCGGATCAGTTCGGCGGCGACGGCGATCTGCGCCTGCGGATCGTTCAGCCTGCCCGCCAGCGACTCCAGCGCGCGGATCTGCTCCGCCGCGGAAATGCCGCCCGCGGCGCGCGCCGAGAGCGCCAGCGACTTTTCGACGGGCCGCGCCGCCGGACCTCCCGGCAACGGCTGCGCCTCAAGCGCGTCTAGCCGCAGGCGCAGGTCGCCCACCGTGCTCGCCATCTGGCTCACCGCCGCGCGCACGATGTCGTTGATGCCGCGAAGGCTCGCGTCGACGGCGTCGAGTCGCGTGACGCTCGCGCCCAAGCCAGCGGCGAGCACGCGGACCAGCGCCGGGGGCGCAATCGCGGGCGTCTGCGCGGTCGCGGAGGTGGTGGAGGGGAAACGCTCCGTGCTTGCGTCGCCGCTCCCCGGTCGGTCGCGGGCAACGCATAGAGCGCCGCCGCCGTCTCGCAGAGCGCGCAGCCGCAGGCCAAGGTGATATCCACCAGCGCAGCGTGCAACGGCGCGATCGCCTCGCCCGTGGCCGTCGCCTCGGCGGACGGCGCCGGTGGTGTACCGGGCGCGTCCGCATGTGAAGGCGAGCCGACCGCGTCGGGCGTTGTCGCGCCTCGCACCTCCGCTCGCGTCTGCGTCCATGAGCGCGTGCGATCAAGGGCGCTATCCGCGAGGGGGGAGTGCCCGGCGTCCTTGACCGGACACTCAGGAAAAGAGGCTGGTGGTCTTGGATGCGCGGCAACGCGCTGGCGCGACGCGGCGTTCTCGGCCAAATTTCCGTTTTCTTCCGCCTGTAGCGTCGCAATCGCGCCGTCGTCGAGCGTATCGAGCGTATCGAGCGTGTCGAGCGTGTCGAGCAGCGCCGCGTCGGGCACGGCGTCGCGCACGATGTGTACGCCAAGCGCATCAGGATTCGCCGGATTATCGACGAGGCTCAGTTCTACCAGGTCGTAGGCAGTGGCAACCTGGATCGCGCGCTCGCCGCCGGCAAATGGCCGCGTCTGCCGCTGCCAGGTCACGTTGCTGGCGCCGATGCTTGCTCCGCGCAGTGTGCCGTCCTGAATCTTTTCCCAGGTGTCTTCCGCGCCGCGCGAGATGCGCAGACGCACGTAGACCCGCCGCTCGGCGTCGTCGAAGCGCACGCCGACGCGCGTTCCCACGGCGCGGCGCTCGTGCATCTCGCGCACGTTGCCGATCCAGCGCGAAAAAGCCCGCTTGCTGGCGGCGTAGTCGAAGATCGTGCCGTACGTATCGACCGCCTCGCTGGTGGCGCAGAGTTCGACCTCGCGCCGCTCGGCGTCTACCCGGACGATCGGCGCGAAGCCGACGCACGTGCGGGCGGAGTCGCCGGCGGGGAGCGGCGTCGCGGGCGCGGCGGGGATAGCGGTGCTGGGTGCGGGCGTGGTGGCGCGCGAGGCAGTAGCTTTGGTCGGTGACGTAGCGCTTGGCATGGGATGCTCCTCGGAAAGCTGCGAAACGAATGGTCAAGCGGCTCGCTCGCGTGGCGCCGGCGGAAACGCGAAGGCGCCGCCCCCATCTCTGAACCCCAGGGAAGCTCTTCCCAGGAATTCGCGGACGAGGGCGGCGCCTTCTTCGGGCTCACCGCCATAGCACAACACGCATGTCGCCGTATGCCGGATGGCGCCGCCGTGGTCGCTCACTGCGCATCGCTGGCATCCGGCGGCCTCATACTAGAACATTATTTCTCTTTCCGCAAGGGCACGGCGTCGTTCCCGCATCAAGTCGCGAGGGCAATTGGCCGTGGGTGGCCGGATATGGCCGGGGATGATGGCGTTGGCCGTACGCGGAGATGCGCGCAGCGGGATGCGCCGCCACAGCGCCGCGCCCGCGTCAAAAGTCGCTCGCTCGCACGTCGTACCAAGGAAGAGCTGAAGGAGCGGGAGGATTTGACATGCGCACCGACATCGCTACCACGCGCGCACGGGTGACGGCGCTCGCACTGTTGCTCGGCGTCCTCGTCAGCGCCTGCGCGCCGAGCGCCCAGCGCGCGGCCACGCCCACCGCGGCGAGCGCCGCGGGCAAGCCGACCGGCCCGGGTACACCGGTTCCGGCGAACCTGCCGCTGCCCGTCACGCATCAGGACGGCCATTACGAAGGGCTGCGCAGTGTCGCTGGCATCACCTACGTCGGCGCCGACGACGGCAGCCTCTCCGCGTTCGACGCGACGAGCGGGCGGCGGCTGTGGCGACGCGATCTGATGAGCACGCTCTACCAGCTTCACCGCGGATGCGCATGCGGCCTACACCCTCGGCGGCGCGGATGGCGACACGCTCTACGCCCTCGCCGCCAGCTCCGGTACGCCGCGCTGGCAGCAGGTGGTCGGCGCGTACGTCACCGGGCTCGTGCTCGACGGCGCGACGCTCTACCTCAACACCGACGCGCACGACAGCCTGCCCGCGACGCTTCAGGCATTCCGCGCCAGCGACGGCGTCCGGCTCTGGGTGCAGGTGCTTTCGAGTTCACTGCGCGCGCCCGTCACCCCGGCAAGCGGTATGCTCTATGGCGAGGCAGTCGATGCCAGCGGCGCCGACGCGCTCGATGCGTTCAGCGAGGGCGACGGCACCCTGCGCTGGAGCCACCGGGTGCCCTACCCGCTCGCCAGGCCAACCATCGTCGGCGGCGTCGTCTACATCGGCGGCGATCATCTGGTAGCCGCGCTGCGAGCGGACTCTGGCGCAGTGCTCTGGCAGGCTCGCGGCATCGACGACGACATTCTCGTCGCGCCTGTGGTCGATGGAGGCATCGTCTACGCCGAAGGCGTCACCACGCTCTATGCGCTCGCTACGAGCGACGGCGCGCCGCGCTGGCAGGCGCAGATCGGCTCCCCCAATAACAGCACCGACGCCACGCTCGTCGCCTCCGGCGGCGTGCTCTACACCGCGGACGGCCTGGGGAGCGTCACGGCCTATCGCGGGGCCGATGGCACCACGCTCTGGGGCAGCCACGTCAACAACTCGGCCTTCGCGCTCGCCGTGGAGCAGGGGAGCGTCGTCGTCGTCACGCAGCTTCACGTGATCTACGCGCTCGACGCCTCGGACGGTTCGTTGCGCTGGCAGCAGCCGATTGATACCTTCGCGACGTGGGGCGATCCGCCGCCCTTCCTCGTCGCCAACGGCATTGCCTACGTCGGCACTGAGCGCGGCGTCGTGCTGGCGTTGCGCGTCGGCGACGGATCGCAGCGCTGGCGCGACGCGATCACGCCGAAACCCGTCATTCCGGAGCCGACCTACCTCCAATGGGTCACGTTCAACGCCGCTATTCCCTTCGAGCAGGCGCTGCAAACGGTGACGGATCTCGGCCTCCAGGAAATTGCCCCCTGCGACTTCGCGGGGAGTCGCTGGGAACCGCAAACACGCGCGCCATACTGGTCGGCAAGCGAACACGGTATGATCGTGAGCGCGACGCCGATTGCGCCGCTCGGCTGGGCCGCGAAACTCCAGGCTACCACAGGCGTCAGCGCGGTAACACGGGTGCCGTTCTTTGGCTGCCCGCTTGAAACCAGCGCCGCTCCGGGGGAGGCAACATACCTCACCGCCGCTCAGGCTGGCCATGTGGTTCGTGTCACCTTCGCCGCCGGGAAGAGCTACGGCGCGGCGTTGGCGGCGCTGAGTGCGCTCGGCCTGCGGCTGGCGTCGCCGTGCTACGAGGCGCTGCCCCAAGGAGCCGCGGTCGCCTGGTCGCCGATGGGGCAAGAGACGAGCTTCGCCGCCGACGGCACGCTGCTCGTGGAGACGACGCTGTACAGCTCGACGCAGTGGCAGCAACAAATCCGCGCCACCGCCGGTGTGGTCCACCTCGACACGGCGCCGACGCTGAATTGCCCGAGTCCATCCGCCTGAACGCGCCGACTGGACTGCTGCCACGCGAAGCCGCTTCCAGCGCGGCGGGCCGCGGCATCGGTGGAGGGTGGCAGCGCTCGCCGCGTACACGAAAAACGTCGCGCCCTATCCGCGGCCTCCCACGGAAGAGTGCGACGTCTTCTATGCCCTAGTATAGAACATATTTTCTATGATTGCAAGGTCCGCGACCAGATGGTCCTATCGTCCCGCAGTCCGTGCGCTCGCCAACAAGAACGCCACGTTCCCCCTGCGGCCTCCCACGGAAGAGCGTGGCGTTTTGCCGTGCCGCGAAGCGTGATGCCTCGCGTGCATCATCTCTTCCGACGCATCGCAGCACGCCTTGGCAACGCGCCATGACCCTTGGGGGCCGCGACCTCTCGGTCTCCGCTACCCGCGCCGCAGACTCCTTAATACTCCTGTCCCCTCCAACGGTCCGTGATGCGTTCTACAGAAAGAAGCGCCGAACAGGAGGGCCAGCCATGACCGGGATCGCCGACCGCACGTGCCACGCTCGCCGTCCCCGGCGCGCCGCACTGCTCGCCCGCGCGCTGCTGCTCGCCGTCGCCTTCGCCGCCCTCACCGTTGCCGGGGGCGTGCCCCGCGTCTCCGCCGCGCCGCGCATCGCGTTGAGCCACTTCGTCGTTTCTCCCAGTCCGACACCGAAGATCGCAACAACGCCCAGCGTCACGCCCAGCGCGACGCCGATCCCCGCCGGACAGCCGGCCTTCTCGTGTACGGCGAGTTGGTGCGATTGGCTCGACGCGCAGCACTGGTGGCTCCTCGGCGGACCCCTGCTCGGCATCGCCGTGCTGGTGCTGTTGCTGGCGATGCGCGCGGATATGCGGACCGCACGCGCAGGTTCACCCGCCGCAAAGCGCGCCGCCGCCAGGGAAGCGCGCAAGGCAGCACGCAAAGCCGCGCGCCGCGCCGCCTGGGCCCGGCTCCTCGGGCGCAAACCGCCACAGCCGGCGGTCTCGCCGATCTGGGCCGGCCTGCCCGACGAGTCGTATTCCTCTGGGGCGATGCTGCCACCCGCCGCGCCACGGCAGTCCGCCACCCGGCGCCCCAGCTACACGGCTGCGCGCCAGCCTATCCGCTACGACGACCGCCAATGACCTGGCCGCTTTCACGGCTCCCGCGGCAATTCGCCAGAGCAGCGTAGGCGGAATGGGACGCCGGCGCGCGATACTGCGTGCCCACTGAAGCCGCGACGCATCCTGGCGGCACTGCTCGCGGCGCGCACTACCTCATCATCAGCGAGGCGCCGGTCGATGAGGCCGAGCATGTGCGTCTCGTGGCAGCCGGGTGATCCGCGCCGCCCTGCACGAACTTTCCCCGCTCGATCTCGTGCAGAAAACTTCCACTTTTGCCGAGCGTCTAGAGAAGAAGCGTGCTATGCTATGCTCTCGCGCCTGGCACTAGCCGCGCGCAACTCCCCACAGAGGCGACCGCACTTTCCCGTCGCCTACACCCAACACTGCATCACGAGAGGTTGACCGCATGCTCGCCACCCTACGCCAGCGCAACTTCGCCCTGCTCTGGACCGCAGGGTTGATCTCGAACGCTGGCGACTGGGTGATGTTCATCGGCCTGCCGATCTACATCTTCCTCCTCACCCACTCGATCCTCGCCACGGGCCTGATGATGCTCGTCAGCCGCATCCCGCGCATCCTGCTCGGCCCCATCGCCGGCGTCTTCGCCGACCGCTGGGATCGCCAGCGCATGATGGTCGTCACCAATCTGCTGCTCACCGCCATCGTCCTGTTGCTGCTGTTTGCCCGCACGCCCGCGCTCGTCTGGGTCGTCTATATCGAGAGCGTCCTCGAGTCCGGCGCGGACCAATTCCTCAGCCCGGCGCAGAACGCGCTGCTGCCCGCCCTCGTGCGCGAGGATCAACTCGTCACCGCCAACTCGCTCAGCGCGCTCTCCAGCAACCTCGCGCGGCTCGTCGGCCCCGCACTCGGCGGCGTCGTCGGCGCGACCTTCGGACTCACCGGCATCGTCGCCGTCGACTCGATTTCCTTCCTCGTCGCCGCCCTGCTTATCATGCGGATCTCCGCCTCCTCGCGCCCGACGAAGCTCCCCGCCCACAGCGAATCGCTCGCCGCCGAAGAGGCCGGCGCGTTCATCCGTGTCTGGCGCGACTGGGTGGCCGGCCTCCGCGTGATCGGTCGCGAGCGCACGCTGCGGGTGCTGCTGGTCGCACTCGCCATCACCTCGCTCGGCGAAGGCGTCATTGGCGTGCTCTACCCCATCTTCGTCTATCGCATCCTCCACGGCGGCCCTGAGCAGATCGGCGCGCTCATGACCTCGCAGGCCATCGGCGGACTGATCGGCGGCGTGATCTTCGGCACCCTCGGCTCATTGGTGCTCTCGCGCCGCATGATCGGCCTCACCAGCATCGCCTTCGGCGCCATCGACCTCGTGATCTTCAATATTCCGCGCGTCTTCCCGTTCTTCGGCGTGCAGATCGCCCTCTTCATCCTCGTCGGCATCCCCGTCATGGGCTTCATGCCCGGCATCCAGGCGCTCACCCAGTTGCGCTCGCCCAACGTCTTTCGCGGGCGCGTCTCCAGCTCGATGGGCACGACGATGGGCATTCTCGGCCTCGTCGGCACGATCATCGCCGGCACGATCACCGATCGCTTCGGCGTCGTCGCCGTGCTCACCTTCCAGGGCGCGGGCTACATCGTCGCCGGCATCCTCCTGCTCACGCTGCTGCCGCCCGGTCGCCCCACCGACGCTGACGCCGACGCCACGGCGCATCAGCTCGACGGTGCCGCCGAAATTGACCGCGATGCGGCAGGCACGCCCGCGGTGCACGCGCCCGATCAGGAAGGCGTTCCATCGTCCTGAGCTTTGCCCCGCCGCGCGGGACTACTGGTAGCGCGCTGCTCAAGCAGTGCCGCGAAGCTCAGCGCTCACGCAGCATGCGGCCCATCAGCACCTCGTCCACATAGCGATCCGGCGCGATCTTCAGCGCCCGCACGCGCCGCCCCTCCTCCACGAAGCCCATCTTCTCGTAGAGCCGCCGCGCACGCGTATTGCTCGCCAGCAGCGTCAGCCCCACGCGCTCGATCTGCGGCTGCTCCTCCGCCCAGCGCAGCAGTGCGTCAATCAGCGCGAAGCCCAGCCCGTGCCCGCGCCAGCCCGCATCCACACTCATCGCCAACGTCCCCGCGTGCCGCGTGCGCCGCCGGTCGCCAACCTCGAAATTGAGCATCCCCTGCACCACGCCGTCCACCTCGGCCACCAGCAGCAGGTTCGCCTCCGACGCCGCGCAGAGCGCGATCCATCCGGCGATCTGCTCCACCGAGAACGCGAACTCGTCCGCCTCCGTGATGTGATACTCGCCCTCGCCCATCGCCTCCAGCGTGATCTCGCGCATGCGGGCGGCGTCCTCCACATTCGGCGACCGCACCGTCGCGCGCTCCCCCGATTTCAGCGGATAGTCCCGCGGCTCCAGTACCGGCACGGGCTCGCTCCTTCTCAGCTCACTCCACGGAGGTCAGCGCGGGCAAGATGACCTCGAACGTTGTGCCAGTACCAGCGACGCTCTGCACGCGAACCTCGCCATCGTGCTCCCGCGCGATCCATTCAACCACCGCCAGGCCGAGACCGCTACCCGCCGTCTCCGCCCCGTCCGCGCTCCGCGCCCGGTCTGCCCGGTAGAAGCGCTCGAAGAGATGCGGCCTGTCGGCCTCGGCGATCCCCGGCCCATCGTCCTCCACGCGCAGCGCCGCCTGCCGCGCCCCCACCCGCTCCACCGCCACGCGGACATGGCTCCCCACGCCAGCCGTGTACTTGATGGCGTTCTCCACCAGGTTACCGAGCATCTGCGCCAAATACTCCGCATCGCCGCGCACGACGATCTCGGGCAGCGCCCCTACCGCCAGCGACACACCACGCTCGCGCGCCAGCGGCGCGAACCGCTCGACCGCTGCCAGCGCCACGTCGCCCAGATCCACGCGCTCATAGCGCAGTTGTGGGCGCCCGGCGTCGGCGCGGGCCAGCGTCAGCAGATCGTTCACCAGTCGCGTCATCGTCGCATTCTCGGCGCGGATCGCCTGGAGTGCCCGTTGATACTCCTCCGGCGCGTGTTGCGTCGCCAGCGCCCGCGTCACCTCGAGATCCACGATCGTCAGCGGCGTGCGCAACTCATGGCTCGCGTCCGCCGTGAACTGACGCTGCCGCGCGAAGGCCGACTCCAGCCGGTCGAGCATCCCATCGAAGGTCGCCGCCAGCTCACCTAGTTCGTCGCGCCGCCCCAGGCGCAGTCGCCGGTGCAGATCCGTCTCGCCGATCTCGCGTGCCGCCTGGGTAATCGACCGCACCGGGCGCATGGCGCGGCTCGCCAGCCAGTAGCCGCCTACCGCTGCGATCACCAGCGTCAACGGTCCCGCGATCAGCAGCCCCGGCACCAGCGATTGCAGCGTCTGCCCCGGATCGTACTGGCTCCCCACGACAAGCGTCGCCACCACGCTCCCCCCATTGGTGATAGAGGTGAACATGACCTCGTACTGCGCCTCCGCTACGTCGGGCGGTGCGACCTTCCCTTCCGAGGGTGTCACCTGCAGCGTCACCGCCATGCCCTGGTCCACAGGCGCGCCGAGCGAGCGCCATTTGCCCGCCTGTTGTTCGAGCAGCGCCTCGCCGCCGGCAGTTGTCGGGCCGAACGATTGGAGCAGCGCGCCGTTCGTGTCGAGCAGCAGCGCCACATCGAGCGGCCCCAGCGGCGTATCCTGCTTCCCCACCGGCGCGGCGGTCCCCGCGGCAGACGCGCTCTGGCCCCAGGGATAGTTGAAGACCAGCTTGCCGCTCGCGGTGTCGTAGACGCTGGCCACGCGGTTCGTCATTGCCAGCAAGCTCGCCCGCTCCTCGTTCGCCGCATTGTTCACCGTCGCCGCCACGACCACCCCGCTGAAGACCAGGAACACCACCGCCAGGATCACCAGATACCACAGCGTCAGGCGCACGCGCACGCCGCCGAGAAAGCGCAACCGCGCGGTCAATCGCTCGCCCATGCCTCGCCCCCATGCGCCCTACGTCCGCGGCGCACTCAGCCGGTAGCCCGCGCCGCGCACCGTCTCCAGCAGCTTAACGTCAAAGGGATCGTCGATCTCGCGCCGCAGCCGCCGCACGTAGACATCCACCACATTAGACACGCCCTCGTAGTCGTAGCTCCAGATGTGGCCCTGGATCAGTTCGCGACTCAACACCTGATCGGCGTGGCGCATGAAGTATTCGAGCAGCGCCACTAACCGCGCCGTCAGCCGGATGCGACGCCCTGCCCGCTCAACGTAGTGCGTCGCCGGATCGAGCCGCAGATCGCCAACCTCAAGCAACGGACTCTTGCTCGACGCGTCGCGCCGCAGTAGCGCCCGCAGCCGCGCCAGCAGTTCGTGCAGCGCGAACGGCTTCACCAGATAGTCATCCGCGCCGCTATCCAACCCGCGCACACGATCCTCCACGGCGTCACGCGCCGTCAGCATCAAGATCGGCGTGATCAGGCCGTGCGCACGCAACGCGCGGCAGACCGCCAGCCCGTCCTTCACCGGCAGCAGCACATCGAGGATCATCGCGTCATACGGCGCGGCCTCGGCGAAGTGCTCGCCCTCCGCGCCATCATACGCCGCATCCACCGCGTACCCCGCGTCGGCGAGGCTCCGCGCCAGCGCCGCGCTCAAACGTCGGTTGTCCTCCACCAGCAAGATGCGCATGCGCCTCTCCACACCGCCCACGCGTTCACGCCCGCTCAGACGGGCGGCGCGATACGCTCAGGGTCTACCGCCGAGCCAACTGCCGCCGGGCCAGCCGCCACCGCCTTGGCGTCTCCTGAGCGGCCTGCGCCACGGCGTGCGCGAACGGGCGCGAGTCATGGAGTGCTCCTTTCTCCCTCACCTCGCCAGTCTCCCCCATTCTCGCACCAGCACGGCCGCCCTCGCGATAGCTCCCCCAGAGTATCGCTCGCCAAGATGACACGCACATGACAACCAGTTCCAGCGCTGTCATGGAGCGGTCATCTTCGCCTGCTACGCTGCCGAGCGCGCCCCGCACACCTGGGGCGACAGGTCAACACCGACCGCAAAGGAGCACCCGTGAACACACGCACCCCATCGTACCCACCGGAGGCGGCATCATGAGCACAGCTTCCTCCCCAGCCGGCATGAGCGGCGTCAATGCGCTCGAAGCCACTAACCTCAGCAAACGCTACCGCGACACCTGGGCGCTGCGCGACTGTACGCTCGCCATCCCCAAGGGACGCATCGCGGCGCTCGTCGGCCCCAACGGCGCCGGCAAGACTACGCTGCTCCATCTCTGCGTCGGGCTGCTCCAGCCCACCACGGGCGAGGTGCGTGTCTGCGACCGCTCTCCGCGCGAGCAGCCCGCCCAGGCTCTACCGCACGTCGGCTTCGTCGCGCAGGATCATCCCCTCTATCGCGGCTTCCGCGTCTCCGAGATGCTCACCTTCGGCCAGAAGCTCAATCCGCGCTGGGACGGCGCGACGGCGCGCAACCGGCTCGAACGCCTCGGCATTCCGCTGGATCGCCCCATCGGCAAGCTCTCCGGCGGGCAGCAGGCACAGGTGGCGCTGGCCCTGGCCGTTGGCAAGCGCCCCGATCTGCTCGTCCTCGACGAGCCGCTCGCCAGCCTCGATCCGCTCGCCCGCCGCGAGTTCCTCCGCGCGCTGACCGACACTGCCACCGAATCCGGCGTCACCGTGCTGCTTTCGTCGCACATCATCGGCGACCTTGAGCGCGTCTGCGACTATCTCGTCATCCTCGCCGCCGCGCGTATCCAACTCGCCGGCGACATCGACGGCATCCGCGCCACACATCGCGCCCTCACCGGGCCCGCCGCTGAGACAGCCCGTGTCAGCGCCGCGCTGCACGTCGTCGGCGAGACGTCCGCGGGCCGCGTCTCCACCCTCATCGTGCGCGGCGACGTCATGCCACCGGCAGGCTGGGAGGCGCGCGAAGCCACGCTCGAAGAGATTGTCGTCGCCTACCTGGAGCACGCGACCTTCAGCCGACCCGTCGCACCAGCGAAGCAGGAGGCCACGCGATGATCTGGCTCACCTGGCGGCAACACCGCACCGAAGCGCTCGTCATCGGCGTTGCGCTCGCCGCGCTCGCCATCCTCTTCGTGCTGACGGGCCTCGACATCCGCGCGTCCTACCACGCGCTCGGGGTGGACGCCTGCGTCGCCAACCCGACCAGCAACCCCAACTGCAACGAATTCATCCGCGCCTTTGAGGACACGAACGGCGCGCTCGCCCAGGCCCTCCCCTGGCTCAACTTCATCCCGGTGCTGATCGCCATGCTCGTTGGCGCGCCGCTCGTCGCCCGCGAGCTAGAGAACGGCACGCAGCGCCTCGTCTGGACGCAGAGCGTCACGCGCGGCCGTTGGCTCGCCGTCAAGCTCGCGCTCATCGTCGGCGGATGTCTCGTCGTGGCGGCGTTGCTTAGCCTGCTGATCGCCTGGTGGCGCTTCCCCTTCGACGCCTTGACCGGCAAGTTCTCCCCAGACCCCTTCGATCTGGAGGGCATCGCGCCGCTGAGCTACATGGCCTTCGCCGTCCTGCTCGCCGTCGCCGCCGGCGTCCTGCTTCGCCGCGCGATCCCCGCGATGGTGCTGACGCTGGCGCTCTTCCTGGCCGTGCGCCTCCCGGTGGATAACCTGCTGCGCCCGCACTACCAGCCGCCGCTCACCACCACCTATAGCGTGCTCGCCGACGACCCCAACCTCGGCGTGAACGCCTGGATCGTCGACAGCGGCTTCGTCGACGCCTCGGGCCATCACCTCAGCGACGATCAGGTCTTCCAGCCCTGCGACACGCAGGCCGGCACCCCCGGCCTCATCAAGCAATCCGTCTTCCAGTGCATCGCTGCCCGCGGCATCTCGCTGTACATCGTCTACCAGCCCGGCAGCCGCTACTGGACCTTCCAGGCCATCGAGACGGCGCTCTACGCGCTCCTCGCCGCGGCCTTGCTCGCCCTCACCGTCTACTGGGTCCGCCGCCGCCTCAACTGACCGGACGCCACATCCGTGAACAGGGATTGCGTGAGCGCACCATGTCGTCGCGCCGCTTCACCTCGGCGCGACCGCGTGCCTGGAAAGAGGACACTATGACGAGCAGCTTTGATTTCATCTACTACGGCTTGTCGACAGTCATGCTCGGACTGCTGGGCTATACCATCATCGCTGGGTTGATCATGCGGCACACAATGGAGCGGTCGTCGTCGCGCAACCTGGCGTTGGGGGTGAGCCTGGCGGCGGTTGGTGCGCTGCTCACCCTCGTTGGCGGCGTCGTCTTCTTAGACATGTTCCGGAGCGGGCAACTCTCCGGCCTGCGCTACCAGCAGGTGCAATTCACTGTCTTCTACGTCGCTTTCGCGCTCGTCTTCTACGGCGTGGCCGCCATAGTGAGGCGCTGGCCGCTGCTTCTATGGCTCGGCTTTGTCGTGGTCGTGATCATCGCCTCCAGTTTCTTATTCAATCCGAGCAGTTACACCTACACCCACAGCGGTTCCCGCATCAACGCCGTCCAGCAGGTAGTCTTTTACCTGCCTTTGTTCTATGTCACCGCCGTCGGGGTCCTCCTGCTACCCTTCAAGGCGGCCAGTGGACGGCGGCATCCGCTCTGGTTCGCCCTCTGCTGCGCCGCGCTGCTGCTCGGGCTGCTCCGCGAGTCCACCATCATCCCCTCCCTGGGCGATCCGGTGCTCGACCTACTGGCAGCGTTCGTGCCCTTCCTCGTAGCCGCCTTCTGCCTATTCATCACAGTCCAGGCCGTCGGGGCAGAATGGAGACTGAAAGGAGATTAGTCTCCCAGCGACGGCACGACGTCACGTGAACCTCTCTCGTGCGCGTGGTGATCGTCCGATGCGCCTGAACCTCGACGTGCCGATAACGAACGGCTGTCACCTGGCTCGCCTTCACCGTCTACTGGGTCCTCCGCCTCAATTGACAGGCCCGCCGCAGGCTCCCGCAAGCGCGATCACGTGGAGCCGCCCCTACGCGCTACGGATGCGCCATGGGATGCCCAACGGCGAGACGCTCGCTGGCGGCAGGGGCCTTACGGCAAGAGCGTCATCTCACCGCACCAACTAGTGCGAATAGTGCGTGGTCTTCCCTCGCTTGATCCGCGATACTGTGGGCAGGCGAGGGATAACGCGCGTCGTCACATGGGGAGGCGCGCATATCTCCGCACACGCAGGAGGATGCCCCTATGCGCGCCGCCGCCATCACGCTCGCCATCCTTGGCCCGCTGCTCACCTTCTTTTTCGGCGCCATTGTCACCGCGCTCACCCTACTTGGCTCACCCTCCACCATCAACACCCCGCGCGGCTACCTCGTCACCGCCCTCGGTGCAGCGCCCGGTGTCGCGCTCAGCCTCGCCGCCGTCGCCTTCACCCTCGCCTCAGCCAGTCGCAACCAGCGCCGCGCGTGGCGCACCGTCCTGGCGCTCTGGGCGCTCGTCATCGTCGCCGCCGCCAGCTACCTCGCCGTCGCCCACAACAGCAACGACTTCCCCTGGTTCTTCCCGCTGATCGCCCTGCCACTCGCCAGCCTCGTCATACTCCATTCTCACGCCCTCATGACGCCGCCGGAGCGGATGCCGATTCCTCGCGCAGCAGCGTCCGCGCGCGTTCCACCACGCTCGCCATATACGCCACGGAGCCGTCCTGTGCTGCCGCCTCCACCACCGCGCGAAGCGCCGCGTTGCGCGCCTCCAACTCCGCCACCCGCGCCTCAAGGCGTTGCGTACGCGTCAACTCCGCGCTGCCCGCGAGCAGCTCCGAAACGCGCGTCAACAGCGCGATCACATCCACCAACGGATAATTCACCGGCTGCCCTGGCTCCGTCACCGTCTCGCGGATGCGTTGCGCCTCCAGCCGGATGTCTTCAGCAGTCCACATCGTCTCTCGTCTCCCTCGCGCGCTCCGTGTCCCGATCCTCCGTGCGTGGCGAATCCGACCCGCCGCAGCGCACCCTCAGTATACGCTTCGCTCGCTTCTCCGCGCCAAAGACGCCAAAAAGGGCAGACCAGCGTACACATGCTGATCTGCCCCGCGGCGCACGCGCGTGCGGACGCGCTACATCACCTCGAACGTCTCGTAGACCTCGATCGTGCCGCCATTGGTGAGGATCGGGCAGCCCTGCGTCATCGCCGTCGCCGCCTCAAGGCTCTCCGCCGAGACGATCGCGTAGCCCGACAAGCCCGAGGGCGCGCCCGGCGTCACCGTGCCATCCGCCGCGACCACGACCGAGGCGCCGAAAGGCTTGCCGCCGTCGACGATCCCCTGACCCAGGCCGCCGTACCAGACGCCCCAGCGCGCCAACTCCTCGCTGCGTCCCTCCTCCGTCGTCGCCATCGCGCCGCCGCCTGTGAAGACCAGAACGTAGCTCGCCATCGTGTACCTCCTCTAGGTGGTGCTGCATGCACGTACGCACAGCATCGCCGCATTCGCCCGGCTCGCCGCATCCCGCGAAGGACTCCATCCCTCACGAGCGCCGCGGCCGAGACAAGCATATGCTGCTGCCGAGAAGCCCTCGCATGCGCAGGACCAACGGACATCCCACCGCCGCGCAAAGTACTACCCGACCCGCGTCCACCCAGGCAGGGAAAGCGATCGCGCCTCGTCCCGCCGTCCCTACGCCGTCGCCCACGTCTCCAGGAACGTCCAGCGTGCGTAGCGCTCGCGCAGCACCGCGCATGCCGCCAGCCACGTCTCTCGCTCCACGCGCGCCAGCGGCAGCGCCGCCGTTCGCTCCCCCTCCGTGCTGTACCCCCAGCGGAAGCCGCAGACTGGTTGCACCACCCGCGTCATCACCGCGTCAGGGCTGATCACCAGGAACGCCTCCGCCGTCCAATGCACGCCGCGCTGGTCGGTGAACGGGTTGTCGAAGAACGACGCACTCGGCCCGAAGTAGACGTAGGGCATGTCCGTGCCCTCAAGCTGCGGCGGCTGATCCACCAGCACGCCGTTCTCCGTCCCGTGGAACCGCAGGATCTGGATCCATCCCATCACCGAGGCGTACCCCTCGCCCGCGAACGTCACGCTCGCCTGGCACACCGGAAAGTCCCTACCGGCGTCGGGCAGCTCGTCCGCGAAGCCCAGCAGCGGATTCCCCCAGCGTGGCGGGTCCTCGTTCACCGTATACGTCACGCGCACCACGCCGTCTTTTCCCCGAATGTGGAAGGGAATCGTCAGTTCCACCGCGGCACCCTCTCTTACTCGCTCGCGTTCGTGCCCTCGCCCTGCGTCTCGCCGCCGCGACACTCCTCGCAGACCATCCCATAGTGCGCGCCCGACGCCGCCCACCACCACGTCTTGTAGCCGTGCCGCGAGCAGAGCGCGCGTCCGCAGACCGCGCAGCGTGTCACCGCCGCACGTTCGCAGCCCGCCTCAGAGCAGCGATCGCCGTCCGTCCCGGCTTCATGCCGCCGGGGATCATGCGCCCGCTCGTCCATCGCGCGCCCCTCGCCGATTCCCGCGCCGCGCCTTCGCCCGCGGCCCACCTCGCTCGGCGTCTGCCCGCATTCTACACCCAACGCCCGCGCGGGACCGCCGCCTCAGCCACTCCGCGCGTACGGCCGCGCATCCCTCTCCGCCCGCCGCGACTCCCGGATTCTCCCCCGCGCGCCGCCCGTTCGCGCACCGCCTATCCCCCGACTTATCCACATAACCATGCGGCGAATGCGCCTCCCACGGCGATTTTCCGCCGTCGAGCGACCCGCCGACTTTTGCACAATGGCCGCGACTTTTCCACACTTTTGGCCCGGTTATCCACGTTGCCAAGCCAACTCCCGCCACGACACGCTCGCAGCGCCACCCCAGTACACAAGCGGCTTCTCGCCCTCCGGCGCGCCCGATTCCACCTTTCCACATGCCCTGTGGATAACTCCGCCCCTTGTGGATAACTGGCTTTGCACAAAAAGCCCCTTCTGCACAAAAAGTAGAGGCGGAATGCGGGTGCTGCACAAAAAGTCGGCGGGGGCGCGTTGTGGTTAGGGGCGAGCAGGGAAGGTCGCAGCGGCCTCGGCTACCGCGCTGAGGAAACCGTCGGAATCCGTGGGCATGTGGAGGATGTGCACACCGAGTTCGTCCACCAGGCGATCGATCGCGGCGTCGCCCGTCGGATACCCCCACGTCACCAGTACGTAGGCGTGCGGCTCCCACGTCGCGCGGCGATCGCGGATCACTTCGAGCAGGGGCAGCACACGGGCGTCGTTGCGCGGCATGGGTGGCACTTCGAGCCGCAGCAATGCGACGACGGGATGCAGGGAACTCCGCAGCACCGCCAGCGCTTCGGTGTTCGTCCGGGCCCGCGTGACGTGGTGGCCGTCCTCGGTGAAGATCATATCGAGCATGCGCGCCACGGTTACATCGTCATTGACCACAAGCACATGCGCCATGATTCGCGCCTCGTTTCCGTTGTCCACATCGTCGCACATGGGGAGTACCGCTTGCCCGTGCGATTGTGCCGCTCAGTTGTTCCTGCTATACTCGCGCCATTCCCTAAGGTGGATAGAGGAAAGATACACGGGGAGGGAGCAGGACAGGATGGCACAAGTCCAGATCGATGAGGCTAAGTTTAGAGACGTTTATGAGCATCCGAGCATCCAACGCATGCTCGACGAGCTCAATCCTTATCAGTTTGAAGACTTTGTTGGCTATGTCTTCACACGTGCTGGATTCATTGTGGAAGATACGGCGACTCAATATGGCCCTGGTCTGGATCTGAAGCTCTACACCATGCCGACTGCGATGAAGCGCCTATCGGGGCATTTCCGTCAAGCAATACCGTCCACCCGAACAGAAGGTCCTCGCTCGCGATGTTACGAATTTGCGCGGGGGACTTGCCCCGTTAGGCGGTGAACCCGGATTTATCGTTACTACGAGCATCCTGAACGACCACGCACGGTCACAAGCACTGCGCGATCCTGGGTCTTTTCCTAGAAGGCGACAATTTTCTTCGTTACATAACCTATGTGCGCGGAACGCGCTCGGCACCCAAGCATCCCAACGAGCCAAGCGCGATTCCGTCCGGCCCGCCTCTCATTCCTATCTCGCCCGAAGTCCTCGAACTTGCTGATGCAATCAAGCGACGCATACCGGAAGAAACTGTCGTACTTGCAGTGGCTAACCACAAAGGCGGCGTTGGCAAGACTACCACTGCTTTGAACCTCGCATTCGGATTGGCTGGCAAGGGTCACTGCGTACTAGTTGTAGATATGGACACGCAGGCCAATCTCACGAAGGCTTTGCCGAACCCCCAAGCACACCATGCCGTGCCAGGTCACCTTGGTGAATACTTTGCGGGCAAGAGACAGCTTGCTGACCTTGTGAGGCCCACTGAATTCAAGGGTGTGTGGCTGATCCCATCGCATGAAGACATGTCGCAAGAGGATCGCGGAGGCGCTTCCGGGCCAGATGCGGAGTTGCGATTCGTCGCTGATCTGCATTCGCCAAACCTCATACCACCTCCAGTGCTTGAGTCGCGCCCATTCGATTGGATAATCCTTGACACCGGGCCATCGATGGGTTATTTCACACGTCCTGCGTTGGCAGCATCCCAATTTGTGCTCATGCCCATTGCACCGGGAGCCTTTGCTGATCTCGGTTTGCACCAACTTCGGCAGACAGTCACTACCTTACAGGCGTTATCCAAACAGCCTATCAAAGTGCTTGGCAGTTGTGTCACGCAATGGAAAGACGATAAACTGAATGGTCAGTTGTTGGCGCAGGCAATCAGAGAACTTGATTCCGCAGGCGTGCCACTCCTAAGGGCCCGGATACCTTTGGACAAGAGCCACATCGAGAAAGCACACGTGGAGACAGGGGCGGGGAAGAAGACGAACCTGTTCTCGCACAACTCTCCTGCGGCGGATGCTTACATCAAGCTCGTTGAGGAGGTGTTGAGCCATGTCTAGTAGGGGACAGGCGACGCGGGCACGAGCCTCAGTTGCGACCAAACCTCTTTCAATCAAACAACGCGGCGAGCGGGCCGCGAATGCCTTGCGCCAAACCCTAAACTTGCCAGCAGTGGATGGTGATGCAGCGGCTTTCACGACTGCGCTAACCGAACTCGCCGAAGAGGAAAGTGCCCGCAATAGTCGATTCGCAGACACGCTCTTGGCGCGTTACCGCGAACTCATGGCACAACAACCACCTACGAAGCGAGGGGCGGCTAAGGTTGAGTTGCCACCCCTCGTGCCTATACGCCGGATCGAAGGCTATCGAGCCGATCCGTTCAGCCCGCCCGATCCGCACTTCCTCACGCAACTCTATGGCGACAACCAGCTAGATCGCGCGCTCCAAGATTACACGCTTGAAATGCTCAAAGAGACCGCCGCGAACGTCCAGGCCGCCCACCCAGGCACCAAGCCGACGAGCAAGGCCAGCAAACAGGCCGTCATCGACTACATCGTCCGCTATTCTACGGGCGGGTAGGTTGATCCATGTCATCAGGCAACCCGTGGGGCAGCCCACCACCCTATTACCCTTATCAAGGGCCGTACCCGCCGTTACCACCGAGTATGCCGCAACGCGGCCTCTCTGGTGCCGCCATCGGCCTCTGGGTGATCACCGGCTTTGGACTCGTGTTTTTCGTCGTCTGCCTGATCGTATTCTTTGCGGCGCAGCCATCCGACCTCGAACAAGTGGCCTGCACATTGGGCAATCAGGCGTCTTGTATCATTGGCACTGGTGAAACGTCCGATGTAATCGGGGCTGTTGGGAGTGGTTGCTTCGGCATCGTAGGCATCGTGTGCGGGATCGTTGCGCTGGTCATGACGATGAACAGAGAGGTGCGCCCGTAAAAGGACGCCGCGCCCGGCCAAGACTCTCCCAGTCACACCCGCGCCCCGACGCCTACGGCTTCCGGCGCTTGAGGACGGCGGTGTAGATGGGATCGAATGAATCCGTATGACTTAGGGCGACGAATTCCCATCCATCGGCAGCTAGCGCGTTCATCTCCGTTTCCAGTGCTCGCGCGTTGCCATGCACGATGACCTTGTATTCCCACATGTCGGTGCCTCCCCTCGCTCGCTATGACAGATTGGCACTACCCTACACCCACAGTCTACATTTGGGGCAAGATCGCGTTCTGCCCCATAAATCGGGTATTTCGGTGACTTTTTAGGCAACGCCTGGATAACTCGCTTTGCACATGTATTCACCGGACGCACCTCTGTCCCAGCGCGGCGCGAGCAGGGCATGCCGTAGTATGCCGTGGTATGCTGGCTGACAATTGACATCGAGCCGCATCAATGAGGAGGCGCGTCATGCTCGGAGCCAGAAGAGTATCGGCGGTGTTGTGTTCAACCGATCTCGCCAGGAGCCAGGAGTTCTACGAGCAGAAGGTCGGACTGACGCTGTCGCCAGAGACAATCAAGAACCACCTGCTGTTCGCCTGCGGCGACGGCACCAGCCTACTCGTATACGGTCGCCCGGCGCCGAGCAAGGCGGACCACACGCAGGTGCGTTTCTGGACGAGCGATGTTGACGCCGACGTGCGCGATCTTGTGGCGCGCGGGGTGGTATTCGAGGACTACGACTACCCGACGCTCAAGACCGTCGACCACGTAGCGACGACGGCGGGCATCGGCAAGTCGGCGTGGTTCAAAGATCCCGACGGCAACACGATTGCCCTATTTCAACCGGAATAGCTACGCGCCGTCAGGCAAACTCCGCTTCGATCCCCAATTCGTACATGCACCGAATGACACAGCAGATGTTGTGGCACAAGACTTTGCAGAGTAGTTCGTTCACTTGTGTCACGTCGCCCTTGCTACGCAGCGTCTCGTCGAATTTGGCTTTCAGTATCGAGAAGGTAGATTCGACCATTGAGCGACGAGGCCCTGCACAAAAATGAGATAAGCGTGCCATACGTTCGACCTCACTACACGGAGTCAGAGAAGTGGAGACCTTCTTGCGAGTGTCTTAGAGGTACCAGAGGTGACAATATCTGTGTCCGATTCGCTTCACAAGTGTTGTTTGCACATCTGTACAACGGTCAATCCATCGGGTAGTATGTGGGCAGAGGAGGCATGTCATGGCGACCGTTGAGCAGGTTCGCGCGTTGCAGGAAGAAATCGTGGATCGGTTTCAGACGCAACCAATGCACCGCGAACAGTTTACAAACACTGCTAGGCGAAAGGTCGCGCTCGCCCTTCGTGAGCCACGTGGCTTGAAGGCGCGCAGGCGCGCGAGCGCGGGGCTGCCCCCACCCTCCAAGGAAGTCAAAGACTTTTTACGGCGTGCGTTCAGTAATCCGAATTTTCGTACGCTCATTGAGCGACTAGCGCACGAGTAGTGTCTTAGCGCATAGGGGTGCTTGTGCCTGCGCGCATTGGGCATTTCCCTTTACCAGCTGCCGCCTCCACAGAAGACGCTTGTGAGGCGGCAGCATTGCAACTAGTTACCGACATCCTCACCATCCATGCCGCCGTCACGATTCCTCTAGGCGGTCTGCCAAGCCTTATTTCGCCACAATTGCTCGACTCGGCTGCGCACCGCCCGTTCTTCATGTACGGCGGACAATTCATGTATCAGTCAGGACTTGAACAGGCGGCAGCCCTTCTCCAGTCCCTCGCGCAAAATCACGCTTTCGAGGATGGGAATAAGCGCACTGCTATAGTCAGTTGCCTTTATTTCTTGGAACGCTGCGGGTATTGGCAACAAGTCGCGCTGCTCACGGCGAAGGAACGCGACGAGTTGGAAATGTTGGCATTATATGTAACTACCGGTGTGCCGCAAGGCAGAAGTCGTGGCAGTTTCGTAAGAGTAGAAGTGCCGGAAATCGCCCAAGCGCTTGATGACATACTAAGCGCATCTCGCAATCGCCGTTTTCGGGTGACAAGGCTCGTATCTGCCGCCTTTCGTGAAATTATCGATCTATTCCTTCGGTGAGGTGCTTCAATCGAACTCCGCTTCGATCCCCAATTCGTACATGCACCGAATGACACAGCAAATGTTGCGGCACAAGACTTTGCAGAGTAGCTCGTGGACCTGGGCAAGCGCGGAGACCTTGGGGGGCGCATGGAAAAGGCGGCACTGCTCGCGCGGGGCCTCCGCTTAGAGTACGCGACGCTCGGCTGGAACGTCGTCGGCTGCGTCATCGTCCTGGGGGCCGCCCTCTCCGCGCGCTCCGTGGCGCTCGCCGGTTTCGGGCTTGATTCCGTCATCGAGATCTTCGCCTCGCTGGTGGTCGTCTGGCAACTGACCAACGCCGGCAAGCAACGCGAGCGGCGCGCGCTCCGCCTCATCGGCGTGGCCTTCGTCGCACTCGCCCTCTACATCCTCGGCCAATCGGCCTACACCCTGCTCGCCCGGCAGCGCCCCGCGCCTTCGCCGTTGGGCATCCTCTGGCTGGCCGCGACCCTGGCCGCCATGCTGCTGCTCGCCTACGGCAAGCGCGTAACGGGCAAACAACTCGGCAATCCAGTCCTGACGACCGAGGCGTATGTCACACTGATCGACGCCTATCTCGCCGCGGCCGTCCTCGTGGGCCTCTCGCTCAACGCCCTCCTCGGCTGGTGGTGGGCCGATCCGCTCGCCGGGCTGATCATCGTCTATTACGGCGCCAAAGAAGGCATACACGCCTGGCGCGAAAGCACGCAGAGCGTCTAAGTCGGCGTCTAATCCGCGGGCGTGTGCCGCCTAGAGATGCGCCACGGATGCCCAACTCCCGTTCCGGCTCCCCTGGTCCGGCCCCTGGTGGCGTGCAGCGCAAACGGCCATCCTCACCACCACCACACACTGGCGCCCGTCCGCTATACTGGAACGAGTGGCGGTGAGCGACACAGCGGCAAGGGGCACGCGCATGGCAGGCAACCAGTGGGGCAACGTCCCGCCGCCCTCGCCGAACGCGCCCACCTCCTACATGCCACCGCCGCCCTACATGCCACGACCCTACATGCCGCCGCCCTACATGCCCCCACCCTACCCACCCGCGCCACCGCAGCGTCGCGGCCTCCCATGCGCCGTCATCGGCCTCTGGGTCCTCGCCGCCATCGCCGCCATCCTCTTCCTCATCTGCCTCATCGTCTTCCTCGCCGCCCGTCCCTCCGAGCTCGACCAGCTCGCCTGTGGACTCGGCAACGCCGCCTCCTGCCAACGCTGGCGCGCCATCGGCAGCCTCCGCGCCTTCAGCGCCGTCAGTTGCATCCTCCTCGCCATCGTCGGCGGCATCAGCGGCATCATCGCCCTCGTCGCCACCCTCAACCGCCGCTAACCCGCAGCCACCCTTGCAACTCCGCCCACCCCATGCTATACTCCCATCAGAACAAATGGTCTATTTCCGCGCCGCCGCAAAACACCCGCAAATCGCCCTCCAAACCCCACGCGCCACCGCTCACAGCCTCCCCACGGAACGGAAAACGGAAAATTCGCCGCCACAGCTTCCGCATTTCCGCCCATCGACCTTCCGCATCCCCTCAAATCGGCTTGAATCCCCAGAAAAGGAGCCACACACACGACGAAAAAGCGGAAGAAAACGGAAATTTGATCGCGCACAGATCGCCCGCCACGGCGAACGAGCATCCCCACCCAACGTCGCCACCATCCCGTCGGCGCCGCAACCCTCACCCGCGATCATGGTGTTACACCACACGAGACGCGGCGGATACCTAGCAGTCTCGTCGCGCTCTCCCAACTCCCTCACGGCGAGCGGCTCAACACCGCTCGCTTCCCACCACAGGAGGCATCCCATGGACCGCCCCGCCGTCCAGCGCTGGCTCGACGCCTACGTCGCCGCCTGGAAGAGCTACGACCCCGCCGCCATCGGCGCCCTCTTCGCCGAAGACGCCACCTACTCCTACCATCCCTACGACCAACCCCTCCACGGCCGCGACGCCATCGTCGCCTCATGGACCGCCGCCGACCACCGCGACCCACCCGGCAGCTTCGACGCCCACTACGAACCGCTGCTCATCGAAGGCGACCGCGCCGTCACCCACGGCCGCAGCCGCTACTTCCAGGCCGACGGCGCCACCCTCAAGACCGAATTCGACAACATCTTCATCCTGCGCTTCACCCCCACCGGCCAGTGCGCCGAATTCAGCGAATGGTTTATGGAGCGCCGCTAACCAACGCCGGCGAGACCCCATCTGCCACCGAGAACAAGCTGGCATGGCCTATGCGATCTAGCGCATTAGTCGGCCAACCGCAGCGCCGCGCCCCTCTCACGAGCGTCGCCGAGAGCCAAGGCGCGTCGCCTGCCACGCCGATCCAGCAGAGAGGATCGCCCCCGTGCAAGATCTCTTCCGCAGATTCGCAAGCGCCGCCTCCAGGGTGGTTGGCTCCGCGTGGATCTTCATCGCCGCCGTCGTCATCGTCATTGGCTGGGGGGTCACCGGCCCCCTCTTCGGCTTCTCCAATACCTGGCAGCTCGTCATCAACACCGGCACCACTATCATCACGTTCCTCATGGTCTTCTTGATCCAGAACACCCAGAACCGCGACGCCCAGGCCATGCACCTCAAGCTCGACGAGCTGCTCCGCGGTGTCAAAGGCGCGCGCACCAACCTCGTCAACCTCGAAGACCTCAGCGACGAAGAGCTCGCCAAACTCAAGCAGCAGTTTGCCAATCTCCACGCCCGCACCGAGAAGCGCGACGACCAGGCCAAAGCCGCGCGCGAAGCCTCCGGCCGCAGCGCGACACCGCCCGATACCAGCGCCCCACCGCCCGCCGAGCACAACCGGCGCCGCACCCACGCCAAAGCCAGCTAGCGCCTCAGCGCTCTCGCGCAGAAAACTGCGCCACCGCCGCCAGCCACATATGCGACAATATCCACCGCCACATCCCACCCGAAGGAGATACTCCAATGCTGCGCGGCGAAAAAGTCATTCTGCGGCCCTTCGAGCGCGACGACCTCAAGGCGCTGCACGCCCTCCAGGCCAACGTCGACCTCGTGCTCCTCTCCGACGGCGCCTGGTCGCCAGAGTCGCTCGCCTCCTGGGAAAAGCACTTCGACAAAGATCTTGAGCAAGAAGACGTCGCCGACTTCATCATCGAAGCCGACGGCAAAGTCATCGGCCACATCGGCCTGCATCCCTGGCGCAACCACCGCGCCGGCATCGCCAGTCTCGGCGTCGGCATCTACGACCCCGACTACCTCGGCAAAGGCTACGGCCGCGACGCCATCAACGTCTTTCTCGACTGGGCTTTCCGCCTCCAGAATTACCGCCGCATCGGCCTCACCGCAGACGCCACCAACGAGCGCGCGATCCGCGCCTACCGCGCCTGCGGCTTCGTTGAAGAAGGCCGCCGCCGCCAGCACGAATACGTCAACGGCCGCTACGTCGACGAAGTGATCATGGGCGTCCTCCGCGCGGACTGGGAGGCCCTTCGCGCAGCCCACGCCGCCGCCTCAGCGGATTCCCAGTCTCGCTAGCCCAACAAAAAGCGGGAGGACGTCACAATCGTCCCCCCGCCATGCACGCTCAACCTCCCGGCTGCTACCGGCTCACACGCCTGCCATACAGCCAGACCGAGAGCGGGATGAACACCACGAGAATGCCCAGGCACCACGCCAGCGAGAGCCAACCGTTATTGCCCACCGGCCTTCCGAGGACCCAGGCACGCACCGCATCGATGAAGATCGTCACCGGCTGACGTGCGGCGAACCATTGCAGCCAATCCGGGGTGATGTACTTCACCTGCACAAACGCGCTGCTGGCGAAGGTCAATGGGAAGAGCCAGATGAACCCGACCGACTGCGCCGCCTCGACGCTCCGCACCAGCAGACCCATCGTGGCCGAGACCCACGAGAACGCGAAGCTCACCAGCAGGATGACGCCGAACGCCGCCAGCCAGCCGAATGGGCTTCCCTGCGGGTGGAAGCCGACGAGCAGACCCACCGACCAGCATCACGATCACCACCACGAAGTTGCGCGCCAGATCGGCCAGCGTACGCCCCGTCAGCACGGCGGACTTCGCCATCGGCAGCGAGCGGAAGCGATCGATCAAGCCCCTTCTCCAGATCCTGCGCCAGGCCAACGCCGGTCGTCGTCGCGCCGAAGATGATCGTCTGGATGAAGATGCCCGCCATCAGGTAGTTGACGTAGCTCACACCGGGAGGCATGGGATAGCTCCGCCGAAGACATAGCGAAAGAGCAACACGAACATCACCGGCTGGATCGTGGCGAAGACGATCTCGTCGGGGATGCGCGGAATCTGCCGGATGCGGCGCATCGCCAGGACCAGTGCGTCGGCGACGGCCCAGTAGAGACGGCTGTGCTTGCGGCGAGTCGCGGCGGCGGTGGCGATATGCACTGAGGTCATGCGGGTACCTTTTCATTTTCATTACTGCGCTCGCGCGTACTTTCAGACGCGGACGGCGTGGCAGGGATCTCTTCCGCGGCGTGGCCAGTCAGCGCGAGGAAGACGTCGTCCAGCGTGGGGCGGCGCAGTGCCAGATCGTCGAGCTGCACGTTCGCCGCGTCGAGGTCGCGCACCACGCCCGCCAGCAGCCGCGAGCCGTTGCTCACTGGCACGCTGACGCTGCGGCGCTCCACATCCACCCGTGCTTCGTCCGCGGCATACGCGCCGAGGATGCGGCCCACCTCGTCGAGGTTGCCCCCGCGAGCGACGGTCACCTCCAGGCGCTCGCCGCCCACCTGCGCCTTCAACTCGTCGGCGCTGCCCGTGGCGATTGCCCGCCCCTGATCCACCACCACGATCTTCTTCGCCAGTTGATCGGCCTCTTCGAGATACTGCGTCGTCAGCAGCACGGTCGTGCCATCGGCTACCAACCCGGCGATCACATCCCACATGCCCAGGCGGCTGCGCGGATCGAGGCCCGTCGTCGGCTCGTCGAGGAAGAGCACCGGCGGCGCTACCAACAGGCTCGCCGCGAGGTCGAGCCGCCGCCGCATACCGCCCGAATACGTCTTGACGACGCGATTGGCGGCGTCCGTCAGCTCGAAGCGTTCCAGCAGTTCGCCCGCCCGCCCTTTGACGAAGGCTCCGGGCAGGTGATAGAGCCTGCCGAACATTTGCAGGTTCTCGCGGCCCGTGAGCAATTCGTCAACCGCGGCGTTCTGCCCCGTCAGCCCGATGCGCGAGCGCAGCTCATTCGCCTGGCGCACCACGTCAAGCCCCGCAACCTCGGCATGGCCAGCGTCCGGCTTGAGCAAGGTGGTGAGGATCCGTACCGCCGTAGACTTGCCAGCGCCGTTCGGCCCCAGCACGCCAAGTACCGTGCCCGTCTCCGCCGAGAGGTCCAGCCCCCGCAGCGCACGTGTCTCGCCGAAGCGCTTTTCCAGCCCCTCGGCACGGATAGCGAAATCGCCAGCCATGTGGTATCCTTATTCGTAGAACGATACATTACACGCTCATGGATAATGAGCTACTACATGGTGAACAAGTACAGGAAACAGGTCGCTCATGTCAAGAGTGCCTCGTTCCGCGCCATTCTCTCCTTCATCCGCTGAATCGGAACCCGCGCACACGGTTCCCAACCTCATGCGTGAGATCCCCGATCTCGCCGACGGCGCGACGCCGACCGCCGAGGCGCTGACCGAAGCCTTGATCTTCAGCACGCACGCCATCAGACAGTTCGTCGATCTCTGCATGGGCGCCTCGCCGCACATGCCGCGGCTCTCGATGCCGCGCGCCCATCTCCTGCTGTTGGTGGCGGAGTCCGGCAGCGTGCGCATGGGCGACCTCTCGCGACTCCTCGGCGTGACGCCCCGTAACGTCACCACGCTGGCAGACGCCATTGAGCGCGAGGGCCTGATCGTGCGCCGCCCCGACCCTGAAGATCGCCGTGCCATCCTGCTGGAGCTTTCCGCGGCGGGCGACGCGATGATGGATGAGGTCCATGCCGCGCAACGCAGCATCTCCGAGCGGCTCTTCGCCCCACTGAATGCCGCCGAGCGCCGTCAGTTCTACGATCTGCTGCGACGCCTCTCCGCCGGAGCCCAAAAGGCGCGCAGAGGCGAGGAGGGCCAGGGCTGGCATCCTGAGCAGTGTGCTCCCTGGCAGCGAGAGGATCCCCATAACGCGACGCGAGAGCCGCGAACGCCGCACGAGAAGAAGATGGCACGCACAGAGCAGGCCATCGCCAGGCGAAAATCGCAGCGAGAAGATGCGAATGCCCGAAAGAAGCACGCCAAGACAGCACCACCGTCGCCAGACGTGTAGCGCGTGCGAGGAGGGAATCCCATGGGTGCGACGCTCACCATCGATCACGTCACGCTGGCGTGGTCGCAGCTCGATCCGCTGGAGCGCGCCCTGGCGGCGATCGGTCTGCGCGCCGACTATGGTGGCAAGCACGCCAACCGCAGCACCCACATGGACGTCCTCGGCTTCGACGACGGCTCCTACGTCGAGCTGATCGCCCCCTTTGAGCCGGGCACGCCGATCGCCTGGGAACGTCACATGCGCGGCGACGCCGGACCCTGCGCCTGGGCCGTCTCGCTCGCCAACGGCGCAGCGCTCGCCGCCGAGGCCGAACGTCTCCGCGCGCTCGGCATCCCCGTGCGCGGGCCGATGCCCTCTGGTCGCGCACGCCCCGACGGTCAGCCCATCGAATGGGAGTTCGCCTTCGTCGGCGAGGGCGAGCCTGGCGCGACGCTGCCGTTTCTGATCGCCGACCGCACTCCGCGCACACTGCGCGTGCAACCCTCCGCCAGCGTCACCGGCACGGAGCTAACCGGCGTGGCGCGCGTCATCCTCGGAGTTCCCGATCTGGGCCAGGGTGAGGTGGCCTTCCGGCGCGCCTACGGCTGGCCCGCCGCGCTCCATCAGGACGACCGTGCCTTCGGCGCCACGCTGGCGTACCTTCCTGGCACGCCGCTGGTCCTCGCCGGCGACCTCCCATCGGCTGGGGGGTGGCTGGCACAGCGCCTCGCCGAGTTCGGTCCCTCACCATGCGCGTACCTGCTCGGCACGCGCGACATGGCTGCGACCAAAACGCGCCTACCACTGGTGGACGGCGGTGGATGGTTCGGGCGCGAGCTCGCCTGGATCGACCCCGATCGCATCCTCGGCATGCGCCTCGGCGTCGTTTGCGTGAGTTGACCTACGCGTCGAGTCCGTCCAGCAGCGGAAAGCGCAGCGTGAACGTGGTGCCGCTCCCCAGATGAGACGCCACCTCGATGGTGCCGCCCTGCGCCATTACCAATTCTCGCGTGATGTGGAGACCCAGGCCAAGCCCCGCTGGCGCGCCCGCATCTGTCCGCCGCACCTGATAGAAACGGGTGAAGAGATGCGGCAGGTCCGCCTCCGGTATACCGCGACCTTCATCGCGCACCTGAAGTTCAACCTCGCGCCGCGCGACACCGCTTTCACGCTGCTCCACCCACCCCAGCGTCACCTCGATGCGCGTTGAGTCAGGCGCGTACTTCAACGCGTTCGTCACCAGATTGACGAGCACCTGCTCAAGTCGTGTGTCGTCGCCGGCGATCACCAGCGGCACGCTCACCGGATGCACCGTGAGTACCAGCACGGGATCGGTGTCCTTCAGCGTCAGCCGCAGCGCCTCGAGCGTCTCCGTCACCAGCGGCACCAGATCCAGCGGACGCAGGCGTAGGCGCAATTTGCCGCTGCGCAGCCGCCCCACGTCGAGGAGATCGTTCGTCAGGTGCTCCAACCGGCGCGCCTGACGCAGCGCAAGCTCAGCGTAAAAGCGAGGCCGCTTCTCGCCATCCTCAGGCGGAAGACTACGGAGCAGCATCTGCAAAGCTGTAAACTGCGAGGTCAGCGGCGAGCGCAGCTCATGGCTCGCCAGCGTCGTGAACTCCTCTTGCAGGCGCTGCACGCTGCGGTCCGTGATGTCGCGGATGGTGATCACACCGCCCTGCGTCGCTTCATGGCCACGGATCGGCTGCCCGTTGGCCTCGAACCAGCGCCGCGTGCCTTCGGGCGCGGCCAGCGTGAACTGCATCGTGAAAGCGGCGCCGCTCACCGCGCGCCGACGTGGCGTCTCCTCGGCCGCGAGTGGCTGCCCGTCCTCGTCCTCTGCCTGAAATGCAGCGGTCGCGCCGCCAAACATCTGCGTATAGGCGGCGTTGGTCAACACGGTCATGCCTTCACCATCCACCACCAGCAGCGCATCGCCCATGCTCAACAAGATCGCCTCGAGACGCGCTCGCTCGCCCTCGCTGATCTGCCGCTGCGCCTCAAGCGACTCCGCCAAGGACTGCAGCTCACGACTGCGCGCCTGCAGATCATCGTTGGTGGTATGGAGCTCCTCGACGGTGGCTTCTAGCTCCTCGTTGAGTGTCTCAAGCTCTTCGTTGGTCGCCTGGAGCTCTTCGTTCAGCGTCTTAATCTCTTCGGAGCCAGCCTGCACCTCTTCCGTGCTGATCAGCAGCTCCTCCTGGGCATTGCGCAGACGCAGATTGGCCGTGGTGAATTGCTGGTTAGCCGCCAGCAGATCGCGGTTCGTGGCCGCCACCTGGCGTAGCCGCGCGCGGAGGCGATCAAGCTCTGCCTCGTCGCGGAGGTGCTCACGCACCTGCTCTTCGCGCTCGCGCGCCCTGGTCTGCTGCCGTCCGCGTTGTTCGCGGTGGGCTCTCTCCGTCCGCGCGTGCTCCTCGCGGGTCGCGGCTCCCTCGGCCTCCTGGCGCTGGCGCACCGCCTCCGTCACGTCGGTCACGAGAATCAGCACAGCCTGCGGCAGCGACGCGCCATCGGTCGTCGGGTTCGGCGCCGCTGCTGAGCCATGCCGTCGCTCACCTGAGCGACCTCCGCTCCGCGATCATGCAGCGCAGAGCCAAAGTACGGGTAGCAGGCGATCTGCAACGCGCGCGACTCACCGAGCGTCGTCTCCACGGAAAGTGTGGTTTCGGAAGCCACCGCCCCCGGAAGTGCCGCCCCATCGATCGCGGTGAGAGAGGGCGCCAGTGAGAGTGCCTCAGAGATCTCGGACGCGCCGGAATCTGGCGACGACTCGGTCGGCAAGCACAAGGGCGGGAACCAAGAGCGGCGGCGCCACGCGAAAGGCAGCATCGATAGCCGCACGCAGCGGCGCAGTCGGCACGCTCTGCGCCAGGTGGATCAGATCTTCGCCGACTGCTGGTTGATAGATACCCAGCAGTTGATGGGCGGCGCTATTGATGGTCTGGATATCGTAGTGGCGATCCACCACGAGGACTCCGATGGGCAGATCGAGCAAGATGTTGCCCAGCTTCTCGCCGGAGGTCTGGAGCCGTAGCCCCGTCCGATGGCGTTCAGTCTCAGTTTCCCCGTCTGCTCGCGGCTCTGGTTGCGCCGACGAGACAGCATGTGGCAGTGGCGGCAAGTGTATCGGCGACGGCAGTGCCGCGTCCGCGTGTGCCGCGCGATTCCAGGTGGCGGGCGCAACGATGCGTGGACCCTGACGGCGATAGAGCTTGAGTCCAGGGTCCACGGGCGCGAAGTAGCTCGCCAGCTGCGTGACCGTCTCAGAGGACCCCAGCGCCAAATAGCCGTCATCGCGCAGCGAAAAGGCGAAAAGTTGCAGCGCACGCTTTTGCAGCGTGCTGGTGAAGTAGATCAGCACGTTACGGCAGAGGACGAGGTCAATGTGCGGGAATGGCGCTCGTTGACCGAGATCGTGCTGCCCGAAGATGATCAGGTTGCGGACACGCTCGCTCACCGCATACGTGGTGTCTTCTCGCGTGAAGTAGCGGGCGATCAGATCCGCCGAGAGGCCAGTGAGCGCGGCGGCTGGATACACGCCGCGCCGAGCATAGGCCACCGCCTCGGCATCTAGATCGGTGGCGAAGATGTGGACGGTGAACGAATCGAGCTCGTCGCCCAGCGCCTCCGCCATCAGGATCGCCAGCGAATAGGCTTCTTCGCCGGTAGCACAGCCCGCCGACCAGATGCGGATCTCTGTGCGATGCGCCTCACGCGCCTCCGCGATGAGGTCTGGCACCACCTTGTCACGCAGGGCGGCGAAGAGCTCGGCGTCGCGGAAGAACTCCGTCACTTTGATCAGGAAACTGGCGACGAGCCGTGCATACTCTTGGGGGTGAGTCGCGAGGTAGCGGATATAATCGCTCAATCGGGTCATCCCGGTCGCCGCCAGGCGGCGTTGCAGGCGGCGGTGGATCGTCGCCTGCTTATACTTGCTGAAATCGATGCCGCTGTGCGCGCGCACCTGCTCCAAAAACGCGTCGAGGATCGCCGCATCGTCCGTCGGGTCGAGGGTATACACGCCCGCCACGAGCTGGCCGAGCAGCGGCCCAATCTGATCGAGGTCGGCGACGATGTCGACGGTGCTAGGCGCCAGCGCGGCGGGCATCGCCGAGTACGCCGCGGTGTCAGGGTTCTCGATGATCACCACCCCGCCGGCCTGCTTCACCTCGCGTGCCCCGGCGGCGCCGTCTGAGCCGGTGCCTGTAAGGACCACCGCGATCAGCCGGTCGCCGAAGAGCGCCGCCGCGCTGCCGAGCAAACGGTCCACGGACGGCTTCGGGCGTCGCGGCGCCGCGTTGGAGGTCGCGCCGCCGAGACCGACGCTGTGATCGGTGATCTCCACATCGCGGTTCGACGGCACGACGTAGATCACGCTAGGCGCCAGGGGCTGGGCCGCGCCATCGCTGACGGTGCGCACCTCCAACGTCGTGTGCCGAGTGAGAATCTCAGCCAAGTGACTGGGATGTTCGGGATCGAGATGCTGCGCGCAGACGAGCGGCGCGGAGAAGTCTTTCGGCAGGGTCGAAACCAGGGTCGAGAGCGCCTCGATGCCCCCCGCCGACGACCCGACGACGACGAGATCGTAGCGCATCTCAGAGACGCTATCCGCGCGCGTAGTTTCCATGCAGCCCCACTTCCCGTCATCCCTGGGTAGCGCGACATCATCGTACGCGGTCAACAGGCCTGTATGGGGAGCACAGTGATGCCAGGCCTCTCGAAGGTTGGATACGGTTAGTGCCTCGCGCACCATCAACTGGACTATACGGCGCAGACCCTCGTTGGCGCTCCTTCGGAGCCGCCCCCGCCCAATCCGCTTGTACAGCGCCGAGTCTTCATGGTCTTCATGGTCTTCATGGCGGCCAGCAGACATGTCAATATACACGAGATTCCCGGCAATGTATATGATTACGTTTTGTTGACCAGCGGTTTGCCCGGCCAAATAGTCCTGATGCCAGCCATGCGGCCCGCATTCGTAGCCGCCGGGCAACGAACTGGCACACAATCTGCTCTCGATATAAGCGGTCAACTCAGCGGCTACACGCCAGCCAGAGGCCGTACGGCAAAGGGCAAATAGGGAGCACAAAAAGTGAGCGAGAGCATGGGCTGCATTGAGCACACATCTGACGTAGTAGTTTTCCTCCGTGCCCATGCACGCAACATTGAGGCGCTCATTCTAGAAACGCATACCCGCCTTCGGCGCTCGAGTGAGCGCGCCAGACAGTCCCTTGGTCGGCTCGACGTCATACAGGGAAAGCTCGACAGGGCCAACATCTTCCTCTACGGCTCGAACAAATGATCCTCGCGATTCCCGCTTCAGACAAGACATGAATCTCGCCCCCTGCGTGACACCATACAGCGCCCTCATACAGCGCCCTCATACAGCGCCCCCGCACGATGGCGGGGACGTACAGGTCACTTTGGCTGCGGAGTCGGGTCAGCCTGAAACTTCCGCGCGAACTGGCCCGACAGGCGAGTGAATTAGGAACGCGTTCCAGCGACAACCGCCGGGGACGCGTAGGCACGGATGCCATCCGCGAGGGCAAGGAACTGCACCTCTCCGACGTTGTTATGCATCGAATCGATGGCCTTGCCGATGCCGCCTTTGAGCCATTGGTCGCTCGTTACGATCGACTGCTCGACCTGTTGTTTGGTCTCCCAGACGCCGAAACAGAGAGCGGTGGCGTCGCCCGTCTTGGCGACTGTGAATGCGAGGAATCCAGGCAAGGCACGAAATGCCGGGAGGAGCTCTTCCTCGACCTTGCGTTCGAAGTCGCGGAACTGGCCCGGCTTCGTGGTGATGGTCGCGACGTTTGTATATTGCATCGTGGGCTCTTTTCTGTTCTCGCACTGCCGTCATCTGGTGCGCCCTCAAAGTGGCGGACCCGAACGGTTGCGGGACGGGGCAAGTAGACCACTGATTCCACTATATGTCAAGTATTTGCCCGGCGATCTTTGCATTTGTGATGTCGTAATTCCGCTCTATATCGAATGCAGGTGGCGGATTCTTCATCCGTTCCCTGCGGCGTGCCCGGGCTTCACGCTCTGCCGCAAAAGGGCAGTGTGGCTTGGTTGAAACTGGGGTTGAAACTGGGGCCGTCTCGCGTCCGTCGTTCTTGGCGCGGATAATGCTGACTATGTGACCGTGCAGACACAATCTGGCTCACGGATGAGAGACATCCGCGCTCGTCATCAGAGTCCACGAGCCAGGTGTCTAGATCTCACCGAATCTCACCGAGCGCGACCCTGTCTCGCGCCCTCGCACCCATCCTCTTGAAACCGCTCAGCTTGGGCGACCCGCAGATCAACAACCTCTAAAGACGCTGTAACTTTCGTTACGCGAGCGCGTTGCATTGGGCGGGCTATGCCGCAGTTCCCACAGCGCCGCAACACACTTGCGCGCAATTGCCATATGCGTGTAACTTTCGTTAGGCGCCGCGTCTCTGATACCGTGTCTGGCCTTCAACAAGCCCCCGACGCGCTCCCCTTGCCGCACTCGGCGTGGGAAGGTACTACCCACCGCCAGCGCAATCTCCTCGACTCTAAGGAACCCGATGTACGCCCCACAGACCGCGCAACCCGTCCTTCCTGCTGTCATCTCGCCAGAGTCGCTTACCCCCACACGCACGACACGTCAAGCATTCGCACGCCTCGTCTACCGCGCGATCGTCCTCGCCGTGGTGATCATCCCGCTGCTTGCCACGGGCCTTGCCGTCGTGCTGCTCTGGCAGCGCGCCGTCTCTCTGCGTGACCTGATCCTCCTCGCCGTGATCTACAGCCTCGTCGCCCTCGGCGTCACCGTTGGCTACCACCGCATGCTCACCCATCGCAGCTTCGTCCCCAACCCTATCGTCAAGACCGTGCTGCTGATCCTCGGCTCGATGGCCCTCGAAGGCGACGCGCTCCAATGGGCGGCGACGCACACCAAGCATCACGCGCTGGCCGACCGTCCCGGCGATCCGCACAGCCCGCTCGATGGCTTCGTCCACGCCCATCTCGGCTGGATCTTCGCCGAGACCGACGCCAAACCTGAACGCTACGTCAAGCACCTGCTGCAAGACCGCATCGTCATGTTCGTCAGCCGCACCAACCTGATCTGGGTCGTGCTGGCCCTGGCGATCCCCACCGCGATCGGCGGACTCCTCGGCGGCTGGGGTGGCGCACTGACGGGCTTGCTCTGGGGCGGGCTGGTGCGCCAATTCCTCACCCACCACGTCACCTGGAGCGTCAACTCCGTCTGCCACACCTTCGGCAAGCGCGCCTTCGAGACCAACGATCGCAGCCGCAACGAATGGGTGGTTGGCCTGCTCGGCTTCGGCGAAGGCTGGCACAACAACCACCACGCCTTCCCGCGCTCGGCCTTCCACGGCCTGCGCTGGTGGCAGTTCGACCTCGCCGGCTACACCATCCGTCTCTTCGAGGCCACCGGCCTGGCCCACGACGTCTACCGTGTCTCGCCGACGATGCAGGCGGCGCGCCTCGACCGCGCGACGCAACCCGTCACCGCGGAGTCCGTCGCCGAGTGAACTGGCGTGAGTGCGCGCATGGCGGTCGATGACGCCCCACCGTTTCTCCCGAGCCGCCAGCGCCACTCGCTATTACCGCCATGTTGTGGTACGCTGCAAAGGCAGTTGATCGTGTTGCCTCGTGTGGTGGTCGGCGTAGCGCGCCTCTCCCAACACTCTCCTCCTCTGGTCGAGGGGCGCTCTGATTAGCTCGTCATCTACCGTGCGCTCGTGTGCGCCTGTGCCATCCACCTCGACGCAACCCGCGCCGCCGGAGGATTTGCGCGGCGCATGCGGCCATCCGTGAAGGAGCCTGTAGTGGGCAGCCGTGTCTATCCTGGGTCGTCTGCCGCGCGTCAGCGTCACCTGCGAATGCCTCACGAATGGCGCCCCGAGTCAGCCCAGCGGTCACTAACTGGCCGTTCTAGAGGGCTTCGACTTTGGAGCCTGTCATCCAGCAAGGCGCAGACGCCGTTCCCCTTATTTCCCGTAACCCCGTAGACGCCGGGCGGATGCCATTGGCTCACTACGACTCAGACGAGAGGTCCAGATTTTGTCTACCGACATGTCCCTCCAGTGCCGCGACTGCGGCCAAACCTTCCTCTTCACCGCTGGTGAGCAGGAGTTCTACGCCAGCCGCGGGCTGACGAACCAGCCCAGCCGCTGCCCCGAATGTCGCGCGGCGCGCAAAGCCTCCGGCGGCGGGGGCGGCTATTCCAGCGACCGCGGCCCACGCCAGATGTATGAGGCCACCTGCGCGGACTGCGGCCAGCAGACGCAAGTGCCCTTCCAGCCGCGCGGCGACAAGCCCGTCTATTGCAGCAATTGCTTCCAGCAGCACGGCGGCGGCTCGCGCGACAGTTATAGTCGCCGCTTCTAGTGGTCAGCTAGCGGCCACCCGTCCTACCCAACGCACATCACGGCACGGTGCTTGCTATTCGCCGGGGGTTTCCCCCGGCACAGGAGCGAAAGAAAGGCGCGGGGCCAAATGTGGAGCCATCCTCCGCACGGCCCTCAATAGGTTAATGTCAGAGATCACGATTCGCGACCAAGACTCATTCGAAGGTTCGCTCAAGCGCTTCATGCGCAAGGTCCAGCAGGATGGCATCCTCTCGGAGGCCAAGCGCCGCCAGCACTACGAATCTCCGAGCATGAAGCGCAAGCGCAAGCTCGCCGCACGCGAGCGCAAGGCCCGCAAGGCCGCCGCACGCGCGGCAGCCCGCGGCTACTAGCCGCACGCATTCTTCGAGCTCTGCTAGCTGATGGCGTTGCCTGCCCTCACCAGTGGTGAAGAGTCAACGGGCCGCGAGAGTGAGGAACCGTGCCGAGGACGATGATCCGGCCTCCGGGCGCGACGGAACCAGCTACCCGCGAAGCGCCCACGTTCGTCTTCTCGAGGCGTAGCGTCGCCAGTGACAACCACGCGCTGCGCAATGAAGACCTGATCCTCATTGACCGGCGGCGAGGGTTGGCGGCAGTCTTCGACGGCGTGGGTGGTCGCCCCGGTGGCGAAGTCGCGGCGCGGATCGCGGCGAGCGTCATCCGGCGCGGATGGCGACGCTTCCTCCGCGAATCGCAGCCCGCGCGGCCCAACGCGCTGTTGCATTGCAGCGACCACGCCGAACGTGCGCGACAGATCCTTCCCGATCTGCTCGAAGAGGCCCACAACACCATCCGCGCCGAAGGGCCGTTGCATCCCAACAGCGACGGCACGCAACCCGAAACCACCGTGGCGCTCGCCGTCTTCTCAGGCGCCCCAGGCGACGCGGGCTACACGATGACGTACGCGTGGGTCGGAGATAGTCGCATCTACCTCTGCCGCAACGTCGATTCCTTCGAACTCTTGACGCAGGACGACGGCCTCCTCAGCGCGCTGGTGCGCCTCCGCGAGATCAGCCCGTACGACGCCCTCCGCATTGACCAGGCGACGTACCCGTTCATGCTTTCAGAGGTCGAGCGCAGCTATTTCGCGCAGCGGAACGGCCTCAGTCAGGCGCTGGGCGATCCGTCTCCTCCGGCGCTGCACGTCGAGCAGATCGCCATCGAGGCGGGGGACCGCGTGCTGCTCTGCACCGACGGCATCCATGATAACGTCACCCGCGGCGAGATTGCCTCGGTGCTCGCCTCCGCGCGGCGCACCACTGGCGCGGCACACCTCGTCGAGACCGCCCTGCGGCAGTCGCGCCGCGACAAAAGCGCCTGGATGCGCGCCAAGCCCGACGACATGAGCGCCGTGGTCGTCACACGCGCGGGCTGACGGCCAACCGTGACGCCGTGCTCTCCGCACGCCAAATGAGAGCCTAAGCGACGCGCGTCGCGAGACCATGCGAGACCATGCGAGACACAGGGAAAGGAGCCAGCAATGGCTACGCTGCGAGACTGTCTGCAAGAAGTGATCGACGCCGGCGATGGCTACTTCATCAAATCCGACGCGCCAGGCGCCTATAGGCCGTCGCAATGGGAGGCCGCGGCGCTGCTGGCCGACATGCAAGTCGAGTCGCCGGGTGTGCTGCTCGACTCCGCTTGGAATGAATGGAGCACCCTCTCCAACGGCAGCAAGACCTGCACGATCAACTACGGCGCCGCTGGGCGCTCCATTAGCCACCGCGAAGTACCGGGCTACGGCCACCTCCGCGCGCTGGAAGTCTCGCAGAAGCGCCGCGAGCCGAGCGGCGACACCAGCACGTCGTTTGACCGTATACTCGGCTTTTAGCCCCGCGCAATCGTGCTCACGCCGGAGCTGCCGCCAGGCGGCACGGACGAAGCGCGCACCGAGCCGTCGCCAACCGCGCAAGTTGGCGCGCTACGTGCGGAGAGGCGTGCGGCATTACGCGATGGCACGCGAATGCGCCACCAGAAGAGGAAACGACGATGCTCTCCCTGCCACTGAGTCTGGTCGCCGCCGGGGGCGCGGTGATTGTGCTGCTCGTCGTCGTGGTGCTGCTGCTCGTGACGCGCCTGCGCCGTGGGAGGCCGCCGGGGGGCATCAGTTCCGAGACGCGCGGCGAACTCCTGCATAACGGACTGCGCGCCCAGGCAACCATCACCGATGTCCGCGCGACGGGGGGCGGACGGGTCTACGTCACCACCGCGTCGGGTGTCGATCCGGTGAGTGGCAAGCCCAAAACGTACGTGCAACGCGGCGCGCGCTCGATTGGCAGGCGCGGCGAGCCGGTGACCATCCTGGTCGACGCCGCCCGCCCGCACATCTATCTACTCGTGCCTTAGCGCACGCTTGCCTGGTCGAGTTGGGCAATGCGGGCGCGATAGCCATCGACCCAGCCCGCCCAGTAGCCGGCGTTGCGGTCGGCCCCCTGCCTCCCGAAGAGCGCTCGTGTCGCCTGCATTCCCTTGGCCACTAGCGACTGAGGCGCGCGCTCCACACGCGGCCACTCGGCACCGGCGGCCGTCGCGCCCGCCCGCCTGCCTGCGATGTAGAGTTCGCCATCCATCGCCTGGTTCAGCACCTCGCGTTCCCAGCGCGCAACGAGGTCATTGCCCATGCGCTTGCCTCCCGTACCCTCCGCCCCGAGCGTCACGCGGGGAAGCGCACCCCGCACGCAGGCGATAGCTACTCATATAAAGATGTGCTGAATGCGCGCCGAGAAGCCCGGCAGCACGTCGCCACCGTCGAGTATCCCGTCGGCATTGAGCGTTTGCATGCTGGGCTCGCCATCGATCAGCCGTGAGACTTCGACCTGCCGGCGATTTGGCCAGACCACCCAGACGAGTCGCGCACCGGCGGCGAGCCAGAGTGCCGTCTTCTCGGAGAGCATGGCGCGCAGTTGGCCTGGCGCGGCAAGCTCAATGACGAGATCGGGGACGGCGCGCAGATAGCGGGCTGGTGGCGTCGCCTGCTCGTCGGGCAGGTGTTCGGCGCGAACGAAGGCGACGGCCGGAGCCAGGACCGTATCTGGCTCGCCGGGCGGGCTGATGAGGAATCCGGTGCCGGGGACGGTGACGCGACCGAGGCCCTTGTTCAGCACGAACGCGCTGATGGTACGCAGGAAATCGCCGGCGATCTGCTCGTAACGCAGGTCTGCCGCAGGGAGCCGCAGCAACTGGCCAGAGATGATCTCATAGCGCCAGCGATCCGCCGGGCGCGCCATCCAATCGTCCGCGGAGAGTGGGGCATCGGTCGGTAGACCTTCAGCCCAGCCGGCGGTTGCGGAAGTTGACGCGGTATCTGACATGGAATGCTCTCTTTTCGCGTGCTGGCCTCAGAAGCCGAGCGCCCGCGCCTGGGTGACGACGCAGGTATCGTCGTGCTTGCTGATGTAGCCGTACTCGCCGCCACGCTTGAGTGAACAGTGTGGGCACGACTCGATCATGGTGACGCTATCGCGGCACATGCGCGCCTCGGCGACCCTGAGGACGATGGCACGCATGCGAGCGCGCTCGGCCTCCAACTGAGCCAGGCGCGAGCGCAGCGCGTCCACGCTCTCCTCGGCGTCCACGGTCTCCACGATTGCTTCGGTCTCCGAGCGATCCATTTGAACCCTAATTTCTGAAGGCGCTCGTGGCGATACGCGCCGATATTCCACGACAGCCACGATGAGCCGTGCAAAGCGGGCCGGCACCTTGCGGCACGGAACGCGCGCAGGCCGTTGCGAGGGAGATGCGCCGGTGAGCGCCGCAGAGTGGATGGGGCCGCGAGGCGCAAGGCGATGACGGCACGATCCACGGCACGATGACGATGCGACAACTGGCGGGGGAACTGCGTGGGGGAAGTCGTTGGGGGATGGGGATCGCGCGTCCGTCCGCTGTCCCTGCTCCCAAGCGCCAACCGGCGCAGGTATGGGCGTCAGGTGGTTTCAGCATCTGGCACTCACGCTGAACCTCGCGGTTCACTGCCTGGAGTATAGCACATAGGAGCGCTGCCTCACGCTGGCGCGCGGCCGTCGCGCCTTGTTGCCCGTCGCGCCTCAGCGGAATTTCCGTTTTCTTCCGCTTTTTCGTCGTGATCGTGCCTTTCTGTGGGGAATAGCGGCGCGATGCGGGCGGCGGGGCGTCCCGCGGCGGAAATGCGGAAGCAGATCGGGGCAGGCGCTACGCGACCGAGCTATAGAATATATGTTCTAGTACAGTATAGCATAGCGCCGTCGGTGCTGCAAGGGGACCGCCGGCGGCTGAAGCCGCGCGTGTCGGCATACCGCTTCGAAACTCCCTGCTCAGCGACATTGGGCGCAGGAGGCTAGTACTGACACTCCGCACGGGCTAAAGCCCGGCGGGTTCTCGGTTCACCGCCCCAGCCAGCGCCGGGACTCCCCGAAGGCTCTGTCCGAGCCATAGGATGTTCCTGGCCGCGTTCTCGTCGCGGTCCAGGATGAGGCCGCAGTTGGTGCAGGCGTGCGTGCGCACGGACAGGCCCTTTCGTATCCGTGCGCCGCAGCCGCTACAGTCCTGCGATGTATACGCCGGTGGCACCGCCTCCACTCGCTTACCGGCGCATGCTGCCTTGTAGGCGAGGATGGACAGGAATTGGCGCCACCCGGCGTCTTGGACGGACTTGTTGAGGCCGGCTTTGCGGGCGGCCCCGTTCTGCTCATAGCCGCCGTTCCCGTCTGGCTTCGGATCTGGACGGCGGCTCAAGTTCGCGGGCTGGATGGCCTCGACGTAGATCGCGTCGTACACACGCGCCAGGGCGAGCGCGGTCTTGTGGTGGAAGTCGGCCCGTTGCCGCCGGACGTGCTGATGCTTCCTGGCACACTGGGCGGCCGCCTTCGCACGCCTCTTGCTGCCCTTCTTGCGACCGGATACTCGTTTCTGGGCTTTCTTCAGCGCCTTCTCGGCCTTGCGGTGGTGCCGGGGATTCTCGACGCTCAGGCCGTCGGCGGTGACGAGAAACACCTTGAGGCCGACGTCTATGCCCGTCTCGCGCCCCGTCGGCGGCAAGGGTCGAGCAGGTACATCGGCGCAGGAGAAGCACACATACCAGCCGTCCGCCTCTTTGCTCACCGCGACCGTCTTGATGGTACCCTCCACCGGGCGGGACCAGCGCACCGCGATGCGCCCGATCTTCGACAGGACCAGGTAGCCGTCATCCAGCCGTGCGCCGTTGCCGTACTCCTTGTAGGTGAAGGAGTGCCAACGGTTGCGGCCCTGGAAGCGTGGGAAGCCAGATTTCTCGCCATTCGCCACGCGTCGGAAGAACGCCTGATAGGTCTTGTCCAGCCGAGCCAATACGTCTTGCAAGACGTGGCTGTGGATGGCGCCGTACTCGGGGAACGCCGCTCGCAGGTCCTTCAGTTCGGCTTCTTGCTGGTAGCGCGTGACCGAGACGCGGCACCGCTCCCAGGCGGCGGTGCGCTGTTCGAGGGCGGTGTTGTAGAGCGCGCGGCAGCGCCAGAGCACTTCCTCCAACGCGTGCTCTTGGGCGGGCGCCGGCCTCAGCTTCTCCTTGTACGTCTTCCGCACTGTCGGCTGGTCCATAGACTCCCATTCTGCCCGATCGGCGCGGGACCGGCAAGGGTGAAAACCGCACGCGCCTAACCGCGGCCGTTGAAACGGCGCGGCTTGCGGCGGGCTAAAGCCCTATGCTGTCAGTCCAGATTGGTCTTGTTGCTGACGGAGTATCCGAGCCTATGCTAAAAGGGCGATTGCCGTTATCGCTGGAGACTGGTGGGTCGCGATGGGAAGCATCTTGTTAGGCGAAGTGACGCATGAGAACTGGCGTGCAACGCTCCGTCTCACCGTTTACCCTGACCAGCAGCGCTTCATCGCCGAGTATGCGCCCATCGCGGCCATCGCGCTCGCGAAAGCGTACATCCGTCCCGGTGGGATGACCTGGGTGCCCTACGCCATTTCCGCCGACTCAACGATGGTCGGGTTCGTCGAGTTGGCCTACGAGCCGGACACCGTCGATGAGTATTGGGTTTTCCACTTCTTTATCGACCAGCATTTCCAAGGACGTGGCTACGGCAAGGCTGCGCTCGAGCAGTTTATCGAGCTGGTCAAGCGCGAGCACCCCCAATGCCAGCTGCTACACCTGGTAGTCCATCCGGAGAATCACCGGGCCCAGCGTCTCTACCTGGGCGCTGGCTTCCGCCCGACCGGTACCGAACGCTGGGGGGAGCCGGTGTATCAGTTGGCGCTACGCGATGCCGTGCAACGCCCAGTTACCCGTTCGTGACCACGCTGAACGGCCCCTCGTCTTCAGGCCGATTCGCTGGCTTTGACTGGATAGAGATCAGCTCGCTTGGTGCGGGCCTGCTGAGCGGTGAAGTGCCAGTGGATGGTACAACGAGCGGCATTGCGTTCGCGCTCCAAGACGTCCACGCGCCGTCGCAAGCTCGCCAGGTCGCCCACCGGACGCGAAAGGCAGCCGCGCGGCGCCGCTCTTGTCGCTGCTCGTGCAGCGCAGCGTCCAGGCCACCCGTCATGAACCGTTTGCGCACGTTGCCCACGGTATTCAAGCTGACGTCGCAGTCGTCGGCGATCTCGCCACTCGTCCAGTCGGCTTCGAGCTTGAGCAACACTTGGGCGCGCTTGAGCGTGCGGACGGCGGCTTTGCCACGAATTAGAAGATCGACAGACGCTCGTGGTCGGTCGCCAAAAGATGGACGGCCTGAGGAGTTGGCATGCTGAACCTCCGGAACATACGCGTCTTGGTTCAGCACACTCCCCCAAAGCAAAATCAAAGTAGACTAACCACTAGCGCGCACAGACTTGCACGCACACGCGCTGGCTCATCCGGCGTGGGGCAGAGTGAACTCGAAGGTCGAGCCGCGGCCCGGCGTGCTCTGGATGCCGACGCGACCGCCGTGGTGCTCGACAATGCCACGACAGATATAGAGGCCGAGGCCAAGTCCGGCGCCGGAGCCGCTTTGTTGCTTGATCCCCGGTACGCGGTGGAAGCGCTCCCAGACGTGGTGGCGCTGCTCGGGCGTAAGGCCAGGTCCGTGGTCGCGGACGGCGACGCACGCCTCGCCTCCGGCGATACGCAGCGAGACGGCGACGGGCGCGTCGTTCGGCGAATATTTGAGCGCGTTGGTGAGGTAGTTGGTAACGACCTGCTCAATGCGTTGGGCGTCGACCTCCACTGGCACCTCGGCGTCGGGGAGGTCGAGCTCGATGACGCGCCCCGGCCAGGCGAGACGTTGCGCGGTGGTGGCGTCGCGCACGATCGCGGCGAGATCGCAACGTTCGACGTGAAACTCAAGTTTACCGGCGCGCACGCGTGAGACGTCGAGCAGATCGCCGACCAGGCGGTTCTGCGTGTCTACCTGATGCTCGGCGGTGCGGAGCAGTTCGGCGATAGACTCGATCTGGTCGTGAAGCTCCGTGGCGGCGAGGGTGCTGCGCTCCGTCAGGCGGCGCAGCCGTCGCTCCGAGAGTTGCAGCGCCATCTTGAGGCTGGTGAGCGGCGTCCGCAGTTCGTGGCCGGCGATGCTCAGAAACTCGTCGGTGCGCGCATTGGTTTCGCGCAGCGCCAGTTCGCGCGCCGCCGATTTGGCGTAGGCCTGCACTGCCTTGCGACGCGCTCGTTCGGTGCCGCTAGAGACGATGCTGACGATGCCGCCGACGGCGAGGCAGAGGCCGATCTCCAGCACGTCGCCCGCATGCTGCAGGCCGCCGTTCGGCGTGTTGGGCAGCACGGCGACCTCTAGCAGGATGGTACCGAGGAGGGTGGCTGCGAGGCTTGGGCCTGCGCCCCAGGTGAGCGCGACCATCGCCACCACGAGAATGATCAGCGCCTCGGGGAACGAGAATGTGGGGAAGGCGCGGACGAGGCCCAGGGTGGCAAATGCGGCGGCGAACTCGAGCGCGCCGGCGAGCCCGTAGCTGGCGAATGGGCGGCGCCAACCCGCGGGCAGCCATTCCGGGACGAAGGTGTTCTCGCCAAACCAGCGGCGCACCGCGTGCAGCGGCACCAGCAAGCGCGGCGTGGCACGCGTTACGGTCGGCGCAAGCACCTTCCGCGTCGTCGTTTCGGCACGGCGTCGCGTCTCTATCTGCATCCCGGCCTCCTCGCATCCCGTCGCCTCGATTGCTGGCGAGCGCGCGAATGTCGCGAGCGCATTGTCGCATCTGGAAGCGTTGGGCGTACACAAATGGGCGGCGTGAACGCAGAATGTCTGAAGGCGGGCACGCGCGATTAGTCTGGGGTGTGCTCGGGCAGCGTGGCGGAGCGATCGTGCGGGGGCCAGGGTGAAGGGTGGCGTACGTCCTGGTGCTCGTCGACCGACTCTAGCGAGGCGCGAGCGCGCTGGAGGGCGAGTGCGGTCGTTTCGCGTCCGCAGGCGGCGAGCGTCGTCTCAAAGGCGATCAATGCCGCATGCAGGTCCGAGGTCGGCACCAGATCGGTAAGCGTGGCGACGATCGTGAAGGCGAGGGACTCGGCGCGCCGTTGCTGATCCGCGGGGAGGCGCTCGTAGGTAGCGGCATAGGCGCGGGCGATCTCGGCGACGATCTGATACTGCCGCGCGCTGGTTGCCACGGCCACCAGCGCCTCGAAGCTCTGTGCGAGCCGTTGTGGCACGTCGTCGTGGTAGACGATCGGAGCGACATGTTGCTCCGAATGTTGCTCCGGCGAGTCGGCGCCGTCGCCAGCATCCTCCGGCTCCGACCAGCGCGCCAGCACATCGCGCAGCACGCGGGTGGTGAGCAGGCCCGGCGCCAGATTCGCCTTCGCCTCTGAGATCGAGGTCCAGGCGATCGTCTCCAATTGCTGGATGCCGTAGGCCGGATCGGTGCGGATATCTCGGCGGCGCTGGATCTGGATGGCGCCGCGCACCGCCTCGGCGAGCGCTTCGAGCGGCTCCGCGGAGGACGCCACCAGTTCGGCCAGCGGGTCGTGGTAGGCAACATACGAGCCGATGGTGCTGAGCAGCCGAACCTCGATGCCTCCCCCGGCCTGTTCGACGCTCGCCTCGATGGCGCGGAGATCGAGGTGGGTGATGTAGCCACTGCTTTCGGTGCGCACCAGCGTGTGCGCCGTGCCCTCCAGGCGCGAGACGGCGCGCATGCGACGCAGCAGGCCCTTTTGGCGCTCGCGGGCGGCGAGCACGTGTTGCTGGATCGCCGCGATGATGATGTCCGCGCGCATCTGATCGATGGTGGTGTAGAAGAGCACGATCAGCAGATAGAGCGCGGCCGCCGTTAGCGCCAGGGCCACCGTCGCCCCGAGCACGGGCGTGAAGGGCGCCCGTACCGTCGCCAGGATGATCAGCGTGTAGAGCGCGGTGCCGACGAAGAAGCCGAAGAACACCTGGTTTACCGGGCGGCGCAGAAACTGATCGAAGACCTGGCTGGTGTAGGCCGCGGCGGATTGCTGCACGGCGAGGAGCAAGATGGAGAAGGTGATGGACGTGAGGGTAATGATGCTGCCGGCGATGGTGCTGAGCAGGCCGCGCGTCACCGAGACATCGCCCAGCAGATGGCTGCGCATGAAGGAACGTATCGGTGCGAGCGCGCCGAGTTGCGCCTGATCTAACATGTACATCATGACGGCGAGCAGCAGAAATCCGAGGATGACGAGGCTGGGCACGCCGAGGAATTCAGAGAAGGCGCGGGCCACTCGCGTGCGCAGGTTGGAGGGGGACGCCTTCCCGGCGCGGGACGATCTGCCACGAACCACCAAGACACGCCTGCACTCTCGCTCGTCGATCGCGGCCCGCGGCGCCCAACTCGCGCGGCGCGGCCACCCACGAACCCGTCAGGTGATGCCAGTCACAAGAAGCATGCCACGCGCATTCGTGCCAGGCGCGTCGTCACCATCTGCCGCGAAAAGAAGAGAACCACAGTGCGCCGCGACGTCTTGACTTTCGCGCCATATATCACTATGCTATAGCGCAATGACCCATCTCGGTGACCGGTGCCACGCGCCGCACGTGCGGGGAGAACGGCGATGTACGAGCTGATTATCCTGGGATTCCTGATGCGCAAGCCAACGCACGGCTACGTGATCGCCAAGGTTATCAACGACATGATCGGCCCCTATGCCAAGTTCAGTAGCGGACGACTCTATCCACTGCTCGCCAAGCTCGAAGCCGACGGGTTGATCGTCGCCAGCGACGCCTCGGCGGGCAGCGGTGACCGGCGCCAGCATCCCTACGCGATCACCGAGGCGGGCCGCCACCGCTTTCATGCGCTGATGCTCGACACGACCTCCAATCCCGGCGACTACCAGCGCATCTTCTGGCACAAACTGTCGCACATGCACACGCTGACCGCCTCCGAGCGCATCTATCTCTTCGACCACTACCTGAATTTCTGCCAGACGCACATCTTCCATATCACCGGCGAGATGGAGGAGCTAGAGCGCCAGGCGCTCGCGTGGGGATACATGAACGCCGAGGAACTCGACGGGACCTTGCGCGCGATGGATCACATGCGCGACCAGTGGCGCCTGGAGCTCGACAATGCCAGAGACTGGCGGGCGCGTGAAGCCGCCAAGATCGCGGCGGAAGCGGCGAACACCGCCGCGCCGAAGACCTAGCGGACGACGAGGTCCGCGCGCACGAATGGCTCGCCACGGCGGGCCTGTTCTGACGTAATCCGCATTGAGGAGTTGTGAGTATGACCTCGTCAAACCCGGCTTCCGAGGGGGCCAACCAGCCGAGCGCGTGGGGCGCGCCGACCGAGCGGCGTCTCGTAGGTGTCGCGCTGATCAGCGTGCTGGGCGCGTTGATGTTGACGCTGCTGCTCGAAGCGCTCGACCAGACGGTGGTGGGCACGGCGCTGCCGAAGATCGTCGCCGACTTACACGGCTTCAGCCTCTACACCTGGGTAGCCACGGCATACCTGATCGCCTCGGCGCTGGTGATCCCCATCGTCGGCAAGCTCTCGGATCAGTTTGGGCGCAAGGGCTTTTTCATCGTCGGCGTGGTGGTCTTCCTGCTGGGCTCTGCGCTCTCCGGGGCGGCGCAGACGATCCAGGCGTTGATCGCTTTCCGCGCGCTACAAGGGTTGGGCGCGGGCATCGGCATCTCGCTGGTCTTCACCGTCGTCGGCGACATCTTCCCGCCCGCCGAGCGCGCCAAGTGGCAGGGCATCTTCGGCGCGGTCTACGGCATCTCCAGCGTCTTCGGTCCAACCCTCGGCGGCTTCCTCAGCGACCACGGCCCGCTGGTGGGCACGTTCATCACCGATTCGTCGCGCTGGCGCTGGGTCTTCTACGTCAACATCCCCATCGGCCTCGTCGCCCTCGCCGCGCTGATCATCTACCTGCCGACCAACCTCTCCACACGCACCTCGCGCTATAAGGGATGGGCAGCAGTGCGGCGCATCGACTTCGCCGGCGCCGGGCTGGCGGCCGCGGCGACGATCTGCTTGCTGCTCGGTCTCACCTGGGGCGGCCAAGATTATCCGTGGGGTTCGGTGCAGGTGATCGGCGCGCTCGCCGCCGCCGTCGCGCTCTACGCCATGTTCTACTTCGTCGAGCGCCGCGCCGTCGAGCCGGTGTTGCCGCTGAGCCTCTTCAAGAACCGCGTCTTCTCCTCAGTCTGCCTGCTCTCCATCGGCGTGGGCGCGACGATCCTGGCGCTGGCGATCTATCTGCCGCTCTTCATGCAGGGCGTGCTCGGCGAGTCGGCGACCAACTCTGGCGAGGTGATCACGCCGCTGACGGTGAGCGTCGTCGTCGGCTCGGTCACCAGCGGCTTCCTCGTCGCCCGCAGCGGACGCTACCAGTGGCTGACGATCATCGGCGCGACGCTGATCACGTTTGGCACGTTCCTGCTCTCGCGCATGAACGGTTCGACGGCGATCCCGACCGCGGCGGTCTTCATGGTGATGGCCGGCCTCGGCCTCGGCATGTTCTTCTCGATCCTGACGTTGGCGGTGCAGAACGCGCTCCCGCGGACGATGATGGGCGTCGGCACCGGCGCGACGCGCTACTTGCAGCAGACGGGGAGCACGCTTGGCCTTGCCGTCGTCGGCACGGTGGTCAACAACACGATCTCGTCGAGTATCGTGCTGCCGCCGGGCGCGCAGCAACTGACGCCGCAGGGGCTTGCGGCGGCGACGAATCCACAGATACTCTCCAGCCCGGATTCACAGGCGGCGCTGATCGCCCAGGCGCAACACTTCGGCGGGCAGGCGGGGGTGCATCTGGTGGAGCAGGTGCTCGCCGCGCTGCGCCACTCGCTCGGCGTCGGCATCGCCCACGGCCTCTTCGTCGTTGTGCTCGTCGGGCTGGGCATGCTGGTGACGACCTTCTTCCTGAAGGACGTGCCGCTGGCGAAGAGCTTCAGCGAGCACAACGCCCGCGCCGCGGCGACACACCCCGGCGCGCCAAGCGATCAGGGCGCCGTGCCGGTCGGCGGCTGACAGCCGAAAGCGGATCCCCTTTTCACGCGGAGAGCGGCCCTCGTATACTGCGGGGGCCGTTTGCCGTCTGCAGCGACAAGGCCCTGACGAGGAGCGCTATGCATCGCTTTACCAGCAGTCACCCACCGCTGCGATAGCCACCCCGGATCGGATATCCGGCAGGTGGCAGCCCGCAGGGTGAGGTATGCGCAAACAACTGAAACGCAAGAAGCGCTCGTGCGCACTCTGCAAGCCGCACAAAGTGGGCTGGGAGAAGCGCTGGAAGCCGCGCGACGCCGAGAGGCTCAAGCGCTTCGAGCGGTGCGTCCGCCGCGGGGCGTATGACGAGGTGTAGGGCGATACGCTACACTGGCGGGGTAGAAAAAGCGTCAGCGTAGTGGCATCCGGTGGAAGCCCGATGCGACGCGCGAGAATGACCACCAGAAAGCGAACGCATAGGATGAAGCCGCAGACGCTGACACCAGCGATCACGCTCCCCGCCTCGATCGCCACGCTCTCGTACGCCCAGCTCGCCAAGACCATCGATCACTCGCTGCTGCGGCCAGAACTGACCGACGACGAGCTGATCGCCGGGTGCGAACTGGCGGACCGCTATCACGTCGCCTCGGTCTGCATCAAGCCGAGCAGTGTGCCGCTGGCCGCGCGGCTCCTGGCTGAGAGCGACGTGCTGGTGGGCACCGTCGTCGGCTTCCCCCACGGCAGCTCGGCCACACGCGTCAAGGTCTACGAGGCGCGGCAGGCGCTGGACGACGGCGCCGCCGAGCTCGACATGGTGATCAACATCGGCTGGCTGCGCTCCGGCGAGGATGCGCGGGTAGAAGACGACATCCGCGCGGTGGTCGCCGAGGCCGCGGGCAGCGTCATCGTCAAGGTGATCCTTGAGAACGCCTACCTGACGGACGAGGAAAAGGTCCGCGGCTGCAAGCTGGTGGAGGCGGCGGGGGCCGACTTCGTCAAGACCTCGACTGGCTTCGCCCCCACCGGCGCAACGCTGGACGATCTGCGGCTGATGCGCGCCTCCGTCGCGCCGCGCATCCAGGTGAAGGCGGCGGGCGGCGTCCGCACGCTCGACGCGCTGCTCGACGTGATCAACACCGGCACCACGCGCGTCGGCGCCACCGCGACCAGCACGATCCTCGACGACTTCCGCGCGCGCAAAGCGGCGCTGTAAGCTCCACGCCTCAACGCATGTGAAAAGCCTCAGCGAAATGACAGGTTGCGCTCAGACCGATTCAGCGCCCTTTCAGTGGCCGGCGATACGATCGGTCTGCGAAGCGGGAGGGTAACGATCATGCGCGCGCGAATGCTCCAGGGAAGGCGCTTCCTCGCCACGCGAGAGGGCGTGATCTTGCTGGGGCTGCTCGCCGTGGCGACCCTCATTCGCCTCCCCTTGATGGCGTTTCACGGCTACTATGGCGACCTCGCGCAGTACGTCAGTTGGGGCAACCTCGTCAACAAAGACCTCGGCAGCATCTACACCGCCATCTACTCGACAGCCAGCGCCAATGGCGCCCTCGGCGGTGGCGTCTTCGCCGGTGGGGGCATCAGCGGCTACATCAACTATCCACCGGGCACGCCGTATCTCTTCGGCGCGCTGGTGTTCCTTTATAATCACCTGCTGCTCCCCGCGAACCACACCGCGCTGGCCGCGCTGATCGGCCAGAACGGCCTCGGCCCCTTCTTCGCCAAGCTGCCGCTGCTCCTCGCCGACGTTGCCGCCATCGCGCTGCTCTACTGGCAGGCGCGCCAACGGCACTCAGAGCGTTTCGCGCTGCTCGTCGCCGCCTCGTGGGCGATCTCGCCCGCGCTGCTGTATAACGGCGCGATCTGGGGCCAGACCGACGGTCTCGTCGCGTTGCCCGTGCTCGTCGCGCTCTTCGCCCTGATCGCCGAACGCTACGCGCTCGCCGGCGTCAGCCTGGCGCTGGCCGTCCTCATCAAGCCACAGCCGGTGATCTTCGTGCCGCTCATCCTGCTCTATCTCTGGCGCTGGAGCAAGCGCGAGCAGTTCGTGGCGTTCTGCGCCGCCGGAGCGGTCACGCTGCTCGTTCTGCTGTTGCCGATCCTCGTGCCGCACATGCAGTTCTTCGACATGCTGAGCAACATGCGCAAAGAATCCTACGACGACGGGCTGCGCCTCACCTCAGATGCCTTCAATTTCTGGTGGCTGATCGGCGACAGTCAGCAGACGCTCGGCGGCGCCTTCCTCGGCCTGAAGGCCAGCCTCGTCGGCGACCTACTCTTCGGCGGCGTGACGGTGGCTGTCGGCGTGCAGTTCTGGCTGCGCCGCGAGCCGGTGATCCTCTTCCTCGGCCTGGCGGTACAGGTCTTCGGCTTCTTCCTTTTCATGGGTGGGCAGCACGAACGCTACCTCTTTCTCTTCGTCCCGCTGGCACTGGCTGCGCTGATCGTCGCGCCGGGCGGCGAGGCGCGCATTCATCTCGCGGCGCTCTACCTGCTGGGGACGGCGCTCTGCTTCCTCAACATGTTCGTCGGCGTCGGCGGGGGCATCGGCGCGACCGATCCCCTGCCATTCGTCACCAGCGCTCCGCTCGACAACTATCTCAGCGCCAACTTCACCTCGCTAAGTAGCTTCCTCGCCTTCGTCACGCTGGCGACCTTCGGCTACGCGGTCTATGTGCTCTTCACAATGCCGTCGCGGGCGGCGAATCGCCTGTCACGCGTCTCTCCGGCCCATACCAAGGCCGTACAATCGGCGCTGATCGCGCGACGGCTCGCCTCGCCCGCGCCGCGCCGCTGATCGCTTTCTTCGTGCACTCCCGCGCCCCAGCCGCTATACTGCGAGGAGCGCGCCGGCGCGCGACCAGGGAGCAGCGCAACGCTTCAGCGGGAGGAGACCCCAGCATGACATCCGCGGCAACCTCACAGGACGCCACCCCCACGCTCGGCGTCGGCGTCCTCGGCTATGCCTTCATGGGCAAGGCGCACAGCTACGCCTTCAAGACGCTGGACTACCTCTACACGCCGCCGCCGGCACATCCCCGGCTCGTCGCCATCGGCGGACGCGACGCCGCGCAGGTCAGCGCCGCCGCCGCACGGTACGGCTACGAGAAGGGCGTCACGGACTGGCATGAGATCGTCGATGACCCGACCATTCAGGTCTTCGACAACTGCGCGCCGAACCGTCTGCACTTCGCGCCGACGATGGCGGCGATCCGCGCTGGCAAGCATGTCCTCTGCGAGAAACCGCTCGGCATGACGGTGGACGAGTCGCGCCAGATGTGGCAGGCGGCCACGGCTGCCGGGGTCGTCCACATGTGCGGCTTCAACTACCGCTTCGTCCCGGCGATCCGCCTGATGCGCCAGATCATCCAGGACGGGCGCCTCGGCCGCATCTACCACTTTCGCGCGCGCTACCTGCAAGACTGGCTTGCCGATCCGGCCTTCCGCATGACCTGGCGGCTGGACGTCAATCAGGCGGGGACGGGCGCCATCGGCGATCTCGGCACGCACATCATCGATCTGGCGCGCTTCCTCGTCGGCGAGCCGACCACCATCAACGCGCTGACCACGACCTTCATCAACGAGCGCGAGACGCCCCAGGGCAGCAAGGCGCCGGTCACCGTCGACGATGCCTTCGTCGCCACTGCCACCTTCGCCAACGGCGCGATCGGCACGCTGGAGGCCACGCGCTTCGCCCGCGGACGCCGCAACCACAACGCCATCGAGATCAACGGCGAGAAGGGCTCGCTGGCCTTCAACATGGAGCGGCTCAACGAGTTGGAGGTCTTTCTGCCGGAGGAGGAGTCGCCGAGCGACACGCGCGGCTTCCGCCAGGTGCTCGTCACCGAGGAATACCACCCCTACGTCGGCGCCTGGTGGCCGGCGGGGCACATCATCGGCTGGGGCGACACCTTCGTCCACGAGATCAACACGTTCCTCGGCGCCATCACCAGGGGCACGCCGCTCACCCCCGACGGCGCGGACTTTGAGGACGGCTATCGCGCCGCCGTCGTCGCCGAGGCGATCCAGACCTCCGCCAAGAGCGGCCAGCGCGTCGCCATCACCTATTAGCTCTCACCCAATATCGAGCGCCAGTAATCGAGCGCTAGCCGCTTGTCAGCGGTGAGCCCGATCCTTGCGAGCGCCCGACCGTGGCCGCCGTCGGCTGCCTGGTGCTGGATTTCGTCCACCCATCCTTTTTCGTGACTTTCATTACGAAGGGCCAAGTGGACGAGATGAGCACTATGTCGGCCTCCAACGACCAGCTGCCGTTCCAGCTTTCCGTTAGTCCACAGGCGGCGGCAGTGGGGCGTACCCATGTTCACCACCACCACATACGCGCCTTGCTTAGTTGCTCCATCCCCACGGGGAGCTACCTAGGGCGGCGCTCAACCATTCGTCTGCACATTCTCATCCATTAGCGACCTCTCTAGAGTGAATCGCGACGAATCCGCTTGAATTCAGCATTTCTCCTTGACATCGCTCCAAGCAGGTGGTATACCTAGTGGGACGCAGAACCGGCAGCCAGCGATCTCCCTGGATCTAGAGATCACCCTCTGGCGCGTATCCCTCGTCTACCCTCTCCCCTCGTCGCACCGGGACACCTAGACTGCTGACGCAGCCGCTCTCTCATTACTTCTGCCTTGCCATCGCGCCCCCCGCGTTGCATATGAGAGCGCAACGCCAAACATCACGCGGAATCGCCCCGAACGATTCCAGGCGCACGCAAGCTCCCACCACTTCATGGCGAGACGTCACCCCGTCGCTTCACATGACGGCGCGCTCTCGCTCGATCAGTCCAGCTTGCGCATCAGACCTGCCCGTAGCCACAAGCAATCCCCCAGGGGAGCGCATGCCTTCGCTGCGAGCATTCCATCCACCCAGCGGCGCGGCCCCACGTTGGTGCAGTGCGCCCGCAAGATTGAGGAGCATTCATCATGGTTTTCGCAGCAGTTACGCTTACCTTCAGCGACCTCGCATTGCAGTTCATCGTTGGTGCGCTCGTCGCCGCACTCACAGGCCGCGCGATGCGTGGCGCGGGCTTTGGCCTGATCGGTGATCTCCTGTTTGGCATCATCGGCGCCATCGGCGCTAACTTCATCGTCAGCTACTTCAACCTCTTCAACTCCGGCAGCTATGGCCTGGTGGGCGAGTTGATCGTCGCAGCCGTCGGCGCAATCCTGCTGGTGGTCATTGTGCGCGTCCTCACCAGCCGCCGCTCGGCAACGAACGCCTAATACACACGCCCAATACACTCGCGCTAAAGCCTGCGTTACGCGCTCTCAGAGCAGAAAACGCGTCGCGCAGACCCACGCCTGCCGGTCTAGCCAGAGCCAAACGCACCCCCCGCAATGAAGCGCGCGCTTCAGGAGTAATCACATGCAGCCTACACCAACCGCCACGCCCACACAGCCCGCGCAGCGCAACGAGATCATGTGGCCCAATGCGCCGATCCAGCCAACTGAGCCGGTAGCGCCTATTCAGCAGACGCCGCTCTCGCAGCCGTCACCGTCAACCAGTACGTACTATGTTGGCGCCTCCTCGGGGCCTGACACTGGCGGCGCCGCTACCTATCGAGTCTCACAGATCATCTACCTGATCTTGGGCATTGGCGAGGCTTTGATGATTGGCCGCGTCGCGCTGAAGCTGCTCGCCGCCAACGCCGATGTCGGCTTCGTGCGCTTCATCTATGGGGTATCTGCCCCGCTGGTGGCGCCGTTCCAGGGCATCTTCCCCACGCCGACCGGCAACGGCAGCGTGGTGGAGTTCTCCTCGGTGGTGGCAATCGCGGTCTACGCGCTGGCCGCCTGGGCGCTCGCCCGTGTCGTCCTCATCCTTGGGCGTCAGCCGGAGCCTCCCACCGCACACTAACACTGAGCCAACACGACCTCAGGGGCACATCCGCACAGATGCGCGATGTGTCCTTCTCACTATCAGCGAAAATGTTCGAGGGGAGCCATCATGAAACGTGTCGCGCAACAGCCCCTGGTTTCCAGTGCCGTCGCGAGTGCGGTGCCTGCGGACGGCGTACGCCCGCATCCGCTGGAGATGGCGTGGCACCCGTTCAAGACGGCGCGCTTCGTGAATGCGCTGCGCCGCGATCCGCGCGTGTCGCTGCTGCGGAAACTGCTCTACCTCGCGCCGCTGCTGATTCTTTTGGTCGCGCTGTTGCTGCCAGAAGGCATTATCGCGGCGGGCGTCGCACTGCTGGTGCCGCTGGTGGGACCACTCGTCAATCTGCCGGCGGACGCCGTCCTCGACTGGGTCGTGCTGGGGCTGGTCGCGTATGCGCTGCTCGGCATCCTACCAAGGAGCATCGTCGCGGAGCACCACGCCCAACTCTATCATCCGGTGCGTGCGCAGCACAAGTAGGACGTTCACCGATCATATCTTCTGGCGCACAGTCCGGGCTTCCATTGCCGGAGCAGGGAGTATAGGGGATGGAGCGCGATATCACCTCTGACGCCGCCCACGATTCGCCGACGCCGCTTATCGTGCCCGTTATCGTGCCCGAGGTTCTCGCCGCCGGTCCAGGCGCAGTGGCCGCGGAGGCTCCAGCGTCCGTGGCGCGGCGTGGCGCCTGGCTAGAGAGCGTGGGCGGCTTCTGGGTGAAGATCAACAATGACTGGATCTTCAATCTCGCCGGGCTGCTTGCCTACAACTTCCTGATGGCGATCTTCCCGGTGCTGCTGCTGCTGTTGGCCGGCTGCGGCATCGTCCTCCAGATCATCTCTCCGGGAGCCGAGGGCGAACTGGAGCGGGCGCTGGCGGCGGTGCTACCGGGGAATACGGGCAGCATCCTGGTGGCAAGCGCCACCGAACACCTGAAGAAGAGCGTGGGGTTGCTGCTGGTGGTCGGCATCGTCACCGCGTTCATCGCCGGCTCGCGGCTCTTCATCACGCTTGAGGGATGCTTTGGCATCGTCTTTCGGCTGCGCGGGCGCGACCTTTTGCGGCAGAACCGCATGGCCTTCGGCATGTTGCTGCTCTTCCTGCTGATCGTGCCGCTCGTCTTTCTCATCTCGATCCTGCCGGCGAGTCTCGTGACCTTGATCGATCCCCACGGGCACAGTCCCCTCGGTGGGCTGCTGGGCGGCGGTGCGCGGCTGATCATTCTGTTCGCGGCGGCGCTGCTCTTCTTCGGCGCGATCTATGCGTTCGTGCCGAACCGACGCATGCGGTGGCATACCTGGGACAAGAACTGGCATGGAACCGTGGTGGCGGCGGTGTTGTTGGTGCTCTATGAGTTGCTCTTTCGGGTGTATCAGCAATATTTCCTGCGTGCCGACAACTATGGTTCGGTCGCCGCCTTCGCCATTGTGATTCTGTTGTTTCTCTACTATGTGGCATTCATCCTCTTGCTGGGCGCCGAGATCAATTCGTGGATGGCGGGGCAGCGCGAGACGGCGGCGGACCTGCCCGGTATGTTGCACGCGATACAGGTGCATCGCACGCTGCGCGGTGCGGCGGGGCCGACCGCCGGCATGCCAAGCGAGGAGATGCAGCGTCACAGCCGCGCCTGGCCGATCCGCTACGTCGAGGCGGTGCTGCGCCGCGCGCGCGGAGGGCACCCGCTCAATATGCGGCTGCCACGTCACCGGCCATTACCCGCTCCGCAGCTTGAACGCCAAGAAAGTGATGACCACGCATGACGCTTGATACGCTGCACGATGCCGCCGGAACCGAAATCACTGGACGCAACGGCAACAGAGCGGTGCCCACACACGATGCCTACCCCACATGGGCGCATCGGCGTGATGTGACGTTCACGGTATTCCTCTGGGTGCTGCTGGGCGTCGCCGCCATCTGGGTACTCTCGTATGTCATCGGACCGCTGCTGATCGTCGTGCTGGCGGCGCTGCTGGCCTACGCGCTGACGCCCATTGCGCATGCAGTAGCGCGCGTGCTGCCACTCCCTTTCGCCATTGCGATCGTCTACCTGGCGTTGATCGGTGTGTTGGGCGGGGTCGGCTATCTCTTCGTCTCGAATGCCATTGGCGAGCTTTCGGCCCTCGCGACGCAGATATCGCACCTGCTCACGCCGCCGAGTCCAGGGGCGGAGACGCCACTGACCCAGCAATTGGCGCAGCTTGGGCTCTCGCAAACGCAGATCCAAGACCTCACGCAGCGCGTCGTCGAGCAGCTGCAGAACGCGGCGCAGAATGCGCTGCCGCTGCTGGGGAACGTCGCCAATGGCCTCGTCTCTACCCTGCTGGATATCGTCTTGATCCTGGTGCTCAGCATCTATCTTCTCGTCGCGGGGCCGCGGCTGGTGCTGTGGCTGCGCCGCAATGCGCCGGTGCGGCAGCGCGGGCGCCTCACGCAGATTCTCGCGTCGTTGCAGCACGTAATCGGCGGCTACCTGCGTGGGCAGTTGATCCTCTCCACCTTGGTCGGCTCGCTCGTCGGCGGCGGGATGTATCTGCTCCACATCCCGTACGCTGCGCTGTTGGGGTTGCTCGCCTTCCTGTTGGAGTTCATCCCGACGCTGGGTACGCTGCTCTCGGGCGCGATCTGCGTGCTGGTGGCGCTAACGCTAGGTTGGCAGTATGCGGTGATCGTGCTGGGCTATTTCGTCGTGATTCACCTGCTCGAAGGGTATGTGGTCGCGCCTCGCGTACTCGCCAGGGCGATCGGCATCCATCCGGCGATCTCGATCGTCGCGTTGCTCGTCGGCGCGCAGATCCTCGGCATTTGGGGCGCGCTCTTCGCGGCACCCGCCGTCGGGCTGCTGCAAGTGTTCGTGACGGCGCTCTGGACGGGATGGCAACAGGCCCATCCGCAGCAGTTCACCGAGGCCAAGGATGATGGGGACGTGCCGCTGGTGGCTGTCGTGGCGGCAGATGCCTCAAATCCGATTGGCCAGCATCTCACGGGATAGAGGTACTTCACGCAGTGTTGCATGAGACGAAACGCAGACCTTCGACGCGGCTAGGCAGGGGCCAGCACGGCCTGGGCCGCCGTCTCGATGAGCCGCAACACCTCGTCCGGGTGCGAGACCATCGCCACATGGTTCGAGGAGACCTCGACGGTGGTTGCCCCCATGCGCTTGGCAAACAGCCGCTCGGCATCCGGCGGGATCGTCTGGTCGCCTTTGGCCACCATGAACCAACACGGCAGCGCCTTCCACGCGGGGACGCCCATCACCTCGCCGAGCGCGGAAGCGGGCAGCGGCTGCTGCACGGCGAACATCACCCTGGCCTTCACCCGATCGACGTCGGCTGCGAAGTGGCCCACGAAGTCATCTTCGGGCAGCCAGGCGAAGCCTTGCGCGTCGATGTCGAGATGCGCGATGGCGGGTGTCGGCGGATACTGCGGCAGCAGCGCGCCAATCGACTCGCCCTGGTCGAGGCCGAAGCCCGCGATGTAGACCAGGCCGACGACGTTCGGCGTGTCGGTGCCGAGCGCCGTGATGATCTGGCCCCCATACGAATGCCCGGCGACGATGGTCGGGCCATGCTGGCGCGCTAGGACCTCGCGCAGCCGCGCGACGTTATCCGCCAGCGAGGTTAACGGAAACTGTGGGGCGGTCACGGTGTAGCCGTCGGCCTGCAAGCGCTCCACAACCGCGCTCCAACTGGAGCCGTCGGCCCACGCTCCGTGGACCAGTACGATGTTTGGCATGCTCGCCATCGTCGCCATCCTTCCCGAGCTTCAGGACTTCCCGGCTGACTCACTGCGCACCCTGTGGCGTCATCCCACGTCCCTAACCAGGTGACCTTCGTGTCGGGGCCGGGCACAGGACGAGGGATGCCCAGGGAGACCAGTCTCTCCGTGCCGCCGCGCCGCTGCAAGCCGACCGCCGTCATGCTGATCGCCATAGCGGCTTGCCTCCCTCCGTGCTGGAGACCGGGGGTGCAATTGAGCCAACCCTGAACCGGCGCCCGCATAAGCCATACCAGAAGGCCAAGACGCAATTGGCCAAGACGCACCTTGCGCGTACCGCAAGTGGGTCGGGCCGTCAGCATCACGCAACGTTTCAAGGATCTCTCGTCCACCGAGTTGGAAGGTACACCGTATGCGCGAACTGGTACGCACGGCGCCGGCGACGTCCGCGTCGAGATCGTTCCCGGCGCGTGCCTTCGCGCCCTACGATCGGAGCGTCCCGCTACGCAGCCACGGGAGTACGTGATACAGGAGGATGAGACGTGCAGATCACGAAGAACGCCAACAAGACCAACCCTGGGCCGAGCACATGGTTCACCGGCGCGGTCTACATCGATGCCGTCGCGGCGCCATCGGCGGGCTCGCGCCTCTCGGCGAGCAGCGTCCACTTCACGCCGGGCGCACGGACGGCGTGGCACACGCACCCGAACGGCCAGACCATCTACGTCACTGAGGGTGTCGGCCTCGCGCAGCGACGCGGCGGGGCGATCGCGGTGATCCGCCCCGGCGACCGCGTGTTCTTCGAGCCGGGCGAAGAGCACTGGCATGGCGCCACACCCGATCGCTTCATGACGCATCTCGCGATGCTTGAGGTCGACGGCGAGGGCAACAGCGCCACGTGGGGCGAGCACGTCACCGACGCGGAGTACGGCGTGAAGCCCGAGTGACCCCAGGTCGTGATGCTGCGCCCTCGTAGGTAGTGCGTCGTCTCAAGCGCGCGCTGCGAGCGACAAAACGAGAGGCGTGACCCTCGCGTGTCGAGCGAATTGGCGCTCACCTTCGACTGCCCAGGATGCCGCCGAAGAACCCGGCCACGACCATCAGGACATAGAGCACCAGACCTAGCGACGTAATCGTTCGGCTGACGAGCAGATCCAGGAGGAACGAGAGCAGGGCGACCAGCACGCCAACCAGCACGCCATGCAGAAGGGCATCGTGTGCTACTCTGCGCGCGGCCCACCAGGCGCCGTACCCAGTCACCACAATCACCAACAAAGCGGAGATCGCGTCAAAAGCCAGCTCGGCGCCGCGGGTGGTCGGGGAACCCCGACTGAAGCGGCTAATCAGGGGCAACGTCACCACGATACCGAGGATCAGCGTCGCAATGTAGACCAGAACGGCGATCGTCACGACGAGATCCCAGCGCGCCTGCGAGAGGCGAGTTTTCAAGTGCGCCACCGGCATGCTCCTGTCATCGACCGAAAATCTGGAAGCCGGCTCGTGCTTGCTATCGCTTGGCCGCACATCCAGGGCCGCCGGATACAGATCCGCGTCAGGCGACCTTTCGCGTGGCGCCGCAGCCTCTGTGTCACGTAGCGACGGCCTCAGAATACCATGCGTGCGTATTCACCGCGCCACAGCGAGCCACTGACCATCGCGCGCAGCTTCATCCATGCCGACTTTCGCGCCACATGCGCGGACCACACCGCCGGCAGCCGCCTCCACCAGGAATACTGAATCCTCGGCACGATTTGAAGCGCTCGCCGGTTTCGCCCCACCAGTAGAACGCCGCGGCACCCGACAGGTGCGCGCCCCATCGCGCATGCGCGCCGTCTGTGCGCGCACTCACCCACGCGTGGCAGTCGCGTCTGGCAGTCCCCTCGCCTGGAACGCTTCTTGCGGCGATTGCTACCTGCGCTGCGGCTGGGACGCCTCAGATTCTGCGCCCAGGCGTCCTCGACAAGCAGCAAACGGGCTCTACGCGTCGCGCGGTGTGGGTGTTTTCGGGTGAAGGGAGGTGAGCGCGCTTCCGACTGTCTGTCTACAGGTGACTGGGTGATGTGAGGTCAGTTGGCTAGGACTGCCGCGCAAAGCCGCGCGGCCCCATGCGCGACCGTTCGCGATCGCACGGGTCAGCATGAAGCCTCATCGATGAAGTTAGACTTCCTAGGAGGACTCCCACCAATGCACCACCGCACGCATCTTCCCGCGATCGTGGCGATTGCCCTCGCCGGGCTGCTGGCGTTCGCTACGGCGATCACGTCCAACACGGCCTACGCGCATGAGGGCGACGGCCACCACTCCCATAACGGGCGGACGCTGTACGTCAGCCCATCCGGGCAGGATGCCACCGGCAGAGGCAGCGAACACCGCCCCTTCAAGACGATCTCCTACGCCGTGCAGCAGGCGAAGCCCGGTTCCACCATTGACGTCGAACACGGCACCTATCATGAAATGGTGACCATCACCAAACGCCTCACCCTGGCGGGCATGGGCGACGGCGACGGCGATAGAGACGACGCGGTGATCGATGCCACCAACCTGAACCACGGCATCGTCCTCACCGGACCGGCCACCGCCGGTTCCACGCTCCGCCGGTTGACCGTCCAGCATGCGCTGCAAGCGGGCATCCTCATCGTCAGCACCACGCGCATCACCGTCGAGCGAAACCTCGTCCGGCTAAACGACCAGACGCCGGGCATCACGGAGGCGAATAACCCCGACTTCGAGGCGTTGCACCTCATGGGCGTGACCAACTCCGAGGTCCGCGACAACCGCGTGATCAACAACGCCGATGGCGGCATCTACCTGACCAACGAGACGGGTTCTACCACCGGCAACCGCGTCGAAGGCAACTGGGTTGCCAACAACAGTGTCGACTGCGGCATCACGCTGGCGAGTCATGTGCCCGGCAACGCCGGCGTCTCCTACAACTGGATCATCGGCAACACGTCCACGGGTAACGGCGCGGCTGGCCTGCTCGTCGCCACCCCCATTCCCAACGGCGTCGCTCGCGACAACCACTTCCTCTACAACCGCGCGACGAAGAACGGCCTCCCCGGCCTGGCGATCTTCGGCCACGACGTCAACGAGAACGTCAACGGCACACAGGTGATCGGCAACTATTTCAGCGGCAACGGCAGCCCGGAACCCGGCGCGCCCGGCTTCTACCCGACGGGCATCTCCGTCGCGCAGACCGATACCTCCGCCTCGCCGATCCGCGATACCACCATCCGCTACAACACGATCACCAACGAGCACGTCGGCATCCTGTTGTTCAACACCGCCGATAACCACATTTCCGGCAACCACATCTACGCGACGGTCAAGATCCAGACGATCCCCTAGCTCGGATCACGTAGCACCGACGGCGCTCCGCTCCCGTCCGTCGCGCCCATCGCCGCGCGAAACGCCGAGCGGAGCCTTCCCTTGGGCCGTGAGGGGACGTCCGCACAGGGCGAATATCCTGCGCGGGCATCCTCACACGTTCGCCCGCGCCCGGTCGAGATGACCGCGCCGCTTTCCTTGAGCGCGCTCGCCAGTCTACCGCCCTTGGCAAGGGAGCGCCAGGGCAACCTGCGCGCCGCCCCCTCAAACGCGCCGCGGCAGCCGCCTCGCGGCGATCAGCAACCAGCCCAGCACCAAAAAGATGACGAGGATGGCGACGCAATAGAGCGCGACGCCGAAATAGCCTTCCGTATGCGCCGGATTGAGGAACGGATAGGGATAGAACCCGACGATCGCCCCGCGGATCAGCGTATACGCCAGGTACAGCAGCGGGAAGATCGTCCAGGAGCGGATGTCGGCGAAGACCAACGCGCTGATCGCCGCAACTTGACATTCCGTATAGTTTATGACTAAACTATCATCACGATGCCGCTACCGAAGGAGAACACTTCCATGGCCCTGCAACTCGCCGGCCTCCACCACGTCACCGCCGTCACCGGCGACGCCCCACGCAACGTCGCCTTCTACACTCAGGTCCTCGGCATGCGCCTCGTCAAGAAGACCGTCAACCAGGACGACGTCTCCGCCTACCACCTCTTCTACGGCGACTCCCTCGGCCATGCCGGCACTGAGCTCACCTTCTTCGACTGGCCCGACGCCGGAGCCAACCGCGCCGGAACCGGCACCATCGCCGCCATCGCCCTGCGCGCCCCCGACGCCGCATCCCTCGTTCGCTGGGCACAGCGCCTCGACGCCCATGCCGTCCCCCACGCGCCGATCGAAGAGCGCGGCGGTCGCGCCACCCTCGCCTTCACCGACCCCGAGGGCCAGCGCCTCGAACTAGTCGCGCCCGCGCCCAGCGAAGAGTCCACCCCCGGTGGCGAACCCTGGGCAGGCAGCCCGGTCCCCCCTGCGGACCAGCTTCGTGGCCTCCACGCCGTCCGCCTCGATGTCGCCCGCGTTGGGCCAACCGCCCACACCCTCACGCAGGCGATGGGCTTCCGCCCGTCGGGCCACTACGAAGTTCCTTCGGCGAACGGCGCCCCCGCACACACCGTCCACATCTACCAGACGGGCGCGGGCGGTCTTGGCACCGAGGTCCAGCTCGCGGAGCGCCCCGATCTCGCGCGTGGCCGCGTCGGCATCGCTGGTGTCCATCACGTCGCCTTCCGCACCGCCGACGACGAGCAGCAGCTCGCCTGGCGCGACCGCATCGTCGCGTCCGGCTTACAGCCCACGCCCGTCATCGACCGCTTCTACTTCCACTCGGTCTACTTCCGTGAGCCGGGCGGCGTCCTCTTCGAGATCGCCACCGACGGACCCGGCTTTGCCACCGACGAAGACCCGGCGCACCTCGGCGAGCACCTCGCGCTGCCACCATTCCTCGAGCCCTACCGCACCGAGATCGAAGCCAACCTACGCCCGATCCCCACACTGTCGGCGTAGACGCTCGCCCAAGCGGTGACCGGGCCTGAAACGGATCCGAATCACTACTAGAGAAGGCGGGGATACGAGGCTCGTGTCCGACGCCTCCTACACGGGGTAGCGTATAGCCTGAGGGCGTGCCACTCGTAGTGGGCTGCTCGCTTGTGCCAGGAGGTGAACTGACCGCCATGAACACAACGCTGCTTGAGCTGTATCGACACAAGACCTGGGCGACTCTACGCCTGATCGAGCACTGCCAGGGCCTGGCCGACAAACATCTGGACGCGACGATCCTGGGCACCTATGGCACGATCCGCGACACGCTGCGGCACCTGGTCAGCTCCGAGGAGAACTACTTCGCGACCGTGACAGGCGAGCGTCTCTCGGAGTCGTTAGCCGATGAGCTGACCCCACTCAGTGAGCTCGCGGAGCGCATCCGCCGCCTGGGCCCACGCTGGGAGCTCCTGGTACAGGATCCTGAGGTCGCGGACCGCGAGGTGACTTCACGCGACGGCTGGCGTATGCTGGCAGCGGTGCCCATGGCGCAGGCGATCCACCACGCCGAAACCCACCGCAGCCATATCCTCTCGATCCTGGGCGCCCGTGGCCTCACGGTGCCCGATCTGGACGTGTGGACCTACGCCGAGTCGGCTGGCCTGCTGCACGAGCCAGCGGCATCCACGGGCGACTAAACGCGTGACGAACCGCACCCGACGTTCAGCCCACCCTATCATCTGGAAAGCGCAGCGCTTACCCGCACGACCAGGGGTTCAGTGAGTCGAGGCGCCTGTATCCATCTAAACCAGGCTTCCCGCCCCACAAGAGCGAAGATGCCCCATCTCTCGCCGCGCCGGAGACGTGCTCCTGCGGCTTCGCGCCTGTGTTCGTGCCCATCCGTGTCCAGCCGGTAGACGTGATGCCCACGCGCGATGCCAACCTCACCCCCGCCACGTTTGCTCTCACCCGAGGTGCGCGGCTCCAGCGCACGCCACCGCCAGCCGCCATACTCAAGCTCCCCGCGATACTGCGCCGCCGCCGCAGCGTTGCACAGCGGGTCCCGCAGCTGGACTTGCGCCCCCACCGCCCTCTGTGCTATACTCCTAGAGAACTTTCGTTCCAGTTCCCCAGCCCACACCGAACCCCACTTCTTCCGCATTTCCGCTTTCCGGGCGTCGCATCCCCCTCAACCCCCAATTTCAGCCCCCGCGACCTCCGATCTCGACGAAAAAGCGGAAGAAAACGGAAATTTCCTCCTCGACCCGATCTGCCAACCCCGCATCCATGCGGCTTTCATCGTCTGCGCCGCTCGGCCACACTGCGTCACGCTTCCGCCCCCGTCGCTGCCATTGCCGCGACACCGAGAAGCTGTAGTGGCGCATCCAACCCTGGGCTCGCTGCCGCGGCCACAACCCGCCGCAATCCACAAACTGACGGGCGCCGCAAGGTGTGCGGCGCTACGCCTCGAAGCCATGTTGAGGTGAAGATCAGAGGGACATTGGCACGTGACTGTCGCCGTGCGTCCATGCACGCGCTGCACCCGTCCAGCCGGTGCTCGCGCCATCGTGCCTCACGTGGCGCCCATGCTCGGTCTCACGGCGCATGGGCTACACTGCAAGGCTATGGCCGAGGCTCAAGCATCGCGCAGCATCACATGGCGCCAGCCTCTATCGGGGCGCGACCGCTGGGAGCCACCCGCCGAGACGTGTCGCGCCGGCGTGCGACGTAGCGGGCGCACAGCACAGCGGCGGCCAGAAAGATGCCGGCGCCGATCACGCGCCCAAGGGTATTGCCGAAAGCGAGGAGCGTCGCTCCGCTGACCATGACGGCCAGGAGACGAATCAGCGCTAGGTACGCTACGGATGATGCTGTGTGCATGGCGATTCCTCACTTGGGGGACGGCCACGTTCCCCACGGCGTCGCGCGTCTTCACGCGTCGCCCGAACACCGGACGCGTACCCTAACAGCCAACGACGACATGCATTGTGCTGCCAGCAGTGAGTATGCCCGATCCGTCTGAAGGGAGCATGAGTCATAGCTGAGGATTTACTAAGAACCCGTTGACATAGCATTAACGCGGCGTCACCTAACGCGGCGTCATCTCGTGCGCACCATCGCCCGCGGCCCACGAATCTGCCCGTCCCAGGCCCGGCTGGCGCGGAGTTGCGGCGCGCGGCACGCGACTATCTCCGCCGGCGGCCAGTGGCGGCCTACTCCCACTAGGCGTCGCCATGTAGAATAAGGGCGCTCCATTCGTGTAGGGTATGTGCAGCGAAACGTCCCACACGTCACCCCACCTGCGACACCTCATGCCACCCGAAGGATTCATCCGCATGACGACCGAGTCCGCAGTGACCGCTCCCCCAGAAACACTTTGGCATGGGGGGCGCTCATCCCCAGGCGCCTCGCTGCGGTTGGGGGTGCGCCGTGCCCTACGCGGCTGGAGCCTGCTGCTGGCGCTCGGCCTCGGCATGCTCGTCACCACCGTCCTGCTCTGCGCCGTCCCGCTCTACACCACGCTCGTCCCCAACGTCGAGCTCCAGCACATCCTCGCGACCAGCCCCTCGGTCGACACCAACGTCGAGGCCCAGGTGACGCTCCAGCCCTACTCCGCCGCCGCCGCCACCACCGCCGATAACCGCGCCGCCGCGCTCGCCCAACAATACCTCAGCCCCTTCGCGCCCACCGGCTGGAGCTACTCCGAGTTGAGCGCCAGCCTACCCGTCGTCGCCGTCAACGGCCAGGCCAACATCAGTCAGGCCAAGCCGCCGCTCCTCGCCAATACCCGCGCCCTGCCGATGACCTTCGACTACAGCGCCGCCCTCGCGCATATGCAACTGCTCTCTGGGCGCGTGCCGCAAGATACCCCTACCGGCCAGCCGTCCGAGGTGATGGTGACGCCGCAACTTGGTCTCGCCGTCGGCGATACGCTCCAGATCGGCGACCCCGCCATCGCGCTCACCGTCGTCGGCGTCTGGCAGCCCAAGAACCCCAACGACCCCTTCTGGAACCTGCGCTCCTTCGACGTCGAGACCTCGCCAGGCGTCGGCGGGCCCGCGCCGACCTATCCGTTGCTGCTCTCCGCCGCGGCATTTCAAGCCGCTTTCGCGCTACCGCCGTCGCCACCGTCTGGCAGCGTCAAAGCCTTCTACGCCATCGTCCGCCACTATCTCTACTTCACCCAGCCCACCGCCATCTCCACCGCCAACCTCACCAGGGTCGAAAAAGACGTCCAAGATTACCGTCACGCCGCTGAAACCGCGCTCCTTCAGGGGCGTAGCGGCCTGCTCACCACCCAACTCGATACCGAGCTCGCGGGGCTCGTCCGCGAAGTGAGCTTGCTGGCCCAGCCGCTCTACGTCGTCGTCGCGCTGGTGATTGGCCTCGCGTTGCTCTTCATCGCCGTGATCGGTGCGCTGCTCGTCGAAGGCCAGGCCGGCGAGATCGCCACCCTCAAGAGTCGCGGCGCGAGCATGCCGCAACTGCTCTCCAACGTCGCCGTGCAGGGTGTGGCGCTCGCCATCCTCGCCACCATCGCCGGGCCCTTCCTCGCGGTCGCCGTCAGCCTCGCCATTGTCCACATCTTCGTCTCCGCCGCCGCCTCGCTCTCCGGTGGTATTGGCCCCAGCTACCTCGCCAGCATCGTCTCGCCAGGCCAGGTGATCCTCCCCGCCGTGATCGGCGCGCTGCTGGCCGAGGGTGCGCTGATCGTCGCCGCCTGGCAAGCCGCGCGGCTCGACGTCCTCGCCTTCCGCCGCGCGCAGGGCCGCGAAAGCGTTACACCTTTCTGGCGGCGCTACTATCTCGACCTCGGCCTCGCCGTCCTCTGCATCGCCGGCTATCTCGAACTCGGCCAATTCGGCGGCCTCAACGTGCGCGCGCAGCTCGGCCAGAACGCTGGCGGGCCAGACCTCTTACAACTCGCCTCCCCGGCGCTGCTCCTGCTGGCCGGCGCGCTGATCGCCCTGCGCGTCTTCCCCCTGGCGATGTCCCTTGGCGCGCACCTCGCCGCCCGCGGGCGTGGCGCCACGGGGCTGCTGGCCTTCGCCCAGGTGGCGCGCGGCTCCGCCCTCTTCGCGCGGCTCACGCTGCTGCTGCTGCTCTCCGTCGGCATCGGCTTCTTCGCGCTGACCTTCCAAAGCTCGCTAGGCCGGGCCAGCGCCGACCGCGCCGCCTTCATCGTTGGCGGCGATCAGCTCCTACAGCTCCCCGACCTCACCGCCAGCGGCGACACCACGCAGCAGATCGCCGTCGTCCGTGGTTACCCCGGCGTCACCGCGGCCACCGGTGTCTACGCCAGCACCGCGGGCCTGCCCGGCAGCGGCCTTGCCACCACGCGCGTCATCGCCGTGGACACCACATCCTTCGCCCAGGTCGCCTACTGGCGCGGCGACTACGCCTCCCAACCCCTCTCGACACTCCTCGCGCAGTTGCAAGCGCATCGCCAGGGCGACCACGCCGGCGAACCGTCGCATCCCCTCTGGGCGCTGGTCGATACGCGCTTCGCCAGCGCCAACTTCCTCAACGTCGGCGACACCTTCAAGCTCGACCCGCGTGAGAACAACACCACGCCCGTCACCTTCGTCGTCGGCGCGATCATCAACTACTTCCCGACCGCCGTCGATCCCACCTACACCTCCCTCGTCGTCACCGACCTGGCGGACTACGCCTCTATGCTCCATAACCCCAACCTGAAGAACGAATTCTCCCCATATAGCGGCCCCAACCAAATCTGGCTGCGCACCAACGGCGACCCGCGCGACGATCTGCTCCGTGCCCAGGCGCTCAACCAGTCGCCGCTCTCCGTCGAGTTCACGCGCGACCGCCGCACACTCGAACAGCAGGCGCAGCAGAACCCCCTCACCGCCGGCATGGCGGGCATCCTGCTGACCGGCGCGCTGCTCGCCGCGCTACTCGCGGTGATCGGCGGCATCGTGCAGTCCGGCGTCGCCGCGCGGGCGCGCACCACCCAGTTCGCCATCCTGCGCACCCTCGGCATGAATCGCCGGCAGATGCTCCGCATGCTGCTTAGTCAGCAGGTCGCCATCTATCTCTTCGGCCTGCTCTGCGGCACGGTGCTCGGCTTCGCGCTTTCCTCCGCCACGCTGCCCTTCCTGCAATTCAGCACCTCCGCCCTCGATCCCACCCAATACCGCGTCCCGCCGTTCCTGCTCGTCCTCCAGCCCGTGACCCTGGCGCTCTTCTACGCCGGCCTCGTCCTCGCCTTTGCCCTGGGGCTGCTGATCGCCGCCCGCGCTGCCACGCGCATTGGCCTCGGCCGCGCCCTGCGCATCGGCGAAGACTAGCGCCTGCGGCGAACTCGATAGCCGCGACACAGAACAGGCCGACGCGCCGACCGACGCGCGCCGGGGCTCTACGCGTCGCGGCGTGCCTGAGGGCGGAGCCAGAGCGAGACGTGTTCCGGCTGCAGCGTCTCGCCCACCACCGCCACCAGGGCACTCGTGAGGCTCGGCAGGTCCGTCTCATTGCGCACCGTCGCCGCGAACCGCTCCAGCGTGCGTTTAGCGTCGTATTTCGACCGGAAGAAGCGGCGATCGATCGCGCGCTGCAGGCGGGCGCGCAGCGGGCGGAAGAGTGCGGCGATCAGCAGGGTCGAGAGCACTACCAGCAGCGGATTCTGCCCCGTCTGCCCGGTGAGGATGCTCGTGAGTTGCTGCAAGGCGAGGACGCTGCCGAAGTAGACCGCCACCAAGACGGCGGTCAGCGAACCGTAGACCAGCGCGCGATTGATGATGAGGTCGATGTCGTAGAGGCGGTAGCGCAACACCCCGAACATGAATCCAAGGGGGCCAAGCGTTAGCGCCAGGTTGGCGATGATCGCCGTCAGCAGGGTATAGAGCGACCCTGGCGAAGCGAGGCTCGGAACCAGCGCTGGCGGGATCAGCAGCACAACCTGCACGACGAGCGAGGCGGAGATGCCCAGGATCGCCCACTTCGTCTGCTGGCGCCGGATGCTCGTGGAGACCGCTCGATAGCGATAGACTTGCGCGGCGATGAGCAAGGTCGCCGTCACCGGGAACGCGAGTTGGAGTGCGTCTGGTGCGCCGGGGACAAGCTGCGCGATCGTCGCCGCGGCGGCCGGGATCAGCACCCAGCCCGCCCAGCGCGGGGCAAAGCGTCCACTGGGGAAGAGCGCCAGAAACGCGAAGAACAAGATGCTGTTGAGGGCCTCCAGCAGCGACGCCGCGGCACCCCAGGCCGAATGCGTGCTGATCAGCGCGTTTGCCCCGTTGCTCGCCCCTTGCGTCACGAGTTGGACCGCGACGAGGAGGGGGATCAGGCTATCGGACCGGCGACGAAACACCACCGCCGCGATGGCGAACCAGATCAGCGAGGTAGCGACGGTGCCCACGACTTCGAGGACCGCAAACACATCGGGCGAAATGCCAAGCCCGGCCAGCGCGTGCGCACGCGCGACGTTGAGCCGCCAGTCTGGGCAAGCCTCCGCGCAGACGATGCGTAGCTGGTCGAACGCGACTGGTAGACCCGCCACGAACACGGCCAGCGCGAAGGTGACGATGAGCGCCGAGCCCATGCGCGCGACGGCCAGTTGGGCTCCCCGCAGGCGCGACTCGCTCGGTTCGCTCGGTCCCCGGTCGGAGGCGGCGCTCATCAAGTACTCCCGGCAGATTGCCATTCGTGCATGCTACGAGACCGAAACCGCGGCGCCAGGGCACGGCGCACCGCCAGATGGCGCGGCAGCGTGCCCCTCGATTCGTGTCCAGTATACCCACCACCGCGTTACGAAGTCGTTACGGCGCAGGTGGGGCGAACTGGCGCGCTGGCGTGCCGAACCATCCGCCGAATAGCGTGCCAAAGTTCCGTGGCGAAGCCCCTGAAGCCCCTGTATGAATAGTGCGTGGCGCGCCTGCTCACTCAATGGTAGGCTAGCGCAGACGAGCAACCGCTTCCCACGAAATGGAGGGATACCATGCGCGCCCTGCACAACATCATACTGGAACGCGGCATAGCAACTCGGTCAGCAAGTCGGCCAGCAACTCCGTCACGGCCGCCGCGCCAGTGGCGCCCGCTCGCGCTGACGCTTTGCCTTGGCGTCATGGCGGGGAGCGCGCTTGCCGCCTGCGCCGTCACACCTGGCGCCAGCGAGACGCCCACGGCATCGAACACGACACAGACGGCGGCCATCCACATCGTCTTCGAGGCGAAGAACACGACGCAGAGCAGCAACGGCTTGCGCGAGACGGTCGTGGCGCTTGACGTGCACAGTGGCAAGGCGCTCTGGCGGCACGCGCTGGAAACACCGAACGCCGACGACGGCAACTACGCGGCTGATCCCGCCGTCATTCAGGATGGGCTGGTCTACGTCGGTTACCGCTACACGCCGCAGGCGAACCCGGTGGCCCATGCAGTCCTGGAGGCGCTCGATGCGGCGACGGGGCAGACCCGCTGGCGCCAGGAGCTTGACGCCGGGCAAGTGTCGGAGATCTCCGGGTCGCCCGTCGTTGATGGTTCCTCGGTCTACGTCACCACCGGCGTCTACTCGGTGGATGGGCAACAGGGCCTCGTCACCGCCTTCGACGCCCAGTCGGGGAAAGTGCGCTGGAGCAAGGCACTGCCGGATTCGCCCAAGATGCCCGCGATCGCCAACGGCGACGTCCTCTTCCTCACGCAGCAAGCGCAGGGGTTCGGCGCACGCCTCGTGGCCCTGCACGCCAGTGACGGCTCGACGGCGTGGACCTACACGTCTACGGTCCCGCTCACGCGCGGCGGCGATGTGGATAATGCCTACACGACCGCGCCCCTGATCGGGGGCGATCTCGTCTTCGCACAGGCGCTCGACCGCAACCCCGATGGCACCGCCGACATGGTGCAACTGGCGATAGCGGCGCGCGACGGCTCGCTGGCATGGCAGTACGATACGGGTGGCAACGCTGCGACACCGGCGATCAGCGAGGACGGCGCGACGCTGTGCGTGGGCGTCACCACATTCACGCAATCGACTGGCGCGAGCAGTGTCGTGGCCCTCGCCGCCGCCACCGGCCAGAAGCGCTGGGGTGCGGACCTGCCACGGTTTTCGTCTGGATGCGTGGCCTCGGGCAACACCTTCCTCGTGAACACCGGCTCGCTTGCCGGGACCAACGGGTCACCCCTGGCCCTGAGCAGCCAGGACGGCCACCACCTGTGGGAGATCACGACCGACCCGCCAGTGGATGCTGATGGCGTGCTGGCGCCAACCGTCTCTGACGGCATCGTGGTGGATCTTGTCGTGCCGCTCAACAACCTCGCTCCGCTCAAGACGACATTCGTCGTGGCGCGCGTCTCCGACGGCACGGTGCTCTGGCGTCACACGTTCGCTGCTCGCGCCGACAAGGCCGCGGATATCGAAGGCGACCAGATCTACATCGTGGAGCAGCAATGGTCTACTCTCGTCGTCAGCGCCTACTCACTGAGCACAGGCACGCGACTCTGGAGCTACACGCTGCAGAACGGCTAGATTGCGGCCAATGCGTGCCTGCGGGATTGCGTGGCGGGCGAAGTTCGCACGGCGCTCGCCCATGCGTGCCTGTGGACCGCGTGCCAGGGCGCGAGATCCCGCGGCGAGTCTTCCCGCATCTGGCGCCTGTCACCTCCCGCTGAGCCGCACTTCGCCGGTATGCGATACTAGGTGCAGTCCGGTGCATGCGCCCGCTTGGGAGGTCCGCCGTGGTTCTGCAGATCGTCTACTGGCTGCTCGTCGCCGTCGCCGCGCTCGGCGTCCTCGGCGCGATCGGCGCCTGCGCCACGCTGCTGCGGCGCGTCCGTGGGTTGGGGGGCGCGAGCTTCGTCCCGCCGACCGCCGCCTCGCTCTCGATGATCGTTCCCCTCAGAGGCGTTGACGCCGCCACGGAAGCCAACCTCAACGCTCTGGTGGAGTCTCAGTTCCGCGGCGCCATCGAATACCTCTTCGCCATGGAGTCTGTGGACGACGCGGCGTATGCCCTCGGCCAGCGTGTCAAGGCGCTGCACCCCGACCAAGACATCCGCATCGTCTTCAGCGGACCCGCCGGCGCACGCATGGGCAAGCAGCATAACATCGCCGCCGCCGCTCGCGAGGCCCGCTACGCCGTGCTCGGCTCGATGGACGCCGACGTGCAGATCGCTCCAACGACGCTCGCCGTCGGCCTCAGCTACCTTGCCCAGCCAGGCGCGGGCATCGTCTACTTTCTCCCCGGCTATAGCGGCCCCTCCGGCGCGGGCTCGCTCGGCGGCTCACTCGTCGCCCTCTATAGTGACTACTACTTTCTCGCCAACTTCGGCGCGCTCGCGCTCAGGCGACCGCAGCGGGCGATCATCGGCGGCCTCTGGCTGATCCGCCGCGCTACCGTAGACGCCATCGGCGGCTTCGACCAGTTCACTCGCGTGGTGAGCGACGACGCCGCCATCGGCAAGGCCGTTGCCGGGCAGAAGCTGCGTTGCCTTCTCGCGCCCTTCACCGTCTCCGTCAGCTTCGAAGACCTGGATCTGCGCGGCGGCGCGACGCACCTCGCCAAGTGGATCGCCATGCTCCGCGCGGAGGGGCTCGGCACCTATCTGAGCATCGTGCTGACCTGGCATCCGGTCTTCTGGTCGGCTGTCGCCGTGATCGTCGGCCTCTTTACGCCGAGCCATCAATGGGCGCCGAGCCTGATCGTGCTAGGCGTCGCCGTCCTCGTACGCATCATCACGGCGATGCTGCTCAACGTGCGCGTCTATCGCATGCCGCCGCTGCCCTTGCCGCTCTACGCCGTTGCCTACGAGATCGCTGGCGTGCCGCTGCTCTTCGGCGCGGGCCTCTTTCGCCGGACGATTATCTGGAAGGGCCGCCGCTATCGCCTCGGTCGCCACGGGGTGATTCTCCGCGCCTGAGAGACCGCTCGCCGCGACCCTTCGCCGTGCCGAAGCGCCCTAGCTGTGCGGAGTCGTCGGGTTGGTCTTGTCGCCACCGAGCATGCCGCCCAGGCCGCCGAGCGCCTGCTGCGCCTGCCCCGAGATGCCGCCAGCGTTCTTGCCGCCGAGCACACCATCGAGCTGCGACGCGATCGGAGCCGGGAGCCGGTCTTTCAGGTAACCGATGACCGTCTGCGCCGCCGTCTGCGCCTGATCCCTGCTGATGCCAGTACGCTGCGTGATCTGGGTGATCAATTCATCCATAGCGCTGAACGCTCCTTCCGCGATGGCAGGCAACGCCCGCCCGCGATCTAGCCGCTGGCACTGCGCCAGCGCTGATCTTGCCGCATAATTCGGACCAGTGCCGCCGCGTGACGCGCTCCATGCGCGGCTCCATGCGCCGCTCGCATGCGCGGCTACATGCGCGGCTACATGCGCGGCTACATGCGCAGCAGCACCTTGAGCGCGCCGGGGCGTTGCGCGTGCTCGAAGGCAGTCAGGCCGTCGTCGAGGGGGTAGCTCGCGCTGATCAAATGGTGGACGGCGACTCGCTTGCTTGCCAGCGCACGCAGCGCCGGCTCAAAGGGACCACAACGCGACCCTTGCACGCGGATCTCGTCGATGACGATCGGCGCGAGATCGATCACACTCTTGTCGGCGACGGTGCTCTTGAGGATCACGGTGCCGCGCGGCCGCACCAGCCGCAGCGCCAATTCGAGTCCACTCGCCGAGCCGGTGCACTCGACCACCACGTCGACGCGCTGCGCCGCATCCGCCGCCAGATCGCCCAGCGCGTCGAGTCGCAGGCTGCGTGCGCCGGTCCGCTCGGCCAGCGCGAGCTTCTCCGCGTGCTTGCCAATCATCGTCACCGCGCAGCCATTCAGCGTGAGCACCTGCGCGGCGAGCTGGCCCATCTTGCCATCGCCCAGCACGATCACGCGGTGCGTCGGGCGCAGGTGGAGCTGCTCGGCGATCTCGAAGTTGGCGGCCAGCGGCTCGACGAAGACCGCCTCCTCATCGCTCACCTCGGCGGGAACGGGATGTAGATTCTCCACGGGCAGCGTGACGTAGTCGGCGAAGGCGCCGTTGCGGTTGACGATGCCGAGCGTCGTGCGCGTGGGGCAATGCGTCGGCATCCCCGCCGAGCACGCGGGGCAGTCCGCGCGATGGCAGGCGGCGTTGATCTCGCCGACGACGCGCTGGCCGACGAGCGGCGCGGCGTGGTCCGTCCCGCCGTACACCGCCTCTACCACGCCGACGAATTCGTGGCCGAGGACGCCGCGGAAGTTGAGGTACCCGCGCACGATCTCGATGTCGGTGTTGCAGATGCCCGCCAGCGTCACGCGGATCAGCGCCTCACCCTCCGTCGGCGTGGGAAGCGGAAAGTCGCGTTCGAGCCGCAACCCTGATGTTGTCTGCACGAGCGCTCGCATGTGCGGCCTCCTGGCTGCTGATGGTGGCGTGATCGCGGAAGCGGAAGTAGCTCGCGACCAGCATATCATCCGAGTGGCAAGGTGGTGAAGTCCGTTGAATTCAGCGTTGACGCTCGCGTGGTGGAGCGGAAATTTCCGTTTTCTTCCGCTTTTGCGTCGAGATCAGCGCGTCGCGGGCTGACGATGGGGGTTCAAGGCTACGCGGGGCGGAAAGCGGAAATGGGACGGGAGGGTTGCATGGTGGAGTGGGGAGGGTGTGTGGAGGGGCACTTGAACTTTTGTTCTGGTGTAAGCATAGCACATGGTGGCGAGGAGCGCAAGGCGAGGTTGGAGCGTGGATCGCGGCTACATCCTCTGGCTCCTGGCGCGCGGCCTCAGCGCCGAAGCCGTTGCCACCATGAGCGGCTACTCACAGCGCAGCACTCACAGCACCGACCTGCTCATTTTCGCGTATCTGCGGGTGTGAGGGCATAGATGACTTCATCGGCAAGCGTCCCATCCGCATTGCGCCAGACATTCCGCAGTCGTCCCTCTTCGACAAACCCAAGGCGTTGGGCTACGGCGCTGCTCCGCGTGTTGCGCGCATCACAGACAATCTCAATCCGCTGCGCGTGCAACACGTCGAACACATACGTTGTCAGTAACCCGACAGCTTCGGTGATGTACCCATGACCTTGTTCGGAAGCGCGCACCCAGTACCCGATCGAGAAGGCAGGAATAGTCCAGCCATCTGGCTCGCGTGGGTGTAATCCAAGTCCACCCAGATAGCGCTGTGTTTCTCCATGCCAGATACCCATAGAAAACCGCGTGCGGAGCAACCAGTTAGCGGTGACGCGCACGATCCAATCGCGCGTTTCGTCGAGTGTCCGAAACGCGTCGGCTTGCTCTGGCTCCCACGGGCGCAACTGATCGCGCGACTCGTCATTTGCCGCATAGCGATCGGCGGCGTCCGCAAGCGTGTAGGGACGCAGCAGCACACGAGCGCCGCGCAGTTCCTCAAACATGGGCCGTAAGGTAGGATAGGCTGGCACGCCGTCTGACATCAGGTGCTCCAGTCATCGGACCGCCACGTGCTGCGGCGATCATCTTCACAATCACCCGCGACGGTGATGCGCAGAGTGTGCGTTCGGGACTCTCGGCCACGTGGACGACGCTGAACGCCTCAAGCAGCGTCTGTTAGCCGTCCAGCAGCCCGAGCAGGCGTGCGGCATTTCCCGCGTAGACGGACTGTAAGTCCTCGCCGGAGAGCCCCGCCGCGTCGAGGTCCGCGATCGTCGCCTCCACCGCGTTCGCCGGGCCGAGCGGCATGTCGCTGCCGAACAGCACGTGCTGTGGGCCGAAGAACTCAAGGACACAGCGGACCGCGTGGGGCGCGCCGAAGAGCGCCGTGTCGCCATAGAAGCGCCGGAAGTAGTCGAGCGGTGGCCGCGGTAGTGTGTCCTTCACCTGGCGATAGCCGGGGCCCATCGCCAGCCGGGCGGAGAAGTGCGGCACCATGCCGCCGCCGTGGTGCGCGATGATGCGTTGGCGCGGGTGGCGCTCCATGTGCCCGGAATAGACGAGGCGTGAGAGGGCGGCGGCGGTCTCGTAGGGCCAGCCGAGCGACCACCACAGGCCGTAGTCGGATTCGTGCTCGGTCGGGTAGTCGGGCCAGGCGGCGCTGCGCGTCGGGTGCAGCCACACGGCGCGGCCAGCCTCCTCAAGCCGGGTGAACAGCGGCTCGAAGCGTGGATCGTCGAGTGGAGCGCCCAGGACGTTGCTGTAGAGCTGCGCGCCCAGCGCGCCGAGCTGTGCCAGGGCGCGGTCGAGCTCGCGCGCGGCCTCGTCGACGTCGTTCATCGGCAGCGCGGCCGCGAAGCCGGCGAAGCGGTCGGGAAAGCGCCGCACCAGTTCCGCCATCTCGTCGTTGGCGAGGCGGGCGAACTCCGCCGCGACGGCTGGCGGCCCCACCTCTTCGAGCGGCGGCACGGCGAGCACCAGGATCTGTTGGTACGCGCCGTACGGCTCGATCGCGCGCCACCGGGCGTCCAGGTCAGTCAGCACCGGATCGAAATTGAAGACGCCCGCGCGGTAGTAGGCGAGCCGGCTGGGGGCCATGCTCGTTTCGAGGTGCCGCTCCAGGCGCTCGAGATACGCGCGCGGCAGGATGTGCGCGAATGCATCGATCTTACGCATGGGTGCAGCCTGCTCCTTGCTCCTGGGTCGTGGGAGGCCACGATGGATCGCTCACGTCTTCTCCGCAGCCTACCATAGAGATGCGGTGGCTTGATGGCTGGTATGTGCGGCTGTGCGTCCTTCCACTAATCCTCCACGGGCAGGCCGACGATCTCCATCAGTTTGAGGGCGTTGGTCGAGGTGGCGACGCCTTCGCGCAGCGTATAGTCGAAGGTCATCTCTGGTTTGCCGTCCGGGCCGCGCTCGAACTGCTCGGTGAAGTGGACGAGGTGGGCGACGGCGGCAATGTCGGGGATGCCCGCCAGCGAGAGATCATGGGTCGAGACCGCGCCGATGGCCCCCACGCGCAGCAAATGCAGCAGAATGTGGCGCACGGCGATCTGGCGCTCGGTCGTGTTCGTGCCGTGGAGGATCTCGTCCAGCAGGAAGAGCGGCGTCCGCTCGCCCGCGGCTGCCGTGCGCTCGGCGTCGTCTACCACCTGCTTCAGCCGGCGCAGTTCGGCCAGAAAGTACGAGACGCCGTACTCCAGCGAGTCCGAGATGCGCATGCTCGTCGCCAGCCGTACGGGCGGCAGGCTCAGCGCGGCGGCACAGACCGGGCCGCCCATCTGCGCCAGCGTCGCATTCACGCCGACGGCGCGCAGCAGTGTGCTTTTGCCCGACATATTCGAGCCGGTGACGAGCAGCAGCGTGCCCGGAGGGCCGATCGTCACGTCGTTGCCGACGCAGAGATCCGGCGGCAAGAGGGGATGCCCCAGCGCGCTGCCGACGACGAGCGCAGGGACGGCGCTTTGCTGCTCCGCGACGATCTCCGGCCACGCCCAATCGGGATTTTCGAAGGCCAGCGTGCCGAGCGCCGCCAGCGCCTCCGCCTCTGAGAGGCGTTCGAGCCAGCGCCGGACGTGCGGGCCAGCCACGCGCTGCCAGCCTTCGAGCAGCCAGAGCGTGTGGAAGTTCCAGAGGAGGAAAGCCTGCAACACCGGGAAGATCAGCGAGCGCCGCAGGTCGCCGAAGCGCAGGATGCCCGAGAGCCGCCGCATCTGCTCGTCGGCGTTGACGCGATCCGCCGCGAGATCCGCCTGGACACGCCGCAACAGCGCCGCCGCGAACGGCTGCTTTTCGACGAAGCGAAAGATCGTGGCATAGGGTAAGAAGACCACCTGGCGCTCGGCGACCTCGTCGAGCAATTCCTCGATCTTCTTGCCGGTAGAGTAGGTCAGCAGGATGTTGCAGGCGATGCCGATCAGCCAGAACGGAATCGACGTCAGGCCGGCGATCTGCGCCACCAGCGCCAGGATCGTCAGCACCGGCACGATGCGGCTGAGCCAGATCAGCGCGGGGCGCGTCGCCAGCCAGGGTCCGCTCTCCGCCCAGGTGAGGAAGCGCCGGTACTCGTAGTGCGTCATCCCCGAGAGCCGCCCGAAGAGCGAGAGTTCGTCGCGCGCCTCGATGCGTGGCGCCAGATCGCGCGCCGCCGCCTGCCGCTCGCGGATCAACTCCGGCGCGGCGGGCGAGAGGATCCACCCGCGGAGCCGCGAGCGCGCCGCGGGCGTGCTGACACCGCTGAGGAGATGTTGCAGCGAGGCGCGGCCCAACAGGTCGATGTCGTCCGCCGTCACCTGGCTCTGCGCCTCATCGTCCGCCGGCGCGCCGGGGTCGGTCTCGACGAGGGGGATGTTCGCCCAGTCGCGTCGCAGCCGCGCCAGCCCCTCCACCTGCATCGCCGTCAGCGTGACGTAGCGGCGATGCGCGTCGTCGAGGAGCCCCTGCCGCCGAAATGCCAGGACGAAGCCGACGAGCGATAATACCGCCAGCACGAGAAAGATCGGCCAGAGGCTGCTGAAGATGGCGATAACCGCGAAGAGGATGATGGCGAAGAACGCGAAGACGCTGGCGTTGGCCGCGGCGAAGCGCTGCGCGTTGAGGCGATCGCGCTGCGCGGCCAAGCGGTCGTGCCGCGCCGCATAGATCGACTCCGGCGAGTCCGCTACCATCCCGACGGGCGCTGAGTCGTCCCGCTCGCGCACATCGTCGCGCACGTTTTCGCGCACTGGCCGCTCTCCCCTCACGTCGTTCGCGCTCATCTCGCCATACTATACCGCTCGGCGCGGAAGAGCGGAGCATATCTATGCGATCGATCATTTAGGTGCGACAGGATGTGCGCGGCACGACGGTCAGGAGGGAACATGGTAGAGCGAGAGGTGCGAGAATAGCACTGTTGAACCTGGCCAAATCGCTAGGCAGAAGTAGCCCACAGAGTAGGTCGCGTCCATTGCGGTATTAGCTACCTTTCCATCGATGTAGAAAGAGAACGATGCACCATTCACCACTAAATCAAGGATATGTGACTGACCGTTAGGGAAGTGAGATGCCGACAAGTGCGGTTTTGCACCTTCGACTGCGCCATTCGGAGTGTATCGGTTGAATTGAGACTGGCCGCTCGGATCAATCAGAAAAGAGTATCCTCCTCGGAACGGGCTGTCGTCGCCTGCTGATTGCTGCCTGAACTTCAGTCCCAACTGCGCCGTTGGGCCTGAAGAGATGTACTTCGCAGTAACCTCGGCTACGTCATTGTCTGGAAGAGTATTGCCGCTCGGCAGCGACTGCAGACCTACTACTTCCAGCGGGCAGTTACAGATAGGCTCACTCACTGCTAACCCGCCGTCAGTACACTGCTCAGTCGCGCTGGTAGTGTTGGTATTTCGCCACCATTGCGCTCCGTGCTTATCGCAGGCATCGCCTGGGGCGTCCGTGCTGTAGATGAGCGACCCGACAGGAATGAGGGCTACGTTCCGAGATGACGCGGGTCCGGAGAGCAAGTTGTAAATATATACAACAGCCAGAATGAGCACTATCGCGATGATGACACCTAAAAAGGTGAAAGTTCGCTTCTTTTGGCGTGGCTTCGCCAACGCGAATATTAGGCTGCCTAGGGTTGCAATACCAACGACTACACCGAGCGCGGTGGCGAGATTCGGGTAGTTCATCAGGGAATGCCCTCTCCTAAATCTAATGAACCAGAACTATGGCGGGTTAATGGATGTACTCTTTGTCCCGCTACGCAGAGAACGCATCGTTCGCCGGCGGCCGTCACCGTAGAACGACGTGTTTGCATATGGATGGCATGTGTTTGAGGAATGGCACATCATGAAATCGCCGCCTCACGAGGGAGTCTGGTAAAGTGCGAGGTACGAGAATTCGACGGTGGCGCCAGGCTCGATCGCCAGGCAGAAGAAGCCTGCCGCGTACGTCGCGTCCGGTTCGATGTCCACCAGCGTGCCGTCGAGGTAGAACGAGAAGGACGTTCCCTCCACTACGAGGTCGAGCGTGTGTGCTTGGCCGTTTGGGAGTCGCCGCCCTAGCTGCCGCTGTGTGACGATGTTGCGCGTCCCGTTCGGGTCGTAGCGATTGAATTGGAACTGGCCGTTCGGGTCCACCAGGAACGAATATCCGCCACGCGCGTTGCCATCATCATCTGGGGACTGCTGGCGGAACTTGATGCCGAGCTTGGCAGTCGGCTCGGACGAGATCGATTCAACCGTTACCTCGGCGACGAAATCATTCGGGAACGAGGCGCCGCTCGGCAGGGACGCTAACGCGACCAAGCCAATCGGTGCGTCGGCGTCAGGCTCGCTCAAGACAAGCCCACCGTTGGTGCACTCCTGGACCGCCGTTGGCGACACCTTCAAGTTCTGCTGCCAGCGCGCCCCTTTGTCGTCACAGTTTCCAGCGGTCACGGCGCTATAGATCAGCGGCCCGACGGCAACTAGCGCGCCTGCCGTGGTTGCGGTCGAGGCCACGGTAGCGGTCGCTTTCATCGTTGCGGTCGCGGTCGTAGAGGTGCGTGCGGTTGACTGCGAGAACAGGTGTGCGCTGGCCACAGTTCCCATGACCGCCAGCAGCGCGACCACAAGCACGAGTGCCACCACGCCGGCCCAGCGTCGCGACTGTGGTTGCGATGGGTGCGGAGCAGGCGGCCACGAGGCTCCGTCACCATATGGCGCGCTGTATGCTGCCCAGGGAGGGGCGCCGACGACTGTCGGCAGGGGCGTGCTCGCCACCGTCGTTTGCGAGTTGCCGCTCGGAGACTCTGCCCACCACTGGCCTTGCAAGCCGCGGTCGAGGGCCTCAGCGAAGGCGGACGCCGACGTGAACCGATCCGCTGGCCGCTTCGCCAGCGCCCGCAACAGTGCGGCCTCCGCGGGCGCTGGCAGTTCAGGCCGAAGCGCGCGCGGCGCGGGCGGCGCCTCCTGCGCCTGCTGGCGAAGCACGTCAACGAGCGAGGGTCCCTCGAAGGCGGGACGCCCCGTCGCCAGTTCGTAGGCGACCATCCCCAGACCGTAGACGTCCGCCTCGGGGCCGACCGTGCCGCCCGCAAGCTGCTCCGGCGCCATGTACTGCGGCGTCCCCAAGACCTGTCCGGTGGCGGTCAGCTTCGTCTGCGTGTCTTGCAGCAGCCGCACGATGCTGAAATCCGTGAGGTAGGCCTCGCCGCGCGCATTCAGCAGGATGTTGGCGGGCTTGACGTCGCGGTGGACGACGCCTTGCCGGTGCGCGTAGTCTACCCCGTCGGCAAGCTGACGGACAGTCGCGGCGACCTCTGCGAGCGGCAGCGGCCCAGTGCGTGCAGCCATGCGATCCGCCAGCGTGCCGCCAGGTAGGTAGGGCTGCACCATATAGGTCAGCCCGCTCGCGGCATCTTCGCCGTAGGCAAGCACAGTGACGATGTGCGGATGCCGCAATCGCTGCTGCTGAGTCTCGGCCTCGCGGCGGAAGCGCACGCGAAAATCAGCGCGCTCAGCCTCGTCCAACTGCCACGGGAGGACCAGTGTCTTGATCGCCACCTCATCCGGCACTTCGAGAGAGAGCCCGCCGACGTGCTCTACGCGCGGCCGCTCGCCGATTCCGGCCCAGCGGCCCAGGAAGACGATCCCCGAAGCGCCCTTGCCGAGCACGCGTTCCAGCCGGTAACCACCCACCATCTGGCCGATCAGCGCCGCTGGCCCCTGCGTTCCTTCGGCCACGGCTCGCCTCCCTTCTGACCCACAGGCTGCTCGTATCAATGGAGCAGCGGCACGCATTATCAGTGTAGCCGATCAGGCCAACACGTCAAGCGCGAATGCGAGGGCCAAGGGGGTAGCAAAAAGGCGGCAAGAGTCTGTTGCCTAACGGGGAGATCAGCGTAGTGTGCGTGGCCGATTTGGCTCAGCGATCTCCTGCGTATCAATCAGTGATTGCCTTGACGGGATCGCAAGTTGCTGCCGGAGTGATCGCTCCGCGCTGTCTCATGGCGCCTCTCCCGAGTGCCCGCTGGGGAGGGCAGTCTTCGGCGTGTGTTCGTAGCCCGTGTTACAGTGGGGTGCGACACACAGCGTTTCACGAGACACGACCAGCCGAGGAGAAGCGGAAATGTCTGGGCCAACGCTCGACCGCGAAGCGAACGTTCACGCCACCGCCGCATCCCAACATGATGTGTCGCTCCTGCCCGAGGTCTCCGACGAGGCGCTAGAGCAGGCGCGTAGCCTGCCAAAGGTGGAGTTGCACGCGCACCTGGATTGCGGCCTGAGCTATGACGTCGTCCATCGGCTCGACCGCAGCGTCTCGCTCGCCACGTATCGCCGCGAATTCATCGCGCCCGGCAAGTGCGCCGATCTACGCGAGTATTTGCGCTATCCACCGCGCGAAGTGGACCTGATGCAGTCGGCGGAGCAGTTGCGCCTCGTCACCCTCGACGCCTTCGATCAACTGCAACGCGACGGCGTGATCTACGCCGAACTGCGCTTCGCGCCCTACCAGCATACTCAGGGTGGACTTTCGTTGGAGCACGTCGTCGCGGCGGTCGACGACGCGGCCGCCGAGGGGCGCGCGCGGACAGGTGTTGAGGCGCGCCTGATCCTCTGCACCCTGCGCCACTTCTCCGCCGAGCAGGGCCTCGCCACCGCCGCGCTCGCCGCGGCCCGCGCCGCCGCGCCGGGCAGTTCCGTCGTGGCGATCGATCTCGCCGGCGACGAAGCCAACTTTCCCCTTGCGCCGCACGTGCCCGCCTTCACCTACGCTGGCGAGCATGGCCTCGCGCGCACCGCACACGCTGGCGAGGCGAGCGGACCCGCGAGCGTGCGCGAGACGCTGGCCGCGCTGCATCCCACACGTATCGGCCACGGCGTCCGCGCGATAGAAGACGCCGCGCTCGTCGAGCAACTGGCGCGCGACCGCATCCACCTGGAGGCGTGCCCGACCTCGAACGTCCAGACCAACATCTGCGCGACCTACGCCGACCACCCCATCGACCGCCTCTGCCGCGCGGGCGTCTCCCTCGGCGTCAATACCGATACGCGCACGGTCAGCGACGTGACGCTCAGCCAAGAATACGCGCGGCTCCGCGTCGCCTTCGGCTGGAGCGACGCCGACTTCCTCCGCCGCAACCTCGACGCCACCGCCGCGTCGTTCGCCCCGCCTGAGGTCAAGGCGCGGATCGAACAACGCCTACGCACGGGCTATGCGCCGAAAGCGACGCTGCGGTAAAATCGGTGCATGAGTACGAACACTACGCACACTACGACCGGCATGCCCGAGCCGCGGCGCCTCGCCAACGGCCAGACGCTGATCTTCGACGCCGACGATACGCTCTGGGAGAACAACATCTACTTCGAGCGCGCCATCGACGCTTTCCTGGCGTACCTCGCACACTCGCGGCTGGCGCACGAACAGGTGCGCGACGTGCTCGGCGAGATCGAGCGTAAGCACGGCTACGGCTCGCAGGCCTTCGCGCGCAGCCTCGAAGAAACCTTCCGCACCCTCGCCGAGCGCGACGTCTCGCCAGACGATCTTGCCTATATCCACGGGCTGGCCGGCGAGATTCGCCGTCACCCGCTGGAGCTACTGCCCGAGGTTGAAGAGACGCTGGCGACGCTCGCCCCGCGCCACCGCCTCTACCTGCTCACCAAGGGACAAGAGGACGAGCAGCGCCTGAAGATCGAAGCCTCCGGCCTGGAGCCGCACTTTATCCAGGCGTTGATCGTCGCCGAGAAGCAGCCAGCCACCTATGCCGCCGTCCTCCGCGACCACCGCCTCGACCCCGAATGCACCTGGATGATCGGCAATTCGCCCCGGTCAGACGTCAACCCCGCGCTCGCCGCCGGGCTCCACGCCGTCTTCGTGCCGCATCCCCACACCTGGCGCTTAGAGCACGAAGAGGTGCGACCCGTCGCTGGGCGCACCCTGCTCACCGTCGAGCGCCTGGCCGACCTCACGCGCTGGTTCTGATGCGGCTCTCTCGCCCTGCGGCGTTACGACAAGCACGGCGTGACGTGGCGCCCTGCACCAACGTGCAGTAGCGCAGCCGCGCGGCCACGCGGTATCTCTGAAGGAGACTATCTCCGATCATCTCAGGAGTACCCGCTCATGTCGCATTTCAGCGAACGCGAGATCGCCTACCTCCACGGCCAGCGCCTGGGCCGCCTCGGCACCGTCGGCGCCGACGGCATGCCGCACCTCACCGCGGTCGGCTTCACCTACAACCCCACGCTCGATACCATCGACATCGGCGGCAGGCGTGGCGGCTTCGGCACCAGCAAGAAGTTCCGCGACGCCCAGGCCACTGGCAAAGCCGCGTTCATCGTCGACGACGTCAACACCGAGCACGGCTGGCAGCCGCACGGCATCGAGATCCGTGGCCGCGCCGAGGCGCATGAGACGGGCGGCGACGCCGAGCGTCCGGGCATGGACCCTGCCTTCATCCGCATCTACCCCACGCGCATCGTCTCCTGGGGCATCGACGAAGACGGCTATCGACCCAGCCGCCGCGACGTCGAGCGCACCGGCGAGCGCACCGGCGAGTAGCGCCGCCCGCCGCGTAAGCACAGCGCCGCATTGCTGGCGTACCGCTCCGCCGGTGAATCGCGTAGAATGGAGACCCATCCTACCGGCTCGTCTTGGCGGAGGTGCACCACAGCATGCCGCGCATCATCTACGGCGACAACCTCCCCGTGCTCCACAGCCTGCCCGCGGGCACCATCCCCCTGATCTACATTGACCCGCCCTTCAACACCGGCAAGGCGCAGTCGCGGGTGCAGTGCGCCACCGCCCGCGCCGCGCCCGGCGACCCCGGCGACCGCACGGGATTTCAGGGGCACCGCTACACCACCACGCGCCTCGCCACACGCGCCTTCGCCGACGCCTATGACGATTATCTCGCCTTCCTGGAGCCGCGCCTCGTCGAGGCCCACCGTGTCCTCGCCGCCGACGGTACGCTCTACTTCCACATCGACTACCGTGAGGCGCACTATTGCAAGGCGCTGCTCGACGGCATCTTCGGGCGCGCCAGCTTCCTCAACGAGATCATCTGGGCCTACGACTACGGCGGGAGAACGCGTAAACGCTGGCCAGCCAAGCACGATACCATCCTCGTCTACGTCAAAGACCCCGCGCACTACGTCTTCAACACCGACGAAGTGGAGCGCGAGCCCTACATGGCGCCGGGACTCGTCACGCCGGAGAAGGCCGCGCGCGGGAAACTGCCCTCGGATGTCTGGTGGCACACCATCGTCAGCCCCACGGGCCGCGAGAAGACCGGCTATCCCACGCAGAAGCCGCTCGGCGTCCTCAAGCGCATCGTCGCCGCCTCCTCGCGCCCCGGTGATCTCGTCCTCGACTTCTTCGCCGGCAGTGGCACCACCGGCGCCGCCGCGCACGCCCTGGGCCGCGACTTCCTGCTGGTGGATAGCAACGCCGAGGCGCTCGTCACCATGGCCAAGCGCTTCGCCACCCTCCCTCACGTCATCTACGAAGGCTTCGATCCCGTCGCGTATCGGCCCGACGCTCGCTGACCCGATCGCGTTTGGCGCACCGCTGCGGAGGTGCGCCAGGTGATAGGCGCGGTCGGCGTCAGCCTACGGCGCTCACTTGCTAAAGAAGCGGTTGCTGAACGTGGCGATGAGGATCAGTTCGATGAACAAGCCGGCGACCGCTTCGACCGCCGCGATCATCGGCAAGCGGGTCGCCGAGGCCGATCTGCGACGGGAAGAAGCCGCGCCCGTGGAACGAGCTGAGGCTGAGGACGAGCGCCTCATACCACTGCAAGGGTCGCGTGCTCGTCGCGAACTGATTCGACACGGCCCAATAGACGCCGGTGAACAGGCCGACGATCACCACATACGAGGCGAAGATGCGCTGCGGCTCTTCTCCCTGGCCTGAGAGGAAATTGAGCAACGTGTAGAAGCCGTACAAGAACCAGGTGCGCGGACTCGCCCGCAGTCTGCGCCGCTCTAACAAACGTTCGCGTTTGCGGAAGCGCCGGGCTGGCTCTGTCAGGCCCTGTGCCTCCAGCGCCACCACCAGGCCATGATAGGCGCGCACCGCGTCGCGATACGCTTGCACACGCTCCTTGCGTGTCTTCGCCTCGCCAATCGCCGCTTCATCCCCCAACCGCGCCACCTGGCCCCAATCAACCGCGTCGAGCGGTGCGCCGTTCCAGCGTGCCCCCAGCAGTCTCGGCGGCTTCTCCACCTTGACGCCGTCGAGATTGGTCCTGTTGTTGAGATACGCGCGGGTGAGATTGGCCGCGCTCAGAGTGGCGTCTGTCAGCGTGGCATTCTCGAGATCGGCCCCGCCGAGGTCCGCCCCGCTCAACGTCGCCCTGCTGAGGTTCGCCTTGTCCAACGTCGCCGCGCTGAGGTTCGCCCCGCTCAACGTCGCCCCGCTGAGGTTCGCCCCGCTCAACGTCGCCCTGCGCTGAGGTCCGCCCCGCTCAACGTCGCCCCGCTGAGGTTCGCCCCGCTCAACGTCGCCCCGCTGAGGTTCGCCTTGTCCAACGTCGCCCGGTGAGGTCCGCCCCGCTCAACGTCGCCCCGCTGAGGTCCGCCCCGCTCAACGTCGCCCCGCGGAGGTCCGCCCCGCTCAACGTCGCCCTGCAGAGGTTCGCCCCGCTCAACGTCGCCCCGCGGAGGTCCGCCCCGCTCAACGTCGCCCTGTAGAGGTTCGCCCCGCTCAACGTCGCCGCGCTGAGGTTCGCCTCGCTCAACGTCGCCCCGCTGAGGTTCGCCCCGCTCAACGTCGCCCCGCTGAGGTTCGCCTTGTCCAACGTCGCCCCGCTGAGGTCCGCCCCGCTCAGGTTTGGGCGCGTCATGCCTTCGGGTAAAGAGGATTCCCCTGACCAGTTGCGCTCAGTGAACAGCCAATACAGTTCTCCGAGGGTGCCGATGCGCACTCCCTTGTAGGGAGTATCCGACCCATCCTGATACGCCGCGCGCAGTTCGGCCTTGCGCTCGTCCGATGGTTCGGTCAGATCAGGTGCGGGAGGTCGATCCGCTGTATCATCGCCCATGTCGCTCTGCCTTGGGTACCCGTCTCTACCGCTCAACTCGCGGTCGAGTATAGCATGGGTAGAGTCTCGCTGTCGTGCACCACCAGGGCCGCCATCTTGCGCTCGGTGAACCCCCCCGAAAAATGCCGCGCTCGTGCGATCGCAGCACGCCCGTGTTCTCCAGGTGTGCGGCTCGCGGCATCTGGCGCTGCGCGGCTCCTCCCGCCGATACTCCAGCCCCCTGGTTGAGCCGCCGAGCGCATCGCAGCCGTTGGCCGGCCTCCATCCGGCGGGCGCGTTTACGCCGAACGATGTTGCCCCTTGCGTGGACAAAACAAATGTTCTATACTGTCAGCAATCGGTGAGCCGCAGTACGGCGCCGCTTTCTTCCTCCCCCGCCTGGGAGGTGAAGGCGGCGCTTTCGCGTTTCCGCCGGCGCGCTCCCGCAGAGACGAATTCAGGAGGTCCCGCATGCCCCGCCATCCCGCCACCGATCCCTCGCCGCTCGCCAGCCCTCTCACGCCACGGCCCCTCCCCGCGCAGGGAAGCGGGAAACGGGGAGCGTCGCCGCGTCACGACAAAAAAGCGGAAGAAAACGGAAATTCCGATCCCCGCACTTCCGCCCCTTACGCGGGCACGCGAGGCGCCCAACGGCGTCCAGGCGCCGGTGGGAAGCGCATTTCCGCCCCTTCCGCCACGCACCTTCCTCTCGCGCACAGCGCACGGGATGGCGGCGTCTTCGCCCCCGGCCAGCCCATCGCGCCCTCGCCCGGCCTCGTCGGCGCGCACGGCTCCCCGCGCCAATTCGCCTATCCCGCCGGCTACAACATCGCTCAGCGCCCGCGCGCCACCGAACAGACCAGCTTCGAGCAGCTCCGCGCCCTCGCCGCGCTCTACGATGGCATCCAGCTCTGCGAGCGCGTCTACTTCGATCTCCTCGGTCGCCTTGAGCTACGCCTCGTCCCACGCGCCGAAGCCCTTGCCGAAGGCGAAGACGGCACCGGCCCCCGCTGGCGCGAGGCCGCCCGCCGCGTTTCCGCCTTCCTCGAAAGCCCCGACCGCGTGCAAGACCTGCGCGCCTGGCTCGTCGCCTTCGTCCGCGACCTGCTGGAGATCGACGCCGTCGCCATCTACACGCGCCAGACACGCGGCGGCGCCCTCTACGCCCTCGAACTGATCGCCGGCGAAACCGTCAAGCCCCTGCTCGATCTCTCCGGTCGCCCGCCGCGCCCGCCCGCGCCCGCCTACCAGCAGTTCCTCTACGGTATGCCCGCCGGCGACTACACCCTCGACCAACTCGACTACATCCGCGAGACCAGCCGCAGCGACAGCCCCTACGGCCTCTCGCGCGTCGAGCGCATCCTCCTGCGCGTCAACCAGGCGTTGCGTAAGCAGCACTTCGACCTCGCGCGCTTCACCGACGGCGTCACCCCGCTCGGCATCATCGAGCCACCCGACTCCCTCGACTGGACCCCCGAGCAGATCGAGACCTACGAGCGCGCCTTCAATGGCCTCCTCGCCGGCAACGACTCCCAGCGCGTCCGTGCGCGCATGCTCCCCTCCGGCTCGCGCTGGCACCCGATCACCGGCGACGATCCGCTGATCGCTTTCGACCGCTTCCTGCTCAACGTCACCGTCGCCGCCTTCGGCCTGACGATGGACGAACTGGGATTTACCGACACCAGCAACCGCAGCACCGGCCAGAGCCAGGAGGCCGTGATCTACCGCCGCGCCGTCGCCCCCGTCGTCGCCCTCGTCGCCGGTTTCCTCACGCGCAAAGTCCGCACCTGGCTCGATCCACGCTTTACCGTCAGCTTCTCCGGCATCGAAGAGCCCGACGACTTCGCCCTCCGCGCCGAAGCCTTCGCCAAGCTGATCCCGCTCGGCGTCCTCACCCCCGCCACCGCCGCCCGCCTGCTTCACCTCCCCACCGAAGGCTGACACGCAGGCCCGCACAGCAAGCACCCCCTTCTCGCCGAAGCAGGAAGGGGGTCGAAGGGGTTATACACCCCGCTTGTCGCCTGGTAGATCGCCTGGTAGATCGCCTGGTAGATCGCCTAGTAGTTGGCGATATACTGGTCGGGGTTGGCCTCGAAGAGCGCCTTACACTCTGGCGAATCGAAGTAGAGCGTATCCATCCGCGAGCCCACCGGCGCCGGCAGCGTGTTCCTCGCCGTCGAGATGTCAACCATCACGCCGCAGACCGGGTCCTTCGCCATCGGACCATTGCCCAGCGCATTCTCCTGGGCGTTCGGGTCCAGCGCCCGCTGCACCTGCGGACCCTCCAGCCCGCTGTTGTCGACGCCGCCTACCGTGTCGCCTTCGAGTCCGCTGGTATCGCTCGCCGCATTCCGCGACGCGCCCGCCACCCCGCTCGACGCGCTGTCGGGGTCTGTCGGCAGCCCACTATACGAGTTCACATCGCCCCGCGTGTTCATCGGATCCATTGGTGTCCTTCTTTCCGTCGTGTCTCGCCCTCGCGTTGCGCTCGCGCAGCCACGCTCGTACGCACGCCCCGCGCCTCGCACGCGATCTCCCGCGTTCCCCGCGGATGCGTATCGCCATCGTGCGCTACTGCTACTACTCCGCAAGGATGATGCCGCACCGCACATCCCGCATCCGCCAGAGCGCTCGTCGCCACCAGGCGCTGCCCCAGCAATTCACGGATGCTACTCGCCACTTGCTTCGTTCTATCATTGCGCGTCGTGTGTAAGATAGGCTGAGATAGCGGCGACGAATGGGCAGAGGAGGAGCCGAATGCCGACTGCGCTTGAGCATGGACGCACGGTAGTAGCCGAGAAGGACGGAGCGACGCGCGCCGCCCGCCGCGAAGTGATCTTCATCGAAGAAGAACTGCTCGAAATCGCCGCCGACCTGCCCGAGCCGCTCCGCGCCGCGTTCCCCCAAGCGCTGCCCGCCGATCCGTCCGTCGCCTCACCCGCGACAACGGTGCATGCGGAGCAGGTGGATCACCCCGTCGCCACGCCGATCGCACATCGTCGCGCTGGCCAGGCGGTGTTGCAGGTGGCGTTTGGCCTCGACCTGTTGCTCTATGGCCTCGTCGTCCCGTTTTTGCCGGTGCGCGCGCAGATGCTCGGCGCGTCGCCCGTCGTCACCGGCGCGCTCTTCGGCTCGTATGCCGCGGGGCTCTTCCTGGCGACGCCGCTCGCGGGATGGCTCGCCGATCGCCTCGGCGGTCGGCGCACGCTGCTCTTCGGCCTCTTCGCGCTGCTCTCCGCGACGCTGCTCTTCGCCTTCGCCACCGACCTGACGCTGCTCTTCGTCGCGCGGGCGGCCCAGGGCGTCGCCGGGGCCCTCACCTGGACGGCGGGGCTGGCCCTGCTGGCGCAGATCGTCGAAGATCGCGAGCGTCCGGCGGCTTTCGCGCGCATCTTCGTCGCCACCGGCGTCGGCACGCTGCTCGGCCCATCGCTCGGCGGCGCGCTCTACACCTGGGGCGGCTTTCGCGCGCCGTTCCTCGTCGCCGTGATCCTCGTCGCGCTGGACGGCATCGGGCGCGTGCTCTTCCTGCCGGGGCGCGATACTCACGAGCGATCCGCGCTGGCGCGCGGCACGACACGCGCCTTGCTCCGCGACCGACGCTTCGTGCTGGCGTTGATCGCCACGCTGATCGGCGCGGGTGTGCTGGCGCTGCTTGAGCCAACGCTGCCGCCGCTGCTCGGCACGCGCTTCGGCCTGCACGCGCTGCCTATCGGCCTCTTCTTCGGCGGCACCGTCCTGGTGAACACGCTGGCGCTGCCGCTGGTGGGCTACACCACGCGCCAGCTCGGCGCGCAGGTGACGATCGTCTTCGGCATGTTCTTCGCCGCGCTGGCCCTCACCATGATCGCCGTCAGCACCTCGCTGGTCCACATCGGCATCGCCCTCGCCGCATTGGGCTTCGCCGCGCCCTTCACCCTCGTCCCCACGCTGGAGTTGCTGACCACCCTCGGCAAAGGCGACAAGCCCGCCGAAAAGGCCCCCTACGGCGCGATCTACGCCGCGTACAACTTCGCCTACGCCGGCGGCATCTTCCTCGGGCCGCTCGCCTCGGGCTACACCATCATGCAACTCGGCCCCGAAGCCGGTCTGGCGCTCCCCGCCATCATGCCGCTGCTGCTCGGCCTCGTCATGTTCGTCGGCCTCAGCCTCCCGCGCAAGCGCCGCCGTTCGAGTGCGCAGGCCAGCTAGACGGAGGCACGCGATGCAGCGCTCAGGCTACTCGCAGCGGTCGCTCGCGGAGAAGCTGGGCCTCAAGCCCGGCATGTCCGCCTATCTCCACGACGCCCCCGCTGGCTATCTCGACACGCTGGGCGCCGCCGCCACGCATGCCCACTTCGTCGCATCACTCGACGGAACCGCCGCGCTCGACTTCCTCCACGCCTTCTTCACCGAGCGCGCCGCGCTGCTCGCACACCTGCCGCGACTCAAGGCTGCGCTCGCCCCCTCCGGCATCCTCTGGCTCTCCTGGCCGAAGAAGGCCGCCCACGTCCCGACCGATGTGGACGAAAGCGTCGTCCGCGAGGCGGGCCTTGCCGCTGGCCTGGTGGACGTCAAGATCGCCGCCATCGACCCCGTCTGGTCCGCCCTCAAGTTCGTCTACCGCCTGAAGGATCGGTGAAGCCTATGGACACGCCGCCTCCACTCGTTACGTTCGCCGCCATCGCCGACATCCACGGCAACCGCTGGGCGCTCGAAGCCGTCCTGGCTGACCTCGACCGGCGCGGCGTCGGCCAGATCGTCAACCTCGGCGACAGCCTCACCGGTCCGCTCGATCCCGCCGCCACCGCGGACCTGCTCATCGGCCGCACCATCCCCAGTATCCTCGGCAACGACGACCGCATCCTCCTCACACCCGCCGAAGAGTCCGGTCCCTCGCGCAGCTACACGCTCACCCAGATCGCGCCCGCCCATCTCGACTGGCTCCGCGCCCAGCCCGACAGCGGCGTTCTCGCCGGAGAGATCTACCTCTGCCACGGCGACCTCTTCGACGCGCCCTACCTGCTCGAAGAGCCTGCTCCGAACGGCGTCTCCCTGCGCGCCACCAGCGCCATCGAGGCCAGCGTCGCCGCCATTCCGCACCTGCTGATCCTGAGCGGTCACAGCCATCGCGCACGCACGGTCTCCCTCCCCAGCGGCAAGCTGCTCGTCAATCCAGGCAGCGTCGGCCTCCCCGCCTACACCATGGACACACCCTTCCCCTACGCGATGGAGTCTGGCAGCCCCCATGCGCGCTATGCCCTGCTCACCAAGACCCCGACCTCCTGGCGCGTCGAGCACATCCAACTGCCCTACGACTGGGACCGCGCCGCCGAGACCGCACGCCAAAACGGGCGCCCCGACTGGGCCACATGGCTCGCCACCGGCAGAGCCGCATAAACGCGTGCCCTTGTCCACTCGCCAGCCATGCGAGCGTTAAGTGGATGAGGGCGGCGTTCGGGTTCGCCGCCTCTCGACACCGGGAGGGCGGAGCCCATGCGGCGAATACGCTTGAAGAGCGAGGACGTGCTCGCCTTCGCGTCCGTCGCCATCATCCTCGGCGCGCTCGTCTTCGTCTACCTGCGATTCTTCTACGTCCCGCCGCTTCCTTCGCCCGTCGGCCAGAACTGCGGCACAATCACCTACAGGTATCAACCCGCCTCGGCCGCTCCGGCAAATTGCCTCTGGAACGCCTACCTGAAGTGCCGGACGGCGACGCTCACCTACTCCTATACCGCGATCGATACTGGCGTGACGCACGTCATCATCGTCCAGCCTGGGACGAACGGCTGTACCGTCGACGATACCGCCGACGGGTGGAGCGCCAACTTCCTCGGTCATCACAAGGTCATCACTTACCATTGCGCTGGCATCGTCCCGCCGCAGAACGGCGTCTTCACGGTCTTCGGCTGTGGTGACGAGGGCAACATCGCGATCGCCGTCTCCGCCTCGTCGTAGCGCCCCCTCCATCGCCGAATCCAATACGGGCCATTCCCCCTTCGGATGGCTTGCCCGCTATACTTCTGTGCAGACCAGCAGAGCGCGCCTACTCCCGCTCATCTCGTGCGAGAAGGCCGGAACCGGGGACTCTGCGCTATACTGCGGAATGCCACATGCCGCCGTACCTCACTGCAAAGGGGCAGATCGCCATGACGTCCCAGTCGCCCAACCGCTTCGGCGCGCGCGCCACCCTCGCCACCGCCTCCGGCAGCGCCACCATCTATCGCCTCGACGCCCTCGCCGGCCAGCAGACCACGCCGATTGCAGCAGCTTCCCTTCACCCTGCGCATCCTCGTCGAGAACGCGCTGCGCAACGCCGATCTCGCCCCCGACCTCGTCTCCGAGGCCGACGTGCTGGCATTGGCGCGGTGGACGCCAGGCGCGCAGCCGCGCCCCGGCGATCCGGAAGAACTCCCCTTCATGCCGGCCCGCGTCATCCTGCAAGACTTCACCGGCGTCCCCGCCGTGGTTGACCTCGCCGCCATGCGCGACGCCGTCAAAGCGATGGGCGGCAGCCCGTCCGGGATCAACCCGCTGGTGCCCGCCGACCTCGTGATCGATCACTCCGTGCAGGTGGACATGTTCGGCTCGACGCTGGCCTTCGCTGGCAATGTCGCGCGCGAGTACGAGCGCAACGGCGAGCGTTATGCGCTCCTGCGCTGGGCACAGCAGGCCTTCAAGGACTTCAGCGTCGTGCCCCCCGGCACCGGCATCGTCCACCAGGTCAACCTCGAATACCTTGGCAAAGTCGTCCAACTCCGCGACGGCATCGCCTTCCCTGATACGCTGGTCGGCACCGATTCGCACACGACGATGATCAACGGCCTCGGTGTGCTCGGCTGGGGCGTCGGCGGCATCGAGGCCGAAGCCGTCTTGCTCGGCCAGCCGCTCTATCTGCTGACCCCTGAGGTGATCGGCATCAAACTGCATGGCGCGCTGCCTGAGGGCGCCACCGCCACCGACCTTGTGCTCGCCGTCACGCAGATGCTGCGAAAGCATGGCGTTGTGGGCCGCTTCGTCGAATTCACCGGCGCCGGCGTCAGCAGCCTCAGCCTGCCCGATCGCGCCACCATCTCGAACATGTCGCCCGAATTTGGCGCCACCGCGACCCTCTTCCCCGTGGACGCCGAGACGCTGCGCTATATGCGCCTGACCGGGCGACCCGCCGACCTGGTCGATCTCGTCGAACGCTACTGCAAAGAGCAAGGCATCTTCCGCACCGACGATGTCCCCGATCCCAGCTACAGCGAACTGCTGGAGCTCGACCTCGCCACCATCGAGCCGAGCCTCGCCGGCCCACGCCGCCCGCAGGATCGCGTCGCCCTCAGCGGCCTCAAGTCGAACTTCCGCGCCGCCTATCAGGAGCGCTTCGCGGAGATCGGGCCTGAGCCGAGCGCCAAGGCCGTCGGGCGCTTCGAGAACGAAGGTGGCAACGACGGCGTGCAGACCAACGGCGACGGCTCCGCGCATCGTCATCACGCGCTCGTCACCATCGACGACGAAGAGGTCGAGATGGCCGACGGTTCCGTCGCCATCGCCGCGATCACCAGTTGCACCAACACCTCGAACCCGTCAGTCATGCTCGCCGCCGGACTGTTGGCGAAGAAGGCCGTCGAGCGCGGCCTCCACGTCAAGGCAAGCGTCAAGACCAGCCTCGCCCCCGGCTCCCGCGCCGTCACCGACTACCTCGACGCCGCGGGCCTGATGCCCTTCCTGGAGGCGCTGCACTTCCACACCGTCGGCTACGGATGTACTACTTGTATCGCCGAGGGCACGCCGGTGCTGCTCGCCAACGGCACGACTCGTCGTATTGAGGATTTCCCGACCGCCGGCGGCGCCAGGCTTTTTGCCCCCACTGCGGATGGCCGGTTGGGCACGGCGCGGCAAGCCGAGATGATGGTGCAGGGCGAGCGCGAGTGTGTCTCGCTCGTCTTGCAGGATGGCCGCACGTTGGTCTGCACCCCGGACCACAAGCTCTTACGCGTAGACGGAACCTGGGTCCGCGCCGACGAGTTGGTGCTGCACGAAGATCGGGTCGTCGTCGGGTTGGAAGCCCCGCTGGACGAGCCAGGCGCCGATGAGGCTGGCTACTCCTTGCCTGTGGGCTCCCTCACCTTCACGATGGATACGCCGTACGAGCGTCAGCGCACGTTGGCCTTCGCGCGGCTGCTCGGCCATCTGCTCAGCGACGGCTCGATCAGCCTCCTAGGGCAAGGCCGCATGAACGTCGGCCAGGCGGTGGATCGCGAAGCCGTCCTCAACGATGTCGAGCTGCTGACCGGCAGTCGCCCCGCCGCGACGCGCTACGACGAGCGCAAGTGGAGCGTCGTCCTGCCGAAGCCGCTGACCGACGCCATCCGCACACTCGCTGGTGTGCGAGTCGGGCGGCGTATCTCCCAGGCGCCGACCTTGCCTGCGTTCATTCTGGACGAAAGTTGCCCCGTCGCGATCCTCCGGGAGTATCTCGGTGGCCTCTTCGGGGCCGATGGGCATGCGCCTGTGTTGCACCAGTGGGGTAAAGGCGATGGAGACGCCACTATAGAACCGCCCGCCTACTCGCAGAGCTGTCTGCCCGATCATGTGGATCAGCTCAAGCAGGTGATGGGCGATCTCCTGCGCCTGTTGGCCCGCTGCGGCGTGAAGGCCGACGGTGCGAACATCTACACCTATCCCACGCGCCGCGCTGCCTCGTCCTATCCCGCAGCGCAAGACGGCATCGCGCGTATCGAGGTTCGCCTGGAACTGCCGGACGGCCTCTCCTTCGTCGAGCGCGTCGGATTCCGGTACTGCGTGGACAAAGCCTTGCGGGCCAGCGCGGCGGCGGTCTACTGGCGCACGATAGACCGGATTCACCAGCAACGGCTCTGGATGTCCGCACGATTGGAGGCGTTGCACGAGGCTAAGCCAGCACTGTCCTTCTCGAAGGCGCGCACACTGGCGTCGACTGAATTGATGGAGCGCGAGCCGGTCATCGCTGGCCATGCGCACTATGCGCTATTGGAAGGTCACGACCGCTTTACGCGACTGCCGCAGCCAACCTCGCGCAAATTCCAACCGCTCCATCGCGAGAGCGCCGATTTCCCCTCGCCCGTCGACCTCTTCAAGGAGATCGGCGCGCGCGAATGGTTTGCCCCGCTTGGCACGCGCGCCGAATCGGATGGCGCGAAGCGATACTGCATCGAGAAGGATGCGCTCACGCTACCAACCATTGCGCTTCAGGTGTCGGAGCGTCGTGATGTTGGCACGCGCACAGTCTACGACCTCTCTGTAGACGAGCATCATGCCTTCATCGCCGGGACGGTCGCCGTCCACAACTGCATCGGCAATAGCGGGCCACTGCCCGATCCCGTCGCCGCCGCCGTCAAGGACGAAGACCTGGTGGTGGCCGCCGTGCTCTCCGGCAACCGCAACTTTGAGGGGCGCATCCATCCACAGGTGCGCGCCAGCTATCTCGCCTCGCCGCCGCTGGTCGTCGCCTTCGCCCTCGCCGGCACCGTCGACGTCGATTTGACGAGTGATCCCCTCGGCGTCGATCCCAACGGCGAGCCGGTCTATCTGCGCGACGTGTGGCCGTCGCCGCAAGAGGTGCAAGAAACCCTGGCGCGCGTCGTGCAGCCAGAGATCTTCGCCAAAGAATACGGCCATGTCTTCGACGGCGACGACCACTGGCGCAGCCTGCCGCTCCCCGAGGCCGACAGCGAACTGTACGCCTGGGACGACGCCTCCACCTACGTCCGCAAGCCGCCGTTCTTCGACGGTCTCACCAGCGAACCCGCGCCGATCGCCGACATTCGCGGCGCGCGGGTGCTCGTCTCGGTCGGCGACTCGATCACCACAGACCACATCTCGCCCGCCGGCTCAATTCCGACGACCAGCCCTGCCGGCCAGTACCTGATCGAGCACAGCGTCGCCCCGCGCGACTTCAACAGCTACGGCGCGCGCCGTGGCAACCACGAGGTGATGGTCCGCGGCACCTTCGCCAACATCCGCCTCCGTAACCTGCTCGTCCCTGGCAAAGAGGGCTACTACTCGGCCTACCTGCCCACCGGCGAGGAGATGACGATCTACGACGCCTCGATGCGCTACCAGGCCGAAGGGACGCCGCTGCTGGTGCTCGCCGGCAAGGAGTACGGCTCCGGCAGCTCGCGCGACTGGGCGGCGAAGGGACCGCTGCTGCTCGGCATCCGCGCGACCATCGCCGAGAGTTACGAGCGTATCCACCGCAGCAACCTCGTCGGCATGGGCATCCTGCCGTTGCAGTTCCAGCCGGGCGAGAGCCGCGAGAGCCTGAATCTCACGGGCCGCGAGACCTACGACATCGTTGGTATCTCCGGCGAGCTCAAGCCGCGCCAGCCGATCACCGTCCGCGTCACCGGCGAAGACGGCGCGACCCGCGAATTCACCGCCATCGCCCGCCTCGACAGCCCCATCGACATCCGCTACTACCGCAACGGCGGCATCCTGCAAACCGTCCTCCGCCGCCTCGTAGAGGACCAGAAGAGAGCCAACTAACCACCAAAGGCACAACGTTCACGAGAGGGCCGGGCAGGCGACTGTTCGGCCCTCTTCCTGTCTTTATCCCGGCGCCTTACCGGCTTTCGACACCGCCCGAGCGAGTCCCTCTGTCGCGTGCGCCACCTCATACCGACAAATGTGACAATCCTCCGGCGTTCGCGTTCATACCAGTTGAACGCGCGGCCCCGATCGATCCACCGACTCGCGCGCATCACGTCGTCAACGTTCGTGACGCAGCAAAGGAGGACTCATGCGTATCCCATGGCTATCGCTCCGTGCTCACGGCACACGCGCACCGGCCACGCTCGCCATCGCCGTCACGCTCGCCGCAACCATCGCGCTAAGCGCCTGCGCCAGCAGCGCCACCACCTCGGCATCGAACACACCCCAGGCCGCCGGCTCCGCCACGATCCCCGCTGCCACGGCGACCAAGACCCCGGCCAGCGCCACAGTCTGCACTCAGCTTCCCGGCTTCGCCCAAGCGGGACCGCCCCCGCAGGCCGGCGCTATCCTCGGCAGCATCCCCTTCCCCGCCAACTCCGTCTTCACCAGCCTCAACACCGTCGCCGGCGGCACGCCCGGGCTCTACGCCGTCGCGCTGATGCAGGTCTGCACCTCGAATACCACCGCTAACACCATCAAAGCCAACTTCGCCAGCCAACTGCCGTCCAAAGGCTGGACCCAGAGCTCCACCTATCCCTATGACGGCGGCTACCAGGCGCCCTGCGGCGATCCCTACTGCTGGAGCCGCTCGTCAGTCCCCAACTTCCTCTCACTTGAGAAAGTCACCGACGCTGGCAACGGACTCGTGACCTACGGCATCCGCCTGGCGATCCCGCCGAGCACGCCCGACTGCAGCAATATCGCGCCTCCAGGCGGCGGCACCGCAACCCTCGAATTCTTCTGGAGCCAGCAGTCATCCGTGCCAGTGCCACCGCTCACCGCCGAAGGGCTCGGCGACGGCCACCAGGTCGGCAGCAAAACCGTCTACTCACAGGATGTGTGCAGCCCAGGCACCGCCGCCTCGGTGAAGACCTTCATGAGCACCGAACTCGCCAAGCTCGGCTTCGCCTCCACCAGCGCCAGCCTCTGCGGCTCGACCGGCTGGGTCACCAAGAACGGCCTGGCGATCAATTGGAATGTCAGCAACCCGCTCGACTGGGTGCTCAGCTACTGCCAATAACGCGATTTGTCGGGCGTATCGAGGAATGCGGGCGGCTCGCGCGATGCTGCGCGGGTCGCCCGTCCTCTTCATGCGCCGCCAACTTACACCAGCGCCTTGCCCACGCCACCGCAGACCGTATTGACGATGTCCCAGCCCGTCGTGATGTCGCCAAAGTGCTGCGAATAGACCGCGATCTCATACGTCTCGCCGCCCACCGTCACAATGCCCGACGAATTCACCGCCCAGAGGCCATCCGGACCCGGCACCCAGCCGTCCTTCATCGCCACCGTCGCCCCCGCCGGCGCCGTATCGCCCACCCCAATCTGCTGATCCGGCTCGATGTGCCCCATCAGGTTCAGCGCCACCGCACGATCCTGCGCCGTCAGCACCTTACCGTCGTGCAGCAGCGTCAACAAATGCACCATCGACGTCGGCGAAAACGAACTCCAGCCCCAGCCATCGGGATTCGGCGTCCAATCGTGGATGCCCACGCTCGTCAAGAACGCTCGGATGCCGTTGTCCTCACCGTCTTCTTCGTAGAGCGCCTGCGCCGAGTTATTGTTCGAGTTCTCGATCATCGTCGTCATCGTCGCCATCTCGTAGCTGTTCGGCTCGCGTCCCTCGTGCTCCGTCATCGTCAAGAAGGTCAGCAAAATCGGCACCTTCGCCGAGCTTGCCAGCGTGAACGTCCCCGTTGGGTTATAGGAGTAATACGTATTGCGCGTCTCGTCATAGACCACCGCCGACACGTTCGTGCCGTAGCCCGCGAGATAGCTCTGTAAGCTCGGCGAAAGCACGTCGAACGACGCGTACGCGGGCGCGCTACCCGGCGACGCCAGCGTCAACGCGTTCGCCGGCGCCCACCCCTCACCGTTACGCTTCGGCGCATTCCACTGCACGTGATACCAGAGCGCCCCATTGATCCACTGCGTCGCGCCGTCGCTCGCCGCCGTCAGCGCGAAATCCTGGCCGAGATGAACGCTCGCTGAGCCGCCGCCCGCCTGCGACACAATCGCCAGGCCCCCCGTCGTCCAGAGCGGCGTTGCCGCGGTCAACGTCACCGCCGGCGGCGCGAACGTCTGCAAATACGCGATGCCCGCGGCAACCGGCGCCACCGTTTGCTCGGCCGCGTTCCCCGAAGTGACATCACATGCCAGCACCACATTGGCGAAAGCCTGCACCAGCAGCGTATGTGTGGAACCATTCACCGTCGCCGTCACGTGCAACGCCTCGGTCAGCGGCAAGCCGACGTCCTGCTGCCAGCCATCCGGCGAGACCGCGCCGCTCGTGATGTAGGTATAGAATTGCGACGCGATGGTATGCCCAATCACCGTCGCGCCACGATGCCCCTCGCCAATATAGACGCCGCTCGCCGGCAGTGGCGATGGCGCCGCCCGCAACTGATCGGGCAGCGCCGCGGCACGCAGCGCGGCATAGGTCAGCGAACTGCTGGTCCCGCCGATAGTCACCAGGCTGCCCTGCATCAGCAACGTCGAGATCACCGCGATGCGCTCGACCTCCGCGCTCGTGCTCGCGGGCGTGCCGGTCTTCGTCGCCGTAGGGGTCGCGGTCGCCCCGCGCTCATCCACCAGCCCGCCAGCGCTGAAGAACTGCACCGTGCCAGCCGCCGTCGGGTACGCGGGCGTCACGGGCGCGCCAAAGAGCGCCGCGCCGCCATGGGCGTTGTAGTACGCCGCGAAGATCGGTGAGACGCCCAGACCCTGCGGCGCAGTCGACGGAAACGCGAAGGTCGGCGCCGACTGCCGTGTGTCGTCCGCGAGGCTGGATGCGGTGCCAGGGATCGACGTGCCGAGATCGCGTTGCGCGGATGTGATCCCCTGCGCGCCGCCCGAGCGCAGCAGCGCCACGGCGATGATCGCGATCACCGCAACGCCGCACGCGATCGCGCCCGCGCGCTGCGCCGCGCCCCATCGCTGCACCATGCCCCACTGCTGCGCCATGCTCAGTCGTTGCGGCACGCGCCACACCACGGTGTTCCGCAGCGGCGCGGCGTCAGTCCGCGCGGCCACCGCTGGCGCATGCTGTTCCACGGCGGGCGCCGGCACTGGCGCCGGTGATGGCTCATCCTCCGGCGTCACCAACGCCACGTCACTCGCCGCGGCTGGCGATGTGTCACGCGCCGTCTCCTGCGCCGACACATCCTGCGCCGACACATCCTGAAAAAAAATAAATTGAATTGCGCCGACACACCTTGGAGGCATATCCTGTGGTGGCACATCCCGTTCCGCAGGGTGTGCCTCCTCTTGCGCTACGTCCTCGCCCGCCTCACGCTCCTCAGCCATGCCGCCGCTCCCCTCATCCCGCTCGCCTGCCGCGCCGCGCCGCGTTGCGACGCCCTCATTCACCCGCGAACCCTCGCCTCAAGACTAAACGCTCCACATGCAGAAGTCTACCAACACTTCCTGAAATTCTCCTGTACGTTTCGCGGCATTCTCATACTCTCCTGCTCGCGCCCGGCGAAACGCCTGCAGCGACGCTGCATGATTGCACGTAGCGTGCCCCCATACTTAAAACGTGTGAATGCTCGAAAGCCCCAGGGCCATCCGTACGCGCCGGAACACCCGCCAACCGCTCTGCCTCGTCGCTGCGCGCGAACGGCGTGCATAATACATTTAGAGGTCCGAGCCGGCGCACGAGCGTCCTGGCGGCAGCGATTGGAGGCGTAGACGCGTGGACCAAGATGCCATCATCCAGTACGTGACAGACACATTTACCGGTCTCGATGTTCTCAGGCCAACCGACGGCCCCGGCTCCGGCGACACCTTCTTCTTCTACGACCCTCAGCACGACCTCGACCCGTCACGCCGGATGCCTTTTGCCACGATTGTCACCAAAGACTACGGCGAGTTCGATAACAGCTCGCAGCTGAATCGCCCGGACGTGTTTCGCCTCAACATCGGCGTCAGCCGCGACACCTTTCGCGCGCTCTTCGGCTCTGCCCCCGGCGAGGACAGCGTCGAGAGCGCCGACTACGATTTCGCCGCCCTCGACCAATTGATGCCGCATCCCGTCTACGCGCCGCAACTCTTCGTCTGTGTGCTCAACCCCAGCGCCGAGACGTTCGAAGCCGTCAAGCCCTTGCTCGCCGAAGCCTATGCCATCGCCGCCAGGCGTTACGCCAGCACACGGGCCGATCGCCAGTAAGCCGTCGTCGCGCCGTGGCGGCAGGGCACGTAGCGCCATCGCCGCGTTGACGCGAGCCATCCGCCGGTGATACCGTGCCCGAGCATGTGTGAACAGAAGCGAGGCGCGCCCCGCGCCCAAGGAGGCTGCATCTGAACGATTCGACGACTACACCCGGCGCGGACGCCATCAAGCCCAAACTGCTCGACCTCCTGCGTCAGGGCCGCGAAGCACTGCACACCTGGCTCGACGACCTCACCGACGCCGAACGCGCCGCAGTCGGCTCGCCCCAACATTGGGCGCCGAAAGACACCCTCGCCCACATCACCTTCTGGATCGGCGTCGGCGCGGCACGGCTGGTCGAGGTGCGGCAGCGCGAGCAGCCTGACTTCGCCACGCCCAGCGCCATCGATCCGCACTGGATCGGCACGCCCTACGGCGACGACTTCCAACCCTACAACGAGGCGACCTTCGAGCGCGAGCGCCAGCGCCCGTTTGCCGACATCCTGGCAGACTCGCGGCGCGCCACCGAGGCACTGGCCTCCGCGACGGAAGCCGTCTCCGAGGCGCAGTTGAAGGACGCCACGCTTTTTCCCTGGCAGCAGGGCCTTCCGCTCTGGAATAGCGTGCTTGGCGACGGATTTACCCATCCGCTGGAGCACCTGGCGCACTTCTATCGCGAGCGTGGCGATCTGGCACAGGCGGCGCAACTCATCGACCGCCAGGGAGCCGGAACGCTCACCCTGGACGACTCGCCGCACTCGCGTGGCGGCGTGCGCTATAATCTCGGCTGCTTCTGGGCGCTCGCCGGCCAGCCCGACCGCGCGATCCCGCTGCTGCGCGAGGGGCTGACGCTACGCCCCGATCTGATCGAGTGGTCTCGCCAGGATACGGACCTCATCGCCATCCGCGATCTGCCAGAGTTCCAAGCGATCTACACCGACCTGGGCGCGTAGCGCGGAGATGGTAGTGCCATGACCAGCGAGCCTCGCCCGACACCGATCAAGCCAAAGCTGCTGGCGCTGCTCCGTGAGGCGCGTGGCGAGCTACGCGACTGGATCGCGACGCTCACCGCTGCCGAACGCGCGGCAATCGGCGCGGCCGATGCCTGGGCGCCGAAAGACGTACTCGCGCACCTCACCTCCTGGCGCCGTATTGCCGTAGCGCGCGTAACGGCGGTCCGGCGTGGCGAGCAACCACCAGGCCAAGAAGCGGTGCAGCGCCACAACGAGGCGACCTTCGAGCGTGAGCGCCTCCGCCCGTGGGACGACGTGCTGGCGGACTCGGACGATGTCTTCGAGGCGCTGCTGATCAACGTCGAGGCGCTGACCGAGGCGCAACTCGCCGAGACGCGCTATCCCTGGCTAGAGGGGTTCGCCTTCTGGGCCAGCATCGCCGGCAGTTTCGAGCATCCGCTGGAGCATCTCACGGACCTCGCGCGTCGGCAAGGCGATTGGCCGCGTGTCGAGGCGCTGCTCGACCGCCAGGCAGCCGGGCTCCTCTCGCTCGACGGCTCGGCGCACATGCGCGCCTATGTGGCCTATAGCCAGGGCGGCTTCTGGGCGATGAACGCGCGCCCCGACCGCGCCATCCCGCTGCTGCGCGACGCGCTTGCGCTGGACCCTTCGCTCGCCGGAGAGTATCAGCACGATGACGCGCTCCATGCCCTTCGCGACCTGCCAGAGTTCCAAGCCCTGCTTCCCGCGCCCGGCGCCTAGCACGCATCCGAACGGAGCGACGGCATCACGCGAGCGCAACCGCATCCCGCGCATGCCGGCCACGCCGCGTTGGCTCCTCTCTGGCGCAACGAGTGCGGGGCGCGGCAAGCGACATCGCACAGCATGGAGATGAAGACATGCCAGAGAACACACGCGGCGCGCTCGCCGAAAAGACCTGCCTGGTGACCGGCGCCACCGCGGGCCTTGGCCTCGAGACGGCGCGCGAGCTGGCGCGACAGGGGGCGCGCGTCGTGCTGACGGCGCGCGACGAGGCGCGAGGTGAGGCGGCGCGCGTCGCGATCCGCCAGGCGACCGGCAACGACGCCGTCGAAGTCCTCCCCGTCGATCTCGCCGCGCTGGCCTCGGTGCGCGCGTCGGCGCAACGTTTCCTCGCCACGCACGACCGCCTGCACGTCGTCGTCGCCAATGCCGCGATCTTCGCCGGCGCGCGTCGCGAAACCGTCGACGGCTTCGAGTCGATGTTCGCCGTCAACTACCTCGCGCCCTTCTTGCTCACCAACCTGTTGCTGCCGACGATCACCGCCAGCGCCCCAGCGCGCATCTTCGTCGTCACCGCGCCGCCCTACGGCGCCCAACTCGACTTCGAGGACCTGCAATTCACGCGCGACTTCAAACCCTTGCGCGCCTTCGAGCGCAGCAAGCTCTGCGACCTGCTCTTCGTCGGCGAACTCGCGCGACGTCTCCAGGGCACCGGCGTCACCGTCAACGGCTACTATCCCGGCCTCATGCGCACCGGCCTGATGCGTGAGGGCGGCTTACCCTACCGCCTCGTCCTCGGAGTCATGGGCGCTTCCCCCCGCGGCATTGCGCGCAAATTGGTCGCCGCGCTCACCTCACCGCGCGTCGCGCAACTCAACGGCGTTCTCCTCAAAGGCGACTCCGAGCACGAGACGAGTCCCTACGTCCGCAACAGCCGCGTGCAACGCCAACTCTGGGACGCCACCCTGCCGCTCGTCGGACTCTAAGCCAGTTGCCCGCGGGTTCCCGTCCGCATCTCGCGTCTCTGCGGGGCGACCTCCCTAAGCATCCGCGTGGCGCTCCGCAGGCGCATCCGGTGGACGCCCAATCTCATCCACGTTGCATACCGAGCGATCCTTCGGCGGTCCCTGGGTTATAATCGCCGGGTTACAGACATCGGGTTATGGTCGTCGCGACATATCCTCATCCCATCCCCAGACGACCCGTCATTCAGAGCGGCAAAGGAGCGCCGGTGAGCAGGATCGAGATCCGCGGTGAGCAGTACCCTATCCAAAAGGTCTTCAGCGACGACTTCGCCTTCATGGTACCGTCATACCAGCGCCCCTACGCCTGGACGACCGAGCATGCCAGCGAGTTGACCGAAGATCTCCTCCAGTTTCTCGGCGCCGGAGCCGAGCCCGTCGAAGAACTCAACCCTTACTTCCTCGGCAGCATCGTGCTGATCAAGGGCGACGATCCCCTCGCGCAAATCGTCGACGGCCAGCAGCGCCTCACGACACTCACGATGCTGCTCGCGGCGCTACGCGCCCATGTCCCCGCGGACTACGCGCGAGCCATCACGCCTTTCCTCTACGAGCAGGGCAATCCGCTCACTGGCGCGCCCAACCGCTATCGCCTGCGCCTCCGCGACCGCGACGCCGCGTTCTTTCAGGAATACGTCCAGGATGACAACGGCGGCATCGCCAAGTTGCCCGCCATGTCATATAAGGGGCTCAGCGACAGCCAGCGCAACATCCGCGACAACACGCTGCTGCTCGTCGAGCGCGTCCGCGCATTAAGTGAGGCGCAGCGTATCCGTCTGGCGCAGTTCATCGTGCGTCGCTGCCTGCTCGTCGTCGTCTCCACCCCCGACCTCGACTCCGCCTATCGCATCTTCTCCATCCTCAACGATCGCGGCCTTGACCTCTCTAGCGCTGATATTCTCAAGGCCGAGATCATCGGCAACGTCCCTGCCGCGGCGCAACCCGAGTACACCACCAAATGGGAAGACGCCGAAGAGTCGCTGGGCCGGCTCGACTTCCAGGCACTGTTCAGCCATATCCGCACCATCTTCCGCAAAACGCGCTCACAAGACACCGTGCTGAAAGAGTTCCGCCAGTATGTCATCAACACCGTCGCTGACCCCCGCCGCCTGATCGACGAGACGCTGCTGCCCTACGCCGACGCCTATCACGCCATCGAAAACGCCTCCTACATCCATGTGCGCGGCGCGGAGCGCGTCAACGAACTGCTGCGGTGGCTCAATCGCATCGACAACATCGACTGGCTTCCGCCCGCGATGCTCTCCCTCCGGCAGCACGGCGACAATCCCGAGCGGCTGTTGCGCTACTTCACCGATCTCGAACGCCTCGCGGCAAGCATGCTCATCCGTCGCCTCAACAGCAACCGGCGCGCGGAACGCTACAACCGCCTGCTGGCCGCCACCGAGCAGGGCGACGACCTCTATGAAGCCAGCTCGCCGCTCCAGCTCCAACCCGGCGAGCGCCAGGCCACGCTCGATGTCCTCAACGGCGACTTCTACGAGGTGAACCCGCGCCCGCGCCAATACGTCATGCTGCGGCTCGATCGCGCGCTCGCCGGAGCCGAAGCCGTCTACTCCTACCCGACGATCACCATCGAGCACGTCCTGCCGCAGCGCCCGCAACCCGGCAGCGTCTGGACGCAGTGGTTCCCCACGCAGGAACTACACGATGCCTACGTCCATCGCCTCGGCAATCTCGTCTTGCTCTCGCGGACCAAGAACGCGCAGGCCGCCAATTACGACTTCGAGCAGAAGAAGCACGCCTACTTCACCGCCAACGGCGGCGTCTCGCCCTTCGCGCTAACCTCCCAGGTGCTGCACGAGCGAACCTGGACCCCCGAGGTGGTCGAGCGCCGCCAAGCCGAACTGCTGCACCGCCTCAAAGAACTCTGGCGTCTCTGAGAGTATGCTTGGCACAGGCAACCAAGACGGCACCGCATCGCACGTGCGCAGCCGTCCAGCCTGCGCGCCGTGACGCGCGACGTTGCCTCCCCAATCGGGACGCCAGCCTGACGGGCACCCCGATGGTGAGCGCCCCGGCTGCCCCATCCGCGCGCCGCGTTGCGATCACTCACTCAACATCGAAACGCCGGGCGACCTCGTGCGCGCGGGCGAGCTCGTCAGCCTGCCCCATCTGCCGGTAGAGCTCGATCGCCTGGTGCAACAGCGTCGCGCCCTCCTCGCGCTTCCCGCGCTGCTCCAGGAAGAACTGCCCCGCGCGCAGAGCGACCGCGGCGTAGTTCGGCGCGTCCTGCAACTCCAACAGCACGTCAAGCGACTGCGTGAAGTACGCCTCCGCGTCATCCAACGCCTCGCGATGCGCCGCGACACGGCCAAGCTGCGCCAGCGTAATCCCCTCGCCCTGCCGATCGAGCACATCGCGACGTATCTGCAAGCTCGCGTTGTAGAAGCCTTCCGCCTCGTCCAGCGCGCCGCGCTGCTGCGCCACCATCCCCAGTTGATGCAGATCCATCGCCTCGCCCCGGCGATCTCCCACCCCCTGCCGCAGCCCGACCGCCTGCGTATACACCTGCTCCGCCTCCGCCAGATTGCCACGGCGCAGCGCGATCTGCCCCAGTCCCGCGAGATCCAGCGCCGCGCCCTGCCTATCGCCCGCCTGTTGATCCAGCGCCAACGCCTCGCGATACGAGCTTTCCGCCGCATCCAGCCGATTTTGCCGCAGCGCCACACGCCCCAGCCACGCCTGGCAGATCGCCACGTCGCGGTCGGCCCCCGCCGCGTGGAGCGCCACCAGCGCCTCCTGAAAATACGTCGCCGCCTCGTCCAACCGGTCGCGCTCTTGCGCCAATTCGCCCAGCGCCACCAACACCAGCCCCGCGCCATGCTGCTCGCCCAACTCCCGGCGGATCGAGAGGTTCTGCCGGAAGACCTCCTCGGCCTCGCCAAGCTTCCCGGCGGCGCGCAACATCTCGCCCGAGCTCAACGCCACATCCGCCGCCCGCTGCCGATCCGCCTGATCGCCCGTCATGCTGGCGCGTGCCGCCGCCGCGACCACGCCCCACGGCAGATACTGCAGCCCCGCGCGAAATTGCCGCCGGTCGCGCCAATAGTGCCGCATGCGGTCGCAGATCAGCGCCTCGGGTCCGGTCTGCGCGTTCCGATGCGCCCATTCCAATGCCGCGAGGATCTCGGGTTCGTCGCGCGCAATCGCATCGTCGCTGGCGGTAGCGATGGCCTGCGCGTAGTGCGTCGTCAGTACGAAGCGAATGCCGCTCTGCTCGCCCTCGGGCAGCGCCGCGAACCGTTGCCGCGCCAGCGCGTAGACCAGCGGATGCAGGCTCAGGCGCTCGCGGTCCTCCTCGCCGGTCAGGCGCTCGTCGCTCCATTCGGCGACCACGTCGCGTCGCGCCAAACGCCGCAACTGCTCACTCGGTCGCTCCACGCCAAAGGCCCCCGCCGTCGCCAGCAGCGCGCCGCGCCCCACCTGCCGCGTGCTGAAGGCGCCGAACGCCGTGAAGAGGCGCAGCGTCGCCTCGCCCAGCCGTCCGAGCGCCATGTCGAGGCCCAGCGCCGCCGCCGACGCCACATCATCCGTATCGAGCCCCAGCCCTCCACGCGGATCGCCCTGCAGCGCGTCGGCCACCGCCGAAAGCAGTCGCTGCTCCTCGGCGGCGCTGACCGCCACCAGCGTCACCGCCAGGGGATGCCGCGCCAGCGCGTTGACGATGCGCTCCGCCAGCGCCGGCTTGGGCTCCACTGCGGCGCCGCTGCCCGCCTGCTCGTAGGCCCGCGTGAAGAGCGTCAGCGCCTCGTCGAGCGGCGGCCTGCCGATCAGCAGCGTCGCCTCGTGCGACACGTGCTCTAGATAGCCCCGCGCCGTCAGCACGATCGTCGCCTCAGCCGCCAGCAATGGCCGTGTGATCTCGGCGACCGAGAGCCCCGGCTCGATGCCCTCTAATACTACCAATACATCTTTGCCGCCGAGCAGCGTTTGCGCCGCTTGCCGCAAGCCCACGACATCCAGCGCCTCCGGTTGACGCCGACCGGGATCGAAGCGCGCCAGCGCGACGCGCAGCAGTTCGTGGCCGTCGCGTCGCCCCGTGCAATCGAGCAGCGCGATCCCGTCGGCGAAGCGTCCCGCCTCCCGCGCCCGCCGCACCGCGTGCGCCAGCAGCGAGCGCACGCCAACGCCGCCGATGCCCGTCGCGTCCGAGAGCGCCAGCAGGCCGCGCTGGCCCAGCCGCTCATCCAGCCACGCCAGTTCCGACGCCCGCCCGACGAAGACCGCCGGCTCGGGGAGCAGCGCCAGATCGTCCGGCGGAGCGTGCGGCTCACCGGGCGCCGGCTGGTGGGGCATGCGTTCGGCCGGTGGCGCCCCAGCCGCCGCTGCGCGCCGCGGCCCGCGCGACGAGAGCGGCGCCGTCACCACCGCGATGCGCGTCTGCGTCAGGCGCTCGTCAAAGAGGCGTTCCTGCAGCACCGCTTCTTCCTGGCGCACATCGCGCCGCGCGAGCCGCCGCAGCACCACCAGATCGACCAGCAGCAAGATCGGCACGCCCGCCGCCAGCGGAAACGCCGCCACCAACGCCACCGCCCCCGGCAGCAGCGACGCGTCGAGATACGTCGTCGAGAGCCGCAAGCTCGCCAGCCCATGCAGCGCGACGATCGCCACCAGTTGCGTCACCACCGCCAGCGGATACGCCAGCATGACGAGGTACGCGCGCAGGGCAACCATCCGTAGCGCGCGAAACCAGCGCCCGCGCGGATAGCGCGGATCGTCGATCCGCGGCGCGTCGGGCGACTCTTTCACCTCCGGCGACTCCAGCGTCTCCGCCATCTCAGGCGCCTCCCCAAGCGCCTCACCCTGCGCCACGGGCGTCTCCGCCGCGCCCGCCGCCGTCGACCCGCCGCCCGCGAGCCGTTCCTCCGTCGCGACGCCGACCGTTCGCAGCCGGCCCGTAAGCCCCGACCTCTCCGGCGCCATACGCATCCCTTCACCCGCGGGATCGCCCCGGTCGGCGACGTCGTCCAACTGCTCGCCCGCGCCCGCCTAGTATGCCGCTCGCGCGCCCGCCGCGCAAGAGGATCGTGCCAATCGCCCGCGCCCCCGCGCACCCGCGCCGTTCGCGCCCCACTTGCATTCCCCCTGTATAACCCGCATACTGTGCCTCGACGCCCTGCGCCCCAGCGCCACGGACGTTCGCCTTCGCCAGCCACCCGGAGACGCCCGCATGCCAGACGACTCGCCCGCCACAGCGCCCATGCCCGACGAGGCGCCGCTCTCAGATGCCGAGCGTGCCGAGCTTGAGCGTCGCGCCCGTGCCACCCTGCCGCCTGAGCCGGCCAGTTCAGCCTATCCGCGGCGCGGCATCGTCTGGCTGATCCGCTGGCTCCTCGTGCCCGTCTGGCTCGCCTTCCTCTATTACCTCAGCTACGTGTTCCAGCAGATCGTCCTGCCGTGGCTCGGCGGCACAGCCCTCACCGGCGACGATATCGCCCATGGCCTGCTGATCGGCCGCCTGATCCCCACCCTGCGCGACGCACCCCTCCTCGCCGTCGCCGTTCCAGTCGCCGTGTTCATCGCTATCCTCCTCGCCAGCATCTGGGCCATCCGCGATCTGCGCCGCGAGCGCGCCTTCCTCCGCCGCCGCGACGAATGGCGAGAGCGCCTCTCAAAGACGCCTTCACCCACCAGCGCCTCGAAGCCACCCGGCGGCAAGCGCAGCTGCGCGCACGATCACGTCGAAGCGCTCAAAGGCTCGCAGCCCGCCGCGCCGCTTGGCCCACCGATGGAACAGGGACTCCTGCCCCTCCCGCAGAAGCCCTTCGTCGGACGCGAAGACGCCATCGCTCGCCTGGAGCAGCGCCTCGCGCAGGGCGACGCCACCGCCATCACCGCCATCGAAGGACTCGGCGGCATCGGCAAATCCACCCTCGCCGCCGTCGCCGTCAACCACCTCGCCAGCCAGGGGCGCTTCGCCGATGGCATCGTCGTCGTCGACTGCCTCAATCGCAAAGATGCCCTCGGCGTGCTCCGCGACGCCCTCGCCCGCTTCGATGCTCGCGAATCTGCCCGCCGCGCCCACCGAAGGCGACCTCGCCACCGCCGCGCGCAAGCTCCTTGCCGGCAAAGACGCCCTCCTCGTCTTCGACAACGTCGACGATCCCGCATTCGATGCCGAGGCGCTGCTCAGGCCGCTGCGCGCGGTCGGCGTCACCGTCCTGCTCACCGCTCGCCAGCGGCTGCCCCTCGCCGGCGATGCCCAGATCGAACTCGATCTGCTCCCCGAAGATCGCGCGCTCGACCTCTTCGCCGAGTGGTACGGCCTCCCCAGCGCCGACGACCTCGCCCCAGCCGACCTTCCATTCGTCCGCCGCATCGTCCGCGCGCTAGACCGTCACACCTACGCCGTCCAGCTTGCCGCCGCCGAAGTGCGCGACATGCACCGACCGCTCGACCAATACGCCGCCGAGCGCGAACGCGACCCCCTGCGTATCGAAGGTCTCGGCGCCAACGGCGTCCTCGCCATCAAGCAGAGCCTCCAGCGCAGCGTCAATCAACTTCCCAGCGACGGGTACGCCCGCCGTCTCTTCGCCGCGCTCGCCGCCTTCCCCACACCCGAATTTGGCCGCAATGCCGCCATCGAACTGGCCCGCGCGCTCGCCCTGCCCGACGCCGAGGGTGCCGTCAACCTGCTGGTGCGCCGCGCCATCCTCGGCGAAACCGTCGATCCGCGCCTGCCCGCCGCGAGCGACCGTGAGCGCCTGCGCCTGCACCCGCTGATGCGCGAGCTTGCCACCGAAGCCCTCGCCGCCTGGCCCCCCGCCGAGCGCGTCGCCGCCTCCCTCGCCCTCGCCACCTACTACGCCAGCTACGCCAACGACCACCGCTGACGCCGACCTCGCCGCCGACGAAGCCAACATCACCGCCATGCTCGACTGGGCGCACGATCACGCCCCTGACTCCACGCGCGACACGCTCGTCTCCGACTCTGCAACGGCATGCGGCGGCTACTGGCGCGACCGCGGCAAGACGCGCGACGCCCTCCACTACCTGCCCTGGGGCATCGACTCCGCCGAACGGCTCGCCCAGGCGACGGGCCAGCGCAGTGACACGTTGCGTGCGGCCAACATTGCCGGATACTACGGCGACGTGCTGCAGACCACCGGCCAGATCAATGCGGCGGAGACGATCTATATGCGCACTCTGGCGATCCGCCGCGAGGTGCAGGACCGCCGGGGCGAGGGCGCCGTCCTCAGCACGCTGGGCCAGATCGCCCAGGCCCGTGGCCGCCTCGACGACGCCGAAGGCTTCCTCACCCAGGCGCTCGCCATCGACCGCGAGGTGCAGGACCGCCGGGGCGAGGGCGTCGTCCTCAGCACGCTGGGCCAGATCGCCCAGGCCCGTGGCCGCCTCGACGACGCCGAAGGCTTCCTCACCCAGGCGCTCGCCATCGACCGCGAGGTGCAGGACCGCCAGGGCGAGGGCGCCGACCTCAGCACGCTGGGCCAGATCGCCCAGGCCCGTGGCCGCCTCGACGACGCCGAAGGCTTCCTCACCCAGGCGCTCGCCATCGACCGCGAGGTGCAGGACCGCCAGGGCGAGGGCGTCGACCTCAGCACGCTGGGCCAGATCGCCCAACGCCGTGGCCGCCTCGACGACGCCGAAGGCTTCCTCACCCAGAGCCTGGCGATCCGCCGCGAGGTGCAGGACCGCCGGGGCGAGGGCGTCGACCTCAGCACGCTGGGCCAGATCGCCCAGGCCCGTGGCCGCCTCGACGACGCCGAAGGCTTCCTCACCCAGGCGCTCGCCATCGACCGCGAGGTGCAGGACCGCCGGGGCGAGGGCGTCGTCCTCAGCACGCTGGGCCAGATCGCCCAACGCCGTGGCCGCCTCGACGACGCCGAAGGCTTCCTCACCCAGAGCCTGGCGATCCGCCGCGAGGTGCAGGACCGCCAGGGCGAGGGCGTCGACCTCAGCACGCTGGGCCAGATCGCCCAGGCCCGTGGCCGCCTCGACGACGCCGCGGAAGCCTACCGCCTGGGCTTGGCGATCCTCGAATCTGTTGAGGACTGGCCCGACTACGCTGTGGTGTCGCTGGCGCTCGGCGTGTTGCTCATCCAGCATCAGGGCAAGCGCGACGAAGGCTGCGCCCTGCTCACCCGCGCTATCGCCCTCTACCACGAAATGGGCATCCCTGGCGAAGAAGAGGCCCGCGCCACGGCGCAGCGGCTCGGCTGCGACGTCTGAGCCGGCGATACCCCCTGACGCGCTACTGCGCCCGAAGACCAAAAACTCGTGAGCGGACCTGGCCGCCTTTGTCCGTGCCTGACGGCAGATGTCCGCAACAAACACCACTTTTCGTGTGCTACACTTCCCTCACGCAGACGCGCGCCGCCGCTCGCTGCGGGCCGCCCGATACTCGCCCGATGCTCCTACCAGGTCGCCTTCGGCTGCCGTCGCTCTCGTACGCGACCCCGTCTTCACCCCAGCGCTCGCCAGCAGCCGCAGCCGTCGCGCAACCCTCCCCCACTCCCGCCCTCACCATCCACGAGACACCAGCATGGCCACCACAACCCGCCCGCGCCACACACCCACGCACACCGCGGAAATTCCCGCACCGCGCCGCGCCCGCGTCTCCCCCTCGCCTCCCCCCGCCAGCGCGATCACGATCAAAAAGCGGAAGAAAACGGAAATTTCCTCTCCACCCCTACGTCGGGTCCTTCACCCGCTGGCGAATCCCCGCCGCCGCCAGAAAGATCGCCGTCAGCGCCAGCAGCGCAAACCAGCACAGCAGCAGGTGCGCGCTCCGCCCGCTCGCCGAATCCGCCCACGACGTCGTCGCATCATCATTCGTCGTCGTGTAGTTGATCGCCTGCGGACTGTTATCGAAGTCGCTCGGCGCATACTGCGGGTTGCCGCTATCGATCTTCGCGCACTCGCTCGGCACCTGCGGGCAGATCTGCGTCGAGTCCGTCGTCCCCGCTCGCGGCCCAAACTTCTTGAACGCCTGCACATAATAGTCGTGGTTCAGGTCCACCGACGTGCCCATCGCCTGCAACGACCACTTGCTCACCGCCACATCCGAAAGCACCTGCGCCGGGCCTGCCGGCAGCGGGAAGATCACCCCCGCCAGCAGAATCTGCGGCAGCAACACCAGCGGCAGAATCGCCACCGCCTTATCCGAATTGTTGGCGAACGCCGAGACGCACAGGCCCATCGCCATCCCCGCCAGCCCCGCCAGCAGCGTCCCGATATACAGCTCGATGAACGGCCCGAAGAGCACCCCCGCGCTCGCCGGCGGCAGCCCCGTCTTGGCGACCACAATCACCACCAGCACCAGCGTCTGCAACGCCACCAGCGCCGAGAAGAGCGCCACCTTCGCCAGCACATACGGCACCACGCCCAGCCCCGCCAGCCGCTCGCGCTCGTAGATGTCGCCTTCCTTACTGATCTCGCGGATCGCGTTGTTCGTCCCGAAGAAGACCGCCATCACCGAGAGCAGCAGCAACACCGTTCGCCCGTTGACGAAGTCAAAGTGCGGCGAGGCCGGCCCCGGCCCCAGCACATTCGGATCGCTCAACACATAGAGCAGCGCCGCCATCACCGGCGCCTGCAACAGCAGTATCAGCAGGTTCACCCGATCGTTCCGTAACACCTCGATCCCGCGCCGCACCAGCAGATTCCCCTGCTCCAGCCACGGCCCATAGGTCGCCTTCTGCGTCAGCGACTTGTAGGTCTGCGGGTCCTTCAGCAGCGTATACACGCCTTCCCACCCGCCGGTCGCCGTCTTCGCCGCCGCTTGCTGTGGCTGCCCCGGATAGAACGCCATCGTCGGCTGCACCGGCGGCGCCAGCACCCCACGGATCTCCTGCATATACAGCGGCGACGCCTCGAACCGCCTGCGCCAATAGTCCGCCTGCTGGTCGTCGTTCACCGCCGCCAGCATATCCTCGAACGAGGTGACCCCGAAGAAGCCCTGCGCGTTCGCCGGCTTGCCATAATAGCAGAGCCGCCCACCGCGCCCCATCACCGCCACCTTATCCGCCGCGTCGATGTCCTTCGGCTCGTGCGTCACCAGCACAATCGTCAAGCCGCGCGCCGTCAGCGCCTTAATGTTCTGCCGCACCCCCTGCTGCAAGAGCACGTCCAGGCCAGCAGCCGGCTCGTCCATAAAGATCACCGGCGGCTCGGCCAGCATCTCCGAAGCGATCGACAGGCGGCGCTTCTCTCCGCCCGAGAGCTTGCCGATGATCACGTTGCGCCGGTGCCCCAGGTTCACCGCCGCCAGCGTGTCGGCGATGCGCCGGTCGATCTCACTATCAGGGATGTCCGAGGCCAGCCGCAGCTTGGCCGAATAGTAGAGCGCGCGGTCCACCGAAAGCGTGCTATGCAGGATGTTCGTCTGCGGCACATAGCCGATGCTGCCGCGCAGCGAGTCGTAGTGCGTCCGCATCTCGATGCCGTCGTACAGCACCTGCCCCTGCTGCGCCGGCGCGATTCCCGCCATCGCCATCATCAGCGTCGTCTTCCCCGCGCCGCTGCCCCCCGTGATCGCCAGGAACTCCCCCGGTTGGATCGGCAGGCTGACGTGGTCGAGCAGCACCTGCTGCCCCTTATTCACCGTGCGCACCAGGTCGATCACGTCCAGCCTGATGCCCCCCGACGAGCTGATCGGGTTCAGCGCCGCGCCGTCGTAGGCGAAGGCGAACGAGCCGATCTGCACCCGCGCGCCCTTCTGCAACACCTCCGGCTTGGTGATGCGCACGCGGTTGAGGAAGGTGCCGTTGGTCGCCCCCAGGTCTTCGAGGATCACCTCGCCCGCCGGATTGCGATAGATGCGCGCATGCCGCCACGACACCAGCGGATCGCTCAGGCAGAAGGTCGCCTGCGGGTCACGCCCGATCAACGCCATCATGCCCGAGGCCGGCGCGCTGATCGGCGCGGTGCGCACCTGCTGCCGCTGCTGTGCCGCCGGCCCCGCCTTCGCCGGACTCGTCGCCCGCACCGTCAAATTCCGTGGCTGCATCGGGAAGTACTGCGGAGCGGCGCCCGGTTGCGGCGCCCTCGGTCCCTGTGGTCCCTGCCCCGGCATCTGCGGCGGATACCCCACCACGCCGCGCGCCGCCTGTGGCATTCCCTGCTGCGCTGGCGGCGGGAATGGCTGCCCACGCATCGCCCCTTGCGGCCCTTGTTGTGGCCCTTGTTGTGGCCCCTGTTGGCCGTACGGCGGCTGCCCCTGCGGCTGCGGAAACGGCTGGCCGCGCATCGGTCCCTGTGGCTGCGGCGGCTGCGGACCTTGCGGCCCCTGTTGCGGTGCTAACGGTCCCCGTGGCTGTGGACCCTGCGGTTGTGGCGGCAAGAACGGTTGGCCGCGCACCGGCCCTTGCGGTGGCTGTCCCTGCGGCGGCTGTCCCTGCGGCGAGACTGGCGCCGCCGGAGCATTCTGCGGGTACTGCGCGGGATTGACCGGCGGCGAAGTCCGCAGCGGCCCAGGTGTGGCCTGGGGAGCCTGCGCCACATTCTGCGGCGCGGGTGGCGTCTGCCCCGTATCCGCCGGATTCGATCCATCCTGCGCCGCGCCCTGCGCCGTCCGCGTGCGGATCGCCCGGCCCCCCGGCACGACCGTACCGCCCGAGGTGCCCGACGCGGCGACCGCCCCATCCGATGCCCCGGCCGCCCCCGGCCACACAAAGCTCAGCGTCACCGCGGCGCCAGCCGTACCATCGCCAATCATCAGCGTATCGCCGTCGCGCAGTTCGTGCGACGCCACGCTCGCGCCGTCCAGCGTCAGTCCATTGGTCGAGTTCGTGTCCTCGATGCGATAGGCGCCGTCCGAGCCGCGCACCAGCCGCGCGTGATGCCCCGAGACCAGCGGCGACGCCACGACGATGTTGCAGTCCGGCGCGCGCCCCAGCGTCAGCGACGGCTCGCGCAGCGGCGCCTCGAAGCGCTCGCCCTCGCACACGATCGCCAGCAGTGGCAGCGGGCGCGGCGCGGCCCCCGGCGCCGGGACCGACACACGCGGTGGCGCGCCTGGCTCCTCGAAGCGCAGCACACTGTTGCCCAGCACGATCTGGTCGCCCGGCTGCAACGACGTCCGGTCGAGCGCATGCCCATTCACCAACACCTGGCCCGCGCTCGGCTGCCGCGCGACGTACCAGGCCCCGCCCGACTGCGTTATCTCGGCGTGCTGCCGCGAGACAGAGGTATCCGCCAGCACCAGGTCGTTCCCCGGCTCGCGCCCGATGCTCAGCGATGCGCCAGCCAGCGGCACGCGGCGTGGTGGCGAGTCCCCCGCGATAGCGAAGATCAGCAACTCAGGCGTCGCCATTGGGTCCCCCTACCGAACCGTTTCGTCGGCATTTGCCCACGTTAAAGCGCACATTCACTCTACACGTTGGCACGCTGTTGTCAAGCAAACTGCTCGTGCGAGCGCACTCCGTATCCTGCCGGTGGCCTGTCTCGGCTAGGACCAACCGGCGAACCACAGCCAGCGCCCGCGAGGTCGCACAGCAAGTTGGCACCAACTTTGCTGCCACCGAGAGAGCTCATCAGATCGTCCCTCGACGTACGCGGCGCACCATGCAGCCCGCGGGCCACAACGAGCGCCTACCTGTGGTATACGTCGACATTCGAGGAGGTACCATACTCATGCAGCCCGCACCTGACTCCCGCGTGCCCGCGACCTCGGCGGCAAACCAGCCCGAAGACTTCTCGGTACAGACGCTCGCCGCCCACCAGGTGCAGCACATCGTCGTCGCTACCAGCAACGTCATCTCGACGCTGATCTTCCTGCTCTCCTCCGCGCTGGCGCTGGTCGCCGCACTCGCCTGGAATAAAGCCATCTCGGACTGGCTGCCAACGGTACAATGGTTCAATGTCCGCAATCCCCTCGCCAAAGACTTCGCCTACGCCCTGGTGGCGACCGCCTTTGCCATCGTGCTCATCGGCGTGCTCGGCTTCGTCAATGGCCGCCTGAAGGGCAAGAATCTGCTGTTGCAACAACCGCCGAAATGACCCCGCTCGCGCGACTCCACCCCGCAGCACGCGCGGAGGAGCGGCGGCCATGGGCTACGCGGAGTACGAATCGAGAGGTATCGCCGGTGCGGAACGAGGTTCACTCTTCGCTCGCCGCGCTGCTCGCGCCGCAGACCTTCGCGCGCCTGGAGCAGCGCCAGATCGCCGCCGTGCGCGCCTCGCCATTCACCACCGCGGAGTCCGCGTCGGGCAGCGCCTTCCTCCGCGTCGAGGTCGACGGTACGCCCGGCACCCATACCTCGCGCTACCTCGTCAAGCGCATTGGCAGAGATCGCGACTGGCTGATGCGCGCCACCGATGATCCGGGCCGCGAAGCGCTGCTCTGGCGCGACGGCGTCTTCGGCCTCCTGCCCCACCAGGTTGGCGCCACACTGCTCGCTATCGCCCACGACGAGACGCCCCACGCAAGCTCGGATGGCGCGAATGGATGGGATCTCCTGCTCCGCGACGTCGCGGACTCGCTGCTGCCGTCACGCTTCGCGCCGATCACCGCCGAGCAGAGCGCGCTCGTCCTCGACGGCATCGCCGCCGCGCACGCCACCTTCTACGAGGACGCCACTACGTTGGCGCTGCCCTACCTCTGCGATCCCGCGCGCTATTACACCGCGCTCTCGCCACGCACCGGCCGCCGCGAGCTTGGCGCCACTCCCGTTGCTGAGCGCATCCTCCACGGCTGGGACCTGCTGCCCGCCCTCGTCCCGTCCGAGGTTGCCGCGACGATCTCCACGCTCCACGACGATCCGCGCCCGCTCGTTGCCGCGCTGGCGCGTTATCCGCATACCCTCGTGCACGGCGATCTCCGCCGCGCCAACCTCGCCCTCGAACGCGCTCCCCAGCCACGCGCGCTGCTGCTCGATTGGCAGCTCGCCCATGCCGGGCCGCCCGCCGCCGATCTCGCCTGGTACCTCGCCGATCCGCTGCGCCAACCGCACTCCAAAGACGCGACGATCACCACCTACCGCGACCACCTACAGACCCACCTGGGTGCGCGATTCGACGCCGCTTCCTGGGAGCCGTCGCTTATGCTCGGCCTCCTCGGCGGATTGCTGCGCTTCGGCTGGCTGCTGGCGCTCTTCGCCGCTGAACACACAGATGCCAAGCTCCGCGAACACTATCGTGCCGAGCTTGGCTGGTGGGCAGAGCGCGCGCGAGACGCTGCCCGGAGCCTCTAGAGCAAGCTTCAGAAGGACTCCAGGCAGTCTCGTCCGCGAGAGTTGGGGTTGCCGCGACCGCTAAAAGTTGCTGCTGATATTCGCGAAGATCGAACTGATCTGCGGGCCAAGCAGGATCAGCGTGCCGATGACGACGACCGCAACCAGCGCGATGATGAGTGCGTACTCGACTAGACCCTGGCCTGCGCTGCCACGTCGCATGATTCCACGTGTCGACATTGCGAGTCGTCTCCCCTTCGCTTCCTCCACCAGCCGTCCGCACTTCCAGCCACAAGCGCCGGAACGGCGTGTCTGCTGACCGCGTAACAGGCAGGCATGAAGGCCGCGTTGCCGTCGCGCGGCACACATGCGTCGGCGCAAATCCTGCATGGATCGGCACCGACGAACACCACGCGGCGAGTTCGAATAAGCGGGTATCCCCGAAGGTGGCTACTATACATCAACTGCCTTCCAGTGTAAAGCACGAGTTTCGCAAGAGTTTAGCGAGCTATTTCACGGGGAAATAATCCACGGAAAGCAAAAGAGGCCGAGACGCATGACACGTCTCGGCCAAGAAAACGTAACCCGGTTTAGCGAGCGGCGGTCATCCAACCGCTCTGTTCGATGGCTTGGAGCAGCGCCGCGTTGGATTGCGTTCGCTCCATAACCTTCAAGAGTTGCTCCGTCGCCTGGAAGGGCGGCAGGTCGGCGAGGCGGCGACGGAGCGCCGTCGAGGCGCGCAACTCCTCTGGGGTAAGCAGCATCTCCTCGCGGCGCGTGCCGGACTTGATGGCGTCTACCGCCGGGAAGAGGCGGCGCTGCGACAACTCACGCGAGAGGTGCAGCTCCATGTTGCCGGTGCCCTTGAACTCCTCGTACACCACCTCGTCTTGGCGGCTGCCCGTGTCAACCAGGCAGGTCGCCAGGATGGTAATGCTGCCGCCCTCCTCCAGGTTCCGCGCGGCGCCAAACGCGCGACGCCCAGTATCGAGCGCCTGTGCATCGATGCCGCCGGAGAGTGTGCGCCCCGCCCCACGGCTGGCGAGATTCTCGGCGCGCGCCAGTCGAGTGAGCGAGTCCAACACCATAAATGCGTCGCGGCCAGACTCAGCCACGCGCTTGGCGCGCTCGACCGCCACCTGCACGAGCCAGGCATGGCGCTGAGTATCTTCATCGAAGCTGGCTGCGTAGACCAGTCCGCCGCGCGGCTCCAGGCGAGCACGGAGATCGGTGACCTCTTCAGGCCGTTCGCCGACGAGCACTGCCATCACCACTGCGTCCGGATAGCCGGTCAGCACCGATTCGGCCGCCTCACGGATCAGCGTCGTCTTACCAGTCTTCGGCGGGGCGACTACCAGCGCGCGCGAGCCGAAGCCCAGCGGCGCGAAGAGGTCGATGATCCGCACGGAAATCGGCTGCGGCGCGTGTTCGAGACGGATGCGGCGATCGGGGAACGACGCCGTCAACGACTCGAACTGTGGCCGCTCGCGCAGATCCTCAGGCGGTTGGCCGTTGAGCGTCTCCACCGCGACGACGATGCGTCTTCCGCCACGCTCCTCCGCCTGCCCGGCAATCAGATCACCGGAGCGCAGGCCCAGGCGCCGCACATCGTCCATGTTCACGCGACCGATCGGTTGCAGCGTGCGACTATCGAGCAGCTCGGCGGGACTCATCCCCGAACCGCCGCCCAACCAGAGCAGTCCGCTTACATCCACGCGCGCGGCCACCGCCTGCGCGGCTTGGCGTCCATTGGTGTAGCGCCCTTCGCCGGGCGCGTACGCTGGCGCTGCGGGTGGCGCGAAAGCGTCACGGTCGCGCCCGGGTCGGTTGGCACCGCGCCCGGTGTTGCCGCCGGTATTGCGGCGGTCGCCGCGCTCGCTATAGCCTCGCCGATCGCGTGGAGTATTCGGCGTGTAGTAGTCGCCAGCGGTGCGGCCGCCGGCACGTCCGCCGCGCTGCTGCTCGCCATAGCCGGGATAGCCGCCCGGATATCCTGGCTGCTGCGGATAGCCGCGTCCGCGCCCTGGGCGCTCGTGCGACGTACCTTGCTGCGGAGCGGTGGGATAGCCGGGATAGGGCTCGTAGGGATTGTACGGTGCATACGGCGGCACCTCGCCACGCTGACCGTAGGGCGGCCGGTCGTAGCCTGGCGCGCCGGGGCGCTGATCTTGCCCACCCTGGCCGCCGGCGCCTGGATTATACGGCGCGCCGCTACCGCGCTGGCTCGCAGGCGCGTTCTGTCCCCGCTGATAGCCCGGGCGGTTGGCGGAGGGCCGTGACGGGTGTTGGGGCTGCCCCTGTGCGTGGCCCTGGTCGCCGCCGCGCCGCTGATAGGGATCGTTGCCACCAGGGATATGCGGTGTGGCACGGTCGCGCCCCGAATACGGTGAAGTGTCACGTCCCTCGCGGCCCTCTTGCGCGCCCCACGAGCGGCGCAGCGGGCGTACCACGACGTCGGATGGCGTCACACGTTCATCCTGTTCGCCGCGATCAGAGGGCGTTGCCGTCGCCGACTCGCCGGCGGGCGGTGTGGCCGACGCCTCCGGCCCGGCGCCGTTCGCAGACGTCGCAGCGCTCTGCGCTGCCGCGCCGCGCCGCGCCCGCGGAAAGCGATATGGCGAGCGTGCGACGGAGCCAGTCTCAGCGGGCGCTTCTGCGGAGCCTTCGCCAGCGGGCGCCGCCGTGGATTCAACAGTCCCATCGACGGTGCTATCGCCACGCGGCATCTCGCGGATCACATGCACGCCCGAGGCAGTCTCCCTGATCTCGGTAGTCGTCGCAACGCCATGCGCGAAACCCCGGCGACCACGCGACCGCCCGGATTGCTTTGGCGCGACGGACGCCTCGACCTCTGGATGCTGCACGGCGACGGGCGCTTCCAGCGTCACCGGCGCGATCTCGTCAACCGGCGCGGCTGGCGTGCCCGAGGAAGCGGCACGGCGTGAAGCGCGTGGCCGCGAGACGCGTGGTCCTCGTCCCCCATTACGCGGCGTGTCACTGCCGTGGTCATCGCCATGAACGTCGGCGTGGCCGTTGTCCCCAATAGAGACTGCGGCATCCGCGGCGCTCTGCTGTGCAACCGGCTCAGTCACCTTCGCGGCACGCCGGCGAGCGGGCTTGGCGGGAGTCGCCGCAGCTCCATCGCTCGCATTGTCCGCGGCGGAAGCTTGGTCAGCCAGGGGCAGTTGCCGCATCTCATCGGACGTCTCTGAGCGCCGTGACCGGCGGCGCGGGGTGGTGGTAGTTACCTGGTCTTCTGGCACACAGGCCTCCTGAGCTGTCTAAGCTTGTCACGCTGCGCGCGGCGCGAGCGTTGGGCACGCATGGCTCCACGTGGGGAGCGTTGGCATCGAATTCAATCGAACGCGGAAATTAAGTACAAATTGAGAACCAAATCACATTCGGCAGCCACGTATGAACGCACCTAAGCGAGTGGACATGGTGGGTAGGCGTACGCCACAAAAGCGGGCATATCTGCCAATCCCTGCGCGGGCCGCATCCCTCGACGCGGTTCGAGCGCCACAGACCGAAGCATCGCGGACCCTATCGCGGCGATTCCACAACGAACGCACGACCTGACGCGCTGAGCGTGCTACTGATCGCCGAAGAACGGCGGCTGATCTGAACCAGCTACCACACACGCCTGGCGCCCGATGCAAAACGACTTGAGCCGGTACACCTCTCGTAGCGGCGCGCATCGCCGTCAATCACGTCTTCGGCGTGTTTTCAACATGCGCGCGGCTCTCGTCAATTGGGAACGGTACTGGCCGGAAACCTCCAGCCTCGCTTCGCACATCACAGCGCGCGGGGCGACGCACCAGCCGATGACACTCGACGACCCTCATCCCGAAATCCGCGTCAAGGGTCGTCCACGCGTTATTCGAAGGGACCACCCGTGCAAGACGAACCCGAACGGCAGAACACTCGGCCTAGGCCTGCGGAGTGCAACAACATCGCGCCTGGCGGAGTAGCGTAAGCCACCCGGTGATCACGCTCCTCGAAGGGCCTGAGCACCCTCAACCCGCACCAACGACTGCGACTCCAAATGAGCGGTCGCCAGTGGAGCATCCTACTGTCTCGAGCGCGTTATCTGCTGGTGTGGCCACACCCACCGCGCCCAACTCTCCAGAGGCGGAATCCACCCTCTAATAGCGGATCTGCATTCCTCTCGCGGCAAACATCTGATCCGCACTGCCCGGAAGGGAAATCGGCAAGTGCGGCAATGTGGTACCCGCAGGGACTACAGAAAGCATATCATGGGGCTGCTCGCGTGTCAAACGAGATAGCCAGGTCCCGTTTGCTCAGAGAGGATGCTAGCCTCTTCCTCCGTAGGGCGATGCATCGAACCGGTGGCAGACCTCGTTGTGTAGCATATCGCACACCACGGGCCGCGAGCCACCCATCCTACACGACGTATTCAGGTTTCCCCTCACCGCCGCAAGATCACGCCCGCCGGGAATCCCTCCAGCCCTCTCACCTGAGATTCAGATCAACGCGTGGAACGTGGCCGTTTTCGAGCACCACCCATCATCGCTCCACCACGCCTTTGCTGAAAGGCGGCCACGTCACCCACGCGTTTCGTCCTGCATGTGAGACGCGCGAGCGCATGCATCGGCTACACCTCACCACCATGTGTACCTGAACGTACCTGCGGAGTACCAGCCACGTTCGCCGAAGCCAGCCACACCTACGCGCTCGACGTACGTCAGTAATGTCACGCCCAGGGCAACTCTCGCTGCTACTAGGCTTCGACACTTGTCGTCGTAACCGCCCCACGCGGCTCGACTCTGAGGCGATCGTCGTATGCCTGACACACTCTACTGCAACACCCGTAGACACAACGGCGCTGCGGCGCTCACGACACCGCCGGCCGGAAGGCGACGCGTCCACCCTTTACGTCTGCCCTTTAAGTTATGGGTGTCGCCCAGGCTCCGACAGGTGTCGAGGCCCAAAAAACGTGCCGCCGACGCGCCTAAGTGCCTGGTGCAAGTGCGGCGGCTGAGAAGCGCTCCAATCGTCGTACGAATGTACCACGCTGCACGCAAATGCAGTCGGGGTTTCCCACCGCCTGTTTGCGAATTTACAACCAGAGGTTGAATTACCCTGGAACTGGTGCTAGAATAGAACCCGGAGGCAAGCCACAGCAGAAAGGATTCTCATCATGCGAGATGAATCCAGAAAAGATGCGCAAGAATGATTCCGTTCCTCGGAAGGACTCCCGACCGGCCGGAATGGCATTGCCACCCTCACTTCGACCCCGACTTAGCCAAGCTCATGCTGCGCGTCTACGGGGAGCTCGAAAACGAGGTACATAGGCCCTCGACCTCAAGGATGGACGAGGTACGCGAGAGCCTGCCATCTTTCCGCGAGTACACACAGATGGCGGTACCCCAGCGGTTCGCCCTCGCCAGCTTGCATTGCCAGCTCGCCTTCGGCGGCAAAGCTGGCGAGCGAGCCGAGAGCGTGTTGCCGTGCGCCCGCAAACTCGCGAAGATGCTCGACGATCCTCTCGCGCTGGCGGAGTGTGATTTCCTTGAAGGCTGGTGCCATCAAGAGCGCAAGTCCTACACTGACGCGGCGAGATCGTTCGAGTCCGCTGTCGATCGGCTGCGACAGTTGCGCGAAGCAGACGCCTCCGCGGGCGACTTGGCCCTCGAATTACGGGCGCTCTCTGAGTTGGCGGTCCACAGCTTTCTGCAAGCGAAGTACTTCGATGCGGATCGCTACGTCGAGCAAGGGTTAGCGCTGAATGTCGTCGGGCCCTCGATGCGCGCCCCGCGGGCGATGTTGCTCTGGGTGCGCGCCCTCTTGCAGCGTTGGCGGGGTAACCTCGAAGACGCCTTAAGTTGCTGCGTTTAACTCCGCCGGCTTGCTTGAACGCGACACCGGCAACGTCATGCTCGGTCGCATCCAGGGGATCACCGGCGAAATAGCGCTTGACCTCGCGGAACGTTTCTGCGCCGAGCGCCCTGCCCACGGCCGATCGGTGTGGTTGGCGATTGGCCGCTCGCGCATCGCCGAAGCGCAGCATATCGCCGAAGCCGTTGAGGATCCTGCCGGCCTGGGGATGGCGTTACTAGCGCAGGTGCGCTGCCAAAGGCTGAGCTGCCTGCCCGCTGAGCGGTCCAGTTCTGACGCCCGAAAAGAAACCATCAATAGGGTCGCGGATCTGGCCGAAGGGGATGACATGTTGGCCTGCCAGGTTGAAACCGCCCTGGGACATGAATGTGACGCCTGCGGAGACCACGACCGCGCACTGAGCACTACCGGAGGGCGATGGAGATCCTCAAGGATCCGTGCCGTCCAGACGAGAACCTGCAACATGCGCTCCTCGTCTGGCCGCAGCGTGAGCTGCTCCGCTCCCAAGAGATGGCAAGCTGAGGCTACTGAGGAACTTCCATGACGATCCAGCCGATCCGGCGCCACTCCGCGGCAAACAGAAGGAGCGTACCTATGACAGCACGCGTGAATGTATGGCGCATGACCAGTGGCGCCTCGACATCCCTAGCGCTGTGTCTCGCGCTGCTCGCCCTGGTGATGTGGATCGATCGCGACACCATGCCAGCGTTGGTGCTGCGCCTCTTCCCGTTCGTCTCCCCGCAGTTGCACGGTCCCTGCACCGGCGCGCCGATCCCCTGCTAGCGGCCGCCACCACGCCGTAGTGCCAGTGCCATAGTGCCAGTTAGGAAAGCGCGCTCGCCCTCGCACATCTACCCAACGCGAATCGGCGTCCCTGTTGTGGGACGCCGACGTCGTTTCCAGTTCACGACTCACGCGCCGCGATCGAGATCAGCGTGTGCGAACTGCCAGCCGCCCAGCCCTAGCAACAGCGCCGCCACCACCAGCATCCCCGCGAATGCGGCCCAATTCAAGCCAGTGAGCACGGGCGTTCCATAGGCATTGAAGATCGACAGGTTCACCGCCCAGGTCGGCAGGTTGAAGACCGACCGCAGCAAATCTGTCAGGAACGAGACGGCCAGGAAGATCGTCATGATGCTGATGACGGCGATCGGCGGCAGCAGTCCAGAGATCGCGAAGACCACTGAAGCGGTGATCAGCGCCAGCGGCAGCATGCCCAGCGATGCCTGAATCACGCGCCCGTTGTCGATGGCGAATCCCGAGGCCGCAGCACAGATCAGGATGGCGAGGCAGATGACCACCGTTGCCACCACAACCGCACCCACCACCGCGGCATACCGCTCCAATGCCACGCGCCACCGCGATTGTGGGGCGCTCAGCACCAACTCCAGGCGACCCTTATCAAGGTCGGTTGCCCAGCGGTACGCCATGAATCCGCCGAAAATCGCCAGCACCAGCGGAATGTAGTCGAACACGATCACCGAGAGAAATCCGGTATTCGTGCCAACATCCGCGCCGCCGAAGATCTGACTGAACGCCGGATTCGTCTTGAGCAGATCGGCGATTTGCTTCTCGGTCGTCTTGGCGATGATCACGAAATAGCCCGCGACGATCGCCAGCGAGACGATCCACCAGAACATCGAGACGCCCTGCCGCCGCAACGCCTGGAGCCCCACGTCGCGAACCCAAACCTCCCGCCCCGCCTGCGCGAGCACCGCGCCGGCGGGCTTCTCCACACGCCGCGTCCCACTGCCGAATGTGACGTCGGCCAGCGCTGAGCGCCCCATATCGCGACGGAGGAAGAGCGGCGCCGCGATGCCCACCAGAACGACACAGAGCGCCAGCAGCAGCGCCAACGCGCCCCAGTTCGTCGGGAAGTCGGGGACCAGCGGAAGGTTGCGATTGTAGTAATAGAAGGGAGAGTACGGGCGCAAGCCCGACGCGCCTTGCACCGCCCTGCCGGTGCCGTCGAGGATGAAAGCGAGCGCCATCAGCGCGCCTGTCCAGCCCGCTGCCGCTCCGCGACTCATGAATTGCGCGAGCAGCAGCGCCAGCGCGCCGAAGAAGTATGCCGTGATCCCGCCGTTGAAGGCCGCGAGCAGTGCCGCGCCGGGGTCGGGTGAGAGCTTGGCGCTCACCATCCCGCCGAGGATTAATACGCTCATCAGCAAGGAGATCAGGCCCATCGCCGCCGCCAGTGCCAGCGCCTTTTGCGCGAAAACACTCCAGCGCGACTGCGGCGTAGAGAGCAGGATGTCGAGCGCGGCGCTCTCCTCCTCGCCGCGCGTCATGCGCGAGCCGGCCAAGAGCGCCCAGATGCCGAGGATCAGTGGCAGCGTCCCCATGATCTTAAACGTGATGTAGCCGCCGGGGGTATTTGCCTTAGTGACCTCGCCGAAGAAGCTGAACTGTTGGGCCAACTGCTGCAGTTGCGATCCACTGGTGCCGGCGAGCTGGCTCAGAACCGTCGCGTAATAGAAATACACCAGCAGGCCAACCCCGATGCCCCAGCCGAAGATAGCCACGCGATAGTCGCGCAGCGATTTCGTGAAGATTGAGCGGAACATGCTGTCATCCCTCCGCTCTCACGCCCGCGCGCCGGCAGCGACGGCATCGGGTTGATAATAGCGCAAGAAGATCTCTTCCAGGTTCGGCTCGCGCGTCGTCAGGTTCACCGCACCGTGCTGCGCCGCCGTCTGCAACACCGCGCCCATCTCGCCCTGCACCGCGAACCGCACGGTCTTCCCGTCGTTGTTGATAGACACATCGCGGACGCCCGACAAGCCGCTAAACCACTCTGCCGAAGCCGGCGAAGCAAACGTGATCTCCACCTCGTGGTGCTGCAGGTCCTTCAAGGCATGCACCGCGTCCACATTGGCGAGTCTCCCCTCGCGGATGATGCCCACGCGGTCGCAGGTATGCTCGACCTCAGGCAAATTGTGCGATGAGAGAAAGACGGTTCGTCCTTCGGTCTTCACCTCAGCAACCATGCGATAGAACTCCTGCTGGTTGAGCGGATCGAGGCCACTCGTCGGCTCATCCATGATCAGCACGCGCGGACGGTGCATAAACGCCTGTACCAGTCCCACCTTCTGCTTGTTGCCACGTGAATACTCGCGGAAGCGCCTGCTGGGGTCCAACTCCAGCCGCTCGACCAACGTCTTCAAGTACGCCTGATCGACGCCCCCGCGCAGATTGCCGAGATACTGCAGGATCTGCGCGCCGGTCAGCCCAGCGTCGAGCGCGAACTCGCCCGGCAGATAGCCCACCACGCGCTTGACCTCAGTGGACTGATCCCAGCAATCCAGCCCGGCGATCGTCGCCTTGCCCGAGGTTGCGTGGAGCAGCCCCATCAACGTGCGAATCGTCGTCGTCTTGCCGGCGCCATTTGGCCCCAAGAAGCCGAAGATCTCGCCCTCAGCAACCTCGAAAGTAACGTCCTCGATGCCGCGATTCGAACCATAGCGTTTGGTCAGCGCAGTGACCGAGATGATGGATGCCATGATGGCTCCTCTAGCGCGACGCGACGACCGCGCCACGCCTACTCTTCGACAGGCGTCTGGTCAGGGATGGCATAGGTGGCGTCCGGCGTACTCTGCGCCGGTTTCGCGCGCCTGATCGCGCGCCAATGCTCCAGCCCAGCGCGGCGATCCTCAAGTAACACTTCGCAAAACTCAAGCAGGTCTTCAAGACGCTGCCGCGCGACGGCGTCCGCGGGACGCACGGCGGCCAACCCGCGCTCCCCTAGTCGACGCAGCCGCAGAATGCCGTCTAACTCGGTACGCAGTGTCAGCTCCCAGGTGTCCGGCCCGAAGCGATAGTAGTCGCGGCGATCGCCGGGCATTGTGTACGGCTCGGCGAGGCCGGAGGCGACGATCAAACGCAGGTTGGTAGAGACCGAGGCGCGCGAGACGTGGAGCGTGTGCGCGATGTCGTCGAGCGATAGCGGGCGATCCGCGACCATCAACAGACCCAGCACGCGCCCCCCGATCCGCGGCAGGCCGTACCGCTCGAAATAGACACCCATGCTGCCGACGAAATGTCGCAACTCAGGGCTAATTGGCTCAGGCTGCGGCATGATGTCACCTTCCCTCGTCGGTCTGCGGCGCCAGAGACCCTATGCAAGCGTCCTGGTCTCATGCACACGGAGACGTCTCCCCGCGCACACGCCAGACATTGCGCGCAACGCTTGCCTGTGTATCTCTGTGCGAAGCATAATCTGTCGACAAGTTTTAGTCAAGACTGAAACTTATTGTCCCCGCGATCCGCTTTACCGAGGCTCGTGGAATAGGCGAGGGGGTGACAGCTGCGATCGGCTTCCGCGCAGGGTGCTGGGAGGCGCGTCGGCGCCGGGGATGGCGCGCGCGAAAACAACTCGTGGTGGCGCTGTCGGCTATTGGGGAGTCTCTGAGGTAAGCTTGCCGGAGAAGGGCTTATTGCTACATTGCGCGCAGAGCCGATAGGTCTCGACGATGCTCGGCGTACGCGTCAGATCCCACGATCGCCGCGCGGACTCGGAAGGATCGGCCCGCCGCTTCAGCGATACAGTCTGCAAATGGCCGTCACAGTAGGGCTTACCGCAGCGGTCGCAGGCAGCGGTCGCAGGTTCTTCACAACTTGCGACATGGCACGTCTGCCCAATCACGGACTCACTCTGCGGCGACATACGCCCCTCCCGGTCGACGTTATGCGCGCGTATACTCGCGGATACTCGCATGCACGATAACGGGACGCGCCCATGCCACGGAAAGCGGCGAAGCTCCACGGCATGGGCGACGCGACTACCAGCGGCGCTCGCGCGAGCCGCCGTCACGGTACGACGATCGATTGCCGCCGGAGCGCTCTTCGCGAGGCTTCGCCGGACTGACGTTGATCGAACGACCGCCAAAATCAGTGCCATTCAACGCGCTGATCGCCGTCTGCGCGGCGGCATCATCCGTCATCTGGATGAAACCGAAACCCTTGCTCTGGTTCGTGGCGCGGTCGATGGCGACGACGGCCTCGGTGACCTCACCGTAGGGGGTGAACAATTGTAAGAGCTGATCGTCAGTCGCCGAGAATGGCAAACTGCCGACGTAGATACGGGTGGCCATCGAGGGCTCCCTCCTTCACTGCGGACGGTGCTGACGCCGTAAGGGCGGCCGCACAAACACAATCGGCGCCGTCAAGTCGTGCAGCACCTGAAGGGATTGTGGGAAGCCGACAGTGAACTGGCCAAGGAAGTGCTGTCGGATGGCACACAAAGACTGAGGGTCGCAATCATCAACTGCGCAGGCAGTATAGCACACGCCGCCGCGCGGTCCGCCGTTCGGTGACAAACACCAGAGAGTGCGCCCGCGAACGCGGCTCGTGCAGCGAGTGCTTATCATATGTTCTGGACCGCCCAACATCTGTGATACGCTTGCGGCTGAGATGCCTTCTCAAGATCTGCCTATGTCTCCAGAGGGACGTGCGATGGACTCTCAGCCACCGCGTTGTAGCTGGGCCGGCAGCGACCCACTGATGCTGCGCTATCACGACGAAGAGTGGGGCGTGCCACAGCACGACGATCGCACCCTCTTCGAGTTCTTGATCCTCGAAGGCGCGCAGGCTGGCCTCAGTTGGAGCACGATCCTGCGCAAACGTCACGCGTACCGCGCCGCGTTCGACAACTTCGATCCCGCGCGTGTCGCCGCCTACGATGAGGCCAAAGTAGCGGCGCTCCTCTCGGACCCTGGCATCGTGCGCAACCGCCTCAAGATCGCCGCGGCAATCACCAACGCCCGCGCCTTCCTGACGCTCCAGCGCGAATTCGGCAGCTTCGACGCCTACCTCTGGCCCTTCGTCGGCGGCACTCCACGCCAGAACGCCTGGCGCGCACCCGGCGAGACGCCCGCGCGCACCGCCGAATCCGACGCGCTGAGCCAAGACCTCCGCCGGCGCGGCTTCACCTTCGTCGGCACCACCATCTGCTACGCCTACATGCAAGCCGTCGGCATCGTCAACGACCACCTCACTACCTGCTTCCGCTATCCGCAGCTCGGCGGCACCAGGTAAGCGATGCTGCCTCCGTGGATATCCCCATCTGTTGGATATGTGGAGACTGGCGCGACCTCCGCTTCTCAGAATCTCCTAATCCTCTTTAATGATGATGAGGAGAGAAATCGTAGTAGATAGTGATAGGGCTGTGGATACTGGTGATAACCCACTCACGCCTGACGATCACCACGCTGTCGCCCCGCAGCGCTTCGGCCCAAGCGGCCTAGACGTGAGTCCCCCGACGCTACGGGCGCGTGTGTACAAGTGCCGCGTTGTGCAGGGATAAGGACCCGCGCGCGACAGCCGACTGTGGATAAACGAAGAACGCCATCCACACTCCACACAAACACTCCACACGCCTTTCCACCGCCCCGGTGGAAACCATTTTCACCGTCCACAACGGCACACAGCACCCCACCACGTTATCCACAGGCTTCTGCACACCCATTTCCATCTATGCAAAGTTATCCACAATTCGCCCCTGTTATCCACAGAGTTATCCACTACGTACGGGAGTCCCCCGATGGAGTCGCCGGCGAGGCAAGCATGCTGTCCCCCTCATCCGCCGCAGCGGTGTCAGGTGGATCACCCCAGCGGCGGCAGCGGCAACCATCCGCTTTGCGGATAGACGCATGCGACAGACGCGCGTTCGCCGCGTTGACAGGCATGCTACCCGGCGGTAGCATAGCGGCATGGACCCTACGCAACACCTTCGGCAAGGCATCGCGCCGATTACCATACGGCCCGCGCACGACGCCGATCTGGCGCGGCTCCAGGCGCATCTGCCACGCTTCCCCGGCATCCACCGCGATCGCATCTACCGACAGCGCGACGGCTCCTCCTGCTACTATATTGCCTGGCGTGGCGCCGACCCCATAGGGCATCTCTTCCTGATGCGACGCGGTACGCTCTACGAGCCGATGGTCTCGAAGCTCCACGGCTGCCCGCACATCTCCGACGTCTTCGTGCTCGAAAGCTTCCGCTCACAGGGTATCGGTTCGCTGCTGCTCGACGCCGCGGAAGCGGACTGCCGCGCGGCGCATTCGTCGCGCGTAGGGCTGGGCGTCGCGCTCGACAACGTGCGTGCCAGAGCGCTCTATCAGCGTCGCGGCTACGTCCCGGCAGGCGTCGACGACTACGTGATCGAATGGATCGATGTCAATGCCCAGGGCCAGCGGCGGCTCGTCCGCGAGGTCTGTACCTATCTCATCAAACCGCTCTGAACGCACCCCGTTCGACCATCGTGCTGTACGCAGAAGGGAAAGGTGACATGACGCTGGAGCAAGCGCCACCGGCGGGCGCCGTCTCGCGTGCGGGTGTCGGGGCGCGTGGCGTCATCCCTATCGCGCGGCGGCGCATCGATCTGCTCTTCGTTGGCTTCTTCCTGCTCAACCTCTGCTTCATCACCTACATCGTCGACCTCGAACAACTCGTGATCGCCAATCCCGCCCACTTCAGCTATCCCCTCTGGCCACCCGGGCCGCTAATCGATCTCGTCCACGCCTACGGTCATGCTCTCGACCCGCTGCTCATCGCCCGCCCCGTTTGGTGGAAAATGACCATTTGGATCGACGTCATCGGCTTCGGCCCCTTCTACGCCGCGGCGACCTACGCCTATCTCCGCGGGCGCGAATGGATCCGCATGCCCACCGTCCTCTGGGCTGGCCTGATGATCGCCAACGTCACCATCATCCTCGGCGAAGAATTCGCCGGACCCCACGCCACGCCGCAGCCGCTGATCGTCCTGCTGCTCAACCTGCCCTGGTTGCTCGTCCCGCTCGCCGCCGTCGTGCGCATGGCGCGCGCCGAGCATCCCTTCACCGTCGCCGTTTCCTAGCCACGCTCCCGCATCAGAGCGTTGTCTGCCCCGGCGTCTGCATCGCCACGTCGAAGACGCGGAACGTCCAGTGCTTCGTCTCGCCGCCCTCGTCCACGCTGGCGACCGCGCGATACGTCCCCGCATGCGGGAACAGGATGTTCAGCGGGAATCCCAGTAAGACGGACTGCTCCGAGCCCGCCGGCAGTGTCGACGGTCGCCCGACATTGATCTGTCCGTCGATGTTCAGCAGCGGCGCGGCATCCTCATCCTCGATCACGATCTTCAGCGTATGCGGCTGATTTGTTGCCGTCCAGGGCACGAGCACCGACACGCCGATGCCCAGGTGGCTCAACGCCGGACCCTGCGGCGTCACCGGGCGGCGATGCTCCGTCCAGCCGCCACCGCTCACGTAGATCAAGCCATTGATCACTTCGACGTGGTTCGCCACCAGCAGAAAGTCCAGGCGCACCGACTCGATCACGCTCGCCTCCCCTCGCGCGCCGCGTGTTCGATCCCGCCCGTCATCGCTCGCCCAGCGCATCGCTGTAGTGTGCGGGCGCGTATCGCGCGATGTCAAGCCGCAGCTCACACGCGCGGCGAGCGTCTCTGAAGTTCGCGACGCCCGGCTCATCCCTCAGCGGCGTCAGCCTCCAACCCACGCCACCACGCGCCCAAAGACGAGCGGCGCGCCCAGACCCTGCGCACGGGCCGAGCGCGCCGAAGTGAAGTCCCGTCGGCCTCAGATGCCGAGCGATTCCAGCGCACGCTGCACGCTGTCCTGCGCCTTGACGCGCACCTGAACGTCCGCCAGGCGACCGTGCTCGTCGACGATGAAGTGGCTGCGAATGGGCAGGTTATGCTCGTCGCTCCACACCCCGTAAGCCGAGGCGACCGCATGATCGGCATCCACCAGCAGCCGAAACGGCAGGTCATATTTGCTCTTAAACGCCTGATGTGACGCGCCATCTTGTGGGCTGATGCCGAGCACCACCGCGTTACGTTCCTCGATCTGCGGATAGGCGTCGCGGAAGCCGCAGGCCTGCGCCGTGCACCCCGGCGTATCGTCGATCGGATAGAAATACACGACCACACGCTTGCCGCGCAACGCGGAGAGACGCACCACCTCGCCATGCTCGTCGGGCAGCGCGAAATCAGGAGCCTCGTCGCCGATCTGCAACACCGTATCAGCCATTGGAATACTCGCTTCCATACTAAGGAGCCACCGCACACACTTCCCTTTCTATAGCAGGATACGTCCCCACGTTGCAACCAGGGAGCGGCGCCACGCCGAATCCTCGCTGCATTGGCGCGTTTACATTTGACATAATCAAAATGTCGCGGGACGTCAATTCATCGCCTGCTCTGCCAAGCGCGCCGCATCCCTCATGCTCTCGGCTCAGCTAGAACCGCTTCTGCGTGATCAGTCGCGGCGGCTGCTGCGGAGGTCGCCCGGTTGTCGCTGTCGGCTTCTCAGGGCTCGGCGCCGGCCTCGGCCGCTTTGCCTCCATCCACGCCGTGTAGCCGCCGTCGAAGCTACGCGCCTCCCCGTCGCGCACCTCCACGATGCGATCGACCATGCGGTCGAGGAAATAGCGATCGTGCGAGACGACGACTACCGTCCCTTCGTAGCCTTCGAGCGCCGCTTCCAGCACCTCGGCGGAATCGATGTCCAGGTGGTTCGTCGGCTCATCCAGCACCAGGCAATTCGCGCTGCCCAGCATCAGCAGCAGCAGTTGGAGCCGGCTCCGCTCGCCGCCGCTCAATGTCCGCACCACTTGCCGCGCCTGTTCATAGCGAAAGAGAAACTTGCCGAGCTGCGCGATCGCCTGCGGCTCCGCATACGGTCGTGCCAGCCGCACCAGGTCCAGCGGCGTCGCGTCAAGGTCCAGCGTCTCGTGTCCCTGCGCGAAGTAGCCCAGCGCGATGCTCGGACCGATCCAGCGCGTGCCGCTGGATGCCTCAAGCTCTCCCGTAAGCAGTTTCGCCAGCACACTCTTCCCCGCGCCATTCTCGCCGACGATGCCGACCCGCTCGCCGCGCCGCACCTCCAGATCCACGCCGAGCAGCACGATCTCCTCGCCGAACGCCATGCTCACGTCGCGCAGTTCGATCACCTTCTGACCGCCGCGCTCCGCCGCATGCAGACGCAGCGCCATCGTGCGCCGCTGCAACACCGGCTTCTCCACCTTCTCCATCGCGTCGATCTGGCGCTGCTTGTTGCGTGCCTGCTTGATGTGCCGCGGATTCGGTATCCAGCTTGCCCACAGCTTGAAGCGCGCGATGGCCTCTTCGAGCCGCGCGATCTCCTGCTGCTGCGTCACGAAAAGCTGCTGCTGGCGGAGCAGCGCCACTTCGCGAGCCAGCGTATACGCCGAATAATTACCGGGCCAGAGCCGAATGTGCTCGCTCTCCAGTTCGGCGATCTCCGTCACCGTCTCGTCCAGCAAATAGCGGTCGTGCGAGACGATCACCGCCGCCCCAGCGAACTCATGGATCAGGCGTTCGAGTTGCTCGCGGTGCGCCAGATCGAGGTGGGTCTCCGGCTCGTCCAGCAGCAGCAGATCGGGGCGTGCCGCCAGGCAGGCAGCCAGCGCGACAAGCTTCCGCTGGCCCCCGCTCAGCGCGGAAAGCGGCAGCGCCATCTCCTCGTTGCTCAAGCCGAGCGCGCGCAGGTGGCTCCGCGCCTCGCCCTCCGCCCCAGGACCGCCCAGCGACTCGAAGCGCGCGAGCAACTGCTCCTGACGCGCCAGCACCCGCTCGATCAGCGCCAAATTCGCCGTGACCTCCGGATCGGCGAGTTCCGCCTCGCACGCGCCGAGTTGCGCCTCGATCTCCGCCAGATCTGGCCGTGCGTTGCGCAGCGCATCCAGCGCGTTCCCCTCCCTCGCCGGGACGTGCTGTGGCAAGAAGGCGACGCGCAATCCCTTGCGCCGCACCACCTCGCCGGCGTTGACCTCCTCGATGCCCGCGACAATGCGCAGCACCGTCGATTTCCCCGCGCCGTTGGGGCCGACCAATCCCAGGCGCGCATGCTCGTCCACGGCGAGATCGAGTTGGTGGAGGATGCGCCGTCCGCCGTAGAACTTGGTGATGTTGGTAAGCGATAGGGCGATCATCGTGTGCTGCTCCTGATACTGAGTGAACGCGGCATCATCGCGGCTCGTTGTCGCTTAGGGAACAGCGCGGGGACCGGGGCCTATCGCTGGGCGCAGGCGGCAATGCTCCGCGTGCGCATACAAAACGGCCGTGGACCCTGCACTGGCCCACGGCCGCCGCCGTTTGTTCATAAACCGAAGTCGAGCGAGGCATTGGCCTCAGCGACGTCGTGAAAGCAAGCAGGCTGCAAAAGGGCGCAGTACGGCAAGGACCACGGCACAATCGCTGTTGTTGACGACCCCGTGCCACTCTCGCCGGACCGCTCTTGGTTGCATCCTCAGCCTCATTCGCGCGGAACAACGCGCGTCGGCAAGCGTACCATCCCACTCTGCCAAAGTCAATCGCTCCGGCGCAGATGAAGCAGGTACCGCATGCCGCGACCACGTGTCAACCAGGAGTATCGATCACCGCTCAGAAGCTGCCTCCGCCGCCACCACCACCGCCTGCCGCTCCACCTCCACCGAATCCTCCGCCAAACCCGCCACCAGAGCCGCCAGAAGTTGACGGTGGGTAGAGCGCGGTGTGCCAACCAATCCAATACGGGTAGAAGCCTATACCCCTCAACCTGCCGCTCGTCTCCGCTGGCCGGAACCACGACGGTGAATACGCGGTGCCCTCCTCGCCCGTTGCCTGTAACGCGCGCCCGATCTCATCGCGATAGCCCATCGCCACCGCATAGGGCAGTGCCGCGTCCAGTTCCTCGTGCGACAACTGCGGATAGCCCGTCCGCAGCACATGCGCGTACCCGCGCCACGGCGCCACAACCGTCTCACCCTCGGCGGTCAGCTCGCTCATGCTGTGTGCGAAGGCCAGTCCTCCGATCCCACCGAGAAGCACGGCGAGCGACCCGATCACCGCCCACCCCTCCTGGGCGACCAACGCGACGACAAAGCCCACGCACGCGCCGATCATGCCCGCAACGGCCAGCCCGTAGAGCGGCGTGCGGCGCGAGTCCTCGTGCCCCTGCAGCCAGCCACGCCGGATCAACTCGGTGTGAAGCTGCCTTTTCGCCGCGCCCCACCCGTTGCGAATAGCAGCCATGTGCCCGTGCGTGATCCTGTTCTGCGCGTTCGACGCCTCGGTGAGGCTGCTCCACACCGCTGCCTCAAATCGCCGTAGGGCCGTGCTCCCCAGGATTCAGTTGGATCGAAACCTCGTCATCATCGTTTGAAGTGAACGTGACCATACCTCGCCGCGCGAAGTCGAGCACCGTGCCCTCGATCTGCGCGTCCGCGATCTTACCGTGCAGCAGCGCCCCCACGAACGCCGGCGCGAGGTCGTTCGGCGGCGTCGCCCGCGGCTCGGAGGTGGACTGTGGCGGTTCACTCCGTGCCGCGCGGAGCGCGAACGCCAGCAGCACCAAAACATACAGCGCCGCGAGGAGATTGAACGGCACACGCCCGAAACTCTGAAACGCCTGTTGCACCGCGGAAGGTTTGGGTGGCCCGTAGCGCAGATCGTGCGCGACGGCGTCCAGCCCGTCGGCAATGCCCTGCGCAATGTCGCCTGCCTTCAGCGATGGCAGCATCACGTCCGAATAAATGCGCTGCGTCTCCGCCTGCGGCAACGACGAGTCATACCATTTCTTCCCGGCGAACAATTGCACGGTACCGTGTTGCAGATTCCCCGGCTGTAAGTCCAGCAGCATGACGAATCCGTCGTGCGCGCCCGGCGTCGACTCGATATCCCAGCGATTCATTAGATCGGCTGCGTCTTGATACGCTTGATCCTGTGTCGCGTTCTTCGCCTGAAGGTAGACGACACAGGGCGCGCCCGCCGCTTCCACCGCGCTCGCATGCTGCTCCAGCATGGCGATCTCGTCGGCGGTCAGCAGCCCGGTCGTGTCGTAGATGTGCTGCCCCGGCGTTGGGCGCCCATCAGTCGCCCGCAACCCCGCGGCGATCCCTACCGGGGATGTCGTCAGCACACCAAACACCAACGTAGTCGCGGCCAGCAGTGCCAGCGCCGCCACACCACGCCATCGCCGCGCCCGCTTCACAGCAACGCCTTTCATAAACCGTAAGTTGCCACGCCCCACCGGCGTCGTCTGCACATTCTACGCCCCCGCCGCGCGCAGGTGGCGCTCAACCGCGTCACGCTCCTTATCCTGCGACTCACGGTCGCCTCCATGCTGCGGCGCACGCTGAAGTCTGCTAGAGGCTGAACCCGCGCACAAAGTCCCAGATGGTCGCGTTGTCGATCTGGTGCGTCGTGGCGCCGATCAGCGTCTTCGGCAGATACTGCTCGCCGCTCGGCCACGTGTGCCCGCCGTTCTGCACCACGTACTCCGCAACCGACGAGCCGCCCGCGCACCCCGAGTACGTCGTGGACGAAACGCTCGTCCCGTCATGCGCCGTATTCGGCACGTTCCCCAGCGTCGGCGCGCCGGTGCACCCATCAAGCGCCACCCACGTCGCCGTCGTCGCCGCCGCGGAGAGCAGTTCATCCGGCGTCGGCGGTTCGGTCACGCTGCCACCGTAGAGCACCAGCGGATCTGCCGTCCCCTGAATCACCAGGAACGGTACCGGACGTGCCGGCGTGCAATGCTGCGACACATAGACCGACATCGATCCGGCGACGGCCACCGCCGCGGCGATCTTCCCCGCCAGGTCGCAGGCCAGCCGCTCCGTCATGATACCGCCGTTCGAGAGCCCCGTCACATACACCCGATGCGTGTCGATGCGATAGCGGGTCGCCAGCGTATCGATCAGCGTCGAGAGAAATCCGACGTCGTCCACCCCCGCCTTATCCGCTGGTGTTGTGCCGCGTCCGTCCGCCCAGCCGCGTTCGTACCCATCGGGATAGACCGCCACGAAGCCATCCTCGTCGGCGGTCGTGTTCATTCCCGAAAGCGCGATCATCCCGCTGCCCGTGCCCAGCCGCCCATGCAAGACGAGGAAGAGCGGCACCGTCGTCACCCCATCGTAGCTCGGCGGCAGATGTACCGTATACGTGCGTGTCAGCCCGCCAAACACGAGCGACCCCTGCACATCGCTCCCACTGGTCGTCCCGTTCGTGGTCCCGCCCGACACACCACCCCGTGCGCATCCCGCCACCAACACCGCCACCAACACCGCCAGAGCGAGCGCCCCCAGCATCCACGCGTGCCGTCCGCTGCGTACCATACGCCAACCCCCAGCTGAAGCAACCATTCGTGGTCGCCACCGCGAAGCATACGCCGCCGCTCACCCGCCAACCAGAGCGTGAGTGCTCCATCTGCCAGATTCTCAGCGAATTCTCACCAGCCACGTCCCTCCTCGCATTTCCACATCCCGCGCGCACACTGTCCCAGCAGAGTTGACGGGTCGCCGCCCGCTCCCGCATACTGGCAGCAAGACGCCTTCGCCTCGGTACTCCACGCCGCGCCCACGAACCGCGTCGCCGCGCGGCCCCAGCGTCCGTCCAGGGAGGTAAGCATGAATGCCACCGCTCAGCCGCGCGTCAAGGATCACTGGTCTCTGCGTTTGCAGATCCGTCGACCCAGCACCGCCAGCCGCATCGCCGTCATCATCCTCGCCCTCGCCCAGGCGCTGCTCATGACGCTCACCTCCTCATCCCTGGCGACCGGCGGCGGGCTCTACGGCTGTTCCAGCGCCTGCGGCACAGCGGCGGAGCCCGCGAAGCCAGCCATCGCCATCTTCTTCGGCATCCTCATGATCGCCATCCCGCTCGTCATCGGCGCCCTCAACGAATCCTGGGCCGCCGCCATCGCCTTCGCCGTCCTGCCGTGGTTCCCCGCCATCCTCATCGGCGCCAACGCCCTCCTCGCGCCGACCAACACCATCACCACCACCCCCGTCGCCAAAGGCGGCACCGGCTTTCCTGCCAGCACATTCGGGCCGCCCTTCTGGCTCGACCCCGCCCACCTGCCGACACTGCTCTTCTCCCTCGGCCTCTTCGCCCTCCTCGGCTGGCTCGGTTGGGTCGTCGGCCAGGCCCTCCGTGGTGACGCCTAACCCATCAGTGGTACTCCGACCGCCAAATCTCCCCCTCGCTTGAGAAGGTAGGGGCGAGGTCTGCCTCGCCCTCCTGCCCCGCTACCGCGCTCAAAAGCAAAAGAGGGGACCGCGCGAAGCGATCCCCCTGACCCTGCCCTCTGCGAACGCTGCCTCCCTACACCGTCGGCACCGGGATGCACCCCACTGAGAAGCGCACGAAATCGTTGCTATAGCCAAAGCCCCCGCCCGGCACTCCCGCGATCCCCGTCGCACGGAACAGCGAGAACACGTCCTCGCCCGCGCGCAGTTGGCTCCAGTTATACACCGTGCCACCGTCGTCCACATGCACCTTCGCGAAGAGACCGCGCTCGCGCTGGATGCCTTCGAGTTGGCGGATCAGCCTCACGCGTCGCTGCGCATACAACGCACGGATGCGATCGCCGATCTCAGGCCGCTCCATGAAGAGCTTCAGATACGCCATATAGCGCAGTTGCCAGTCGCCGGGAAGCGTCGCCGTGCTATTTGTCCAGCCCGCCCCCACCGACGCCGCCAGCGCCGGATCGCCGAAGCCCACCCATCCACAGCGGTCCCCCGTCAGCGTATGCGTCTTCGAAAAGCTGTTCATCAGCACCGCGCGCCGCAGCAGATCCGCACGGTTGAACGCCTGCATCCGCGCCCGATCTTGCTCCGGCTCCCCCGTACCGATATACGCCAGGTCGGCGATCAGCAAGACGTGCTCCGGCCCCGCCACCAGGGTGTCGAAGAGCGCCGTCAGTTCCTCCGGCGTATACGCGAACGCTGTGGGATTGTTGCTCACCGTCAGGTAGAACGCCCGCAGGTCCGGCGTTTCCGCCAGCTCCCGTCGCAGCATCTCCGGCGTCACCTTGAACGCATCCTCGGCACGCGTCATCACGCGATGGAGCCGCAGCCCGAACGATTGCGCCTGCCACTCCGGCACGTTGAATCCCGGCGCCGGAAACGCCACCGCTCCGACGTAGCGCTCCGAGGCATTCGCCGCGGTCCGCAGCGACGCGGCCAGCCCCCGAAAGAACTTGTCCAGCCCGTCGAGCGCTCCCATACTCAAATAGATGCGTTCGGCCGGCAGCGTAAAACCCCACGAGCGCTCCGCGTACCCCGCCACCATCTCGCGCAATAACGGATTACCCACCGCCAGCACGTCGTACATGCGCAAATCGAAGTGACGCCCAAGCAGCGCCCGCTCGAACTCCAGCATCTGCTCACGAATCCAGCGATACGTCTCCCCGCTCGACACCCGCCCGTCGATCGCCTCACCCGGCAGCGCGATCCCTAGGTCGTCCGCCAGCGAGACGAACTCCGCGCCGTCGTCCCTCGCGGACACATGGCGTAGGTCCACGTCGCCAATCGTGCGGTTCACCACTTCCTTGGAGACGATCTCCGCCGGATAGCCACGTTCGCGACAGATCGCCTCGATCTCCTTGACCATCCGCGCCATCACCCGAATCGGTGCCGCGTTCATCACCTCGTCTATGTAGCGCTCGCAGACCTCCTCACGCAGCCGCGCGATCGCCGCACGAGTCGCCTCCACCTCGTCGCTCCCACGCTTGCCCTGCGGCTCCCGGCGCACGCGTTGCCGCCGCGACGGCGCGGCAGAGGCGCCACTGGTCGAGCCTGCCCGCGGTGACGCCTTTGTGCCGCGTTGAACGCCGTCGGTGGGCGAGGGGGATTGAGTGGATCGCGTGGATCGCGAGGTTCGCGCGGATGGGGAGGGTGGAGGCGATTGAAATGAAGGCTCCGTCACGGCCATGCAAGACTCCTTTGTTGCCCACCGTATACCCCGCATCGCGCAGACGCCATCGCGCTGAGTCGTGCGGCGAGCTGGCGTAGGCGCGGGGCAAGTGGATGCGTCCGGCCACGCTGCCGGACAGGCTATCCGAGTCTAGCACAGGGGCATAAGGCGTGCCAGTAGCACCATGTCCCGCGCCAATGCCCCCCCCGATAATGCCCAGGAAGGCCCGCATGGCGTCTCGCCGCCCCCGTCTCGCTATTAGGTATGCCCCACGAGCTGCGCCGCCAGCGCCGCCTCATGTGCGCTCGCCACCGTCATCGAGGGATAGAGCAGTCGCGCCCCCGCGTCCGCCGCCACCGCGACGCCGAAGTGATACAGCACTAGCCCGTGTGTCGTGCCGGTTCCGTAAACGGGAAGCGCCATACCCGCCGCGATCGGTTTGGCTGCCACCCCACCGCCGGTGCCGCCAGCGCCGCCCTCCGCGCTCGATGGCGGGAAGCTTGCCAGCGCCGTCTCTTCAAGTGTCGACCCCACCATCGCCGGCGCGCTCAATGTCACGCGCCACCCGCCCTGCCACAGCGCCAGCAGATCGATCGCGTTGCCGGAGACCGGCTTCTCCTCCACCGTCCACCGCTGCCCACTCGCCGTGAACACCCACCGCGGCGTAGGGAAGACCACGAACGGCAGTCCCTCCCCGTTCAGCGGCTGCGGCCCCGGCCCCACACAAAACGGCGCGCAACGAAACCCACCGTAGTCCACAGGCTGCGTCGGCACCACAAACGCGAGTGTCGCCGAGATCGTCTGCGCCGCCACGGCGACCCGCCCATTCGCGTCGATGTAGTGATCTCCCGCGACGATCTGCGTGCTTGACGACGATGCGTTGAGAACCTGCTGCGTCGCCGCGATCAGTGCCGTCAAGTCTGCTGGAGCCAGCCGCTGCAACGTCACTCCCAGGTCGATTACCCGTCCCACGAAAAGCTGCGTCGGCGGGATCGTCCCCTCGGGACACGAGTCGTTCGGCCCGGCGGGCGCGCTGATGTAGCAGGTAAGTGTTGGGAATGGCGGCGCGTCGTAGATCAGCCGGCTGGTTCCGTGCGGCAGCGTCACCACCGTAGCACTTGCTGGCGCGCCATTCAGCGTCAGCGTCCCCCACGGTGCTGCATGCACGAAAAGCACCTGCGACTGCCGCGGCGTCAGGGTCGCCGTAGCCCGCGGTGTCGGTTCTCTGCCCACCGTGCTGCTCGGACCGCGCGTCGCGAAGGTCAATGCCGCCAGCGCCGCCACCAACACCACTGCCGCCACGCCGCCAATCGCCGAGCGCCGCGATCGCCCGCTGAAATCGCCTTCTTTTCCTCGCGGTCGCGCGGAATCTCCATCAGCGCCGGTCTCACTGCTTTGCATCGGTTCCCCCTGGCGCGCCCGCAGCGCCAACGCACAGATACCGCCGCTCCGAGACGACTGCGTTCGGTGCGCCGACTCGCGCGATCCCCCCGCTTCCTTAACAACGCTCGAGAGACTCGTGAGCGGACATGTCGGCGATTGTCCGCAAATGTCCGTGCCGACGCGCAGTATTTGCCACCCTCCTCGTGCTATAGTGAACTCGGCGGTCCATCCTGCACCTCCGCTGCTCGCCTCCGCTCAGCAGGTCCCAATCATCCCTGCCGCCATTCCCCCCTCTCCTCCACCAATCTCCCACGGTAACCGCAGCCACCATGCATCCTCATCCATCCGTCTCGGGCATCTCCCTCCACCCTCACGCCACGCCGCCAGCGCGCCTTCCCGCGCCCGTCGCAGTGCGCTACCCACACCTCGCCGGTCCCGCCTGCTATCTGGGAAGAGCGCCCGACCTCCAGACTTCCGCTTTCCGCCACGCACGCCTTCCGCCACACTCAATCGCCTTGTATTCCCGTGTGCAACCTCCGATCACAATGCAAAAGCGGAAGAAAACGGAAATTGTAGATCCTCCCCCTCCCCCGTCCCTCCTCTGCCCCCTCGCCTCCACCCTCGCCGTGCGCTACAATGGACCGCACACCCCGCACACGACCCTCGTTCAGACGCTCGCCCGCGCGGGCCACCCCCACCGTCGAAGAGGACGCCGCATGTCACGCAGTAGCTCCCGCCCCACTCCACCTGTCGAGCGCCCGTCAACCGCGCCCGCCGCCGAGGCGCAGTGCTTCCCCTTTCCAAGGTGCTGATCGCCAATCGCGGCGAGATCGCCGTCCGCATCATTCGCGCCTGCCGCGATCTCGGCCTCGCCTCCGTCGCCGTCTACAGCGACGCCGACCGCGACGCTCTGCACGTCCGCATGGCCGACGAGGCCGTGCATCTCGGCCCCGCCCAGGCCTCCGAGAGCTACCTCAATATCCCCAAGGTGCTCGATGCCGCCAAGCGCACCGGCGCGGGCGCCATTCATCCCGGCTACGGCTTCCTCTCCGAGAACGCCGACTTCGCCGATGCCTGTGCCGCTGCCGGTCTCATCTTCGTCGGACCTCCAGGCGACGTCATGCGCCTCCTCGGCGAAAAGACCTCCGCCAAGCGTATCGCCTCCTCCGCTGGTGTGCCGATCGTACCCGGTTATAATGCCGGCCTCCGCGATGCTAAGGAGGCGGCCAGAGTCGCCGCCGAGATCGGCTACCCCGTGCTGCTCAAGGCTGCGGCGGGCGGCGGCGGCAAGGGCATCCGCTTCGTCACCGTCCCCGACGAACTTGAGGCCGCCCTGCGTCTGGCGAAGAGCGAGGCCAAGAGCGCGTTCGGCGACGACACCGTCTACATGGAGAAAGCCGTCCATCCCGCCCGCCACATCGAGGTGCAGATCTTCGCCGACACCCACGGCAACGTCATCCATCTCGGCGAGCGCGAATGCTCGATCCAGCGCCGTCACCAGAAGCTCATCGAAGAAAGCCCCTCAGTCGCTCTCGACGCTGACCTCCGTGCGCGCTTCACCGCCGCCGCCGTCGCCCTTGCCAAAGCCGCTGGCTACATCAACGCCGGCACCTGCGAATTCCTCCTCGGCCCCGACGGCAACTTCTACTTCCTTGAAGTCAACACCCGCCTTCAGGTCGAGCACCCCGTCACCGAATGGTGCACCGGCCTCGACCTCGTCCGCGAGCAGCTCCGCATCGCCGCCGGCCTTCCCCTCAGCGTCACGCAGGGCGAGATCACCTTCCGCGGCCACGCCATCGAGGCGCGCATCACCGCGGAAGACGCCCTCAATCGCTTCCTGCCCGCCTCCGGCAGCATCGACGCGCTCCACGATCCCGCCGGACCCGGCGTGCGCCTGGAGAGCGCCCTCTTCGAAGGCCTGGCGATCCCGCTGTTCTATGACTCGCTGCTCGCCAAGCTGATCTGCTGGGGTCGCGACCGCGATGAAGCGCTCGCTCGCCTGCGTCGCGCCCTCGACGAGTACGTCATCGCCGGTATTCGCACGACGATCCCATTCCATCAATGGCTGGTGCGCAACCCCCGTTTCCTCGCCGGCGACTTCTCCACCGATTTCGTCGCCGAAGCGTGGCGCCCCGACGAAGCCGAATCTCTCCCCGCCGTGGGCGACGCCATCGCCGCCGCAGACCCAGCTACCCTCTCGCCCGATGAGCTCGCCGCGATCCTCGCCGCGCTCGTCGCCCAAGATCTCGAAGTCTCACGCGCCCGCCGCCTTTCCGAGGTTTCACGTGAAAACGACGGCCCTGCCGCCTCCCGTTGGAAATACGGCGCCCGTCGCGGCTGGTAGCCCACGCCTCAGCGTCGCGTGTCGCGCGCTCCCGGCGATCGGCGCCGCAGCGTTGGCATCGCCATGGCGAATGCCCATCACCCACTTCCGGCACCGAATCTGCGGGACATCAGGCACACCGCAAACGGACACCGCAGCAACGGACGCCGAGAAAGGACCAGGTTGATGGATCGTGACGCCACCCATGCGCGTGAGCAGCCCTCCCGGCAAGAACGCGTCGCCGAGGTCGCCCTGCTGATCCAGCAGGCACAGACGGCATGCCGGTCCGCCGGGTCCGATCTCGGTGATGCCCGTGGCGAGCAACTCTTCGAGAAGATCGCCGGCTACCTCGACGTCGCTATCCAGGCGCTTCAGCGCTACCAGCGCGAGGCGCCACCGCCAGCTCCCCCGCGCGTGCTGCACTAGCGCGCCCCGACTCGCCCCGGTGAACTTCGTAGCCGCGGGGTCCCCAGAGCCAAGTTGTATCCTGATTGCGCTTCGGTACGCGTCATGCGGTTTCCCCCACGCCGGGAGGCGCTGGCTCACCTCTGAGGGACGGAGCCAGAGTAGGTCCACCCCGCAAGCGTCAACCACCGTCACGGACTTAGTTTCACCCGCTGGCTGCTCGCCCTTCCCCGCAGCGCCGTCTGGTTGTATACTGGTCCCGCGAATCGACCTGGAGCGGCAGAGGAGCGGCGATTGGCTACCCAGTGGAATCCCTATTCTCGTGGTGAGCGCACCGCTCGCGATGCAAACGTCGCGCGCACCCGTATCACCTGGGGTTGCGGCGGACTGCTTCTCGGCATCCTCATCGCCACGCTGGCGCTGATCGCCTTCGCGCCCCACCCCAAGACCGTGGCCCTCTCGTCCGCGGGGGAGGCCGACATCACCGTCACGCTCGACGATAAGTACCTCACGCGCCTCGTCACCCAGGGCATCAACGCCGCCAACATCCCCGCGTTTACCGTCACCCACGTCAAGGCGCACATCGCCCCCGAGAACGTCCTCACCTTCTCAGGTAGCGTCGTCACAGGCCCAGGGCTCTCGCTCGTAGACCTCACCGCCCAGGCACAGATCGCTGCCTCCGGCGGCCTCCTCGTCGTCTCCAACCTCTCCGGCGAGCTCGGCGGTCTCGCCCTTCCCAGTGTCGTCAACAGCGCCCTTGAGCTCGGCATCAACCTCGCCATCACCAACGAGCGACAGCGCCTGACGCAAGGCGGCATCCACTACTACATTACCGGCGTAACCTCTAGCGACGGCCTACTCACCATCACTCTCAGCTTCTCCTGAAGCCGTGCCGCCTGCCGTCATCGCCCGACGCTCGCTGACGCAGGTTCCCCCCTTCACGTTCCTCCCTACACGACAGTGTAGCGGCGCGAGTACGCCGGACTTTCCACCATCCATAGAGGGCGGCATCCCTGCCGTCCACCGTAGGCCAATCGCTCGCCTCTCACCAGCCGTCCCAGTGCAGCACCTTCTCCACCGGGTCGCGCCCCGCGGGCTTGAAGTCCTCGCCGAGCGTATACGCGACTGGCACCAGCGCCGCCTGCGCCACCTTCTCGTAGGGGATGCCCAGCAGTTCCGCCGCCTCACGTTCGTAATACAGATGCACCGTCGTCCACGACGTGCCCAGGCCGCGCAACCGCGCCGCCAGCATGAAGCTCCACACCGCCGGCAAGATCGATCCCCAATACCCCGCCTGATTCCCCGCGGTGAGTCCTTCGGGCCGCCCGCGAATGCACGGCACGAGCAGCACCGGAGCCTCGTGCATGTGCTCGGCGAGGTAGTTCGAGGACTCGAAGACGCGCCCCAGCGTTTCGGCGCGTTGCGGGTCGCGCGTCTGCAACGTCGCCATCGCCTCGGGCTGGTTGAACGCTTCACGCAGATAATCTGCCCAGCCCTTGCGGTAGATGTCGCCAAGCGCCTTGCGCTTCGTCGCGTCCGTCACCGCCACCCACTGCCACCCCTGGCGATTGCCGCCGGTCGGAGCTTGCAGCGCGGTCTCCACGCACTCGCGAATCACCTCCTGCTCCACCGGGCGGGCGAAGTCGAGGCGCTTGCGCACCGAACGCGTCGTCGTCAGTAGTTGATCGGGCGTCAGATCGAGCCGTGGCATGTGGTGCTCCTTCTCATCGCGCGCAAGCACGTCATCCGGCGGCGCGCGGCTCACCGGTCCCTGCGACTATAGCACGCCCACCACGCGCACGGCTGCTCCCACGCCGTCTCCGCTGATTCCTTGCGGCCACTCTCCTGCTGGCAGATAATCCATCCCGACGTTCAGCCCGTGCAATCCACCCGCATCGAGGCTCATCGCGCTAGTGTTCGGCGTAGCTCGTCGCCCACAGCGCGCGGCGATCGTGCTCGCGCAGGCCGACGGAGAAATCCACCGAGGCCTTCAGCGCCAGCAGCACCGAGACCCACCCCGCGACCACCTCCGTACGGTCCTCTGCCGGCTGGCCGATGTCCGTCAAGCGCAGATCCGTCCCACCACGCCCGTCGTCGAACAGATCAAGCGTCGTGACGCTCCCGCCGCCGTAGCGCGCCGCAATGCGTCCGGGCGGCGTGAGATCCAGTGCGGCATCCTTAAGGTGCGCGCCCTCAGGGACGATCCAACCGCCCTCGCCGTCGAGCTGCGTTGGCGCATTCGCCCAATACTGGGCGGGGTCGTCGTCAGGCGTGAGGAGATCGTAGAGCAGCGTCCGCGGCGCCATCATATGTACGCGCCAGGTCGTGATGCTCCCCGAGACCAGGTATGCCACGTGGGCGCTCACTTTCAAAACCCAGTATGGCCCGAGGTGGGCGGGAGGATGTCCTCTAATTATACCCGCCCCCTTCCAGTCTTGGCCCGCCGCGCCTCGGCAGCAGTGGTACACAATCTGCGACCCCCAAACGCCAGCGGCTGTCGCGGTAGGCAACGAGCCCGATCGGCATTCCGTACGTGCCCAGGTCGCCTGTGCGGTCGACAGCGCCGCTGATCAGTACATGGAAAACAAGAGCAGTGGAGCGAGGAAACATGGCATCCCTTGAAAACGTTCGCGTGGCGCTTCTGGCGACCGACGGCGTCGAAGAAGCAGAGTTCACTGAGCCAGCCAAGGCGCTCGGCAAAGCCGGAGCGAAGGTCGACGTAATTTCGAATCACACCGGTCGGCTCCAGGCATTCAACCATATGGACAAAGGCGATACCCTACCGATTGAGCTGACCCTTGATCAGGCGAACCCTGGCGACTATGATGCGTTGCTCCTGCCGGGCGGTGCCCTCAACGCCGATAGGCTGCGTGTCGAGCCGAAGGTGCAGCAGTTCGTACGCGCCTTCGCGAACACCAGCAAGCCGATGGCGGTGATCTGCCACGCGCCATGGGAGCTAATCTCTGCTGGCGTGGCAAAGGGTCGCACCATGACCAGCTATCACACCATCCAGGATGACATCCGCAACGCCGGGGCAACCTGGGTCGACCGCGAAGTGGTCGTCGACGGCAACCTCGTCACCAGCCGCCAGCCAAGCGATATCCCCGCCTTCAATCGCGAGATGATCTCGCTCTTCTCGCGCAAGCAGTCGGCCGCGACACGCTGAACCGCTCATGTTCGCGAAGGACACGCCACGATGACCGACTCACCCGCCCACGGCGACACGTCTGGACGCCAACTCGACCGCGACGAATCCGCCAGTGATGCGCCGCAGCATCCACGGGGTGCGGCGAAAGAGCCTGCGGGCGGTAGCAGCGGCCAGAGCAAGTCGGGCGGCCTCAGTACGCCTGGCTATCCCGAGACTGGCGCGACGCATGCTCGCCAGCGGGCCCCGCATGCGGAAGACGTCACTTCAGGCGACTCCGCGCCCTATGGCGAAACCGCTGCTCCAGACGCGCGCCACGCCGGCGGATCGCTCTCTGTTGCTGGCGGCAGCGCCGGAAGCGCGCTCGACCGCACCGACACCTCTGAGCCGCCGCGGACCGATGAAGACGCCTTAGGCAGCTAATGCCACAAGACCTCGGACTGAACGCGACGAGATAACTGGAAGAAAGGCCGCATGCGTGGGAACGAACCAATATCACGAGCCTGCCAACGAACTGAGCGAAGAGACACGTACATTTGCCCGTATCATCGCTTCGCTGCAAGAAGAGGCCGAGGCCATTGGCTGGTACCAGCAGCGGCTTTCCGTCGAACAGGATAGCGGGGCCAGCGCCATCATGGCGCACGCGCAGGCGGAAGAATTCCTCCACTTTGCGATGGACCTCGAATTTCTCGCGCGCCGCGTGCCGAAGTGGCGCGTGGCCCTGCAAAGCATCCTCTTCAAAGAAGGCGACATCGTGCAACACGCCCAGCGCGGCGAGACCGCGGAGGACCAAACGTAGCCACCTTTTCCCCGTCGCGCTGTGCCTACGGTTTCGCGTCCGCATGCTCGCCGTCACGTCGCGCCCGCAGGCTCAGTGCCGTCGCGCCCCCCAGCAGCAGCGCTGCCAGTCCCCCGATCACCAGCGGCACCGGAATGCCCGACGTCAGCGCGACGAGCGCCCCGCGCAGCGCCGCCGCGCCGACGAACGCCGAACCGGCCAGCACGAGGATGCGCGTCTGGGTGCCTACGCCCACTGCGACGATCACCAGCGCCTCTAGCGCCAGCACCAGCGCATAGATCGCGTCGGCCTCGCTGGCGAACGACTGCCCCAGCGTTGGCAGCAGCAGCACCCCCACGCCGAGCATCGAGCAGAGTGGCGCCGCGCGCCGCAGCATGGTCGCCTGGTCGTCCACTGGCAGCAGCGCACCCGCCAGCAAAAGATAACTTCCCGGCTCCAACACAAACGCCTGCACGTTGTCGGCGCCGAGTGCTCGCGCCAACCACGCCGCCGCCACACTCAACGTCGCGCCGCTCAGGTAGAGCACCTCTCGCCGCCGCGTCACGACCGCATGGAAGCCCAGCAGCGCCGCGAGCGAGACCAGCGCGCCAGTCACCGCCCGCGTCGTCGCACCTTGCGCGGTGAAGCCCTCCGCCGAGCACGCAACCACAAGCACCGTCACCGCGCTGAGCAGCAGCCCGCCCCACGTCTGCAACTCCATCCCCGCGATCCGCGCGTCGCGCCACCGCTCCGGCATCTGCGGCAGCGTGCGGGCCTCCGCCTCCTCAGCAGCGCCCCGTTTGATCGGGAGCCGCAGCCACAGCAGCCCCGTCCCGTAGTAGACCCAGCCCAACGCCGCAAACGCCAACACACTCATCCATTGCGGCGCGTGATGCAGCGCCAGGCCAGCTGCCAGCCCTAGCCCGCCCAGCGACAAAAACGCGAACAGCAGTTCTGGCCGCGCCTCCACCGCCGCGATAACATATACCGCCAGCGCCAGGGCTAGCAGCGCGTATGGCTCGAAACCGACGTCGCCACGCCCGAGCACCGCCCCATACGTGCCCGCCACCGCTGCCGCGAGATACGCCGGCCATGCCCAGCGCAGCCCGCCCACGCGACCAAGTAGCACGCCGAGGACGCATAACCCCAGCGCGATCGGCAGCAGCGCGTGCGGGTCTGGTTGGCGTAGCGTTGCCCAGACGATATACAGCACCGGCGCGAGCCCCGCGGCTGGTCGGCGCTCCAGCGCGGCGATCACGTACGCCACGGCGCCGAAGATCAGCAGCAGCGCCTCCGTCATACCGGGGTCGCCCCCTGGCACGCGGTCCACCGCGAAGAGCGACGCCCCCGCCGCCGTGGCATAGAGCGAATACGCCGCGAATGTCAGGCCCTCGCGTCGGCTCGCCTGCAACGCCATCCCCAGCCCCGCCGCGGCGAAGGCCATCACCAAGGTCGGCGTCAGGTTCTCCGGCCCGGGCAGCAGCCACACTGCCGTCAGCGCGTAGCCCACCGCGACGATACCAATCGCCGGCGTGCGCTCCTGGGCCGCGATCAACACCGTGATCCCCGCGAAGATCAAGATCTCCGCCACCCGCAACTGCGCCGCGTGGTGAATCGCTGGCGCGAGGCTCAGCACCGCCAGCACGGACGCCACGAGTGCCGCCACCTGCCATGCCGTCGCCCACCAGCGCCCGCGCCATGCCCGCGCCACCGCGCCGATCCCAGCCAGCGCCAGCGCCAAGAGAAAGACCACCAACGCGCTGCGCCCATCGCTTGCCAGCACGTAGGTCTCAGCGACGCCCCACAGTGCCAGCGCCGCTGGAATCGTCATACCCGCCGGCTCGCGCTCGATCATCGCGGCCAGCGTCGCCAGTGCCGCCACACCGAAGATCGCCCACGCCGCGAAACTCACCCCCAGTACGGACCACCCCGCCGTCGTCGCGCTCGCATCCACTAGATGGATGCCACCCCAAATCGTCGCCCACAGCGCGACGAGGTACGGCGCTACCGCATGCGTGCGCCCCATCAGCAGTCGTGCCGCCACCGCCACCGCGCCCGCGATCAGCATCGCCTCCGCCACCCGCACGCCGTCGCCAGAGCTGGTAGTCAGCGATGCCGCCAGCAATCCGAAGAGCGTCGTCGCCACTCCGCCCGGCAGCGGCTGTCGCTCGCGCCACCCCGCGATCAGCGCCGCCAGCGCGAAAGCGCAGAGCACACTCGTCTGGAGCCGCGCGTCCTGCGTGAAGAGATATGCCGTCACATAGAGCGCGTTGGCGAGTGCCACGGCGAAGATCGCCCCACCATAGGGACGTGTGCGCGGTTGCATGCCGGCGATCAGCCCAAGCGCCCAGAGCGCGAGCGCGAATCCCGTGAAATAGACGATCAACGTCGCGTCGAGGGCGAAGGGCGTGGTCGTCGCCGGAGACCGCGGCAGCAGCGCCACCAACACTGCGCGATAGTCCAGCGACAGCAAGACCCCGGCGCCCACCAGCAGCCACGTCGCCGCCTCGACGAACGCCGCCACACCGCAGATCAACGCCCCCACGCCAAGGCAGAGAATCAAGGCTCCGTTCGGCGGTGCATCCGCTTGAATGCTCCACGCCCCGATCAGCGTGAAGACCAGCCCCAGCGCTTCGATGCCTCGTCGCAGCGCCGCCCGCCCCGGCAGCCGTTGCCGCAGTGCCAGCGCGACGATCAGCAACGCCAGCGCCAGCGCCGCCAGCAGCAGCGCCAACGTTTCACGTGAAAGCGCCTCCAGCGCCGCGATCCCCAGAATCGCCTGTGCCGAGAGCGCCGCGATCCCCCAATCCACCACGTCGAGCGCTTCCAGCGTCGCCGGAGGCGTCCTCCCGTGCAGGTAGCGGCTCCACAGCGCCGTCAGCGGCACGATCGCCAGCGCAGCCCAGGTGAACGGCGCGACCTCCAGCGCGAGGCCGCTCAGTGCCTCGCCGCCCCAGAGATTCAGGCCAACCAATTCCGTTCCACCGATGGCGACCAGCGCCGCCAGTGGCGCCAGCCGCTCTCCCGCCTCATGCACCGACGCGAACGTGCGCATCCACGGCAGTTCCCGCGTCAACAGCAGCGCGATCGCTGCAAGTGAAAGCGCCGTGAGTTCCCATTCGAGAGAGACCTCCAGCCACGGCACGATGCTCAGCGCCGCGATGAAGAACGCCCCCCAGCCGAGATACGCATACGTTGCGAACCCGGTGCGTGCCGACAGCAAGAGATAGATCGCCGCCGCGTATGCTGCCGAGACACATAGCATCCCCGCCGCCGGGAAGCCGAGACGCTGCAGCTCAAAGCGGTAGACCGCCAGGGCCACCAGCGGCGTCATCAACGCGAACACACCGAGATACGCCCCCGCCACCGTGCGTAGTCGCGTGGAGCGACGCAATACCAGGCCAAGGATGCCGAAGGCGGCGTAGACCACGCAGACCACCGCCAACTTCGGCCCATCGCCTAGCGCCCGCCAGCCGCCGACCTCAAAACTCAACGTCGCCACCAGCAGCAAAAAGCCGCCGAGGTACGCCATGATCGCGATCGCCTGCTCCGCCACGAAGGCCCGCCACGAGAACGCCGGCCCCCGCGGTGCCGTCGCCGTGGAGTCGCCTTGCGGTGCGCTCTGCCGCCCGCCAGTGGCCGCGCTCGTAGTCGCCCCGGTGCTCACTGGCGCAACAGGCGACGCAACCACCGGTTCCTGCGCGCTCGTGCCCGGCGCGCTTGCCTCCAGGGGCGCGCGCCGCAGTGTGAGGTAGCGCTTCAGCAGTTCCGCCCGCGCCTCGGCGATGCTCTGCGCCCCCCGACCCTCGCCGATCAGCCGATCCAGCGTCAGCATTTCGCCGTGGAGTCGTCGCAGCTCCGCGACGAGTTGCGCCTCCACCGCCTCGCCACAGCGTGGACAGTAGCGCGAGCCGTCTGAGATCTGCGCACCGCAGGTCGCGCAGATCACGGTTGCCGGTTGCATAGGGGCCTCCCCGCTCTTACGCGGCGTACCAAGCGGATTCTGCCCCTAGAGTACTCGACTTCCCGTCTTTGCACCACGCACAACTCGCACAACAAGTCACACCGGAGCGCGCCACATGCGCCGCCGATGGCTCGCTACTGTTGCTGGCCGCGAGCCGCCACCACGAAATCGCCGAAGTCGCCGCATCCCGTCAAGTGCATCCCATCAGACTGCTGCGCCGCGCCGGTGCAGGTCACCGAGATGGTGCGCTGTGTGGTGTTGACGTCGCTCTGCACCGAATCCGACACCACACATTTGCTGCCTTGCCGCGTGATGCTCAGCGAGTGCGTGGCGCCCGCGTCCACCCCCGAGGTGGTGAAGATCAGCGTCGCCGGCGCGCACGTCTTAAAGGCATCGGCGAAACATTGCTCGGCCTTTGCCGCCTCCGCCGGATCGGTCGAGAGCGCCAACTGATTCCGCACCGCTCCGCAGTTCTTCGCCGTCGTCACCGGCGTGGTGGTCGCCCTCCCACCGGCATGCGCCAGCATCGTCACCGTCACGATGCCGCCGACCACCACGATCAGCGCGACAGCGACCCCGATCCATGCGCGCCGGTTCATCTGCGCCATCAACTCACCCATCGACAGTGCTCCCTTCACGTCCTCGTGTTCCGCGCTCCGCACCGCGGTGGCATATCTCCCCGCGCCGTGTTCTAGCACGACGCCACCTCCAGCCGTAATGTTCCCGCCGCGCCTGAACCTCATCCACTTGACGCGTCACCGCCGTATATGCGACCCTACTTTCAGCGCGTGACGCATCGCGCACATCTGCAACTCTCCCCTTCGGAGCACCATCGTGATAGGCGCACGCGACCCCTGTTGATCCCTTCGTCGTGAGGGATGCTCCGCCCGCTCCCCTCCTCTCCGTGGGACGTCACCGTTCGTTGACCGTTCCCTACTTGGAGAGGAAATTCACATGTCCCGCGGTGCCCGCGCCCTGCTCCTCACCGTGCCGCTCCTCGACGAGCTGACCATTGGCCTCCTAACCATCGGTCTGCCACTGCTGCGCGATCGCTTCCACCTCGACTATGCTCAGATCGGTATCCTTTTCGCCGCGGGTGGCCTCTCGTCGCTGCTGATCGAGCCGCCACTCAACTTGCTCAGTGATCGTGGCTCCAAGCGCCCCCTCATCCTCGGCGGCATGCTCGCCGTCGCCGGCGCCTTTCTGCTGCTCGGCGGCGCGCCCAACTTTGCCCTGCTGCTCGTCGGCTTCCTCCTGCTCTGGCCGGCAATCGGCGCGGCCTCCATCGCCCAGTCTGAGTTGATCGATGCCGCGCCCGCCGCCGCCGAGCGTTCCATGACACGCTGGACGCTACTCGCCAGTGTGGGCGATCTCCTCACCCCCGTCGCTCTCGCCCTCGCCGCCGTCCTCCGCCTCGGGTGGACCGCGCTCTGCGTCGCCTCAGCCGCGCTTTGGGTTGCCGCCGCCGTGCTGCTCGCGCGCCGTGTCAAACGCGCGCCCGCTCACCAAGACGACAGTGACGACCCCGACGATAGCGACGAAACGCCTGGCCTGCTTGCTGGCCTGCGCCTCGCCCTCGCCGACCGTATCCTCATACGCTGGATCATCATCATCTTCCTCGCGGACATGATGGATGAGGTCTTCCACGCCTTCGCGGGTCTCTACCTCCGCGACCACCTCGGCTACAGCATCCCCGCCGTCAGTCTCTCGCTCGGCGCGATGCTCGTCGCCTCACTACTCACCCTCCTCGTCTTGGATCGCGCCACCGGCCGTGCCTCCGCGCTCCATCTGCTGCCCTGGGCGGCCCTTGCCACGCTGCTGGGCGTCGCACTGCTGCTCATTGGCGCCTCGCCTCTCCTCGTCCTGCCGGGCCTCTTCCTCTGCGGCGCCGGCTCCGCGGGGTGGTATCCCCTCGCCAAAGCTGCCGCCTACGCCCGCTTCCCCGGTCGCAGTGGCACCGTCCGTGCCATCCTCGGCCTCGGCGAGCCGTTCAATATCCTGCTGCCTGCGGCCACTGGGCTGATCGCCACCGAGTTCGGCATCTCCGCCGCCGTGCTCTTCCTTGGCCTCTCCGGCTTCGGCGTCCTGCTGGCCTTCCCGCGCCGCGTGCGCGCGTATGCGCCGCCGTCCGCCGTCGCATCGTAGCGGTTTTGCGACGCTATACTCTGCACGTCATCGTCGATCGCGCCAAACACCTCGCGATGCCCAAAGGAGCCGTCTCATGCCCGCTGGCGCCGCCGAACTGCTGGCAGACGTCGCGCCCGCCACCGCTTTCGCCTACCTCGCCGATCCGCGGAACGCCGGCGCGTGGTTCAGTGCCGCCGCTTTCGCCGTCGCGCCGGAGGGTTCGCCGCGTCCCGGCATGACGTGGACGGTCGCCGCCACCGCCGAGACGCGCCGTCCCGTCCCCACGCGCATGACGGTATACGAGCCGCCGCTCCGCTTCGCCTGGTCCACCGAACTTGGCCCCCTCACCGTCAACTGGACCTGGCAGGTCGAGTGCCGCGCCGCGCCCGACGGCGATCCCAACGCCACGCAACTGCACCTCACCATCCACCTGCGCCCAGGCATCCAGGCGCCGATCACCCTCTTCTTCGCCCGTTCCATGCGCCGCACGTTGCAACAGCGCGCCGGCCGCGCCCTCGAACGTGCACGCGACGCGCTCGCCGCGCAGTCCAGCCGTCCCCACGGATCACCGCCGCCCAAAGCCTCGCGCCACCGCCGCACCTAGCTCACGCCTCCTGTATGCTCATCTGCCGCGGCTCCAGGCGCCGCGTTTGGCCGCATCCCGACCGGCAAATTCCAGCTGCGCTGCCAGTCGTCTGCTATACTACTCCTCGTCGCGGCGACACGGTTCCCATAGCACTGTCGGCACGTTCAAGCGCCGGGGAAGGGGTGCGTATGTCCCCATGGCTCAGCCTGTTGTTCATCGCCCTCGTGCCCATGGTGATACCCGTCGCGATCCTCCTTGGGTTCCGCAGCCCCAACGGCTCACTGGTCATCACCTCCGTTGCCACGATCGCCGCCTTCGCCGCGTTTTGGGTGCCTCTCGGCGGCATAAGCGGAGTGAAGAGTGGTTTTTCGGCGTACTACCCGCTCAACTTTTTCTTCATCGGCGCTGCCCTCATGCTCTTCGTTGCCAGTTGGGCGCTGGGCCTCACCGCCGCTGTGCGGTCGCGGCGCTGGCTCTGGGTCGCGCTCCTCTTGGTGGCCGGTTACATCTCTGCCGTCGCGGTGATTGTTTCCATCTCCGCGCCGGATCCTTGTCTCTTCCCGCCGTCGTATCCCCTCTACTACACCTACTGCCAGACCTCGAACCCGCTCGCCGAAGCGCTGATCATGGCGGGATACTTCCTTGCCCCAGCCGCCGTGCTGGCCTCCACGCTCCAAGATTTCCCCAGGCGCATCCTCCTACCACGACGCCTCGGCCCCCCAGACGGCTTGCAGGTCGCGCCGCTCAGTGCGTCGTCCGCATCCGATACCGATCCCGAGATGCGGGTCGAGCGGCTCTAGCACCGCCACAGAGACACGTTGTGCGGTGTTGACGCTCCCGGCGCCACGCCACAGCGCGAGCTACCCGTCTATGCCTGCTGCCGTCGCGCCCCCATCACCAGCACGACGAGCCCGACCAGCGCAACGATTGGCCCAATCACGATGTACTTGCTGTCTCCCGTCATTACGCTACCCTTGAGGATGTTGAGTCCCTGCAGCGTAAACACCACGCCCGCGGCCAGCACCACTACGCCGATCACCATCCAAATGAATCGCATGTCGCCCTCCTCTGCAAACGTCGAGCATTAGAACGCCGCGATGTCCTCCCCTGGACACCTCAAATTGGTTCTACGCAACAGGTATACAGCGCCTGCCAGAAAAAGTCTCCCCCACGCCCCCTTGACACTCGCCGCGCTTCACGCTACGTTAAGCATGCGTAACGTTACGCGAGCTTAACACCCTCTGCCCCTTCCGACGTGACGACATTCCACGCGTGAAAGCGAGCGTTTACCATGATCGAGGCGCAGCGCCTCACACGCCGTTTCGGCGCCTTCACCGCCGTGCACGAGGCCACCTTCACGGTGCCTGATGGTGCCATCCTCGCGCTCCTCGGTCCCAATGGCGCCGGCAAGACCACCACGGTCCGCATGCTCGCCGGTCTCATCGGTCCCAGTGACGGCCGCGCCACCGTCGCCGGCTTCGACATCCGCAGCGATCCCGCCGCTGTCCGCGCCCGCACCGGACTCGTCACCGACGCCCCTGGCCTCTACGAGCAGATGACCCTCCCCGCCTACCTCGACTTTTTCGGCGCCCTCTATGGCTTGAGCCGCGCCGCCCGTTCCCGCCGCGTCGACGAGTTGATCGCCTTCTTCGATCTCGCCGATCACCGCGCCGAGCGCATGGCAGGCTTCTCCAAAGGGATGAAGCAGAAGGTCGCCCTCGCTCGCGCGCTCCTCCACGAGCCCGCCGCCCTCTTCCTGGATGAGCCGACGTCGGGGCTCGATCCCCTTGCCGCCCGCGCCGTCCGCGAATTGATCGTCAGTCTCAAGCACGCCAGTCGCAGCATCATCCTCTGCACGCACGATCTCGACGAAGCCGAGCGCCTTGCCGATCAGGTCGCCATCATCAACGCCGGCCGCATCGTCGCGCTCGACACGCCCAGCGCCCTCCGCGGCGCCGGAGCCTCCGCCAGCGTCCGAGTAGAGCTGGCGGGACCCTTGCCCGACGCCTCAACCGTGCTCGCCGACCTTCGCGCCCTCGGCCCCGTCAGCGACCTTTCGTACTCCGGCACATCGCTCCACTACCGCATCGGCGATCCGCGAGCGGATAACCCCCGCGTCATCGCCGCGCTCGTTCGTCTCGGCGCCAACATCGTCACCGTCACCAGCGAGGCGCGTTCCCTCGAAGAGGTCTACGCCGACGCCGTCGGCCCCAGCGCCGTCGAAGCCATCGCTCCGCCGTTCGCCGAGATGCCCGGTGCATCCACGCGCGTCGCTGCCACCACCAAGTGAGGTCTCCCATGAGCGCACCCACCTCCACCACGCTGCCCGTCAACGCCCCTCCTCGTCCCAGCGATCTGCGCCTCACCCTGCTCATCGCCCGCCGTGCCGCGCTCGAATCGCTCCGCGACCGCACCACCCTCGTGATGAGCGTCTTCTTCTCGTTGCTACTGCCCGTGTTCATGGTCCTTACCGTCATTCGCCCCCTCGCCGCCTCCAGCGCGGACCCGCGGCAAGCCTCCGCGCTCGGCATCGTCATGGCGGTCTACCTGCTGCTGGTTGGCACGCTCCCCTCCAGCGCCTCCGTCGGCATCGCCGCCGGCCAATTCGCCGGCGAGAAAGAACAGGGCAGCCTCGCGCCGCTGCTTGCCTCGCCCGCCTCCAACCGCGCCATCTTCGGCGGCAAAGTGCTCGGCGCCATCATCCCGGCGATTCTTTTCTCCGCCGTCGCCGAACTTGGCTACCTCGTCGAGATCGCCGTCATCATCGGGCCGCATGTGCTAACCTTGTTGCCGCTCGCGCTCTCGCTCGCCATGCTGGCGCTCGTCCCGGGGTTCGCCCTCTTCGGCGCCACCGTCGCCAGTCTCATCTCCTCCCGCGTGCGCACCTTCAACGCCGCCCAGCAGATCGGCGGCCTCGTCCTGCTACCGATCATGTTTGGCCTCTTCGGGCTCGCCGTAAAGCTCCCCGATTGGGGATCGCTGACGCTGGTCTTCGCCATCGCCGGCATTTTGGTCGCCGACCTCCTGCTGCTCGTCCTCAGCGCGGCCACCTGGCGCCGCGAAGAAGTCCTCGCCCGCCGCTAACCGTAGCAGCGACGTTGCGGCGACGTTGCGACCGATCTGCTCCATCGAAGCCCACCGCAGCCCGTCCAGAATCAATCAAGAGCGAGCGCCAACGTGAAAACACCCGTCACCAATCGCCTCCGCGAGTTGCGCCAGCAGCACGCACTCACCCAGGAGCAGCTTGCGCGCGATCTCGACGTGACACGCCACACGATCCTCGCGCTTGAGGTCGGGCGCTACGTCCCTTCGATCGAGCTCGCCCTGCGCCTCGCCGCCTACTTCAATCAGCCGCTCGAAACGATCTTCTGGCTCCCGGTAGAAGAACGCGCAGCGCTCGCCGACCTCCTGCCGCGACGCCAACCCACCCGCGACCCCGTCCGCGTCAACGGAAAGGACCCCGACCATGTTTGAAGCGCCCTCCACCGAAACGCGCCTGACACCGGCGTCGCGCCGTCGCCGTTCGCGCCGTGGCCCGCGCCTCAACCGCGCCATCGCCATCATCACCTGGACCCTCGGCTCCGCCGCGCTCCTTTTTGAGGTGTGGGTAGTCGCCGTCGGCCATGCCAACCCCTACAATCTCCTCAACACCGCGCTCGCCGTTTGCGGCTGCGCCCTCGGCGGCTTCCTCGCCCTCAGCGGCGACGGCGACGTCATCCTCTTCACCGGCCTCGATGAAGGCCAGCGCGACGCCATCACCAAGGCCGCCGCCTGCGCCTTTTCCCTCGCTTTCTGGGGGCTCTTCATCCTGTGGATGTCGTGGCAATTCCAGCCCGCATGGCGTGCCAACGCCGACCTCCAGATCGGCGTACTGCTGGTCCTCATCACGCTCGTCTACTTGATGGGATACCTCTGGCAGCGCCGTCGCGCCTGATCACGTTTCTCTGCGGCACATCGCGCAACCCAAACGCCGAAAGGAGCGACCCCCCCATGCAATCCCTCAGCAACCTCAACGGCAGTGAACTGCGCTGGATCCGGCCGCGTCGCCTCAGGCCAGATTCCGAGCTTCGCGCTGGCGACACGCTCATCGCGACTCTCACCTGGGCTCGCGGCTCCCGCGCCTCCGCCCGCTGGGGCGCCACCCAGTATGGCTTCAACCGTCAGGGATGGTTCCGTCCGCGCATCCTCGTCCACGACGAGCGCCCCGAGATCGCCACCGCGCCAGACGCGCCGGTCGCCACCTTCGCCCGTGACGCGCTCACCTGCGCCGATAGCCACGTCTATCGCTGGAAGAAGCCCAAGCGATGGACCAACGAGCGTATGTGGGTAGACGCCGCCTCCATCGAACTCGTCCGCTTCTCGCCCGGCAAGAAATCGACAAATATCGTCCTCGTCGCGCCATCCAGCGCCACTCCAGCGGACCTGCCGCTGCTCATACTGCTCGGCCAATATCTCCTCGTCCTCGCCGCGCAGGACGCCGAGGTAGCGTCCATCGCCGCCACCACCGTCGTCGTCAGCAGCTAAACGCATGGCGCAAGGAGAATACCGTGTCTCTGGTGGAAAAGGCCTTCTTCTGGGGCGCGCCGAGTCACAAGCCCATCGCCTGGATTGGCGCGGTCGCCGGTGTCGCCGTCATCGCCCTGGCTGGTGTCGTCACCGCGAAGGCGCACCCACTCTTTTCGCTCTCCGTCTTCTGCATTGGCGTCGCCGAGTTTGGTTGGGCCGCCGAACTCTTACCACGCCGCCTGCTGAACATCGCCGGTTGGGCACGCTTGGTGCGCTGGCTCAGTGCCCTGATAGGGACGCTCCTCGCCGTGCTTTGCCTCGTGTTTGGCCTGACCCCGGTGGTATGGTTCGGCGCCGTCATCGCTGGGACCGGCCTGCTCCTCACGTTTGAGATGGCGCCCTCCGGCCCGGCGAACCGTCCGCGCGAGGCAGACCGTCGCGGGCAAAATTGAAGGTCAACGCCGCCTGTGGTAGCATAAAAGCGGCATTCCTCACAGGTCGCTACGTCAGGTCCTACGTCCGCGCAGCGCCCAGACCGCCTCCGCCGAAAGTATCCCCTATGGCTGCCGATCCCAATTCCCCACCGCGGATCGCCGCGCCCATCGAGTTCGTCCGCCCACAGCCGGAATCCGCCCATCGCGCGCTCGCGCCTACCAATCGTCTCATCCACGCCGACGACAACCTCCACGCCCTCACCGCCCTGCTCGCCGGCGACGATCAGCATCCTTCGCTCGCCGGTCAGGTCGACCTGATCTACATCGATCCACCCTTCGCCGTGCAAGGCGCCTTCAACAGCGCCGTCGAGATTGCGATCCCTGGCGCCGCACGGCCCCTGCGGCTCACCCTTCCCGCCTACGACGACACCTGGCCCGCCGGACTCACGAGCTACCTCGCCATGATGCGCGAGCGCCTGCTGCTTCTCCACGCGCTTCTCAAACCAACCGGCGCCCTCTACCTGCACTGCGACTGGCACGCCAGCCACTATCTCAAGGTACTGCTCGACGACATCTTCGGCGCCGAAAACTTCCGCAACGAGATCGTTTGGGCGTATCGCAGCGGCGGTGCCTCACGCAGCGCATCCCTCCCGCGCAAGCACGACGTCATTTACCTCTATGGACGCAGCGCCGCCTTCACCATCCGTCCCCAGACCCAGCGCCAGTACCTCGAGAAACCCTTCATGGGATCGCAGCGCGACGCTCATGGCCGCCACTACGTCGATACCCTCCTACGCGACGTACTCGAAGGCGAAATCCTCCTGGTCGAAGGGCAGCGCCTCGTCTCCTACAATACCCGCCCCGTCCTCAACCTCTCCGCCGAGCGCAGCGGCTTCCCCACGCAGAAACCTCTCGGCCTCCTGCGCCTCCTCCTGAAGATCGCCTCTGATCCTGGCGCCCTCCTCCTCGACGCCTTCTGTGGCAGCGGCAGCGCCGCCCTCGCCGCCGAGACCCTCACCGACGACCTCGGCCACCCCGCGCCACGGCAGTGGATCGCCGTCGATCGCGGCACACTCGCCATCGCCACCGCGCGCAAGCGCCTTATCGCCGCCAACGCCCGGCCCTTCACCGTCGAGCGCCTCGGCGCGATCCTGCCCGCGCCGCCGATGCCCCAGGTCGAGCTCGCCATCGCCGCTCACGACGCCACCGTCGTCCTCACCCTCCAGCGCGTCACCCTCGATCTCGACCGCCATCTCCGCGCACTCGCCGAGCCGAAGCGCGCCCATCTCGCCGAAATCCTCACCGCCAACTGGCCGTCCCTCATCGACACCTGGTCCATCGACTGGGATCACCATGACGGCGCGCCCTTCGATGCCCAATGGCGCACCGTCCGTACGCGCCAAACCCATGATCTGCCCCTCACCGTCACCCACGCGTACGCCACTCCCGGCGAGAAATGCATCGCCGTCTACCTCACCGACGTCTTCGGTGCCACCGCCCTCATCCACCTCCGCATCACCCTCTGACATCCTGCCCCCGCCGCCAGCAGATCCACCCGCGCCGCCAGTGCCCGCACCAGCCGCGCGGCATCCTGCCACTCCTCGTCCGGCCCCGCCCGAGGCGGCTCGCTTACAATGCCCTCTATCTACACCTCGACGATCTCGCCGTCGTCGTGGCGAAAGCGGTGCGACTCAGCGACATCCCGACATCAACGCGCACGTTCAGCTACATGGGGTCGGTGTCGAATTCCTCCGCCACCGAGAGTGCGTTGATCCTAAGCGTCCATATGCGCTCCACCCCCAAGGCGCCACCGCACATCTCCCGCAAACCTCGCGTCCGCACGTGACCGGCAATGTCCGTGGTTGACCGGCTTTCCAACTAGCCACCCACACCTCACCTGTGCGATACTGCATCAGAACACATGTTCTATCCACAGCAGCAAGTCTCCTCATGAGCGCACCCACCCCATCATCTCAGCCGCGGACTCATCCGCCTGCGCTTTCCGTCCACCTCGCCCTCCGCGTGCGGGAGACCGGCTACGTTCTCCGCATCACGACAAAAAAGCGGAAGAAAACGGAAATTCCGCTCTCCTCTTCCTTCGCACGAGAAGGGGTTACAGCCTCCCCGTTACCCCGCGCTCCCACCATCCGTCACTGACAGCATCCCCACCTGTGATACGATGGAACGATGAACGGCCAACGTGCACCCAAGGCCCATTCCCGGCCCGCGACGAAGGACGTGTGCAGCGCAGTCCCGGTAACCTGCCCAGAGGCGGACCAGCGAAGCGCAGTCCCGCCGAGCCGTTCCGAGGTGGACCAGCGAAGCGCAGTCCCGCCGAGCCGTTCCGAGGCGGGCGCCGCAGGCGCATAGGCGCGGGTTCACCCGCCGGCTCTCAGTACCACAAGGAGCGCCTACCATGTCGCACACCTCGTCGCACGCCACCACCAGCGCCTCGGCCAACGCCGCCCCTCTCGACGCCGCGCTCGCCTACGCCGACGCCCACCGCGCCACCTTCCTCGACGAACTCAAAGATCTCCTGCGCATCCCGAGCATCAGCACACTTCCCCAGCACAAGAAAGACATCAAGAAAGCCGCCCGCTTCCTCGCGGAAACCCTCGAAGACCTCGGCCTCGATAAAGTCAAAGTGATCAAAACCTCCGGCCATCCCCTCGTGTACGGCGAATGGACCCACGCCACCGGCAAGCCCACCGTCCTGCTCTACGGCCACTACGACGTTCAGCCCACCGACTCCGAAACACCCTGGAGCCAGCCCGACCCCTTCGAGCCAGTGATCCGCGGCGAAAACATCTACGCTCGCGGCGCCGTCGACGACAAAGGCCAGATCTACGCCGCCCTCATGGCGCTGCGCTCCCTCGCGCGCACCGGTGACGGCTACCCGGTCAACATCAAAGTGCTGATCGAAGGCGAAGAAGAGGCAGGCGGAGAGTCCATCGCCGCGTATGTCAAAGAGCATCACAACAAGCTCGCCGCCGACCTCGCCCTCGTCGTCGACACCGGCATGCCCGCCCCCGGCGTCCCCGCCATCACCTATGGCCTCCGCGGCATCCTCTACACCGAGATCCACTGTCAGGGTGCCAAGCACGACCTCCACTCCGGCGAATATGGCGGCGTCGGCCCCAACCCCATCCAGGCGCTCGCCGAAGTCCTCGTCGGCCTCAAAGGCCCCGACGGCCGCATCACCATTCCCCAACTCTACAAACACATGATCCCCATCACCGACGCCGAAAAAGAGCTGTGGAAGCGCTACCCCGTCGACGTCGTCGCCATCATGAAAGACGAAATCGGCGTCGACGATCTCCCCGGCGAGCAGGAATATGATCCCCGCGAGCGCGCCACCGCCCGTCCCACCCTCGAAGTCCACGGCATCCGTGGCGGCTTCACCGCCGAGGGCGCCAAAACCGTGATCCCCGCCGAGGCCACCGCCAAAGTCAGCTTGCGCCTGCCGACCGGCCTCACACCCGAGCAAGTCTTCCCCTGGCTTGAGCAGCGCGTCGCCGAGCTCTGCCCCCGTGGCGTCAGCATGACCGTCCGCTACATCCACGGCGGCGATCCCGTCTTCGTCCCGATCGACAACGTCTACATCCGCGCCGCCGAGCGTGCCCTCGAAGCCGAATGGGGAACGCCGCCCGTCTTCGAACGCTCCGGCGGCTCCATCCCCGTCGGCGCCCTCTTCGACAGCGAGCTCCACCTACCGGTGATCTTCATCGGCACCGGCCTACCCGACGACAACATCCACGCCCCCGACGAAAAATACTCCATCCCCAACTTCTATCACCTCACCCGTCAGACGATTCGCTTCCTCGATCTCGTCGGCGGCGACCCGGCGATCCGCTCGCGCCCGGGCCTCGTCTCAGCCGCCACCCCCGAACCCGCAGCAGCCAACGGCGCCGAAAACGCGAAAACCGGCAGAAACGGCAAAGCCACCCCCCCTAATAGCGGCAAGAATGGCAAAGCCGCCGCACCGGCAACCAAAGCCGTGCAGCGACCGTCCGCTCCCGCTGCCCGCGCCAGCGATCGCTCTAAAGCGGTTGCCGATTCACCCAAAGGACCCGCGCCCACCAAACCCGCCTCCCGCCGCAAACCGCCTGCTGCTCCCAAAGCGTAGCCACAGCGCTCCGCGCCACCCACCTGGCGATAGAAGGGCGAGGTCCGCCTCGCCCGCCGTCTCACACGTCTCGCCCCTCACCCCAGCCACGTTCTCGCCCGCCACCGCGTCGGCGCCTCAGCGCCGCCAGCCGTATGCGCTCCAGCCCACAGTCACCCCCGTTGGCGTCTCCGTCCCGTTTCGCGCTACACTTCCCCCTGGCGGCCCTTCCGCGGAAGATCGTCGCCCGTGCCGCCGCATATCAGCCCAGCCGCCTACATCCCATCGAGGCATCCCGTGGACACTCGCCCGCATCGCTCCGCCGCCACCTTCTCGCCCTATCTCGCCGCACGCCGCATAGCCGCCGAAGCCTACCGCGCCGTGCAGCGCCTCTACACCATCCTCGCCGCCGCCTTCAACCGCTGGAGCGCTCGCCTCGACGATCGCTATCAGCGCATCGAGCAGGTGAGCGCCTGGGCCGCCGCGATCTGCGCCGCCCTCGCCGGGCTGGCCCTCGCGATCCTCACCTTCGTCGCCCACGAAGCCTGCTACGGCATGAGCAACGCCCACCCCGTCTGCACCGCAATCACTGCGGACAACTTCCTCGGCGTTGCCCAGACCACCGGTGTCATCCTTGTCACCGTGCTCACCTTCTACGTTGCCGCCGCGTTCGCCACCCGTTGGCAGGCGCGCACCCGCCACTCCGACGCCCGCGTCACCGCCTACATGGCGCTCGTCACCAGCGCCATCACCATCCTCGCCTTCACCCTCCCTGCCGGTGGAGGCTCCGGCTTCTTCTTCCTCCCCGCCATGCTCCTCCTGATCGTCGCCACAGGCGCCGGCCTCCCCGCGCTGATCCACGCCAACCAAGATCCCTCACGCAACGACCCCGACGACGAGAAACAGAGCAACTACCCACCGCGGAGCTAGAGGTCACAGAGACGCCAGCACCAACTCTCGCCGTTTGCCTCTCCTCCACCTTCTGTGCCCTCCGCCTCCGTGGTGAGCGCCCTCGCCTCCCCTACGCGTCGATCTGCGCGCGCTGCAGCCGCCCGCTGTAGTCCACGTAGATCGCCTTCCACTCGGTGAAAAACTCCAACGCGCCGAGTCCGGCCTCGCGGTGGCCGTTTCCCGTCCCGCGCGTCCCGCCGAACGGCAACTGAATCTCCGCGCCGATCGTTCCCGCGTTCACATACACGATCCCCGTCGACAGTTCGCGCATCGCCACATTCGCCGCGTTCACGTCCCGCGTGAAGATGCTGCTCGACAACCCGTACTTCGTTGCATTGTTGACCGCGATCGCCTCATCCAGATCGCCCACCGCGATCAGCGAAAGCACCGGCCCGAAGATCTCCTCCTGCGCCACCCGCATGTCACGCGTCACCCCACCAAGCAGCGTCGGCGTATAGAAGCTTCCCTTCGCCAGATCGCCCTCCGTTGCCGGCTCGCCGCCGCAGAGGATGCGCGCCCCATCCTCGCGCGCCACCGCCATATACGCATGCACCCGCTCGCGCTGCCCCATAGTGATCAACGGGCCTACGTCGGTCGTCTCCGCCAGTCCGTGTCCCAGCCGCAGCGTTGCCATCCGCGCCAGCAAGCGCTCCTCAAGCCGTGGCGCGATTCCCTTCTGCGCGATCACCCGGCTACACGCCGTGCAGCGCTGCCCCGCCGTGCCGAATGCCGACCAGACAATGCCATCCACCGCCAGATCGAGATCGGCATCGTCCAGGACGATGATCGCGTTCTTGCCGCCCAACTCCAGCGCCACGCGCTTCAGACCGCGCGCTGCCTCAACATTCACCTCGCGGCCCACGTCGTTCGAGCCAGTGAACGAGATCGCCGCCACGTCAGGATGCCGCACCAGCGGCATGCCCACCTCCGCCCCCGATCCCATCACCAGATTCAGCACGCCCGCGGGCAGCCCCGCCTCCTCGAAGACCCGCACGAAGTTGACGGCGCAGAGCGGCGTATCGCTGGCTGGCTTGAAGACCACCGTGTTGCCGGCGATCAGCGCCGCCAGCGACTTCCACGACGGGATCGCCACCGGGAAGTTCCACGGCGTAATGCAGGCGATCACGCCCATTGGCTCGCGCAGGCCATATGCCGCCTTGTTCGGCAGCTCCGACGGCACGACCGACCCGAAGAGGCGTCGCCCCTCGCCCGCCATGTAGTACGCCATGTCGATGGCTTCTTGCACATCGCCGCGCGCCTCCACCAGCACCTTGCCCATTTCGCGTGTTAGGTCGCGCGCCATCTGCTCCTTGCGCTCCTCCAGCAGCCGCGCCACGCGGTAGAGCAGTTCGCCACGCTTCGGCGCCGGCGTCTTGCGCCACGTCTCGAAAGCCGACTTCGCCGCCGCCACCGCACGCTCCACATCCGCCTGCCCCGACCGCGGGAACAGCCCCACCAACTCCCCGTTCGCGGGATCGCGATCCTCAGCGTGCTGGCCGCTCGCCGCCTCCACCCACTCGCCACCGATGTAGTTCTTATACGTCGTCGCCTCGCTCATGGCGCGCCTCCCGTGTAGCCCCGCTCCTATGCAAGTCGGGCATCTATGCCCCTGGTAGCATCGAGCAGTGTAGCACACGGCTCGCGCAGATCCCGCCCAAACGACGTGCGCACCTATCCTCTACTCCATGCCGCTCCGGCCACAGGTTCAGTGGCGGCTGCGCATCGGTGCATCGCGCCGTGGAACCACGCTGTCGAATGGATCGGATCATGCGCCTCAGCAGTGTCTCGCTGGTTCTCTCGATCTGGCATCACATATGCTCTGCCCTCCGTAGAGCGGTGGATGGACCCTACACCGAAGCGGGAGCGAACGGAAGTCATGCGAGATCGCCAGTCGTCGTACCAGGATGCCGCCTACGGCCACCCCCACCGCGGACGCTTCTGGCCGCGCCGTGGTCGACGGGCGTTTCGCGCGGGATCGGCCCACTCCGGCACGCCGCGCCTCGGCGTCGATCTCCAGGCGCACACCGCTGCTCCGCACCTCGACCTCACCTCCGCGGCTCGCGCCACCGCGCCCTTCGTGCGGCGTCTCCCCTGGCGCAGGGATCGTGACATGTCCTATGCCCTCGCCCGTCCACGGGCAACGCGCCCGCACCGCATGCGGCTGCGCTGGGTCCTACTCATCGCCCTCGCCGTCCAGGTCGTGCTCGCCGCCGCCGCCGTTTGGGCCGTCAACTCCTCCGTGGTGCGCCACCTCCGCATTGTAGGCACCGCCGACACGCAGATCACGCGCACCGTCGCCGCGCTGCCCCTCACCGGTTGCGTCATCGTCCGTTGCGACCTCACCCGCGACACCCACCTCGTCGAGGCGCTGCCCACCGTCGCGCACGCCTCAGTCAGGGCAATCTTCCCTGATACGCTCGTCATCACGCTCACGCCGCGCACGCCCGCGCTCATCTGGACCGCCACTGCGGGAACCCTCGTGCTGGCGAGCGATGGCGTCGTGCTCGGCCCGCTCGCCAGCGACCCCGCCTACGCCCAACTGAACCTGCCGACCGTGGCGGACCCGGCGGCGGTGGCTTTTTCCGGCGCCCTCCCCTCCGCCGGCGCGTCGCTCGATGCCGGCCTCGTCAATATGGCAGCACAGTTGCGTAAAGGGTTAGCAAGCGCCATCGGCAACAGCTGGACGTTGACCTATCTCGCCAACAGCGGCCTCGTCGCGGTCGCGCCCAACGGCATGCAAGTGCTCTTTGGCGATGCCCGCGCCGCCGCCGCGATGGTCGACGACGACGCCAGCGCCAAGACGCTCGGCTCGCCACCGTCAGCGGCCACGGTGGCAAAGGGTGTGCGGCTCCAGCTCGATGCGGCGCACCAAATTCTGAAGGCGCTGGCCGGCCGCGGCGAAACGGCCTCGCGCATCGATCTGCGCTGGGGCGCGCATCCCTACATCGTCCCCACCAGCGGTTGAGAGGCACACGTGCGCACATACCGTAGAGCGCACCCGATCGCGTCACTGGTAAGGAAACGGCGGTAGCAAGAAATGCCAGAGCGGAATGACCTCCCCATCAACGTCGGAATCGATGTGGGCTCGAAATACGTCACCATCTTCGTCACCACCGTCGATCCCGATGGCGTGCAGCACTTCGTCCACGCGATCCGCGTGCCCTCCCACGGCATCTCAGGCAGCGTCGTCACCAGCATCCCCGACGCCACCTCCGCCATCGCCAACGCCATCGAGACGGTTGAGGAGCAATTGCCCCATCGCATCCTCAGCGCCTGCGTCGGCATCGGCGACGAATATCTCGATAGCCAGAACGTCTCCGGCTCGGTCGCCATCGCGCCCCACGGCCGCATCATCGGTCCAGATGACGTCACGCGCGCCTGTGCCGCCGCGCACTCCAAGCTTCAGCTCGGCGAAAACCGCTGCATCCTCCACGAGATCCCGCGCGCCTTCAAAGTCGACGGCTATCCCGGCGTCCGCGTTCCGCTGGGCATGGCGGCGAGCGCTCTCGAGGTTGAGGTCCACTGTGTGACGGCCAGCGCCAACATCCTCCGCAACCTCCTCCACTGCGTGCGGGATGCCGGCATTCGTGAGGTGCTCACGGCGGCGAGTCCGCTCGCGGCGGGCTACGCCGTCATCGACGCCTATCGTGATCGCGCCTGCGTTGCGGTGATCGATGTTGGCTATCAGTCGACCAAGCTCGCCGTTTACCACGACGGCACCATCTGGCATACTCGCGTGCTGCCCCTGGGCGGCCAAGACTTCACCGACGCCCTCGTCGCTGAGATGCGCCTGCCCCCGCACGTCGCCGAGCAGGTCAAGGTGCGCTACGGCTCCTGCGACCCACGCGACGCTGGCGAGATCGACCTCGTCGAGATGCCGCCCGCGCTGGGCGACGACGTCTTCGCGCCGCAGAGCGAAATCATCCGCGTACTCGGCGCGCAAACCGACGCATTCGCCGACGCCATCGACGACTGGCTGCGGCAGCTCCGCGACTCCGGCGTGGTGCCCTCCACCATCGTGCTCGCCGGCGGCGGCGCGGATCTCCCCGGCCTCGACGTCCTCCTCGCCGCCACGCTCGATGTCGAGGTAGAGATCGGCGTGCCCGGCAGAGTGCGCGGCCTCCCAGAGTGGGCCGAGGCGCCCGCCTACGTCACCGCCGCGGGGCTCGCCCGCTGGTATGGCACGACGACGCGCGGCGGCCAGAGACGCTCGCACGACGATCGGCCCCCCTTCTTCGGCATCTTCCGCCGTGGTGGCGGCAAATCATAACCAACAAGACAACGCCCGACGGTGGAGACGACCTCCCCGCCGCGCACGCAAGGAGCAGAGCGATGGAGACGCGAGAGACAATCGAGGTGGCGGGCAGTGCGCCGGGCGCCGCGCAGGGGACACGCATCGTGCCGGTGACGGATCGCATCCCCGCCGTGGCCCCAGGCACCGCGCAGGGTGGCGTCGCGCGGTTGCTGGCCGTAGGCGTCGGTGGCGGCGGCCTCAACGCCATCAACCACATGATCGCAGTTGGCGTGCACGGTGTCGAGTTCTACGCCATGAACACCGACGCCCAGGCGCTGCAGAAGGCGGCCACCCCCAACCGGCTGCGCCTCGGCGAGACCCTGACGCGCGGCCTTGGCGCCGGCGGCAATCCCGACGTTGGCCGCCACGCCGCGGAGGAAAGCTTCGCCACCATCCGCGAGGCGCTGACCGGTGCGGACATGGTCTTCATCACCGCTGGCATGGGTGGCGGCACCGGCACCGGCGCGAGTCCCCTGGTGGCGCAGGCGGCGCGCGAGGTTGGCGCGCTGGCCGTCGCCATCGTCACCACGCCATTCGCCTTCGAGCGCAAGCGCATGCGCGTCGCCCAAGAGGGCGTCGAGGCGCTCCGCGAAGTGGTGGACGCGCTGATCGTCGTGCCCAACGCCCGGCTGACGCAGCTCGCCGCCCGCGACCTCAGCGCCTTCGAGGCGTTTCGCCTCGCCGATGACGTCCTGCGCCAGGGTATCCAGGGCATCAGCGACTTGATCACCATCCCCGGCCTCATCAACCTCGACTTCGCCGACATCCGCAACATCATGACCGACGCCGGCTCCGCGCATATGTCGGTGGGCGCCGCCAGCGGCGAGGGTCGCGCCATCGCCGCCGCACGCAACGCCATTACCAACCCGCTGCTCGAAGTGGACGTCAGCGGCGCGCGAGGCATCGTGTTCAACATCTCCGGTGGCGACGACCTCACCATGAGCGAGGTCAACGAGATCGCCGACCTGATCACCTCGGCGGCGCATCCCAGTGCGACGATCACCTTCGGTACCGTCTACGACCCTGCGGCCAAAGGTGAGCTCAAAGTCACCGTGGTAGCCACCGGCTTCGAGGCCCACGTCATCCGACAGTATTCACCCTCCGTCACCTCCGGCAAAGTCCAGCGCTGGAGCACGACCGAGGCGAGTAGCCGCAGCGTCAACGCTGGCGATCGCGCGGATACCGCCGACCGCCGACCAATCTCGATCGCCGCGGCCCGTCCCGCCGCCGAGCAGTCCCGCGCAGACGAGCGCGCACCCGCGCCGTCGCCGCGCCTGGCCGATCCCCACGAAGAGTCCTGGCAGCCGCCCTATCAGGCGCCGCTTGTCGGGGCAGCGGCGGGTCCGCCCCCGCGCGCCGAGCGCGTGATCGAGGCGTCGTCGGCGCCGCGCACCGATCAGCGCGCGCAGGCTTCGCGCGCCGCCATGCTCCGCCCACCCCAAGAAAGCACCACGCGGCCCGTCACCCGTGCCCCAGGCCACTTCGGCGACGCCTACCTCGGCAGCGACGATCCCCCTGAGGATGAGCAGCCAGCGCCGATATCGCTGCTGCGCCGCATCTTCGTCGGCAGATAGTCGTCTGGCGCTCGCTCCATCCCCGCGACAGAGCTTCAGATTGCTTCGCGCCGGGGCGTCGCCTCACCTATCAAGCTGCAGCGGCGCGTCTCCGATGCGCCCGGCGAGCGCGTCCGCCAGCAAGTCTGCGAGGCGTTCCGGGAAGACCGTCTCGTCGCACTCGCGCAACTCGTCGAGCGCCCACCAGCGATGGCCGCGATAGACCGCGCGCTCATACGCCAGCAGCCCCGCAAGGCTCACCGTCGCCTCGCGCACCCGCACCAGAAAGTAGCGCTCGTGCGCCAGCAGCGTCTCACCCTGGAAGCGCAAGACCTGCTCGCGCGTCCAGAGCCACGGGCCAATCGCCACGTCGCGGATGCCCGTTTCCTCCGCCAGCTCGCGGGCCGCTGCCGCCTCGAACGACTCGCCCGCTTCCACCCCACCGCCAACCGTCGCCCAAAACGGCGTGTTCGGGCGCCCAGGATCGAGCGGCTCCTCATCCTGATACTTAAAGAGCAGTACCCGTTCGTCCTCGTCAACCACCAGCACCCGTGCCGATGGACGAACGCGCATGCCGACCCCCTTCTGTCGCTCCCTGTCACGCCTTCTGCGGCAAAATTCGCCCGTCTAGTGCCCCTGCCAGCGATGGATCGCCTCGATGTAGCGGATCGTCCCCGTCCGCCCGCGCATCATCACCGAATGCGTCCGTGCGCCCTGGCTGACATACTCCACTCCGCGCAGCAGTTCGCCCGTCGTAATGCCCGTTGCCGCGAACGACACATTCTCCGACGTCACCAGGTCGTCCACCGTATAGATGCGCTGCAAATCAATCCCATCGCCGAGCAGCTTTGCCCGCTCCTCCTCCGACCGCGGCCAGATCTGGCAGAGCATCTCCCCGCCGATGCACTTGAGCGCCGCCGCCGCCAGCACCGCCTCCGGCGCGCCGCCCACGCCGACATACACGTCCACCCCACGATAATCTTCCGTTGCCGCCTGCATCGCCGCCGCCACATCGCCGTCCTGAATCAAGCGGATCCGCGCGCCCGCCGCTCGAATCTCCTGGATGACGTCAGCATGCCGGGGCCGGTCGAGCACCGTCACCGTGATATCGTTGACCGAGACATCGCGCGCCCGCGCCACCCGCGCCAGATTCTCCGCGATCGGTGCGTCCAGATCGATCACCCGTGCCGCCGCGCGTCCCACCGCCAGCTTCCGCATGTAATAGACGCCTGGAGGCGCGGAGAACATCGCTCCGCGATCAGCCACCGCCACCACCGCGATCGCCCCTGGCAGCCCGAGTGCCGTCAGCCGCGTACCATCCACCGGATCGACCGCCACATCCACCTCCGGCGGCAGCCCATTGCCGATTTCCTCGCCCACGTAGAGCATCGGCGCCTCGTCCTTCTCGCCCTCGCCGATCACCACCACCCCATGCATATCCACCCCGTCCACCGCCTGGCGCATCGCGTCCACCGCCGCCCGATCCACCGCCTCCTTATCGCCGCGCCCCATGAAGCGTGCCGCCGCGTAGGCTGCCGCCTCCGTCACGCGCACCAGTTCGAGGCCGAGATTGCGCTCCTTCGTGCCCGATCGATTGAACCCATCGCTCTCGCCACCATCGCGTCGCGCGGCGTCTTGGACGTCTTCCTGCACCGGTCGCCTCCTCTAGCCGTTGTCACACCTCTGGAGATCGCGGCGAGACGCGGCAATGCTCGGCGAGCAATATCGCGCGGAGCGTCTCCACCGTCTCGTCGAGTTGTCCGGTGCGATTGACGATCACATAGTCATACGTCGGCAGTTCCGCCATCTCGCGCTCCGCGTTCACCAGCCGCAGCGCTCGCTGCTCCGCCGTATCGACGCCGCGCGCGTTCAGCCGCTCCACCAGCTCATCCAAAGACTCCGGCGCCAGGAAGACGAAAAGCGCGCCCTTCACCCGCTTGCGGATGGTTGCCGCGCCCTGGGGATCGATCGTCAGGATCACGTCGCTCCCCTTCGCCAACTGCTCGCGCACGCTCGACGCCGGCACCCCGTAGAGGTTGCCGTGAACCTCCGCGTGTTCGAGCAACTCGCCGCGTTCGATCATCTCCTTGAACTGCTGCATCGTGCGAAAGTGATAGTGCTCGCCGTCCACTTCACCTGGGCGCGGGCGGCGCGTCGTCGCCGTCACCACCACGTGCCCGCCCCACCGCCGTGCCAGCAACGCCTGAGTGACACTCGTCTTGCCCACGCCCGACGGACCCGAAAGCACCAGCAGCAGCGGACGCCAGGGCGCCAACGCACGCGCAGGCTGCGATCCCTGCGACGTATCGCCCGTACTCATCTCCGCCTTGCTCGCTCTCCTCGCGGGCCGAATCGCACGCCATACAGCTCGAATGCTCATCCCGCCTCAACGCCCCGAATCCGATCAGGAAACAGCATCGCCAGAATGCCTTGTGTCCTATATGGTATCATGGCGGACCGGTCCACTGCCCGCCCTTGCGCCGAGGCGAACAAGCTGCACGCTCGCACCATCTACCATGACGCGCGAGCGCGGGCGTCAGCAGACATCACACGCACCAACACCCGACACTAGTTGTAGTGGCTCTGTAGTGGCGCGGCCCGCCTCGCGCCGCCCGACACTCCCCACCACGACAGATAGAAAAGGCACCCACATGCGGGTAGACGCCCTCACCCTTGCCGCCGTCGTCGATGAACTGCGCGGCGGCCTCGTCGGCGCGCGAATCGACGACGTCATCCAGCCGACGCCGCGGGCCATAGCGCTGCAATGCTACGGCGGGCTCGGCGGCGAAGGCACCGCGCGCAACCGCTGGCTGCTCGCCTCAGCGCACCCGCAGGTCGCCCGTCTGCACCTCGTCGATCGCAAACCGCGCAAGCTCCTCACCGACCCGCCAGCCTTCGTCATGCTCCTTCGCAAATACCTCGAAGGCGCGCGCCTCCGCGACCTGCGCCAGCCCCGCTGGGAGCGCGTCGTCGAGTTGGGCTTCGCGCACGGCCCCTCCGAAGACCATACCGAGCTCGTCTGGCTCGTCGTCGAGATCATGGGCCAGCTCAGCAACCTGATCCTCCGCGATAACGCCGGCATGATCCTCGGCGCGCTGCGCCAGGTCGGCCTCGAAACCAACCCCTATCGCGCGCTCGCCCCCCACGTCGCCTATCGCCCACCGCCACCGCAGACGCGCCTGCTCCACGGCGAGCCACAGCCGCGCCTGGCCCCCGAAACACTGACCGCCGACGATCTCCGCAGCGTCGCCGATGACCTGCGCACGCGCGAGCCATCGCCGGGCCGCAAGCGCCACACACCCACTATCGCCTCCGTCCTCACCGAAGCCATCTCCGGCTGGGGGCGCGATCTTGCCGCCGAGACGCTCGCCCGTGCCGGCATAGCGCCCTCGGCACCGCTTACCGCCGAGGGTGATTGGGATGCCGTGAGCGCCGCCGTGCGCCCCCTCGCCGCGCTCTACGACACACACGCCTGGCAGCCGACGCTGGTCTTCGCACCAGCCGCTTCGCAACCAAGCGACGCCGCCGTCTACCGCCCCGCCCGCTTCCCCGGCGACGATCTCCGCCCCGCGTCGAGCGTCAATGATCTGCTCGCCGCCTACTTCGAGGATGCCGAGTGGCGCGGCGCGGTCGACACCGCCAAAGCCGATCTCCGCCACCTGTTGAAGACGCAGCACGATCGCACGCTCCGCAAAGCCGAGGCGCTGGCCGCCGATCTCGGCACGCTCGACGAAGCCAGGCGCCTGAGGGTCGAGGCCGATCTATTGCTCGCTTTCCAGAGCGAGGTGCCGCAGGGCGCCAGCAGCTTCACCCGCGAAAATCCCTTCGCCGCTGCCCCCGGCGATCCCACCACGCTGACCGTGTCCCTCGATCCGCGTCTCACTGCCGTGCAGAACGCCAACCGCCTTTATGCCCGCTACCACAAGCTCCAGCGCGCGGGCGAAGCCATCCCCCCACAGATCGAGGCCAACGCCGTCGAACGTGCGCGCATCGAGCAGCTCCAGACCGATCTGGCGCTCGCCGAGACGCCCGCCGAGATCGCGCTCGTGCGCTCTGAGGTCGTCGAGGCCGGCTATCTGCGCCCGGCGAAGAATGCCAAACCTGCCAAACCCGCGAAAAGCGCCAAATCCGGCAAGTTTGGCAAAGGTGGCAAAAGCGGCAAGCCCAACCAGCAACGTCGCGTGCCCGAGGGCGGCACACCGCTCCGTCGCACCTCGCGTGACGGCTTCACCCTGCTCATCGGCAAGAACAGCCGCCAGAACGAAGAAGTCACCTTCGGCGCCGCCGCGGCCAACGACACCTGGCTCCACGCCCGCGGCGTTCCCGGCGCGCACGTCATCGTCAAGGCCGGTGGTCGCCCGATCCCAGATGCCACACTCCGCGAAGCCGCCGCCCTCGCGGCGTATTACAGCCAGTCCCGCGCCGCCGGCAGCGTCCCCGTAGACTACACCCTCCAGCGCTACGTACGTCACATCAAAGGCGGCGGCCCCGGACTCGTCACCTACGAGCGCGAGCACACCCTCAACGTCACCCCCGCGGATCAATCCGCCTCGTAGATCGCGACCTCTGCGCGCCCGTTCGCGCGTGCGACTTGCCCGTGTCGTTCCCTCCGGCCGCCCCTGCCCCAATGCGCAGAGATCTACGTAGCGCACCGCATTCCAGTGCCTGCGTACGTGCTGACCGCGAGACCCCGCGACTTCCAGTGGCATGCTTCGCGCAAAGGATACCCCTATGACGTGGAACGCCCACGCGCGTGCGAGATGCATGCGTTCGAATCGGGGAGGATGCATGGCAGCACGCATATTCGTCGTCAACGATACCGACGAAATTCTGCAGGCTTTTCGCGACATCTTGGAAGACGCGGGCTACGAGGTCGTGCTTTCCGGCATCGCGTATAAAAGCGCCGATGAGGTCATCCACGTCAAGCCCGATCTAATCATCCTCGATTACATCTTTGGCGGCGAGAAGCTCGGATGGCAGTTGCTCCAGTTGCTCAAGATGCACCGCGAGACGGCTCACATCCCCGTCATCATCTGCACCGCCGCCACGCGCGACGTCCGCGACATCGAAGGCCAACTCAAGGCGGTCGGTGTCCGGGTCGTCTCCAAGCCGTTCGATATCGATGATCTGCTCACCGCCGTCGCCGAAGCACTTGCCTCCCCGCCATTCGACGCCTACACGCAGCCGCAACTCGAAGCCGCGCACAACAACAACAGTCAGCGCGACGACGAGACACAACCGGGCCAGCCACACAGGCGCCGCCGTCGCACCTGACACCGCGCACATGTCCGGCGCAGCCTTAACCACCGCTCGCTGCGTTGCGGTACACTACACCCTGCCGCAAGATCCCTGAAAACGGCGAGCCGTGCGTGCGTGTTGAAGGCAGTGGTCCCGCTCGCTCGTGGCGGGCAGCCATCGCCAGAGGGTCCGCACATGACACCACCGCCCGACGATCCACCCAGCGACCACGACACCGCCGACCCCGACGAAACGCTGCGGGCCGCGCGTCTTGAGAGCCTCCTCGCGCCCCGCCTGACCGTGCGCCAGCGAGCCATCCGTGCCATGACGCTTGCTGGCACCGTTGTGCTCGCGGTCGCCCTACTCTGCGCGCTCGTGCCTGACCTTCGCCTCAGCGTCCAGCGCGCGCTTACCGGCCCGATTCCAGTACCCACCAGCATGCTCGCGCCGGGCGAAGATGCCCTCTGGTTTACGCCCTTGGCTCCCGGCGAGACGCTCACGCTCGACGGCCACGCGCTCAGCAATCCGCCACTGCCCGGCGACTCGCATCCCCTCCAGGTGAGCCGCGGCACGCATCGTCTCGCCTGGAACGCCGCCCCATTCCAGCCCCAGCACTGCGTGCTCAGCGTGCCCCGCTCGCCGGACGATACCTGCCCCATCACGCCCGCCCTGGAGCCAAATACGCTCCCCAACGGGCGCATCCTCGACGACAGCGAATCGCTCGCCACGCTCGCCGACCCGCTCCGCATTTCCCTCTCAGCCGCCATCGCCGCCGCGCTTTCCCCCACCTACAGCGCCGAGGTTGCGCCAGGAGAATACTATCGCTCGCTCGCTGACAACGCCTTTTCGCCGATCGTCATCCCCACGCGGCAGCCACTGCGCGCCAGTCTGCGCATCGTCCAGCTCTCCGGATGGACCGAACCCTGCGCCTCCGTCTCGATCGCCCCCTGCCGCGCTCAGGGGCAAGACTGCGAACAGCTCTGCACACTCCCCGCCCCCACCGCGCGCCTGAGCTCCGCCGCTTGGTACGTTGGCCTCACCGCTGCCCCCCTCTGGACCTATGCCACCGCCGATGGCCACGTCATCGAGCGCGGAGCGCCAGACACGGCATTCAGCTTCGGGCTACTCGTCCTACGCGTCACCTGGGATGGCGCCAACTGGGGCGTTACCCCCGTGCTCGGCGCGATGCCAGGGCTTCCCGCGGCGCAAGATATCACTTGCGCTGCCCTCGCCAACGATCTCGATGCCTGGGTCGCCTTCGACGTGATGCATCCGTACGTCAACGTCCGCAACGGCGTCCGCTACGTCTCCGACGGCAACCCGACTGATGGTTGCGTCGGCGTCGTCACCGCCACCAGCTTCGGCAGTGTCGCCACCCCCACGCCAGTCATCGGCACATCGCCGCTCCTGCTCCACCGCTTCGGCGTGCTCCTCGCCGCCAACGCCGCGGCGCACGCGCTCTGGCCCGGCCTGCCCCTCGCCGACGCCGCCGAGATGGCCCTCGCCGCGCGCATCGCCGCCTAAACCCCCACGAGTCCCGCGATCTTGACCTGATCAGCCGCTGCTCACTACACTGCCACAAGAGCGACGCTCGTTGGCGCAGGTTGTGCTATCTTCTGCCCGGATGCCGCGCACCATGCGGCCCCGGCACTCCTTCTGGAAAATGAGGAAAATGCATGAAGATACGCACCGCCGTGATCCCCGCCGCCGGCCTGGGAACACGCGTCCTTCCAGCCAGCAAGGCCGTCCCCAAGGAAATGCTCCCCCTCGCCGACACCCCCACCATCCAATACATCGTCGAAGAAGCCGTCGCCTCTGGCATCGAGCGCGTCGTCATCGTCACCCACGAGTCCAAAGGCTCCATCCAAGAGCACTTCACCGACACCCCAGACCTGCGCGCCGCACTGGAGCGCAAGGGCGACACCAAAACCCTCGAAGACCTCTATCGCATCGAACACCTCGCCCACATCGACTACTGCTATCAAGAAGAGCGACGCGGCCTCGGTCACGCCGTCCTCACCGCGCGAGACTGCGTCGGCGACGAGCCGTTCGGCGTCCTGCTCGGCGACGACCTCGTCGTCAACGCCGGCGGCAAGCCCTGCCTCCGTCAGCTCATCGATGTCGCCGAAGAGCGCGGCGGCTGCGTGCTCGCCGGCATGCGCATGGCGCGCGATCAGCTCAGCCGCTACGGCGTCTTTGACTTCGATCCCGAGAGCGATCCCCGGTCGCGCGTGCGCCGCGTCCGTGGCCTCGTCGAAAAGCCCGACCCCGACGACGCTCCGTCAGACATCGCCGTCATCGGCCGCTACATCCTCACACCAGACATCTTCGACGCGCTGGAACGCACCTCACCCGGCGCGGGCGGCGAGATCCAGCTCACCGACGGCATCTTCGCCCTGCTCGCACGCCAGCCCGTCTGGAGTTGCGAGTTCGAGGGCATCCGCTACGACACCGGCGATCCCATCGGCTATCTCACCACCTCGATCGCCTTCGCCCTCGACCGACCCGACCTCGCCCCCGGCATCCGCGACTATCTCAAGACGCTCCGGCTGGACTGATCGCCATATCTAGGGTATCGTGTACTCCGCAGAACCCGGCGCCGTGAGGGTGCGATCAGGGGTGAGGTTTCCTAGGAGTACACCATGTCCGAGAGCATAGAGAGCCCAGAGCGCCAGCAGCCTGCTGACCTCCCGTTGGCTGGCAAGGTCGCCCTCGTCACCGGCAGCAGCCGCGGCATCGGTGGCGCAACGGCGCTCCGTCTCGCCCGCATGGGAGCCGATATCGCCGTCAACTATCGTCACGATGCCACCGGCGCCGCCCAAACGCATGCCGCCGTCGCCGCAATGGGCCGGCGAGTCATCACCGTCCGCGCCGACGTCTCCAACGAAGACGACGTCACCGCCATGTTCAAGCAGATCGACGAGACGCTCGGCGCCGTCGCCATCCTCGTCAACAACGCCGGTCACACCAACGACCGCCTGATCCTCCAGATGAAGCGCGAAGACTTCGAGGGCCTGCTCACCGCCAACCTGACCTCCGCCTTCCTCTGCACGAAGGCCGCCCTGCGCTCCATGCTCCGCGCGCGTTGGGGCCGCATCATCAACGTCACCTCCATCTCCGGCCTCATGGGTCAGGTCGGCCAGGCGAATTACGCCGCCTCCAAGGCCGGCCTGATCGCCTTCACCAAGTCCGCCGCTCGCGAAGTCGCCAGCCGCAACATCACCGTCAACGCCGTCGCCCCCGGCTACGTGCCGACCGAGCTCACCGCCAACGTCACCCAGGAGTTCAAAGACTACTACCTCAACATCACGCCGCTCAAGCGCTACGGCAGCGCCGACGAAGTGGCCGCCGCCATCGCCTTCCTCGCCTCCCCCGACGCCGGCTACATCACCGGCCAGACCCTCGCCGTCGATGGCGGCATCAGCATGGCCTAAGTGGCCCGTCCGGCAAGTAGGTGGCAGCGTGAGGCTTATCACGGTGGAGGGCGCTTGCTAAGGCAGGCCCGCCGTTGAAACATCAGCAGGTAATCGAAAAGATCAGCGAATACATCGCGCGTGCCGACGAACCCTGGGAACCGTACCCGCGGCGCACCTCCCTGGCAGCACCACCCGCGTCCGCCGGTGTGTAATGGCAGGCAGCACGTAGCATCGGACATTGCGATAACTCTGCGCAACAGAAAAGTGCTTGTCTGCGCGTCACGCCACCATGCTCCGCAGCGCCCGGTCTGCCTGACCAGGCACCAGAGGCGCAGAGAGCGAAGAGGAGCACCAGCACGTGAAAGTCATCTGGGTGGGATTGTGCAGCTCTGCGCTAGCTGTGGCGGCTATCGTGGCCTATGGCTTTCTCTTTGGGGTGCAAAGTCGCCCAGACAAGCCAGTGACCTGGGCGGAAATCCTCTACATTCCCCTCATCGCCCTGCTCGGTGGGGCGCTGGCTGCTCTTCTCCTCCTGCTTCGCTCAGGTCGTAGGCGGTTCACGCCTCGCGACGGGGCCGCGCTTGGTCTCTCGGCGGGCACGGCGACTGGCGTGTTCCTGCTGGTCTGGCAACTCCTCTTCGCGGGGATCGTCAACGTGCTGCTGCAACACTCTGGTCTCTTCTTCATTGCCTCTGCCCAGCCCCATCCCTTGAATCCCACCCAACTGTACATAGGGTCCGTGTTCGTTCTCCTGTTCACATCCCTCTACAGTCTGGCAGAGGGCGTTGCTGCCGTGGTCGGTGGGGCCCTCGCCGGCGGTATAGCAGGTTTCCTGTCTCGGGCATACGCGACCCAAGGGAAGCCGAGTGCCTAACTGCGTGCAGCACACGAGGGCCTGGTCTGAGTAGTCAGGGAAGCCCGACATTGATCAGATGCGGCTGCACCGCTTCGAGGCGCGCGGGCTGGCCCCCGGCCCCTCTCCCGTCCGGCTCCCCTTCCCGCGCAGGGAAGGCGGCGGCGGGGTCGCCCCTTGGGGGCTTGCTGGGGGTACGTCCGTCCCAAGCGCGCTCTCCCGCCACGTACGCTTATCCGCCGCAGGCTATGCTATACGGCACCGTCAGCGTACCGTCGGCGTCGGTGATCGTCAGCGTACCGTGGCTCGCCGTCTTCGTCCCCGACGCGACCGTCAGCTTCAGCGTCGCCGTCGCGTTGGGCGCTAGCGTCCCCGTTGCCGCCGAGATCGTCACCCCCTTCGGCGCAGTCACTTTCCACGCCTCACTCTTCGTGCCGGCGTTGCGCAGCGTGAACGCCTCCGTGCTCGACTTGCCGCTACAGGCGAGGGCGAGGCTGGTCGGCGCCGCCACCAAATGCGCGTTCGTCGTCATCTGCGCGCGTCCCTGGCTGATCACCGTGAGCAACCCGGTTGCCAGCGCCAGCATCACCGCGACGGTCAGCACGATCGCCCAGCGCCGCAGCAGATAGCGTCCGCCAGCTTGCAGCGATCGCGAGAGTTGGCTCTCCCTGGCGCGTGGCAGCACCGCGGGCGCGCTCGGCAGATACTCGCGCAGCCGCTTCGGCGCGGGCGTCGCGTCACTCGCCGCCTTGAGATCCTCCACCGTCAGCGCACCAACGGGGGGCGCCTTCTCGGCTGCCGTCGGCGGCGCGGCTAACGTGGGCGGCGCGGGAGTCGCGGCGCGTGACGCCTCGGCGCTCGTCGCCGATTTCGCCGATGCCGAGCGTTTCACCTGTGGCGCTGCCTGAGGTGCCGCCTTCGCCTGTGCCGCCTCGATCGCCTTCCAGTCGGCGTCGCTGATCGGCGCCAGGAACGGCGCCAGCGCGTCGATATCGCGCAGATCCCTCGCCACCAGATCGAGCGGCGTCCCCACCAGCGGATCGCCAAGTGCCTTCCAGAGCGGCTCGTCCCCGCGCTCGCGCGCTGGCAGCAGGCGTTGTCGCTGCGCGAAGGCGCGTAGCGGCTTGATCACGCCGTGAAGCACGATCGTCTCGTCCTGGAAGCGGTCGAGTTCGTTGGGGCCGCCATGCAGCCACAAAATGCCCGTACCCGCGGCGAATTCCGCCATGCGCGTCAGCAGCTCGTCCAGCGAGATCGGCGGAAACTCGTCCGAGATGCGCTCCAGCCGCGCGGCCTTCGACCGCCACTCCCGCGCCGCAAGCCCAGCCGCCACAATCGTGTCGCCCAGGCGCGTAGAGTCGCGGTGCAGTGCGCCGAGGAGTCGCACCACTTCCTCAATGACCAGCCGTGGATTCCCTAACTCGGAATATTCATCCGGTAAGGCATCCGCCAGTCCCTCACTTCTGCGCTCGTCCATGCTCCCCAACTCACTGCATACTCACGAGGCTCACGCCCCACACGCTCCCGTTCTACGCTATCGAAACGCGAGCCGCGTCGAGCATCTCCCTATTATCTCTCCACGCGCACCGCTCAGCGCGGCACGCCCCGAATGTACCGGACGGTGACGGTACCGGCGACGCAGAAGACCACGAGCGCCACGAAGAGAAACGTATAGGAATAGTCGCTGCCAAAGACCGACTGTCCCACGGTGATCAACGCGGCCCCGATGACGGCGGCGATGACCTGCGGCGCGGTGAGTCCGATGTTCCACACGCCCATATCCCGCGCGAAAGTCTCCTCGTTCGGCAGCACATCCGCCACCAGCGCCCAGTCCACGCTGACATACGCGCCGTAGCCCAGCCCGAAGATCGCCGCCGCGCCCAGTGCCAGCGCCAGAATATGCCCGGGCACGATCGCTGGCGCCAGCACGAAGAGCGCCCCCACCGCGGCCATGAACGCGCCCGAAATATACACCATGCGCTTGCGCCCGAAGCGATCCGAGGCGCGACCGACAAACAACGAGCTCACCAGCGCCGTGATGGTGAGGATCACGAGGAAATTCGTCGTCGCCGCCTCAGGCTGCGATGGCGCGGCAACATCCTGCATGTAATAGAAGATGTACAACTGCACCGAGTAGATGCCGAGCATGACCAGCATCCGCGTCACCACGACCCAGCTAAAATCGGGATTGCGACGCGGCCTGAAGTCGAAAGCGATCGCCGCGCCGATCCCCGCCACGACCACGGGCAAGACCTCAAGCCCGTCGACAACCTTATCGTCGATGGTACTCCCGAAGACCACGCGCGCGACTGCGATCATCAACCCGGTGGTCGCCAGCACGGCCAGCAGCGTGAGCACAAGTGCTCGCCCGGTTCCCGCGAACGTCGTCCCGGTGGCCGGTGCCGCCGTTCCGCGCGACCAGGGCCGTTCGCGCACCGTAATGAAGGTGAGGATCGCCATCACGACGCTGACCAGCGCCACCGCTCCATAGCTGATCGCGATACGCTGATCGTACGTGCTCAGCGACTGCGTCCCGTTTTTCAAGCCATCGGAGCTATAGCCAATCAAGGTCGGTACAATAGCGCCGCCGATCTGGCCGAGGAAAAGCGCCAACCCCATGATGCCAGAGGCCTTGCCGCGTTGTTCCTGCGGCACCGTATCAGGCAGCAACGCGTGGAAAGGTGCCGCCGCCGCGTTATTGCCCAACTGCGTGAGCATCAGCGCCACCATCAAGATGACCATGCTCGGCGCGAGCGCCTGCCCGCTGCCGTCGGCGGTTGCCACCAGCGGGGCCAGCGCCATCAGGCCGAGGCCGACGACGTTCACCAGCGTGCCGCCGAGGATGTACGGTCGCCGTCGCCCCAAGCGTCCCGGCGTGCGGTCGCTCAACAGGCCAAAGAACGGATTTGCCAGCAGCGCGATAATCAGTCCCGGCGCGACCACAATGGCGAGCGTCAAGCTCTTGTGGGCATCCACCCACGCCGCGCGGCTCGCCAACGACCCCGCCGGAGCAGCGTGAAACAGCAAGCCGTAGATCTGACCGGGGATCACCAACTGCAGCAGCGCCGCCCAGTGGAAATTGATGGCGAACCAGAAGATGCTGATGGCGACGAGTTGCCCCAGCGAGCGAGTAGTGCGTGTCGGCGTCGGTGCCTCTGCGCTGGCGGTTCCTGGGACGCTGACGGACATCTCGGACATCTGGCTGCTCCCTCATCACCTGGGGGACCGCGTGCCGCTCCGCGCGCGGCAGCGTAGCGTCGAAGTTGCGGCAAGTATAGCATGAGCGTGAAGCCTCTACGCCACGCGTTCTCCTCGCGCCCTCCCTCGATCCCCGCGCGAAGTCCGACTCACGTTATCGCGATCCGGTCCGCCGCTCATCCCGCGCCGCAATCGCCCCTTGCACATCAGCCCACCCGGTGCTATACTGGTTACTAGAACTTATATTCTACTTCGCCACGCCAATGCGGCCCCCGCAGCCCTCGAAGCCCCCGCCAAGCACCTGTGTGATCGAGACGAAAAAGCGGAAGAAAACGGAAAAAGCGACCCGGAAAATCGTCCCAACCGCGCCGAGTCGCCAACCCTACACCACCCAGCAATCCTGAAGCAGTCCACGCTTTCCTTGGTCTACCACCGCGGACGGGGATTGCGGCCCGAGGAGCCGCGACGTGTGCCCCGCGGAGGATCATCATAGTCGTCATCCGCCTGATAGTCATCGCGCCGCGAAGGCCCATAGCCCGTCGCGTAGCCCTCGTCCTCATAGCCATACGCGCCCGAAGCCGCGTAACGCTCGGCGGAGGCGTCGTCCTCGCCCTCATCCCAGCCGCGCTCGTCCTCATCGGGATGTTCCCACGATGCCGCGGCGCCGGCTTTCACCTTATCCGCCTGGAAAGCCGCCAGCCGTGCGCGCGTGGGGCTCAACGCGTCCGTTTCGCGAACCCTGGCGACCCGCTGCTTGCCGAGCGCCACGCTCAACACGGCGAAGAGCACCCCACCGACGACCAGCGCCATGCCCATCAATCCGATCAGTTGATCGAGGGGATAGGTGTGGAACGGCAGCTTAAAGGTCTTGCCCGCCGGCAGCACAAACGCCTCCTCGTAGAAGAGCGCGAGCGCGACACTGCCCACCGCCGCGCAGAGTGCCGTCACCCAGGCTTCCGCGGCAGCCAGCGCGCGCTGCTCAATACCGCTAAAGCCGCGTGTCAGCGCCCGTCGCGCCCCGCCGGCGGCCAGTGCACTGGCGACTCCCAAGGCTAGCATCCACAGCAGCGGTCCCGGGAGCCGCGGGAACCGGATCAGCGCGACCGTTGCGACGCCCGCCAGTGCCATCCCCCCGAAGAGGCTCAGCCGCCACGCTCGCGCCAGCCCGCCAGCGAGCATCGCGCCAAGCGCGAGTCCCGCGCCCTCGGCGGCCAACAACGGGCCGAGGTAGAACTCCGGCAGTTGCAGCCAATAGGTCACATAAAAGACTTCGAGAGTAGCAAGCCCGCCGCCGATCAGCGCGAGTCCGCCCACCGCCCAGATCGCCGCCGTCGATCCGCCTCCAGAGCCGGCGAGACCCAGTCCCGCGCGGATGTCGGCCCAGGCTTCACCCGTCCGCGACGGCCCCTGCTGATACCACGCTGGCAAGCCATGCTCACGGCGCTGTTCCGGCGATGGGCGCTTCAGCGTCTCGGTCTCTTCCTCCTCCTCGTCGTCGAGCGTGTCGGGCATCGCCAGCAGAAAGGCGCGCCGCTGTTCAGGCAGCGGGTCGAGGAAGGTTTCCGAGTTGGCGCTGAGCGCGAAGAAGGCCACGGCGCCGATGCTGACCGCCAGTATGCGCTCGCCGATAAGCACGTACAGCAGCGAGGCCAACAGCGGACCCACCACCGCGACGAGCACAGCGCCAATATGCAGATCGCTGGCGACATGCTCCGGCTCACCCGGCGCCAAACACGTTCGTGCCGCGGCGACGCGCAGAGCGTCGCAGAAGCGCCCGAGCAGCGAAATAGCGAGGAGTAGCGCAAAGATGACGGGCAACAGCGTCCGGTAGTGCATCACCACCAGGCCGAGCGCCAGCACCATCCGTGCGCGTCCCAGCCACTTGAGCGCCACGTCCGGGCGCTTCGCGCGCTGAAAGCGCGCCGCGAACGGCCCCGCCACCACGAACGGAAAGGCCATCGCGAAGACGGCGACGGCGATCACCAACGGCGACTCATATAGTGCGGCGAGCCACATGACTACGCCCGTGCTGATCACCGCTTCGGCCAGCCGTGAGAAGAACTCGCCGCGCCAGAGATGCCCAATGTTGCCATCGTGGAAGATCGATATCCCCAGGCGATGACGGGCCGGAACGGCGAACGCCACATCGCTGTAGGCGGTGGCCGCGGCGCTCCGTGTGCGCGTGCTGGGCATGCCGCCCGACATTCCACTCAGCGTGCGCCCCGCGCCAGGAGACGATGGTCGCGGCTGATACGACTCGTAGGGACTATACGGATCGCCCGCCGCCGGGAGGTTCTCATTGCGCGAGGAGAGTCGCCGGTTCGCGTCGGAGTTTCGGCTGGCGTCACGTGCCGCCTGCCCGCTGAGCAGCCCACGGCGCTGGCCGCTCTGCCCGCGTGGTGGCGAGCCGTCTCCGCGCATCGTGCCGCCTCCCTCGCCCTCGAAACGCCAGTCGTAGAGCGCCGCATCCCATCGCGCCCCTGCGCCATTGCGCGGCCCAGTATAGGGACGCAGCGGCTCGGCTGTCAATCCGCCTGGGCCGGATGGGACGTTGCCCGCGATCGCCTGTTTACCCTGGGGCTGATCTTCCTGAGTCCGATCTTCATCCCGATCCTGGCCTTCGGAAGCTCACGCTACGTGCGCACGGCGCAGATGGCCTACGCCCGCTAGGTTCATCGCCTGCGCTAGCCAAACCCCCGAGCGCTCCGGTCCACCGGTATGCGGCAACGACCCCGCCGTATTCCTGTGCCGGGCGCTCGGCTCTCGTTTCCCTCACGAGCGTGCCGCCGCGTGCCGCCCCGTGCCGCCGAATGCTATAGTCACCTATGTGCCCACGGCTCCTCAGCCTCTCCGCCAGCCGTGGCACACGTCAGGCAATGCGGCGCGAACGGGAGATTTCCCATGCTCAACCTCGACAACAAGGACGAAGCGCACGTCGATCAGCGCCTGCGTGAGGATATCGTCCTCTGGCTCGCCAGCGTCCGCCCCGACGGCCGGCCACATCTCGTCCCCGTCTGGTTCCTCTGGGACGGCGCGACCGTGCTGATCTTCAGCCAGCCCAACAACCAGAAGGTCCGCAACATCCGCCACGAGTCGCGCGTGCTCCTCGCGCTCGATAACACCGACGACGGCGAGGACGTGATCACCATCGAGGGAACTGCCGACTTGCTCGACGAGCCCGAGATCACCGCCGAGCTTCCAGCCTACACCACCAAATACGCCCAAGAGCTGCGCGACCTCGGCTACACGCCGCAAAGCATGGCCGCCACCTACTCGCAAGCCATCCGCGTCACCCCCACGCGCTTCGTCGAGCTCGAAGCCGCCCGCCGTACGTCATAGCGGCCACGTGCCAGTCCGCCAGCATCCCAACAAAATCCCCTTCCCGAGCGTGTCGAGAAGGGGATCGTACGACGAGCGACAATGCTCACCGCGTTACGGCGATGGGCTAACCGCCCACGGCGGCGTCCCCGATTCACCCGGCGCGACCCGTGACGCATCCTCCGGCCGCGCGCCATCACCATGGTTGTTCGTGCCGTTGTGCGCCGCGAAGCCCGCGGGGATGCCCTGGTCGCCGTTCGCCGCCTGCAACTCCATCACCTCAGAAGCGGGGACCGCGGCCACAATCGCCTTCAGTTCAGCTTCCTCGACGACTTCCTTCTCCAGCAAGCGCCGTGCGATCTCGTCCAGCAGCGGGCGATACTTCGTCAGCAACATCTGCACATACGCGTACCGCTCGGCGATGATCTGATGTACCTCGTCGTCGATTGCCGACGCCGTCTCCTCAGAGTACTCGCGCTGCGAGCCGAGGCTCATCTCACGCCCCAAGAAGACATCCCGCTCGCGCCCGAAGAACACCGTGCCGATGCGTCCGCTCATCCCCCAGCGCGTCACCATCTCGCGCGCCAGATTCGTGACGTTCTGCAGATCGTTCTCCGCGCCCGTCGTAATCTCCCCCAGCGCCACCTGCTCCGCCACGCGCCCGCCGAGGCCCACCGCGATGCGGTTCAGCAGGTAACTGCGCGGATAGTTGTGGCGGTCATCCACCGGCATGATCTGCGTCACCCCAAGCGCCTGCCCGCGCGGCACAATCGTCACCTTCCGCACGCCATCCGCGCCAGGGGTCAACAGCGCCACCAGCGCGTGCCCGCCCTCGTGATACGCGATCACCTGGCGCTCCTCCGGCGAGAGCAGCAGCGGTCGCGCCGCCCCCATCATCACGCGATCGATAGCGTCCTCAAAGTCGCTCATGGTCACGAGGTTATGGTTACGCCGCGCCGCCAGCAGCGCCGACTCGTTGCAGATGTTCGCCAGATCGGCGCCCACCATCCCCGGCGTGCCACGCGCCAATATGTTCAGATCGACGTCATTCGCCAGGGGCATCCCCCGCGTATGCACCATCAAGATCGCCTCGCGGCCTACGCGGTCCGGGCGGTCCACCACCACCTGGCGGTCGAAGCGTCCCGGGCGCATCAGCGCCGGGTCGAGCACGTCGGGGCGGTTCGTCGCCGCCACCACGATGATCGCCTGGCGCGGATCGAAGCCATCCATCTCCACCAGAATCTGGTTCAGCGTCTGCTCGCGCTCGTCGTTGCCACCGCCGAGCCCGGCACCGCGCTGTCGTCCCACCGCGTCGAGTTCATCGATGAAGATGATGCACGGCGCCGCCTTCTTCGCCTTATCGAAGAGGTCACGCACGCGGCTCGCGCCTACGCCGACCAGCATCTCGACGAACTCTGAGCCAGACATCGAGAAGAACGGCACATCCGCCTCACCGGCGACCGCCTTGGCCAGCAGCGTCTTACCGGTTCCCGGAGGGCCGACCAGCAACACACCCTTCGGGAGCTTGCCGCCGAGCCGCGAATAGCGCGTCGGGTTCTTCAGGAAATCGACCACCTCTTCGAGATCGGCCTTCGCCTCATCGACACCCGCGACATCGGCGAACGTCGTCTGCGTCTTCCCGCCCATATACATGCGCGCGCGGCTCTGGCCGAAACTAAAGATGCCGCCCTGCGCCTGACTGGTTCGTCTCAACAGCCACCAGAACCCGAAGCCAATCAGCAGCACCGGACCGAAGTAGCCGATCAGCGACCACCAGAAGTCGCTGCTGCTGCTATTCGAGACATTCGTTTTGACACCATACTGCTGCAGCAGCGGTACCGTGTCCTCGCTGGGCAGGTTCGGAATCGTCGTGTTGAACTTGGTATCGGTAGAATTGGAGGTGTCCGAACGCACCGCCTTCTTGAAGACGCCAGTGACCGAGTTGCCGCTCAACGTCACCTCTTTAACGTTGCCCGCCTTCACCTGGTTCGTGAAGAACGAGTAACTCACCGCCTCTCCATTGTTAGAGCCAGAGCTAAAGACGACGAAAATAATCCAGAGCAGCACCGCCGCCCCCGCGAGAAACGGGAGATAGCGGCGCACCAGCGTCTGCCGCGGCGACGGTGTGTTGCCGGGCGAGCCGGGCGTATTGGGAGCCCCGTTCGGGGGATTCTGGCGATTGGGTTGCTGCATCATCAAAGTGCCTCCATCCAGGGGCCGCAAGGCAAAGGAGACGCGCGAAGCGGCACGGAAAACCTTCTCCGCGGCGCGGATGCCCGCGATGGCCACCGCGCGATTCGCGCCTCTGGCAACTCCTGAACGCATGTCGAATGCCAACAGCGGCACAACGTCCCGCTGGTTCCTGCAAACGCTGTACTTCAGACGTACATCTCTAGGTACGTTGCGAGTGCCGCAGCGTTGCGAAAACGGCGTCCCACACCGCGTGCGGCTGCGTTGTCGCTCTAGCGTTGTCGCTCTATCGGTAGAGCATACGCCACGGCGCGGTGATCTGCCAGCCGCGCGCCGCGCTCGCCTCAATGCCCCACCAAACCCATCGCGCATCCCGTCGCGCACCCGCCCCGCCCTGCCTCGCCCTGCCTATGCGCCGCTACCCGCCGAGCGATTTCGCTCGCGCCTCAGCCTCCTGCGCCTCGGCTTCGCGGCCCATCGCCCGCAGGACCAGCGTCTCGTTCTTCCATGCCGGCGCGTAGTTGGGGTCCAGCGCGATCGCGCGGTCGCACGCCGCCAGCGCCTCGGTGTAGCGCAGCAGCATCGCCAGCGCGCCACCACGATTGCTCCACGCCGCGACATACGTAGCATCAAGTGCCAGCGCACGGTCGCACGCCGCCAGCGCCTCGTCGAACCGGCTCAACTTCGCCAGAACACTGGCCTTGCGATTCCACGCCGACGCATTGCCTGGGTCCAACGCCAGCGCGCGATCGCAGGCCGCGTTAGACTCCTCGAAGCGCTGCATGCGGAACAGCGCATTGGCGCGGCTCACCCATGCCGGCGCGAACGAATGATTGATGGCCAGCGCGCGGTCAAAGGCCGCCAGCGCATCGTCGTTGCGCTGCAAGCGTGCCAGCACCAGCCCCTTATTGCGCCAATAGTCCGCCGAGTTCGGTTCGTGTGTCACCGCCGCCTCGTAGGCCGCCAGCGCCTCGATCGGCCGCCCGATGCCCAGCAGCGCCACGCCCTTGTTGTTCCACGCGAACGCCAGGCCAGGGTCAAGCATCAGCGCGGTGTCACACGCCTCAAGCGCCTCGTCGTAGCGATGCAGCCCGTCGAGCGCGTTCGCCTTGCTTGCCCAGGTCAGCGCGGAACCCTCGTCGTGCTCGATGGCGATGTCAAAAGCCCGCAGCGCCTCGGCATGCCGCCCCAGCGCGCTCAGCGCCAGCCCAAGCTGGAACTGCGCCTGCGCCGACTCTGGCGCGTGCTCCACCGCGCGTTGCAGCGCCTCCAACCCCTCCTCCGCCTTGCTCCCCGCCACGCCAGCGCCGACCTGCGCGGGCAACCCTTCGCCCTCGTCATCCGGCGTCTCCATCTGTGCGACCGGTGGCAGAAGCCCGCGAATCGGCGTCGTCGGACTCCACTGCCCGCCCTGCGCCGGACCATACGGGCGGCTCGGCGCCCCGGTGTACGCGCCGTTCGCGCTCCCGCCCCACGGCTCACCCTGCGCGTTGCCCCACTGCGTCTGCGGCGCTCCCGTATACGGACCGCCCGTGAACGGACCGCTCGTGAAGGGATTCTCCGGCATCTGCGTATACGGATTGCCGTACGGATTCCCGCCAAACCGACTGCTCTGCGCATCAGCCGCCGTGTCGCCACCATACGGGTTGCTCGGCGCGGGCGCATGCGTGCCGTGGACTCCAGCGTTCCACGGTCCGCTTTGTGTCCCGCCTGGCGCGCGCGGACGCACCACCATCGACACCGCGGCCACCGTGCGGCGGATCGCCTCCAGTCGCGGGTACAACTGCACCCCGCCGAAGGCCTGCGGCTGAAAGTCACGCAGAAATGTCCACAGCGCGTTCGAGTCCACTGGCTGGGCGAGCACCGGCAAGAAGATGCGGCGCGGATCCTGGCGCTGATACGTCGCCGCCCATGTGCACTCCGCGTAGACACGACCAGAGCGCAGCGCCGCCGGCGAGACGATCACGATAAAGACGGGCCGGTTCCGCACCTCCAGCTCGATCGCCACCATCAGCCGCCCAAAGTCCGTGCGCTGATCGCCATGCCAGACATCCGCGCCCGCCGCGTGCAGCGCCCCCGCCAGGTCGGCGCAGAACGCGCCATCTTCCGCGGCATAGCTAATAAAGACGGGGACGGGCGGCATCGATTCTCGCTCCTCATCGCGCGTTCGCGTGGTTCGATCTCTTCCCGCGCGACACATCGAGCACACGCAGACCCTTGTGCAGAGTCTCCGCGTAGCGATAATACACCGGCTGTCCACGCATCCGCTAGCGCGCTGGGCGACATGGGCAAGCCACCTTGCGAACCCCTCTCTACAGACTTCCTCCGAACTGCACGAGCGGTTCCCACCGGCGCATCGCCATGCCCCCAGCCCCCACGCCGCCCAGCGCTTGCGCTTCCCCTCTACGACGTGGTACACTGAAATTAGAACAAAAGTACCAACGTGTTCTTCCCCTCACCAACTCCCCCCCCCACCCGCCCACCGATCCAGGATCACCCGATGAATCCCAACCGCCCTCTCTCCTGCGCCCCAACTCCCCACGCGACATTCGGCAGAATCGGCAGAATCTGCAGACCGTATCGCGCGCAAATCCGAAAATCCGGCAAGATCGGCAAGATCGCGCCGCGCCAAAAACGCGAAATCCGGCAAGATCGGCAAGAATCACGCCGGCCAAAAACGCGAAAATCGGCAGAATCGGCAGAAACGGCAACTCCACCTATCGGCCCAAAAATTCGAAAATCCGGCAAGAATGGCAACGCCGTCGCCTTGAGACCACCATCTCCTCGCCGGTCAAAAGCGCAGCTCCCTTACGTGCGACGTCAGCCCCCAGGCGCTCTCGCACCTGTAGCCAATATCGTCCGACTTCGCTATACTGCCTGCGCGTGCAGCGGACGGCTCGCACGCGACGCAAGGTTGGAGGAGGTATTCCGTCATGCCATGCCCTCGCTGCGGGTATGATCTCACGTCCGTGAACGCACCCGCCTGCCCCAATTGTGGGCTTCCGCTCGCGCAGCAGCCATCCTATCCGCCCACTGGGGGGTATCCGGGCGTGCCATCCGCCCCGCAGTATGGGCAATCCCCCTACGACCAGCCGCAGCCAGGGACGCCTCCTGCCGGCTGGCCGCCGAACTACGGTGCGGCCCCCGGCTATCCCACCAACCCGACGAACCCCGGCTATGGCGCGCCGCCAAGCATGCCGCTCGGCGCACCACCAAGCACACCGTTTGGCCCTGGCGGCGGGTATCCCCCCACCTATTACGGCCAGCCCGGCATGCCCTCGCAACACTTCGCACCGCCGCCGGAAAAAGAACAACGGCCTGGTGATCGGCATCATCGTGGCGATCCTCGTGGTGATCGTCGGAGGCGGCGCCGCGGCGATCGCCCTCAGCCATGGCGGCACAACCACCGCGGTTACCGGCACGCCCACCCCGACCAGCACCCCCGCCGCCACCGCCACACCCACACAGACCGTCGTCTATGCCGAATCCTTCGCCAGCCAGCCGAGCAGCGACTGGTCAGAAGACAGCAACTGCTTCTACGGCACCGGTGGCTACCACATCAAGAACGGCTACTTCTGCTTCGCTCCGGCGGGCAACCAGACCGACGTCACCATCACGGTAGACGCGAAACAACTTAGCGGCGATACCAACTTGCCCTACGGTATCGGATTTCGCCGCCCCAGCGCGGGCAAGCACTACGAGTTCGACATCGACAGCGCCAGCGCGTGGGTGTTCTATAGCTGTGATCCCACCACCTGCACGCCGATTGTTGACTACACCAAGAACAGCGCGATCCACGGCGGCCTAAACACCAAGAACACGCTCAGCGTCACTTCCAAGGGATCGCACTTCGACTTCTTCGTCAACGGCACGAAGGTTGGCCAGGCCGACGACAGCACCTACAGTTCCGGTGAGCTTGGCCTCCTGGTCGATACCAACATGGAGTGCGTCTTCACCAATCTGACCGTCACGAAGTAACGCACGGAGTAACGCGCCGGCCCAGTCAGGCAAGATCCCCCCGTGTGCTATCATGCGGGGGGATTCTCCGATTGCACGGCGAAGGCGCGCTCATATGATTCACTCCACAGCAGCCCCAATCACGACGAACATGGGCATGCGGGCGCGCGGTCTCCCGCGCAGCCAACCTCACATGCTGCCCGCCACCTGAGGACGTATCCGCGCCAGACACGTAAAGGGCCTCCCCGGTGTGGGGTGGCCCCTTGTGTTTTGCACTCGCCACACTGTATCCCCGGCGAAGGGAGCGGATACCTATGACACCCCCGACCACCGATCCTGCCCAGCCGCGCTGGTATGTCACCACGGCCATCCCCTACGTCAATGCCAGGCCGCACATCGGCTTCGCCCTCGAACTGGCGCTGACCGACGCCCTGGCGCGCTTCCATCGGCTCCGCGGCGAAGACGTCTGGTTCCTCACCGGCACCGACGACAACAGCCTTAAGAACGTGCAAGCCGCCGAGCGCGAAGGGCTTTCCCCCGCTGAGCTCGTCGCGCGCAACACCGACTATTTCGTCGAACTCGAAGCGCGTATGCGCATCTCCAACGACGACTTCATCCGCACCAGCGCCGAAGAGCGCCATACGGCGGGCGTGCGCAAGCTCTGGGAGGCCTGTGCCCGTCGCGGCGACATCTACACCAAGCCCTATCGTGGCCTCTACTGCGTCGGCTGCGAGCAGTTCTACACCGAGGATGAGCTGGTCGGCGGCCTCTGTCCCGAGCACCTCACGCGCCCCGAAATCGTCGAAGAGGAGAACTACTTCTTTCGCCTCTCGCGCTACGCCGAGCAACTCGCGGCGCTGGTCGAGACCGACACCCTGCGCATCCTGCCGCAGTCGCGCAAGAATGAAGTGCTGGGCTTCATCCGCCACGGGTTAGAGGACTTCAGCATCTCGCGTTCGCAGGCACGTGCCCACGGCTGGGGCATCCCCGTGCCCGGCGACCCTTCCCAGGTCATGTACGTCTGGTTCGACGCCCTGGGCAACTACATCTCCGCCTTGGGCTACGCCGACGACGACGCGCGCTATCTCCGCTACTGGGCCGAGAACCCGCACCGTGTTCACGTCATCGGCAAAGGCATCGTCCGCTTCCACGCCGTCTACTGGCCGGCGATGCTGCTCTCGGCGGGCGTGCCGCTGCCGACCGAGATCTTCGTCCACGGCTACGTCACCGTCGAGGGACAGAAGATCGGCAAGGCGCTCGGCAACGCCATCGACCCGCAGGATCTGATCGACCGCTACGGCACCGATGCCCTGCGCTACTACCTCCTGCGCGAGATACCCGCCACCGACGACGGCGACTTCTCGCGTGACCGCTTCATCGGCGCATACAACGGCGATCTGGCGAACAAGCTCGGCAATCTCCTCAATCGCACGCTGAGCATGGTCGGGCGCTACTTCGCGGGGGTCGCGCCCGCGCCCGGCGCCACAGATCCCGCCGACGAGCCGCTGCTCGCCACCGCGCATAGCCTGCGTGCGCGCATCGACTCGGCGATGGAGCACTTTGCGCCGCACGAGGCGTTGGCGGCGATCTGGGACCTCGTAGACGCCGCGAACAAGTATGTGGAAGACACCGCGCCGTGGGTCCTGGCGAAGCGGCGCAAATCCGGCCCCGACGCCGACGAAGCTGGCGCGCGCCTCGCGACCGTCCTCTACAACGCACTCGAATCGCTGCGGCTGCTCGCGCTCTATCTGCGTCCGTTCCTCCCCGACGCCTCGGAGGCGATGACACGGCAGTTGGGCCTCGCCGCCGACGACGGCACGTGGGAGGCGATCACCACCTGGGGGCGTTATCCCGCCGCGACACGGCTACAGGCCGCAAGCGTGCTCTTCCCCAAAATCGAGGAGTCAGAGGAGGTGAGCTAACCGGCACGTCGTCCGCGAACGCCCCGGTGAAAGCGCTGGATGATCAGCCTTCGAGCAGAGCGCGCACCAGCCCAGGCAATTCGCGAATGTCGAACGGCTTGCGCAGCAAGACGCCATCGTCAATGCCGCGCTGTTGCAGATCATATGAGGTGCCAGCAGAGAGGAAGAGGATGCGCGCCGTACGTGTCTTCTTGTTGGCGCGCAGGCGGCGATAGACCTCGGCGCCGTCGAGCCCCGGCAGCAAGACGTCCAGCAAGACGACATCGGGCGGCGTGCGCGAAGCGATCTCCAGCGCCCGCGCGCCGTCGCCCGCCACCTGCACGTCCCACTGCGGCTCACCTTCCAGCGTCAAGCTCTCGCGGAGCAGTTGCGCCATGCCGCTGTCGTCCTCCACGATCAGCACAGCGCCGCGTGCGGGCGTCTTGCGTGGCTCCTCCTGCGTCTTCGGGCGAGGCTGCTCCAACAGCGCAAGCGCGCCGCTCGTGGCGGGTTGTCGCTCGCGTTGATCGCTTGTCGCCTGTGCCGCAGTGCTCCATGTCGGTGCGACGATAGCGGCTGCACGGCGCGAAGCGCGCGCTTGGGCCGCCCGTTGGCTCTCGCCGCGTCCGCGTGCCGCACGCTGCAGGGGGATGACCTGGCCACGATCGGCGCGTGCTTCCGTGCTGGTGTCGCTGGTTGGCATGTACGCAGTACTCCTGCCGGGTGAGTAGTCAAGGGGACCGCTTACGAGGCGCTGCGAATCGGCAATGGCTGAGGAGAAACCGGGGCGTGGCCCCGTCGCGGTCGAGTATAGCACCTGCGTTCGGCTGCTCAAAAATGACCGGTACTAACGGACCCGCACGTGTTCGCTGCGCGTCGACGCACAGGGAGCCCTTCCCGTGCCGACCGAGCGCGAGCGGAACGCCGTAGGCTGCATCCGGCGACTTGGCAAGCATATTGCGCAAGCGCGAGCGAGTGCCAACGCTGTGGAGGTACGTCTCTCGAAAGGGCAAACACGATGCTGTGGACGATCGCGATCATACTCCTCGTTTTGTGGCTGCTGGGCTTTATCGTTTTTCACGTGACAGCCGCGCTGATCCACCTTCTGCTTCTCGTGGCGATCATCGTCGTGGTCTACAAGCTGCTAGTTGGCAGCCGGTCGCGTGCCTAGCCGATGGATGCGCCGAAGCCACTGCCGCGGCGGACTACGTCCCAGCTCGCTCCACCAGCAGCGCCGATTGCGCGCCACGTTGGTGAAATGCCAGGATCAAGCGCGCTTCGGCGGGCGTGCAGCCGACAAGCACCTTGATCTCGCTGTCGCGCTTGCCGAGGTCGAGCGTGACGACAACCGCCGAGACGCGACGCTGGGGCAGCGAGCCGATCCACACATCAAGGGGATCGCCGTCGCCCGAGCGCGTCCCTACCAGCTCGCCGTAGTCCAGCGGATAGATCGTGTCGGGAAAGCGCGGGTGCGGCGAGCCGCGTGGGCGGTCGATCCGCAGGTCACTGCCCGCGATGAAGTATATCGAGCGCGCGCCAGAAGTCGCCGTCATCGCGTGACATCCCAATCTCCCCTTCGGCAGCCCCGCGTGCTCTCCCTCAAAATGCGACGGCGGCGATCCAGCCAGCAGCCAGCGCGATCACGCCGACGCCTTGCACCAGGAACGTGGTGCGCAGTGTGGCGGGCATTGGTCTCGCGCGATACAGCAGTGCGCAGGCGACAGGGACGGCGATCCCCGCGATTGCCGCGATCAACAGTCCCGCACCCGTCGCCGGCACGACGCCCGTCAGGTGCAGCGCCACCATCAGTGCGAGCACCAGCGGCGGCGTCGCCCAGGCCACGAGCATCCCGCGGCGCAGGCCGAGCAGGTGTGGCAAGCCACGCATGCCGGCGTTCAGGTCCGCTTCGAGGTCGGGGAGCGTGTTGGCGACGTTCATGGCGATGCCCAGCGCCGCCCCGATCGGCAAGAGCCACGGCAGGAACGGCTGCCAGCGCCCAAACACATCCCATGCCAGCAGTGGAAAGAGCGGAAAGTAGACGGCGAAGAGCACCGCGCTCCACGGCGTGCCCTTGAAGCGGAAGTCGTAGGCCAGCCCCAACCCCTCGATCAGCAGGCCCAAGCCAAGCGCCAGCGGCCCCAACGTGGCGAAGGCGACAAGCGCCACCACAGAGGCGACAACGCCGAGCGCGACAACCTCATGCGGAGTAATGCTACCGTTCACCAGCGGTTTTTCCTGGCGATTGCTCGCCGCGTCGAGCGCGCGGTCGCGGTAGTCGTTCAACGATCCGATGGCGACCTGGGATGCGCCGACACCGATCAGCGCCTTCGCCAGCGCCACCCCGTCAACCGTGCGCTGCGTCGCGGCGGCGGCGACCAGCGAGAGCAGCGCCGTGGTGACGACATACATCGCGCTCGGCAGCGGATGCGTCACGTAGAGATAGCCGAGCAGGTGTTCGCGCAGCGGCACGCGCCGCGCCGGCGCGCCCGCCGTAGGACTCGATCGGCCCATGCTCTCCTCCCTACCGCTTCAGCAACTCACGATGCCCACCCAAGCGTACCGTGCCGCCTGAGCGCATAGGCAAAGGGCGGCGCGGTGCGGCAGCAGCCGAGGTTCAGATTTCCGCGCGTCTGCCTAACCAGGATACGGCGAAGTCCACGGCGGCACGCTGGGGAAAGAGCCGCGTGCGCGCTGAGCCGACCGGCCCGATGCGTACCGCGCCGGTCGCGTCGAAGGCCGCTCCGATCGCCGGGAAGGGATCGCTGTCGAGGTCCACGTCGTCAAACTCGCGCCAGACGCGGCGCTCTGCTTCGAGGATCGGCGCGCCCTGCCTCGTCCGCGCTCCGCCCGGCGCGCGGTATTCCGCGAGGTGAAACGACGTGTTGCGGTCGTAGCCGACGCCGAGCAGCAGCACCCAGCCGGCGAGTTCGTAGATGCGTGCCAGCGGCGAGCCCTCGCCGAGCGAGTCCGCAAGCGTGTGGTCCGCGGTAATGCAGGTAGCGTTCGGACCCATTGCGGCGAACGAGACCTGTGGATGCGCACTGCGTTGCGTGCCGGGCCAGGTACGGAAGGCTTCGGCGATCGTGCCCATGCCCCGTGTCGGCGCTGTACACGGATCAAATGCGGGCATTGTCTCGCGGATAATGGGCCACCACGCCTCCGGCACGGGCGGGTGGCTCCACTGCGCGGGATCGGAGTACTGACTGCTATGCGCCGGCATAACCAGCGTACCCTCCGGGCCGAGCGCGTCGAGCAACGCCTGCGTCACCGCCACCGAGCCGCCGCTGACCCAGCCCAGCGCGTTCAGCGACGCATGCACGAGCAGTGTCATCCCCGGCTGCACGCCCAACGCACGCAGGTCAGCGGCGAGAGACTCGCGAGTCCGTGGCGTCGCTGCGCGGGTTACGGCGGTTTCTTCGCCCATAGTGCGCTCCGTCCTCCGCGTTGCCACTGGAGCCGCGACGCGCTACCTGCCAGTCTCCGCGCCCTCGACACCTTCCAGGCTTTCCGCTTGGGTTGCCGCTGCCCGTTGCGCCCGTCGCATGCGCTGCGCGAAGGACTTCTGCGCCAGAGTTGCCACAGCGTCCGCCAGATCCACTGCCGCGTCGGGGCGCGCCAGGGTACGCGCCGCGCTCGCCATCAGCGCCAAACGCGCGGGATTCTCAAGCAGTGAGAACACCGCCTTCTGCACCTGCTCGCCCGTGAGATCTTTATCCATGATCACGTCCGCGGCCCCCGCCTGGCGGAACATCGCCGCATTCACCGCTTGCGGCGAGCCGGAAAAGCCGGGTGGCAGCGGCACAAGGATACTGGGTTTGCCCAGCGCGGCCAGCTCGGCGAGCGTCGCCGCTCCCGAGCGGCAGAGCACCAGATCGCTCGCGCCCAGCGCATCGGGCATGCGCTCGGAGAGGTAGGGGCGCAGCACGTAGCGCGCACGCTGCTCGGGCCGGTGCAGGAAGAATGGCTCCGCCGCCTCGCGCGTCTCTTCGTAGGTGAGGTCGCCGCTGATGTGGATTATCTGATACTGCGAGAGCAGCGCCGGCAGCACCTCGGAGACCGCCCGATTCAAATGGCGCGCTCCCTGGCTGCCGCCGGTGACGAGCAGCACCGGCACGGCGGGATCGAAGCCAAACGACGACTTCAGCACGCTCGACGGCGCATCGGCCATGCGCAGGATTTCATCGCGCACGGGGTTGCCCGCGAGGTTGGTCTTGCGCTTGGGGAAGTACTGCATCGACGCGGGGAACGAGACGGAAATGCGCGTGGCGAACGGCTTCAGCAGCCGGTTCGCCAAATTCGGCGGGACGTCTTGCTGGTGCATCAGCAAGGGCGCGCGAAAGCGCCGCGCGGCGACCCCCGCAGGCACGGAGACGTAGCCGCCGCTGGTGAAGGCTGCATCGGGGCGGAACTCGCGGACGATATCCATCGCCTGGCGCATACCACCAGGGATACGGAACAGATCGCTAATTGTCTTCAGCGAGGGATAGCGCCGCAACTTTCCCGCGGTGATCCAGGCGCAGCGAATGCCCTCGCGCGGCACGATCTGCGTTTCGAGTCCGTTGAGATCGCCGATATAGAGCAGATCGACGTCGTAGCGCGCACGCAGGGCATGCGCCACCGCCAGCGCGGGATAGATGTGGCCTCCGGTGCCGCCGCCCGAGATCAGGATGCGCATGGCGCCCGCGTCGTCCATCATATTTCCCCGTTACCCCTCCTGGCACGCCACTCGTCTGTGAGGCGCTGCGCCTGATACCTGCCCGTACTGCTGTCTTCGCTAGTATCCGCGATTTCCACGCGAACGTCCATCGGATGCGACAGGTGGCTCACCAGGTTGCGGACGAGCGAGCCTGCGTGGCGCTTCCGCGTACGCGAGCGATGCAGCAGCGGGAGCGGAAACCAACTCGCGCATCTGGCCCGCCTACGCCATCCACGCGCTGCCCAACTGGTCTCTGGAGCCTCGTATGAGCATCCGCTTGCACTGGAACATTTCGCGGGCGAATTCGCGGGCGAATTAGCGGATTCGACATGTTCGTGGAGGAGAGACGCGTTTAGTATGGCATGCGGGCACCGTGTTCGCGGGCCTCAGTCGGACTTCCAAGTGGAGGTGGTATATGGCGGTTCAAGCCCGCACGGTGTCTCGAATACGACGCCCGCTGTCACTCGCGCGTCGGGCCTTCCCATTGCTGATCGTCTGCGCGGCGCTGGCGGTGCTGGCGGCGTGTTCGTCGGGTGGGAGCACGACCAGCGGGGGCACGCCCTCCGCGTCGGCGACGGCGAGCGTCAAGGCCGACGCGAGCCTCTGCAGCATCATCGCGCCGTCCGATTTCTTCGCTGCGGTAGGCGGTCCGGTGGGCAAGGAGAACTCGAACGTCTCGACGATACGGGGCAATCAGGTGGTGGATTGCGCCTATTTGCCCTCGAATCTGCCGGGCGCGGGTGGCTCGATCTCGTTCGTGTTCGCGAGCGACGCCACGACCTATTACAGCCAGTTCAAACAGGAGGAACAAGATCTGCTCAACGGCGAGACCGACCTCAGCGGCTTGGGAGATGCTGCCTATTGGGGTACGCAGACGAACTCGCCCGACGCCTTCGAGTTGACCGTGCGCAAGGGGAACGTGGTCGTCAATATCCTCATGGACGGCGCCGTTGACGACGGTAGCGTGTATCTGAACAGCGCGAAGCAGTTTGCGAGCACGATCCTCACACACGTCTGAAACCGCCGGTTGCGCGTCACACATATGGGTTCGCAGGGCGCCTGGGCGCGTGCAAACGCGCGGAGTCAGGCGACGCCTGCGCGGTTCTCAGTGCGCGCAGCGCGCCATATACGATACGAACGAGTCCGCGCCGCCGTGGCTGCACCGGTGGCAGAAGCTCTGCCCTACGCTTAACCGTTCGCTTTACCCGCGACGCGGACGCAGACGGGCGTACCTGGATAGCTCCAGCTTGCATCTGGCACCAGCTGCATGCCACTGATTTAACTGCCCCTCTCAAACACGGCTGGCGTTCATGTCCTTGTCTTCCATTTCCCAGGCGTGATCCAGCGTGTGATATGCGGTGTGCCGGATCAGGTAGCGCAGCGGCCAGGTGCGGGCCAGTTTGCCCTGGGCATGGAACGCCCGAATGGCATTGCAATAGGCGTCGCGATACGCTCTCAGGCCCGCGTCGGTCAACAGCGCGCCTTCAGGAGTGCGTACCTCGAGCTTCGTCGCGGCCCAGTCCTGCTCCGCAGCCCAGGTATGCTGGACGATGCGGTCCCGATCCCGCCCGCCACCACGAGGGCCCTTCTGCATATCTGCCGACACGCGCGAACGCACGTCGTCGAAAAACGCCCAGCAGGCCTGCAGCAGCGCCAGATTGCGTTCCAAGTCAGCGCTCGACATAGCCTGTTGGTCGATGCTTGAGAACGCATACGAGATGCCCCAGAAGTCGGTTGAGCCGGTGCCTGGATACTGTTCGATGACGTCGACGGTGGCGATAGCAGCGAACTCCGCACCCAGTCCCGCCAGCTTCGCCACCGGTGCATAGCGTGGAAGGTAGGCTTGAAGCCGTGCGATCGCGGCCTCCCCGGTCTTCGCACCGCGTTCGATGCCGGGCCAATCCGGTGCCACCGCCGCCACCTTCTTGCCTTTCGGGCCGATCTCAAGTGTCACTCGAAGTTCGTCTGCCATTGCCGCTCCCAGCACAGAGGGTCCTGCAAGCGCTGCCCGCATACCACGTGATCCCATTGTAACGCAGAGCTCGGACGGATTTCGTCGCGCTGGCGAACGTTGGTGAGTAGGTGAACGGAAGATGCTGCGGTGAGATTAACGCTCGCCACTCGATCCAGTGGCTAGCACGTGAAGTGAGGCGTACACTGTCTCGTACGGCAGACGATGCCGTGGAGGGTGGCTACGGGATGAACGCCTATACGCCCGTGTGGTTCGACGTGTTCCTCCAGACCTATTGGCCGGAGCAGACGGCGCGCGAGGTGGAGTTCCTCGCGCGGCAACTGTCGCGACCAGACTATCAGAGCGTGCTCGACCTCTGCTGTGGAGCGGGACGCCACGCGCTACCATTAGCGGCTCGCGGCTATCGCGTCATCGGGCTGGACCGCGACGTTCGCATGCTCGAAGCGGGGCGGCGTATGGCGGATGCGCTTGCGATGGCCCCTGGTGGCGGGGCGACCTTTGTGTTGGGCGACATGCGTGAGCTCTCGGCAGATGCGCCGGGCAGTTTCGATGCGCTGATCTGTATGTGGCAGAGTTTCGGCTATTTCGATGCCGCGACCAACGCCGACGTGCTGCGGCAGATGCGCGATGCCCTGCGTCCCGGCGGGCGGCTGATCTTGGATGTCTACAATGCTGATGCCTTCGCCGAGGGTAGCAGCGTCGAGACGACCGAGCGCGCGGGTCGCCAGATCACCACCACTCAGGTTCGCGAAGGCGACCGCCTGACGGTTTCCATTGGGTACGGGGCCGCGTTGCCCGAGGATACGTTCGCGTGGCAACTCTACGATCCCGGCGCCATTGTCGCGCTCGCCGCGAAGCATGGATTGCGTCCCCGTGTCGCCTGCGCTCGCTTTGACGAGCGGATCGCCCCCTCGGCGGCCGTGCCGCGTATGCAGCTCGTGTTTGAGCGCGCCATGTAACGTATCGGGGCGTGCGCTCAACTGGAGAGCAGTAGGGCGAGGAAGGCGCCAATGGGCCGCTGGGCGGGCATGGGCGGGCATGGGCGGGCAGCGCCTTGTCGCGGCGCGCGGACGCACCGTATACTTTGGAGGCTTTAATGGCCGTCGCGACCGCGTGGACGAGCGCCCACGCCGCACCCTGGAGCAGTATGTTCAAGCGCCTGACGGGTGCCCGCTGGGCAACGGCGTCCGAGCGGGGCGCCGCTGGCAATCAGCGTGCGAGCAGCCCCTCCGCGGAGGAGATGCGCCTCGTCGAGTTGCTGCGCGCGGGCGACGAATCCGCCTTCACAATGCTGGTGACGATGTACTATCCAGCGATGCTCCGCGTCGCCTTGATGTACGTCTCGAGTCGCCCCGTGGCCGAAGACGTAATCCAGGAAACGTGGCTGGGGGTACTGCAAGGCATTGGGCGGTTCGAGGGCCGGTCGTCGCTGAAGACGTGGATCTTTCGCATTCTCGCCAACACGGCGAAGACGCGCGCGCAGCGCGAGGGCCGCAGCATCCCCTTCTCATCCCTCGCCGAGCCAGGTACGGACGGCGCGGAGCCAGTGGTCGACCCCGAGCGCTTCTTTCCCGCGGATGACCCGAACGCGCCGAATGCGTGGTCTTCGCCGCCGCAGAGCTGGAACGGCCAGCCGGAGGAGCGTCTGCTCTCGCGCGAGACGTCCGAGCGCGTCGCCGCGGCGATCGAGGCGCTGCCACCCGCCCAGCGCGCGGTGATCACGCTGCGTGACGTGGAGGGCTGGTCCGCCGAGGAGGTCTGTGACCGGCTGGGCGTCACGGACGGCAATCAACGTGTGCTGCTGCATCGCGCTCGCGGCAAAGTGCGCCAGGCGCTCGAAGACTATCTGGGCGAAGGGTAGGGCGCACGTGAGATTCAGCATTCGACCCAAAGCGCTCTCCTGCCGCGAAATGGTGGAGCTGGTGACGGCGTACCTGGAGAACGCGCTGCCGCCGCGCGAGCGGGCGCGCTTCGAGGCACATATCGCGGGCTGTGGCAACTGCACGACCTACCTGCAACAGATGCGTACGACTATCCGGCTGACCGGTACGCTCACCGAGGAGCAGATCGCCCCCGACGCCAGGTCGCGTCTGCTCGACGCCTTCCGCACCTGGAGGGCTGAGGGGTAGACGCCGTGTCTCGCCGTTCTCCACCTCATCGCTTGGGGGCGAGCGACGCTGGTACGCCTGCGGAGGTAGGGCCAGGCCACTGCCTCGGTTGAGGTGGAAAGCGGTTGCGTGGCGTAGACTGGTGGGCACGATGCATACACCCACTGAAGTACCTGATTTCGTCGTCGTCGGCCATGTGGCCCAAGACCGCCAGCCCGACGGTAGCTATCGCATCGGCGGCACGGTGACGTACGCGGCGTTGCTGGCGGCGCGGCTGGGCCTGCGCGTGGGCATCGTCACCAGCGGGACGTCGCGCGAGCGCGTTTCGTTGGCGTTGACGGTTGCTCGGGCGGAGATCGTCTGCGTGCCCTCGCGGACGGCGACGATCTTCGAGAACACCTACGACGGCGACCGGCGAACGCAGTACCTTCGCGCGCGGGCCAGGACACTGCGCGCCGAGGATGTGCCGGAGGCCTGGCGAGCGGCGCCGATCGCCTTGCTGGGGCCGATTGCCGCCGAGGTCGATCCGTCGGTCGCCGCATGGCTGGACGTGGGCGGCTCTGGGGCGATTCGGGCGGCGACGCCGCAGGGATGGCTCCGCGCGTGGGACGCGACCGGGCGGGTGACGCCGATCTCCTGGGCCGATGCCGGCGCGATAGTGCCACATCTCTCGGCGCTGATCTGCAGTGAGGAGGATGTCGCCGTCGCGGCGTCTTCGGAGGTGCGTGAGACGACGGATGCGCTGCTAGCTTCGTGGGCGGCGCAGGTGCGCTATCTGGTGGTGACGGATGGACCACGCGGCGCGCGGCTCTGGGTGGATGGCGGCGCCGCCACGCACGTCCCCGCGTATCCCGTGGCCGATGTGGACCCCACGGGGGCGGGTGACGTCTTTACCGCGGCGTTTCTGATCGCGTTGTGGCGAGGGGATACGGCGCTCGACGCGGTTCGCTACGCGCACGCCGCCGCGTCGTATGTCGTGGCGATGCTAGGCACGACGGGCATCCCGACGGAAGACCAGATTCGGGCGAGGATGCGAGGCGGTTGAGGGCCGCGACCTGGCGGGATGTGGCAGGGCAACGGCAACCGGACTGGCCTACGATGCGCGCAGGGTTGCGGCGCCGCTGCGGATCGCCGCGCCGTGCTCGGTTTCGTGTTCGCCAATGCTGGCGAGGAAGTACTTGGCGAGCGGGGGATCCCACTCGGGCCAGGGATGCTCGCGGGCGAGGGCGTCGTCACCGAGGGCGCGGATCATGGCGGTGAGGTCGGCTCGCGCACGCGCCAGCGCGGCCAGTTGCTCGGCGGGCGTCAGGTGCTCGGACGCGGCGATCTCGCGGGCGTTGTTGGCGTCTTCGTCGGCGTTGATGGCGCGCAGTGCCTCGGGATAGACGCCGGTGCGGAGTCGCTCGGGGGTGATCTGCGTGACGACCTGCTCCCACGCGGCCAGATGGGCAAGAGCGTTCTTGATCGACCAGTCGCCAACGACGCTCTTACGGTCGAGCTGTTCGTCGGAGAGGCCGGCGAGGGCGGCGAGCAGTTCTTGGCGCTGGGCGGTGAGAGTGGCGATCAGATCGTCGGCGGTCATTGGTTGCTCCTCTGGGTGGTGGCTGATCGCAGGTTCGAGGGACGCGGCCCCGGCGACAGCCAAATCGGACGGCGCGACGTCGGGCCGGAAGCCGTATGCCTCGACCTCAGCGCGCATGCGGAGGGCGCCGCCGGCGATGGCTCCGAGCGCGACGCCGGGCAGTCCCAGCACATAAAGCAGACAGCCGAAGAAGCCTAGCGAGCCGTTCACTTGCGGGGCGAGCGCCGCCGGGGTGATGAAGCTGAGCGTGACGCCAAAGAGGCAGGCGGCACCAAAGGCGATGAAGAGCCAGCGCGCGTCGCGGTTCATGCCCCAGAGGCGCATCGCGCCGAGACTGAAGCCGACGCCGAGGCCGAGTGCCAGCGAGAAGAGCAGCGGCACGCCGAGCGCGAAGGTGTCGGGCAGGAGGGTGACGAACAGCGCCATCGCCAGTAGCAGGAGGGCCAGGGCGACGAGCGCCGTGGTGATGGCGGGCTGTGCGTGGCGCAGCGCCGGGCCGCGGAGGCCGCGTTCCAGCGCGAGGCTGACCGCGGTGGTGACGAGGACGGCGGCGCCGAGGACGAGCGCCCAACCCATTGCGGCGAGGAAGTTGCTCGGCGGCTGGCGACCGACGATGCTCCAGAGGATGCCCGTGAGCAGCCCAAGCGCGAAGGCGAGCGCGATGCGCGCGATGCCATCGCCAAAGGTTGGCAGCGAGCGCCAGGCGACAGCGCCGCGAGCGGATAGAGCCTCTCGCTGCTGCGACCCCTCGCTGCGTGCCTCGGCAGCGAGCGCCGCGGTTTCGTCTGCCATGTATGTCTCCCATGGGAACGCACGATCATGTTCCGGATGCACTCTACACCGGCGCAGGCGAGAACGCCGGAACTATGCGCCGCTTGGGCTAGGGGAAGCTGGGATAGCGGAAGGCATCCACGGCTCAGGCGCGGGGTAGCGGAAATTGCGTGCGGGGCGGGTATGCGGCGGCGAGCCGCTTCGCAAGGGGATTTGTGGCATGCGGCGGGAAGACTAATTTCCGTTTTCTTCCGCTTTTTCGTCGCGATCTGGGGTTCGTGGCCGGATGCGCGCGGAAACGGGGTCGCGGAGGCGGAAGGCGGAAATTGCGACGCGGAAGCCGAAGAGCGGGCGGCAGGCGATGTGTACGGCGGGCGCGTTACGCCGTCGACGCGCGGTGTGCGCCACACATTGGGCAGGTGACGTGGCGAGCGCGGTCGGCGTCGTGGGGTGATTGTGCGCATGGTGGCACCCGTAGCAGGGAGGGGAAGCTGGCCGAGGGGCAACGGAGGGAGGTAATTAGAACTCATGTTCCAAATGCAGTATACCCCACGGCATTGGCGAGCGCAAGGGCGAGTGGCGCGGCGGATCAGCGGCAGATCAGTGAGAGGCGCGGCGCCAGTAGGTGCGGAGGGTCCAGAGGCCGATCGCGGCGATGAGGACGACGAGCGTGACGAGCAGGAGCAGTCCGTCAACCGGGGCCGGAGACTGTGCGGTGGCGAGATCGCTGCGCAGCCGGGCGGCGGCGATCAAGATGCCGAGGATCGTGGCGAGGGTCGGCCAGAGCGAGAGCGTTGTGCGGTGTTCGGCGGAGTCGGCGGGGATGACACGCTGCGGCGGGCGCGGCCAGCCGACGAAGCGTAGGGCGACGATGCTCAGGCAGGCCAGCAGAAGGACGAGATCGATCGCGGCGTTGATCATGGCGGCTCCTAGCGCTGATGGACTGCTTCGAGGGGACGCCGATCTTCCGCGCACGCGCGATGCCAACCTGCTGGCTCTCAGCGGCGGCTCCACGCGCACTGCTGCGCGTTCTCCGTGCGGCGACGCGTGCCTCATCCTCCTTTATGATACGGGCGGCGCGATGCTATCCTCACGATGTGCGCGAGGGAGCCTCAGCGCGTGGCGGGTCGCGTGCGCTGACCATAGAGCGCAGCACGGGATGGCGTCGTCTGCGCTAACGGGTGGCGCTGACGAATGCGAGCCAGTCGGCGTCCGCGGCGGGATCGACGGTGAGCCACGCCTTCATCAGGCGGCCATCGTGGCGCGGATCGTAGCGCTCGCCGATCCCCTCGGCAATGAGCGTGTCGACGCGCGGGTGAGGCAACTTGACGACGAGCGCGCCGCGGACGAGCATGGCGAAGATGCCGCCGTCGACCTTCAGCGCGTTGGAGCCGAAGGCGCGTGGCCGCGCCGCACAGTACATGACGCCGGGGCGCCGTGTAGCGCTGTGACGAGGGCGGCAAAGCGTTGCTCAGGCGTGACGGGTGGATCGCTGATGGTGGCGCGTTCCTGCTTTCCCGCGCGAACGCGGCGTCGGGGGCGACTTGCGCCGTCTACGGGGTGAGCATCTTGAAGGCGAGGTGGCGGCCCTTGCCCTGGCCGACGGCGAGGGCGAACCAGAGGCGGAGCAATCCATCGACGACGCCGATCTGGTCGTTGTCGCCGACCCAGATGGGGCGCAGGCCAATGTCGGCGATCAGTCGCTCGACCGTCGCGCGGGAGTCGCCGTCGGGGCCGCAGAAGAAGAGGTCCGCCTGGACGCCGCCGATGACGGGATCGGCAAAGTTCTCCCAGCCGAGGGTGTTGAAGGCGCGATAGGTCTTGGCGCGGGGCGTTTCGGCCTGGAAGGTCGCCAGGCTATCGGGCCGCGGATCGCCCATGCGGTTCGCGGCGTCGATGAGGATCTTGCCGTCAAGCTGCGCTTTGTTGGCGCGGATCGTCTCGTCCATTGCGCCGCCCGGCACGGCGAGCAGCACGACGTCGCCTGCCGCGAGCGCCTCTGCTACTGTGCTGACGCGCGCAGTGTCGCCGAGATCGGCGCGCACCGCCTGGGCCTTGGCTCCGCGCGGATCGCTGACGCCGAATGTGATCTCGTGGCCCGCCTTCGCCCATGTGCGGCCCAGCGTGCCGCCGATGTTGCCCGCGCCCAGTACCGCCACGTTAAGCCCTGCCATGATTGCTCCTCCTTGGGTGACTCGTCGATGCCGGAGGAATTGTGTCACCGTCGCTGGCCGCGCGCAACGGCGTGCTCGATGTCCCCGTTTGGCGGGTGTCGCGTTCTATCTACTATGAAGGCGGCAGTGCGGGACACTCGTCACGGGGCGCGGGGGAGGAAGCACGCATGCGGCAATCGCGAGACGTCGCCGTGAACGGGGGCGCGTAGCGTGTACCTCGCGGACGAAGGCATCGAGGAATCGAGCGCGGATGATGGCGACGAAGCGGCACAGATCGCCGCGGCGCAGCGCGATCCACAGGCGTTTGGCGCGATCTACCGGCGCTACCTGTCGCGGGTGTATCGCTACCTGCGCGCGCACACGCCGTCGGCGGACGACGCCGCCGATCTGACACAGCAGGTGTTCTTGAAGGCGCTGGGCGCGCTTCCGATGTACCAATCCACTGGCGCACCGTTCACCGCGTGGCTCTTTCGCATCGCGCGGCATGCCGCCATCGACGCCTCGCGCGCGCGGCGGCCGCTGCTCGACACGGCGGCGCTGCCGGAGGGCCTGCACCCGCTTGACACCGACGGACCTGAGGGCGAGGCGCTACGCCGCGAGTCGCTGAGCCACCTGGCGACACTGTTAGGCAAGCTCGATCCGGCGAAACGCGAACTGCTGGCGCTGCGCTTTGCTGGCGGCCTTAGCGCGACGGAGATCGCGGGGGTGGTGGGCAAGCGGCCGGAAGCGGTGAAGAAGCAACTGACGCGCATCGTGCAGGCGCTCAAGGAGCAGTACCGTGACATATGAGAACGACCACGAGTCGCTTGCCGCGCGCTACGGCGATCTGCTCGGCCCTGAGGTGGACGCTGATCCGGCGCTAACGCGGATCGTCGCCGGGCTCGACGCACACTATGCCGCCGAGCCGCCGCCCAGCCTATTCTCCGCGCTCGACGCGGCGATGGTGCAGCAGGGGAAGCGGCAAGCTATCGACGGAGGAAGACGCGCTCGCCACGATGAGCCTGACACCGCCATCCACAGGTCGAAGTGGAGAGCGATCCACGTCATTTGGAGGGGTTGTCGCTATGCGCACGCGCCGTGTCTCGACCGTCGTCGGATCCCTTGCCGCGGTGCTGGTGGTGGGGCTGCTCGCCACCGTGTTGATCGCTATGTCGCGCGGGGGCACGTCGCCTGGGTCGGGGGGCGAGACGAGCGCGCAGCACTTCGCGCGGGTGGGGGGCTTGCAGATCGTGCTGCAGGTGCAGAAATGCCCGTCACTCGGCCCGAACACTGAGGTGGACTGCGCCGTGCAGGCCCTGATGGCGCGGTTTCTCGCGACAGAGCAGCAGCGCGCGGCGGATCTCCTTGGCGTGAAGGATGCCGTTGTCGCGAATACGCAGGACAACCGCGTTGAGATCGATCTTCCTGGTTACACGGATGTGGACGTCGCTTCGGTCGCCTTCACGACTAGCGGGACCTTCGATGTGATCGAGACTGGCGGTACAATCCTGGGGCCGGGGACGGATGTTTCGGCCCGGATCTGCCTAGAGAGTGTCGCTTGTCCTCCTGATGGCTATCCCATCGCATTCACCGGTGATCAAGTCGATCGGTCAACGGTCACCAGCGGCAACGACGCCCAGAGTGGCGCGCCGGTGGTGACGTTCGCCTTCGCCGGCGCGGCGCGCGATCAGTTCGCGACGTATACCGCGCACCACATCAACGATGCGCTCACCCTGACGCTCAACGGGATCGTGATAGAGTCCGCGACGATCCAGAGCGAGATTACCGGGAGCGTGCAGATCATTGGGCTGGGGAGTATCGCGGAGGCGCAGCGGGTGGCGACCACGTTGAGGCTCGGTGCGCTGCCGCTGCCGGCGACGCTGCTCTCGGTCACGATTGTGGGGCCGGGGACGAGTTGCGTGACGCCGACTCCGGGCACGCCGCCGGTCTACCCTGGCACGGCGACGCCCGCACCGAACGCGACCGCGACGCCGCAGCCCGCTGCGACGCCCGGTTGGACGGCGGTCGCTGGAACGGTGACTCCCTCGGGACAGGCCGCCAACCTGCCGCCGGTCTACAGTGGCGGGCCGGGGCGGTCGGCAACGCCGGATGTGTGCGCGACGCCCACGGTGACGCCGAAGCCTGGTGACACGCCCGCGCCGACGATCCCGCCGACGCCGTCGCGGGTGGTAGGGACGCCAACGGATACGCCACCGGCGACGTTTACTCCGCCACCTCCGCCCCCGACGCCGACTCCGACGCCGTAGCGCGCACGACATCGGCATAGAGGGCTTCGTAGGAGTCGAGCATGGCGTCGAGGCTGAAACGCCGCGCGACGTGGGCACGGCAGGCGGCGCGGTCGAGCGTGGCGAGGCGCTTGACGGCTGCGACGGCGGCGGCGCGGTCGCCGTGGTGCACGAGGAAGCCGGTAGCGCCCTCTGCGACGACTTCGACGAGACCGCCGCGGGCATACCCAACGACCGGCGCGCCCGCCGCCTGCGCCTCTGCGGCGACGAGGCCGAACGGCTCGTCCCAGTGGACGGGGCAGAGGACGCCCTCGGCGCCGGCCATAAGTTCCCAGAGGCGCTCGCGATCGACGGGGCCGAGGTAGGTGGCGGAGGCGTCGGCGGTGGCGAGCAGCGGCGCGACGCGGGCGTTGTAGTAGTCCTGATCGTAGATGCCGCCGGCGAGGAGCAGGGGACGCCCGGCGGCGCGAGCGATGACGATGGCGTCTTCGACACCCTTTTCGGGCGTGATGCGCCCGGCGAAAAGCAGGTAGGGCGGCGCGGCTGGATGTGCGCCGAAGGGGACACGGGCGAGGTCGAGTCCGTTGTAGATGACGGCGTCGATGTGGCAGATGTCGCTGTAGCTCGCCGCGCAGGCATGGGAGACGGTGACGAGGCGCGGGGCGCCGCCGTGGGCGTGTTCCGTGGGTCGAGTGGGCGGCGCGAGGCGTGCGAGGACGTGGTTGATGGCGGGGTCGACGGCGGGCAGGTGCAGCGTGTGGACGACGGGCAACGGCTGCAGGTTGGCGTGGGCGAAGGCGGGCCAGTCGTAGGCGTGGGCGTGGAGCAGATCGTGGCGCGTGGCGTCGGCGGCGATGGCGCGGAAGGCGCGGGCGAAGGCGTAGGTCATCTGGAAGGTGTCGCTGTCGGCGGCGAGGGGGTCGTAGGTTTCGCTATCTTCGGCTTCGGCTGTGTCGGCTGTGTCGGGTGTGTCATGCACGGCAGCGGGTTCGGAGAGGGGATCGGCGAAGCGCGCGGGGCGCAGCAGGTTGGCGTCGATGCCTAAGGCGGGTGTGGCGACGCCGGGGACGTGGGAGCCGTCGGCGGCGTAGAGCGTCACGTGGTGGCCGCGCGCGGCGAGACCGGCGGCGAGATCGGCGATCAGCGCCTGCGCACCGCCGAGGTACGGAGGCGCGATAGGCGCGACGAGTGGCGCGAGTAGGGCGATTCGCATGGGCATCTCGGCCTCCGGGCGCTCCGCGTGACGTGTCGTGGCTGGTAGGCAGGTAGGATGCTTGGCTGGGGGCCGCGAGGTCCGTCGCGGGGCGAACTGGCATCCTGCGTGCTTGGGTAGTAGCGGACGAATCGGCCAGGCGGTGGCACTGCCGCACTCGATGGATATGATAGCGGGATCTGCTCGCGCACGCGCCAGGGGCCGAACGCACGCCACGGTGAGGACGCCGTTCTAGTGAGGAGGAGTCGTATGCCCCTGACAGATGTGACCATCAATTTCACCCTGAATAATCTGGCGCTCTTCGCGATCGCTGGGGCGCTGGGCGGATGGCTGACCGGCATGCTGATGAAGAGCGCGGGATGGTTGATACTCGCCGACCTCTTCTTTGGCACGCTCGGCGCGCTGGTGGCCGTGTACCTTATCGGCGCGTTGCTACACTTCGAGCAGTATGGCCTCGTCGCCGAGCTGTTGCTGGCACTGGCGGGCGGCGTACTGGCGCAGGTGTTCTCGCGCCTGGTGATTCTGCTGCGGCGGCGCGCGAAGGCCGCTTGACAGGCGATGCGGCCCGCGAGGGCTGCTTCAGAGGCGCATGGGGTGGGCGCAGTCGCGTGAGGCGGCTGCGCTTTTGTGTGTGCCGCCGCGCGCGACACCCGACGAACACGTGACCGACACCCAGCGGACACCGTTGACCACTACCTGTATGCTGGTGGTGCCTGGCGTCACGGCCCAGGGTCTTTCGATCTGGTCACCTGACTTGCGTGAAAGAGGACGTGCGCGTGTTGACGAGACGAACCCTGGCGTTGATTGCCTTGCCGGTGCTGGCGGTGATTGTGGCGGTAATTGGGGTGTTGGCGCTGCTGAACATTGGGCAGGCGCCGGGTAGCGTTTCGACGACGCACGCTTCGTCGCCCACCGTCGCCGCGACCGCGACGGCGACGCAGAGCGTTAGCCCGACCTTCACGCCTCCGGCGAGCTTGCCTGGCTCTGACTGGCTGGAGTATCGCGGCAACACCGAGGCGACCGGCGTGAGCAACGACTCGTTCATTACGCCGAGCAACGTGGGGAAGTTGACGCAGCTCTGGACTGGCCCCAAGCATCAGGCGTATATGGGCGCGGTGGCGATCGTCGGGGACGTGGTGTACACGGCGAACGGCAATTCGTTCTTCGCGCACGACTTGCAGACGGGGAAGCAGCTCTGGGGCGTGACGGGCATCCCGCAATCCTACGCCACCATTAGTTCATCGGTCGCGGTGGATCCGAAGTTGGGCCTGGCGTTTTACGGCACTCCGGATACGCGGGTCTACGCGATCAACCTGCATACGGGCGCGCGAGCCTGGGTGACCACGCTTGGCGATCCCTCGAAGCGCGCTGGTGACATCTGGAGTTCTCCCCTGATCGTCAATGGACACGTCTATATCGGCCTTGCCTCGGTGGACGACCAGCCGTGCGTGCGAAGCGGCGTCTTCGCGCTGGACGAACAGACTGGCGCGATCTCGTGGACCAATTACACGATCCGCGCGGGGCGCACGGGTGGTGGCGTGTGGTCGTCGGTGAGCGCGAACCCCGCCTTGCAGGAAATTCTGGCGACGACGGGGAACCCCTGCCCGGTTGGACCAGTTAACCCCACCATCGACGAGACGGACTCGTTCCTGGCGATCGACTGGAATACCGGCAAGACGCTCTGGCAGTACACCGCGCTCGGCAACGACGACTGCGACTGCGATTTTGGGCAGGGTCCTGTCGGCTTCACCTACCAGGGGCAGTACGAGGTTATCGGCGGCAACAAGAACGGCTTCGTCTACGCGTTGCGACCGCCCGCCGCACGCGCGGGAACGCCGACGCTGCTCTGGAAGACGCAGATCAGCAAAATGGGCTATTACCAGGAGGGCGGCATCTACGAACCGCCTACCTATAACAATGGCGTGGCGTACATCGCCGGGGGGCCGACGCCCGATGGCGTCTGTACGCAGGGATCGCTCAACGCGATTCGTGTCACCGACGGCACGGTGCTCTGGCGCGAATGCACCTCGGGGCAGGTGGCGGGGGCGTCGGTGCTCAACAATGGCATCCTCTTCGTCGCGCAGTACGATAAGGTGGTCGCCTATGCCGCCGCCACTGGTAACACGCTCTGGTCGGCGAACTACCTGAGCCAGGAGTGGGGCGGGTTGGCACTGGCGCACGGGCACCTGATTGTGCCACTGGTGAGCGGCAACCTGATCTGTTTCAGCATCCCCGGCGTCTCCCCGTAGCCGTGGCAGGTAAAATCCTGGTTAAATTGCGGGATCGCGGCTCCCTTTCCGGGCCTGTTGGCGCTTGACGCTCGCAATGCAGGCGCAGTACAACACTCGAAAGCGCGAGTGCTCCCAGCGATCAGCAGAGAGTTGCCAACCCGATCCTGCCGGTCACGTGACCACTGCTCGGAGGCGCGGCGTCTCTACAGGCGACGCCACTCACAGGAGGCGCGCCAGGGAACGGTGAGGTGTCCCGTAGCAAGGAGTGAGCCGTAATGCCGTCGGTAGGAGTCTTCGCCGCGATCTTCGATGCTGATCGGCGCATCCTCTGTGTGCGACAAGGCACTGGCGCGCGCCGGTGGACGCTGCCCGGCGGCCGCATGGAGGTTGGCGAGTCGCTCGAAGAGGCGCTCGTGCGCGAGGTGCTCGAAGAGACGGGCCTGGAGGTGTCGGTTGGCGCACTGATCGGTCTCTACTCCACGCCGGCGAAGGATGCGCTGGCAATCTCGTTTCGCGCGGAGGTCATCGGCAGCACCCCCTGGCGACCGACGGCCGAGATCGCGGAGATCGGTTACTTCGCACATGACGCATTGCCCACGCCGATGCGTTCGCTGACCCGCGCCCGCGTGGACGACGCGTTTGCTGGCGCGTCGGGCGTTGTCCGCACGGCGAGTGAACGCAAAGTGGTGGCGGGCAAACTCGTGCGGGTGAGCTGAGCATCCACTTCTCGACGGAGTTGGCGCAGTTTTCCCCGCGCCGAGTCGAGCGTCCGCGCGGTATCGTGCCGATTGGAGGCATGTTATACCAGCGGGCGGGGGTGCGGCGTGACGGGCAAACAACGCGACGATTTGCTCGCCGCACTCTTTGGCGACACGACGAGTGAGGCGGCGCTGCGCTGCCGTGCGTGGATGCTGGACGAGCCGCGCTTCGCCACGTTCCTCGACACGTATCGGGAGAAGATTCGCAAGAAGGCGCGCTACGCGGGCGGCGAAGAGAGTATGCGCGACCTGCTCGCCGAGCTTTCGGTAGCCCAGGCGCTGCTGCGCGAACGTCGCTTCGCCGTCGCCTATGAAGCGTATGCCGCGGAAAAGGCGCGTGGGCCCGATTTTACAGTCACCTATAAGACGCATGTCCGCTACAATGTCGAGGTGAAGCGACTGCGCCACGGTCCCCTCGATGCCTTCGAGTGGCGGCTGACCGACGCGATCTGCGAGAAGCTGCGCCAGATGCCCGCTTCGGCGATGAATGTGCTGCTGGTCGTCGCGCAGCGGGCGCCGGATGCGAGTGAGCTGGCGGCGCTGATGCGGGCGCTGGTGGCGCGCGCCGAACGCGATGACCGGACGCTGCTGGCGCGCTACGGGTTCGTCGGTACGCGCGACTTCTTCGCGGGGTTCCGCCGGTTGAGCGCGCTTGCCGTGCGCGAGGAGCGCGACGGGGCACCGGTGACGCTGTGGCACAACGCGCAGGCGCGCCATCCGCTGCACCCCGACGTGTCCGCGCTGCTGTTGCGCTGAGAGGGAACGAGCGCATGCCCACAAAAGACCCCCTGGACACTCGTCGGCGGCAGGGCGGAGGCGGACTGGGTGCGCAACAGCGCGCGGCGGGAGGGGCATCCTGGCGTACGGGCGCCGCCGCGAGCGCGTCACGTTGAGCGAACTCCCCGTGGAGGAGCGAGGCGCGATCCTGCGCCAGTTTCCGCGACTGGTGCCGGCGGGGATCTTCTGCTTTCGCCAACTCTATCCACTGCCGAAGGAGCGTGCGGCGCTGCCCGACGCCTTCGAGGGCTTGGCGGCGCGGGCGACGGTTTTTCGCATCGACCATGCCGAGCCGGTGCAGTGACGCCCTAGCGCGAGGCGATCTCGACGCGCTCGCCACAGGTGGAGCAACTGGCGACGAGGATGCCGTTCTCTTCGCGCGGCGCGGGGATGCGATGGGCGCTGGAGCAAACGTACCCGGCGAGGCGTGCGGGGTTGCCGAGAACCAGCGCGTGCGTGGGTACGTCTCGCGTGACGACGGCTCCGGCGCCGACAAGGGCGAAGCGCCCGACGGTGACCCCGCAGACGATCACGCATGCGGCACCAAGCGAGGCGCCGTACGCGACGCGCGTGGGCGTCACCTGCCAGTCCGTAGCACTCTTGAGCGAGCCATCGCGGTTGATGGCGCGAGGATAGCGGTCGTTGGTGAAACAGACGTGCGGGCCGATGAAGACGCCATCCTCAACGGTGACGCCTTCGAAAAGCGAGACGTGATTTTGGATCTTGACGTTGGAGCCGATGCGGACGCCGGTGTCGACGTAGACGCCTTTGCCAATGTTGCAGGATGCACCGATCTCGGCACCAGTGCGGACGTGCGCCTGGCGCCAGATGCGGGTGCCGGAGCCGACGTGCGCGCCTTCCTCCACCTCAGCCTGCGGATGCACGAAGTAGTCCTGCTCGGCGCTCGACTCCATGCGCTGCCTCCCGCCTCGTGCGACGGCTATCGCGTCCGGTGAGTAAGCGTACCTCGGGTAGAGCGGCATGCGCCACGCTGCGAGACGTATGGGAGGTGGCGCCCCGTTGGTCAGAAGCCTGCGCTGAGCCAGTCCTGGTTGTTGTAGTGCGCCTTGACGCTGTTGACGTAGGTCTGGGCGTCGGCGGAGTACCAGTTGCCGCTGTACCAGAAGCCGAGGCAGCCCCAGATGTCGCCCGCCTTGTAGCCATTGCCGAGCCAGGTCATGTCGCCCTCGTAGCAGGCGCGGATCATGCCGTAGGTGTACTCGGCGCTGAAGGCAGTGTCGTCGCGGCTCATCGGCCACGCGCTCTGGTTGTACATCCACTTGACCTGTAGGATGCCGTAGCTCTGGTAGCACCCGCCGCCGCTGGTGGCAGCGCCCAGCGGGCAGTCCACGTGGTTGCTGGTGAGGTCGCCGAGCGAGTTCTGATGCCAACTGGACTCGGCGACGGCCTGGGCGCGCACGATGTTCGGGTCAATGCCCCACTTGCAGGCCACCCACTGAAGGATCTGGTCGGTCGTGCCGGTGTAGTTGCCGGTGATCGAGCGCTGGAGCGCATCGGCGTGTGGGTCTAGCCCCATCGAGCCATCCCAGGGAGCGAGTCCGGCGATCTGGCTGGCCGTTGGCACCGAATGGTTCGCCGTGGTGTTGTCGCGGCGCGGCTCCCAGGTGGAACTGGGGATCGCGGCGGCGCACGCGGCTTCGCTGGGCAACGTGGTCCCTGGCGCGAGCGCGCCGCCGTTGGGAGCGCTGGGCGGCGTCGGAGTGCTCGTCGGTGTGGTCGGCGCAGGCGTATGGGTGGGAGCTGGCGGCGTGGTCGGAGTGGTGGTCGTAGGCGTCGCGGCGAGTACGCGGCCACTGGCGATCGTGAAGATCGCGGCGTGGTTGACCCAGGCGAATTCTTGCTGCCAGTTCGTGGTGAAGGCGCCGAGATCCAGCGCGTAGGCGCCAGAGGGCATCTTCGCGGGGAGCGTCCAGACGACCGTGAAGGTCTGCGCGGCGCTCGCCAGCGCGGCATGGGAGAGCCAGGCCTGATAGACGAGGCTGTTCTTGGCGTTATACACCTCGAAGTCGAGGAGGACGGTGGCGGCGCAGTTCGCGGAGACGCGCGTGGCGAATTGGGCAGCCTGCGCGCCCGATTTCGTCGTGGCGGTGATGCTTGCGCCGCCGAACGTCACGGTGGTGATCCGCGTCGCACACGGCGCCGCGGGAACGTGGAGCGCTTCACCGCGCATGCGGCGAGCGCTCGCGCTGGGCGACGCCTGGGCCAGGAGGGTGCCGACGAAGGTGGCGACGAGCAGCACTGGCATCGCCACCAGCAACGTGATGCCGCTCTTGCGACGATTGCCGCGCCGCCCACGCGCGGGAGGGTGCGGCGGCCACGCGATGTGCTGGGGTGTCTCGCGCCGGGGATGCGCCTCGCCAACAAAGTGGCCATCCATACGCCAGTTGGTGTCCATGTCGGCCGATCCCTCCACTTCCTCGTCCCCATCCACGCTGGCCGTGCACCGCGAAGAACAAGCATCCAGGCGTTCGCTAGCGCGGCTCGCGGCCATGGCGAGTAGGGTGTCACGCGCGCTAGGCGTGGTCAAACGCGGGGGAAACGCAACTTCCGGGCGAGGAGGCGGGGAAATTCGCCGTTTTGGGGGAGCAATCGCCGTGGGGACATGGGAAGTCGCCCGTACGCTTGAGGGTAGGCTTAGACTGGCGGCGTGGGCGATAGCGAACGAGGAGAGTTTAACATAACGGACGAATAGCCGAAAAGTAACAGGGTCTTCTGGAGGCGATACGGCGTAACTCGGTCGCGGAGGGGATGTCGAGGGATTTGGGGTAGTGGTTGGGAGTGCTATGCGCCGCCGCGCCCGAGGAGCATCACCGGGATGGTGAGCGCGATCAGCTTGAGGTCTTCGCGGATCGATTGCTGGCGCAGGTAGGTGACGTCCATCTCAACCATCTCATCGAAGGGGACGCGGCTGCGCCCATAGACCTGCCACGCGCCGGTGAGGCCGGGAACGCCTTCGAGACGCCGCTGGTCGCGCGGGGTGTAGAGCGCGACTTCGTAGGGCAGTGGCGGGCGCGGCCCCACTAGCGACATCTCGCCACGGAGCACGTTCCAAAACTGCGGCAGTTCGTCGAGGCCCGTTTTGCGCAAGAACGCGCCGACGCGGGTGATACGTCGGTCTTCGTCGAGCTTATTGGTCAGCCCTTCGTCGCTCTCGTTGAGCGCCTCGCCGCGCATGAAGCGCTCGATGGCCGCGCGGTGCGGCTCGTCGGTGCTATGCGCATACATCGTGCGGAGCTTGAGCATGTCGAATTGGACGCCGTCTTTGCCGACGCGACGCTGGCGAAAGAATATCGGTCCGCCTCAATCGAGACACCTCTTGCAGTCTTTGACAGGCAGGTCGTACACTGGTGGAGCGAACATTTGTACTGACGGAGCGGGAGCACGGTCTGGCGCTCTCGCTCTGCCCACGTGGAGAGCAGGAGCGTGCGATGCGGCAAGAGGAACTGACGTTGGCGCCGTTCTACCAGGGGTGGGACACCTACCAAGCGGCGCTAGTTCAGGCGATCGCGCCCTTGTCGGAAGAGCAGCTCGCGTTGCGTGCTGCCCCCTCGCTGCGCCCGGTGTGGCTGCTGGCGGCGCACATCATCGGGTCGCGGGTGAGTAGCTTTCAGGAATCCATGGGGGAGGGAGATCCCGCGCTCGCCGCCCTCGACTTCTGGGATGCAGACGGCGCATCACCGCGCACCGCCGCCGAGTTGGTCCAGGGATTGGAGGTGACGTGGCAAATGATCCGCGAGTGCCTCGATCGCTGGACGCCAGCCGATCTGGCCGACACTTTCGTCGAGCAGCAGGGCGAGCAGACCTACACGTATACGCGCCAGCGGATCCTCTGGGGGACTCTCAAGCACGACCTGCACCACGGCGGCGAGCTGTTCCTGACGCTCGGCATGTATGGCCTGCCCACACCAGACGTGTAGCGACAACCATCCGGATGCCCCTCCTCCTACACCGAGCGCCTTCCACGGCATCGCCGCGTCGCCCCGCAGGTCGCTGCGTGGGGCGCGTCGCGGACTCCGCATCCATGCTCGTGGGCGGATGTCCTGCACGCGCGGGATTCGCCCGATTTCGGACCGCCTCGCTAGAATAGACGATCTAGCGCGTGAAACGTAAAAAGCGCCGATGAAAACGGGCTCATGAGGGTGAGAGTGTGGACGAGAGCACGCAAGCCTACGCCGAGAGCAATCGCGCCATCTGGAACGATTGGCTGACGCATGACCTGGAGACTGAGCACCACCGCGATGTCGCGCGCTTCCGCGCCACTGGGTCGAGTCTGCGCTCGATCGAGCGCGCGGAGTTGGGCGACATCGCCGGTAAGCGGCTGATCCACCTGCTCTGCAACATGGGCAGCGAGACGCTCTCGCTGGCGCGGCTCGGCGCGACCGTCACTGGTGTCGACATTGCCGATGCGGCGATCGATCGTGCGCGCGACCTGGCCGTCGAGGCCGGTCTGACCGAGCGTTCGCATTTTCTGCGAACCGACGTCTATGCTTTGCCGCCGGAAATAGACGGGCAATTCGACGTGGTGTTTGCCTCGTATGGCGCGCTGTTCTGGCTCGCCGATCTGCCGCGCTGGGCGACGATTGTGTCGCGACTACTCGCCCCTGGCGGCCTGCTCTACATGGTGGAGATGCACCCGTTCGCCAACATGCTCGCCGAAGCGCCGGCCAGAGATCGCCCGCGTCTGCGCATGGCATATCCCTACACCCACTCGCCGCAGCCCATCGAGGAGCACGTCGTACTGCGCGAAGCGGCTGCGCCCAGGGCGACGCTCTCCCTCTGGAACTACGGCATGGGCGAATTGCTGACGGCGCTGATCGCGGCGGGGCTGCGCATTGAATACCTCCACGAGTTTCCGCTGTCGCACTACCAACGGTATCCATCGCTGGTGCTTGGCGCGGACGGCTGGTGGCGCTGGCCCTCGCCCGAGCAGACGCTGCCGATGCTCTTCTCGCTCCGCGCGGCGAAATGAGGCCGGCGATGCGCTACAAACCGACCTACGCCGACGCTGAGGCTGCGACTCCACAAGTGCGCCACGCACGCGCCGGGGCAAGCCGCGACTATCCCGCCTTGTAGCCGAAGCGGCGGAGCAGCGCCTTGCGCTCGGCGATGTCTTGCTCCGTCTCGATGCCCTGCGTATGCGCGCCGTCGATCACGCCGAGGATGCCGCGGCCCTGCTCCGTCTCGGCGACGATCACCTGCACAGGATTGGCGGTGGCGCAGAAGATCGTGCAGACCTCCTGCACCGCGCGCACGGCGGGGAGCACGTTGATCGGGAAGGCGTTGCGCAGCAGGATCAGAAATGCGTGACCCGTCCCCAACTCGCGCATCGTCGTCCGCGCGAGCTCGGTCAGTTCGTCGTCGGTTCCGCTCCAGCGCACCAACGCCGGACCCGACGCTTCGCAGAAGGCTAGGCCGAACTGGATGCCGGGGACCGCGCCTACCAGCGCCTCGTGCAGATCCTCGACGGTCTTGATGAAGTGGCTCTGACCCAGAATCAGGTTGATCTCATCGGGCGTGAGAATCGGGACGACCTTGAGGTCCACGGCTGCTCCTCCTTCGTCGTGCCATCGTGTGACGCCGAGCCACCATCCTGGCGTTCGCGGCGATGCATCTGTCGCGCGTATCGCCGCTCCCGCAGTATACGCCGCGAGGCGACGATAGCGGCCTCAGCCCTCGCACGGCTGCCAGGTTTCGCCGCCTGATTGAGTTCTCCTAATCGTCAAGCGCGCGATCGTTGCGCTGGCGAGCACGCCATCCGGGCGAACGTCATGGCGTACGAGTCTGGCTGGATGGCCGACACCCTGCTCTGGGCCGGGATGACACGCGCGGTTCGGGCGCCCTATCGCGCGTAGCCGCGCGGCACGTCCGCCGCGACTGGCGCGGTGTGCAACGGCGCCTCGGTATTCGGGCAATGATCCAGCGCATAGCTGAGGCGCGCCTGAAGTACCCACAGCTCGCCCAACTGCGCGTGGGCGGAAACCCCGGCGCGGTGCGTGGCCTCGGCGCGTGCGGTCCAGGCGAGCACGTCGCGCAGCAGACGCAGATACGCGCAGGTCTCGGGTGTTGCCTCCCCCGAGGCGTGTGTACATGCCTGAGCCGCCCGCGTGACCTGCGGCGCCGCATCCTGATTGGTATACATGTGTGAACCGCTTTCCGGGCGTACGAGCGACGTGCGACACTTGATCGCGGAGCGACGCGTCGCACCGTGCGCGTGTGCGCGGAGTCTATGGATAGCAGAACGTATGCCGAAAAGCAGGACGGCCACGATCATTTTCGCGGCGACCTGCTCCGTCCACGGCCGAGTATAGGCTACCAGGCGCTCTGCCACACTCACGATGCGCTCACGATTATGGCTCCTCCGCGTGACCGATCACGCGGTGTTACGACTGTCACGCCGAGGCGTCGTACTAGCGTGGGGCCGCACGTCGTGCTACCTAGCCACCTACGATGAGGACGGAGCGCTGGATGGACGCCTGGAAGGACGCGCTGCGCCGTGCGCTGAATACCTTTGGTGCCAACTGGCGCGCGGCGTCTCCCGCGCGGCGACGCGGCTGGCTCGCCGCGCTAGGCGCTGCGGTGATGGTGCTGGCGCTCACCGGCACGCTCATGGCTTTCGGCGGCGCGCGCCCCTCCACGCCACGCGCGTTGACCAGCGCGGCCACCGCCACGGCGAGCGACACCTCCACGAGCACCGCAACCTCCACGCCGAAGCCCACCGCGACAAAGCATGCAGCCACCGCCGTGCCCAAGGTGCTCGTCCATGCGCCTCCGCCGCCACCTCCGCGTCCCACACCGCCGCCCGCGACGCCGACGGCGAGCACCTGCACGCCGACGCCAACGGCGACCCCCACGGCGACTGCCACCGATACCGTCACCGCGAGCACGACCGCTGGCGCAGCCAGCGCGATCGCCGGGTACACGGCGGCGTGTTCATCCTGCCCCACCTACCTCGGCAACAATCCGAGCACCAGCCAGATCCAGGGTGCGCTCAACGCCGCCGCCGATCTGTACCACCTGCCGCGCGATCTCGTCTACAGCGTCGCCTGGCAAGAGAGCACGTGGCACGAGGACGTCACTTCATGTGATGGCGGCGTCGGGCTGATGCAGATCCAATATTATCTGGCCGACTACTTCAACAGCCAAATCTCGTATGGAAGCTGCGGCCTGGGCGATACCAGCTACGACATCCACACCTTGCAAGGCAACGCCGATCTCGGCGCGAAGGTGCTGCGCTACCTTTTCTGCTACTACACCTACGGCGCGGGCTACGGCGGCCTGCCCGGCTCCCCGGCGGATGGCAGTAGCGCCTACTACTACCAGCAAGCGGGGCTACACTACCCCGATAGCACGAAGCTCGACGGCACGGCGAATCCCAATGGCCTCTGCGCTACCGTCTATAATTCGCCCGACTTTCCGCAGTACGCCGCGTTGCCCTCGACCACTGCCGATCCCTGGAGTTGCCCCTACAGCGCCACTGCCGGCGACGTGACGCTGCTCGACATCGTCCTCAGCGCATATAATGCCGGGCAGGGCGCGATCTACAATTGCTCGTGCATCCCGAATCCCTGGTACCCGGCGAGCGTCGAGTTCTACGTGCCGCGCTTCGCCAGTGGCGCGCTGCCCTAGCGCGTGGCGAGCGCGCGGCGGCAAAGGAGAGAGCATGTCAATCCGCGTCTGCGTCGCCGGCGCCACCGGCTGGACGGGCAGCGCCGTCACCCGCGCGCTGCTCGCCTCCGAAGCATTCACCCTCGTCGGCGCCGTCGCGCGTTCACGCGCCGGAGAAGACGTCGGCGCCGCGCTTGGCCTTCCGCCGAGCGGCGTCATCCTCTCGGCCACACTCGACGACGCCCTCACCGCCGCGACAGACGTCGTCATCGACTTCACCCATCACGACGCCGTCAAGCGCCACACGCTCACCGCGCTGGGGCAGGGCACACGCGTGATCATCGGGACGTCGGGGCTGACCGCCGCGGACTACGCGGATATCGAGCGCGAAGCCACTGCGCGGGAGCTTGGCGTGATCGCCGCGGGCAACTTTTCGATCACCGCCGCGCTCGCCAAGCGCTTCGCCCTGATTGCCGCGCAGTACGTCCCCTCATGGGAGATCGTCGACTACGCCGCGGCCTCCAAAGTCGATGCGCCCAGCGGTACCACTCGCGAGCTCGCCGAAGAACTGAGCCACGTTGCGGTGCCGCGCGAAGGTGTGCCACTCGACCAGATGCATGGTCCTGTCGAGACTCGCGGCGCATCCATCGCCGGCACCCGCGTCCACTCGCTGCGCCTTCCCGGCTATGTCATCGCCTTCGAGACGATCTTCGGTCTCCCCGACGAGCGGCTGACGATCCGCCACGATGCCGGGGCAGGCGCCGAACCCTACGTCGCCGGGACGCTGCTCGCCGCGCGCCGCGTGCTCGACGTCACCGGCCTCATCCGTGGCCTCGATCGGCTGCTCTTTGCGGACTGAGGCGCGCCGCGCTAACAAGAGAGCGCCGTTGCCGGAGTTGGCCTGAAGGTATTCGCCACCTGCAGAGCGAGGGACGTGCCCGCGGTGGCGGTCGCCGCCGGGATCGCCGTCGGTGGGTTCGTGTAGAATCGGTTATCTGGCGGGTAGCCGTAGTTCAGTTGATAGTGAGCGGCCTGAGTCGCCAGAATCCAGCCCCCGCCGATGCTCGAAGCTGGCAGGCCGTCAAAAGTCGTGTTCGTTGCGGCAAAATTCTGGCACTCGAAATGGCGCGCGAGTGCGCTCGGCAGCGGGTAATAGTAGATATTCACCACTGGCCCCGCCGTGCCGTTCGTCGGATCGCGGGCGACCCAGGTGTAGTCCGTTTCGGAATAACTGCCAGCGGTGCTGCCCATCGTGCCGCTGCCCGATTTTCCGCCGTCGATCGACCATCCTGGCGGCAGCGCGATCGTAAAGTAGCCCGCCGGATCGTGAAACACCGTCCACCCGGAGGGACCGTAACCGGGTGATTTGCCGCCCCCACTGAGGATCACGCCCAGCGCCGCCGCGACGATCAGCGCACCCAGTGCCAGACCGACGAATACGCTGCGACCGCTTGGCCCGCGCGCAACCCCACTCGCCAGCGCCGCCGGGCTAGGGGCGGGCGGCGTATTCGGCGTCTCGGCCATGATGGTCCAGCTCCTATGCAACCTTGATTCGTCGATCTACTCATCCACAGCATACACCACGCTTCCAGCGCGAGCGGCGACGCTACAGCGCGCGCTCCATCACGAGGGTGCGCATCCCGGTGCTATTGGCCGCCTCGCCGATGGCGCGGAAACCGCGCCCCTCGAAAAAGGCCCGCGCGCCCGCGTTCTCTGCCGTCACCGCGAGTCGCAGCGTGCGCCAGCCGAGATCGTCGCGGAAATGTTCCGTCAGGCGCGCCAACGTCTCCGCGCCGAACCCCCGCCTCAGACGATCCGCCGCGATCACCAAGGACCCCAGCCAGGGCATGCCATCATCGGGATGCTCTGGCAAATAGCCCGCCATGCCGACCGCCTCGCCCGTATCCTTGAGGTAGACGCCCAGCATGACGCCGCCCATCCACTGCTGCACCTGCCAGTCGCGCTGCAACATCGCCAGATCATAGTGCCCCGGCTCGCCCGCCGATCCCTCGTTCTGCGCCACGTAGTCGGGATGCGAGAGATAGATCGGCAGCAGGGCCGGTAGGTCATCGGGCTGCGCCTCGCGGATGCGCAACCGCGTCGAGGTCAGCTCGTCCATGCGCTAGACCCTCCTCTCGCTTGAGTCGCCCCTCCCGCTCACGTCCTCAATCTCGCCGCCTCCGCCGACCGGCGACGCTCCCCCGAAGCGCGATCGATTACGACGCCCCGTCGAAGAAGATGCCGCTCAACACCGCATTGGCGTTGTTGCCGGTATTCGTGACCACGATGCGCACATGCCCGCGTACCTTCCAGACGAGGTAGTCGCCTGCCTGGAACAGTGCCAGTGGCTGCGTATCGAGCGGCGGCCCGGAGCCGTCGCCCGACGCCGACCCATCGAAGATGCTCACCGTCTCACTCCGGCCCGGGCTTCCGTTCTGCCAATCCAGCGCGTAGAGCGCCATCTGGTGCGTTTGCCCGTCGGTGATGGTGACATCGATGCTGAACGTCGTGGCGGCGTAAAAGCACGCGGCGATGCGATCCAACGGCTTGCTCCCTGGAGCGAGCACTTCGAGCGCCGACAAGTCCTGCGTGGACAACTCCCACACGACAGTTCTGGTGCGTACCCGGCGTCACCACAATGCTCGCCGGCAATGTCGCGCCATTCTCGAAGACGTCGGCCCCCTGGCCACCATAGACGCCCATCCATGTGCCGTGCGTCGTCGTGTCCAACTTGACGAACTGCGCCCAATTCGTGGGCAGTGGCGTCGCCGTGGCGGTCGGGCGCGCTGTCGCCGTTGGTCGCGGTGCCTGCGTCGCCGTGGCGGTCGCCGGAGGGGCGGTGGGCACGCGCGTCGCCGTCGCGTGCTTGCTCACCGACGGCACCGAGCCGAGTTGAAACGGGCCGGGGTTCTGCCGCAGCAGCACCAAACCGGAGAGCGCCACCACCAGCACCAGCGAGAGCGTCACCACCAGCGGCAAGTACGACCTGCCAGCGGTGTACCCGCGCGATCGCCGGTTCAACGGCACGGTCGTGGGCGCTGCCGCCGTCACCAGCGGCTCCTCGACCGCCGCCCACGGATCTTCTATCGACTGCAACGCGGCCCAGTCTATCGGCACCGTCTTGCGGTTGGTCTGCGGGGATGCGAAGGGTGGCGTCGCATGCGTCGTCGCCAGATCAAAGGAAGGTGGCAGCGTGGCGCGCCGTACACCGAGCGGCGCCGTCGGCGGCGCGGCATACGGTATGGTGTAGGGGAGGCCCAGCGCGTGCAGCGTGCCGTAGATCAGCACATCCGCCGTCCACGCCGTGCCGTCCGGACCCTCTACGCGCTGCGCGTCGTGGAGAAACGGCCAGAGATCGCTGGCCGCAATCGGCTCCAGCAACACCACGATCAGCGTGCGGCGCGGGTCTTGCTGTGCCAACTCGGCAAAGCGCTTCGCCTCGCTCAGCATGCGTGGCGCGCCGAGCGCCGCGTGGGTCAGCACCGCCACGTAGGTATCACAGCCGCGCAGCAAGACGTCGTCGAGTGGGCGCGATTGGCTCAGCGGCCGATCAGTCTCGCCGACAACCGCCTGCACGCCGACCCGGTGCAGCGCAGCGGCCAACGCATCGCGGAATGCCGTTTCCGCCGGACTCGAACCCACATAAATCGACCGACGCTGCACGCGCACACTCTCCATCTAGCTCTACTGTAAGTCGACGTAGCGTTGACGAAGGCCCACTCTACGCCTAGGCTCGCTAGCTGTCAAGATCAGTATTCGTCTGCCGAACTTTCCGCGCCGCGTCGCCGTGTAGCGCCTGCTGGCAGCGTGCACCGTTGCGCTGGCGTCGCGCAGCGATTACACTCACTCGCGACATGGGCAGCGCACGCCAGTCAGTCGCGAGCAGCGAGCAGGGTATGGTCGGGGAGGCGGTCGAAGGAGGCAGGGGAGATGAAGACACGTCAGGTCATCGGTTGCGCCGCCAACGTCTTGCTCCGCGCGAGCAGCGCCGCATTCCTCGCCGATGTGCTGCGGCGGCCGCGTGATCCGCGCTACGCGGGCAAGGCCATTCCCGTGCGCAACGTCCTGATCGTCGGCAGCCTCAGCCTCGCGTTTCCCGCGCTGTATCTCGCGCGCAAAGATCTGCGCCGTACCTGGCGCGGTTACCCGTTCTGGACCGACAATCTCTACCTCTCGATCTTCTGGCTGGATATGGCGGGCAACGCGTTCAACCTCTACGATCGCTACACCAACTTCGACCTGATCCCCCATTTCCATGGCTCCGGTGCCTTGGCCGCCGTGCTCATGCGCGCCTTCAACTGGCCGGCGGGGCGCACGCTGCTCGTGGCGAATGCCGCGCATGCCCTGCTCGAACTACAAGAGATCGCCACGGATCTGCTCTGCGGCACGCACAACGTACGCGGCGCATGGGACTCCGAGGGCGATCTCGCGGCGGGTCTGCTCGGCACCTTCGCCTATGTCGGCGTCGCGCGTGCGGCAGCCCCGTGAGGAGCGATCATGGACGTCCCTGATACCCGCGAGTGCCCTGGCTGCGGCCTGCGGCTCGCCGTCACCGCGGCGCAGCCCGACGCGCGCTTCAACGCCTCCCCCGAATGCTGGCAACTCCACGGCGAGCTCACCGCCTACACCCTCACGCGCGGATATGGCGTGTTCGTCCATCAGTTGCTCGTCGACGCCTATGCCGCGCAGCACGTCGCCGCCGACGCGCCACCGATCAGGGCCGCCTTCGCGCTGATCGGCCTCTTCCTCACCTGCGAACGCGGCCAAAACGGCAGGCAGGTGCAATACATGCACATGCTGCTGGCGCGCCGGACGAAATCCTGGCCGCGCTTCACCCCGCCGGCGCGCGCTGGCGACCTCACCATCCTCGACGTCCTACACGCCTCACCGGGCGACGAGCGCGACGCCATGCTGCGCCGCTGGGGCCAGTCGGTCTGGGACGCCTGGGGCCACGAACACGCTCGCGTGCGGGCGCTCTTCGAGCGCGTCATGGCCGACTGACGCCATCAACTGACGCCAGCAGCGGTGCGGCAGGATCGCCTTAGCCCACCTGATTCCAAGCGCCCGCTCAGTCGCTCGCCACCGCGACCTGCACGCTGCCCCCCGTCTTGAGCGGCGTCAACCCATCGTCCAGCCGCGCGCCGACGACGATGCCGCGTGCACGGGTGACGCTGCGCAGATCGGCCTCGGCGGCGTGCAGGGCCTCCGCCAGTGCGGCATCCGGCGTGGCGAGGTGCAGCATCGGCAGTTCCGCGCCGAGCGAGCGATTCGTCTCGCTCTTATAGCGTCGCGCCGCCGTGGCAACCGCCACCAACTCCTCGCCGACCGCCTCGGCCGCCGCGTCGAGCAGCGTCTCCTCGGCGATGGGCCACTGCGATCGGTGAAGCGAGCCACCGCCGTCCCGCGCGGCGAACAGCCCCTGATAGATCGCCTCCGTGACGTGCGGCAAGAACGGCGCGAAGAGCTTCACTGTCGCCAGCAACGCCGCGTGCAGCGTATATACCGCGCCGTCGTGCAGCGCGTGCGTGGCGTCGTAGAGCCGCGCCTTCGCCATCTCCAGGTAGTTGTCGGCAAGCTCGCCCCAGAAGAACCCCTCGATCTCCGCCTTCGCCGCCGCGTAATCGTAGCCCTCGAACAGCTCCGTCGCCCGTGCGATCAGTCGCTGCGTCCGCGAGAGCAGCCAGCGATCCGTGGGCGAGAGCGCCGGCGCCGCGTTGGGCGCGGCCTCGTCACCCAGAAACCGCGCGGCGAACTGGGCGACATTCCAAAGCTTCGTGGCGAGCTTCAGCCCCTCCTGGATCTTCTCCTCGCGAATCACCGAGTCCTTGCCAAGTCCCGTGCTGGCCGCCCAGTAGCGCGCGGCGTCCGCCGAGTACCGCGCCAGAATCTCCCGCGGCGCGAACGAGCCGCCGCCAGTCCGTTTGCTGATCTTCCCCGCGCCCTCGGCGGCGATCCCCCAGCCCGAGATCGCCACATCGCTCCACGGCAGCGTGCCGAAGTGCTCCAGCGACTTCACCAGCGTGTCGAAGGCCCACGTGCGGATGATCTCATGCGCCTGGGGCCGCAAGGTGTAGGGGAACACCTTGGCGTAGAGCGCCGGATCGTCGAGCCAGCGACCCGCGATCTGCGGCGTCATCGAGGAGGTCGCCCAGGTATCCATCACATCGCGCTCCGGCGTGAAGCTCGTCCCGCCGCACGCGCACGCCCGCGTCGGTTGCGTCTCGGTGGGATCGATCGGCAACTCGTCCGGCCCGGCTAGCAGCGTCTCGCCGCAGGTGTCGCAGTACCACACGGGGAAGGGCACGCCGAAGTACCGCTGCCGCGAGATGCACCAGTCCCACGCCAGATGCTCCACCCAGTCGCGATAGCGCGCCGCCATCGCCGCTGGATGCCACGCCACGCGCTCGCCCAACGCCAGCAGGCGCTCCTTCTGATCGAGCACGCGGATGAACCACTGCGACGTCACCAGATACTCGACCGGCGTATCGCAGCGCTCATGCACGCGCACCGATTGCGCGCGTGCGCGGCGCTCGAGCACCATCCCGCGTGCCTCGAGGTCGTGGATGATCGCCTGTCGCGCCTCGGCGGTAGTCATCCCCGCATAGGCGCCAGCACCCGCGCCCAGCCGCCCGTCGCGCCCGACGATCGCTCGCAGCGGCAGCGCGTGCGCACGCCACCACTCCACGTCCGTCGCGTCGCCGAAGGTGCAGCACATCACCGCGCCCGTGCCCTTCGCCGGGTCCGCGCCGAGGTCCGCGAGCAGCGGCACGGTCTCGCCGAGTGGCGTCGTCACCCGCTGGCCGATGCGCGCTCGATAGCGCTCGTCGTCTGGATGCACGAAGACGGCGACGCAGGCGGGCAGCAACTCCGGGCGCGTCGTGGCGATCGGGAGCGCCTCGCCGTCCGTCAGCGTAAACCGCAGCGTGTAGAACGTCGTCTCGCGTTCAAGGTCATCGAGCTCCGCCTGCGCGATCGCCGTCTGGCATTCGGGGCACCAGATCGCTGGCGCCTCGCTGCGGTACGCGCGTCCCGCCTCATAGAGCCGCACGAACGAGAGCTGCGAGATGCGCCGTGAAGCCTCGTCTATCGTGCGATACGTGTAGCGCCAGTCAATCGAAAGCCCCAGCCGCTGCCAGAGTTCGCGGTAGTCGCCTTCAGCCTCCTCACTCGATTCGAGGCAGCGCTGGATGAACGCGCCGCGCCCGATCTGCCGCGCGGTGACGCCCTGGCGCTTCTCCACCAGCCGCTCGGTAGGAAGCCCGTTGTCGTCGAAGCCCATCGGATAGTACACGTTGTCGCCGCGCATGCGCCGGTAACGCGCGAAGAAATCCGTTTGGCTGTACGAATACACATGCCCCAGGTGCAGATTGCCTGAGACCGTCGCCGGTGGCGTGTCGATGCTATACGTGGGCGCCGCCGCCGCCGGATCGAACGCGTAGACCCGCGCCTCGCGCCAGTACGCCTGGATCGCCGGCTCCATCGCCGCGGGGTCATAGCGCCTGGGCAGCTCGGCGAAGGGGAACGGCTGCGGCGCGGAACGCTCGTGCGAAGACATACCATCATCCTTTCTGAGGCGCTACCGCGCACATCCGCGGACAACAAAAAACGCCCACTTCGTCCACAAGAGGACGAAAGGGCGCGTCGCGCGCTTCCGCGGTACCACCTCGATTTGCCGGCGCGGCGCGAAGCCGCCACCGGCACACTTGTCATCCCGACGGGCAAACGTGCTCGCAGACCCAGCGCTAGGCCCGAGAAACAGCCGCCGATTCGGGGAAACGCGCTAACGGGCGTACCCGTGCCGATCTACTGACCGCGACATCATCGCGGCGTTCACCGGCATCTCTTGCTCCGGGCGACCTTCGGCGGGAGCTGGCGCTGCGGGGGCTTCCACCCGGGCGGCCCTTCGCCGTCCCGGCCCCATCGTCGCTGTCAGCGCGCTCGCCGCCTACTCCTCCGCGGAGCGCAAGCCTCTGAATCGCTTGCCAGGCCTCATGATACGCGGCGCACGCGGTGGCTGTCAATGCAGGCAAGAGGCGCCAGCGTTGCCGCTCGCCGCCATCGTCCCTGCGACCGCTCGACCGCTCCTCATCGCGCGCCGGGAGCATGATATATAATGCGCCAAACTCCGTTCATGCCAAACGAGCGCCTCCGCGAAAACGTTCGAGAGCGAGGGCCGGACGGCATACTGCAGCTTCCCTTCACGGCGGCACAGTTGTTCGCGTTGGTGGCAGAGGCGCAACGCCTCGCCCGAGCCAGGCAACTGTGAGCGGCGGAGCCGCAGGTGAACGCAAGGCCGAAAATCGCGCTCTGGATGGGCACAACAAAGCGCACGCAGTATAGGCAAGCGTCAGGCTCAGGCATGGGGCTGTGGGGCAACGAGCGAGATGAGTGAACAGGTCGAGCAGATGGAGGCGCGGCAGCGCAGGGTAGCACGGCGGATCACCATCGAGGTATGGCAGGAGGCGGAGCGAGAGCTCGCCTTCAAGGTGTTGGCATCCATGCAGATGGGCCAGTACGAGTACATGAGATCGGCGCTAGGGGCCATGCTCCGCTCGCGTGCACGCTGGGAGGCTGCGTGGCGGTGGGAGCCCGAACCAGCGTGGGTCCGCCAGTAATCAGCGCGCCGCAATCGCCGAACGGTCGGGAGCCGGGAGCGCACGCAGGAGCATGCCGCCTGCTACGGCTCTGCCCCAAAAACTGGTGTCCGTCGCTGACCGTATTTGCCCGTATCTTCGCGCACCGCTCCGCGACCCGCTGTGCTATACTGCCCATACGAATAGATGTTCTGTAGTGCGATCCACTTCAGCACGTCCGCCTCGTGAAATGTGGCGGCGATCCAACTTTCCACCTTCCGCCTCCGTCACGCGCTCCCCCTGTCGCCGCTCCACCCGTCGAGAACGCACCATCACGACGAAAAAGCGGAAGAAAACGGAAATTCCGCTGCGCGTCGCGGGACCCATCGGCGGGCGTATCTATCCCCGCAAAGCCGCATGAATACGGCTTTCTACCCCGTTCTCACCACTTCCGCGTCCGCTTACACCGCACAGACAGCCCGCCTCATGCACGGCCCAGCCACCACGCCAAACGCCCAACAATTCAGCCATCCCTGCCCGTCGTCCCGCCGATTTCCGGCCCGCCGCATTCCGCGTCGTCTTGACACCGTAGCACACGTCCCTGCCGCCTAATGCAAAAGCAATGCAGGTCACGCATGCGCGTCCGCGCATGAACGATTGAGCGATCTCGGCTGGACCCATCGCGCTCCCGGGTGGTGCGACGGTGCTACCCATGCGCCAGATTGTGCGGCAAGGGACATGCGTTGACGGCTGCCAGATGCGGTATCTGCCTGACGGCAGCCGTTGCCCCGTCCCAGTGGACGGTGATCGCCCATGAGTGTCGGACGGCGTTGCGCCAGGGACAAGTCGCGGAAGTCTTGGGCTGAGCTCATGCTATACTGTGGCCGTCATAGCGCCTTGTTGCCGCAAGGCAGCGCTCCTCGACTGACCCCCAGCGGAGGCGAGATGGAATGCGTGGTTCGGGGCGTCCCCTTCCAGTATGAGGAATACGGGGCGGGTCGCCCGCTGCTCATGCTGCACGGCTGGCCCGGCGACCACCGGATGATGGTGCCGCACCTGGAGCCGCTCTTCGAACGCCGGCAGGGATGGCGCCGCCTCTACCCGGATCTCCCGGGGATGGGCCGTACCCCGGGACCGGAGTGGATCAGCACCCAGGACGACATGCTGCGCATCACGCTCGACTTCCTCGAGGCGGTCGCGCCGGCGGAGCGCTTCGCCGTGCTCGGCGCCTCGTACGGGGGCTACCTGGCGCGTGGAGTGCTCCATGAACGCGCGCCACGCATGGACGGCGTCTTGCTCTGGGTGCCCGCGGTGCGGCCGGACGTGCCGCCGGACGAGCTCCCGGCTCACCAGGTGCTGGCGGGCGATCCCGACATCGCCGATCTCGTGCAGCCGGACGAGGGGTTGTGGCTGAAGGTCAGCGTCGTGCAGACGCGAGAGACGCTCGCCGCCTTCCGCGCGACGATAAAACCGGCCCTGGCCGCCGCCGACATGGCGTTCCTCGAGCGCGTAGAGCGGCACTTCGCCTTCTCCTTCGACGTGGACGCGCTCCCCGAGCCATTCCCGGCCCCGGTGACGATCCTCGCGGGTCGGCAGGACACGCTGTGCGGCTACAGAGACGCAGTTGGGTTGCTCAACGCGTTTCCACGCGGCACGCTCGCCGTACTGGATCGCGCCGGCCATGGGCTGGCCGAGGAGCAGGCGGCAGTATTCCGGGCGCTGGTGAGCGACTGGCTGGACCGCGTCGAGGAGTACGCAAACCACCGGACAGCGTAGCGTAGCCCTGCCCCCTCACAACTTATGCCAACCCGCTTAGCGTTCGTCCGCTTCCGCCAGCGGCAGCGAGAACCAAAAGGTGCTGCCCGCGCCCGGCGTGCTCTCCACCCCAGCCGCGCCGCCGTGACGCTCCACGATCTCGCGACTGATATACAGCCCAAGCCCCAGGCCGACGCCCGAGCCGCTCTGCACAAGCACGCCCTCCGCGCGGTGAAAGCGTTGCCAGATACGCTCCTGCTCCTCTGGTGCGATGCCAGGGCCGTAGTCGCGCACCAAGACCCGCGCGACGGTCCCATGCGTGCCGGCGTCGCCGACCAGTTCCACGCGCACCTCGATTGGCGCCAACTCGGGCGAGTATTTCAGGGCGTTGGTCAGATAGTTCGTCACCACCTGCGCCAACCGATCGGCATCACCCTCCACGTAAATGGGGCGGTCGGGCGATTCCAGAGCGAGGCGCGCGGGCTGGCTGAGCTGGCGTTGCTCATCCACCGCTTCACGCACCACCTCGCGCAGATCGAGGCGCTGGCGGCGCAGTTCCAATCGGTTGCTCTGCAGGCGCGAGACGTCGACCAGATCATCCACCAGGCGAACCAGCCGATCGATCTGCCGGTCGGCGCGCGCGAGGATTTCGCCTGTCCGTTGCCCGGCCTCTGGCGTGGGTGCCACCTCGCGCATACGGCGATTGGCGAGTTGCACATTGGCCTTAACGCTGGTGAGCGGCGTGCGCAGCTCATGGCTGACCACCGAGAGGAACTCATCGCGCAGGCGTGTCGCCTCCTCGGCGGTCCAGCGCGCGGCCTTGGCGACGTCGAGCTCCGCGCGCAACCGCGCGCGCGCCAACGCCTCCCCAGCCAGTCGCGCTACTCCCATGAGCAGCCCTTCGTCCCACGGCCCGAAGTATTCGGCGCCGCCAGCTTCCGGCGGGCGCATCCTGCCGATGGTCAGCAGCCCCACCACCTCTTGCCCCACCAGCACCGGCGCCGTGATCGCCGCGCGAACCTGGAGCGAGGCGACGGTTGCCAGCGAGACCACGGGGCGTTCGAGGTCGAAGTGCTGACGCAGGAGCTTGCCCTGTTGAAACAGTGCGATCAAGTCGGGTATACGCTCAGACACCGCCGGGTCGAACGCCTCGATGCCCGCGCGCCACTGCGTCTCCGTCTCAGGCCGCGCCCCGAACAGGCGCAGCCCGCGCGGCTTGAGCCGTCGATCCACCAGCATCGCGTGCGCGAAGTCCACCGCGGTGAGGCCATGCAGCGCCTCGGCGATATTGGTGAGCAGCACGGCGCCATCGGCGGGCAGCGTCGCGTTGGTGACGAGGCTCGCCACCCGCAACAGCACGTCGAGCGCGGCGACGTTCTGCTGCTCCAGCAGGCGCTCACGCGTCACATCGCGCCCGACGGCTACCGCGCCGACCAGCGTGCCGCCCGCATCGCGCAGCGGCGAGGCCGTCCACAGCGTGTGGCGATCACCCCCGTCGGCCCCACGGATCAGCACCAGGGTCGGCGGCGTCGGCTGGCCGGTCTGCAACGCGCGCATCAGTGGCAGATCATCCGTGCGATAGGGTTCGCCGTTAGGGCCGAACAAGCGATACGATGGGGCGTGCGCTTCCCGCGGGAGGCCGAGAATCAGTTGCCCGCTGATGCTTTCCGCCGCCGGATTGAAATAGGTCAGCTTCCCCTCAGCATCGCAGGTAACCACCATCTCCGAGATCGATGCAATCGTGCCATGCCAACGTGCGCGCTCCGCTTCCGTCTCGCGGAGCAGCTGAGCATTCTCCAGGGCGATGCCGATCTGTGCCCCCAACGCGGCGACGGCGGGCGCGTCCTCCGGCGAGAGGCGCCGGGCCGTCCCAAAGACCGAGAGCACCCCGCCGACGCGACCCTCACTGACGAAAGGCGCCAGCACCGCGCGCTCCGCCTGCGCCCGCGCGACCAACTCGGCGCGCCCCGCATCGTCGAGCTGCGGCACAATTGGCCCCAGAATCGCCGCCACGTCGTCAACCTGTACGGCGCTCTCGCTCTCCAGCACCTCACGGTATGGACCTGCGCGCGGCAGCGTATAGCCAAGGAACGGGCGCCCGATCAGCGACTCAATGCCCGCGACGACGGAGGCTTCAAGACTGGTCGCGACGATGCGCAGCACGCCGCTCTCGTCGAGCCGCGCGATATGTGCGGAGAGCCCAGCGCCACGCAAGGTCTCGCAGACCAGCGCGAAGAGCTCCTCAGGGCTGGCGGCTGCCTCGGGCTGATGCAGCCGCGGCGCGAGCTGCGTCAGTGTGCGCAACAACTCCACGGTCGCCGAGCGCGCCCGACGTCTTGGCGTAGCCGTAGCCCTTGCCATCGTCTCCTCCGCCTGCTCGCCCCCATCTGCTCGGCCGCCAGGGTGCCCACACCCCGCCCGCAGAAACCGTGCCGCCAACTAGCTGCGCTTCAACGTCATCGTCACCGAGCCATCTTTCGTCGTCACGCTGGTCACCGCGTAGCGATGCCCGCCCGCCTGCATCAGCGCCGGGAAACGCAGGTGTGCGTTGATCTGACTTTCCAGCGTTGCCGTCGCCAGCCCCGGCAATCCCAGCCCGCCGAAGTCGATCGACTCGATGTGCGCGTGGAGCGCGCCGTTCACCGCCGAAAGCTGCAACCTCGCCGTCATACGTCGCGCTGGTTGGCCTGGAAGCGTCGGTACGCCCGTCAGATCGCCCGACACGTCGATCTCATTCCCCGCCTTCGCGTGTGCCGCCACATGCTGGACGCCGAACGGCAGCGCCGCCTGCGCCAGCGACTCGGCGATCAGGTCGCCAAGATACGTATCGTCCAGCGTCGCCGTGGCGTCAGCTCCCCCGCTCGACCCCGTCGGAGTCACCGCCTCGGGCTGGGGCGCCAGCAGCGCCAGAAACAGGCAGGTCACGATCACCCCCGCCAGCATCCCACCAACGCCAACCAGCAGCGTGCGCCGGTGCTCCGCCAGCCACGGCCCTATCGCCGCGATGTACTCCCGCGGCCTCCGTCCATCGCGCCCCGCCAACACCTCGGCTGGTCGCCGGCGCATCAGCGTGCGTTCCTCGGCATCCTCGTGGCGCTCAGCGGCCTCATCCTTGCCGGCGAGTGGCTCGATCTTCTTCGCCGCCGCGTCCCGCCCCTGCCGCGCGGGCGCGTTGTGCCCTGGCTGTCGCTTCTGCCGCGATCTCGGTGGCTGGGACACGCTGCTGCTCCTCTCGGCCGCCGCTGCTCCATGCTTGATCAGTGTAGCACGAACCAGCGCCAGCGGCTCCTTCCCCGGCAGCGCGAGCAGCTTCATGCTGCCGTCCAGTCACCCGCTTTCAGCTCCGCGCCGCACCCTTCGTGGCTCGCAGGGGGTGCGACAGACGCCTGTTGCCGTCTGTGCCCACGCCACGCCCGCCGCCCGGAGTCCGCCCCAACCAGCGATCACGCTCCGGCGGGCGCCACCGTGATCGAGCGCGCCGTCACGCTGCCATCGCTCGCCGTGGCGCCGATGCAAGTGACGCTCGCCCCAACTACCAGATCGCCCGCCGTGCCGTTGCCAGTCGTCTCGATCAGCGTGGTGGGGGTAATCGCCAACGTGTACACCTGGCCCGCCGTGTCCTCCATCTTCAACTGCGAGTTCGAGGCCGAGTCCACTGTCCCGCGCACGCCACGGAAGGCGTTCTGGCCGGGGAAGCCCGACGCCGGCGTGCCCGACCCCGTCCCCCCGCGCCGGAAGCACGCTGCATTGAACCCCGTTCCCGGCGTGCCACCGCCGCGCCCAAAGCCCCTCCCTGGCGTGCCGTTGCCAAAGCCCGGACCGCTGGTTCCCGCCGGCGTTACCAGGATGCGCTGCGCCGTGGTCACATTGGTATCCGTCTGCACCTGCACGGCCGTGCCCGCCGTCAAGTTCGCGAGCGGCACTGCCGTTACCTTGCGGATCGCCGTCGTCGCGCTGAGATGGACGACCGTGGTCTTGTTAGTTGTCGCCGAGACGGTGATCACGTTGTTCGCCGTGGCGCTGATCGTCCCCGTCACCGTGGCGACGTTGCGAGCGGTCGCAGCCGGGCACGTCGCCGTCGCCGAGGCGGACCCGCCGGCGCTGGCGGTCGCGCCACAGCCAACGAGCGCCAGGGCAAGCCCGAATGGCGCGACGACGACCACGCCGAGCCGCTTGCGGGCAGAATTCAAGGGCGACAATGTCATAGCAGTATGCTCCCGCGCTACGCTGAAGAACTAGCAAGGAAGGTGAGACGCAACGTGAAGCAGTGTAGACCCGGGCGAGCGGCTCACGGTATAGCCCGCTGTAAGTTTCCAGTAAGATCGCCCGCGCCAAAGGCGGCTGCCAACGCCGCGGCCCGCGCTGGCCGATTACCCGTCCTCGGACTATGATCCCTATGGACCCAGTAGGACTCGGTGGCGTCCCACAAGCCGGTAGTTTCGGGTCTGGACGCTCCGAGAGGAGGGCTGTCGCATGAATGTCTTCACCAACGTGTTCGACTCAATCCGAGCGCAGCGCAACAAGGCGGTAGGCGCCCCATGGGACGACGCTGCGCCACGCAAGCCACACGTTGTCATCGTCGGCGCGGGCTTCGCTGGCCTGCGCGCCGCCCGGGCGCTGGCGCACGTGCCGGTCCGCGTCACCGTGGTGGATCGCAGCAATCACCATCTCTTCCAGCCACTGCTCTATCAGGTCGCCACCGCCGAGCTGTCACCAACAGACATCGCCGCGCCGATCCGCGGCATCCTGCGACGCCAGCGCAATAGTGAGGTGCTGCTCGCCGAAGTAACGGGAATCGACGTGAGCGAGCGCCGCGTGTTTGCCCGTTCGCGCGCCATCGAGGGTGCCGCCGGCGAGATCGTGCTCGACTACGACTACCTTATACTGGCGACGGGCGCGGGCCAGAGCTACTTCGGCCACGACGAGTGGGCCGCATACGCCTCCGCGCTGAAGACGATCCCCGACGCCACGGCGTTACGGCGCAAGATACTTCTGGCATTCGAGGCCGCCGAGCAGGAAGGCGATCCCGCGCGGCAGCGTCAGTTGCTCACCTTCGTCGTCGTCGGCGGCGGGCCGACGGGCGTGGAGATGGCGGGCGCGATCGCCGAGCTGGCGCGCAAGGCGCTCCGCGACGACTTCCGCCACATCGATCCCGCCTCTGCGCGCATCCTGCTGGTCGAGGCGACCTCTCGATTGCTCGCCGCGTTCCCGCTTTCGCTGGCAAAGGCGGCGCAGCGCAAGCTCACACGTATGGGCGTCACCGTACGTCTCAATGCCGCCGTAGAACAGGTGGACGCCGAGGGTGTGCGCATCGCCGGCGAAGACGTGCCCGCCGAGACGGTGATCTGGGCGGCGGGCGTTCAGGCTTCGCCCGCGGGAAAATGGATCGGCGCAACCACCGATCGCGCGGGGCGCGTCGTCGTTGGCGGCGACCTCACCGTCGAGGGCCATCGCGAGATCTTCGTGCTCGGCGATACCGCGGCGGCCCAGCAAGGCGGCAAACTGTTGCCAGGTGTGGCCCCCGTTGCCATGCAAGAGGGTATCTACGCGGCACGCGTCATCCAGGCGCGCGTGGCCGGGCAACCTGCTCCCAAGCCCTTCCACTACTTCGACAAGGGCTACCTGGCGACCGTTGGACGCGCCTATGCCATCGGGCGCATCTGGCGCCTCAGCATCACGGGTCTGTTGGGCTGGCTGCTCTGGGCCGGCGTACACATCCTCTACCTGATCGACTTCCGCAATCGGCTGCTAGTGATCACGCAGTGGACCTGGGCCTACGTCACCTTCCGCCGTGGTGCGCGCCTGATCACGTCAGACACTGCGCCTCTCGCGGCACGCGCGCCGAAGGCGGTCCCCGAGCGTTGATGCCACTCGCCACGGTGGAGTGTGTTTGGCGTGGCGCGGGCATGGCCGTTGCGGTACGCCGGCGCTATGCTGTGCGCTTGTGCCCGAACGATGCATAGGCTATCCTAAGCCCACCTATCCGCGAGCCGCATAGTGCGCGATGGGAAGAAGGGGCGTTGCATGGCCTGCCAGCGATGTGGCTCGACGATACCCGCGGATGCGCGGGCCTGCCCAACCTGCGGACTAGCGACATCGCCGGAGGTGAAAGCCGGGGACTCAGGCTACGGCGGCGACTTCGACTCGGAGTATCCGTCGCTGACGGGCTACGTGCCGCTGTACACCACGCTCGACGGCGCGCCGGGCAACGCCCCTGCCTTCTGGCTGCCGCTGCCAATGAACGTCGGCACGGACGACGATCCGCAGTATTCCTCTGGCATCCCGCGCGAGCGACTGCCCACTATACCGCTCGTGCAGAACCCTGACGGCACCGCACCCCGCTTACCCGCCGTGGTGAAGAGGCCGAAGCCACCACAGCAACCACACCAGCGTCGCCGCGTACATTGGCTTGCCCTCTTCTTCGGGCTGCTGCTTGCCGGACTACTACTCTCTGCCTACGCGCTGGCGGTGCTGGTTGGTGGCACCAGTTCGGCCACTGGCGTGCAAGTCGCCGCCGTCGCGGCCTGCATGTTGGCGAGCGTGTTGGCAGGGATCGGCGTGCTGGCGAACGGTCTCAGCCGCTGGAGCGCCCGCCGTCGCGACGCAGAGTCCTCCATATAAGACTTCATTAATGATGGGGCGCCACATACAGGACGGCCTACCAGCGAGGATCCCGGCCTCTAGTGGGCGGCCGCTCAGATATCTGCGACTGCTCACGTTGATACGTGGCACTGCGGGTAGAGTGCCGGCGGGCAGCATCACGCACTTTGGCGCGACGCGCGAGGGGAACACTGATCACAAGCAGAAGGATGAGCACCAGGGCGAGGGCAGCACCTCCCAAGAGCCATGCGGAGTCACCCGTGCCACCGGACGGCGTCCGCGAGATGGCCGGTGTGGGTTTGCTTATCGGTGCTGAGGTTGCTGTAGCAGGTGCGGGCGCTATGGGGAAGGGCGCGCTCTGCTCGCTCACGGCGCAGACGGTCGCGCTCGTTCCAAGCGGATCGCGCCCACATTCGCCCCGCGCGACAATCGCATAGCTTCCAGCGGTAAGATAGCTCGGCAATGTGGCTACCAGCGTATAGCTGCCCACTGAGGAGCCGCCGGAGCCGATAGGCTGAGAGCTTAGAGCAGTGGGATTGGCTGTGCTGCCTTGTTTAGCAAGAGCCAAGGGAGTCGGCGCTGACCCACCGCTAGTAACCCAGTTCGAGACTGTGATAGTGATATTTCCGCCGCCCTGAATGCTCTCAGACTGCGATGTCACCTGCACGACGGGAGCGGCATTGGTCAGGATGGTGAATGATTCCGATGTGGGCGACATCGCCGGGGGAGCGCCGCCGCTGTTCGCGGTAGCGCAGAACCAGTACGTACCGCGGCCAAGGCTGGCCGGCCAGTGAAACTGCACATCGGCACCGCGCTGAGGATCCACCTGGAACGGTGCCACGTCGCTCAGAGGCTTCGCGGTTGCGCATCCTCCCTGTTCTGGCGCGGTCGTGGTGGCCGTCGAGACTGTATGCGGTTGCCTGACTTGGATATTGGTCAATTTCCAAAGTGACCAAGGTATCCACCGGACCACTCGCGGGTATCGGTCCCAGAATCTTGATGCTGCCTACTGATGAAGCGAGCGCCTCTGGAGTGCCGATTAGTAGCGCAAGAGCCACCAGCACCGCGCCCATGACCGCTGCGACGACCCTCATTCGCACGTGTTGGAGGTTCAGGCTTGGCAATTGAGACACGTGCGCCCACCTTTTCTGAAGGCCAGCAGGACCGCACGCTGAGATGTATCCGACTGTTGAGCCTCTGACGAGAGAATGCTACATGTACGACGAGGCTTCGCGCTATTTCACGCATTCCTTCTCGTCAATTGTGGGCTCCTCGCCCACATGCCACGTAATCTACATGGATCCAGCACATCTCGAGGGCTGCATGATGCCGTGAGGCGAGTATAAGGACGAGTTTCGTAGTTGTCAACAGTTCGGTCGGTGTACACTGAAGTGCTAAGGCGTAGACTTGCCCTTTGGCTTTGGGGAGATATATGGGCCTCCAACACGCTCTATCGGCACACCGGATGAAGTGCAATCTGCTAGGGGACGTCGCCAGCGAATGGATGCGTGTTACAGGCTAACGCGCGAGTTGATGAGAGCTGCTGCCGCGTCTGCCAGGGCGGTGGTGGGGAGCGCGGCATCAAGCCAGTGATACGGGGATCGGGGCGGAACCACGTGAGTTGACGGCGGATGTAGGCATGCGTTGCCAGCTTGAAGCGCGTCACCGCCGCATCCAGCGTCATCTCGCCGCGCAGATAGGCGCCGATCTCGCGATAGCCGAGGCTCGACATCGACGGCAACTCCCAGCCGTAGCCGCGTTCGACCAGCCCCTGCGTCTCGCTCACCAGCCCTGCCGTGAGCATGGCGTCGATGCGCTTGTCCGCGCGGGCATAGAGCGCCTCGCGTTCTACGTTCAGGCCGAGCAGCAGCGGACGAAACGGCGTGGGCCGCGCGCCCTGCTGCGCCGAGAAGGGTTGGCCCGTGACCAGGCACACCTCGATCGCGCGGACCACTCTGCGGACGTTGTTGAGGTCGATCCGCGCCGCGGCGACCGGGTCGAGCGCCGCCAGTCGGGTATGCAGCGCCTGCGGACCGCGCGCCACCGCCTCGGCCTCGAGTTCGGCGCGAAGCTCTGGCTGTGGCGCCACTTCGGGGATCGCCAAACCGTCTACCACCGCGCGGACGTACAGCCCAGTGCCGCCGACCAGCAGTGGCAGACCGTCGCGCGTGTGGATGCCCGCGATGGCCTCGGTCGCGTCGCGCTGATACTGCGCCAGCGTGTACGGTTCGTCGGGCCAGACGACATCGATCAGATGGTGCGGCAGGCGGTCGCGCTCCTCACGCGAGGGCTTGGCGGTGGCAATATCCATCTGGCGGTAGATCTGGCGCGAATCCGCCGAGACGACCTCGCAGGCGGCGCGCGTGCGCAATCGCTCGGCCAACGCCAGGGCCAGCGCCGTCTTGCCGCTCGCCGTGGGTCCTACCAGCGCGATCAGGGGATATGGCTCACTCTGGGGGTCGGGCATTGAGCGCTCCTGTCCGCGCATGCCCTTATGGATACAGTCGCCAGCGGCGCTGCGGCGGACGGTAGCGCCGCGGCATGCGGAAGCTGAAGCCCAGCACGCGGGCCAATGACCATCCCGCCCAGGCGCCGCCGATGATGCCGATCGGCGTCAGGCAGCCGAAGAGGTATCCTTTGGTGAGCAGCAGCCCCGCAACGCCTCCGGCGACGCTCATGCCGAGGGGGACGAAGATCCCAGAGTACCGGCGCAAGAAGCTGCCGATGCGATGTAGCGTGACGCTGCCCCCAGCGTCGGCCCCCAGCGTGCCCCCAACGCTCGCGGCGGTCAGCACGCCGAGCTGCACCCCGACCGGCGTCGCCACGTGTCGCGTGATGATGCCCGCGAACCCCGTCCAATACCAGGGACCGCTGAGGACGATCACTGCAATGCCCGCGATCAGCGCGGCCACCAGCGTTGTCGTGATGCGCCCCTTCCAGTTGGCGCCTCCCGTTCCCACGAGTGCGCCCACGCCAGCCACCAGCGACGTAAGCAGCAAGAGGCCGATCGCCAGTGGGGCGGTCAACAGTGGCAATCTTGCCGTGGCCGAGCCTGCGATAACTCGCGCAGGGATGGTGATCGACAGGATCGCGAGCGCCATGCCGCTGGTAAGCCCACTCGCCAGGCGGAGTGAGCGCGTGCGGCGCACGGGTGGCTGGGCGTGCTTCAGATCGGCCGGGCGCGTTTGTGGCGCGGCGCGCGGCGCGGCTTTTGCCGGCGCGACTGCTGGTTTCTTGGCGGAGGCCGCTGGCGCGGAGGCGACTTTGGGACTGGGTTTGGGCGCGGCAGCCTTACTCTTCTGGCGCGCGGCGATGACTTCGCAACGCACGGGCACGAAGAGCAGATGCGAGTCGCAACTCACCTGGAGCGACGTCGTCTGCATACCTGTCGCGCCGCCCAGCGCGCTGGTCTCGGCGATCACCTGGACGATGGTGCTGGCCCCGTCGAAGCGATCTTTGTCGAGCCGCAGCCAGGAAACGGGCGACGAGATCTGGCCGTGGACCGGCGCGCCGCCGATGCCGCCGACGGTGATCGCCAGCGTACCGCGCTGTCCGCTGACCAGCGTGCCCAAATCCACCACGTAGGGCTGGACGACTACGCGCGCCGCCATCGTCCCTGGCGCGGCTTTTGCCGCCTGATACGACGTGATCGAAGGCTTCGCCTTCACGGAAGCCGCAGGCTGCGCTGTGGTCCGTGGCGGTGGAGCGGGCGCGGCGGTGGCGTTGGTCAGCAGTTCACGCCGGAAAGCCTCGATGGTCGCGTAGCGGTTCTCACGATCGAGCTTGGTGGCGCGCTCGATGGCGTGCTGCACCGCGGGGGCGATCGTGGCGCCGCGTGAGGCCATCGGCGGCAGGTTAAACGGCGTCGTGCCGGGATCGTACCCTGTGAGCAGTTGGTAGAGCGTGCAACCGAGCGCGTAGACGTCGGCGCGCGCGTCGGTCTGCGCCTTGCCGTACTGCTCCGGCGGCGCGAAGCCAGGCGTGCCAAGTACCTGGGTGTCGCGCGTGCGGCCCGGCGCGAAGACGCGGGCGATGCCGAAGTCGATCAGCTTGATCTGCCCATCGGCGGTGAGCATGATGTTTGCCGGCTTGAGGTCGCGGAAGATGACGGGCGGGCGCTGGCCGTGGAGATAGCTGAGCACGTCGCAGAGTTGCCGCGCCCAGCCCAGCACCTCGCCCTCTGGCAATGCCACGCCACCGGCGCGCTGCTGCCGCTGTTCCAGCGTCTCGCCGGCGATGTAGTCCATGACGAGATAATAGCGGCCCTGCTCGGAAAAGGTCTCGTAGACGCGCGGCAGGTTAGGGTGCCGCAGGTGGGTGAGCAGGCGTGCCTCGGCCTCGAAACTCTCGAGCGCCTCGCGCAATTCGTCGGGAGACAGGCCATCCTGGCTCATCTCTTTGAGTGCCACTGAGCGGCCCGCGCGGAGATCGTGCGCCAAGTAGACGGCTGCCATGCCGCCCTGCCCGATATTCTTGAGGATCAGATAGCGCCCGCGCAGCTTGGATTGTGGCGCGAGGCGACCGGTGGCGTGGAGCGCGGGGACCGGCGCGGTGGCGGGGGACGGAGCGGCATGCGAGGCGGCGGGAGATGCGCCTGGCTTCAGTTGAAAGCCGCAGGTGTTGCAGAACGTCGCATCCGCACGGTTCTCCGTGGCGCAGTGCGGACACGTGACCATGGCCTGCTCTCCCGGCTTGAGACCAACCGCGCGTCCGCGGTTCGGATCCGCGACAACGGAGTCGCGTGCCCCATGCGTTTCCTACGCGGGTCTGCGCGCAGAGTTGCAGCACGCAGGAAGCGTGCCGCGTGAAAAAGCGCGACTCCATGTAGTGTACACGTCAGATGATGTCGCTCGTAGAGGGAACACGCCCTCTCTCAAAGCCACTATGCATAGTAGCGCGAACGGTCTCCGGTGTCGCGTTGCTGGCGCGCCAGCGTTTGGGGGAGAGCGTGGAAGGTGAGGCTGCCAGATCGTTACCGTGGTAACGGCGGTCACAGAATCTGGGGTATGATTACCCAAATGGGTGGGCGCGTAACCTGTGTACGATCAGGCACGTCTTGTGGTGTAGCAACGGGGCCGGTTCAGGTGCACTTGTAACGCGGCCCCCGCACAGGTGTGGATGTGGTTGGAGGGAAGCGACGTGGCGCTCCGTGCGCCGTGTCCTTCGCGGGGCCGCGGGAAAGCGGACGTGTTGTGGGCGAGAAGGCTATTTCGCCAGCGCACTCAGCTTGTTCTCGAGCGCAGACGTTGACGGCTCGACGAGCACACTACCGTCGGGAAACAGGATCGTCGGTACGCTGCGCATGCCACCGTTCAGGCGCATCACCTCTTTCGCAGCCTCCCGGTCTCTTTCGATGTTGATCTCGATGTACTCTACGCCTCTCGCTCCGAAGACGCGTTTGGCGCGACGACAATCGCCGCACCATGTGGTGGAGTACATAATGATCGATCCCTCGTTGCCAAGGGAGGTCGCAGGCACCTGTTGTGCGTCTGGTTGTGCCGTCAACGTTGCTACGCTCCTGCCAGTGGTACATGGGCAAATTGCCATTACTACAGAAAGTATAGCATCTGGAGGATCGGGATGGCAACGCTCACGGCACAAGGATGCTGCCGGTCTCGCGCGCTCGGTGGAGTGCTCCGAACGCCGCGGGTGGCGAAACGGTTGTGGTCACGTTGAGAGGGGGAGAAATGTCTCCGCTGCGTAGCTGAAATGGGCCAGGCTACAACGCTCGTCCTTTGGTATACTTGCGACTGAGCCGGAAAGCGCCTGACTTCGCGTTCACGCGAGACGTTCCTCTCCTCGAGCACCCTATTCGCTTCAAGCACTCTATCCGCTTATTGATCCCTGAGCAGCAGGCGCCTTCCACGGAGAAAGGGCCGCTCACTCGCTCACCATTCTCTCTGTTGAACTGGTGTAACCGATGGAACCTGTAGTTCGTCCATACAACACGAATGGCCCCGTCCCGGTGGCGCGTCGCGCTGCCGCGCCGGGCAAACGGTCCGTGACAGGCGAGCCGCGCAAAACGGCTGCGACTGCCAAACGCACGCGGACAGCAACGCTGGTTGTCGAACGGCCACGGGAAGAGACGCCCGTACAGCCGGAGAAGCCAGTGATGATGCCCGTCGCGGCGATCGAGCAGGAGGCGGTACACGCAGCCGAGGCTGGGCCTGTCGTCGGGCTGGCAGATTTCGAGGACATCTTCGCCCGTTTCCAGACTCCCCTCACCAATTTCGTGTATCGCCTTGTCGGCAATCGCGAGCAGGCATGCGACCTCACGCAGGACGTGTTCGTCAAAGCCTTTCGCGCACTCTCTGCCGGAACGACCATTCAGGCCGCCGCGCTCTCGTCGTGGCTGTATCGCATCGCCTCGAACACGGCGACCGATGCGCTTCGACGCAGGCGCCTGATCAATTGGCTGCCGTTGTCGCTCTTCAACGAAGATCGTGGTGTTGGCGCCGGAATGCCTGGGGCCGATAACACGACCCAGCAGGCCACGGCCGAGGAAAACTTGGCCGCGACGGCGACGAACTTCGTGGGGGGGTATGACGGGGGCCGGTTCGAGCAGCGGGTGGCGGACCGCGAGGTGGTCGAGCGCGTCTTGCGGCGACTCCCTTCAAAGTACGCGACATGCCTGTTGCTCTACGAGCACGAAGGGTTCTCATGCGCGGAGATCGCCGAGGTTTTGAAGGTCAGCCCTTCAGCCGTGAAGATGCGGCTGATGCGGGCACGCGAGCGATTCATCGCCCTCTACAAGCAGGAGACCGTGGGGGTGTTATAACGTGCGCTGAGGTGCGCCGTCGATTGGCGGCCTATCGGCGCGATGATTGGTCAACGACTGAGCTCTCCGCGCTGCGGCGCCATCTGGAGGGCTGTGCGGATTGCCGGCGGGTGGAGGCAGACTTTCGGGGGGTGGGCGAGCGTATCCGCCGCCTGCCCTCGATCACGCCGCCGGAGTCGATGCGGGCCGCGGTCTTCGCGGCGATTGCCGCAGAGCAACACCGGGTGACGCCTGCGGTTGTCGCGCTGAGCCGCGCGGCCACCGATCCGGCGATGCCGATCGTCCGGCTGACGCGGCGCCCTCCGCGGCGCGATCCCCTACATCTTGGTCTGCGCGTGGCGCTGATCGCCGCCGCCCTGATGCTGACGTTCCTGGCCGCGCGGTTTATGCCTGGCGTCTCGGCGCTAAGTCGCATCGCCAGCGGTTTCTCGCAGGGGGCCAATACGCCGGCGAGCCAGAGCGCAGCGCGTCGCTCGTTGAGCGGCACGAAGCAGGTGTACGCGGTGCCCGGCTCTGCTCGCAAACGAGACGCCGGCGATGGCAACGGATGCCTGGCTGGTCTATGCCGCGGCTGATGGCGCGCGGACGAGGCTCTACGTCGAGGATCGACAGACGCAGACGCGGGTGGCGCTGTACGCGGGAGACGCCTCGCAACTGCTCTCCATTGGCGCGCTGACCGATGGTTGGGTGTTGTGGACGGTGGGCGCCGAGACCTCTGGTCCGTGGGCGCTCTACGCGCAGCGGCTGCCAGCGCAACCTTCGGGCGCGGCGGTGACACTGGCGTCGAGCGCTGATGGCAGGCTTTCCAGCTTGACGGGCGTCTCGGTTCGAGGCGAGGTCGCGCTGATCACCGGGCAGACGGCGAACGGCACCGGCGAGCTGCTGCGGATCGACCTCACCACGGGGTCGAGCACGCTGTTGGCCTCCGCGTTGGGGCACTTCTACGCCGATCCGACCGCTGGCGCGGGCGTCGCGTATTGGTCGGATGTGACGTTCGATACGCTACGCGGCCTGCGCGGTACGATTGAGCAGTTGGACGACGGCGGGCGGGAATCGCCGGTTGCCGCGGATGTTCACCGCTTCGATCCGCTGCTGGCGGGGGGCGCGTTGGCCTGGGTCTCCGTGGCAGATGATCGGCTGATGGCGGCGGCCTCGGGCTTCGGTTCGCTGACGGCAGAGAGCGGCGCGGCGATGCTCTTCCAACTGTCGGGTGAGGTGGAGATAGACGGGAGCGGCATTGGGTCGGGGGACGGCGTCGCGGCGGCGTCACTGACGGCGGGCGGCAACCTGATCGCGTGGCGCACGACGGGCGGCTGGCATGTCTATGACATAAGCGACAAGGCGCTGGTGGATGGTCTGGCGGGCGCGAGTGCGGTTACCCTGACGGAGACGGCGATCGTGTGGAGCAGTGCGGCCAACGCCGCGACGCTCTATGTGGCGCCGACACGCTAGGCGCGCCCGACGAGGGTGATCTTCTCCTGTCGCGTGCACGTGTGGCGTGGGCGGGGAGGTGATACCGTATCCACTTGGGTCGGACGTACCCCTGGCAAGCCCCCAGGGGGGACAAGCCCCCAAGGGGGAAGGGGAGCCGGACGGGGGAAGCCGGGAGCCGGGATCGCTGGAGCGACAACGGCAAGGACCCAAACGCACGCGGTGTGATGGAGTCAGGGGAGCGAGTGATCGCTCCCTTTTTGTTGTGGGTGTGATCCCGCGGGAGTGCTCGTGGCGTTGTGGCCTTCGCTTAGAGGGCGGAGGCGATGATGCCAGCGGCTTTGAGGGGCGAGGGCGCGGCCTCGAAGCGCGCGAGCTTTTCGAAGACGGCGCGGCCTTTGGTGGCGCGCGTGACGAACCACGGCGGGACCGGCAGCATGCGGAACTTGGCGTACATGACGCTCTTCTGCGGGCGGCTGAACATGAGCGTGTTGTGGACGACGCCGGTGCCCGATTGGATGTCGGTGAGCGCGTGGCCGGGGAAGGCGCCCCAGGTGGTGACGCCGATGGCGAAGTTGGTGCCCGCCCAGTAGTTCACGCCAACGGTGCCGTAGCGCAGGTTGGCGACGGCGCGGTCGACGGCGGCTTTGGCGGCGGGATCGCGCAGGGTCTTGGGGTGGACGAGAATGGTGGCGTTGAGAGTGCCCCAGACCTGTCTGTTGCAGAAGTCGACGGCGGTGTCGAGGAAGCTGGCGGCGTCCGCGGCGGGCAGCGCGGTCTCGGCGAAGAGGCTGCAAAAGGCTTCGGTGGTGAAGACGAGATCGTCTGAGGAGTCGGGCGAGACGCCTTCGATCAACGTCCAGGGGAGTTGGTCGCCGGTGGCGCTGCCAAGCTGCAATGCCTCGGGATGGGCGGCGACGAAAGCGTGCTGGCGGTCGCGGGCGCCGGGGTAGTACGCGGCGCGCGTGGGCGTTTTGGCGAGGATCTCGCGCAGGCGAGCGAGCAAGGAGTCGCGCTGGGGCCAGCCGGCGTGGGTGATGATGACGCGGGTGGCGTTGCAGTTGAATCCGGCGTTGTTGGTGAGCATGCTGGCAAGATGGGCGGCGTGGTAGTCGAGGTCGCTGTTGCTCCACTGGCCGGGGACGATGATGACGGGGCTGACGTTGCCCAGTTCGCCGGTCACGCGCTTTTGCAGCACGGGCGTGCCCGCAGCCTTGCGCGCGGCACCTTCGGGTCCGCCGCCGAAGACGATGGCATCGAAGGTTTTGTCGGAGCCGGTAATGTGGACCTCGTCAACGTCGGGGTGGTTGCAGAGATAGGCGCCTTCGGCGGCACCGCCGTAGACCAGTTGCAGGTAGCCCGGCTCGATCAGCGAGCGGAAGCATTCTTGCATGAGGGGGCCGATGTAGGCGTTGACGGGGTTGGTTTTGAAGAGGACGACCTGATCTTCGACGAAGAGCTTGTAGAAGGCGTCGGCGGGGCCGATGCTGGAGACGTTGCCGGCGCCGAGGACGAGCGCGACTTTGCCGGGGTGGTTCGAGTCTTTGTAGATGAGGGCCTGGGTGTTGGGGAGATCGGCGGCGGTGACGCCCGGCTCCATCCAGACTTCGGCGCTGAGGCCCATGTAGAAGGTGGCGCTGTAGCGATCGTCGGGGAAGACGTGGGCAACGACCTGGCCATCGGGGCGGGTGGTGACGCCGTGGGGGATGCGCGGCTGTCCGCTACGCTGAATCTGGCGGAGTGAGCGGCGGAGCTGCTGGAGGTTCCAGAGCAGGATGTAGGGGCCGCTGGCCCATTCTTCGCCCTCGGCGGGCGAACCAGCGGGGATGTTCTTGGCCTGGGTGCAGGCGGCGACCCAGCGTGGGGCGATGGCATTGAAGTCGCGGATCAATCTGCCGATGAGGGCGATGCGCTGGGGGATGGTGACGCGGACCCAGGCGTCTTTCTGGGCCTGGAGGGTGGCGATGGCGGCATCCATGGATTCGCGGGAGGAGGGTGGGATGTCGCTGGAGGCGGTGGGGAACTGCGGGGAGCCGGCGCGTGTGGCGGTCGCCATGGGGGGTCACCTCGATCTGTGGAGCGGAGATCGCGGCCTGCGATGGCTGCGAGGATGCGGTTGGCGCGGGGGCGATCCGCGGGCGCGAACCGTGTGTATGGCAAGTATAACTCAGTACGTGGCGGGGATACCGCTCGGATTGGCAGCGGCGGTGATTTCAGCGCATGGACACGGTGGGCGTGGTGCGGAGGAGGCGGAGAGGCGGGCATACGTGCTGTGTGCGCGGAAAGAACGCTGGCGCGAGCTGGGGCGGAATGGCGCTGTGGGGCATGGGGTTTGTGGCGACTGGTGTGGCGGAGCGGATGCGCATGCCCTGAGACAAACGCCGAATTCATGGGCGTTGGTGCGATGTGTGGCTGAGGAAGAATTTCCGTTTTCTTCCGCTCTTTTGTCGCGAGCGCAGCGTGGGGAGCTGCGATGGCTGCGAGGATGCGGAGAGCCGTCATGTTCACCACTGCGCAATTTCCGTTTTCTTCCGCTTTTTGGTCGCGATTGGTCGTTGGAGCGGCGTGCGAGGGTGTAGGCGGCTGTGGGTGCGGAAGGCGGAAATTGGGATGCGCGCCTGGGGAGCGGGAGATTGAGGTGGCCAATCTTGCCGGAAGGTGGAGTGTACGTTCACGAGCCTTGCCGAAATCTTGCATCGTGCCGCAATCGTGCCGAAATCTTGGCGATTCTGCCGAAACGCGCGTTTGGGGTTGGGTGGCGGGAGGGCGCCCCGCGTGTGGGGTGGGCGCAGGCGGGTGGGAGACGAGCGGTGAGGGTCCGCGCGATGCAAGGATGCCGCAGGCGGACGGATTGGGGTGGGTTGCCAGTGGAACATAGGTTCAGTGAAGTATGGCACGGGAGGGCGTGGATTCGCCAGTCGGGAATACGGACAGGTACGGTCAGCGCCAGTCAGGTGCGGACGCGACTTTGAGGACGAGAGGAGAGCGGGGTTGCGGCGCGAGGCGTGGGGCGATATGGGCGCTCAGTTGGCGGGGTCGCGCGTGACAAGTGGAAGGGTTGAGGGTGAGGAGACGCCGATCTGGGCGATACGGTTGTCGCGGAAGCGAAATACGACACCACCGGAGCCGCGCTGGAGCGTTCCGTCGGGCCTGGTCCACTCGGTGGCGAAGCGGACGGCGAGCCCCAGGGGCAGGGGGTAGGTAGCGATCTGGGGGAAGCGGAAATCGGGGTAGAGCGTCTCGCGCTCGCGCACGCGGGCGATGTAGGCATCGAGGCTTTCGATCGCTTTGCTGGCGCCGTCGAGCGTGTAGCGCAGGTCCGACACGCAGACCGCGCGAAGGGCCTCCCAGTCGGCATTTTCGAGGGCAGAGAAGAAGCGATGGACCAGGTCATGCTGCCACTGGTCGTGCTCTGTGGGGGAGTGACCGAGCGTTTCGGCGATGCGCGTGAGGAGATCATCGAGGTCGAAGGGCTTGCCGAGGATGAAGGCGAAGTCCGCACGCTCAGGCCATGCGGCGGGTAGCTTCCAGGCGGTGGCGAGGGCGACTGGCGTCGGTTGGGCCGCGAGCACGAGCGAACGGGTGTTGGGGATGCCGCCATCGGGCGAGTGATCGAGGAGGTCGGTGACGACGAGCTGGAAGACGTCATCGCGGAGAAGGTCGTGCGCCTGCTGGAGGGAGCCGGCGGCGGCGACGGTGTAGCCAGCGTCCTGCGTTGCCCAGGTCAAAGCTTCGAGGATGGCGCTATCGTCATCCACGAGCAGAAGCTTCGCCGTGGCTGGTCGCGCGGGCATGTGCATCGCGGCTCGCTTTCGCTTCGCGCAGGATTCATACCGCATCTGTTTGGGGCGGACCTCACCCCCAGCAAGCCCCAGAGGGGGACAAGCCCCCAAGGGAGAAGGGGAGCCAGACGGGAGCAGAGAGCCGAAACCGACAGGGCGGAAGCGGCAAGGACTCAGACGAAATCGGTATGACCTGGGCCGCCACGCTAACTCTACCGTGGGGATTTTACGACGTCAAGATCGGCGGATGAGGGATCGGCGGGTGAGGGGCCATGCGCCGACGCGGTGCTGTTTGGTCACTGCTGATATTGGGCGATGGCTTCGTCGGCGTGGGGGCGGCCACTGACGCGGTAGGTGTGGATCAGGGCGTCTACCGCGAAGGGAACGCGGCGAAATTCGAGGCTTGTCGTCTCCCCTTCGAGCGTGAGGATGGCGTACTCGGCCCAGGGGTCCGCACGGAAGGCGTTTTCGGCTTGATCGTGGCGGAAGGCGAAACCGACGCTGCCGCAGCCGAAGTAGAACGAGTCGCGCAGGTGATGGATCTGCTGGACGTGAGTGTGGCCGCCGGCGAGGATGTCGGGAGCGAAGTCGCCGAGCATGCGGCGGAGGTCGTCATCTGGTGTGGTGGGGAGGATCACGTCGTCGAAGGAGTGGGGCGAGCCGTGGAAGCCGAGGAAGGCGCGATGTGGGTCCAGTGGGATAGTGACGGTGGGTTGGAACGCGGCGATGAAGGTTTTGTCGGCGTCACTGAGCTGCGCGAGCGACCAGTGGCGGATGGCGTCCATGCGCTGGCGGCGGGCGTCGTCGATGATCTCGACCCCGGAGTCGACGCCGCTGAGCAGCCAGTCGTCGGCGTTGCCCATGACGACGGGACAGGCGAGGTCGCGGAGGCGCGCGACGACCTCGGCGGGCTGGGGTCCGCCTTGGATGGCATCTCCGAGGCAGACGAGCTGGTCGGCGGCGCGTTGGCGGAGATCGGCGAGCATGGCGTCGAGGGCGATGCAGTTGCCGTGGATGTCGGAGAAGACGGCGAGGCGCATGTTGCGTTCCTTTCGAGGGTGGCCTAGCTTGGCGTGATGGGTTTGCGGGCGTAGGTTATCGCGCGACGATGCGTCATGTGCGGCGTTGCTTGGCGACAACTCCTTCGCTGAGATCATCCCTGTGGATAAGGGAGCATCATGCCCGCTTGCGTCTCGCGGCGATGAGTTGACTGCTCCCCAGAATGAGGGCGCCGTCGATGAGTCCGAAGATGCCCGAACAGGGGCCAACGTAGTCTTGGGCCAGATAACTGTTGAGTGGGGCTTGGACGGATTTCCCTTCATCGATCAGGTGATAGTAGGCCTGCGTCGCCGGCAGCGCGAGATAGACGATCCCGCCGAGCACCATGCCGAGGAAGAGCAGCACTCCGGCGAGGGTGGCGGAGAGGATCGCGTCACGCGCGGCCCCGATGACAGGTTGTGCGCGGCGGAGGGCCAAGCCCAAGGCGATGCCGACGAGTAGGGCAATGGGCAGGGAAAAGATGATGGCATTTGCCGGCGTCAAGAGGATCTGCAAGGCGAACACAATCGATCCACCGACCAGGCCGAAGACGAGTCCACCAATGGGCGTAGCGCGCATAACGTACCTCCTCCCGCGAGAGCAGCGGCTCACGTCTCTGGCGTGATCCCCACCGGAAGTATGCACGCCCGCCTTGCGGAACGCCATGTACAACTCATACTGGAACCCGCACTGACGGCTCATCAGACCATAGGGCACACCCTTCGCTACGAGAGGGTTCACGGCCATTGGCACCGTTGTGATTAGGTTATGGTTCGGCTGTTCCTCGAATGGAATGTTTGCATGAATTGTGCGTGGCGCTTGGCTTGTTTGGAGCGCACACTGACGAAGAGACGTGCCGCACCGCTGTCGGTCGCGGTGTGCGACGTGATCGATCCGCACCGGCAAAGGGGGCGTGGGATGCAGCGCGGTACGAGTCGGCAGTAGGGAGTGGCGGCGTCCCCGTGGAGCAAAGTCTAGGCATTGGGGCGCATGGCGGAGAGGAGATCGGCTTCGGCGAGGAGGGCGCGGAGCCGCACGCGGGCGTCGTTGCCGAGCGGAGGCAGTGGGCGACGGGGATCGCCGCCGTAGTGGGCGACGAACTGGAGCGCGGCTTTGAGTCCCGCGACGCCGTAGCCGCTGGTGACGGCGGTGTTGATGGGCACGAGCCGCGCCTGGAGGGTCCGCGCGGCGGCGAGATTGCCGGCCTCGAAGAGCCGCTGGAGGTCGAGGCATTGGCGTGGGGCGATGTTGGCGAGCGCGGCGATGGCGCCGCTGGCCCCGACGGCGAGCGCGGGGAGGAGGAAGCCGGCGCTGCCAGCGAGGACGGCGAAGCCCTGGCGCGCGTTGGCGGCGATCTCAGCGAGCTTGGCGATGTTGCCGGAGCTATCTTTGGCGCCGAGGATGTTGGGGTGCGCCGAGAGGGCGATGATGGTCTCGGCATCGAGGTCGAGGCCGCCGGTGTTGCCGGGCATGTTGTAGATGACGAGGGGGAGCGGCGAGGCGTCGGCGACGGCAAGGTAATGCGCGCGGAGGGCGGGTGCGGTCATCTGCGAGCGGTAGTGGTGCGGCGGGAGGATCAGGGCGGCGTCGGCGCCGCTGGTGGCGGCGAGGTGGCAGAGGGCGATGGTGGCGCGGGTGGAGAGGGCACCGGCGCCAGCGAGCAGTTGCGCGTCGGGCCCGATGGCTTCGCGGACGGCGTGGATCACGGCGCGGCGCTCGTCGTCGTCGAGATGGACGGCTTCGCCGTTGGAGCCGAGGGCGACGACGTTGTGGATGCCGCGCGCTTGCAGTCGCCGGATGTGCTCGCGGAGGGTCGGGAGGTCGAGCGACTCGTCTTCGGCGAAGAAGGTTGGCAGGGGCGGGTAGATGCCGGCGAGTTGCATGCAATGCCTCCGTTTGGCCGGGCGCGGCGGGTAGCGCGGATGGTGGCAGTAGCGCGGTGAGGGGATGTGACCGCGGGGTGATGGCCACGGATCACTACGACGAGCCCGGCTCGCGACGAGGCGCCGGCCAACGTCGCGGGGTGGCTTGACGCCCGACAGGGTCGCTAGGCTGAGGCGTGTTCGGCGTGGCCGCCGGTCATCATGAGGCCGAGACGCTCTTCGGAGACCTCGGGCGATTCGATGCTGACGATGCGGCCTTCGTACATGACGGCGATGCGATCGGAGAGGGAGCGTATCTCGTCGAGCTCGGCGGAGACGAGGAGGATGGCGGCGCCGGCGTCGCGCTGGGCGACGAGCTGGCGGTGGATGAATTCGATGGCGCCGATGTCGACGCCGCGGGTTGGCTGCGAGGCGAGCAGCACGACGGGCTCGTTGGAAAGCTCGCGGGCGACGATGACTTTCTGCTGGTTGCCACCGGAGAGCGCGCTGGCGGGCGTGTCGGCGGAGGGGGTGCGGATGTCGAAACGGGCGATGAGGCGCTTGGCCCAGCCGAGGATGGCGCCGGAGCGCAGGATGAAGTGGTTGCGCGCGAAGCGTTCGTCGCGCTGGTGGCCGAGGATCAGGTTGTCTTTGACGGAGTAGTGCAGGACGAGGCCGCTGCCGCGGCGATCTTCGGGGATATGCGCGAGTCCGGCGCCGCGCGTGGCGCGCGCGCCAATGTTCGTGACGTCGCGGTCGCCGACCCAGATGTGGCCACCCTGCGGCTTGAGCGTGCCGGCGATGGCGGAGACGAGCTCGCTCTGTCCGTTGCCCTCGACGCCGGCGATGCCGAGAATCTCGCCTTTGCGCAGCTCGAAGGAGACATCGCGGACGGCTGGGAGGTCTTGCTCGGTGTTGACGGAGAGATGCTCGACACGTAGGGCAACGTCGCCGGGCTTGGCGGGTGCTTTGTCCACACGGAGCAGCACTTCGCGCCCGACCATCATGCGGGCGATCTCGGCCTGGTTGGTGTTTTTGGTGAGCATCTCGCCGACGACGCGGCCACGACGCAGCACGGTGACGGTGTCGGAGATCGCCAGCACTTCGCGGAGCTTGTGGGTGATGAAGATGATGGTCTTGCCCTGCTGCACGAGGCCGCGCAGCACGCGGAAGAGATCGTCGGTTTCTTGCGGGGTGAGAACGCCGGTCGGCTCGTCCATGATGAGGATGTCGGCGCCGCGATAGAGGACTTTGAGGATCTCGACGCGCTGCTGGAGGCCGACGGGGAGATCGCCGGTGCGGGCGCTGGGATCGATGGCGAGGCCGTAGCGCGTGGAGAGGTCGCGGATGTCGGCGTTGGCCTTGGCGGTGTCGTAGAAGCCGCTCTGCACCGGCTCGCGGCCCAAGACGACGTTCTCGCCGACGGAGAGGACGGGGATGAGCATGAAGTGCTGGTGGACCATGCCGACGCCGAGGGCGATGGCGTCGCGCGGGCCGGAGATTTTGACGGGCTGGCCGTTGATGAGGATCTCGCCGGAGTCGGGTTTGAGCAGGCCGTAGAGGATGTTCATCAACGTGGATTTGCCGGCGCCGTTTTCGCCGACGAGCGCGTGGATCTGGCCGCGCCGGACCTGGAGGCTGACGTCGTCGTTGGCGAGCACGCCCGGCCAGCGCTTGGAGATGTGGCGCATCTCGACGGCGTAGGTGGCGCCGCCGCCCGCTGCCCCGGAGCTGACCTGCTCAACCGCTGCGCTCATATGTGCCCCTCGTGTCTCTCTGTGTGACTATGGGTTTCGCGCCGATGCCGGCGTGCTTCGCGTGCTACTCGGAGCCTGGGGTGTAGGGGATGCCGTCGGCGGCGGGCGCCGTGCTGCGACCGACGAGGCCGGCGAGCACCACCAGCGTGAGGAGATAGGGCGCCATGTCGAGCAGGTGCGAGGAGATGGGGATCGTCGAGTTGGCTCCGGCGATCACTTCGCCAGCGCCGAAGATCAGGCAGGCGACGAAACCACCGAGCGGCGTCCATTTGCCGAAGATCATCGCGGCGAGGGCGATGTAGCCTTTGCCACCGATCATGTCGCCGGTGATGCTGAAGCCACCGGTGTAGGTGAGCGCGTAGAAGGCGCCAGCGATGGCCGAGAGGCAGCCGCTGACGATGACGGCGCCGTAGCGGATGGTGTAGACGTTGATGCCGGCGGTATCGGCGGCCTGGGGGTGCTCGCCGACGGAGCGGAGCCGCAGGCCAAGGCGCGTGCGGAAGAGGAAGATCTGGACGAGGACGAGCATGAGGATGGCGAAGTAGACGACGACGTTTTGCTGGAAGAGCGCGACGCCGACGAAGGGGATGTCTTTGAGCAGGGGAATGTCGATCTCGGGGAGCGCCCAGGCGGAATCGATGCGGCCAGGGCCGACGCCGATGCCGTAGAGTTTGTCGGAGACGAAGAGTACGGTGCCGAGGGCGAAGATGTTGATGGCGAAGCCGCTGATGATTTGATCGCCGCGGAAACGGATGGAGACGACGGCGTGAATCGCGGCGACGAGACCGCCAGCGACGATCGCCACGAGCGTCGCCAGCCAGGGGTTGTGCCAGGCGATGCCGAAGACGACGGCGACGAACGCGCCGGTGAGCATCAGACCTTCCATCGCCACGTTGACGACGCCGCTGCGCTCGGAGATGACGCCGCCGAGCGTGGGAAGTAGCAGCACGCCCGCGCCGAGCACCAGCGTGGACTGCCAGAAGTCGGGCGTGATGAAGAGGTGCAGGATCTGGGTCAGTACGTTCATCGGGGATACCTCGCCTCGCAGAGCCGTTCGTCACCAGGGCATGAAGACGCGCGGCTCATGCGCTTCCTCCGATATCGGCGGGAGCCAGCGGTTCGGGTTCGCCGGCGATGGTCGGTGAGATGGGTGGTTCTTCGAGCGGCACCTCGGGCGTTCGGCCGAAGCCGGGGAGGCGTATGCGCACGCTGCGGAGCAGATTGGCGGCGATGCTGAAGAGGATCAACGCCTGCAAGATCGATACGAGCTGCGGCGAGACGTGGACGAATTGCATGTTCGTGCCGCCGGTGTGCAGCGAGCCGAAGAGCACGGCGGCCAGCACGACGCCGATGGCGGAGTTTTGCCCGAGCAGCGCGACGGCGATGGCGTCGAAGCCGGTGGTGTCGGTCTGATAGGTGCTGTCGACGAGCTGGTGGAAGGGGACGCCGGCGATCTGTACGGCGCCGGCGAGACCGGCGAAGGCGCCGGCGATTAGCATCGAGACGATGATGGTGCGTTTGACGCTGACGCCGGCGTAGCGCGCGGCGCGATGGCTCTGGCCGACCGCGCGGACCTCGTAGCCGAGGGTGGTGCGCTGCATGATGAACCAGAAGACGACCGCGCCGAGCAGCGCCAGGTAGAGGCCCGCGTGGACGCCGGTGAGGTTCTGGCCGGGGAGCAGCGGGAGGGTGGCGTTGTCGCCGACGGGGAGCGATTGGGCGTGGAGTTTGGGACCTTGCAACGGCCCGCCGACGACGAGATAGTCTACGAGTTTGATGGCGACGTAGTTGAGCATGATGGTGGTGACGACTTCGTGCGCGCCGGTCCAGGCTTTGAGCGCGCCGACGATGCCGCCCCAGATCGCGCCGGCGAACGCGCCGCCGATCAGCACCAGGGGCAGCACGATGATGCTCGGGGCGTCGGCGAAGTGGATGCCAACGATGGTGGCGACGATGGCCCCCATGATCAGCTGGCCCTCAGCGCCGATGTTGAAGAGCCCGGAGCGGAAGGAGAAAGCGACCGAAATGCCGGTGAGAATGAGTGGGATGGCGTAGACGATGGTCTGCGAGAGCTGGACCGAGGCATTGACGTCGCCCGAGCAGAAGAAGCCGAAGCCGCCGCAGATCAACGCGGAGTAGGCCTCCAACGGATCGCCGCCGGTGATGAGGACGATCAGCGCGCCGACCACGAAGGCGAAGATGATCGAGCCGATTGGCGTGCCGAGCGCACGGCCGGCGCGTTTCAGCCACTCGACGAGAGCGGGCGACGCTGCCCATTTCTCGCGCACGGGCGGCGCACTTGGTGCGGCCATCTGGCGTCCTCCAAGGGTGATGAATGAGGGATGATTGCGGGATAATGACGTGGATTCCGCATGCATTCACGAGCGGCGATGGGATGTGATACGTCGGGATGCAACGGCGGTCTTCTGCGGGACAGCGCGCACTAGGGGAATGATTGCGCCTCAGGGTGGCTGAGACTTTGAGACATTGTATACCAGAGCGGAAAGGGCGCATGAGCGAGACGGCGGAAGCCTGGGGAAGGGACGGACGTGCACCTCTCGGCGTGGCGGCGATGACTGCGGCAGATATGACGGAGGCGGGTACACATGGTACCCGCCCCAGCCACGTGCGGCGCTATCGTGACACCGCGCTGTTGAGAGAGCTTACGCCGGGATGTCGGACGGCACGGTGACTGTGCCAGCCTTGATCTCGTTCTCGACCTTGGTCACTTCGTCGGTGATGTCGGTCGGGAGGCTGATGTTGCCCATAGCCCAGTCGACGCCACCGTTGGTGAGGTCGTAGGTGACAGCGCCGGTCTTGAAGGTGCCCTTGACGATGCCCTCGATAGCGAGGTAGGCGCCGGTGTCAACGCGCTTGACCGCGCTGGCGATCACCGAGGTGTTCGCCGTCTTTTGGTCGGTGTCGACGCCGATGCTGTAGTCGCCCTTGGCGCCTGCTGCCTGCAATGCACCGAGGCCGCAGCCGCCGGCAACCTGGAAGACGATGTCGGAGCCGTTGGCGATCTGGTTGTTGGCTACCGTGACGCACTTGGAGGCGTCGGCGAAGTCATTCGAGTAGCCGACGAGGACCTTGATCGAGGGGTCTTCCATCGTCGCGGCCCACTTGTAACCGGCGATGTAGTGGTTGACCGGCGGGATGCTGACGCCGCCGACGGCGCTGATGACGCCGTTATGCTTCGGTGAGAGGTTCTGTTTCTCCAGCATGCCGGAGATCACACCAACCAGCGCACCGGCATCTTGCTCGGCGAAGTGGATGCCCTGGACGTTGGCGCGAGTGACGACGTTGCCGCTGGCGTCGGTCGGGTCGCCGTCGATGATGGCGAAGTGGACGTTCGGATAGGTGGCGGAGACCTGGGCGACCGCGGCTTGCATGAGGAAGCCGACGGCGATGACGAGGTCATAACCCTGCGAGGCGAAGTGTGTCAGGTTCGGCACGTAGTCGCTGTCGCTCTTGGACTCGACGTAGTCACCCTGGACGCCGAAGTCGGTGACGGCTTTCTGTTCGCCGACGTAGGCGAGGTGGTTAAAGCCTTGATCGTTGAGGCCGCCGGTGTCGGTGACGAGTCCGACCTTGACCTTTTTGGTTGGCGTGTTCGTGCCGCTGCCACTGCCGGTGCTGGTGCTGCCGCACGCGGCGAGCGTGGGGACGAACACGAGCAGGATGGCGCCGATCGCCAACATCCGCATCCGAGAACGCGTCATGAGAGAGAACTCCTCCTCCGCCAGCGTTGGCGGTTGTCACATGGTTCGCCACCGCAGGCGATCTGGGTGGCCGACGCATGCGTCTTGGGTAGTGCGCACCATCATAGCAAAGCAACCACCGATGCGCAAGATTGAGAAAAGGACAACAAACCGCGGCAGGAAGGACTACTTTCCTCCCGCGAAAGATACGTTGCCGCTCAACCATTTCTCACACTGATCGCCGGTCGCTTTGGGATGCGGATCCGCGGCGAGCAGAACGGGGGCGAATTGTGCGCGGATTGTGACGGGATCGGCGCACGAGGTGGGCGGGGCGTCCCTGGCGTGTCTGTGCGCTTGTCGCCTTTGGGGGTTGGGGGGTAGCGCAATGTCCCGGACTTCCCACGTGGGGAGGTCCGGGGGTGGTTGCGTTGGCGATGGCGCTAGGCTTTCGAGGGTTCGCGTGAGGGGCGGGCGCGGGGCGCCTTGGCGGCGACATGGCCGTTGGCACCGTTCTTCGCCGCGCCGACGAGGTCGCTGCGCTTTTCGGGCTGTTTGGCGGAGGCGAAGACAGGCGTGAGCCAGGAGGCGTATTCGGGGCGCTTGCCGCGGACCACCTCGTGGTAGATGGTTTGGATCTGCTGGGCGATCGGGCCGATTTTGCCGGTGCCGACAGGGCGATGATCGACTTCGATCACTGGGGCGATCTGGGCGCCGGTGCCGGTGAGGAAGATCTCGTCGGCGATGTAGAGCTCGGTGCGGTCGATGACACGCTCGCGGGTGATGCGGTCGAGCTCGCGGCGCGCTAGTTCGATCACGGTTTCGCGGGTGACGCCGAGCAAGATGTTCTCGGAGGGCGGCGGGGTGACGAGCTCGTTGTTGACGAGGAGGAAGATGTTCTCGGCACTGCCCTCGCTGACGTGGCCCTCGGCGGTGAGCATGATGGCTTCGTCTAAGCCGTTCTTGGCCGCCTCGGTCTTGGCGAGGGCGGAGTTGACGTAGGCGCCGCTGACTTTGGCGCGGGCGGGAATCATGTTGTCGTCGACGCGGCGCCAGGAGGAGACGCCGCAGCGCAACCCGGTGGTGGAGACGTAGTCGCCCATTGGGGCGGTGTACATGGTGAAGTGGTCGGTGAGGTCGTGGAGCTTGACGCCGATCATTTCGTCGGCTTTAAAAGCAAACGGGCGGATATAGCAATTTTCGTGGTGGCCGTTGCGCCGCACTAACTCAATGGCGATGGCGCAGAGCTCATCGACGGTATGGGGCAGCGTGATGTTCATGATGCGCGCGGAGCGGTGCATACGCTCGAAGTGCTCGCGCAGGCGGAAGATGTACGTTTCGCCGGCGCCGCCGTTGGCGTCGGGGTTGTAGTAGCCACGGATGCCCTCGAAGACTCCGGTGCCGTAGGAGACGGCGTGCGACATGACGCCGATCTTGGCCTGGTTGCCGGGGATGTAGTGGCCGTTCAGATAGACGAAGGTGTCGTCGCGCTGCGAAAGTGGGACCTGAGTTGATCCTGACACGCTCACATGCCTCCTCGATGCGTCGTCGTTGTCGCACCGTTGGACTTGGCGTTCACCGGCGGCACCCATGGCTGCCGGTTCGTTGGGCGTGGCGTGCACTGCCACGCGGAAGGCGCGGAGGAGATTCGGCGCCGTTTGCCAGTGCGAACGCCGCCCAGACTCCGCTGGAAGCTTAATAGCTCGCGGGGGGCATGTCAAGAAACCAGCGGGATATTTTTCACCTCCGCTGCCCAGGAAATATCCTGGCTTACAGCCGCTTTTGATCGCGATGGCGACGTTGAAAGTTGCGGGCGTGGTGTGCCGCTCCCTACGCCGGGACGATGTGTGGCACTGGGTGAGCGCGTGGCGTGGGTGAGGCGCCGCAAGACTGCTAGAAGGTGCGTTTGCCGGTGGCGGAGAGGGCGAGTTCGGTGGCGAGGATGGCGGTGCGGTTGGCGATGTCGAGGATTGGGTTGACTTCGACGAGGTCGAGGCTGCTGAGGCGGGTGGATTCGGCGACGATCTCCATGGCAAGATGGGCCTCGCGGTAGGTGATGCCGCCAGGGACGGGGGTGCCGACGCCGGGCGCATCGCGCGGGTCCATGACGTCCATATCGAAGCTGACGTGGAGTCCGTTGGCGCCGTCGGTGGCGATGGCGATGGCGTCGTGGGTGACGGCGGAGATGCCGCGCTCATCGATCTCCGTCATCGTGCGAACGTTGACGCCAGCGTCGCGGAGCAGGCGCACTTCGCCGGGGTCGAGGTCGCGGGCGCCGACGATGACGACGCGATGCGGGTCGAGATGCGGGCCGGGGCTGGCGGCGTTGATGAGACGCGGGTCGCCGTAGCCGCAGAGGGCGGCGAGGATCATGCCGTGGATGTTGCCGGAGGGGGTGGTCTCTGTGGTGTTGAAGTCGGCGTGGGCGTCGAACCAGATGACGCCGATGGGGCCGAGCGCGTCGGCGACGCCGCTGATCGAGCCGAGGGCGATGCTGTGATCGCCACCGAGGGTGATCGGCACGCGTCCCTCCGCGGCGCAGGAGCGCGCACGCTCAGCGAGGTCTTTGGTGGCGCGGACGATCTGGTCGAGATATTTGAGCTTGGGGTCGCCGGGCTCGCGGGTGTCGGGGTGGGGGACGTTGACGACGCCGAGGTCGGTGACATCGTGGCCGAGATCGCGGAGTTTGTCGCTGAGGTCGGCGTAGCGGATGGCGCTGGGCCCCATATCTACGCCGCGACGGTCAGCGCCGAGATCCATCGGCGCGCCGATCAAGCTGATCTGCATACGTCCGCCCTCCGCCGCTCCCATCCACTGGAGCCCATAGCCGGGCGTAGTATAGCGTCGCGCCGGGACGGTGTCTAGTGACGTGCGGCGTAGACCAAGCGGCGGGCTTGCTTTATACTGCAGAACGAGGGTGCGGCTGGATCTTGGGGTGCGCGGTCGGGGAAAGAGTCGGTGGCATGGATGAGTTCGAGTTCGCGGTGAGCGCGACGGATTCGGGCGTCCAGCGGAGTGTGCGGGCGCCTCGCCGTCCGCGCATGCGGAGGCCGCCTCGGGCGGTGGCGGTGGGGTTGGTCGCGGCGTGCGTGGTGCTGGTGACGGCGGGGCTGGCGCTGGCTTCGGTGCCGAACCTTTCGGGTAAGGTGAACGTGCTACTGCATGGGACGCCGACGGCGACGACACGCATCCCGCCTGGCGGGGACCTGCTCTACGTTGAAAATGGCCTAGCATTTCCGTGGGGCCAACTGAGCATCAATGGCGCGCTTGTCGCTATCGACCAGTATCGGACGGGTGACGTTGTCAGCCCGATCACGCTGCGGCGAGGGGTCACGAGCATTCTCTACCGTGCCGACCCTTTTGTCGCGCTGCACTGTCGGATTAGTGTGCCCGCTAGCACGAGCGACACGTGCCCACTCGACGCGCGCTATGCTTTCCCCTCTGTGCCCGCTGGCCTGCAGAATTATTCGCCTCGCGCGCTTGACCTGACGCCGACGCTCGAGAAGCTGCCATCGGCCGCCCGCGCTGATCTGCTGAAGGCCGTGAACTCCTCTGTAACGGTGCAGAGCTCTGCGACGGTGCAGCCTGGTGAGCGCTATGTGAACGCGGCTCACCAGATTGTGTACGCCGACCAGCAACTGACCGCCACCTTCGCGCAAACGCTGGCGACGAGCGCCTCGCAGACGTCGAACGGCTGCGCGATGGTGTGCATGCCTGCGCCAACTGGCGACGCCAACAATGCGTCTCCGGCGGCCACGACAGACCTTGTGATGGTTGCGCACCTCACGCAGACCTTCACCTACACGAGCGCGTCGGGCCAACCCGTCGTGACGGGCGCGCCGATCTCGGCGAATAGCACGGTGCCGAGTGATGAGGTGCTGCTTCTGGCGGTGACGTGGGATGGCGCATGGCATGTGGCCCTCAACGATGCGCCGCAGCCGAACTCAATAGCCTGCGTGGCTGGGGCCCAGGCGTTGACGCCGTACCTTATCAATCCGGCGGGCAACCAGCGGTATCTTGCTACGACTGCGGATATTGCCGCAGCGAATCCCGCGGACGGCTGCGTCTACCGCCTTGACGGTGGGGCGTACGCGGGACCTCCGGCGGCCGCTGAATACCTCCATATCTTCTATCGCTTCGGAGTTGTGATGGTTGTGGGTAACGACCACGACGTCACCTGGGCCAAGAATGACTACCTCCTGCGCGGACTCCCCGTTACGGACGACGCCGAGACGGCGCTGGCACTGCAGATCGACGCGACGCAGCCGTATAGCTGAGGATAGCTGAGGATAGCTGAGGATAGCTGAGGATAACTGGCTTCGGGGCCAGCGAATGATGCCGAGACGCGGCGCCGACCCTACCCCGAGGCTTTGTGCCGCATGTGCGGCTCCGTGTTGGCTTGCGTCGCCGCGCTCATCGTCGGTTCTTCGCCGATGTGGTACAATCCGTCGCAAGGTGGCCTAGTGAAGTGCGGCAATTTTGTGCATTGGACTAGGCCAATGTGAGCGGGTGAGGCGCGCGGGCGTCTCGTTGAGCTTTGGGAGGTGTTCGATGCCCAGCCAGAACGGCGCGACCCGGCAGACCGGTACGATCCACGTCAAGCGCAGTTTCCCGGAGATGCTCAAGGGCGGCGTGATCATGGATGTCGTCAACGCGGAGCAGGCGAAGATCGCCGAGGAGTCGGGTGCGTCGGCGGTGATGGCGCTGGAGCGCGTGCCGGCGGACATCAGGCGCGACGGCGGTGTGGCGCGGATGAGCGATCCTGAACTGATCCTTGGCATCAAGGAGGCGGTGACGATTCCGGTGATGGCGAAGTGTCGCATCGGGCATTTCGTCGAGGCGGAGATCCTTCAGGCGCTGGGGGTGGACTGTGTCGACGAGTCTGAGGTGTTGACCCCGGCGGACGAAGCGTTCCACGTTAATAAGCACACCTTCGAGATTCCCTTTGTCTGTGGCGCGCGCGATCTGGGCGAGGCGTTGCGGCGTGTCGGCGAGGGTGCGGCCATGATCCGCAGCAAGGGCGAGGCGGGCACGGGCAATATCGTCGAGGCGGTGCGCCACCTGCGGGCGATCACCGATGGCATCCGCCGCTTGACGATCTTGCCGGAAGAGGAACTGATGGCGGAGGCGAAGAACCTGGGTGCGCCGTACGACCTGGTGCGTGAGGTGCGCGATCTGGGCCGCCTGCCGGTGGTGCTGTTCTGCGCTGGTGGCGTGGCGACGCCGGCGGACGCGGCGCTGGTGATGCGCCTGGGCGCGGACGGTGTCTTCGTTGGCTCTGGCATCTTCAAGTCGTCGGATCCGCTGCGCATGGCGAAGGCGATCGTCAAGGCGACGACGCATTTCGAGGATGCGAAGTTGCTGGCGGAGATCTCGGCTGGCCTGGGCGAGCCGATGCGCGGCCTGGAGATCGGCACGATCGCCGCGCCGGAGTTGATGGCAGCGCGCGGCTGGTAGGCGCGAGAGGCGCGAGAGGTGTGAGCGGGCGTGGGTGTGCGGCGTGCATGCCGCCCCCGGCGCCTGGGAGGAAGCGCCTGGCAGGGCCGAGGGAATGGCTGTCACAGTGGCTGTCAGGTGGCACCGCGCGGAGGCGTGCGCCGAGTGCGTATCGCGATATATGTTAGAGGATGATGGGACTTATGGCGATGGCAAACGGGACTGAAGGGCGACGCAATTCGCACGCAGAGTGCCCCTTCCGCTGTGATACAATGTCGCGGACATACCTCAAGCGCGTCGGGCTCGGCACTCCTTCTGCAAGCGACCTGCGCTTCCTGCGTAGGGCGTTGGGAAAGTGAGGCGCACTCTATGACGACCTCCATGTGGTCGACCGGCGCCGACGACGCTCCCCTCCGTATCGGCGTGCTCGCGCTCCAGGGTGACTTCCGCGAGCACATCGCCGTCCTCCGCTCACTTGGCGCTCTGGCACATCCCGTGCGACTACCCTCTGAGATCGATGGCGTTGATGGATTGATCATTCCCGGTGGGGAAAGCACGGTCATGGGCAAGCTCATGATCGAGTACGGGCTGGACGCGCCGCTGCGACAGGCGATTGCCGCGGGCACGCCGGTCTGGGGCACCTGCGCCGGGCTGATCCTCTTGTCGCGCGAGACGGATAACGCGCTGGCCGGGCAGCCGCTGCTCGCCGCGATGGATGTGCGCACGCGGCGCAACGCGTTCGGCGCGCAGCGGTTGAGCTTCGAGGCCGATCTCGACGTGCCGGTACTCGGCGATCCGCCGTTCCATGCCGTCTTCATCCGTGGTCCCTCGGTGGAGTCCGCCGCGGCGGGTGTCGAGGTGTTGGCACGGTTGGAGGACGACAGCCAAACTATTGTCGCGGTCCGTCAGGGCAACCTGCTCGGCACCGCTTTCCATCCCGAGGTAACAGGAGATTCGCGCTTCCACGCGTACTTCCTCGATCTCGTCCGTTCCGCGTCTGGCGCTCGAACGCCCCGCGTCGTTGAGACGCCGGCGGTGTAGCGCGGGCAGCGTTACGGATTCGATCGAGGTTCCGGCGGTCCTGCTGCTCCGCGGCGTGAGCCGAGGGGCGGTCGCAAGGTCCGCGCAAGGGGGTGGCTTCGCCGGATGATTCGTCCCATCCCAGATTTTAGCCTATTGCCCGGAATCGTCTATGCCCTGGACGCCCGATCGCGGGCACATTCGCGTGAATTCGCCAATTTTGTCATCGCTCCGGAGTCGACCGAGTCGCGGAGCCGCCTCAGCGCCTTCGTCAGCGCGCTGAAGCCCGTCGCCCCCACTGTGCACACCTGGATCTGCGAGGATCGCTGGACGCTGCTCGGCCTGACGCAGGCGCGCGCCCGGCCCGGCGCCGAGGCCTGGGATTTGGCCTATCTCTGCGCGATGACGTCCCCCGGCGGCCACGACCCGACGGTCGATCCCGATGACGTGCTCGGGCAACTCGTCGCGCGGGCGCTCGACGCGGCGATCTTGCGCGGCGTGCATCGCTTCTTCGCACGGATCGAGGACGAGCGCCCCGAGACAGAGATCTTCTCGCGCCTGGGCTTTCAGCGCTACGCTCGCGAATTGACCTATGGGCTGGCAAGCGCTGCCGAAGGCTTGGCCGCGCTGCGCGAGTACGCGTCGCGCGCGTTCGCGCCCTGCACGGAGAGCGATGGCACGGCGGACGGGGCGATGACGTTGCGCATGGTCGATCCGGCGAAGCTGCCGATCCGCGCGTGGCACCGGCATGATGAGTGGGGCTTGACGCGCCTCTACGATGCGGCGACGCCGCGGCGGGTGCAGATCGCGGAGAGCCTGACGAATGACGAGTTCGTCGCCACGCGTGCTGGTGGCGGGCGAACGTGGCACCTGCCCATGCTGGAACCTTCGGCGGTCGCGTATGTCTGCGACCGGGGGGACCGGCTCGGCGGCTGGCTGCGGCTGCGCTATGGGCGCGGCGCCCAACCGCATCAGCTCTGGCTGATGACGCATCCCGACGACCCTGACGTGGGACCGGCGTTGGTTCGGCTTGGCCTCGAGGCGTTGGCCCGCCAGCCGGAGCGACCCATTCTCAGTCGGGTACGTGAGTACGAAGGGCCAGCGATAGACGCGCTGCGCGCTGCCGGCTTCACCTCCGGTCCCGCGCACGCTCTGCTGGTCCGTCACCTTACGCTGCGGGCACTGCGACGGCGTGAGGCGCCCGCGTTGGAGCCATTGGTCGTCTATGGCGTGAAGGGGCTCGGCTCCGCTCCGACACGCTTGAGCAAAGGTGAAAAGACGCAGTATGCAACACGTGATCACTGACGATCTTGCCGTCCTCCTGGCCGTCCTGCCACCTCGTGTGCATGAGGCCATCGCCGCACTTCCCGATCGCGGCGAATTGCTCGAGATCGTCCTCGACCTCGGCCGCCTCGCGGAGGGCCGATTTCCCGATCGAGAAGTGATCCTGAGTGATACGCCCATTACGGAGGAGGACATCGCGTTCACGGTGAGTCATATTGGGGCGTTTGGCGAGGACAACCGGGCAGGGATTGGGGGGACGCTGCACCGCATCAGCGCGCTGCGCAACCGGCGCGGCGCCGTGGTCGGGCTGACCTGCCGGGTGGGGCGCGCGGTGCGCGGCACGGTGGCGCTGATCCGCGATGTGGTGGAGCAGGGGCGCAGCATCCTGATCCTGGGGCGGCCCGGCGTGGGCAAGACGACGCTGCTGCGCGAGGCGGCGCGGGTGCTGGCCGACGAGTTGGGCAAGCGCGTGGTGGTGGTGGACACCAGCAACGAGATCGCCGGAGACGGCGACGTGGCGCATCCGGGGATCGGGCGGGCGCGGCGCATGCAGGTGGCGCGGCCGGCGGAGCAGCATGCGGTGATGATCGAGGCGGTGGAGAACCACATGCCCGAGGTGGTGGTGATCGACGAGATCGGCACGGAGTTGGAGGCGCAGGCGGCGCGGACGATCGCCGAGCGCGGGGTGCAGTTGGTGGGGACGGCGCATGGGCGGACGCTGGACAACCTGCTGGCGAACCCGACGTTATCGGACCTGGTGGGAGGCATCCAGGCGGTGACGTTGGGGGACGAGGAGGCGCGGCGGCGCGGCACGCAGAAGACGGTGCTCGAACGCAAGCAGCCCCCCACCTTCGATGTCCTCGTCGAGCAGCAGAGCTGGCGTCAGGTGATCGTCCACCAAGACGTCGGCGAGGCGGTGGATGAGTTGCTGCGCGGGCACGCGCCGACGGCGGAACTGCGCGAGCGCGACGATCAGGATCGCGTCACGGTGCGGCGGATCGTCATCCAGCCGGAGAACACAGTCTCCGCACAGGCGGGCGACGTGTTGGGGCGCGGCATGGACGACTTGTATGGCCCCGATCATCGCGACCGCCAGGGCGTGCGCGGCGATCTCCGTCAGATTCGCGCACTGCGCGATCCGCGCCGTGTGAGCGAGCCGGCACCGTACTTCGCCGAGGAGGACGAGGATGACCTGGACGTCGAGGCCGTGGAGCCGACGGGCACGACGGGGGCGCTGGCACGTCCGGGGCTGGGCACGAGCGCGGTGCGACGGCGCAAGATGCGCATCTATCCGTTCGGGGTGAGCCGCGAGCGGCTGGAGCAGTCGGCGAAGCACTTGCGCGTGCCGGTGGAGATCTCGCGCGACCAGAACGACGCCGACGCGGTGATCGCGCTGAAGACGCTCTATCGGCGCCAGCCGGAGCAACTGCGCGCGGCGGAGAGCGTGCGCAAGCCGATCTATGTGCTGCGGACGAATACGGTGGCGCAGATGTCGGAGTGCCTGGCGCGCATCTTCGAACTGCGCGATACGGAGGCGGCGTTGGCGAGCGGTGAGCCGTCGAATCCGGTGACGCAGGTGCGGCAGCAGACGGAGGACGCGATCCACGCGATGCTCAATGGCAACCGGCGCGAGGTGGAACTGGCGCCGCAGAATGCATCGCTGCGACGGATGCAGCACGAGATCGCCGGGCGCTATAACCTGGAGTCGCGGAGTCGGGGGCGCGAGCCGAACCGCCGCGTGCAGATCTTCGGGCGCTAGCCGCGTCCGAGGCGTTCGCGTCGGTCCAAGCGCCATGCCAGAGGAGGGTGCCGTGCTGCGGTGCCCCTCCCTCCTTTTGTGCCCCAACACCTGTGCAGTCGCTGTGCGGATAGTCCGTGGAAAGCTCATCTCCCCAAGGCTAGGCTGGATGCATCGGGACATATCAGCGACGGGCGCTTTGCCGCTCGCCGCCCGCTGACCTAAGTTGGTGGACAGTGAAGCTTTGTCGCGCCGGTCGCGGCCCTCGCGCAGCTGCCTCCAGGGCGATGGTCCGAATGCGGCATGCTCAAGCATCAATTTCCATCTACTCAGCTGCGCAGCTCTCACAGACTAGGGCGCCGTAGGGAGGCGATAGGCGTGCAAGACGCCTGGCACCGTCCCAACCAGGACTGAGCCGTGCGCGATGGCGATCCCGCCCCAGACAGGGCCAGTGATCGGAGCGCTCCACAGCTCTTCGCCTGTCTCCGCAGCGTACGCGATGATGGCGTGAGCATCGGCGATGAAGAGGACATCGTCGCTAATTGCATTCGAGAGCACTTCAGGCTCTTTAGTGCAGTGGCGCCAACGTGGTACACCAGTCGTGGCGTCAAGCCCCCACACTGCACCGGCACTACACACACCGTCGGTGGTAGGGCCGCCCGCAACAAAGATCATGCCATCGCGATAGGCTGGCGGCTGATAGATCGCGCCGGTGTTCAAATAGCCTGCGCCGCTGATACGGGTGCTCCATACGACGGTTGGCTCACCGCCACGAGAGTTCGGCGGGCGGAGGGCATATTCCACCCCGTACTTGCTCCCGGCGACGACATATGGCTGGCCGCGATACGTGAAGTTGACAGCGCCTGCGGCGAAGTCGCAATCGCAGTTGTCATGATTCTGGACTCGGAACTGCCAAAGCAGCTTTCCGCTGTTCCAATCCAGCGCAAGGACCGAGTCTTCTAGGCTGTTTTGCACCCCGTTGGTGCAGTCTCCAGTATCGACGAGCAACTCCTGCTCGGCAGGATTGGCCGTAATAGAGGCCCAAATGCCGACGGTTAGTGTGTCGCCGGCATAGTACTTCCATTGAATCGAGCCGGTTGCTGGATCGAGGGCGAAGATGGTGCCGCGAATGCAAGGATCATCTTTGACGGAGGAGATGCCGATGTAGAGCAGGCCGTTGACGAGTAGCGGCGAGTCCCAGATATAGGCTTCCTTATCGGAGGATAGCTGAACATTCCACACCATCTGATGCGTCTCGGTGTTGACCGCGAAAACGCGCACGTCGGAGGTGCCGTAGTACGCCATGTGGGTAGCAGTATCCACCGCGACAGAGGAGGTCTCCAGCGGCGCAGCCGGAACATCGGCGTAATGCCAGAGTTCTTTGCCCGTCTTGAGATCGTAGGCATAGAGGGATTTATTCGTCGTCGTGTAGACGGTATCGCCGACGACAGCAGGGGTGGACGCATAGAGGGTTGGGCTGGTCTGGGTCCAGCTCGAGGTAAGCTTGGCGACGTTCGTAGAGTTGATGCCCGCGCCGTTGGTGTCTGCCGTGCCGTTCACGTCGTAGCGAAGTTGCGGCCAATTGCCGGGGTCCGTCTGCATGGACGGTTGGTTGGCCGCCACGGAAGGTGTAGTCGGCGCGATGGCGCTGATACCACGGGTGATGCCCAGAATGATGAGCGCCACCGCTAGCAGCCAGAGGACGATTTTCCCGCTTCGCAACATGATACCTACCCTTGGTTTGCGGCGAGGGCGCTCAGCAGCCGCGCTTCGTCAGGCTCGCTCACGGGTCGCCGCATCGCGCGCAGCGTGGCGCTCGCCACAATAGCCGTCGCGGCGCCCCAGACGAGAATCGCAGCGAGGGGGCGCAGCAGCGTCAACAGCATGGTTGGCGTCGCCTGTGGCGGATACTCCCCGTCAATGCCCGAAAGCTCGGCGCCGATGCAGAGCAACAGGCCGATCCCGGCCACCGACAGGGATAGCCACGTCCGCACGGTGCGCCGGTCGCTCGTCAAACTGTAGACGACCACGAGTCCGGCGGCAAGCGGCGTGGCGACTGCCTCCGAAGGCCATACCACAGGTGGGATCAGCGCGGGAACGGCCAGTAACGTTGCCAACAGCGGCCACGCGCGCCGCGAACTACTAGACGGCGAATCCAACTTGGAGCGTTGTTCTCCTAGGATGCCAAGCATTATTGCAAGTACGACCGAGACGACAAGCAGCGCGATCCCTAGGATATACGCGAGCTTAAGGCCATTGGAGAGGGTCGAGGTGCCGGTATGCTCAGTCGCAACGAGTAGGTTGGAGACGAATCCGCTGAGGGAGACATTATGCAGGCTAGTCGCGTAGACCTCGCTGAAGAAGGCGTTCTCAGATGCGAACTGGCCGTAGACCGTAAGCGGCACAACGAGCAATGGAAGCAAGAACACAGCAGCCAGCGCCACGACGGTGGAGATCAGCGCCGTCCACGGCGGACGCAAGACGAAAGCAAGCGCCGCGAGGCACGCCAACGCGGGGATTCCCCCGAGCGGTGCCCAGAGTGCGAAACCCGCGACGAGGCCGAGCGCCACGCCGGTCAGCCATGCAAGCCTGTGAGCATTGGCGTAGAGTGCTAACGATAAGAAGAAGATTACGACTGCCGTTGAGGCGCCCCAGTAGCTCCCATCCAGCAGCGGGAGTGTGAGAAGCAAGAGTCCCAGCGTCAAGGCGAAGGGTAACGTGGGAAACATGCCCCCGCCCATCGGCAGGGATGAGGCCTCAACAAGCTGCCGGAGACTGCCATGCGTTCGCCCAAAATCGGTCGGCAAGACGCGCACCCACGTTGCGATGAGAAGCAGCGAGGCGCCGAGCAGTGCGACGAAGAGCACGCAGATCCAGATGACGCGCGCGGTGTCGAACGAGAAGAGCGTCAATGGGCGGAAGATCAGGAGAGTGAAGGGCGGATATGAGAAGGGAAAGATCGATCCGCTGGCGTATTGGTGTGCGGCGTTCAACTGAGCAAGGACGGCAGGATCGTAGATACTCGCCGTGCGATTGTCGGAGATGGCGCGAGCTGCCGCGTAAAGCGTGGCAACGTCGGTCGCTGGTTGGCTCAGTGTCTCGATAAAGCGCACGATCAACAAACCCAGCGTGAGCACCGCGAGCCCGATCGCCGAGGCACGCGTACGCCACCCAGCGACCTGCGGATTCTCCACCCCGCCACCCCTTCTCTTCTGCCAGATGCCGCAGTCAGTCGTTTCGGCGGGCGTCATCGTAACATACTGGCCCTGGCTGAGGAAGCCGGGGCGACGAATGGGCTGCATCAGTTGTAGAGGATCACCGGATTGAGCTGGCGCAGGCGCTCGAGGTCGACGACCCCGTCGATCGCCGTGATCTTGCCGTGCGTCACGGTGAACACGAACGTGACGCGCACCTGCCCGCCGGGCGCCCACACGGCGCCCTCGGCTCCGTTCACGCGTGCCCGGCGCGTTCCCCTCACACCTGTGAATCGCCTGGCCACGTCCTGCGCACCATGGATCCCACTCCATACGCCCATCGCCACGTCGGCTTCGTCAGCGCGAACCACGACCTCGGGATCGAGTATCGCGACGCAGCCCCTCGAAGTCACCGGCGCGCGATGCGGGGAGGAAGGCTGCGCTGCCCACACGCTTGCTACACCCGCGCGGGACGGCAGTTCTTCGAGGATGAGGCGACCAATCGCGAGCTGATCACGCGGCTGTCCACCGCGCTCGGCGCCGCAGGCGTGTGGGAGCGCTACGCGACGGATTGGATCTGCCTCGACGCGGAGATCCTGCCGTGGAGTGCCAAGGCGCAGGGCCTGCTGCGCGAGCAGTACGCGCCCGTCGCGGCGGCTGGCGGCTCCGCGTTGGGGGCGGCGATCCCTGCCGTAGAGGCGGCGCTGGCGCGCGGCCTGCCACTCGAAGCGCTGTTGGATCGGCTGCGCGGACGCGGCGACGACATCCGCCGCTATGCAGCGGCCTATCGCGGCTACTTCTGGGACGTGCAGGGGCTGGAGGACGTGCGCATCGCGCCCTTTCACCTGTTGGCGACCGAGGGCACGACCTACCTCGACCGCGACCACCTCTGGCATATGCGCGAGCTGGGGCGGTTGGCAGAGGCCGATCCGCTCTTCTTGGCGACGACACATCGGGTGGTGGATCTGGCCGACGACGAGGCCTGCGTAGCGGCGATGCAGTGGTGGGAGGAGCTGACGGCGCGCGCGGCGAGGGCACATGGTGGTGAAGCCGCTGGACTTCGTGGTGCGCGGCAAGCGCGGCTACGTGCAGCCCGCGGTGAAGTGTCGCGGGCGCGAACACCTCCGCATCATCTACGGCCCCGACTACACGGAGCCAGCGAACCTGGAGCGCCTGCGCAAGCGCAGCCTGACGGGCAAGCGGATGCTGGCGTTGCGCGAGTTCGCGCTCGGCATGGAGGCGTTGGAACGCTTCGTCGCGCGGCAGCCGCTGTGGCGCGTTCTTCAGGCGGTCTTCGCGGTGCTGGCGCACGTGCGTGAGCCGGTGGACCCGCGCCTATGCAGCGTTTGGCGCAGGGGAGTAGCGCATGCTGTTACAATTGTTCTGAATGTATACGCGACACGTGTAGCCCTTTGCCCCCTCCTCCGCGTTGCCTGTTCGTTGCCACGCTCACCCCTAATCCTGCCCGAGAGGTGATCCATGACCACGGAGCCCCACCAGTCGTCTGAGGCGTCCCTCGAATTTACGACGGGGCCCCTCGCCAACACCGTTCTGCAGGTGACGCGGTCCTCGATGACGATTGGCCGCAATGTGGGCAACGACATCATCTTGATGGATCCGAAGGTCTCGCGGACGCACGCGCGGCTGACGTGGACGGACGGCGTCTGGCGGATCGAGCGGCTCTCGCGCACCAGCGGCATCAGCGTCGATTCGCAGAGCGTCGAACAGGCGGTGCTCCGCGATAAGAGCGTGGTCGGGCTGGGCGACGATATCTTCTTCACTTTCCGTGTCGCAGCGCGTGTGGCGGCGTCACCCACCGCAGGGGCGACGCGACCCGCCGAGCGTGCCGCGAGGCAGGCCAAGGGCGATACGCCGTCCGTCGCGGCTGGCGCTGCGCCCGTCGCCACGGCGTCCAGCGAGGTGGGGGCGAAGAGCGACGGACCGCCGAGGACTGAATTGGCCTCGCTCGACGACCTGGGCATCCCTATGCTGGAGGTCGTCAATCACAGCACAGGCGTCGCGCGCTCGCATGCCCTCGCCAAAGAGACGTTGAGCGTGGGGCGCGACCCGGCCAACGACATCGTCATCGACGAGCCGTTTGTCTCGGCGCGGCACTTCCAACTGGTGCGTCAGGGGAAGCGCTGGGAGTTGATCCATCCGCATCCAATGGTCGCGTCGACGCTCAATGGGCTGATCTTCGAGGGACGCCAGGTCGGCGGTGGCGAAGCGTTTCGGCGCGCGCTGGCCCCGGGCGAGCTCTTTCGCATCGGCGATGATGCGGGCGCGCTGGTGACGCTCACCTTTCGCGACAGCAGCGAAACGCCGCGCCCGACTTCGATGCGCACGCAGCAGATCCCCCTGGGAATTGGCGTGGTGACGATCGGGCGCGACCGCGACAACGCGCTGGTGCTCGACCACCCGCAGGTCTCGGCGCACCATGCGCGGGTGACGTATGAGCACGGAGCCTATCGCCTCTCGGACCTGGGCAGCACCAACTCTACCTACGTGAACGGCCTGCGCGTGGGGAGCCAGCTCTTGCAGAGCGGCGACGTGATCCGCATTGGGCCGTATAAGTTGGTCTACGAGGACGGGCTGCTTTCGCTCTATGACGAGAGCGGCAGCATCCGTATCGACGCGCTGAACCTGGTGCAGACGGGGACGAATGCGACGGTGCTGCTCGACGACATCTCGCTCTGCTTTCCGCCACGTTCGTTTGTGGCGCTGGTCGGCGCGTCGGGGGCGGGCAAGTCGACATTGTTGGATGCGCTGAGCGGGCTGCGGCCAGCGGCGAGCGGCTCGGTGCTCTATAACGGGCAGGACTATTACAAGCATCGCGCTTCGTTCAGCCGGCAGATTGGCTATGTGCCGCAGGATGAGATCATTCATCGCGACCTGACCGTCGAGCGCGCACTGTATTACGCGGCCAAGCTGCGCCTGCCGAGCGACTTTAGCCTGGCGCAGATCACCCAGCGCATCGACGAAGTGCTGGACGATGTGGAGATGCGGCACCGGCGCGGCCTGCTGATCAAGCAACTCTCCGGCGGCCAGCGCAAGCGCGTCTCCATCGCGCTGGAACTGCTGGCGAACCCGAGCGTGTTCTTCCTCGACGAGCCAACCTCCGGGCTGGACCCTGGGCTGGACCGCAAGATGATGCTGCTCTTGCGCAAACTGGCCGACAAGGGGCACACGATCATCCTGGTGACGCATGCCACGAGCAACATCAACGTCTGCGACTACGTGTGCTTCCTGGCGCAGGGCGGGCGTGTGGCCTATTTTGGTCCGCCGGAGGATGCCAGTAGCTACTTCGAGCAGCCGGGGTTCGCCGAGATCTATGGCGTGCTGGAACCGACGAACGAGGAACCCGAACTGCCGGTCGAGATCCGCGAACGCTTCAAACGCTCAAAGGCGTATCAGCGATACGTGGGCGTGCCGTTGGAGGGGCGTCCGTCGGCGCCCGCGGCTGGCGACCGCTCGGCGGCGCCGGGGCAGAAGGCGCGCGCGCCCTGGCGGGGCACGGGCTGGAGGCAATATGTCGTGCTCTGCACGCGGTATGTTGAACTGCTGTGGAACGATCGCAGGAATCTGCTGATTCTGGTGTTGCAGGCGCCGGTGATCGCCATTTTGTTGTCGATCTTCATCCACCAACTTGACGACGGCAACATCTTCCGCGGGCGCGATACACCTGTGAGCATGGGGGATGCCCAGAAGTTCCTCTTCGTGCTGATCTTCTCGGCGGTGATGTTTGGGAGCATCAACGCGGCGCGCGAGATCGTCAAGGAGATCAACATCTATCGACGCGAGCGTACGGTGAATCTGAAGATCGTGCCGTACCTCTTCTCGAAGATCACGGTGCTTGGCGTGTTCTGCCTGTTCCAGTGCATGATGTTGATCCTGATCATCAATTTCTCGGCGCCATTCGGCAATGGGCTCTTCACGAACGCGTTCTGGGAGGTCTATGTCGCGCTAGTGCTCTCGTCGCTGGCCGGGCTGACGATGGGATTGGCGCTCTCGTCACTTGTGCCGAATAGCGATCAGGCAATGAGCTTCATTCCGGTGGTGCTGATTCCGCAGGTGATCTTCTCGGGGGCGATCTTCCCGTTGCGCGCATTTGGCTTGCAGGTGGCGAGCGTGATCTTCGCCGCGCGCTGGGGTATGGCGTCCGTTGGGTCGTCGGTGCATATCAATAGCGCGGTGTTGGGCGGCGACTCGCTGTTCGGCACGTGCGCCGCGTGCTCGACGTATCGCCAGGACACGCACTATCTGCTGACGATGTGGGGGGTGTTGGCGGTGATGATCATTGTGCTGACGGTAACGACGGGCTATCTGCTCAAGCGGAAAGACGTGCGCCAACGTACCAAGTGAGGCATATGCGCGCTCTGTGTGTGCCGATTTCGCGTTCGACGGCGACAGGCCTGGCGCGATAGAGATGTATAATGTCGCGAGCGACGGCGCCGGCGATCGGGAGGGCGAGCGAGCATGGCCGAAGACTTAGTCGGGAAGACGCTGGGCAACTACCGCGTGGAGTCGGTGCTCGGCAGCGGCGGTATGGGCGAGGTGTATCGCGCCGTCCACATCAAACTGAACCGCGCCGCCGCGATCAAGGTGCTGCACGCGTATCAGGCTAGCGACGCGAACTTTCAGGCGCGCTTTCTGCGCGAGGCGCGCTCTGCCGCGGCGCTGACGCACCCCAACATTGTCGAGGTCTTCGACTTTGGCGAGCAGGACGGCGATTCCTATCTGGTGATGGAACTGGTGCCCGATGGCTCGCTGCGCACGTTGCTGCGGGCGCGGTCGGCGGAGCAGGGTTGGTCGCTGGCGCTGGGCTTGAACCTGGTGCAGCAGGCGGCGGAGGGGCTGGCCTACGCGCACGCGCAGGGGATGGTACACCGCGACATCAAGCCGGATAACCTGCTGTTGCGCCGGCGGGGTGAGGCGGAACGCGGCTCCGATGCGGAGGAGTTCGCGCTGAAGATCAGCGACTTCGGGTTGGCGCGGCTGGCGGAGGGTGGCGAAGACCTGACGGTGTCGGGGATGGTGGTGGGCACGCCGACGTATATGTCGCCCGAGCAGTGCCAGGGTGGGACGCTCGACGGGCGCAGCGATCTGTATTCGCTTGGGGTGGTGCTCTATGAGGTTGCGGTGGGGCAGCCACCGTTTCGCGCGAAATCGCTGACCGAGGCGGTCTTCAAGCATATCTCAGAGGCGCCGACGCCGCCGCGTCAACTGCGCCCCGATCTGCCGGTGGCGCTGGAAAACGTGATCCTCCGCTGCCTGGCGAAGCGACCCGAAGATCGCTACGCGACGGCGAATGATCTGATCGTGGATCTTGAGGGCGCGCTCGGCGACACCGAGATGAACACGATCGTAGGCACGTCGGGTGAGGGGTTCGCGGGACTTGCAACATCGACGCCGAGCGATCCGGTGGCGCCGACGGTGATCGATTCGACGCCGGCACGCAGCGCCGTGCGCCCGGCGGGGTCGGGTGTCTCGCCGCGGCCCGCAGTAAATGCCTCCGGTGTTTCCGTGCGGCGCAGCCCGGCGACGGCCAAGTCGACGAAAACGGCACCTCAGCCGGTTGTGGCGAGGCAGACCGCGGCGCCCGGCTCTACCACGCGCGGCACGGAGAAGCCCCCGCAACTCCAGGGTGCGGCCACGCGCGGCGCGGTGAACGCGGTGCAGACGCCGAATGCGAAGGTGCGGAGCGCGCCTCCACCACCTAAGTCGGCTCCTCCTCAGCCGCCAGCATCTCAGCCGCAGCGGTGGCCGCTGGCGGGGGAGCGGCAGCGATCAGCAGCGGCAGGCGGGTCGCTCCCGCCGTGGCTGCGATCAGTGACGGACGATCCGCGCAAGCGGAACATTGGCCTGGGCGTGGTCGGCGCACTGGTGGCGCTGGTGGTGATCGTCATGCTTGTTACTCGCTTGCCCGCCGGCGCGCATGCGACGAGTGGTAACAATCCGACCGCGACGTCCGCGGTTTCGCCGACGGCCAGCCCGACGCCAGTGGATACCGTGGCCTTCTCGGATGCACTCGACAAGAACGACAACAAGTGGGCGAATACCAGTCACTCCTACTTCTCGGATGGCGGCTATGAACTCAGTGGTGGCTTCATCTCGTATGCGCCGGGCGGCGACCGGAGCGATGTGACGATCTCGGTGAAGACGCGCGAGATCAGCGGGCCGACCGATGCATTCTATGGGATGCTGCTGCGCGGCAACGGCTCGGAGTATTATTTCTTCGGGGTGGACGCGAGCCAGAACTGGAAGTTCTCGTTGGTGAAGCATGGCAACGGCAATGACCTTGTGGCGGCTACATCGAATAGCCATCTCAATGGCGGGCTGAACGCGACGAATACGCTGACGGTGCGTGCGAAGGGCAGCCATTTCGTCTTCTATGCGAACGGCGTGGAGCTAGGACAATTCGACGATGGCACGCGTTCGTCGGGGAACATCGCGCTGCTCAACGCGGCGAGCGACCTGCATGTCGTCTTCAACGACTTCTCGATTGCCATTCCGGCGTAGCGGCGCGGACTGTGCCGCGTATGCCACTATCTTGGCTATTCTGCTGCGCGGGTGTGCGCATTCGCATGCGCTGTCGTGAGCGACTGAAGGGGAGTGAGCGCCATGTCGGTCGATCGCCAGGATGCAGGCGGGGCGCCGGGGCAAGACGGCACGGCGACCAATGAAACCCCGGCTGGGCTCTTTGCCGAGAAAGATCGCATCGAGCGCCTGGGAAGAGTGCGCCAGTTGGTCTTTGGGTCGCTGGATGGCCTGCTGGTGCCGCTGGGCGTCGTGAGCGGGGTCGCGGGGGGCACGGGGAGCACGAAGGCCGTGCTGGTGGCCGGCATCGCCGAGTCGTTCGCCGGGGCGCTCTCGATGGCCGCGGGCGAGTTCATCTCAGGTCGCTCCGAGGCGCAAGTCCAACGGACGGAGATCGAACGAGAACTCGAGGAGATGCGGCGAGAACCGGACTTCGAACTGCGCGAGATGGCCGCGCTCTTCGAGAACGAGGGTGTGGCCAAGGACGACGCCGCTCAGCTTGCCGCGACGCTCGCGCGGTATCCTCATTCGTACGCGCACACGATGGTCGAGAAGGAATTGGGCTTACAACTCGATACGAGCACCGTCAAGATTCCTGAAGCGCTGACGATTGGCATTTCGTATATCGTCGGCTCGCTGTTTCCGCTGATCGCGTATTTCTTCTTGCCCATTCAAGCAGCGCTCCCCACGTCGATCGCCTTGACGATCGTGGCGCTGGTCGCGGTTGGCGTGATCAAGGGGAAGTTGGCGAGTCTGAACCTGGTGACGAGCACGCTCGAAGTGGTGATCGTCGGCGGCGTTTCGGCGCTCGGTGGTTACTTGCTTGGCACGCTGATCCCCCACCTCTTCGGCTATTGATACCGCGTCTATTGATGCCGCGTTGCGCATTCGCACGCGGGGGTCCACAGGCGCTCGTGGCGCGTTGCTGGCGATGTGGGCGGGCCGTCAGCCGTGGAGGATGGTCAGGTCGAATTGGCTGATGCGCTCGGGGTCGGCGATGAGATCGATTGCGGCGATCTTGTCGTGCGCGAGGGTGAAGGTGAAGACGACCCTTGGCCGCCCGCCTGGCGCCCAGACGGCACCCGCCGCGCCGTCGACCAGCGCCGGAACCGCGGCCTGCGCCCGACCCGAGAAGTACGTGGCGACGGCGGCTGCTCCGCGCACCTCGTGCGCCGTGCCAGATGGGACGAGTGTGGCGTCGGTTCGGCAGACCACGTCGGGGTCGAGCAGCGCCAGCAATGTGTCGAAGTTGCCCTCGCGCGCGGCGGCGAAGAAAGCGTTCACCACCTCGCGTTGCGCGGGCGGTTTGGTCTCGGAATCGGTCGCCGTACCGCGGACACGCCGGCGCGCGCGGCTGGCGAGTTGACGCGTCGCGGTTGGGGAGCGCCCGACGATCGGGGCGATCTCGTCGAAGGGAACGTCGAAGAGGTCGTGAAGCACGAATGCCAAGCGCTCGGCGGGATTCAGGGTTTCGAGCACCACGAGCAGCGCGATGCCGACTGAGTCCGCGAGGAGGGCCTCGTCTTGGGGGTCGATGCCACGCACAAGGTTCGTGGGCGGGTCGGAGATACCTGCGTCGAGGGCCGCCTCGCGCCGCGACTTGCGTGCGCGCAGCATGTCGAGGCAGACGCGCGCGAGAACGGTCGTCATCCAGCCAGCGAAATTTTCGATGCCGCTGGTGTTGGAGCGGCTCAGATGTAGCCAGGACTCCTGCACGGCATCGTCTGCTTCACTGATCGAGCCGAGCATGCGATAGGCCACGGCGCGTAGGCGCGCGCGCTCTGCCTCGAAGTGCTCTACAAGCCACTGATTCTGATCCATTGGTCGCAGTCCTTCGCTGATCACCTACTGGGGAGGCACCGCGGTCGCGGTCTTCGTGCTTCTCGGTCACACTCTCGCACGATGATCCGTCATAGGGATGACGATCGAAGCCCACGCGATGTGACGGCGGACAGGCGTCTCGCGGAAGCCGAGCGGGGCAAGTGTGGAGTGCGTCCTACGTAGCAGGGCCGGGATGGTTTGCATGCCGGCTCGACAGACACGATGAACAGCGAACCGAGGAGCCACAGCACGATGAGCGGGATTCAGATCAGCCCCTATGTCAACTTCCAGGGCCGCGCGCGTGAAGCCATGGAGTTTTATCAGAGAGTGCTGGGGGGCACGCTTGACTTGAAGACGATGAACGCAGCGGGCGCGTATGCACCCGCCGGCCCCGGCGACAGCATCAGTTACGCGCGGCTCGACGTCGATGGCACGCAGATCATCGGCGTGGACGGGCACCCCGATTACCCGGCGAAGGCTGGCGAAAACCTGGCGATTGCCCTGCATGGCACGGACAAGGGCCGGCTCACCAGCATCTTCAATGGCCTCGCCGAGGGTGGCCACAGCAAGATGCCGCTCACCGAGCAGGCCGGCGGGGTCGCCGTTGGCTGGCTGACGGACCAATTCGGCATCAACTGGACGATCACGGTCGGCAAGGCGTAGCGCCCCGACCGCGCTCGTACGCACGTACAGGCCCGAGATCAGGGCCGGAAAATGCAAAGGAGGTATTCGGCGAACGCGCGGTGTTGCATCGCTCGTCGCCGGATGCCTCCAGCGCGGTAGCCGGGGCGCCTAGCTGGCCGCTTTGCTGCCGCCCATGAAGCTCATCGCGAGGCCGATGACGGCGATCACAGCGCCTACGGCGATCACAATCGTGCTCGTGTGGGCGACGGGATTCGCCTTGATCACAAAGTGATTGAGCAGCCCGACAACGGCGATAATTACGCCCAAGCCAATGAGTGCGACTTTCACGACATCATCCTTTCACAAACGCGGTTCGGTCGGGCCTGCCACTAGGCCCGAAGCCTTTTCTCGCTCGCGGCCGAGTGCGCCGGTTGGTCGCGGGCTAGGGGCAGTATAGAGACGCCTATCGTGCGCGTCAAGGACTTGCGTGAGACGAAAACGGCGCGCTGCGAACAAGACACGACGCGCCTGGACGCTCGCGGTCTGGAAGGGTCTGCTCGAGTGGCATCGCGCTCGAATTCGCCGGCCCGCGCGGTTGATGCGGCACTCACTCGCCGACCTGGGGCGCTGGTGGCGCGGGCAACAGCAGACGGAAATGCGATCCCTCTCCGGCCTGACCGCTGCTCTCAGCGCGAATCTCTCCACCCATGGCGCGGGCGAGCTTCTGGCAGAGATAGAGGCCCAGGCCGTTCCCCGAGACGCTGGAGGCCAGATCGCGTGGCAGGCGTACGAACCTATTGAAGAGTAAGGGAAGCTGATCGGGAGGTATCCCCAGTCCGTAGTCTCGCACAGTGATCTCGACCATCTGACGGGTTGAGGTCGCCGGCTGCTTCAGGCGTATGCGATGCTCAGGAGCCTTTAGGGGAACGTCTAGCGTGGTGGCCGTGACCTCGATGGGCGTGCCGGAGGGTGAGTACTTGAGGGCATTCGAGAGCAGGTTGGTGAGGATCTGGCGCAATTTCACGGGGTCCGCCCAGACCTCTAGCGTCTCAGGGATGTGCAACCGCAACTCGCGCTCGACCTGCTGAGCCTCGCGCGGATCGATCATCTGGAGCGCGTCGCGCAGTGCGGTGGCGATGACCGCGGGTTGCGGCTCGACGCGATCGATATCTTGCTCCAGGCGATGTACCGTCAGAATACTGGTGACAAGCGCGACAAGGCCGTCACCAGCATGTTTGGCACGCCGCAGGTATCCGGCGCGCTCCTGCGGCGTGAGTGTTTCGTCGGTCAGTTGGAGCAACTCGACGTATCCCTGCATCGCCATTACGGGGCTGCGGAGTTCGTGGTTGACGTGACTGATGAACTGATCCTTCAGCTCGTCGAGCTGCCGCGCGCGGGCAAAGGCGACGCGCACGTCGCCCAGTTCACGCAGCGTCTTGATGTACGTCCCGGCGGCGGCGATCAGCACACCGGCGACCGCCCACTGCGCGAACAACGGGAAGGTGATCAGGATCAGAGCATCGGCGCGCAAGGCGGCGCCGGCGCCGGGGAGTTGCAGGGCGACACCGAGAATGAAGGCGGTGAAGACGTTCATTACTAATGTCGTCCCGACGATGAGCCAGGTGTTGGTGGCGAGCAGCCCCGCGAGCACGATCAGGACGAGCGTCGCGATGGTTTCGCTGAGCGTGATCGACGTGACTGGGCTGGCGCCTCCGGCGGGCGAGCGACCGAAGATATCGAAGACCAGCAGTGGTGTCATGATCGTGATGCCGGCGGGGATGATGACGCTGGCGGTGGCCTGATTGACGCGGCCACGGCGGACGAACCGGAGGCCCGCCACGTGCAGCGCCGCGTCGATCCCGACGACGGCGGTGTTGAAGGCAAATATCTGGGCGATCGGGGCCGCGTAGTGCGCGCCGAGCAGGAAGACGACGCTGATGGCGAAGACGCCGAATTGTACCGACGCCAGGATCGGCAGCAGTATACGGGCGAGTTGGAGGCGACGCGCACCTTCGTATTCGCGGTAGATCTCGGCGGGGGAGGAGTCGGAGGAAGCTAGCTCGCTCGCATGTGTTGTTTCCGGTATTTCTATCATCGCCGTCAGCCCTCCGCATCCGCCGCGAGCGCGTCGAGTAGGGCCTGGATGCGGCGCTCACGTTCGTCTTCGCTGCGCGCCAGAACACGGTCGATCGTCTGGACGAGATCAAGCGCGCTGACCGGTTTGATCAGATACTCGTCGGCGCCGGAGAGGTATCCGGCCAACTGGTCGCGCTCTTGCACCATGGCAGAGAGGATCACCAGCGGCGTGCCGGCGGAGGCGGGGTCGCCACGCAGCGCGCGAATGAGCTGGTAGCCATTGACATGCGGCATGTTGACGTCGACCACCACGCAGTTCGGGCGCGCTTCGAAATAGCGTTCGAGACCCTGTACACCATCCTCCGCGGTGATGACGTGGTATGCGCGCAGCTTGGTGAGCACGTCGGTGACGAGAGCGCAGAGGTCGGGATTGTCGTCCACGACGAGGACGGTTACCGTGTGATCGGAAGGTCCAGACACAGTTCCCTCCCCTGACGCATCGCGCAGGATGCGCATCGAAGAGATGAGCGGTTCGCGTTTCCGCAGGGCAGTGGCTAAGACGCGCAGGTGAACGCCATATGCGCTGATCGGATGCGCGAGGCGCCGCTGCTCAACCATGCGGACTCAGCGCTATCATACCAGCACCGCAAACTGGAGCATTGTCCGTGGTCTGTTGGCGCGCTGCCATTGCAGTGCAGTTGCGGGGCAACGGGAGCGGCGGGGCCGGTCACTGGTTCAAGACTGGCGCGCACCTCGACGTGTAGCAATCCGCTGTATTCGTCGCAGGCGGTGCTTGCTTAGGGGTCCGTGGCTCGAGGTAGCGGGATGGGCTGCTGCCTGAGCGGCGAGACATTTCGCGCGTTCGATGGCCTGTTGCGGACCAGTGGCAGCGTTGGCGGCTGGATCAGAGAGCGCAACCGGGAGAACCGATAGACAATCCAGTTGAGCGCGAAGGCCCAGCATGCGATGACGGCGATGCCGAACAGCCCCTCGGTGACCGTGGTGCAGGCGCCGCGGCCATCGCATTCCGCGCCGGGTTCGACAGCACGACGATCACTAGCAGGCGGTGACGCCAACCATGCCGGCTTCGTGTTTGAGCACGACGCGTAGGAGTATGCACAACACGAGATAGACCACGGTGCGAGGCGGGGGGTCCCAGTAGGCCCGCCTCTTGCGAACGCTCCATGCAGCTTGGATTGGGCCTGTACAACTGAAACGCGAGCGCGCCAGGCCACTCTATCAAGCCGGCATCGACATCAGTTGATCGCGCTCCCGGCGTGGAGCGATGTCGAGAAACCAGCCGACCTAGCTATGCCAGTCGGATCGCCTACCAGCATGAAGGGAATGCAGGATGCACGCCCTGGATCGATGGCTCGCAATATTCAGCGCCGTTGTGCTCGTCACTGGGCTGTTCTCTAGCACGCTGAAGGCGAGGCTCCCCGCGTCGGCGCCGCTCGTGGCCGTCTTGTGCGGAGTGGCACTCGGTCCAGTCGGATTGGGCGTGCTCGGTCTGCCGGCATCGGCCGGGTCGCCATCCGTCATCGAGCAGGTTGCTCGCATCACCCTGGCTATCTCGCTTATGGCGAGCGCACTGCGCCTGCCGCCTCGATATATGTTCAAACGCTGGCGACAGGTGGGGCTGCTGCTGGGTGGGGGCATGCTCCTCATGTGGCTCTTTGGCGGGCTGGCGCTGCTGCTTGCACTGCACCTTCCACTCGCGCTCGCCGCGCTCCTCGGCGCTATCGTGACGCCAACGGACCCCGTGCTGGCGGGAGCCATCGTCAGCGGCGAGTTCGCGGAACGCAACATCCCCGCGCGGATCCGCGACCTGATGACGGCGGAATCGGGTGCCAACGACGGGATGGCCTACCCGTTCGTGGCGCTGCCGCTGCTTGCACTGAGCGTACCGCAGGGGAGCGTACTCGGGCATTGGGCGCTCGATTCCCTCCTGTGGGAGGTGGGCGGAGCGTTGGCCCTCGGCGCGCTTGTGGGCATTGTTGCTGGCCACGGCGTCGCATGGGCGCTCAAGCGGGGAACCATTGACCACACGTCATTCTTGGGCATCTCGCTGGCGCTCTCCCTGATGATCCTCGGCGCGTTCGGGCTGCTCGGACTGGACGGCATCCTGGGAGTCTTCGTAGGGGGCGTCGCCTTCAACGACGCAACGCTCGGGCAGCATTTGCAGCGACAGGAGCACGTGCAAGCCGCCGTCGGGAGGTATTTCGACCTCCCCATATTCGTCCTCCTCGGCTCGGTCCTCCCGTGGGCCGCGTGGGGGCGGCTCGGCTGGGCGGTCGTGGTGGCCCCGGCGCTCGTCCTGCTCGTCCGGCGGATCCCCGCTCTGCTCTTGATCGCGCGGGGGCTGAAGCCATCCCTCCGCTCGACCCGCGAGGCGCTCTTCGTGGGGTGGTTCGGGCCAATTGGCATCTCGGCCCTGTTCTACACCGTTCTCAGCCTCCAGTCCGTTCACGACCAGCGTATCTGGGCGATCGGGACATTGATCATCTTCTCCTCGATCGTCGTCCACGGCGTGACGGCGACGCCCTTCACGGCGCTGTTCGGGCGCGGCAGACACGAGGCGCATACGCGGCGCCAGGATGAAGACGCGCCGCGTGAAGCAATGGGAACAGCATCAGGCGGAGCAGGGGCGCATCGGTAAGCTTCACTCCACCACTCCCGATCTTTCGCGGGAAATAGGCGCACGAAGACGCGCGAGCAGCTGTTGGAGATGGCGCTGGCGTCTTCGACGCAGCGGGGCTGTGCGCCTCCAACTCCATCGCGAGGCAGACCTGGCGAACGTCAGCGGTACCGCCGCGGACTCGTCGCGCCACATGTCGGAGCCTATTTGCTCGCGTTCTTATTGCAACGCGTTATATGCTGCACCAGACCACTGACTTCGTCTCGTGTCGTTGGCCTCTCGCCACTCGCCTAATGTCCCGCTCGCTCTCTCACGTCCTCGATCTGGTGGGGTCCTCACCATCGCATAGGTTTCCACAAGGCACGAACGCATGGAACGCGTTTGACACGGTCACATCGTGTCAAACAAGGAGGGGATATGTCGACCGTTCACGGCTCCTTTGACTCCTCCGAGCGCGACGATCTCGCAGCGCGCGTTGAGGTCCCGCACCACAAGGGGCACGGCGTGCATCGATCGCGCCAGACGCCGCAGCCAGCTTCCGAGGCGGTGGAGGATTGGTCCGACGCCATAGTTGAGCTGGCGCCCGATGGAATCGTCATCGTGGACGCACAGGGCCACATCACGCTCGCCAATCGGCAGATCGAGGCGCTCTTCGGCTATCGGCGCGGCGAGTTGCTCGGGCAACCTATCGAGAATCTGGTCCCCGAGAGTTTCGATGCTATGCATCGAAGCGATCGCGCGGCCTACGTCACCGCGCCTCGCGTGCGCCCGATGGGCAAGAATCGCGAGTTGTTCGGTCGGCGCGCCGACGGCACCGAGTTCCCCGTCGACATCGCGCTCGCACCGGTTCGCGTCGCGGGTGTTACCCGGTTCATTGCCACCTGCCGCGATGCCACCGTTCGTATGCAACTGGAACATTCGCTGCGTGAGCAGAGCGAACTCCTCACCCACACCTTCGATGCCATGAGTGAGTCGGTGTACATCTACGATCGCGCGGGCCAGATCCTGCAGATGAACGCGGCGGCTCGTGCCTTCGCCGGGTACGACGTGCGCCCCGAGCTCGCGGCCCGCTCTCCGCAGGAACGCCTGCCCATTTTCCAGCCGCGTGATGCCCAAGGGAATCCTCTTCCCCCCGACGCATGGCCGTCGCTGCGCGTGCTGCGGGGAGAGACGCTCACCCCCGAGGCTCCAGCCGAATTGTTTACTACGTCGCTCACGGGCCAGGAGGTGATCACGAACGTGACTGGGGCGCCGCTGCGTGACGCGGACGGTGCAATGCTAGGCGCGGTGGTGGTGAGTCGCGACATCACCAAGCAGCGCCATCTGGAACGCGAACTCGCGGCCCGCGCGCGGGAACTCGACAGCATCTTCGAGACCGATGTTGATGCGGTGATGCTCTTCGACACCGAGTCGCGCATTCTGCGCATGAACGCGGCGCAACGCCGTCTCTTCGGTTACGATGCTGTCGGCGAGGCCGACTACCTTTCGCCGGAGGAGCGCGCAAAGCGGTTTGTCTTCATGGACCCGCAGGGTAACCCACTGCCGCAGGAGGCCCTGCCGGTCGCCCGCGTGCTGCGGGGGGAGGTGCTGACCGGTGAGCGCGAGTCGGAGATGCGGGTGCGGACGCTGGATGGCAGGGAGATCCAGGTCAACGTGAGCGGCGCGCCGCTGCGCGATGAGCAGGGCCGGATCATCGGGGGCGTGAGGGCCGCCCGCGACGTGACCGCGCAACGCCAGGCGGAGCGGCAACGTGCCGATATCCTGCGGGTGGTGGCGCATGACCTGGCCAACCCAATCGCTGCCGTGAGCCTGTACCTCCAGAGCACGCGGCGCAACTTCGAGCGCAGACTATCGCCACTCCCGCCGGAGGCGGAATACGAGATGCTGGGGGAGATGGCGGCCGCGGTGACGCGCATGCAACGTCTTGTGGAGGACATGCGCGTCGTGTTTGGGCTGGAGGAGCAAGAACTCTCGGTCAACCTCCGCCCTTGCGATCTCGCAGCGCTGTGCCGGCAGGAGGCCAAGATGATGCAGGCAGCCACGGAGCACGAGGTGCGCGTCGTCCTGCCTCCCGCACCGGTGATGGTCTCTGCCGACCCGGATCGCCTCGGCCAGGTGGTGACAAATCTGCTCTCCAATGCCGACAAGTATTCCCCGCTGGAGCGAGCCATCACGCTCACCCTCCGGGTCGAGCCTCTGGAGCCTGCGAACTCGCACCAAGGGGCTCCCCAGCGTGTCGCCATGCCAGGATCGGTGGATGGCACGGTTACGCAACAGGCGCGCGTGCTGGTCCGGGACGAGGGGCTCGGCATTCCGCAGCAGGAGCAGCCGCATCTCTGGGAGCGCTTCCACCGCGTGGCAGGGAACCAAGCCCGCATTGGCACAGGTGGCAGCTTGGGATTCGGGCTGTACATCTGCCATGAGCTCATCGCGCGGCATGGCGGCACCATCGGCGTCGAGAGTGAGCCCGGCCAGGGTTCCACCTTCTGGTTTACCCTGCCACTTATCGCGGAAGGACGCTCGCACGTCTAGAGCGTTTTGTGAACTCGATGTCTGCGCGGTTGATAGCAGGATATCCCCGCCGCGAGGGCTACCCGAGCGACGTCAGCGATGAGGTACGGGTATTACCTGCCTGATGCGCTATCGGCTGATCCCCGTAATGCTCGCCCACAGCACGCTCTAGAGATAGCAGGGTGGGCTGCTGCCTCGGCGGCGATACATGTCGCGTGTGACGGCTTGGCGCGCAACCATGGCTAATACCTCGGAGAGTGGTTGATCGGGCGCAAAGCCGTCTTCGTATCCCGCTTGGCGTGCGGCTGTCCGCGTGACCGAGACGCCAAACCAGGCGACCAGCATGCGTTCGAAGAGGTTGAAGCCCTCGGCGATGTTGAGCATCGCCGCGCGCCAGTTGCCTGGGGTGGGTAGGCCGTCGACGTCGAGGGCATCGTCGCAGACCAGCAGCACGTCGGCGTCGATCTGCGCCAGGTGGGCGAGAGTCGCGGCGTCTGGGACTCTCGCCGATCTCTTGCAGATGCAGTCGCACGCTGGAGTATGCGCCAAGCTGCCCCCGCCAGCCGAGCAGCGGATCGCCGTCTCGTGCCGCGGAATCGCCCGCGCGACGCAGAGCATTGATCGTCAGTGGTCGCCCCAGCGCCTCGTCCAGCCAGTTGTCAAATTGTGCAGGGTCGGTGGGTATGGGGGATGTTTGCCCGCCAAACCAGTCGTCGGCCATATGTCCACACTCCTCCGCGGCTGCGGTGCGCCACGATTTTGGGCCTGACACGCCGTGCGCTCCGTGAGGTGAGCCGTGCGGATACTGCCGCACGGTTGCGGACGTTCGCCAGAGAACATTGTCGCAGAGTATCACGAAGCGATATTCTTTCAGGAGCGATTGTAGCGCAATGTTGGCACGCTGGTGAACTCTTATGATGGGATGTGACGAGCAACATGGTGATGAAAAGCGGCGATGCCGACGATAGAGACGTGCCGCCACGGAGCGCGTCTAGTGGGCGAGTGAAGCTTCCGGCGGATCTCGGCGACTTCACCGCCACCGGGAGACTGATCGTCATTTCGATGCTGGCGATGGTCATTGGGGTCATCGGCGCATTCGTCGCGCTGGCGTTGTTGCGGCTGATCGGACTCTTCACGAACCTGTTCTTCTTCCAACGTTTGGATACAACACTGGTGTCTCCCGCGGGCAATAAATTGGGGTTGCTGGAGATCTTCGTGCCGGTGGTTGGCGCGGTGATCGTCGGCGTGATGGCACGCTACGGGTCCGAGCGCATTCGCGGACATGGCATCCCGGAGGCTATCGAGGCAATCCTGATCAACGGCAGTCGGATCGAACCGAAGGTAGCCGCTCTCAAGCCACTCTCCTCGGCAATCTCGATTGGTTCGGGTGGCCCGTTCGGCGCCGAAGGGCCGATCATCATGACGGGTGGGGCCATCGGGTCGTTGATCGCGCAGTTCCTGCATCTGACGAGCAGCGAGCGGAAGACGCTGCTCGTGGCCGGGGCAGCCGCGGGCATGTCGGCGACCTTTGGCGCACCGGTGGCGGCCACACTGCTCGCGGTCGAACTGCTGCTCTTCGAGTGGAAGCCGCGGAGCGTGATCCCGGTCGCGCTGGCGGCTGCGGTCGCTGGCGCGGCGCGCCCCTATCTCATCGCGTTCGGTCCGCTCTTTCCCACGCCGGCACATGCTGCTTTCATCGGCGCCATCGGACTTCTGGCATGCGTGCTGGCGGGGCTCCTCGCTGGCGTGCTGTCGATGCTACTCACCTTCGCGGTGTACGGTGCGGAAGACCTCTTCCGGCTGCTGCCGATCCATTGGATGTGGTGGCCGGCGATTGGAGGCGTGGTGATAGGGCTGGGCGGGCTGATCTTCCCACAGGCTCTAGGTGTGGGCTACGACACGATTGGCGCGTTGATCCAGGGGAATGTTGCTGGTCAGGTTATCCTTGGCGTGCTGCTGGTGAAGTCGGTGATATGGGCGGTGTCGCTTGGGTCGGGCACCTCGGGGGGCGTGCTGGCCCCGCTGCTGATGATGGGTGGCGCGCTTGGCGGGCTTGAATCGTTCGTCTTTCCCGCCGCGGGACCGGGGTTTTGGCCGCTCGTCAGTATGGGCGCGATCCTCGGCGGGACGATGCGTGCGCCGTTCACGGGCATCATCTTCGTCATCGAGTTGACGCACGACGTGAATATGCTGCTGCCGTTGCTGGTGGCGACCGTCTTGGCCCATGGCTTCACTGTGTTGCTGCTGCGACGCTCGATCCTGACGGAGAAAGTGAGCAGGCGCGGCTTCCACTTGAGCCGCGAATATGCAGTTGATCCGCTGGAGATCCTCTTCGTGCGCGAAGTAATGCGGACCAACATCGTGGCGTTGCAAGCGAGCGCTACACGAGCAGATGTCGGGCTCCAAGCGCGCGGAGCACCGCACCGGCAACGACTCTACCCCATAGTGGACGAGCAAGAGCGATTACTCGGCGTGGTAGAGCGCCGGCGTGTCGAAGACTGGATGGCTGAGCTGGCGCCAGAGCGACCTGACGAACGCGTGATCGACCTCGCGCGGTGCACGCCCGTGGTGGCCCACCTCGATGAACCACTGCGCGTCACCGTCACGCGCATGGCGGAGAGTGGGTTGACGCGTTTCCCGGTGGTAGAGCGTGGGAATATATCGCGGGTGGCGGGCATGATCGCGCTCACCGATCTGTTGAGAGCACGGCAACTGAACTTGGAAGCCGAGCGGCGTCGCGAGCGCATACTCTCACTGCCTTTCGTGCGCGCTCGGCAAACGCCGGCCCCGGTCGTTTCGACAGTCGGCACACGCGAGGAGCGTCACGTCCTGCCCACCGATCCATCACAGGCTTAGAGCTTGGAGTGCGTGTTGTAGAGATTGGCGTAGATGCCGTTCAGCGCAAGCAGCTCCGCGTGGGTGCCCTCTTCGGCGATCCCGGCATCGGAGAGCACGACGATTCTGCGGGCGTTGCGGATGGTTGACAGGCGGTGGGCGATCACCAAGGGTCGTGCGGTGTTCGGCCAGCGCCTCCAGGGAATCCTGTACCGCTTTTTCACTCTCGTTGTCGAGCGCGCTCGTCGCCTCGTCGAAGATGATGACCGGCGGATTCTTGAGGAAAACGCGCGCGATACTCAGGCGTTGCTTCTGCCCGCCCGAGAGCCGTACGCCACGCTGCCCAATGTCTGTGTCGTAGCCATCTGGCAGCGCCATGATGAACTCGTGCGCGTGCGCGCGCCTGGCTGCCTCGATGATCTCATGCCTGCCGGCGCTGGGTTTTCCGTAGCCAATATTCTCCGCCACGGTCCCCGCGAACAAGTAGACGTCTTGCTGGACGATGCCGACGTTCCCGCGCAACGACCGCAAGGTGACGGAGCGGACGTCGTGCCCGTCCAGTAGCACCGCCCCCGCGCTCACGTCGTAGAAGCGCGGGATCAGCGAGCAGAGCGTCGTCTTGCCGACGCCCGATGCGCCCACCAGCGCCACGTATTCGCCGGCCCGTATCGTCAGCGAGAGATGCTCCATGACGTAGCGGAGATCGGTGCGATACCTGAAACTGACGTCGCGAAACTCCACCTGCCCGTGGACCTGCTTCAGATCGACCGCGTCCTCGGCGTCTTGCAGGTCTGGCACCAGATCGAGCACATCCATGAACCGCTGGAAGCCGGTGATGCCTTCCTGATAGAGTCTGCCGAAATTGATCAGCTTCTGGATCGGATCGACGAGGATGCCGACACACAGGAGGTAGGTCACCAGATCGGCCAGGCCCAGCGAGGCGTGGACGATGGCGATGCCGCCCAACGTGACGACGGTGGCGGTGATGAGCAGCGTGAAAGCGTTCAAACCGCTGGAGAAGTAGGCCTCGCTCCGATACCCGTCTCTGCGGCTCACGAGGAAACGATGATTCGCGTGGGCGAACTTCTCGCACTCAACCTCTTCGTTAGTGAAAGACTTCACCACGCGGATGCCCGCGAGCGTATCCTCGACCCGCGCGTTGATATCGCCGATCCGGTCCTTGCTCCGGCGTAGCGCGACGTTCATCTTCCGGTTGAAGTAGAGCGCATGAGCGGCCATGATCGGCACAAAGAGAAAGACGATCACGGTCAGCGTGACATTGATCTTCACCAGGATGATGAACGCTCCGGCGACCGTAAGGCACGTCACGACGATATCCTCGGGGCCGTGATGAAACAGCTCGGCCAGCGCGAAGGTGTCGTTGGTGATGCGGGTCATCAACTGCCCCGTCGTCTGCTCGTCATAGAAGTGAAACGAGAGCTTCTGGTAGTGCTCGAACAGCTCACCGCGCATGTCGCTTTCCATCCGGGCGCCCATCATGTGCCCCTGGAAGTCGATGAACATGGTGCAGAGCGTGTGGACGGCGATCAGCGCGAGCATGAGCGCACCCACCAGCGCGATCTGACCAGTCGCGTCGGATGCGTTGCTCCCCACGATATGCTTGGTGACGTATTGGGCGCTCAACGGGAGCAGCAGCGTAATCGCCGAGACGACGAGCGCGCAGGCCATATCGGCGCAGAACAAGCCGAGGTATGGCCTGTAGTATGAGATGAGCTTCTTGCCGCGTGAACGCACGGACGCCCCGGCGCTCGATTGCCCGCCGGCTCGTGGCACTGCCTGTTTGGTCGCCGCCGGGAAGGCAGGCGGTGTATCCGTGATCGAATCGGTTGAAGGCAAGGCGATACTCCTCATGGTGGCGTTCAGGCAAATGCGCATGGCACGTCTCTCTCACCCGGCATCAGCAGCGATGAGAGCCAACGGGCGAGGATGCGCGCGACGGGGAACACCAGCATGAGGTGACAAGGCGATTGAAGCAAGCGGGAAGGCGTCTGCTCGTGCGAGCACGCGACAGCGCCACAGGCCGCCGAGTGCCTACACCTCTGGGGCAACCTCGCTCGCGTTCCTTGACTGCCTGCGCGGTGTTGACGTTGCGTGTCGTGCGGTTCCGCTCATCTCGACACCCCCTTTCTGTGCTGGCAGCGCGGGGACACCCGCGCCAAAGCGATCAAGACCATAGTAGAGGAACTGGAGTGACGGCACCGAGTGGAAAATCCTCGGCAGAAAATTTCGTGCTCGGATCTCCGAGAAAATGTCGTAGTGGTTCGCGAGACTTCTCCAGAGGATGGCAGACGCGCAGCATATGCGCAAGGAGATCGCACGTCTGCCGGGCGGCGATGGCCCCAAGAGCGCGGGAAAACGAGTCGCGCGGTGAGCGATGCGTCATTGACACACCACGTCACCGCGCTTGGAGTCAGGGCTCGCGTTAGTTGGTCTGCTTGGCGGGCAGCGGCCGCCCCGGCAGCCACCAGTTCCAGCGACCGAGCAGGCGCATCGTCGCGGGGACGAGCAGCGTGCGCACGACCGTCGCGTCCACCAACACGGCGATGCTCATGCCCAGGCCAAGCTCTTTGGTGGAGAGCAGGCTGGTGAAGGTGAACGAGCCGGTGACGATGATGAAGAGCAGCGCGGCGTTGGTGATCACACCACCGGTCTTCGCCAGCCCCAGCGCCACTGCCTGCCGGTTGTCGTGCGTGCGCTCCCACTCCTCGCGGATGCGACTGAGCAGAAAGACCTCGTAGTCCATCGAGAGGCCGAAGAGTAGGCAGAAGATGATGATCGGGATCGTGCTGTCGAGCGAGCCATTGCTGGTGAAATCCAGCAGGTTGGTGAAGTGGCCCCACTGGAAGACGAAGACCAGCACGCCGTACGACGCCGCCAGCGAGAGGACGTTGACGATCACCGCCTTGAGCGGCAGCAACAGCGAGCGGAACATCAGTAGCAGCAGGAAGTAGGTGGCGATGAGGATGAAGAGGATCGCTTTAGGGAAGTTGCCGTAGAGGTAGCGCGTGAAGTCGAGACTCAGCGCCTGCACGCCGCCGACTTGCACCTGCAGCCCCTGCGCCGCGGCGACATCGCCGGCGCGGATGGCGTCGATCAGCGCCTTGCCGGCCTCGCTGTCCACCTTTGTGTTGGAGGTGAGCGTGACTACGGTGGTGTTCCCCGCGGTGGTGGCGGTGACGAGTTGCGCCAGCGCGGGATTCTGCTGGTACGCGCCGGAGGTGTAGAGCTGCGCCAACTCGGCTTCGCTGAGTGAGGGCGAGCCGTTCGCGCTCGGCGGGCGCGTCAGGCTGAGGGCGCTGGTGACGTGCGATTGCTGGGCGAGCCAGGTGGTGAGGTTGTCGACCTTCGCCAGGTTGTCGCTGGTGAGCATGCTGGAGCCGTCTGCCGCAGTGACGACGACGTAGACGGGGTTGGCGTCCTCGGTGGCGAACTGCTGGCTGAGGATGTTCGCGCCCTGCTGCGCCTCGGCACTATTCGGCAGGGCGACGGCGCCGTAGGTCGAGACCTGCATCGAGAAGATCGGCCAGCCGAGCGCGACGAGGATGGCAATCGAGGCGAGCAGCACCACGATGGGGCGACGCATGACGATGAGCGCCCAGCGATGCCAGAAGCCGCGCGGCGCCGCGTCTGACGCCTCAACCCGCGGCGCGGTGAGACGGCCCAGCAGCGGCACGCTCAATGCGTTGACGCGCGGCCCCAGAATGCTGAGGACGGCGGGCATCAGCGTTAGCGCGCCGAGAACCGCGGCGGCGACGGTGACGGCGCCACCGATGCCGAACGACGTCATGAACGGGATGCCGATCAGGAACAGACCGAAGAAGCCGATGATCACCGTGAGACCGCTGAAGAGGATGGCCTCGCCGGTGGTCGCCAGCGTCAGGCTGATGGCGTCGCGCACACTGCGCCCATGGGCCAGCTCTTCGCGGAAGCGGCGCGTCATGAAGAGGCTATAGTCGATGGAAATGCCCAGGCCGACGACGGTCGCGACATTGAGCACGAAGATGCTCGTCCAGGTCTGCGTGGCGATGGCGTAGATGATCGCCAAAGCCACCGGCACGGCGACCAGCGCCAGCATCAGTGGCATGAACGCGGCGATCGAGCGTGCCAAAAACGGCCAGCAAGACGATCAGGGCAATAGGGAGAGAGACTCGCTCAGAGCGCTCGACGTCAGACTGCGTAATCTGGCTGTACTCGCGATAGGTCTCGGGACCGCCGCTGAGATAGACTTTGGCGGGGCCGGTCGTCGGCAGCAACTCGCGGAAGGCCGGCATCAACTGCTGCGCGGTCGAACCATCTTCGTTGAAGGCCACCGTGACTTGTGTCGTGCGGCCGTCTTTGCCGACGCCGCCAGGCGTAACGCTGGTGACGTGCGAGAAGGTGCGCGCACGGCTGATGAAGCCGCTCAGTTCCTGCTGGTATGCGGCGTCGCTCACCGAGGTGTTCTGCGACTGGAAAACGACTATCGCGGCCGATGGCGGCTGGTGGAAGAGCTTGGTCAGGGTGTTGTCGGCGGCGGCGGATTCGCTTTGGTCGAAGCTGTAGCCGCCGCTCTGCAGTACAGACGAAACCCGCGCGGCGAAGGGGACGCTGACGGCGAGACCGACCAGCCAGAGCGCGAGGATCACCCAGCGAAAGCGGTGGACGAAGTGTCCGTAGGCCACGCCGACGCCATAGAGTCCGCCGCGTTTGGCGGATTCATCGGAAGGCGGCGCGCTGGTGGCGCGAGGGTCGGATTCGGGCGATGGTGCGGGAGTTGGGCGCGTGTCGGTTTGCATGGCTCCTAGCTCCTGGCGAGAGAAATTGACTGATATCGGTCTCGGCGTGCGACGTTGCCGCGCCGAGCGTTCGGGGTCGCGCGGGTTGTGACTGAACGTCAGTCACTTGCCAACAAGGATGATACCGGAACCGTCGAGCCAGGGTCAAGGGGCGAGTGATGCTGGTATGGCACCCGTGTGGATCGGCGTAGTGTGTGGCGAGCGCGAGGGCGTGGAAATCAGGCGCGGACGCCCAGCCCATCGCGGATGAAGCGCACTACTTCGGCGATATAGGTGTCCGTCGGCTGCTGCGAGTTGAGGATGAAGCAGGCGTGCGCGGCGTGTTCGAGGAGCCCGATGATCAACTGCGCGGTGATCTCTGGGTTGGCCGAGGGCGTCATCAACCCCGCCGCCTGGGAGTGCCGGATCATGCCGGCGATGAAGTCGTAGAACGGCTCATCGAGCTTGCGGCACTCCTCGTAGTAGTCGGCGATGCTCACCCGCGAGTGCAGAATGCCCAGCACATCCTTGTATTGTTCGAGTTCGGCGAAGGCCGCGGAGACGGCGGCCTCGATCGCCTCGCTGAGCGTGGCTGTATGCTCGAAGACCTGTTGCACCGAGGCCAGCAAACGGGTGTTCATGTCTTCGGCGAGCGCTAAGATCAAGGAGAGTTTGGAAGGGAAGTAGAGGTAGAACGTGCCCTGCGCGACGCCGGCACGCGCGACGATTTCGGAGATCCTCGTCGCCTCGAAGCCCTTCTCGGCGAGCACACCGCGCGCAGCCGCAAGAATCGCGGCACGGCGGTCGAGTCGTGCGCCCGTATCTACCGCTGCCATGGTCCACTCCTGCTCTTCGCTTGTCGCCCTCCCATTCTACAACACAGACGCCATGCCCGCGTTTCCATGCGTCGCGGCGACTCGCGTATACTACGCTAGGCATGTACCCGCGCACGCAGGCGACGATCTGAGACCATCGGAGTTGAACGCATTCCTCCACTGCGGAGGTGTCACGAGCGATGTCGAGTGTCGAAGTGTTTCTGCTGCTGCTGCTCGCGGTAGCCTTGCTGGCGTTGGTCGCACGGCAGCTTTCCGTACCGTATCCCATCGTGCTGGTGTTCGGGGGGGCGGCTCTGGGGCTGGTGCCCGGCCTGCCTCAGATCACCCTTGAGCCGGATCTGGTCTTTGTGCTTTTCCTGCCGTTGCTGCTCTACTCTGATGCCTGGTTCACCTCGTGGCGCGACTTCCGCGCGAATCTCCGCTCGATCAGCCTGCTCGCCATCGGCCTGGTGATCTGTACGCTGCTCGTCGTCGCCCTGGTCGCGCACAGCATCATTCCAGGGTTCTCGTGGGAAGCGGCCTTCGTCCTCGGCGCAGTCATCTCGCCGACAGACGCCATTGCCTCCACGGCGATCGCCGAGCGCCTCGGCGTCCCTCGCCGGCTCCTCACGATCATCTCCGGCGAGAGTCTGGTCAACGATGCCACCGGCCTCGTCGCGTACCGCTTCGCCATCGCCGCCGTGATCACCGGCGCCTTCTCGATCGCCTCTGCCGGCCTCCAGTTCGTCCTCGTCGTCGTCGGTGGCGTGGCAATCGGTGTGGCGGCAGCAATGCTCTATACGTGGATCGAACAGCGTCTCGACGACTCGTCGGTCGAGATCACGCTTTCATTCCTGGTGCCGTTCGCCGCGTATATCGCCGCTGAGCAAGTGAATGTCTCTGGTGTGCTCGCCGTGGTAACGGCGGGATTGGTGGGCGGTCGCCAGAGCGCACGCTTGCTCTCGGCCACCACGCGGCTCAATGCCGTGTCGGTGTGGAGCATGCTGACGTTCACATTGAATGGGGTGCTGTTCATCCTGGTCGGCCTACAACTGCGGACGCTGCTCGAGCTGCTGAAGGCGCAATCGATTAGCACGCTGCTCTGGTATGGCGTGGCGATCAGCGTTACCGTGATTGTCGTGCGCCTGATATGGGTCTTTCCGGGCGCCTACCTGCCACCTTTACTCTTCCCCTCTATTCGCGCGCGTGACGGCTATCCCTCGTGGCGTGCGGTGGTGGTGCTCGGTTGGGCGGGGATGCGCGGTGCGCTGTCGCTGGCGGCTGCGCTGGCGGTTCCCACCATCCTCGCTGACGGTTCGCTGTTCACGGAACGGTCGATTATCATTTTCCTGACCTTCTGCGTGATCATCGCGACGCTCGTGGGGCAGGGGCTTACCTTGCCGCTGTTGATTCGGCGACTCGGGCTGCGAGACGATGGTGTGGCCGAGCGTGAAGAGTCGGTAGCGCGACTAGCGGCTGCACGCGCGGCCCTGGCGCGGATCGACGATCTGGCCGCCGAAGAGTGGGCGCCGAAGGAGGCGCTTGCCTACCTCCGTGCCGTGGAAAAGCACCGAATTCATCGCTTCGATAGCGATGGTGACGCGGACGAAGCCGGGCGTGACGAGGTGATGGACACGGCGCGCCGGCGCTTGCGACGCGAGACGCTAGATGCCGAGCGCGAGGCGCTGATTCGCCTGCGCAATGAAGGCGCGATCAATGACGAAATCTTGCACCGCATTGAGCGCGAACTTGACCTGCAGCAGGTCTGGATGGACATCTAGCATGGCAGCGTGACGAGAGGGAGTGTCGCATATGCTGAGCCTGCGCGTAGAGCGCAACGGTCCTGTGACGACTGTGATCCTCAACCGCCCCGAGGCGCGCAACGCCGTCGATCGCCAAACCGCCGAGGCGCTAGCGGATGCATTCCGCGCCTTCGACGCCGACCCTGAGGCCGCCGTCGGCGTGCTTTATGGCGACTCCGGAACGTTCTGCGCGGGCGCCGATCTCAAGGCGTTCGCCGCCGGCACGCCGAACCGCTTGGAGGCAGAGGGGGACGCGCCGATGGGTCCGTCGCGCCTGGTGCTGGGCAAGCCGGTGATCGCCGCGATCGCTGGCTACGCGGTCGCCGGGGGACTGGAATTGGCGCTGTGGTGCGATCTGCGTGTGATGGAGGAGGATGCCACGCTCGGCGTCTTCTGCCGCCGCTGGGGCGTGCCGCTGATCGATGGCGGAACGGTACGCTTGCCGCGCGTCGTTGGGCTAGGTCGCGCGCTCGATCTGATCCTCACGGGGCGCGCAGTCGCGGCGGATGAGGCGCTGGCGATGGGCCTGGTCAATCGCGTCGTCCCGCGTGGGCAGGCGCGTCAGGTGGCCGAGGCGCTGGCCGCGGAGATCGCGCGTTTCCCCCAGGCGTGCCTGCGCCACGATCGGCTTTCCGCCTATGAGCAGCACGACCTCAGCCTAACCGACGCACTCGCCAATGAGTTCCACCACGGGATCGAGTCGCTGCGCGCGGGGGCAGCCGAGGGAGCAGCGCGCTTCGTCGGCGGCGCGGGCCGCCACGGCGATTTCAGTGAAAGTGCATAACGCGCCGCGGCAGTTCTGTGTCGCGGCTTGCCACTCTGAGTGACGTTATCAGGCCCTACATCGCGTTCGACGAGCCGCTCTGGGGCGTGCGCGGCATCGTCGCAACGTCGAGGGATGGTGGCGTTTCGGTCGTGGGAAGCAGGAACAGCAGCTCCCAGCGCAATGAGCTCGCCATCGTCTCAAGCCGCGCCGCCAACGCATCGCGCTCACGCAGCGAGAGCGACTGGCTCTGCTGAACGATCACCGTGATCTCGCCCAATGCCTCTTGCAACCGTTCGTCCATGTCGGTGCCTCGCTTTCTGAATCCACATCGTAGCACAAGGCGTGCCGGGGACAGGGGCGAGCAGATTGCCGTCCGCGAGCCGTTAATTCCCCTTCGCTGCTTCACGCTCGCACGGTGGAGCGGCGAATCCACTGGCACTGCAACCAGTACTTTCGTCTTATCACGTCGGAGGCTGGCAATTTGGCTGGCCGATCACGTCGCTTCGTGGGTATACTGGTGTTTAGATGGCGGGAATCCGCCAGTCGATCTCTGGTTTGCCCGCCGCGCGCAGTGCCGCGTTGATCGACGAATAGGGGCGACTACCGAAGAAGCCGTTGTGTGCCGAGAGCGGCGACGGGTGCGCCGACTGTACGATGGTGTGGCGGGTGGTGTCGATCAACGGAATCTTCTTCCGCGCGTAGCCGCCCCAGAGCACGAACACCACCGGGTCGGCCTTCTTGTTGACGCTGCGTATCACGGCGTCGGTGAAGGTCTCCCAGCCCTTACCTTTGTGCGAGTTCGGTGCGTGCGCGCGTACCGTCAGGACGGCGTTGAGCATGAGTATGCCCTGCTCCGCCCAGGGGACGAGATAGCCGTTGTTCGGAATCGGGTAGCCGAGATCGGCGCGTAGTTCTTTATACATGTTGGCCAGCGAAGGTGGCGGCTGGATGCCTGGCCGTACCGAGAAACACAGCCCGTGCGCCTGACCGTCGTCGTGATAGGGATCTTGTCCAAGCAACAAGACGTTGACTCGCTCGTATGGTGTGTAGCGCAGCGCATTGAAGACATCCTCCTCTGGAGGGAAGACCTGATACTGGGCGCGCTCGGCGGCCAGAAAGCGTTCGAGCAAGCCAAAGTATGGCTGTGTGGTCTCGCTGGCGAGATGCGGCTGCCAGGTTTCGGGCACGTTCAACGTCATCGATTACTCCTGTTTAGCGCTTCATTCAGAGGGGCTGATCTGGGGCATCACGTGGCAGACAGGAGCCGCGCCGCGCAAACACTAGACAGCGAGGCGGGCACAGTGTACCGTTCTGGGCGAGCGGTGTGGAAGTGGTGGTCCCGTTCTGCGGCCAATCGCGCGTCGTTTGCGCGCACGAGGTGGCCTGGCATGGGCATTGCGGGTGCATGGGCTGATGTGGCGAGAGGGCATCGCACATCGGGGGCGCATTGACGTATGGCGAATCTAGGGGCGTTGCTGCACCTTGACGGGCACACGATCGGCGGTTGCCGACTGGTCCGCAGACTCGGCGCGGGCAGCATGGGCGAGGTGTATCTCGCCGAGCAGACGCGCCTGGGCAATCGTCGCGTCGCCTTAAAGATCGTGCGCCACGATGACGACGCGAACCGTGATTTCCGTGAGGTCGCGCACCACTTCCTGCATGAGGGACGCCTGCTGGCGGGCTTCGCGCATCCCAACGTCTTGCCGGTCCACGACAGCGGAGTAGAGGACGGCTGCTTCTACCTGATAATGGAATATGCTCCCGATGGCTCGCTGAAGGATGCCCTCGCGGGTCGCGGGCCGCACCCGCTGCCGGCACCACTCGACGTCAGCCTCGCCATCGAGTTGGTGGCGCAGATCGCCTCCGCCCTCCAGTACACGCACGATCGCGGCGTCGTCCACGGCGACGTCAAGCCAGGCAACATCCTCATCGAGACGGAGCCAGACGGCCACCGCCGCATGCTGCTCGCCGACTATGGCGTCGCTCGCGAGTTGGAGGCCACGGCGCAGATCAGCATGATCGCCGGCACGGTTTCGTATATGGCACCGGAGCAGTTCGGCGGAGGCTTTTCGCCCGCCAGCGATCAATACGCGCTCGCCGTGGTCGCCTATCAGCTCCTCGCGGGGCATCCGCCGTTTGAGGGGAGTTTCGCCGAGCAGATGCGCGGCCATCTCGAGCTGGCCCCCGCATCGCTGCGCGGCGTCAACCCCGCCGTGCCACGCTCGGTGGAGGCGGTGATTGCGCGCGCGCTGGCCAAGGACCCCACCGCACGCTTCCCTACCGTGCTGGCGTTTGCCGACGCGCTGGAGCTGGCGTTGCGCTCTGAGACCGAGAACACCGCCTTCGGCGCCGTCGGCGGCTGGGACGCGACAATTGTCATGCGCCCCGCGCTCGCCAACCGCCGCCAGCAGCCTGGACGCGCGCGCGTCGAGCGGGCGCCCGTCCGCATGCCGCGCACGCACCAGCCGCCAGATTCAGCCGGTCGCGTCTTCTTCGCCGACGAATCCGCCACCGAGCAATTTCCGCGCGACGAGCTGGCGATGCGCCGCATGAGTCAGTGGCGCGCCGGCGTTTTCGCCACCTGCGCGGCGTTGCTGCTCGTGGCGCTGCTCGTCGCCATCGGCACCAACTCGCCGAAGAAGACGCAAGCCTTTGGCTCGGGCACGCAGAATGTTGCCCTGGGAGGCGATCCGACGGCGACGACGAACTCGACGCCACTCCCGGGCCGCCCGAGCACCCCCACCGACACGCCGAGTGGCACGCCAACCGGCATCGAGAATGACCTTACGGGCGATGTATTCACCGTAGCGGGCGTCTCAGCGCCGTCGTCCGTGGCGCCGGGCCAACCGATTGTTGCCGCGATCACGTTGACCAATAGCGGATACAATGCCTGGACCGCCACGGACGGTTACCGGCTGACCTGCGACATGTTGCATGCGCATCCCTTCCCCACGAACTGCCCGGCTGGGTTCTCGATCTCACTGGGGAAAAACCCCGTGCTCCCCGGCGCGTCGATTACCTTCAATCTCATCCTCAGAGCACCTTCGTCCACCGGGGTCTATGACGCCTGGTTTTCGATGGCGCATGGCACTGATCTCTTTAGCACGATGAATACGGCGCTGTTGTCGCTCGCCATCCAGGCGCTGGTGCCAACGGCCACGCCACTGCCGCCGGCCACCGCGACGCCGCAGCCTACGAATACGCCGCAGCCTACCAACACCCCGCAACCGGCGCCGACGAATACACCGCAGCCAAGTCCGACTGCTACGCCACAACCGACGCCGACTGACACGCCGACGCCACAACCAACGCCGACCGATACGCCGACGCCGCAACCGACACCAACCGACACACCCGCGCCGACGCCTACGGCGCAGTCCACGAATACGCCGCAACCCACGAGCACGGTGGCGTCGACCGAGACGCCTGTCACCCCCAGCGCGACACCCGGAGCGCCGACCTCCGCGACTATGCAGATCACGCTCTGGCTGGCGGTGTGACGCTCAGTTGATCCGCGGCGCGACGCTCTCGCGATTCGCTATCATCCAAGTGGCGCGGATAGTCCCTCGGCCCGCGCGGTCGCACTGCTCCGTGCCGTCTGAGGCACGTTCACCCACCCTCAGGAACACAGATGACGTTGCCTCAGGCGCTGTTGCTCTTCGTCGCCGCCATGTTGGCCGGAGCGCTCAACTCGGTCGCTGGTGGAGGCACATTCCTGACGGTGCCAGCGCTGATCTTCACCGGGGTGGCGGCGAAAGCGGCCAACATCACCAACACCATCGCCCTCTTTCCCGGCACGCTCGCCAGCGTCGGCGCCTACCGCAAGGAATTGGTGACCCAGCGTCGCGAGCTGCTCTTCCTCGGCGGTATCAGTCTGTTGGGCGGCATCGCTGGCGCGTTGCTCTTGCTGGGGACTCCGCAGGAGGCATTCCTGCGGCTACTCCCCTATCTGCTGCTGCTCGCCACGCTGGTCTTCGTCTTCGGCCCGCGCATCTCGGCATGGTCGCGCGCCCGCCGCGTTGCCGCCACAGCGGAGGCCAGCACGTCAGTGGAGACTCGCCCGTCGTGGCGCGCGCTGCTTGGCGTGGGCGTGGCGCAGTTCGTCATCGCGATCTATGGCGGGTTCTTCGGCGGCGGCATCGGCATACTGATGCTCGGGGTCCTCGGCCTGTTAGGCATGCAGAACATTCACACGATGAACGCGCTCAAGACGGTGCTCTCCAGCGTGATCAGCGGTATCGCTGTGGTTACTTTCCTCGTTGCCCATGTAGCCATTGGCGATCAGGTGTTCGTGATGACTGCCGGCGCGATCATCGGTGGCTATGGCGGGGCCGCTTATGCGCGTCGCCTCGACCCTAGGCTCGTCCGCGCCCTGGTCACGGTGGTCGCCGTAACGATGACCGCCTATTTCCTGATCTTCCGCCGCGACGGCTGATTGCTGAACCGCGTGCGCCGACAGCACTCAGTGTGACGGTTACGCGAACTCGCCTCGCTAGGGCGTCGGCGCATCCAGCGAGAGGCGCGCGAGCTTATCAGGATTCGCGACGACGCGGACGGCGCCGATCTGCGCTCCAGCCACCTCGATGGAGATGACCGAGAACGCGCGACCGCCGGCGCGGACGACCAGCGACGGCTGGCCGTTGATCTCGGCGATCTCCGTGGCATAGCTTGCTGGCAACAGGTGCAACGTCCCCACGACGAAACGCGCCACCGCCTCGCGTCCGGAGACCGGGCGAGTCGCCGCGCCGCGCACCTTACCACCGCCGTCGGCCCACAACGTGACATCGTCGGCCAGCATCGTCGTCAAGGCAGCCATGTCGCCGCCCTGCACGGCCCGCAAGAAGCTCGTGAGCATCCTGCGGTGCGATTCGGGCGAGGCCGCGAAGCGTGGGCGATGCTCGGCAAGATGCTTCTTCGCCCGGCTGAACGATTGGCGGCAGGCCACCTCACTCTTGCCGAGCATCTCGGCGATCTCGCCATACTCATAGTCAAAGACTTCGCGCAGCAGAAAGACGGCGCGCTCGATCGGTTGAAGCTGCTCCAGCAGCGTCAAGAAAGCCAGCGAGATCGACTCGTAGGCCTCGATGCGCGCCTCTGGGTCCGCGGCCTCGATCATGCCGTCGGTGCTGATCGGCTCCGGCAGCCATGGCCCCACATACTGCTCGCGTCGCGTGTGCGCCGACTGGAGCTGATTGATGCAGAGGCGCGTGAGGATGGTCGTCAGATACGCTTTGGGCGAGATGATCGCCTCCGGCGCTGCCTGGGCGCGCAGGAATGTCTCCTGCACCATGTCTTCAGCGTCCATCGCGCTGCCGAGCATGCGATACGCGATGGCGAAGAGGTACGAGCGGTAGGCTTCAAACGACTCCACCAACTCCTACCTCCTGCCACAAGACGACGCAGAACGGGCCGATCTCACGCCGCGCCGTTGGCACGAGCGGGCACACATCGCAGCCGCACGAAATGGTCCGCAAAGAGTGGCGCGAAGATCCGCTCAACGCGGCTGAACGTCGGCTTGGCGGCCTCCCAGTCGATGATCTCGGGATCGGCCGCGGCATAGTCGCCACCGTTCCATCGAATGATACAGCCGTTCGCCGCCTGTACGTTGCGAAACCAATCCGCCTGAGCGCCGAAGGCCATCGGCACCAGAAAGCCGCCCGCAGTGGGTCGCGCTGCCACCGGCGTCGCGTAGGCGCGGCCCGAGCGCCGTCCACAGTGCTGGATCACGGCGAACGCGCGCACATGGCGCTTGCCGGCGAGCCGCTTGATGACGGGATTGATCACCCGTGCGCCAATGCGAAGCGGCACAGGCGCAGTGTGACGTGAAGACGATGGTGTCGCGGACATCTAGTGCTCCTCTCGCAAAACGCATACATCCAGGGCAATCCGCTCCTGGTCGATCCGAAGAGATGACAGGGGAGCCCCACCTGCTGTGACAACAGGCATGGATCTCGTCGTTTCGCCGAAGCACGCGCGTAATTCATTGGTTCGCCGTGTGACCGCGAGAGGTCCTACCGCGTTTGCACTATCAGAACACATGTTCTATAGTGGCAGCGGTGGTGTTCTTCCATAGTTCGAGGAGGGTCGGCGATGCGATTCTGGTGGAGTGATCGAAGCGATCGGCGGGGTGCGCGCGTGCCTGTGGCCTCGCGACCACGCGTGGCGCGTGCCGTGCAAGCGGCGCAGGCAGCGGGATTGGGCAGCGCAGCGGTGGATGCAGCGGCGTTGCGCCACTTCGACGCGATCGAACGGGCAGCCGCGTCTGGTCCGTTGCACAAAGCGCGACGCCGCGCCGAACGCGGCCTCTCTCCCACGCTGTTGTGGGAGACAGCCAAGGCGGCGCGCGAGACGGGCCGCAGGCCCGAAGAGGTCTGGGCGGAGGCGTTGAGCGAGTGGCTCACCGCGCAGGAGTTGGTGGCGGATGTGTCGCCGCAGCCACTGGTTTTTGGCGTGCGGCGGCAGCAGACCTGGCACGAGATCGAGTCGGCAATGCAGGCGTTGCGCGCCTCGTAGCTCGCTCTCGTATCGCGGCGACGCCCGACCTTTGCGCGCAACCTCTTCTGCCCGGCGTATCCTTCGTGGTGCGCCGGGCCTTTTGCTGCCCGGCTGCGGCTGACGCGGGTCAGATGCTATCATGCGCTGCAGCACCTTGGCGTGTTTGAGCGCTGTTGCCCGTTAGGAGGTGTACCCGTGTCGACCGCTACGCCGTCGCTTCAGGTCTGGGATTTGTGGATACCCGACGCCGCCGCGACCGGGGTTTCCTTCGCGCGTGGCCGGCTCGATCCCACGGATGTCTTGCTCGCCCATGCCGGCCCCACCAAGCTCACTGTCGAGGTCCGCGACGATGCCGGAGCACGCCTCGCGTTCGGTCAGGATTTGCCGCGCACCGCCGACACGCCGATCCTGCGGCTGCGTCGCGAGGGCAATCGCATCGTGCGCGAAGACATTTGGCCGACTGATGCCGATCTCGGCACGCCGTTGATCCTGCCCGGCGGCGAAGTAGCCATCCTCAAATCGTGGTGGAATGCTCCCGATCACAGCGAGTGGCGCTGGCTCGTCGAGCTCTACAACCACCGCTGATCCGCGCCGGGCTGCGCCGCGCAGACCAGCGGACGGTCGACATCGGGCATGCGCCGGGTGGCTGCGATACGAACGACACCCACGGGGCGACAAGCTCTCTCATATCAGAGTTCACAGCGGTTACGCTCGCGGTTCGCACCCTCCACGAGAGGAACTGAGCGTGACCCGTATGCACGGGCGACGTGGTGAACCCCCGCCCCTTCTGCGCCTGCGGTATACTCCCGCGCAGGAGGAAATGCACAACCATGTCAACATCCAACACGCTGCCGCGTCGTGCCGAGGTTCCCGTAGAGCAGACCTGGGATATTGCCAGCGTCTATCCATCCGACGCCGCCTGGGAAGCTGCCGTTCGGACCACCGAGGCCGCGCTCGACCAGCCCACGCGCTATCGCGGCCACCTCGGCGAATCGGCCTCCGTGCTCGTCGAGGCGCTGCAGACGCGCGACCGCTTGCAAGGCGACATCTGGCGCATCTATCTCTACGCTAGCATGCAGGCAGCTGTGGACAGCAGCGATCAGGCTGCGCAGGCGCGTGTGCAGCGTGCGGGCACACTCTTCGCGCGCTTCGGGGCCGCTGTCGCCTACATCGAGCCGGAGCTCCTGGATCTGACGCCCGGACACATTGGCACTTTCCTCGCCGACTCAGACGAACTCGCCGTCTACGAGCACTACTTCGACCGGCTTGAACGGCGTCGTCCCCACGTCCGCAGCGCCGACGTCGAAGAGATCCTCGCTGATAGCGGGCCACTTGCCGAAGCGCATCATCACACCTACAGCGTGCTGACCAATGCCGAGCTCGACATGGGGACGGTCCCCGCTGAGGACGGCGGCGAGGTAGCGCTGATCCAGGGCAACGTCGACGACCTCAAGCGCTCGACCAACCCCACCGTGCGCCGCGCCGCCTGGGAACACTACGCCGACGCCTACTTGAAGATGCGCAACACGCTCGCGGGCACCGTCGCCGGCGCGGTTCAGCGCGACGTGTTCTATGCCCGCGCGCGTCGCTATCCTTCGGCGGTTGAGGCCGCGCTCGATGCGTCACACTTGCCTCGCCGGGTCTACGATAACCTCATCGGCGCCATCCGCCGCCACTATCCGCTCTGGCAGCGCTTCTGGGAGATCAAGCGTCGCGCTCTCGGCGTCGAGCGACTGCACACATACGATACGTTCGCGCCGCTGACGCGCACCGAGCGTACGATTCCTTTTGACGCCGCGCGCGAGGTAATCCTCACTGGCCTCGCCCCGATGGGCGACGAGTATCTCGCGGTGCTGCGGCGCGGACTGACCGAAGAGCGCTGGGTAGACTGGGCGGTCAACCAGAACAAATCCAGTGGCGCGTTCTCGACCGGCGCGCCGAGTACGCATCCTTTCATCCTGCAGAGCTACTGCGATAGCCTGAACAACGTGAGCACCCTGGCGCACGAGCTGGGTCACTCGATGCACTCGCACTACACCTGGGCCACGCAGCCGGTGGTCTATAGTGAATACGGCATGTTCGTCGCCGAGACGGCCTCGAACTTTCACCAGGCGCTACTCCGCGCGCACCTCTTGCGCACCGAGACGGACCCCGACTTCCTGCTCGAAGTGCTCAATGAGACGATGAACAACTTCCACCGCTACTTCTTCATCATGCCCATTTTGTCGCAGTTCGAGGTCGCGATCCATGCGCAGGCCGAGCGCGGCGAGGGGCTGACGGCGGAGGGGATGTCCGAAACGCTGGTGGGGCTCTTCCGCGAGGGCTACGGGCCGAACGTCGTGCTTGACGAGCCGCGCGTCGGCATTACCTGGGCGCAGTTCTCGCACCTCTTCGCCAACTTCTACGTCCACCAATATGCGCTAGGTATTGCCGCCGCCAACGCGCTGGCCGATGGCGTGATACGCGAGGGACGACCCGCCGCTGAGCGGTATATCGCCTTCCTCAAAGCGGGCGACTCGGTCTACCCACTCGACGCGCTGAAGATCGCCGGGGTCGATCTCACCGCGCCGGAGCCGATCGAGCGCGCCTTCGGCGTCCTCGAAGATGTGGTCAACCGGCTCGACACCCTCGTCGGCGCGGGACCGCTGCGTTCATGAGCACGTGGGAGGGCGGTCAGCAATGCCTGTCCTCCCCACCGCTTCAGCTGGCGTGGAACGCCACTGCTCCTTCTCGCCGTCACCTGCTGTCTGTCACCCATGATGAAGAGGCATCGCTCTCAGAGCGTCGCGGCGTGGTGCGCGGCGCCCAACAGCGCCGCCTTGGGATTGAGAATTACGTGGATCGGCATCGTATCGAGCAGGTGGGCGAAGCGACCCTTGCGCTGGAACTCGCGACGGAACGCCTCGCTCGCCAGGTGCGGCTCGATGCGTGGGGGGATGCCGCCGCCGAGGTAGAGCCCGCCGGTCGCCAGCACCTTGAGCGCCAGATTGCCCGCCTCGGCGGCGAGGATCGCGACGAAGAGCTCCAGCGTTTTGAGGCAGATGGGTGGCGCACTCTCGCTTTGTAACGCGGCGTTGATGATGACCGGCGTCTTATCGCGCGCCGCCGCGAGTTGCGCCGACAGCTCAAGCGGCTCGTCATACCGTCCGCTTTCACGCAGGTAGGCATAAATATTGGGGATGCCGATCCCAGAGCAGACACGCTCGTAGCTCACGTGATCCGCACTCTTCAGCAGGAAACGCAAGAGCGCGATCTCTTCCTCATTCGTGGGCGCGAAGTCGCAGTGGCCGCCCTCCGAGGCATGCACGCTGAAACTACCGCCATCCCGCGTGATGAACGCCTCGCCCAGCCCGGTCCCTGGCGCGATTACGGCGATGGTGCCATGAGCGATCGCCTCGCCCGCGCTGATCGTCAGCAGGTCGCTTGCCTCCAGCCAGGGGACTGAGTAGGCAATGGCCGCGAGATCGTTGATCAGCTCGACGCGTGCATTGCCGAGTTCGGCGGCGAGGCGTTCTTCGCTCATCGACCACGTCAGATTGGTGACGCGCGCCCGTCCGTGCACTACAGGCCCCGCCACGCCGAAGCACGCGCGCTCGACGGTCGCGTTGGCGCCCATGCCGGTCATGAAGGTGTGCACAACGGCTTCCAGGCTGCGATACTGCGCGCTGGGAACCGTCACCTCGACCACGGGGGTGCGCAGATCATCCGCTGAGGCGTAGAGCGCAAGGCTCGTCTTCGTTCCGCCGATGTCGCCAGCGAGCAGCATAAGGGTCTTGCTCCTTCACAGCGCAGTAGGTCTCCGCGAGGTTAACTGGCCCCATTGTACGCCGCGGGCGCGTGCTCTGGATTGTGCCCGCAGGATGACGCGCCGTTTCATGTGAAAAGCCGCGCTGAGGCGGCGCCCATCGCGCCGTATATCCCAGACGACTAAAGACGATGCACTGCTTGACAGAAATTATTCATATTCGTATACTACGAAAACGTATGAATACACACGATGGGCCGTGGATCATTCCAGAGCTTGAGCACGCGACGCACGCCATTGCGCTGTGGATCGATCGCGCATTGCGGCATCTCGGCGTCTCGCAGGCGGAGGCGCATGTGCTTGCGCATCTCGCGCAGCATCCGACCAGCAGCATCAACGCGCTTCACACGAGCTTCGGGCATAAACGGTCAACGCTGACTGGCATCCTCGACCGGCTTGAGGGGCGCGGCTGGTTGAGACGCGAGGCGCATCCGACCTCGCGCCGAGAAGTCGCCATCGCGCTGACAGCTACAGGTCGGCCCGTGGCCGCTGAGGTAGACCAGGTGTTGCGGGGAGTAGAGCAGCAGGTGCGAACGCTTCTCGGCGCCGAAGATGTCGCCGCGTATCTGCGGGTGCTGCATGCGCTGACCTCGATAGTAGAAAGTGAGCCCCAATGATGGACGACGAGTTCGTACAGGCATTTCATGCCGGATCGCTCCCCAACGCGCAGTTTCGCCACCGCGACCATCTGCGCCTGGCATGGCTCCTGGTGCGTCGGTTGGGTCCAGACGCGGGGAGCGATGCGGTAGCTTCGGGCATTCGCTCCTTCGCCACGCAACACGGCAACCCCGAGAAGTACCACGAGACGCTGACGCGCTTCTGGGCGCGGATCGTCAGCCACCACGCGACGGCCCATCCCGCTATCGATGACTTCGATGCCTTCATCGCCGCGTTTCCGCACCTGCTCGACAAATCCCTCCCCTATCGCCACTGGCATCCCGAGACGATGAATAGCGCGGAGGCGCGAGCGCGGTGGGTCGAGCCAGATGTGCTGGCGCTCCCCGCCTGATGCGTGACGACTGGCAGCGCGCGCCAGCGGTTGTGTATGTGGTTGCCACGGCGCCGTGGGCGGTCTCGCCCGTAAAATGTCTGTCGTGCGGCGCGAGGCGATCTGGACGCAGCGAATCTTGTGCTGTATGCTGCGAACGCCACCGGAAACGAACCGGCGCGCGTTGTGCGGCTCCCGCCGCGCGTGGAGGCAGAGAGGCATTCTTATGGCATACGATCCGAACACGCCGAATTATCAAGGCTATCAAAATTCACCGTTCCAGCAGAACCAGGGCTACCCCGGCGCGCAGACGTATAGCTACCCAGCGGGCGCGGCGCCCTACGCGATGGATATCGGCGCGGTGATGCGCCAGGTGTATCTCTGGCTGGCTCTCGGGTTGGCAGTGGGCTTCGGCATCTCATTCGCGCTGGGGCGCGCGGTACTCGATCAAGCGTCGGTCATCAGCGCCGGAGGTGCGCCTACCGGCATCGCCGCGCTGATCTTCAATCCCGTTGCGTGGATCGGTGGCCTGATCGCCTATCTCGTCATCGGGTTCGGCTTCTTCCCGATCGTGCAACGCGCCAGCGTCGGCCTGGGCGCGGTGCTCTACGTCGCTTTCGCGGCGATCTTCGGCTTCTTCACCTCGACGCTCTTTTTGGAATACACCGTTGGCTCGATCTTCGGCGCCTTCATCGCTACCGCAGGCATGTTCGGCGTGATGAGCCTGATTGGCTACAGCACGAAGATGGATCTCTCGCGCTTCGGCGCGATCTTCTTCATGGCGCTCATCGGCCTGATCCTCGCCAGCGTAGTCAACTTCTTCCTCAACAGCACCGCGCTCTACTGGATCATCAGCTATGCCGGCGTCGTGATCTTCGCTGGACTGACGGCGTACGATACGCAGTGGATCAAGAGGCAAGCGGCGGCTGTCGCCATCAACGGTAAGACGCAGGGCGAGGCGCGCGTCGCGCTGATCGGCGCGTTCAAGCTCTTCCTCGACTTCATCAACCTGTTCCTGTTTCTCGTGCGCATTCTGGGCCGCAACCGCTAGGAACGCCGCCCGATGCCTCCAGACGAGCGTAGCGCCATTGCGCGTTGCGCTCGTTTTTCACGTTCGCCAGAGCCGGGGAGTGATGCGCCAATGACACCCGAAGAGTTTCGCCAGGCAGGGCACCGGTTGATCGATTGGATCGCCGACTACCGCGCGGGAATCGCCGACCTGCCCGTACGTTCGCGGGTCCAGCCGGGGGACGTGCGCGCGCAGCTCCCCGCCGCGCCGCCAGAGTCGCCGGAGCCATTCGAGGCGATCTTCGGCGACCTCGACCGCCTGATTGTGCCGGGACTGACGCACTGGCAGCATCCCGCGTTCTACGGTTTCTTCCCCGCCAACAGCGAGCTTTCCTCGGTCTTGGGCGACTACCTCAGCACGGGCCTCGGCGTGCTCGGGCTCTCATGGCAGGCGGCCCCCGCGCTGAGCGAGCTAGAAGAGGTCATCACCGACTGGATGCGCCAGATGGTCGGCCTCTCGACGGCGTGGAGCGGCGTCATTCAAGACACCGCCTCGACGAGCACGCTGGTCGCCCTGATCTGCGCCCGCGAACGCACCACGCGTTTCTCGCTGGCCCACGGTGGACTTCAGGCCGAGGAGGCGCCGTTGGTGATCTACACCTCGAGCCAGAGCCATAGCTCCGTGGAGAAAGCTGCGCTGCTCGCCGGATTCGGACGCGACAATGTTCGCTCCATTTCGCTGGATGCCGGGTATGCAATGCGCCCCGACGCCCTCGACGCGGCGATCGACGGGGATCTTGCGGCTGGGCGCATCCCCTGCGCGGTGGTGGCGACCTGCGGCACGACGGCGACGACAGCGCTCGATCCCATCGAAGCGGTCGCCCAGGTCGCACAGCGTCACGGCCTCTGGCTGCATATCGACGCGGCGATGGCTGGCTCGGCGATGATCCTGCCGGAGTGTCGCTGGATGTGGCAGGGCGTCGAATCCGCGGACTCGCTGGTGCTGAATCCGCATAAGTGGCTAGGCTCCGCCTTCGACAATTCGCTCTATTACGTGCGCGACGCCGAGCATCTCGTGCGTGTGATGAGCACCAATCCGAGCTACTTGCAGAGCGCGGTAGACGACCGCGTGAAGAACCTGCGCGACTGGGGCATTCCGCTCGGGCGGCGCTTCCGCGCGCTCAAGCTCTGGTGCCTGATCCGCGAGCAGGGCGTTTCGGGGCTGCAGGCGCGCCTGCGCCGCGATCTCGCCAACGCGCAGTGGCTCGCCAACGCGGCCGCGTCCGCACCGGGCTGGCGCGTGCTCGCCCCCGTCCAACTGCAAACGGTCTGCCTGCGCCACGAGCCGCAGGGCATCGAGGGCGAGGCGCTTGACCGCCATACTCTGGCGTGGGTCGAGCGCGTCAACGCCTCCGGCGAGGCGTATCTGACCCCTGCGTTGCTCGACGGGCGTTGGATGGTCCGCGTCTCCATCGGCGCGATAGCCACCGAGCGTTCCGATGTGGAGGCGCTCTGGGCGCTGCTGCGCCGCGAGGCAGAACGCGACGCAACAGGCGAAAATCCGTAACAGCGACGACGCTCACGCGTGGTACGCTTCGGGCGGTGTCGACGCACGCGCATCAGGGAGGTGGGGATCATGGATCGACCAGCGGCGCTGAACCCGACAGTGGTGCAGGAGATGGTGGCGAAAGCGCACGGCGATCGTGCGCGCGTGGTCGAGTTGTTGGCCGCGGAGCCGAGGCTCGTCAATGCCGCCTGGGATTGGGGCGGGGGCGACTGGGAGACGCCGCTGGGCGCGGCGGCGCACACCGGCCAGCGCGAGATCGCCAGCACGTTGCTCGATGCCGGTGCGCGGCTCGATCTCTTCACCGCCGCGATGCTCGGCAAGCTCGCGATCGTCCGCGCCACCCTGGAGGCTTTCCCCGCCGCGCTCCATGTGCCCGGCCCGCATGGCATCCCGCTGCTGGCCCACGCCAGGGCCGGAGGCGACGAGGCGACGGCGGTCGCGACGTATCTGGAAGGGCTGTTAGGCGCCTAGACGTTCTTCGCGTCTTCCACGAGCACATCTCGGCGTGGAGTGAGGACCGGCCAGCGCCAGAAGAAAGGAACGACGATGTTCGAGATGCTCCCAGCGACGGCGCAGGAATTTGGCGAGTGGACCTGGGCGAAGATCGCGCCGTACTACGACGATCTTGTAGCTCGTCCGCTCACCGCCGAGAATGTTGATAGCTGGCTGGCCGATTGGAGCCGCCTGGCCGCGCTGCTCGACGAGGTCAACACGCGCTACGGCATCGCTACCACCGTCAACACGGCGGATGCCGAGACTGATCGCCGCTACAAGGCCTTCCTCGACGAGATCGTCCCGCGGCAGATGGAGGCGGAGCAGCGGGTCAAAGAGAAGCTGATCGCCAGCGGGCTGGAGCCAGCCGGTTTCGCCGTGCCGCTGCGCAAGCTGCGGACGGATGCGGCGCTCTTCCGCGAGGCGAATGTCGCCGTGCTTGGCGAGGCGCGCAAGCAGACTCTCGAGTACGATGCACTCGCCGGGGCGCGGACGGCCCGCTGGGAAGGCGAAGAGATTCCGACGACGCAGCTCTCAGCGTTCTTCTACGATCCCGACCGCCTGGTGCGCGAGCGCGCATGGCGTGCCTGGATCGGGCGCATCATCGACGATACGCCGGCGCTGGGCGATCTCTGGCGGCGCATGATCGTCACGCGGTCCACGCTTGCGCGCAACGCCGATCTGCCCTCCTACCGCGACTACCGCTGGCGGCAACTGTACCGCTTCGACTACACCCCCGAAGACGCCAAGCGTTTCGCGGACGCCATCGAGGCGGTGGTGGTCCCCGCGGCGAACCGCAGCTATGAGCGGCGGCGGCGTCTGCTCGGTGTCGAGACGCTGCGCCCGTGGGACACGTACGTGTCGCCCTATGGCAGCGAGGCGCTGAAGCCGTATACGACGATTGCCGAGCTTGAAGAGAAGACCAGCAACGTCTTCCGCCAGGTAGAGCCACGATTCGCCGAGTATTTCGAGACGATGCGCACCGAGGGTCTGCTCGATCTCGACAGCCGTGCCAACAAAGCGCCCGGAGGCTATTCGGTGCCGCTGGCCGTCGCCAAGCGCCCGTTCATCTTCACCAACGCGGTTGGCTCCAGCGAGGATGTGAATACCTTGCTCCATGAGGGCGGCCATGCCTTCCATACCTTCGAGTCCGCCAACCTGCCGTACGTGCAGCAGTGGCTGGAGGCGTGGGTGCCGATCGAGTTCGCCGAGGTGGCCTCGATGTCGATGGAACTGCTCGGCTCGCCCTATGTAACCCTGGCGTATGGCGGGTTCTACACCCAGGCGCAGGCGGCGCGGGCGCAGATCGATAAACTGGAGGGCATCCTCTATTTCTGGCCGTACATGGCAATGATCGATGCCCTGCAGCACTGGGTCTACGAACACGCCGACGAGGCGGGCGACATCGAGCGCTGCGACGCGGTCTGGGCGGCGCTGGAGGATCGCTTCCGCGCGGCCTGGGACTGGTCAGGGCTGGAGCGGGAGAAGCGCCAGTTCTGGCATCGCCAGGGTCACGTCTTCCAGGATCCCTTCTACTACGTCGAGTATGGCATGGCACAGCTTGGCGCCGTACAGGTCTACGCCAATTTCCTGCGCGATCCCAAGGGCGCCGTCGCCGCCTATCGCCACGCACTGACCCTTGGCGGCACGGCAACGCTGCCCGATCTCTTTGCCGCGGCGGGTGCGCGCTTCGCCTTCGACGCCGAGACCCTGCAAAGCGCCGTCTCGCTAATGGAGGACGAGATCGCGCGGCTGGAGCCGGTGGCGCTTCGAGACGACAGCTGATACTGAAAGGAGTCGCCACATGCTCACCCAACCGCACATCCGTCCCGAAAGCCACGCCACGCACGACGTCTTCAATCAGCCGCCGCCGTTACAGGAATACAACGTCTTCGGTGCGGATTGCGCGCTCGTCGAGGGCACGCGGCGTGAGGGCGCTGCCTGGGCTGAGGACGATCTCAACACCTTTGGGCGCTTGGCGGGCAGCGCCCAGGCGATCGCTTGGGGCTTTGAGGCGAATCGCTATCCACCGGAGTTGCATACCCACGACCGCTATGGTCATCGTAGCGACGAGGTGAGCTTCCATCCCGCGTGGCACGACCTGATGCGCACCGCCGTCAGTCACGGGCTGCACGCTTCGCCCTGGCGCGAGCCGAGACTCGGCGCGCACGTCGCTCGCGCCGCTGCCTTCTATACGTGGTCGCAGGTGGAGGGCGGACACGGATGCCCGATCTCGATGACCTACGCCAGCATTCCCGCGCTGCGTACCGTTCCTGCCATCGCCGAGGCCTGGGTGCCGGGCATCACCTCCCTGGACTACGACTTCGGCCTGCGCGCTCCTGGCGAGAAGCGCGGCCTGCTCGTCGGCATGGCGATGACCGAAAAGCAAGGCGGCTCCGACGTGCGCGCCAACACCACGCGCGCCAAGCCGATCGGCGCGACGGAGGGCGGCGAGGCGTACCTGCTCACCGGCCACAAATGGTTCTGCTCCGCGCCGATGTGCGACCTGTTCCTCGTGCTGGCGCAGGCGCCAGGCGGACTGACCTGTTTCCTCCTGCCGCGCGTCTTCTCCGACGGCACGCGCAACGCCTTCTTTATCCAGCGGCTGAAAGACAAGCTTGGCAACCGCTCCAACGCCTCCGCCGAGATCGAACTCGACGGCGCCTATGCGCTGCGCATCGGCCCCGAGGGGCGCGGTGTACCCACCATTGTTGAGATGGTCAACTACACGCGGCTCGATTGCATCAACGGCAGCGCCTCGCTGATGCGCCAGGCCGTGGCGCAGGCGACGCATCACGCTGCGCACCGCAGCGCCTTCGGCAGGCGGCTCACCGATCAGCCGCTGATGCGTAACGTGCTCGCCGATCTCGCCATCGAGTCCGAAGCGGCGACGACGCTACTGCTGCGGCTGGCCCGCGCCTGCGACGCGGCAGAGGCTGGCGACGAGCGCGAGGCGCGGTTCAAGCGCATGGGCACGGCGGTCGGCAAGTATTGGGTCTGCAAACGTACCCCGCCGCTGGTGGCGGAGGCGCTGGAGTGCCTCGGCGGTGCGGGCTACGTCGAAGAGAGCATCCTCCCGCGGCTCTACCGCGAGGCGCCGCTCAACTCGATCTGGGAGGGGTCGGGCAACGTCAACGCGCTCGACGTGCTGCGCGTGCTGGGCAAAGATCCCGAGGTGGTCGCCACGCTGCTCGACGAGATCGCCCCCGCGCTCGGCACGAATGCTCACCTCGATGCTGCCGCCAGTGAGTTACAGCGTGATCTCGCCGATACGGCGAATATCGAAGTGCGCGCGCGGCGGCTCGTCGAGCGGATTGCCCTCGTCCTCCAGGGCTCGCTCCTCGTGCGGCACGCGCCTTTCGCCGTAGCGGATGCCTTCTGCGCGTCGCGGCTCGGTGGTGATTGGGGTGTGGCCTTTGGCACGCTCCCCGCTGGGAACAGATTTCCAGGCGATCGTCGAGCGCGCCCGTCCAGCGATCGGGTAAGCGCGAAGGCAGTGCGCCCGTATAAGTGCGCCCATAGAGGGGATTCGGAGAAGCCATTATGAAGTCGGAAGAGCTCCGGGCGTTGCAGGCGCCGTTGAAAGATCGCTATCGCGCGGAGCCGGGGGCTGCCGCGATCACGCTTCGGGCAGTGGGCAAGCTCGGCGAGGGCGTTACCTGTAGCGTGCAGACCGGCAAAGCCCTCGTGGAAGCTGGGTTACACCCCGCCACCGGTGGCGACGGCATGGCCGTCTGCTCAGGCGATATGCTGTTGGAAGCACTGGTCGCCTGTGCGGGCGTGACGATGGCCTCGGTGGCAACGGCCATCGGCCTGGATCTCCGCGAGGGCACGGTGCGCGCGGAAGGCGTGCTCGACTTTCGTGGCACGCTCGGTGTGAGCAAGGATGTACCAGTAGGATTCCAGCGGATTGCGCTGCATTTCGACCTGGAAACGGACGCCAGCGACGAGCAGATAGCCACCCTCATGCGCCTAACTGAGCGCTACTGTGTCGTCTTGCAGACGCTGCGGAATCCGCCCGCGATCAGCGTAGCGTCACATGCGGTGGCGGCTAGCGACTAGCGGACGACCGTCGCGGCGATGGGGCGTTAGAGTTCGTCGTGGAGATAGCGGCTCCAGAGATCGCTCGTCAACGCCTGCGCATCGGCCTCGACGCCGTAACGCTTGAAGTGGCGGCAGACACGCTCGATGTCGCGCGCGAGCAGCGGGTAGACGTCGGCGCTGTAGCGCGGATCCACGGCCTGCGCGAAGTCGATGATCTGAACCTCACTCTGCCAGTAGAGGATGTTGTAGGCCGAGAGATCGCCGTGGATGCGGTTGCACGCCAGAAACAGCTCGATGTTGCGCAGGATGCGCTCGAAGAGTGGATGCGCTTCGTCGCGCGGGAGATCCACCTCGCGGAGCAGCGGCGCTGCGGCGCCTGGCTCGCCGACGTAGGCCATCAACACGCCATTGCCGATCTGCGAGAGCGGTTGCGGAACGTCCGCGCCCGCCTGGTGAAGCAGCCGTTGCGTGGCGAACTCGTAGGCGATCCACGCGGCGACGCGTTCGTCGCGTCCGCGTCCCGAGCGCTGATGCGCCCGCCAACGGCGGTCGTTGCGCACCTCGAAGCCGCCGGAGTCGAGTTGGGCGCGGCTCTCACGGTAGACGGCGTCGTTTTGCAGGCCGCGGAACATGCGCGGGCGATAAACCTTGGCGGCGAGGTATTCCAATCCGGTCGCGGGGTCGGCGGCGCAGCAGTAGACGGTGGCCTCTTTGCCGCTCTTGACGACATGGAGCACGTCGGTGATCAGGTCTTCCTCATAAAAGCGTTCCAGCGACGAGAGCACCCAGAGGCGGTCGCGTTGGTGGGCGAGGAAAGTAGGTGTGAAAGGCGGCTTCGTGCCAACGTGCTCTGCTGCTTGTGCGCGGAGCCACTGTTGTACGTCAGGGCTGGCTTCGTAGCTGAACTTCGGCGTCGGGGCGTTGGGCGGGGGCGTCTGCCCAGTTTCGGGGGCGGCCTGCGTCGTCTGATCGCTGTCGGCGTTCACGAGGGACTCCTGCTTCGTGTCGCGTCCCAACCCGTGGCGAGGCGATGGGCAGGGACGGATAGCGTGGTGGGCAGGCTCGTGACAGGGCAGACGCGCCTGGGACGCGAACACCGTGGCGCAACCCGCAGCCATGCTGGGGATGTGCCTGGTAGCGCGAGGAGATCGCGGTTGGCGAAGCGCGCCGATCAGCGCGAGAAGGCGCCCGTCACGAGCGAGCAAAGCGACAGGATGACGGTGGCAGTTCCCATGAGGGCACTCTCCCTTTCGTGCGCGGGTGCGCGGGCGGCAATCGCCTTGCCCGTACATCTAGTGTAGGGGGTAGCAGCGCCGGTGAGCGGCAGATTTCTGCATCGTTCGCCAATGCGCCATCCATCGCAAGTGCCGAGTAGCGCGGCTTGCCTCAGCCTATCGCAGTCGATGAGGCGGTGTTTCCTGTTGCCGTCGCTCGTTGTATCGAGCGTCCTGCTCGATCCGTCTCTGACGATCCTACGTCAGCACTGCGGCGACCAGGCCCGCCACGGCCACCGCCAGCACGACCAGCCCACCGGCGAGCGCTGTCAGCGGACGGAACGACCAACGCCACAGGCGGATCGGCGGCAGCGGTGCCAGCCGCTCGCCAACGCCCCGAAGATAGAGCGTCACGCGCCAGCCCGCCAGCCCAGCGCGTATGCGCGCGCGCCGCAGGTACGCCATGCGCGCCAGCACCACGGCGATCAGCGCGAAGAGTAGACCCAGCCCGCCCTTCTGCACGATGTTCTCAATCAGCGGCAAGTTATGCCCAAAGAGGTAGCCGAGCGTGCCCATCAGCGTCGCCCAGACGATGCCCCCCGAAGCATTCCACGCGAGGAAGCGCCGATAATGCATGCGCCCGACGCCTGCCAGCACCGCGCTGAAGATGCGCCCTACCGGCACGAAGCGCCCGAAGAAAACCGTCTTTTCGCCGTGCTTGGCGAAGAACTCCTCAGCCTTATGGAGCTTTTCTTCGTCGAAGCGAAAGACTTTGCCGTAGCGACGTAACAGCGCGACGCCGAACTTGCGCCCGACCCAGTAGCCGCCCGTGTCGCCGAGGATGGCGGCGGAAGCGGCAGCCACGATCACCCCCACGATGTTCAGGTGCCCCGTGGCGGCCAGCGCGGCGGCTATCAGCAACGACGTCTCGCCCGGCAGCGGCAGACCCGCGGATTCGGCCATCACCACCAGAAAGACGACGATGTAGCCGAAGGTGCCGATCAATCCGAGGATGCCGTCCATCATCGGAAATCTTCCTCCCGCCGCGTCTCGGCTGCCAGTCAGTGTCGGCTACACTCTAACACAGGGTGCTGCTCGCGCTCAACACAGCGCGCAGAGTGCCCACCCGACATCGAGCCGTACCGCATTGCGCGTGCCCAGGCGCTTACCTTCTACCCTGAGATCGCGTCGACGTCGGTCGGGCCGACCACTTCCGCCACACCCGCGCGGCAGTGGCCCCGCTCCGACGTGCGTCCCTTCTGTGAGTATGTTGCGCCGAGGCCGCCGCGTGTTCACTCCGCTCGCCGCCTTGTGAGTCGCGACGATTCGCCGGCACGTATACTACAACGAGTGCCCTAGCCGAAGGAAAGTGATGCATGTCACAGGTAGAACGAGCGCGCGAGACGGCGACCCTCGCGGAGCGCATCGGCGTCACGCTGATCCAGCTTGCCGGTATTCCCAGCGTCTCCGGCGAGGAGGGCCGCGTCCGCGCGTACCTGCGCGCGCGGCTCGCCCAACTGGGGTGTTCGTGCAGCGAAGACGCGGCGGGCAACCTTATCGCCCGCGTGCCAGGCGTCCCCGCCACGCGCGATGCCGAGCCGCCGATCCTGCTCAACGCGCACATGGATCGTGTGCCGCCGGGCCGTGCCCATACGCCGATCCTCGCGGACGGCATTCTGCGCTCGGATGGCACAACCAACCTCGGCGCGGACGACAGCGCCGGCATTGCCATTATCCTGCACAGCGTCGCGGAACTGGCGTCACGCGGGCTGCCCCATCCGCCGCTGCTCTTGCTCTTCACCACCGGCGAAGAGGTGGGGCTGATCGGCGCGAAGGCCTTCGATCCCGCGCCCTGGGGTGCCCAAGAAGGCATCGTCTTCGACAACGCGGGCGAGCCGGGCGTCGTCGTGCTCCGCGCCGCCACCTACATCGCCATGGATGTGACACTCCACGGGCGCGGCGGCCATCCCGGCAAGGGCTTCGAAGGGACGGTCAGCGCCATCGAAATCTTCCGCCACGCGCGGTATCCCGTGGGTGCGCTGGAGGGCGACACGACGCGCGTCTCCTTCGGGCGCATCGAGAGCGGCACGGCGCGCAACGCCATTCCCGGCGAGCTGCGTGCCGAGGGCGAGGTCCGCACCCTGCTGGAGGGCGACAAGCGGGCGCGGCTGCTGGCGCGCATCGAGCGTGCCTTCACAGACGCCGCGGCGGCGCTCGGTGGGACGGCTGACGTCGCCTTCGACCCCCATTGTGACAGCTACGCCGTCGAGCGTAACGAGCCATTGCTGCGCGCCTGGGCAGCGGCGCTCGCCGCGCGTGGCGAAACCCTGCGGACAACGACGACCTTCATCGGCAGCGATGCCAGCGCCCTACGTAAACACGCGCGTGTCTTCACCGTCTCGACCGGAGCACAAAATGAGCACACGTATGACGAGTATATTGCGATTGGCCCACTTGCCGATCTGACGGAGACGGCAATAGAGGTGTTGGCAAGCTATCGAGCGAACTAGTCGCCTTTCAAGTGCGCTCGAGTGAATTACGTCACCTACTACAGTGGCTTTTGGGCGCCGGTCGATGGGCGTGTACGTCGACCGCTATGACCGCCACGCACTCACTGCCACGCACTCAATTCCCTCGGCCTTGTGCACCTGGATTGTGTCCTCATCCTGCTCTGTCATCGGTAATGTGACGGCTTGAGATTTAGGTGATTCTCAACTTGGGGCGAGTGTGTTCCCCCTCCCTTCTTCTCGCCTCGCGGGCTATTGATCCAGGCGAGACCCACCTACAATGCATGCCGGTGAACGGGACGACCAGACGAGCAGACGAGCAGACACGATTGCTGCTGTTCCCATCTGATCTGCCTCGCGATCCCAACGTGTGTCTGTGAACAATGTCGTACACACAGCAGCGACGGGCCGATGCTCGCCGCCACCATCAGAGGAGATGTAGCATGGCAGTTGGACCCCTTCAGTTTGTGTTCCTAGGTGCTCGTGGCGACGAGCAGGTCACCGAGGTGAGGAAAGCCCTGCGTTCCCTCAGCGAGCGCGGGGCCATCCGAGTGCTTGATATTGGCTATGCGACCAAGCAAGACGATGGCACCTTTACGCCGGTGCAAGAGTACACGACCATGACCGATCAGGAGCGTCAACAGCTCGGAACGATCGTGGGAGCCCTCGTGGGCATGGGCTACGGCGGCTATTACGGGGGCAAAGAGGGCGCCAAGCAGGGGGCGAAAGCCGGCGCGCAGATCGGTGCTCAAGGCGGTGACGGCGTCGTGGCCGCCTTCGCGCAGGAGGAATTCGGCGAGTCCGTGGATGACGTGCGGCAGCACATCCGCGAATTGGCCGCGGACGTACCAACCGGCGCGACCTGCGCCATCGCACTGATCGAGCATCGTTGGATGCTCGATTTCAAGGATCAGCTGGCGAAGGCGGGGATCGTCATCCTTGGGTCAGGGCTGATTCGCGCTCGCTCGCTGATGATGCTCGGCGCCAACATTGCCGCAGCGCAGCAGGCAACTGCCCAATAGCGCGTGAGCAGACAGGCAGCCCTCCACGCTCGGCACGCGGCGCGAGCAAACGTTGCGCCGACCCTGGACCAGTCCGCGGACTGCTCCTCGCGTCGGCGCGGCACGCATCTCCAGGCCGCCTCAGACACAGAGGCGCACCGGGTTGACGGGCGGGCTGCACCACTTCTTGCGCGTCACCGTGCGTGCGAGTAGGCGCTCACCGGGCAGCAGCTATGAGTGGTCTCGCCCTACATATGCCAGAACGCTTACCGACAGATGTCCCGATCCGACGAAGTGGATACGTGAAACAAGGGAGCAGCAAGCATGTCTGACAAGCCAGTCTTCCTATATGTGGCGACCTATAACAGCCTACAAGATGCCCAAGCTGACTACAACGCGGCGAAGGTGTTGTACGACAACGGCCTGATCGCCACCTACGACGCCGCCATAATCAACAAAGATGCCAGCGGCAAGGTGCACATCACCAAGCGCGAGAAGCCAACGCAGCACGGAGCCTGGACCGGCGCAGCCGTCGGTGCGGTCGTTGGCCTCGTGTTCCCGCCCGCGATTCTCGTCGGCGCGGCAGTCGGCGCTGGTGTGGGGGCCCTGGCCGGCCATCTGGCGAAAGGGATGTCGCGCTCCGACCTGCAGCAGTTCGGCGACCTGCTAAATAGCAGCACGGCGGCGCTCGTTGTTCTCGGCGAGTCGAATGTGCAAGAGCAGCTGCAAAAGGCCGTTACCCACGCCCTCAAGCAGGCTGAGTATCCGGTACAGGTCGATCCCAAGAACATGGACAAAGACTTCAACCAGATGCTCAACGAGTTGGCAGCGAACGGCACCTCTGAGACCGGCACGAGCGCCAACGCCTGATCAAGCCCGGCGCGGTGGTCATAGGCGATCCCGACACTGAGGTTCTCGGGACGAACATGGAGTTAAATCCAAGGATCACGGCCGCCGTCGCGCGGCCGTGCGTATCGCAAAGGGTGCCGCCATCTGGCTCCGCCTCTACACCTATGCCGAACTGGTGCATCGCATCTCCATGGCCGACACCCACTCTCTGTGCAGCGGGCGCCCGGGCTTGAATCGCTGGCGCTGCAAGGCTGATGTCGGCAGTCTGTTCAACAGGAGTACGCCCACTCAGCGTCCGAGAGAGCGGTGCGGATAGTCTGAAGCGTCTGCCCTTTGTGGCGGAGTACCATCGGCGCGAGCGTCCACAGTTCACCGGGAGGCGAGGGTGGAGCAATTTGCCCAGTGACGGCCGTCACTAGACATGGAGCCTTCCCATGGACGCACGGCCCATCATCGTGCTGGGGCAAACAGCTTTTGAGGTAGGTGGTGTCTCCGTCCTGATCATCGGCACCCTCATAGCCGTCGTCCGAGCCGCCGCGAAAATCGTCCATCGACAGCCGGGACCAGCTATCTATACCTCGGTCCGTCAAGGTCTGGCGAGGTCCATCTTGCTGGGACTGGAGCTCTTGATCGCGGCCGACATTATCCGTTCGGTGGCTCTCGATGCGACCTTCGTCAGCGTCGGTGTGCTCGGTCTGATCGTGCTCGTGCGCACGTTCTTGAGCTGGACGCTTGAGGTTGAGATCAGCGGTATGTGGCCGTGGGATCGGGCTTCCCGCACCGGCAACGTCGACAGCGCGACCGACGCGTGACGCCATTGGGCTTGTGCACGGGAGACAGCGTAGCGCCATGTCGTTGCGCAGTCGGTGCACCGCGAGATCGAATGCGACTTATCGCCGCCTTCACCCAGTGCTTCTTCAACTCGCGGTGAGGGAGCGCGCTGCTGAGTGCGTCAAATAAGGTGTCAAAGCGCCAATTGGGCAAAGAACCAGGGGCTTGGCAGCCGCAAATTGGCACTTCCTGTCCTCTGTCTGCAGGTGATCATTCAGCGCGTCGAAGGACGTCGCGACGAAATGTCTTCGCCAGATGATGGTCATCAGCATAAGAAGAGAAGACGCCCGAACTCACGCGCCTGCGCGGATGTGTTGCCTTCCAGACGTTGCGCACGAGCATCGTTGAGGCACAGCGGTCAGGCGATCCCCACGACCCTGGTTGGCAGCAGCTTCAGGCATTGCTAGACGCCTGCTTGTGCGAGTGTTTGCCTGAACGGTGAGACACCATTTCTCCCGGGATTTCAGCATGTTATCACTGCTCCTTCGTGTGTGATTTCGTCACGTAGCGGGTGCGACGGATGGGCACACCACGGACGAGTGGATCGCGCTCGCCCCGCTGGCCACCCTCACCCAGACGGTGCTTTCGCTGCTCAGCACCTACGTTGCCGAGTAGGCCAGGGCCAATGCGCTAGCCCACACTGGCCCCGGCATGGTATCCTGGTCACGATTTCGCGCCAGGCAAGCGTCCATGCCGTGGCGGCGCCCATGCGCGTTACGCGCGCCCGTCGCCTGCGTCATCTCACCATGAGGGTTACGGAGTGTTGTGGCTGGGCCGGGAGTCACACGGATGGGCATACGGGCGAAAGTGGCGGCGGTGCTGAGGCCGCGCGTCGCGGCGAGCGATCGCCCGGTGATGGCTGCCGGCGAGTCGCGAATGGCCTCACGCTGGGGCTGGGCGCGCCACTGGGAACTGTGGCTCGCGCTGATCCTCGGTGCGTTCCTGCGGTTCTGGCACCTCGACCTTTCCACCTTCCTGGTGGATCAGAGCGACGTGCTGGTGCTGGCGCGTGCTGCGGTGCTGCATCACCTCATTCCCGTGACCAGCGTCGTCAATTCCGTCGGCTTTTACGTCATGCCCTTCAGCCTCTATCTCCTCTTGCCCTTCGCCCTCTTCACCACGGACCCATTCCCCATCATCGTCTCCGTCGCGGTGTGGAACCTCCTCGGCGTGCTCCTCTGCTATCGCTTCGCCCTGGCGTATTTTGGCCGCTGGGTCGCCGGGGTCGGTACGCTGCTCTTCGCCACCTGTGGCGTGGCGGTGAACTACAGCCGCTTCATCTGGCAGCCGAACTACGAGCCCACCTTCGCCGTCCTCTGGGCGCTGGCGCTCTTCGCCTGGTGCATCAGTGGCCGGCGTGGTTGGTCCGCCGTCAGCGCGATCCTGCTGCTGCTGTTGATCGAGATCCATCCGGTCGCGGTGGCATTGATTCCAGTGATGGTGGTCGCCTGGCTCCTGGCGCCGCGGCGGCCTGGGGGGCGAGAGTATGCCGTCTTCGGCGTAGTCGCGCTGCTCACGCTCGCGCCGACGCTGCTCTGGGAAACGATCACTCACGGCCTCGATCTCCAGCATGTGCTGACCCCCGCCAGCGGTCAGCCCACCACCTTCAGCCTCACCGTGCTGCGCGTCCTCTACGGGACGATCGGGTCGCACGGCGGCTCGGGCCTCGGCGCTGGTTCGCTCTATGACCGCTTCGGCACGCTCTTCACCCTCACCAACCTCGTTGCTGTGCTTTTCCTGCTTGCGGGGTATCTGATCCTCTCGTGGCGGGTAGTCGCGCCAGCGATCCGCATGTGGCGCGGCGAGGCCATGCGCGGCGAGAGTCCCTCGCCGCGCATGACGACACGCATTGCCGCTTGGTGGCGGGCGCTGCGTACCGACCGGCGCTGGTGCGTCGAACTGCTACTCTGGCTCTGGGTGACGCTGCCACCGCTCTCGATGGTCCGTCACGCCGCCCCGCCAACCGTCCACTACCTGCTGATCACCTATCCCGCGCTCTTCCTGGTCGCCGCCTATCCGCTCTTCTGGCTCGTCGAAGCTGACGGGCTGCGTCGGCTAACACAGTTAGCGCATGTCCCGCGACGGACGCCCACCGTCCTCCGCGGCGTCTCGTTCGCCGGCGTTGGCGTCGCGGCCTTGCTGATCGCCGCGCAGACCGTACAATCCGCGCTCTATCCGGCGAGCCTTGTCAGTCCCGGGTTCCAGGCGTACCAGTTCTATGGAATTCCGCTGGCGTCGATGCAGACGGCGGAAAGTCAGATCAGCGCGTTGCAGCGGCGCGAAAACGCCTCAAATATCTCCTTCAGCCTGCCCGTCAACCAGCGCTACTCCGCGTCAATGGAGTATCTGCTGGTCGGTGAGCATCCCGACCGCGCCAGTTCCTCCGATACCTGCCTGGTGTTGCCCGCGCCATCTGCGTCGCCATCGCTGGTGGTCTCGACGACGGCGGAGAGTCCTGCGGCCGCGCTGCTGCCGGGGCTTCCCAACGCGCGGCACATCGCCGACATTCCCGTGCTTGGGGCAGCGCCCTTCAACGTCTATGCGGTGAGCGGCTCCGTTCCAGCGCTGGCGAGCGACTTTCCCGTCTCCGCCGCCGTCTACCATCCCACGCCACGTGACGCGCTTGCGCTCGACGCCGCGGCCATCGACGCATCGGGCAACCTGCGCCTGCGCTGGACGGTGCTCGCCGCTCAAGCGACGACTGACGCGCCTGAGGTCTACACCATCCAGGCCCACAGCGTCGCGCCAGGCACTTCCACCACCCTTGGCAGCGTGACCTGCCAGCCGACGCGCTGGGCGGCGGGAGAGACCGTGTATACCTGGCTTCCCCTCGGCGGTTCAGCCAACTCGACCCTTCCCACTGCGCTCGCGCTCACTCTCAGCGCCAGCGCACCCACGCTCTACACGCCGCAGGTGGGTCCACTACACCTGCTCTCAGGGCACGATGTCAACACCGCGCGCAGCCTCGTCCCGCCAAGCGGCGCCTCCGTCGGCGCTGGGACCAGTGGCGTCGCGCCCGATGGTAGCTACTACCTTTCGCTCGCGGGTCTCGGGTGATCAGTCTCGCGCCCCACCGCCGCTGTCACCAGCGCCACATGCCGTCTCGGCTGCGACGGCCATCGGAAACCTCGTAGGTCGCGTCCCGCTGCCCCGCAGCCTCTTGACGACGTTGGTTCTGCCGCGCCACCAGCAGGCTCGCGACGGCGAGCACGAGCAGCACGGCGACCGCAAGGCCGATGACGAGTCCCGCGCCGCCCCCGTCTTTCGACGAGATCGCGGGCCCAGGCGACGCCGTTGCGCCTGGCGTGGCAGTCGGCGCGACCGGCGCGGCGACGGCGAACGGCTCGGTCTGCGTACTGTAAGCGCTGCCCAACGCGAAGGCGTAGCGTCCGAGCGCTAACGTAGCGGGCAGCATCACCTTCAGCGTGAAGTCGCCCGGTGAGGGATTCGCGACAACAGTGAATTCGAGCGCCAAAGGTTGCACGGCCCCGCTCTCATCGATGAGCGTGAGCGTTGTGGGCGCCGAGTCATCGCTGGTCGCCCATCCGGTGACGATGATACTCACCGTCGCGCCGGGATGCGCGCCCCCCGCTGGCGCCAGCACCGCTGCCGATGGACCCCCGTTGCCGCCGCCGTGAACCGGCGTTGCCGTGGCGGGCGTGCCGGACGTCACCGTGAAGGAGATGTTCGAATACGCAATCTGGCCGTTGCCGTCTTGCGTCAGCGCGCAGAGCCAGTAGTCACCCGAGCCGAAGGCGGAGGGCCAGTCGAAAGTCACGCTTGCTCCTTGCGAGCCAATCGTCACTGGATCTACGCCCGGAAGACGCTGCGCGTCCTGGCATTCGGTCTGATTGGGATCGGTCATCGTCACGGCGAGGATGTACTGCGTCGGCGTCGTGGGCGTGAGGTGAATGTCCGCCGTCACCGCGGTACCGACAGGTCCGCTCACCGGATTGATGGTGATGGTGCCGGTCAAGCCCGCCAGTGGGCGCGCGAACGCCGCCGGCGTCGGCCACGCCGCGAACGCCACCACAGCCATGAGCGCCACCATGAGCGCCATATGTCGCGAAACGCCGAGCTTGCGCGACCACACGGCAAATCTCCTTCTCCCACCGCACCTGCTTCTTGCCACACAGGAGAGGCGCAGCCTCGCCATAGCTTTCACCGACATTGCCGCAGCATACCAGAGGCGCTTCCCAGGAGAAGCGGAATAGCTCACATCCTCACGCGAGCATAGACTCTATACCGGTGTTGCACTCAGCGTCCTCGGTAGAGAGCAGGTCTTCAATGCGACCTTTTCGCCACACCCAGCCTATGCCCGCCTCCAGCGCTGCGGCATCGCCGGACTTCACCCATTCGGAGAACTGATCGCAGTCCGCGTCCACGGCCTTGTAGCCGCGCGCCGCTCTCCCCGCCGCTGGCACACTACGGGCGCTCCCCCTCGCGATGAAGGGAAGCGCCCGTGAGGTCTGCGCGAGTTATGCGCGAATCTCATCCACCATCGAGAGGTTGATGAAGAGGTCGCAACTCTGCCGCAGAATCATCGCGGCGGAGTCGTCGAAGGCGGCGACCTCCACGCGTACGCCGTGATCCGAGCAATATTCGAGCAGCGGCAAGAAATCGCTATCGCCACTGACCAACACGATCGTATCGACCGCGCCCGCATCCACGATCCGCACGATATCCATGCAGAGGTCAAGGTCCATGTCGGCCTTCTTCGCCCCGCTGGAGAACGTCTTGTAGTTCTTCGTGGTGATGCGATACCCCATGCCCTTCACCGCGTTGAGGAAGGACTGATCGGCGTTGGCATCGGGATTCGTCGGCGCGTAAGCATGCGCGCGGACAAGACGGCGGTTGGCGCGCAGGAAGTCGAGCATCCGCCCGAAGTCCAGCGACATGCGCATCGACCGCGCCGAGTAGAAGAGGTTCGCCACGTCCACATAGACGCCGATGCGCTCTGTGGAAGGGAACGCCGGGAGTTGCAGCATCATGCTCGGTGGCTGCTGTTGGCGGCGTAGCTCGGTCAGCAGGCGATCCGTTTGCTGCCCTATGGCGTTCGAAACGATCTGCGCGAGCTGACTCGACGTCACCGGCGCATCCACGCTGCGCGTCGGGCGCGCCAGTGCCTCACGCGGCGGGCCTGCCACACCACGTGGCTGCGGCCCGAAGCCGCGTGCGAAACTCGGCTCCGGCGAGCCGTAGGCGCTCGGTGGCTGCCCATACTGCCCTGCGGCCTGTTGCGCGGCCTGTTGCTGACTGGCGGAAACGTCCCAGGCCGAGACCTGCGGCGTGCGCTCGCGCGGCGCCCGTGTATACGGCGAATACGGCTGGTCGAGCGTGCCATAGGGTGCGTACGGCTCGTAGCCGTTGCGGGCATCGCGCTCGATCTCGATTTCCTCGTCCTGCGTCGCGCCGCGCTCGGCTAGCGAGTCGGTCGCGTGCTCATCTTCCAACTCGTCGGCGCTCGCCGCGTGCGAACTGCCGCGACGGCGGCGGCGGCGGCGGCGTGTGCCGTTCTGCCCCTCGCCCTCTGGCGTCTCCTCGGTCGAGCCAGCCTCGGCCTCCGCCAGCGTCTCGTTCGCTTCTTCGGCCTGCGGCTCCACGACGGCTTCCACCCGTGGCGCGGCATGCGCCCCGCGGCCGCGCGCGGTCGCCGGTCGATCGTGAAGACCTAGCGCCGAAATCAAATCGTTTACCGCATGCTCGTCGTCTGCTTGCTCCTCTGATGGCGGCCGATTCTGTGCCTCGGCAGCCGAGCGCGCCACATCCGCTGGGGCGACCTCCGCGACGGTCGCCTGCCAGTTCTCATCGTCATCGCTCGTGGGCGCCGGACGTGCCTCCACAGTGGGCGCGCTCGGAGTCGTCGCGCCGCTGCTCAGGCGCTCGACGCGTACCGGGGCTGCGGGGACGACCGGCGTGCTGCGTGGCGCGAAGCGGTAGCGACTGCGAGCCGGAGTGGCCTCCGCCGTCGCGCTCGCCTCTGCCGTCTCTGCCACGGGTGCGGCCGCCGTCGTCACCGGGACGACGCGCGCCTCGGTCGTCCCAGTCGCTTCGCTCGTCTCTTCCGCGACAGGCTCGCTGGCCGCCGGGTGTTCCGTGGCCTCTTCGTTCGGCGCTGCGCTGTCTGGCGCATGCGTCGGCGGGACGATCAATTGCACGGCGCTCTTGCGACCCTCGCCACGGCCCCTGCCGCGTCGGCTGCGCCCGCTGCCTTCGCCGCGGCCGCGCTGCGTTTCGTCGGGCGTACCGCCCGTCGCGCTGGTCTCTGTCGCCGGTGCGCTCGAAGCCGGCGTTTCACTGGCCGTGGGTGCGGTTGCCGCCGCCTGCTCGCTCGTCGCTGCCGTGGTCGTCGCGGTATCGCGTGGCCGAGCGGGACGTCGGCGTCGCGGTCGCGCCTTCTGCGGATCTGTCGCGCCGTCAGGTGTCGCATTCGAATCAAGTGTAGATGAATTCATAGGTGTCATTTCTCTCCAGTGAGGTGGAGCGTCGTCTTGTTGCGAGAGCGCGTCACGGGCGAGAACTACCGCCCACGTGCCGTTGGAGCGCCTGTGGATGGCTCGATCCGGTGCGAAGAAGTGATACCTGGACCTGCGGCGCGCACCTCAGGCGAACGACTCATGCGCGCCTGTGCGCCACCGAACGGAACATCCTACGCCGGTATTCTCTTCGTCACGTCGTGCCAGTTCCTCAACTCGCCGCCACATCCCCCGCATCACGCTGTCTCTTCAGCGCTTCCGCTTCCCCTGTGTCTTTCCGTGTGTTGTAGCGTGCCTTGTCGTCTCGTGTTGTCGTTTCTGCCCGTGCTTTGCGGCTCGCCGCGCCCCTAGACGTTTGCTCGTCGCGCCTCCAGCTTGTGCCTAGCGTTGGCGCTGCGCTGGGCGCTCAGAGGAGACTCCTCCCGACGTGGCTTGCGCCCGCCGGCCAGCGAACCCTGCCAGAATGCCGTTAGCCCTGCTCGGTTTCTCCGTCGCATGCGCCGGACCATCGGAGGCCGCATGCCCTTCGGGGAGCGCCTCGCCGCGCGCCGGCTCCCCCTTCGTGGCCTGGTCCCCAACGGCCTGTGTCCGCGCGAGCGAACGCCAGGCGGTGTAGATGCGTTGCACCGCCGTGAACGTGCTGCTCACCGCAAGGATGCCCACAGTCCACAGCAGCACGGTCGCGCCGCCGATCAGCAGCCCCAGCGAGAGCAACAACACGCGTTCCGGGCGCGCCATCAGCCCGCTCTTCAGGCTCAGGCCCAGTCCCTCGGCGCGCGCGCGTGCATAACTCACCAGGAGCGAGCTCAACGCCGCGAGGTACGCCAGGGCGATCAACTCCGCGCGCTGTGTCGCATCATGCAGCGACAACGCGAACAGAATCACGCCGAGCAGCACCAGCCCCTCGGAATAGCGGTCGAGCGTGGAGTCGAAGAAGGCGCCGAAGGTGGTCTTCTGATCCCGCACCCGCGCCAGCGCCCCATCCACCATGTCGAACAGCCCCGCGAAGAGCAGCACCAGGCCGCCCAGCCGCAGGTTACCGCTGGCGATGATCGCCGCCGCGAAACCGTTGAGCAGCAGTCCGAAGACGGTCGCCATGTTCGGAGTCATGCCAATCGCCGCCAGCGGTCTGACGATCAGTTCCGCGAGTAGGCGTGCATTCTGCTGAAGGCGCGGCCCGAACATACGATTCCTCGTTCCCCGCTACTGCTATTGTACTATATCGTTTCACCAATGCCGATAGCCGCGCATGCCGCCAATTAGGTTGACATGCTCGCCCCGTCCGTGCATCCTTATTCCGCCGCGGACGCCACCACCGGCGCGGAGAAGACGCGCAATCGCGGGCGATACTGCGCGCACAATTCCTCGTAATATGCCTCAACCCGCGCGCCAACACTCTCCCAACTGAACTCCGCCGCACGAATCGGACCCGCCTCGGCGAAGCGTCGTCGCGTCGCCTCGTCGCCGAGCAGATAGTTCACCGCCCAGGCCAACTCCTCGTGGCGCTTCGGCGGCACCAGCAGCCCGTCTCGGCGGTCGTCGATCACCGAGCGAAACCCGGGAATATCCGAGGCGACCACCGGACGCCCGCAGGCCAGCGCTTCGAGCAGCGTGATGCCCTGGCTCTCGCCGCCGGTGTTCGGCGCGCAATAGACATGCGCGGCGGCGTAGGTCTCGGCCTTCTCCGTGTCGGGCACGCGCCCGGTGAAGATCACATCCTTCCAGCCGCGCCGCGCCACGAACGCCTCAAATGCCGGGCGCAGCTTGCCCTCGCCGGCGAAGATGAAGCGCGTATTGGGGTAGTGCTCGCGGATGAGCGGAATCGCGCGGATCAGGAACTTCGGCCCTTTGCGCTGCTCCATCCGCCCGAAGAAGAGGATGTTCAGCTTGCCGTCCATGTAGCGCGCGAGTGGCGCCACCTGCGGATTGAAGCGCTGCACGTCCACGCCATTCGGGATCACGCGATAGTCGCCGGGGAAGAAGCGCGAGACGAACTCGCGCGCCGGCTCCGAGACGGCGATCCGCCCGTGCAACCTGCGGACGTAGCCACCGAGGAAAGCGCGTGCCGAGACGTACGCCCACTCGCTGGTAGATCGTAGCGACCGCTTGGCGTACGCGTGGAAAGTGCCCACATACACGGCATTGGTGACATGGGCGAGATGCAGTACCGTCAGCGGGATCGCCGAGGCGAGCGGTTCATGCAGGTGCAGCACGTCGAAGTGTTCGCGCTCCAGCAGCCCGCGGATGCGTCCGCGCAGATCGGGCGCGACCGCCACCCGCGCCACCGAACCATTCATATAGAGTGGCGCGGTCCAGCCGAGGCGGTAAATGCCGTATTCCACCTGGCGTGCGCGCGGCCCCGTCGCCGGCGTGAGGATGCGGACGTTATGCCCACGAGAGCGCAGTTCGGTCGCCAGATGCGCGATGTGGTCTTGCACGCCGCCTGGATAGCTCCAGTCGTAGGGTGAAACGAGGCCTATCCTCACGCGAGCTCCTTGGGCCGTGCTGCCCACTCCTACTTGCCTCGTGGCATCGACGCGACACATGCTGCTTTGACGAATACGAGAACGGCGTCCCAGCGAATGCCGACGAATGCCGACGAATGCGACGAATGCCGGCGCCGGTGTTATGCCGAGCGCCGCCAGCGTACCCGCGTCTCCGCCTCCAGCGTCTCATACGTAGCGCCGCCGCCGTACCGCACGCGATGCGACACGAACGCCACGTACTCGCGCGCGTGCCAGTACGTCCCCAACGGACCCGTCTGGCGCAGCTCGATCGCGCGGCGCAGGTCCGCGGCGGTCTGGCCAGGGAAGAGCGTGCGCGCACAGCCCACGGCGGTAGGCGTGTGGGCGTCGCTGCCCCCCGTCTCGGCCCAATGATACACTGTGCGGGCAAGCCGCATCGCGATCCGCGACGAACCGATGCCGGCGAAGCTGCCGTTCAGCGTCTCGATCCCGTCGGGGTGCAGCTCCGGCTGGCGCAGCAAGCGATTCATCACCGTCCGCTGCACACTATGGCGGAACACGCGGTTGAACGGATGCGCGACCACGGCGAGGCCGCCCTGCGCATGGACCAGTTCGATGCTGCGCTCGATGCTCTGCTCAGGCGCGACGGGCTCGGTGAGAAACAGCGCCAGCATATGCCCCTCGCGGGTGCTGATCTCCTCGCCGACGATCACCTCGAAGGGATAGTGGTGTTTCGCGGCGAGATCGCGCGCCCGCAACGCACCCTCGATGGTGTCGTGGTCGGTGATGGCGATCACGTCGAGCGACGGCTGGCGCTGAGCGGCGGCGAGCACCTCCTCCACAGAGCCAGTGCCGTCGCTGAAATTGGTGTGCATATGCACGTCCGCCATACCTTGGCGGCCAGGATACGTAAAGAGCGGTTGCAGTGTGGACGACTCCTTCAAACTAACGATCCTCTGCGCGTCGCGACGCGCGGCGAACGAATGGGAGGCGCCTGCCTCGTCTACAAAACGCGGTTGCACGATCTGCATCAGACGCGATTGCCTCTCAGTGAAGTATTTACACTTATGTCATCTTGCCCGTCAAAGGTTCTACGGATGGTGACTCCGCATAGTTCAAGCCGTGGCGAGACGTACCCTCCGCATCCTGCCTCCGCGCGGGCGTCACGCTCGCCTGCTGCTCACGCGTAGACGCCTCCCAGACGGGCGCGAGCGCCGAGACCCATGCCTCTGGATGCGCGGCGATCACCGCTTCCAGCCGGCGCACGTAAGCGCGCAGCGCGGGCAATATCTGCTCATCTCGGCTGCCGCGCGGCGCGCCCGCCTGCGGCTTCGATCGCGCGGTCTTCTCCCAGGCCAGGCGATAGTAGACGCCATGCGCGGTCTCCGGCCCCGTGCGCCACGAAAAGGCGCAGATGATCGGCGCGCCCGTCCGCAGCGCCAGCGCCATTGGCGCCGTGGCGAAGGTGCTTGGCTCGCCAAAAAAATTGACCCGCGCGCCGCCGCCGAGGATGTGGCGGTCGCCGACGATCAGCAAAATGCCGCCAGCCTTCACCGTTTCGGTCATCTCGCGGAGCGCCTCGCGCGAGTCGCCCGCCACCACGCGCATGTTGTGATGGTTGCGCAGCGTGCAGAAGAGCTCGAAGAGACGCTCAGGACGCATGCGCTCGACCGGCACGATGATCGCATGGCGATTGGCAAGACGATACGCCAGCCGCGAGGCGGCGATCTCCATATTGCCAAAGTGCGCTCCGAGAAGCACCACGCCCCGCCCCTCGGCCAGCGCCGCATCGAACACGTCCTCATCCTCGACGGTCCAGCCGAGCTCGATCTCGTCCTGCGTCAACGAGCGTCCGCGTAGGAAGTCGAGGTAGTTCAGCGCCGAGGTGACGAAGACACCGCGCACGGCGTCCTGAAGCTCCTTCGTGTTTGCCGCGAGCGCGGGTATGTGGCGCAGGTTGCGCTCGGCGCGGCGACGTGTCTCGCCCGCGAACACCCAGGCCAACGCCCCGATTGTCGTGAAGAGCGGGCGGGCAATGGCGAGCGGCACGCGCGGAACCACCGCCGCCGCGATGCGCCACATCCAATACGTTGCCATGCCGCTTCCGTTCTTGCCTTCACGCAGCCAACCCGTATCCAACACGCCCCGGCCCCCGCGTCACACCTCCGTGGGCGCGGCGAGCGGCTCCGTGTGATCGTCCTGCGCCGCCACCGCCGCGTCGAGTTCCGGCGCGGGCCAGAAGGGACGGAACATCGCCCACTGCTCCGGGCGCCGCCGCACCACCTCTTCGATCGCATCGTACATCTTCTGCGTCAGCGCGATGGCGTCGGCGCGCTTGTCCCCAGTCGAGACGGGATAGATCACCGGCGCGGCGTACAGGTAATACGTGTCAGAGAACGCCTCATCGTAGTAACAGAAGCCCGGCACGATCGCCGCGCCCGATTTCAGCGCGATCTGCGCGATGCCACCCGGCACCCAGCAGCGCCGCCCGAAAAAGGTGATCGGCACGCCCTCACCCGGCGGCAGCGGGCGATCCAGCGCCACCGCCACCGAGCCATTCTGCTGCAATACCCGCAAGATCTGGCGCGGCGTCTTCTCAATCGAGATCACGCCGAGGCCGAGTTCCTTGCGCTGCTCTTGCCAGAGCGTATTCATGCGCGGGTCCGGCAGCGGCTCGATCAACAGGTTGATCGGCGTGTGCGTCGCCAGTAAAACGCCCGCCACATCGTAGGCGCCGTAGTGCGCCGAGACAAACAATGCGCCCTTACCGTGCGCCAGCGCCTCGTCCACCAGGGCGAACGCGCCCGGCGCCGGCGTCTCATCCTTCATCCGTGCCAGCACCGCCGCTGACGTCGTGTTGGGCAGATAGAAGAAGTCGGAAACATACCGCCCGAAGTCGCGCCACGAGAGCCGCGCCAGCCTGCGCGCCCGTGGATCGTCGGTGGAGCTGCCGAGGATCTGCGCGTAGTTCTCGATAGTGACGCGCCGCTTCGAGAACCAGCCGTAATAGATCAGCACCGTGATCGCCCCGGCGACGTTGAGCCGCAACCGCCGCGGCGCCTTGCCGGCGAGCCAGTTGGCGAAGCGAGCGAGATAATAGACCATCCGCGCGTCCTGAAGTGTTCGTGAAATGGATCTCAAGTGGAAAGCAGTAGGCCGGAGACGCAGTGCCCGCGACGGCGCGCTCCGCTCAGCGTGGGCGCGCACGTGGCGTCAGTCTACCCACGTCACATGAAGGCAATGTGAAAACTACCTGAAATCACGCTGAGTGCGGTGGGTAGCTCCCCTCCCCGTCGCAACGGGGAGGGGACAGGAGGAGCGGAGACCAGCTCCGCTTACTCGGCCTTCAACTCGGCGAGCACAGTCTCTTCGGCGGCGGAGTGTCCGTTGGTCTTGGCGACCTTCTCCGTCTTCGCGCCCGTGCCGCCGTTGGCGTATTCGCGGATGAACTCCTCGGTCATCAAGCGCGCCTGCTCGTCGGTGTACTGCACCGCCGGCGACTTCATGAAGTAGGCCGACGGGCCGAGCAGTTCGCCGCTGATGCCATTGTCCTTGGCGAGTTTGGCGCAGCGCAGTGCGTCGATCACCACACCGGCGGAGTTCGGCGAATCCCACACTTCGAGCTTCAGCTCCAGGTTCAGCGGCACATCGCCGAAGGTGCGCCCCTCCAGGCGGATGAAGGCGAACTTGCGGTCCGTCAGCCACGGCACGTAGTCGCTGGGGCCGACGTGGACGTTGTCCTTACCGAGGTCATATTCGAGCTGGCTCGTCACGGCGTTGGTCTTCGAGATCTTCTTCGACTCCAGGCGCTCGCGTTCGAGCATGTTGAAGAAGTCCGTGTTGCCGCCGACGTTCAACTGGTACGTGCGCTCAAGCTTTACGCCGCGCTCGCGGAAGAGGCGCGCCAGCGAGCGGTGCACGATCGTCGCGCCAACCTGGCTCTTGATGTCGTCGCCAATGATCGGCAGCCCCGCCTGCTCGAAGCGATCGCGCCAGTATTGCTCGCGCCCGATGAAGACCGGGATGCAATTGACGAAGCCGCAGCCCGCCTGCAAGATCTGCTCGACATACCACTTGGTGGCCTGCTCCGAGCCAACTGGCAGATAGCTGACGACAATATCCGTGCCCGTGTCCTTCAGCACCTTGACGATGTCGGCGGTCGAGCCTGGCGCCTTGGTGATCACCTGCGAAAGATACTTGCCGAGGCCGTCATGGGTCATGCCGCGCACAACCTTCACGCCCTTGGTGGGAACGTCGGCGAACTTATAGGTGTTGTTTTGGCCGGCGAAGATCGCCTCGCTGAGGTCCTTGCCCACCTTCTCCGCGTCGATGTCGATCGCGGCGGAGAACTCGATGTCGCTGATGTGGTAGCCGCCCAAATTGACGTGCATCAGCCCAGGGATGAAATCCGATTCCGAGGCGTTCTTGTAATACTCCACGCCCTGAATCAGCGATGACGCGCAGTTCCCTACGCCGATGACGCCTACGCGCACCTTGTTTTTGCCCACCGTGTCGTGCCTCCTCATGCCAGACGTTTTCGTGTCGCTCACTCGTTTCGCCACACGTCGTCGCGTGGTGAAGTGCCGTGTTGTGCTGTGAAGCGTGTCGCGCTTCGCCCGCTCCGCAAAACCCCCCTCGCCTAAGCGTCCGCTCAGCGCGCCGTCGGAGCCGGGGCAGGGTTGGCGCTCTGCGTCGCCGTCGTCCCCCCGGTCGTCTCCGCTGGCGCCGGCTGCGTCAACTCGGCCAGCATGCGCAAGCAAGCATCGTAGCGTGGGCGGTCGAGCGAGCAATAGACGAGCCGTCCGATGCGCCGAGTACGCACGAAGCCCCCGCGCCGCAGGACGGAGATATGCCACGACACCAGCGGCTGACTAACGAAGCGCCAGCGCGCCTCGAGCAGCAGACTGAGATCGGTGACATTCATCTCCCCCACCTCGGCCAACAGCGCCAGCATGTGCAGCCGCGCCTCATCGCCGAGCGCCTTCAGCATGCGCTTCAGGTCAAACAGATCGAGCGAATGGGGGCCGCGCGTCACGTCCGTGGAATCGTTCATGCGCCCGCGCCCTCGCTAGCCGCACACCCTCGTGCGGACTCCGTCATATCAAAGACCATTATATGAACTTTTGCTATATAAATGGCCCTTGATATATCTAACAGAGTCGCCACGCCTTGTCAAGCGCCTTTGTGTAAATTCGCCGTGACACGCAATCTCATCCATCATCGGCGGGCCGCACCGTCACTCATGGCATTCCTTCCAAGAGGGATCGGCCGTGCTACCTCGGCCGCCGTGCCGCGAAGCAAGAGGGTTCATCGGATCGGCAACGCGCCAACACTATCCCACGCCGCTCACGCGCGACGCGCCCCCAGCACGCTCGTAGTACTGGGGGCCATACGTCATCATCCGCCGTTTAGCGCCCGTCTTTGGGCGCCACCACGCGCCGTTCGTCCACATCCACCGTGCCGCACGTGTCGCAGGCGCGCACGATCACGCGGCGCTTGCGCACGCGCACACTGCCTGCCGTCCGCAAGCCACCGTCACGGCAATAGCCGCACGGGCTGACGGCGACAAGGTCGAGATCGCGGACCGGGCGAAACGAGGGACGCAACATCACCGCCAACAGCTCGTCACTGCGCAACTGCATCAGCGCCCGAATCGCGCGCCATCCCGGCTCAAGCTCCAGGGTTGGAACCTGCTCGCCGATTTCCTCGGGCGAAGAGTTGGCGGCACGCGACGGATCGGACCCCATCAATCCCTCGTCCTGGCTCCACTGAGGTTGCGGCATGCACCTACCCTCTCACCATCCAAGCGCAGACTATGGTGGTCTCCCGTCGCCGCGATCCCGCGGAGTCCGCGAAGCGCAAGTCTCCGAGAAAATCGCAACCCACGTGCCACCCACACTCCCGTTGCTGCTTTCACGCGCATGAATCGCGCCAGCACGAAATGCGCGTGGGGAACGCACTGTTGCCCGGCAGTGACGCTCGGCACACCCTGCGCCGCCAGCGCCAAGAGCCACCGTTCGCTCGCTCGACAGCCCCTCGCCCACCTCCTTCACGGGGCAATCCGCGCGCCCGCTTCGTGCCCTACCCCTTGCGCGCCGATGCTCCACGTGGTATGCTTCGACTAGAACATATGTTCTTGTTCGCGTCACCTCACTTTCTCGCCCCCTCCTCCGGAAGTCACCATGATCCCCCTTCTCTCATCACTCGCCATCCCCGCGCGGACTCGTTGCCGTCCGCCACTCTCTCCGCCACACGCCCGCGCGGTTGCCTTCCGCTTCCGCCGGAAATGGTCCGTTCGCCGCTTGCCGCTTTTCCGCGCTCGCCCCCGCTTTCCCCCTTGAATTCAGCCCCGACCTTCAGCAAAGGACAATAAAAGCGGAAGAAAACGGAAATTAATCCGTCGCTTGAGTGCTGTGAACAGCGGGGTGCGGTTCGGGTTGTCTCATACCCCTCGCATCGGCTACAATGCCCCCGCCGCGCACTTTCGGCAGCCGTGAAGGCGCTAGCATCGTGCACCATCGCGCGGCAACCGAGACCGGAGCGCTGAGCATATGTACGTCGCCATTCTGGCCGGGGGCAGCGGGACACGCCTCTGGCCGCTGAGCACCAGCGAGTCGCCCAAACAGTTCCTCCCCTTGCCGGGGCCGCGCACGATGCTGCAAGAGACCGTGCATCGCGTCGCTCCGCTCTCTACTCCCGACGACGTCTACATCGTCACGTCGCAGTCCTATCGCGGGCCTGTCGCCGCGCAGCTGCAAGAGGTGCCCGCTGGCAACATTGTCTGCGAACCTGTGGGGCGTGGCACCGCCGCCTCCATCGGGCTCGCCGCCGTCCTGATCGCCGCGCGCGATCCGCAGGGTGTCATGGGCTCCTTCGCCTCCGATCACGCCATCGTCGACGTCGCCGGATTCCGTGCCGCCCTCACCTTCGGCGAAGACGTCGCCCGCCAGGGCTACCTCGTCACGCTCGGCATCCAGCCAACGCATCCCGAGACCGGCTACGGCTACATCCGCTACGGCGCCGCCCTCACCCACTCCGGCGGACTTGGCGCGCACGTGGTAGACGCCTTCATTGAAAAGCCGAAGCGTCCTGTCGCCGAGGAGTATCTCCGCGCCGGCAACTACGTCTGGAATGCCGGTATCTTCATCTGGCGCGTCGATCGCATCCTCGACGAGATTCGCCGCTACGTACCCACCGTCGCGGACGTGCTTGATGAGATCGGCGCCGCCGCGCGCCTGAGCGGTGGCCGCATGACGCCCGAGGTCGAGCGCGTGATGCACGCCGTTTGGCCGCGCCTGCAAGAGAGCGTCACCATCGACACCGGCGTCATGGAGCGCGCGCAGCACATCGCCGTGATCCCCATCTCCGCCGGCTGGAACGACATCGGCAGTTGGATGCAGGTCGCCTCGCTCTTCCCCCACGACGAGTTCGGCAACACCGCCGTCGGCCTCGCCGCCGATCGCCACGTGGAGATCAACACCACCGACACGCTGCTCTACAGCACCACCGGCCGCATGATCGCCACCGCTGGCGTCGAGGGGCTGGTCGTCGTCGACACCGGCGACCGCCTGCTGATCTGCACCAAAGAACATGCCCAGCTCGTCAAAGAGATCGCCGAGCACCTGCGTCGCCAGCAGTCTGGCGCGCAATGAAGCGTCTACTTTCTGCCGCTGAGCCACTCGTCCGCGCACGGTGGCGCATCACGATCGTCTCTCACGCCGCGACCAGCCGCCCGTCGTACGCCTTTCGGCGGCTCGCGCACCCTGTTCGATTTGCCCCAGTCGTGCTATACTGCCCGCGACCGAACACGGATTGCCGAACAGGCCGAAATCCTATCTCCTCTTTCTCTCACTCGCAACTTTGAAGTAGGGACATGCAGCGTCGCATGTCGCATGGGAAGAGTGACGACTCAATCGGAAGACAGCGAGGCGAGCGACCGGCGAGTCGCTGCGAAGGGCGCGTGAGAAACTATGGGCAAGCCGAAGGTTACTGCCACCGACCAACTCTCCAACGTGATCGAAGTGGTCCAGCTCGGTCAGCGCACGGGCATGCTCCTGGTCGAGCGCGGCTCCGGCTCGGTGCTCGAAGAAGGTGAGATCTACTTCGTCGGCGGTCGCGCGGTCTACGCCTCGCTCGCTGGCCTGCGCGGACGCGAGGCGCTGGCAGCGCTAGGCCGCTGGGGCGCCTGTCGCTTCGCCTTCGACCGCGAGGCACTGCGGCCCGACGCCAACCTCACCAACCCCAGCGAACCCGCGATCCGCGCCGTGCCGCCGCAGTCGCCGATTCCCGCCTCGCGCCCATCATGGCCCAGCCTCAGCGGCTCCCAACCCGGCTATCCCGCGCAGCGCGGATTCGACGCCAGCGGCTCCTGGCCCATGCAACAGGGGGCGCGTCCCGCGTCCTCTCCAGCCAACGGCGCCGCCTACGCCGGTCAATACAGCGTCCCACCAGTGCAGCCCGACCCCCAGACCTACGCGCCCACCTCTGTATATCCCACCCCCTCGCCGACGCCCACGCCGGCTCCAGGCCAGGCGAGTAGCTATCGCCCCGCCGCGGCGCAGCCCCAGGTCGGCACGCTGCAAGGCCGCGATCCGCTGCTCCGCCGCCCGCGCCGCGCACCCGATGTCCGCGACCTGATGTCCGTCGTTACCGCGCACAACCTCTCGCGCAGTCATCGCACGGTGTTGCTGCTCGCCGATGGTGAGCATACCGTCGAGGACCTCTCACGGCTCTCCTCCAAGCCGCTCGACGAAGTGACGGGCCTTCTTGACGAGCTTGAGACGCGCGGATTGGTCTATTACTACAATTAGCGAGCCAGCGTCGCGGATGAACTCCTGCCACCGAACCATTGCTTTCGCCATCACGCCTCGACGTAATGCCTGGCCCGATGGTCCTGGAAACCTGCACTCGGCGGTCCAGCATGTGAGAGCATGCAGCGAAACGCATCCCTGGTGCGTCGGTAGATGTGGCGTCGGCGGTGCGGCCGCAGGCTCCGCGCCTCTTAGGTATTTCTGGCTATCTATTGTCCCCAGACGTGTGTTATCCTCCTGGCCAAGCCAGAGCGAAGCATGCGCGGGCTGTGCAGGGCCGCATCGTTTCTCTAGCGCGGCGAGCCGCACGGAGCGCGCTTGCCGGCCCGGAACATGATCTTATCGCGCGGAGTCGTTTCAGCGTCTCCGCTGGTTCTCTCCCCGGAAGACGAGGGACTCCCTGATGGCGAAGAAATCCAATGCCGTGCGCCAGTCCGCGCGCCGCCGCTTGCCGCTCTCCGTGCGGCTCTCGCTGCTGATCCTGCTCGCCGCGCTCTTGCCGCTGGCCGCCGTCGTGGCAATCAACGACATCAGCGCCCGCAGCACGCTGGTGCAGCAGGGTCAATCGAGCCTCATGACCGACTCCCGCAACAACGCCGAGCGCATCGACACCTACCTCAATGAGCGCGAGCTCGACGGCGTCGCCCTCTCGACGCTGCCGACCACCCCCGCGTTCCTTCTCTGCGTGACCGCCCAGGCAAATCCGCAGCTCGCCCCAGCGATCACCGCCCAGGTGCCCTGTGGCGATCCGCAGATCGGCTTCGACTTCTTCAAAGGCTCGAACTGTCGTGCGTTGAATGTCGGCGTCCTCCGCGAAGCCAATTACACGCAGTGGAGCCTCTTCAGCGCCACGGGCGTCGAGCTGCTCGGCCACCTGCGCAGCAACGCGAATGACACCGCCTGCAATCCGATCGGCGGCTCCGCGGTTCCCGCTGAAGACCTCAAGGCGGTGGTGCAAGGCAACAAGTCGTCGATCTCCCCCGTCTACTACAACAGCAAGACGCAGCACGCCTACGTGCAGGTCTATACGCCCGTCTCGACGTCGCTCGGCAACAGCACTCAGGTGCTCGGCTTCCTCCGCGCGACCCTCAACCTCGACGCCGTCGACGCCATCATGCAGAGCGAAAAGGGCGCGGTTGGCACTGGCAGTTATGCCTTCATCACCGATGAGAATGGTGTGCGGGTGGCGGATAGCAACGCCAGCGAGCGTTTCACCGCGGTCGCGCCGCTCAGCACAGACGCGCAGCAGCTCATCACCAGCGAGAAGCGCTTCGGCACCATCCCCCTGAACGTCGTTGGTCTGCCAGGCAGCAAAGCCTTCCAGACCGCCCATAGCCAGCTCACCAACGTCCCCTGGATGTACTACGTCGTCAGTCCCGTCGCCACCGTCACCCAGGTCGCCAACGATCAGTTGCGGCTCTCGCTTTTGAGCGCGGGCGTGATCGCGCTGCTCGCTATCCTTCTCGGCTGGTTCCTTGGCCAGCGAACGGCGCGACCCGTCCACGAGGCGACGGAGAACCTCCAGGGTGCGGCGGCTTCGCTGAATCTGCTCGCCACCCGGCAAGAAAGCTCCGCCAGCGAGCAACAGTGGGTGGTGGATGCCTGCAAGACCGGCCTCGAGAGCGTGCGCTACCTCGCCGACGCCATGAACCAGGCCTCACGCCGCATCATCGACGCCAGCAATTGGTTCGGCGAATACTGGGATAAGCTCACCGATGAGCAGGCGCGGCGCACGGTGGCGCACCTGCAAGAGCTTGCCCGCTACATCGACGAAGCCGCCCGCCGCCAGAACGTCAGCAGTGACCGGTTGGGCAAGGCGATCACCGTGACGACCCAAGTCTCGGATCAACTGGTCAGTGGCGCCTCTGCCGCCAAGCGCAGCGCCGATCAGCTCGATGAAGTCGTCGGCGATCTCCGGCGTGTCGTCGGCGGCAAGGCCATCGAAGTGCCCGAGGTCGAAGAGGCCGAGCAGCTTGAGCAGATCGAGCGGCTACGCGCCGCCCCCGCGCTGCCCCCGGCGATGCGCGGAGCGCAATCGGGGCGCGTGCTGCCGCCAGAGCAGGGTCAGCGCCAACTCGCCGCCCCCAGGGCCCCCTCGCTGTCGCGTGTAGGCGGCTACGATCCAACCCCCTCACGCTACCAGGACAACTGGCAACAAGGCGTCCGCTCTCCGCTGCCCCCGGCGCAATCGCCATACGGTGCGCGCCGCCCTGCGCCGAGCCAGACCTTTGAGGGTGGCCCCAGCTACCCGAATCCCCAGAGCACCTACGCAGACGACGGCGACGGCACTGGCTATGCGGGCGTGAACGGCAATGGCTACGGCGGCGCCAATGACTACCGCAACGGTGGCGGCTACGACAACGGTGGTCGCGGCGGCTATAACGGCGAGCCTAGCATCACCCGGCGCCGGGAGCCAGCCAACCGCAACGAGTGGGGCGAATAGCGGCGCCCTTCCTAAGGCATCCCGCCAGGCATCCCGTCACGAGCGTCCCTGCTCGCGCGGGGTGCGCGGACTCTTGGCGGCCTTCTCACTGCTCTCCGGACGCGCTGGCTGCCGCTTCGCCGGCACGCCGCCGGGTCGCGGCTGCGCCCGTTCGCGTATTGGGCGCGAGACATTCCCCGCGAAGCGCGCGAACGGCGCCATCGCGTCGCTCACCACGCCACGCGCCGAGCGCCTGTGCGCCGCCGGGATTGCTTGTTTGACGCTACTCTGCTCGCCCTGCCGCCGCACCGCCGGCAGCAGCACGGTGAACGTGCTGCCGATCCCCGGCCGGCTCTCCACACGGATCTCGCCACCGTGAGATGTGGCGATCCAGTCGGCGATTGCCAGGCCGAGTCCGCTGCCATGCTCGTCGCGGGCACGGGCGCGATCGCCGCGGAAGAATCGCTCGAAGATGTGCGGCAGCAACTCCGCCTCGATGCCGATCCCTGTATCCGCCACGCTCAGCGCCGCTTTGCCATCCTCGTGCGCCACCGAGATGCGCACCTTGCCGCCCGCGGGGGTGTACTTCAGCGCGTTGTCGAGCAGGATCAGCAGCACCTGTCGTAGTTGGCCGGGATCGCCGTTCACCGCCAACGGTTCCAGCGTACCAATCGTCAGCTGGATGTGCGACGTGGGCCGCGCCTGCAACTGGACGCGCCCCTGCCGGAAGATCTCGAAGGCAAGTTGATCCAACTCCACCATTTCACGTCGCCCACGCATCTGATCGTCCGTGCGCGCCCCGCTCGCCGCATCCACGCGCGCGAGCAGCAGCAGATCGTTCACCAGCGCCGCCATGCGCTCCGCCTCGCCATAGGCGTCGCCGATCGCCGCCCTGCGCTCCTCTTCGGGGATGTCGCGCGCCTCGCGCAGGAACTCCAGGCTGCCCTTGATCGTCGTCAGCGGCGCACGCAGCTCGTGCGACGCGTCCGCGATGAAGCGGCGCTGCGCGGTGGATGTGCGCTCCAGCGCGGCGAGCATATCGTCGAACGTCGAGGCAAGTTCGCCCACCTCGTCGCGCGGGCCGCTATAGCCCACGCGCTTACCGAGAGCGCCACGGCGCGCGTTCAGAGCGATCGAGCGCGCGGTGCGCGTCACCGACGCGATGGGCCGCAGCCCGTTGCCCGCGATCAGCCATGCGCCGAGCGAGGCAACTATCAACGCGATGATCACCCCAGCGAAGAGCAACTGACGCAGCGTACTGAGGGCGCTGTTCACGTCGTCCACCGACTTCGCCACCACCACCACGCCGACGATCGACGTCCCCGTCGTCACGGTACAGTTCGTCGGCCCCATCACGTTCAATGCCGCGTGGCTGTTCGTGGCGCTCGCGGGCAGAATCAGCGGGTAGAGATAGACGCGGATCAGCGAGCCGTGCTGGCCAAACGTATACGCTGTGCACGCGCCGTCGTGGAGTGAGCCGTGCAGATCACTCGCCTGGATGGAGAGCGGCGATGTCTCCAGGTTGGCAGGCGCGTAGACGACGGACTGCGTAGAGTCGAGCACCTCAAACGTCAAATTCAAGCGCCCCAGCAGATCAGTGACCGTCGAGCTCAACTCGAGCCGCTGCTGGATCTTTTGCTTCGTCGAGGGATCGAGCGGTGGAACGGGGGTCTCCGTCGGCGTGATCGTCGGCATGGCGGTCGCCGCGGGCGAGGCAGTCGGGCTGGCGTTCGGCGTCGCCGTCGGCGCGACCGTGGGCGAGGGCGTCGGGCTCACCGTCACTGTAGATCGCTGGCTCGCGAGGTCGCCACGCACCGTCTGGGCGATGATCTGCGCGGTGCTCTGCAAGCTCTGGTCGAGGCTGTTCTCGATCTGGTACTGCGCCACGGCATACACGATCACACTAAAGAGCGTCAGCGTCATCGCCACCAGCAGCGCGTACCATACCGCCAGCCGCACGCGGATCGAGAAGCGATTCAGCGCCCACCGCGCGGCCTTGTGCAGCCACACTTGGAGCGGCACCAGTCGTTTCCCTTTCATGCGCGCTATGCCTTCTATCCTCGTGATCGCGTGATCGTGCCGCCAACCAGGTGTCTAGCTGTCCGTAGGCTCGCGCAGCACATAGCCCGCCCCGCGAATAGTGTAGATCAGCCGCGGCTCGCCCTTGGCTTCGAGCTTCGTCCGCAGATAGCCGATATAGACCTCAAGTACGTTGGACTCGCCCTCGAAGTCGTAGCCCCAGACTCGTTCCATGATCACGTCGCGCGTCAGCACCTGGCGTGGGCGCCGCAAGAAGAGCTGCAACAGCTCATACTCCGTCGTCGAGAGCGCAAACTCGCGTCCCCCTCGTTTCGCCAGCCGCGAACCCGTGTCGAGCTCCAGGTCGGCGAAACGCAGCACCTCGGTCGACTCTGGATTGTGACGCCGCAGCAGCGCCCGCACATGTGCCCGCAGCTCGTCGAGCTCCATCGGCTTGACGAGATAGTCGTCCGCGCCGGTGTCGAGCCCGGCGACGCGGTCCGGAATCGAATCCTTGGCCGTCAACATCAATATCGGCACCTGATTGCCGCCCTCGCGTAGGCGGCGGCAGACCTCCAACCCATCCATACCGGGCATCATGCGGTCCAGTACGATCAGGTCCGGCTGATGCTCAAGCACTTTCTTCAGCGCGTCCTCGCCGCGCAGCGCCACTTCGACGGAGTAGCCCTCATAGGCCAGTGCCCGTCGCAAGGTATCGGTAATCGGGCGGTCGTCATCCACCACCAGTATATGTGCTTTCACCAGCGTCCTCCTGTTCGGCGCCTGGGATGCGACTCGCGTCTGCATAGCACTGCACAGCATCGCCGCTTCTTCTCGGCGTACACAACGGCATAAGACTTGCAGCAGGATCGCTCAATGCCGAAAGCCCGGCACCCTTGGCCGCCCTCGCCGAGATCTCTAGGAGGTGAGAAAAGCCGCGACGCGCTCGCCGCTCACGATTGTACCATTCCCCATCAGGTGAGCGGCGTTGAGGACGTCTGTGGGCGTCTTCTCTGCACGTTTGGGCATGGTGGCAGGCGGCGCGACCAACGTAATGGCGAGCACAACTCGCTCTTCTCGCTTCTTAGGTGACACTCAGATTCGTTTCACCTCGGTCTCAGGCGTCTGTGGCACGCTATAGGTGACAGTGCGCTCCGCACGGAGCTTTCACCGTGCCCAGGGCGAACAGAGGGAGTGTTCATGCGGATGGATTACGCGGTGCCCGCGCACCGGACGATTGCCAGCGTGCCGAGATTTGCCGAACGAGAGCCAGTGGCGGAGCGCGTGGAGCGGATTGCCCCAGACGTCATCTTCGCCACAAATCGAGGGCCAGTTCAACATTCCTTTGATGCGCATGGAGATCTGCGCGCCGAACGGGGCGCGGGTGGCGTCGTCAGTGGACTGCTCTGCGCCGCGCAGGGACGCCGAATTAGCTGGATCTCGCTCGCCATGAACGAGGCCGATCGCTTTGCCGCACGCCAGGCCGCTTCTCATGCCAGCCGCCTCGCTACGCTGCCGAATGTCGCCTCGCGGCTCGTTCACCTTGCCCCCGAGGCCTATCAATATCACTACGACGGCTTCAGCAACCGAGTCCTCTGGTTCCTCCAGCACGATCTTGCCACTGATGGGCAGTTCGCGCCGGAGCAGCTAGAGACCTACTGGAGCAAGGGCTACGTTCCGGCGAATGAGGCCGTGGCTCGCGCGGTGACGACAGAACTGGCGACGTGCGAGCACAGTGACGAGTTGCCGCCGGTCGTCTTCCACGACTATCACCTCTATCTTGCCCCCAAGCTCGTGCGCGAGCGGGTACGCGGCGCGCGCTTGCAACACTTCATCCACATCCCGTGGCCGGAGCCCGACGTCTGGGCACGTCTACCCGCCGAGATGGTGCGCCGCATCTATGAAGGGCTGGCGGCGAACGACGTCATTGGCTTCCAGACCGAGCGCGACGTGCGCAACTTCCTGGCTGGCGCCGCGCGCTATCTCCCCGGCGCGCCCCGTGTCGGCGACGCGACGTTGCGCTGGCAGGGGCGCGATCTCCGCGTCGCCGCCTATCCGATCGCCCTCACCGCGGAGGCTGTGAAAGCGGTGGCGCGGACCGCCAGCGCAGAGGCCGCCGCACGCACGCTGCTCGCTCCGCTAGGACTCGACCGCGGCCGCAAGCTGATCCTCCGCGTGGATCGCCTGGAGCCGACGAAGAACATCGTCCGCGGGTTTGAGGCGTATGAGCGCCTGCTGGCCGAGCACGAGGAGTTGCGCGAGCAGGTGGTCTTCCTGGCGCTGTTGGTCCCCTCACGCGAGAGCCTGCCGATCTATCAGCGTTATGCCGAGCAGGTCCAGGCGATCATCGATCGCGTCAACGCCCAGTTCGGCACGCCCGATTGGCAGCCGATCGTCGCCGTCTATGGCAACGATCACGCACGTGCCCTCGCCTGCATGCGCCGCTACGACGTACTGCTCGTCAATCCACTGATCGACGGCATGAATCTGGTCGTCAAAGAGGGCGCGATCCTCAACGAGCGCGACGGCGCCATCGTCCTCTCCACCGGGGCCGGTGCCTACGAGCAACTTCAGGAAGGCGTGCTGGCCATCGACCCGCGTCAGTCTGCCGAGACCGCCGACGCGCTCTGCGAGGCGCTCGCACTCTCGCCGGAACGGCGCCACACTTTGGCCCTCCACACCCGGCGTGTCGTCCTGGGCGAAAGCGCGGGATCATGGCTGGAGCGCCAACTCGCCGCTGTACCGCGCGGCGCCAAACACCACCATGTCGCCACGCCGCAGTCCAGGTGGCCGGCGTACAGCATCACCCGACCGCTCGGCGATCGCGCTCTACCCTACTCACGTGACGGTAGATGACCTCGACGACCTTGACGACCTTGACGACCCGAGGACGCGGTCGATCCTGCTGTTGAGGTCGCGTCGCCTCACGACGGTATGCGTGAGGCTATCTCCGTCAACTGACGCGGCGACGTTCACTGCCGCGCGTTGACACGTTGCGCGCGGCCCGCGTACACTGCCCTGCGCGGGTGCAGACGTCTGCGCGGAGGGACGCGCCAGCCGCCGCACCGCAGGGAACGCCGATCCTATGCCCTCTCAGGATGCCCTCACCGTGCGTGCGCTGGATGCCAGCGATCTCGCCGCGGTGCGCCGCATCCTCGAAACCTCCGACTATCTGCACTACCGCTTCGATCCACACGAACTCGCTCGCGTGCTCGGACGCGATCCCGCCGTTGGCGCTTTTGCCAACACGCCCAATCGCCTGGCGCGTGTCACGCAGGGTACGCTCCGCGCCTTTCTGCTGATCAATTGGCTCGTGCCGCCCAGCGCGTGGATCGGCGGCTTCGGCGTCACCTGGAGCGAAGGCGAACGCTTCGCCAGCTATCTCGACGCGCTGCTGCCGCCGCTCGCGCGGATGGCGCACGAACGAGGTGCCGAGACCCTCTATTACTCCGGCAGCGACTTCGATAGTGACTGGCTCCGCGAGGCGCTCGAAGCGCGCGGCTTCCTGCTCGACTCGCTGCTCCGCTCCTACGATAAAGAGGACTACGGGATTCCCTGGCCCGGCAACACCGCCGTGCGTGTGCGCCCCTTCGCGCCGGCGGACGCCCCAGCCGTCGTCGCCGTAGAAGATCTCACCTTCCCGCAACTCTGGCGGCACGATGTAGCGAGCTTCCTCGAAATCTCTGAAACATACCCCTACTTTGTGGTCGCGGAAGATGATGAGGGCATCTGCGGCTACCAATACAACGCCGTGGACGCCTCCACCGGCTACCTCGTACGCATCGCGGCGCATCCTCGCGTCGAGGGGCAGGGTGTGGGCGCGCGGCTGATGGCCGAGGCCATCCGCTACTTCGAGCGGAACCGCGTCTGGAAGATCGTCCTCAACACCGAAGAGACTAACACGCGCGCCCATGCCCTCTACGAACGCTTCGGCTTCCACCGTATCGAGCAGGTTGGCTTCGTCCTCGCCCTGCCGCTCCCCGCCTGACGCCATGAAAGGATCGCCGCGTGCCCTCGACCAACGATCGTGAGGTCCTCGTCGGCATCTGGACCGGCGTCGCAGACTCCTACGATACCCACCGCCCGCGCACACCCGCCGCGCTGCTCGACCTACTGCCGCAGCTCGCCCACGTCGCCCGACCGCGTCTCGTCGTCGATCTCGGCAGCGGCACCGGCCTCTCCACCTACGCCTGGGCCGAGCGGGCGGACGAAGTAATCGGCATCGATCCCAACGACGACATGCGCGCCCAGGCTGCGAGCAAAGGCGCCGGGCAGGGCATCCTCGCGCACGTCACCTTCCGCGCGGGCCTCGCGCACGACACCGGCCTCCCCGACGCCTGCGCCGACCTCGTCACCGCCTCGCAAGCCCTCCATTGGATGGACCCGCAGCCAACCTTCGCCGAGGCCGCCCGCATCCTGCGCCCCGGTGGCGTCTTCGCCGCCTATGACTACGACTGGCCTCCGGTGATCACGCCGGAGACGGATCTGCTCTACAGCGACTTCAAAGCGGTGTTCGACCCGCTCTTCGCCAGCTTCCCGGTCGATCTCGGCCTTGGTCTGGGTGAGCTCAAGGGCGGCCATCTCGACCGCATGCGCGACAGCGGCGCGTTTCGCCTCGTCCGCGAGATCGGCGTACACTCGATCGAGCAGGGCGATGCCGACCGCTTCATCGGGCTGATGCTCAGCAACGCCGCCTCAATCGCCTTGCGGCGCGGACTGCTCACCGAGCAGCAGCTTCAGCTCGATGCGTTTCGTGCGCGGGCGGCAGCACTCTTCGCCGTCGACTCCCCGCCGTGGTACTTCAGCTATCGCGTGCGCTACGCCGTCAAGTGAGCCGCGCGATCAGGCGCCGAGCGGATCCAGCTTCAGCACGGTGAACTTCGAGATGACGAGAGGCATATCCTGATCGAGCAGGCTGAACGAGACTGGTGAGAGCGTGACGGGCGCCGCGATGGACCCGTTGGGCGCTGAGGCGTTAGGGAAGAAGCGGATGGCTTTGTTGTGCACTCGGACGCGAAAAGTCTTCCAGTCGGCGTTGGGGAAGAAGTCGGCGGTGGCCAAGAGCTCGGTGCCCTGGGCGATCACGTCCAGCCGCGACGCGGCGGGGTGGTGGCTATAGCTCGTCCCGAAGCACCAAATCTGCGCGTAGTAGAGCTGGTTGCCGTCGCTGTCGAGCGCCTGGATGCCGTAGAGGCGGAGGCACGACAACGGTGTGGTGATGGCCGCCGCCTTCGCCACGAAGTCCACCTCGTAGTCGGGTGTCGTGACTGTGTAGGGGATGGGCATCGGATCGAGCCCTCCGCCGTCGTTGACCAGCATGCCGCCCTGGATCGACCAGTGTGGCGGCAGCTTCCAGCCGTCCGCGCCGTGCGACCAATCCGCCTGATAGAGCACCGTCGGGATCGGCTGTCGGCGTGGCGATGCGGATCGCCGTCGCCGTCGCCGTTGGCTTTGCGCTCGCTCCCGCGTCACAGCCCGCCAGCAGCGCCGCCAGCGCCAGCAGCGCGAGCATCCATATACGCAGCTTGTGTGCTCGTGCAGGCGTCCCAACATGCATACTCTTATCCCTCATCGTAACGGGCACGCAGTGGGCCTCCATCCGCCCGCTGTTGCCGCTGCCTACTCGCGCGGGGCGTCCGCGCGCCGTGATACGTCAGCTATCGCGTGCTCGACGGCGTCGAGTGAGCCGCGTGATCAGTGGCCGATGGCGTTCAGCTTCAGCACGGCGAACTTGGTAACTTCGAGCTGCACGTGCTGGTCAAGCAGCGAGAACGTCGCCGGTGAGAGTGGCACCGAAGAGGTCGCGCCGCCGTTCGCCGCCGCCGAATTGGGGAAGAAGCGAAGGCCCTGGGCATGCACCTGCACGCGGTAGGTTTTCACGTCATTGTTTAGCGCGAAATCGGCGGTGGCAAAGCCTCCAGTATCCCCAGCGGTCACGTTCAATAGCGACTCGCCGGGATTCTGTGGGTTGGTGCCGATGCAATAGATCTGCGCGTAATAGAGTTGATTGCCACTCGTGTCCAGCGCCTGCATGCCGTAGAGGTTCCCGCAATTCTGCGGCGACGCGACGTTGACCACTCGCGCCACCAGATCGACCTCATAGTCGGGCACCGTCACGGTGTAGGGGATGGGCATCGCATCGACTCCACCGCCGTCGTTCTCCAGCGCCCCATGTTGAATGGACCAGTGTGGCGGTAGCTTCCAGCCGTCCGCGCCCTTCGACCAATCCGCCTGATAGAGCACCGTCGGGATCGGCGTCGGCGTGGCGATGCGGATCGTCGTCGCCGTCGCCGTTGGCTTTGCGCTCGCTCCCGCGTCGCAGCCCGCCAGCAACGCCGCCAGCGCCAGCAGCGCGAGCGTCCACGTACGCCGCTTGCGTGCTCGTGCAGGCGTCCCAACGTGCATGCTCTTCCCCTTCATCGAATGCGCTACGAGTCCATACGCGACCAAGCGCACCCAGACACCCATAACACGTTCGAGCTAGCGGTTACTTACACACAGAACGTGTCGTTTGGGGAGTTCGAGGTTGGTGGCGACGGTGACGCTAGCCGCAATGCCCTCAGCACTAGCCAGCGCGACTGATTCCAGAGTAGTCTACTCTGCGATGGCACATTCGTGGCCATCGCCGTCGCATCGCAGTGTGCGGGCGACGAGCATGAGACGCGCGGCGGCCCTTGCGGGGACGCTGCCCTCTGGAAAGCCTCGTGCTTTGAACCGACCGCCTGGAAAGCAACCCATCGAGACGCCGCGAGCGAGACGTCGCGCGGAACGGATCACGTGGCCGCCCACGCTGGCGTTCTCGTCGGTGATGGAGCGTGCGCGCGCGCTCGATTCCGCGGCGCTTGGCATGCTCTACAAGCGATTCTTGCCGGTGGTGTACCGCTACGCGCTGGCGCGTGTTGCCGATGTGCACCAGGCCGAAGACCTCACTTCGGAGACGTTCTTCGCCATGATCGAGGGTATCGGTGGCGTGCGCGCCGAAGACGAGTTGGCCTTCGCGGCGTGGCTGCTCGGCGTCGCGCGCAACAAAGTCGCCCACCACTTTCGCGTGCAGCGTAGCCGCCCCGAACTGCACGTAGAACTGAAGGACGACCTGGAGCCTATGGCGATGGCCGACGAGGGCGATCCCCTGGGTATTATCACTTCGCGGGAGAGTTGGGCAGAGGTCGTGGTGGCGCTGAATCGACTCACCGAAGAACAACGAGCCGTTATCCTTTACCGCTGCGTCCTCGGGTACTCCACCGAGGAGGTCGCGAACCTCTTGGAGAAGCAGCCGGGAACCATACGTGCGCTACAGTTCCGTGGATTGGCCGCGCTGACCCGTTATCTCGAACGCAGCGCGGCACCAGGGGCACGCAGCGAAAACACGCCACGAGCGCGCAACGACGGGAGGCAGCGCTATGCTCCCCGAGGATAGGCTCGACGCGCTATTGTCGCGTGGCCCGGCCCGCGAGGCGACTCCGACCGACGAGGGGCTGTCGCGGCTGTTGGAGACGGCGCAACGCCTCGAACCCCTGCGCGCGGCGGCGCCACGACCGATCTTCGCCGAGACGTTGCAGGACCTGATCCTGGCGCGTGCGGCGGCAATCCGCGCGGGCGGCGACGTCACCGAACCGATGGCCGCTGCGCCTGGCCGATCTTTGTCGTTTGGCCGAGAAGGCGCGCCGCTCAGACTTCCGCATCTCGCGCCCCTCCGCCGAAGACGCCGCAGCCCGTTGATGTGGCAGGTCGCCGCGGCTGCCGTCCTCGTCTTCCTGCTCGGCGGCGGATTCTTGGCCGCGGGAGCCTCCGCCGCGCCGGGAACTCCCTTCTATGGGCTGCATCGCTGGGAGCAGGGGTTCCGCGCCGGGCTGGCGCCATCGCCAGCCGACAAAGTGAGCCTCCACCTCTCCTACGCCGATGATGCGTTGCAGTCCTTCGACGGCACTGTCGCCGATCACGGCAGCGACGCATCGCTCGCCGATGCGCTCACGACTATACTCTCCGAGCAAAACGCGGCGGCGGAAGAACTGGCGAGTGTCTCCAGCGCCGCCGAGCATCAGGCGCTGGCCACCCAGCTTGCGAGCTTTTCGCAGCAAGCGTCAAGGGATCTGCGCGCCGCACTGCCACAGATCGACTGGGCCAGCCGCCTGCGCGCCACGACGACCTTGGGTGGCCTCGGCGAGCAGGTGCCTAGCGTCTCGTCGGTGCGCTTCACGCAAGGCGATGATGACGTGAAGAATGCGCCGTGGCATGTTCAGGTGCAGGGCGCTGGCTTCGCCACTGGCGCGATCCTCGTGGTGGATGGTCAGCCGGGCGGCACGGTGCTCAGCGTCACGCCAACGCTGCTGGTGGCTGAGTGGAGCAATGGAGCCCCGCCGCATGGGGTGAGCGTTGGCGTCCAAAACCCGGATGGCACGGCGGCGCAGACCGGCAACGTCACCTTCCACAGCGACGACAACGACGACGCGACGCCCTCCGCGGGTGGAGGTGGTGGGGGCGACGACGACGGAGGCAGCAGCACGGGCACGCCAACGCGGGATCGCTAGCGCGCTCCGCAGGTCATTTGCCGCCCGCCATAGCATAGGCCTGCCGTAGCCAGGCGACCATTTCCGCGTCGACCTGCGCGGGATCGTCGATGCGGACGCGGTGCGTCACCATCGAATTCCATGCGCCCGCCGCTTCGAGCCGTCCGGTGGGTGGCGTGCCCTTGAGTTTGACGCCGAGGTCGAGCCGGCTCGCCGTAACCTGCACGATGGCGAACTTGCGCGCGCCGCAGAGCAGGCTGATATACGTGGAACCCGGCGAAACGCGCACATCTGGCCCGAACTGGTTGACCCGCGCCATGAGGCTATCGTAGCTCGCGCGCCAGCGTGCCTTGGCGCCGGTGAAGTGTTTGGCGACGTGATCTTCCAGCGGCGTCTCACGATCGTCTTCGTGCAGGATCACCACGACGAGCGCCCTGGCGTGCCCGATGCCCAGGCCGTACTCACTCGTGAGCCACGAGACGATTGCCGCGTGTGTGGTGAGTCCCTTCTGCTGGGCCATCGCTTTGAATTCGTCGGGCGTCTTGCCTGTCTTCTGGTAAATGGTATCCATGTACGCTTGAAAGGTCATGGCTATGCCTCCTCGGATGGCGGCGATGTCGGCGGCAACGGGGATGCTGGATGGGGAAGAGGAAAGGTGGTGGGAGCGCGGTCTCCTCCTGCTTTGCAACTTCCCGCCGCGGCTGTGCAAAGCGGAAGGTGATGCTCCTACGCCTCTCCCTCGGGCAGGAGGTCGTGCGTGAGGAGGTGTGCCGCGCGGAGGTGACTACGCACCGTTGCGACGAAGGCCTGCGCGGTCGCCGGCAGCGGCGTCTCGCTGCGCGCGACGATCAGCGCGCCTTCGCGCGAGAGCGGTTGCAGGTCCGACACCGGAACCTCGACGAGCGCGCCGTCCTCCAGGTCGGCGGCGACGAGCGCCCGCAGGAAGAACGCCGCGCCTACCCCGCGCCGCACGAGATCGCGCGTCACCAGGCCGGGCAACTTCATTACGCTGGTCGCCTGCGGTGAAAGCTGATCTAAGAGCACGGCGGTCGCGCCGTCCCAATGCAACAGGTGCAGCGGATCGGCGAGCGCGGCGACCTCCGCCAGCGTGTGCAGTGGCCCGGTGGCGAGCGCGTGGCCCGGAGCTGCCACCAGGACAATCGACTGGCGGAAGCGCAGCAGTGGAATCATTGCCGCGTTGAAGGTCGGCCACATCAGCAGGCCAAGCTGCACGGCGCCGTCCTCGACCATCTGCGCCACGTCGTCGCCGCGCCCGACGCGTACGCCAAGCTCCACCCGCGGGTGCGCTGCCGCGAAGGCGGTAACGATTGGCGTGAGCAGCGCTTCGACCAGCGATTGGATGATGCCGAGCGTTACGCGTCCGCGCTCGCCGTCTTCGAAGCGCCGCGCCGTCTCCTGGCCCTCGGCCAGCAGCGCCAGCGCCCGCCGCGCGTATGGCAAGAACGCCGTCCCACGCTCCGTCAGTGCGGGTTGGCGTCCGTCGCGGGCGAAGAGTGGTCCGCCGATCTCCGCCTCCAACGTGGCGATGCGCGCATCAAGCGCGGCACGCGAGATGCCCAGCGCCGTCGCCGCGTGGCCGAAGCCGCCCTCGCGCACGATGCCCTCGAAAGCCGCCAACTGTAGCGTATCCATAGCCACCCGTCACGACGCGAACTCGGAGAACCTATCTCTCGCCATTATAGCGGATAGTCAGGTGCATGATGGAGCAAGCCCGTCGGATGGCCGTGCGGCGAGAGACTGCTCCCTAGGCGAGGAGGCCGTCGAGCTGATAGACGCTGAGGGGCTGCGTCTTGCCCTTGAGCAGCATCGGCTCCAGCGGGTGAGCGACGACATGCGGCGCGACGGCGGCATAGGTGGCGGCGCTGAGCAGTGCCGCGTTGGCGCTGGCGGCGGCTTGCAGGCGCTGGGCGGTGTTGACCGCGTCGCCGATGGCGGTGTAGTTCTGCAGGCGGTCGCGGGCGCCGATGTTGCCGACGACGGCGATCCCGGTGTGCAGGCCGATGCCGTATTCGACGCAGGGCGTGGCGGGGTCGCCCGCGGCGCGCGCGTTGTGGCTGTCGAGCGCGGCGCGCATCGCCCACGCGGCGCGGACGGCGCGGAGAGCATGGTCGGGCTGCGGCAGTGGCGCGTTGAAGATCGCCATGAGCGCGTCGCCGATGAACATGGTGACGGTGCCCTCCTCCTGCCAGACTGCTGCGGTGAGGACATCCAGGTAGGAGTTGAGGATGCGCACCAGGTCGGCGGGCGCGAGCTGCTCCGCGAGCCGGGTGTAGCCGCGAATATCGGCGAAAACGACGCTGATTTCGCGCGTTTCGCCGCCGAGATGCACGGCGCTCGGGTCGGCGAGCAGTTGCCGCACCACCGCCGGGTGGACGTAGCGACCGAAGAGGCGTTGAATCTCCTCGGCCTGGCGCTGGCTGCGGCGTAGCTCGGTCAGGTCGTCTACCACCATCGCCACGCCGAGCGGTCGCGGGGGCTCTGCGCTCGCGTCTCCCGACTCGGCGGATCGCAACGGCGAGACGTGCAGGCGCAGGCTGACCTCGCCGCGCCCCGGCACTTCGCGGGTGATCTCGTGGCCGAAGGTGACGCGCTGCTCGGCGACAGCGCGGCGCAGCATCTCGCTGATCTCGGCGATCTCGCCACCGCTGGCCGCGAGGTCGCGCAGCACGTCGGCATAGGGCTGGCCGAGCGCCGAATCGCCGGAGACGCCGAAGATGCGCTCCGCCGCGCGGTTGAAGGCGGTGATCACGCCGAGCGTATCGGCGGTAATCACGCCGCTGGCGATCGAGGCGAAGATGTTGTCGGTGTACGCCTTCATGGCGCTGATCTCGTCGATGTGGCGGCGCAGATCAGCGAAGAGGCGCGCGTTGTCGATGGCGATGGCCGCCTGATTGCAGAAGGCGGCGAGCAGGTCGAGGCTGGCGGCATCGAACAGCGCGGTCTCGCTGCGGCTATCCACATAGACGATGCCAACGCCGTGGCCGCGGACGCGCAGTGGGGCGCACATGACCGAGCGGATGCCGTAGGCGATGACGCTGGCCTGTTCGGCGAGGCGCGCGTCTGCTTGGGCGTCGAGCGTCAGCAATGGTTGCTGTTCATTCCACACCTGGCGCACCACGCCGGAGCTGATGTTGACGGTGGCGAAGTCGGCTTCGCGCAGGGGATTCCCCGCGGCGTCGCGAGCGGCGCGGAAGCGCAACGCGGCGGTCTTGTCATCCCAGAGCAGCACAAAACCACGTTCGGCGCGGACGACGACGATCAGTTCGGCCATGACGCGGGCGAGCACGTCTTCGAGGTCGAGGGTGGAGTTGAGATGCTGGGCAATCGCGTAGAGCGAGGAGAGCCGTTCACGCTCTTGCTGCAGCGAGCCGACGGTGGCCTGCGCCGCGTGTAGCGAGACGCCGAGGCGTTGGACGGCTCCGCCGAGCCGCGCGAGCTGGAGGTCGGCGTCGCGGGCGATGGAGAGCGACTGCGAAAGCATCTTGGTGCGCGGGTCGCCGGGATCATGGGCGAAGCTGCCTTCGACGGCGTGTTCGAGGGCGGCGGCGTGGTTGTGCAGTGCGGCGGCAACGTCGGCAAGGCCACGCGCGACGGCGGCGACCTCGGTCTGGACATGCTCATGCGCGGCGCGGAACAGCGTGGCGGCGTCGCCTGCGCGCTCCGGCACGGCGAGGACGGTGGTAAGCCCGCCGGCAGGATCGGAGCGCGGCGTGGTGATGTGGAGCGCGGGCGGCGCGAAAGGTGGCGGCTGGCTCGCCGGAGGACGCGATGCGCCAGGAATCGGCACGCTGCTGGGATGCACGCGCACGGTAGGCTGCGCGGCGTCGTCGCGCGGAGGATCGCTTTCAGGCGCGGGCCGAGCGGGCTGCGAGAAGTCTGGCCGCCGCTGCATAGGAAGATGCTCGCTTCTGATGGCGACGAACGCGCGCCTGGGGCCGCGCGCTGGGTCGAATGTCGCTTGCCTGCCCGCTCCGACGCCTGGGTGGTTGCCGACGCGTCTCTCGGCGAGTATAGCATGCGGAACAGCGGAAGCCGCGGTTCTTCCGCCGTTGTGTGAATGGCGATGCCCGGCGGAATGTCACAAATCCGCAAATATTGTGGCCTGGCTACGGAAGTTCCTGAGCGGAATTTCCGATTTCTTCCGCTTTTTCATCGAGATCGCGCTGGGGAGGGGGGAGAGGCGGCGGCAGTCGCCTCATCGCTTTCTCTGCCAGTCATTATAGCACATATGTTCTGCATTCCACCAGTCGCAGCGATGCATGCTCGCCCGCCAGGGTCGCGGTGTGTTCCTGCGCCGTGCGCGCCAGGACGCTGCGCGAGCGCCCGCGGGAGGCGAATAGGGGCAACGTCTGAGAATGGACGAGCAGCCATTTATGCCGTACCCTTACAGGGCAAGCGATGGACGCGAGAACCAACAGTCGGCTGATAATCGTGTGTTGCTACGACGAGCAACGAGATCGCGCTCTCGCCACCGTTGGCCCCACCATTCTGCACATCTCTCATGAAGCCGTCGAGCACGATTAGCAGGTGTGCTGACATGCATCGCCGTCGCCTGCGGGAACGAAGGAGAGGTGGTGTAGCACCACTTGAAGATTAGGTTCCAAGCCAGGGGGCTAGGTCCGCGCGAGAGGAGCTGTCGCAATGCCTGAGATGCCAACCGAACTGCCCTCATGGAAAGCGAACGCACACCTCATCGCCGAGGCGGGGCGCGACTTTCTCGTGCGGCCTGAGATCGCTTTCCTCAATCACGGCAGTTTCGGCGCGCGGCCACGTCCCGTCTATGAGGAGCAGCGGCGCTGGCAGCGTGAGCTGGAGGCGCAGCCGGTCGCGTTTCTGGGGCGACGGCTGCCGGAACTGCTGGCGGAGGCGCGCGCATCCTTGGCGGCGTACCTCGGCGCGGGGGCGGACGATGTGGTCTTCGTGCCGAACGCGACGCATGGCATGAACATCGTCGCGCGCGCGCTCGATCTGCAACCTGGCGACGAGGTGCTCGGCACGGACCACGAGTACGGCGCGGTCGAGCGGACCTGGCGCTTCGTCTGCGGCGGGCGCGGCGCGACGTATCGCTCGCAGGCGGTGCCGCTGCCGGTGACGAGCCAAGACGAGATCGCCGAGTGCGTGTGGGCGGGCGTGACGGAGCGGACGCGAGTGCTGGTGATCAGCCACATCAGCTCACCGACGGCGCTGCGCTTCCCCGTCGAGCAGCTGTGCCGCCGAGCCGCGGAGCGCGGCATCCTCACGGTGATCGATGGAGCGCACGCGCCAGGGCAGATCGACCTCACTCTCGCCGCGCTCGGCGCGGACTATTACGTGGGGAACGCGCACAAGTGGCTCTGCGCGCCGGTCGGGGCGGGCTTTCTCTACGCGCGGCCCGAGCGCCAGGCGCAGTTGCAGCCACTGGTGGTCAGTTGGGGCTGGCAGCCGCGCCAGCCGGGTCCCTCGCCGTTCCTCGATCTCTTCGACTGGATCGGCACCGACGATCCCTCGGCTTATCTCAGCGTCGCGGCGGCGATTCACTATCAGCGCGAGCATGATTGGGGCGCGGTGCGCGCGGCGTGTCACGCGCTACTGATCGAGGCGCGCGACGCCGTCACCGCCCTCACCAGCCTCGCGCCGATTGCGCCAGCTACGACGGCGTTCTGGGGGCAGATGTGCGCCATGCCGCTACCGACGAGCGACGGCATGCCCGCGGTCGAACTGCAGCGGCGCCTCTGGGAAGACTTCCAGGTTGAGGTGCCGATCAGCGAGTGGCAGGGCTGGCGGCTGCTGCGCGTCTCGATCCAGGCGTACAATTCGCGCGCCGACGTGGAGCGCCTGCTCGAAGGGTTGCGTGCGCTGCTATGAGGCGCCGACCGGGGCGGGGATCAACAGTGGCTTGCAAGCGGTTGGCCAGCGTGCGCAAGAGGGCATTTACGCCGGGCCGGTTCAGGCGTCCGCGGCACGGCCCTCTCTGTCGGGTTCGTCCGCGCCGACGAGGGGGCGATCAGACTGGCGGCGGGGAGGCGCGTCCGCGGAACGTGCGTCGGCGGAACGTCGCCAGAACCATGGACGCTGGTACGGCCGCTTTGGCGCGTCATCCGCCGCGTCGCGAGCGACGGGTACGATCGCCTGCTGGAGAATGATATCGACGAGGACAGCCGCGGGCACCGCCAGGATGCCTCCAGCGACGCCGAGCAGTGTCGTGCCCAAAAGCACGGCGATGACGACGACGAAGGGATTGATCTTGACGCTACGCATCATCACGAAGGGGACGAGCGCATGCCCTTCGATCTCCTGGATGACGAGGTAGACGCCGGCGACGATCAACGCAATAATCGGCGAGCCGGCCAGCAACGCCACGGCGACGGCGACGCTCCCGCCGATCCACGGGCCGAAGTAGGGGATCAGTTCGGTCAAGCCAGCGATAACGCCCAGCACGAGCGGATACGGCACGCCAAGAAGCCAAACCGCGAGGCCGCTGAGCGTGCCCACCACCACCATATCGATCGCCACGCCGCGTGTGTAGCCGCCGAGACGCGGCCCAGCGTCGGCGATCATCGCGCGGACACGCGGCTGGAGGTGCCCAGGGAAGACGCTGACGAACAGTGGCTCAAGCTCTTCGACGCCTGTGAGCCAGAAGAACGCCACGACCAGCACGATGAATGCGCTGAACAGGGACCTGACAAGCAGCAACGGTACGTTGAGCAGCCGCGTGAAGAGTCCGCCCGCCGCGCCGGTGAGCGTCGATTGCAACGAGGCGAGCGCATTCGACAAGAGCGAGTTCTGGCCGACCGCATGCCTGATAGTGGAGACCAGATCGCCAACGCGTCGCAGGTAGCTGGGCAGATGCGCCGAGAGCACCGAGATTTGGGCAACCAAGGCTCCTGAGATGAGCCAGCCGAGCCCCGCGAGGATGATCACGAGGCCCAGGTAAACCAGGAGTACGGCGAGCGAACGCGGCAGGTGCCGCGCATGCAGCCACTCGACCAGGGGACGTATGCCTTCGGCGATGACGATGCCCGTGAAGAGCAGGATGAAGACGTACATCGCCTGTGTCAGCACGATCCACGTCACGACGAAGAGCGCCGCGACGCCGGCCATAAGCCAGATCGTGCGCGGCGCGACGGCCCACTCGAAGCGCACGCGACGCTCGCGCGTTTCCTCGGAAGCGCTGATCCTCCTCGTGGCTCGTGCCGCCATACTGAAGCCGTCCTTGGTGCGTTCTCGATCCCGCTCTGTGCGTTGGCGCGCGGTCGCCGCGCATGTCTTAGCGCGTGTCGCGACCGCGCACTGTGCGTCGCGATGATGGGCAGGGCCGGATCGTAGGAGATCGCCCCGCCCACTGTGACGTCAGCATGCGTGCCCTTTCGGCAGCGCAACGCCGTTACGACGCCGTTACCCGGTGACCCTGTCGCGCGGTGGCACCGTCGTCCGGTCGCCATCAGGCAAAGTTCGGCTATTGGTGGTCGCGCGCGTGGCCGTCATAGCGCTCCAAAGCGCCACGAGTACGATCACGGCGCCGACGATGACGTCGTTCCAGTACGCCGCGGACACCGTGTCGTTGAGCACAAACGGCGCGATGATCAGCCAGACGCCGAGCGCGACGTTCACCCAACTCAGCCACTGCGTGCCGTACGGCGAAGCGACGCGGATCAACGCGATCACGCCGACGGCGATACCGACCAGGATACTGTTCCAATATGCCTGACCAGAGATGTAGCCGAGCACGAATGGGGCGATGATCAGCCACGCACCGAGCACGACGTTTACCCAACTCGCGAGGTTCCCGCTGTCCATGACGCGGGCACTTTGGCGCGATGTTCCATATGGTTGCATGAGGCGCTTTCCTTTCTGCGTTCGAGCCATCCCTTGCGCCACGCCGTGCGAGCGAAGCCCGCATGCTCCGAAACCATCCGGACGAGCAATGGCAGCTCGAATCGAGGTAGTAGCACTCTACCCCTCCATCAGCGAGTGGCGATCATGGTGCCATCGACGACGCTCCTTTCCCTCTACATGTCACGCCTGGCGCGGCTGCGCCTACCACGTATGCCTACATATTCCGTGCCATCGAGGGCGTGGCAACGGCGTTGTATTCTGCTTGCACGTCGCTCAAAAACCCTTGATATGCGGCTTTGCGTCTCCTCCCACGAGCCTTGGAAAGGCGAAGGTGTGCTGGTGCGTGCTGATCCTAATTGACCGTCACCGTCAGGTTCATATCGGGGTGGACGGTGCAGGTGATCTTGTAGGTGCCGGCGGTGGGGAAAGTGACGTCGACTGTCTGGCCCGGATTGATGGCAAAGCCGGGGCTTTGGAGCTTCGCCGGGCCCTGCCCGCTCGTGTCGCACTGCTGGTTGTTCCCCAGGCAAATCTGATGGAACGCCCCCGTGGCTGTTGGATCGACGAAATGGACGGTCTGGCCCGCGGAGATCGTCACGGCGTGCTGCACGAAGTTATTGGAGGTCATATCCACCTCAGCGCCCGACGTGCTCGTTTGGGCGGGAGGCGTCTGCGCCTTGCCGCAGCCCGCAATCAGGCCGGCCAGGAGCACTAGTGCCGCCGTGGTCAGCAGTGCCAGTAACTTCGCTCGTCTCATTGTGTAGTCGCCTCCCGGCGTGCTGCGGCCTCGACGCGTCGACCCTGAAGCGGCTAGCGCACGGTGACGGTGAGGTCATAGGCGGACTGTGGAACGGTAGTCAGGTGATAGGTGCCAACATGCGGGAAGATCACGGCTCTGGTCTTGCCAGGCGCGAGGAAAATGCCCCCATCCTGCAGCGACGATGGACCGCTCGCCTGCTCGTCGCAACTCCCTGTCGCGCCGAGGCAGACGTCGTGCTGCTCCGCATTTGGCTGGCTGGCGAAAATGATCGCCGTGCCGTGGGTGATAGCGACGTTGCGCGCCTCGAAGCCACTGTTCCCCACGTTGACTGTGGTGGATGGGGCGTTGTCGTTCGAGCCGGTCCCACCCTTCGGCGCATTATGCACGCCGGGGCCGCCCGCCGAGCCGCAAGCCGCGAGGCAGAGCGCCAGCCCAACCACGGCGGCGAAGACGCCAGCGCGGAGCAGGGTGACGACCCTGGCTTCCCTCGGAGCGCAGAGGCGCGGTGCATGCCTATGCATCGAGCGCTCCTTTCACTCAATCGATAGACGTCGGTCGCTGTATCACGTTGCGATATTTCATTTTGAGATGCTTACAGAATCCGTGCCACGAATGCTCGGCATGTGTGGTGGATTCTGCCGCGCGCGGGCTTTCTGCGGTAGAATGGCTGCGGCTTGGGCGGAGGTCCAATGGCGCTCTGAGGGAAATAGCGGGAGGCTGCACATGCCACAACCGACGGCAGGCGCGCAGACGGGATCGCCGGCGATGCGGCACGAGCCCCTGTTGATCGGCGGCGAACGCGTTGCCAGTGCCGACGGGCGTAGCTTCGCGACCTATGAACCCGCGACCGGCGAGATCCTGGCGCAGGTCGCGCTTGCCGGGGCGGAGGATGTCGCCCGGGCGGTCGCCGCCGCGCGCACGGCGTTTGACGACGGACCCTGGCCGCGCTGGCCGGCCGCGCGTCGTGGGCACGTGCTGCTGCGCCTGGCGGCGCTGATCCGCGAGCGGCGTGAGGCGCTGGCCGAACTGGAGACGCGCAACAGCGGCAAAGCGCTGGCCGACGCCCGTGACGAGGTGGACGGCGCGGCCAACACCTTCGAGTATTACGCAGGCGCGGCGAACAAGCTCTTCGGCGAGACGATCCCAGTCTCCGGCGGTGGCCTCGATCTCACCCTGCGCGAGCCGGTAGGCGTCGTCGCCCAGATCGTGCCCTGGAACTTCCCCCTGGTCATCGCCGCATGGAAGATGGCCCCCGCGCTCGCCACCGGCTGCACGGTGATCCTCAAGCCGGCGTCACTGACTCCGCTGACGGCGCTGGCGCTCGGCGACCTCTGCCTGGAGGCTGGCATTCCCGCGGGCGTGGTCAACGTGCTGCCCGGCGACGGCGCGGTGGTCGGCCTGGCGCTCGCCGCGCATCCGGCGGTGGATAAGGTCGCCTTCACCGGCTCGACCGAGGTCGGACGCACCGTTCTGCGCGCAGCGTCGGAGCACATCACGCGCGTCTCGCTGGAGCTTGGTGGCAAGTCGCCCTGCATCGTCTTCGCCGACGCCGACATCGCCGAGGCCGCCGAACGCGCTCCCTATAGCGTCTTCGCCAACGCCGGGCAAGATTGCTGCGCCCGCACGCGCATCTTCGTCCAGCGCGAGGTGATCGACGAGTTCACCGAGCGCTTTGTCGCCCGCACGCGACGCTTGCGTGTCGGCGATCCGCTGGCGCCAGAGACGGAGATCGGCTCGCTCGTCTCAGCCGCGCAGAAGCGGCGCACGCTGGAGTATGTGCGCATTGGGATCGGCGAGGGAGCGACCGTCTTGACGGGTGGCGAGCCGGCGGATGCGGCGGGGCTGGAACGCGGCAGTTTCGTGCTGCCCGTGGTGCTCGGCGCTGTGCGCAACGAGATGCGTGTCGCCAGTGAGGAGATCTTCGGTCCCGTCGCCTGCATCATCCCATTTATCGACGAGGACGACGCCGTGCGGCAGGCCAACGCGTCGCCCTACGGTCTCTCCGGCTCGCTGTGGACGCGCGACGTAGGCCGCGCACTACGCGTCGCGCGACGGATACGCACCGGCGTGCTCAGCGTCAACAGTAATTCGAGCGTCTTCACCGAGGCGCCGTTTGGCGGCTACAAACAGTCCGGCCTGGGGCGCGAGCTCGGCATGCACGCCCTCAACCTCTATACCGAGGTCAAGAACGTCTACGTCGAGCTGTAGCCACTACGTTTGGAGCTCGTGCTCACACCTGTGCGAGTTCGTGTATGGATTGTGCGTGGACTCGCCGCGCCCAAATGGCTAGACTTCCTGTCGAGATCGTCGCTGGTCAATGCCTCTGCGCCGCGGGGCGCAGTGTCACCAGAGGCCGGATGTCGAGGAGGTTTCCCCCATGCCGAGCGCCCCAAGGCCGGACCATGAGCGTATCGAGCGATCAGGGAACGAGAGCAGTACAGTCCGCGCTGGCCTCGTGCGAGGTCTGCTCGCGGTTCTAGGCGTGGCGCTCGCTGCGCTCGCGACGCTCTGGACCTTTAACACGCCAGACCTAGGCTTCCCGAAAGGGCTTGCGGCTGTGACCGCTATCCTCGCTGTGCTCGGTGGCTCGCTCGGGCTTGCCATCTGGGGCCTTGCCACCGCACTTGCATGGCGGCGAGCCGGTGTCCGCCACTGGCAGAACGGGCTTGCCATTGCCCTCTCTTCTCTCGCGATCCTGGCCGTCGCCGTGGCCTTCGCCCTGGCCGCGTATGGGCTGTACCTCATCATAAGGGTCGCGGGCGAGATCTAACGAAAGATGGAACCGTTCCAGCGACGACCAGCGACATCCCTTTTGGAAGCGAAGTGCGCTGGAAGAGCGGACAGTAGCTGGCGTGAGCGCGCGATCGGCGGCTGAACTTCACAGCGCGAAGGCCGCGTCGATGCCGTGCATGCCGAGAGTAAGCGAAAGCTCGCCGCCGTGATGCAGGTCGTGTTCGAGCACGTGCCAGACGACCTCCGCACGTGAGATCTCGACCGACCCGCCCGCCTCATCCACGTCGGAGAAGGTCTGGCGCAGATCGTCGGGGCTCCAGCGCGTCAGCCGATCCGCCATGAAGCGCCACGTGCGCGCGAGGCCCTCGGAAAGCTCGGTGGCGCTCGGCAGCGGGGCCGGCGTCGGGAAAGTCAGCGCGATCTCGTTCCAGCGCAGGTACGGCTGCATCTCCGCGCCGTCTTCGCCCATGAACCCAGCGAACCAGTACGCGCGGCAGCCGACGATGTGCAGCGCAAGCTCCCCGACGGAGCGCAGGCCCGGCAGGGCGCGCAGCGCGAGTTGCTCGTCAGTGAGCGATGCCAATGACGCCGCGAGGCGATCTTGGTACGCTTTCCACGAGTCGTAGAACGTCGTTAGCGTGAAGGTATCGTCAGCCATCTGCCTCACCCTCTGAACCTGGCGTGGTGCCCTACGCGACGGCGAGCAGGCGGCGGTCCCGTCAGCGTCATCAGCACGGGTACGCATGGCGCTGCGCATCGCGGCATAGCGCAGGCATAGCGAGAAAGTAGCGCGAGGCCGCCGATCCTACCCGTGGGAGCACTGGCCCCGTACGAGGGGTGGCGGTCTCGTCGCACGCAACGCTTGTGAGCCTAGATGAATTCGCCGTGGTGTGAGCCGTAGCCGCCGTAGCGGCCGTACCCGCCGCGGCGATGGCGCATGAGCTGGCGAATGAAGAAGAAGGCGCCGAGCCAGAAGAGAATCGGCGGATGGCGGAGACGGAACATGGATGCGACTCCTTGGTGAGCGACTGGTACGCACGTGCCTAATGGCGGGGAACCTCCTCGTCGCGGTGGCGCGTGTTAGCAACACCTGCTACTTCTACGTTACAGCCCGCGCACAGTTTGATGCGCTCTATCGCCTTTCTATCGTCTTGCTATCGTCATCGGTCGCGCCAGGCTGTGGCAGGGAACGTCGTCCCTCGGTATGCGGCAATCCTCGTGCCGCCGCGGAAAATTAGACGCGACGTGCGCGCTCGCCAACCGCCCGCCAAAACATCATGCCGCGAGCTACCTTGACAAGCTCTCAGCATTCAGGTATGCTCCAAGTGACTGACCGGTCAGTCGTAGAGCCGTGCGGTAATGGCCTGCCGCGCGGCACCTCCCGTGCGCTCGCGCACTGTACCACTGGAGATCGCGTTCATGTCCATGTCCCCTCCCGATCCCGTGCTTCGCGCCGCAGGACTCGCGAAGTCGTTCGGTCGCCATCGCGTCCTGCGCGACGTCGGCTTCGAGCTGCGCCCCGGCACGCTCGTCGGCATCGTCGGCGAGAACGGCTCCGGCAAATCGACGCTCCTGCGCATCCTCGCGGGCGAGCTACGCCCCAACGCTGGCGCGGTCACGCTGGCGGGCGCGCTGGGCTACTGCCCGCAGGCCGTTGTCCTCAATGAGTCGCTGACCGTCGCGCAGCACCTCGACTACTTCCGTGCCGCCTACCGCCTCACCGACCTCAGCCGCGCGCAACAGTTGGTCGAGACGCTGGCGTTCGGGCAATACCTCGGTGCGACGGTCGGCACGCTCAGCGGCGGCACGCAGCAGAAGCTCAACCTCACCCTCGCGCTGATGCACGATCCCGCCGTGCTGCTGCTCGACGAGCCCTACCAGGGCTTCGACTGGGAGACCTACCTGCGCTTCTGGCAGGTCGCCGCTGATCTGCGCGCACGCGGCAAGGCGATCCTCGTCATCTCGCACCTGATCTTCGACCAACAGCGCTTCGATGCCCTCTATCAACTGCACGACGGTCGGTTGCAGCCGATGCCACGTCCGGCTACCCCGGCAATCGCGGAGGAGGTCCACTGATGTTCCATGCCTGGGTTACCAGCGTGCGCTATGCGCTCATTGAGCAGGCACGCAACCGCTTCGCGCTCGGCCTGCTGATCCTCTTCGTTCCGATATGGGACTGGCTCTTCGGCGCGCTGATCCCCTCCACGCTCGTCGCCTTCAAGTTGCAGAGCACCGGCCAATTCCTGCATGTCAACGGCCACGACCTCACGGTGCTGACCTCGGGCTTCAACGCCATCACGCTCATCGTGGCCTTCATGATCTTTGCCGCCGCCCGCCGGAATGCCGCATTTGACCGGAGGCTCGTCTTAGCGGGGCTGCCCCAGCCGGTGGCTCTGGCGGCCAAGATGACGGCCATCGTCGTGGTGTCGGTTCTGGTCTCGCTGTACGCGGCGCTCGTGCTGCAAGCGTTCTGGCACTCCACGGGCCTCACGGGATTTGGCTCCGTCTGGCTCGGCTACCTGCTGGACACGCTGACCTACGGGGCACTCGGGCTGCTGCTGGGGGTGTTGGTCACCAGCGAGCTGGCCGGTTTCTTCCTCATCATCATGATCAGTCTGCTCGACACCACCCTGCAGGTGCCCGTCGAGAATCCGCTAGCCAACAAGGATTTCTTAATCGCTTTCCCCACGTATGGTCCGATGCAAGTGGCCGTCAGCGGCGGGTTCGGCAATGATGTGCCCGGCGGGGGGATCGCGCTAGCACTCGCCTGGTTCCTCGCCTTCGCCCTGGTGGGGCTGGCGATCTTCTGGCTGCGCACGCGCGCGTGGAACCGGCGAGGCGCGCACATCAGCGCTCCCTCCGCCATTCGCGGGGCGTCGGCCTAGTACGCTGCACGCCGCCGGTGCGCCGGTCGTAACTGGCAGGCGTGCTCTCGCTGGCTTACAATGGGGGACATGCACTGGCAGCCGTGTCCCCTGCTCGGAGTCCTCAATGCCCGACCAGCCCCCACATGACCTTCGCGAAGATCGCGAGCAGCAGATCCTCGAGGCGGCGATGAACGTCTTCGCACGCGAGGGATTCCACGAGGCGCGCATGGAAGACATCGCTCGTCAGTCGGGGCTGGCGAAGGGCACGCTCTACCTCTATTTCAAGAGCAAAGACGCCATGATCGGCGCGCTGCTCCGCTCGTTCTTCAACGTGGAGCTGCGGCGGCTGCGCGCGCTGGAGGCGGCGGAGGGAAGCGTCGCGGATCGGATACTCGCCTATACGCTCAAGGTCGCGGCCGACGCCGAACGCATGTCCGCCGTTGCGCCCCTCGCCTTCGAGTTCTACGCCGTCGCCGGGCGCGACAGGAGCATGCGCCAGTTCCTGGAGGAGCACTTCTCCGAGTATGAAACGGCGCTGGCGCGCGTCGTCCAGCGCGGCATCGACACAGGCGAGTTCCGCCCGGTGGACGCCGACCAGGTCGCCCTGATGCTGCTGGCGGTGATGGAAGGGCTGAACCTGATCAACCTCGCCGCGCCGAAAGAAGTGAGCCTCCGCGCGCAGGCCGAAGCCTCGGTGCGCCTGATCTTCGACGCCATCTGCGCCAGATGACACATGCCCGCGCGACTGTAGGGACGGCGTACCCGCCACCAGCACCTGCTCCGAGATGCAGTCGCTGGCCGGCGAGGTGAGGGAGCGCGCCGCCTTGGCTCAGTCCTGCAGCGACCGCTCTTTGTGGCGCAGAAGCGAGCGCTGTGGCCAGATCGCGAGAACGCGTGCGTCACTCTGTTTGAGCAACTTGACCGCGTGGTCGTACTGCTTGCAGGCCGCGCCCATATAGCCCTGGTAAGCGAGTTCATCGCCCACAGAGGTTTCTACCTGTCCCAACAGAGGAAGATCCCCGAGTCTTTGAGCGACAGCCCCGATGTGCTCGAGAAGAGCGAGTCGGTCCTCATTCGCATTGACGAGTCTACTCAAACGAATGTAGGCAATATCTGCGAGCGCACGGCCCGCTACATCTTCTTGCATGGTGCCAGATTTCATCGATTTCGCGAGATTGGCTGCCGCAAGCTCGATGAATTCGGTATGCGTGTCGCCGTACTGAGGAGTGAACGACGCGGCGATGTCGAGCGCGATGTCGGCTATGACGATGCGTAAGCGAGCGACGTTGAGTGGAGAGTCTAGTGGGGAGAAGATCTCGAGCGAGTTGAGCGCATGGTGCAAGGCAGCGAAGGCATCGCCTCGCCAGCGGTCGATGAGAGCGGCTGTCCATTCGATTCTGGCGAGCACCCTCGGGTGAAACGGGTCGAGGCGAGCAAGTTCCGCGGCGGAGGCGATGTGGCTGGCAGCTTGCCCAAATTCGCCCAGGTAGAAGTGTTCGAGGGCACTCATGTCCAGCGCGTCCAGCTCGAGCTTACGGATCGCAGACGTCCGCAGCTCGGTCATGTGGCAGGCGTCGAGCGTGAGTTCAGCATAGTCGCGAGCGCTTTCAAAACACTGCAATTCGTGATGTGAATACACCTGATGCATGGCGAGATCAGCGATGGGATACCAATCTTCGCGCTCGATGGCCGCTTCGATGGCAAGGTCACGTAAAGCAATGGTTTCGCTGAGCGGAGGTTGCGCGGAATCTGAGGAGGATTTGGTTGCCATTAGGGCACGCCTCCAGACACGTAGAGACGGGGAACAAAGACAATCGTCGCTGCGCGACACGTGTTGAATCGCTGAATAGACTAGCACTGGCTGTCAATAAGCACAACACGCGCGATCCAGCGCCCTGCCCCGTGTGAAATCAGCTCCAAGTGAACGGCCCCAACCACAGGGTCAGGGCCAAAATAAAGGTGCTTCCTTGCGGTGATACTGTGCACGTCGGTTGAGCTAGACGTGAAGATAACTCAACAGTGTCCTGGTACTCCGCCGGCGCATATATCGGCGGTGAGTGTGGACGACGGCAAAGCGGTGAGGTGCAAACCCGAAAACAGGTCTACAGGGAAAGCTAGCGCGAGAACTGTAGCAACCAACATGGCGAGGAGGACTACGACGATAGCCCCAAGGACCACCGTTTGGAAACGTGAGCGACCGGCTCCTTGAGGAAGGGCTGCCAAAGCGTGTAACATCTTGTAGGTCACTTTCCAGCGCGCTGGGCGCGATTCAAAACTGGACGCTCGCTGAAGCAACAGCGACGAAAAGGAGTGGCTCTTCATCGGGCGGGGTTCCTGGCTTTCCACGGTGAGGAACTTCCGCTCGCGCTATTCAGTGCGAATGAACGCGCGGTTGTGATGCTCTGTTGGTGCCTTGCCTAGCAAGGGCGACCGCGTGCTGGAACCCTCCTCTCCCGCGCACTAATGAAGCTAGCCGTTCGTCTCAAACCGGCAGTTCGTGCTGGCCCTTGCAGCGCGGCCGGTCCATGCGGGTAACTGTATCCGCGCGTTCGCCGAGAATGGGGTAGACTTTTTGACCGAGTAGGGTGTAAATTTTGACCACAGGCAATCCGTCGATGCGATTCAATTGAGAGCGATCCACAGAGGGAGCCTTCGCCTCTACGCTCAATCGCTCTCGCGCTTCAGAGAAAGGTCAGTACTTCCCAGCTTGAATCGAGCCAGCGTCCTGTGCTATGCTTGCCTCTACGTCGTTATAGGCGAGGGAGGCTCGGGCGATGGCAAGTGATCCCGCCGGTCAATTGCTCCGCCGAATGCGCGAGATTCGCAAGAAGCACCGCATAGCCCAGGTCGACCTTGCAGCATGCATGGGTTTGGCGGACCAAGCAATCAAGCACATTGAAAATGGCTGGCAGCGTTTGCCAGGCATTCAAGGACAAGCAGGGCAGTCACTGCGCGAGTGGTTTGAGCTTTGGTTTACCTGTGTTGAAGCAACCGCAAACGAGCGGAACGAGATTGAGGATTTGTTGATACTTCTCATATTAGGTCGCTAGGATTGCGCTTACTGGAAGAAGGAGAGGTAGAAGCATGCAAGCAGCAGTTGGATGTATCTTTTGCGTCCGAATGATGATACAATTGCAGTGTACTAGTAGCTGCGCTTCGTGCTGAACAACCCTGACCAGAGGGAGATTGGACGTTGCGCATGGCAATGGATCAAGAAGTGATTTCATACACCTTAAAGGACAAGGCATGGGCGCTGCAGCAATTGATGCTCCGCGCGCCCACTGCTAATCTCACGCCTACAGAGCGTGGTTACGTACAGCGCATTGAACAGTGGATGCATCAAGTTGAGCCCGTTTTGGCGCAAGCACCTGCGGGACAAGACATTGAACGAGTGCCCCCACTTGGCGTTGACTCTGCCGAACTTCACGAGTTAGTCAGCAAAATAGTGGTCGATCAGGCTCTGACTCGAAGACGCCGCCGCCAATTGGCCCACCTCTGGCCCGGCGCGGAACATTTGCACAAGCAGTCAAAGCCATTAACGTTGACATCGTGGTTGATTGCTGTCGGACTTGTAATGCTCGCCGCTCTCAATGTAGTAGACCTCGTCGTACTCAAAGATCTCTCCCGGCCGCTCGTCCTCATTATCAATCTAGGGGCGGTCGCCGTGGTGTCAGGTTTCTGGGTACTACATCATTTTGGTACGCTGCTTCCTCACATCATGGATGTGGAACAGCGTATCGTCTCAGTGTTAGCTCCGCACCAGTCAAGGCCATAACGGGTAGGCGATCACTACTCCACCGCGCCGAAGGAGCCGAGTGTCAGACCGCCGTCCACCACGATCACCTGCCCGGTGGTGAAGTCGCTGGCCGGCGAGGCGAGGTAGAGCGCCGCACCCGCGATCTCGTCCGGCTCGCCGATACGATGCATCGGCGTCATCTTCTCCGCCGCCGCGCGAATCTGTGGCGTCTCCGTCAGAATCTGCGCGAAGCGTGTGCGAACCAGCCCCGGCGCGATGGCATTCACCTGGATGTTCTCAGGCCCAAGCTCCTGCGCCAGCGAGCGCGTGAACTGGATCAGCGCTGCCTTCAGCGCGCCGTAGACGCCGCGCCCGATCCCCGGCTGAATGCCGTCTACCGACGAGACGTTGATGATCTTGCCGCGCTTGCGCTCGCGCATCCCCGGTACGACCAGGCGGCAGAGGCGCACGGCGCTGAGCAGGTTGGTGTCGAGCATCTTCAGCCACATGCCGTCGTCGGCGTCGAGCAGCGGCCCGAAGTGGATATTGGTCGCCGCGTTGTTGACCAGGATGTCCACCGGTCCGAAGGCGGCGCTAGTGGCATCGACGAGCGTCTGCACTTCCTCCGGCTTACCGACGTTCGCGGCAACGCCGATCACCTGCGCGCCGCGCTCGCGGAGATCAGCCGCCGCTTGCGCCACCGCATCTTCGTGGCGCGCGGCCAGCACCACTCGTGCGCCCGCCGTCGCCAGCGCCGCGCCGATGGCGAGGCCAATGCCGCGCGATCCCCCTGTGACGAGGGCCGTGCGGTCACTGAGATCGAAAGATGGCATAGACACCCACTCCTTTCGCGGCAAGGCGACGACGCATCGTGACACCGCGCGCCGTGTACCTGTCATGTAGGTGCAGTGTACACGACAGCGCGCCAACCGGGCGAACGCAATGCTGGATCCGCCGCAACGCGTCTGCTCGGCACAAAACTTGATAGGTACATGGAGCAAAAGCGTGTTGGTCGGCATAGGGAGGCGCCGTCTCTGCTGGGAAGGAAAAGCCGAATGCGAACCGCAGTACGCGTCGCCGCGTTCGCGGTGGGTCTCATTGGCGTGATCGATGCCCTGGTGATTAACCTGATCGTTTCCGCGTTCCACGCCGCGCGCACGATCCTCGGCGGCACGGCGGACCCGTCGCACGGGTTCATCGGGCTGGTGATCTGCCTGCTTGGGTTAGTTGGCGCCATCCTTGTTTTCCGGCAGCAGGTGATCGCTGGCGCGCTGCTGATCGTCGCGGGTATCGCCTTCTTCCTCGTCGTCCATTGGTGGGCGCTACTCGCCAGCCCGCAACTGATTGTCGCTGGCGTCCTGGCGATCCTCGACCGGCAGACCACCGGCGCCGACCAGCCACTCTTCTCGCGCCGCCCGCAGCCGGGCCGCACCACCGCGCCCACGGGGTAGCACCATAGAGCGCCCTTGCGCTCCTCGCCGCCGCGTGGTACTCTTCACTTAGAACATGTATTCCTGGTACCCTCACCACTGACGCTCCACCCCGCGCACCTCCTCCAGCGAAACCCCCATGCGTTCCTTCGTCCCCCCTCACCCTCATTGCCGCCGCTTTCGCCGTGAGTTCCCCGGGCGACTTCCGGCAATACTGGCAGGCAATACCGAACACGCATTCGAGAATCGGCAGAATCGGCAGAATCGGCAGAATCGGCAGAATCGAATGAATTTATGCCATCAAAGAAGCGAAAAGCGGCAAAAACGGCACCATCCGCACGGCCGCTCGCCAGCGATCACCTGCGATTCCTACACCGCGAGAGCGTACACAGAAGTTGAAAAGCGGCAGAATCGGCAAGATCGACAGCAGCACTCCGCACCAAAAACGTGAAAAGCGGCAGAATCGGCAGAAACGACGACGCGACCGCTCGCCACAATCGTGCGATGCTTCCCGCCTCTTTCAGCTCCACCTTTCAGTTCCACACGGCGCGGGGCCATCGTGGCGCACGACCCACTTCCAACGTAAAAGCGGAAGAAAGCGGAAAATGATCATCGGAAACGATCTGACGAACCTCGCTGTGCCTCGGCGCGCTGAAGCAGAGTGCGCGAGATGGCCTGGCGCCGCGTTAGCGCGCGGGCCACGCGTAGCCGGCGATCGCGTTCCACTCCGCCTGTGTCGCCGTCTGCCACTCAAAGAACGAGACGCCGATGCAGCCCGCGGTATGTGCCGCCTGGATGTCTGCTGTGATCTCCGGGCCGGTGGGCGCATCCCGCGCGCCGGTGCCGTCCTGCGTGTACATGTCGTAGGTCTGGCCGAGTTCCTCTATCGGCAGGGGGGTCACGTCGCCGCCCACCGTCATCGCCGACTGCACCGTCAGCAGCGAATTGTCGACGAAGCGGCGCACGTCCTCCTGCGCGTAAGCGTGGTCGGGCCGGCTGTGCCAGTAATCCATCGGCGCGATCACATTCCAACTTGTGGCGATCGCGACGTAGGGATAATACGGCTGGGCATAGGGATGAAAGACCGCGGCGACCAGCAACTCGTCCGGCCCCAACAGGCCACGGAGCAGCTGCCCATAGCTGTAGACGCTGGCGCTATCGTCGATCTCCTCGACGTCGGTGGCTATGCCGTCGACGTGATCGCCGCTGGGCGTGGTGTAGGTCGCGACGATCTGCGTCAGCCGCACGTCGGTGGCAACGTCGTGCAACGTCGGGTAGACCCAGCCGATCACCGCGATGCCTGCCTGGTGGGCCAGGGGAAGCAAGCGATTGAGCGTGTTCTGCCCGTAGAAGCCGTACTGCGTGATGGCGACCTCGGCATAGAGGTGCGTGATCCCGGCGAGCTTCGCCGCCTGGATGATCGAAGCTATGTCGCTGTGGTGGGTGAGGTAATTGGTGAACCACATGCCCTTGCCCGCCATCGGCTGCCAGATCGGTGCGCCCTTTACCGTCTGCGTCGCCGGGTTTGGTGTGGTCAGCCGCAGCGCGCCGCTCCAGATCCAGCCAGACAACGGCTCCGCGCCACTGCTCGTCGCCTGATACCAGGGTCCGCCCGCGCTATCACTGGCCCAACTGGTGATGTTCACCGTCGCGCCGACGGCGAGGCTGCCGACCGGCACGCTCGTCTCATCGGGATGTGAAAGCACCGCCGCGGGCGAGACGGCCACCGCCTGCGCCGTCAGCGGCCAGGGGCCATGCGCCGCCGCGAGGGCCTGCGACTGCGGATCGGGCACGCCGGGATACTCGCAGGTTCCTTCGGTGGCCGGGTCGGGCGGCTGGTCGCCAAGATCGTCCTGGAGGATGTAGCCCTCGATGCCACTCCAAATGCGGACGTGCTGCCAGGTAGAACCATTGGCGGTGCTTTGGCCGAGCGCGACCACGTCCGTGCCGCCGAGCAGATCGGTGATCACCGTCGTGCCAACGTTCGCCTCCGTATAGACTGGCGTGCAAGGCTTCTGCGCGAAGACGTCGCCTGCCTTAGCGGGGCGCGTGGGCGCGAGTGGCGCCGCGTGGACCAGCGCCGTCAGGCCGCTGATCGTCACCACGATCACCAGCGCCACGATCACGGCGACGATCCAGGGGGATCTTGCGCCGCGAGCGGCATCAGCGCCCATCTCGCCTCGTCCTTCCACGCGCATCCCTCCCTCTGCACCCCGATCCGCTCGCCAATGAATGCGACCGGCGCACGGTGTTACGGGCAAGCACGCCGGAAGGTTGCGGCTAGCGCCGCGCAAGCAGACACCGCACAGGGCTATTCTAGCACGCGGCGAATCGCGGCCGATGCCGCGGATCGGGGGTGATACGGGTGAGGTCGTACAGCGTCCCTTTTTGGAGGACGGCGAGATCGTCGGCGGCTCATCGCACGCGGGGCAGATTCATGCGGGCGGCGCGTCGATCAGCGCGGGTGTCGCTTGCGAATGCCTCTTCGTGGAGCGCCCACGCCACCGTCCCAACATGCTGCGGCTTCTGCGATCGGCGCGCGCCTGGATCAGCGTGTCGCGCATCTGCTCTAGATGCCCAACGGCGTGGCGCAGTCCCAACAGGTAGCGTGCGGTCGCGTCCACGGGCGGGCTGCCCTCCCAGGGAACATACGTATTGTCGAGGTCCGGTCGAATCCGGCCACATCGCCAGGCCGGCGAGGCAGATGCGGCGGCACTCGTGAAGGCGAGCGCGGCACTGCGCGACGGTCGCGATCTCACGCCAGGGTACCTCGCGTCGCGAGCGGCCGTGATAGGGCACCCCGCGGGCCAGTTCGGCGGCCACCGCAGCGGACTCCTCGGCGCTGGCAGTGACGTGGGCGATGAGGTGCCCCAGCGTCCAGCCGGAGTTCTTTTCGTCGTCTTCACTGGCCCCTGGATCGTCCGCGAGCGGATCCATTGGGAGGAAGGCGACGTCGAAGTCCCTGCGTCGCCGTAGTAGGCGGAGCATGACATCGACGACGTCGTCGGTCAATCGGTACAACTCGACGGTTGTGGTCGCCACGCCATCGGCAGGCACTACGATGGATCCCGGCATCTCCCCACACCTCCTGCTCGCGGCCAACTATAGCAGGTGGCCGCCGCGGGCGCTAGAGGGCCAGCGCTGCCCGGCGCGGCCTGGATAGGTTGCGCCCAACTGGCGTCGCAATGAGCTACCCGTGCAGCCGCCTGGGGAAGTGAGGCAGGTGTGAGCGTCGTCACCTTCCACTGACGTCCGCCACCTATCAGCGAGCGGCGGCTACCTCGGCCAAGCGCATCGAGAGGACGCGCGAGACGCTGTCCGGCCCCATCGAGACGCCGTAGATCGCGTCGGCATGCGTCATGGTGACGCGATTATGCGTGATGACGATGAACTGGGTGTTCTGCGCCAGTTGCTTGAGGATGTCGCAGAAGCGCACGACATTGGCCTCGTCGAGCGCGGCGTCCACCTCGTCGAGCAGGCAGAAGGGCGGCGGATTCGTTTCGAGCAGGGCAAAGAGCAGCGCGGCGGAGACCATCGCGCGCTCGCCGCCCGAGAGCAGCGAGAGGTCTTGCACCCGTTTGCCGGGGATCTGCACGAAGACCTCGATGCCACCGAGTCCCTTCGCCGCGGGGGCGAGCTTCTCCTCTCCGGCCAGCTCGTCGTCCTCGTCCTCGGCCTGCGAGCGGCGCGGCGCGGTCAACTCCAGCCGGGCGGCGCCCCCAGAGAAGAGCGTAACGAAGTGCCGCTGGAAGCGTTCGTTGACCGCGTGGAACGTCTCCTCGAACTGCCGGCGCATCGTGGCGTCGAGCTCGGCGATCACGCTACGCAGGTTGGTGGAGGCCTGCTCCATATCGCGTACCTGGCCACTGAGAAAGTCGTGGCGTGTCTTCAGTTCGGCGTATGCCTGCGGCGCCTCGGGATCGTAGCCGCCGAGATGCTTCAGACGATTGCGCAGGCTGTCGATCTGGCGGCGCATCTTCGCCGCTTCCTCCGGCGAACTCGCCGGCGCGGGCGCATCTTCGGCCTCTTCGCCTGCCTCGCGCGCCGCCGAGAATCATTGCCAGTGGATCGCTTTCGTCCTCGTCCGCGAGCTCCTCGCGGATCTGTTGGGCCAGTGTCTCCACGGCGTCGCGGGCGCGCTGCGAATCGACGATGCAGCGCCGGTACTCGACCTCCACGCGGGCGAGCTCTTGCCGCTCGACGCCCTGACCGCGTTCGAGTTCCAGCGCGCGCCGCTCAAGGTCCGTCTGGTGCGCGTCGCGCTCGCGCAGGTGTTCGGTAAGCGCCTGCGCCTGGGTTCGCGCCTCGGTCAACGCCGTCTCAAGCTCGTCAATGGTCACGTTAAGTTGCGTCTGCTGCGCGCCGAGCACCCGCAAGCGTTCGCTGCGCCGGCTCATCTGCGCCTGGAGTTCGCGCGCCTGGGCGCGCAACTGTTCCACACGCTGGCCAAGCGCCTTCGCCTCCTGCCGCTGGACGGCTACGGCGGTGCGGGCGCGACCGAACTCTTCCTGCTGGCGGCGGCCTTCGGCGAGGATATCGTCGACTTCGGCTTGCACCTCCTCGACACGCTCGGCGGCGTCGCGCTGCGCCTCCTCCTGCTCGGCGACGCGCCCCTCGGTGGCCGCGACTTCCTGCTCCAGCCCGGTGACCTCCGCCGCCAGCTGTTCCACAACGGTCTGCCCGACCTGTAGCTCGTTCTGCGCGCGCTCCTGCTCCCGGGTGGCGGCGGTGACGGCCTTGGCGAGATCCTGCGCCACCGCCTCGGCCTTCGCCAACTCCTTCGCCAGCGCGTCGCCGCGCGACCCGCGCTCGGCCTGAAGCGTCCGTGCCCGCTCGAATCGCGCCTGGAGCTCGGCGATGACGGCGGTGAGACGATCCACCTCCGCGGGAAGCTGACGCAACTCGCGTTCGCGCGCAAGCACGCCGGAGTCATGCCCACCGCCGTGCGCCACCCTGGCCTTGCCGCCACGCAGCCAGCCGTCGGGATGGACCATCTCGCCGTCGAGCGTGACGAACGGCGCGGGCAGCGCCTTGCCACCATACGTCCGCTGGAGCACGGCGAGGTCGCGCACCACGCAGGTATCGCCGAGCAGCCGCGCCACCAGCGGACGCAGATCGTCCCGGCAGGTCGCGGCGTCGCGCGCCAAGCCGAGATGCCCCTCGCCGTCGGCGGGCGGTAAAGGGCCATCCGACGGACGCCCGCTAGCGCTGCGCCCCACATGCTCCGGCCAGACAAAGAGCGCGCGACCAGCGGACCCGGCGCGGAGCCATTCCGCCGCGCGATGCGCGTCGTCCTCGGTGGGCGCGACCACCGCCTGCACGAACAGCCCGAGCGCCGCCTCGACGGCCTGCTCGAAACCCGGTTGCGAGCCGACGAGCTGTGCGACGGCGCCGAGCAATGGCGGGCGATCGGGCGCATCGCCTTGCAGCAGCGCGCGGACGCCGTCGCCGAAGCCTTCGAGGTTGCGGCGCCACTCTTCCAACAGCGCAAGGCGATCTTCCACGGCGCGCTTCTCGCGCTGGGCGTCCGCCGTCTCGCCGCGCAGACGCTCCACCTCGGCCTGGCCGTCGCCGCTCTCGCGGGCCAACTGTTCCCTGGCGGCGACGAGTGACTCGACGGCGGCGTGGGCGGTGTCGAAGCGTTGGCGGCGCTCTTCAACTTGCGCGGAGATCGCGTCGAGCTTGCCCTGTGCAGAGGCGACCACGTCGCGACGAGCGGCCAGCGCGCGGTTGCGTTCGCCAAGCTGGCGTTGCAGGCGGCCAAGCTCGCTCTGGGCGGCGCCGAGCCGCGCCTGCACCTGGATTACGTCGCGCTGGGCGGTGCGCAGGCGGACCTCTTCACGCTCCTGATTCTGGCGGGCGGAGAGCGCTTCACGCTCCATGCGTTCCAGGGCGGCGGCGCTATCGTCGGCGATCTGTTCGGCGGTGGCGAGCTGTGCCTCCAACGCGCCGATGTGCGCCTCGGCAGCGGCGGCGCCATCTTCCTGTTGCTCCTGCTCGCTTGCGAAATCGGTTACCTGTCGCTCGACGCTTGCCAGACGCTCGCGGGCGACGGCCAACTCGCGCTCGCTCGTCTGCAGCCGCGCGCCTGCCTCGCCCCGTGCGCGGCGCAGGGCGGCGATCTCGGCCAGTACGGCGTCGCGCTCGGTGCGGAGCTCCTGCGTGAGGGCGTCCTCGACGGCGAGTGCGTCGTGCAGCTTGGCGATGCGCGCCTCGTGGTCACGTTCGGCGGCCTCGGCTTGCTCGCGGGCGATCAGCAGCTCACGCCACTGGCGGCGATACCAGACGCGCAGCAGGCGGGTCAATTCTTCACGTGAGGCGGTGAACTCGGTCGCGCGGCGCGCCTGTTCGGCGAGGGGCGCGAGTCGCGGCTCGATCTCGCCGAGGATGTCGCGCAGGCGTGAGAGGTTGGTTGCGGTGAGATTGAGTTTCTGTTCGGCGTCTTGCCGCTGTGTCTGAAATTGACGGATGCCGGCGGCGTCTTCGAAGAGCCCGCGGCGTTCGTCGGCACGGAGACTGAGCGCCTGATCGACGAGCCCCTGTCCGATCACCGTGTACGAGTCGTGGCCGATCCGCGCCTGCGCCAGCAGCATCAGCACGTCGCGCAGGCGGACGCGAGCGCCGTTGGAGAGGTACTCGTTGTCGCCGGAGCGGAAGCTGCGCCGCGCGACCGTCACCTCGGAGAACTCGGAGGGCAACCAGGACGAGGAGTTATCGAGGATCAGGCCGACCTCGGCCATCTGCATCGTCGCGCGTCCCTGGCCGCCGGCGAAGATCACGTCGTCGCTCTTCTTGCCGCGCAACTGACGCATGCTCTGCTCGCCGAGCACCCAGCGGATCGAGTCGGCGATGTTGCTGTTGTGGACGATGACGTTGTTCGCCACAAAGTTGTGTGTCTCGTCCACGCAGAGGTCATAGACCCATGGATCGGTCGGAGTCACCTCCTCCACTGCGACGATCTCATCCCAAAGCACATCGGAATCGGCCAGCGTGCGTAAGGTATCGAGGATATCACGGGCGACGTCGGGCGTGTCGCCCAGTTCCTCAATCTGCTCTACAACCTCGCGGATGCCCGCACGGCTCGCCTCGCAGCGCTGCTCAACGTACGCCGCCAGCTTTGGCCTCCCTGCCCGATGACGTTTCACGCTCACGCCGGCGCGTCGAGCCGCTTCATGTACCAGTTCCGTCGCCCCCGGCACGAGATCGTAGTTGGGATTACCTGGGCCAGTAAGGGCGCGCAATGGTAGCAACGCGGCCTGTTTCTTCCCAACGAAGGTCAGGTGTTGGGCCACAAGCCGCAATTGTTCGCGTCCGTAGATGAACACCTGGTAATAGGTGCTGGTTTCTCGTGCGGAGCCTGGGGGGAAGCGATGTACCTTTGGGCGTAAGATGGCGCAAACGCCGAGGCGTAGAAGCAGCGCTACTACGCCTCGCGCGAGGGTTTCGCTCGCACTGACGTACTCGATGTAGTGCTGAGCCTTGACGCCAGGCTTGCCTACTGCGGAAGCGCGTAGATGAACATGCCCATCCCCTTCGAATAATCCCGAAAGGAATGCCCACTGCGTCTCTTCATCACACTCATAGAGCTGTGGCGGAACGCATTTCGTCGCGGAATTCGAGTTGATTTTGAGACCGAAGAGTCGCTCCAGACTGTGCCCAAGAGCATGCGCCATGATGATGAGGTCTTCCGCGTTCTCCTTGTATTGCCGCCGAAAAACGCCGACACCGAATAACACTCGTGCCAAACGCTCGAACTCATCATTCACAGCTGAGTCTGCGTTAACGAACCGAATATTCGCCTCAGCGGTGTTGCGTCCTTCCGCGACGACCAACCCTAGGAAGCGTGCGAGATCAGGCGAGAACGTCGTTGGCAGCGAGATCGCTTTCGCGCCATGCGAGCTGTAGTGCACCTGTTGAGGCAATGGAGCGGTTGCTTTGGATGCGAGCCGCGAAAGAACGGCAGCGTTGACACCCTGCCCCTGGACAAACCCGGCGAGTTGGATGTCGGACACCTGTGCGGCGGTGCGCCACGCCTTCCACGAGCCATGCTGTACCCGAGCGGTATCTCCCCATGCCCGCATATCGTCGGATGACGTGATGTAGACGTGGTCTGCTTCAGAGAATGCGGCGATCACCGCTGGCGTATTGAGGTTGACTGTGTTGTGGCTCGTGGGCAGTATACGGGGCAGGGCGATGCGAATCCCCTCGCGCAGTTCGTCAGCGCGCAGCGTATGGAGCCGGCCGCGCAGAAGTGTGAAAAGGGGGTGGTAGGGCGTCGCGGTAACACTCCGGCCCGACCGAGTGCGCACGCGCACCAACGTTGGGGGCGCTGTGCGTTTGACAAACGCCGTGACAGGGCGCGTTTCGAGCCGCAACGTGCGTGGGTCGAGAGAGAGCACGCGTACGCCGCTGGGATTTTCGCGGGTAAGCATGCCATCGTCCATCTGCTCCGGTGCAGACGAGCATGTTAGCGCAGTGTTTACCAGCGTAGCAATTGGCATGTCGCGCCCATCGGCGAGTGTGACGAGGCTTTCGCCTACCAGACACTTGCCGGAGCCGTTCGGGCCGACGATCGCGGTGATGCCAGGGCTGAACTCGAGGACGGTGCGTGGCGCGAAGCTCTTGAAGCCGTGCAGCTCAAGCCGCTTGAGATACATATGCGTGCCGCCCCCTCGCGTGACCTTTGCGACCGCATCGCGCCGCAGCGTGCAGCATAGCATGGTTGGAGTGCAACGGGCGACGTTGCGCGTTCGTGTGGCCTGCTTGGGTTGACACTCCCCACGGCTGAAGCCGGGGGATTCTCGGTTCGTCCCCGCCAGGCTACCCGGCAAGTCCCCGAAGGGCCTGCCCGGCCCATTGGATGTTCCTAGCCGCATTCTCGTCGCGGTCGAGCACCAGCCCGCAGTTTGTGCAGACATGGGTACGCATGCTCAATGATTTGGGGATGCGTCCCCCACATCTGCTACAGTCCTGGCTGGTGTAGGTGGGTGGCACGGCGACGACCCGACGCCCGGCGCATGCTGCCTTGGCTTCGAGGATGGCCCGGAAGTGCGCCCAGCCCGCGTCGGAGATGGACCTGGCCAGGTGGCGATTCCGGACCATGTTGGCAACCCGCAAATCTTCAAGGTAGATCGTGTCGTAGCGGCGCAACAGCATGATCGCCGTCTTGTGGTGGAAGTCCGCCCGCTGGCGCTTCACCGCTTGGTGGGCCTTGCCCAGCCAGCCCACAGCTTTCGCGCGCCGCTTGCTGCCCTTCTTTCGGCGCGAGATCCGCTTGTTGGCCTTGGCCAGCTTCCGTTCCGCCTTGCGACGGTGACACGGATTCTCGACCGTCAGCCCGCCTGCGGTGACGAGAAACACCCTCAAGCCAACATCTATCCCCGTCTCGTTGCCGGTAGGCGGCAAGGGCTGGGCAGGGACATCGGCGCAGGAGAGGATGGCGTACCAGCCGTCCGCCTCCCGCGTGATGGTGACGGTCTTGAGCGTGCCTTCCAGGGGGCGGCTCCAACGCACGGCTACACGGCCTAATTTCGACAAGGCAAGGAAGCCGTTATCGAGCCGCGCACTCCCATGCTCGCCTACCTGGGGATAGGTGAACGAGTGGTAGCGATTGCGCCCCTGGAAGCGGGGATAGCCCGGGGTTTCGCCCGCCTTCACCCAGCGAAAGAACGCTTGGTAGGCGCGGTCTACGCGCAACACCACGTCCTGCAAGACCTGGCTGTTGACCTCGGCGTACTCCGGCAGGGCCTCCTTGATGCCCGGCAACTCTGCCTTCTGCTGGTAGTAGTCGACCGATATGCCTCGCCGTTGCCAAGCGGCCCTTCGCTCTTCTACGGCGGCATTGTAGATGTGTCGGCAGAACATGAGGGTGCGCTCAAGTATCCGCTCCTGATCGGGTGTGGGCCTGAGTTTGTATGAGTAGCTCTTGCGCGTCGTCTGGTCTACCACGAATCAGCGTCCTCTTTGGCTTTCCACGTAGCGCTGCAGGGTTTCCAGGTCGCGCCACCCATCGTGCCGACAAAGTAGGAGCCGTCCACAGTGACGGCAGGCACGACTTTAACATAGGGAACTTCGCGCAACGCATGCGACGAATGACTGTTCAGGAGCTCCACCAGTCGGTGGATCCCGGATGTGGGGTCATGCCCGACGGGCAGGTGGACCTGGTCTGGCATGACCCCCATCTCAACGAGTTCTCGGCCTCGGGATTCGATTTGTTCATCAAGGCTGACCTTCAGTCGTGCATCTGTGGGCGGCGTCAACACTTTGCGTCGGTACTCTGGGCAGAACGCCACAGATACCAACAGATGCAGACGATGTTGGTGTTGCACACAACTTTCACGTAGGCAGCATGCAACAATAGATAGCGACGTGGCAACCATTTGTGCCTTTGGCTTCGCCTGCACGCACCGCGCATCAGGATAGCTGGCCAACATCCTCTTGCCGCGCGAGCGCGATATAGGCGTAGCAGACGGTGAGGATGGCGAGGACGACAATTACGCCGCCGAGCGGCAACGCCGGGGACCTGTGTATCTGCGGCGAGCCCGGTAGAGATGAGCGCTCTCGTCGTCAAGTCGGGGATGGTGAGCGTACGGGATGGCGCCGTCCCCATGCAAGCGGCCTGGCGGCACTTACGCGGTGGACGGAGGATGTGCTATGCTGTCTCGCGGCGCCGCCATGCGACGACGTGGCGACATCCATGCGGGAGTAGCTCAGTTGGTAGAGTACCTGCCTTCCAAGCAGGGCGTCGCGGGTTCGAGTCCCGTCTCCCGCTCCATTACTCAATTTTCTGGATTTGCGCCCTCTCTACGAGACACGAAGGCAGGGTGTCACCTTCACTATCCTTCATCGCCAGGATGGCCAACTTTCGATACATTCTCGCTTTGCACTGAGTGACCGGCGCGTTTTGCCTGAAAGCAGGGCGTCATGCTGCCGCTCTCATTCGCTGGTTGCCGAATCGTGCCTGAGCAGCGAGCGCACGTGCGACAATCGCCACTCAGGACTGTCGCCATCGAGGGACTCTAACCAGCAGCGAGCTATGACATAGCGGCCTTTGCAGCATCGAACGTTTGCTAATGTGGGGTCCCGAGGGTTTCGATCACCACCTTCCGGGCGAGACGTCAGGCCCTTGTGCCCACGCTTCGCGATGCCTTGTGGTATATGGCGAGGCACGCGGAAGCGCGCATCGTCGGCTGTGGCCTCAGCTCAGCATGCCCGTGGAGCCCCATCCATGCACCTGCCGCTTACGCCCCTGGAATTCGCGCGCGGCGCCTCTACCCTGATGTCGAGGCGGTCGTCGATGGCGAGCGCCGGCCGACGTACGAGCAGTTCTTCGCGCGCTGCGATCGCTGGTCCGCCGCGTTCGAGGCGCTGGGGTCTGCAAGGGCGGCCGTGTGGCCTGCATCACGCCCAACACGCTTGACCAACTCGTATCGTTCTACGCCGTGCCGCAGCTCGGTGCCGTGCTGGTGCCGATCAACTACCGCCTCACCGCCGACGACTTCGCCTACATCATCAACCATAGTGGCGCGTGCGTCGTCGTGGCGCAGACGGACTACGTGGACGCCGTGGAGGGCGTGCGGACGCAGTTGTCGGGCGTGGCGCACTTCGCCGCCTTGGAGGGCACACGACGGCTGGGAGGCCTACGAGACGCTGCTGGACGGCGCTGCGGCGACCTTCACGCGGCCCCACGTGGACGAGGCGGACTGCTCACCATCAACTACACCAGCGGGACGACCTCGCGCCCCAAGGGCGTGATGATCACCCACCGCAACGCCTACATGAACACGGTGGGGACGCTAATCCATAGCAGCATGACCCCCTGCCGACCGCTACCTCTGGACCCTCCCGATGTTCCACGCCAACGGCTGGACCTTCGTCTGGACGGTGACGGCGGTGGGCGCCCGGCACATCTGCCTGCGCAAGGTCGAGCCGGCGCGCATCTTCGACCTGATCGCGCAGGAACACGTCACCATCCTCTGCGCCGCGCCGACGGTGCTGATCGGCATCGCCAACGCACCAGATGACTTCCGCACCAGCCCTCTGACGGCATCGCTGAGCGCTGAACTCCGTGTCTCGGGCATAGTACGTTCAGGAGCAGAGCAGGCTGCCTCGTGCCTTCATGCCATACTGCTCTCGAGTGGTCGTGTCGAGAAGCGCCTGGCTCACGCCGCGGCACAGATGGCTCGAGGCGATCGCGGCATACGGTCTGGCGGGTGGCCGACGTGGAGTGGTCATCGGCAAATCAGGAGGAGACGTCGCATGGCTGGCACCGGCAGAAGGGCATCCGACGCCGACGGCTTCTACGACACGACGCGTATGTACCACCGCTATCGCATTCCGGGGCTCCGCCACTTCGACCAGTACCAAGTCGTCGCGTCCCTCCACCAGCCGCCGCTCCCGTTCCCTGAGGGGACTTCTCCCGAGTTCAGCGCTTCCCAGCGCGACGGTGGTGAGTGGGATGACTCCGAGCGCACGCGCATGGTATTGGCAGCCGCCTACTACGACTACGAGACGCTGCACAGCTCGCTGGTGCGCATCGGGCCAGTGGCGGGGGCCGAGTATGAGGAATACCGCGCACGCCATGAGGAGCCGGGCCAGCACCTCATCGTGAAACTGGCGAATGTCGACGTGCTGAACCCGCTGCGAGTGTACCGCTTCAAGCTGTACCGCTGGCTGGGCGCCGATCCCGATGTGTACCTGGTGTCCACCCGCCACAGGGTCGCCGATGCTTTCCTTAGGCGGTTCCGGGCGGGGCGCCCGCAATGGACGGTGCAGTACCCGCGGATCGACCTGCAGCGCATGACCGCCGAGGGCGAGGGGATCGTCCTCACAGGAACCTTCGGCGACATTCAAGGGCGGCCGAACCTGAGGAGTACGTCACTCTCGGGTTTCCGCGTGAACGAAGACGCCGCATGGCTGGATGCGAGCGCGATTGGCCAGCTGAAGACCACCATCGTCCAGCACAAGCTGCAGGGTGAGGATCTCAGCATGATGGTGACCAAGCGGGGCAGCATCATGATCTACGGCGTTGAGGAGATTCCGGCGCAGTTGGCTCTCGTCACCGAAGCCTACGAGCACATTGTGAAGAAATACGAGACGACCTCATCGCCTGCAACGTGGCCAGCTCGTACGCATGTCAGCGAGCGCGACTGAAGTATCTGAGGCATCCTACCTAATAGGCAGACTTAGCATGTGGACAGCCTCAGCACGTGACGAAGCGCACCTTCAACCCGATCCACGAGCGCTCGACCCGCGCCAAGATCACGACTTCGTCCGCCGTCCGGGTAGGGGCAACTCCTCATCATCGTCATTGGGGGCACAATTCAGCCGCGCAGGTGCCCTTCAGATGCGGGCCGACGCTGCGCCGAGGAAGGTGCGGTGCGTCCCACTTTGCTGGTGACGGATGCCTGTCAGCCCGGTAGCCGATCCGATCCAGTGCAGGCGACAGACCGCAGCACCACCCGCAGCCGACGCGCGTGATAGGATACGACCGGAACGTATGCGCGCAATACGAGCGATGCGAAAGGACTGTCCGATGTTAACCGATGAACCCCTCGCCTTCCAAGGTCTGCCCGCCGCTCCGGCGAGCACCCCGGTTCACGTCTTGTTCGCCATCGACTCGTCCGGCTCGATGGCGACGAAGGCCGACGACGTGCGCGGCGGCTTCAACGCCTATGTTGCGCAGCTCCGTACGGATGCCACGAGCGCCTATCGGCTCACGGCGGTGACCTTCGACACCCAGGTGGCGACGCTCTTCACTGACGTCACCCTCGGCCAGACGCCGACCCTCGACGAGGAGAACTATCGGCCTGGTGGTAATACCGCGCTCTACGATGCGCTCGGCGTCAGCCTGGCAGAACTGACGAGTGCCGTCCGCAAGGACGACAAGCCATATGGCGAGGATCGCGTGCTGGTCATCGTGATGACGGATGGCGAGGAGAACTCCTCGCACCGCTTCACCAAGGAGCAGGTGGTGGGCGAGATGAAGCAGCGCGAGGAGGCAGGCAACTGGACGTTCGTCTATCTAGGGGCAGACCAGGACGCGTGGGCAGCAGCCGCAGACCTCGGATTCGCGGCGGGGAACGTGGCGGCGTATGCCAAACACGCCACCCGCGATGTCTTCCACAAGTTGGCTCGCAGCACCGCTCGCTACAGCGCAAGCGCGGCTCGGAATTCGCGTGAGTTCGGAGCGACGCTCGATCAGCCTGACGGCACGGGTGTCGATCAACCGTCCAAGCCCTAGCACGTCGGCGGCACGTCGATCGCAGTATGCCAGCAGGCAGTTGCAGCGATTGAGCGGGGCCAGCGTGCGCCCGGCCGCCCAGCGACGAAGCCCGACCTCGTCGCTGCCGCCTCCGACGAGGTGCTCCAGGCGGTCGGCTACTATGGTCCCGCCGGTCCGGCACCGGCTGCGTTCGCGCGCCTCAGCGACGGGCTAGAGCCTGTCCTCGCGACCATGGCTGCCCTGACGCCATCACAAATCAGGATGGCATCAAGCTCACTGTGACAGTCACGCCTTTCCCCTGAGACCCTGCCCCTCGTCGTGGTCGTGTGGATGACCCCATTGCTGGCGCGGCGAGAGCGATGTCACCCGTTACCATGCGTGCATGGCGATGTCACCGCATGGCCTGCTGCTGCCCAGCCGACGATGTAGTAATGCCGGGCCATCCAGCACCACTGCGCCCGCATCTGTGCTGCCGTCGAACAGCACTTCTTTCCCGCCGGGCAGTGCGGCCGCCGAAATCTCGTGGCCACCAGAGTTGCCCATGACCGTCATCGCACCCGCTGGCTTCCTTGAGCAGTCCACGGCACACCGAGGACATGTTGCGCAGCAGGCAGGCTCGCGCGATCTGCACCAGCCTGCACGCAAGAGTGATTCATGGTGCGCATCGTGCCGACAGGACGATGCTCGAACGGATACAGCGCAGCGAGAGGAGAGTAGCGTGGGCATCTTGACCGAGACCTATACGTTGAACACCGGCGCCGCGATTCCGAAGGTCGGCTTCGGGACATGGCAGACGCCCAACGGCGACGTCGCCTATCGCTCGGTACGAAGCGCGCTGAAAATCGGCTACCGTCACATCGATACGGCCCGGGTCTATGGCAACGAGGCCAGCGTCGGGCGCGCGATCAGGGACAGCGGCGTGGCGCGCGGCGAGATCTTCCTGACCACCAAACTCCCCGCTGAGATGAAGGACGCCGGCAGAGTCGAGGAGACTTTCCAGACGTCGCTGCGAACGCTCGGCGTAGACTACGTCGACCTCTATCTCATTCACGCCCCCTGGCCTTGGCGAGAGATGGGCGCCGACTACACCCAAGAGAACATTGCCGTCTGGCAGGAGATGGAAAAGCTCTATCGGAGCGGACGGGCGAAGGCTATCGGCGTGTCGAACTTCAGCGTCCATGACCTGACTGCCATCCTGGAGGAAGGCAGCGTCGTGCCGGCGGCCAACCAGATCCGCTGGTTCATCGGGTACACCGAAAACGACATCACGAACTTCAGCAAGAGCAAAGGCGTGCTGGTCGAGGCGTATTCGCCGCTCGCCACCGGACGCATCTTAGACAATCCCACGCTGAAGCACATGGCTGCGAAGTACGGCAAGACGGTGGCGCAGATCTCCATTCGCTACTGCCTGCAACATGATACGTTGCCCCTGCCGAAATCGACCCACGACGAGTACATCGCTGAGAACGCCGACGTCGACTTCGCCATCTCGGCCGAGGACATGGCCGCCCTCGACGCCCTAACGATCAACGACTGAACCGCCCGCTTGCGCGCGACCGCACCCCATGGCTGGGAGGTGAAGAGCACCGCTGTGGCGTGTACAAGTATGATATAAGGCTAGGAGTTGAGGATCGCTTGGCAAGCGGCAGCTGAGGATGAGGTTGCACTGCGAGGAGCAGCTCATGCCCGATCAGGTGACCATTACCGTGAATGGTACGTCGCACGTCGTCGCAGCAACGCCGGACACCCCGCTCCTCTACATCCTGCGCAACGAGCTGGGGCTCAATGCCCCACTCTTCGGCTGCGGGGTCGAGCAGTGCGGCGCCTGCACGGTGCTTCGCGGGGCCGAGGCTGTGACATCGTGCATGCTGCCGGTCGGCGAGGTCGCCGGCTCCCAGATCACCACATTGGAGGGCCTGGGCACCGCCGACGAGCCGCATCCAGTGCAGCAGGCATTCATCAAGGAGCAGGCGGCGCAGTGTGGCTACTGCAGCCCTGGCCTGATCATAGCTGTGGCAGCACTGCTGTGGCACCACCCTCATCCCACGGATGAGCAGATCCGGGCAGCGCTGGATGGCAACCTCTGCCGCTGCGGCTCACACGTCCGTGTCCTGCGGGCAGTCCGTCGGGCAGACGCGCTGATGTGGGGAGGCGACGCCACATGACACAGCATGCATCGCCGCGCGATCGTAGGGCGGCCGAGTCCAACGTGCCGGCGAGTGGTCAAGCTGAGACGGCGTCGCCGCAGCGCTCGTTCTGGGGTGGCGCCAGCACCAGCCTAGACGACTGGATCGCCGTCGAGCCCGACGGCACGGTGGTCGCCTATAGCGGCAAGGTGGAGACCGGCACGGGCGTGCGGACGGCGCTGGCGCAGATCGTAGCCGAGGAGTTGAACGTCCCACTCGAGCGCGTGCGCCTGGTGATGGGCGACACAGGCCGTGCACCCGACGAAGGCTATACGGCGGGCAGCATGACCGTGCGTATGGGCGGAGGGCAACTGCGCAAGGCAGCAGCGGAGGCGCGCCTAGCTCTCTTGGAGCGCGCAGCCGAGCGGTTGGGCGCGCCACGCGAGCAGTTGGAGGTGCAGGGCGGAGTCGTTTCAGTGCGCGGAGTGCCCGAGCAGCAGCTCAGCTATGGCGAGCTCCAGGGTGGGCAGCCCTTCGCGCGCCAGATCAGCGGGTCGGCGCCGCTGAAGCGGCCGCAGGAGTATCAGCTCGTTGGCGCCAGCGCGCAGCGTGTGGATCTGACGGGCAAGTTCACCGGAGCGCCGAGCTTCGTCCACGACGTGCGCCTGCCCGGCATGCTCCACGGGCGAGTGGTGCGCGCACGAAGGTCGGGCGTCCCGGTGCTGGCGGTGGATGACACAGGTGTGCGCGACGCCCAGGTCGTCCGGCTGGGCAACTTCATCGCCGTGGTGGCTGAGCGCGAAGAGCAGGCGATTAAGGCAGCAGCCCAGATCCAGGTGGCGTGGAGGAAACGGCCGACCTACCGCCGATGGAGCACCTCCACGACTGGATGCGCGCGCAGCCGACGTTCGATCAGGTCATCGCGGAGTCGGGAAATACCGAGCGTGCGCTGCAGAGTGCGGCCAAGCGTGTGCGCGCCGTCTATGAGCATCCTTTCCAGGCACACGCGTCCATCGGCCCGTCGTGCGCCGTCGCTGACTGGCAGGATGGTATGCTGACCGTCTGGGCCAGCTCTGGTGGGGTCTATCCGCTGCGCGGGGCCCTATCTGACCTGCTGCAGCTACCTGCCGAGCGCGTTCGCGTCGTCCATGTGGAAGGTGCGGGCGCCTATGGCCAGAATGGCTCTGAGGACGTGGCGGCGGATGCCGCATTGCTGGCACACGAGGTCGGCCGGCCGGTACGCGTGCAGTGGTCGCGACGTGATGAGTTCATTGGCGAGCCCAAGGCGGCGCCCATGGTCATCGAGGTGACCGCCACGCTGGACGACGACGGGTGCATCGCGGGCTGGCGCTACGACGTCTGGTCCCCGACGCACACGAACCGGCCGCGCACGGCGGCTGACCTGCTGGCGGGGCGCGAGGTGCGCGAAGGACGCGACCCACCGCCGTCTCCGGCTGGGTACTTCTTCATGGGCGGCGCGCGCAACGCGCCCACCAACTATGCCTTGGCGAACCAACAGATCCTCATGCATGGCGTCGCGGATCCCCCGCTGCGCACGTCGTCTATGCGGAGCTTGGGAGGCGCGGGCAATACCTTTGCCAACGAGTCTTTCATGGATGAACTGGCCTCCGCGGCCGAGGCCGACTCCCTGGCCTTCCGCCTGCGTCACTTGGATGATCCACGCGGTCGCACGGTGCTGGAGACAGCGGCGCAGGCCGGTGGATGGGGCGAGATGGTGCCTGCTGGTGAAGGGCGAGGCCTCGCCTTCGCTTGCTACGAGAACGATCAGGCATATGTGGCCATGATGGCACACGTCGTGGTGGACGAGGCGACCGGCGTCGTGCGTGTGCGACGCATCGTTGTGGCCCACGACTGCGGGTTGATAGTCAATCCCGACGGGGTGCGCAACCAGGTAGAAGGAAACGTGATCCAGGCGCTCAGCCGAGCGCTCAAGGAAGAAGTGCACTTCGACAGCGGCGGACAAACGACCGTGGACTGGGCGGGCTACCCTATCTTGACGTTCTCTGAGGTGCCGGAAGTGGAGATCGTGCTGATCAACCGGGCGGACGAGCCATCGATGGGCGCAGGCGAGCCGGCCACGGTCACGGTCGCGGCTGCGGTCGCCAACGCCGTCTATGCGGCCACCGGTGCGCGACTGCGCCGTGTGCCGTTTACGCCCGAACGGGTGCGTGCTGCGCTGGCGGCGCGCTAGCCAGCGATCACATGGCGAGATAGGCGTTGCTACGACCGTCACTGGTCAGATAGTGTATATGCAACCAACCATCGCCCCAACAAGCGAAGAACCGGCGACCGAACGGTCGTCGCCCTCGTCTTGGTGTCCAACGTTTGGGTCATTGCGCTAATCAGCTTCCCCATTGGCTGCCTGCATACCGCCGGGCCGGCGGAAATCCCCGCCTGGGGAGCGGTAGCGATAAACAAGCTACCAACGAACGCGTAAGACTTCTCAGGCTTGCTGGTGCGGCAGTGTTCGGCCCAGGAATTCGCTGTCTTCAGGCCTAGAGGCCGGTCAACAAGTCGCCCATCACCCCTCCGGCAGACCTGCTAATACTTTCCAATCGCGCCAATCACATGCCAACTGCTATCTTCCGTGAGGAATCAGTTGAACGAAGGTGCCGCGTATTGTGCTCCGAAGAGCGGCACTGAGAAATTGCGCGAGACTGCGCTGAGACTCGCGCAAACCTGGGTGACAGGGGTGTTGCTCCTGAGCTAAAGACCAGGTATATTGCTCCCTGGTTCGGCTCGTTCACGGTAACCCTGCCCTCAGCTTTGTAGTTTGAGGCGCCTGCGCAGGCATCAGAAGCGACTTTGCGCCAGCGGGGCAGCGTTGTTTTAGGGCGCTGAGACGGCGCGGTGCCTTCCAAGCGTGGTTTCGTGAAGATATCGCTTCCTTTGCCTATCTTCCTGTGAGCTCGTGCGCCGCACTGCCGCGTCGGGTCAGTCGATGGAGCACTAGGCTCGTTTGGCTATCGGGGCGGTGCTCCGCCGTGGCAAATGCGTACGTCCCGGGCGGCAGGTGGATCGTCAGGTGGTCGTCGTCGGCCAATTCGCTCCTGGGGGTTGCCGCGTCCATCAAGCAGAGCCCCTCGCCGCCGACTTCGAGGACGATGCCATCGTCTCGCCACGCGGTCTCGGGCACCCGTTGGAGCGCGCGGAGGGCCTCGGCTTCGCTGTCGGCATACATCCAGCGGACCAAGAGGCCTCCCGCAGTGCCTTCGCTCTCGCCAGACGCCTCAAGTGACCCGGATGCCTGCCAGGTGGTCCCCATCGGCTCGTCGCCCAGCACCACGCCGTGGCCGCTGCCGATCTCCAGCACGCCGAGCCAGCCGTCGACGTCGCACGCCCGATCGTAGTCGGTGGCCGGCGCGTCGGGACCGGCCCAGCGGAAGCGTGCGACGACCTGCCGCCTGCGAGGCGGCGGATCGATGCCTTCCCATGAGCGCACGTGCTCGGTCGGCACCAGGAGCAGCGGCCCGCCGGTGCTGTGTATCCAGCGCAACGCGCCGCCGTCCTAGTGCTGCACGGTCGGCCCCTCTGCGGCATCGAAGGGGTCCCGAACACGGCCGAAGGTGAGTTCGACTATCGACTGGGTCCACCCTATTGGGGCCAGGGATGCGCGACGGAAGCCGCGCGAGCAATGGTTCGCTTCGGTTTCGAGCAGACCGCCTGGGACCGCATTGTCGCAGCAGTGGTGCCCGCCAATGCCGCGTCGGTCCGGGTGGTCGAACACCTGGGCTTTGTGTACGAGAAGGAGGTGAACTACCTCGAAATGGCGGGCGATCCGAATCTGGTCCTCGACCCGCCGTTTGTCGCGTACTATGTACTGCGGCGCGAGCAATTCGTGCCCAGCGGCACCTACTATCGCCTCAAACGCTGAGACCGCTGGCACTTTGTCCGCACGCGAGCGCGAAAACTGGAGCAAACCGCAGCCAGACACTCCGCGGCTCATTTGCACTGGCTGACGCTTGTTCGAGCCAGGAGGACACTTCTCTAAGTAACCCGATGTGCAGGTTCAGTGAAAGCTGGCCGGAGCACCCGACCTGGGCGGCGCTGCGCGACGGCTTCACCACCCTCGCCATGCGCGGGGCACCGCACCTGCCCGAGGACGCGCGTGAGTTGGTGCGCGCGGCACGCTACAGCGGCTACGTCGTCTCTTGGACCGCATGTCCGCGGGGTTGCTCACCACCGAACAGGCGATGGACAGCGACGCTGGCGCGGCGCTCGCCGCCTACATCGCCTACATGACCCGCATCGCCGGGCGCATCCGTAGCCAGCAGAAGCTGCGCGTCCAACAGTGGCAGCGGCACCAAGCGGAGCAGCGGCGCACCGGCCATCTTTTGTCGCTCACGCCGGACCTCGCGCGGGGGGTGGGCGCGCGCCTCGACGCGCTCACGCGCACGACGAAGCGGGCACAGCTGCTGGAGATGACGCTGAGGGTCTTCGAAGGCCGCTGGGGAAAGATAGCCGAGGGCAGAATGCCGACGACGGCGGTTGTAGAAGACCTCGATGAAGTCAAAGAGCGCGGTCCGAGCATCGGCATGCGTGCGAAAGGGCGTCAGCCTGAGCAGCTCGCATTCGAGCGTCGCGAAGAAGCTTTCTGCCAGGGCGTTGTCGTAACAGTCTCCAACTGAGCCCATGGAGGAGCGGATTCCCGCCGCACGGCACCGATCCTGAAACGCCTGTGAGGTGTATTGGCTGCCATGATCCGAGTGATGCACCACACCGGCGGCGGGGCGGCGATGCTGCAGCGCCATGTTCAGGGCTGCGACAACGAGGTCCGCGCGCAGATGCCCTTCCATCGCCCAGCCCACCACGCGCCGACTGCATGCGTCAAGGACCATGGCGAGGAAGAGAAACCCTTGCCCGGTCGGCACGTAGGTGATGTCCGCGACCCACACCTGGTCGGGAGCCAAGGCGCCAAAGGGCCGGCGGACGAGGTCAGGAGCGCTGGGACGTGCGGGATTCCGTCTCGTCGTGACGAATCGCCGCCGGTGACAGCCGACCACGCCACCCAGACGCATGAGACGGGCCACGCGCTTGCGCGAGCAACGGACGCCCAGCGCGCGCAATTCCGCATGGATGCGGGGCGCGCCATACGTCGCCCGACTTGCCACGTGAATGGCCACAATCTGCTCCTGTAACTGCAGGTTAGCGGTTGCGCGGGCGGAGGGCACGCGCTTCTTCCACGCCCAGTAGCCGCTCGGGGAGACACCGAGGACACGGCAGAGGCGCGCGATGGGATACCAGGCCTTCAATTGCTCGACGAACCCGTACTTCTCCACGGCAGCGAGTTGGTCTCCCGAGCGAAGAAGGCCGCGGCTTTTACCAGATCTCGCGCTCCTCGCGCAAAATCTTGTTCTCGCGTCGTAAGCGACGCAGTTCGGCCAGTTCTTCGGTGGTCAGCCCGTCGTGCCGCTCGCCCGCGTCGAGTTCCGCCTGGCGCAGCCAGTCCCGCAACGCCTCCAGGGAGACGCCTAAGTCCTGCGCAATCGCCGTCTTACTCTTCCCGCTCGTGTGCACCAGACGCACCGCCTCCGCGCGAAACTCCGCGGAATACGGGGGATGACTCTTCGGCATCGTGGCTCCTTTCCTGGAGCTGTTCACTCCAAGCCTACAAGAGTCCACTGTCACAGGGTAGCTATAGCACAGTTGCTGTTTCTGATTCCTGTTCAGTTCTGCCTCTGGAACGTTTCATGGTAGCTGGTCACACCGGGTAGCAGGTCGTTGGTACCTCGGCGGCTCGTTCTCGCTGCCGAGGTATCCTGAAAACCCGACCAGTCGGGACATTACCCGGTTCTTCGGCGGCGTCGTGCCCAGGTACCGCTCGTGCTGACCAGCGCTGGGCCAGCGGCCGCGGCGTGATGGACGGTCACTCCCGCGAGCTGCGGTGTGAAGGGGCGTGGTTCGCGATAGAATGGTCCCGGCAGGCGGAATTCTGGGCAAGCGACAACGGAGTTACCCGGCCGCGCGGCTCGCGTGCGCTGGGTCCCGTGGCCCGAGGTGCGACATCTGCCCACACCGGCCTCGAACCGCCGAACGTGTGCGGACCCGGACACCGTAGCAAACGCTGTTTGTATGGGAGGGTGCGATGAACAAGTCCCCACGCAAGTTCTGGGAGGAGTACCGCTACAGGTTTCGCTTCGAGAACGAGATCGAGGAGCAAGAGCAAGCTCCCTACGATGAAGGTATCGGGCTGCTTCTCATCGAGAACATCGCGAAACGCGTGTATGAACTTGGCAACGGAATCGGGTTGCACGACTATCCCGCCCTCTGGCAAGACGGGCGCGGCGCTCCTCCGATCCCTCACGATCTCGCGGCACAGTACCTCCGGCAATGCGCACTCGCCCTGCAGCGCTTGGCAGATCTCGAAGAACGACGAGCGACGCAGCCCACGGAAGAGGCCGAGGACACGCCACAGGGCTGACGGCCGTTCACCACCGACCGGCCTATGCGCTGCCGTCAGGTTTGGACGTTTCACACGCGGATGGACGCTGTACGTCAGCGCCTACGCCACGAGAGGTAGACGATCCCATGGGAAGTCGCGCAAGTTATGTCATCGTCCAAGATGGCCGCCCCGAAGCGTACTTCGCGCGATGGGGAGGACAGACAGTGGATCAGGCGCTCGTCGCCGGTCCCCAAGGTGCGGTCGAGTTCATACGGCTGTGCGAGGCGGCGGACGACATCATGGATAACATCTGGGCAGAGGGCGGCATAGCAATCGACCTGGACCGCAAAGTGCTCCGTTTCTTCTCCTGGATGATGAAACCGTCCCACCTGCGCCGCGTGCTGCGTCCCGCGATACAGGCAATCTGGGCGGGCTTGGATGTCGCGTGGGCGGAGCATGGCATCGTGGACATCGCATCCCACTTTGGGTGGGAGGCCGATCGCGTGCTGGACTCTAAAGACAGCGCGAACTCATCCGCGCAGCGCGCTATTCCGGCTACTGTCGTCTGCTCAACCGCATGGCGATAGGCCTGCTCTCGACCGAACAACTGATGGATACTGACCCCGGTGCGGCCCTCGCGACCTGGACGGCGTACATGCACCGCCTCGCCGGGCGAATCCGCCGCCAGCAGAAGCTACGCCTTCGCAAGTGGGAGCAGCACCAGGCCGAGGCGCGGCGGATTGGGCAGCCGTTGCCCTTGACGCCGGACTACTCACGGGGCTTGGGTGCACGCCTAGATGCCATGGAACGCGCGCGCAAGCGGGAGCGGCTGCTGGAGATGGCGCTGGGCGTCTTCGACGCGGCGGGCGTCGTCCGGCTGCGCCTGCATCGGGAGGCGGATGTCGCCTCGGTGGGCGACCTGCTGGTGTACAGCCTCGAGGAGCTGGAGGCTGTGGCGGAGCGCAAGGGCGGCATCCGGCGGTTGCTCGATGAGATATATTACGAAGCTTCGTCCATCACAACGATTGCGTATGGCAGGGGTCCCGCATCCGTTGCAACTGCCCCGTTTCCGCCGTATGATTGCGTCGCGCGAGAAGTGCCGAATTCATCAGGCTTTGCTGCTGGCGAGCGGTGAAAAAGTACGTATCTGCCTTCCAAGCGAGGGCGTCGCGGGTTCGAGTCCCGTCTCCCGCTCCAAGCCGGAATTATTCCGGCTTATCCCGTCTTTCCGACCCCTCCGCAGGCTGGGCGTCAGCCCCTCCCCTCCTCACGAGCCTCATTCCACGCGAATTGTCCCCTAATACCGATGGAATTCATTCCGCATTCGCCGCGATGGCCTTGTGGGTCGGCGTGACCGACATGAGGCACTCCTTCTTCGTGGGGCGGCGATCCTTGCGCGGGACAGGTGGATGGCATCCATCGCACATCCCTGGCGACGGGCACGATCAGTATAGCCGTGCGTGCTGCCAGATGCCAGCATTCCTCCTTAGGACCCAGGGTCTTTTCATTATGGAGGAGATAGGCCGAGCACGCAGAGCGCGGCGCCAGGCGTCCAGGCGAAGTGTCGCAGGGCGGCAGCGATGTTGTCATGGTCGTGGTGGCGCAAGACGCCGAGGAGGGCGTTGCGGAGGGCGGCGAGCACTTCGGGAGCGGCCCCCGAGCGGACCTGGCTGGCGTCCTCGCCCAGGGTCACGTCGCGGACGTAATGCAGCCGGTTCTCGATGTGCCAATGCTCCCGCACCAGGCGCAGGAGGCGGCGCACGGGGACCTCGGGGCCTAGGCTCGTTAGGAAGTAGCGCACGAACTGCGTCGTCTGCCCAGCCCGCTCGCCGCGCACGTGCGTCACCAGGCTCTGCAGCCGCAGAACCTGGCGCGCCCCGGCCCACCCCAACTCGGCGAGGTAGTCCGCCAACGCTGCCGAGGCGGCGAGCGTCCGGACTTCGTGCCGCTCGCGCTGCGTGCGCCGACTACCGGCGGTCGCGAAGCGCTCGCCGGGCGGGGGCTGGTCGAAGAGCAACCGCACCGCGTCCAGCAACTCCGGCTGATTCGCCTTGATGACAAAGAGGTAGTGTCCGCCGGCCTGCTGGATTTGCGCGCAGAGCGCCTGCTGGCAGTAGAGCGCATCCCCCGTCACCAAGCGGCCACGCAACGCCAACTGCCGCAGCAGGTGCGGGGCGAGGCTTAGCTCGGCCTGGGCCTTCTCCTCGGCCCACTCGGCCTCCGCCTCAGCCCGCGCCTCAGCCCGCGCCTCAGCCCGCGCCTCAGCCCGCGCCTCAGCCCGCGCCTCAGCCCGCGCCTCAGCCCGCGCCGCGGGCGCGCGTGGCTGCCTGACCCCCCTTTTGCGCCAGCACGAGGCCGGTCTGGACGTCGTAGGCGGCCACCAACCGGACGCCGGGGAGCTGCTCGCCGTGGAGCCCGCGCAGCGCCTTGCCGTCGATGGCGATCGCCTCCCCCTTCCCGCGCTCGCCCAAGGCCGCATGCGCCCACCGCCCCAGCACCGCCTCGAACACGTCTACGTCCAGCGCTTTGAAGACGCGATGCAGGGTCGCCACCCCAGGGGTTGGCTGGCGCGTAAAGCCGAGCGCGCGCACGACCTCCGACGGTTGTTCGCGCCCCCACTGAGTGATGGCGTAGAGGCTGCGCGCCCCGCACAGCATGGCCACCGTCGCCAGGGTCAAGATCGCCGGCAACGGATGCCGCCGGCCATGGCGCGAGCGCGGGTCCGGAACGGTCGCCAAGGCCCGCAGTAAGCTCCGCCCGAGTTCTTCTGTCTGCATGCTGCCAGGTTACCAGCAGTAACGAATAATGAAAAGACCCTGCCTTAGGACCCACCCCATTCGTTCGATCGCCGGGCATATCGGCGTCCATATGCCCTGATGGAACTGGAGAGTGATAAATCGTTTGGGTTCCAGGAGAAGGTCTATGTGCGGGCGGTATCAACTGGTCAAGCCGAGCCTCTTGGCGCAGGTCTACGGCGGCGAGCAGCGACGCTTGGATGAGCTCAATCTACCGGCGAACGTCAACATGCGCTCGCCGCTTCGCTTTGCCGCGATTGCCATGCCGCAATGATCTCGTCAGAAGTGCAGACTTGGCCGAACACTTTCCCAAGCGTCACAAGGGCAGCCTCGTGCCTTGCGCGCTCGTCGGCGGCGCAGCAGTCCGACAGCGTGATCGTATTGAAGTCGAGTTGGAAAGCGTCGCGCGCGGTGCTGCTGACGCAGACGTCCGTCGTGAGGCCGGTGACGATCACCGTCTCGATGTCCCGACGGCGAAGTTGGTCCGCCAGATCGGTCCCTCGGAAAGCGCTGTAGCGGTCCTTGGTGATAGCCAGGTCGCCGACCTCGGGCTCGAATCCGGGAGAATACGCGACCGCAGGCGAATCGGGCGCTGCCCGGTCTATGAACTCGTCCCCGAACTGTTCTCGCCACAGGGACGCCCACCGGTCTGTGGGGGTATCTGCCTGCATGAAACGGATGAAGACGCGCAGCACGTTCGCCTCGTGCGCCGCGAAGAGAAACCGCGTAAGGGCCAGCAGCGCCTCATCCGCCGACGGCTCGGCGGTCTCGACGAAGAGCGGCTGGACATCTACGACCAGGACGGCGGTGCGACGCGGGTCGGCCGGCGTTGCGAGCGGCCTAATGGTCACGGTGATCCTCCCTCTGCCTCGCGACCAGACGGCACCAGACTGGGCCCACGCGAGAGGCGAATCCCGAGCTGAGCCAACCTGATCGCCCCTTGTGCCGCCAGTATAGCAATCCCATCGTTAGCGAAGCATCGAGCCCTGGCATGTGCCTTTCGTTCGCGCGCTGCCGCGCCTGCGCCATCGGAGTAGCCCACGCCCGAGGTCAACCGGGGGGCAGGCCATGCCCATCGGGAACGGGTAGGTTCGAGGCGTGGAGGTGAACAATCTTCCAACCCTCCGGCAGTCGCTGTAAGACGAGCGTACGGCGGCAGAGAACCCCGGGGTCGCGCAGATGGAAGGTGACCAGCGCTGTCTCACCCACGTGGCGGACGTACAGCCCCTGAGGCTGCAATGCCAGATAGGGTGGTCCGCTCACCGCGCTAGCGCGAGCGCGCTCGAACACGTCGCTGAACAGACGCTCGATTCTGTTCTCGCCCTTCGGCCCGCTCCGGACGGTCGACCAAGGGAAAGAAGACCGTGGCGTCGTCGGCGAAACAGCGACGAAATGGGTCCCAGTCGAGCGCGGAGAAGGCGCCCAGGAACGCCTGCACGATACTGATGAGCGTGTCGCTCCCATCGGCCCATTCGTCTTCCGGTTCGGACTGTTTGATTGTCTGCGTGGGCGCCTCACTCGTACGGAAGCTGTCCTCATCGTACATCCTGCTCGTACCCGAGCTCGACTCGTCTAGCATGTCAACCTCGGTGATGGGTCGGCGCGACCGATGACACTACTGGCAAGGTGTTTTGCCCCTGGGCTGCCACGCAGTCTATCACGCACATCGCGGCTCTCGCCCAGGGAGACCCAGGGCACCTACGGTGCCTCGACTCGACCCAGTGGCGCTTACGGCCGCTCGGTGCATCGCCAACTCCACATGATGGGCGGCTTCCAACCGGTCCAACTCCTTGCGCGGTCGCGACGCCGCATCGCCCACGGCCAGGCGACCGCACGTCTCGGTCACCCGCATCTGTGCCTCGACCATCCCCGATGGCTCTGACCTCCATCTGCGGTCCAGGGGCAGGACTGCGCTCGCCGAATTGTGACGGGCGGAGAGGAAGCACCTTCTCGGCGATGGGCAGGGGGAGCCCGAACTGGCACCACCGCTCGCGGACCAGCTCGCCGCATCGAAGCGTGGAGCTACGTACCGCTTAGTGCAGAGGTGAAGAAAACCACTATGGCGGCATGGTGAAGGCGAATACTCGCGCCTTCACCAACACCGATGCGATTTAAGCCACTACCAGCGAGGATGTCGCAACCGGTATGCTGCTGAGTCGCCGTTGCTAAACCTGAGCGCTGATGAAGAAGTGCGCGCCCGTGGGCATGTTCGCGCGATCCACGTTGTGGATCACCCAGCGGCCCGCACTGGCGTCGTACCACACACCAACAGGGTGATTGTTGATCACGCCAGGGCAGCCCAACTTGGTGCACGGTCCCTCGTAATAGACCTGGCTCACAGCTGGCGCAAGCGCTGGCTGATTGTTGAAACGCGCATCGTTGAGGTAGACCATGTAGCCGCCGATGACGTTGCCGGCATTGGCCGCGACGCTGAGGGTGCTCGGCGAGGTAACTTTGCTGCCGGCCCAGACGTCGAAGGTGGCACCGACCGGCATGGCCGACAGGTCAAGATTGTAGACTGCCCACTCGCCGTGGCTGATGTCGTAATAGACGCCGATCTCATGCGCGTTAGTAAGCGTTAGTTATAGGTACCAGTCCAGTCTTGGGTCGCGTAGACGATGGCGTTCGGGTTGCCGTTGGTAGTGGGATCGTTGATGAACATGGAGTCGCTCACGACGTTGCTCGACGTGGCGGTGAAGCGGGTGAGCGTTCTGCTGCTGCTTCCGATGCAGCCGCGTCCGACGGTGAAACTGGTCCCCAGCGGCATGGCGGCGAGGTCTTCGTTGAAGATCGTCCACTCGGCGGAAAACGGGTTGTACCAGACGCCGAGCGGATGGGCATCGTACTGTCTGGGCCAGAGTTGACTCACAATGGGCACGGCATCTGGCATGCCGTTGATTTCCAGGTTATCGATGGTGGTGATGTAGCCCGACGTGTTGCTGGCGGTCGCCGTGACATTGAGCTGCTGGTCACCGTCGCAGCTAGCGTACGCCGTCTGAGTCGTCGTCGCGACGAACGCGAAGCCGCCGCCCGTAACAGCCAGCGCAAGGCCCAGCATCCAGCGCAGCCATGTTCGCGCGCCGACGGAAGAGGATTTCATCGCAGACTCCTTCACACATCGGTATTCCTGAGCGCAACGGTAGCAGGTCAGACGGACTTGCGCAGCAAGTGTAGCCTAGAAGCACATCCAAAACCACAAATGCGGCGCGGAGGGCCAGCGATGCTGCGCAATGGGCCTGAGTTGAACTGGGTGGGGAGCAATGGGGGACCTCTGCTCCTGGTGCCGGGCGAGCATCTGCCGTCGTGGGGCGGCGTTGAGCCTCCTGCCGATGGACGTCGCATCGAAGCGCAGTTTCGCTTCAATGGCCCGGATGAACCGGCCACCGATTACGACCGTGCGTGCGACGTCATGGGATGGCTGGGTCTGCTCAACATCGGTGACGGCTACGGCATGGTCCTCGGGGGCGAGCCACTTGACACCGCCTGGCAGCCAACCGCGGCCGCGGGGGATGGCGGAGACGACACGGGCGGCCTTTTGATTCGCTGGGTGTACGCTGACCACGAAGCCGATATCATCGCTGCGCGCGCGCACGTGCCGCAGACCGCGTGGCAGGACGAGGGCTTAGTGCTTAGCGTTGGTCACGAGCCGTTGTACCTGCTGGACGCCGCGTGCCCTGGCAGCGAGCTAGAAGGCGATGGCCACCTGATGATTCCACTTCCGCCCGGCAGGTACGCATTTGCCACAGCGGAATACGAACCCGAGAGCCACACGAGTCTTCTCCTTCATCGACTGACCCGCATGAGTAGTGGCACTCTCTAAGCTCAAGGGGCGATAGGCCCACGGCGGCAGCGTCTTTCTGCTCACGCGGATGCAACGCTAACGTTTGAGAATGGCGTGTAGAGGCATGACAGCAGAAGACCGGATTGCCCAGTTGGAAGCTGAGAACGCTGCCCTGCGGGAGCAGGTGAGCGAGCTACCGGCATTGCGCGAGCGGGTGGCGCTGCTGCTGGCACGTGTGCAGGAGCTGGAGGCCCAGCGCGAAGGACAGCCACAACAGCTCAAAGCCGCCATCCAGCGACGGGCTTAAACGGAAGACGAAGAGTCTGCGCACGCGCAGGGGCAAGAAGGCCGGTGGGCAGCTCGGGTACTGCGGCGAGACCCTGCGCCTGGTGGCAACGCCAGACGTGTGGGTCGAGCCATTGAAGTTACCTCGGTTCGGTAGACAGTTGTTCTTTAGGCAACGACTGGTGTTTGGGTAGTCCACCTCCTCTCATAGGCGTCGAGCGACAGGTAGCCGAGCGACGAATGCCGCCGCTGGCGGTTGTAGAACACTTCGATGTACTCGAAGAGCGCGGTGCGGGCCTCGAGTTGCGTGCGGAAGGGCTGACGGGCGAGCAGTTCGCACTCCAGGGTAGCAAAGAAGCTCTCGGCCATCGCGTTGTCATAGCAATCACCCACCGAGCCCATGGAGCAGCGGATGCCGACAGCCTGGCAGCGCTCGCCGAAGAGCGGCGAGGTGAATCTGCGAGACCTGCCAGCGTGCTGCCTTGCCCGTCTTCGCGTGCCTCCCGCGAAACGGGATGGGAGTCGCCCACATCTGCCGGATCAGCGCGTCCACCTCGTCCACGGCGCTCTGGAGAGTGAGACGCCAGAGACATTCCGATCCCAGTCTGGCTTGGGCCACGATGCCCCCGAGCGGCGCTGCTCTGCGAATAAGGAGGGCGAGGGAGTTGTTGCGGAGGATGAAGGCCCAGGAGACCCGACCGGCCTGCTTGGCGCTCACCCCCGCCTGGTACATCTGGAGCGGCACCCCGTCGTAGATCCAGCGCGTATCCACCTCCTCCTCGTCCTCGGCGGCTTTCTGCTGCAGTTCGTCCAGTTCGCGCAACAGCGTCGAGGGGAGGTCGGCGAAGTCGATGCGGTTGAGGTACCATGTGTCGATGCCCGCCGCCACCACATAAGGATCGGACGGGGTAGGCTGGACGGGGACCTGCTCACGGACTTCGCGGTCGATGCCGTTCCACAGGTCCCGCAGCCAATCCTTCCAGGTGGGAGACAATGCCCCCTCGCACGAGGAGGTATGCCGGGCAACGCGGAACTTGCGCATCAGGTGCAGCAGCGCGACCGGCACCTCGCTCTCGGCCCCCAGCTGCTCGCGCAGCCCGACGAAAAGCAGACGTGCGCGGCGTTTGGGCTGGGCATCCAGCCAGCGGCAAATCTGCTCGAACCCTTCGATCTCGGCATAGCTTGGCAGGTCGGGGCGAGGTCACTCGTGATGTACCTCGTTGCGCGCTCGCGTGTACTTGCCTGATGGTTCGTTCATGCTAGACTGGTCTGGTGCCGCTCGCCTGGCGCGGCCGTGGTCCCTCGTCGCGCGAAGGAGCCTGCCCGTGATCGACCCTCTCCAGTGGATGCCCGTGCTCTACGCCCTGTCTGCACCACTGCTGGCCTGGCTCCTCGTCCTCGGCCGTCGCAGCCCTCGGCGCGCGACCCAACTCATCGCCCTCGCGGCGGCGCTCGCCGTGCTGGTGGATCTCACGATCCTGGCCGTCGCGATCTGGGGCCCGCAGCCGATCGCGTGGAACACCACCCCCTGGAGCCTCGTAACCCTCGCGGCCTACGCCGCCCCAGTCGTGGCCGGTGCGTTCGGCACCGCGGTTTGGGTGCTGCTGCTCGCCGACGCTGCGGGCGGTGCGGGAGGAGGTGCAGGGGGCGACCGACGTCGCCTCGTCCTCCTGGCACTCGTCTACGCTCTCGCGCTGCTCATCGGCATCGGCCTGCCCTTGCGCGAGCCCCTGCTGGCCCCGCTGCGCGGCGCGCTCTTCCAGCTCGGCGGTGCGGGCGGGTTGCTCTCGACCGCCCTGGAGAACAGCGCGGCGATCGCGGCCGTCGTGGTGGCCTTCGCCTTCCCAGCCAGCACGGCGAGCGCGCTGCCGCTGAGCACGTCGGGGAGGCCAGAGCCCATACCTCCCGCGATTCCCTAGGGAGGAGGCGCCAAAGGAGGCACCATGAGCACGCCGTCCGAGCCGGCAGCGAGAGCGAGCGAGACGAACGAGGCGCAGCGTCGTCGGCGCGTCGGCCTTGGGGTCGTCCTCGGTGGCTTCGGCCTGGTCGTCCTCGGCCTCGCGCTGCCCTGGGAGACCTTCACCTGCACGGCCCGCTGTGGCCCCGGCTCGGCCCCCATCGCGTATGTCCCGCTCACGGACCACGCCTTCCCGCTGTTGCCCTGGGTGTTCCCCATCTTCGCCTTGCTCCCCTACTCGCTGCTGGCCGTGCTGGCGTTCGTCGTCGCCATCCTCAAGGTGGCGTTGCAGGAACGCCTGCCCGCCGACCGCCGCAGCGCCGTCCCCGCGCTCGTCCTGACGGGGCTGCTCCTGGCTGGGACCCTGTACCCCCTGCTGAGCTTCGCCCAAGGCCTGCACAGCCCCGTCGACGAGACCGCGCTGGCCCCGGGCGGCTTCGTCAGCGTGCTCGGTTGCCTGCTCGTCGGCCTCGGCGGCTGGCTTCGCTACCACCCCCGGCGGGTCGAAAGCGCCCGGCGAGCTCGCCGAGGTCCCAGCCGAGCACTGAGGCCGGTGGAGCAGGTGGGGACGCGGGCGCTGCAGGAGCTGCAGGAGATGACGGATCAGGTGCCGGAGCGAGGTCGAGGCCGTCCCAGTCGTGCTTGGGTTGGTGCTACCGAGTCTTGCGCGGCGAGGGAGCCGCATGAACGGACGTGGTGGCAGATCATGCTGTCTCGCAGTCTCGTCGTCCCCCTACCCATGCCCAGCGACCGATGTTAGACTGGGTGCGTGAGCCGGTCGGCCCTCGTCGCCCTTGGCGGAGCTGGAGGTAGGCGCATGCCCTTCTCCGTGGAATTGTGGAGTGTGGTGGCCGTCGTGATCGGCCTCGTCATGGCGGCGCAGCTCGTCGCCGCCCAAGCCGACTCGCGTCGTATAGCGCGGGGCCTCGCGGTTGGGTCTCTCGCGGTCCTGCTCGTGGCGCTCCTGACGTCGGTGGCGCTGGAGGCGTCGGGCCTCATGACACTCGCCTCGCTTTTCCTGTTGGCGCTCTTCGCTTTCCTCGGGCTCTTCATGGCGGAGATGCTGGCCGCCGCCGTCTGGGGCATGCTCCTGTACGCCGCGGCGCGAGGCGGCCGCTATGCGTTCCTGGGCGCTTCCCTCGCTAGCCTGGTGCTCGCGCTGGCGCTGGGACACGTCCTCACCGACCAGCAGGGCGGCCTGCTCGCGGGGCCGCACGGATGGGTGCCGACCCACGAGCCGTGGGGCGAGGGCGTCAAAGTCCTCCTCCTTTACCTCGCCGCGCCGGTGGCGGCAATCTACGCTTGGCTGCTGCCCGAGGTCCCGTCGGCTACCCACATGCCGCCCAGGGGCTAGGGATCGGGGCTCAGGGATCAGGGGTTGTCGGTCGGGAAGCGTCGCGAGACGCCGGAGGGTCTGGCGGCGGGAGATCGCCCGAGGGCAACGCCGGCAGGTCGGGGCCGTCCCAGTCGCGCTTGGGCTGGTGGTTCCAGCTGGGCTTGCCCTTGTAGACGGTCTTCTGCGCCGGCGAGAGCTTGCGCGATGGTTTCCGCGGCTTCTTCGGCGGTTCGGGCTTCTCCTTCTCGTCGCTGGGGACGAACTGGACCAACGCGCGGATGGCCCAGGCCAAGGCCTTCTGGTCGCGGTCGAGGGCGTAGTCGTAGGCGGTGTGCCGTCCCTGCTTGACGCGCTTGGCCTGGTAGTCGCGGTCGCGGTACATGCGGTTGACGAGCTGGCGCAGCACCATCGTGTAGACCCAGCCCTCGTTGTCCGCCTTGGCCAAGCAGCCACGCCTGCACCTCGTCCAGGATGCCCGCCGACTCATCGACTAAATATAACTTGGTTATCGCGACTCGCTCCTCTTCACATGGCTTGGGGCATATCTCGTCACGGGCTCGCCTCGGGGTGTGGTGTGAGCACGGCGAGCGGGCCGACGTAGGACTGCTGTAGCGGGTGGGCCGCGCACAGCACCGCGGACGAGGCGCGCTCCCGGACCAGTAGGCAGGAGCGGCCGATGGATGGCCACGAGACCGCACAATCCCCGAGAGAGCCCACCGCACCGCGTTCGCCGCGACGCGCAATCGCCGCGCGCACGCTGGGCATCGCGACGACGATCCTCGCCCTCGTCGGACTGGGGGCGGCCGCCAACACCTACCGCGCCAACAACGCGAGCTGCGTCGGCGGGCTGCAATGGCTCGGCCCCGTCGCCTGGAGCTTCATCGGGCTCGTCTTCATCTGGCTTCCGGCGGGCGGCCTGGTCGCCTCCTCGCTGGTCAGGGCGCTGCGCGGCCGGCAGTGGGCGTGGGTAGCAGCCCTGGGAGTGGCGGCCGGTGCGGGCCTCGTCGGGACCTTGGGGGCCACGTCGGCGGCCTCGCACCAGGCGGTGGGCGCCGTCTTGGGGACCGGCTGTGGTTGGTTGTGGGAGTGGGTGACCAAATACGCCGTCCTCGTGCTGGCCAGCCTGATCGGCCTCGCCTACACCTGGCGCCATACGCCGACGGCCTAACTCAACCTCGGCGGTCCTGCCCATCCCGGCCTCCCGTCACGTCGGGCCACCGCGCGCACGTCTCACGGATTGCCTGGGAGACGGTCAGGTCAAGCAGGTCCTGCAGCAAGCGGAAGCTGTGGCGCAGCAACCCGCCCGAGTGGGCGCAGTTGGTGGAGTAGCAGCGCCAGCTCTAGCCGTAGCGCCGGTCGCGCACGGCGTAGAAGGACGGCGTGCCGGGCCTGCCTTGCTCGTCGGGTGCGCGGTCGTCGTGGAAGGGGCACCAGCCGAGGTAGCCCTTGCCCACGTTCTTGAGCTCCATCCACGGGGCGATCTCGGCGAGCAGATCGGGGATCGCCACGAGGGCGTCGACCCAGCGGATCACCGCCGAGCGAGTGCCGATGTGGACGGGCTCGCGCGTCCATAGTGCACCACATTTGCCCGGTGTTCCGGCGTCGGTGTTGACTGACCACCATTCGCCATAATCCACTCTCGTGGCAGTCAAAGTGCTGCCTACCGTAAAGGGTCAGCACGGACGGGACGGTTCTAAACGGGTGGCTCTTCTGGATCGGGTGAGCGCGGCAGCATCCGCTGGATGCTCTCGACCAATTCGTTTGCCCCGAGTGGTAGCAAGAGGCAGGTAGTGGCGCCAGCTTTCAGCGCCTCCTGTTGTTGTTTGCCGTCATCGTTGCGCCACAGCGCGAGGGCAATCGGCATGGGGCTGGCGGCGCGGGTTCGGGCGCACAACGCGACTCCGCTGGATGGATCTGCGCTCGCCTCGATGACAAGGGCATCGGGCGCCATGCCCAGAAGCGAGGTGAGCATGCCGTCATCTGCCGACGGGGCGACGGCATAGGAGACGTAGCCGGCGACGCGCAGCGCCAAGACCATGAATTTGACGAGCGACGGTGAAGACGAGGCAACCGCAATCCGATATGGCGTCGCATGCATGGTGGGTGCTCTCCTCGCCTTGAGGGTCGGTTTCTGGCCAATTCAGGCTTGCTGGCACTGGAGTCCTGTATATCTGGTCGAATGCCGGACAAAGTGATGTCCGGTCTCCTTCTCCGCCTCATTCCCAGTCTAGGCTGGCTGCAGGATATCCTTCACGATCAAGCTCACAAACACCTATGAAGACGGGCCTGTTACTCACAATCCGACCACAGTTCTGTCAGCCGCGCGCATCTCTCCGGATGGAGGAAGCATGTGTCGTAGGGAAACGTCAATTGTCCCGCGAGTGCGCGGCGGGTGCAAGGTGAAGCGGAAGGGATCAGCGGTACATTGGGCACGAGGGCCTTGCGCCTGACCCCAGCGCGGATACTGCTCCAAGACACGCCTCGCCGCTATTCCTCGCGGTATGGCAGGCGACGAGACGCCCTCTTTATTGCCGCAGATCGCGAGCCTCTGGCTCGGCATGCACGATCACGGTGTCAGGTGGGCTCAACGGGGGAGCGTCGGTAGCGAGACGAAAAACGTCGTGCCGTCGCCCTCGTGGGATTCGCACCAGATCTGGCCGCCATGCCGCTCGACCAGCTCGCGACACACGAACACGCCGAGGCCGGATCCGGCGATGCCATGATCGTGAACGTTGCGTGCCCGCACAAAGCGTTGGAAGAGCAGCGCCTGCTGATCTTCAGGAATGCCGATGCTGTGATCGCGAATGCGCACCTCCGCCGTGTTGGCCGCAGGGTCCGCGATGACCGAGACGGTGATCTCGCCGCCGTCTGGGCTGTACTTGATGACATTGCCGATGAGATTGCCAAACACCTGGCTCAGGCGCAGCCCATCTGCAGTGAGCAGGATGGGCGTCTCCGGATCCGGCGCGTGCAAGGTGATGACAGGTCCCTGCCCCTCCGCGGGCACGTGCAATTGCGCGACGCAGCGGCGGTCCTGTCTCCACTTCCGACGCCGGAGCCGTGACGCGACGGGACCCCCACAGGGGATCGGAGGCTGTGCCATGGTAAGTCTCCAGGTTTTAGATCAGCGTCCTTTGGATCAGCGTCAGGCGGAGATCACGTGGCCAGCGGGGCAGCCGCGCCCGGCCTCTTCGCCGCCGACGGGGACGCCGCAGGGCAAACGCGCACTCGGCCTCGGCTCAAGCAGCGCACTCGTCATCGGCAACATGACCGGTTCTGGCATCTTCCTCTTGCCAGCGGCGCTGGCGGCATATGGCGGCATCTCGATCCTCGGCTGGATCTTCACCGCCGTCGGCGCGAGATGCCTGGCGCTGGTGGGCACGGTCGTCGTGGCGCTGGTGTACATCCTCGGCACTGTCGCCGTCATCACGCTGCGTAAGGCTCAAGGCCCCCGCCACCGCGCCGCCTGTCGCGAGCGGGGATGCATCTCCGGATTGGCCGCCATGGCGTTGAGTCCAGCAAATGACGTGGGCGACCGCCGCGACGGTCAAGAGTTCACCCGACCGGACCAGCTGGGTTCGCTGGCTGACGGCTGACGGCTGACGGCTGGCGGCGCGTGCCGCGCCGACCTCCATTGAGCACTGTTCTCGCCTGGCTGCTCGCTCATCCGCTGGCATGCTGCTTACCGTTGACCGCTTCGTGGCGAGCATCGCGTCAAGGTGCCAGGTGCCGCAGCGTGCTCCCTCTGCCTCCCTGGCATGGCACGCTATACTCGCAACTCTTGCCCGTCTGCCGCCTGTGAGGTGCACGTGGTCACATCGAACTGCATTGTGCTCTGCCTGTGAGGCTAGCAGTGTACGGTTGTGCGAACGAGCGCTCGCCATTCGCATTCGGAGGAGAAACCGCGATCAGGTCGCTTGAGAGGAGCCCTATCGTGAAGCATCTATCGTCCTTTGCCCGCACTCCGCTGGCCGTAGTCTTCATTGTGGCAGCACTGGCATTGGCTGCCTGCGGCACGTCCAGCACCACCGGCCCTGGTGCCAACACGCCGACGGCAACAGCGACGGTGGCGGTGACGCCCACCACGACCAGCCTGGCTGGCTATCCGATCAAGGTCTACTTCTCGAACAACGCCGGGAGTATGACGAGCGTCGCGCCGGTGAACCGCGTCTCGCCGACCTCGCAGGTCGAGACGTTCTCCATCCAGATGCTCATCGCCGGGCCGACCCCCGAGGAGCGCGCCGCTGGCCTCTTCAGCGAGTTCAACGATGCATTCACCGGCCCGTCGGTCTGCGTCAGCGGCACAGCGCCCGTGGGTGGCCCCGACTTCATCCTCACGCTGAACATGAAGGGCACCACGTCTGAGCTGGGCACCGCCACGCTGAAGCTCTGCCGGCCGACGGAGCTGGCCGGTGAGGGGACGGGGTTCCGCATTGGGGCCGAGATCACCAACACGTTGCAGCAATTCCCCAGCGTGAAGAAGGTCATCATCCTGGATGACACTGGCAACTGCTGGGGCGGTGTGGACCTGCGCGGCGGCAATGCCTGCCTGCAGTAGGTGGACGCCAAGCGATCGCTCCAACATACTGCAGTTCACCTGGATGTTGTTTCGGTCGTTGTCATTGGCAACTGGATGCAGCCTACAGCAGTACCGGCGGGAACCGCGACCGCCGTGCCGCGCAATGACCCCGACGCCCTGCGCGTCGCCGTGGCACGTGCCGAGCGTCTGTAGCCGAACGCGACCCTCATGGTGGACGCGCTCACACCGCACCCAGAGCGTGTGCTGCGCATGGCCCACCGCGAAGAGGACGCGTACGTTCATGCTGCGCGTGATGCGATACGTCCGCGGTAAGACGGAATCGCCCTGAGCTCTGCGGCTCCCCGGCGTGCCCATGTTCAGTGTCGAGCGCGGCGCGTCTGGGGTGGCACCAATGCTGCGGAGACAAGTCTGCCGCTCCCGCGACCGGCAAGGGAACATCAGCGACACGGGAAGGATCTGACCGATGTTGATGACAACGACAGATATGCTGCCCGGGCTCTTCACGCCGCTCGGTCTGGTGAGCGCCGAGATAGGGTCGGGGCTGTTAGCCAGCGAGCGCACGGTCGGCAAATGGTTGAGCCAGGCGGTAGAGCAACTCGAGACGCAGGCCGCTGAGTTGGGGGCCGACGCCGTAATCGGCATCCGCGTCTCGGCGTTGGTCGGGACGCTATTAGTGCTGGGCACTGCCGTCAAACTCAGCTAGGTGTCCAGCACTGTTCGCCCGTCCTGCCCCGTTCCGCCCCGCCCTCGCGTGTCATACCCTCATTGCGCTAGCGGAATGGATGAGCAGCAGCGGCGTCGCGCAGCCTTGGAGGACGCGGTCGGCGACGCTCCCGAGCGCCCAGCGTGCGGCGTCCGTGCGTCCATGGGTGGCGACGACGAGCAGGTCCGCCTGGTGCTCGGCGTAGTCAATAAGTTGCTCGGCCGCCTCGCCATAGAGGACCAGCGTACTGAGGGGGCAGCCCCGCACCGTGAACTCGCCGGCATGGCGCGTTTTTACGTCGTCGAGATAGTCATAGGCTGCCTGCGTCTGCGCTCCGTCGGCGCCGTCGCCCACCACGCGCACGAGCAGGATCCGTTGCACGAGGGCGCCGACGAGCGGGCGGCAGGCGTCGAGGGCGCGCTCAGCCCGATTCGACCCGTCCAGCGCGACCAGCGCCAGACCTCCGTGTGCCATGATCGCCGGTGTGTTCACCTGATCGCGCGAAGCCTGTTGCGCGAAGGAGCGCAGCAAGAGCACTGGCACCGTGCCCCCGCGCACAAGGCGGTCGGCAACGCTGCCGAGCATGAAGCAGGCCAGCCCGGTCCGACCATGGGTGGTCATGACGACGAGCTCCGCGTGCTCCCGGGTTTCGATATCCAGGAGGGCGGCGGCGGCGTCCCCGCGCAGCAAAATTGTCCGTACGGCCCCGCCTTCCGCGCGCAGCGGTGTGGCGACGCGCTCGAGATACGCCAACGCCGCCCAGCAGTCATCGTCCTGCATGCGCTGATAGATCTCTGGGGCGACGACGGCCCCTGTGCCGCCAAGGCCGCGAACGGCGTTACCAGCGGTACGACGCGCGCTAAAAGCAACTCGCGCGCGGTCGACTGCGCGAGCGGTGCAGCGAGCGCAAGTGCCTGCTCGGCGCGCGTCGAGCCATCCAACGGCACGAGGACGGTTCCTCGCGTCCTTTCAACTTGTCCCTGCTGTACCGGCATTGCCATATGCGGCCTTCCATTCGCTCATGCTCGACGTCCGCATGGACATCCTGACGACTCATTGTGCTAGCGGCCGCCGCACCGTGCCATCACGAACGGGACCCGCCGCATCACGAGTCCTGCACGCGCTGGGCGGGAACGTATAGAAACGACTTGCCCCCCTTGACGGCGAAGCGAGCGTGGCACCCTCTTCCATGCGGGCACCCACCGCGCAGCGGCACAGGCAGTCGCTGCGCCGAACCGAAGCGCTTCTCAGATCTTGGAGCTGACGGACCCGCACAGTGCAATTGTGACCGACTTGCGCCGTCGAAGGACGCACCCGTGACGCCGCAGAGATTCGCGAACGCTATACCTGCTAACACCGAGCGTGCTCACGCTCCGGCGCCGGAGCGTGAGCACTAGCTGCATCGCGCGAAGGCACTACCTCCAAGGAGCTACAGGCGATGTCACGACGTATCTGGCGCGCACCGCTATGCGCCGCACTTGTCATCCCGGCACTCCTCCTGTTCATGACAGCGTGCGGCTCGTCGAGTACCACAGTGACGCAGCCCACAGCCACCGTGCAGCCCACAGCCACGGTGCAGGCGACGTGCACATCCGTGCTCCCGGGCGCGGCGGCAATCGACCTCCAGCAGCAGGGCTTCCTCTATCCCATCGTTTTCCCGCAGGGTACGGTTGGCACGGCGGCGCAGCAGGTCGCGAGCGGGCAGGGGCTTTTCAGCACCTATAGTTTTACGGCATGTACTCCAGACACGACAGCCGTGGCAGTGGCGGCGTTCTTCTCGACCCACCTTGGCGCACTGGAGCACGGCTGGCTCGACGCGCAGACCTTCCCCGCGGATGGCGGGCTCATGCAAAGTTGCGCGGCGACGCCCTGCTGGTTCGACCCGAAGGGTGGCCCGCTTTACTACCTCATCTTTGATCAGTACGCTGACCATGGCGGTGGCGTCGTCACCTACCGGGCGCGCTGGGCGGTCTCGCCGGACTTCCCGACCTGCGGCCCGAACTTCAGCATCGCGGCCGCAACGCGAGATGTCTACTTCCTGCCGGGGTACACACCCGCGCTGCCACTGCCGCCGCTCTCCTCGACGGTCCCCGATGACGCGTCGGGCGGCCTGCGAGGGTACGACATTTGCAGCCCGGGCACGGTGCAATCGGTCAGCGCGTTTATGGTCAAGGAGCTACCCGCGACGGGGTGGTCGAAGCTGGCTGCCGATCCAGCCTGTTTCTACTCGGGCCAGTGCTGGCGGAATGGGAGCGGCGTGATCTCGTGGGACGCGGGGAACGATCCCTTGGACTGGCGCATCGCGTGGCGCAGCGTAAAGCCGTGATTGAGCCGAGCCCTCGCACCTAACACTAGGTCCAGCGGCATGAGGCCTCGCGCTTCTACCTCACTGGTGGGCACAACGCCTCACGGCAGTCAACTGGCGGCGATGCAGGGCGAGCTGCGGTTTCCGCACGATAGCCCACCGTGTGTCCGCGTCCCGATAACGTGAGCCAATGGAGATTTCGGAAAGCACTGGCGATCCGGGTTCGTAAGACGGCGGACGACGTATGCGATACCATCATGTGAGGAGACTCGCGCTCGCCGCCGGTGTGCCCCGGCTTCGGGCAACGGATGGGTGCCGCGCCCGCAGGATGTGGATGGTGATGCGCCATGGCGACACGCCGCAACCCCCCAGACACGACGGATACTCCGGCATCCCCTGCGGAGCAGCCCAGCTTGGTCGTCGTTCGAAAGGCAGCGCGCCATCGTCGGTGGATGCGGAGCGAAATAGCCGGTCGCTGCAGCGTTTACTTAGCGCGGTGCAGGAGCACGCCAATATCGACTTCATCCACTACAAGCTCCCCACGATTCTGCGGCGGGTGCAGCGCCGCACGTTCGCCACGAACATGCCCGACCTCGGCGCCTACCGGCAGTACCTCGACAGCCATCCCGACGAATACCCCCAACTGGTCAGCAGCTTCCTGATCAGAGTGACGGAGTTCTTCCGCGATGCGGACTTGTTCGAGGCCTTGCAGCAACGGGTGCTGCCGCAGTTGCTTGCTGAGGCACGCAAGCAGGGCCACGTGCTGCGCTTGTGGTCGGCCGGCTGTGCCACCGGGGAGGAGCCCTATTCGCTGGCGATCTTAGTCGCCGAGCTGCTCGTGCTCCGCCTTGACGAACTGGAGCAGGTCGCCGAGCAGGTGTACACTTGTGGCGAGCATTCGCTGTCGGCGGAGCGTGCATGTGCCAGCATGCCACGCGGCAATCGGTGGCAATCGGTGGCAATCGGTGGCAATCGGATTCGATAGTGGGGGCTACGGCCTCGGAGGAGGAGACGGTGAATGAGTCGCAGGCCACGCCGCCCGCGCCGCCCGGCCGCGGCGGCATCACAGAAGCGGTCAGGGTCCAGATCCTGGCGACCGAGCACTGGAGCCTGCTCGCCACCCGCAGCATGACCTGGAACGAGATCTTCAGCCGCTCCTCGATGTTCCTCACTGTCCTCTCGGCAGCCGTCGTGGCCCTCGCCCTCGTCGCCCAGGCCACCGCGTTCGGCGTGGGCTTCCGCCTCTTCGCCCTGCTGATCCTGCCCGTCGTGCTGCTGGTGGGGCTAGCGACGCTCATCCGCCTTGCCGAGGCCAACGCCGAGGATATGGGCCTCGTGGTCGGGATGAACCGGCTGCGCCACGCCTATCTCGAACTGGCCCCGGACCTGGAGCCTTACTTCGTGACCGGGCACCACGACGACGAGGCGGGGGTCATGCAGTCGTACGGTCTCTCCGCCGGCTTCAGCCTCGCGCACATCCTCGCCGGGACGCCAAACCTCGTCGGGGCGATCGACGTCGTGGTGGCGGGCGTGCTCGCCGCGGTCGTCGCCGACGCGCTCGGCGCCTCGGATGCCGTCGACGTGACGGCGGGGATCGCCACCGCCCTGCTCTTCGCCGCGGGGCTCGCCGCGCTGGCGTACCGGACGATCTCGCGCGCCCGCCGCGCCGCCCGCCCACGCTTCCCCGCGTGAGCACGCTTCGGCCACCAGCTCGCCTGCTAGGGATACCAGGTGGCAGGTATCTGGAAGGCTCGCGCACAATTTCATGGCCCATCTGGCATCAGCGAGAGCCGCGCTTACACATTACGCGATCTGCTGGTTTACAGCCTCGACGAACTGGACGACGTGGCCGAGCGCAAGGGTGGTATTCGCCGACTGCTTATCGAGAAATGAGCTAAGGTCTACAAGGCACCTTCCGCGCGTGAACTCTTCTCCCGCACGGAGTCCTTGGGGATCATGGCTATCAAGCGGTGAAGAAGTGAGTACCTGTCTTCCAAACAGGGTGTCGGGTTCGAGTCTCGTCTCCCGCTCCTCTCTTCACCGCTTCCCGTCAGAACGTCTTGCCTAGAGCGTGTCTGAGAAGGGTTAGCCGTCGCTGTCCGCCAGCCGACGCAGCATGAGGCGGATCATAATGGCGTAGAGGACGCACGCGGAGGTGGTGGGCAGGAACTCGTAGTCCTTGCTGGTGCGGCGCCAGCGCCCGAGCCAGCCAAACGTGCGTTCCACCACCCAGCGGCGCGGCAGCACCTGGAAGCCCGGTGGCCTCTCCAGCGCCGGCGGCTCCTGCCCCGGCCCCACCCAGAACCAGCGGCGTGGCTTGCGGACCACCGTCACCGTCCAGCCGAGCGTCTGCTCCACCCACTTCTTGAAACTCCCTTGGTAGGCGGCGTCGACCCACAGGTGGCGCAGGCGAGGCAACGCCTGGGCGCGGTTGGCGATCGCCTCGAGCAACCGCCGGCCGCCGATGCCGTCCGGGACGTCGGCCGGGTGGACGAGGACTTTGACGACCAGGCCGGTGGTATCGACCAGTAGGTGGCGTTTGCGCCCCTTCACCTTTTTGCCGCCGTCGAAGCCCGCTGAGCTGGGCGGGCCCCCTTTTCCGTCGTCTTGACCGATTGGCTGTCCACGATGCCTGCGCTGGGGGTCGCCGCCCGGCCCACACGGGCGCGCAGCCGCGCATACAAGAGGGCGTGGATGCGCTCCCAATCGCCGCTGAGGCGCCACGCCCGCCAGTAGTGATAGACGGTCCGCCAGGGCGGGAAATCATGCGGCAGCAGGCGCCACGCCTCGCCGCTGCGCAGCCAATAACTGAGGGCATTGACGATCTCGCGCAGGTCCACGCTGCGTGGCCGCCCGCCCGGCTTGGCCGCGGGCAGCAACGGCGCGAGCAGCGCCCACTCGGCATCCCGCAGATCGCTCGGATAGGGTTGTCGGAACATGGCAGCACCTCCCGGTGCCTCCCCATCCCTGCACGATCCGGACCCTTCTCAGACAGCCTCTAATCCGGCTCCGCGCGAAGCGAGCGGCGATAGGCTTTTGTTGTTTGGGGCGCTGCTTCGCCTTCCAATATAGAACTCATGGAACTGGTGCGTACCTGCCATCTGCTACCCCGCCCGTCTCGCCCGGAGCCCCTAAGAGAAGGGGTACCGACACCATGCATGCCCAAACATCCACAGCGGACCATCACAACCGCGCCCCACCAAGCCGACCTCCGCACGTTCACGCTGCCTCCGCACCGTCACCACGCTGGTAGAGTTGTACCTCATCGTCCACCGCAGCGAGGGCCACGGCCCCAAGACGCTGGAATGGCACACCACCGACGCGCAGTTTTGTGCCCGCTCGGCGCCCGCGGGCTGCCGGCTGTACAGGCATCTGTATGCATCTGTATGCATTATGAGTTGTGCGTGGGCGCGACCTGCCGGCTCAGCTAGACTTGACCGCAGCCCCGGATGGCGACGGGATGCCGCGGTTGGCATGTCTCGTACCGGCTCGGTGGCAAGAGGAGTATGCCGCATGCGAGATCAGTCATCGCCCAAACTACAGGCATCGCCGGTTGGGACAGCACGACCGGCAGGGAGTGGCGCAGGTCGCTGGTTCTCAGTCGGGGTCGCCGTGGGGCTGCTGCCGATCCTCATGATGGTCCTCTTCGGCTTCACCCAATGTCCCCTCGCCCCCATGGGCGACTACACCTGCCACGACCCCAACCAGGGCGATGGTGGGTGGTTCTTCGTTGCCGCCGTCGCCGCCTACCTCCTCCAGACGCTGGCGATGCTCGTCTGCTTCTTCCCAAGGCGGGCGCGGCCGGTTGCCTGGGGCCTGCTGCTGATGCTCTTCCTCGATCCGATCGTCGGCGTCTACGCCTTCTACCCTCGTCGCTGGGCTGCGGCATGCCCACCCCGCCAACGCCAACGGTTAATCGTGCCGCCGATCCTCTTCGCGATCACGGGGTGGCCTCGGCCATGGCGCGTCGATAGGTGGATAGGCAGCACGGTCACGCCCCTTCTCCGCTAGGGTGTCGCCGACGCGGCAATGCGTAGAGCAGGTGATCCGTCGGCTGAAGCGGCACTGCGGGTTCACGGATCGGCGTATCTCGGCGCACATCTTCCGCCACACCTTCGCCGTCCACTACCTGATGTTGGGCGGGGATCCGTTCACCTTGCAGCAGTTGCTGGGGCACGAGGACATGGAGACGATCCGCAACTACATGCACCTCAACGATATCCATATCCAGATGCAGAAGCGCAAGCTCAGCCCCGGCGACCACGTCTCGTTCTCCGCGCGACCGGGTCGACGCAGGGACTTCCGCAAGCGGTAGCAGCTATGGTTCCAAGCGGAGTGAGCGGCGGACAAAGCCTGCTCACTCACTATTCCTCACGACCGCTCGCAGGCTCAACAACCAGTTGCCAGATCGTGTACCCCACTGACTAGAGGGGTCGCGAGCGGCTTGCCGTTGATTGCATCTACGACGATCTGATCACCCCAGCGCGCCGTTGAGCCTGTCATGTCCGCGCTGGTGATGTTCCACGTATCGTCCGCGCTGATCCGCACCGGGTTGGAAGAGTAAGGCCCATTGACCCAAGGATACTCGGCGGTGGGCTCGTACGCCGTGAAGGTGGCGTCCGCGGGTTGTCCCTGTGTTGCGCCATCGTAATGTACCCAATGCCAGAGGATCGTATCACCAGGCTGCATGTCCAGTTGAATGACCACCTGAAATTCGAGCTGCGCCGAGGTTGGGCAGTGGGCATTAATAACGCCCGTCCACATGAGGCTGCCGTTTGGAAATCTGGCGAAGAATGGTCCCTGTGGCGGAGCCGGCGTTGCAGTAGGTGCCACGAAGACCGGCGTTGGCGATGGCGTCGCGGTGGGGATCGCGGTTGCTGTCGCCGTCGGCGCAAGCGTGAAGGTCGGCGAGATAGTGAAAGTGGGTGTGGGAGCATCATCGGCCATATGGCTCGCCTGATGTGGGTTGCTGGCGAGCGAGACGAAAAGGCCGGCGAAGGCGACAACGACGACGGCGACCAACCCTACCATTAGGGCGCGCCGCCACGCGACCTGCATTCGTGCCTTCGTCATAGACTTCTCCTCGCGAGTGCCCGCCGTATCAGGCGCGAACCCGCGCCCAAAGTGTTGCAGGCTTAGAAGCAGGCACGCGTGGCGGCAGTATACAGGCCCTCTCGCGGGCGGTCAATCCGTCTGCTAGGATGCTTAGAGTCGACCTCTCGGCAGCCTGGTCGACTAGTCGAGGAGTAACCGATGTCGGAGTCGCGCGCTGGAGCGGGGACGCTCGTGATACGCGATGGCCGCGTGCTCATGGTGCTGCGCGAGCGGTCCGGCAAGGTCCGCTGGGAATTGTCTTCTGGCCTGCTAGAAGGTAGCCAGACTCTTGAGGAAGCGCCTGCGAACGAAACGATCGGTCTGTCAGGCTTTGACGAACTCATGACGAACTTATGACGAACTTATAGAGCGCCTCCTGGGTAGCGAGTGCAACGCCCTCCTCCTTGGCCATGCGCTGGAAGTGGTCGACAAAGCCATCGGTCTGCGTGACCCGGACCGTGGTGCGGCGATGCTCATCCAGCCACTCGTCTAGAGCGTATCCCCTATGTGCGGATGCGGGAATCTATCGGCATTCCAAGAGAAGCAAGCGAGGCAACTACGGCGTGCGCGAGCGGGGCAGCGGCAGGAGCATCGGCACCCGCCGCCGGTACGCGGTGTACGTCTCGCCGAATGCACGGACCAGGTCCCGCTCCTCCAGAAGTCGCACCGCCAGCAGGATGTAGCTGGTGGTGGCGAGGGCGAAGAGCAGGTGGCCAACTGTCATGCGCGCCGTGGCCCAGAACGCGATAAGGAAACCCAGCATCATTGGGTGGCGCACGAGCTGGTAGAGCGGGGTAATGCGAAAGGGCAGGTCCGAATACTCCGCGCGCCGCCACGTCAGGTACACCTGGCGCAGCCCGAACAGGTCGAAGTGACTGGTCGCGAACGTCGAGACGAGCACGAGCAGCCACCCCAGCAGCGAAACGGCGACGAGCGTGGCCTTCCCGACGCTATTGTCAACTTGCCAGATGACGCCGCCAATCGGCTGCCACTGCCAGAAAAGCGTCAGCAGCACCAGGCTGGCGAGCAGCACGTACGTGCTGCGCTCAATGGCGTGGGGCATCACACGCGTCCACCACTGCTTGAAGCGAGGCCGCGCCATGAAGCTGTGCTGCGCCGCAAAGAGCGCCAGGAGCGCGACATCAACGACCACCGCCACCCTTACCGGCGAGGAGGGCGCCGCATCAAGCCTCGTCGGCGCAGCGATATTCTCGACAAACCCGATCGCATAAACGGTGGCGCCTAGGAAGATGAGATAGCAGATCGCGCCGTACGCCAGGGCAAACATGCGCGGGGCGGCAGACCGCGGGCTATCACTCGACTGATTGGTTTGACTCGGCTTGAGCTGCGTTGCCATGGAATGTCCTCCTCAAGAGGCACGGCGGGACCGTCGCAGGTCCGACGTCATGCACTGTTTGTTCACTGCTTGTATGTCGCCCTACAACAGTTCGGCGATACGTGCCGCCGCCCGCGCCGCACCTCCGCTCTCCACCTCGCGATAGGTGACCCGGCGGCCGATCTCCGCGGCAATCGCCGCCGCGATGACGTCCGGCGACGCGTGGTCATAGTCCATGCACCGTCCCGCGCCATAGCAGGTGAGGCGGTAGCGGACGTGGAACTGCTGTTCGAAATGCTGCTTCAAGGGGAAGTAGAGAAATGGGCGCTGATTGGCGGTCAGCTCCATGCAGGTGGTCAACCCGCCCTGCACGACCGCCAGGTCGCACGCGGCAAGGTGGCGATAGAGCTCAGGCACGTAGGTGCGGACCTCGATCCCCTCTATCTGCGGTAGCGCATCCGAGTCGATGCGCGGCCCCGCGACGACGAGCATCCGCAGCGACGGCACGCGGTGCTTGGCCCCAGGGTAGGCCTCCATCACCCGCCGCAGCAGGTTGTGCCCCACGCCGGACCCCCCCACAGCCACGATGCAGACCTGTTCATCCGGCCGGTAGCCCAGTTCCGCGCGTAGGGCTGTCCGGTCGGCAACGTCCTTGGGATCGAAGCCGGGAATGTAGCCTGAGAAGCTGTAGTGCTGCTCAGTCCACGTACGAATTGGGGGCAATCCGGGACCGAACGTGTCCGGGACGATATCTTCTGGATCGCCCACGAAGATCGCCCGGTCGCGTATGTATGGGTAGCGCGAGATGTGCTCTAACATTTCCGTGTTTTGGTCAGCGGCCAGGAAGGCTTCACGTCTCCCGCCGTCCGGCATCGGCAGCACACCCACGAAGTCGGTCAGCCACGCATAGGGCGCCCGCTTCTCCTCAGGATTCTCGTGCAGGAAGTGGTCGAGTTCCCAGGCTTCATCGCCGATCCATAGGTCGTAGGGCGTCGCTGCCACCACATCGCGGAATAACAGGAAGTTCGCGAGCTGGATGTCGTCCATACTCCGGAAGCTCTGAAAGATATGCAGCCTGTGCTCGGTCGACTCGCTCTCCAGATGGCAAGCCTCGCTCGCGAGCTGGGTGCTTGCGGGATGGATGCGCTCGCCGCGCGCCTCCAGCACCTGGGTGACGGGCTGTTGTACCAGCCACTCGATCTCGAGGTCGGGGTGGAGCGCGCGCAGCTGATCGGCGATGGCTAGGTCGCGCCGCACGTGGCCAAGACCAATCGGCGACGAGAGGTAGAGTGCCCGTCTCCTCCGGTTGCGTGCCCGCGTCCATACGAGCTGGCGTGGCTGCGGCGTCTGCGGTGCCCCAATGAAGTCACGTAGCAGCAGGTTGACCTTGACCGGATCGCTGCCGTGCGGGGCATGCCCGCCACCCTCGATCGTCGCGAGCGCACCCCCGACCAACTTGGCAAACGCGGCGCCCTCGGCGTGCGCGACCACCCGATCGTCGGTGCCGTGGATCACGAGTACGGGACAGCGCACCCGCCGTGCATAGCTCTCTAGCGTTTCGGCGGTCACAGCGTGGGGTGCCAGGATGGTGGCGATCAGGATCTCGGGAGTCGTCTCCAGTCCCCACTCGATGCAGTCCTCGATCTGCTTGGTGGTATGCGGCTCGCTGAACACCTGTGCAAAGAAGAATTCGAGGAAGCCGCGATAATCCTTGAGCCAGTAGTGACGATTGAACTTGGCCCAGCCCTCCTCGGTGTCGAGCGGGCGCATGAAGGAGAACGTCGGGCCGACGGGAGGCACGCTGGGTTCCGGATCGGGCGGCATGGGCAAGGGCAGCTGCGGGGCTATGAAGACGGCGTGCGTGACCCGCTCGGGATGCTCCGCCGCCAGGAGCAACGCCCAGCGGGCGCCTCGAGAGTTCGCCACGAGCGCCGCCCTTGCCGCGCCGACGGCGTCGAGGACGGCCAGCGCGTCCGCGGCGAGCTCGCTGTCGGTGTAGGCAGCCGCCTCCTGGGGGCGGCTGGACTGGCCGCTGCCACGCCCGTCAAAAGTCACGACGCGGTAGTGGCGCGCTAGATCGGCCACCTGGGCCCTCCAGGACTGAGAAGACACGATCGACCACGGCGCCATGAACAACACCGTCGTCTCGCCCGCGCCGAACACCTCGTAATGCACCGTGGCGTCGCCGCGCCCGACGCTGCCCACATAATCAGGATTGCGCGCACGCATACCACACCCTCCCTTCGCCCAGTCTTCAGCCACGGCCGGGCTAATACCGGTACCGAGTCCCCACACCAGAGCCCCTATGCTCTCTGCTGCCCTCAGGAGAAAGTGGTTGCTTCACTCCCCGCGAATGCACTCCCTCACGAGGAGAAACCCGAGTGCTCGGTTAGCGCATCGACCTGCTCGGCCGGCGAGAGACCCGCCTCCCGATCCAGCCGCTCCAAGAGACGCTGCATGGCGTCCAGCGCCTTCGTGAAGTGCCCTTGCTCATCTGTCATGCCCGCCAGCATGGCGAACTCCATCCCCGCCCAGAAGCCCACGATCCACGTCGCGAGGACCTCAGATGAAACCGGCAGGTCGAGGTGATAGGCAGCGAGTGCCTCCTGCACCGTCGCGTGCACCACGCGCCGCCATTCCAACAGGCGTGGCACTACGTCTGCGCGCAACCGTGGATTGGAGATGCTCGCGGCCCACAATTCCATCTGCACGCGCACGAAGCCCGAGGCGAGGTCTTCTTCATAGAAGGCGCGCGCCTTCGCCCACTTCTCCGCGAAACCGCCTGGCGCGCTGTACATGCGCTCCTGGCGGACTACAAGCGCGCGGTTCGCTTGGTCGAGCGCGGCGACTACGAGCTGGTCTTTGGTGCCGAAGTAGTAATGCACCAAGGCATGGTTTACCCCCGCCTCGGCAGCGATATCGCGCGTACTGAGGCGGAAGTAGCCATCGCGTACGAGGAGCCCGAGGGCAGCTTCAAGTAGTTTCCTTCGCGTCTCGGATGGTTCTGCCGGCTCAGGGGATAACGTCATGCAGTGCACCTGTCTATTAACCGATGGTTCAACCGATGGTTAAGAGTGTACCTGACCATGCACCTCCTGTCAAGTCCTGGCTTGTGCGGCCCGACTCGCATCACCGCTAAGTTCGGGCGAATGAAGGCAGTTGTCGTGCCCTCGACGGATTTTCCGGGCATGAGGTGCCTCCGTTGGACCTCAAGCTACATCAAGCCTGTACCTAGCTGTGCTTGGGAGTTTACTGTCTTGGGTGATGCTGGAGCGCTCCACCGTCGTCGTTGGCCCACTATCGCTGCTACCCTCCGCCATTATGCCTAGCGCCCGGCCGTCCACAGCCTTCGCCTGCTCGGCATCCACCTCACTGGATAATTGAAAGACCCTGCGGCTTGGCCCATGGCGTTTGACAGCAGACCTGCCGATGCGTACAATCGCCTGGCATATCCGGTGATTTTGGGCGCATACGCCCGCCCGCCTGCTTCCCGCGGTTTGGAGACACCTCGGCAGGCGGCGCAGCGCACGCGGAGACGCCTCTGAAACGAGAGCGAACCAGACCAAAATAGAGTGGGGTTGGAGGAGAGCTATGTCGAGGGGATACATGGATGATCTTCACCGCGCGCGACATGCTGAGCACCGAACCAGCAGGTCAGACGTCGCCTCGCTGCGTCGTGTCTCGCCCGCGCGCATCGTGGGGGCGCTGCTGGTATTGCTGACGCTCACGCTTGCCGCGTGCGCCAGCGACAGCGGCGGACAGGCAGCGCTCTCCAAGAGCCAGGTTTTTGTTTTTCCCTACACGCTCGGCGGCGCGGGAAGCATCGGCGGCGTCGCCGACAAGAGCCACGACGCCACGCTCGACCCCGCCGCGCTTTCGCTCGCCGCAGACTCGAATACCGCGAGCATGCTCTACTCTGGCCTCGTCACCTATGGGCCCAACCTCACCGTGGTGCCCGACGCCGCCACGGGATGGGATGTTTCGTCCGACGGGAAAGCGTACACCTTCCATCTACGCCCCAATCTCCACTTTAGCGACGGCACGCCGCTGACCGCCGACGACTTCGCCTACAGCATCAACCGCGCGCTCGACCCCACGCTCTGCACCTCGCTCGATGCCCAGACCTACGGCAGCGCCCCCAAGACCTCTACCGCCGCCGCCGGCACCGGCGCGTGCCTACCAGTTGCTCAGAACTACCTCAACTACATCCTCGGCGCCGACAAACGCATCGCCGGCAATGGGGGCAACGATCACTCGCTGATCGGCCAGGGTGATGACCCCAATCACGGGCTCGACGTCATCGACGCGCAGACCCTCAAGATTCGCCTGAGTCAGCCGATCTCATACTTCATCGAGGCGCTCACCTATCCCACCTCATATCCCGTCGAGCAGTCATTGATCAAGAAGTATCCCGGCGGTCTCTGGGTCGATCACTTGGATGAAGGCGGCTGCTCCGGCCCGTTCCAGGTCAAGTCATATGGCGGGGGGCAGCAGCTCGTCCTCGTCCCGAACAAGTACTGGGAACAGGCGTGGAACAAGACGCTCACGCTGACTGAGGTGGATCGCCCACTGGTCGCCTCACAGGACGAAGAGTACAAGAGCTATCGCGCGCAAGACTCCACCAGTGCCACCGCGTACGGCTACACCGAGATACCCACCACCGACTACCAGACCGCGCAGAGTCAGGACGGCTTCAACGAAGTGCCGGTGCTCTCGCTTGAGTATATCGGCCTCGACGTCAAGGGGCCGCCGTTCGACAACCTTCAACTGAGGCAAGCCTTCGACCTCGCGCTCAACAAGCAAATTCTCGTCGACACCTACACCCATGGCGGCGCCTATCCTACCAACCATATCGTGCCGCGTGGCATGCCGGGCTTCAATGCGAATTTGCTCATCCCGGTCGATCAAACGCAATCGCTGACCGGCGACCAGGCTGCGGCGCAGACACTAGTGCAAGCAGTGCAGAAAGCTTGCACCGCCGACGGTAACACGGACGATTGGTGCCCTTACGTGTCGAAGACCTCGCCGCAGGAGATCGACATCTGGTACAACGCTGGCAACAAGACGCGATCGGCGATCATCCCTGCCGCCGTAGCCAACTGGAACTCTGGCGCTGGGGCTGAACGTCAAGGCGAATGGGTTCAGCGGCGGGGGTGACGTCTACTACGCCAATGTGCAAAATGGCCTGTACCCGGGCTTCGCCGCTGGTTGGCTCGCCGACTACCCGGACCCGCAGGACTGGCTCACGCTCCAATTCCACACGGGCGCGCCCGACAACTTTGCCAAGCTCTCCAACACCGACCTCGATCACCTGATGGATCAAGCCGACGTCAATACCGACCAAAACGCCCGCATGCAGCAGTACAACACTGCCGAGCAAGATGTCGTCAATCTCTCGCCGTGGATCCCCTACGCGCAAGGCAAGTGGTTCTGGCTCCAGCGCTCCTGGGTGCATGGGTTCGGCCTCAACGCGCTGGAGATCATGCCCGATATCAACTGGCCCAGCGTCTACATCGCCGACCATACTGCGGGCTAGCCGGCGTACCTCTTTCGCGCGTCCGGCTGGGGCGAGACAGACTCGCCCTGGCCGCGCTCCACACTTCACGCACGGTGCCGCGCCGCTGCGAGCATTGCCGCGCAGGCGTGCGGGGCGAGTACGTGAGCCGCAGCCGCACGCCGCTTGACGCTGCCCGCACCGCGCGCCTACCATCTCCCGCGGGGCGCCCGCCGCGCGATGCACCCTTGCCCCACTAGTCCCCTATGCAAGTGCCGCCACAACGGAACCGCCCCCATGCGCGTACCTATCGATATGCGCCGCCGCTGAGCGCTGCCGAGCGTCGAGACCGAGGATCTACACCGAGAGGCCCGCCAGGATGACACCCTTTGAGAACGGCATGTCCCCCGATTCCAGTGCGTACCGCCCTGAGACGCCGTTTCGCGCCTCTCCGGTGGAAAAGGCCACGCAAGGCGTCGCTCAGGTGGTCATCACCGCGCTACTCGTCACCGTTTCGTTCGCCGCGGGCTGGTTCGGCAACACGTTTGTCAACCGCAGCGCCTACGCCTCGAACAGCAACGAGCAACTGATCCTCCAGGCATGGAGCGATATCGATAACTACTACGTCGTCACCGGCGCCATCGACCACAAGAAGATGGCCTACGCCGCGATCAACGCCATGGTGCAGACCCTCAACGACACCGGGCACAGCCGCTTTGATACCCCCGAAGAGATTGCCGCAGAGAACAACTCCCTCAACAACACACCCACAGTCGGCATCGGTGTGCTGATCTCCGGCGGCGGCAGCGCGCCGTTCAAGATCGTCGAAATCTTCCCAGGCTCTCCCGCCGCGAATAGCGGTCTCCGCGCCGGTGACACGATTCTCGCCGTCAACGGCACCGACGTCCAGGGGAAGAGCTTCGACGATCTCCACAACCTGATCAGCGGCGCCAGCGGCACCACCGTCACACTCAGCGTGGTTCACGTCGGCGAGACGACGCCAGTGGACGTCTCGATGAAGCGTGGCGCTTTTACCGCTCCCTCTGTCGAGAGCATCCTGCTGCCCGGCACGCACATCGCCGATATCCACATCCTCGAGTTCACCGACACCGCCGACGCCGATCTGCAAAAGAACATCAAGTCGATGCTCAAACAGGGCGCTACCAGCATCATCCTCGACCTGCGCGGCAACGGCGGAGGGTTGCTCGCCGAGGCAGTGAGCGTCTCCAGCGAGTTCATCCCCGCCGGCAAGGGCAAGTATGTGCTGATCCAGAAGACCCGCGACAGCCAGAGTAGCGTCCCGGTCAACGCAGGCGGTCTGGCGACCAAGATTCCCCTGACGATCTTGGTGGATAACAACACTGCCAGTGCCGCCGAGATCACCGCTGGCGCCATCAAGGTCAACCGACCGGAGGTCCACGTCATCGGCGCCACCACCGCCGGTACCGGCACCGTTCTCCAGACGATCCTGCTCTCCGACGGCTCCGCGCTGGTCCTCGGCACCGGCGAATGGCTGCTCCCGAACGGCCAATCGATCTACCATAAGGGTCTTGTGCCAGACCAGCCCGTCGCTCTGCCCGCGACCCAGACGCCAATTGACCCGTTGCAGGTGCAGCAGCAACAGTACACGCTCGCGCAGATTCAGGCCAACGACACCCAACTCTCACGGGCCATCGCCGACCTCTCCTAGTGGGCGTCACTACGCGATCTCCCACCCCTCTCCACGCGAGGTGAGAAGCCGGTTACGCCGGAGATCGGTGTGGCCTTTGGCGTCGCGGCGGTGGTGCTGCTCCTCGGGCAGCATCGGCTTGCGAATATGGCCGCGCTGTTCAACCGCGAGCGGCTGTTTACCAGCATTCGGTGACGATTACACCAGCTCTGACTTAGCTCCCCAGCCACTCGCGGATCGCTCGCGCGACCGTCTCCGGCGCCTCCGCGGGGAGATAATGCCCCGCGGCCGGCACCGTCAGCAGCGTCGCCTGCTCGAGATGCTCCGCGAGATACCGCGCGTACTTGGGCGGCGTGAGCGTGTCCATCTCTCCCACGAGGATCAGCGCCGGTTGAGCGATGCGCCCCAGGTCAGCCATCATGTCGAAACCATCGCAGGCCGCCAGATCGCGGTAAAGCATCCCTTGCGCCGTCGGCGCCATCCGCGAGGCGTACGTGAAGGCCTCGCGCTCGTGCCCCGGCGCGAAGGCACCGATCACTAGCTGCTCCAACGTCTCCGAAGTCGCATGCTTCGCCCCCTCCAGCAGCGACGGCAGCACGCGGAGTCGCGCGCCCCCACCGACGACGACGATGCGGCGCACCAGCGCGGGATGCTCCAGCGCCAGCCGCAGTGTGATCGCGCTGCCAAGCGAATGGCCCACGAGCACCACCGGGCCGAGCGCCTCCCGCGTAATCGCAGAGCGCACGGCGTCGGCGTAGTCGGCCAGCGTCATCTCCGCCGGACCAGGCCGCGCGAGCAGCGCCCCATGTCCCGGAAGATCCAACGCGACACAGCGCATGCCGCCGTCATCGGCTAAGAGCGGGATCACCTGGCTCCATGCCCGCGCGCTATCTCCTGAGCCGTGGAGGAAAACGAGTGTCTGCCGCTCGTCGCCAGGCCCGCCGCCCTGCTGCTCCGTCATGCCGCCACATCGCCTTTCTTGTGCACATCTCTAGCGTTCGTATGTCTGTCGCTCGCTGTGTAAGGCACACAGTGCATGCTGAACTGTTGAGCCTCGTAGGCAACTACGGAAGCCGTTGCATCGCATGTCGCGTCGCCAGCGGATCGCCGGCGCTGACGCTCCTACCGCCCGATGTCCAACAACGCATGCCGCACGCTCAAAGACGCACATACGCGGAGGGAGTAACCGCCGCGCCACCAACCAGGCCATTCGCAGGTCCCGTGGCGCCAGTGCTATGCCAACCGTGCCGCGTGCTCTAGCGAAGGGTTGCCTTGGCCGTCTCTTCTCTGCCACCCGACCATGCCCTCGCGCGTACCTAGTCTTGTACGATGTGGCAGCGCCCAAGGAGACGGCAACATGGCGCGGACCCCAGACGAGCGGAGTGGCGCGCGGCGCCAACTCGGCGCCAGCGGCGAGCGTGTCGCGGCAAACTGGCTTGAGGCGCGCGGCTACCGCATCGTGGCACGTAACTGGCGCTGCCCCTACGGCGAGCTTGATTTAATCGCCGAGCACGAGGGCGAACTGGTCTTCGTCGAGGTGAAGACGCGGCGCGGCACGACGCATGGCGCGCCCGAGGAGGCGATCACGCCTACCAAACGCGCCCGCCTCGTCGCCGCCGCGCAGACCTATCTCGCCGAGATCGCGGCGGCTGATGACCGAGCGTTCCGCATCGACGTGCTCGCCGTAGACATCGCCGCGTCGGGCGCTTTCCAGGGAGTTCGCCATTTCCCGCGAGCCGTCGGCGCGGAGCAGTGAGGGAAGTGAGAGAAGGCTATGCAAGACATTCTCGAAAACGCGCGGCGCATGGCCAGCAGCGCCGTCGAACGTGCCGCGTGGGAGGCTGACAAGCTGCGTCGTGCCTCAGCTCGCCAGCGCGATATCGAGCTCGCCGAGCGCGAGCGCGTCACGCTGCTCGACCAGATCGGCCATGTCGTTGGGGAGCTTGAAGGGCGCGGCCAGTTGAACAATGCCACGCTTTCGGCGCTGGCGCAACGCCTCCGCACGCTCGACTCTGAGATCGCCAGCGGGCGCACCAGCGTCAACGACATTCGCTCCGAGTCGTTCACGCCGGGCAGCGTCTCCGTCACAGTGGTGCGCCGCGCAGACGACGTCACCTGCCCGAACTGTGGGCGAACGAGCCATCGCGGCGCGGCATACTGCGCTGCCTGCGGTGCCCACCTGCCCGCCTGAGCGGCCAGCCGCGTGGCCGCCGTCACCGCGCGCCGTTGTATAATCCGGCTGGGCGCGGTCTGCCCGCGGATTCCGTACACGAAGTAGATAGCGAGACGATGAGCGTATCCCGTTCGAGCGCAGCCGAGCAGACGCCACGAGGCGAGCCGTGGACTGTGGACTTGCAGAGTGCGAGTCCCGACGAGACGCGGCGGCTGGGCGAGGTGCTGGGCGGCCTGCTCCAAGCGGGCGACGTCGTGCTGCTCCATGGCGCGCTCGGCGCGGGCAAAACGGCGCTCACGCAAGGCATTGGGCGTGGTCTGGGTGTCGTCGGGGCGGTGAACAGCCCTACCTTCACCATTCTCAAGGAGCATGCGGGCAGGCTGCCGCTCTATCACTTCGATCTCTATCGCCTGGACGACCCCGCCGAGGTCGAGACGCTGGGTTTCGAGCAGTATTTCGAGGGCGAGGGCGTCTGCGTGGTCGAGTGGGCCGAGCGCGGCGAGGCGCCGGACGGCAGTGCTCCCTGGCCGGAGAGCTATCTGCGCATTCTGCTGCTGGCGACCGGCGCGGCATCGCGGCTGCTGCGCTGCTCGGCCCACGACGTGCGCGGCCGTGCCTTGCTCGAAGACTTCGCCGCCGTCTCGACGACAGCGCAAGGATAGTCGTGCTATGTTGCTGCTCGCGCTCGACACCTCCACCAATTACGCTAGCATCGCCGTCGCCCGCGACGGGCAGTTGCTTGCCGAGTTGACCTGGGAGGTCGGTCAGCGCCACAGCGCGGAACTCTTCGATCGCGTCGCGCATCTCCTCGATAGCGTGCATATGGCACCCAATCTGCTGAACGCCATCGCGGTGGCTCGCGGGCCCGGCTCCTTTAACGGCACACGCGTCGCCGTCACTGCCGCGAAGACGCTGGCCTTCGCGCTCGGCATCGCGATCTACGGCCACGCCACGCTCGACGTGATCGCGTGGCCCTACGCCTGCGGCACCGTGCCGATCTGGGCGCTGCTCGACGCCGGGCGCGGCCAGGTCTATGCCGCGCGCTATGTCCCGGCGGATTCGCCTGATGGTTGGATGCCAGTGGAGGGCTACATGGTGGCGACGCCCGAAGAGCTTGCCGCACGCGACGACGGCCCGGCGGTCATCGCTGGCGAGTGGCGCGAGGAGACAGTGAGCGCATTGCGACGCGCGTTCGGCGCGCGAGCGCGTTTCACGCCTGCCCTCGCTCTCCGACGGGCGAGCAGCCTCGCGGCGTTGGCATTCGCGCGGGCCGCGTCCGGCGAAGCGGACGATCCGCTGGCGCTCGAGCCTCTGTACTTGCGTAAGCCGGCGATCACGCGGAGCGCCAAGGTTGCGCTCCCGCCGTACCGTGACCCCGCAGCGCCAGCGGAGGGTGGAGAGGATAACGTCCATGCGCTACGCCGTTGAGCGCATGACGATGGCGGATATTCCGCGCATCGTCGAGATCGAGCGCCTCGCCTACGCCGCGCCCTGGCCTTCGAGCGCGTACCGCAAAGAGTTGCAAGAGAATCACTATGCGCACTATATCGTCGTGCGCGACACCGCCGTCAGCGCGCCGACCGGGCAGCCACACTCCGCGCCGCCGCGCCGCTTCCCGCTCTCGCTATGGCAGGGCCGCCCCTCCACACCATCCACCGCCGAGCATGGTCTGATCGTCGGCTTCGCCGGGCTCTGGCAGATGATGGACGAGGCGCACGTCACCACCATCGCCGATCATCCAGATTATCGCGGCCGCGGCATCGGCGAGTTGATGCTCAATACACTCGTGGGCATCGCTTTCGAGATCGGCGCGCGGCGTGTCACCCTTGAGGTGCGTGTCTCTAACACGCTGGCGCAGAGCCTCTACCAGAAATACGGCTTCGTCGTCGAGGGGCGGCGGCGCCGCTACTACAGCGACAATCACGAAGACGCGTTCGTGATGGGCACACCGTTGATCATCAGCGCCGATTATCGCGAGCGCTTTGCTATGCTTCGCCAGACACTGCTCACCCGGCTCGATGCCGACGAGCGTGCCGCCAATGTTGCCAGCCACGCTGGCGGCGCGGGATCAAGCGGCGGACCGCTGCCGCCCACGCGCTGAGCCTCCGCCGAAAGCCCCCGCGAAACGTGCGGCCAGATGAGGAATCGAAGATCGCCATGCGCGTACTGGGCATTGAAAGCTCCTGCGACGAGACTGGCGCCGCCGTCGTCGAGGATGGCCGCCTGATCCGCTCGAACGTCGTCGCTACACAGATTGCCATTCACCAGCGCTACGGCGGCGTGGTCCCTGAGGTTGCCTCACGGCAGCAACTCAGCGCGATCCTCCCTGTCCTCGAGTCCGCACTGGAAGCGGCGAACGTCGGCTGGAGCGATCTCGATGGCATTGCCGTCACCTATGGGCCGGGCCTCGCCGGTTCGCTGTTGATCGGCCTTACCGCCGCCAAAGCCCTCGCGCTGGCGCGGAATCTGCCGCTGTTGGGCGTCAACCATCTTGAGGCGCACATCTACGCCAACTGGCTCCATGCCGAGGCCGGCGCCAACCCTGCCGCGCTTGCTCCTCCAACCACAGACGACGAGCGTCCTGGCGACCCCGCGTTTCCATTGCTCGCCCTGGTCATTTCCGGTGCCCACAGCGAACTCGTCTACATCCCCCGCCACGGCCGCTACGAACTGCTCGGCCAGACGCGCGACGATGCCGCCGGCGAAGCCTTCGACAAAGTCGCACGTGTCCTCGGCCTCGGCTACCCCGGCGGACCTGCCGTCGAGCGCGTCGCCGCCAGCCGCGATGCCGCCGCGCCGAACCCGTATACCCTGCCGCGCGCCTGGCTCCCTGGCACCCACGACTTCAGCTTCAGCGGGCTCAAGACCGCCGTACTCCAACTCGTCGAGGGTGCGCAATCCAGCGTCGTAGCCGAGGGGGCCAGCCGCTACGCTCGCGAGGCGGCCGCAGTGGCCGCCACAGGCGTCGCGCTCGCCGTCCCCGATGTCGCCGCCGCTTTCCAAGACGCCGTAGTGGACGTGCTCGCCGCCAAGACGACTCGCGCCGCTCGCGAATTGGGTGTGCGCCAGGTGCTGCTCGCGGGTGGCGTCGCCGCGAACACCGCGCTGCGCGCCCGCCTCAGCGTCGATCTCGCGCCGTTGGGCATCGCCTTACGCTATCCGCCAGTCGCCCTCTGCACCGACAACGCCGCGATGATCGCCTCGGCGGGCTACTTCCACCTGCGGCTCGGCGAACGCTCCGGCTACGATCTCGACGTGCGGCCCGGCCTGCAACTGCCTTTCGCCACCCCCATCGCGCGCTGACGCCTCCCAATTCCTTGCCTTTTCACCGCCCGCCGTGCATACTTTCCAGGTAGTTCTCCTGATTTGTAGGGGCCGTAAGCCTCCCAAGACCGCGCTCCGGCGGTGAAAGGCGCGCGACATGTATACCCTCCGCCGCGGCGGACTGGCGCTCATTGCGAGCGGCGGACTTCTGCTCGGCTTGATTCTCTGGGCGCTCTTCATCAATACCAATACCAACCCAAACGTTGCCGCTCCCGCGCTGGCCCTCCTGATCAACGTGGTTGCCTACGTTCTGATGCTCGTCGGACTTCCGGCGATCTACGCCATGCAGCCCCCCAAAGATCGCGTGGGACAAGCTGCTTTCCTCTGCGTGGCCGTCGGCGTCGGCCTCAATGCGTTCGACATCTTCCTGGCGATCTTTGGCATCAACCTTCCACAAATTCGCCTTCTGGGTCTACATCGTCCTCGAGATGTTCGGCTACCTGCTGCTTGGCTGGGTCTCGGCGCGTGCGCGCGTGTTTCCTGCATGGGTCGGCTGGACGATGCTCGCGGCCGGCGCGATCACGCTGCTACTCGGCCCTGGATACACGCTGATCCTCCTGCTCTTCGCGCTGATCGGCTTCGGGGTGTCGATCGTTCGCGCAACGCAAGCAGCCGCCGGCAGCCCCACTGACGAGACGTCGCTCGATGATCCTGCGGTTGAGCCGCAGGCCTGAGACTGATTCGCGAGTCGGAGGATGCACGACATGTCCGCCCCCCAGACGCCGTTCCGCCCGGCGGACCTGCACGTGCTCTTCGCGGGCTACGTCGGGCCGCACACCGCCTCCACCATCACCTATGTCCGCGATGGCGACATCCACGTCGTCATCGATCCCGGCATGGCGCCGAGTCGCGAGGCGATCCTGGAGCCGCTTGCCGCGCTTGGTGCCGCGCCGGAGACGATTACCGACGTGATCTTCTCCCACCACCATCCCGACCACACGCTCAATGCCGCGCTCTTCCCGCGGGCGCGATTCCACGATCACTGGGCGATCTACCAGGGCGACCTGTGGACGGATCGCCCTGCCGAGGGCTTCAACGTCTCGCCAGCGATCCGCCTGATCGAGACGCCGGGCCACACGCCGCAGGACATTACCACGCTGATCGACACCGCGTCGGGTATCGTCGCCTGCACGCATCTCTGGTGGTCGGCCAAAGGCCCCGCCGAAGATCCCCTCGCCGCCGATCTCGCCGCCCTGCACAGCGGACGCGCCCGCGTCCTCGCCATCCCCGGCCTCGCGCTGATCGTTCCGGGGCATGGCGCGCCCTTCATCCCCTCGCCCGAGACGCCCCGCTGAGTCGGAGCGCCGCGCGGCCCATGGATGCCTACGGATGCCTATGGATGCGCCGGGCGCGCAGCCGTGTTATCCCTGCTGCCCGCCTTGTAGCGTCCGTTGCGTGCGCCGTTGTGTCCGTTGGCATGGTTGTTGGCATGGTTCGCGGAATGGTTCGCGGCGCTGCCGTGCATGCTCAACTCCAATCGCGCCAGCGCCGCCGGCACCTGTTCAAGTTGTAGCACTCGCGCATCCGCCGCTCGCGCGTCGAGGATCGGCGGTGCCCCCGGCGCATAGGGGTCGTCGCGCTCGATCCAGATCGTGCGCATGCCGAGGTTTTTCGCCGGCAGTATGTCGTTGCCGTAGTCGTTGCCGACCATCACCGCCTCCGCGGGCGTCGCTCCCGCCTGTCGCAGCGCGAACTCGAAGATCTCCGGACGCGGCTTGCTGATCGCCACTTCGTCGGAGATCACCACACTCTCCGCCTCGAAGAACTCCAGCAGCCCCCAATCCTGCATGCGGGGGCGAATCCACGTCGGTTGGTTGGCGATGATGCCCATGCGGGGGCGCGGCGTGGCGTCATCCGTTGGATGCGCCAGTGCTGCCAGCGTTGCCCGCGCGTCCGCGAACGGCACGAAGCGCTGCGGTGCCTCGGGTGCGACGTGGAGAATGTAGTCGCGGAACACAGCCATAGCCAGCAACGTATCGCCACCGTTGCGCCGCGCCAGCCAGAGCAGTTGATCGAAGAGCGTCATGCGGCCCTGCATCGAGAGGTTGTTCAGATCGCTCTGATACTGCTCCTCAGAGATCGAGCAGCCGCGCCGCATCAAGAATTCATAGATGCTCGCGTGACGGAAGCGCGCGAAATCCGCTTCGTCTACCAGGGTATCGCCGATATCGAAAAACACAAACATCGCCACTGCTCCTGAGTTTCCCTACGCGCCGCCCGTCATTGCGCGGCCCCCCCTCCCTCCACGCATATGCCGCTCCAAGGGGTAGACATAGTACGCACGAACCGACCATCGAGTAACATATCCGCCCCTTGTCGGCATGTCTTCGTATGCGCCGAGCCGGTTCACGCAAGCCACACGTCAGTCCCACCGTGCGGGTGCGACGTCCCACGCCGTGCTACACTGGGCTGCCGACCCTCAGGCCATGCGTGACTGGCGAGGATCTCCGCGATGCGACGCTTCACCGCCCTCCTGCTGCTCCTGTGCCTCGCCGGCTGCGCCGCGGCGACGACGACAAATGCCGTCTCCCCGGCCACCCCCGCGTCGAGCGCCACACTGTCGCGCCCTGGCGTGCGGACCTCGACGGCAACGACGGCCGCACGCACGCCCGTCCACACCGCTACGGCAAGTCCCTCACAACCTGCCCCTCGCGCCACAGCGACGGTCACGTTCTCGGATTTCGCCGCTCGCGCCCTCGCGCGAACGAATTCGTATCGCGGCCAATTCGGCTGTCCCCCGCTCCGCGAGAACGCGAAGCTCGACCAGTCCGCTCTGCTACACAGCCAGGATATGGCTCGCAACGGCTACTTCGACCACAACAGCCCCTCCGGCCAGACGCCCTGGGATCGTATCCACGCGGCGGGCTACCAATTCTCCACCGCCGCCGAGAACATCGCCGCCGGCTACTCCACGCCCGAGGCGGTCATCGACGCGTTCTTCAACGAGACGCCCCCCAACGACGGCCATCGCCGTAACCTGCTCAACTGCTCGCTCCGCGATGTCGGCTTTGGCTACTGGTATCAGAGTGGCAGTCCCTACGGTTCCTACTGGACGCAGGACTTCGCCACACCCCTCTAGTCTCGGCCCGCCGTATCCAGCGCCGCTCCATGACTTCATGGCCGCTAACGCTCCTGGCAGGGCAAGCTCCCTCGACGCTGCCCCAAGCTCTGCGGTATACTCCTAAACTGGCGGGTTGTGTGTGCCAAGGAATGCCGCGCGCCAACTCGACACCAGTTCGCAGCGAGTGCGATTCGCCCCGGCGCAGAGGGCATCGGGCGGAATCGACGTTACCGCGGGAGCATCACGGGCGACATGGGACGAGTGGATCGGAGCGTGATGCCCGCGGCATCCGTGCGCCTCGAAGCGGGGCGCAAAGTTTTGCGCGTTGGCGGGGTGATCCAGTCCGTGGGGGTGGATGCCGCGCACGTCCCAGACGTTTGGGATGCCATGCTGGGTGTCGCGTGCCCTGCCAGCGCGCTGATCCTTGGCCTCGGTGGTGGCACGATCGCCACGCTGCTCACGCAGCGCTGGGGCCTACTGCCGATCGTCGGCGTCGAGCGCGACCCCGCCGTGGTCTGGCTCGCGCGCACCGAATTCGGCCTGGACACGCTGCCCAACGTCGAGATCGTCACCGAAGATGCCTTCGCCTACGCACGGCGCTGCGAGCTGCGCTTCGACCTGATCTGTGTGGATCTCTACGTCGCCGGCAAGATGACGCACGGTGTCCTCGCGAGCGCCTTCCTGCGCGACGTCGCGCGGCTCCTCACCGCCGATGGCGTCGCCACCATCAACTTGTGGCGTGGACCCGCCCTCGCCGACGCCACCCGCCGCATCGCTCGCGAGCTGGCGATCCTCGACACCATCGCGGTCGATGACAATATCGTGCTGCGCTGCCAGCGCCCATAGCTGAGCGCCCATTCCTGAGAAGGCAGTACTTCCGGCCACGGACTCGATCTTGCGCCCACCGCGCACTAGCATGGGCACATCGCGTGTGATACCGTGAGACAAATACGCGCGCACCTCGCTCTACCCCAGCGAGGAACCGTTGATGACGCAAGGCGCGTGAAGGGCAAGGAGACCGCCCGTACCCGTCCGGTAGTGCTGGCCCGGCACAGGCCGTAGGTGACAATGATCGTTCGCGAGGGCAGTGACCTAGTTGGACCGTACGTAAGGAGCCCTGGCGTCATGCAGGAAGTTCGCTCACCGGGTATGCAGAGCGTCGTACTCTCAAACAAAACGCTGGCCGACTACCAGCCCGTTGTCGGCGACGATGTCATCGCCGAACTGGAGCGTCTGGCGCAACCGCTCCAGGGCGCCCGCGTCCTGCACATCAACGCGACGGCCTATGGCGGCGGCGTCGCCGAGATGTTGCATACCCTTGTCCCGTTGATGCGCAGCGTCGGGCTTGAAGCCGAGTGGCGTGTCATCTCCGGTCACGACGAGTTTTTCAACGTAACCAAGGCGATGCACAATGCCTTGCAGGGGATGGATCTCGATCTTACCCCCGCCATGCGCGCCGCCTACCTGCATGCCAACGTCGATAATTCCGTCTATTTCGAGGATGAATTCGATTACGTCATCGTCCACGATCCGCAGCCCGCGCCTCTGCGCATGCTCCGCAGCGCCGATCCCGGCAAGTGGATCTGGCGTTGCCACATCGATCTCACCGCCGCCAGCCCGCGCTATTGGGGCTTCCTGCGTCCGTTCATCCAGAGGTACGACGCCGCCATCTTCACCATGCCCGAATATGTCCAGCAAGACCTCAAGATCGGCAAAATTGCCATCATCCCGCCCGCCATTGATCCCCTAAGCCCCAAGAACATGCCCATGTCCGACGACGACGTGCGGCGCCTCGTCCATCTCTACGGCGTCGATCCCGAGCGGCCGGCGCTCGTGCAGGTCTCGCGCTTCGACCCCTGGAAAGATCCACTCGGCGTCATCGACGTCTACCATGCTGTCAAGGCCGAGTATCCCGACATGCAGCTCGTGATGATCGGCTCGATGGCCCACGACGACCCCGAAGGCATGGAATATTACCAGCGCACCAAGGACTATGCCGGCGACGACCCCGACGTCAAGCTGCTCTCCAATCTCGACGGCGTCGGCAATGTCGAGGTCAACGCCTTTCAGCGCTTCGCCTCCGTAATCTTGCAGAAGTCGCTTCGCGAGGGATTCGGCCTCACTGTCACCGAGGGACTCTGGAAGTCGCGCCCGACCATCGGCGGCAACGTCGGCGGCATCCCTCTGCAAATTCAGGATGAGGTGACGGGCTTCCTCGTCAACAGCGTCGAGCAGTGTGTCGAGCGTACGCTCTGGGTGCTGCGCCACCCCGACGAAACCCGCGAGATGGCCGAGCGTGGTCGCGAAGACGTGCGCCATAAGTTCCTCTCGACCGCCAACCTGCGCAACTACCTCAATCTCTTCAACCAGCTTGCCGGCAACGAGCCCGACAAGTCGAAGAGTTCGTCCAACTCGCGCGGTCGCTCTCCGGTGGCCGCTCGCTGACTCACGTCTCGCCCCGCGTCGTCTCCAATTCAGGCCGCCGTCCCGCACGCTCGGGATGGCGGTCGCTCTTTCCGCCCGCTTCGTAGGCGATCACGGCACGCGCTACAATTGGGACGGTCGCCGAACGCCGAGTCGCTAGCGAGCCGCGAGAGAGGAGATCGCCATGCAGATCGTCACCGTCGCCGAGATGCGCGAGATCGAGCAGCGCGCCGCCACCGAGTTTGGCCTCGACTCGCCCACCCTCATGCAGCACGCGGGCCGCAGCGTTGCCGAGCGTCTCCGCGCCGCGCTCGGCGGCGACGTCTCGAAGCGCGATGTGCTGATCCTCGTCGGCCCCGGCAACAATGGCGGCGATGGCCGTGTGCTCGGCCGCTACCTCGCCGAGTGGGGCGCGCGGGTCACCGTCTACGCCTGGAAGGAGCGTCGCCTGGAGGTGGACGCGCGCCTGATCCCCGTCAACGACGATCTCGCCGCGGTGCGCGAAGCGATCGCCCATGCCGATGTCGTCGCCGACGCGCTGCTCGGCACGGGCAACGCGCGCCCGTTGGAGCCGAGCATGCGTCACCTGCTTACCCTCGTACGCGATGAGCGCGCCCGCCGCCCTGGCCTCTTCGTCCTCGGGGTAGATCTGCCCACCGGCGTCAACGCCGACAGCGGCGCCGCAGACGAGGCGACGCCCCATTGCGACCTCACCGTGACGCTTGCCTACCCCAAAATCGGCCTCTTCCTCTTCCCCGCCGCATCTTACGTCGGCACGCTCGAAGTTGGCTCGATCGGCCTGCCACCCGGCATGCGCGTTGAGACACTCGTCGCGCAGCTCGACGCTGCCTTCATTCGCCCGCTGCTGCCGCCACGCCCGCTCGACAGCAACAAGGGCACGTTCGGCAAGGTGATGGTGCTTGCCGGTTCGCCACCCTATCCTGGCTCTGCCTATCTCGTCGCCACCGCCGCTGGGCGCGTTGGCGCGGGGCTCGTTACCATGGCTGTCCCGCCCGATCTCGCGCCGATCTACGCCGCCAAGCTCACCGAGGCGACCTTCCACCTGCTGCCGCCGTCCGACGCTGACCCCGCCGCGCGCGCGGACTCACTGCTCGCCGCGCTCGCTGGCTACCGTGCGCTGGTCGCCGGACCCGGCCTCGGCCAATCCGACGCCACACGAGCCTTCCTGGAGTGCCTCTTCGCTGGGCTGAAGTCCTTGCCTGTCGCGGATCGCCCGCGCCTGATCGTCGACGCCGACGGTCTCAACAACCTCTCGACACTCGCATCCTGGTGGGATCGGCTCCCCGAAGAGACCGTGATCACTCCACATCCCGGCGAAATGTCGCGGCTGCTTGGTGGCGCCAAGGTCTCCGGTGGCGGCGCGGATCGGCTGGACGCCGCGCGACACGCTCGCGAGTGGCGCCACGTCGTCGTCCTCAAAGGCGCTACCACGCTGATCGCCTCGCCCGATGGTCGCCTGCGGCTCAACTGGCCGGGCAACCCCGCGCTCGCCACCGCTGGCACTGGTGACGTGCTCGCCGGCGCGGTTGGCGGTCTGTTGGCCCAGGGCATGCCGCCATTCGATGCCGCCAGCGCCGCCGTTTACCTCCACAGCCGCGCCGGTTTCCTGGTCAGCAACCGCCTTGGCGACGCCGGACTCCTCGCGGGCGACCTCCTCGACCAACTGCCGCTCGCCCTCAGCACGTCCAAGCGCGCCTGATCATCACGCTCCGGCGGCTCTGTCCTCGCTCCGTACCACGTACCGCATGCGCGGCGAGGTGCGCCCCGCGATGACCGACGAGGCGATCTCTCCCACGACTACTGCGCCCATGCGCTCGTAGAACGACCTCGCGTTCGGGTCGGCCCCGAAGACCATCGCCCGCGCGCCCATCGCCACCGTCCACTCGACCGCGTGCCGCCACAATAGCTTGCCGATACCGTGCCCAATGTATGCAGGCTCGACGAAGAGATCGTCGAGATATACCTCGCCGTCGCCCTGCATGCACACGTGGACCACTCCGGCGACTACCCCGCCCACTTCCGCGCAGACGACGTGATCGCGCTCGATGGCGTCTGGATGGAGCGTCAAATACGGCCGGCTGGCGTCGAGGAATGCCTGGTCATAGCCCCAGTGCGCCTTCGAACGCAGAATCAGCTCGGTAAGCCCAGCGGCCTCACCCGGTAGCGCGGGCCGCAGGCGAACGGCACTGCTCATTGTCGACATCGCTGTTCCGTCCTAAAGGCGTCACCTAGTGGTCACGCGCTCGCCTTCACACCGTTCTGCCGCGCCTCCCACTCGTCGCGCAGCAGCCCCATCGAGACGATATCGACGTACTGCCCCGCGACATATTCCGCCTGGCGCTCGCGCCCCTCCTCGACGAATCCGCAGGCACGATAGCAGCGGATCGCCCGCTCGTTATCCGCCCAGGTGATCAGCCAGATGCGCCGAAAGTTCTGGATGCGGAATGCCCAATCGAGAAAGAGCCCCAGCGCCTCGCGTCCGTAGCCCTTGCCCACGTAGTTTGGATCGAGGATCGCCATGCCAAACGATGCCGTGCCCGATCGCCTGCTGACGCTCCACGGATGGATGTTGATGAACCCCATCATCGCGCCGTCAATCTCGATGGCGAAGTTGGCAAAGGTCGAGGCGTCCACGGGCCACGGCGTCTCCTGATGCTTCTCGAACGACTTCTCCGCACCCGCCAGTGGGCGCGGCTCCCAGGAGGCATAGGCCGGCAGCACCAGATCGACATTGGCCATCAGTTCGTGTTGCCGCTTCACGTCCTCGCGCTCATAGGCTCGTAGTGTCACTCGCTCGCCGCGCAGCATGCGTCGCCGTCCTCTCACTCCCAGGCGCGGTCGCGCCGACAATCCGCATTCTCACCGATCCTCACTAACCCTCACTATAGTCGCACGGTTCCAGCAGTCGCGATCAGTTTTCTCCCACGCTCCTCACGCGCATATCGCGTCCAACAGCCAGCCCCAGCGAACCGGCAGATCCGAGCTGTGAAATGCGGCGGAAACGCCACGATCGACAGGCACGGGAGGATCGTTCCCCATCGTCCCACCAGCGTGGGAAGCGCGCCGGTGCTGTGATACACTGCCGGGGCATGGCGAACGGATGATCCAGGGAAGTGAGTAATCGGGCGATGGCGAAGCGCGTCAAGAAGCGAACCGCCACGGAAGACGCACCACTCGTCGATGCCCATGCCGCGCCAGACAGCGCTTCAGCCCCCGCGCCAGAACAGTACGAGCCGGTGGACGAGCCGATCGCGGAGCGACCAGTTGATGAGGCGACGCTCCGCGCGATCGTCGAGCACGATCTCCGCGACGGCGGCGTGCTCTCGCGCTCGCTGCCTGGTTATGAAGAGCGGCCCGCCCAGGTGGCGATGGCGCGCATGGTCGCTGACGCGCTGACCACTGGCGAGCACGCGCTGATTGAGGCGGGCACCGGCACCGGCAAGGGGCTCGCCTACCTGCTGCCGATCATCCGCTCCGGCAAGGTCGCGTTGCTCAGCACGGCGAATAAGGCGCTGCAAGAGCAACTCTTCTACAAGGACATCCCCTTCGTGCAGCGCCACGTCAGACCCTTCAAGGCGGCGCTGGTCAAGGGCATGGGCAACTATCTCTGCCTCGACCGCCTGCCCGAAGAAGTGTCGTTCCAGAACATCGTCAAGCATCCCGCCTTCGCCAAGATGCAGGCGCGGCTCGACCCCGACGAAGATGATTGGGATGGCGATTTCGACTTATTGACCGATTCGCTCCCTGCGGACGTGCGCGGGCGCCTCGCCGCGGATAGCGACCAGTGCGCCTGGCGTTCCTGCAACTACTTCGCGGAGTGCTACGTGCGCAAGATGCGCGAGCGCTCGCGCGACGCCCAGGTGATCGTCGTCAATCACACGCTGTTGCTGCTCGACGCGGCGATGGGCGGCTTCCTGCTGCCAGAGCGCGACGTGATCGTGATCGACGAGGCGCATCACCTCGAAGAAGAAGCCACGCGCGCCTTCACCGTCAGTGTGACGCCCGGGCGTGTGGCGAGCCTGATGGCGCAGCGGCGCCTGCGCGATCACGCCAGCCAGGCCGCGCAAATGGACGCTCAAGCGGCCAATGAGCGCCTCTGGTCAGCATTGCAGCGCGTCACACGTCCCGACGCACGCGGGCGGCAGGTGCTGGCACAGCCGCTAGAGGAGGGCTTGCGCCTCGCCTCGGCGGTGGACGCGTTGGCGCAGAGCTTGCAAGCGAACCGCCCCGCGAACCAAGACGACAAAGAAGAGCAACTCTACGAGCGCTTGACCAAGCGCACGCGCTCACTCGCCACGGACCTGCGCGTCGTCTTCGGCATGAAGTCGCCGGAGGAGCGCGTCTATTACGTCGAGCAGATCGGCGGGCAGGGGCGCCGCGCGCCGCAGGCCAGCGTCTCAGCCTCGCCGCTACACGTCCACGAGTTGCTGCGCGAACAACTCTTCGACAAGATACCGACGATCGCCACCTCGGCCACACTCGCCATCGGCGGCGACTTCCGCTTCTACCGCTCGCGCGTAGGGCTAGACGCGGCGAAGGAGGCGGTGCTGCCGCTGAGCTTTGACTACCGCGAGCACGCGCTCCTCTACGTGCCACGCATGCAGCGCGAACCGGCCTTCGGCGTGGCGAGCGGCCCCTATCTCGACGAGTTGGCGCAGCAGATGCGCGATCTGGTCGAGGCATCCGAGGGGCGCGCTTTCCTGCTCTTCAGCAGTCAGAATGCGCTCCGCGGCGTCCACGATCGGCTGAAAGATGTGCTGGAAACGCGGGACTTCAGCCTGACCGTGCAGGGACGCGACATCGGGCGACTGGAGATGTTGCGCCAGTTCCGCGAGTCACCGCGGTCGGTGCTCTTTGGCCTGAAGAGCTTCTGGGAAGGCGTCGACGTGGCGGGCGACGCGCTCTCGTTGGTTGCCATCGACAAGCTGCCTTTCGATCCGCCCGACGATCCGGTGCAAGAGGCGCGGGTCGCCAGGATGAAGGAGAACGGCGAGAACTGGTTCGGTGACTACGTGCTGCCCCAGGCGATCCTGCGGCTGAAGCAGGGCATCGGTCGCCTGCTGCGCACCTCGGAGGATCGCGGCGTAATGGCGATTCTCGATACTCGCCTCCACACCAAGGGCTATGGGCGCCAGGTTATCGCGGCGTTACCTCCCGCCCGCCGCACAATGCGCATTGAGGACGTGCAGCGCTTCTTCGAGTCGGTGTGAGCTCGCCCCACGCCTCTGCCCGGAATGTTCAACTATACTGGAATTGTCGGTCGTTCCGCGAGATCGTGGGGAAGGGCACGCCATGCACATCATCGCGTCATGCGCTCCTGCTTGCGACCCGTCGTATATCTTCGCGAATCAAGCGCCGGGCGAGATTCGCTTTTGGACCGTTGCAGCGCTCTGCTGTGGAGTGCTTCTGCTGGCCGAGGCCGTGGTGATCGCGCTCCGGCTGCGCCCTGGCATGCGGACGTGGCGAAGTGTGGTGGCGCTTCTACCTGGCCTTGCAGGGGGGATCGTGCTCGTCCTTGTGCTGCGAGCGTGGTCGGCGTCTATGGGCGTGACCGCGAACCCGACGATCCCCACCGACTATGAACCCTGGTTCCAGCATCTCCAATCTACCTGGTATGCGGCGGTTACGCTTGGCGCGGTGGCGTTCTTGGGCACCATCGTGATGCTCGTCGTTGGGTTCTTCTTCGTGGCCGCTACAGAGCGCCCGTCGCAGCCAGCCGCCGAGAGCGTGCGACTGCCCTAATGCAGCCGAGTGCAGTAGCCTGCCCGCGTGTGTCGCCTCCAGTGCACTTGCACGATGCGGGGGCTTCCATCAGCCTACCCACGCGCGCCGACGGCAACGGCGAGGACGTGGTCGCCGGTGTCGGAGATGCTCACGTCGAAGGCGGCGAGGCCGAGGCTGGCCGCGTGAGCCAGCGCGCCGCCGTGCAGGACCAGGTGCGGCTTACCGCCGTCGAGCCGCACGATCTCGATCTCGCGCCAGGCGATAGTGGCGCCGATGCCGGTGCCGAGCATCTTGGCGCAAGCCTCCTTGGCGGCGAAGCGGCCCGCGAGGCGCTCGATACGTCCGCCGGCCTGCGCCAGTTCACGGTCAGTGAAGACGCGCCGCAGGAAGCGCTCCCCGAAGCGCGCGTGCGTCGCGAGGATGCGCTTGCGCTCGAAGAGATCGACGCCGATGGCGATGGTAGCCTGGGGCGCAGGCACCACGTCGTCGGGAATTGCGTTAGAGGGAGACATAGGCGGCTCCGTGGCTGTGTGGCAAGATGCGTCCCGCGCGGCTGAGGCGGGCAGCGTGATGGTGCAGCTACACGGTAGCACAGGTTGTGGTGGCGTGCGCGGGCGGTGGCATCGGCGGTCCGCCCTGAACGTGCTGTTAGGTAGTCGCGCGGCCCCATTTCCCCGCACGAGGCCAGGCTGGTACCCGCCTGCTACAGCCGCCGATCGGATGCGGTAAGCCTTTCCCCGAGGTGTCTCGCTCTCCCTATCCATATGGCGAGAGTAACCCCAGCACGCTGAACCCGCCGCGTGGGGCAGGCGCTCGTCCCTGGCGTGGGCTACAGTTGGTGCGGGCCACCGCGGCCCGTCGTAATGGGGCGACTTGGCATAAGGCCATGTTTGTTCCCGACGACTGGATTCTAGATCAGACGATGCATAGGAGGTTGACTGTGAAACCGCTCTCTGAGCAACTCGCTGATTTGTCCGTTCGCGCCAAGAAGGCAGAGGACGATGCCGTCGCTGCGCGTAAAGAGGCGCGCAAGACAGTTCAGGAACGTTCAGCCGCGCTGGAGGCGGATACGGCGGCGCGGAAGACGCGCATGGACGCCGCCGCCGCCCAGGCCAAGGATAACGTTGAGAAGCAGTGGAGTAACCTGCGCACGACGACGAGCGAACGCATGGCGGCCATCAAAGCCGACATCGATGCCAAGAAGTCGGAGCAGGACGCGAAGCGTGCGGAGAGGAAAGCCGACCGCGCCGAGGACAACGCTGTGGCGGCGATAGCGTTCGCATATGACGCCATAGATTACGCCGAGGCTGCGGTGCTCGACGCGCTCATCGCGCGCACCGATGCCGACGCCACGGTGGGAGCTTAGCTGCCCAGTCGCCGCTTGATGGCAAAGCCACTTTGGGCGATGGACTCTCCCCCAGCCTCGGCAATCCCGGACACGACAACGCCTGAGGACCGCCCCTCGGGCCGTGCCGTGTCGCGTCCCATTGTTGGTGGGGAACTGGGCGCCGGGGCGAGAGTTCGCCGCGATTGCTCAGCAGGAGGCGCTGCCGCTTTAGGCGGTGCCCTGGCCGTCGAGCTCAGCAGAGACTCGTGTGGCCGCGGACGTGGTGGCCTTCTCCACGCGAGCCGCACGCGAACCGCGGAAGTGCTCGTCGGTGAAGGTCGGCGGCTTGCTCCCGCGCCCGATCCCCTGATAGCGGAAGCCGAAGAGGCGCATCTCGGTCGGATCGAAGAGGTTGCGCCCATCGATGAAAACGGGGCCTTCTGGCGACTGGCGCATGGCATCGTAGATCCGCTTGAGGTTGACGTTGCGGAACTGCTTCCACTCGGTAACGACCACCAGCCCGTCAGCGTCCCGCGCGGCGTCGTATTCGTCCGTGCAGTACGTCACCTGCCAGTCGGGATAGAGGCGCTTGGCGGTCTCATCGGCGACGGGATCGTACACGCGGACCAGCGCCCCCGCCGCGATCAGCCACTCGACGATCTCGATGGCGGGCGCCTCGCGCATGTCGTCGGTGTTGTCCTTGAAGGCGAGGCCCAGCACGGCGATGGTCTTGCCATCCAGCGAGCCCGCGCCGCCCAGTTCGGCCTCCAGCTTCTCGATAGGCACGTGGCGCTGGTCGAGATTGATGCGCATCACAGCATCGAGGAGTTGCGGGTGCAGGCCGGAGCTGTCGGCCATGTGCGTTAGCGCCTTGATGTCCTTCGGGAAGCAGTTGTGGCTGATGATGCCGGAGGCGGCGATCAGCGTCCCGGTGCTGGTCTCCATGCTGTAGACGGTGGTCTCGACCTCCTCATGCGTCACCTCGCGCACCGTCAGCGTCGCGTACGGACCCTGGCGCGTGAAGCCGAACTGCCGGATGTGGCGCTGGTAGCCCGCCAGAAGCTCGGCGATGCGTGCGCGGCGTTTCTCGCCGAAGACCTCTTTCAGCGCCACGATCTGCTCGTAGCCGCTGACGCGCAGGATGTATGCGATGCGGGTGGACTTGTTCATCCAGCGCCTGTGGATCGAGGGCACGACGCCGATTGTCTGCAGCAGCAGCGTCATGCCGTCGGCGAGCGCCTTGCTGACGGTGGCGTACTCGAGCATCACGTTGGCGCCGTTCTGTACCGGCGTGACTGCACCGTCGCCGCTGAATGCGCCGCGGATCGCCTCCAAGCGCAGCTCCTCCGGGACGTTGAAAGCCAGCCGCGGCAGCGCCTTATCCTCCGAGCGGACGCCGCACTTCAGCACGTCGCGCAGCAACCATGCGAAGATGCGAGACGAGACGACCGTGGTGCGCGCATGCGTCGAGTAGCGCTCGATATACTTCATGCCATAGCGTTCGAGGATGCGCCGCACGTCGCCAGTATACTCGGTCTCATCTTCGTGGAAGCAGAAACCGACGCGCTCGCGGACGGCCCCCTCGCGTCCAGTGTCCCGGCCAATGTAGCCCTCCGCGAGGTAATAGCCGCAGAGCCGCAGGAGATCGCCGTCCACGGGGATGATCGCCGCGATCTTGGTGGCGGCGCCCTTCGCGGTGTAGAGCAACAGCTTTTCCGTCGGCACGTCGACGACGCCCGCATCCGTCAGATGCCGGTAGAGCCGCAGTGACATCCGATTGTGCTGCCTGATCTCATCTGGATAGGCGAGCATCGCTGGCGGGATCGAGCGGGCGAAGCGCCCGTATTGCGCGGTGAACGAGTCGTCGGTGGGGGAGACGTAGACATCAGCCTCGAGGTCCGTGCCGCGCAGTAGATCGATCAGGTTGAGCGGCGCGGCCTGTTCGACGGCGGGCAACTCGCAGAGGGCCATCAGGTGATCGCCCGGCACGACCGCCGCCGCCGGCCAGATGCGGAACTCATCCTCTTTGCGCAGCACGACCGGGTGATCGGCGGTGACGCGCAGCGAGCGGCCCATGCTGGTGTTGATCGTCACCATCTTGCCCTTGTACGGACGTTTGGTGAGCGCCGTCACCTGCGCGAGCGTGGGGCTGCCCGTCTCGAGATCAAAGGCGAGGACGCGCTGATCGTGCGGCGTCACCAACTTGATGACGTCACCCTGGAAGGCTCCCCCTGCTGCGCTTGCGCCCTTCTCGAAGAGCGTGTCGAAGCGCTCTGCGGCGACGTTGGGGCTGTTCAGGGCGAAGACCGTCTCGTCTCCCTCAAAGCACGAGCCGCCGTAGCCCACGCCAGCGTCCAGGAAGGCGCGACCAATGCGCTTGTCGTAGCCCATCCCCGCGGCGACCTCTTTGACATCCGCGCCGAGGCGGTCGCAGATGCGCGCCATCTCGTTGATGAACGAGATCTTGGTCGCGAGGAAGGCATTCGAGGCGTACTTGATCATCTCCGAGGTGTAGACGTCGGTGATCACGATCGGCGCGCGCAGCGGCAGGTAGAGCTCGGCGGCGCGTTCGGCGGCGGCGCGATCCGTCGAGCCGAGGACGATGCGGTCTGGCTGCGTAAAGTCCTGCACGGCGGAGCCTTCACGCAGGAATTCGGGATTCGAGACGACACTGACCTTAAGCGACGCGTCGCGCAGGTGCTCGCGGATCACGCGAGTAACGAAGTCGCCGCTGCCGACCGGCATCGTGCTCTTGTTGATGACGATGACGTCGTTGGTGAGGTGCTCGGCGATGGAGCGCGAAGCCGACTCGACGAAAGACATATCGGCGCCGCCACCCTCGCCATCGGTCGGCGTGTTGACGGCGATGAAGATGAAGTCGGCGTCCCGGCAGGCTTCGGCGTAGTCCGTGGTAAAGTGCAGGCGTTCGGCGAGCACGGTGCGGCGCACGACATGATCGAGTCCCGGCTCGTAGATCGGCAGTTCGCCGCCCTGGAGTTTCGCGATCTTCTCTTCGACGACATCCAGGCAAGTGACGTCGTTGCCGACGTCGGCGAGGCAGGCGCCGGTCACCAGGCCGACATAGCCGGTGCCAACCACGCAGATCTTCGATCGTGCTGTCACGTCGCATCCTCCTCGGCGCCGCCCGCTGCTCCACACTGCCACTCTAGCGCCACGGCTCAGTATGCAATGCCGGCGTATTCCATGCGATAGCCATGACCCGAACGGGTTCACGGTCTTGATTCTATCCTACCCTGCGAAGAGTGCTATGCGTCATCCCGCGCCTGCACGAACGGATTGGCGCGCCGCTCCTCACCGATGCTGGTGGCACGTCCATGGCCGGGGTAGACGGCGAGCGTTTCGGGCAAGGTGTAGAGTTTGCGCGTGATGCTCGCGTAGATCGCCTCTTCGTCGCCACCGGGCAGATCCGTGCGCCCGATGCCATGTGCAAAAAGGGTGTCGCCGGAGAAGACGCAGTGGTCGCCGCAGACGAGACTGACGCTGCCCGGCGTGTGCCCTGGCGTCTCAATCACGCGCAGGGTGACGTCGCCAGCCGTGACCACGTCGCCCTCGACGAGCGTGCCGTCCGGCTGCATCGGCTGCGCCGGCACGTGGTAGCCGTAGGGGGCGCCAAGCGCGCGGACTACGGGATCGTAGAGATACGCGTCGGCGGCATGCGCGCGGACGGGAACGGCATGCTGCAAGCCGGCGAGGACGGCCTCGGTGGCGTTGATGTGGTCGAAGTGCCCGTGGGTGTGCAGGATGGCGACGACCTCAGCATGCAGCTCGCGCACGTGCGCGAGAATGCGCTCCGGCTCGGCGCCGGGATCGATGATCAGCGCCCGCCGTGTATTCGGGCAGATCACGACGTAGCAGTTGGCCGCGATCTCACCGACAGCGAGGGCTTCGATGCGCGGCTCGGCGGAAGTGGTGTGTTCGGGCATGTGGGCATCTCTCTGGCGTGAGAAGTCTAACCCTCACCACTTCCCCGCGAAGGAAGAGGCGTGAGACAGGCACTTCTCGATTGGCGTATGATCGGCTCGCGGCACTTCGTAAAGTGTACCATTGTGCGGTGGTGTGCGGCGGCGATGTATCAGCATGCCTAGTAGGCAGCTTCAGACGATCGGTTGTGCTCCACCGAGTTATCTTTGCTGCCTGATTCGAGTACGACGGGCTCGACACGTCGGCCGCTACGATGTGGGGAGGTAAGCGGCGAGAGCTCGGAATCGGGACACATAGTCCTCACCGGCCGAGCAACGCGGACAGGATCACGCGGTCGAGGGATTCGTAGTCGCGGGCGGCGATGGCTGCTTCGATGGCTTGCTGGTCGAGGGAGCGGGTGACTTCGACCAGGCGTAGGAAGGTCCAGAGGCTGTTGGCGAGGTGCGCGGTGGCGCGGTCGGCGGCCTGCGTGCGGATCGCCTTCACGTCGAGGCCGACGATGCCGGTCTGCGCGTAGCCGTGCTGGTCGAGCACGCGCACCTGATTGAAGGCGCGGCGCAGATCGACGGAGCCGAAGGAGCGGTCCTGGTCGTACTTCGGGCCGTTCTGGTCGTTGAGGTGGACGCTGAAGAGCTTGCCGAAGGCCAGCGCGAAGGCGATCTCGTCCGAGGGGTCGAGCCCGGCGAGGACGGCGTGGGCAGACTCCATCAGCACGCCGACGCGCGACGGATCGCGGGTGAGGCTGGCGAGGGCGAGGCCGTGGCCCAGCGTGGGGACGTACGCCAGGTCCATCGGCTCGTTGGGCTTCGGCTCGATGGCGATGCGCATCTGCGGGTCGTAGGCGAGCAGCGTATCGACGGCCTCGACAAGTTGCCCCGTCGCGCGGACGGCGTCCTTCGCCTCGCGCAGATACGTCCCCTCGCGCGCCAGCCAGAGCACGATCAGCGTCGTATCCAGTTCGCGGGCGATGTCGATGCTGCGCTTGGCGCGGTCCAGGGCATAGGCGCGGACGGCGGGATCGTTGGCGGTAAAGGCACCGTCGATGGTGTTGGGATGCTCCCAGAGCCGCGGCGCGACAAATTCCGCGACGAGGCCAGCGTCGGCGATCTGCTGGCGCATGGCGCGCGCCCGCTCGCCGATCTGGCTGGGGGTGAGGTCGTCCAGCCCTGGCACGGCGTCGTCGTCGTGAAACTGCACGGCGTCGAAGCCGAGCTCCTGAAAGACGGCCAGCTTCTCGGCGAAGGCGCGCGTCGGGCGGACAGGCGGACCAAAAGGATCGGCCCCCTCGTGGATATTCCACGGCCCGAACGAGAAGCGATAGCCGTACTTTTCCATGCGATCCTCCAGTGATGGAGTGCGCCCCTCGTGGCATGAAGGCCACGGGTAATCCCTTGCCGAGATCTGACACAACCAGTCGCTGTCGTGTCGGCCTGCCCCTATGATAGCCGATGGAGCGTCGAAAACGGCTGACATCGACAGAGTCGCTCGTGACGGGGGCCCTGGCCTTCAGGCCGAGAGGCGATCTCCCCGTGGCGTAACCACTCGCATCACAGATCTTTGCCGGGATTGAGCAGATTGTCGGGGTCGAAGAGCGCTTTCACGCGGCGCATCCAGTCGAGGGCGGCGCCGTGTTCCTCCATGAGGAAGTGCCGCTTGACGATCCCAATGCCGTGCTCGCCGCTGGCCGTGCCGCCGAGGCTGAGGGCGCGCGTCACCAGCCGCTCGGAGTACTCGCTGGCGCGGGCGTATTCGTCGGGCGGAATGGCAATCGCGCTATGGAAGTTGCCGTCGCCGACGTGGCCGATGATGCTCCCCGGAAGCTGCATCTCGCGCAGGAGGTCTTGCGCGTAGGTGACCAACTCCACGATGCGCGAGAGTGGCACGGCGGTGTCGGTGATCAGATAGCGATGATCGGGAAACAGGCTCACCAGCGACGGATACGCCTTATGACGCGCCTCCCAGAGCGCCTCGCGCTCGGCGGCACTGCGCGCGCTGTCGATGGCGAGCGCGCCCGCCTCGTTGACGAGCTCCTCGGCGTAGGCAGCCTCGGCGGCGACGGAGTCCTCCGTTGAGGAGTGGAATTCGAGGAAGAGCGCCGGTTGCTCGGGATACTGCCGTCCCAACGCAGCGTTGATCGCCTGCATCCCCAACTCGTCGAGCAATTCCAGGCGAGCGACGGGCAGCGCGCTCGCGGTGATCGCGGCGGCGGCCTGCACCGCGCCGCGCAGATCGGGGAAGACGACCCGCAGCGTGTGGACATGCTCTGGCACGGGATGCAGCCGCAGCGTCAGCCGGGTGATGATGCCGAGCGTGCCGCCGGAGCCGACGAAGAGGTCTTTGAGGTCGTAGCCGCTGCTGGTCTTCTGCACCGGGCGACCTAGTTCGAGCACCTCGCCGCTGGCCAGCACAACCTCCAGCGCCAGGACGTTGCGCCGCATGCCGCCATATTTGATCGTCGTCGTGCCGCTGGCGTTGGTCGCCGTCATGCCGCCGAGCGAGGCGTCCGCGCCGGGATCGACGGGGAAGAAGAGGCCGGTCGCACGCAGTGCCGTGTTGAGGGCGACGCGCGTCAGACCCGGCTCGACATCGACGGCGAAGTCCTCCGGAAGGATGCGCAGCACGCGATTCATCCGCGAGAGATCGAGGCTGATCGCCGGTCCCTGCGGCACCACGTGCCCCTCGAAGCTGGTCCCCGCGCCGAAGGCGATCACCGGCGTCCGCGTCTCGCGCGCCCAGCCCAACGCTTCGCGCACGTCAGCGGAGGACTCAGCGTAGACGACGGCGAGCGGTGGCACGCCCGGCGTGGCATTTTCGTCGCGGCCATGCGAGGCCAGCGCGTAAGGGTTTGTGCTGACCTTTTCGCCGAGCCGCGCTTGCAATGTCTCCAGTGTGTCGGGCATCGTGTGTACCTCCCAGGTCGCTGTGTGGATCGGCCCTAGCGGTTGCCGCTCGTCATCAGGGTGGCCATCATGTCGCTACCCCCAGCCGTTCGAGGCCATCGAGGATCAGGTCAAGGCCGAAGGCGAACTCGACCTCGTCGTCGTGGCTCATCTCCCCGATCACCTCGGCGATGTTTGGGTACTCCTCGGCGAAGGCGTGGCCCTGGGCAATCGCCGCCACCTCAGGCGCGACCTCACCCTCGTAGAACAGCTCTAGTGTGAAGCCGAACATACGGCTGTCCAGCAAGTGCATCGCGTGGTGAATTAACTCCGGCGAGAAGCCGGCCTGCCTCAGGCAAGCCACGACACCGTCGATATAGCGCACCATCGCGCGGTTCCGGCTGGCGGGCAAGGCGATGAGGGCTGGCGCCCAGGGATGACGTGCCATCAGGCTGCGGGCCGAGAATGCGCGCTGGCGTAGCGTCACCTTCCAATCGCTCTCGCTGGGCGGAATCTCGATCTCCTCGATGACAAGCTCGACCAGGCCGTTGAGGAGGTCATCCTTGTTGGCCACGTGATTATAGAGCGACATCGCCTCGACCCCAAGCTCCTGGGCGATCCTGCGCATGGTGAGCGCCTCGACGCCAGCTACATCGGCGAGGGCCGCGGCGGCGCGCAGCACCCGCTCTCTGCTCAAAGGGATTCTCTGCTCCGCGCTGGGGTCGGTTGACATGACGCTAGCTATCCTCATGTGCTTGGGCCTATGTATCCAGGGTGAAGGAGGTGTTGACAGGCCTGTGATTGTAGTATACCATTCACTTACAACGTAAGCTTACGTTGTAAGTTTGAGCGTCGGTCAGCGTGAGGGGGAGAAAATGTCGAGCGGCGGAGCTGCCCCGGTGGGGACCATGCGGGCGGTAGTCCAGAAGAGATATGGCGCGCCGGATCGGCTCAGACTTGCGGAGATTGCGAAGCCGAGCATCGGCGACGATGGCGTGCTGGTGCGGGTGTGCGCGGCCTCGGCCAACCCGCTCGACTGGCATTTCATGCGCGGCCTGCCCTATCTCGTGCGCATGGGCAATGGCTGGCGTGGGCCAGAAAATCCCGTGCGTGGCGTCGATGTGGCGGGCGTGGTCGAAGCGGTCGGCAAGGACGTAACGGCGTTCCACCCCGGCGACGAGGTCTTTGGCCACTGCTCCGGCACCTTCGCCGAGTACGTCCGTGGCACGGAGCGCAACTTCGCGCCGAAGCCGTCGCGCCTCACCTGCGAGCAGGCGGCTGCCATCCCGGTGGCGGGGTACACCGCATTGCAGGGGCTGCGCGACAGAGGGCAGGTCAAGTCGGGGCAGCGGGTGCTGGTCAATGGCGCGGCGGGCGGCGTCGGCACCTTCGCCGTGCAGATCGCCAAAGCGATGGGGGCCGAGGTGACGGGCGTCTGCGGCACGGCGAGCGTCGATCTCGTCCGCTCGCTCGGCGCGGATCGCGTCATCGACTACACCAAAGAGGACTTCACGCGCGAGAAGCGCCGCTACGATGTGATCTTCGACGCAGTGGGCAACCGCTCGCTCTCGGCGTGCCGACGCGCGCTGACCTCCACCGGCACGCTGGTGCTGGTGGGCACAGTGAGCCACGGCCGCTTCATCGGGCCGATGGTCCGCCCGATGCGCAGCACGATTGCCGGGCGCTTCAGCAAGCAACACATGGGTTTTTTCGTCGCGGTGAACAAGAAAGATGATCTGCTCGCGCTGAAAGACCTGGTCGAGGCAGACAAGGTGACGCCAGTGGTCGACCGTGTCTATCCGCTGAGCGAGGCTGCGGAGGCCATGCGCTATCTAGAGGCCGGGCACGCGCACGGCAAGGTCGTCATCACCGTCTGAGCCGTGGTGCGCGGTCGTGGGGGTGCTCACTCATCCGTGTAGGTGGCAGGCTCGCGACGCACGCGCGGATCCGTGAAGATATCGTACGCGTCGCGGCTGGCGCTGCAAAACTCCATGAAGACGGCGCCCTCGTCGCCCGCCTGCAGCCAGTGGAGTGTATTGGGCTTGACGGTGTACTGCTCGCCGGGGCGCAGCGCGATCTCGTGGAAGACCGTGAAGTAGTGCTCGCTGCCCCGCGGCAGGCGCGCCTGAATCTCCGGCGTCGGCTCGCCCGCGACGTAGAGCCACATGCTGCCCCAGCGGCACTGGAAAGTCTCTTCTTTGCCCGGCTCGCCAGCGACCGGCGGGTGCATGTGCTGTGGGCAGGTCTGCCGTGGCAAGGCGACGATCTCTTTGGTGCAGTAGCGGTCGGCGTCGACGTGGACGACGATCTCCAGGCCGCTGTGCTCCAGATCGCCGAGGCCGAAGTCCGTGACGTTGATCTGCTCGCGCGAGCGCAGCGGCACACCCGCCCGCGCGAAGATGGCGGCGGCGCGATCGCGTGCCTCAGAGAACTGTGCGGGTGTGGTCATGTTCATCCTCCAAAATAGGCGTCGGCGGGGCCGTACCAAACGCCCGCGACTTCATCCCAGTGCCAGCCAGGCAGCGCGACGGAGAGCGATGCGCGCTGCCACCCTCCGGCGATGCGTGCTTGTACCGCCTCCCACGTCGGCACGCCAGAGGTCGCATCCACCTGCTCGACGCTCCACGCGCCGACGGCGACCGCGCTCCGCAGCGTAGACTCAGGCGTCATGTCGTGCAGCAACCCTGTCAAGAAGCCAGCGATCGTCGTGTCGCCCGAGCCGGTGGTTCCCGCCACGCGCACCGCGTAACACGGCGCCAGCAGTTCGCGATTTGCCCACTTTTCGGAGTTGGCTTTCGTCGGAAGCCGATCCGCCCCGGAAGGATTTCCATGTGGCGCGTGCGGCGTGCCCCCTCTTCCCGTCGCAGAGCGGGCCAGGCGGTGAAGTCCACCGTCGTCACCAGAGCGTAGATACAGCCCTTGGTCGCCGAGCTTTAGGCCGATCACCGATGCGCCCCATTCGAGCAACTGGTCGGCAACACGTCCCAAGAGCGCGCCGTCGATGCCCTCCACGTAGTGCTCCGCACCATGTTTCGCGCGCAGCGCCTCGTGTCGCTCGCGGTCGAGCATGTAGAGGATCTCTTCGATGCTCGGCAGAAACAGGTCCACTGCGGGCAGCGCGCGGCGCAGGATCGCTCGCCAGTCGGCTCGTCCCGCGTCGGAGTCGGGATCGGGGAGCGCCATGTCGAGCGCCGTCAGTAAGCCTGCGTCCTTCGCCCGCTGGAGAATCGTGGTCAGCTCTTCGCCGCCGTCCGCATACATGCGCCGCATAATCGGCGGATAGCCGAAGTGGAAGATGCGTGCGCCTTCCAGCGACGCGGCGGCGACATCCTCGGCGGCAAACGTATCGTTAGCGCCCGGGCAGTGCAAGAAGATGCGATCGCTCCCCGGCGGACTGATCACAATGCTGTACGACGTCGGCTCGCCAGCCGCGACGATCATCCCCTCCGCTATCGAAGCATCGTGCGCGCGATAGAGGTCGAGCAGCGCCGTACCGAACTGATCGTCGCCGACCTTGCCGAGCAGCCGCACCGCCGTTCCCAGGCGACTCAGCGCCAGCCCGACGTTGGAGACGGCGCCGCCAGGGGCCAGCACCGCCGGTCCGACGTTCACCAGCATACCGGGGCGTAGCAGGCCGTCCGAGCGCGGCGGGAACGACGGGATCACGTCCAGGCAGCAGTGCCCGGCGACGACGACATCAGCCGTTGCCATCGGCGATCCTTTCAGCGGGTCCACAGCGACGGACCGCGGTGCGTCCGAGGCGCTGGCACCGCAGTGCGGCGGTCCATCGCTTGCTACACCGCCACCACCTGGCTGGTACGCTGCGACTCCAGCGCGGCGGTGAAGAGATCGTGCGAGGCGGCGACCTCCTCAGGCGTGGCGCAGGTGAAGGGCTGGCGCATGCCGTCGCGCCCGTGAGCCAGCTCGTCGCAGAAGGCCGCCCACATCTGCAACAGCGCGTCGGTGAAGCCGAACTCGAAAATCTCGCCGGTGATCGTCGGGTACACCGAGTGGAACGGCACATCCACCTCGCGCCACGCCTGCTCACCGCCAGGGGTATACGGTAGGTAGCGCACCTGCTTTGGATACTTCGTCGAGAACTCCGCCGAACATGCCGTCCCCTGCACGCGGATAAACATCGTGCTCTGGTGCCCCGGCGCGATGCGTTTGGTAGAAAGCGTCATCGGGAAAGTGTTGCTGCCGTCTGTGGCTTCGCAGGCCAGAATCGCGTTATCCCAGGTCTCGCAGGGCACCATTCGCCCGTCGGGTCCGGGTCGCTCGTCGACGATCTTCGTCAGTAGCGCGCGGACGTTGGTCGCGCGCCAGCCGAGGCGCAGCGGCAGGTGGACGGCGTGCATGCCGAGGTCGCCGATGCAACCATACTCGCCATTGGTGGCGATCAGCCGCTTCCAATTGATCGGCTTGTTGGGGTTGAGGTCGCTGCTGTGCCACAGGCCACTCTCGACCTCGAAGATGCGCCCGAATCGCCCCTCGCCTGCCCACTTGGCGATCAACTGCGCGCCGGGGAAGAATGGATACTCCGACGAGCAGCGCACCAGCAACTCAGGGTGCTCCGCCATCACCGCGGCGACGACGCGATACGCCTCGCGGTCAATGCCGAACGGCTTCTCTCCGAGCAGGTGCTTCCCCGCTCGCAGGATGTCGCCATAGATTTGCGCGTGCAGGTTGTGCGGCACGGCGCAGTAGACCGCTTCGACCTCGCCATCCGCCAGCAGATCGGCGTACTCGGCGTAGGTGCGTACGCCGGGGATCGCGTTGGTGAACCATGCCATCGCCGCGGGATTGGCGTCGCAGACAGCGACGATCCGTGGCTGTACATCCTGCCCTTGCAGATGCATCCAACGGGCCGCGGCGCTGGCGAACTCGCGCCCCATCAGCCCGCAGCCGATGATGCCGAAGCGCAGGATACGCTGCTCGCTCATGCCTCCGTCCCTTCCAGCATGCTCAGCGCCTCGTCGGGCGACACCCCGCGATGCACCACGGCCATCAGCGCCTGCGTCATGCCGCGCGGATTGGCATGCTGCACGACGTTGCGCCCGTAGACGATCCCCGCCGCGCCCTGGCGCATCACCTCGGCGGTGCGCCGCAGGATCTCGCCGTCCGGCGCGCGACCGCCGCCACGCACCAGCACAGGGATGCCGCCTGCCGTCTCGATCACGCGATGATACTCGGTCACCTCATCACAGGGGTCCGCCTTGATGATGTCCGCGCCGAGCTCGACAGCCTGGCGCACCAACGCGCAAATCTTCGCCAGATCGCCGTCCACCATATAGCCGCCGGCGCGATCGTTCGGCTGCATCACCAGCGGCTCGACCATCAGCGGCATGCCGAAACGCTCACAAAGCGGCTTCAACGCGGCGATGTTGCCGATGCATTGCCGCGTCACCTCCGGCTGCTCCGGCAGTTGGAAGAGGTTGACCACCACGCATGCGGCGTCCAGCCGCAGCGCCTGCTCGACGGGTTCGCCGATCAGCTCGCTGAAGAGCACCGGCGGCAGCGACGAGCCGTAGACGTTGGCAACATCGGTCCGCAGCACCAGTGAGGGCTTCTGCTTCCCCGCCACGTCTTGCAGGTGCCGCGCCTGGCCGATGGTAAGCTGAATCGCGTCGGGGCCGGCGCGGAGGATCGTCTCGACCGCGGTAGGCATATGCTCGATGCCCGCTAGAAAAGACGGCTCGTTAAAGAAACCGTGATCGATCGCCACGTCGAAGCATGCGCCATCCGCCGCAAAGAGGCGGTTGAGCCGTGGCTGAACACCCATGTGGAGGCACTCCCCTCATCGCTCACCCAGATGCTGGCGCATACCGTCCCCTGCCCTCACCGCACGCCGTCGAAGAGCGCGTCGAAGGCCAGCGCGCCGGCGCCGATCAGACCGACGTCCTGCGCCAATTGCGAGAAGACGATCTCGCAGGTGTCGCCCGAACGCCGCAGCGCCTGTCGCCTGACGGCCTCGCGCACGGTGTCGAGGAAGAGTTCCCCTGCGTCGACCGAGTCGCCCCAGAGAATGATACGCTGCGGATTGAGCACGTTGACGAGGTTGACGATACCATTGCTAAAATGCTTGGCGTGCTCGACTACCAGCCGCGCCGCCTCTGGCTCTCCCCGGCGCGCCGCTCGAAAGATCGCGCGGGCGCAGGCGGTGACATACGCCGGATCGTTCTCCGCTTCCGCGGCAGAGAGGGCGTCGCGCCCGCCAAGATCGACCCATGCCGGCAGTCTCTCGCCGGCGGCGGAATACGCCTCGCGCAGCAGGTGAGTGGTCGAGGCAACCGTTTCCCAGCAGCCCCAGTTACCGCAGGCGCAGGGCAGGCCATCCTTTACCACAGTCATATGGCCGATCTCGCCAGCGGTATCGCTATGCCCACGATACAGCGCGCCGTCAAAGTAGAACGCCGCGGAGAGGCCGATCCCGCTCTGCACGCTGGCGAAATTGCTGACCTCCTGTCCCAGCCCGAAGTGGCGTTCGGCCAGCGCCTGCACGTGACAGTCGTTGTCGACCCAGACGTAGGTATCCAGGCGCTCCGCTAAGATCGGACCCAGCGGCACCTCCGCCCACGACGGCAGGTGCGGCGCGAAATGCACGACTCCGCTGGAATACGACGTGATTCCCGGCACACCGACGCCGACTCCCAGCAGATCGCACGTGGCAAGGCCGAGCCGCGCGAGCGCCTCATCCAGCGCCGAGACGATCCGCGCGATCACCGGCTCGGGGCGGCGGTCGGCGCCCAGCGGGTGCTCCACCTGCGCGCACACCTGTGCGTTGCCATTGATGACGCCAACCTGCACGGTATCGACGCGCAGGAAGACTGCGCCACTGTGCACCCCCCCCGCGTTGAAGCGAAAGAGCGCGCCCGGTTTGCCGCCGATCGCGCCCGATGGCGCCAGACCGACACGTTCGGCAAGCCCGTCCGCCTCCAGCTCGTCCACCACTTTAGAAGTAGTCGGGCGACTGATGCCGGTCTGCGTCGCCAGCAGCGGCTTGGTGGTCGGGCCGAGATCGCGCAGCGCGCGTAGCACCGTCAATCGATTGATCTGCCGCAGGCTGCCGGGGATCGCCGGGCCGCCGAGCACTGCCATGGTGAGCGCCCGCCCTTCTCTTCGTCACGTCGCTTTGATAACAAACTTTCGTAACCAGTATCTCGCAGTATAGCTAGACGCGCCGTGAGGTTCAAGCGCCTATCCGTTTGTCGCCCGTCGCGCTGGGCGGTGCGCTTCGTTGACATCGGGCAAGGTGCTCCTTCATAATCGAAACGGCCACATCTCGATGTGACATCATCGTTCTGCGCACCACGTGGCCCGCCGAGAGGACACCGCACTCATGCCGTCGCTAGGTTACTTCATCCTCAACATCGACCCCATCTTCCTGCACCTTGGGCCGATCGCCATTCACTGGTATGGTCTCGCCTACGTCGTCGCCATCAGTATCGGCGTCTACGTGCTGCGGCGCTGGTCGCGGCGTATGGGCGTCCACGACGACCAATTCTACGGGCTGGTGCTCTACACAGCCATCGCCGCCTTGATCGGTGGCCGGCTCTACTTCGTCATCCAGCAGCCGGATCTCGTCGCCCACTACATCCAGGAGCCGCAGAACATCCTGGCCGTCTGGAATGGCGGCATGGCGTTCTTTGGCGCCATCTTCGCCGGCTCCTTGGCGCTCTTCTTCCTCGCCCCGCGCTACGGGTTGACTCCGTTTTTCGGGCTGGATGGCGGCGCGCTCTTCGCGCTCGTCGGGCAGATTTTCGGCAGATTTGGCAACGTCGTCAACGGCGACATCCTCGGCGCGCAGGCCTCGCACGGCCTCGTCAGCATCCCCGCTTCCACCTGCGTCAACTCGCCCTGCATAGCCTACGTCGCCGATCCGAGCATCACGCCAGCCTGGTCGTTTGTCTACATCAACAAGGCCAGTTTCGCGCCGACCTTCGTTGCCTATCAGCCGGCGCAGGTCTACGAAATGCTCATCAACATCGTCATGCTCCTGCTGCTCTTCCCACTGCGCTATGCCCTGCCGCGCGTGAAATCCGGCTACTTCTTCGTCGGCTATCTGCTGCTCTACGCCATCGGCCAGTTCGTCGTCTTCTTCTGGCGCGGCACCGAACCCTTCACGCCGTTCCTCGGCCTCGCCGTGCAACTGAAACAGGCGCAATGGACCGCCATCCTGGTCTTCCTGGCTTGCATCCCGATCTTCTTCCTTATTCGGCGCTTCTCCGCTCCCTGGGTCTACAGCCGCTCCCATCCGGTTCCGTGGACGCCCACAGTGAGCGGCGTGCTGGTCGGCAAGCCGAGCGCCGAACGCGAGGCGGATGCCCAGGCGGCGCGGGATGATCTGCCGCCATGGCAGCCCACGCGTCCCGCCGGTGGCGCGCTCCGCAACGTCCTCGGCGCGTCGCCGCCATCCGAAAAGTCTGGCGCGGCCGTCGATTCGTGATCGCCCGGCGATCAGCGGCTTGTGCGCCAGCGTCATGTCTCCCGCGTGGGCGCGCTGGATAGATGGTCGCGTGCTCCGCTACGCGAGGTGCTCACTACACTCCCGAAAGGGCAGGTGACGATGCCGCCGGATGACCAGGCGCCACAACCAGACCCAACATGCGCCTTCTGTCGGCACGAAAACCTACGCGGCATCCTGATGGAGACGGCATCGTTCATCGTGCTCGCCGACCATGCGCCACTCGTTGCCGGCCACATCCTGATCATTCCCCGCGCGCATTATGCCTGCTATGGCGCCGTCCCTGCCGCCCTCGACGCTGAACTGCTCGCGCTGAAGCGGCGCGCACACCGCTTCCTCGCGGCACGCTATCGTGCGCCGATCTTCTTCGAGCATGGCGTCTTCCGCCAGACGGTCTATCACGCGCACCTGCACGCGATCCCCTCCGGCGAGATCGACCTCGGCGTCGCCACCTTGGCCTCCGCGGGCGACGGGCAACCTGTCCGTTCGCGCGACGACCTGCGCGCCTGGTATGCCGAGCGCGGCCAGTACTTCTACCTTGAGCAGCCCCCGCGCGACGATCTTCCCGCCGAGGCCGCTGTCTTTCCCCCGCACCTTGAGACGTACTTCCGCGTGCTCGGCCTGCTGCGCGACACCGCCGCCCACGCCGGAGGCTGGCAGCCCGCGCCAGAGCGCCTCGCCAACGGACGCCCCAAGGTCGAGGCGCTCGAACAGCACTGGCGCGCCTTCGACGCGAACTAGCGCAGCATCACACCGCATCCGCAACCTGCATTCCCCCACCTTCCGCTGCGAGTGACGCTGCCAATGCCGCGTATCGCCGCGCAGCTCACCAGCGAAACGTTGCAGTGACCTGGCACGTATTCATTCTATGCGGATTCCTTTGCGAATGGATGACCCGCTGAACGTGTGGAGGGTATGCAATGGGTAAGCTGAACGCCTTCGCTACCGGGGTGGTAGTTGGTTTGACGGCTGCGGCGGTCGGTCAGGAGCTGCAGAAGCCGCCCGAGGCGCGCACCTGGAAAGGCAAAGTCGCCGGCGTGCCCTACAACTTCCGCATGCAGGAGTGGGGCGACATCGCGCGGGAATACTGGAATCCCGAGAGTGACCGCGTCCTCTCGCCGCATGTGATCGGCCTCGGTTGGGGCGTCAACTTTGCCGCGTTGGTCGCCAAAGCGCGGCAGCTCGGCGAGGCGCAGCAAACGCGCACGCAGCGATCGACCAGCGGCCTGGAGCGCACCTGGCGGCAGCCGGAGCCAGCAGAGCGTTAGACTTCCCGCCACGATCCACTGCGGCACAACACATCGAGCGGCGGGAACGAATTGTCGGGTAGGCAGGAGGTCGTCGGCATGATTGCCACAGATCCGCTGTCACTGATCTTCCTTGGGTGCTTCGCGTTCTCGGCCGTCTTCCTGCTGATCTCGACCGTCACGAATAGCGGGCACAGCCACGCGCTGCACCTCGGCGGCCACGACATCCATGTCGATCACGCCGTCCATGTCGCGCACGACGCCCACCTGGCCCACGACGCGCATGTCGCGCACGTCGGCCAGGGCGACGGCTCCGGCGGCTCAACCAGCGTCAGCGCCGTTCCCGGCTTCTTCACCTCGGTGCTCGGCACGCTCGAAGAGGCGCTGAGCCTCTACGGCCTCCTCACCTTCTTCCTCGTCTTTGGTCTGCTCGGCTACCTGCTCCACAACAGCACCAATGTGGGCGCGCTGCTCACCCTGCTCGTGGCGTTGCTCGTGGCGCTGGCCTGCGCCGTCAGCGTCAGCGCGACCCTGACGCGGCTCTTCGTCCGCAACGAGAGTCACGGCCTCAGCCACGACGGTTCACGGCCCGAAGGCCGGCTCGGCCAAGTCAGCATGACGATACGCGAAGGTGGCGTCGGCGAGGTGATCTTCAAAGGCGAGACTGGCGCGCGGCAGAGTCTCGGCGCGCGGAGCGTCGACGGCCAGCCGATCGCCGCGGGTGCGGAGGTCGTCATCCTGGCGTCGAGCGACGGCATCGCCACCGTGCAGCCCTGGGATAGCTTCATAGCGAGCGCCCGCGGCGGAGACGCCCCGCGGCTCGCGCCGAGCGAGAAACCCCAATGAGACCCTATCCGCGGTCCCACGGACCGCACAATGCGAGAGCATGCACTCCGCGGCGGCATCAGGCAGCCTGTGGCGGGCCGAGTAGTCCGCGAGGCACGCGCCTGGGTGGGTGCTGCCAGTGAGAGGCGTAGCCAGTCAGTCAAAGGGAACGCGAGGGGCCGTTGCCCTTCGCCAAAGCACAGTGGACGCGGCTGAGCGTGGCCGCGAAAGGGAACTGGCATGTTGACGTTTCTGGGCACGGCGGTGGGGATCGTGCTCACGGTCGTGGTCGCCGTCGTTATCCTCCTCCTGCTGGCAATCTGGGCCTACAGCGGTCGCTACATCAAGGTCGGCCCAAACCAGGCGTTGATCGCCTTTGGTCGTGGCTCCGCGCCCCGCGTGATCACCGGTGGCGGCACGCTCGTTGTGCCGATCTTCGAGCATTCCGAGATTTTCTCGCTCGAACTGATGTCCTTCGACGTGGCGCCGCAGCAGAACCTCTATACGAACCAGGGCGTCGCCGTCCGCGTCGATGCCGTCACGCAGCTCAAGGTGCGGTCCGACCGCGACAGCATCCTCACCGCCGCCGAGCAATTCCTCAGCAAGACCTGGGATCAGCGTCAGGCGATGATCCGCCTGGTGATGGAGGGCCACCTCCGCGGCATCGTCGGCCAGCTCACCGTCGAGCAGCTCGTCAAAGAGCCGGAGATGGTCAGCGAGAAGATGCGTAACACCAGCTCCGCCGACCTCGCCAAGATGGGTCTGGAAGTCGTCTCGTTCACCATCCGCGAGGTGCGCGACGAGAACGAATACATCACCAACATGGGCCGCCCCGAGATCGAGCGCATCAAGAAAGAGGCGAACATCGCCGCCGCCAACGCCGCCCGCGACACGCAGATCCAGCAGGCCGCGGCGCTGCGGGCCTCCGCCGTCGCCAAAGCCGAGGCAGATCAGGCGCGCGTCGAAGCCGAAGCCGCCTCGCAAGGCAAACAGGCCGAGTTCCAGCGTGACCTCGCCCTCAAGCGTGCCTCCTACGACGCCGAGGTCAAGAAACAGCAGGTCGTCGCCGAAAAGACCAGCGACGTGCAGGCGCAGGTGATGCAGCAGCAGATCGTCGCCGAAGCGGCCCGCGCTCAGGAGATCGAGAAGACGGCGCAAGTCAAGGTACAAGAGGCCGAGGGCCACCGTCGCCAGATGGAGCTTGAGGCGACGGTGATCAAAGTCGCCGACGCCGATAAGCAGCGCGTCGAAACGCAGGCCTCCGCCGAGCGCCAGCGCCTCACCCTGGAAGCCGAAGGCCGCGCCGCCGCGTTGAAGGCGCAGGCGCAATCTGAGGCTGATGCCGCCAGAGTGCGTGGTGCCGCCGAAGCTGAAGCCGCCCGCCTGCGTGGTATTGCCGAGGCCGACGTGATCCGCGCGAAAGGCGAAGCCGAGGCCGAGGCGATGCGCGTCAAGGCCGCCGCCTACCACGAATACAACTCGGCTGCCGTCCTCGACAAAGTCATCACCAACTTGCCGGAAGTCGTGCGCGCCCTGGCCGAGCCGCTCTCCAAGGTCGACAAGATCAGCATCGTCTCGACGGGCAGCGGTGGCGCCGACGGCAACGGCTCCTCGCTAGGCATGAGCCGCCTCACCGGCGATCTGGTCACCATGCTGGCGCAGGTGCCAGCGATCCTCGAAACGCTCACCGGTGTGAAGATGAGCGACCTGATGGAGCGGGTCCCTGGCCTCTCCACCGTCGACGGAACGGTGACGCCGGAAAACGCCTCTCCGAATGGCAACGGCACGCGCCCAGCCGAGACGGCCACACCCTCCGCGACCACCGCAGCGGCAACGTCCCCGCTCAACGCCACGCGCGACGAACCTGCGACGCCGACCGATACCACGCCGGCGCCGGAGTCCATTCCCGTCGCCACGCCCAGCGCCGCGCCGGGGAGCAACGGAGTCAGCGCCACACCCGCTGGGCGCCCCGCCTCCGGGCCGCGTCGCCAGCGCGATCGCTAGCTACAGCATGCCCGCGCTCATCTCGGACACCCGCCGTAGCGCGGGTGTCCCAATTTTTTGCGTTTCAATCAGGCAATGAATACAGCCATACGAACCGGCAGGAAAATCTACCCACCACCGCTGAAATGTATGCGACAATTGACAAGCAATTAGCCATGCCCACTACCTGCGTTACTGGGGGAGTATGATATGGGTTCTCGTGCGTATTGGTTGGATCTGTTTACAAGGAAGACGTGGAAAAGAGTTTCTCGACGCAGGGGGAACTGTAAGCGGGTTTCGAGAATCGCGATGGAAAACGGTTCAACAGTTCAAGATGGGGGATTATCTGCTCTGCTACGTTGTGGGTATTTCGCGATTGATCGGCGTTTTAGAGGTGAAATCTGAGGCTTTCAAAGACTCATCAGTAATTTGGGCTGATGACGTGTTCCCGTGCAGAGTGAGCGTGGCTCCAATTGTCCTGTTGGATGTCGAGAATGCTCTTCCAATTGGCCAACTGAGGGGAAGACTCACGATTTTTGAGCACGAACATCCTATAGCGTGGACTGGCCATCTGCGCGGTTCCCCCGCAAAATGGAAAGAAGCCGATGGAGAACTTATCGTTCGGGTCCTGGCAGAGCGCAAGGAGCACCCGCAACTCGTCCCACTGCCACGAACATCTTCTGTATCGAAACCAGTAGCCGCTCAAGAAATTGGTGCCGTAACCGTTCCTGACAGGGATGAAGGGCATGAATCCACCCGGGAACCGACTTTACACGACGAGGTTCAGTGGACCTTATTAAAGCTGGGCAGTGACCTTGGGCTTGACGTTTGGGTTGCACGAAATGATCGGGGCAGGGCCATTGATGGACAGAAATTCGCCGATCTTCCACGGCTGAAAGAATCGCTTCCTGTGAGGTTTGATGAGGCGACCACCCGCACAATCGAACTAATCGACGTTCTTTGGCTTCGAGGCAATGCCGTCGTGGCCGCGTTCGAAATCGAGTGCACAACGTCCGTATACTCGGGTTTGCTGCGTATGTCAGACCTCGTAGCCATGCAGCCAAATCTAAACATGCCGCTTTACCTTGTTGCCCCCGACGAGCGAAGAGACAAGGTTATAACCGAGGTGAATAGACCAACATTTTCTCGCCTCAAACCTCCACTAAATCAAATTTGCAGGTTCATCTCGATTCCCGTGCTAAAGGACAGGGTTGCAAAGGCAGCGCCTTTTGTTCGCCATCTAAACCCTGAGTTTATCGAGGAGTTCGCAGAAATTTGTGAAATAGAGAGTGTATAGTCTTCTCCACGTGAATGGTTGCTGTCATCGGCTCCATCGTAAGCACAAAAAGAGCGTCGCCCACGCGTCCCCCAAAGGGAGCGCGTCAAGCGACGCCACGATGCTCGCGAGCGGAGCTTCGCCCCGCCCTATCCCCTAAATATAGGGGAAGACGTTGGCTTTCGACAGATACCGCCGCTCGTCGCCGCGGATCAGCAACAAGTGCGTCACCACCACGTCATCCGCGGGCAGCATCCGTGTCGGGCCGACGCAGAGCCGCATCGTCGGCTTACCGTTCTCGTGCACCAGCACCATGCCGGGGAAGCCCGGAATACGGTACTCGCGGTTCGCGAACAGCCGACTCTGCACCTTGAGGAAACCGTCCTCAACGTACTGCTTGAACTCGTCTGCGGTGAGCAACGCGCGCAGCAGCATGCGTGCGCGCTCCAGCGCCTCACGGCGCTCTATCGGCACCCTCAGCCTCCGACGACGCGCGGAACCAGAATGATCTGCTCCGCCGTCCGCTCGAAGTGGTCGATGCGCACAGGGGCCGACGCGTCCGTCACGTCGAAGGCCGTCGCGCCTCCGCGCCGCGCCGCCGCAAAGATGCGCTCCGCTTCCATCACCGCCGCCTCGGCCTCGGCGTCATGCGCCTCCACCGCGGCACGGTCCCAGAGATACGCCGTGTCGCCCGCCGACGACAAAACCCGTAGCACGCTCATCCGATCTACCCTCCAAACCATAGACTGTGCGGAGGTCGTGAGCGCCAGATGGAGCCACTCGCTGGAAATCATCTCCCATTCGGGCTATCATAGGCTTGGAGACCTGTGTGCCCGACGTGGCGCTCCGGCCCTCCGTCAGCCGTCACGCAACGGACCCGCAAAGACCCGCGCGACGGCTGCAACCCAAAAGGCGATGGTTCGCGGCCTTAACACCCGTGAGCCGTCGTCTTTTGCTTCGCTCACCGCGTCACTGCGGCGAAGCGAACATCCTACGCTGCTACGCCCATATCGGCAGAGTCGCCCTGGGCTCCCTCCCTTCCTCCTCATCCAGCCGTGTGTTCTCGTCGCGCCTTGTGCGACAATCCTATCAAATGCTTAATTTCAGTGGGTTGTCAAGGACAGTTTTCGACTCTCAAAACAGGCATTAATGGCACGAAATGTGACGCGAGTACAGGTAGGCAAACCCGTACTGATACACGCCTAACGCCTGTTGAACTACATTGCTAAGTAGTATAACTCGATTATATCAGCGGGCCACAGTTTAAGAAGCGGTGCGCGTTCGGCCCCGGCGCGACACGAGCCAGACGAGCAGGCCAAACAGCGTGATCGCCACCAAACAGGCCGGCGCGATCAACTCATGCAACGCGGGACCGGCGAGCTGCGCGTCCAACTGATGAATCAATGGTTGCAGCTTGGCGTCCTCCGCGACCATCGTGCCCGCGGTCCACGCCAGAATACCCGCCGCCGCATAGAGCAATAGCGGGAAGCGCGCGATCAGCCGCGCGACCAGCGTACTCGTCACCAGCAACAACAGCATGCTCAACGCGAAGCCGATCGCCAGAATCGGAATGTCGCCATGCGCCAACGCCACGATCGCCAGGATGTTGTCGAGGCTCATCGTCACGTCCGCCGCCAGGATGATCAGGCTCGCGCGCACCAGGCCCTCGCTGCCGCCCAGGCTGAGCCAGCCGCGCGGCTTCTGCTCGCCCTCGGGCTCCTCGCGCAAGCCGCCCCGTATCTGCTCGAAGATCATCTGCCCGGCGATCAATAGCACGATCACCCCGCCGATCACCTGCACGTACGGCAATTCCAGCACGAGCACGGCGGTGGCGGCCAGCGCGATGCGCGCCACGATCGCCATCAGGATGCCAAACGTAATCGCAAACCGCTGGCGGTGCTTCGGCAGGCGCGCGGCAACCGCGCCGATCACCACCGCGTTGTCGCCGCTCAGCGAGATGTCCACGAGCACGACCGCCGCCACGAGTCCCACCCAGTGGAGATCCATGCTCATTCCCCCCGCTTCCCTGGGCAGCCACGGTCTGGCCCCCGACATTTCCAGCATATACTCGGCCATTTTAGCGCGTCCGGCAAGTCACCCCCAAAAACCAGGCGGCAGTTTACCGGCGGCTACGACGACGTGCGGCCCGCCTCAAGCGCCGCGATCATCCAGCGGCACCACGAAAGATACCCGCGTTCATACTCGATGCCCCGCAGCAGCGTCGCATATGCGGCGAAGCGTGGCGACTCGATCCGCCGCAGCTCGTCCAGGGCGCTGCTTTCCATGCCCTCGCGAATCGCCTCGTAGCGCGCGAGCAACTCCGCATGTTGCTGGGTGTAATCCGTGACCAGCGCAAGCGCCCGTTCCCGATCGGCCAGCCACAGCGAATACACCTTGAGCATAAACTCATCACGCTCTGGTGGAATGCGCAGGGGCGCGGCGGCCCAGCTTGCCAACGCGGCGCGCCCCGCGTCGGTGATCGCATACACCTTCTTGTCGGGGCGCTCTCGCTGCTCGACGACCGTATGGCTCACCAGGGCTGCCCGCTCCAGCCGCGCCAGCTCCGGGTAGATCTGGCTGCGGCGAGCGTGCCAGAAGAAGCCGATCGGCTCCTCCATGCGTAAGATCAGGTCGTAGCCGGAGCACGGCGCTCGCGCCAGCAGCCCCAGCAGCGCGTAAGCCAGCGGAATGATAGCGCACCTCCAGGCCTCTTCCGAGATCGTACTGCAGCGTACCAGAGCTTGACGCCGCCTTGCCATGACGCTATACTCGCCATATATCAATATTGATATAATAAGGCCATATGCGCGGCACGGAGCGTTCACCATGACCCACGGCACGCGTGCACAGAGTTCGCCAGCCCCACGCATCGGCGGCCACTACTCGCGGCGCGACTTCCTGCGCGTGCTCGCCGTGGGCTGTGTCGCCGGGAGCGTCGCGGGCTGCGCCACCAGCAGCGCCACCAAGCTCGTGCCCACCGCGACGCCGACCGCACCCGTTCCGCGTACGCCGATCACGCCGGGGAATGCCCCCACCCTCGTCCAACTCGCCCTGCTGCGACCCGAGGACGGGCGTGTCCGCGGCCTCGCCTGGTCGCCGGACGGGCAACGCCTGGCGACGGGGAGCAACCGCTTCCTCCAACTCTGGGACACGGCGACCGGCCAGCAGATGCACTCGCTCGCGGGCCATACCGACCAGATCAACAGCCTCGCGTGGTCGCCGGCGAGTAACCTGCTTGTCTCCGTCAGCTTCGACGGCACAGCGCGTGTGTGGGATCCGCAACAGGCGCGCGTGCTTCAGGTGCTGGCCAGCCCCCAGTCCACGCCACTCTTCAGCGTCGCCTGGTCTCCCGACGGCGAACACATTTGCGCCGGGACGATGGATGGCAACGTGCTGCGCTGGAACGTGCGCAGCGGCGAGCAGAGCGCGGTATGGAGCGGGCCGCCAAAGCAGCAGCGTCGGAGCGGGCGCTACCCCTTCGCCGTATGGGGCGTCTCCTGGTCGCCAGACGGGCGGCGAATCGTCTCGACGCGCTACGATGACTTGCTCCTGATATGGGAGGTAGCCACTGGCGCCAGCCAGGCGATCCCCAAGACCGATAGCCAGCCGAACACCGTCGCCTGGGCGCCCGATGCAAATACCTTCGCCGTGACCGACGACGCCGGCGCCGTATCACTCTGGGACGGCGTCACCCTGCGGCGTAGCACGACCTTCGCGCCTGCCGACGAGGCCGGCTGGTCCTACGGGTTAGCCTGGGCGCCCGCGGGCGACCTGCTCGCTTCCGGTCGCGAGTCCGGCGCCGTGCAGTTGTGGGGTGTGCCAGCGGGCCAGGCGCTTGCCACCCTCCAAGCGCACGCCGCGGCCGTCTGGGCCTTGGCCTGGTCACCCGATCGCCTGCGCCTGGCATCGGGCAGCGACGATGCCACCGTGCGCCTCTGGGGCATCCTCTCACCCGCCTGATGTCCCCGCGCTCGCCGCGTTGCCCTTGCGTCACGCCGAAGCGCATGCTATACTCACCACAGAACATAATTTCTAATACCTCGCCGGCCTAGCTTCCTCCCCCACACACTGCCGGCCCGGCCGTCTCCACCAATCCCAAAATTCCTCCTCCATGATCTATAAGGAGCTGTCCATGCCTCAGCACACGTCCTCACCTGCCAAAGTGACCGCCTCTTCTACAGTGACCGCATCTTCGCCGAGCGCCGTCATCCCACCTTCCGCTTCCGCCGCGCGCACCGCCATCTGCCGCTCCTGCCGCCTTCAACGGCGATCGTCGACAAAAAAGCGGAAGAAAACGGAAATTAATCGCAAGTGCCTCGGCGCCCGTCCTGGGAATCAACGCAGTTCGCGCCTCAGCCGCCCTGCCCCGGCGTCAACGCCTCGCGCGCCATCCTTTTCCGCCTTCCGCGGTCGACCAGCGCGGTCGTGCGCCATTCGCGCGCAAAATCATACCGCTCCGCAACCGCATTCGTATGTTACTTATGAGAGTTCGTTCGTCGTTTCCCGTATCTTCAAGAGAGAGCAAGAAAGAGCGAGGAGAGACGCAATTCGGCGCGAACCTTGCGAGAGTGATGGGCAGCAGCACACGGCTCGCCTGTCCAGTTTTACGAGCCAATCGGGAGGCGAACCTGCTCATCCGGCTAGCACACGCCTCCCATCCAACAGGGCGCGAGTCCGCTTGGGAAGCCAATTCGCACCCATAAGTCCATTTGACGCTCCCCCCGGCATGGCGTATCATCTACACACAGGTGAAACCGCCTCGCGGAGAGCCTGCAAACCCAGAGGTCGCGAAAGGGGGACTTCTCGGTCGGCCGTCGCCGCGTGGGTACGGGCATTCACAGGGACGTCGCTCGCCGGCCACCCACACGACAGCGGGTCGTTCGCCTCAATCGGGCGTTCGTCGATGCGCAGAAAGCATGGTCCAACAGGGCAAGGGTTTGGGCGTTCCCGGCAAAGACGTCACCCCTTAGGGGAAGCAGTGCAAGGGGTGTCATAGTGAACGACAGAGACAGATTCGAAAAGTTTACGGAGCGAGCTCGCAAAGTGCTGAGCCTCGCACAGGAAGAAGCTCAGCGCTTCAACCATAATTACATCGGCACCGAACATCTGCTGCTCGGCCTCGTCCGCGAGGGCGACGGAGTGGCGGCGAAGGTGCTGAGCAACCTTGGCGTCGAATTGAACAAAGTCCGCAGCGCCGTCGAATTCATCATCGGGCGCGGCGACCGCATCGTGCTCGGCGACATCGGCCTCACGCCACGCGCTAAGAAGGTCATCGAGCTCGCGGTGGACGAGGCACGCCGCCTCAACCACCACTACATCGGCACCGAACATCTGCTGCTCGGCCTCGTCCGCGAGGGCGAAGGCATCGCCGCGGGCGTGTTGGAGAGCCTCGGCGTCAACCTCGAAAAGGTCCGCACGCAGACCATCCAGGTGTTGAGCGCCTCCGGCAGCGCGCACAACGAGCCCGATGCGCGCAAGCACTCCAAAACCCCGACCATCGACGCGATGGGCATCGACCTCACCGCTGCCGCTCGCAACAGCAAGCTCGACCCGATCATCGGGCGCGAGAAAGAGATCGAGCGGGTCATCCAGATCCTCTCGCGTCGCCAGAAGAACAATCCCGCGCTGATCGGCGAGCCAGGCGTTGGCAAGACGGCCATCGTCGAAGGGCTGGCGCAGCGCATCGTCTCCGGCGAGGTCCCCGAGACGATTCAAGGCAAGCGTCTGCTGACCCTCGACGTCGGCTCGCTCGTCGCTGGCACCAAATATCGCGGCGAGTTCGAAGAGCGGCTGAAAAAGATCATCGAGGAGATCCGCAGCAGCCAGGACTGCATCATCTTCATCGACGAAGTGCACACCCTGGTTGGCGCCGGTGCGGCTGAGGGCGCGGTCGACGCCGCCAACATCCTCAAGCCCGCGCTCTCTCGCGGTGAATTGCAGTGCATCGGCGCCACCACCCTCGACGAGTACCGCAAGTACATCGAAAAGGATGCCGCCCTCCAGCGCCGCTTCCAAGAGGTCATCGTCCGCGAGTCCACCGTCGAAGAGACCGTGCAGATCCTCAAGGGCATCCGCGAGAAGTACGAGCAGCACCACCGCCTGACCATCACCGACGAGGCTCTCAAGGCCGCCGCCGAGATGGGCAGCCGCTATATCACCGACCGCTTCCTCCCCGACAAGGCTATCGACCTCATCGACGAGGCCTCCAGCCGCGTCCGCATGCAGCGCTCGCTCGCCCCGCTGAACCTCAAAGAGGCGATGCGTGGCCTCGAAGCCGTGCTCCGCGAGAAGGACGAGGCGATTCAGAACCAGGACTACGAGCAGGCCGCCGAGCTGCGCGACCGCGAGGTCAAGCTCCGCGACCGCATCTCCAAGCTCGAATCTGGCTGGCATAAAGACCAGGGCAGCGAGAAGCCGGTCGTCGGCGAAGAAGACATCGCCCAGATCGTCTCCATGTGGACGGGCATCCCCGTCATGCGCATCGCCCAAGAAGAGTCCGCCCGCCTGCTGGAGATGGAGAGCGCGCTGCACAAGCGCGTCATCGGCCAGGAAGAAGCGATCGAGACGATCAGCCGCGCCGTGCGTCGTGCCCGTGCCGGCCTGAAAGACCCGAAGCGCCCCATCGGCTCCTTCATCTTCATGGGCCCCACCGGCGTCGGCAAAACCGAGTTGGCGAAAGCGCTTGCCGAGTTCATGTTCGGCAGCGAAGACGCCCTCATCAAGATCGACATGTCCGAGTTCATGGAGCGGCACTCGGCGGCTCGTCTCGTCGGCGCCCCTCCGGGCTACGTCGGCTACGACGAGGGCGGCCAGCTCACCGAGGCCGTGCGTCGCAAGTCCTATAGCGTGATCCTGCTCGACGAGATCGAGAAGGCCCACCCCGACGTCTTCAACATGCTCCTCCAGATCCTGGAAGACGGCAAGCTGACCGACGCCAAGGGCCGCACGGTGGACTTCCGCAACACCATCGTGATCATGACCTCGAACGTCGGCGCCGCCTTGCTCAACAAAGAAGCCGCGATCGGCTTCATGCAGGGCAAGGATCGGGCGAAGGCCGCGCAGAACGAATACGACTCGATGAAAGACAAGGTGCTCGGCGAACTGAAGACCACCTTCAAGCCCGAGTTCCTCAACCGCATCGATGCGATCATCGTCTTCCACAGCCTGCGCCAGGAGCACGTCCGCCAGATCGTCGACCTGATGCTCAACCGCGTGCGTGCACAACTCACCGAGCAGCAGGTAGAATTGCTGGTCCCCGACGACGCCAAGGACTTCCTGGTGACGAAGGGCTACGACCCGCAGTACGGCGCCCGTCCGCTGCGCCGCACAATCCAGAACCTCGTCGAGGATCCGCTGGCCGAGGGCTTGCTGCAAGGCAAGTTCCGCCCCGGCGACATCATCGAAGGGACCGTCGTGGATGGCGTCTTCGTCCTCGAAGTCCACGAGCGGCGTGACGATCTGCTCAAGCAGCTCACCGCGCCACCCGAAGCGGCGCTCTCCGCTGGCGGCAACGACGGTGGCGAGTCCACCCACTAACCGCCAGTCCTAGCGCTTACCTTCTCCGGCGCGCCTCGGGAGCAACCCTCCTGGGGCGCGTCGCGCTTTCCTGGCGTGGGCTTCGCAGGCCAGCGTCACCACAGCGTCACCACAGCGTCACCACAGCGTCACCACGAAGCTAGCCTCGACCTTCCCAATACCCCCTCGCCAAGAAACACCTCCCAGGCGCTCACCGATCATGCGCGCGAGGCGTTGGTCGTCTGGCTCTATGCTCTAGCGAGTTGCGTTCAAGCGAGAGCGCCGAGGTGCTTTGTCTCCATGCCCCTCCCACGCGCTATACTTTCTGAAGCTTAGGTATCGAACCAGCATCAGGAGGCACACCATGCGTGCGGACATCGTCCCCGGCGCGAAGTTCCCCGACTACGAACTGACCGACCAAGCGCGGCAGCGGCGCAAGCTCAGCGAGCTTCAAGGCATCGACCCGATGATCCTGGTCCTCTCGCGCGGCCACTTCTGCCCCAAGGATCACCAGCAACATCTCGCTCTCGCCGCGTTCTACCCCAAGATCGCCGTCGCCTATACCAAGATCGTCACCATCTCGACCGACAACATCCTCGAAACCAACGAGTTCCGCGATGCCGTCGGCGCGCAGTGGACCTTCCTCTCCGACTCAGGTCGCAAGGTGCAGAAAGACCTCGACATCCAGGAGTACACCGACCCCTACCATAACCCGATGATCCCGCATACCATCGTGCTGCAGCCAGGGCTGGTGATCTACAAGATCTACAACGGCTACTGGTTCTGGGGTCGCCCCTCCACTGAGGATCTCTGGCACGATCTGCGTGAGGTAACGCGCAAGTGCCGCCCAGACTGGGATCTCTCCGCGCCCGGCCTCCGCGACAACTACGACAACGGCGACAAGACGCAGCACTGGCCCTACGTCAATCGCGAGGCGTATGCCGCCCATATCGCCGAACTCACCGCCCCCGCCGAGTGACCTGTTGCTGGCCCGCTCGCTTGTGTCTGCCGGCTGGCGATGGTATACTCTGAGAAACCCCTTTAACGCTGCCCTGTGAGGCGGCGAAGGAGACCTCACCCATGGCGTATGCCCTTACCCGCGAGCGTTTCGAGCGATCTCCAAGGCCGCTCACCCCCTTCGCCTCCAGTCCTTCAACCGTGATGGACATGGGGGCTTTTTTCTGCCCCAAACAGGAGGCTTCGACCATGAACAACGCGACCCCACACTCCGACGCGGCGGGCGGGCAGGAGAAAGTGCTCTACACCGAGGACGAGATGCGCCGCGCCATCTCGCGCATCGCCCACGAGATCGTCGAGCGCAACGGCGGCGCCTCCGGCCTGCTGCTGGTGGGCATGCGCACTCGCGGCGAGCCCCTGGCGCAACGCCTCGCCGCGCGCATCGAAGAGTTCGAGGGCGCTCGCGTGCCGACCGCGACGCTCGACATCACCGCCTTCCGCGACGATCGCCGCGATCCCACGGGAACGCCGAGTGCGACGCCGCGCGAGCCGCTTCCGGTGGGCCTCGCGGAGAGCACCATCGTGCTGGTAGACGATGTCCTCTTCACGGGGCGCTCGGCCCGCGCCGCCATCGAGGCGCTGCTCGCCTACGGGCGTCCCCGCCGCGTGCAGTTCGCCGTGTTGGTCGATCGCGGCCATCGCGAGCTGCCGATCCGCGCGGACTACGTCGGCAAGAACGTGCCAACCTCCCTGGGCGAGAGCATCAAAGTGCGCCTGCGCGAGACCGATGGCTTCGACGCCGTCCTGCTCGTGCGCCAACCAGAATAGCGAGGGACGTATGCTGCTGGCGCCAACGACCTACCGCTGCTCGTTCTGTGGCAAGACGCAGGACGAGGTCCAACGACTGATTGCCGGCCCCCGCGCTGTTTACGCCTGCGACGAATGCGTCCACGCCTGCTCCCGTGTGATCGAGGGAGCAGATTCCGCGCGAGCGCTGCCGGACTACATGCATATCGTCGCCGACGCGGATACGTCGCAGGCCATCTGCGCGTTCTGCGGCAAGCGTCGCTCGCTGGTCCGCGTGCTCTTCGCCGGACCAAACGGCGTGCACATCTGCGACGAGTGCATCGCGCTCTGCGATGAGATCGTCGCTGAGGAGTCATCGCGTGAGCCGGTCCCGCCAGCCGAAGGTCCGAGATGGCGCATGCGCAGCGGGCGCCTCGGCGAGCGCAGGGATGCTCGCCCTGCACGGCGGCACCTGCTCGACGTAGACGACTGGTCGCCCGACGAGTTTCGCGCGCTGCTGGCGAGCGCTTCGGCGATGCGGCTTGTTTTAGAGCACCCCGAACGCAAGCTCGACACCCTGCGCGGGCGCCTGCTGGTCAACCTCTTCTACGAGAACAGCACGCGCACCCGCGTCTCCTTCGAGCTGGCCGGCAAGCAGCTCGGCGCCGACGTCACCAACGTCACCGCCTCGGCGAGCAGCGTCACCAAGGGCGAGTCCCTGGTCGATACCGTTCGCACACTCCAGGCGCTCGGCGCGAGCATCGTCGTCGTGCGGTCGAGCGAGTCCGGCGCGCCGGACGTCATCGCGCGCGCCATCTCTGGCGCGGTGATCAACGCGGGCGATGGCTGGCACGCCCACCCCACGCAGGCGCTGCTCGACCTGTTGACGTTGAGCGACACGCTGGGCGATCTCGCTGGCAAACATATCGTCATCCTCGGTGATATCCTGCACAGCCGCGTTGCGCGCTCAAACCTCTGGGCGCTGACCGCTATGGGCGCGGAGGTCGTGCTCTGCGGACCACCGACGCTGCTGCCGTTGGGAACCGCGGCGCTTTACGCTAGCCGCCCAGTGCCAGGCACGGGCGCGCGCCGCCACGTTCGCGTAGAGCCGCGCATCGACGCTGCGCTGGAAGGCGCTGACGCCGTGATGGTGCTGCGCTTGCAGAAAGAGCGCCAGCAGGCGGGCCTGCTCCCCTCCATCCGCGAATACACCCTGCGCTATGGGCTGACCCCAGAGCGGCTGCGCCTTGCACGCCCTAGTGCGGTAGTGCTGCACCCCGGCCCGATGAACGAGGGAGTCGAGATCGATGCAGCGGTGGCGAGCGGCAACGCCTCACAGATCGAGCGGCAGGTGACCAACGGCGTCGCCACGCGCATGGCCGTGCTCGACCTGCTCTGCGGCGAAGGAGCGGCCTGATGGGCGACACGCTGCTACGAGGCGCGCGCATCCTTGATCCCAGCCAGGGCATCGACACGCCTGGCGCCCTGTTGCTGCGCGACGGACGTGTCGCCGCCGTGGGCGAGCGCCTGGATGCGCCACTGGGAGCCACAGTCATCGAATTGTCGAAGTCGTGGGTGCTCGCGCCAGGATTCGTCGATCTCCATGCGCACCTACGCGAGCCTGGTTTCGAGACGAAGGAAACCATCGCCACCGGTGCGACGGCGGCCGCGCGCGGCGGCTTCACGACGATCTGCTGCATGCCGAACACGCAGCCGGTGATCGACTCACGCGCGACCCTCGACTTCGTGCTCCACGCGGCGCGCGACGTGCCAGCGCGAGTGCGGCCCATCGCGGCGATCAGCAAAGGCGAGGCTGGGCGCGAGCTGAGCGAGATGATCGAGCTAGCCGAAGCGGGCGCCGTTGCCTTTTCAGACGATGGGCGTCCCGTGTCGAGCAGCCACCTCATGCGCGCCGCGCTGGAGTACGCCGCCCCGCTGGGCCTCCCCGTCGTCGAGCACTGCCAGGACGACGATCTGGTCGGCGGCGGCCTGATGCACGAGGGGCCGACCGCCACCATGCTCGGCCTCAAGGGCTGGCCCGCGGCAGGCGAGGATGTCATGCTGGCACGTGACCTGGCTCTCGTGCGACTGACCGGCGCGAAGTATCACGCGGCGCACCTCAGCACCTCCGGCGCCGTCGAACTACTGCGGCAAGCAAAGCGCGCCGGTTTGCCCGTCACCGCCGAAGTAACGCCCCACCACCTGCTGCTGACCGACGCCTGGGTGGCGGGCGAGCGTGCCGGACCACTGGCGGAGGCGCTGGCAGCCAGCGGGGCGATGTTACCGCCTGGCCCACGCTACGACACCAACACCAAGGTCAATCCCCCACTACGCTCCGCTGCGGACTGCGAGGCGCTGCTCGACGGGCTGCTCGACGGCACGATCGACGCCATCGCCACCGATCACGCCCCGCACACGAGCGTCGACAAAGACTGCACCTTCGGCGAAGCGGCCTTTGGCATCTCCGGTTTCGAGACCGCGCTGGCGAGTCTGCTGGCGCTGGTCCACGCGGGACGCCTACCTCTGGCGGCGCTGATCGCCACGCTGACCGAACGCCCCGCACGCGCCTGGAATCTCGCTGCCGGCACGCTGAAGCCTGGTGCCTTGGCCGATCTCGTCGATCTTCGATCCCGACGAGCTATGGACCGTCGATCCCACGCGCTTCGCCTCCAAAGGACGCAACACGCCGCTCGCCGGGCTGACACTGCGCGGTCGTGTGCGCCAGACGTGGCTCGGTGGTACCAAGGTCTACGACGCGGCGGAGGGATAGAACATGCCGGGCAGTCCTCTCACTATCCTCTGCGAACCCTGTGCCCTCTGTGGCGTAATCTCTGTCTCTGCTAGCTAAACGGGAGCGTCGACATGCAGTTCGAGCCGAGTGAGCGGACCGCCGTGCTGGTGCTGGAGGATGGGGCGACGTTCGCCGGTGTGGCGTTCGGCGCGGTCGAGGCGCTGCACGCCGGCTGCGGCGGCGAGGTGGTCTTCGCCACCGGCATGACCGGCTACCAGGAGATCTGCACCGACCCCTCCTACCGCGGCCAGTTGGTCGTGCTGACCTACCCGCTGGTCGGCAACTATGGCATAGCGCCGCCGACGCCGAGTCGCGCCGCCCCTGGCTCACCGCCCTGCTGGTCCGCGAGTGCTGCGACGACTACTCCCACTGGCGCGCCGACCACTCCCTCGACGACTACCTGCGCGCCGCCGGCATCCCCGGGATCAGCCAACTCGACACCCGCGCGCTGACCCGACACCTGCGCGAGCACGGCACGCTGCGCGGCGTGCTGCGCCTGCTGCCGACCGCTCCAGCAGCGGCCGCTCCAGCAGAGGCCGCAGTTGACGCTGCCAGCGACAGTGCACGACCAGCGCGACGCTGCCAGCGAGTGCGCCAGCGCCAGTGCCAGCGAGTGCGCCGCCTGGGTGGCCGAGGCGCGCGGCGTGCGCTGGGTCAGCGAGCTGGATGTCGTCGACGAGGTCACTGGGGAGGTCACCGGTGAGCCCGCTGGTGAGGTTACCGGTGAGTCCCTCGCGCTGCCCGCCGCGCTGCCCCACATCCTGCCCGATGCGCTGCCGGCGGATGCGCCACGGGTGCTGCTGATCGATACCGGCTACAAGCACAGCATCGCCCGCTGCCTGCAGGACTGCGGCCTGCGCGTGCTCGTCGCCCCACCCACGGTGACGCTGGCGACGCTGCAGCGCCTGCGCCCCGACGGCGTACTGCTGGCCAACGGCCCCGGCGACCCCCAGCGCCTGCCGCAGCTGATCGCCCTCACGCGGACGCTGGTCTGGGAGCAGCAGCTGCCGTTCCTGGGCATCTGCCTGGGGCATCAGGTGCTGGGGCTGGCGGCGGGCGCCAGAACGAGCCGCTTGCCCTTCGGCCACCACGGCGCCAACCATGCGGTGCGTGACCTGCGCAGTGGCCGCGTGACGCTGACCGCGCAGAACCACGGCTTCCAGGTCGAGGCGGCGAGCTTGCCGGCGGCCAGCGGGCTGGTGGTGAGCCATGTCAACCTCGCCGATGGGTCGGTGGAGGGGCTGGCCCACCCACACCTGCCCGTCTGCTCGGTGCAGTTCCACCCCGAGGCCGCCCCCGGCCCCCACGATAACCGCCCCCTCTTCGCTGCCTTCGCAGAGCGTGTGCTACGCGAGCGGACGCGACGACGTGAGGTGGCACTGGCGGGCTAGCACAGTTGGCAGCAGCTTGCGGCACCGCGGGGATCGCCTACCGAGCCGCCCGCGAAACGTGCTACGATGCAGCTTGCCGCGCTGGGAGCGTTTGACGGGAACTCGCCCCAACCAGGGGAGGGGAAGCCACAGGCAGCGTCGGTGTCCGGCGTGAAGCGGCGCTGAGCAGACGTTCGCTGCGCAGGCGGCGACATGCGCATAGGGCGCGATAGTCCTAGGTGGCGCCTTCATTATCTCTGCATCATCTAGGAATGGCACGATGAGACTACAGCGCTTCGACAACGTGCTGGCGTTTGCCGCGCGTGCCGAGCCGTTCTTGCTCGCCAACGAAGCGGCGCACTGCTTGCCGCTCGGCCTGCTGCCAACGCTGGCGGCGCAGCCTGAAGCCTTTGGCGGCGAGGCGCCCTACTTCGCGCTGGTCGAAGATGATGCGGGCGCGATCGTCCATGCCGCCATGCGTACGCCACCATTCAATGTGATCCTTTCGCTGCCCGCCGCGGACGCGAGCCTGGAAGAGTCACTGGCGCTGATCGTCGCCGACACGCGGGCTCTGTATGGCAGTCTCCCTGGTGTCACGGGAGCCGTCCCAAGTAGCGCGGCGTTCGCCGCCGAGTGGCAACGGCAGTCCGGCGACGCGTTCGAACTGCGCATGCGCGAGCGGATCTATGAGGTCGAGACGGTAGCGTCGGTGGAGGGCGTGGCGGGAGGCATGCGCCGCGCAACGCCAGACGACCGCGAGCTCGTGGCGGCGTGGATCGACGCCTTCAGCGCGGAGGCGCATACCGAGCCGGTGGAACCGATGGAGTGGGCCGATCGGATCATTGCCGCCGATCCGGCGATCCGCGGGATGTATCTGTGGGAGGATGGCGGCGCAGTTGTCTCGTTCGCCGGCTATAACGGTCCCACGGCGCACGGCATGCGCGTCGGGCCGGTCTACACGCCGCCGGAGCTACGCGGTCGCGGCTATGCGAGCGCCTGCACCGCCGCGCTGAGCCAGATGCTGCTCGACGGCGGACGGCGTGCTTGCTTCCTCTTTACCGACCTCGCCAACCCGACCTCGAACAAGATCTACCAAGCGATTGGCTACCGCCCCGTCGTGGACGTAGATATGTATCGGTTCGTGGGCAACGGCGGGGAGACACCGAATGAGTGACCAAGTAGCCGAATATAAAGCGCTCATCGATGGTTTGGTTGAGTTGGCGCGCGAGACGTCGCCCGTGGCGCAGACGATACGAGCGGGCTCGCTCTATTCCGCGCCGCCTTCCGAGGACCCAGCTCTCGATCGCTTCGTGAAAGAGTTGAGCCCTGAACAGCGAGAATTGATGGCCGAGATCGTCCAGCGTGAGCGCGAAGCCACTGTAGCCTATGTGCTGCGTTTTCTGGACTGGAAGGAATATAGTCTCTCGCGCGGGGATGTCCATTTGGCAGTCAATGCCTTTGCCGAAAGCTATTACGACTTCACCTGCCGAATGGAAGGCGATAGCTGGCCCGACGAGCGCGAGACACGAAAAGAGGAAGTGCTAAGCATCATGTCGATCGCTCGCGCCCAGCAGATCGAGACGTTGCGGCAGACCCATCCCGCGCTCGTGCGGCTAACCAGCGGCCTCTCTGACGCCGCGCTGGACTTTCGCGTCGCGCCGGACGACTGGACCATCCGCGAGATTCTGGCGCATCTGGTGGACGACGAGATGTACGTCATGCGCACCCGCATGGAGCGTATCGTCAAAGAGGAGCGGCCCGATCTCGCCCCGCACGACGAGCGGAAGTGGTATGCCAATCGCAACACCACGCGTGACGCGCTGGATGAGTTGCTCGCGGACTTCGCTGTGCAGCGGGCGGCGAGCCTCGGCATTGTCACTATGCTGCGCGCATCTGATTGGGTGCGTGAGGGCTACCAGCCGGAGTATGGCGTCTTCACCGCCGAGACATGGCTTGGTCACTGGACCGAGCACGATATGGTTCACCTGCGGCAGATCGAGCAGCGGCTCGCGGAGCAGAACGCGGTCACCGGCTGACGACCGCCGCAGGCTCAGGGGTCACTTCGCGGAGAAACTGAGGGAGTAGCGAGCAGATGCCAATGCGCGACGATATCCGCAGCGTCCTCGTGATCGGATCGGGGCCGATCATCATTGGGCAGGCCGCCGAGTTCGACTACGCGGGCACCCAGGCCTGCCGGGCGCTGCGCGAAGAGGGCAAGCGGGTGATCCTGGTCAACTCCAACCCCGCGACGATTATGACGGACGAGGGCGTCGCCGACGTCACCTATATCGAGCCGCTGACGGTGGAGGTGCTGCGCCGCGTGATCGAGCGCGAACGTCCCGACGGCTTGCTCGCCACGCTTGGCGGCCAGACCGGGCTGAACATGGCCGTCGCCCTCGCCGAGGCCGGCGTGCTCGAAGAATTCAACGTCGAGTTGCTGGGCACGCCGCTGGAGACGATCCAGAAAGCCGAGGATCGCGAGCTCTTCAAGCAACTGCTCGAATCGCTGGGCGTGGCTTCACCGCCGAGCAAGACCGTCACTACCGTCGAGGATGCGCTGGCCTTCGCCGCGACGATTGGCTTGCCGGTGGTGATCCGACCGGCGTTCACGCTCGGAGGTACTGGCGGCGGCGTCGCACGCAGCCGCGCCGACCTCGCCCGGATCGCCGAATCAGGACTCTCCGCCAGCCCGATCGGGCAGATACTCGTCGAACAGTATTTGAAGGGTTGGAAGGAGCTAGAGTACGAGGTGATCCGCGACGGGAACGACACCTGCATCACCGTCTGCAACATGGAGAACTTCGATCCGCTCGGCGTGCACACCGGCGACAGCATCGTCGTCGCGCCGAGTCAGACGCTCTCAGACCGCGAGTATCAGATGCTGCGTACGGCGAGCATCCGCATCATCCGCGCGCTCGGCGTGCAGGGCGGTTGCAACATCCAGTTCGCGCTCGATCCAACCTCATTCCAGTTCTACGTCATCGAGGTGAATCCGCGCGTCAGCCGTAGCTCGGCGCTGGCCTCCAAGGCGACGGGCTACCCGATCGCGCGCGTCGCCGCCAAGATCGCCATTGGCCTGCAACTGGACGAGATCGCCAACTCGGTGACGGGCACGACGGTCGCCGCGTTCGAGCCAGCGCTGGACTACGTCGTCGTCAAGATTCCGCGCTGGCCGTTCGACAAGTTTCCGCTGGCCGACCGCAGCCTCGGCACGCAAATGAAGGCCACCGGCGAGGTGATGGCGATCGACCGGACCTTCGAGGCGGCGATGCAGAAGGCGATGCGGTCGCTAGAGTTGCAACTGCCGGCGAGCGGCGCGCGTTCGCCGGACGCTATGACGCAGGGAGAAGGTGACATCGACGCGCCCATGTGGGACGAAAGCCTCGCTGAAGACGGCGGCGCGGCAGAGGCGGAGGCCGCGGACACCGCGTTGCAGCCGAATGACGCGCGCCTGTGGGTGCTGCTGGATGCAATCCGTTGCGATACCGCCGACGGCACACTCGAAGAGCTGCACGCCGAGACGGGGATCGACCACTGGTTCCTGGCGAAGCTGCGCAACATCGTCCGCATGGAGCAGCGCCTCGCCGCGCAGCCGCTAACGCCCACGCTGCTGCGGAGCGCCAAGCGCATGGGCTTCTCTGACCGGCAGATTGCGGCGCTTGGTGCGGAGCACAGCTCTGCCGCATCGATCCGCGAACTTCGGCGGGCGTGGGGCATCCTGCCGACCTATAAGATGGTGGACACGTGCGCGGCGGAGTTCGCCGCCGAGACGCCGTACTTCTATAGCACCTATGAGCAGGAGAACGAGGCTGAGCCGCTCGGAGGCGCGCGCGCGGTGGTGCTCGGCTCTGGTCCGATTCGCATCGGGCAGGGCATCGAGTTCGACTATTGCTCGGTGCGCGCGGCGCAGGAGCTTCGCGCGGCGGGGGTGCGGTCGATTCTGGTCAACTCGAATCCCGAGACAGTGAGCACGGACTTCGACATGTCGGACCGGCTCTACTTCGAGCCACTGGACGACGAGAGCATCCTCAACATCCTGGAGAATGAGGCGCCTGGCCCTCAAGATGACGCTCTCGCTGAGTCTGCTCTCCCTCCCGTGGTGACGCAGTTCGGGGGGCAGACGGCGATTGGCCTGGCCGCGCCGCTCGCCGCTGCCGGCGTGCCGCTCTTGGGGACTTCGCTCGACAGCATCGATCTCGCGGAGGATCGGCGGCGTTTCGACGCGCTGATGGAGCGGCTCGGTGTGCCGCGTCCGCGAGGGGCGGGGGTGCGGACGGTGGAGGAGGCAGTGCGGATTGCGGAGGAGATCGGCTACCCCGTGCTGGTGCGGCCGTCGTATGTACTCGGCGGGCGGGCGATGGAGATCGTGCGCTCGACGGAGTCGCTGCGGCGCTACGTGTCTTCGATCGTGGAGCAGTTTGGCGAGCATCCAATTTTGATCGATCGCTATCTCAGTGGGCGCGAGGTGGAGGTGGACGCGATCTGCGACGGCACCGACGTGCTGATCCCTGGCATTTTGGAGCATGTCGAGCGTGCGGGCGTCCACTCGGGCGATAGCTTCGCGGTCTATCCTCCGCGCAGCCTCTCGCGAGACGAGATCGCCGCCGTGGCACGGTATAGCCGCGAGATCGCGCTGGCGCTTGGCGTGCGTGGGCTGATGAACGCGCAGTTCGTGCTGACGGAGCCGACCGACGAGGCTGGCGAGAAGGCTGGCGGCAACGTCTACGTGATCGAGGTCAACCCTCGCTCATCGCGGACAGTGCCTTTCTTGAGCAAGGTGACCGGGGTCCCGATGGTGACGATCGCCACGCGTGTGCTGCTGGGCGAGTCGTTGGCTGCGCTGGGCTATGCGCATCTGCCAATGGGACTCTGGCCGGAGCAGCCGCTGGTGGCGGTGAAGGGTCCCGTCTTCTCCATGGGTAAGATCGTTGGTGGCGAGACGGCACTCGGCCCAGAGATGAAGAGTACCGGCGAAGTGATGGGCGTGGATAAGACGTACGCGGCGGCGCTGCGGAAGGCGCTGCTGGCAGCGGGGATTCGCGTGCCGGAGCGCGATGGCGTCTGCCTGGCCTCGATCGCCGAGCGCGACAAAGCGGAGGCACTGCCGATTTTGCGGGAGCTTGGCGCGCGGGGCTATAGCTTCTATGCCACGGCGGCCACCGCGCGGCTGCTGGCCGAGCACGGCTTGCCCACAGAGCCGGTCGGACGGATCAGCCAGGGCGACGAGACGATCTTGGGGCTGATTCGCTCGCGGCGCGTGGATCTCGTGGTGAACACCATCACCGGCGCGGCAGGGCAAATGCGCGAGGGCGTGGAGATTCGCGACGGCTTCCAGATTCGTCGCGCCGCTGTGGAAGCGAACATCCCATGCCTTACTTCGCTGGATACGGCGCGCGCGCTGGTGGAGGCGCTGCGCGACGAGACGGGTTACAGCGTGCTGCCGGTAGGGGAGTACCGGAGGGAGACTCGGGGAAACCAGTAGGCAGGTATGGCCACGCGGTCACGTCCATAGTTGCAGAGATGCCCCGCGGGATGACGTATCGCACACCAGCGTAGAGTCCGCTCGGCGGGCGACCCGAGCGCGATTGCCATAGTCTCTCGCCGTTGCGGTAGCCGCGAGTCTTGCTCCTATAACACGTGCTTTGCTACGAAGCACGCCACGTCACCACATCTTGGTCACCACATCTTGGCAAGTACTTCTTGCTGGCGCGGTGCTGGCTCCTGAGCAGACAGAGACGTGTGGCACGCGGTTTGCGACCTCCTCGGAGCGAGAACGTAGCCGTTCTACAAGAGGAGTTAGACTATGGCAACGCAGGCAACGTGGCATGCACATGAGGAGCATGGCGATCTGAGCACGAAGGACCGTGAGAAGCTGCCCGATAGCGTCTACGCCTTCCCAAAGCAGCGCAAAGAGCCGCTGACCGACGCTAGCCATGTACGCAACGCCATCGCGCGTTTCGATCAGGTGGAGGACGTCAGCGACGCCGATCGCGAGCAGGCATTCGCAAATATCAAGAAGGCCGCAAAGCACTACGATGTGGAGATGACGGAGACGAACTGGCACGACCTGGGCAAGAAGCCGCATACAAAGAATCCGTCTCACTGATCGGGCGCAGTGGGGCCGAGCAGGCGACTACATGCCGACACAGCGATCACATCTCCTCGCCCCAGAGCCAGTCGATCTTGCCGAAGTGGACGTGGTCGCCGGGCATGACGCCTGCACGTTCGAGGGCATCGAAGACGCCTAGTTTGCGCAGTTGACGCTCAAGTCGCTCCATGCCTTCGTGGCTGTCGGGGTTGGTCATCGCCACCATGCGCTCGACGCGTTTGCCAGTGACGCGATAGCCATCTTCGACCTCTTCAATGCTATAGGCGTCATCGGGAACGGGGCGCAGCACGACGGTCCCCGTGTCGGTGACGGTGGCGGGCTGCCGCGCCCGGTGCTCGGCCTCGTCGAGTGCGAGTTCGCGGAGACGCTCGGCGGTGAGGTTCATCAAATCGCGCACGCCTTCGCCGGTCTGCGCGGAGATGGCCCGAGCGGTGTATCCGCGCGACTCGGCGCGATCCTTGAGCGCCGGCCACTTGTCGCGCGCTTCTTGCAGATCCATCTTGGTGAGGACGACGATCTGCGGGCGGGCGGCGAGATCGGCACTGTACTCGGCTAGCTCGCGGTTGATCGCTTCGAATTCATCCCACGGGTCTTTCTCGGAGAGACCGTCGATGAGGTGCAGCAGCAGACGCGTACGCTCGACGTGGCGCAGAAACTCATGGCCGAGACCGACGCCTTGCGCCGCGCCTTCGATCAGGCCGGGGATGTCCGCGAGAACAAAGCTGGCGAAGTCGCCGCTGGTAGGGTCGCCAACGACCACGACGCCAAGGTTGGGCACCAGCGTGGTGAAGGGGTAGTTGGCGATCTTGGGCTGCGCCGCGGTGACGACGGAGAGCAGAGTCGATTTGCCGGCATTGGGATAGCCCGCGAGGCCCACATCGGCGATCAGCTTCAGTTCCAGCTCGATGGTAGCGGTCTCGCCGGGTTCGCCGCGCTGCGATTCGCGTGGCGCCTGGTTGGTAGAGGTGGCAAAGTGGACGTTCCCCAGTCCGCCGCGCCCGCCCCGAGCGATCATCACGCGCTGGCCGGCTTCGGTGAGGTCGGCGACGAGCACGCCAGTCTCGGCGTTGCGCGCGACGGTGCCGGGGGGCACCTTGAGGACGAGATCGTTGCCCTTGGCGCCATGTTTACGCTGGGCGCCGCCGGAGCCGCCACTCTTCGCCGCGTGGTGCGGGCGATAGTGGAGGTCTACCAGGGTGTTCATGCCGGGGTCGGCTTCGAGGTAGATGCTACCGCCGCGGCCGCCGTCGCCACCGTCGGGGCCGCCGTAGGGTACGAACTTCTCGCGGCGGAAGTGCGCGGAGCCGTTGCCACCGTCGCCGGCGACGACGTGAATGGTGGCGCGATCGAAGAACTGCATGCATCTATCCTTAGCTGTTTCGTGCGTCCAGGTATTGTAACAGATGGCGCCGCAGCCACCGCATGGTGGGTTCCGCGCGCGCCGAGGGGTGTGACGAGCGAGCGGAGACGTAGCGGGCGGAGACGTAGCAGGCGGCGCGATTGGTTCGCGATGCCGTGTGGCGCGGAGATGCGCGTGGCCGACGTGGTGGGCCCAGCAGGGTTCGAACCTGCGACCAAACGGTTATGAGCCGTCCGCTCTGCCGCTGAGCTATGGGCCCGACGCATCCCAGTCTATCACATGCGAGCGAGCGGGAGACGTGGGCTGGCGAGGCCGGAGGGTGAGGCCGCGCCGCGGAAGCTGAGTGCTGGACGGTGGGGAGTGTTACACTGGAGCGACGGAGGCTGCCAGGGCCGCGGCGGGGAGGACGAGGCGCATGCGAGCGAGCGGAGACGCAGGTACGAGACGCGAAATCGCCGGGCGAACGGGGCTGCTCTTCGGACTGTTCTTCGGCGGTGCGTTCGTCATCGGGGATGTGGTCGAATCGTATCCCAGCGGCACCACGGCCGGGGTAGGATCGCTGATCGCGCTGCTGCGTGTGCTGGCGGTCTTGGGCTTGCCGCTCTGGGCGGGGGTGCGCGCCGCACGATCCTCCGGTGGCGTGGGCAGCGGCGTCTACGCGGGCTTCCTCAGCGGTGGGATCGGCGCGCTGCTCTGGGGCATGCAGCTCGCGGTGCTGCCAGACTTCGCGCCGTTGGCGGCGACGCAGGCGGTGAGTCTCGGCAGTTTGCAGGGGAGCGCGTTCTGCTCGATACCGCTCTTCGCGGGCGTGGGCGCGTTTAGCGGGGCGATCGGCGGCGTGATCGGAGCGCTCCAGTTTCGGCGGAGGCGGGCGGCGGAGCAGGCGGCGCGGAGTAAAGGCGCATAACCATCTGCCCCACTGTGGCACGATGGGACCCGCGGGCAGGTGCGGCGCGTATGAACGCACATATCAATACGTCACGTCTGCGGGCAAGCAATCTGTTGGGGACGAGCGGACATCGAGTGGACGCCACTACGTGGAGGCACCGGAAGGGAGTAGGCGGGCGATACGAGCGGGCGATATGGGCGAGCGGCCCATGCTGCGGCGGTACACGGCAGAGAAGCATGCTCATCGGGGAACCGCGTGACGCTCGCTTGATACCCAGGACGGAGGGTGGCATACTGAGGGGACGCGCACCGGCGTTCGCTCACGGCGCGCGGAGGGACTTCCAATGATTTACAATGTCGCTCAATTGCTGAAAGCCAACCCCGGAACGGCGTTGCGCGTGGAGCTGGACGACGCCGACGACCTGGATCTGCGCGACGGCGAGGCAACGCTGGCGGGTCCGGTGGAGGGCACCGTGCGGCTGCATCGCACCAATCAGGGAATCTTCGCCGATGGATCGGCGCGTGTGCCGGTCGAGTTGACCTGCGCGCGGTGCCTCAAGCCGTTCACCACCACGCTCGAATTTCCGCTGCGCGAGCAGTATTACCCGACGATCGACGTCAACACCGGTGTGCCGCTGCCACCGCCAGACGACGAGCTTGCCTTCCCCATCAACCAGAACCATCTGCTCGATATGCGCGAGGCGATTCGCCAGAACCTCGTGCTGGCGCTGCCCTACAAGCCGCTGTGCCGCGACGACTGCGCTGGGCTCTGCTCGCGCTGTGGCAAAGACCTGAACGAGGGACCCTGCGCCTGCGCCCCAGAGGAGGGAGACGACCGCTTCGCGGCGCTGCGCGCGTTGTTGGGCGAGTAGGCGGCGGCATAACGCGTTGCGTAAGCGGCGTACCCGGAAGGATGCGCAGGAAGGCGTCTGGAGAGCCGGGCGGAAAGGAAGCTAACCCGGTGATGTCGGCGTGCTGCGCCACGGCTGGGACGCCAGCCCGCGCGTGACGCGAGCGGCGGGGCGTTTTCAGTCAGGCGGGGCGTCACGATCCGTGATGTCCCGCCTTCTTTTGTGCCTTGCGCAATGGCAGTTTGAGGTACCATGAGCGGCACTCGGGGCCGACGGCGGCGGTGCCGGAGAGCCCCATCTACGTCCCGTCTGCGCGCCAAACACCGAGTGCGCTCAAGCTGCCATCTGCAACCCGACCGTGACAGCGGCGATGGACGAGGCGCTTTCTGGGCGATGGGTGCCGTCTCGAAGCAGCGGCGCGATCCTGTGGGCGGGACCGCTGTTGGAGTCAGGCCGACGATTCCCTTCGCTCGCTACGCCGCTTTGTTACTCATGAAACGCGCACTCGTCATAGTTAATTGGTGATATCGGGATTCATCCAGCGAATGGTCGCACCGTTCTCGGCGCATCGAAGTACCCATTGCGAGACTTGCGCTCAACAGTTATCATCGTTGCAGTGGGTGGTTGGTAGAGTATGTGGTGTATCGGTACGTGCCCCATCCCCCGCAGAGCCGTCAACTCGGCTGCTATGCATACGTGGTAGTGCGTCACCCGTAGCAGTGTTCCCCAGGAAGGGAAAGGAGTCTGTGCGGAACAACGCGGTTCCGCGCGCGCAAAGCCGGCTGCCAGTGTGCGGGATGATGTAGGTTGGGTTGGTGTTGGCTGTCGGGATTGTTCACCACTCCCCATCTGCAATGCGCTTGCACCGCCTCGCGCTTTTTGGGCGCGGGCGCGAACGAACGCAACAGCCCCTATGCTGAGCCTCGGCTTCACCCCCAGCGTGATGTCTTCTCGTCGTCGCGAGAGCCAGTCGGCGCGGACGCGCCAGCAAGCGCGTCGCCAGGTCGGCTGGACGATCCGGGAGATGCCCGGGTCCGCTCATCACACCATCGGAGGTACCTGTTTGAAGAAGTTCAGGACACGCCGAGTAGTATTCGCCGCGATCGCCGTGGCGATGGTCGCTGCACTCGGATCGAGCGCACTCTTCCTGCACGCGGGCGCGGCGCATGCCAGCCCGGCCGCCAATGGGCAGAACGTGCAAAATATCACGGAGACGGGCACCGGTGGCTTTGCCAACGGCGCGGCCGGGCTCTCCGGTGACACGCGCACGCAGGCGCTGCCGTCGGACACCGATCGCGACCAGCATACGAACGCGAAGTACGATCAGGCGCCGACCACCAACCCGAATCCCAGTGGCAGCCCGGTGACCACGCATAATCAGGGTTTCACCGGCTACCAGGGCCTCAACCACTACGACACGCGCACGCGCGACGGCGGCAACGCCTATAGCCTTGAGCCGCCCGACCAGGGCCTCTGCACGAATGGCAGCAAGGTGCTCGAGAGTGTCAACGACGTGTTGGTGGTTTTTGATACGCATGGCAATCGCCTGACCACGCCGACGTCGATGAACACCTTCTTCGGCCTGCCCTACGCCATCAACCGCACCACGCTCGTCGCGGGACCGTTCCTCAGCGACCCGAAGTGCTACTACGATGCGGGCACGAACCGCTGGTTCTTGTCGATGCTCGAAGAGGATGCGACGGGTGTGCGCTCGCACACGCTGCTCGCCGTCTCGCAGACGAGCAACCCGGCTGGCCTGTGGACCGACTTCTCGATCGATGCGACTGACGACGGCCTGAATGGTACGCCGAGCAATCCGGATTGCCCGTGCTTCGGCGACCAGCCGCTGCTCGGCGCGGATGCCTACGGCCTCTACATCAGCACCAACGAGTTCCCTGACTTCGTCGCCGGATTCAACGGCGCGCAGATCTACGCGATGTCGAAGTGGCAACTCGCCTCCGCCGCCTCGCATGGCAGCAGCACGCTTCCGGCGGTTGTCCACATCAACGCTGGCGCGATCCCCACGCCGGACGCCGGTGGCATCTGGTATTCGATTCAGCCGGCCACCTCGCCGGGCACCTCGCTGCTCGACCTCGGCCACCACGGCACCGAATACTTCCTCAGTTCGCTGCAGTTCGGCCCGGCGCCGCTAGACAACCGCATCGCGGCCTGGGCGCTGACCAACACGCGCAGCCTGAGCAGCGCGCATCCGAGCGTCACGCTGCTCGACACAGTGATCCACTCGGAGACCTACGGCGGCACGCAGTTCGCCGCATCGCAGAAGGCCGGCAACATCCCATTGGGGGATACGCTAGGCGACACCGCGAACTTGCTCAACACGAATGACGACCGCATGAACCAGGTGGTCTACGCGTCGGGCCTGCTCTACTCGGGCGTCAACACGGCCGTGAACGCCGACGGCTCGCGGACGGGCATCGCCTACTTCATCGTCTTCCCGTTCGTGTACGACAACCATAGCGGCACCCACATCGGCGCGATCATGGCGAAGCAAGGCTACGTCGCTGCGGCGGACAACAACACCTTCTTCCCCTCGATCGGCGTCAACCGCTACGGCCAGGGCGTGATGACCTTCACGCTCTCCGGACCGAACTACTATCCGACCTCGGCCTACGTCACGGTTGACGTGGTCCACGGCGCGGGCAAGATCCATGTCGCTGGCGCGGGCGTCGGTCCTGCGGATGGCTTCACCGGCTATCCACAGTACGGCGGCAACGGCGTCGAGCGCTGGGGTGACTACTCGGCGGCTGTGGCGGCCCCGGACGGCAGCATCTGGTTCGCTTCTGAGTACATCGCTCAGACGTGCACCGATGCGCAGTATGCGGCGGACACGACCTGCGGCAACACGCGCACGTCGCTCGCCAACTGGTCGACGTTCATCGGCCACGTGACCAATCTCGACGATCGCTAAACGATCACTAAGAGCAAACGCCCCTAACGCCAGTCGTTAGGGCAGCGGCAAGGGCCGGATTCCCGCGAGGGGGTCCGGCCTTTCGCCTGTTCCGCGGCGCGCACCGCCGCAAGGAGTCGTTAGCTGAGCGTGAAAGTAGCGGAATAGACGGTGGAGCCGCTGTCTGGGGTAGCAAGGTCGCTGTTGACGTAGCTCAGCGAGATGCGGTACGTGCCCGCGCCCCAGGTAACGCCGCCGTTACCGGCCTGGCCAATGGCGAGCTGCACCGCCGTCTGCGAGGATGCGGCGAATGGCACAAGGCGAGTGACGGTCGCCAGCAGGCAGCGCCCGACGCTCTGCCAGCCAGAATCGGACTGCTGCTCCACGACCAGCACCGTGCAGTCGGTGTGGTGATCGGCGGCGTAGATCGTGTGGTCGAGGCCGTTGAGGATGGTGGCGTTGATAGTGTCGCTCGTCGTGTAGTGCGATTGATCGAGGGCGATGGCGACCGTGCCCGGCTGCAACGTGAGCGTCGCGGCAGCGCTTGCGGTCGCGCTGGGCGACGCGGATGGGCTAGCCTGCGCGCCACCAGGAGTCTGCGTCGCGTTCGTCGCGCCGGTGGTCACACCGCAGGCCGCGAGCAGCAGCACACTGGCGCAGAGCATGCCCGCGAACATCCCTCTTCGGACGGAACGTCTCATATCCCGAACCTCCTTTACGGTGGTAGACGCCGCGAATGGGTCGCTGGTTCCCGTTGGCGAGTATACGGCGGAATACGCCTTCCAAGCACACCGCGTGCCGGGGAGCCGCGCGGCATGAGACTTCTCACAGGATGCTAGCAGTCGCTTGACACGACTGCCAACGGGTGCTATCGTGTGCGGTGTTGGCAGTCTCGATGGTGGAGTGCTAACCGAGGTGCATTGGCGTCGCGTACGCGCACCGTGTGCGCGGAGTGAGGGAGCGGGGATGTCGCCCGAGGGCCGCTTGAGTCCACGCAAGGAAGTGATCCTGCGCGCGCTGATCGAGGAGTATACGCGCACCGCCGAACCGGTGGCGTCGAAACAACTCTCCGACCTGCTCGCCGGCGTTCACGGTTCCGGCTACGCCTCGGCCACCGTGCGCAACGAGCTCGCCGCGCTAGAGGAAGACGGGCTGATCTACCAGCCCCACGTCTCCGCCGGGCGCATGCCCACCGACCTCGGCTATCGCTACTTCGTCGAATGGCTGATGCGCGAGTCGCGGCTGGCGCTCGAAGAGCAGCGACTGATCCGCCACCAGTTCTATCAGGTGCAGCATCAGCTCGACGAGTGGGTGCGGCTGACGGCCTCGGTGATGGCGCAGGCGCTCCAGAGCGCGGCAATCGTCACGCAGCCGCGGGCGGCCCAGGCGAGCCTGCGCCACTTCGAGCTGCTCTCGCTCCACGAGACCGTGGCACTGCTCGTGCTGGTGCAGCACGACGGCTCGGTGCGTCAAGAGCGGTTGCTGCTGCAGACGCCGGCGACACAGGATGAACTGAGCCGCCTCGCCACGCGCCTCAACGCTCGCTTCCATACCGCGGACGCCGCGACGGTGGATCGCGCACTGGCCGAGGAAGGCGCGGCGGAGACCAATGAGCGCATCGTGCTCGAATCGCTGGCGCGCATGTTGGCACAACCCGACCTGCTGACCTCCGACGCATTCTACTCCGATGGCATCATCCAACTGCTGCGGCGTGACGAGTTTGCTCATGCCGATCCGCGGCGCATCCGCCAGGTGGTCGAAGCATTGGAGCGACACCGCTTCTTCCCGGCGCTGGCCCCGCAGGTGATGGCGACCGACGGCGTCCAGGTGATCATCGGCGGCGAAAACTCCGCCGAGGAGCTGAAGGACATGAGCGTCGTTGTCGCCCGCTACGGCACCCAAGAACACCTGAGCGGTTTGGTAGGCATCGTCGGGCCGACGCGCATGCAGTATGGCCGCGCCATCGCCGTGGTGCGCTACATGACCGAGGTGCTCAACGATCTGCTCTCCGAGCTCTACGGTCCAGAGCAATAGAAATGTCTCGCTATGTCGTCAAGCGATAAGGAGCCCGTGCAAGAGATGGCCGAGCAAGAAGAGCGCGCGACGGAAGCCGCCGACGCCGAAGCAAGTGTCTCCGGCACAACCGGGGACGCTCCCGCGACGGGCGACGTTGATCCCAAGGCCCTGAACCTGCGTATCGCCGAGTTGGAGTTCCAGGTAGCCGAGTTAGAGCGGAAGCTGGCTCGCGCCCGTGAAGGCTCGCCCGATGCCGAGGAGCAGCTCGCCAAGGAGCGCGATGCCGCCACCGACTACATGAATCGCTTGCAGCGCGCACAGGCGGATTTCGCCAACTTCAAGCGCCGCGCCGAACAGGAGCAGCAGCAGCGCGACATGCTGGCGACCTGGCGGGCGCTGGCGAGCGTGCTCCCCGCGCTGGATAGCTTCGAGCGTGCCTTCGCCACGCTGCCGCCGACCCTAGCCAGCTACACCTGGCTCGACGGCATCGCGCTGATCCATCTGCAACTCAACCAGGCGCTCGCCAGCATGGGCATCACGCCGGTAGAGGCGGAGCCGGGGCAGCCGCTCGATCCCACGCGCCACCAGGCCATCGGTGAGATCGAGACCGCCGAGCGCGAGGAGGGGCAGATCGCCGTGGTGGTGCAGCGCGGCTATGAGGCGCGCGGCATGCTGCTGCGGCCGGCGTTGGTACAGACCGCGCGGGCGCCGCAGACCGACGCCTCCGCGCCTGAGCCGGCGGCGGTCGCCAGCGAAGCGACGGGGGCCGTGGAAGACGAGGCAGCGCCGAGCGAGGCGCCGTGAGCGTACCCGCTGGGCAGCATCGCTCGCCAACGGAGGAACGTGAACGTGTCTCTCGTTGGTCACTCGCTGTGTTTTGACCGAGTTTTGCATTGACTATGGTATGAAGGAGAACGCCCCGTGGGCAAAGTTATCGGCATCGACCTGGGCACGACGAATAGTTGTGTCGCAGTGATGGAAAACGGCGAACCCGTCGTCATCCCGAATTCTGAGGGCGCCCGCACGACGCCTTCGGTGGTCGCCTTCACCAAGAGCGGTGAGCGGCTGGTAGGCGAGGTCGCCAAGCGGCAGGCAATCACCAACTCCGAGAACACCGTGTTCTCGATCAAGCGCTTCATGGGCCGCAAGTACGACGATCCAGAGGTTGACCGCGACCGCCGGCTGGTGCCGTTCAAGGTGACGCGCGCGGCCAACGGCGACGTGGCCGTCGAGGCCAACGGCAAGCAGTACAGCCCGCCGGAGATCAGCGCGATGATCCTGCAAAAGTTGAAGGCCGACGCCGAGGCGTACCTGGGCGAGCGCGTCGTCGAGGCAGTGATCACCGTCCCGGCGTACTTCAACGACGCGCAGCGGCAGGCGACGCGCGACGCGGGCAAGATCGCCGGCCTCGACGTCAAGCGCATCATCAACGAGCCGACGGCGGCCTCGCTGGCCTACGGCCTCGACAAGAAGAAGGATGAGCGCATCGCCGTCTACGACCTCGGCGGCGGCACGTTCGATATCTCGATCCTCGAACTTGGCGAAGGCGTTTTCGAGGTGAAGTCCACCAATGGCGACACGCACCTGGGTGGTGACGACTTCGACCAGCGCGTGATCAACTGGCTCGCCGACGAATTCAAGCGCGACCAGGGCATCGACCTGCGCTCCGACAAGATGGCGCTCCAGCGCCTGAAGGAGGCCGCGGAGAAGGCCAAGAAAGAACTCTCGTCGTCGATGCAGACGGAGATCAATCTACCGTTTATCACCGCCGACGCCAGTGGGCCGAAGCACCTGACGGTGACGCTGACCCGCGCCAAGCTTGAGCAGCTCACCGACGATCTGATCGAGAAGTCGCGCGGGCCAGTGCTGCGCGCGATGGAAGATGCCAACGTCAAGCAGTCGCAGATCGACGAGGTGGTGCTGGTCGGCGGCATGACGCGCATGCCCGCCGTGCAGGCGGTCGTCAAGAAGGTCTTTGAGAAGGAGCCGAACAAGGGCGTCAACCCCGATGAGGTGGTGGCGATCGGCGCGGCGATTCAGGCGGGCGTGCTCACCGGCGAGGTGCGCGACGTGCTGCTGCTCGACGTGACGCCGCTCTCACTCGGCATCGAGACGCTCGGCGGCGTGATGACGAAGTTGATCGAGCGCAACACGACGATCCCGACGCAGAAAAGCCAGGTCTTCTCCACCGCGAGCGACGGACAGAGCAGCGTCGAGATCAAAGTCTACCAGGGCGAGCGCGAGCTGGCCCGCGACAATCGCCTGCTCGGCAACTTCATCCTCGACGGCATTCCGCCCGCGCCGCGCGGCATTCCGCAGATCGAGGTGACGTTCGACATCGACGCCAACGGCATCGTCAACGTCAAGGCGCACGACCGCGGCACGGGCCGCGAGCAGCGCGTCACCATCCAACCCTCCTCTGGCCTGCGCAAGGACGAGATCGAGCGGATGGTGAAGGACGCCGAGTCGCATGCCGACGAGGATCGCCGCCGCCGCGAGGAGATCGAGGTGCGCAACGAGTCCGACAACGCGGCATACCAGGCGGAGAAGACGCTGAAAGATGTCGGCGACAAGGTCTCGGCGGAGGTCAAGAGCGACGTGGAGTCCAAGATCGCGGACGTACGGGCGGCGCTCGGCACGGACGACGTCGAGCGCATGCGCACGGCGAAAGACGCGCTCCAGGCGACGATGCTCAAGGTCGGCGAAGAGCTGTATGCGGCGGCTGGCGCGGCCGCGGGCGCCACACCGTCGGATGATGCCGGCACCGGCGCGCCTGCCGACGACGGCACCGTCGAGGGCGAGTTCAAGGAGGGTTGATCGCTGGCCCACGCGCTGGGGATGGGTGGCACCGCGCTTCCCATCCTCGGCGGGCAGGCGTTAACTGCAAAGTCCTATTTTGGTGAACGCAAGTGCGGCGGCGTCTGGTATTATGTGTCACGTGGCGCGAAGACCCCTCGATTCTTGCTTATGGGGGATGAAGCGCCACATGCCCATATATGCAACCAATTTTGGTAGATAGTGGCAGACATGCAACAGAAGCGCACGTATCGCTATCGGTTTTACCCCACACCTGACCAAGCCTCCGTGCTTGCGCAGACGTTTGGGTGCGTGCGCTTTATCTACAATTGGGCGCTTCAACTCCGTAGTGACGCCTATGCCGAGCGCCACGAACGCCTGGGATACACGGAGACCTCGGCGGCGCTGACTGCGCTCAAGCGCGAGCCTGAAATGACGTGGCTTGGTGATGTCTCCAGCGTGACGCTACAACAAGCGTTACGCCATCTCGATAGCGCCTTCCGCGCCTTCTTTGAAGGTCATGCCAAGTATCCAACGTTCAAGAAGAAACGTGACAAACAGGCCGCGACCTACGCGAGTTCTGCGTTCTCATGGGACGCCACAACGCGCACGCTCAAACTGGCAAAGATGGAAGCGCCGCTCGACATCCATTGGTCGCGAGTTCTGACTGAGACTCCTATAACCATCACTATCACCAAAGACAGCGCTGGGCGCTACTTCGCCTCTTTCTTGGTGGAGGAGGACATGCAGGCGCTTCCAGTTGTGAACGCGATGGTGGGTGTCGATGTGGGCCTCAAAGACTTGGCCGTGCTCAGTACAGGCGAGAAGATTGCAAACCCAAAGCACTCTCGCCAGAGTGAGCATTTGCTAGCTCATGTGCAACGCGATCTCGCTCGTAAACAGAGGGGCTCCAAGAATCGGGAAAAAGCCCGGTTAAGGGTGGCTCGCGCCTACGCGAAAATTGCAGATCGGCGTCTTGACGGCCTCCACAAATTGACGACGCGCCTCATCCGTGAAAACCAAACGATATGCGTGGAGTCATTGGCGGTCAAGAATATGGTCCGAAATCGCAAGCTCGCCAAGGCGCTCTCGGATGCGGGTTGGGGTGAAATGGTGCGGCAACTGGAGTACAAAGCGCATTGGTACGGACGTACACTCGTGAAGATCGATCGCTGGTACCCTAGTTCCAAACGTTGCCACGCTTGCGGGTACGTCCTTGACGCGCTTGCGCTCGCGACGCGCCAGTGGATATGCCCAACATGCGGCGCTCATCATGATCGCGATGTGAACGCTGCCAAGAACATTCTTGCCGTGGGGCTCACGGTGAACGCCTGCGGAGAGGCGGTAAGTCCGAGGAGGGCCATGCTCGACCCGGCACACCCCGGTGAAACAGGAATCCCCCAACGTTGGTTGCGGGGAGTGGTCAAGTCGGAAGCCACCGCGCCGTAACCTCTCAAAACCGCACTTTGTACTTCTACTGATACCGCTCGCCGCAAGGCCGCATGAAGAGGAAGCCAATGGCCACTACGAAGCGTGATTATTACGAGATTCTCGGCGTGCAGCGCGGCGCCAACGAAGACGAGATCAAGAAGGCATTCCGCCGCCTTGCGCGCCAGTATCACCCAGACGTCAATAAGGACAAGGGCGCCGAGGAACGCTTCAAGGAGATCAACGAGGCCTACGAGGTGCTCGGCGACGCGCAGAAGCGCCAGGCCTACGATCGCTTCGGCCATGCCGGCGTGGGGGCGGGCGCCGGCGCGGGGGCCGGTGCGCCGTTCGAGGGCTTCGGCTTTGGCAGCTTCAGCGACCTCTTCGAGCAGATCTTCGCTGGCGCGGCGGGCGCCTCGACGGGCCAGCGGCGCGGCGCGGCGCAGCGTGGCGCCGATCTGCGCTACGACCTGACAATCTCGTTCGAGGAGGCGGTGAAGGGTTGCCAGAAGGAGATCGAGATTCCGCGCTGGGAGAGTTGCCCCACCTGCCACGGCAATGGCGCGCAGCCCGGCACGAACACACAGCGCTGCCCCAACTGCCAGGGCACCGGCGAGATCCGTCGCGTGCAGCAGTCGATATTCGGCCAGTTCGTTAACGTGATGGTCTGCGACCGCTGCCGAGGCGAGGGCCGCGTGATCACCACGCCGTGCGACCGCTGCCAGGGGCAGGGGCGTGTCCGCAACGTGCGCCGGGTGACGGTCAATATTCCCGCCGGGGTGGACGACGGCATCACCGTGCGGGTGACGGGCGAGGGCGAAGCGCCGCAGCGTGGGGGCACGCCCGGTAATCTCTTCGTGGCGCTGAGCGTGAAGCCGCATGAATACTTCAAGCGGCAGGGACAAGACATCCTCTTCGATCAGCCGGTCAGCTTCGGCGAAGCGGCGCTCGGCGCGGAGGTTGAGGTGCCGACGCTCGACGGCAAGGAAACGCTGAAAATCCCGGCGGGGACGCAGAGTGGGCGCACCTTCCGCCTGAAGGGCAAAGGTGTGCCGGTGGTGCATAGCTCGGCACGCGGCGACGAGTTGGTGACGATCAAGCTCGTGACGCCACAGTCGCTGACGGTGCGCCAGAAAGAGCTGCTCCGCGAGTTCGCCGAGATCGAGCAACAGCAGAACGAGAAGGGCGCCCACAACCTCTTCGACCGCATCAAGGACGCCATGCACTTCGAGTGAGCCACCGAGTGAGCCGACAAAAACCGGTGGCTCGCCAGACTCCAAGGACCGCGCGTTCCGAGAAGGTGCCGCGCCTCGTGCAGACCTGAGCGCGCCACAAGCAGGATACCAGCGTGGGGGAGAACGACCTGCTCGACCTCGCCACCGAGCGTCTGCTACTGCGACGATTGATCGCGGACGACGCCGACAACCTGGTGGAGCTCGATAGCGATCCGAAGGTGATGCGTTTCCTCAGCGGGGGAGCGCCAACGCCGCGCGACCTGATCGAGCGCGAGATATTGCCGCGCTTCCTGCGCTCCTACACGCACGAGGGACTCGGCGTCTTCGCTGCGGTCGAGACGTCCAGCGGCGACTTCCTGGGTTGGATCTCCCTGCGCACCCCCGCGGACGATCCGCCCGACCAGGCCGAGTTGGGCTACCGGCTGCGCGCATCGGCCTGGGGCAAGGGCTACGCCACCGAGGGCGCACGGGCGCTTATCCACAGAGGCTTTAGCGCGTGTGGCCTACGCCGTGTGGTTGCCATCACCTACGAGCACAACCATGCCTCGCGCCGTGTCATGGAGAAGCTGGGCATGAAGCTCGTGCGCAGGTTTCGCATGACGCCCGCCGATCTCGCGGCACAATCCACCTTCTCCCCCGCCCCCGGCGACCTCTGGGACGGCGACGACGTCGAGTACGCGCTGGACCGGGACGCGTGGCAGCGGCAGTACGCCCGGCAATAAAATGGCGTCGAAAGCTAGCCGAAGGTGAACGGCACTCCCCGTTGGTTACCGCGCCACCCCGGCGAGACACTGTGGCAACTAAGCTCACGCCGCTACACCACGAAGCGGCCACCCTTATAGATCAGCGCGCCGTCGGCGTAGGCCTCGCCCTCGCGCATATCGCAGATCATGTCCCAGTGGATCGCCGACGTATTCTTGCCGCCGATCATCGGGAATGCCTCGCCCAGTGCCAGGTGGATCGTGCCGCCGAGCTTCTCGTCGAAGAGGATGTTGCGCGTAAAGCGCGTGATGTCGTAGTTCAGCCCGAAAGCCGCCTCGCCAAGCCGCCGCGCGCCCTCGTCCGAATTCAGCAGCGTCTCCAGGTAATCCTGCCCCTTCGCCGCCGTCGCCTCTACCACGCGCCCCTCGTGGAAAGTCAGCCGCACATCCTCCACCTCGCGCCCCTGGTAGACGGCGGGATAGGTGAAGCGCACATGGCCCTCAGTCTTGGTCTCGTCGGGACTCGTAAACACCTCCCCGTCGGGGAAATTGCGCGTGCCGTTAGCGTTGATCCACGCACGTCCCGCCGTCTCGTAGGTGAGATCGGTGTCGGCGCTGACCAACCGGATCACGCGCTTCGTGTTCAAGATGTCCGCGATGCGCTGCTGCTCGCGCTCGACGGTGCGCCACGCCGCTACCGGATCGGCCTCGTTGAGCTTGCCCGCGCCGTAGACGAAATCCTCGTAATCGGCCAGCGACATGTCGGCATCCTGCGCCGCCGCCTCCGTCGGGAACTGCGTCCGGTTCCACACCATCTCCCCGGCGACCTCGCGCTGGTTGAGGATGTTGCTCAGCTTCCGCACCGCCGCCAGCCGCCGCGAGATGCGCGCGGGCGCGATGCCGCTCAGATTCTTGCGGTTCGCCTCCGCGTCGATCGCCAGCAGCGCCCGCGGACGCTCGTACTCCGCGAACTGCGCCGGCGAGAGATAGTCGAGCTGCGCCTCGGAGGCGTACGTGAAGAATGCCTCATCCGCCTCCTCCAGATTAATGCGCGTGGTGGGATGCGCCCCGACTGCCAGCGCCTCACGGTAGACCTCGCGCACCAGCGGAGCCGCCAGCGGCGTCGTGCGGATCACGAGCAGATCGCCCTCGTGCAAATCGAGCGAGTAGCGCACCAGCACGCGCGCCAACTTGGCAATGCGCGGATCGTTCATGCAAAGAGCCTCTTTCAGCGGTGGGGTGTCGCGACGAAACGAAGGTGCTTGTATCCTACCACCGCCGCGCCGAGCTAACTGCACGCTCATGACGATGTCCACCAGGCCCTCACCGCGAATTGAAGAAGCGCTGGGTGAAGGTGGCGATAGATGTAGTGACGTACGTAATTTCGATAAGCAACTCCGTGATGGCCTCACCGGCCTTAGCAAGATGAACGCTGCCGAGTCAGGAGCGCGCCTACTGGCGGCGCGCTCTTAGGAGACGTACTAGCCGCTGCGTGACTCGAGCCGCTGCATCGCCCGCCATCGTTAGTGTAGGTGGGCAAGTTTGGCTTACGCGCCAGAGCCTGTTCCATAATCATGTTCATGGCAAAGAATCGGACGATCAGATACCATACTTGAGGGGAAAGGTGAGAAAGCTTATGTCATTGACAAGCCATCTAAAACGCGCAGACAGCCCTGTTGGTCGGTTCCTGCTGAATCGCTTTTCCAATTCACGGGCGGTCATGTCAGTGGCAAACACCCGTCTAAGCGGCGTCGCACCGCTGGTGCCAGACCCTCTACCAGCCAACTATCCCTACGGCACCGTCGGCATGGCCATTGACTACCGCATTCGTTATGCGTTCGCTATTACGCCCGCTTCACAACTGGCGGCGAAGGCGGGAGTGAGTAGCTACGTAGGGAGATTAATTGGGGCCAGCATGGGATCTGATGAAGATTCCTGAGAATATGTACCTGAAGATCTAGCATGGGCCTACTTGGATAGTGTGGACACCGAGATTGCCCGCATTCAGCCAGTAGGGCGGCAACTTGACCCCGCGCAAGACCAGCTCCTGGCGCGTTACTGTTATATCCTCGCATTGTTTGAGGAGGAGTACCGCTCGGGCAGGCCGTTCGGCCCGCTCCATGAGCCGCCCGAGAAGAACAGCGTGGAGGAGCTACTGGCCTGTGCCCCCCACCTTTGCGTGGACGACATTGTGCAACTCGCCGGACTCTTCTTGCAGCAACAAGCGGCACTGCTCAATGGCGCGTTCACTCTCAACCCCCACTTCGCGGGTAGTGGGGACGTTGGTGGCGCAGACGCAGATCTCATAGTGGACGGTTGTCTGTTTGAATTCAAGACGACGAAACTCACGCACCCTTAACCGTGAATGGCTCTGCCAACTCCTAGGGTACGTTTTGCTTGACTACGAAATGCCCACGATATTCGGTCCGTGGGTGTATATATGGTCCGCCAAGGCGAACTACTGACGTGGCCCCTTGACGAGCTTGTTCGCACCTTGACCAATGACCCTGGTGTCTCGGTCGAGACCTTACGGGCAGAATTCAAGACGGCTGTCGGGAGCGCTCAGAGCAGGACGACGCGCGCTGCCCCTAGCTACCTTCCGAAGAACCGTTGAATTAGCATGGCGACGAAGATGCCCTCTACCACGATGCCGACAATAGATTCCGTGGTAGCGAGCCACGACTGCGCCGTGTCGAGGCCGAACTGCGCGAAGAAGACCCTGCCGTGGATGGCGTTCAGGCTGATTTACAGCGCGTCCAACCCTTGAGGGACCGAAACAGCCTGCTTGTCCTCCTGACACCACACTGGAGGCGAAGAAGGCAGCCGCGAAGAGTCCAACGATGAGGACGTACGCGACGATGATGCGCCCCAACCGGTAGCCGTAGCCTGCCATCGCTGCCAACAGCAGGGAGAAGAGGTAGCCGCCGACTTTGCGCTGTTCGCCCAATACGCGGCGTTGGCAGACCTGCGCAGCGGTAGGTGAAGCGGTCGGCAACCTCACTCATGCCTTGGGCACGCGAGTTGGGCGGCAAGTTGGCGGTCGGCGCGTACTGCTGTTTCATAGTCACCCACGGGGAGCGTACGCTGGCGCGGTGTTCGTCGCCGATGGTATGTATGGAGTCCCAGTTGAGGCGTGTCAGATTGACCGCTCCCACGCCGCCCCACTGGATATCGCCGAGTTCTGTCAATTGGTCAACAATCGCATCACTGAGCACGCTCTTGCTGATCTGAGCCAACTCTCGCACGAGCACTGCACTTTGAGGTTCGCGTGCTGTGGTCTTCGCCCTCAAGATGTAGCCATGAGGTTGCACCCTCCATTTGCTCCGGCAAGGTGCGTCCTCCAAGGTGAGCCCCAGACGTCTGCGCTCAAAAGGGAAGCTCCGAAAAGACGTGCGCCTTCTAAGCGAGCCGTAGGGAGGCGTGCACCTTCGAGGTGGGCTTGGCGGAAGTCGGCGCCGCCAAGATGGAGCAAGTCAAAGTCAATAAACCCTGAAACCGACTGCAATACCTGGGCTTCGCGGAGAAATCTCTCTTTAAACCCCAGATAGCCTCCTGTCAGCCAGAAGATGTCCGCACCCGTTAGGGCGATGCCCTCAAATGGTCCCTTGCGCTCGCCGTGATCCGTCTCCGCCGCCCACCTGTCGAGGTAGCCCTGCAACTCCGCCTGCCGCTCCGCGTTGATGGGCTGCCCCCACGCATCCGCTGGCTTGTCTTGCTGCGCCTCGCTCATAAAGAACTCCTCCTCCTCGGCTGGTCGTTGTCAGTATAGGGGAGGGTCAACCAAGACCTGGGCTGTCTGCGCCCTTGGTACCTGGCGGCAACGGACGATATACCTGCAGATGGCTACTATAACGTCGTGTGGTGCTTTCGCTGCAGCGCGATATCAACCTACAAGAGGGCGAACCGTGGATTCATTAGACCGTGGATTCATTAATCAGCTTGTTCATAGCGACTCTCAGCCTCTTGCTGTCGGTGGTCGCGACCGTCCTCGGTGTGCGAGGCGAGCAAAAGCGCGCTTAACGGGAACAAGCGTCGGAGAAGAAGCAGACGGCTTTCTCACAACCGGACCACTCTGCGGTGCCAGGGCAGTGGTCCGGTGCCTCCCCCGAAGCTCCTAACGTATCAAGGCAACCAGACCATGCTGCTTCCGAACGAGTGAGGCAGCACCCTATCCGATGTCGTGGCAGTTCTCTTCCCTTCATCGGCCTTCTGGTCTCGGATGTACGCTGGCACTGAATGCCGCGATCACGACTCCCTCGGTGTCCGCTCCCCAGTCTGCGGCGCCGCCTCATCCTCGTGCCGGCGCAGCCAGAGCGAGATGTGGGTTGGTCGCAACGTCGCCTCGACGACGCCCACCAATTCATCGGCCAGCGTCTGCAAATCCAGCTCGTGCCGTAGCACCTCGCCGAACTTCGCGACCGTCTGCGCCGCGTCGTACTCTTGCCGGTAAAAGCGGGCGGCGATGGCGCGGCGCACCCGCTGGCGCAGTGGTTGGAAGAGCACCACGCTACCCAGTGTCGAGACGACGATCACCGCGTCGCTCGGGCGACCCGTCAGCGCCTGTGCCAGCATTTGCAACAGCACGATACTGCCGCCATAGGTCAGGGCGAGCAGCGCGGTCAGCAGACCATAGACCAGTGCGCGGTTGATCACCGCGTCCACGTCGTACAGTTGGTGGCGCAAGATGGCGATGCCCAGCGCGCCCGGCAGCAAGAGCGCCGAGACGCAGAAGAGGGCCAGCGAGGCGAACTGGAAAGCGGCGCCCTCAACCAGCGGGTGCCCCAGCATCAAGCCCGCGATGTGCGGCCCAACCGCCACGCCCAGGCCAGGAATCGCCAGCGCGAAGCCCAAGACAACCCACTTGGTCTGCTGCTGCTGCGCAAACGTCGAGACCGCGCGATAGCGGTACACCTGCGCGAGGACGCCAGCGCCAAGGCCGCCTGCCCAAACGAGAAATGTCAGCGCGAAGACTACAGGCGTGGCCTGCGTCACCGCCCCCGCGCCGGCAAAGAACGCGATGACCCAGACGACCCACACGGGCAACAGATAGCGACTCCACGCCGGTATCAAGCGGCCATCCGGGAAGAGGCAGGCGAACGGCACCAGCAGCATCCAGCCGAGTGCCTGCAACGCCCCTCCGGGAACGCTCCAGATGGGCCGCGTCGTGGCGAGCGCGTAGCATGTGCCCGGCAGCGCCACGCCGAACGCGGTGAGCATGACCGCGACGAAGATCGCCATCCGGTCATGCGCGCGCCGCCAGACGATGATCGCGGCGACCAGCAAGAAGCCGAGGGTCGCGAGTGCTTCGAGAGCGATGACGCCGCCGAGGGCCAGATGCGGCATGCCGCTCGACTGGCGCGCAATCTCGTCGTATTGCCGCGCAAGCACCCAGGCGGCAAATCCAGCGCCGACCAGCATCAGCACTGACAAGATGACGCGAATTACGCGGAAGGCCGCGGCCGACAGGTTGCGCGACACCGCTTCGTCGGCGGATTGCGGGGGTGGCAGACTCGTCTGACCCAAGGCATCACCCTCCCACATCGCTCCAAATGCATCGACCGTAATCATCGTCCATACGAGCCGCGTGTCTCCGCCCCAGCGTACCATACCGCGCCACTGCCATCGCTTTGCCATGCTGGCGCCATACCGATGCGAAATGCGCAAGTGCTGATGTTACAAGATAAAACTTGACATTTGACGAACGAAAAAGTACAATTGCGGTAATCGCAAGACGGCGCCGGCACGCTTCTTGCGATAGCGAGCAGACATTCTGCGACGTGCGAACGCTGGTTGTATTGCACTGAAAATCGCGGACGGCGGAGGTGACTCACATGACCACAAATTCCTCGATCGAGCGCGCCTTCGGTGACGTGGAGTCGCTCGCCAAAGACACGTTCAGCATGTTACAGCGCGGCATTGGCTTGCAGGCGCAGCAACGGCTGATGATGCAACTCCTCGCGCAAGTGGGGATGGCGCTGAACTCTGGGCTCGGCAAAGACGCCCTCGCTGAGCTAGAATCACGCGTTCGCGTGTTGCTGCATTACTTCTCCGGTCGGTCGCAGTTGACAGTCGTCATCGCCGAGTTCCTGCGCACACAGATCAAAGAGTTGGAGGCCGGTGCCCGTAGGCTCAGAGATATTGCCGACGCGGACTACAGCCACAGCGCGCACGACGTCGGGATTGGTGTACGCTCGCACCATCGACAGGCTGCGGCGATCCGCCACGAGGCGCTGGCTCAGAGCGAGATCGCGCGCCGCATCGCCGGGGCATGCGCGCCCCTAACCACGATCATCCCGTCGGATTTCGACATCCTCACCAGCAAGTGGGGGCTCGATGCCGAGCGGATTCTCAGCGAAGCGTCGTCGGCTGGCCACACTGCCGCCGCTATCGTACCCGCGGCAGTGCCGAGCGTCGCTGGCCCTGGGGTGGAGCAGGAAACCGCGGCACACGACGGGTCGGCGCTCGCGGTCTCGCGCTACAGTTATCACTTCGGCGCAGACAAAGAGCGCGCGCTGCGCCACGACGCGCATGCGCTCGCGGATAGCCTCTGCGCGTCGATGAGTGGCTTGCGCCGAGTCCTCGACGACGCCCAGCACCCTGGCTCGTACGACGTGGCGGCGCTCCATGCCGTGACGCAGGGACTCCATGAGGACGCGACGCGTTTGGAACGAACGCTCGCCGTGCTCGTCGAGAAGTCGTGGGCGCGGGTGAGTCTCGTCGGCTGATACCCGCTTAATGCCAGTTTACGCCACCTGAAACCAACGTGGCGCCTCGCGTGTTCTCTCTCTTAGCGATCTAACGTACGCTGAGAAGAGCGAGGTTCTGGCAATGCACTATTCCGACACATCTTTTGCATCACGTTTAGGCGAGCGGGCCAACGCGGGGCAAGCGCCTCTCGACGAGCTGCTCGCCGTCCCCGGCTCATGGGGCCGCGAGGCGCGAGCCGTCGTCTCATTGGCCGCCGACCGTGGCATCTGCCTCGACGACGAAAGCCTGATCTACAGCGACGTGCGCGATCTCATCACGCTTGAGCGCGAGCTGCGGCAGATCGAGTTCGCGGGCGTGCGTCACCTGCCGCGCGAGCTACGCGGCTACGTCTGCGCGTAGGCGCTCTGCCGCATACACGCCGATGCCACCACCCCTGGTGCTTCACCGGAGATGGTGGCATCCGTTTGCCCAAATCAACTGCCGTTCGGCGGCCCTACTCGCCCTTCGGCTCCAGCTTCAGCGCCGCCGAGTTGATGCAGAAGCGCTGCCCCGTCGGACGCGGGCCGTCGTCGAAGACATGCCCCAGGTGCGCCCCACAGGCGCTGCACTCCACCTCGGTCCGCCGCATAAACCAGCTATCGTCGGACTCCAGATCGACGTTCTCCTCCGCGATCGGCGCGTAGAAGCTCGGCCAGCCGCTGCCGGAGTCGTACTTCGTCTCCGAGCTAAACAGCGGCTCGCCACAGCAGACGCAGGTATACACCCCTGGCGTCTTCGTATGTGCATACTCGCCCGTGAAGGCGCGCTCCGTGCCCTTCTCCCGCGTCACATGAAACTGCTCCGGCGTTAACTGCTGCGCCCACTCGGCGTCGGTCTTCACAATCTTCTTTGCCACACGCTTTGCCATACTGCCTTGATCCTCTCTCGCCGCCCACTGATACCCTGTACGTGACCACGCGGCGGCGGACACTCTATGGTCTCGTCAACCCGCCAAATGTTACGCCCCGCACGCGGTGTTGCCACGTCACGCCGCCGCGGGCAACGGTTTCGCGTCCAGCACGCGCAGCGCCGGATTGACCAGCAGGCTCCCCGTCGCCACGAGGTAGATCACGCCGAAGATCACGATGCAGAGCGGCAGGCCCACCAGTGGCGCCAACCCGCCCGCCAGCAGCCCTCCCAGCGGCGAGCCGAGCATCGCCCCCGCCGTCATCGCGCCGAAGACCCGCGCGCGCATCGCCACCGGCACCCGCTCGTAATCGATCGTGCTGAAAATCGGATTGATCGGCCCGATACAGAAGCCGCAGAGCACCTGCACGACGATCAGCACTGGCAAGGCGTGCGCCAGCAGCAAGACCCAGAAGAAGCGCGTCGCCCCGCCGATAGTGAAGCCCCAACCGAGCGTCAGTCGCCGGGGCAGCCGGTGGCCCACCGCGCCGAAGGCCAGCGCCCCCAGGAACGCCGCGCCGCCGAAGGCCGCGATCAGCGTCCCCTGCACCACCGCGCTGCCGAAAACCTGCTTGATGTACGCCGGGAACAACACCGCGCCGAAGCCAGCATCCAGCATATTCGTCACCAGCACGACCAGCGTCCCACTCAGCAGCACCGGATCGCGCACGATAAAGGCAATCCCCTCGCGCGCGTTGCCGAAGAGCCGCCGCCGCACGGGCTGCGCCTCCGCCGCGCCGTCGTCCGCCGCAATGCTGATCTCCGCTGGCGCCGCCACCTCGGCTGCCGTCGCTGACGCCGACCCTTGGAGTCCGCGCGGCACCATCAGGCCGATCAACAACGCGGAGGCGGCGAACGTCGCCGCGTCGATCCACAGCAGGTTGCTCGTGTGGATCAGCACGATCAGCAGGCCCGCCAACGGTGCGCCAAAAAAACGCGCGAGGCGATTGACACCGTCGGTCAGCGAGGTCGCCCGCTCGAAGCGTACGCCCGCCAGTAGCGCCAGGTCGGGTACGAGCGCGGCTCGCGCCGTCGCCCCCGGCGTCGTCAGCAACCCGGCGACGAAGACCAGCGCCAGCAGCGCCCAGAACGGCAGCCCCACCGTCGCGTAGAGCAGCGGGATCAGCGCGACCGCGACGCCGCTCGCCAGATCGCTCACCACACTCGCCCGCTGAAAGCCTAGCCGGTCCACAAAGGCGCTGCCGAGCAGCGCCGCCGCCGCCACCGCGCCCGTCGAGAAGAACGCCGTGATCCCCGTCTGCGCCACACTCCCCGTCGTCTGCAACACAAACCACGGCACCGCCAGGAACATCATCACGTCGCCGGTGATCGAAATCAAATCCGCGCCATAGAGCGCATAGAGCGGTAGCCGTCGCTGTAGCGTCGACGGCGCTATCTCGGCGTCGGCTGGCGTCACAGGCCGCCCCTCTCAGTGCGCAGCAATTCGAACGTCGTCGCGTCCACGATCACCGCCAGCCGCTCCGCCCCCGCAACGCTCTCGAAGCGCGCCACCACCGCCGCGCGCCCCGCCGTCTCGATCTCCACCTGCGGCAGCGTCCGCAGGCGCGGGTTGCGCCGCGCGAAGGCGACGCCCTCTGGCGAGGCCAGCGCCAGCCCATCAAGCGAGGCCCAGCAGTCACGCTCGCAGCTCGGGCACCAGTGGCTCAGCCCACGTGCATTTCCAGGCGAGGCGGTCCCTACGCTGGCGGAAAGCTCGTAGCGTAGGGCAAGCGGACGCCCGCAACGTTGGCATGGCACGCTCCCCGCGCGCAGGTGCGGCGTGTAGTAGCGATCCATCCATGCGACGACCCGGTCGCGTGCCCGCGTGAAGCCGCGCACGCCGCCGAGAATCTCACGCGCGTGCGTATGGATGGTGAAGCTGCCTGGCGCGGTGTCGCATGCCGGGCAGCGCAGCCACAGCTCGCTCTCGCCGACGTTGTAGCGACCCATCAGCCGCCGCTCGCCGCACGATGGGCACCAGAGGCGCGTCTCCCGCCAGTCCTCTTCTCCGTCCGTCAGGCGATATGCCGCCAATTCGCCGCGCAGTTCCGTCGTCAGCACGTGCCGCAGCGCCAACCGCCCGCGCTGCAAGCGAACCGCCACCGCGCTGGCCCGCACTCCCAGCCGTTCGGCAATCTCGGCCAGCGGCGCCTCTTCGAGGTAGTGCGCCAGCAGTGCCTCACGCGTCTCCGCGGGGAGCAGCGCCATCGCACGATCCAGCAGCGCCGCAAGCTCCCGCCGCTCAAGCTCGATCTCCAGCGTCTCTGGATCCGCCAGCCACTCGTCCAGCGCCGCCGTCTCCTCGTCCGCGAGCGAAACAGCCCGCGCCAGCGGCGCTCCCTGGCGGTGCAGCCAGCGCAGGCAGACGTTCCGCGCGATGCCCGCCAGCCACGCCGAGAAGCGCTCGGCATCGCGCAGCGCCTCGCGCGAGCGCCACGCCTCCAGCAGCGCCTCCTGCGCCAGATCCTCCGCCGCTTCCGGGTTGTGGGTCAGCCGCGCGCAGAGCCGCACCAGCCGCATGCGCTCAGCGTCCCAGGCGACCTGATCGCCCTGCGCCGCGCCGTGCAGCTCGCGCAGTTCACCTATCTCGTGGAGGTAGAGCGCCATCCCCGACCCCTTTCCAGGTGCAGAGAGTCGCCAGCACATGCCAGCATAGTGTCGCACTCTCTATGTCGTCCAAGATCGGCGAAATATAACGCAACTTCGCAGCATCGCCGCGTGACGTGTCTGCTCGCATCCTCACGACCGCAAACTGGTGAGCGGAACCGACGGGCAATGGCGGGAAATGTCCGGCCCTCGCGACCACTTTCGCCCCGCCGATGTGCTATGCTGCCCTCGATGAACGGAGCGGCGTTGCCCATCGCGGAAGCCACATCTCACCACCCCTCCTCTGTGGGGAAAGCGTAGTTTCCGCCCCGCGCATCTCGCCCGCGCGTTCCGCCCTTCTCACCAAGGAATTGGTCGATCGCGACGAAAAAGCGGAAGAAAACGGAAATTGTGGATCGTTGAAAGCGGAAGATTGCGGCGACTTTCTCCCGCGCCGATCTCGCCCAATCCGTTAGTATTTCAGGCACGACGCCCCATTTCCGCCCCTGACGGGTCCCAGCCATCGCCGGCGGGATGCGTCACCACGGGCACTTAGATACGGCTTCGGCCGCCAGCGAGAACGTCATGCTCCGCACGCTCCACGCCACCCGCTACGTCACCCCGCTCCGCGAGGGCGGCTCCGTCCCCGCCATCGTCGAGGCGGAGGACGACGGGCTCTACGTCCTCAAATTTCGTGGCGCCGCGCAAGGCATCAACGCGTTGCTCGCCGAGTTGATCGGCGGCGAGATCGCCCGCGCGCTCGGCCTGCTCGTCCCCGAGATCGTCCTCATGCGGCTCGATCCCATCCTCGCGCGCTCCGAGCCGGATCCTGAGCTGCACGACCTCATCGCCGCCAGCGGTGGCCTCAATCTCGCGCTCGACTACCTACCCGGCTCGCTGACCTACACCCCCGCCGTGCGGCCAGCACCCGACGCCGACCTCGCGTCGGCGCTCGTCTGGTTCGACGCCTACATCACCAATGTCGATCGCACACCGCGCAACCCCAACCTGCTCGTCTGGCATGCGCGGCTCTGGCTCATCGACCACGGCGCCGCGCTCTACTTCCATCACAACTGGCAAGGGTACGAGGAGCGCAGCCGCGCGCCATTCCCGATGATCAAGGATCACGTCCTGCTGCCCTACGCCTCCGCGCTCGCCCAGGCCGACGCACGCCTCGCCTCCCTGCTCGACGCCCCACGCCTCGCGGCTATCGTCGCGCTGATCCCCGACGAATGGCTCGCCCGCGACGGGTCACCCTTCGCCACGCCAGAGGCGCATCGCGCCGCGTACCTGCGCTACCTCGTCGATCGCCTGCACGCCCCACGCGCATTCGCAGAGGAGGCGGCACATGCCCATGCCCAGCTCGTCTCCGCCTGAGTCCACACCGGAGACCGCGCCTGACCCACAGGCCGCCAGGCCGCGGAGCACCTATGACTACGCGCTGCTCCGCGTCGTTCCGCGGGTCGAGCGTGGCGAGTTCATGAACGTCGGCGCCGTGCTCTTTTGCCGCACGCGCCGCTTCCTGCGCGCCGCCCTCGCCGTGGATGACGCACGCCTGCTAGCCCTCGCGCCCGATCTCGATCTCGCCGCCGTCCACCGTCAACTCGATGCCCTGGTGAGCATCGCCGCCGGCGATCCGCGCGGCGGGCCGATCGCCCACTTAGCGCAGGCGGAGCGCTTCCACTGGCTCGTCGCCCCCGCCAGCGCCATGATCCAACCCTCGCCCGTTCACAGCGGCGTCTGTGCCGAACCCGCCGCCGCCCTTGAGCGCATCCTCGACGAGCTTGTGCGCGTTCCGCCGCCGCCCGCGCGCCAGCCCATCCCCTAAACTACCCTCTTGAAAACTCAGCCGAGTTGTGCAACAATGCGGCCCCGTTGCTCGTATTCGTCGGTGTCGGCCGCTTGAGTGTCGTTCCGCGAGTGGTCTATTGGGGAGGCTATGCTGTGAAGTACACCTTTTTGAGCAAGTGGACTGTGCTGGTTTTGACGGTCGCCACCGTCGCCGCCACCATCTTCGGCATCAGATTCGCCTTCGGCAACGGCAGCGACAACATCGGCGGAGGCATCCTGCTGCTGGTCGCCGGCCTGCTCGTCTACGCCATTGCCTGGATCATCGCTCTGCTCGACTCGATTCAGGAGCGCCATTTCGGCTGGTCGGTGATCCTGATTATCCTCGTGCCATTCTTCGTCGGCCCGGCAGTCTACGGACTCATTGGCCCCAAGAACACCAAATAGCTCTCGCGCACCGCAAGCCTGTACCCTAGACATCCCTGCGCGGTCGCCATGACCACAACGCCATCGGCGCGCAGGGATGTTGCCGCGCGTGCGCAACCATCCCCGGCAGCGCCACGACCGCGCTAATCAGGTCTGCTCTGCGAGGGACTGAGGCCAGAGGCTACTGCCGGGACGAGACGTCGTTCTACGCTGTCAAGACGAGGTAAGCGGTCAGTACGGCGGCGGCGAGCACCAGCAGAATGCTCAAGGCGACCTCGAGGTTAGGAGACCAGCGATACACGCCGCGCTCGATGGCGCGCCCTGTACGCACGTAGTCCAGACTGGCGAGGATGATCAGGAAGCCGCCAATGAGCACTAAGACGGCGCCGATAAGAGTAGAGGTGCCTTCGGGCAGTGGGTTGGATGCCACCACCTGCAACGCACGCAGGAGCAGGCCGAAGCGCGAGACCACAAAACCCAAGGCGATGATCGCGATCCCCGTCCGCGACCAGGCGAGCATCGTGCGCTTGTTCGCCAGGTGGTCCGTGACGGTATCACCGGTGGCGTGATCCATAGCGGACATCTCGACAGCGCTGTCCTCTTCCGCCATGGCTCTCCCCGATCGATGGCAACGGACGCCATTCCCGTCGATAGCCGCTGTTGTGCGCTTGCGTCCAGCATTGCGCTCAAGGTTCGCTCGGCCCTACGGGTCCACCTGAGGCGATGGCCGCCCCGGCGAAGCACCGCAACTGAGCTCGCTGATCGGTGGTGGAAGCGGTCACGATTCCGCGCGTCGTCCCTGCACGGCGTTCCACAATTCGGCGATGCTGACATCGCGCGTGGCCATGCTGCCCAACACAGAACCGGCCAGCCAGCCTACGAGGCCGAGTCCGGCCGTGAGCAGCACTGCGCCGAACCCTAACCACGCCCAGACGATGCCGAGAACGACGCCGACCACGAGACCGCGTGTTTGACCTGAAGACATTCCGGTGCATTCCCTTCTTCCTCGTCGACCACGCGCCCTGGCCCTCCACGCTTGGGTCCGACGACCTCACCATACGCGCAACCGCCTCGCGCATCATGCGCGAACGATTGTCATCCAGCCAGCGAAATATGCCGTCTGGCGTCTCGCGTCACAGCAGTTACGCCACACGCGCCATGTGCCGCCGGTTGTCCTTCGCCGCGGGAGCTGCCTGGACGGTCACTTGTACCTGCGCAACGAGCAGCCCAAGCTGGCTCTTTACGGCTTCCGCGATCTGCTCCTGCAGGAGCTGCCCAACCGCCCGCGTGTCCACTCCCCAGGCGAGCGTGACACGCGCTCCAATGTGAAGACCGTCTTCGGCGTCTTTGACGTCGGGCTCCGCGTGGACTACTCCGGTCACGCTTTCTGCTTCGTGGCGTACGAGATCGCGCACCACCGAATGCTCCAGCGTCACCTGTCCCAGCGGATCGTCTCGCACGACATACAGCTTCGACTCGCGACGCCGGAACAATAGCCTGCCCACTGGCAGCAATTCCAGGATGACCAGCACGAGTCCCACAAGCATCAGGCCCAACGAAATCAGCAGCGCGATGTTGGTCGACGCTCCGCGCAGCAGGACAATCGCCCGCCACGCGTTGTAGAGCGCGAGGATGCTTCGTAGGTACGTATTGCCCGGCACAACGATGCCGCTCAGCAACAGAAAGGTGATGGTGCCGAACGCAAAGATGATGAGGCCTAGCAGCAACATGAAGATTCGGTTGAAAGTTGTCATGGGTTCTTCCGACCTCACACATGCGCCATCAGCGAGGCAGGCGTCTGCTCACGGGCGAACGCGCCTACTCGCCCGCACTTCCCTCATTGGAGATCGTCTACGAATACGTCGGCCCGCACGAGAGTCAGCGACGTCATGTTCTGCACCGTAGTGCGCACCACACTACGGACCTGGCTGGCGATCTCGGTCACGGGCCCATGAGTGTCGGAGCCGCGCTCCGCCGGTCCCGCGGTCGCGCGACGTGCGGCCAGCTTGCAGTGTGACTCGCTGAGCACCACGTGCACCTCGATGATCACTTCGTCTACGTTCGGATGGTGCACGATGATGCCATCCACCCGTTGCCCCGGGCCGTAAGTCGCCACGGTCGCGATGAGCCCGGCACTCAGATCCACCACCCCAGGTACCAGACGCACCGCTTGCGCGACAGCGCTGGCGAGGTCGGCGTCGCGCATCTGCTCTGGCCAGCGGTGCTCTTGCCCACTGGCCAGGCGCGTCGACGAGGGATGCGTATCTTTTGAGCGTCCGATGGCGGCATGTGACATCTTGGCCCCGATCCTAAACCGGGCTTCACGTCCACATCCGTGGCGCGTCGCCTATTGCACGCGCGCCTGCGCGGCCTCTTCGTCCGGGAAGTAGAGGTCAGCGGCATTGATATTGACCTCTTTGACGACAAGTCCGGTCATCTCGTGCACACGCTCGGATATGTTCTGTCGCACTGCCTCGGCGACCTGCGGGATGCTCACGCCGTAGTCCACCCGCATATTCAGATCGACGGCGGCTTCGCGTTGCCCCACCTCGACATTCACCCCTGAGGAGCGCTGGTCGGTGCGAGCGAGGCGCCCAGCGAGACCGGCGATGGTGGCACCGGCGCCCATTGGGACGAGATCGTGTACGCCCTGAATTTCCCGCGCGGCCGCTCCGGCGATCTTGGAGACAACGCTTTCGGCAATGACCGTTTTGCCCTGCCCGGAATCCAACTGGACGGCCTCAACGATCCGCGCCGGCACTAGCTGCGGTGCGTCGCCAGAGCTCGAAGTGCGGGGGGTCGTCGCAGTGGACGAGCTTTGCCGGCTGGTGGGTGGCTCAGTGTGTGTTTCCGACATGTTGGGTGTCTCCTTCGCGCCAACGGTGCGTGAATAGGGTTGGATACCGATGCGCGAGCGTGGTTTTGCTAGAACGACCCCGGCGAATAACCATTGCTTGCAGGTCATTCAGGTGCGTCGTTCCCGCGCCCGTGGATCAGTGTCTTCACTATAGGTGACTACCAGGGTCGAGCGCCCCCGCGCAGGGAGCATTTCAGGGGATAGTTCGCCGCTCTTCGCGCCAACGGCTGGATCCTAGCCGTAAGGTCAGCACGCACTGTCACTATGCGGTGTCACCACTCTGGCTCGCCAGGTCGTCGTCGGCATGGGCCCCCATCTGGGAAGCCGCCTGCGCCGATCGCAGAGCACGCACACGCGCCTCGATCTTAGCCCTGGCGGCTCCGCTGGCGGTGGACGCAATGGCTTCCAGTCGTCTGATTTCGGCTTCGGTGGGATCGAACTGCGCGGATGGCCCTGCCTGCAACAGTTGATAGGCGGCGTCCCCCTTCGCACTCAATTCCTCGATCTGCCTGGCAATGCGTCTGGCGTGCACATCCTCATCGTCGCTAGCCACGGCGGCTTCGAGCCGCTCCAGCTCAGATTGAAGTGCAGCGACCTCCGCGGACAGGCTGGCATACACCTGGCGCGACTCACTTTCGATCCTCGCCTTCAAGTCTTCGATCTGCGCCGCGATCCTGAGCAGGTCTGCACTCCATTGCCCTCGCAACTTGGATTCGTAGCTATTCATGTGGCTGTCCCTACCTGGGAGGCCAATCTGGCGCTCGCACTAGAGGGCGACGCGTTTCCTGGCATAAGGCCGCTGGCTGCATGGCTCAGCACGCCGGTGTCGATGCTCGCATCACCGGTTGTGTGCACTGCCTACAGCATTCTTAGAGGGTGACTACGCTAGCGATACTGCACGTTCCGCGCTTACCGACACACCGCGACGATGGTGGGCGAGCGCTCATCTTCTCCGGCCCCAGGCCACTCTGACCCACTTTAGACGACTGCGATGGTTCTGACCACCATCGAGGGTGCGTCTACTGGTCGAGTCTTGCCACTATCCGTCTAGCTACTCTGTACCTCATTCGAGTGGAGAGGCTCTGGGTGAGATCGCAAGGCATAGGTGGAGAGCGGAAGTGTGAACCAGAAGGCCGATCCTCGACCGACAGAGCTGTCTACACCCACCCGCCCACCGTGCTGCTCGATGATCGTCCGGCAGATGTAGAGCCCCAGCCCAAGACCCGCATTCGGGCCGGCCTGCCGCTCAACGCCGGGCGTCTGGTAGAAACCTTCCCAGACAGCTTTTTGGTCTTCGGCACGTATACCTGGGCCGCGGTCGCGCACAGAGACTCGCGCAAATTGCCTCAGCATCTGCACGCGCACCTCTACCGGCTGGTCTGCCGCACTGTACTTGAGGGCATTTGTTAGATAGTTAGTCACGACCTGTGCGATTCGCTCAGGATGGGCGTTAACGGGCGGGCGCCGTTTCGCCGGGAGTCGTAGACGCAGTTGACGTGTCGGATTCACCCGTCGCTGTTCAGACACCGTGTCACGCACAATGGTTATCAGGTCGCAAGGCTGCGTATCTACCCGAAGCTTGCCCGTCTGCGCGCTCGAGACCTGCAACAGGTCGTCTAGCAAGCCGGTCAGGCGCGCCGAAGCCTGTTGTGCCAGCGCCACAGACTCGCGTGTCGCCTGGAGGGCCCGCGCCAGAGGCGCGGCGATCTCTCCATCCGGCTGGCGAAGGCCCAGATAGCGCTCCGCCAGGTGCAGATACCCCTTGATGACCGTCAGGGGCGTTCTGAACTCGTGGCTCGCCATAGCCATGAAGATCTCCATCCGCTTCGTTGCCTCGCGCGATGCGATCTCACTCTGATACGCCGCTTCGCGCTCACGCACCAGGCGCTCTCGCTCGAATACCGCTGAGCACAACTGAGCAACCATGCCCGCGATGGTGTTTTCCCGTTGGGTGAACTGATGCGGATCGTTCCCATAGTCTATCGCGAGTAGCCCCATAAGCTTCGATCCGCTGCGCAATGGGGCAAGCAGCGACTGGCCTGCCTCGTGTGGCTGCCGACTCGCTGGCGCTATGGCTGTGGAGTCGCCAACTACTACGTCACCTGCTTGCAAGCGCTCGATGAGTGCCGTCGGAAGGAAGTCCCCCATCCGGCGGCGAGCCTGGGCTTTCCAGTGCCGCTTTGCTTGCGGCGTCAAGCCCAAGCCGAACAGCAACTGAAGCTGCTCGGTCTCTGGGTCCAACACCATGAAGCTTATGCGCTGGCAGTCTAGCAGGCTGCGCGCCAGTTCCGCGAAGCGACGGATCACCGTATTCGCAACCAATGCTGAGGAAGTCTCGGCAGTGCTATCAGGCTTGACGATGGCTTCGGCCACATTGAGCAGCGCCTGCAGCGTCTCCCAGGATCGCCGCTCCAGATTTCGTTGCTCGGTGACGTTGCGATACACCGCAACCGCGCCGACTATACCGTCCTCGGTGGTCCGCACTGGCGCACCGGTCACGTTGGCTTCCACCTCACGGCCATCCAGCGCTCGCAGCGTCAAATCCATCGCTGAGGCGCCTTCGAGCACCTCGCCATGCAGAATGCGGGCAGCAGGTAGGCGCTCGGGCGGCACAGGCTGGCCTTTGGCATCTCGAATATCGAACAAGACGCTTCGTTCGGACGGTGATATGCCGACAGAGTCTGAACTTTGCTCCAGCCCCATCAACCGACGAAATGCCTGATTGATTCGAACTCTGTTCCCCTGTCGATCGGCGACGAAAACGCCATCGGTCATCGTCGCGAACGTTGCTTCCAGCTCGCTTGCCCGTGCCTCGGCTTCGGCGTATCCCGCCTTGGCCATCTCGTACAATTGAACGTGGTCGATAGTCAGGGCGATTCGATCGCCCACCAGTTGGAGCAAACGAACGTCTGGCTCGGCGAACAGGCGCGGTGTTGCTGATCCCACCTGCAAGACGCCAATGCACCGGCCCTCAACCAACAGAGGCACCCCAGCCACCGCGCACAAATTGTCACGTAGCGACGGCTGGACAACTTCGATCGTCGAGAGGTCGTCTGCAATCAACGGTTGGCGACTAGCGGCGATGCGTCCCGCGATACCCCGCCCCAGCGGTATGCGCACCCGTTGGTTGAATGCCCCCCGGCCGGCGTGTACGGTGAGCGCCCGCCGATCCTCGGTCAACAGCAAGATGGCAGCGGTGTCGACAGCCATCAGCGAGCAAATACGTTCGAGGACGGCAGGGGCTAAGTCGGCTAGCGCGAGATGGCTCAGCGCCACGTCCGTCACTTCATGGAGCTGAAGCAGACGCTGAGAGGCGGCCTCAGCCTCCCCGCGCCTCCTCTCGGCCTCATGGTGTGCTGCCTTTTCGCGCGCCAACGCATGTTCGAGATCTTCTTCCAGATGCCGGCGGCTCGCACTGTCATGCAGATAGACGGCAACGCCGCCAGCGGTGGGATACAGCCGCATCTCGATCTGCATATCCACCGCCGCATAAAATGCCTCGAACGTTGCGGGGGTGCCGTCGGCGAGCACACGCTTGTACACGCGTGTGAATGGCTCAACCAACGCTCTAGGGAACAGCCTCTGAACGTTATGCCCGACCAGATCTTCGCAACGCTTGCCGAACACCTGCTCGGCGCTGCCGTCGGCGAAGCTCAAGGCGCCCGCCGCATCCAATGCGAAGAAACCGTCCGGACGGTTGTTCATCTGTATCGCCACAGGCGTGCGCTCTGCCGTATGGTTGCCCGTCCGAAACTGCGGCTGATCGTGGGTCGGACTCTCATCAAGTCTTCGATGTGCGTCGGTGGATCGCAATGCCGTAGTGTCTCCGGATCTAGTGGGCACACTGCTTCTCCTTGCCGAGATCCTTCGGGAGTCGCGTGCGAGACTCGCAACGCCGCGAGCCACAAAAGTGGTCGTGGCCCCTCGCGGGGCCTGTTCGCTGTGTTCCGGTCAAGGACTCGTGGTATGGCGCCAGCCCGTCATGATTGCGAGCCGTGTCGCATGACCACACCCGACCCGCGGGCCGCGTGGCGGCATCGGCGAGCGCGTGGATTGGCTGCAAGCGCCTAGCAGTTCGAGCCCCGGCGGCGACGTCGCTCGCCGTTCTCGCTGATGCGACGCCGCCACAACCGAGCTCGAAATCCAAGCGCTCCGAGCTCGCTGCGAACGGCGCTAACGGTGGCATCTCGCGGATGAAGCGGCCCACCTCACACGGGGGTAGGGACGAGGTGGTTGTTGATCGCAAGAACAACGGTCTCGGTGCGGCTAGAGGAGCCGAGCTTGTTGCGAATGCTGCGCGTGTGAAACTTCACCGTTGCGGGCGTAATCACCAGCCGCTCGGCGATCTGCTGGTTGGACAAACCCTCTGCCAGCTGCGTCAACACCTCACGCTCGCGCTGGGTCAGATCATGTCCTAGCGCCGGTGGTCGGCGCGCCACGGAGTGCACGAGCGACTGAGCAGCCGCGGGCGCCAGGATCGGCATTCCACGTGCCGCCAGGCGAATCGCCTTGGCTAACTCATCCACCGCGACATCTTTCAAGAGATAGCCGATTGCCCCCGCTTGCAGCGCTTCCTCGACGAGGCTGCCCTCTTGAAAGCTGGTGAGCGCGATTATCTGCACCTCTGGCAGCTCCGCATGGAGTGCTCGGATGGTAGCCACGCCACCCATGCCGGGCATCATGAGATCCATGAGCACGACATCAGGCACGACCTCACCCTCGAGACACAAGCGGAGCGCTTCTTCGCCGGTGCCAACCTGGGCAACTACTTCCAGATCGCCGCAGGTGAGCAGCGAGAAGGCGACACCGTTGCGCACGATGATATGGTCATCCACGATCAGCACCCGCGTCGCAGGTTGAGTCGTGGAGACATCCGCATGGTGCATCAAGCTAACACTGGATGCGGATGTGGGAGCGGCTAGCGGAGTAGGGTTTGCCGTAGTCGTAGCGATCGCGGAATGGGGTTGGTGAGTGCGTTCATCCATGTTGCGGACCTCCTCGATTGAGCGGCGGCGCTTCTAGCGCTGACTGTGCTACTGGTCCGATCGCTGTAAAACGGTGACGTGGCAGCATGTAGCTGCTCCGAACGCTCACGAAATCGGCATGAGCCGCATGTGCCATGCAAGACGGCTTTGTGCGTATCGCCTCCGCATTAATTGACGGCGGCGCACAGACCGCGTGCGCAGGATTGCGGTGCGATAGCGGTCGACGTTCTCCTCCCCCCTATTCTTCCAATTCCACGTTTGCGTCTCTGCTCGCACGCATCTATAGCGCGACGGAAACGGCTTGCTGGCGTATCTCGGTGCCGTTTCGCGGCACGAACCAGGTCCGTTGGCGCCAGTCGAGCAGCGCTGATGAGCGCGTGTCGTGCCTTGAGCAAAGGCTTGACAACCACGGTAGCAAGGTTACACAATCCAATTGTGAAAACTCTACAGTTACGCACTTTTTCGCTATGTGTGTTTTGCCTGTAATTGTGAACAGGCGGTGTCGTCTTATCCCTGGTGAAGGACTGCGTTGTCCGTCGGTCCGCTGCGATATCCAGAGCTACATCCGCAGCAGGTGAGATGTGTCCTTGCTTCCTTCGGCGTACGCCCAAGGGCACATCACCCAGGTGAGCTAGCCCGAAGTATAGTTGCAGGGTGCCGCAGTCTTGCATCGGGCATGAGTATGTATTTCTGCACCTGCTGCAGGCACAACGGCCTGGCAATCACCTGGGCATTTCGCTGTGAAGGCTTGCCCGTAACGAGAGCCAACACCCATGGGTGTCGTGGCATAGCATCTCACTCACTCGTCGCTGCGAGCGTCAGGTCAGGACTATACCATCACGTTCGGCGTGTGATCAATGTCAGTGCAAAGCCTACATCATGTACGCCGGTGCGCCTGAACAGGTGCGTATAACCACAATCTCGCCATCACAGCCGCCCAGACTTTTGTGAGCTTTGCCCAACTTGGGGAAAGGGGGACGCGGGCGATGAGGCTGGGCAGGACAGCATAATCCTCTCTTCCACGCCATTTCGCGAGGTGCGATGCAGATGGCCTTTCCGAATCCGCTCCACGCGGTCTCAGGGGCGCAGTTCGGAAAAGACTCACCGTCGCGGTGAGCAGCTACCTTCCCGAATGGAGAGCGAGTGACTCGCCGGGAAGTCTGACTTTCGGTCCGAATGGTAAAGGGGAGTCGAGCAGGTACAGTGTGGCGGGGCACCAGTAGCCGGGGAGGGGAGGAACTATGGCCAGGAATACTCCAACCATACGATCTGGCGTCCTGAGCGTGGCGTCGTCTACCGGTGACAGGAGTGTGGTGATACCACCGGAAACAGATGCTTGGTTTCGATGGCTCGAATCGGCCCGCACCTTTGCTTTCGAGGATCCCAGCGGATATTTCACGGCGCGCACGAAGCAGCGCTCACACGCAGTCTACTGGTACGCCTTTCGCCGTCGTAGCGGCCGATTCCTCGAGACCTATCTTGGCAAAGCACGAGATATCACTCTCGGTCGCCTGCGTGAAGTTGCCGCAAAGCTCAACCAATCGGCCACGCACCCGACGGGTGAGCCATCGGGAGGATCCATGTCTCACCTAAATGGAGAGATGAATCCACATGCGCAGCACCACCCTGTCACCGCGAGAGATGCGACAGACGCGCGTTTTTCCCAAGTAGTCCGCACCTCGGCGCTAGATCAACTCATGCGCGCCACGGAGTACTCGCTGACGGTGGTGAGCGCTCCGGTAGGATATGGCAAGACCGCTCTCCTCACCGAGGCGATCGCGGCATTGCATCTGCCCACCGCGCGACTGACGCTGGACGAGCGCGACAACGATCCACTGCACTTTTGGGCACGTGTAGCCACCGTGCTCAGACACACGACGCAGGACCCGACAGAGAGGGCGCAACTGCCCACGCGAGGTCGCAAATACCACTCGGCGAACGACTTCTTCGCCGCGCTGATCGCCGCACTGCCAGCTATTGCGTCTCCCGTGATGCTAGTCCTCGACGACTATCACCGGATCTCTCCTGACAACCGCGATCTCCACGAGGCGCTCGCCACTCTCGTTCGGCGCCTGCCGAGCACGATGCATCTCATCGTGGCCAGCCGAACCCGTCTTCCGTTGCCCCTGGCAGCACTGCGCACCGACCATCGGCTGCTCGAACTGGACGCCACCGATCTGCGGTTCACTCTGGCGGATACTCGTGCGCTGCTCCGGCGTCTGTTCACCCTGGATCTGTCGGATCAGGAGATTGCCGCGCTCCACGCGCGCACTGAAGGATGGGTAGCCGCGTTGCGATTTGCCGCGGTGTCGTTGCGGGAACAAGCCGATCCGCACCAGTGGATCGCCGCGTTGAGCGACGAGAACAGCCACATCTTTGATACCCTGTTCGAGGACGTCGTTCAGCGGCTGCCTTCCCACCTCCATGCATTCATGCGCAAAATCGCTGTGCTCGACCCACTGAGCGCGGCGCTGTGCGACGCCGTGACGAAGTCGAACACTGGCCAGGCAATGCTCGAAGAGATGGAGCGCGCCAATCTCTTTCTCGTGCCGCTGGACGATCGGCGAGAGTGGTATCACCTTCATCAACTTTTCGCGGACGTATTGCGACGCTCTCTCCGCCAAACACAACCCAGGCGGGTGCCTGAGCTCTACGCTCGCGCCAGCAGGTGGTGCGAATCGCAGGGTCTGGCGCTCGACAGCATCGACTACGCGCTCGCCGCGAATGAGTCTGTTGCGGAGCGAACAGCGCAACTTACCGAAGCGTACATTCCAACTGCGCTCGCACGAGGAGAGATCGCGCTCTTGCGAGACAGGCTGGAGCGCCTCCCAGGCAAACTGGTGCGTGAGCGGCCTCGTCTCGCCCTGGCGCATGCGTACACGCTGTTTCTGACGGGCAAGCCTATTTTGATGCAGCGGCGCATCGGCGAGGCCGAGCAGGCGATCACGCGCTCGCAGCACCTGTTCGCTGAGGCCGAGCTTACCATCTTCCGGGCCGAAATTCTGGCGCTCCGCTCGAGTGTCCGTACGATGTCGGGCGAGAGTACCCCACACGCTCGGATCGCATCGCTGAGGCTCGCCGAAGCTGCTCTCCCGCGCAATCATGAGTTCCGCACGTTTGCCACGCTCTTTATCGGCATCAATCAGCTATTGGACGACGATGCGCGCGCCGCGAACCAAACGCTCGACAAACTCATGCATGCGAGCGAGAACCACGCTAATGGTTTCTACTTCGGATACGCCTTGTTGTATCGAGGGCTCGCATTACTGTTACTGGGGCACATAGACGACACGCTCGACCTCTGCGCCCGAGCCGCGGAGCGCCTAGCCGGCCGTGGCGACGAAGTTCTGGAGGCGCACCTCGATCTGCTCCGCGGCAAGGCACTCTATGAGCGCGGAGAATTCCAGCTCGCGCTCGGGCATTTACAGCACGCCGCCTCGCTGCACCACGATTCTGCAACAACCCTCTCAGAGGCTTTCCCGGCACTGGCGCGCGCGCATCTCGCATTGGGCAATACAACCGCTGCGGAGCAGACAATGGAACGGGGCGTTACGGCGTGGGAAGTGTCGCTGGCGCAGCATAGGACGGTAGGGTCGTGGACGGGCCGGCATATCCGGGCGCATCAGGCGCATCTCTGGCTTTCGCTCGGTGAAGTACGGGCCGCTGCGGCATGGGCACGTGAAGCCCGTCGCCCCTACGACACCACACGCAACGATGAGCCACCGCCGTACATACTCGAATGGGAGGAGATCGTCAGGGCACGGCTCTTTCTGGCCGAACACCGCGCGGACGACGCGCTGGCCCTGCTGGATACGCTCGGCGAAGCGGCGGAAGCCGGCGAGCGCACTACCCGGCTGCTGCGGATCCTGGTGCTCAAGGCCCTAGCATACGATTCAGTGGATGATACACCTGGTGCCCTGGCGGCCCTCCAGCGGGCGGTCGAACTGGGGAGACCCCAGCGATTCGTGAGCATCTTTGTCGAAGGCGGCCCCACCCTCAAGCGCCTGCTCACGCTTATGCAAACTGCACAAGCGCCACGAGGCAGAAGTGCCGAAAGTCGAGGAAGCGGGCGCCCGCACACGGAAGTCGCGCTGCAACACTATATGAGGCGCCTGATTAGCGCTTTCCCGCTCGTGGAGCGTGCGGAGAGCCCTAGGTACACCACGCAGCCGGCAGGGTCAAGTGCCAGTCAGAGTTCCGCCAAACTGCCTCTCCCTGCGCTTACCAGGCGCCAGCTTGAGGTCCTCCGCCTGATTGCGAGCGGAGCATCGAACCTCGACATCGCGCAAAAATTGGTGATTACGCCCTCCACCGCGAAGCGCCATGCAAGCAATATCTTCGCGGCAATGCACGTCCACAGGCGGACCCAGGCGGTCGCGCAGGCTCGCGGTCTCGGCATCCTCGACGCCGACGGGCCGAACGAGACTGAGGCGAATTTGACTGATACCTAGTCGTAATTCGGTGCTGTCGTCTTCCTGCCCTTCCTGATAGCGAGCCCAGGGCGATTCCCGATGCGGGGGCAACATCAACTCCATCGGCCTAAGGGAAACCGTAAGGCCAGCTTCACCCGCAGCTTGCCCGAAAATGGACGAACACACAGGTCTGCACATGCGAGCAGGGCACGCTGCGCTGCGATGAGCAACCTGGGATCACAGCTCGTTTTCCTGCTCGTCGCTAGTGGGCGAGGCATCGCCTTGTCGGGTGGCAGCCACGCCGGTCTTCTCGCGCCACTTGACGGCAACGCGCGTGCCGTGTTGGCGACGACTGGTAATGCGCAGAGACACGCCGGACGAGCGCGCACGTTCGCGCATCATACCGATCCCGAAATGCCCTGCTGGAATAGCGCCCATGTCGAATCCTTGCCCGTCGTCTTGGACCTCAAGCTGGATGGCCCCTTCAGCACGCAGGTAACGCAGGCGTACAGCGATGCCCTGCGCGTTGGCATATTTGGCGGCGTTCATCAGCGCCTCCTGTGCGATGCGATAGAAGGCGATCTTGACGGCGATCGGGATCGGTGGGCAGTCGTCGGCGAGCGTCAACGCAATGGGCACCCCGGATCGCGTCGTCATCGCCTCTCCTAATTGGCGCAACAGATCGGCGAGCGTCTTTTGTTCGAGCACGGCTGGGCGCAGTTCAAGCAGCAAAGCCCGAAGAGCCGCCAGTGCGCCACGGGTAAGCCGATGTACCTGCCGCAGATTCGCCTCCGCCTCTTCGCGGTGCTGCTCCCAGACCTGGGGGATCGACTCCGCCAACATACTAGCGGTGAAAATCTCCTGAGTGACGGTGTCGTGCAGCTCACGTGCGAGCCGATTGCGCTCGGCCTCGATTGCCGCCCGCTCGATGTGGCCTTGAAGATGGGCGTTTGCTACCGCCAGCGCGATCTGATCGCCGTACGCCATGGCAAGCGCGACCTCGTCGGCGGAGAAGTTGCGCGGCTCGGTGTAGAGGAGGAGGAGACTGCCGTATGTCTGGCCCTGAGTGACAATTGGAACCGCCAGCAACGCTCGATGGGGCGCGGGAAGTGGCTCGTGGCGCACGTCGACGTAGGCCAATGCAGCGTCTCCGGCCAGTGCCTCCGTTTCAACTGACTCAATAGACGCTATCCGCTGTGCGCTCTCTCGGCCTTCGCGAGCGCGCTCAGGCACGGCGAAGGACGGAGCCAGAACGGCGACCGGCCGCCGCGTGACCATGGCCCGGTGTACGGCGGCATCGCCGACGCTCAAGCGATGCTTCCCTGATGAGGTAAATGCGGCGGGGAGGCCAAAGGCAGCCTGAAGGACGAGAGACTTTCGGCCCTCCGCCGAAGCTGGCGTCGCCCATGCCTCCGGCCCCTTATCGCTCGCAACTGCCGATGCCGTCATGTAGATCGCCGCCGCCTCGCTGCTGAGCAATCGCCCAGCCTGCCGCGTGATGTAGTCGAGGATTTTGGCCACTTGCCGGTCCGAGTTGAGGATCGTGAGCACGTCTCGCAGACTTTCGGCGATCTGCTCCCGGCGTTCGGCGTCGCGCCTTCGCCGCGCCTCGTCGCGTTGGGCGTCTTCGGCCATCGCCCTCGCTGCTATCAGCGCCTTCTCGGCCCGCTCGCGCTCCGTCACGTCACGGATGCTCATGATGGTGCAGGGCTCGCCGTCGACTGAGATGGATGCCGTTGAGCTGAGACACGAGCGAATTTCTCCGGACTTAGTCCGGATGCGGAATGGTATCTCGATCACGCTCCCCTCTCGACTCACACGCTTGCGATAGGCAAACGCGCTGGACGCACTGGAAGAGAGGAGCCGGAGTTGGAGCAAGGTAGCCCCTAAGAGCTCGCTATGCCTGAATCCCGTAAGCCTGGAGAGCGCCACATTGGCGTCCAGTATGCGCTGGGTAGCGCGCGAAAGGATTATCATCGCGATCGGACTGCTGCGGAACGCTTTCGAGAAACGTTCTTCAGATTGTCGCAGTGCCTCCTCCACTTGTTTCAACTTGGTAATGTCGGTGGTGATGCACAGTGCCGACGCCACGCTCCCGTCGGCGGCAAACTCCGGAACGTAGCTTACGCGCGACACATGCGGCGGTCGGTCCTCCGCGTGATAATTGCTCTCGAACGTCTGTGGTTTGCCCGTCGTGAAGACCCTTCGCAAGGCGTGCTCCCATGGAGCGCTTGCTGCCTCAGGGAACCCGCTTTCCACATAGGTCTTGCCCAGTCTCGCCTGCGCCGGTACGCCAGTCAGACTCTCCGAGGACGGGCTCACGTACAGATGGCGTAGGTTGCGATCGAAGCGCGTGATGGTGTCGGGTGAATTCTCGACCAAGGTGCGAAACAGGCGCTCTTGCTGCGCCAGCATAGTCTGGGTCCGCTTCAACTCCGTCACGTCGCGGGCGACAATCACTCCGCCGGTAATCTGACCCGTCGCGTCTCGCAATGGTCCACCGGTGAGGCTCATGGTGCGCTCATGCCCATCGGGAGCGTGAACTACCTGAGTAAACGCATTGTCTGCCGTCAGCACTTCCCCTCGCAGCACGCGTTCGGTGGGTAGTTGCTCGTCGGGCAGTGGTTGCTCGTCGGTTTCGCGGGGAACAAGCGCCTGCGCAGGTGTTTGCTCCATGCTCATGAGACAGTCACCTGGCACGTAGCCGAACGCCGCACGCGACGCCGAGTTGATGCGTGTCGCGCGCCCATTTGCACCGAAAACAAAGACACCGTCCGTCATAGCATCGAACACGGCCTGAAGCTGGCTTGCCTGCTCCACTACCTGCCGCTCAAGTCGGCGGCGTTCGGTGACGTCGCGAAAGACCGCTACGGCTCCCGTTATCTGCCCGCTGGCGCTACGGACGGGGGCAGCCGAGACATTCACTTGCAAGATTTCCCCGCCGGGTCCCTCGGTAAATTCATCGACGGCATTCGCCCCCGTGAGCGTCTCGCCCCGCAGCGCTCGCTCCGATGGCCACTCTTCTCGCGGAATCTCGCGGCCATGCTCATCACTGATTGTGGTGTAGCGCTCCCTCACCGCCGGAGCAAGCAAGAGAGTCTCAGGGTCGACTGACTGGCCCCGCATCTCCAGGCGCCGCCGCAAGAGATCGCGGAACGCTCGGTTAGCATGCAACTTGTTCTCGCCAAGGTCGTGCACGAGCACACCGTCGCCGATCGCCTCGAAGATCGCATCCAGTTGCGCGGCTCGCGCCGCCGCCTCCTTACGCCTCTGCGACAGTTCGAGATGAGTCTGCACGCGGGCGAGCAACTCGCCAGCGGAGAAAGGCTTGATGAGATAGTCGTCGGCGCCGACATGTAACCCCTCGACGGTGGCTTCGACTCCCGCGCGCGCCGACAGCAAGATAACCGGCACAGCATCGGTCGATGGATCTTCCCGAAGCGCCGCGACCAGGGCGAAGCCATCGAGGCCCGGCATCATCACATCGGCGAGGACCAGATCCGGCGGCCGCGCACGCGCCTCAGCCAGCGCAGCCAAACCATCGCCTGCCGTCCGAACATCCCAGCGTTCGCCGAGCAACGTGGCGAGATAGGTGCGCATGTCGGCGTTGTCGTCGGCTACAAGGATCGTCTCGGTTCCCGTATGCGTGTGTTGCGAATCCATTGATGGCTGCGCCTGCTCTGGCTCCGCGATCCAGCGCATCGCCTCGTCGGTGAAAAGCGCCGCACTCTCTGCGCGAAACGTCTGGCTTTGCGCTCTACGAGGACCCATTTGACGTTCAATGCGATCAGCCGGCAGGTGAGCATCGCCGGTGGGGATGGAGACTGTAAAGGTGCTCCCCACTCCTACGGCGCTCGTCACCCGCACCGTGCCACTATGCAGTTTCACCAGTTCTTCGACCAGTGAGAGACCAATGCCCGACCCTTCATATGTGCGCGCCCGCGCGCCTTGCACACGATGGAATCGCTCAAACAGGTGCGGCAGCTCTTCCGCTTGGATACCAGTCCCCGTGTCCCGCACCTCCAACTCTACCCATTCACCTTCCTGACCGGCGGCGTTCACCGCGACGGTGATCGAGCCTTCGAAGGTGAACTTCAGCGCGTTGGAGACCAGATTCAGCACAATCTTTTCCCACATCTCGCGGTCCACGTAGACTGGTCCGCGCAGACAGATCGGTGCCGAACAGTTCACGATCAGTTGCAATCCCGCGCTCTCGGCTGCTGAGCGGAACGAACTAGCGAGATCGGCTGTGAGCGCGGCCACATCGGTTGGCTCATAGGTAGCCTGGACGCGCCCCGCTTCTATCCGCGAGAATTCGAGCAGCGTGTTGACCAGTTTATGCAAACGCTGGCTGCCGCGCAGGATCAACTCCAATCGCTGACGTTGTCGAGGGGGCAGCGGTGCCTTGAGGTCAGCCAGCGCGTCCGCCGCCGGCCCCAGCAGCAGCGTCAGCGGAGTGCGAAACTCGTGGCTTACGTTGCTGAAGAAGGCCGTCTTGGTCCGGTCGAGCTCGGCCAGCACCTCTACCCGACGCTGTTCGGTGACGTCTTGCAACACGGCCATGCCCGCTGTGGTGCCGCCATATTCTATAGGCAGCATGTGTGTCTGATAGGTGCGACCCTCATGGGTGAGATCGAACGCTGCCTGTGTACCAGCGAGCGCCGCCTGATACCGCGGCGCCAACGTAGCTGAGATGGTGGGCGGAAAGACCTCCCAGATGGTTTTACCCGCTATCCGCGCCTTGGAAAGCCCGATGTCGGGTAGACCCTGCCCATCGGCGAACACATGACGCAGCGCGTGGTCGAAGAGCAGCACAACGCCATGAGGGAGGTTGTTTAACACCGCGCGGTAGCGTTCTTCGCTCGCGCGCAGTGCCTCCTCGGCGCGCTTGCGCTCGGTAATGTCCTGCAATTGGCCTACCATATACAGGGGTTGACCCGCGGCATCGCGCACAACGCCTGCGCTGAGGAAGCCCCAGACGAGATGACCCTGCTTATGGATGAAGCGCTTCTCTAACTGGTATCCTTGGATTTCGCCCGCGAGGGCCGATTTGAAGAGCGACAGATTGCCCTCTATATCTTCGGGGTAGGTTAGCTCCGTGAAGGTGCGAGTGAGCAATTCGTCCTGGGTGTATCCCAGCATCTCGGCAAGAGGACGATTCACCTGGAATGGCCGGCCGGTCGCGTCCACAAGCATCATGCCTGTGGCAGCCGACTCGAACGCCGCCCGGAAGCGGGCCTCACTCTCGTGCAGCGCATCCTCCGCGCGTTTGCGGTCGGTAATGTCTCGCCCCACGGCTTGCACCTCGACAAGGTTGCCGTTCGCATCGCAGATGGCATGGTCAACCCACTGTTGCCAGCCGCGGCTGCCATTGGGGAGCATCGTCTCGTGCTCGTCAACCGAGGCAAGCGGATTCGCCAGCAGCGCTGCAATGCACTGCGCGTGATGCTCCCGCGATGCGTCGTCCATAAAATCGACAAACTTTGTGCCGATAAGCTGGTTTCGTGGCTTCCCAAAAGCTCGACAATAGGCCTCATTAACGAACGTCAGGGTAGAATCGGGCAGATAGCGGCAGATCATGTCCGGTTGCGACTCCACCAGATCGCGGTAGCGGAGCTCACTCTGCTCTAACACATCCTTGGCCGTGCGGCGCTCTTGCATGAGCACCGCCAAAATGAGCAAGGGCACCGAAATCGCGATGAAGAACAACTGCAGTGCGAACAGGTTTTCAGTCGTAGAGTATGCGCCGAACGGTCCGCGTCCGTGGATCGCGAAGACGATAGACAGCAGCGTCAAGCCACAGAGGGCGAGACTTGTGATCCCGAGACCGAAACGCACAGCCGCCCAGAGCAACAGCGGCAAGATCGTGTAGAGGAGCGCCGGTAACGCGCCAGGCACTGAGAAGTACCCGCCAAAGGCCACCAGACCAGTTCCCAGAAGCCCAAGCGATAAGAGGCTCACTTCCACCACCTGTGAGGCCGAAACGGCTTGCAGCCTGGCGGTGATCTCACTCCTTACGTGCGCAAGCCAAAGCTTGCCACCGATCGGTATTCCATTCGCAGATCCTATGCGCTGAAGAGCGGCCCATCCGGTGACGAGCGCCGGAGCAAGCACAAGCATGGTGAGCGTGTCGGCAAAAAGTGTCTGGGCAAAAATCAACCAGATGTCTGTGCCGCCTGCCGTCATCCACAGCACCGTGGCGAGTGCCAGTGCCTCTGTGAGGGCAGCCGCACCGGCTCCGCCGAGCAGAAAGACGATCACATCATGTAACGTAGTCAGGCGCAGCGGGCGAGCGGCGAAGCGGCCCACGAACCAGGCGCCGACAAGGGCCTGAAGCCAGACAATTCCGTAAAACAGCAGCAGCGAGGATAATGGCGCCGCGACTCTCCCCATCTCGGCGGCCAGGTGGACGGGAAGCAACGCGAGCGCAAACAACCCCCAGTTACGGCGCGGGGAGAGCACCAGCGCCACGAACAAGATTGCGCTCGGCGGCCAGACGAAATAGACAAGGGACTCGGGGAAATGGAGCACGAGCCCGATCCGCGCCGCGCAATAAAAGGCGCCGCACAGCACGAGCGTCGCGACGATGGATCGCCGAGAGGGCGCTGCAAATGAGAACGAAGCTGGGCGGCTGATGCGTATGAGGTCTGCGAGAGTCGTTAGGCCCAAGCGACGACTCGCCGTATGCGGAGAATCTGTGCCACGTTTTTCGGCCAGGGCGTCCAATTGAGCTGGCGGCATCCATCTGAAGCGGTCCGCGTAATGCGCCAACGCCGACCTTGCGGCGATGAGGCGCTCACTGAAGTAGCTCATGGCCTGCCTCCTCTCCCTGTTTCAGGAAGCTCTATGTTGCATGTGATGTGGGTGGCGACATGCGCTCGCGCACCGCACGAAGCTGCGGCGAAAACGAGCGGTGTAAGAAAGGTTCGGCGTTCGTCACATCGCAGTCGGTGCCGGAGATAACGCAGTGTCCTGACTAGTTCGGCCAGCATGCCGTCGCGGAGCAAATTGTGTGTGCGATGTGGCGCCCAGCGTGGGTCGATGCCAGCCGAGCGCACCTGCGGAGCGCACCTGAAGATTCCTGAAGATTCCTGCGCGGCGGGTCAACCCTAGGCGTGCGCCTGTGCCCAGCGCGTCAACATGATAAGCGGCGAAGGTGGTATCTTCCGCTGCGGGGCACAAGCCCACGAGCGGCCAAGTGAGTGCACCTTGAAGGGCACTGCGAAGAGGTGCAGCGGGCCAATCGTATCGTTGACACAGCGGGCAACACCCTCTGAACAAGTGCCCTGCCCAACCAGTCGCTGACGGGGTTCTATCCCTACGCTTGCCAACTCATCGTTGCGTCCATCCCTTCCGCGCCCCCGACGCGCTGCTCACCGTTGCCAATCGACAAGCGAGATCGATTAGCTGGGCTTGTTCGCCAGTTGCTCCATCTTATCCGCCAAACACGCTGCGTGAAAACGCACGATGGTTTTGACTGACCGTCGAGTTTCTCATGCGCCCCAGAGCTAGCCGACACCTCACCCTTGGTCGAGGCTCGTCACCGTCCGCTCACTATGAGAGCAGCTAACCCAACCGGTGTGCCGGACGCCGGCGTTCATGCTCTTGCTGCCCGCTTGACGAGGTATGTCTGCCGTGCAACCCGGAGATGGCCTCGCGTCACCGTGTCTCCTCAGAGTGCCCGAAACGGCGACGGAAAGAGTCAGTTGCCTCCTCAACCAGAGGCGAGGCTCCAGACCTCGCCGCGAATGAGCGTATGACTCCCCACGCAGTCAAGCCCAATGCATGGTGCTTCCAAGGCAAGGGCAGCCTATGCTGAGGGTGCATCTGGAACGCACGCCCGTTCCGACTCGGTCCACCTGAGGCAGTGAAACGCTATCAGCGTTCAAGACAGTCTTCAGAGTCGCAATCCTTGTGACATCGTGGCTCCGAGAGTTTTGATGGCGACTTGATGATGCGTACCTGGGCAAGGGCAAGACCAAACAGGGAGCGTAGGAAAACTGGAGGAGTTGGCATGAGTAATCTCGTGGTAGTTGCGTATCCCGATGAATATCGGGCTGCGGAGGTGCTCGCCGCATTGCGACGGCTGAACAAAGAGTACCTCATCGATCTCGACGATGCGTGCTATGTCACGAAGGACGCAAAGGGCAAAATCAAGCTGCATCAGAACACCAGCTTGACGGGCGCGGGGGTTGCGTGGGGCGGTATGTGGGGTATGCTCATCGGGCTGCTCTTCTTCGTGCCATTCCTTGGTTTCGCCGTGGGCGCGGGCCTAGGAGCGATCTCTGGCAAGCTGTCTGACTATGGAATCGACGACAGGTTTGCCAAGCAAATCGCAGCGACCATGCAGCCCCGTTCGTCGGCGATCTTTATGCTGATCCGCCGGTCGACCCCCGACAAAGTGGTGCCTGAACTGGCTCAATACGGCGGGACCATCCTCCAGACGTCGCTGCCAAAGGAGACCGAGGAGAAGCTGCAAGAGGCTTTGAATCAGGGCGGTGGCGAGCAGGTGTCTCGGGCGCAAGAGGCCGCCGAGGCGCAGACAGTTCCCCCACCTCAAACTCCGTCCGGGACCGCTACTTCCAGCACCGCCCCGTAACGTTCACCAGGGTCCGCATCTGTTGATCGGTACCGCCGCTGGGCGTAGGCGGTACCTACAAACTGCAAAACAGCCACGAGAGACCACCTCTCCTGTGGCTGTTTTCTCCATGTGTGGTGTTGCTGGCACCCGTGACCGGGCTGGCCCCATTGCGTGATGCGGGAATCCGATGGCAGCACAGCAGCCGAGTAAACTGTCGCAGTCGCAGCGGCATAGCCAGTTGGCCGAAGCTCACATTCGACCTACCGACAGCTATGGGATAGTGCTCCTCCTCATCGTCATAGACTATGTGGCCGTGTCGGCGATTTCCGACAGCGGCTGGGGGCAGGCTGTTATCGTCGTGTTGCTGGGTGCTACCTTCGTGTTCGCGCTTCGCACGTCTCAGGCCCCTCGCTTCTGGCAACTCTTGGCCGTCGCCTACTTCCTGATGAGCACCTTGCTCACGCTTGCCAGCCTGCTCGTGGCAGGGGATCCCGTCTCAGGTCGATTACTCTCGCTCTTCGGCGGGTGCTTACTCCTGATCACGCCGGTTGCCATTTTGCGACGCATCATGTATGCACGAGCGAGTGACGACCGAGACAGTTCTCGGCGCTGTTTGCGTGTATCTCTTGCTCGGATTCTCGTTCGCTCTGCTATTTATGGCGATAGGCTATGTAAGCTCGCTGCCGTTCTTTACCGGTCAACTACACGCGACGGCCAGTCAGTATCTCTTCTTCAGCTACTCGACGCTCACGACGGTCGGCTACGGCAACCTCGTGCCGGCAGGGAGCGTCGGCCAGACCTTCGCGATGCTAGAAGCGCTTGTTGGCCAGATCTATCTCGTCATCGTCGTTGCACGGCTGGTATCGCTCTGGGGGCCGTCGCGGCCAACGCGCAGTCGCCCACCTCATACGCAGGATGAAACCTGACGACGCTCCGCGGCTCGACGCCAAACTGGTCTACGATACCGACGCGCGGCCGCACCGCGAGTTCCGCAATGATGTCAAGCGCCCGATGGACGCCGTGAACGCCTGCGTGTCTGTCATAGACGATACACCCCCAGCGCGTCGAAGTAATCTCGTAGCGAATCCGGTAGCGCGTGTCGCGCGGGCTGGCGAGACGCCGCCGACTGCAACCGCCAGGTGCGCTACACCAACCCCGGGAAGAAATCCTTCTTGATGTGGCTGCGGTGTACGCCCAACGCGTGCAGCACACGCTCAGTCGCGCGCACCATCTCCGGCGGACCCGAGATATAGAACGCACGCTCGCGGTAATCCGGGATCGCAGACGCGATCATGCGATCGGTGATCCTACCCTTGTACCCATGCCAATCCTTGGGGATCGCCGAGCGCTCGGTCAATGTGTAGGCCACCTTGGCGTCGAACGCCTTCTGCGCCGCCTCGAGCACGTCGCGATAGACGATCTCACCGGCGTAACGGTTAGCATAGAGCACGGCGACGTCACGCCGTTGCCGCGTGTCGACGAGATACTTGAGCATGCTGCGATACGGCGTAATGCCGATCCCTCCAGCGATCAACGCCACCTTACGCTGATGATCGCTCGGCAGCGTGAAGTCACCCGCGACCTGCCCCGCCACCATCGTCCCGCGGCCCGACATCGCCGCCAGCGCGCGCTTGAAGCTACTGCCCCGCGGATAGAAGCGCACGCCGAGCCGCAGCGCATCCTCCGTCGGCGACGACGCCAGCGTGAAATAGCGACGATTGCCCCTGCTGTCGGGGTGCGGGTGCTCCAACGTACACTCGATGTACTGCCCCGGCACAAACGTGAGGCGCTGCGACGGCGCGAAGACGAAATCGAGGATATCGGGCGCCAGCTTGGTCTTCTTCTTCAGCTTGAGCGAGACACGCTGCTTCGGGCTGACCAGATAGGCGAAGATATTGCCAGCAACCAGCGACAGTTCAGGCGTAGAGTAAAGCTGCAGCACGTGGATCTGCGGCACAAAAAGCATGCCGGTCAGCGCGGCGTAGATCAGCTTGAGGCCGCGCGTCGGCGGCACGGTCAGCGGCTCGGTGAGCATGATCGTGGCCAAGAAGATCCACGGCGACTCCACCACTAACTGCTGCATTTCGCGCGCGAAGCCAAGCTGCTGCACCAAACTCACGCCAATCACCGTGACGAGCGACGCCGCGAGGAAAGCGCCAACCATCGCCTCCTGGCGCACCTTGCGCACGATCAACAAGCCGCCGATCACCACCACTGGCAGCATAGCGCCGGTGCCGATCCACCAACTCGCCGGCTCGCCCAGCGCGAACGCGGTGATCACCACCGCGATCGCCGCGGGATTGAAGAGATGCTTGTGGGAGAGCGCCAACAAATACTTCGAGGCCATCGCCAACACCGCGGCCCAGCCCAGCAACTGCAAGCCACCAAGCGACTCTGCGGGATCGAGGATCAGCGCGAGGATCAGCGCGGTGATGTACGCCGATTCCACATTGGTGGGCACCTCGAAGGCCCACGCGAGCACCGCGTTCGCCGCCCAACAGATGAGGGCGAGTAACCCCGCCGAGACCAGCATCCACACGGGCGAATATGGCAGCAGTCCAAGCTGCGCCTCCACCGCGCCCACGAGGACGTAGCCGATCAGCACGTAGAGCGTCAGCCGGTACATGGTGATGCGGTCGAGAAAATAGTCGAGGGGAGCCATCATATCCGCAGGACGTACCTTTCCAATCCGCTGGTAGAGGTGGCGATGCCATGCTGGTCTATCTGGTAGCCCTCCAAACCGCCGCGCCGCTCGATGAACTGGATGCCGCGCGCGCCCATCGCAAACGCCGCCGTGGCGAAGCGGTCCGCCTCATAGACATCCGGGCCGACGACGCTGATGCTGACGATGTCGCGGATCGGCAGCTCTGGCGCGTGCGGATTGACGATATGCTGCCCGCGAATCGCCGTCCCAGAGGTGGCGATGCCGCAGTCTGAGAGGGCGAGTATCTTGACGTTTTCGTTGCGGTTGAAGGGATTGCGGATGCCGACGCGCCATGGCCTCCCCTGCTTGACGCCGTAGATCTGCGCATCCCCGCCCGCGTCGACGTAGCAGTGGTCAAAGCCGCGGTCGCGCAGGATCTGCGCCGCGTTGCGCACCGCCCAGCCCTTGACGATCCCCGAAGGATCGAGGTAGCCGTCGCGCTCGATGGCAAAGTAGCCCTGCGTCTCGCGTTTCGTCTGCTCGGCGAGCGACAGGATCGTGCGCATGTCGGCGCTGTAGCGCGCGGCGGGGATCTCGCCACGGTTGATCCGCGAGATCTCGCTCGCATCCTTATAGGTGCTGAAGGTCTCGTCGATGTACGTAAAGTACGCGAATACCGCGTCGAGGTCGTCTGCGGTGACGTCGGCAGCAGCAACCTCGACGGTGACCGGCATCCCCATCAGCAGGCGCGTCTCTTTCATAAAGGTTGACTATGCCTGCGCCAGGGTCAGCGCGTCGCTGAGCGATTGGATGAAGGCAAAGCTTGAGTCCGTCGCCCCGCTGATCAGATCGACGTTCGCACTCTGCGCCTGGATCGCCTCGCTGGTGAGGATCGGGTCCGCATACGAGTTGATCTCGACGGATCGCTGGCGCTCGTTGGGATATTGCAGAAACTTCACGTCGGTGATCTTGCCGCCCTTGATCACCGCCTGGACCTGGATGTAGCCCCACTGCGCATCGGCAACGCTGCCACTATAGCTGCCATCCTTGTAGAGCGTGCTCGGCGTCTCGGTGGCCGTCGGCGAGGGACCCGTGGTCGCCGTGCCATCGACGGAAGGCGTGTCAGTGTTGGTCGCCGTTGCCGTTGCGCTGCGCGGCACGAGCACGATGGGCGTCGCGCCCGAGGAGCGCCCGTGGATCAAACTGTAGATGATGAACGTGCCGACGAGCGCCGCCGACACCAGTATTTTCTTTGCTCTCTGCTGCATGCCAGCCACATCCCCTGCGAACGATTGCGCGTGAGCATCCTCGGCCACAGCCGATCTCAAATGGTAACAAGACTGAATGATAGCGACGATTTGTTGAAAGGAGATGAGAAGTGCGTGTCTGGCTGTCGCTGGTGGCATCACAGAGTAGTCACGGTGGTGGGCACGCACCTGCCCGGAGTTGCTCAGTAGCGAACGTAACAGTCGCCTAAGCGTCTCGACCGTTTTTCCAGCGTGACTCGGCGGCAACTCGCGTGTCGTCTTACACTCCGCATGCTCGCTTGTCGCTGCGCGAACACACGTAGGCTCGACTCGCTGTCTCGCGTTCACAGCCATCCAGCAGAGTGCGCATGAGGACGATCTAGCGGAGATGGTGTGTGGCGTGGAGGAGAGCACGGCACCAGGTGCCGGCGCGAGTTCGTGTTTGAGCAAGCCCCACTCAGCCAGATCATCCTCTGCGGCAGTGGCATCGAAAGCATGGCTTGGCCCCACCCTGGGCGCCAATGCGGGACCGCTGGTAGCCGCCAGCAGCGCGCCACAGACTTGAAGGGATGGGCAACCCCGCGGCTCTTTGCTATAGTTGGGCGGCTGCTGACCGCACGCTGATTTTGCAGCATTTCAGGCAGGTGGCTCAACTGTGTCCGCGCCCACCACGCGCACCGCGCCTCCCAGGATCGCGACGCCGCTCTTCGGCGGCTATGCGTTAGTAGCCTGCACCGCGGCATGGCTCGCCGGCATCGCGCTGCGTCCGCTCGGTCCCCTCGTGGCGTTCGCTCCGGCAATGTGGCTGGGTCTCGCCGTGGTGGCGCTCGCCGTCTGGCTCGGCGGGAGGATACTCTCGCGTCGCGCCGCTGCGATCGCTACAGGCGACGCGCCCCGTCCGATGCGCTGGCTGCTGGTCGCTGGCATGTTGGTGTTCTGGCTCGCACTCGGAGCCGCCCGCACCGCTGCGGCAGATCCCACCACGGACCCACACGCGATCTCGCGGTACGCCGCGGGCCAGCAGGCGCGGGTGCAGGGAATTGTCGACGCCGAACCCGATCTCCGTGATGGCGCGCGCCTGCTCACCGTCGCGACAAGCGCGGTGAGCTTCGATGGTGGCAAGACCTGGCAGTCCGCGACCGGCGATGTCGAGGCATTCGTCGCTGGACCCGATGACTACTACGCGCCCTCCTACGGCGATGGCGTCACGCTGACGGGCACGCTGCTGCCGATCGGCGACACCTACGCCCCAGCAGGGGTGATCGCGCGACTCACCAGCGTCCGCGCGACGGTGATCTCCCAAGGCGGCGGCAATCCGTTGCTGGCGGCGCTCTTCGATCTGCGGCTGCGACTCGCCCAGATCATCCAGCACGCGCTGCCCGAACCCGAGGCGGCGCTGCTCATCGGCATCCTGCTTGGGCTAAAGACGCCAGTGTTGCGGGCACGGCTCCCGCTCTTCACGGCGACCGGAACGATCCATCTCGTCGTCCCCGCGGGGTTGAAGGTCGCCACGCTGGCCGAACTCGCCTCTACCGCGTTCCGCCCCTTGGGGCGCTGGCCGCGCACCATCGCCTCGCTCGGTGCCGTCGCCATCTATGCCGCTCTCGGCGGAGGCGGACCCGCCGCCCTGCGCGCGGCAATCATGGGCGCGCTGCTGGCGCTGGCCCCGGCGCTGGCACGTGGCTACAACGTCTTTTCCGCGCTGGCGCTGGCCACACTGGCGATGACGGCGATCCAGCCCGCGTTGATCGACGACGCCGGCTTCCAGCTGACGGTGCTCGCGACCATGGGCCTACCTCTGCTCGTCCCACCAATCCAGCGGCGGCTCGCGCGGGTGCTGGGCCGGCTACCGCTCGGCGCCGTCGTTGCGGAACTGCTGGCGGTAACACTCGCCGCGCAGATCGCCACGCTGCCCGTGCTCGCGCTGACCTTCCATGAGGTGTCGCTCGTCGCGCCGCTCGCCAATCTGCTGGCGGTGCCGCTGCTCGCACCGGTGCTCGTCCTCGGTGCGCTGCTCGCCGGAGTCGGCCTGCTCCCCGCCGCGCTGGGCTTGGCATTGAGCCTGGCGATCGGCTGGGTGCTCTGGCCGCTGCTCTGGTTCATGGACACAGCGATCGCGATCTGCGCGAACCTGCCCGCCGCCGCGCTTGCCGTGCCCGACCTCTCCGCGTTGGTCGCCTGGGCCTACTACGTCGCGTTGGCAGGCATACTCGCCTGGCTGGGGCCGCTGCTGCCGAGGCGTGCCGCCACTCGCGGGGTCGCCCCGCCGGCGCCTCAGCCGCCCGTGAGCCATCTGCGGCTCTCCCGTAGCGTGCTCGTGGCATTGCTCGCCGTGGCGCTCTTTGGCGCGCTTGGCGCCGCCGCTCCAGCCGCGACGGATCGCGCGGCGCACCTCGACTTCCTCGACGTTGGCGCGGGTGGCGGCGCGATCTTCCTGCGGCTGCCCTCTGGCGCGACGGCGCTGATCGACGGCGGGCCGTCGGGTTCGGCGCTGGAGGCGGCGCTGAATCCGCTCGTACCTTTCTGGCGGCGCTCGCTCGATCTGGCGCTGCTGCGCGATCCGCGCCCCGGCGACGCGCGCGGGCTAGAGGACGCCGCGGCGCATTTCACGCTCGCCAACGCGGCAGACACGGGAATGCGCCAGCCGAGCGTGGAGTATCTCGCCTGGCTCGACGCCGCCAAGCGAGCGGGCGCGACCCATGCGCAGATACGCCAGGGAGACGCACTGCGCCTCGATGCGACGACGACGCTGAACCTCCTTTCGCCGCCGCAAACGCTCTTCCCCTCGGGCGAGGGCGACACTACGGCCAGCGACGACGCCATCCTGCGGTTGGAGACACCCGGCCTGCGCGCCCTCCTGCTCGGCGCGGCGGACGACTACGCACTCGACGCGCTGGCCTACTCGGGCCAGTCGCTGACCGCCGATATCGTCGAGCTTGCGCTCCCGTCCGGCGGCGCGCTCGACCTCAGCGGTCCGCTGGGCGCGGTGCTCGCGCGCACCCACGCCAAGCTAATAGTGATTACCTCCGCGCCGGTCGCGCCGGGTTCGCTCGCCGCGCGCCGTGCCGCGGCGGACGACTGGGACACCGACGCCAACGCCTCCTCGCGCTTGCAAGCGTCCATCGTGCGCGTCGAATCGTCCGGGACCATCGATCTCTCCGGCGGCGCGAACGGCTGGTCGCTGGGATAAGCGCACCTTCACGCAGGGGATTCGCAGCCCGCGTGGCGTTCGAGCGGCAGACGAAAGGCCACCCATTGCGAGGAAATCTTCGTGCGCACGCGGGTTAAGTAGTGGCTGGGTCCGCCGTGGGAGCATCCACACGCGGGTCCACGCTTAGCGCGCCAGCCGATTCCAGAGGCCCAGCCGCTGCAGCTCTTGTTGCGCCTCGAACCCAAAGTCGTTGCGACACATTAGGTGGCCGGAGCGCAGCACCAGCCCGCGCAACATCTCGATGCACTCGGCCTTCGTCTGCGGATCCGTCTCGAAGGGGATGTGCTGCGCGAGCCGCTCGATGGCTTGATGGTCGAGCCAGTACTGCTGTGACTCCGTCATCCCGAGCCTCCTCGCTCGCCGTTCTCGTCGGTGGCCGATATCGTAGCACGCGCCTTCTCAGGCGGCAACGTCGCCGTCGACGTCCCGGTGCCATGCGCACGGCGCTCGCCCCACACCGTAGCGGCGACTGGTAATGCCCGCCACCGTCCACCGCAGGTCTGCTGCTCTTCGCCACACACCTATGTCGTGGCCGGCATTTGCCCGCGCGCTCGTCGGCCACATTCAGCATGTGGCTCCCTTACCTTCCTCCTACACATCAATACCGTGTGGTTTTCACTGAGTATCATGTGGGATACAATGCGACGCGGCGCGCTTGACGCCCACTCCCACGATGCACGATACCCGCACAGGTATAGAGGAGTCTGTTTCATGCAGTGCGACCAATGTGGAGCTCGCCGGTCTCGTACCGGACCCTGCCCGAACTGCGGCGCACCGCCTCCTGGCACATACTCTTCCATGCGCCAATGGCGCGATAACCAGGGCCCCGCCGAAGGGTCACCCTCCAGCCGTGGTCAGCGTGGCTCCGGCGCCAATCTGCAACGCGGCGGCTGGGACGAGGGCGGCTACGAAGAACAGCCTCCCTCGCGCTCGAGCGGGCGCAACCGCCGCGGCGCCAGGCAAGACTATGATGACGTCGACCTCGGGCAGGCGCTTGTCCCCGTCCAAGACGACATGCTCCCAATGGACCCCTCCGCGATGGGAGGGATGAGCGGAGGCGTGCCCGCGCTCCCCGGCATGCCGCAGACTGACGAAGAGGAGCGCGCACTCGGCATCCGCCGCCCGGTCTACATCCCCGCCACCGGCGAGCGCAAGCGCAAGCTCGGCACCTGGCGCGTCACCAGCGGCGTCCTCAGCGTGATGCTCGTCTGCATCGCCAGTTGCGCGCTGGCCGGCCTCCTCGGCAGAAACACGATCCTCGGCCTGATCACCGGCCCAGTCAGCGGCACACCCAGGCCGGTCTTCGTCTCGACCGCCAACGTGCCCGTAACGCCCGTGGCGACCCCCGGAGCGCAGGCCGCGCTGGTCAAGAATGTCGTCACCTCGAAAAGCTACGACCCCGGCACCGGGCTTCCCGTCGGGCTCACCTCGCGCTTCACCAAGGACGATGTGGTCTGGGTTACCATGCGTGTTGAGGCGATCTCCGCTGGAGATTCGCACACCATCTCGGTGCGTTGGTTTATCGATGACCTCGACATCAACCTAACCAATGGGGTCTCCAAGACCCTCGGCCCCGGCGGAGCGCAGGAACTACGCTTCGGCTCGAAGATCCCACAACCGGGGAACTATCATGTCAAAGTCTACGTGGACCGCCCGGCGAACGACAATGGCAACGATCCCAAAGACCCCGCGCTAGCCGCCACGATCTATTTCGCCGTCTTCGAGCCGACCCCAGTGCCCAGCGGCACCCCCGGAACGCCCGGCACCGGCACGCCGAACGGGACGACGACGCCGAGCGGTTCGCCGTCACCCACGCAGCATGCGTCGCTGCCACCAACCATCGCCTGGGTCGATCCGCACGACGTCGCCTAGCGGAATACCTATCGCGGAACCCGCCGTAGCAGGAGCGCAAGCGCTAGCCCGAGGGGTGTACACTGCACAATGCGAGCGCCTTCAGATGCGCCGTCCGCGCGGAGGCCGAGCTAAGCCGCCCCCGTCAGGCCGGGCAGCAGCAGCAGGCAGTGGAGCCAGTACACATTGGAGGAACGGCATGTCCTTTCGCGATGGCCGCTATCCTCCTCCCGGCTCCCTCGGCGGCCCCGATGACGACGACGACTGGTCCGATTGGGACCCCAACCGCGCGCGTCGCGGCTACACCGGGCACGTCCGCGCGCTACGCGACCTCGACCTGCCCCGCGAGCCAGTGATCGACCTCCCATCGCCAACCGGGCGCCAACACGCGTCCGCCGCTGGTGGCGTACTTGGCCCCGCCGGGCTCGCCGCCAGCGCCCGCACCGTCGGCGAAGACTACCTCACCGCGAACTACGAATCGACCGATCCCGGCTTCGTCGAACTGCAAGACGCCGTAATCGTCCCGCAGTGGTCCGCACCATTCGGGCGATTGCTCCTCAGCGTCTTCCTCACCCTCCCGCGTGATAGCGGCTGGCAGGTGCTCGATGTCGCTTGCGGCACCGGCTACCCAACGCTGGAGATCGCGCGTTTCCTCGGCGCTGATTGCGACATCGCCGGCATCGACGTCTGGGAGGAGGCGATCCAGTTCGCGCGCCGACGCGCCCAAGAAGGGTGGCTGCGTAACGTCAGCTTCCTCGTCGCCGACGTCAGCACGAGCGGCCTGCCGGAGCGAACCTTCGACACCATCACCTGCAACCTTGGCCTCCAGAGCTTTGCCGACCGCACGGCGGCGCTCGGCGCGATCTGGCGCCTGCTGCGTCCCGGCGGGCAGTTCTTGACGACATTGCCGCTGCAGTCGGCACTTCGCGAATTCCTCGACACCTACTATCTGACGCTCCGCGACCTCAAACTCGATGACGCCGTCCGCGCCTTCGCCCAGTTGACCGCCTCGCGTCCCACCACAGACCAGGCGCGGGCAACCATTGAGCGTGCGGGATTCGAGGTGCGTCGTGTCGTCACCGACTCCTTCACCCTGCGCTTCCCCGATCCCAAAACCTTCCTCGGCTCACCACTGATCCAAACCACCTACATGCCGAGTTGGCGCGGCATCGTCCCCGACCCCACCGTGCGGCGGTTGGTCTTCAACGAAGTCGAGCGGCGACTCACCGCGCGCATGCATGCCTCAGGTGGCGAACTGATCATGACCGTGCCCATGGCCTGCATCTCAGCCGTGCGCCCATAACCTGCCCCACACACCGCCACGCGTCAGCCGTCGTCGCCCGCCAGAGACCATTCAGCCAAGCCGAGCGCTGGGCCAACTGTGAGCCACGTCATGCTTGCCCGCTCCACGCCATGTTACAATGCGGCAGGGCATCGCGAAACGCCGCATCGGCTGCTCCGCGTTTGCGAGCCGCATGTTCGCGGGCCATCCGGGCGTGGTTTCAGCCGCCAGCACAGGGGAGTGATGCAGTGAGGGGTCGCAGTCGGGCGAGGCGCGCATGCTATGCGCTGGTTGCGCTGCTCGCGCTGCTGCTCGCCGGCTGCGACGGCGCCTCCAGCGTCATACGGCCCGCCGCATCGCGCACGGCGCAGCCGGCGGCTACCGCCACGCTCACGCCAACACGGCCCCCTGCCGCCGCGCCGAAGCCCCCCGCCATCAATGCTCCCATCGCCTATCTCTTCAACCCAAACACCGGCGTAGTGTATCTCTCACGCAACGCGAACCAAGAAGTGGCGATGGCCAGCACCACCAAGATTATGACGGCGATCGTCGCACTCACCTTTGGCAAGCTTGACGCGCCGATCACCATTGGTGCCGACGCCGTCGGAGTGCCCGCTGGGTCGAGCATCGCCTACCTCAAACAGGGCGACAAAATCCCCCTCCGCGATCTGCTCTACGCGCTGCTATTGCCGTCGGGCGACGATGCCGCCGTTGCCATCGCCGACGGCGTGGCCGGTTCGCAGACCAACTTCGTCACGCTCATGAACACCGAAGCGACGCTGCTCGGCCTCACCCAAACTCACTATACCGACGTCCACGGGCTCGACGCCGCCAATTGCGACTATGCGACCCTCAAAGGCTACGACGCCAACTGTCTCTACACCACCGCCGCCGACCTCGCCCACCTCGCCGCCTACGCCATGCGGTCGCCGCTCTTCGCCAAAATCGTTGGCACATACGACTACAAACTCGCCGCGAGCGCTACGCATAGCGCGTACGACTGGCTGAGCACCAATGATCTCTTCACCACCTACGCCTACGATGGCGTCACCGGCATCAAGACTGGCTCCGAAGTGGCGTCCGGCTACTGCTTCGTCTTCTCCGCGACACGCGCCTATGGCCATCTGCTCGGTGTCGTACTCCACGATGGCGACTTCCAGGCCCCCGATCCGAATGAATACTTCTGGCGCTTCGCCGACGCGACGACGCTATTAGACTGGGGCTTCGCTCAGCAACGCGCCGTGGCGCAGACCTGGACCTCGATCCCGCCCGGCAACGCGCCGTAAGCATCAATCGCTTGACGCGCCTCGAAGTCGGGTGTATAACCGGAGACGTGCCGTCGCCGCGGAGCGCCTGGCGTTCTCATTCGCACCTCTTCGCCCAGTCATTTCCGCGCGGCGGCCACTTTGTGCGCGCGAGCGCATCACACAGCGTAGACCTCAACCTCCCTCACCAGATTTGCCCGCTTCATCGTCCGCTTCCTGTGCGCACTGTCTGTCCTTGCGCCGCCGGCACCGGCGCGGCATGGCCGCGCCGCCAAAAGCGCATCGCCCCGTCATTCAGCCGCGAGAGGCGGAAATTGACGATGTCCTGCACGTAGTTCTGATACGTCCGCCACGGCGCACGCGAGCCCTGCAGCGGCAGGCTGGCGAGAGCGCGCTGCACATAGCCTGACGTCAGATTCACCGCGGGCCGCTCCTCCATCGGCGCCTCCGGTCGCTGCGGCAGACACTCGACGTAACCGTGGCGATCCATGTAGTTCAGCAGGCGACAGACGTAGCGCGCGATCTGCTCGCATTTCAGCGTCCACGAAGCGTTCGTGTAGCCGAAGGAGGCGGCGAGGTTCGGCACGCCGCTCGTCATCGTCCCCCGATAGCTCAGCGTCGCCCCCGGCTCAACTGCCACGCCGTCCACGCTCAGGCGCACGCCGCTCATCAGGCGCATAGTCAGCCCCGTCGCCGTGATAACCACCTCGGCGGGCACCTCCTCGCCGGAGCGCATCTTCAGACCCGTCTCGGTGAACGTCTCGATCGTACCGGTGACGACGGAAACCGTGCCCTTTCTGATGGCGGCGAAGAAGTCACCGTCCGGTGCCAGGCACAGCCGCTGATCCCACGGGTTGTAGCGCGGCGAGAAGTCCTTTTCGACGTCATACCCTGGCGGAAGCTGCTCGCGCGCCATCTTGAGGATCGACTGCTTCACGCCTGCGGGTCTGCGTCGGGCGAGCGAGTAGAAGAACATGCCCAGCGCAATGTTCTTGCTCCGCACCAGCCGGTGTGCCAGCCGCGACGGCAATACGCGATGAAGTCGGTTGGCGACGCGATCCTGTGAGGGCCGCGCGACGATGTACGTTGGCGAGCGCTGCACCATCGTGACGTGTGCGGCGCTCTCGGCCAGCGCCGGCGCCAGCGTCACCGCCGTCGCGCCGCTTCCGATGATCACCACACGCTTGCCCGCATAGTCCAGATCCTCCGGCCACCGCTGCGGATGCACCAGACGCCCGCCGAAGCGTTCGATGCCCGGCCACTCCGGCGTATAGCCCTCCGCATAGTCGTAGTAGCCCGTACACATATAGAGGAAGCCGCAGGTCAGCGACACCCTTCTGCCCTCGGCCCCACACTCCGCCTCCACCTCCCACCGCGCGTCCTCAGTGCGCCAATTCGCCTCCCGCAGCCGCGTATTGAAGCGGATCTTGCGGTCGATGCCGAACGCCTCCGCCGTCTCACGTACATACCGCAAGATCGCGGGGCCGTCGGCGATGGCCTTTGCCTCACGCCAGGGTCGGAAGGAGTAGCCGAGTGTATGCATATCCGAGTCGGAGCGCACGCCGGGGTAGCGGAAGAGGTCCCATGTTCCGCCAATAGCGTCGCGCGCCTCGATCACCGCATAGGACTTCTGCGGGCAGCGCGTCTGCACGTAGTAGGCGGCGGAAATGCCGGAAAGCCCCGCGCCGACGATCAGCACGTCCACATGCTCAACAGCCATCGCCTGCCTCCCGTTCCCGCCGAAATCTGCCGCGCCACCGGCGAGCAGCGCGCCCCCGATGAACTCTCATCACCAGGGTACGACATCGCACTCGTCAAGCGCGTTAGCGAGACTATACTCCGTCGGCACGCTACGGGTACACTACGCACTGCGCTACGTCACCGCGCCAACTATCCCGTCCCCGCGAACGCAGAGCCGCGTCCGCCACCAACGAGCATATGGAGAGTGTCAATGGCCGCATCCCGCCCGCTGCCCCTCGCTGGCATACGCATCCTCGACCTCACGCGCCTGCTCCCCGGCGCGTACGCCACACAGATGCTCGCCGATCTCGGTGCGAGCGTGCTCAAGATCGAAGAACCCGGCCTGGGCGACTACGCCCGCAGCATGCCGCCGCTGAAAGATGGCATCGGCCAGTTCTTCCTCGCGGTCAATCGCAACAAGCGTAGCGCCGCGCTCAACCTCAAGCAACCCGCCGCTCGCGAGGCGCTGCTGCGTATGGCCGAACACGCCGACGTGCTGATCGAAAGTTACCGACCCGGCGTCATGGCGCGCCTCGGGTTAGACTACGAGACACTGCATGCCCGCAGCCCACGCCTGGTCGTCTGCTCGCTCAGCGGCTATGGGCAAGACGGCCCCTACAGCCAACGCCCCGGACACGACCTCAACTACATTGGCTATGCCGGCCTATTGCGGCATCTCACCGCGCCCGGCCAGCCGCCGACACTCCCTGGCGCCCAGTTCGCCGACATTGCCGGCGGTGCGCTAATGGCCGTCGTCGGCATCCTCGCCGCGCTGCTCGGCAAGCGATCGGACGGCGTCGGTCGCTACGTCGATGTCTCGATGCTCGACGGCTCGCTCGCCCTGCTGCCGATCCTCGCGTCGCTGGTGCTGAGCGGCGATGCCGAGCCAGCGCCCGGCGAGGCCTGGCTCGCGGGCGCGCTCCCCGGCTACGGCGTCTACGAGACCGCCGACGGCAACTACGTGACGCTCGGCGCGCTGGAGCCCAAGTTCTTCGAAGAATTCTGCCGTCGCGTGAACCGCCCCGATCTCATCGCGCACCAGTTGCCGCTAGATGCCGCCGAGCGACAGCGCACCAAAGACGAGCTCGCGGCAATCTTCCGCACCAAGACGCGCGACGAGTGGCTGGCGGAGTTGGGCGACGCCGACGTCTGCCTCGGCCCCGTCAACACCCTGGAAGAAGCGCTGGCCGATCCACAGGTCCGCGCCCGTGGCCTCATCGGCGAGGGAGCGTCAGGCCGCGCGTTGCGCACCGCGCCGCGCATCAGCGACGTGCCTTTCCCCGTGGGCGAAGGCGTTCCAGCGCTCGGCGCACATACCGCAGAGGCGCTCCGCGAGGCCGGCTACGGCGACGACGAGATCCACGCGCTCGCCGCATCCGGCGCGGTTGCCCTCGGCTGACCCCTGCTTCCAGTGCGGCCATACCGAGGCGACCGCTACTTGGTGATCGTCAAGTTGGTGAAGACCGCCTCGCCGCCGTCGTATCCTTGGAGGCCGATCAGTCCGTTGGTAAGCGAGCTATCGCTAAGAGAGACGATCTGAGTGCCGTTGACCAGCACGGTGATCGTCGTGCCTCTATCCTTCACCTCAATGGTATTCGCGCTTCCATCTTGGTGAATGGCGGCGCTCGGAGACGAACTCTGACCCAGCGCCGTCGCGCTGCCACCGACGATTTTGGCCAGCGCCCAGTTACCGCTGTTCGCGATCAGCACGACATACGTGTCGCCGATCTTGTCGTTGGCTGCCTGCGCCGAGCGGAAGGTAACGCCGTAAGGTTGGGACGTATCCTTCCCCACCGCTTGGCCGGTCACCGTGAGGTCGAAGTCAGTCAGGTTGCTGGTCGGGGCGAAACACGAGACGTCCGCTTTGACGTGGTAGCCGTCGGCGGCGGGCGCGCAGCCATCGCGCGAGGGCCAGCCCGTGACGTCTCCGGTCAGCGGACTTGAATAGATGGTGGCGACAGCCGGCGTCGCTGTCGGCGCGGTGGTCGGTGTAGCGGTCGGCGTGCCCGTCGCTGCGGTTGTCGTGCCTCCGTTGCGCGTGAGCGCGTAGGCCGCGCCTCCGCCAAGCACAAGAATGACGGCGATAATCCCAACAATCAGCCCAACCCGGCTTCGTGGTTGCCGGGGTGCTGGCGGCATGCCATACGGTGGTGGGGCGCCGTACCCCCCGGTGGGATAGCCTTGCGGGTAGGTCGGGCTCCCATACGGCGATGGCGGGTACGTCGGTGCCGGTGGATACCCCGCACCGCCCTGCGACCACTGCGGCTGCTCGCCAGTCTGCCCCTGCTGCCTCGGCTGGGTGTACGGTCCGTATTGTCCGTACTGTCCCGGTTGCTGCGTATAGGGATCGTAGGGCTGGCCTTCGCCCGGCTGTTGGGGCGGCCACTGCTGCGACATCGACGCCTCTCCACCTCTTTACAACGACTCCCAATGTGGTGTCGTTTGTGCCCGCCTCTGCCGTACGGAAAACCGCCCGCAGCCCCGATCCACGCACGCCACTATTTCACGAAGGTCAAGCTCTTGAGCATCGGCTGAAAGAACTGCGTATCGTCGCTTGTGAACGAGTCCTTCGGGGCGATCGACGCGATCTCCACCGTGCTTCCCGCGTGATCGGCGATCAACACCACCATGTGTTCCGTCGTCGCGCCTACCGTCAGATCGCCACTATACTGCGACCAGGTGATGCCAGCCAGCGTCACGCTCGTCGGTCCCGCCCGGTTCGTCACGCTGCCACCGGCGCTGCTCGCCGCTGAGTCGAAGAAGCTGCTCGCCACGTCGTCCTGATGACCGTTCAGCGCCACTTCCAGGCGCTCGATCTCCACGCGCACCCCAGGCTCCGCGGCTGGCCCAAAAGTGGTCAGCGCCGCGTTGCCCGTCGTCAACCACGTCTTGGGCACGCTCAGCGTATACACGCCGTCCATGTCGGTGTACGTCGCGACTGCGGCAGCTGCGTTCGGGGTCGCCGCGCCTTGCGTCTGCCCCAACCCGCCGCGCGTCAGCGCGAAGATCGCCGCGCCACCGCCTAGTACCAGTAGCACGACCAATCCGACGATCAGCGGCGTCGCCGATCGCCGCCCACTCTGGAAGTAGTCGGTCACGCTCACCGCGGGAACCGAGGGGGCGGGCGCGGGAGGGTACCCAGTGCTCAGGCTCGGCGTCTGCTCTTGAGATTGCTGCACGCCCGGTACGGCGGGTGCCGCGGTCGCCCGTGGGGCAACGGCAGGCATCGGTGCCGTCGGCATATTCTCAGGAGCGCCACCGGGCAGCGGCCCCGTCGGGGCGGCGTCCACCGCGGGCTGCGCGGCGGGATCCTCGGGCGAAGTGAAATCTGGTTGGGGCGGCCACGACGGCGACATGCTCTATCCTCGCATCACTGCGCAACGTATCGGTCGCCCGTGTAGGCAAAGCTGCCCGCACCCCGTTCGGCGTTCTTCGCCGCGGGCCATCGGCGCGTCACACGCGCTCCACGCACCTTCACGTCTTGCGCTCCGGTGACGCGCCGACTGGCGAATTACGCGGTATCGACTACGTTCCGTTAAAACGTAACGATCCCTGCGAAATATAGAACGCAGATGACCACCGCGGCTAACACAACCAACACTAACAACGCGATCAACGCCGCGGAACCCCCCGTCTCCCTGGCGGGGGCGCTGCTGGTCGCCGCAAACGCCTTCGGCGCGGCGGGCATAGGCGCGGGCGCCGCTGGCGTCGGAGCGGGCGCAGCGGACGCGGGCGCTACCGGCGTCTCAGGCGCGCTTGCCACCGGCACGGGCGCTGCCGCAGGGACTTCCTCCACTGGCGCTGGCTCGGCGGCGAAGACTTCGACCACCTCCACCACATCCCCCGTCGCCGTATCTACACCAATCGCGTCGAGCACCACCGCAGGCGTTTGCCACGCCTCGATCTCCGCGTCGGGCGCGTCCGCCGCCGCCTCGGAACTCGCGCCCTGCTCGCTCTCGGTAGTCATCGGCACCGGCGGCACATAAGCGTCCGCAGAGGGCGCCTCGTACGACACCGTCTCGTACGCGACGGCCACCGGCTCGAAGCCGTCCACGTCAGCGAAGGTCGGCGCGCCATTCTGCGAGCCACCATCCGCGGCGTAACTCGCAAAACCGTCGCTTGCGTCGCCCGCCGGGGTAAAGACCTCGACGACCTCCGCCGCCACGAGCACTGGCTCATCCTGCGTGTCCGGCGTTCCCGCCATGCTCGTATCGACCTGCACCCCGGTCGCCGCCGCGGAACTCTCTCCGGCGACCTCGGCGACGGGAATCGCCTGCACCTCAGCGCTATCGGTAGGGTCGCCCGCGGGAACCGCCGGGGCAGCCGAGTCCGCGGACGATACCGCCGGCTCCTGCTGTATGGGCAGCGCTAGCGGTGCGCCGCAACTTGCACACGTCGTCGTGTTCTCATCCACCGTGACCGTTCGGCCACAGACCGCGCATACCACGTCATTCATCCGAGACACTCACTTTTCCTGGCTGGGTAGGCCGTTAACGGCGGCTAGCGAAGCGGAACGCGAAAGGATGAAGAAATGATGGCCTTCCACTGACCAGCGCACCAACCCGGCGCGATCCTACCATGCCGTCTGAGTGGCGGTCAAGGCCGCGCCCCGGCCCCGTCTGCGAAAAAATCAGGTGAATACCGTATAGGAGTCGGTCGCACAATAGGCTAAACTCTTACGTGTGATACTCGCGTGATAGTGGCGCATACTCCGCGCACCACGGACGAGTTCGTGGCGCAGCCTCGCCGTTTTTCGTCGGCAAGCGATACACCGGCTCCCCCGGATTTCTGCCTACGCGGAGACGAGCAACCAATCGGGTCTAGGAATTGCGCCACTTCGGATTGCTGGTATACTCTTTCTACCATGCACCTTTGCGCGCGCCACGATCACATGGGGAACGCGGCGACGCTTTCGCCTCTCGTCAGCGACGATCTCAACCCCCAGAGCCGCGCCGTATTGGCCCGCCGGCACCCTTGGAGGAGGCAGCGTGAGCACGAGTAATCGAGGACTGCTAGACAAAGCCTCGAACTACATCACCGAGAGCCAGGCCTGGCGTTCCATCTTCCGCCACGGCTATCCCGACACGCCCCTCAACCAGTCGCTGGTGATGATGGGCAACGTCTTCCTGCATCTGCACCCCGTCAAGGTCAGTCGCAAAGCGATGCGCATCACCTACACCTGGTGCCTTGGTGGCCTCTCATTCTTCCTCTTCCTGGTGCTGACCATCACCGGCGTCTTCCTGATGTTCTACTTCGTGCCAGAGACCAACGTCGCCTATAACAACATCCAGCAGATCACCAGCGCCGTCGCCTTTGGCAACCTCGTGCGCAACATGCACCGCTGGGCCGCGCACTTGATGGTCGTCACCGTCACGCTCCACATGATCCGTGTCTTCTATCACGGCGCCTACAAGCCCCCGCGCGAATTCAACTGGATCGTCGGCGTCGTCCTCTTCCTGGTCACGCTGCTCCTCAGTTTCACCGGCTACCTGCTGCCGTGGGACCAGATCGGCTACTGGGCCATCACCGTCGGCTCCAACATGGCGAGCTATGCCCCGCTGCTCGGCACTCAGGCGCACGTCGTCCTCACCGGCAACCCGGTCGGCGTCAGCCAGGCTACACTCATACGCTTCTACACCCTACACGTCATCGGGTTGCCCCTGGTCGGCGCGATCATGATGGCCGTCCACTTCTGGCGTATCCGCAAAGATGGCGGCGAGGCCGGACCTCCGCCACCGTCGCGCCGCGAGATCGAGCAATCCCGTGCGCGCCAAGAAGTGACCGCGGGAGCCGTGAGTTAGCCGCCTGTCTCTGAGGATGCGTCCATCCTGGCGAGGAGAATCGTATGGCAACGACCGAGCCGAGAACTGCTGCGACCCAGAAGCGGTATCGCACGCTGGCCGTCGTCAAGCAGGAAGCCATCACCCGCGTCGAAAAGCAGCTCGAAGACTCCGTCTTCGTCTGGCCGCACCTGCTCGTGCGCGAATTCATGGCCGCCATGCTGATGACCGTCGTCCTGACGATCGTCAGCCTCGCCGTCGACGCCCCCCTGCGCGCGCACTCCAACCCCAACCTCACGCCAAACCCCGCGAAGGCCCCCTGGTACTTCCTCGGCCTCCAAGAGCAATTGCACTACTTCCCGCCAACCATCGCCGGTGTGCTCTTGCCGGGGTTCACCCTCGTCGGGCTAGCGATCTTGCCCTACGTCGACCGCAACCCCAGTCGCGCCTTCGAGGATCGCAAGATCTCGATCACGCTTTTCACCATGTTTGCCATCTACTTCGCCGTCACCGTGCTAGCGGGCAGCTTCTTCCGCGGCTCCGGCTGGCAGTGGATCTGGCCCTGGCAGCATATCTACTTCGATCTCTAACGGAGCTGGCTCGATGCGCGCACAGCGGGGCGGTCAAACGACTCGCCGTGTATCCAGCCACTCCCCGGTAACCCTGAGCGTTCAGGAGACGCACCATGTCGATTGATACCCAGCGTACTCCCCAAGAGTACGAGACACTTTCCGGCGGTGGCGCCGAGTCCGCCGAGTTGTCGCGTCGCGGGCTGAGCCGCCGTCAGGTGCTGCGCCGCGCCGTGGGCATCGGGCTTGGCCTGCTTGGTGCCGAAGCCACCTACGGCGCTCTGACCATGCTCTATCCGAATCTCGCCGGCCAGTTCGGCTCAGTCATCGGATTGAAGGACAAGGCCAGCTATCCCGCCGCCACCGCCGTCGAAGCCGCGATCGACGAGAAGGGCGTCTTCTACGAGCAGGCCGCCAAGTCCTACATCATCCACCTCTCCTCGCCAAGTTTCCTGCTTTCGGGGACCTTCCTCCAAAACAATCTCGACGCCCAGAACTGGGTGAAAGACTCCGACGGCACCTACTGGCTCGCGCTCTATCAGGTCTGCGTCCACCTCGGCTGCAAGTATCCCTATCGCAACGACTGCCACTCCTTCAAGTGCCCCTGCCACGGCTCGCACTACAACATCGACGGCGAATACCTCGACGGCCCCGCGCCGCGAAGCGCCGACCGCTTCCAAATGTCTTTCGCCAACGGCAACGTACAGGTAGACACCGGCAAGCTCAACCAGCACGTCGCGCAGCCAGGCAAAGGGCAGCGCGTCCTGGCGCCACCGACGGTGCAATGCGCCGCGCAGTAATCGTCGCCGCGTGGCCGCCAGCTCCGGCGGAAACTGTTCACAACTTGTGAGGATTGCGCATCATGGGAACGTCGAGAAATCCGGGCCTGCTCGCCATCACGGCGGGCGTCGGCCTCGCGGTACTCTTCGGCCTGCTCGGCGGGACGGGCGTGCTGGATGGCAAGGTCGGCTTCGGTCTCGCGGCGATCTCCGTGGTCGTCACGGCACTCATCTACATCTTCTACTCACGCGGCACCACCGTCGAGAAAACCGGCTACGGATCACTGCTCTTCGTCGTCGCCATCGCCTTCATCATTCCGGTTTTGATCGTCACCCAGCAAGACGTCCAGGTCAACGCGGCCAAAGCGCAGTACGACCTGACGCTGCAACGTGGCGCGGCGCTCTACGGCCAATACTGTGCCTCGTGCCACGGCTTCCAGGGGCAGGGGCTCGCCGGTCCCAAACTGAACAACAACCCCGACCTCAACAAGTTCAGTAACGACGACATCACGCGCATTATCTCCGCCGGCATCCCCGGCGATCCCGCTAACCCTACCAAGCTCGCCATGCCTTCCTGGTCGAACGCCTATGGCGGCTCGCTCACCCCAGACGACATCAGCTATCTGCTCGCGCTGATCCGCTCCTCCGACCCGACCTACATCGCCTCCCAGAATCTGCCCTCGAGCACCAACGGCTTCAGCTACGTCCTCGGCACGCTCTCCAATCCAACGCAGATCGCCGAATACAAGGCGCAACTGACCAGTGGCAACCGGCCAACTGACCTCATCGATCTCACCGGTCAAACCGCGGTGACCATCGATGCCGTAACCTCGACCACCAACTCTTCAGGGTATGAGTGGCAGGCGCGCGGCCAGACCAACGCCGACATCAAGATCAAAGTCGGCACCACCATCACCTGGGACAACCACACCACCACCGCGCCACATAACGTCTTCAGCGGCACCAGCAGCAAACCGACCGACACCTTCAAGTCGTCGGTGCTCGCTGCCGGCAGCTCAGACACCTTCACCTACACCTTCAACCAGGTTGGCGACTTCCCGTTCTACTGCGGCATCCACCCCGCGATGATCGGGTGGATACAGGTCGTCGCAGCGTAAACGCCACCGGTTTCTCGCCTTCCGGCATCGCACTTTTCAGCTTTGAAAGGGTTCCTCCATGCAGATCACGGCAGCGACGCCCCTACGCGAGCACGAAAAGCCGATGTCGTGGGCGCGCGCGATCGTCATCGCCACTGGCTTCTTCTTCCTCACCGCCATCCTCATCGGCCAGTTGCCCAGCTTCTTCTTCAAATACTCCACCAACTCGACGCTGGCGATCTTCGAGCAGACCACGCTCGATCTCGGCCTCCTTGCGCTCGGTGTCGGCATACTCTGCTTCGAGATCTCCTTCCTCTACGACCCCAAACCCCTGATTCCCTGGCCGCTCTTCGCCCTCGCCGGCCTCGGCATCGCCGTCGTCGGTCTCTTCCTCGACTATCAAGTTGGCGTCGGCCCCAATGCCTCTGGCATCTTCGGCACAGGCTGGAGCGAATTGCAGCCAAACTCAGGGTATCTGCTCAATCCCGCCTGGTTCCAGCCCGGCTCCATCGACCTCGCCGCGCTTGGGCTCATCGCCCTGCTGATCGGCTGTGGCATGTTCGGGTTCGCCGTGCTCACGCCCTGGGTGCTCTCCGGTCGCGCGCTCACCAGCCCCTTACGCACGCTGATCGTCCGCTTCGGCATCGGCCTCTCATTCGTGCTGGTCGCGCTCTACCTCACCATCGTCACGCTCCTGCCCACCAGCGCCAATCCTTTCATCGTGCGTGGCGTCCAGTTCGACGGCTCGATAGGCAACGTGCAGAGTCCCGCCGCCAACATCCTGCTCTTCATCGCCCTCGGCAGCGCCCTCGCCGCCATCCAGGTCTGGCTGCTGCCGGTGATGGTCTCGCGGCGCCAGCACTTCATGCCTGGCGTCTACCTCCACGGCGTCGTCGGGCTGATTGGCGCCGTCGCCGTCCCACTCCTGCTCATCTGGCTCCTCACCTATCCCGTCGTCAACCTCATTCACCAGGCCGACACCGCCCAGTTCTGGGTCCAGTGCTCACAGAAAACCGAGATCCCCGGCAGTTGCACCTTCTCGCCCTTCACCGGCTACATCATCTGTACCATCGTCTTCAGCCTCACTTTCGGCCTGCTCGTCGCCGGCCTCTACTTCTGGAATAAGCGCCGCGACATGGTCGTGCTCGGGGGCACCATCGGGCTGATCTACGTCGCCCTCGCCGTCACCGTCGTCCACGTCAACGACGCCACCCAGACGCCGTTCGGCCTGCTCATCGCCGCCAGCATCGTCATCGTCGCCTTCTTCTGGACCTGGGCGACGCAGCATGAATTTGCCTCCACCCGCGCCGAGCAGCTCGGCTGCACCGGCCAGTGGCTCGTCCTCGGCACGCTGCTGCTGATCTACCTCTTCGGCTTCGCCGTCTTCTCGATCCCCAACTTCTACGAGATCGAGGCGCTGGCGCTCTTCTACACCCCCGGTCAGCCCTTCCTGCACGACGCCTTCTGGGTCGCGCTGCTGATGGGCGGCGCGGGCGCGTTGCAGATGACCTTCCTCGTCAAGAAACGCCCGATGAGCAATCTGCGCAAATTCGCCCTCTGGATGATGATCTTCGCCGTCGTGCTGATGCTCATGGCCTCGATCCAGGGATTCAAGACCGATCTCTTCAGCAACTTCCCCACCTCGATGGGAGCGCCGCACGCCATCTTCATCACCGGGCTCGCCTTCGGGCTGATCGGCCTGATCGCCTGTCTCTATGGCGCCTTCACCGCGCGTAGCCTGCCGTGGGCCGTGGCGATCTTCTCGGTCGCCTTCGTCTTCGTCTGCGTCGCCATTGTCACCTACGTCGCCGCCAACGTAAACAACACCTCCTATGCCGAGGTCATCGAAGCATCGCTGATTATCGCGCTCGCCGGTGGCTTCGCCTACACTGCCGCCGGCCCTGACCCCGACTACGTCGTCGAAGAGCTTGCCGCACTCAGCGCCGCGAACGGCAACGGCAACGCAATGGCCGCGCCTACGGCGTGCCGCGCTAACCCCGCATCGCACCCTCGCATTTGCCGCAGAGGTCCGCCCCCAACCGGGTCGCGGGCCTCTCGTCGCTTTCCAACGCCCTCGCCTACACCTGTGGTCAGGTGGTCACTTCCTCAGAGAGATCCGCCCCACGGCGGGGATGCTCACTGCAATAGGCGAGTCTTTGTCAGGGTCAGCAGGCACCCCACCCTTACGGTCAGCCTCTCGGCACAGCTCGTGCGGGCGCAGCACTTGAGGTAGCGTCGAGTCCAGTTCGACGCGCAAACCAAGGAGGTGCGGTATGCCCATGGGTCCTGTCGAGTACGTGGTCATCGAGTTTCCTGGCAGTCAATTCCGCGGCGAGATCCTACCTGCGCTAAAGGATTTGGTCGCAAGCGGCACCGTGCGCATTATCGATCTGGTCGTCATCAAGAAAGAGGCGAACGGCGATATTCACTGGTTCGAGACAGATCAACTTGGTGGGCCCGAGTCCAAGGTCTTCGCCGATCTCGAGGGTGAAGTGGACGATCTCATCAATGCGGAGGACGTGCAACGGGTGGCGCAGGATCTCGCCCCGAATACTACTGCGGGCTTCTTGGTCTGGGAAAACGTCTGGGCCACTCGCTTCGCCGACGCGGTGCGCAATGCGAACGGACGCGTGATCGCGCAGGAGCGCATTCCCTACGGGGTGATCCAATCGGCCATTGACGCATCGCAACCAATGACGATGTCGAATTGAACCCGAGCGCATGGCGTCGAGAGCGCGACGTCGAGTGAGAGGCAACACTGCACGAAAGGATGGCATACGATGCGACGAGGCGTAAGAGTTGGGCGTCGTGGACCAGGTCTCATTGGCGCGGTAGCGACGACGGCCGTGGTCGCGGGAACTGCCACCGCCGTCTCCAAGGGCGTCAGCGGTTCGATGAATCAGAAGGCCGCGCAGCAACAGGCCGCGGCGGATCAGCAACAGCAGGCGGCATACGACGCCGGAACTCAACAGGCGCAGTACCAGGCACAACAACGGCGCAGCTTCAGGCACAACAGCAGGCGCTGGCACAGCAGCAACAGGAGTTCGCGGCGCAGCAGGCAGCCGCGGCGCAGGCAAACGCCTCACAGACCCCTGGCGCCATCACCGACGCCACCATCGACCAACTGCAGAAGCTGGCTGAATTGCAGAAGCAAGGCCTACTCACGCCCGAGGAAGTGGCGCAGCAGAAGGCACGGATTCTTGGCCAGTAGCCCCTCAGCGCCACACGACCAGCATCACCCAGCATCACCACAGTGCCGCAACACCTGAGCGAACGCGAGAGCGCTCGGGTGCCGGCTCCGCGTGGTGATGCCGGTGTCGCTGAGAGCGGGTCTGCCGTTGATCGTTCACCCCTGCTCGTAGCGCGCAGATGCAATGAGGGAGCAAGCAATGGCGGAGCAAGCAATGGTGCAGAGAGCAGGATCGCGCTGAAAGCGTCCGCGTCAAGAGGATTTCCGGCATGACGATGGGCAAAGACGTTATGACGAATACTGTGGTGATCCCCCTGGCCTCGACCGACCAACTCTTCAATGCTCCGCCGATCAACCCCTTCTCGGAGCGGGAGATCGAATTGCTTGGTGAGCCAGGGCTCGACTACCTCATCCGTCAACTGCAAGCACATCGACACGACCGGCAGCGCACGCGCCTGCTCGTGCTGTTGCCGCCCGACCAAATCACGCCTGAGGTCGAGACTCGACTCGGCGGCGCCATACGCCGCTATTGCCGAACGAAGATTGCCGACAATCTGCTGAAGGTCCACCTGATCCGTGTACGCACCTCGCGCGGCCTCGGCATCGCGGTTGCCATCGTCGCGGCCGTCATCCTTATCGCATACTTCCTCTTCGACATCGCCTTTGCTGACGTGGCGCCCGTCATCCAGGTCATCGTAGCGGCTGTCATCACGCTCTTCGCCTGGGTGACCCTGTGGGATGTCTTGGAGGCGTTGCTCTTCAACCCGTTGCCGCTGCTCCGCGAGAACACCACCCTGCGCGAGATCGCCGACGCGGAGATCGCGGTCCAGCCAGACACTCGTCCCATCGAGACAGGAGTTGCGGACGCAGCCAACGCCTGAGCGCCCACACCCTCAGGGGCGCGAGCGCGCCGAATGCAGCCCGCTTGCATCTGAGTCCGTCTGGGAGTTCGTCCACGCAGTATCCTGCGCGCCTTGGAAGCGTAAGGTTTCCGCCACGCTCTCAAGCCCGTGCGAAGGCGGGCGTTCGATGCCCCCATTCCCGCCCATCGTGGCGGATTGGGTCTCACGTCGTCGGTCATCGGTCGTCGGTCGTCGCGCGGGCGTAGTCGCCCACAGTGAGCACCGCCAGCCAAGCAATAGGCGAGAGCATGCCGATGTCCTCATCCCAGCCGAACCACTTGCCGCCCCCGACAGATGCTTCTAGACCAACTCCTCTGCCGCAGCGTAGTCCATCCAAGGCGTCGCCGAAACAGCTCGTGCTGGGTCGTGTAGCTGCCTCGCGAGGCAACCCACACATCGGAGCCCTCCTCACATTTCAACGCAGGCTCAAGCAGGACCAAGTCTTCAAGCTTGCCGCCATGCTGGCGTATTATCTCTTGCTGTCAGTGGTCCCAGTCCTCGTTATGCTGGCGAGCATTTTCGGGATCGTACTGGGCTTGCTTGACCCCCAGACACGACACAACCTCGTCTCCACGCTGGTGGAGCGCATTCCCGGCACGCAGGAGTTCCTCCCCCTGGCACTCGCTCAACTGCGCAGGCATTCTGGCGCGTTCGCCGTCGTCAGCGTCTTGACGAGCGCCTACTTTGGCAGCCGCCTGTTCAAGAACATCGATTACTGTTTCGGCATTATCTTCCGCCTTCCTCCCCGCAGCCTAATGCCCGAGCAACTCATGGCGCTGAAGATGTTGCTGTTCTTCATCGTCGCGGTGCCAGTGCTGGTCGTCATCTCGACCATTCCAGGGTTCGTCTCCAAGCAGAGCGTCGCCCAGGCGCTCTTAGGCGACTCTGGGGTCCTGGCGTTCGGCGTCGCCGTCCTCAGCATGCTGACGGGCTTGCTGGTAGCCTCGGTGTTTTTCGCCCTGGTCTACGTCGTCGTACCCAACCGGCACGTGCCGCTTAGGCTGGTGTGGAAAGGGGCGGTGGTCGCCGGGACACTGCTCGAGATCTATCAGCTCACTCTCCCCATCTATGCGGCACGCTACCTTGACGGGCAAAATGACACGGTCACGGCTGGCTTCACCCTGGTCGTGGTGATCTTCTTCTACTACTTCGGCCTCGTCCTCTTGCTGGGCGCCGAACTCAACGCTTTCCTCCTCGACCGTGGACATCCGGCGCGCAGTGAGTCCACACGTCCGATGCAAGAGCCGCCTGTGCTGCAGCAACCACTGCGTACGGGCTGACAGCACGTCACCGATCCATAGGCATCCGTGCCAGACTCGCAGCGCCTCATGAGAGCGAAGGGGATCGGGTGATCTCCGCGGGGCGTCAAACGATTGTTGACACACCACCATTCCTCTACCGAGAACCCTCGCACGCCTTGGGCGATCCCATAGGTATAGATCCTGCGGGTCGCCCTCTGCGGCATCCACCATCGGAGTGCGGCACAACTACCACACCTACAGACGCGCAAAAGCCTGGTGAATGGTATCACCAGCACAGAGCCTGCACGAGAGGAATCACATGCACTTCTCCATACGCATAATTGCGCTCACCCTCGGAGTGGTCGGCGCGATCAGCGCGCTGATCATCAATATCATCTACTCTACTGGCCGGCACATCAACAACATCGTCTTCAACGGCGACGCTACGTCCAACGGCTTCGTCGGCTTGCTGCTCGTGCTCGCCGGACTGATCGGCGCCGTCTTGACGCCGATCCTTCCCGTCGTTGGTGCCGTGCTCATGGCGATCGCCGGCATCGGCTTCTTTGCCATCGTCGGTTGGTGGGCTCTCGTAGTCGCCAGTCCGCTGCTGCTCATCGCCGCCGTCCTCGCCTATAGCGCCAGACGCGATACCTCCTCCACCAATCCCGCGACACACGCCACGCCGCCGTATACGCACTGAGACGCTAATCAACCTCGCTGTGCCGGAACGACGGCGCTACGCCGATGCGGTCCGCGTGGTGGGGGTGTCAGATCGCGCTGCCGATCGGCAGCCTCGCCGGTCGATACATTGGCCTCTTCCGCTGGTGCGCCGCGAAAGCGAGTGGCGCCCAGTCCGGCCATCGATGCTCCTGGGCGCTCCGCGGCCGAACCAGCCTGACGCCACCACGACCTCCGCCACCTGGGCGGCCCCGTAAACGGCCCCGAACGCGCCTGTCGCCTCTGGCAGATCGCCCACGCCTGCTGCTATACTGCCCTACGCCACGTTGAGCGCTCACAGGGACGTCCGCGCCACGCGCGCCCACACAGCCGCACGCGACACGGTCGCTCCCCATACGAGGGTACGTGCACGATGAACATGCCACCACTCTCCATCGATCCGAGTCTGCCGCCCTACGAGGCCCCAGGGCTGGTCTCGCCCCCGCCGCCGGTCGACACCATGCTCGATGCCAGCCTCGCCCCCTCAGCCGCCCCGCTCGACGTCCCCGCCGCGCTGCGTGGCGAGCCGCTGCGCGTGCTCTTCATCGCCTCCGAAGGCGTGCCCTATGTCAAGACCGGCGGCCTCGCCGACGTCATCGGCGCCCTGCCATGGGCGCTCGCTCGCCTCGGCCACGACGTCCGCGTGATCCTCCCGCTCTATAAAGCCATCGAGCCAGAGCGCTGGGGATTGCACACGGCGCTCTCGCAGCTTGCCGTGCCGCTCGATCAGGCCGCGACCAACGTCGACGTGCTCGAAGCGCCGCCGCAAGCCGGTGTGCGCGTCTCCTTCGTCCACGCACCGCATTTCTTTCAGCGCGAAAAACTCTACGGCTACCCCGACGATGGCGAGCGCTTCATCCTCTTCTGCCGCGCCGCGCTCGAGTTCCTCCGCACCATCACCTGGGCGCCCGACATCATCCACCTGCACGATTGGCATACCGGCATCGTCCCCAACTGGATGCAGACAGTCTACCGAGACGATCCCATCCTCGGGCGTGCCGCCACCGTCTTCACCATCCACAATCTAGCTTTCCAGGGCATCTTCGGCTATCGCATCCTCGAAGTAGCCGGCGTCGCCGAAGAAGGCTTCTTCACCGCCGAGATCCCCGAGCTCGCCAACGTCGTAGACCTCATGGCCCGCGGCATCGGCTTCTCCGACGTCGTCAGCACCGTCAGCCCGCGCTACGCCCGCGAGATACTCACCCCCGACTTCGGTGAGCGCCTCGATCCCCTGCTCCGCGAGCGCAAAGACCGTCTCTACGGCATCCTCAACGGCATCGACACCCGCGAGTACGATCCGGCGACCGACGACACCATCCTCTCCACCTTCGACGCCTTCTCGCTAGAGCGCCGCCCGCCCAACAAGCGCGACCTCCAGGCGCGCATGAGCCTACCGCAAGAGCCCAACGTCCCATTGATCGGCATCATCTCGCGCCTCAGCGACCAGAAAGGCTTCGATCTCCTCGACCAGGTTGCCGTGCCGCTCGTCGAACATGGCATCCAGCTCGTCGTCGCCGGCACCGGCGACCAGCACTACCACTCGATGTTCCAACGCCTCGCCGCCCGCTATCCCAAGCAGGTCTCCGTCAACCTTACCTTCGGCGCCGAGGTCAGCCGCCACATCTTCGCCGGCTCCGACATGCTGCTGATGCCCTCGCGCTTCGAGCCCTGCGGCCTCACCCAGATGCTCGCCATGCGCTACGGCAGCATCCCCATCGTCCACCGCACCGGCGGCCTGGCAGACACCGTCCGCGACTTCGATCCCACCGCCGCAAGCGCACCCAGCGCTAGCGACATCGGCGACGAGACCGGCGACCGCGGCGGAGGCAACGGCTTCTCCTTCAGCCGCTACGATCCCTTCCAACTCTTCGCCGCCGTCGTCCGCGCCATCGAAGTCTATCGCTTCCCCGAGGTCTGGCGGCATCTCATGCAGCGCGCCATGCTCGCCGATTACTCTTGGGACGCCTCCGCCGAGCAATACGTCGCGCTCTACCGCCGCGCGCAGGAACTGCACCGCCTCGGCCAGCCCTCACCGTCCGGCGTCCTCACCACTCCCGAGCGCTAGCGTCGCTCACCTGCGCCGCCCCCGCGACATTTCAGGCGGCGACGCGCCCGTAGCCGCGTGAGCGCCGCAGCGGATGCCGCATCCACGGCCTCCAAGATTTCGGCGCATAGCGCCAGCCCGCGCCCGCCGCCAGGCTCATCGCCGCCAGCGCCAGCGCCACCTGCCGCGTGCGATGCCCACCGCGCAGCCGTGGATCGCGCAGTCGCGGATCGCGCAGTCGCGGATCGCGCCACGCATCCTCGCTTGCCAGCGAGAGCTGCTCCTCCGGCGGCCACTCTTCCGCCCGCAAGAACGTCAACAACATCGCGTTAAACGCCGCCGGCTGCTCCACCTGGGGGCGATGCCTGCTCGTCGGCAGCACGTGGAGGTGTCCGCGCTTCAGCAGGCGAACCGCGGCAAGTCCATGCGTCACCGGTAAGATGCCGTCGCGCCCGCCCCAGATCAACAGCGTCGGCACCTCGATGCTCGGCAGGTGTGGCAGCGCGCTGGAGACCTGCCCGTGGAGATCGCTCACCGCGCGGGCCATCGTCACGAACGCCGCGCGCGCGTCGCGGTCGCGCAGGCGATGCAGCACCGTCGGCATCTCAGCATCGTAGACCGCTTGCAGCGTCCGCATGCTGCGCCGCTCCATCACCTTGCTGAACGATGGCATGCGCGACCGCGGATCGCTGATTATCCGCAAGACGCCGTTCGCTCCCGGCAGCGCGTTGATGCGCAGAATCCAATGCAGTTCGCGGCCCAACCCACCGCTTGAAACCAGCGCCAACCGCGTCACGCGCTCCGGGTAGAACGCGTGGAACTGCAGCGCGATGCCACCGCCTAGCGAGTGCCCCACCACATGCAGCCGCTCAAGCCCCAACGCCTCGGTGAACGCCCCCAATATCCGCGCCATCAGCCCGACCGTATAGGCCACCCGTGGCTTGTCAGACTCGCCGCAGCCCAGCAGATCGACCGCGTATACGGTGAAACGCTCCGCCAGTGCCGGCAGTGTCGCCCGCCAGACCGACGCATCCGATCCGATGCCGTGAATCAGCAACACGGGATCGCCACAGCCCCCGGTGACGTAGCTGAGGCGAAAGCCATTCACGATCACCGAGCGTCGCACCAGCCCAGATTCTTCGGGGAGCCAGCGCACCGCGCCATCATCCGCGCGAACCTCATCATCGGCTGGCAGGGGAAACGGAGAGAAGTCTGACATGGGCGCTGCGCTCCCGCGGGCATCCGCATTCCCCCCGCGAAAGGCCCGCGTCAGGCCACCGTCCGCGGCGCGAGACACGAGCACAAAAACTACACCAGCTACCAGGGCAGCATACACGACAACGGCCACGTCCAAGCAGTGGGCTTACCATCATTTTACGATCAGAGTCAAATCGCTGAGTCTTGGTGTCGGCAATATCCGGTCGCGCTGCGGCAGAGATTCGCCCCGCCTCGTGGAGGGCGTCACGGCACCCCGCCCACGCGTCGCTCGCACACGCTCCCCTGGCACCCAGCACCGCCGCCTACCCGTTTGCCCTCATAGGGCAGCCTGCAAACAACCATCCTCAATCGGCCCTTCGCATTCGCTGCCCCACCCATTCTCCTCTGCCGCCTGCGCCGCGCGCTGGAGGCGCCCCATGCCACCGCTTGCGTTCCCCGCCGTCGCGTGGTATCCTCTCTACTAGAACACATGTTCTCGCACCCCTCCCCACCAATCTGCTTGTAGTTCAGCCTGCTCCTCCACCGTCCCCCTCAACGCTCTCGCACCTCACCCCCTAGAAACCCCATCGACTTCGATCCGTATTCCCGCTCCCTTACCCACCTTTCTCCACCTCGCGCACCTACTGCTCTCGGAGAATTCCCATGCACCCCAATCCCCGCACCTTGGCCGCTCCTCCCCGCTCCTTCCCCTCGCCCCCCCCAAAATGCGGCAGAAATGGCAGAATCGGCAGAATCGGCAGAATCGGCAGAATCGGCAGAATCGGCAGAATCGGCAGAATAACCGTACCGTGCGCAAAATTGAAAATCCGGCAAGATCGGCAAGATCTGCGCCCTCCCAAAACGCGAAATCCGGCAAGATCGGCAAGATCACTCCGCGCCAAAAACGCGAAAATCGGCAGAAACGGCAGAAACGGCAACACCACCCCCGGCACAAAAAATGAAAATCCGGCAAGATCGGCAACGACCCTCCGCGCCCTCCCATTCCCCCCTGGGGGCTTGTCCCCCGCTGGGAGCTTGGCAGGGGGTAGGTGGCAGACCCGATCGCATCCAGCCCGTAGCGTGGCTTCACCCACCGGCCCGTAAATCGCCAGTACCTCCGTCCGTCACAGTGGCGATTCCACCGCTGACCGGACCGCCCAACGCGCGAAAGGAGCCAACATGGCAGGCGAGAAACACAAACGCACATGCGCATCCCTCCTCCGCGCCGCGCTTGTGCTCGTGGCGCTGGGGATCGCGCTCGCGCCGCTAGGCTCCCGGGCAAGCGCCGCGCCCAATCCAGCGTCCCGCCTCGCGCCGTCCGACCTACCGGCGGTGGATCCAACCTACATCTATGACCAGCTCTACACCATGGTGACGCACTTCCAGCGACGCGAGGCTGGCTTCGATGCCAATCTCCCCGTGAGTCGCAACGGCCACGATGAATTTGCCGCCTACTGGGGCGACGAGATGCTGCGCGATCTCGCCGGCTTCGGCGCGACGGTGCGACACGACACCTTTAGCGATCCGGGATGGCGCGACCGACCCGCGATCGTCCCCGCCTTCAATGTCGAGGTGACCGTGCCGGGGCTGACGCACCCCGAGCAGCAGGTCGTCATCGGCTGCCACTACGATGGCGAGGCAACCTCGACCCAATCGGCCAACGACGACGCCAGCGGCTGCGCCATCGAGCTCGGCGTCGCCAGGGCGATGGCCGCCTACTGGAATGCGCGCCACCTCTACCCCGCGCGCACCCTGCGTTTCGTCGCCTTCGACGCCGAAGAGCAAGGACTCTATGGCTCGATTCACTACCTCAACGACACCATCAATGGCGATATCTCAAGTGTGGTAGCGATGATCAACGAGGAACAGAGCGGCATCGCCTACCCACTCCGCTTTCTTGGCAAGGCCAGCAACCCGATATTGCCCATGGATGACTTCCTCTCGCCGCTGCAGAGCAACGCGGCGTATCCGAATCAGTCGAATCTGCCGCCCTCGCAACTCAGCGCCATCGCCCACTTCCGCGACCTGATGGCCCAAGCTATCCCCGCGGTCTTCGCCCAATTCCAGGCGTTGGGCTATACCACGCTAGGCTATCGCGATGCGGCGGGCAATCCGGTCGCGCAGCCTGTCTTCGCCCCCGCCGACACCAGCAACATCCACCAGCAAGACGACACGGGAATCGGCAGCGATCAGATCCCGTTCACTACCGCTGGCGTGCCCTGCGCCACCTTCGCCGGTAACGCCACCTACTACGACACCAACAGCCCTCCGCCGTGGTCCTATCCCTACGACCGACCGCAAGACACCATCCAGTTAATGAACACCTACGCCGACGATACCGCGCAGAAGGCGCCAGCGTTGACGCTCTCGCTCGCCCTTCCCGGCATGCTGACGACCTGGCTGCTGAGCCAGCCCGATGTTTTGGGCACGGCCGCGGCAGATGGCGCGCCACTCGCCGCCCTCGGCGACCTCGGCCAAACGCTCACCGGCAATGCCCTACCGTTCGACGCCTCGGCCTCCTACGATCCATCTGGCGCTGGCGATCTCACCGAAGCCTGGGATTTTGGCGACGGCGCGACTGCCACCGGTGCTAGCGTGACGCACACCTACGCTACGCCGGGAACCTACACGCTAAAGCTCACCGTGACCGGCCCCCACGGGACGCGTCACCTGACCCGCGCGCTCACCGTGACCAACGCGCCGCCATTTCAGATCCCGCCATTCCCCTACCGGCCGACCGGCGCGCCGCCGCCGAATCCGCTGGTGACGCTGCCGCAGCCGCGCTACGCCACTCCCACGCCAGCCGCTCACGCCTCGCCCACACCAGCTACCGGCGTGCCCTGGCCGGCGATCCTGGGGGGATCGCTCGCCGCCCTGCTGCTGTTGGGGACATTAATAGTCGTATGGCGGCGCGTCTCCCATGCCGTCCCCGCCAGTGAGTCCCTGCTGACGGCGGCGGATCACGCTGCGCGCAGGCGGCGCGCCGCGGCGCTCGATGGCATGCTCCGCGGCAAAGACGATACCTCTACGCCCTGATGCAGCAAGCAACCAGGCAGCATTATCTGCGTATCAGCGTGCATCGCCCGCATCCGCTGGGCGCTCCACCGCCGGGAGCTGGCCGCGCCGCAGCAGCCAGGCGCGCGCGTCGCCCGCGCGCCCCGGTGCCAGTAGCGCCAACGTGGGCGAGAGTCGGCGCTCGATCAATGCTCCTGCCTGCGGGTCCGCCAGCATCGCGTCCAGCGTGGCGGCGTCCTGCGCCTGGAGGACCTCCGCATCTCGGGTGAGGCGCAGGCGGGCGGCGCGGCGCATCCAATCATCCAGCGTCACCCGCACATTGGCCGGCAGCGCAACGCCGAGTAGCGCCTCCAGCCGCTCGACGACGACCTGCGCGCTCATCCCTGCGCGATGCGCCCGCGCCAACGACTCGCGGCTCAGACGATAGGTCGCCGTCTGCTGCAACACTTCCTCGTCGGCGCAGGAATCCAGCAGCCACAACTCCAGCGCGGTGAAAGGAGGGTAAGCGATCACGCTCAGGTTAGGCAGCGCGGTGAGCGGTCCGTGGCGTTCGGGCAGGTGGATCGGCTCCGAGCCTTCGCCAAGCGCCAGCACCGCACGGCCGAGCGTCACCGTCTCGCCATCCTCCTCCGTCCGCTCAACCAGGCCAAGCCAGCGGAGCGGACCCAGCAAAGCGGCGCGCGCCGCGGCGTCCGCGGCATCCGCAACGTCCGCGGCAGGCCGGGCGCGCGTGGCCGCCGGTGCTCGAGCGCCGCTACGAGCCGTCCCCAGCGGCGTAGCCGGCGGCAGTGTGATCGTCGCGCCGGGTCCACGCTCGCGCAACAGTTCGACCAGCCGTCGGCGCGCAACGGCGACCCGCGGCGGCGCGGGCGTCAGGATGCGCGGCGGGCGCATGCTCGGCGTCGTGCCATCTTGCCACCAGCCACCGGCCAGCCAGAGGCGCACCGCCAGCCGCAGCCGTTCGGCCAGAGGCAGCGCTACATAGCGCCCCATCTCGCCGCCATCCGCCGCCACCAGGGAACGCTCGTCCGCCGTGAGCCGCAGCAGCCGCAGCCGTTCCAGCAGCCGCCGCACAAAGTAAAGGCGTGGCTCCTCGGTCTCGGCCCCGTCGCTCGGCGGCGTGCCATGCGGGTCGGGCGCATGCAGCCGGGCGCGCACGCGGCGCAATCCCAGGCGGGCGACGTGTCCGCGCGGCGTGAGGAGCAGCCCGTTGGCGTCACGGGCGGCGCGCCAGTAGAGGTAGAGGTCGCGCTGCAACCGCGCCGCCTCGCCGAGCGCGCCGATTGGGTCGCCGTCGTCGCGCGTCATGCCCGCCTCTCTCGCTTCTAAACCGCCAGTCCCCGTCGTCGCAGTATCGCCTCGAACGTGGCAGCGTCAGCCGGCGCAGCCAGCGCGACCGTCGGGGCCAGCCGTCGCATCCGCGCGGCGACAGCAGGGGAGGCTGCCAGCGCCTCGGCCAGCGTTGCCTCATCCCGCCCCTCGATCAACGCCCATCCGCTGTAGAGGCGAGCCGTGCCGTACTCCGCGCGCATCTCGTCCAGCCTGCGCTCGACCCCTTCCGCGGCGCGCGCGCTTGCGGTGCTGGCAAGCGCTCGCAAGGCGGCCACCAGTGCGGTAGGCGTCCGGCCCTCATCGAAGGCGGCGCAGACACGCTCTGGCACGAAGGCGTAGACGAGCCGCCCGCCAGCGATACGCACGACGCTGGCCCACGGATCGAGCGCCGCGAGCAGCGCTGGCCCAGCGGCGAGCGGGTGGACCGAGAGGAAACCGTCGCGGGTCAGCAGGGCTGGTGGTCCCCAGTCCACTGCGACCATCGTCTGTGGAGAGCCGTTGGCGTGCTCCGCGAGCAGGTAGGCGCCCAGATCGGTAAGGCGAAACGCTCGTGGCACACGGCTTCCGGGCTCCACAGCGAGGTCCAGTATGCCCCACCAGTGCAGCGCTCCCGTCACCACCATGCGGACGTATTCACCTTCGGCGGCGAGCCACTCGTCGTGGAGGGTCGGGCGCAGCGGGCGGCGCGGTGCGAGACGCTCTAGCCACCATGCTGGCGCTGAGAACGCCTGCTGCCGAACGCGCAGGAAGAGTGGATTCACCCGCCAAAGGAGGTCGACGAAGGCGTCGAGGGCGTACCAGGCGCCGGGGCGCGCCATGGCGAGCGCACGCACGACGAAGGCGCGTCCGTCGCGTATCTCGGCGGCGACGGCGGCGGGGCGAAACGCCGGCGAGGTGGTGTCGAACCCAGCGCGCACCACGCCTCCCAACGCGAGATCGGCCAGCTCGAAAGGTGTTTCGGCGTCGCGCCAGAGCTGGAAACCCAGCCGCAGCGCCACCGGCCATTCGGCGTGGGGCAGCGTCGCGAGGTCGAGTGACACGCCAGCGTCGCGGCCCCAGAGCATCACGCGGCGGGCCAGTGCCAGCAGCGCGGGCGGCAACGCGGCGGCACGCGCCACCTCGGCCTGCGTCGCTTGCGGGAGATCGGCGGGCGCCCCGACCAGCGGCAGAGCGATGGCATGGCTGTGGCTCGGAGCAGCCACGTGCGGCTGCGCGGACGCCAACGGATTCGCCGGGGCTGGGGCGCGGGCCAGCAGCGCCAGTGCGGAGCAGAGCGCCCTTGCCGTGCCGGCCTCGACGCGTGGCGCTGCGCGCGGAGCCTGCCCTTGTGCGGCGAGTAGCGGTTGCCCCGACGTGCCGCCCTGAGGCAGTTCATCCAGCGGCAGCCTGGGGGTGTAGGCGGCGCGAACCTCGGCGGGGATGCGCCATCCCTTGACGTCGCGCCAGCCGTGACCATGAGCGGGCTGCGCGGCGGGTCCACCAATCGCGGGGAAGAGCAGGCCGTTGCGCTGGAGAGTCGTCGCGGCGGCGCGGTAGACGCTGGGAGCCTGGCTCGCCCGCTGGGCCCACCCATCGAGGTCCGCCGCGGTGGCGACGCCGCCGAGCAGCGCCAACCCGGCAAAGACCTCGCGTGGGGTCCGCTCCAGGCGCTCGACCAGCGCGGCGAGGGAGGCGGGATTGCTTAGGCGGCGCTCAAGCTCGGCGCGGGCCTCGCGCTCGTGCGGCTCGTCGCCGAGGACACGGCGGGCTAGCGCGGCCAAATCGTCGGGGGCAAGCCGCTGGAGCAGCTCGTGGAGGCTGGTGGGAGCGACGCTGGCAGGGGGTTCGGAGAGGAGCGCTGGCTGGCGGACGCGTTTTGGCTCGGCGGCGGGTTGGTCGGCTGAGGGGAGCGGCGCCTGGGCGGGCGCGGTGAAGTCGCTAGGAGCGCGCATCCACGACGTCAGCAGGGCGGCGATGTGCGCGCAGCAGAGCGAAGGGGTCGACCCGGTGGGAGCATCCCGGTCACAGCGCCAGCGCGGCGCGGCTGGGCCTCCTGCGGGAGGGTGCTCCCACCAGACCTGGAGTGAACCACCGTCTTCGACCACGCCGGCCAGGCACGCGCCATCGCGGCTCGCCTGGCGGACGGCGCGGCGTGTATCAAGTTCGAGACCAGAGGCGGCGGCGGCGAGGCCGCAGAAGCGCACAACATCGGCCTCACGCAGCCGGAGCAGTGTGGCCGGTGTGGGCTGGGTCATGCGGCACTCCCGCTGGCGCGGAGACTTGAGTCGCGGCGACGGGTATTGGGCTACTCGGTCTCTTCGTCATCCTCTTCGAGGTCGTCATCATCATCGTCGTCATCGAAATCGTCGTCGTCGAGGTCGTCATCGTCTAGATCGTCGTCGAGGTCATCATCATCGTCGTCGTCGAGATCGTCATCCAGGCTGTCGCTCTCCATCTCAGCACGGACGAGCCCGCGCTGGATCAACGCGGCATGGCTGCCCAGCGAGAGCAGCGATGGCCGCGAGACGATTTCTGGCAGAGTCTGATCTGCGGTCGGTGCCATGTGTGACCACGCCTCCCTGATAAATGGCTGTTGCATCGCACTCTGGGCTTGCCGCGTCGCGCCCAATCAAGCGGGCCGCTCGCGTTGGTCTATTGTATGCCTGGGGCAGCGTAAACGTCAAAATGCCTTCGCGTCAAGAGCACTTCGAACGTGCGAGGCGCCGGCGCTACGACGACGAACGCCCTTGATGCGTGCGGCCAACATACGCCTGATTTGGCGTATGGCAGCGCGGGCAGCGATCGAGGACGGGCAGGAGATTGAGGCCGCAGATCGGGCACTCACGGGCGATCGGCTGACGGCAGTTCTGGCAGAGGATCGCGTCGGGCGCGGTGAGCTGGCCGCAGGTCTGGCAGACGTGGAGCAGCTTGGAGGGATGCCCTCCGGCCTCGGTGGCCTGTTCTCCGGCGGGTGCGCCGCGACGATAGGGATCGTCGCCACCACCGCCGACCAGGGGTCCGCTGGGGACGGGATAGCCGCTCTGCGAGGCTTCTCCGCCGAGCGGGCTGCTTGGCAGGCGCGGTGGCAGCGCCCTCGAAGGCACGCCGACCCGCGGCACGGGTGGCGATGTGCGTGAACGCGAGCCAGTGTTCGGCGTGGGCGGCCCGGTGCGCCGCGACGATGAGGCGGGCGAGGATGGCTGCGAGGATGCCATGCCCGGCGGCACGTAGGGTACTTCGCCATCGGCAAACGGCGAGGGTGGTGCGCGGCGGCGGTGGTGGCGGCGTGCTGAGGTGGGCGGGCTGAGTCTTGGCGGCCGGGGGGCGCGGCCCCGCACGCCAGGGAGAAGCGATGGAGTTGGTGGGCTGTGACTCGACGGCGCGCGAGGCTGGGTCTTCATCGACGAAGAGCAGCGTAATGCCGGGGGCGAGCAGGACGCTATCGCCACTACGGAGGGCATGCTCTTGAATGCGGCGATCGTTGAGATGGAGGCCGTTGGTGCTGTGCAGATCGGCGATCCACCATTGGGCGTTGATGCGGCGCAGCTCGGCGTGCTGGCGCGATATTTGGGCGAAAGGCAGCACAACGTCGTTATGGGAGAGTCGCCCGATGCTGAGCCGTTCGCGGTCGAGGGCGACACGCTGCACGCCGTCGCGCGTCTCGATTACCAGGTGCGCCATGCGGGACCTCGGAGAGCGTTTACCAGAGCATTAACCACAGGGGGGTAGAGGTGTGAGGGCCTATCGCCGGCCCCTCGCTTTGAGGCCGGGGCGAACATGCAGACAAACTCATCATCTGGCATCCCATCTTGTGCGCCTGGGTTTGGACCCAGTATAACACTGTGCGGCGCAGTGGGCCGCAAAGCAGGACTTTGCTAAGTGAGAGACGTGGCTCTTAGCGGCGTGAGGGCCAGGGAGCATTCGGAGTGTCATGGCGCCTCACTGGGCGAGCGCGATCGCTTCGAGGGCTTCGGGGCTTTCGAGGGAGGAGAGATCGCCGAGGTTGCTTGTGCCAAGGTAGCGCGCGCGGATCAGGCGGCGGAGCACTTTGCCGTTGCGCGTCTTGGGAAGCTGGCGGACGAAGAGAACGCGATCGGGCTTGAGCGCGGGGCCGAGGGCTTTGACGACCTCGGCTTTGATCTCGTCGCGCAGGGCGTCGGAGGGCGCGATGGCGGGGCGCAGGACGACGAAGACGGCGACGGCCTCGCCCTTGATCTCGTGAGGAATGCCGACGGCGGCGGCTTCGGCGACGGCGGGATGCGCGACGGCGGCGGATTCGACTTCGGCGGGGCCGAGCCGCTTGCCGGCGACTTTGATGGTGTCGTCGGAGCGGCCAAGGATGTACCAGAAGCCGTCGGCGTCGATGGCAGCCCAGTCGCCATGCACCCAGAGGCCGGGGAAGCGGCTCCAGTAGGCGCTTTCGTAGCGGGCGGGGTCGTGCCAGAAGCCGCGCGTCATGCCGGGCCAGGGCTGGCGGATGACGAGCTCGCCGACCTGGCCGCGCACGGGATGGCCGGCGTCGTCCACCACGTCGGCGGCGATGCCGGGGACGGGTCCGGCGAAGGAGCAGGGCTTGATGGGCATGATGGTGGTGCAGCCGACGATGCCGCCGGAGATCTCGGTGCCGCCGGAGTAGTTGATGATGGGACAGCGTCCGCCGCCGACGACCTCGAAGGCCCAGTGCCACGGGGCGGAGTTCCAGGGTTCGCCACTGGCGCCGAGGACGCGGAGTTTGCTGAGGTCATGCTTGGTGACGTGTTCATCGCCAGCGGTCATCAGCGAGCGGACGACGGTGGGGGCGATGCCCATGACACTGACGCCGTGGCGCTGGGCAACATCCCAGAGGCGATCGGGCGCGGGATAGTCGGGCGTGCCTTCGTAGAGGGCGAGCGTGGCGCCGAGCATCAGCGCGCCGGAGATTGCCCAGGGTCCCATCATCCAGCCAAGGTCGGTGAGCCAGAAGAGGGTGTCGTCTTCTTGCACGTCGAAGAGGTGCGCCATGTCTTGCGCGCCCTTGATGGGGAAGCCGCAGTGGACGTGGACGGCGCCCTTGGGCTTGCCGGTGGTGCCGGAGGTGTAGATCAACATGTAGGGGTCTTCGGCGTCGGTGAGCACGGTGTCGAACTCTGGCGAGGCGGCGTCTACGGCCGCGTGCCACCAGGAGTCGCGGCCAGGCTGCCACGGTACGTCGCCGGCGCGGTCACCGACGCGGCGGACGACGAGCATGTGTTCGATGGCGGTGGACTCGACTACGGCGGCGTCGGCGGTCTGCTTCATGTGGACGACGTTGCCGCGGCGTTCGTAGGCATCGGCGGTGATGAGCACTTTGGCGCCGCTGTCTTGCAGGCGGCTGGCAACGGCCTCGACGCCGTAGCCGGAGAAGATGGGGACGAAGATCGCGCCGAGTTTGCCACAGGCGAGGGTGGCGGCGACGGTCTCAGGCAGCATCGGCAGGTAGATGGCGACGACGTCGCCTTTGCCGACGCCGAGGTCGTGCAGGGCGTTCGCGGCACGGTGGGTCATGGCGAGCAGCTCGGCGTAGGTGTAGGTCGCGGTGGCGCCGTCTTCACCCTCCCAGGTGAGGGCGAGCTTGTCGGCGGAGGCGCCGGCGGCGTGTTTATCCAGCGCGGTGACGGTGTAGTTGAACTGGCCGCCGGTGTACCAGGTGGTCCACGGGATGCCGCGCGAGGTGTCCATGACCTGGGTATAGGGGCGCTGCCAGACGAGGCCGAGGTCGTCGGAGACGGCATCCCAGAACCAGGCGGGGTCGGCATCGGCGCGAGCAAGCAGGGAAGCGTAGTCGGAGATGCCGTGGCGGTCCATGAAGCGTTTGAGGCGGCTGCGGCGGATGTAGTCTTCGGTTGGGCGCCAGGCTATCGGCTCGCTGAGGCTTTCCCAGTTTTCGACACTCATCGCGGTTGGCTCCTCACTGAGTTGGCGCGGGCGGCGGTGCCTGCGCGGGTTCGTTTGGCATTGTAGCATCGTAGCATCGTAGCGTCGGGGAGGAGGGGTAGGGAGTGACATGGAGGTTATTGCCGATCTTGCCGATCTTGCCGGATTTTCAATTTTTGGGATGGGAGTGGGACCCGGGCGCCGGTCGCGCGTCCGATGGTGCATATCGCTCAGAGGCACTGTTTGCACGGCGTGTGTGTTACCATTTCCCGGGTTGTTATACGGAGAGTGCCGGCTGGCGAGCACCTTCCTTGCGAGCCATGATGAGGAATGGAGATGCGTGAAGATCCACGTAGCCGTGTCGATCTGGAGAAAGGGCGCCGAGTCTATGAGGAGACGCGCGCTCGTCTCATAGAGAATCCCTCGGCGGGGCGGACCACCATTCGGGTGGTGGCGTCGCTGGAGGAGGATATGCACCTCAGGGGTCGCGCGGGCAAGTTCACGTTCGAGGCCGATGAACCGGCGATCCGTGGGGGGACCGACTTGGGGCCGACGCCCTTGCAGTACTTCGTGGCGGGTGCGGCGTTCTGCTTGATTACGCAAATGGCGCGCTTCGCTCCGCTCTATGACGTACCGTTGGAGGAGGTGCGGGCCGACGTCCGCGCCGAGTTCACGATCACCGGCAAGTTCGACGTCGAGGAGGGGAGCGGCGCGTTCGATCGGGTGACGTATGCCGTTCAGGTGCAGAGCCCAGCGCCGTGGGAGCAGGTGCGCCTGTTGATCGAGCATGCCGAGCGGGCATGTCATGCCGCCCAGTCGCTGCGCGCGTCTGTGCCGGTGGTGCTTGACGTGGAATTGAATGGAGAGGCGCTGCCCCTCGCGCGGGCTTAGTGGCGGCGACGAGCTGATGCGGCAGCCGCCGACGGATGCCGGTGATGTGCGCCATGATCGTGGCGTTTCCGCTGGAATACCTATTTTCTCCGTGGGGGACGTTGCCATTCTTGCCGGGATTTGAAGATGAGACGATGGCGATTCTGCCGATTCTGCCGATTTTCGCGTTTTAGCGCGGCGTGATCTTGCCGATCTTGCCGGATTTTCGATTTTGCGCGCGGCACGGTCTGCCGATTCTGCCGGATTTCGGATTTTTGCATCGCGAGCGTCTGGTGACCGGGCCGACGATTGCGTTCGCGAGTGGATGGCGCGAAGTCTGCCTGCGCGGACAAGGAGCAGCATGCGCCTCCGCTGGGATGTCGAGGCGAGGATGTCTTGGCATGGGAGCATGCGGTTGCCGTTTCTGCCGGAATCTGATGTGCGTTCGGTGTGGCGGTGTGCACTGGATCGCGCGCCTGACGGTTGCGGGAATCGCGCATGAGGCTGATCGGTCGCGGGGCATGCATTCGAGCGTGTGGGTGTCGCATGCGGTGGAGGGGAGTTGCCGTTTTTGCCGCTTTTCGCGTTTGAGGATGGCGTGAGAGGATGTGAAGGGCGGTCAGATGGGTAGTGTAGCATACGCGGGTGGGTCGATGAGGGTTGCCGTCGCGGTCATGTGCGGTCACGTACGGCCAGGTCCGCTCAGGAGTTTGGGGGCGGCGAGCGCGGGAACGTGAGGAACATAGGAAACTGCCCCTACCACTGCAGAAGGGGCCATATGGCGAAGTATGCCGGCACACGGAGCAGGACGTGTGGGTGGTCGGGGAGCCAGTATGGGCTGCGTCTATGGGCTGCGTCGTCAGGTGGTGGTGATGGTGATCATGCTGCCGCTGCTGGAGACTTCGATGTCGTAGGCGGGGGCGTCGGCGGCGTAGTCGGGGCTTTGCAGCCGCACGTCGCTGCCCAGCACGGCGGCACTCTGGTCGTCGAAGGTGCAGGCCGAGCCGTAGCCTTTGAGGCGGACGCGCGCGGGGACGCCGGCGGGACGTACGACTCTGATGTCGGAGCCTGCGCCGCTGATCTGGATGGGGACGTGGCCGTGCGGTGCGGGTAGCTCCAGACGTATCATGCTACCCCCGCTCTCGACCTCGAAGTCGGCGAGGTTGAGGCCGGCGAGCTGCGCGGTGATCATCGAGCCGCCGCCGTGGATGGCGATGGACCAGGAGATGGCGGCGTTGAGCGTGACGTCGGCCAGCCCCTTTAAGCCGGCCAGCCCCCAGAGGCGACGCGCGTAGCGGAGGGTGACGACGCCATCTTTGGTCTTGACCTCTGGCATTGGCCCCTCGAAGACGGCGCGATAGAGGCTGGTGAGGTCGGCGCCGGCGCGCAGGGTGAGGGCGGGGACGCCGGAGGGGATGACGAATCGAGCGCTGGTCAGGTCGCCGAGCGGGGCGGAGGTGGGCTCGTCGCCGCGCTGGGGCGCCTCGCGCAGCCAGTGGATCTCTTGCTGGGCGACATCGTTGGTGCGCTTGAAGAAGTCGACGAGCATGGCAAGCTGCCTATCGTCGTACTGTCCGGTGAGATCGCCCCATGCCTGCTCGCGCGTCTGGAACAGGGGGGCGATGCGCTGCAACTGATCCGAATGTTCCACCAGGCGGACGATGACCCTGCGTCCATCCTCTGGGTCCCGCTCGCGCTGCACGAGCCCCGACTCCTCTAGCCGGTTGATCATGCCGGTGATCGCCCCGGTGGTGAGGCCGGCGAGATCGGCGAGCTGACCGGCCGTCATGGGTCCGCTGGCGGCGAGGCCCTCGACGACCTGCATGTCCGTGACCGTCACGCCGAGGCGCGCGGCGAGGGCGCGGAAAAATGACGCGATCAGGCCATCGTGCTGACGCAGCGCCTGCCCGAGCTCTTCGACGAGCTGCTGGCGCGGCGAAGGCGTAGCGTGCGTTTCGGGTCTTTGCTCTGAACCACTTGACATTGTTTCTCTCACCGGCTAAGATACTTTTGTCTTAGTTACTAAGTAAAGCACGTACGGCTTCGCTTAGCAAGTCAGACATCTTGGAGTATAGCAATTGGAGTCACCACGATGATGATCGAGACACGGGGATTGCGCAAGTCGTTCGGCAAGCAGGTGGTGCTCGACGGTATCGACCTGGACGTGGCCGAGGGGTCGATCTTCGCGCTGCTGGGGCCAAACGGGGCGGGCAAGACAACGATGGTGAAGATCCTCACCACGCTGCTCAAGCCGGATGATGGCGTGTCGTGCGTCAACGGATTCGACGTCGTGTCGCAGCCGGCGCGGGTGCGCGAGTCGATCAGCCTGACGGGGCAATTCGCGGCGGTGGACGAGATCCTCACCGGCCGCGAAAACCTGATCATGATCGCGGAACTACGGCACGTGAAGGGCGCGGGCAAGGTGGCAGACGACCTGCTCGAACGATTCAGTCTCGCGAGCGTGGCCAAGCGCCGGGTGTCGACCTATTCAGGCGGCATGCGCCGTCGCCTCGACATCGCCATGAGCCTCATCGGCAGCCCGCGGGTCATCTTCCTCGACGAGCCTACCACCAGCCTCGACCCCGAGGGCCGTCTTGAGGTGTGGCGGGTGGTCCAGAACCTCGCCGCTAGCGGCACGACCGTGTTCCTGACGACGCAGCACCTCGACGAGGCCGAGAAGCTCGCCAACCGGATTGCGATCCTGCACGAAGGCGCGATCATCGTGTCGGGCACGTTGGAGGATCTGAGGAAGCTGCTGCCGCCGGCGAAAGTCGAATACGTGGAACGGCAGCCCACCCTGGAAGAGATCTTTCTGGCGATCGTCGGAAGCAACAAGAAGGAGCAACGATGAACACGCATTTCTTCAGCGACACGCGCGTGATGCTCGGACGTTCCCTGCGGCACATCACGCGTAGCCTGGACACCATCATCACGACGACGATTATGCCGATCGCCTTCATGTTGCTGTTCGTCTACGTGTTTGGCGGCGCAATCAAAGCGGGCAGCGGCAGCTATGTGAACTATCTGCTGCCCGGCATTCTGCTCATCACGATTGCTTCGGGCATCTCGTACACCGGATACCGGCTGTTCCTCGATATGCAGAGCGGCATCTTCGAGCGATTCCACTCTATGCCGATCGCCCGCTCGTCGGTGCTGTGGGGGCATGTTCTGACCTCAGTGGTGTCTAACGTGATCTCGATGGCAGTCGTCGTCCTGGTGGCGCTTCTCATGGGCTTCCGCTCGTCGGCGGGAGTGCTGGCATGGCTCGCCGTGGCCGGCATCCTCATCCTGTTCACGCTTACGCTGACCTGGATCGCAATGATCGCCGGATTGTCGGCGAAATCGGTGGATGGCGCGGGAGCGTTCTCGTACCCGCTGATCTTCCTGCCGTTCATCAGCTCGGCATTCGTGCCCACGGCCACGATGCCGGGACCCGTGCGTGCCTTCGCGGAAAACCAGCCGGTCACCTCGATCGTCAACTCGATCAGGGCCTTGTTCGAGCAGCAGCCCGTCGGCAGCGAGATCTGGGTCGCCCTCGCGTGGTGCGTCGGCATCCTCATCATCGCCTCTGCGCTCGCCATGGCGGCCTACCGGCGTAAAATAGCCTGAAATGGCAGGCCATGACGCCGCTCGACGTCACACTGGAGTGGTCGCCGCCACTTTCGAGCATGCCGAGCCACCAGTCGACGTCGCATGCGTGACCGTCGCCGGTGGCCGGCGCATGTGGGCTGGATCACCGGGAACGGAAGCGAGGCGGAGGCGCAGGTGGGCGATGCGGAACGGGCGCTGGAGACGGCGCGGATGGTGCTGGAGCCGCTGCTGCCGCAGCATGCTGGGGCGCTGTTTCCCTCACTGAGGGAGGCGGCGCTCTATAGCTATATCCCGCAGGAGCCACCGGCGTCGCTGGCGGAGGTGGAGGCGCGCTATCGCCGGCTGGCGGCGCGGCGCTCGCCCGATGGCGACGAGGTATGGCTGAACTGGGCGGCGCGGCTGCACGCGACGGGAGCGTATGTCGGGACGTTCCAGGCGACGGTGATGGCGGGCGGGACGGCGCTGATCGCGTACATGGTCTTCGCGGCGTTTCAGCGGCGGGGGCTGGCGCGCGAGGGCTGCGCGGCGGTGGTGGCGGAACTCGCGGGCGCGTGGGGCGTGCGGACGGTGGTGGCGGAGATCGATACGCGCAATGCGGCGTCGGTGGCGCTGGTGGAGTCGCTGGGGTTCGCACGGGTAGCGACGGTGCGCGGGGCGGATTTCTTCAAGGGCGCGAGCAGCGACGAGTATCGCTATGCGTGGCACGTGGTGGGGTGACGGGTGAGGCAGGCGGTGGTAGCATACGATGATGTGGCGGAATCGGCAGCATGAGGAGGCGGGCAATGGCACGAGCGACCGCGCAAGCGGCGAAGGGCAAGACACACACGTCGCGCGCAACGGGCACGTCGGCGGCTGAGGCAGCGCCGAGGCGACCGGCGATCTCGCGGAAACGGCTGCGGCAGGGTGCGCGGAATGCGGCGCTGTGCATGACGGTGCATGCGGGCGACCGTGTCTTCATCATCACAGACGACGAGCGCATGGACATCGCGCCGCTGGTGGAGGAGGCATGCCGCGAGGCGGGTGCGAGCGCGGTGACGTTGCGCCGGTTGGAGGAGTATGGCACGCGTCCGATCACGCATTTCCCGGATGCGCTGCGCGCCGATCTGGCGGGGTTCAAGCCGACGGTGACGTACTTCATCGCGACGACGCCAGCGGGCGAGTTGGGGTTGCGCCAGCCCATGCGACACTATCTCATCGGCGATCTGAAGGTGCGGCACGGGCATATGGTGGGCATCACGCCGGACCTGATGGTGGACGGCATGTGCGCCGATTACGAGCAGGTGTACCGCCGCACGATGCAGATCTACGACATTGTGCGGGTGGCGAAGACGATCCATGTGACGAATCCCAAGGGCACGGATGTGACGGCGACGTTCAGCCCGAAGCTGAAGTGGTATCCCTGCAATGGGCGTTACGCTACGCCGGGCGCGTTCGGCAATCTGCCGGAGGGTGAGGTCTTTACGACGCCAGCGACGCTGGAAGGCACGTTGGTGGTGGATGTGCTGGGCGACTACTTTAGTCCGAAATACGGCGTGTTGCGGAGTCCGATCACGTTCGTGGTGCGCGATTCGCAGATCGCGGAGATCACGGGGAGCCGCAAGCCGCTGGTGGAGGAGTTGCGGCGGCATTTCTGGAGCGCGGAGAATGGGCGGCGCGCGGGCGAGTTCGCCATCGGGACGCTGGAGGGGCTGGCGCGGCTCTCGGGGAATCTCTTGCAGGACGAGAAGATGCCGGGGCTGCACGTGGCCTTCGGCGATCCGCTGGGGGTCTTTACGGGGGCTGACTGGCATTCGCCGGTGCATGTGGATGTGGTGCCGAGCCGCTGCACGGTGGAGGTGGATGGCCGCGCGATCATGCGCGATGGGGTGTTCACGATTTAGGTACGCAAGGGATCAGCACAGCGGGCAGAGGAGGAGACCGCGCGTCTGCTCGCAGGGCCTGCCTCGCGTGTGCCACCGCGACCGCGCTCGCCAGGCGCCAGCGTTGCCCCCGCCACCGCAGCCGACTCCGTGGTGGGGTTTCGCGGCGCCTGTGCTGGATGCGGAGCATGGGCCACCTCTTGGTGGTTCACTCGCGCCTCTACCTAGCGGCACCTGTCGCTGGAGTACGAGGAAATGGTTTGAGGCACTCCCCGGAGAGATTGCTTGGATAGGTACGGTTCATGCCTTGGAGTGTCGCGTATGGTGGTTCCGCAAAGCCGGGTTTCGGTGGCAATAGAGCTAGCCCGTTTGGCGTGGAGAACCGTGTGGGAAAAGTCGTGGAAAAGCGGCGAAAGTCGGTGATTGCCGGTGGAGATCGCGGGGCATGGTGTGGATGCGCGCGTCGGCTTGGCATAGGGGCCGACGCGGGGCGCAACTGCTGAGCGAGTTATCCACAAATGCACACGCTGGGGATATATCCCTCGTTTGCCAACTGGCGCGCGCTCAGGTACTCTTGCTGGTACTGCCTCGCAAGGAGAACGAGGGTTCTCCCTACCGCTCAGGGCTGCCCCGATGCTATACTCGCTAGAAAGCGCGTTCTAGGGGGCGATGTGGGGTGGCGAGGCGAGCGGGAGTAGCCGCACGCGGGAGGGCGTCGTCATGGCCGTTGAGAAGCTGTTGCCCCAGAACGTCGAGGCCGAGGCCGGCGTGCTGGGCAGCCTGCTGATCGATCCCGAGGCGATCGTGCAGGTGGCGGAGTTCCTCAAGCCGGACGATTTCTACCGCGAGGCGCATCGGGCTATTTATCAGGCGGCACTCGATCTCTATGAGTCTGGTGGCCCGGCGGACTTCATCACGCTGTGTGACGAGTTGGGGCGGCGCGGCAAGCTTGACGAGGTGGGTGGCACGTCGTACGTCGGCTCGCTCGCCAATCAGGTGCCGACGAGCCGTAACGCGCTGCACTATGCGCGGATCGTCGAGCGCACGGCGATCTTGCGGCGGTTGATTCACGCGGCGGGGCAGATCGCGGGCGTCGCCTATAACGAGCCGGACGCCGACGTGGCAATGGAGCAGGCGGAGAAGCTGATCTTCGATGTCAGCCAGCGGGCGAGCCGCTCGGACTTTGATTCGGTGGGCGACATCCTGCGGCAGTACATCGACAAGCTCGATCAGCTTCACGAGCATCGCGGCGATATCGTCGGCGTCGCCAGCGGTTTCTCGGATCTCGACAAGATGACCGGCGGCCTGCAAAAGTCGGACCTGATCATCCTCGCCGCGCGGCCAAGCGTTGGTAAGTCGGCGATGGCGCTCTCGCTGGCGCATAATGCGGCGATCAAGTATGGCCATGGTACCGCCATTTTTAGCCTGGAGATGAGCAAGGAGCAGTTGGTTTCGCGGCTGCTCTCCATGGACGCGATGGTCGATCAGCAGCGCCTGCGCACCGGGTGGATCGACGACGACGAGTGGCAGCGGATCAGCGAATCGGTGGGACGGCTCTCGCAGACGAACATCTATATCGACGACACGCCGGGAATCCCGCTGGTGGAGATGCGCAGCAAGGCGCGGCGGCTGATGCTCGACCGCGGCTTTGATCTGCTGATCGTGGACTACTTGCAATTGATGCAGGGCAACGGCACGCCGGGGAAAGGCGAGAATCGCCAGCAGGAGATCTCGGAGATTAGCCGCGGCCTGAAGGGGCTGGCACGCGAACTGAATGTGCCGGTGCTGGCGCTGTCGCAACTCTCGCGTGCGGTGGAGAGCCGTTCGGATAAGAAGCCGCAGCTTAGCGACCTGCGCGAGTCGGGATGTCTCTCAGGCGAGACGCCCGTCTATCTACCAGACTCGGGGACGTATGCGCCCATAGCGTCGCTGGTCGACACCTCAGGCTTTCGCGTGCTGGCCCTGAACACGGAGACGTGGAAACTGGAACCTGCGATGGTGAGTAAGGCATTCCCCACAGGCCGGAAGCTCGTCTATCGCCTGACCACGCGCCTTGGCCGCTCCTTGCGTGCGACAGGCAACCACAAATTCCTGACTATCCAGGGATGGCAACGGCTCGATGAATTGGCGGTCGGTGTGCGGCTTGCGTTGCCCCGAACGTTGCCTGGCCCGAAACAGGCTACGATGACTGGCGATGAACTAGCGCTCTTGGGGCACCTCATTGGCGATGGCTGCGTCTTGCCGCATCACGTCGTGCAATACACGACGCGGGAGTCTCTGTTGGCCGAGATGGTGGCGAAGTTGGCGGCAAGAGTGTTTGGCGAAGCGATCCAGCCGCGCATCGCTTTAGAACGCTCATGGTATCAGGTCTACCTCACCGCCAGCGAGCACCTGACGCACGGCAAGCGTAATGCCATCGCCGCATGGTTTGACGAGCTCGGCATAGGTGGCCTGCGCTCGTATGAGAAGCGGGTACCAGCGTATGTCTTCGCGCAGCCTGTTGAGGGCATAGCCCGTTTCCTACGACATCTGTGGTCTACCGATGGCTGCATCAATCTGAGCCAGGGTGTAAAGCACTATGCGAATATCTATTACGCTTCGAGCAGCGAACAACTTGCGCGAGATGTGCAGTCACTGCTGCTTCGCCTTGGCATCAACGCGACAATTTCGCGGCACGCGCAGGGCGACAAAGGACGCGATCAATATCATGTCTCGGTGAGTGGCCGTACGGATGTATTGCGCTTCCTCGCCGAGGTCGGTCCGCTTGGCGAGAGCAAGACGCTGCACCACGACGCCATGCAGATCTACTTCGAGGATAGAGTGGAGAACACCAACCGAGACGTGTTGCCGATCGCGGTCTGGGAAGGCATTGTGAAACCGGCGCGTGTCGCGGCAGGCATGACCGAGCGGTTCTTTCAAACACAAATTGGCACAGCATACTGCGGAAGCGCCCTCTATAGGTCGGCCATGGGCCGCGCGCGCGCGACGCGGGTGGCCGTCGCCGTCGGTTCACCAGAATTGACTGCGTTGGCGAACAGCGATGTGTACTGGGATGAGATCGTCGCCATCGAGCTGGACGGCGAGGAAGAGGTCTACGATCTGACGGTGGAGGAGCTGCACAACTTCGTCGCGGGCGACATCGTGGTCCACAACTCGATCGAGCAGGACGCGGACGTGGTGATGTTCATCTATCGCGACGAGGTGTACAACCCCGAGACGACAGAGAAGAAGAACATCGCCGACATCATCGTCGCCAAGCATCGCAACGGTCCCGTTGGGCAGATCAGCCTGTACTTCCAGGCGGCGCAGACGCGCTACCGCGATCTCGATCTGCGCACGGCGGACGAGTATTAGCGCGAGGAGGGGATTGCCAGATGCCAGCATTTCCGGGCTTCCCTCCCGGCAAGAATCCGTATGTGCCGCTGCCAGAGGCGTTCTTCACGACGCTGGCGCCGGAGATCGAAGACGTGGGCGAGCTGAAGCTGACGCTGCACCTCTTCTGGCTGCTGTATCGCAAGGCGGGGACACCGCGCTGCGCCAGCGACCGCGAACTGCTGGCCGATCCGCTGCTGCGGCGCGCGCTGCGCCGCCAGGGAGATCCGCGCCCGGTGGACGAGCGGCTGCGCGCCGCGCTGGAGCTCGCGCTCACGCGGGGGACACTGCTGCGCGTGCGCGTGCGCGTGGACGACGAACTGGTGACGTGGTACTTCTTCAATACGCAGCGCAGCCGGCATGCGGTGGCGCGGCTGTTGCGGGGCGACGAGTCGCCCGAGGTGTTGCTCGACCTTGAGGGGCCTGGCGCGAGTAGCGCGGGCGGTTACGAACTGCATGTCGAGGTGGAACGGCCGAACATCTTCGCGCTCTACGAGCAGAATGTGGGGCTGCTGGCGCCGCTGCTGGCCGAGGAACTGCGCGAGGCCGGGGAACGCTATCCCGCAGAGTGGATCGAAGAGGCTTTCCGGCTGGCAGTGCAACAGAACAAGCGCCGCTGGGCGTATATCCGCGCCATCTTGAAGCGCTGGGAGAGCGATGGCAAGGGGGACGAGGCGCATGGATAGGACGGAGAAGCCGGAGAAGGAGACGCCGCGCATGCGCGAGACCTTGGCCCGGCTGGCGAAGCAGCAGAGCAGGCCACGCGATGCGGCGACCGCGGGCGCGCCTACGCCTCAGGAGTCCACGACGGGCGGGAAGGGTGCGCGCACCGCAGCGGGTTCGACTTCAAGTCCGCTGCGGCGGCCATCGCCCGCGCTGCCGCCGAAGGCGCGACCACTCGGCGCACGCGAGTCCACACGAGGGGTGCGTGCGGGGAGTACCGCGTCACCTGGGGCAGTTGGGAGGAGGTCGCAGACGGCGGCTGGGACGGGTAGCCCGGCGGCGCGCGTGGGCGGCCCGCGATCGGTGACGGCTTCGGGCGCGCCTGGGGCGGCGGAGGGGCGACTGCCCACGCCGCTGCCACCGCGGACCGAGCCGCGGAACGCGCGTCCGTCGCCTCCGCCCGCCGATGTTCTCGATAGCGACCGCATCCTCGAATTGCCGACGAACCGTTCGCGGACGCGGCAGCTTGCGAGCCAGCGCACGCAGTCGGACGTTCGCATGGGGACGCAGGATGAGCGTTCGGGCGCGTCTGTGGCGACGCGTGGGCCGTTGCCGCTGACCAGTGCGCGAAGGACGTCTGCTGGGGGGATGCAGTCGATCGGGGACGCGCTGGAGGGCTATCGTACCGATGCTGGCGGAGCGGCGCAAGCGGCGCGCGAGCGAGGGCGGCGAGAGCCGGGATGCGCGGGAGCGTGGGATCGGCCCTTTACCGTCGATGGTGGAGGATGTCTGCCCGATCTGTGGCGGCGCTGGCTGGCTGCGGGTAGATGTGCCGGTTGGTGATCCACGGTTTGGGCAGCCCGTTTTGTGCGAATGCAAGGAGCGCGAGATTGAGGAGCGTCACCACCATGAGGAGGAGGAGCGACGCAAGAATCTCGATCGCTTCTTGAGCCTGAGGCCATTTGCCGGCAAGGTGTTCGATACCTTCGAAGCACGGACGGCGGGCCTGCGTGAAGCGTATCAGGCGGCAATCGATTACGCGGCCTGGCTGAAGTTGCTGCAAAGTGCTGACGAGCAGCGGGTTACTGATGGCCCAACCTGGCTGCTGCTGATGGGCAGTTACGGCACGGGGAAGACTCACCTGGCGGCGGCGATTGCCCACGAGCGCCTGGCAGCAGGATCGTCGGTCTACTTCGCCGTGGTGCCGGAACTGCTCGATCACCTGCGAGCGGCGTTCGCGCCGGGAAGCGAACTGAGCTATGACGAAATGTTCGACAAGATACGCGAGGTCGAGTTGCTGGTGCTGGACGATCTTGGGGCGGAGAATGGGACGGCCTGGGCGACGGAGAAGCTCTTCCAACTGATCAACTATCGCTACAACTACCGTATGCCGACGGTGATTACGACGAACAATCAACTGCATTCGCGGATGGACGAGCGGGTGCGCTCGCGGCTGGCGGACCTCAGCCTGGTGCGGCAGGTGGCGATCAAGGCGCAGGACTATCGACCACGGAACACGCACGGGGCGCGGCGGGATTAGGCGCGGGATGAGGCGCAGCGCCTGAGCGAGGCGAGTGGGTGAGTCGATGCGGACGAGCGGCCAGTGGAGCCGAAGCCTTTCGCCTCCGCTGGCGGTCGTGGCCGGAGCGATGCCCAGCTAATGGGAGAGCGCCACGCGTTGATCACTGGTCGTGCGGAGCGCGACCGTGAAGGGCACGCAGACGATCTCGTGCGGGCCGATTTTGAGCCGGCAGCAGTAGGTGCCAGGGTGCATCAGAATCGGTGCGCCGATGCGCGCGATCACCAGCGTGCGGCGCAGGGGATCGGCATCGAGCGCTTCGTCTTGATAGACGACCTCGACGTTCGAGACCCCGGTCTCAAGGACGTCTTCGTCGAGCGGGTTGAACAGGTGACAGGTGTACTCGGGAACGCGGGCCAGCGCCTCGGGGGAGAGCGAGAGCCAGACCACCAGACAGATGCTGATTGGCTGGAATGGTAGGTACTTGACCTCCATGTGGTGGATGCCCGCACCGAACACGTTGCAGTGGCCCTCGTGGTCGCACTCCGCATGTCTCGCCAAAAACGCTTCGCGTACGTGAACGCCCTTGAGGACTTCATGGGCATGTTGCTCGGTGGCGCCGTCGAAGAACGCCTGGAGCAACCGTCCCGCCTGGGCGGGCGTTATGCCAACGAGCTGCGCGAACGCGCGGATGTGTGCTTCGTCGGTCTGGTCGGCCTGCATCTGCGCGAAATCGGCAACGATCGCTTCGGCGCGACGGACGCCCTGGAGCCCGTCGTCTTTGGAGAGGTAGAGTCGGGCAAACACGCCCGGATACGTGAGAGAACCCTTCGCTGGCTGCGACTCTCGACGGGCAGGCGTGGAGTCATCGTCGTTCATACCGTCGAGGTGTTCGGGATTCATCGATTTCCCCTTTGATGGCGCAGCGCCGGAGAACGATGTGTTCGGTGACGGCGCGCTTCGCGGGAACTGCTCTGCGAGCGTTGAAGCCACGGCTTCCTGAGCTTGAGGCGGCACGCTTGCAGAACTGCGGACTCGCCTGGGCACATGTGGCGGTGCGCATCACTTGTGCGGTGGTGTTGTGGAAGCCGCACACGCGATTCGCGCCTGAGACGACCTTAGGTGTTGCCCCTGGCCTCGACCTTTCTCCCTCTGTGGAGGCGGAGATTTCTGCGGCCGTATGGATATGCGCGATCCTCAGGCGGTACGACTCACAGCACGTTCTTGTGCTACTCCAAGGATAATCACGATTGCATCTCGTGTCAAGAAGCGGCATACGTCTGACGATGAAAGTACTATTATGCGGATGATTGCACTAAAAATCTGCGCAACCTGTCAATATGATGCAAATGGCGGCGTGGGGCTGACTCACAGCATCGCCTGTGACGCAGCGCGTTGCTTCAGGATGCGTTCGATCCACTCAGCGGTGGCTTCTTCGCGCGGCGCGTCGGCGACATCTGTCTGGGCGATGCTTTCGAGTGTGGTGAACATGGCGCGGAGGGCGTCGGCGAATTCCGCGTCGTCGAAGCGATAGCAGTATTGCCACCGCGCGAGCGTGGCTGGCTCGCGGCGGTCGGCGTGCTCGAAGCGTTGATGCATTTCGAGGGCGGCGGAGTGTTCGAGGAGCGCTCGAATGGCAGACGGACCGGGTATCTCAATGAGGACGCGTGCGTCTTTGACCATGAAGGCCAGCGGCAGGACGTGGAAGTCGGTTGCCACGAGCGCGTAGCCATTGGGGAACTGGCGCAGCAATTCCAAGGCCTCGATCATCGAGCGGCGGACGCTGTCGTCCCATGAGGCGCTTTCTACCTCGTGGCGGGTGCAGAGGTCATGATAGCTGGTGGCGTGGTCAGCGCTGAGCCGCGCGCACGTTGGCGAGAAATTGCGCGCGTCGACGTTGGTGTTGCGCCTGTGAGGCAGCGGGCACATCGTCGGGGAGCCGTTCGAGCAGGGAGTTGGAGAGGGCGTTCTGCGCCAGGACCCGGCCACCAGGAAGCGCCTCGAAATCGGCCATTTCCGCAAGCCAGAGCGGATCGGTGGCGTCTTCGGTGAGCGGGCGCACCTGCGTGGCGATGATGCGATCGCGGACGAGATGGATGAGCTTGTTGCGGGCAAGATGCCAATCGCTGGCAAGGTCCGCATGGCGATACGTGGCACCGGCACCGACATGCAGGCGCCGTTCGACCGCGCGGAGGGATTCTTCGACGCGGATGAGGTGTTCGTTGCGGGCACGATAGCGACTGCCCTCGTCGCCCCCCAACTCCTTTTGCGCGCGTTTGTACCAGTATGCCGCTTGTTGGAACATATCGCGGTCCCAGGCCACGTCGCCAAGCGCGGTGTAGACACTGCTGAGGCGAGGGGTCGGTCCGTTGCTCAGCTCTTCCTCCAGCGCCTGCAACAACAGTGTCTCGGCTTCGTCGAAATGACCACGATAGCGGGCGGCGATCGCCTTGCTGGTGAGCAGGTGGCCGCGGCTCGTCGTAGTTTTGCCCATGCGATAGACGCGCTCCGCCTCGTCGTAATAGCGTTCCGCGGCATCGAGCCACTCGGCGATCTCGCGGTCGCCGGGAGCATCGTCTGGGCCGCGGAACTCCATGGAGTTGAGCACCTGACGGCTGCTGCGCTCCAGGCGCCTGGTGTGTGGATTGCGGCGAGCATCATCGAGGCGTGCCTCGATCCGCCGGCGATAGTCATCGCCGAGGAAGAGGAGGTTGAGCAAGATTACGGCGGGGGCGCCGCTCTGCTCGGCGTCGCGGAGGGCGGCGTGGTGCAGCTCGATGGCGCGGTCGAAGTCCAAGTTGCGCGCGTGGGCCGAGGCTGCCACCGCCTTGAGCTTGCGCGAGGCATCCTCGTGCTGCCACGAAGGAGGCACGTGACTCAACTCGTTCTTCGCCTGCTCGCAGAGTACGAGCGCAGCGTCATTCTCGCCCAACAGGTTGCTGATCTTCGCCAGGCGGATGAGGGCGCGAACAACGCCGAGCTGGGCCGCATCGCGATGGGCGCCTTCGGGTAGGCTGTTGCGGAGCGCGATGTAATTGGCGAGGCTGGTCTGATAGTGCCCACGGGCGGTCTCGTACTCGCCGCCGGTTTCTTCGATCTCGCCGTGGAGGGCCGTGAGACTGCCGCGGAGGAAGCCGATGGGCCAACTCTCGCGATTGGCGCGGTCGGCCATATCGCCGGTCGCCGTGCGTCGGCGGGTGGATTTGTCGCCGACGATCAGGCTGTCGAGGAGGCGCTCGCCGCGCGTGAGGGCAGCGCGGGCGCGCGGGAGATCGCCGAGACGGCGGTACGCCTCGCAGAGCTTGCGCGCGGCGTAGATGCGTAGGGTGCGGCTGAGTTCGCGTCGCGGCAGGAGGGAGCGGAATACCGGCACAACGGCGGGCAACTCGCCCTCGCGCATCTTGCGCGACGCGGCGGTCAATGCGCGCCAGGCGTCCGCTTGGGTGGAGATGTCGCTCTGGACGAGGCCGCGGATGATCAGGTCGCGCGGGTCATCTACGAGGATGGCGTCGGTGAGGTGGGTGACGTCGTCGAGCGCGCCCTCAACGGAGAGGCCGGCGGTGCGGAGCAACTGTTGGGTCTGATCGTGTGTGAGGCGGAGGGCGGCGGCAAGCTTGTCGACGACGTCGCGCGAGGGGCGGCGCTGGCCGGATTCGAGGCGGCTGATCAGCGCCATGGAGTAGCCAGTGGCGTTGGCGAGTTGCCCCTGGGTGAGGGCGGGGGAATGGCCCTCGCGATAGGTGCGGAGCAGCACGCCGAAGCGCGAGCGGACGACGCGACGCCCTTCTTGGGAGGGAAAGCTCATCATAGCGGCGCCTCCAGCAGCGAATCGGGCGCAGAGCGGGGGAAGGGATTGGGAGGAGCGGCGCGGGTCGAGCGCGCTCATGGGCACACTATAGCCAATCGGACGTTCGCTGTCAATTGCGTCAATTTATGTGTCAGTATTTGACAATTTGGCGCCGAAGTGTCAGCGCCACTTGACACGGGGCGGCGGCGCGGGAGGCAATCCGCTGGCGCGCGGGTAGATTCCCGCTCGCTGCTCGGCGTGCGCGCGCTGAGGGATATCGCGGTCCGCAGCTGTGGAACACGCAGGGAGGCGCTCGAACCGCGGGGAAGACGGCGTGAGCGCCCCTCCGTGGCAGTCAGGGTGTGGCGGTGGCGCCGGGGGTGGCCGTGGCGGGCGGCGAGCCGAAGCGCGGATCGAGATCGGTGAAGCTGCTGAGGCTGACGACGTTCTGGCCGGTGTCTAGGAAGGTGCCGGTGATGGAGTCGCCGACGCGCACGAGCGGAAGCTGTGCGCTGAGCGTGAGGCCGGCGGTGAAGATACGCGACTGTCCCTGCAGTTGGAAGTAGTAGACGGTGTTGCCGCTCTGCACTGCCGAGTTGATGCTGGTGATGGTCCCTTGCACGGTGGTCTTTTGGCCGGTGGGCACGGGCGAGGTGCTGACGCCTTGGTTGGCGAGGTATTGGGCGTACGCGGCGAGGGCGGCGGTCTTGTTGTCGGCCTGGATGACGTTGGAGCCGCTGAGGTGGCGCGCGTCGACCAGCCCTACGGCCTGGAAGATGTCGCCGCCGCTATCGCTGGAGGTGGTGAAGGTGCAGACCCAGGTGGGCTCGCCGTAGATCGAGTAGAGCTGGACGTTGGAGACGTCGTAGTTCTTGATGTTGGTGGGGTTGGACTTGAAGGTGTTGGTGACGTTGGTGCCGATGCCGAGGCCGGTGAGGGGATAGAAGTATCCCTTGTTGTTGTGGGTGTCGAAGAGGACGACGCCGGTGCTGGAGTTGTCGGCGCCGGAACTGGAGGTCATGGGGACGAGCCAGACGGGCTGATCGACGTTGTTGTAGACCAACTCTGGCTCGCCGCTATTGGTGTCGAGCGCGGGGACCTGCTGGCCCTTGCCGGAGGGGTTGAACCAGGGGGCGCTGTGATAGTTGCCCCACCAGGTGAGGTACTGCGACACGGTGTCGGCGGGGATGATGCGATCGATCCAGGACGGGACGTTTTGCGGCGTGTAGGGGTGGATGGCGCCGGTCTGGGTATCGATCAGCAGCACCTGCTGGACGGTCTCGCCGGTGAAGCCGCGAGTGGGGCGCATCAGCGAGATGGTGAAATACGGCCGCCAGGAGTCGTCGACTTCGAGGGTGGGATCGACGAGGTCGCCGTTGGTGTAGCCGCTGAGGTAGACGTGGCGGAGGATCTCCTGGTTGAAAAGCGCGTCGGGAATGTAGCGCATGTGGAGGCCGACGTGGAGGTCAGGCGTGGCGTTGGGATCTTCGGCGTCGACGGCGACGAAACCGGGGCTCTCCCAGTTGCCGATGTTGGCCCAGGCGTTGTTATAGACGAGCGGGGCGATCCAGTAGAGGTGGCCCTTGACGGATTGCAGGGTGTATTCGGCAAGCTCGGTGTGGTAGTTGGAGCCGAGATTCTGGCCACTCTGCGCCAGCACTTGCTGGCCGAGGTAGGAGGCGACGCCGCGCGAGACGAGGACGATGTGATTGACGTCGGTCTGCGGCAGCGAGGCGGAGGCCGGCTGCACGACGACGTTGGGGATGGCCTGGAGCGCTTTGGCGTTGGGGTCGAACCAGGTGGTGGCGATGCCGATGAGGCCGTTGACGGCGATGGCGATGACGAAGACGAGGACGATGGCGACTCCGCCGGCGGTGGCGCCACTGGGCGGCGCGCCGCCTGGTGCGCGGTCGGAGACGACGGGGCCGCGCCGCCTGCCCGCGCCTTGGGGGCCGCGACCAAATTGGCCGAATTGGAAGGGGGGCGTGCCGTCGTTGAGCGACTCGGTGAAGGTGTCTATGGAGCTGCGTATGTTGGTGAGGCTGCCGCCGAAGACGGCGATGATGCCGGTGAGGAGCAGCGGCCAGAGCAGCCATTGGCCGCCCCAGTACGGCCCGGTGAGGGCGGGCATGGTGAGGTAGAGGAGGGCGATGTCGACGATGACGTTGACGATCCAGAGGCGCAGCGCCCAGGCGGCAAGGGTCCGCGGGACGGGCGGCTTGCCGCGGGCGGCGATGTAGGTGATGCCTATGAGCAGCGCGACGACGATAGTGGCGCCGAGCAGCGCGAGCCAGACGATGATCATGCCGTTCTCCAGATTTCGGGCGAGCCGCCCATCCCCATCCTCCGCGGCCAGTCGCCGCCCGTGATTGCCCTGAGTGATTTGATTGCGAAGATTGCGGTGCTGAGAAGGTAGGTACTGTACATAGAGTAGTACGAGTGAGCGAGGCGTGGGTCGCTCTGAACGGGAGATCGGCGGTCAACCGCCGAGGAGGTGAGGGCGCCGGAAGCTGGAGGTGCGGAAAGCGGCAGCATGCGGAGTGGGGCGTCGCGCGGCGGCGGAAGCGCAGGGCGGGAGGAGGCAAAGCGGCTTGAATTCACGGTTGGCGAGCATGCGCGGATCGGAAATTTCCGTTTTCTTCCGCTTTTGCGAGCAGATGTGCGGGGTGGCCGCGCGACGCGTCTCAGCCGCGGTGAACTTGCCAATCTTGCCGATTCTGCCGGAATTTCAGATGTTGAGGTGAGGTGGCGAGCGGGTGCATCCGCGCAGAGGAATGGCACGCGGGTGCGATCGTCGCGATCGTGCCGGGAGGTGACGGTGGGGATGCGCATGGTGATGGGGAGGTTGCTCCTGGGGAGGGCGTCAGATGGACGCCGCCGCTACGCAAGCGGACGGGGGAGGAGAAGGATCGCTGGCGGAACAGGTGTTCGATACAGTATGGCACGGGTGGGCACGGATGCGCCAGCCGGCGCTACGGTCAGGCACGGACAGCGCCGGTCAGCTGCGGACACGAGTTTTTTGGTCGTCAGTTTGCCAGGGGTATGATACTGTGTGCGCTAAAATGCGCACATACAGGCGGCGTTTCTACCGTATCTCTTGATACTACGCGGCGAAACGCCGATCTGCACGGATGCGTGCCGTCCTCTCCCCTCGGACACATCTCGTTGCGTCGTCGCGTATCCACATTCTTGCTGCGCGGAAACTTTTACCGCCAGGTTGATCGAGAGTCTTGTAACTCAGCTAGCTTATCCTCAGCGGCTGCGATAACTCCCGCCTCGATTGAGGCGAGCAGATCGTCCATATGGTGATAACGGTACAAAGGCAGTACCCATGGATACATGCGGAAGTCAGCAAACATCGCGTATGGCTGGGCATCCCCGCAATTATGGGTTGCACTGGCACGGCTACATCGGGCACTATCGCCTGCAGCTCCTGCGGGATGCTGCTCGGCTCGGTGAGGTCGGTGATGACGAAGCTGGACATGCGCGCGAGCGGCGTCACCCACACCGGACGAACCGCATCGGATAGCGATGCAGCGATTCCACCCCTGTCTGCGTCACCCGCACCAGTTCTCCCACCTGCAGCCCCATCTGCTCATCCGCCGTGATGACGTTCGGCTGGATCACGATGGCCATATTCTCCTCGAAAGTGAAGCTCGGCGTGCGCGTGCCACCCGTCTGGCGCGTGCGAATGATCGGCGGCAGATAGCCACCCCCGAAGCCATGCACCAGATCGTCGCAAATCGTGTAGCCGGCACCATGGATACTCTCTGCCGCATCCAGCACCGCTGCGGCCGTCGCGCCAGCGCGCACCGCCGCTGCCACCCGCGAAAATGCCTCGACCGCGAGATCATAGAGGCGCTGGTAGCTCGGCGTCGGCGGTTCGCCAATCGTGAACGGGCGCAAAATCTGGCCCGGATACCCATGATAATGCGCGCTGATCTCGGTGATCAGCACGTCGCCGCGTTGCAGCACGCGCCCTGTCGGCTGTTGCGCTGGCACGCACCGCTCGGGATGTTGCATCGACGTGGTCGAAAGATAGTGGATATGCGTCTGGCCGCCCGCCCCGACATACGCGCCCTCGATGAGCGCGACGAGCTCATACTCGGAGATCCCCGGCCTCGCCTCGCGCTCCAGTACCTCGATCGCCCGGTCACTGAGCTCCGCGCCCCGTCGCAGGTGCGTCAGCTCCTCGTCGCTTTTCACCAGCCGCGCCTGCTGAAGCAGCACCGAGGCATCGGCGAACGATGCCTCCGGCAGTCCGCGGCGCAGCGCCTCAACCTGTTGCCACGGCACCGGGCCGATCAGCCCCAGCCGCGCTCCGGCCATCCCGCGCCGTTGCACCTCCTCCGCAACGGTCGCCGCCGTGCTCTCGCCACCCCACCGCGTATCCCGCACGCGCCCGGCACGCCGTGCATCCGGCACGTGGTTGAAGTACTGCACGAACAGCACCGGCTCGCCTTCAAGGGGAAAGAGCAGCATCGCCTCGCGGCTCGTGCGGACATCCGAGAGGAACTGGACATCGCTATAGGCCGCCGCGTTCCCGTAGACGAGCAGCGCCGCCAGCCCCTCGGGCTCCATCATCGCCCGCACCAGCGTGAAGCGCCGGGCAAACTCTGCGTCCGAAAAGCGCAGCTCGCCTTCACGAACCGTCGCGTTGCCGTGCGCGTGAACCGCATCCATGACACACCTACTCCCAAGAGCAATCGGCCAACGACACGGGAGAATAGCACGTGCAGACAGGCCATGGCCCATCACGACCCTACGCCGCCTATCCAACGCAGCGTAACGCGCGAGCGGAAGTGCTCTCTCGCTGCACACCACCCTGTTACAACGCGGCGATAATACCCAGATCCCGCGGAATGGCATGAGCCGCCTCGCCTGCACAGGATAGCAGAGGGGGTCGATCAGGGCAAGCGACCACTTACAGCGAGGGTAGTGGCATCGGGGGGGCAGTGAGCGGTGTGGCGCACTATTTGGGCCTTGAAGCGGCATCTCTGCCGCGACTCGTCACGGACGCCGGCGCTTCTCGCCTGCCTCTATGCGCGTCCGGAACCACTGCGACACCTCCGCCCACTGCGCATCGGAGATGTCGCTGCATTTGGCGACGTGAAACGCCGCGTTCAGGTCGCCATAGATGGCGGCATAGGCTGACCCCGCCACCTCGTGCAGCCGCGTCGCCATCGCCTTGATGGTCGCCTGATGCTCCGGCGTCAACGTCTGCGGTCCGAGTCGCTCTAGGATTTCCGGCACGAGGCGCGTGAGCTCATCGACGCTCTCCATACGACTGTATAGTCCAGCGATCTCATCATCGTGCTCCTCCAACTTGGCGTCCACGTACCCCTATTGTGCCTCGTACGCGGCCTGCGCCGATAGAGCGTCGCCAACTGTCCGTAGCAGTCGGCCCAAGCGAGCGCGGGTGCTTCGGTGGGTGGCTTAGCGACCGTTGCCATCTCGGCGCCTGCCTAGGCGGCATCGATTGGGCGGGTTACGTCGTTGAGCCGCTTGGCGCCGACACGCGCAAGCCACTGTGTTACCGTTCTGCTTTTTGGGAGGGAATACTCTGAATAATGCGCCTACAGCGTCTCCGTGTCGGCGGCATCGGTGCGGCGTTCAGTTGGTTGGGAGTGCTGTGGGCGAGGGGCCGAGATGACCACGCGGCCAGGGACGCAGGTAGGCCATTCGCTTGCGCAGGGAGGCAGCCGCGCGCTACCATACGCGCACCGAGTGGCGCGGCACCGAGCGGACGAGGCGGGCGAGTGCGGGCGAATCCGCTGGCGTATGCGGTGGCGTATGCGGTGTGTTCGATGCGTTGTTGAGCGACGCGAGCGGGAGGAGCAGGCGGCATGCGCGTGGTGTCGCTGGGGAGCGGCAGCAGTGGCAACGCGCTGCTGGTGCAGACGAGCCGCACGGCTGTGCTGGTGGATGCCGGCTTCGGCGTGCGGGCGCTCGCCAGTCGCCTGCGCCAGGCGGGCGCGACACCGGGGATGATCGGCGCGGTCTTGCTGACGCACGAGCACTCGGATCATGCCAGCGGCGCGACGGCGTTCGCGGCGGCGCACGGCATTCCGCTGGTTGCCGATCCGCGCACGCTCAAGGCGGTGCTTGGTCATCCGGCGGCGCGGCAGGCGGTGCTGACGACGCAGGACGCGAGCGATCTGCCGCGTGAGGAATTATCCGTCGGGCGGGCGACGCGGGTCGGCGACCTCGACGTTCGCAGCTTTGCCATCTCGCACGACGCGGTGGCCCCCTGCGGCTACGTGCTCTCCACCGGCGCGTGGACCGTCGCCATCGTCACCGATACCGGCGAGTGCGCGCCGCAGGTGGTCGAGGCGTTGCGCGGCGCGCACCTGATCGTCCTCGAAGCCAATCACGATCGGGAGCGCCTGATCGCCGGCCCGTACCCCTGGCATCTCAAGCGGCGTATCCTCAGCAGCACGGGGCATCTCTCGAATGCGCAGTGCGCCGAGGCGCTCGCCCAGTCGCTCGACGACGGCCCGCGCTGGGTCTGGCTGGCACACCTCAGCCGCACCAATAACACGCCTGACCTCGCCCGCGCGCAGGTCCGCGAGTATCTTCGGGCGCGCGGGCTGGGCCACGCCACGTTGCAGGTGGCGCCGCCGGGGGTTGGTCCTGTGTGGGAGAGCAGCGCGCTCCTCGGCGTCGCATCCCCTGTGGTGCCGGCTGACGTGGTTGGGCGCCGCGTCGCGCGCGAGTCTGTGTGAGCTGAGGGAGCGGGGAAGCCTGGGGACAGGTGGCATGCGCTCGGCGGGCGGCGGTGCCGCAATCCAGAGACGCCTTCAGACAAGATGAGAGACGCGAACGCCGCAGGGGCGTCGCGTCTTTTGCGCGTTGGTGGCTAAGGGAGAGAAGTAGAGGACTCCGCGCGTTAGCTGGCGTGCTCGGAGATGTACTCGACCGCCTCGCCGACGGTGGTGATCTTTTCGGCGTCTTCGTCGCTGATCTGCAGCTTGAACTGCTCTTCGAGCGACATGATCAGCTCGACGAGATCCAGCGAGTCGGCGTTGAGATCTTCGGTGAAGGAAGCGTCTTCCTTCACGTCGGCCTCGTCGACGCCGAGCTGGTCGGCGATGATCGGTCGGAGTTTAGCCAGGATATCTTCTTTGGATGCGCTAGACATGCGTGCTACCTCACTGTTTCGGCATAGGTTGCTGGCGATCCTTGGGACCGAAGCAATATCGTGCCAAGGACGCCGTTGACGAACCGGCTCGATGTGTCGCTGCCGAACAGTTTGGCAAGCTCCACGGCCTCGTTGATGGCGGCCTTTGCTGGCACAGCATTATTGTACAGAATCTCATAGATTGCAAGCCTGAGGACGTTCTTGTCGATGCTCGCCATCTGCGCGAGCGGCCACTCGTGCGCCGCGCCCTCGATCGCCGCATCGAGCTGGGGGAGTTGCGCCAGCACGCCAGTTACTAGCTCGCGGGCGTAGTCGAGCACACGCGGCGGCAGCGACCGCTCCTCCTCGTGGCGTTGGAGCACCTCCGTCGCCTCGTGATGCGCGGTGTCGTATTCGTAGAGCGTTTGCAGGGCGAGGATGCGTGCCTGCCGCCGAGCGCTGAGCGCCATGGTTCTCCGGAATCCTGTATCCGCCTGAGAGAGGCGACTGTTTACTGCGCGGGAGTCGCGTGAAGCGCGGCCACTGCCGCGGCGAGATCGCCGGCTCCGCCGACGTTGAGTATCGTCGCGCCCTTGGCGATGCGTCTGATCAGTCCGGCGAGCACCTGACCGGAGCCGATCTCCACGAAGGTGGTCACGCCGTGATCCGCCATGTAGGTAATCGACTGTGTCCATTGTACTGGAGACTCGATCTGCCGCGCTAGCTCGGAGGCGAGATCGGCCGCGGCGGTGAGGGGACGCGCGTCGATGTTGCCGATCAGTGGCGTCGCCGCGTCGTGGATCGGTGCGGCGGCGACGATAGGGGCTAGCCCGGCGGCGGCGGGGATCAGCACTGGGGCGTGAAAGGCGCCGCTGACGGCGAGGGGCAGGACGCGCTTCGCGCCGCGTTCGCGGGCAAGCTCCATCGCGCGCTCGAGGGCGTGGCGCTCGCCGGAGATGACGATCTGCCCCGGCGCGTTGTCGTTGGCGACGACGACGCGTCCCAGGCCGGGATGCGCGTCGGGCGCGGTGGCCGCATCGCCGAGGGCGGCGAGTGTCTCGGCGGTGGCTTTGGCGCAGACGGCGTCGAGCGTGGCGGCGTCGAGTCCGAGCACGGCGGCCATGCCGCTGGGGACGCGGGTGCTTTCCTCGTGCATCAGGCGTCCGCGTTCGCGGACTACGCGTAGCGCGTCGGCAATGTCGAGCGCCCCGGCTGCCACCAGCGCGGCGTACTCGCCGACGCTGTGCCCGGCGACGAACGCGGGCGTCAGCGGCTGTCGCAACGCGGGGACGCCGCCGGTGGCCTCGGCGCCCGCGGCCTCTTGGAGCGCCGCTAAGAGCGCGAGGCTGGTGGCGACCAGCGCGGGCTGCGTATTGATTGTCTCGCGCAGGCGCTCTTCGGGTCCCTCGAAGCAGAGCGTCGAGAGCGCGAAGCCCAGGGCGTCGTCGGCGAGCGCGTAGATCGCGCGGGCGGCGGGTGAGGCGTTAGCGACGTCTGCCCCCATGCCGACGGCCTGGCTGCCCTGCCCGGGGAAGACGAACGCGACGCGATCGGTTACCTCGGCCACGACACCCTCCACCGCTGAACGGCGCGGCACGACCCGGCGTTGCGCCGGCGCTCGCTCGCGCTATTGTGCGCGTCTGCGGCACGCGCGTCTATTCCGCTCTATTCCGCCGGGCGCTTCGCCGTGACTTCGATCACCTGGCGACCGCGATAGGTGCCGCAGTTGGGGCAGACGTGGTGCGAGAGGCGCGCCTGGCGGCACTGGGGGCAGATGCGCAGTTGGGGGATCTTGATCTTGTGATGTGCGCGGCGGTTGCCCTGGCGGCGGTTGGAGACACGTTTCTTTGGTAGTGCGCCCACGGAGAAGCTCCTTATCGAGAGGGTGGTACAGACCAGCGCGGCAACGTCCGCGCCGGGGAGTGGAGTTCGCTGGCCGGGGGGCGCACGCGCAGCGCACCACACACGAGGCCCAAGCTTCGCCATTGTACCATACTGGTGCCGCCGGGAACAGCGCCGCGTGGCGATGGTACGGGGATGGTACGGCGATGGCTCGCTGGTGTTCTTGACAGTCTCCGCGCGGCACGGCTATACTGCGGCTGCCGCGGGGGCGCGCGGCCTTTGCGCGTCCGCGCCGATCCGCCGACGTGGCTCAACGGCAGAGCAGCGGTTTTGTAAACCGCAGGTTGTGGGTTCGAATCCCACCGTCGGCTCCATGAGAGCGTGCTAACGACTTGACCTCAAAGGGACAACCTGGTGGAGCAGGAGGCAGGCGAAGACCAGGAAGTGCAGGTTGGCCAGGGCTTGGGGCAAGCGCTCGTAGTCACGCGTGATCGGCGGGCCGCAGGGCCGCGCAAGCCGTCTCGCTGGCCGCTCGTCTTCGCGCTCGCGCTCGTCGGGTTGGTCGGCTGTGGCCCCAGTCCCACGTCTGACACCCTCTCGCAACAGGGCGGGCAGCCGTCGCTGCGCCGACTGGAGTGGGGCTTCTCCTTCTACGGCGGCGCTACGTGGTCGCCCGACGGACGCTGGATCGCCCTCCTGGTCGGCCCCGGCGTCGCGGCCCACCTGGAGGTGCTCAGCCCGGACGGTAGCACGAAGCATGATCTGGGCTCCTGGGGCTGCGGGCAGGTCACCCGCCCCTTCTCGTTCGCCTGGCTGCCGGATGGCGAGTTGAGTTGCGTGACCGGCGACGGGCGGATACTCGTCGGCGGGGATCCATTCGCATCTCCGCGCACGATCGAGTTGAGCGGTCTGCTTCATCCCGAGGCACAGGGAAGTGTCTGGGCACCTGATGGCAGCGTCCTCATTGTCAACTCGGGTACCCTGCCGAACGATCCGACCCCGATGGGCAGTATGTTGTTCGCGGTCGACCCGCTGGGGCGCGTGACAGACGCACCGCTCACCGCGCCGCTGGACGACGTCGAGCAACCCGCCTGGGTGCCGCATGCCTCGGCGCTGACCTACGTCAAGCAGCAGGGCATCTCCTCGGACATCTACGACCTGTGGGAGAGCGCCGTCACCACCGGTCCGCGAGGCGTGTCGCTCGGCACGCCCCAAAAGCTGGTGAGTGACGTGGATACTTACTACGCCTGGTCGCCCAGCGGACGGTGGGTGGCGGTGCACTATAGGAACTCCCAGGGTGGGGACAAGATATACCTGGTGGATTCCACCGACCCGACCCGGACGGTGGACGTGGTGTTGGCCGACAACGTTGGCGTGCAGCTGAAGGACCCCATCTGGTCGCCGGACGGCGAGACCCTGATCGTCTTCAGCGTCGGCTACGACACCGCGCAGTCCTATAGCATCGATATCGGCGCGTACTTGAGTGGCAAGGGACTCCAGCTGTGAAGCAAACGGGGCGCTACAATTCGCAAGCGTCAGCGCACATGGCGGTTTGACAGCAATGCGGACAGCAGAAGCGCGCGACTCCGCGAGATTGGGCGAGACAGCTACGGACGCTGTCAGCAATTCGTTGTCACAGAGCGTCCACCCGTCTCGTCATTCAGGCAAACCTCAGTCTTCTCGGCGAAGTCGCTTGAAGAATCCGCTGAGTCCGTGTTTACGTGGTTGCGGGGCGCTAAGTCTGGCCATTGGCGGCGCCTCGACCAGTTTCCGCGCACGATCAGCTAATTCCTGTGGCAATATTCCCAGGCCGATCAGGAGCCGACGGCCAACAGTATCCGCCTCAATGAGCGCCAACAAAAGATGCTCTGAACCCACATACGTTTGGCGTCGTGTCCAAGCTGCCAATACAGCACGCTCAATGAAAGCCTTTCCTTCAGCCGAAAGCATGGGAGCTACACCCACAGTTGAGGGATCAGGGATAAGCTCCCGTGGATCGTTGTACTCCGCGACGAGCGCCTGCACGGCCTCTGTGGTCACACCAAGCTCCGCGAGTAGTTTCTTAGCGTTGCTCTCGCCAGTGCCTAACAATCCCAGCAGCATATCTGCACTTCCGACCGTCGGCATTCCGCGTAATCGTGCTTCCTCTTTCGCAAGGGTTAGCGCTTCTCTAGCGCGCAGGGTGAAACGCGAAAGAAGCGAACGTTCTGGGCCTGAGAGGAATACTTTAGATTCAATGCTGAGTATCGCAGGTCGAGGCTGCGGCGCGGGCTGCGCTTGGTCTTCTGCCTCTGCCGAGGATACGCTCTCGTCCATCTCCATTCTCTTCCTACTAATCGCTGTCCAAGCGCCGAACCTACAACACTCTAGGTCTATCCTACACCTCTGCCACATATTACTCGAACAATGCTGGCGATCTGGCTGGCGAGCGCGCTGAGCGAGCCGCCCTTGTAGGGGAGGAAGCCAACCGATACGGCGGAGTGGTATTGGGCATATTCGTAGTTGCACGAGCCGCCGATGGGGCTGGTGTCCACGCGGATCGCCGTCGCCGCGGTGGGCGGCTTCATGATGCTGTTGGCCTCGGCAACCGTCATCAGCCCCTGGCAGAAGGCGGCGGTGATCTTCGGTACGCCCGTGGGCTTGGCCTTCGACGCGGTCGTCACACGAGGGAAACTATGCGGGAATGCGTCCTGCGACCGTGAAGTAGACGCCGAACTCAAGGTAATCTCCCCGTTCGGCGCGTCTTTGCCAATCATCCTGTACCAGTTGCGCCTCGTCCGGCGTGAGCACGCCCGCTTCTAGCGCACGCTTCGCCAAGGTCAGCGGGTACGGGGAGGGCTGAGTGCTCTGCGTGACGGTCGGCACGACCTGCACGTCGGCCAGCCCGCAGCGCCGAAAGAGTTCGGGGAGCCTTCGCCCGATCGTCCCGCTGCGCACGCCGTCGCTGTGCCATTGCGTCAGCTTGCGCACCGCAGCGAGCGGCGCGGCATGAAAGACGAGCGTGTCCAGGTCTGGTTCAGTAGCCACGATGCGACCGCCGGGGCGCACCACGCGCCGCATTTCGCTCACGACACGATCGGGATCAGCGCTGTGCACCAGGACCCGTTCGGTACGGCAGCCGTCGAAACTCGCATCGGCGAACGGCATGTGGTGCATATCCCCGACGACGAAGCTCCCCGGAGGCTCGACGCCCGCCGATCTGGTGCGCGCCACCTCCACGAGGCGTTCACTGCTATCGAGCCCGACCACGCTCCCCGAAGCGCCGACCAGACGCGCCAACAGGCGGACGTCGTCCCCCAGCCCACAGCCGACGTCGAGCAGATGATTCCCTGCGCGCACGTCAAGCAGGTGGTAGCTGAGTCGTCGTCGGAGGTCCGAGGTGTCCTCACTCGGTCGCTGCTGGAGGTAGCGGACGAAGCTTTGTGGATCCGTTGCGCTGTCTACCGCCGCGAAGTCCCAAGGGGCGTCGCGCAGTGCCCTCTCAGAAGTCTCATGCTTGGCTTCCATAGGCGTCCCCCCCTCGTGCTGACTCCGTCGAGCGGCTACTTCGCTGGCATCACCTACTCCGGCTAGCATCCTACGGCTGGACGAGTCCACTGTACAAGGCTCCGACGATGCAGGTGTCGCCAACAGGCGCGAAGTCACCCCCCCTTTCCGTGACTGCGGCGCCGATGGAACAGCACACCTGCAACTACACCGACGCGGGCCCCTAGGGCTGGTTCGCTAGCAGGATCAGGCGCGTTCCGGACGTCTGATATCAGTTTTTACATCAACGGGGACACACGCGGACGAACTGAGACGGACACATAGTGTCGGAATAGGCCGAACTGCTGGACATTGCTGGACGCTGGCGAACGCGGACGTACTCCACGTAATCGAGTTCCTAACCCGCGTGGTGGAGGTTCGAGTCCTCTCGGTCTCGCCCAGGTTTGACTTCCCACATTGGGCCAGTTGCTGAACAGTGCTACGCAACTGACGGACGACGTGCCCCGCTTGCCTGTATGGTGCATAGCAGGGGCTGGATCGGTCGTCGTCAGCCGTGGGAGATAGGAGGCTGAGCTTTCCAGAGAGCCGTGGGCCGTAGTAGGGCTGACCCTCTGGAGAGCAGAGGGGGCCTTAGACGGTGAGGTCTTCGAAGTCGAAGCCGAAGTCGGCGCCCATCTTGACGATCTCGTCGCGCTGGCTGGTGACGAAGTCGAAGTCGCGGGAGCGCATGGCGATGTTGGCCCAGGCGCGCTCGCGTGGACGCCAGGTGAGGTGCTGCACGAACAGCGGCCACATCTCCTTGGTGATGCGCGCCACGTCACGACGGGCCGACTTGGGCGCGCGTTCCAGCAGCAGGCGCTCATAGCAGACGCCAGAGCCGTGGTGGATGCCGTCGTCGATGGCGATGCGCGTGCAAATATCCGAGAGGATCGTGCCGGGAGTGGCGCGGGCGATCTGATGGAAGCGGGGAATCACCAGTCCTTCGAAGGCGCATTGGAAGAGCCAGATCATCGCCTCAAGGGTCTCGGCGTTCATGGTAAGCTTGCCGAGCTTTTCGAGGAATGGGTCGGGCTCGGAGACGCCGCCGACCTCTTTGGTGAGCTTCAGCCAGACTTCGCAGTGTTTCGACTCGTCGTTGACCATCGTCGTGTAGTAGAGCTTGGCTTCGTGGTCGGGGGCGGTCACCAACAGCTGCGTGGACGCTTCGACGGCGATCATATCTGCCTGGAGCTGCTGCGTGACCACAGAGCGCCACATGGCGTGACGTCGCGCCTTCTTCTCGGCTGAGCCGATGCCCTCAGGCACGGGAGCCTGCTCGCCCCACTTGAGGATGCGCGCGTCCCACGCCTGGCGCTTGGCGAGATTGTAGTAGCGCGTCATGCCATCGGCGGTGATCTGCGCTACGTTCCCAGAGGCGGTGGTGTCGGCGCTTTCCTCCGCGCTGGCCGCGGCAGTCACCTCAGCGGTCTCATCGGCGATCTCCGCGGTCTGCGCATTTGTGGTTTCCTTGACGTCAATCGACACTGCCGCCCCCTTTTTCGCGTTGCCTGGTGGTTGCATGCACGGCTCACCGCGCCTCAGCGGACCGGTCTTCGGCCCTGCGTTGCTCGCTCGCCGTGTCGCGCAATGATGTCATAACGATACCATGTGGACGCTTGATATGCGCCTCACAGGTGCCTCACACCGGGCGACGCCCGCAGAATCGGTGCCGCGACGCACCCCTACCAAGTGGTATACGCGCACGTCGCGGCCATGATACCATGCACATCCATACGTGGCTAGAGAGGCGAACGGTGCGCTCGGATTCGTTCGCCTCGCAGAGATCGGACGCACAGAGAACAGGGAGCGCGACCCGAAGCCAATTGTTTCGCGAGTGTCTGACTCGCTCTGGGACTGCTGAGGAGTAGGGGAGGTACGAGCGTGACGGACGGCGATACGGCTGCCTCGGCGTGGCCCGCGGACATCATCCACGTGAATGAGGACGGTTGGGTGCTGGTCAACCGCGGACGGCGACACGGCGTAGTCCCTGGACTGCGGCTCCTGGTGGTTGGGCAGTCCATCCGCGAACTGCGCGATCTCTACGCGAACGGCGCGACGGCGAACGCGCCCTTACCGCTGGCGCTGCGCATCCGACGGACCTACGAGCAACTCGAGGTGATCCACGCCGAGGACGGGGCGGCGATCGCCATCGCCACGCGAACGCCACCGGAGCGGAGACCGCAGGTGTATACGGGGCCGGAGGGCGAATTGCTGGTCTGGGTGCCGCTGCCGTCGGGCTTCAGCTGGCCGCGCGCCGGTATGCAGCACGACGACGCGCCGCTGGAGGACGTCTCCTTTGACGCCGAGGCCTTAGAAGTTGACGCAGGCGAGGTGGAGACGGACACCAACGCCGCGCCAGTTGCGGACGCGCCGCCGGTGATTGGCGAACAGGACGACGAGCGCTGGGAGGAGGCGCTGCCCTTGAATGGCGTGAACGTCGGCGATCTGGTGCTGCCAGCCATCCCGATATCTGGCGAGCGTGAGGCGGCCAACGTGCCTGCCAGCGGCACGTCGAGCAATCCGTTCGAGATGGGGCGCAGTTACGACTGGATCAAGCCAGGGAACTAGAAGACGGCGAGCACCCGCAGCGTCTGGCGATGGGCCAGCAGAGTCAGGCGCGCGGCGCCGGTGACGTCCGCCATCTGCAGGCGCAAGGCGGGCGAGCCCGCATACTCCACCAGCAACTCCGCGCCGCTCGCCCAGTGTGGGTGCTCCGCCATGAAGCGCAGAGCCCGCGGATGTGACCAGTAGACGAGATCGCTCGCGGCAAAGACGCCCGCCTCCGCGCCCGGATGGCCGTGACAGGTTGGGCACTGCCACCAGACCCAGAACTGGTAGGGATGCCGCGACAGGCCGCTCGGCAAGCGTGGAGCATCGGTTTGCCGCCCCTGGGGAGGCGACTCGACGAGTTGGAGCGACGTCACTGTGCCGCAGTAGGGGCAGGTGCGTCCGCCGGAGGCGAGCGCCCGCGTGAACCGCTCGGCCATGCCCTGCATGGTGCGCTTCCACGCGGGGCGGAACGACCGCAACCCGGCCAGGCGGATCAGTCCTTTGCTATGGATGTTGCTGCCATCGACATCCACCAGGCCGGAACGCGGCTCACACGCTGGACAGCGCATGTGCAGGTTGGCGCCACCATCGGGCTGCGGCAGGAATTGCCCCAGGAGACGACGCCGACCGCAGAGCGTACACCAGAGGCGTGTCTCGCGCCACCCGTCGGCGCTTTGCGAATCGAGCGAGAGCCCGAGCGCCTCGGCGGTTCCACGCAGCGAACCGTTCAATTCGCGGCGCAGGTGCTGACGTGCGCGATGCAGCCGCGCCTCCAATGCACTGAGCGAGAGCCCGAGACGCGCCGCGACCTCGCGCTGCGGCAGGTCCATCAAGTAGCACTGTTCGACTACCTCACGACTCTCGCTGGGAAGCGTGCCGAGCGCGCGATCGAGGAGGCGCGTGAGGTCTTGATGGTCGAGCGCGTCGAGTGGGTCGGGGATGCGCTCGTCTGGGAGATCGTGCAGGCTCGGTGGGTCACTCGCCGCGGACACTGGATCGTCGGCGGTGTCGGTGATCAGGAGGGGCATGAGATAGCGCTGATCGCGCGAGACGCCGCGCGCGTGGCGTCGGCAGATGTTGCGGCAGACCTCGTCGAGCCAATACTGGATACCCTGCGGTGTCTGGAGGCGATCGCGGTGTTTCCACGCCTCAAGCAGTGTTTCTTGCACCACGTCTTCGACGGCGTCGGCGGCGACTCCGCGGAGGCGAGCGAGGCTGCGCAGGCGTGGGCGCGCCGCTGTTAGCCAGCCTTCATCGCGCAGGAGGGAGCCCCGGCCAGGGCTCATACTCGCCGGCCACGGCGCAGGCCCGAGGGCGGGTCCGCTGTGTGGGGTCGCCAAGGGCTCTCGCATCGCTCGCCTCCACAAGATGTCTCTTGCTATCCAATCACATTTCCAGCCTCAACCTTGCGCATTTTTCGGTCAACCGGGCACCAATTTGCCACTTTGGCGGTTGCGGACGGTCGCGTGCTCAAAAAATGGCGCAAGGAGATGGGGCGTCGAAGCGATAAGAGGATGGTGGCCCACGTGCGGCGACGCATGAGGGGTCGCTAGCAGAGCGCTGGCACGTGCCAGACGCGGTCGGGGAAATGGAGGCGAACCAGGTGAGCGAGCGGGTGCGACGTGAGGACTTGGTGACGGCGTTTCGCCAGGCTGATGCGGCGATCGAAGCGTTCGTTGCTGGGCGAACGCCCGAAGAAGAGCAGGCGACGAGCACGCAGGAGGGCTGGTCTGCGGGCGATCTGCTGACGGCGATAGCGTTCTGGATGGAGTATATGGTCGAGCGGATCGCGTATTTCCAACGCGGTGAGACGCCGCCGCGCGAGGTGGATTTCGCCGCGGTCGAGGGAGAGGCGCTGCGCGCCGCCGCGGATCGCTCGTGGGGTGAGCGCGTGAGTAGGGTGCGACGGGCGATGTCTGGCTTGACCGCGACCGTCGAGCAGTGTTCTGACGCGCTGCTGGAGTCCACCAATGTGTATGGCGACGGACCCGGCGGCCCGCTCTCCGGCGAGGTGCAGGCCAACGGCTTCATCTGGCCGCTACAGGAGGTGGAGAAGTACCTTCGCCGCGCCGGCGAGGTGGCGGAGGCCGACCGGTTACGGGCGATGCTCGCTCCGGTGGTGGGAGAGCCGGAGCTGATTGTCTGCGAGCTGGTCGCAGCCTCGGAGCTGCGTGCGTGGCAACAGGACGCCGCCACCGCTCCGCTGATCATCGACGTGCGCGGCACGGCAGACTTCGCGCGGGGCCATATGCCGGGAGCGCGGCACATCCCGCTTGCCAAGCTGGCGCAGCAGATGAAGCGGCTGCCCGCCGAGCGCCGGATCGTGACGTATTGCAACATGCATCATCCCGGCCAGTCGCGGGGTGAGCGCGGGGCAAGCCTCTTGAGCGAAGCGGGATTCAGCGCCATGGCGATCTCAGGGGGCTTTGCGGCCTGGGAAGCGGCGGGGCTTCCGGTCGAGACGGGGCCGGAGGCATAAGCGGCAGCAGCGCATACGAGGAGGGTGACGATGGAGACCTGCTTGTTCTGCACGATTCAGCGGGGGGCGCAGCCGCCGAAAGGTGGCGTCCTCTACGAGGATGAACTGGTCTATGCGCATCATGCTGATTTCGATGAGGGGCCGACCTATCTCGGACATGTGATGGTGGAGACGAAACGGCACACGCCGGAGTTCGCGGACCTGACCTGCGATGAGGCGCGGGCCGTCGGGTTGCTGATCGCGCGGTTGAGCCGCGCACTGAAGACGTGTACCGGCGCGGAGCGGGTCTACGAGACGTTTTTCGGAGAGGTCACGCCGCACCTGCATGTGCACCTCACGGCGCGGTATCCAGGGACGCCCGCCGAGTATCTCCGCTGGAATGTCGAGGACTGGCCCGACGCGCCACGCGGCAACGCGGATGACGTGCGCGCCCTCTGCGACCGGCTGCGAACGGCGCTGGCCTTTGTGGGGCAAGGGGCGGTGTAACGACGGAGGACATAGCAGTTGCGGAGGGGGAGGGAAGACCTCCCCTCGGCAAGCCCTCGGAGGGGGACAAGCCCGCAAGGGAGCCCTGCCGCCGCCTTCCCTGCACGGGAAGGGGAGCCGGAGCCAGAACAGACGCTAGATGGGGGCGAGGGTGGGATAGTCGCCCTGAGCGCTGGCGGCCTCTTCGACGGCGCGCATGGCGGCGAGGACGAGGTGCTCGCGCCAGGGACGCGCGACGATCTGCACGCCAACGGGGAGGCCGGCGCTGCCGAGCTCGGTCTTGCGGGCAGCGGCCTCGGCGAGATCAAGGGAACGCTTGCGGGGCATGGCTTCTTCGGGGCGGACGCGCGTGAAGGGCACGACGCCGGCTGGATAGCCGAGCACGTTGTAGAGGGCCGAGTAGCCTCCGGCGGTGACGAGGTCGCGGCTGGCGCCGTGCGGGATGGCGGGGAGCGCGGCGGCGGGACAGACGATCAGGTCGAAGGGGCCGCCGTCGTCACTATCGAGCGCAGAAGCAAACTGGCGTTGATAGGCGGCCTGCGCAGCGACGACGGTGAAATAGGCGTCAGCGCTGTGGCGCCCGAAGGCGTGGAGCATCGCCGCGAGGTGGCGTTGCCCGGTGGCGCGGGCGAGTCCGCCGAGGACGGCGAGGGTCGGTCGCGAGCGCGCGGCGAGCAGCAGGAGCAGCGCCATGCGCGGGTCTTTTTTGCTGCCACGGAGCATGCGACGGCCGTGCGCGCCGCCGTCGGCGCCGAGGATGCCGAAGAAGATGTCTAGCGCCTGAGCGACGTTGGGCGGACGCCACTCGACCACCTGCGCGCCGCGACCGGCGAGGATGCCCGCCGCCTCGATGACGGCGCGGCGCACGGCGGGGGCGACGGCGAAGGTGCCGTCGTCGGCATAGTAGGCGATACGCAGGGAGGCGAGATCGACGCTGGCGGAATCGCCGAGCGGCGCTGGCGGGACGACGGCGGGGGCGCGGCCACCATTGAGGATCTCTAGCGCGAGGGCAACGTCGTCGACGCGGCGGGCCATGGCGCCTACCTGGCTGACGATGGCGCGCTGGCCGGGGGCAATGCCGAAGTCGGCGGGATCCTCCAGGCGCCCGGCGGTGGGCTTGATGCTGGCGAGGCCGCAGAAGCTGGCGGGAACGCGGATGCTGCCGCCGATGTCTGAAACCAGGCCAAGCGGCGAGCCACCCGCGGCGATGATCGCCGCCTGCCCGCCACTGCTGCCACCAGGCGAGCGGTCGAGGTTCCAGGGGTTGTTGGTGCGCCCGTAGAGGGGGTTGTCAGTCTCGATATAGAGCAGAAGCTGCGGGACGTTGGTCTTGCCGAGGATGATCGCGCCGGCCTGACGCAGCCGCGAGACGTAGAGATCATCGTGTGCGGCGAGGGCGCCGCTGCGAGCGGGGATGCCGTAGGTGGCGGGCGTGCCGGCGAGGTCGAAGGATTCTTTGATGGTGATGGGCACGCCGCCAAGGGGGCCGAGCGATTCACCACGGGCACGCCGATCGTCGGTCGCTCTGGCCTCGGCCCGCGCCTGATCGTACCGCCTGACGACGACGGCATTGAGGCGCCCGTTGACTTCTTCGATGCGGGCGATATGCGCCTCGACGGCCTCGACAGCGGAGATCTCGCCGTTGGCGATGCGGTGGGCTAGCTCGACGGCGGAGAGCCGCGTCAACGTCTGCATTGTGGTCGCCTGCATGTGGTCGCTCCTTCTCGCGGTCGGCTTGTGCGGCTCAGTCTAACATGGTTCGGCGGGTGGCGGGCAGAGATTAACCACGGCGGGCAGGGAAGAGAGGAAGCCGCGGAAGCGCGACGACACATAAGGAAGGCGGAAATCGCGGGGAGGAACGGAAGTCGTGGAAGCGGAAAAATGGCGAGGAAGGCAGGTAGATCCGGCGTGTGAGAGCGTTGGCGGCGCGGTGAGGCGGGCATGGTGCTGTAGCAGAGATGTGGCCAGGAGCGGCGTGGGCGGTTTGGGCGTGGCTGCGAGGAATTTCCGTTTTCTTCCGCTTTTTCGTCACGATCGCGCGAGCGGGGGCATGCGACGGTGGTGGCGGCAGCTCGTCGCGCACAACCGTTTTTGCCGTTTTTGCCGATTTTCGCGTTTTCGAGGGGGCTGCGGCATGGACCAACGAGGACGCCGAGGGCGGGACGTGGCCGATGTTGCCGGGAGTTGGCGTTGTCGTCGTGTGCATGTTGTGCCGATCATTTTTGCCGATCTTGCCGTTTTTGCCGGATTTTCGCATTGGGGAGCGTGGCGGTTGCCGATTCTGCCGATTCTCAGAATGGTGCTGTACAGGTGATGCCGATCGGCGCACGGCGGGGGAGCAGCGGGGGAGAGGGAAAGGATGGAGGGGCCGAGGGATGCAGAACATATGTTCTCTGTGGAGTATAGCACGCGGAGGTGTGGGACGCAAGCACGGGTGGACGTGAAGCCGTGTTACTTGTATGCGGTCGTTTATGCGGTCGTTGTCGGGCTGGGATTGTCGCTCGGTGGTTGTCGCTCGCGGGTTCGTCTGAGTTGCGGAGCCTGCGCTACGGAGAGAGCCAGAGTCTCCTGAGTGGTTGAGACGGCACTATGGGTACGGCGGTGTTGTTTGTGTCTTTCGGTGGTGGTGGTGTTTTGCGCGCGCTCGGCTTCTGAGCGTTCACCTGCCAGGGCCTGGGCGTCTTGAGCGGATTGCGCGGGTGGCGTAGAATGCTGCCACACGGCCAGCGGGCTGACGAGCGCTCGGCGGCCACGGGTGACGCTGATGGAGCCTTCGGAGAGCGCGGGGTCAATGGAGACCGCAAGCACGGCAGGCGCGTTCGTCTGGGTGGCGCGGGTCGCGGAGATCGCGCCTGGCGAGCTGTTGCGCGTGGAGGTCGCCGGCCGGCTGGTTTGCCTGGCGAACGTGGACGGCGCGATCTACGCGGTGGACGACGACTGCACGCATATCAGTGGTCCCCTCGATCAGGGCGAATTGGAGGGTTGCGTGCTGACGTGCCCGTTGCATCTGGCGCGCTTCGACGTGCGCACCGGCCACGTGTTGCGCGGTCCGGCGCGGGATGATCTGCCGACCTTCGCGGTGCGCGTGGAGGGTGGCGATGTGTATGTGGCGCTGGAGGCGGGCGGCTGAGGCAGCGCCAAGGCAGCCAACCGCGAGGCGTGGCGGCGAGCATGCGGGCGTCCACGGGACGCCTCTACGCCAAGGGGTAGCGACAAGCACGGCACGGCGATGTTGGCGCAGGCGGCAGATATTCTGGTCTGCCTCAGCGCGATGAGGGACGGGAGGCGTTGTGGAGGGACCATCACATGTGGTGTTTGGGCTGGCGGGCGCGGTGGTGCTCGACAGCTTCTTCCACCTTTCGGGTCCGGCGATGCTGGGCGTGCCGTTGCCGACCGATCCGCATGTGGCGGCGGATCAATTGCTGCTGAAGGGGATTTTCTATAGCTTCGCGGCGCTCGGCGCGCTGACCCCGGATATCGACAACGCGCGGAGTACGCTCGGCAAGCATCTCGGCGTGGTGAGCAAAGAGTTTCAGCATCTCGCGGGGCACCGCACGTTCTTCCACAGCATTATTGGGCTGCTGATTGTCGGCGCGGCGATCTTCGGGATCGAATATGGCATCGGCTGGGGACTCTACGATCTGGGCTTCCAGCACGCGGGCATCGCGCTTGGCGGCGGCGGACCGCCCACGCTGGATCTGGCGAATCGCCGCGACGTGGCGCTGGTCGCGCTGCTGGTGGGGTACTTCCTGCATTTGGTGGCCGATAGCCTGACGGTGGGCGGCGTGCCGTGGCTCTGGCCAAGCAGGGTACGCTTTGGCTTTCCGCCGAACCGGCACTGGCGTTTCCACACGGGCAGCGGCGTCGAGCCGGTGGTGGTGGTCACAGTGGCGGTGGCGGTGATCGCGTGCCTCTTCTTCGGCGCGCTGCGCGTGTAGCCGCGTGGGGGAAAGCGTGACGCGGGCCGCGAGCAGTGGCAACGCGCTTGCGGCGGTAACGGCTAGCGGTGAGATCGCGCGGGAGCCATCAGCGTGGCGTGGCCCGCGTGGCGCGCATTCGCGTCCTGGTGGAGGAAGCAGATGGAGCAACAAAAGGATCGTTTTCGCTCGACAGACGAGTACATCGCCACCTTCCCTGAAGACATCCAGGCGAAGCTCCAAGCGCTGCGGGCGACGATACGAGCGGCGGCGCCCGACGCGACGGAACTGATTAGCTACAACATGCCGGCGTTCGCGCAGCATGGCAATCTCGTCTATTTCGCCGCGGCAAAGAAGTACATCGGGCTGTACCCGACCTCCAGCGCGACTGCCGCGTTCCAGCAGGAGCTCTCGCAGTACGAGGGCAGCCGAGGCTCAGTACACTTCCCGTTCGACCAACCGCTGCCGATGGATCTGATTACGCGGATTGTGCAGTTCAGGGTGGCCGAGAATCTGGAGCGCGAAGCGGCGAAGGCAGAGAAGCAGGCAGCGAAGAAGGCTTCGAGCAAGAAGGACGTGACGGCTCAGGTGGGGCGGAGGGATTGGGCGCGGTGCTCCGCCTCGCCCGTGCCGACGTGGCGCACCCCGTCTCTGAGCGCCTGTGGCGGAAGGCCCCGTCGTCGCCGTGACTGACGAGGCCCACTTGAGGTGAAGAGGCGACGGATTTCGCCCGGATCGAACGGGTCTCCGCCGGAGGCGACTACTTCGAGGCGGTGGCGCTTGGGGTGGCGGCGCCGGGCGTCGTGGAAGCAGCGGGTGTGGCGGTCGCGCTGGTGGCGGGCACCCAGTCGACGTTGGGCTGGAGCGTCTTAAAGAGGTTCTGCACGTCGCTCTCTACCTGGCGTGCGGCGATGGTGACGGTGGTGTTGGCGACGGCGCCGATGCAGATGCTGGTGGTGGCGTCGGTGGTGCTGGCCTGACACTGCAACGTCTCGCTGAGGTTGGCGCGTTTAGGCGCTTCGGAGAAGCTCAGCGGCACGGAGTTGGGGAGGTCGTAGGTGATGCTGAGGCGCGCGCCGTAGATCGGGTCGTGGATGGTGCCACCGGCGAGGACGAGACACGATCCGGCGGGGAGCGTCGGCGGCAGGTAGGGCGTGAAGTTGAGTTGATCTTTGACTTTTGACCAGTCGCTGAGGACGGTCTGCTGCGTGGTGCTGTCGTCCTGAAATTGGATGGAGGGCTGATCGCACCAGGGAATCTGCGCGAGGGCAGGATTCGTCACCGTTTGGTTGTTCGTGGAGGTGGTGCCGCTGTCGCAGGCGCTGAGGAGGAGCGCCAGCATCGCGGCGCTGATCAGCGCGAAGGCGATCGAACGAGCGCCACGGCTCGGTAGGGTCCTGAAACTGCTGCTCACCGCATCCTCCATGCTCACACCGCCGGCACGCATTGCCTCGCCGCGGATGCCGCTAGGTTTGTCGTCAGTTGTCGTGTGTATGCTCGCCCGCACCGAGGGCCGATGCCGAGGGCGCCTCCCAGTATAACGCACGGGGGCTATCCTGTTGATGGTCATGGGCCACACTTTGGTGAGGTGCTGGGGAAGTGTGGCGGCGGAGGTGTGGCGGCGCTGCGTCTGCGTCACGATTACGCGATCCAGAGGGGATTGGACCAGGCGCGGTGGCCAGCGGCGTCGAGGACGGTGACGCGAAGGTAGGAGCCGGCGAATTCGCGGATCGGCAGGGTGCAGCGCGTGAGGTTGTCTTCGCGACGGGTGATGGCGTGGCCGCCGTACCCGGAGAGGACGACGGCGCTGGCGGGCGAACACTCTATGGTGAGATCGTCGCCGTCGAGGATCAGATCGTGGATCTCGGCGCCGGTGCTGGCGTAGTAGTTGCCGGCTATGAGGGCGGCGAGCAACGCCTCGGGGGTGAGCGATGCGGCGCGGACCTGCACCCACCCGCCAAAGGCATCGTACTCGGCGGGCTTGAAGTGGGCGTCGTCGCAGGCGTAGGCGTTGAGGCGGCGACCACGGGCGAGCATCTGGTCGTAGATGTGCCAACTATCGGCGCGGTCGCAGCAGATCAGGCAGTTGTAGTTGTAGGTCTCGACGGCGTGGGCCGACTCGATGCTGAGCGCTTCGTCGAGGGTGAGGCCGTACCAGGCGGGATGGGCGATGCCGACAAAGGCGCCAGCGGCGGCGGCGCGGGCGGCGATCCCTGGCCCGGTTTCGTCGGGGGACCAGGGGGCGAAGTCGGGCGGGAGGCCGACGGCGAGGATGTGCCAGAAGTCGTCGAACTCGGTGCGGGAAGCGTGGAGCTCGGCGCCGAGCAGGGTGGTGAAGCCTTCGGTTCGGAAGGGACGCGTATCGGTGATGGGGAAGTCGTACGGCGGCAGGAAGTGGTCGGTCAATGCGATGAAGTCGTAACCGTGTTCGCGATACGCGGCGACGACTGCCTCAGGCGTGAGCCAGCCGTCGGAACGCGTGGAGTGGGTGTGGAGGTTGCCTTTATAGAAGCGGCCCGGCGCAGCGAACGGACCCTGCCGCATGTGCGAATCCTTCTGCGTGTGGTGGCTGGCGGTGAGGTGGCGCTCAGGGGCATTTCACGCTACCAGTCGAGCGATGGAGAACACGCGGGGAGCGTACTCCGAGCGGGGTCGCCTGTCAACGCGGTGAGCGGCGGCGCGCGGGTTGGGAGGTGCGAGACGAGGAGCGAGACAAGGGCAGAGGCGCGAGATGTCGCGCCCCTACGCTTGTGGCAACGTGCGTGGCGCCGTCCGCGCTAGATGGCGCAGGTGGAGAGGCCACGCTTTTCGAGGTACTGCTGGTGGTAGTCTTCGGCGACGTAGAAGGTGGGCGCGGGCTCGATCTGCGTAACGATCGGGCGGCGATACTTGCCGGAGGCGGCGAGCCGCTCTTTGGAGGCGCGGGCAGCGGCCTCTTGCTCTGGCGAGTGGTAGAAGATCACCGTGCGGTACTGATCGCCGACATCGGGACCCTGGCGGTTGAGCTGTGTCGGGTCGTGGTTCTCCCAAAAGACCTGGAGCAGATCGTCATAGGAGACGCGGGTGGGGTCGTACTCGACCTCGACGACCTCGGCGTGCCCGGTGGTGTGCGAGCAGACGTCGCGATAGCTGGGGTTCTGTGTGTGCCCTCCGGCATAGCCGACGCGCGTCGCCTTGACGCCCTGCACCTGGCGGAAGTCCGCCTCGACGCCCCAGAAGCAGCCGGCGCCAAAGGTGGCCTTCTCGGTCTTGGTGGTGGTGTTGGTCGTATCACTCATAGCTGGTTGTTGCCCTCATTTTCTGGCAGACGGTGCATGCGCTGTACCTGACTGTACCCGCTATATCATAGTCTCGGCGGAGTGTGGTGTGTTACAGCGTCACCTGGGGGCGATGTCCGCTTTGTCGTCTCGTACGCGCACTACCGCGAACACGCCGATGCGGTGCGGGTATGGCTGGAGCGACAGCCGCCCAAGGCGCCCTAGCGTGGAGCAGCCCCTGCGGGAGCGTGTGCTCGCACCGCCAGGAAGAGGATGACACGGCTGCTCGCGGGGTCGCGACTCAGGCGTAGATGAAGACGACGCCGCTGCCGGTGTGCGCGTAGCGGTAGTCGACTTTGCCCCAGCCGCCGCCGCGCCACGCGAAGTTCATCTCGCTGACGAGGAACCAGTAGCCGCCGGGGGAGACGGCGACGACCTGCGCCCAGTGTCCGGCGGAACTGGCGCCTTGCACACCAGGATCGAACCACACAACTGCGCCCGCCACGGGCTTGCTGCCGCGCGGGAAGGTGGTGTTCTCGGTGATGTCTGGATGGTCGAGGTGCTGCTCGCGGACCCACCAATTGCAGTAGCCGAAGCCGGGGCGCGCGGGATACTTGGCGGTATTGGGCGAGTAGATCGTGGCGTAGCAGCCAGGTGGAGCGGTCCATTCCTGGATGCCGGAGACGAACATCGTGGCGTCGTGGCAGAACTCGCCGGCGGCCGTATCGGAGAAGGCGGGGAGCGTTGCCGTGGGGCGGGCGACGCTGGTGTGCACCGTCGGGGTGGTCGCCACGATGGGCGTGACGGTCGGAGCGGAGGCAGCGCGACCGTAGGCGGCTGGCGCCGGCTTCGACGGGGTCGACGGCCCGGAAGCGGCGCTCACCAGCACGCTCGCGCCGGAGAGCGTGACGACAACCATGACGATGGCGACAGCGAATTGCCAGGAGAAGCGTATGGGGTTGCGCTGACGCGGCGGCTTGATCATCGAAGGGATGATCACTGTCGCGCGCAGTTCCGTCGCCTGCTCAGCCTCATCCTCACTCCACCCACGAAACTGCATCGGCGAGGTTCCTCCTTCGCGGCCTCCGCGCTCGCCCAAACGCGAGTGAACGACAAGCTCGCGATGTTCTGCTCGTTGCAGGAGTATACGCGGGGGTGGTTGCACAACGCTCTCAGGCAGGACCGAAGTCCGGTAGGAAGAAAGTGGATCCCGCGGAGATCGCGATGGTTGCGGGCAGGCAGAACTGGCCGGTGGACGAAGCGCTTCGCGCCGCTAGGCTTCGCGGCTGCCGACCAGGGCGGGCGTGCCGGTCGCCATGGGCCACGCGCCAACGGCGAGCCAGATCCAGGCAAAGTGCATGCCGACGTCGCGCATGGCGACCGCGCGGTGATAGCCATCGCAGAGCAGCACGTTGTGGGTCGGTTCGTGTCCGTCGCCGCCCAGGCCGATCAGCGGGGGGAAGCCGCCGTGCTTACGGAGGACGGCGCGGTAATGGCCCAGTTTGCGCTTGGAGAGGTCTACGCTACGCAGCAGGCAGAGTTGCTCTAATTCGACGAGATGCAGTTCCCAGCGGTACCTGAGCGCCTCGAAGTCATCGGCCTGCCGCGCGGACATCACACCGTGCAGGTAGGCGTCGACGTGGTCGCGGGCGGCCACGGGGGGCAGCGCGCGGAGATCGTCGAGTTGGGGGCAGGGGGCGACCGCCGGACGATCGATGCGTGCCACTTGCCGCCGACGTGCCGCCGTCGCGCGCTTCGTGGCTTGCCGCGGCGCCGTTTCGAGGCTGCTTGTCGCGCGCGTCGATGCGTTGATCGCTGCTACGCGCCTGGGTTGTCGTTCGCGGGCGTCGCGCCCGCCTTCCGCCGCCATGTGTCCATCCCTGCTCGCGTGATTGTTTATGACTCAGCCGTGAGCGTACGCCTTCTCGATTGCTACGTCAAGCCTACCGCGGGGCGTTTCCTTGACGCTGCCGACGATGTTCAACCGATGTGGCACGGTGTGCGCCGAGAACGGAGCGTGCCACGGGTGTCTTCTACGCAACTGGCGTACCGAACTGATGCGGCTTCTTGCTGAGACGAACCGCCGCACGTGGGCATGCGCCCGCCGGGACTATTGGACGCGGCGCTGTGGCTCGCCGTGGATGGCATGCAGGCGCTTGAAGCGCGGCACGGCTCACCGAGCGGCGACATCGTTCCGGCAACGCTCTTCCCCGCGCTCGGTGAAGGCTAGGGGCTCTGTGGTTCAATGAGGGTATGCAGCTCGTCGTTGGATTGATCGGTCATCCGGTGTCGCACTCGCGCTCGCCCGCACTGCACCAGGCGGCGTTCGCGGTGCGAGGCGTCGACGCGCGCTACGAGCTTTGGGATACACCACCAGAGGGGCTGGGGGCGCGCATTGCGACGTTGCGCCAGCCAGGCGTGCTCGGCGCGAACGTCACCATTCCCTATAAGTCCGCGGTGGCGCCATTGCTCGACCGCCTGACGGCGAGCGCGCGGCGCATCGGCGCGGTGAACACCATCCTCCGCGAGGGCGAGGGCGACCGCGTGCGCCTCATCGGAGATAACACGGACGTGGCGGGGCTGCGCGAGGCGCTGTATGAGGCGGACGCCTGGCGCGCGGGATCTCGCGTCTTGATCCTCGGCGCGGGTGGCGCGGCGCGGGCGGCGATGGCCGTCGCGGGGATCGGTGTGTCGGGGAGCGGCGCGGCGCGGGTGCGTGTCGCCGTGCGCGAACTGGCGAGCGGGCGGGCGTTGCTGCGCGATTTCCCTCGTCCGCGCGGACGGGACCCGGGTGAACCGCTGCTTTCCCTCGCCGATACCGAGGCGCTGGCGATTGCCCTTAGCGCAACCGATCTGCTGATCAACGCGACCTCGGTGGGCATGGGCGACCCTGGCGCGACGCCGCTCTCGGCTGAGTTGCTACGGCAACTTCCAAGCGGCGCTTTCGTATTCGATATGGTGTATGCGCCAGCGGAAACGGCGCTCGTTTCCACGGCTCGCGCGCTGGGATTGCGCGCCAGTGGCGGCCTGCCGATGCTGCTCTATCAGGGCGCGGAGGCCTTCACACTCTGGACCGGCCTTCCCGCTCCGCTCTCGGCGATGCGCGCCGCGCTTGGAGTCGCGGTGGACGCGACACGGTGAACTGGCAGGCGTTATGCTGGGAAGGGTTCTCGCGGGAACTCCGGAGCCGCGAGGCAGGGACGCGACTGGAGGGAGAGACGTGACACATCGCGAAGCAGACCCGCTGGCGGACGGGCAGGATACGGAGACGGCGACTCCACCATCGGACGACGGTGCTGAACTCCTGTCGCCTTCGTCGTCTTCGTCGGGGGTCCACAGGCCACGCTGGCGCGATTATACGGCGTTCGTGCTCTCCGGTGGCGGCGCGCGAGGCGCGTTGCAGGTGGGGGCGCTACGGGCGCTCTACGAGGCGGGTGAGCGGCCAGACCTCATCGTCGGTACGTCCATTGGCGCGTGGAATGGTGCGCTGCTGGCATGGAATCCGACGCTGGCGGGCATTGAAGCGATGGAGGCAGCGTGGCTCGAAGCGCATCCGACTCGCGTGCTGCTGGGCATGGAGCCGCCGGCGAACGCGCCGTCGCAGGCGCATGCTACGCTGCGCACGATCGCCGCGGCGCAGCGCGTGGCGGGGGGCAAGCCCTCGCTCTATGGGAATGCGGGGGTGCGCGAGTTCATTGAGCGGCTGGTTGGCGACCGCACCTTCGAAGAGCTTGCTGTGCCGCTGCGCATCGTTGCCACGGACATCACCCACGGCACACGCGCCGTTTTCGAGTCGGGTCCGCTGGCGCCCGCCGTGCTGGCGTCTTCGGCGATTCCCGGCGTCTTCCCGCCGGTGCGCATCGGCGACTCGGTGTATGTGGACGGCGGCTCGCTGGATAACGCCAGCGTCGAGACGGCGGTGTTGCTCGGTGCGCGGCGCGTCTTCGTCCTCGAAGTGGGCTACGACGAGCACGCAACTGGCTCCGCGCTGTGGTCGTCTCCGGCCATCGAGGAGCAGAACGAGTCGGAGGAGGTCGGCAACTCTGGCAAGAACGGCAGACTGCGCTTCGGTGGCAGCCGGCGCGGCAAGCGGCCGTCGGTGCATCCGCTGGCGGCGCTGTTGGAACGGACCAGCCAGGTAGTCAGCCATTATCAGCTTGAGCAGGCGCTGGCGCGTGTGCCGCGCGGCATTGAGGTGCACGTGATCCGCGTGGGGCACTCGGCGGCGGGCGGTGCGCTGGAGTTCGAGAAAGCGCGTGGCTGGATCGAGCAGGGCTACGCCTTCACGCGCGACTATCTGGCGTCGGCGGCGCTGGGGCAGCCGCTGGCGAACTCTGCGTCGGCCAGTCTTTCGTGACTTCGCGCAGGCCGCCGAGCACGTCTTGCCAGGGGACGCGGAGCAGCTTATCGTCGCGCAGCACGCTGGCGCCGCCGACGATCACCTCGCGGATGGCTTGCGGCGTCATCGAGTAGACGATGTTTTTCTCGTAGCTGAATGGCGGCTGGAGCGAGGGGTCGTCCATGTCGAGCGCGACGAAGTCGGCGTAGAGGCCCGTGGCGATGCGACCCGCCGGCAAGCCGAGCGCTTCGGCGCTGCCGCTGGTGCCCATCGCGTAGGCGACCTCCGCGGGGAGGACTTCGGAGCTGAGGTGTGTCACTTTCTGCAGCAGCGAACACATGCGCATCTCGTCGAAGACAGAGACGCGATTATTGGAGCAGCCGCCGTCACTGCCGAGGCCGATGCGGACGCCGGCGGCGAGCATGTCGACGATGCGCGTGACGCCATCGCCGAGGAACATGTTGCTGGCGGGGTTGTAGACCAGGCGCACGTCGCGCTGGCCCATCAATTGGATGTCGTCGTCCTCCAGCCAGACGCCGTGGATCGCCGTCATGCGTTCCATCGCCAGCCCCAGTGATTCGAGCCAGCGCATCGGCGTCATGCCGTATTTCTGGCGGATCGTGTCGCGCTCGTAACGGCCCTCGGCAACATGGATATGGAAGCGTGTATCCAGTTCCGCGGCCAGGCGGGAGCCGGCCTGGATCATCGCGGGGCTGGCGGCGTGTGGCGAGTGCGGCGCGGGGCAGACGTGGACGTCGTCGCGGCCGCGGTACTCTTGCCAGAGCTCGCGGGTGCGGCTGACGGCGTCGGGGATCGTCTCTTGATAGTCGGGCGGCGCGCCGTCCCAGTCGTACATGGTGCGGGCGAGGACGATGCGCATGCCGAGGTCTTGCGCGGCGCGGATGACGGCGCGATCTTTGGCGTTGCCACCGCTGTGGATGTAGAAGAAGTCGCAGACGGTGGTGACGCCGTTGCGCAGCATCTCGGCGAAGGCGAAGCGCGCGCCGTGATAGACCGCCTCTTCGTCCATGCGCGGGGTGTAGGCGTACAGCGCGCGGTCGCGCCAGGTGAAGAAGTCGCAGTCGTCGCCGATGCCGCGGAGCATCGACTGGAAGGAGTGGTTATGCGCGTTGAGGGTGCCCGGCGCGAGCAGGCGTCGCGGCAGCCGCTCGATGGTCTCGCCCTCGCCCAGTTCGTCGACGCGGCAGACGCGGGCGATACGTCCGTCCTCGACGACGACGGCGATCCCCGGCTCGAAGCGTCCGTTGATGAGGGTGCGCTCGGCGGCGAGAATGCGGCGGGTGGGGGTGGTCCCAACAGACATGATGGGCAGCCTTCTAGTGGAGGAACCGCGCTGCGGGGGAGCGGGCGCAACATGTCGCGCCACTACAGTATAGCAGGGGTACGCGGCGTCGGTGGCTAATGAGGGGGCGCCAATTCGCGCTTAACTACGACGAGTTGGCGTCCAGTGCTCTGCGTCGTTCAGTGTCATTCGCGATGGCGAGCCAGCAGATGCCGAGGATGGGGATCGCCGGGAAAGTGAGCGTGGCCACGGTGGTCCCTACGTCGCGGCTCACGACCCACGCGCCAGGGAACGTGGCCGAGGCAAGCACGCTCAGCGGGCAGAGCAAGACGCCGGTGACGATGGCGATGACGCAAGCCACCGTGCGCGCCGGCTTACGCAGCCTGCGCGGCATCACGAGGGCGAGCATGGTTGCGATGAGGCATGTTCCGATCAGCACCACCATCGGTACCCCGGTCCAATAATAGTCGATTGATCCTGGCTCCATTGGGGTGACGGGGCTTGCGTCTGGCAGAATCATCGGCCAGGGCGATCCGTCGCGTGGGTACAGGTGGTGCCATTGCAGAAACGGCGCGATCAGGCCGCCTATGCAGGCGAGTGCGAGCAGCACGCCGGGATAATACAGGCACCCGCGCGGCGGCAGGGGCTGTCGTTTCTGCGGTACCAGTGTCATTGTCCCCGCGCCTTCCCAGGATGGTCATGCCCGCGAACCGACATGAGAAGATGGCGCGTCGTCCTTCGCGCGTCACGTCCATGCTCTGCGATTGGCCGCACGCATCATTCCTACGTTACCAACGAAGCGCGTCTCCCACCACGATACACGGGTCCGGCGTGCTACACTGCCGATGCGTCGCACGGCATCCTCTGTCCTCTATGAAATCCGTGCCCTCTGAAGTGTAATTCCGCATTTGGAGTAGTTATGGCGAGCGCCGTGATCGAGCTGCGTGGGCACATCATCGATAGCTTCATTTTGCCGCGCGTGTGGGGGGCGATCGAGGACGCCGGCGCGCGGTTCCACGTGCGCGAGATGCGTGTGGGGCAGAGCGAGAGCGAGACGAGCTTCGCGCGGATCGAGGTGGTCGCCGACGGCGAGGATCAGCTTCGGGAGCTGCTGGGCGAGCTGCAGCGGCTCGGCGCCGATCTCGCGGAGGAGCGCGACGCGGCGACCGCGACGGTGACGCAGGCCGGCGTGCTGCCCGACAACTTCTACTCGACCACGAATCTGCCGACCCGGGTGCGCGTGGACGGGCACTGGCTCGGCGTTGAGAACATCGAGATGGACGTGGCGATCGCCGTGGATCGCGCCGCGGGACGTGCGGAGACGCGCCCGATGCACGAGGCGCGTGTGGGCGATGAGGTGGTGGTCGGCTTCGAGGGCGTGCGCGTGGAGCCGCTAGAGCGCCCACGGCAGCGCGAAGCGTTCGCGTTCATGCAGAGCGCGGTGTCGTCGGAGCGGGCGAAGGCGCTGGCGATTGCGGATGTGGCGGCGGCGATCCGCGAGGCGCGGAGCCATGGCGGCAAGGTGCTCTTTGTGCTTGGCCCGGCGGTGGTGCATACGGCGGCGCGGATGGCGGTGGCGGACCTGATCCGTCGCGGCTACATCCAGGTGATCTTCGGCGGCAATGCGATCGTTGCGCACGATGTGGAGGCGGCGATGTTCGGTACGTCGCTGGGGATCGATCTGGCGACAGGGCTGCCGGTGGAACACGGCCACCGCAATCATCTGCGGGCGATCAACGCGGTACGGGCGGCGGGCTCGCTGGAGGCAGCGCGGGCGAAGGGATTGATCGGCGACGGCATCGTCGGGGCGGCGCTGGAGCATGGTGTGGAACTGGTGCTGGCCGGGTCGATACGCGATGACGGGCCGATGCCGGGGGTGATCACAGATTCAGTCGTGGCGCAGGGACGCATGCGCGCGGCGGTGCGCGGGGTGGAGGTGGCGGTGATGGCGGCGTCGATGCTCCACGCGATCGCGACGGGGAATCTGCTGCCGGCGGCGGTGCGCTGCGTGGCGGTGGATATCAATCCGGCGGTGGTGACGAAGATCGCGGACCGCGGCACGGGGCAGGCGGTGGGGCTGGTGACGGACGTGGAGCTTTTCCTGCGCGCGCTGTGCGACGCGCTGGGGTGAGAGAGTAGGAGTGGAGATTTTCACCGCGGAGGGCACGGAGTTCACGGAGGACGATGAAGAACCAGCTTAGAATATGAGCGATGAGCGCATCGTACTCCGCGTGAGAGCCGATCCAGTACCAGATGAGATCGGTGCCGTCTTTGTAGCCTGACATGCGGAAATGCGCCCCACGAGTGCAGAGTAGTAGCCGTTGGTACCGCTGATCTGTTTGCGGCGCAGGCTCGGATGACTCGGATTGCGCTGAAAAAGTGCGTAGGCGTCTTCCGCCTGCTTTCGAACTAGTTTGGGACGTGCGGCGAAGCGATCACGGAAATCTTTGATGATGCGCGACCTCGGCCTCTGGATCATCGCACGGCAGATCGCAGACCTCGTCGCGAGCAACTTGCTTTTTGGCGCGTGCCACGAGGGCGTCCAGCACGATGTGGGAGCGATGATCAGCACGTTTAGCCTCTCACTGGGCCTCTTCAAGCTGCGCTTCTCACAGTGCCGCCAACCGCTCTTGTTCCTCTTCCGTCAAATGCTCGGCCCGTTCGACCACTCACGTAATCGATCGATCATGGTCACGACCGCACGACCTGAATGGGCGACACTTCGCTGCATGCTCGCATACGGTTCGGGCGTCGCCTCGCAACGCTGGTCATGCCTGAAGGAACCCTTTCTGGCGATAGCGTGCCGGCGGCCGAGCAAGGCGAGCGAAATGGCCGGAACGGTGTAACACGGCCCTCCTCAAATACTGGAGTGGACGGCTGATGCCATTTCAGCGACGTGGCGAGATGCGGTGGACGTACGGTACACTGCGAGGGAAAGCTGAGCAAGGCGTGCGAACGCCTGAAAGCCAGGTAACACAGATGGTCGTTGAACACTTGCAGCGCGCCCTGGAACATCTCGACGAGCTGACGCCCGACGAGCAGGAAGACGTCGCAGAGCAGATCCTCGCCTTCGCGGGGCGCATCGAACCGCGTGGGGCGCGCGCGCGCCGGTTGGCCGGGGCCTGGGCGGACTTGCCCGACGACATGGAGGATACCTTGCTGCGCTGGCGCAGGGAGACGCCGCCCACGCCGCTCATCGAAGACTTGCCGGGCGAGCACAAAGACGTCGACGCATGAGTCAGTACCTGCTGGATACGGGCATCTTGAACGCGTTCCTCCGCGGGCGTCCTGGCGCGGTCTCGCTCGTCGATCCGTGGCTTTCCGCCGGCGACGCGTTCACCAGCGTCGTCGTCTACGGCGAGATCGTCGAATTCCTGCTCGGCCTCCCGCGACCGGACTTCGAGCGACGCGAGGCCGAATTGCGCGAGGTCCTGCGCGACATCCACCCCCTGCCCGTCACTTATCCCGTCTTGCGACGCTACGCCATGGTGCGCCGCGAGATGCGACCGACTGGTGGCCTGATCGGCGACGTGGACACGCTGATCGCCGCCACCGCGCTGGAGCGCGGCCTCACGGTCGTGACCATCGACGGCGATTTCGCCCGCGTGCCAGGGCTGTCCGTGATGCTGCTCCCCCGCACGGCGGTGTAGGAGTCCATCCCCGCATCGCTTCCCCTGCTACCCCTCAGGCTACTCGGCCCTTCTTTCCCTGAGTCCCCAGTATCGGGGCTCGCAGGCATCTCACCGCGGCGCAATGCGCTGCCGTGGCGTGTCCTCGTCGGTCCCGATAGGAAGGATGGTGCGCTCTGGATACATTATTGGACGGCACGAACCCATCGAGCGCAGGCACCCCGTGCGTTTGTGCCTCCGCAACCAACCACCGACGCCTCGACTCGGCCAACGTCCATCGCCGACGCTTTGCCCATAGTCACGCTGACGAGTAGTCATGTCAGTGTACCTGATACGAGCAGGCAGCAACGTCGTACTAATCGTGCCCAAAGTGGGTTTGCGTATATCGTATACAATATGCAAGCGTGAGATCAGCGCCACGGAGGTACCCGCATGCCGCTCCCCGAACAGACCACGACCATCGCGCGCACCAGCCTGCGCGACGCCGCCTACGAGCGCCTCCGCGAGTGGATCCTCGACGGCACGCTAGCGCCTGGTGAGCCGCTGCGCGACGAGGCGCTGGCTGAGGCGCTCGGCATGAGCCGCACACCCGTGCGCGAGGCACTGCAGCGGCTGGAGGATGATGGGCTGGTGGTGACGAACGCGGCGCGGCGCAGTTCCGTCGGGCCGCTCTCACTGCAGCAGGCACGCAACGTTTATCCGCTCGCCAGTGTTATTGAGGGGCTGGCGCTGCGGTTGGCGCTGCCGGCGATGGACCGCGAGGCGCTCGACGCGATGCGCACGGCCAATGCCCGACTGGCTGCCGCGCTGCGCTCAGGCGACGCCGTGGCAGCGATGACGGCGGATCATGCGCTCCACGGCGCCTTCGTCGCGCGCTGTGGCAACGACGAGTTGATCGATCTACTCGACGACCTCAAGTGCAAAGTGCGCCGCATCGAGCGTGCGTTCTGGGGTGGTGCCGACCGCTCGGCGTCCGTGCGCGACCACGACGAGTTGATCGCGGGGATCGCCGCCGGCGATCTGGCAGCGGCCGCGGCGGCGCTGGCGCGCAACTGGGAGCGCAGCCTGCAGTGGCTCGACCCGCGCTCGTCCGCACTTCCATTGGCGTGAGTCGCTTGGCTTCCATGTGGACAGAGTTCGAGAGGCACGTTAAGCTATGCGGCTCCGCGAAAATGCTGTGCTCTTGTCATTGGCGGCGATCTGGGGCGCATCCTTCCTCTTCATCAAGATCGGCCTGAGCGACGTCTCGCCCGCAACGCTGGTCCTTGGGCGGCTGATCTTCGCGGTGGCGACGCTGCTGGTGATCGTGGCGATCCGCCCGGCGCTCTTCCAGGGCTGGTGGCGCTTTGCGCTGCTCGGCGTGGTCGTCGGATTCATCAACAACTTTTTGCCGTTCATGCTAATCGCCTGGGGCGAGACGCGCATCGCCAGCGGCGTCGCCTCAATCTTCAACGCCACCACGCCGCTCTTCACCGCGCTCCTCGCGCACGTGTGGATCGGCTCGGCGCGTGAACCACTGACCCCGCGGCGCGGCATCGGCGTGCTCTTCGGCTTTCTTGGCGTCGGCGTGCTCATCGGCCCCGGCTTGCTGGGCTGTGGCGGACGGCAGCGTCTCTACGGTGATCGGCGAAGCGGCGGTGCTGATCGCCGCGCTGAGTTATGGCGTGGGCGCGCTGCTCAGCCGCAATTTTGCTGGCGCGGCGCCGCTCGTGCCCCCGCTGACGCTGCAAGCCTCCGCGCTGTTGTTTACCATCCCTGTCGCGCTGCTCTGGGATCCGCCGACGCACCTGCCGACGCTTCAGGCGATCGGCGCGATGGCCGAGCTCGGCATCCTCGGCACGGCGCTGGCCTACCTGCTCTACTTCTGGCTGATCCGCCACGTCGGCGCCACACGCACCTCGCTGGTCACCTATCTGCTGCCCTGCACGGCGTTGATCTATGGGGCGATCTTCCGCGGCGAGTCCGTGTCGTGGTACGCGCTGGTCGGGCTGGGATTGGTGCTCGTGCGGCACGATGCTCACCAACGGCACGCTGAGCGGACTCTTGCGCCGCAAGGGATCTGCGCCCATGCCCGATGACGCCTCGCATACCACAGAGGTTAGTGTGTCGCCCGCTGCCGCTACGGTTGAGTGAATGGCGCGACACGTGTGACGCGAATGGCGCACGAAGCACACGAAGAGAGACAGGCCGACATGGCGCATGCAGTGACCAACTCGCCGGGCGACGATGCTATTTCGCCGGGCGACGCCTACGGCGAGGAGCGCTCAGAAGCCGTCGCCGCCGCGCCGATCTCGCCGCTACGCACCTACCTCGCGCTGGCGTTTGGCATCGTCTGCATCTCGCTCTCGGCGATCTTCACCACGCTTTCCGACCTGCCGGGCGTCGTTTCCGGTTTCTATCGCATCGCCATCGCGCTCGTCGCCCTCTCGCCGCTCTTCCTCCGCGAGGTCGCGCGTGGCAAAGTGCCCGCGGATCGGCGCGTCTGGCTGCTTGCATTGGCGGCGGGCATCTTCTTCGCGCTCGACATCGCCTTGTGGAATACATCACTCTTCATCACCTCCGCCGCCACCGCGACGCTGCTGGGCAACGACGCGCCGATCTTCGTCGGGCTGATCGCGCTCGTGATCTTCCGCGAACGGCTGAGCCGCGCCTATTGGATCGGCCTGGCGATTGCGCTGGTCGGCATGGGCGTCATCGCCGGACCGGATCTCCTCAAGAGCTCTAGCCTCGGCGGAGGTGATGTGCTGGCCGCCGTGGCCGGCATCGCCTACGCGCTCTACCTCGTCTTGACGCAGTGGGTGCGCGCAGGCATGGCTACGCTGCCTTCACTGTGGATTCCCGCACTCTCGGGCGCGGCGCTGCTGCTGGCCTTCGACCTGGCGACGGGGCAAAAACTCTGGGGCTTCTCATCCACCGCCTGGGTGATGCTCTTGTTGCTCGGGCTGACCTCGCAGGTCGCGGGGTGGCTGGCGATCAACTATGCGCTGGGCCACCTGCCCGCATCGATTGTCTCGCCGACACTGCTCTGCCAGCCGGTGCTCACCGCGCTCTTCGCCGTGCCGCTGCTTGCCCAGGCGCTCGACGGCAGCCAGATCGTCGGTGGCCTGGTCGCCCTCGGCGGCATCTATCTCGTCAATCGCGGCTATATGCGAAAGTAACTCGTTCACGCTCCGCTGGTCGCGGCGCCTGGCGTGCCTTCGCGCACGAACTCGTCGACGCGCTCGGCGATGGCCTCACGGACGGCGCGGAAGACGGCGAGCCGCTGCTCCTCGGTGCCGGTGGCCGCGCTGGGATCGGGGAAGCCCCAATGTTCCTGGCGCCGCGCACCGGGGAAGAAGGGGCATTCCTCCGCCGCGTCGTCGCAGACCGTTACCACGAGGTCGAAGGGTTGGCCGCGAAACTCGTCGAGACTCTTCGCGCGGTAGCCCGCCGCCTCGCTGATGTCTATGCCGATCTCGGCCATCGCGCGAATCGCCAGCGGATGCACGGCGCGCGCATGCGTCCCCGCGCTGAAGACGGCATAGCGAGCGCCGCCACGTGCGCGCAGCAGCCCCTCGGCCATCTGTGAGCGCGACGAATTATGCGTACAGAGAAAGAGCACGCGCACGACATGTTCACTCATACAGCACCCCCGACATCAGGCCTCTTTGCCGAACCGCACGGCTTCCAAGTCATCGCGGCGTGCTTCGGGTTCTACGGTCGCCGCACGTAGCCAGCCATAGAGCAGCGCCGCAAGCGCCGCGCCGAGGAACGGCGCCGTCAGATAGACCCACTGCGCGTCCCACGTCCAACTGGCAAGCGCCGGGCCGAGCGAACGCGCGGGATTCATCGAGGCGCCGCTGATCGGTCCGGCGAAGAGCGCCTCTAGCCCCACGGTCGCCCCGACGGCGATCGCCGCCGCCTGCCCCACCGCCCGCGTGTCCGTCGCCACCGCCATGATCACGAACATCAGGAAGAAGGTCAGCAGCAACTCCATCCAGAAGGATTGCCACGCGCCGCCGCCGCCTGCCGGGATGGTGGCGCCCTCGTGCGCGACGTTGCCGAGCAGCGCACGCAGGCAGAGCGCGCCGGCGAGCGCACCGGCCACCTGCGCCGCCCAATAGACGGCCATGCGGCGTAGCGGAAAGTGCCGCGCCAGCACAAACCCGAGCGTTACGGCAGGATTGAGGTGCGCGCCGCTGAGGTGCCCCAGCGCGTAGACCATCGCGGCGACGATCAGGCCAAAGATCAGCCCGACGCCGACGTGTGTGATCTGGCCGCCTGAGAGCGCGTCTACCATCATCGCGCCGCAGCCGGCGAAGACGATGCCGAAGGTGCCGATCGCCTCGGCAACGAGAAGCGGGAGCAGGCGCTGAACGCGCTGAGTCTCACGCGGCACACTAGAGCCCACAACAGCCGCTTCCGCTGCCTTCGCAGCAGGCGCCCGATTGCGCGACGGCGACGTGCCTCAGCGCGGCACGCGGCGTAGACGAATCCGCCGTCTCCAAAGGCTTCGTCGCGCGGACGAAGGCGCTGGCGAGCTTGCCGTCGCCGGCCTCCCAACCCTCAGGCAGGGTGCTCGTCTCTAGACCCGCTTCGGCAGCGGTGTACCGTCGCGTGATGGTCACGCTGATCTCAGTGAAGCCCGCGTCCGCCAGCAAGCGCGTGTACTCGTCGAGCGGCAACGCGCCCGCCAGGCAGCCGACCCACGCCTCCAGATCGCGGCGCAACGCGTCGGGCACCGGGCCGTCCGCCACCACGTCTGAGACGGCGAAGCGCCCGCCGGGCTTCAGCACGCGAAAAGCCTCGCGCAGCACGCGTCCCTTCTCGGCGCTGAGGTTGATCACGCAGTTGCTGATCACCACGTCCACCGCGTTGGCGGGCAGCGGAATCTCCTCGATGCGCCCTTTGAGGAAGGCGACATTGCTTGCGCCGGCCTTGGCTTTGTTCTGCTGGGCCAGCGCCAGCATCTCGTCAGTCATATCCAACCCGTAGGCGAAGCCGCTCGGCCCGACACGCCGCGCCGAGAGCAGCACGTCGATGCCGCCGCCGGAGCCGAGATCGAGCACCGTCTCGCCGTCATGGAGATCGATCAGCGCCGTGGGACTGCCACAACCGAGCGAGGCAAGCACTGCCTCCGCTGGCAGCGCGGCAACATCCTCGGCGCTGTAGTTGCCGGTCGAGAGATCGGCGCCGAACGCCTCGGCGCCACCGCAACAGCCCTGCCCACCGCTCCGCACCTGCGTCGCGGCCTCCGCGTATCGCGCGCGCACCCGCTCGGTGATCGCCTCAGAGTGATTGGATGCCGGTGTCGTCTCCGCCGTCGTCTCCGCCATACGTGTACCCCTTCCATCGAAAGATATCGATGCATCGCGCAAGTAAAGGCCGTGCTAACGTAGTGTCTCGACGATCGACATGGCGCGACGGCCCGCGTCGGTTGCCCAGTGGTACGCCCAGACGCCACGCTTCTCGCATGCGGCCAGCCCCGCCTCGCGCAGGATGCGCAGATGATGGCTGATCGTCGGCTGATTCTGCGGAAACCGCTCGGTGATCTCGCAGACGCAGAGCGGCGCGTTGCGTTGCGCCAGCAGGGCCAGCATGCGCAGTCGCGTCGGATCGGCCAGCGCCTTGAGCAGATCGGCAAGCTCACCCGCCTCCCGAAGCGCGTATTCGGGCGCGACCAGCCCGTCGCCTTGCCGCACGCAGCACGTCTCGTCGGGCTGCGCGTCGTGCAGCGTCAGCGGGCGTGATGTGGTGGAAGTGTCCATGCGCAGAAGGTAGCACGAGACATCGATACCTGTCAATATATTGGGCGCCACCTTGACCTTGCAGCGCAAGACTGCATGAGATGCACGAGTTCGCCGCGTCGCGCTCTCCAAAGGCAAACGCGACGCGCCCGCTGTGGACGCGTCGCGATCTGCGCTTGCGATGACTACTGCGCGTTCTTGGCGCGGCTGTAGCGGCTGAGCACCTCGTCCTTCGCCTGGTTATACGCGTCGCGGCCCAGGGTGAAGGCGTCGCCATAGCGCTCGCGCAATTGCGAGCGGATCTCGCCGTAGCGCAACTGACCGCGCTTCGTCAACTCCGGGAGTTGTTCGTTCAATTGGTCGCGCGTCTCCTCGCCACTCTGCGGGGCGAAGAGCATCGCCAACGCTGCCCCCGCCAGGATGCCGAACACGAAACCCCAGAAGAAGCCCGAGCCAGATTTCTTCGCCCTGTCATCGCCGTTGCTTTTTGCCATTGCCCCGTCTCCTCCTCATTCCTGTCGCTCGCTCAGGCGGAGCGCCTCCACCGCATACGGGGCGTCGCTCGTTCGGGCAGCGGCCACATCGATTACTCGGCGTCCAAGACCGTCTGCACGCGTTGGAGCAGCGCATCCAGTTCGAACGGCTTCTGCAACACCCCGACGTTGTTGTAACGTGTTGGATTGCCGGAGATCAGCCGCGCCACCGCCTCAGCCTCGATCACCGCCGCCGTATAGACGATCACGGGGATGTCGGCGGTATTGGCGCTGGCACGCAATTCCTGCAAGATGTCCATACCGTTGGCGTCGGCGAGCTTCAGATCGAGGATCACCAGATCCGGCGGATTCTCGCGTATCTGATCGACCGCGCCCTCGCCCTGCCGCAGGACCGACACTTTATAGGTCTCGTCCTCAAGCTCAAGCACGCGCCGCAGCAGATCCAGAAGTTCCGCCCGATCATCGACGACAAGTATACGCTTCGTCACGGTATTTCCTTTAGGATGGGCGCGCACAGCGCGGTCAGCCACTTCGGTGGACGCTCTCAGCGCCAGGGGCGCGAGCCTCCGCGCTGGTCGTCGCTCGACTCTGCCGCACCCTTCCAGCACGATGCGTACCAGATTCACTCTGGGCCATCCGTCGCGGTGTTCGCCGCTGCGCCAACGTGTTGCGACGAGCCGTTCTCCAGCTATACAACCGCGCGACACACCGCGATGGTCACACTCTCTCGCAGATGCCCTACCGTCGACAATCGACTACGTCACACCCGCTCGCTCGCCGTCTCCGAGATTACGCGTCGCTCTCTGTGGCGAGCGCGCCCGCCGTGGCCGGCTTCGCATCCTTGGGCGGCTTGGCATCGGCGTCCTGCGCACCCTTGGCGCCGCCGGAGGAATGCCCACGGCCACGGAGCTCCGCCAGGTGGCGCCTTCGGTCGCGGGCGCGTTTGACGGCCAGCGACCGCTGGTAGAGCCAGTAGACCGGCGGGTTGAGCGCTTTGTCGTGCGTCTCCAGGCTCAACACCGAGTAGCCGCCAAAGCCCTGCTTGTAGGTGAAGAGGCTGTAGAGGTCCTCGTTCGGGTCTAGCACCTCGGCGATGGCGCGAAAATCATACGTCGTGCAGCCGTGCGCCTTCGCCCACTGGATCGCCGTCCACTGGCAGAGGTGGTTGGGCATGCGGTTGCGCTCCGCGTTCGACGACGCGCCGAACATATAGGTCGCCACGGGACCGCACTTCAGGGCAACCAGCCCGGCAATCGGTGTGCCCGCGTACTCCGCCAGCAGCAGCACGCCCGCGTCGCGCGCGCCATAGAGCCGCAGGATGTCGGCGTAGTGCTGTTTGGGATGAATGAAGAAGCCGTCGCGCGCCGCCGTCTCTTGATAGAGCGCATAGAAGGTGTCGATCGCCGCGGGCGAAGAGGCTTCGCGCACTATCACGCCCTTGCGCCCGGCGAGACGGATGTTGTAGCGCCACTTTTCCTTCATCGCGGCCAGCAGATCGGCCTCGCTGGGTCGAATGTCGAGCAGCCACGAACGCCGTGGATGCGTGGCGAAGGGATTGCGGCGGAAACCGAGCCGATGCAGCGCCGCGAGCCAGGCCGCATCGCCATCCGTCACATTCGGCTCAACCTTGAGCATGAATGCGCTGCGAGTACGTCCCTGCCGCTCGGCCTCGGCGCAGAGCGCCGCCAGCGCGGGATCGCTCGGGTCGTTCACCACTGGACCGCGCGGCGCGTAGAGATACGGACGCCGTAGCACGGGCGCGCGCCCGACCACCAGCAACAGCGCCCCACGCAGCTCGCCGTTCTCCAGCGCGCCGAGTCGCAACACGTCGCCGCCAAGCGCGTCGCGTAGCTCGCCCCACTCGTAGGTCTGCGTGATGTTGCCGGTGGGCGAGGCTTCGACAAAGCGGTTCCACTGCTCTGGGTCAGTGATGATCTCGACGTGCATGCGGTTCTTTCCTATCGGGATGCGTGCAGGAGACGGGCGGGGTATCCAACTCGCGTTACGCCGGCGCGACCGGCTGCCGCGTGTTCGCCTCCTCACCTTCCCCTGCCTGCTGTGAACGCTGTGTTCCCCGCGATGCTTGCTGTGAACTTTGCCGTTCCCGCCGCCGTTCGAACGCCTGACGCTTGCGCTTCTGCCGCTCACGGCGCAACGAGACGGCGACGCTATACGGCCAGTAGAGCAGTGGACGCAGCGGCAGATCCTGCGTCGGCAGCACGCGCCGCTCGAAGCCGCCGAAGCCGCGTTTGAATTCGTAGACGCCGTAGAGCTCTTCGCCAGGCTTGAGCACGTCGGGGATCGTGCGCCAGTCGTAGTACTCCGCACCCTGCGCTTTGGCCCAGCGCATGCACTCCCATTGCAGCAAGTAGTTGGGGCGCAGCTTGCGGTGCTCCGGCTGGCCCGACGAGCCGCTGTGCAGGTTCCACGACCATGTGCCAAGGACGGCGACCGTCGCCGCCGCGATGGGCTTGCCTTCGTACTCCGCCAGCAACAGCGCCATCTGCGCCGTGGCGTCGCGTGCCGCCGCCTCCGCCGAGTAGTGCTCCAGCATGTCGCCGAAGAGCGCCCGCGGATAGACGTAGAACTTGTCGCGCTCGCCCGTCTCTACCAGCAATTTGTAGAAGGCATCGAGATCCGCCTCCCCGGCGCCGAGCCGCACCGTCAGGCCCTTGCGGCCGCCCGCGCGGATGTTCTGCCGCCAGGTGGTCATCATGCTGGCGAGTCGGGCGTCCTCGTCGGGGCGCAGGTCCGTCACCCACGCGCCGCGCAGATAGATCGTATGCGTCGTCGGCCTGAACCCCAGCCGGCGCAAGACGCCCGGCCAGATGGGATCGCTCTGCTCGACATTCGGCTCCGCGCGGATCAGAAAGCCGCCGCGTGCGCGCGCCTCCCGCTTCGCGAAGGCGATCAACAGCGGCAGCGCTGGCGAGTTGGGGTCGTCGCAGACGGGGCCGCGCGGCGCATAGAAGAATGGCGCGCGCAGCCCGTTGGCCTTGCTCCGTACCAGCAGCATCGCCGCGATCAACTGGTCACCTTCCACCACGCCGACGCGCAGCGAGCCGGTGGTCGCCGCCTCGCCTGAATGCTCCGGCCACTCGAAGGTCTGGGTGAGGTGCCCGGTCGCCGAGGCCGCCACGAAGCGATTCCACTGCGCGCGATCCGCGATCAGCCGAGCTTCCATGATCCCGCTCTCCACCATCATCCACGTCACGAGTGCCGCATGCATCGTCCGCGCAAGGGCCAGTGCCCAAGTATAGCAGCGCCGTCGCGGCGGGGGCAACGGCTTCCTGCGGAAGTCCTACCTATCCGTCGGAGAAATGCGGGGGAGGCGGGAGTGCCAAAACTCGCCGCGCTCCCCCTTGACAGCCTGCGACAGAGTCAGTATTATTTGCTCTATCAAATAAATCTGAATGTTCAGGAGGGGCAGACAGTGGCCGCCGACGAACTCCCCGAGGTCTATTCCCTCGAATCCATCGACCAGATGCGCGCCATGGCCGACAATCTCCGCCTGCGCATCCTGCAACTGCTGGCACTCACGGCGATGACCGTTACCGAACTCGGCAAACAGCTCGGCGTCCCCGCCAACAAAACGCACTATCACGTCCGCGAGCTCGAGCGCGTCGGCCTGTTGCGCCTCGTCGAGACTCGCGAGAAGAGCGGCATTCTCGAGAAGTATTACCGTGCCGTTGCCCGCGACTTCACCATCCCCACGTCCCTCCTGCAAGGCACCGCCGCCGACGAAGGACTCGCTCTCATCGACGAATTCGCCCATACAATGCTCGGCGGACTTCAGCGCGCCGCTCGCATCGCCGTCCACCAGCCTGAGGAAACGCGCGACACCCTCAGTCTCGGTGCCTCCTATCTCTGGCTCACCCGCGACGAATTTCGCGAGGTCAACAAGGGCATCGCCTCCCTGCTCGAACCGTACGCGCACCCGCGCGATATCCCCGGCGCTCGCGAGCACACCTTCGCGTTGATCGCCTACGTCACCCCGCCGCTCACCAAAGAAACGGCGGAATCCTCCGCGCTCGCCCGCCCGCCAGATTCCGCAGCGTCCTCAGCGCCTGGCTCCGCCGCGCCCACGCCCAAGCGCCGTCGTGTCACCGTCAGCGCCGGAGCGATCAGCTTCGCACGCGCGGACCTTGAGCGCATCGCCGCCGCCAACGAGCGCCTCGACCTCTACGTCCTCGGCGTCTGCTCTTTCGCCGACGACATCCCCGCCGATCTCGTCGACCGCGCCATCGGACGCTTCCGCCATCGCGGCAAGCTGATCGCCTCCGCCGCCGTCCGCGACATCCTCCTGCGCAGTGAGAAAGGAAAGGAGTCTTAGCACCCACCAAGCCCACACGCACGCGCGCAAAAAAAGACGCGCGAGCCGCTGCAACGGTCCACGCGCCCACGCTCACCCCGCCGCCTTCGAAAGCGTTTCCAGACACCGGGAGGTAGCACCATGGATCCTACCACAGCCACAGTCACCTCGCCCGCACGCCATCGCGGCTCGCCGCTGATCAACCGCAACTACGCCCTGCTCTGGAGCGGCCAGATCGTCTCCAACCTCGGCGATTTCGTCTTCGACACGACGCTCGTCGTCTGGATCGCCGCCGTGCTCGCCAAGGGCCAGACCTGGGGACCGCTCGCCGTCGGTGGCGTTTTCGTCGCCGCGACAGCGCCCATCCTCCTCGTCGGCTCCTTCGCCGGCGTCTTCGCCGACCGCTGGGACAAGCGCCGCACCATGCTGATCATGGATGCCTCCCGCGCCGTGTTGATTCTCACCCTTATCCTGCTCGCCGCAGACGTCGTGCCGCTGCCGTTCGTGCCCGGCGGCGCGCTACCGCTCGAAGCGCGACTCGCCGCGATCTACGTCGTCGTCTTCCTCGCCTCCACCTGCGCCCAATTCTTTAATCCCTCGCGCCAGGCGATCCTCGCCTCCGTCGTTGACGAAGATCATCAGCCGCAGGCCAGCAGCCTCGGTCAGGTCTCCTTCGCCCTCGCCACCATCGTCGGCCCGCCACTGGCCGCGCCGCTGCTCTTCACCTTCGGCGCGCAGTGGGCACTGCTGATCGACGCCGCCTCGTTCGGCGTCTCATTCCTCGCCATCGCCGCGATGCGCGTCACCCGCGAAGACACGCAGCCTTCCAGCCACCAGCGCAGCACGCTGCTCCGTGAATACGGCTCTGGGCTGCGCTTCTTCTTCGGCAATCGCGTGCTCGTCACCTTGCTCATCGCCATCCTCATCACCGGCCTCGGCGCGGGCGCGCTCAACGCCCTCGACGTCTTCTTCTTCACCAACAACCTCCATACCCCGGCGCTCTACTACGGCTTCGCCAGTGCCGCCTACGCCGCTGGCGCACTGATCGGCGCGGTGATCGGCGGCCTCTTCGCGCGGCGTCTCGGCCTCACCCGCCTCGTCTGGCTCTCGCTGATACTGCTCGGCATCGGCCTGGGCGTCTACTCGCGGCTCACCAGTTTCGGCCCCGCCATCCCCGTCCTCTTCCTCGCCGGGGTGCCACAGGCCACGCTCAACATCGCCGTCGGGCCGATCTTCATGCGCGTCACCCCACGCCATCTCTTGGGCCGCGCGGTGGCGATCGTCCAACCCGCGCTCACCATCACCATATTGATTTCCACCGCCCTCGCTGGCTTACTCGCCAGTAACGTCCTCCGTGGCTTCTCGCAGTCCATCGGTGGTGTCACCTTCGGTCCGCTCGACACAATCTTCGGCGCCGCCGCGCTGATAGTGCTCCTCGGCGGACTCTACGCCATGGTCAACCTTCGCGGCGTCAGCCTGCCCTCGGCCAACGCGCCAGCGCCCGAATCGCCCGACCTCGCCAGCGATCCCATCCCCACCACGTGACCGCTCCACACCCTCGGTGTAGCGCTACTCCTCACTTTGTTGGCGGCGTCGCATCGCCCTATACTCCGCGTGAGGAGACGGCGCGCTAGAGGAGACGACCCGCGATGGAACCGCGAAACGGCATGGACGCCGACGGCGAGGACTTCGTGCTGGAGGTCTCCGATCTGCGTACGGGCCAAATCCTCGATCGCCATCTCGCCTCCTCTCCCGCCGCCCACATCACCGCACCCGCCGGCCGCGATCTCACATGGGATGACGCCGACGACGAGTTTACCGTCACCTCGCTCGAATCTGACGCGCCCACTTTCCCACGTCGCCCACCGCGCCTCCCCACCTCCGCCCGAGCGCGCGGCCTCGTCGCCACCAGCATCGCGCTGGTGATCTGCCTCGCCGTTTTGCTGAAACTCACGGGCATTCGCCAGGGGCTTGGCGAGGCGCTCAACCCGGCAACGCCCGCGCCAGTCATCGCCATCGAACCCGGCGATAGCGTCATCTACTTCGTGCAGAGCGTTCCATGGGGCACGCTCACCGTCGACGGCAACGCCGTCACCCTCCTGGGCGACGATACCTCCGTCACCCTCGACCGCGGCACGCACGCCGTGCGCTTCGTCGCCGCGCCATTCGCCACGCTGCGCTGCCAGATCAGTGTGCCTGCAGACGTTCGGCACGACACGTGCCCGCTCGCCAGCAGCAACCCGACCCTCACTGGGCTCTCCACAGTACGTGCCGTCAATTTGGGGGCCTCGCCCAACGACCTTCCCGCCGATGCGTACGATAGTCTCGTGGGGACGGTCTCCGCCACGTTCGCGGCAAGCCCGCAGACCGCCATCGTCGCGCGCGGCGACCACTACCTCGGCGTCGACGGCGCCGCCGTCGCCAGCATGCCGCTGATCGCCAGTCTCACCCTCGATCTCAACGTCGATCCTTCGCGCCCTTTCCCCGACCTGCCGCCCAATCCCTCCTGCATCAGCTTCTGCAATGTCTACGGCCAAGTCGACCCCACCGCTTGGACCATCCAGGCGCACGTGGTCGCGGAGTGGCATTTCTCTACGCCGGATGGCGCGTACGTCCCCTCCACCAGCACCGTGATTGACTCCTCCCTCACGCTCAAAGTTCGCTGGATCAACAACGTCTGGTCACTTGTCGCGTTGTCACCGCCAACCGAGTTCGGTCCAATCTGCGGCGACGCCATCTTCTTCCCCGCCGGCGGCGTCCCACCGATCATGCTCACCGGGTCCTCCTTCGCGAACAGCGCGCTGGCGCCGAATCCCGTGGATGGCTGTATCGAAATCTTCAGCGCCAGCGATGACGTCCATCCCCCCGCGGTGGGTATTCCCGCCGATGCCGCCGTCTACATGTATCGCTTCGGCGTGGTTCTCGCCGGCAACGCGCTCGCCCACCAGCAGCAGCCTCAACTGCCTCTCGCCACCGACCACGAACGCGTTCTGGCCCTCAGGTGGTTCCAGGCGTCGTCGTAGCGCGGCGTCTCCCACGTATCTTGTCCTAGCCCGATCCGCGATCAGCGGTCATGCCTGCTTCGAGCGCAGCCTTCGCCCGTGTACCATGAACCTACGGTGGACGCGAGACGCATGCCCACCGCGACAACCTGTCGAAAGGGACAACTCATGAGCGAAGATGACGTCACGCGCATCGCCCTCACACCGTACCTCTGCGTCCATGACGCCGCCCGCGCCATCGAGTTCTACACCCAAGCGTTCGGCGCCATCGAGACGTTGCGGCTCGATGCCCCCAACCATCGCATCGGCCACGCCGAACTGCGTATTGGCGAAGCACGCCTCTTCCTCGCCGACGAGTTTCCCGAGATCGACGTACTCAGCCCGCGGACCCTCGGCGGCTCCCCTGTCCTGCTCCACCTCACCGTCCCCGACGTCGACGCCTGGTTCGACCGTGCACTCAGTGCCGGAGCCACCGTGCTGCGCCCCGTAGCGGATCAAGGCCACGGCCACCGCAATGGCAAACTCACCGACCCCTTCGGCCACAACTGGATGCTCTCATCATTCAGCGCGGAGGCCGAATAGTCTTCGTCGCATCTTCGTCGCGCATCCGCCACGCGCCGTAGCCCGCTGAGGGCAGCGCGATGGTGCCGCCCTGCGTCCACGGCGGCGGTCGCAAGTCCCGGCCGCCGCGAGAACTCCAGTGACTTTGCGCTATCCTTGACTACGATGCCGACCAAAATATGCGCGTCGGCGCCATCATCTACTGCTTTCCCCCGTGGCGTTTCCACGTCGCGCGCCACCTCGCGCCGGGTATCGCGCTCCGCGACGTTCATGCCGCCAACCACCCGACGCGGAAGTCTCGCTTGCTAGCCATTTCCCCCTTCATGAGCGACACTATACGAACCTGCGCCGTCGTATCGTTAATCGTTCCATGACTGCGCCGCACGGAAACCTTCGTTGCCCTCCGAAGGCTCTGAACCCGCAGAGGCGGGCTTCGCGGCCACAGCCACCCTGCTCTGCTTCCCTTCTCCCCATGGGCGAGGGGCCGGGGGTGACTTCTTCCGTTCTCACGCCACCCACACGGAATACAACTCACGAAACGCATCACACACCCATAACACACCCACTTGACGCCATCGCCCCACCGGCGTACAATTTGTACACGTGTTCTAATCACACTCCGGTGGCCGTAGCGTCCCGCACACGCGTCCCACACAGTTCGGCACGCCGGCCCCCAGCAGCGGAGGGCGGCAAAAGAAGGAGACAGGCATGCCAGCCAGCCGCGAAGTCACTGCTACCACTCTCGCCTACGGAGCCAGTGCCACCGAGCGCGAGAAATCCCTCGAACTCACCGTCACCCAGATCGAGCGCCGCTTCGGCAAAGGCGCCATCATGAAGCTCGGCGAGAGCCGCGCCCACGTCAAAGTCGAATCGATCCCCACTGGCGCCATCGCCCTCGATCTCGCCCTCGGCGTCGGCGGCATCCCTCGCGGGCGCATCACCGAGGTCTACGGCCCCGAAAGCTCCGGCAAGACCACCCTCTGCCTCCACGTCATCGCCAACGCCCAGCGGCGCGGCGGCATCTGTGCCATCGTCGACGCCGAACATGCCCTCGACCCCGCCTACGCCGAACGCGTCGGCGTCAATGTCAGCGAGCTGCTCATCTCCCAGCCAGATACTGGCGAGCAGGCGCTGGAGATCGTCGAGATGCTCGTCCGTAGCGGCGCCATCGACGTCGTCGTCATCGACTCTGTTGCCGCCCTCGTGCCCCGCGCCGAGATCGAAGGCGAGATGGGCGACGCCCACGTTGGCCTGCAAGCCCGCCTGATGAGCCAGGCACTCCGCAAGCTCACCGGCGCCATCAACAACTCCAAGACGACCGTGATCTTCACCAACCAACTCCGCGAAAAAGTCGGCATCATGTTCGGCAACCCCGAGACGACTTCCGGCGGTCGCGCCCTCAAGTTCTACGCCTCCATCCGCCTCGACATCCGCCGCATCGACACCATCAAAGTCGGCACCGAGCCGATGGGCAGCCGCGCCAAAGTCAAAGTCGTCAAGAACAAAGTCGCGCCGCCCTTCCGTGTCTGCGAGTTCGATATCATGTTCAACGAAGGCATCTCCCGCGAAGGCGGTCTGCTCGATATCGGCCTTGAAATGGGCATCGTCAAGAAGGCTGGCGCCTTCTTCTCCGTTGGCGACATCCGTCTCGGCCAGGGCCGCGAAAACGCCAAAGACTACCTGCGCCAGAATCCCGACGTCGCTGAGGCCATCGAAAACCAGATCCGCAGCGCCGCCACGCCCGCTAGCGTCGGCCCCGCCGACGACTCCGACACTATCGGCGACGACGATCAATAGCCGTCGCCGACCGCAGAGGTCATCCCATGCCAAAGGCGCGTCCGGCAACAATGCCAAAAACGGCAAAAACGGCAGAATCGGCAAAAAACCTCTCGCCGCTCCTGCCTCGCCGGACGCGCATCCCCCTCCAAACGCCGCCACGCCGCACTAACGCACCGCCATGCCCCGTCGCACTCTACGCGCACGGCGCACGCATCGCCGGCATCGCCGCGCTCCCCGCCGCGCATACTCGCCAGTTCGGCAAACTCGGCACAATCCTCGTCGCGAAAAATGCGAATTCCGGCAGAAACGGCAAGATCGGCAGAATTGGCAAGCCACCCGCCGTGCGCCGTCCCGCTCGCAGCGCGCTCGATCCCTGCCCGGTACATCTCGTCATGCATACCGCTCGCGGCGCAACGCTCGCATTCACGCGCCGCGATTGCCGCTTTCCTCCGCCTCCCGCGGAATGAGGTTACAGGAAATCAAAAATCGGCAGAATCGGCAGAAATGACATCCCTACCGAGAGAGGAGACTCCCGATGGAGAGCACCCAGTCCACCTCTGGCCAGCGCGCCCAGCCCCGGCCGATGAGCGAGCTTGAGCGCATCGAGCGCCGCATGGAGAAGAAGTGGTACGACCTCGCCATGGCCGAGCAGCGCCAGCAGCCGATCCACGTTCTTGAGCGCATGTACGACGCCTATCTCCGCGCCCTCGACGAATACGTCCGCTACCAGCGCGGCCTCCCCGGCTCCCACCGGCTCGCCTCGTAACAGCGCGCGCCGCTCGGTTGTCGCAGAATCAGTGGCGGATTCCGGCATGCGTCGCCCGCACGCCACACAGCAACAGCCTATGCGCGACTGGCAGACACCCACCTATCCGCGCTGCGCGCTCGTCACCACAAAGCTCTCGTCCGCACGCGACCCGGCGAACTCCGCCAGCAACCCGGCCACGCCGCTCGCCGCCTCGTCCAACACCAGGTGCCCCGCACCCGGCAACACCGCCAAACGCGCGTTGGGGATCTCGCGCGCCATGCGCTCACCCAGCACGCTCACCGGCGTCACCATATCCTTCTCGCCCCAGATCAGCAGCGTCGGCGCCTCCAGCGTTCGCAGATACGACGAGACCGAATTCATATACAGCGGCATCATCAGGCGGATGTGTTGGAAGAGCAGTTCCTTGCCGACATGGCTATTCCACTCATTGACGTAGGCCTCCAGCGCGCTGCCCGCGATGAAGGTGCCATTGGCCGCGCCCTGCGGTAGCGTCGCTCGCAGGTCCGCTAGCACCTGATCGGTTGGCGTGTGCTTTGGCGCGTCGGGGTCTTGACGCTTCGCCATGTCGGGCAGCGGCCAGTTCGGCGCGAAGGCATACTCGTAGCCGTAGGAGCCGATCAGCACCAGCTTCGCCACATGCCGGCGATAAAGCCGCGTCGCCAGCACCTGCGCCACGCCCCCGCCTAGCCCGAAGCCCACCAGCACGACCTCCGAGAGCCCCAACGATTGGAAGGCATACGAGAGGTTGTCGGCGTGGCCCCAGACCGAGGTATCCGACGGCCAGGGATGCTCCGACTGCCCATAGCCAAGCAGGTCGAAGGCGTAGACGGCGCGTCCCGTCGCCTCGAGCGCGGGCAGCACGTCTTGCCAGGTGAACGCGCCGCCGGGCAGATCGTGGAGCAGCACCACCGCGCCGCGTGTCCCGGCGCTCTCGTTGCGCACGATATAGCTCAGGGTATAATGCACCGTCCGCACGGTGCGCCGGGTAAGCGCCTGGCTCGACGTCCCGCGAACTGATCTTGCCGCCGAAGGCGCCCCCCCTTGAGTCGCGCTCGGTTGGCCTCCAGATGTGCCTCCCGCCCGCGAAGAAATTGCCGCCTGCCTGGGCTGCGTCGCGTCTATGGGCGCGTCTGCGGGCGTCTCCGTCGCCGGTCGCTCGGGCAGCGCGTCTCCCGGTGCGCCATCGTTCTTCAGCGGGTCGTCGCTCATCGTGTTTCAGGCCCCTCTCTCTGCCCTGCCGGCGATGGCAGGGACGTTAGAGAACGCGGAGTACCCGGCGTAGCGCGCGCTCTCGCCCAGCTCGTCTTCGATAGCCATCAGCCGATTATACTTCGCCACACGCTCAGAGCGGGCCGGAGCGCCAGTCTTGATCTGCCCGGCGTTGGTCGCCACCACCAGATCGGCGATGGTCGTATCCTCCGTCTCGCCGGAGCGATGCGAGACTACGGCGCTATAGCCCGCGCGCTTCGCCATGTCGATCGCGGCGAGCGTCTCGGTCAGCGTGCCGATCTGGTTCAGCTTCACGAGGATCGAATTGGCGACGCCCTCGCGGATGCCTCGCGCCAGCCGCTGCGTGTTGGTGACGAAGATGTCGTCGCCGACGAGTTGCACCTTGCCGCCGACGCGCCGCGTCAGCTCTGCCCAGCCCTGCCAGTCGTCTTCGTCAAGCCCATCCTCAATCGAGATGATCGGGTATGCGCCGATCCATTGTTCGTAGAGATCCACCATCTCACTGGAGCTTAGGCTGCGGCCCTCGCGCGCCAACTCGTACTTGCCCGCAGCGTAAAACTCGCTGGCCGCCGGATCGATGCCGATGCAGACCTGCTGCCCTGGCGTGTAGCCCGCCGCGCCGATGGCCTCCACCAGCAACTCCAACGCCTCGCGATTGGAACCGAGCGACGGTGCGAAGCCGCCTTCATCGCCGACGTTTGTGTTCAGCTTGCGGTCGTGCAACACCTTCTTCAGCGCGTGGTAGACCTCCGAGCTCCACCGAACGGCTTCGGCGAAGGTCGGCGCGCCGACCGGCAGCACCATGAACTCCTGAATGTCCGTCGAGTCTTCGGCGTGCTTGCCGCCGTTGAGAATGTTCATCATCGGCACGGGCAGCGTCCGCGCGGCGACACCGCCGATGTAGCGGTAGAGTGGCAGCCCGACTGCCGCGGCGGCGGCGCGGGCCACCGCCAGCGAGGCGCCGAGAATGGCGTTGGCGCCAAGTTTGCCTTTGTTGGGCGTGCCATCGAGTTCGATCATCACCTCGTCAAGCGCGACCTGATCTTGGGCGCTGAGTCCGGCTAGCGTGTCCTGTATGGCTTCGTTGACGTTGGCGACGGCGGTGAGCACGCCTTTGCCGCCGTAGCGCTGCTTGTCGCCATCGCGAAGCTCCACTGCCTCGTGCGCCCCGGTCGAGGCGCCGGAGGGGACGATGGCCGTACCGCTGGCGCCGCCCATCAGCGTCACCGTCACCTCGACGGTGGGGTTGCCCCGCGAATCGAGGACCTCGCGCGCATACATGCCTTCGATGATGCTCGCGTCGTCGCCATGCTGCATCTGGGCGCCTCCTTCGATCGTGGCTATGGTCCTCGGAGCTCCGCGGGGACGAAACGTCGCGGCGCGGCACGCCCTAGCAGGAGCATACCGCGCGGATTATAGAAAGCGGGCAGGAACGGCGTCAAGTCGCGCCGATTGTGGCGCGAGTCGCCGGCGAGGGTGAGTGAAGGGCGGGTTGGGTGGCGCCACCCTCACGAGTCACTCTTCGGGCCAGCGTGGGCCGGGGCCAAGGCCGGGATCGCGGCGGGGATGTTCGTTCGAGTCGAAGGCGACGCTGCCCGTGTCGAACCAGGGCCAAGCCTGCGAGTCGTCCGGCTGGCTGCTGGATGGTGTCGGGGTGGTGCCTTGCACGCGATCGGGGGTCCGCGGCGCTGACGGCGGGTGCCACTGGAAGGTGTCTTGATGCCCGGTCGAGCTGAACGGGCCAACTGGGCCATGCGCCGACTGGTCGCGGCCCGCACCGAGGGTTGGCGGCTGGCGCAGAGGCCCTGGCGCCGCCGGAAAGTCCCCGGTCCACATAGAGGGTGTTGAGGGGAATTTGGGCAGGCGCGGCGACTGGCCGGTGCGCGGCGTGGAGCCAGAGGACGGCGCTTGGCCCCACAACCCTGACTGCCCCGGCTTCCAGCTTCCAGGACGCGGATATTCGCCGGTGGCGCCTGGCCGTTGCGGCTGTGATGCTGGGCGCGGCGCTTGGCCCGACAGGTCGCCGAGACGCGGGACGCCTTGCTCTCCGGTCGGCGTGCGGCTGCCTTTGCCGACCCAGAGGCTCTCGCTCACCAGCGGCTCGGAGCTTTGCTGGCCGCGCCCAGCGGCGGGACGCTGCCCTGTGTGGCCGTTGCTCGGCGGCTTCTGGGGCGCTTTGGTGGTCACGTTGCCGGCGGTGGATGGGCGCTCGTTGGCATGCGAGGGGAGCCAGCGCCGCATGCGCCGGACCAACGGCGAGGCGGGGGCGTCTTGCGGGCGAGCGATCAGGCGCTCACCAAGAGCGGACTCGACGCCCTCAACGGAGCGGCGCAGCTCGCGGGCGTGAAACTGCATCTCGCGGCCCGCGTCGGTCGCCACGTTGTTCTCGGCGACGATGTGGTTCATCAGGGCGCCGAGCTGGCGGCAGACATCGCGCGCACGCTCGGCGGCTGTGCCGACGCGCGACGAGACTACAGCCGATTCGCGCGCCCAGCGGATGGCAGCGCGTGGATCGGGCGCCGCCCCTGGCTGCGACATCTCGTTCCAGATGCCGCCGGCAGACTCGCGGAGGCTCGCCTGCCCTTCTTCCATCGCTGCCGCCAGTGTGTCGAGCGCATGCGTATGCTCGTGCAATTCGCGGGCGGCGCGTCCCCGCCCAGTGGCACGCACGATCTGCGCCTGCGCCAGGCGTTCAAGGTCTGTGGCGGCCTCGGCCACGGCATCAAGTCGGGCGTCGATCATGGCGAGCATGCGTTCGGAGCGCGAGCCGAACAGCCAGTGACCGCCGATGATGCAGAGGAAGGAGAGCAGTAGCCCGACGAGCAGCAGGACGACGGCGAACTGATTTACCGGGGCCAGCACGGCGCTCAGGGGCTGGGCAGCACCGAGCGCGCCGACAAAGGCGCCGGTGGCGTCGAAGAGGGGCTGCACGCCAACTACATAGTCCGTGCCGTGGAGCGTCAGCTGGCCTGAGTAGGCCTGATGGCACGACTGCGAATCCACCGCACCGCAATTCCCCACCAACGCGGTGAAGGCCGAACCGCCGAGCGAGTCGCCTAGAGCGCGCCCTGATGCGCCGGAAGGCAGATTGGAGGCGACGGCGATCAGACGCGAGCCTTCGAGCTGGTAGATGGTGGCGTAATCGCCGGTGAGGGCGCGGGTGCGGTCGACGAGCGTGGTTTCGCCGTTGAGGGTGTAGACGGAGTTATCGGCGCCGACGACGAGCTGGTCGTTGCTCAGCGTGAGGCCGGGTCCCTGATCGGCGACGAGTTGGCGGGCAACCTGGGCGTCGCGCAGCGCCTCGGTCTGCGCTTGTGCGGAGGCGTTGGCGCGGGCGGCGATGTAGGTGATGGACGCCAGCCCGAAGGTGGAGACGATGGCGACGACGACCAGCACAGGCAGGAAGCGTTGGCTCCCACGGAGGCGCCGCAGCGCGCGACGCGGTTCGCGCGGCTGAGGGCGGGCGGTTCTGTGGCTGGCCGCGACTGGAGCCGCTCGCTGGGCAGAATCCGTACGCTGATCTCGCTGTGCCATAGGTCGTTCGCCTCATTCTATCGCTGCCAGAGCCGCGCTGAAACGCCGTCGTGCTGCGTGGGTGTGGTGAAGGCGACTCCGTGGGAGCCACGACGACAGCGGGCGGGAATCGCTGGAAGCACCATTTCGACGAGTAGCTAGCGGGCGCCGTCGTGACCGAAGGCACGAGAGACGCTGGCCTGTAGACAACAACATCTATGTTATGTCGTCAACAGGTCGGGGGAAAGTCCTATGGGGTGGAGGTCGGTGGTGGTGCGGAGGCGAGACCGTGCTCGGCAGTGGTGGGAGGGGACTGGCTGGCAGCGCTTCGGCGTTACGCGGGGGCGGGAGACGGGAGAGGCGATGGCCACTACCTCAACAGGCATTGGTGTGGCTCGGTACGTCACACTTTCCGCGGAGACAATTTCCGTTTTCTTCCGCTTTTTCGTCGATGTATGCACTTCCTCCTGTGAATTCAAGCCGATTTCGGCGGGTCAGCGGTTGATGCTGCGGAAAGCGGAAGTTGTTGCATTTTCCGGCGAGGGGTGTGAACAGCAACAAGGCGGCATATAAGCGCGAGACATAGAACATATGTTTTATACCACACGCATTGGGAGAGCGCAAGGAGACGGGAGCGCAGAGTTCGTGGGGCGTATCGGGTTCGGCGAGGAGGTCGCCGGTCCGCCGGTGCGCCGCGGGCTCGCTCACGGTGAGACGCCAGCGAGACACCACGGCGGGGTGCGGCGTTAGCCAGCCGCGGGACGGGTATACATCAGCGAGCCGGGTGTGGTGAGCATCTCGCCGGTTTCGAGGAGGGTCTTGAGGCCAGAGAGGACCTGTGGCCAGCCACCATAGACCTGCTCGTTGGCGCCTTCGGGGAGTTGATCGTGGGTGACAGTGAGCTTACACGAGTCGCCTATCGGCTCGATCTGCCAGGTGACGCGAGAGGTTCCGGCGTTGCGGACTTCGTCGCTCCAGAGGGCGTTGAAGCTCTGGACGAGACGATGCGGTGGATCAACCTCCAGATTCTCGCCCTGAAAAATTGGCGTGGGTGACATAGGGCTGCCGGCCACATAGGAGGAGCCGACGCTCCACTCTGAGGTGACGCCGACGCCGAACCAGTAGGCGCGGCGCTGTTGGTCGTCGGTGATGGCGTGCCAGAGCCGCTCCGGGGTCGTCTTGATGTAGATCTCGAACACTTTCTCCATCGGTCGCTCCTCGAGATGTTGCTTGAGGCCGGTGAGCGTCGCGGCCCACGGCGCGGCGAACTTGCTCACCCAGCGGTCGTGGATGAGCCGGATCGGGACGGTGTTGAGGAAGTGCAGCTTTTCGCGCCCGCGGCGTTTGGTGACCACCAGGCCGGCTTCTTCGAGGACGCGCAGGTGCTTCATGACGCCGAATCGCGTCATCGGCAGGCGGCCCTCCAGCTCGCTGAGGGTTTGGCCGTCGCGCTGATACAGTTCGTCGAGTATGCCGCGGCGGGTCGGGTCGGCTAGCGCCTTGAAGACATCGTCCATGTCGCGGATTATATGTGACTATATGGTCACATGTCAAGGGCGAGGTGGGATTTGCTAGCGGTGGAAGCGTTGCGGCGCGAAGGCGGCGAGATCGAGCGGAGCCGCGCGCCCTAACAGCAGATGCGCCGCGAGCAGGCCGGAGTAGGGGCCGAGTTGGAGGCCGTTGGCGCCGTGGCCCGTGGCGATGATGACGTTGTCGTGGCCGGGCGCGCGTCCGAGTAGCGGTAGTCCATCGGGGCTGGCAGGTCGCAGCCCGACGCGGACCTCACGCAGGGTCGCGCTGGCGAGTCCGGGGGCCAGACGCAGAGCCTCGCCGAGCGCTTCGGCGACTGCCGCCCGCCGTCGCGCGGGGATCGAAGCCGGGGCGATCCTCGCGTGTGGCACCGGCGACCACGCGGTGCGGCGCGAAAGCCAGCAGGTAGTGGGCGTGGAAGCCCATGACGATCGGCCATGCGCCGGTCTCGGCGTCGGGGAGATCGAGGTGGAGAATCTGCCCACGCTGCGGATAGACGGGGATGCGCAGGTCGAGCGCCGCCACCGCTCGCTCGGACCAGGCGCCTCCGGCGAGGATCACGCCGCCGGCCTCGTGACGTTCGCCATCTATAACGACCTCCACGCCGTCGTTCGCCGCCCTGGTCACTTCGGCACGGCCCGCGAGCATGCGCGCTCCGCGAAGTGTGGCGGCGCGACGCAGCGCGTCCCTTAGCAGCCGCCCGTCTACCCGCGCGGCGCCTGAGGCGTAGATGGCGCTGACCACGGAGCCCAGAGCGGGGAAGCGTGCGCGCGCCTCGTCGCCCGTGATCAGCGAGACCTCGCCGAGATACGCCACGCCCGCCGCGCGCCGCTCTTCGAGCAGCCGCAACAACGGCGCTAGCGCGCTGGCCTCGGCTTCGGTGGTGGCGACGTGGAGCAGGCCGACGACGGCGAATCCACTGTCGGTCTCGCCATCCTCCGCCAGCAGGTCGAGCAGGGCGGGGTAGTAGTCGACGGCGGCAAAGGCCAGCGGGTAGAACCCCGCGCGGGGAACGAAACGTGGTACCGGGCGCGATGATGCCAGCGCCCGCCGCCGTCGCCTGACCCGCCTCCTCGGCGTCCACCAGCGTTACGCGGAGGCCCTCACGCGCCAGCGCGTACGCGGCACTGGCACCGACGATGCCGCCGCCAATTACGATCACGTCGTCCATCGCCGCCTCCGTTCACACGGTCGGACTCGGCGCGCATGCGCCCATCCGCCGATGATAGTATGATCTCGCCAGACGTTGTCTCCGCCGTCACATGGAGGCCAGCCATGACACTTGATTTCGCCTGTGTCGCGCCGCATGGCGGCATCATCCCCGGTCTGGAGGGCGCGGAGCAGTGCGCGCGGACCACGGCGGCGATGGAGGAAGTTGGCCGACGGATGGCAGCGGCGCGGCCCGAGACCGTTGTGGTGGTGACGCCGCATGGCATCCGGGTGGACGGCGCACTGGCGATCTCGCTCGCGGAGCGCGCCGCCGGGACGGTTGACGAGCCGGCATCTGAGGGGCGCGCAGCTTTCTCCGCTGGCGTCGATCTTGCCGTGGATCGAGAACTTGCCCTGGCGCTCCAGACGGGCGCGTCCGCCGCCGGCGTCCCAGTGGCGATGGTGCATTACGGGGCGACGAGCGGCGATGCCGACTGCTATCCGCTTGACTGGGGGGCGGTGATTCCGCTGCACTTTCTCGGCGCGCGCCAGGCCGATCCGCCGAAGACGGTGATCGTCGTGCCGTCGCGGCTGCTGCCGCTCGACGCGCTGGTGGCGTTTGGTCGTGTCGTCGCGGAGGCCGCCGAGGGGAGTGGGCGCCGCGTTGCGCTGGTCGCCAGCGCCGATCAGTCGCATGCCCACGCGGCGGATGGCCCCTACGGGTTCGATCCCGCCGCGGCACAGTTCGACGAGTGGATGCTCGATGCCGTGCGTGATAATGATCTGCAACGGCTACGGCACGCCGATATGGAGATCGTGCGCCGCGCCTGCCCCGACGCGCTCTGGCAGATGCTCGTGCTCGCCGGGGCGTTGGAGCGCGTGCCGATGCGCGGCGAGATCCTCAGTTACGAGCGACCGACGTATTTCGGCATGCTCGTCGCCGCGTACGCGCCGGCATAAGCGGGCGGCATGGGAATGTGCGTTGCGGGCCAGCATGCCCGCATGCGCCGATCGCGTTGACAGGGTCATTCATCGTCCGATAGTATCACTGTTCGGCGGTTTATACATGTGCCCCGCAAGAATGTGGCGCATCGCGCGTGTGTAGATCGCGTGGCGGCGACTACGGCCAGGCATTTTCTTCGTTGGCGCAGCGCGTTCAGCACCACGCCGCTCGACTCGCAGGAGCATCTTGATGGACATTGGCGTGGTTGCGCCAGTCGAACAGCAGGGCAGCAGAGGGATCGCGCGTTCCATTGGTGGCCGACTGAAGGCGATCAGTCGCTTGGTCCCGACTAGCGGCGCGACGCGCGAGATCCTCGCGGTGGACGGCCTGCGGGCGCTGGCCATCGTGCTTGTGGTCTTGCACCATGTGAACACGCGGGCGCTCTCGCGGCAGTGGCCCGTGGGCTCCGATTTTTTCGAGCGGATCGCGGACTGGGGATTTTCCGGCGTCGACCTGTTCTTTGTGCTTTCGGGATTTCTGCTGTTCCTGCCATTCGCGCGCGCGATCCTCTCCGGCGCGCCGCTGCCCTCGACGAAGAAGTTCTACGTGCGCAGGATGCTGCGCATTTTGCCGCTCTATCTCTTTGCGCTATGCACTCTGCTGCTCTTTGCGGGCACGGTCACATCTGACGGTGAGCAGATACCGTCGCTACTGCTGGCGGGTGTGCTGCTGCACGATACGACACACGCATCTACGGCTCTCGTCCAGAATGTGAACATCGTCTTCTGGACGCTGGCTATCGAGTGGCAGTTTTACCTGCTGTTGCCGTGGATCGCGCGGGCGATCAGGCGCTTCGCGGGGCGTACCAGCGGCCGGGCGCTCTATCTGCGCATCGGCGTGGCGCTGGGCGCGCTGGTGGCGTGGGGGCTGAGCATTCGCACGTTGACCGCGATCCTGTGGTTCCACTACGGCATCTTTCCGCTGGACGCGCCGAACGGACTCGGCATCCTCTACGGGATCGTCTCGGGGGTCCAGGGCAAGCAACTCGAAACGTTCGCGCTGGGCATGGGGCTGAGCGTGATCTATATCGTCGGGGTCGAGCGGGGCCGACTCACGCGCGTCTGGGGGGCGGTGCTTGGCACGTGCGCGTTCGTCGCGGCGATCGCCGGGCTCGCGGGGAGCGTCTTCTGGGGGACGCAAGCGCCGGGGACGGCAAGCAACACCAATCAATATTCGTGGATTTTTGGCGTCGCGGGGCCGTCGTGGACGATCCTGGGCGCGTGGGTGCTGGGGGTCTGCTTCGCGCTGCTGGTGTTCTCGGTGCTGATGGGGCCACGGATACTGCGCCAGTTCTTTGCGCTGGCGCCGCTGCGGTATATCGGGGTGATTTCGTACAGCATCTATGTCTGGCACCTACCGATCATCAATAGTCTCGCGGCGGCGATGCCCAACGACTCGCCAAATGGCTACCTGTGGCTGTCGATCAAGGCGTGGATAGCGATTCTGATCTATTGCTCGGCCTCGTACTTCATCATCGAGCGCCCATTCTTCTCGCTGCGGCGCGCGGCGCACTCGCGCTCGGAGCTGCAACTGGCGGAAGCCGCGACGGGCGTGGTGGCTGCGCCGTAGACGCGCATGAGCGGCGAGCACAGTGGCCCTGGCGGTTGGTAGCACAGCCTGGAGGAAAGTGTCTCGCGCGTCACACACATGGCGGCGGCGCGCGACGCATACTGAGGTGTCATCCGCTCGTCTTTCGTGGTGGTCTACCGGAGGGCCCGTGCATATTCGCCATTGGCGTGCGCCCAGCGCCGTGCGCCGTCTCCTGCTGGCGCTGACGCTTTCGGCACTGCTGGCGGGCTGTAGCGTGACGATCGGCGGCGGCGGGTCGCCGAGCAGTACGGCGACGGCGAGCCTCGACGCACGCATCGACGCCTACATCGCCAAGCTTACGCCGGCGCAGCAGGTTGGCCAGACGCTGATGATGGCGGTCTACGCCGACAGTTATAACGCCGATCTCGACCAGGCGCTGACCCAATGGCATATCGGCAGCGCGATCGTCTTCACCAACTACAACGGCGGCCCGGTGATGCCGGCGACGCTCGACGGTATGAAGCAGCTGATCAGCGATCTCAAGGCGCACGCGGAGACGCCGCTGCTGCTGGCGACCGATGAAGAAGGCGGCGAGGTCGATCGCCTCTCGTACTACTACGGCCAGACACCCGCGCCGCAGGATCTCGCCGCCACCGGCGATCCGCAGCAGGCGTACGCCCAAGCGCAGACCGACGCCCAGCATATGCGCGAACTTGGCCTCAATGTGGACTTTGCGCCGCTCGCCGATGTCTTCCAGGGGGGTGGTATTGACCAGAGCCGCACCTTTGGTACGACGCCTGATGACGTCGCCACGTACGCCGGGGCCTTCCTCGACGGGCTGCAGCAGAACGGCGTCGGCGGCACGCTGAAGCACTGGCCGGGACTCGGCGCCTCCTCCGGCAACCCTGACTACGTCCTCCCAACGGTGGATCACACGCGGGACCAACTCAACGCCATCGACTTCGCCTCATTCAAGGCGCTGCTCGGTCACACGCCGGACATGATCATGGTCACGCACGTGATCGTCCCGGCATACGACGATCAGGCACCGGCCTCACTCTCGCCTGTGCTCGTGCAGCAGGTGCTGCGGGGGGATCTGGGGTATGCGGGCGTCGTCGTCACCGACGCGATGGACGCGCAGGGGTTGATCCAGTTCATGCAGCAGCAGGGCTACGCCGATCCGGCGCAGGGCGTCGCCGAAGCCTGCGTCCGCGCATTCCTCGCTGGCGATGACCTCATCGAAGCGCCGATCGAGCAGGATCGCCTGGAGGCGACGGTGAACGCCATGACCCAGGCCGTCGCGTCTGGTCGCATCCCGCAGGCGCGGCTGCACGAGGCGCTGCACCGCATCATCGCGCTGAAGGTCAAACTCGGACTGCTGACGCTGCCGTGAGCGCAACGAGGATAGAGCAGCGGTGCTGCGGGCTTGTGATGCGCGACGTTGGGCAGCGGCACGCGTCGCGCTTCGCGTCACTTCGGCGCTGCAATGGCGGACGACGGCGAGCCGAGACGAGCCGCACTCCGCGGCAGTACCGGCTGGTACGTTGGCGCTAGGACGTGCTGCTGGTCTCACCCGTCAGCGTCTGCGCGGCGAGGAATGCCCAGATCAGCGCGGAGGCATTGAGCGAGGTGTCGCCTAGCGCGATCTGCGCCGTGCGTAAATGGTGTCCCGGCCAGACGTGCACGCCGCCGTCGATGCGGTAGTGGACGACCTCCACGCCGGCATCGCAGTGGGACCAGGCGAACTCGGTCACGCCGTCGGGGAGGGTCGCCGTCGTCTCACGGGCGCAGCCGTCGCGCACGGCCCAGGACTGCATCCACTGCGCCGCGCCGATCAGTCGCGTGTTGGGATTGCCCGCGTAGGGCACCGTGCCATCACCGGTGCCGTGCATCTCGAGAAAGGGCACGGGACGATCGGGGAGGCAGCCGCCGTCGGGGGTGAAATATGAGCCGGAGACGGAGGCAACGGCGGCGATGCGCCCGGAGAGACGGCACGCCAGCACGCTGGTCAACCCGCCGCCATTGGAGAAGCCGGTGGCGTAGATGCGCACCGGATCGATGCAGAACGCGTGCTGGAGCGTGGTGAGGAGATCACTGACAAAGAGGACGTCGTTGACGCGTGGCTTGTTTGGCCCGCCGCTCGCCCAGCCGGTCTGAATGTCGGGGCCGACGATGCCTTGCGGGTAGACGGCAATGAACTTGAGGCGATCGGCGAGCGTCGAGAAGCCTGATATGCGCTCCTCGTGCGGCGCGGTGTTGCCGTGGCCGTGAAAGCTGAGCACGAGAGGGTAGCGTCGTGTGGGGCGATAGCCGGAGGGCAGGTGGGCGAGATACGTGCGTTCGATGCCGCCGGAGACGAGGCTGCCGTAGGCGGAGGTGCCAGGGGTGATGGATGGCGCTTTCCCACAGCCACTGCTCGCCAGCGGCGCATCGACCACGCCGATCAAAGGCGTACGTGGCGCGGCGCTGGCCGCCCCCGCCGCATGGAGCGACAACGAGTTGGAGCTCGTCAGCACCGACGAGGTGACCAACAATAGCAGCACCAGGGCGCTGATCACCGCGCTGCCAAGACGCCGCGAGGAGGCACGTCGGTACCAGGTGGGCCGGCGAGACAGGAGATTCGTCAACACCGTACCGCACACTCCGACGCTAGCAGGCGCAGATCGTCAGCAGTTGAGGTGCCGCGGGCGAGCGATGGACTCGCGTTGGGTAAAGAGCCACGGGTAGAGTGGATTATTCGGGTTCCCCGCCAGCCCATAGACTGTGTCCCAAATCGCGTGCGGCGCATCCGGGATGAGAGTATAACATGCATAGCCACCGCTGTCGCGCACCGCTAGCACCATCTCCCTGGAACTGGATGGCGGCACGCTGACGTCTTTCGCGCCCTGGAACGCCCAGACGGGTGTGTTTCTCAGATCCCAGGCCAGCGCCGGGCTACCCGCGCCCGCTACCGGCACTGCCGCGGCGAAATAGCCAGGCCAGCGCTCGATCGCGTCCCATACGCCGAACGCTCCCATTGAGATGCCCGTGATGTAGCGGCGATTGACGTCGATGGCGGTGTACTGCTTCTGCAGCAACTCTACGATCACCATCGCCATCGACAGATTTGTCGTGGGCTGTGCCTGCAGCGCATAGTTTCCACGCGCCACCGTCGTATTCACCCAGTCATCGGGCATCGGCATCTGCGGCGCGACGACGAAGCTCGGATAGGTTGCCTGGATACTTGCCTCGCCAGGTGGCGATCCGGGTCCCCAGACCGCGACGTACCCGTTGTCTAGCAGCGCCGCGCGCTGTTGTGCAGCCGTCTCCCCAGCAACCGCCCGCTCGCCGCTGCCGTGGAGGATCAGCGTCAGCGGGTAGCTCGCGCTCGCGTCGTAGTGCGCTGGCACGAAGAGATAGAAGGTCATGGACGCGTCGTTTGGGCCGATATAGGCGCAGGTGAGGTAGTCGTCCGGAGCGCCCTGCGGCAGCGGCTCACAGGCGATGGCGCCAACGGCGTCGGGGAGCGCGTGCGAGATCGGTCCTTGTTTCGGGTAGGGCCTCTCCGAACTGGCCCGCGCACTGCCACCGCTCACCAGACTTACGGAAACGAGCGCCCAGAGCAGCGCCTGGATGAGTTGTACGATCGCTCTTGCCAGTGACATCGTTCTGCTCGTGTAAGACTGCGTCGGGACCGTTGCTCGGCGTGCCAACCCCTAGCGCGCCGAAAGCCAGCGCACTACCGCGGGCCACGCTCGCCACGCTCCGCGACGGCTTCGGTCTGCGCGAGGATGGCGCTACTCACGCGCCGACCTTTCGTCGCGGGGATGATTGCACGCATCCGCGCCGCCGCTCTCGCCAGGAGTAGGTCAATCCGGCGTCCGAGGCCGGCGTCTCGCGGGAGCGCGCTTGGGCGCCCGATCAACCTGCTCAACCCCGGTGTGTAGAGGAAGAGCGTACAGAGCGACACCGTCGCGGTTGCTACCAGCAGGTAGACCAGCACGGCGCCCAACGGCAGCGGCCACGTGCGCGGAATGCGCGGAATCACGTACTGCACGGCGAGATCGACGAAGAAGGCGTGCATCAGGTAGATGCCGAACGAGATATCCGAGATCAGCGTCCAGAAGCGCGCCCCCCGCGGTGGATTTGGCGCGTTTCGCGTCGCCCAGCGTACCCCGATCCAAAAGACGAACGCCGAGATCGCCAGCCCGTAGAAGGCCATTGCCGGTTGATAGACCGAAGCGGCGTAGGTGGTCGCCTCATGCGCTACGTTCACCTGGTAGAAGAAATTCGCCAGCAGCAGCGCCACCGAGGCCAACAGCCCACCGACGATCAACGCACCGTGCCGCAGCACCCAGTCGCGCACTTGCGTGAGGTAGAGCGCCGCCAGCGCCCCGGCGATGATGTACAACTCATAGACTGGCAAGAATCGATCCTGGTGGGTGTCGATGAACAGGCCGATGCCAGTCGCCAGCCCGGTCTTCGACTGTGGAATCGCGTAGTCTAGCGCCAGCAGCGCCAACTGCACCGCGAGGGCGGCGCCCAGCAGCAGCCAGGGACGCTTGCCCGCCCAGTTGATGAAGCGTAGGAACCACGGCAGTACCAGGTAAAACTCGATCGTCAGCAGGATGTAGTAGAGCTGCCACGAGGCCTCGCCGGTGAGCAGATCGCCGAATGTGCGCAACACCCAGACGAACGGTGGCGCTAACCACGGCGCCGCCGACCATGGGGCTGGCGCCGGTTTTGTGAAGATCTCGTAGAAGAGGCTCCAGACGACGTAGGGCAGCAACACGCCGATGCCGCGCTTGCGCCAGAACGCCTTCGCCGAAAACGGGCGATTGGCGTAGCTGTAGGTGAGCACGAAGCCGGTGATCGCCAGGAAGATCTCGCGGGTGAAGTGGAGCAGGTCGACAGCGGCGTTCTGCAACTGCTGCCCCAGCGGCGTCACCGCCAGCACCAGCGTGTACGCCGCGACGTGCACCGCGATCACCGAGAGCACGGTCACCGACCGCGTCAGGTCGATTTCGTAGAGGTGCGGGCGTGGATTGCGCGCGACTGGGCGCCCTGGCCGCGCCGCCGCGCCCACCGCAGTTGTTGTGGCCATACGACGGCGCCTCTCTACGCCACGTCGGCGCTGGCGAGCTGGCGCCGCGCCAACTTGCCGTTGCCGTTGCGGGGTAGAGCTGCGAGCACGTGGAAAGTCTCGGGTACCTTGAAGCCGCTGAGTCGTGCCGCGCAGTAGGCGCGCAGGCGGGTCGTCTGCGCTTCGCCCCAGCCCTCGCGTGGCACGACGTAGGCGACGACACGCTGCCCGTAGAGCGGGTCTGGCTCGCCAATCACCGCCGCGTCGCGCACGCCGGGGTAGCTCAACAGCATCTCCTCGACTTCGCGCGGCGAGACCTTCTCACCACCCCGGTTGATGATCTCGCGCAGACGCCCGGTGATAAAGAGATAGCCGTCGGCGTCGCGGTAGCCGAGATCGCCGGTGCGAAACCAGCCCTCGACGAACGAGGCGGAGTCCTCGCCGGAGGCGTAGCCTTTGACCACGTTGGGCCCGCAGACGCAGATCTCGCCGGTCGCCCCAGCGGGCATGTCGCGCAGCTCGCGGGCATCGCTCTCGGCCAGTGGCTCGCAGATGCGGAGATCCACGCCCGTGGGCAGACCAACCGAGCCAGACTTACGCTTCCCTGGCGGCACGGGGTTTGCCGCTACTTGACTTGCCGCCTCTGAGAGGCCATATGTTTCGACGAGCGCGACGCCGAAGCGCCGCTCGAAAGCCTGGTGATGCGTTACTGGCAGCGGCGCCGACGCCGTCCGCAGGAAGCGTAGCGTGCTCGCAGGCGTCACCGGCTCCTCGGCGGAGAGCAGCAGCGCCACGATCGTCGGCACGATGCTGGCCCAGGTGATGCGCTCGCGTTCAATGTCCTTCCAGAAGCGGTGCAGACTAAAGCGCGGCGCAATCGCCACTGTTCCCCCTGCCAACAGCGTGGCGCAGAGGCTCACGACCGGCGCGTTGATGTGGAAGAACGGCAGGACGCTCAGGCCGCGATCCTCCGGCGTCAGATGGTGCGATTGGCGCACCTGGTCCGCCGTCCAGACGATCTGATGTGCCGCGAGCACAATGCCTTTCGGCTCGCCCGTCGTCCCCGAGGTGGTCAGCCGCAGCGAACCCTCGCGCTCCGTCAGCGCCGCTTCATCGGGCTGGTCGTGACACGTGGCGAGGGCGGCGAGCTGCGCACGGGTGATCACCAGCGCCTTGGGCCGCGCGAAATCGACGGTGGCGGCGGTATCGGCGACGACGAGCACGTCTGGACGCTGCCGATCGCCCATACGGCGCCGCTCAGCGGGCATCGAGTCTGGGGCGATTGGGAGCAGGCGATGCCCCCCGGTGAGCGCGGCGACCCACACCAGCGCCGCGGCGATGCCGCCCGGCAGCGCCAGCGCGATCGTGCGTGGCTCTGGCCCCAACTGGCGCCGCAGCGCCCGCACGGCCCGCCCGAACGCCGCGTAGGTCACTGTCTGCCCCGTCTCCAACTCGACGAGGAACTCCGCGTCGGGGCGTAGCGCCTCCCAGTGAGTGAGTGCGGCTTGCAGCGTGGCCCGGCGTGTCGAAACCGTCATTGCGTCGTCTACTCCTTCGGCCCCAGGTCGTCCGTGACCCGGCGCCGCTAGCGCATTGCGTACGGTTAGTACATCTAGTACATCATGCGCGGATCGAGATAGTGCTTGAACTCCAGCAGATTGTTCGACGGGTCGATCAGCATGAAGGTGTAGTGCTCCTCCACGAGACCCTCGAAGCGGCGTGCCGGCTCGGCGAAAAATGGCAACTCGCGGCGTCGCGCCAGATTCAACACCGCGTCGTACTCCGCTTTCTCCTTGAAGGTCACGCCAAAGTGACGAGGATACATCTGCGGATCGTGGTCGATCTTTTCGGTGAGGTGGCAGACCACCTGATCGCCGAAAAAGTCGAGCGTGATGCGGTCATGGTACCGTCGCGCCAACTTGCAGCCGAGCTTCGTCACATAGAACTCGAAGGCGGCGTCGAGATCGGCGCAAGGGATCGCCAGGTGAAAGGCGTTGTTGCTGTCGCGCATGTGTGCGTACCTCCCTCCGTCGCTTACTCGAAGAGCAATAGCGTATCAGAGCGCAGCCCCAGGCGCAGCGTCTCTAGCGCGATGGCGTCGGCGAAGGGTACGTTGGCGAGATTCACGTCTGGGCCGAGGCGTTTGATGAAGGTGGTTTGCAGGGTCTTGTTCGGCGCCTCGAAGACCAGATCCGCCACGTCTACCCCGGACTCTACGATTTCCTCGATCAGCCCGTAGCGCAGCGTGCCATCGGGGCGGCAGATGCCGCTCGTGCCGCTCTCGCGCGCCTCCAGCAGAACCTTGGTGGCGCCCGCCGCCAGATCCTGGCGGATGTAGGTGATCCACATCGCCGGCGACAGCATCTGCGACTGTTCGCTGTCTTTGAAGCCCACCTCGCTCAGCACACGGAACTCGCCGGTGAGGTCGGCGATAACGCGCGCTTTGTCGGCATTGGAGAGATCGATCGTGCCGTTCGAGATCTCCACATAGCGACAGCCATGGCCTCGGCAGTAGTCGACGAACGCGCCAAACTGTCGCTGGCGATAGAACTTCTCGAAGAGGGTGCCGCCGAAGAAATAGTCGATGCCCTGCGCCCGCAGGCAGGCGATCTTCTCGTCCAGCCGTGGCGTGATCACGGATGTGCCCCAGCCGAACTTCACCAGATCGATGTGCGGCGCGGCGCTTTCTACCACGTCTTGGAAGTACCGTGCCGGCAGACCCGGATCGATCAGAATCGTCAGGCCTCGCCCACGCGGCTTCTCGGCGCGATCGGGAAGCGACAAACCGCTCGATGGGTGTACCCGCATGCTACGCTCCCTTCCGGGGTCCGTCGCGGTACGCCACAACGAACCGGTTTCCACGGCTGGTATGTAGTCGCAATCGCCGTGCCGGATATATCGCACTGTTCCCTACCCAAGAGCGTACCCTGCTTCGCTGAAGATTCCCTGAACACGTAAGCCGCCTGCCAGACGATGGGGCGGGAACGCGGTTGCGGCGATCGCAGTAAGGGTGGCACGCACCGTAGGCGGGGTGGATTGGCGGCAAGGAGTGGAGTGCCGCTAACTGCGCGAGGAAGTGGGGGAGGAGTGGCAGAGGGAGGCGGGCCGCGCTGGTGGTGGCGCGCAGCGGATGGGGTGCTGATCGGGGAGCACGGAGCGCGTATCGCCGCGTTGGAGCATTATGGGCTGCGCTCCTCCACGGCGCGGCGCGGAGGAGCTTCCCTGCGGCTATATGGCATCGGGATGGAGGTCGGCGTTAGCTGTTGAAGATCTGATCCGCGGTGGGCGGCGTGATGGTGAAGCCAGTATTGATGCCGGTGAAGTCGAGGGTGGCTGTGCCGACGATCAGTGTGTTGAGAGTGATGACTGCCCGCACGGGGTTGTAATTGTCCTGCCGGACGTAGAGGTCGATGGTCGCGCTGCTCGTCGCGGACTCGGTGCCCTGGAGGTGGTAGACCGAGACGCCGTTGAGCGAATTGGTATCGACGACCGAGACATTGAGAATCTGGGTGTAATTGAGGAAGGGCGTAACATCGAAGCCGCCGAGCTGGCTGAGCGAGAGCTGGAACCACGTTTTGGTCGAGGAGCCGGCGAGGGTCGAGATCAGCGTGCTGCCCGCATAGACCGTTTTGGTAGAGCCGTCGTAGAGCAGATCGATCGGTACCTGCACATTTGAAATTGGCACGTTGAAAGTGATGTCGGCGCGCTGCGGATTGGCGGTGATTTTGCCGAGACCGCTGCCGGTAAGCGTGCCGGTGGCGGAGACGCTAAAGTTGGTATTAAGGAAGGTTGCGGCGTCGTTGGAAAGCTTGCCGCTGTAGGAAAAGCTGAAGGCGGCGTCGTTGATCTGCACGGCCTGGACGTTCTTGAGGATTACGGCGGCGTCTGGCGTCGCGTTGACACCCGGCAGGGCGCAGGCGGCGAGCGACAGCACGCCCGCGAGGGCGACGAGCGCACCGGCGAGACGGCTGGGGCGGAGACGTGCGAACATGGCGAATGACCCCCTTCACTGCGAAAAAAACGAGAACGTGAGCCGCGCGCTGGCTACCGGTATCCTGTAGTCAGTCAGGCGGGGCGCGGCACTCGGGGGTTATACGGTTGAGACGGGCGATGGGTAGTATCCGCTTGGTGTTCGCGGGGAGGGTCTACCTGCGTGTCGGGTTGCGCCGTGGGCGGCGAGGGCACGCGGGGACGCACGGGTGTACGCGATCGCGCGTGCCCATTCACGGGTTGACGGCGTCGCGGCGCACCTGGTGTAGACCGTAGACGGGAGATTTCGCCGCGTCGCGCGAAGGGGTTGGCGCGCCGAGCGCTGGCGAACGCTGGAGGCGCTTCTCAGGCGCGGCGCGCCTCGATCTCGGCCTGGTGTTGGGCGTCGTAGCGCGCTTCGGGGAGGACGCGGAGCCGCGCGAGAGGAATCACGCCGTCGCACTCTTCACAGAGGCCGTAGGTTCCGGTCTCGAACTTGGTGAGGGCGTGCTTCACCTCGCCAAGCTGATACGCCAATGAATCCTGCTCGGCACGGTCTTGATCGAGCTCTTGGAGGTCGACACTGTTGTCGCCGCTGTCGCCGACAAAATCGGCTCGCGAATTGAAGTCGGAGCCGGCGCCTTCGGCGTGGCGCAGTCGGAGAATATCCGCCTCAAGATCCGCGCGTTTCGCTTCGAGTGCGCCGTGAAGCTCGGCCAACTCTTCGGGTGTCAATGCGTCGTTCATGGATTGCGTCCCCCTTGCCGCATGCATCTCCTCAGGGTGTTCCCGCAGGCATTGTACGACGCAGCGGTCGTCGGCCGCTCAGCGAAGGGGGGACGCAAGCATGCGCGATCAGACGCCGCGCCGGTTGCCGTAGAGCAGCACGTGCAGTTGGGGGAGCACGATGGCATCGTGCAGGCTGGGGTCGCTGAGGACGCGGTTGCTGAGCCAGTCGAGCTTGGAGAGCAGCGCGTCGCGGCCATCCGCGCCGACGGTGTTGCCGACCTGTAGGTAGAATGGGACGGTGGGATAGCGGCGGTGGATGCCTGTGGCATAGGCGAGATCGGCGTCGTCGAAGACCACCACTTTGAGGATGGCCTGCGGCAGCGCGGCGAAGCGGTCGAGTTGGGCGTAGTTGGTTTCCATGCCGGAGCTTGGCGGCTTCGGCGAGACGGTGACGAGTTCGCAGGCGCGGAGCCACGCGCGGAAGACGGTTCCCTGCGTCTCGACGGCGATCTTGCGTCCGCTGGCGTGAAGCAGATCGACAAGATCGGTGAGATCGTGCATGGCGGGGTTGCCGCCGGAGAGCGTGATCCAGGGCACGGTGGGGTTCAGCGCGTCGAGTTGGTCGCGGATCGCCGCCGCGGTGAGGTTGGTGGCGTTGGCGCGCACCTGCTCGGGGAGGACGGCGTAGAGGCTATCACACCAGGAGCACTTGTAGTCGCAGTAGCCGAAGCGGACGAAGAGCGTGGGCACGCCGATCATGCGTCCTTCGCCCTGGAGGACGGGACCGAAGGTTTCGACGACGGGAAATGTCTTGTCGTGTTTCCTGTCTGGCGGCGGCGTGGAGGGCATGAGCGCTACTCCTCACCGGCGAGGTCGTCGACGGTGACCTCGGCGTAGGAGGATGGCGTCTCGTGGAGGCGCACGGCGAAGACCTGCGGCAATTCGACGCGCAATTCGCGCAACATCCACGCGGCGAGAAGCTCGGCGGTGGTGCGCGCGATGGGGACGGATTCGTTGAGAAACTGGTGATCGCAACGCGCTTCGATGCGCCGCTTGAAGACTTCTTTCAGCCTAGCGAAGTCGAGGACCATGCCCTCTTCGGCGCGACCATCAAGTGGCTGCACCGCGCCGCGAGCGAAGACGATGGCGCGGTAGGTGTGGCCGTGGAGCCGGCGGCAGGGGCCGTCGGAGTTGGGGAGCGAGTGGGCGGCGTCGAAGGTAAATTCTTTGGCGAGCGTGGCGTGGGGCATGGAGTCCTCGAACGGCGGCGCAGCAGGCACCAGGATGAAGGGCTACTCCTCCCTATTATGCACTATGGCACGGAGGTACGGCTGAGGCGATGGGCATGGCGACCACGGCGTTGCCTGAGGGTGACGGCTTGAAGCGCGGGTCGGCGTGTGCTACACTGCGCCGGTCGAGAGCGGCGGGTAATCCCCGCACTTGGCCCCCATAGCTCAGTGGATAGAGTACCGGCCTCCGAAGCCGGTGGCGGGCGTTCGAGTCGCCCTGGGGGCACCCAGAAGACCCCCATTCGCCTCCGAGAAGCCCCCATGCCGCGCGGCAAACGACAGCAGGGGGCTTTTGTTCTCCTTGGATGCGGACGGCGCGTGGGATGATGGTTCGCTTTGCACGAGGCTCGTGGCGGCTGTGCGTGTCGACGAGGCGACACTGCGGTTAGCCTACCAGCACCAATCCAGCGGATTGTTCCTCTACTGCGGTCGATGCGGCGCGGTGTGTGGCGATGAGCTCTGCAAAGGCAGCGAAGAGGGGGCGGTTATCGTGGGGGCCGGGCGCGGCCTCGGGGTGGAACTGCACCGAGCAGACGGGCAGGTGTGGGTGGGCCAGCCCCTCCACCGACCCATCGGCGAGGTTGACATGGCTCACCATCAGCCCGCTGGCCGCCGGCAAGCTCGCCGCCTCGACCTGGAAGCCGTGGTTCTGCGCGGTCAGCGTCACGCGGCCACTGCGCAGGTCACGCACCGCATGGTTGGCGCCGTGGTGGCCGAAGGGCAAGCGGCTCGTTCTGGCCCCCGCCGCCAGCCCCAGCACCTGATGCCCCAGGCAGATGCCCAGGAACGGCAGCTGCTGCTCCCAGACCAGCGTCCGCGTGAGGGCGATCAGCTGCGGCAGGCGCTGGGGGTCGCCGGGGCCGTTGGCCAGCAGTACGCCGTCGGGGCGCAGGCGCTGCAGCGTCGCCAGCGTCACCGTGGGCGGGGCGACGAGCACGCGCAGGCCGCAGTCCTGCAGGCAGCGGGCGATGCTGTGCTTGTAGCCGGTATCGATCAGCAGCACCCGCGGCGCATCCGCCGGCAGCGTATCGGGCAGGATGTGGGGCAGCGCGGCGGGCAGCGCGAGGGACACACCGGTAACCTCACCAGCGGGCTCACCGGTGACCTCCCCGGTGACCTCGTCGACGACATCCAGCTCGCTGACCCAGCGCACGCCGCGCGCCTCGGCCACCCAGGCGGCGCACTCGCTGGCACTGGCGCTGGCGCACTCGCTGGCAGCGTCGCTAGCGTGGCACTGTCGCTGGCACTGTCAAGTGCGGCCTCTGCTGGAGCGGCCGCTGCCGGAGCGGTCGGCAGCAGGCGCAGCACGCCGCGCAGCGTGCCGTGCTCGCGCAGGTGCCGGGTCAGCGCGCGGGTGTCGAGTTGGCTGATCCCTGGGATGCCGGCGGCGCGCAGGTAGTCGTCGAGGGATTGGTCGGCGCGCCAGTGGGAGTAGTCGTCGCAGCACTCGCGGACCAGCAGGGCGGTGAGCCAGGGGCGGCGCGACTCGGCGTCGGCGGCGGCTACGCCATAGTTGCCGACCAGCGGGTAGGTCAGCACGACCAACTGGCCGCGGTAGGAGGGGTCGGTGCAGATCTCCTGGTAGCCGGTCATGCCGGTGGCGAAGACCACCTCGCCGCCGCAGCCGGCGTGCAGCGCCTCGACCGCGCCGAACGCCACACCGGCGAACGTCGCCCCATCCTCCAGCACCAGCACGGCCTGCATTTCGACAGACTCGTCACCTATCATTCTCGATATCCATGTTCGACACATCCCTCAGACGCAGCGCGCTCTGCCGAGACTACGCGCTTCGACGCGCTGTAACACTCTGACGCCAACCTCACGCCGTACGGATCATCAGCGCGTCCGTGGCGAGCAGTTCGCGCAGGATCGCCTTCTGCACGTGCAGCCGGTTCTCCGCCTGGATGAAGACCAACGATTGCGGCCCGTCCAGCACTTCGTCGGTGATCTCCTCACCGCGATGCGCCGGCAAGGGATGCAGCACCACCGCGTGCGTCGCGGCATGTGCCAGGAGCGCCGCGTTGACCTGATACGGCGCGAAGATCGCGCGGCGTCGCTCCGCCTCGGCCTCTTGCCCCATGCTCGTCCATACATCGGTGTAGACCACATCCGCGCCGCGCGCCGCCTCCCGCGGATCGGTCGTCACCGCGATCGAGCCGCCGGTCTGCCGCGCTTCGTGCACTGCCGCCGCCAGTACGCCCGCCTGTGGCTCGTAGCCCGCGGGCGTGGCGATCCGCACATCCATCCCTGCCTTCACCGCAGCCTGCAGCAGCGAGTGCGCCACATTGTTGCCGTCGCCGACATACGCCAGGGTGCGTCCTCGTGCCGACCCAAACTGCTCGCCAATCGTGAAGACGTCGGTGAGGCCCTGGCAGGGATGGTGTCCGTCCGTCAAGCCGTTGATCACTGGCGCCGCGGACCACCGCGCGAACTCTTCGAGCAGCGCATGGCTGAAGGTGCGCAGCACGACCGCGTGCACATAGCCACTCAACACCCGCGCCACGTCGCGCGGCGCCTCGCGTGTGCCCAGCCCCACCTCTTGCGGCGAGAGGTAGAGACTCTCGCCACCCAGCTCGCGCACAGCCACCTCGAAGGAGACCCGCGTGCGGAGCGAGGGCTTCTCGAAAAGCAGCGCCACCGTCTTGCCAGCCAATACTGGCGGAGCGCTCTTGCCAGCGCCGCGCGTCCGCTTGAGCACGAGCGCCTGCGCGTAGAGCGCGTCAAGCTCGGTCGGCGTCAAGCCGTCGAGGGTCAAAAGATGTTGCATGGGGATTACGCTCCTTTAGTCAGGCTGCCGCCCCGGCTACCTTGACCGCCACTGCTAGGGGGTTCGTCACCAGGCACGTCGCCCCTAGATCCTGCTTCCCCGCGGGAGGAGGGGCGGGGGGTAAGTCCGCTCCCGTTAGTGACTCGCCGCCAGCGCGCGATCGTTCGCCGCTCCCTGCGTCTCGTTATCCTGCTCATGCTCAATCGGCGCGGCATGTGCACCGATCCCTGGCAGTTCCGCCAGTCCGCTATGCAGTGCTGGCAGCAATTGGATCTGCGCCTGCGTCTTCACCGGCAGCCCCCAGAGTTCGATGAAGCCAAGTGCGCTGGCGTGATTGAACGTGTCGCCGCGCTCGTAGGTGGCGAGCGCGTGCTGATACAGCGAGTGCGGCGAGCGTCGGCCCACCACCGCGCACGTCCCTCGCCAGAGCTTCAGCCGCACCTCGCCCGAGACGAAGCGCTGCGAGCTGCGCACAAACGCCATCAGGTCGGCGTGCAGCGCGCTGTACCAGAGGCCGTTGTAGATGAGCCGCGCGTACTCGCCGGCGAAGATCTCCTTCACGCGCACCTGCTCACGGCTCAGCGTCAACCCCTCCAGCGCCCGGTGCGCCGCCAGCAGTGTCACCGCCGCTGGCGCTTCATAGACTTCGCGCGACTTGATGCCCACCAGCCGGTTCTCGACGTGATCGATGCGCCCCACCCCGTGCGCGCCCGCCAGCGCATTCAGCTTCTGCACCAGCGTCACCGCGTCCAGACGCTCGCCATCCAGGGCCACCGGCACGCCCGACTCGAAGGTGATCGTGGTCTCGGCGGGCGCGGCGGGCGCGGTCGCCGGGCTGGCGCTCCACTCCCACACGTCGCTCGGCGGCTCGGCCCACGGGTCTTCGAGGATGCCGCACTCGACGCTACGCCCCCAGAGGTTCGCGTCGACGCTGTAGGGGCTCGCCGCCGTCGCCGCCACGGGGATGCCCTGCTGCTGCGCGTACTCGATCTCGGCGTCGCGCGTCATGCTCCACTCGCGGACCGGCGCGATAATCTTCAGATCCGGAGCCAGCGCGGCGATCGAGACGTCGAAGCGCACCTGGTCGTTGCCCTTGCCGGTGCAGCCGTGCGCCACCGCGACCGCACCCTCCTGCCGCGCCACGTCTACCAGCAGCTTGGCGATCAGTGGGCGGGCGATCGCCGTCGCCAGCGGATATGCCCCCTCGTAGACCGCCCCCGCCTGCAGCGCCGGCCACACGAAGAAATCGAGGAAATCGCGGCGCGCGTCTACCGTGATCGCCTTGATTGCGCCAATCTGACGGGCGCGTTCGGCGATTGCTGGGATGTCGCGCTCGTTGCCGACATCCACCGTCAGCGTGATCACGTCGAGGCCATAGGTCTCTTTCAGCCAGCGGATGGCGACCGAGGTATCAAGGCCGCCGGAGTAGGCGAGGATAACGGTATCTGCCACGGAACGTACTCTCTTTCCAGATTTGGGACGACGCTATCGGGACGTCGCGCTAAATGCCGAGGACGATATCCCGCGGGACGGCGGGCGCGGCGCTGATCGCCGCCTCCGCAGAGGAATCCGCCGCGCCGACTGCCAGCCGCGCCAGCGCCGAGGTGAAGGTGTCGCGTCGCTGTCGCCACTGCTCGCGCTCGCCAGCGATGCGGCGGGCGACGCCTTCTAGCCCCAGATTGCCGGGCGCACCCTCGGCGCTACGGGCGCGCAGCCGCGCGACGAGATCGCCGGGCGCCTCGGCGTCGGGCATCGCCGCGACCTGGCGGTAGGCGTCGCGAAACGGGACACCGCCAGCCGTCAGTGCGTAGGCGTGGTCTGTGGCGAACAACTCCGCGCTGCACGCCGCCGCCAGCCGCTCGCCATCCGGCACAAGTCCGTTGGCGAAGAGCCGCGCGACGGTCAGACTCTCGCGGCAGATCCGCACGGCCTCTAGCAGCGGAGCCTTGGTCTCCTGATAGTCCATGTTGTAGCCGGAAGGCAGTCCGGCGAGCGTCGAAAGCATCTGCCCCTGCAACGCGATCACCGTGTGCGCCCGCGCGCGGATCAACTCCAGCGCGCTGAGGTTGCGCTTCTGCGGCATGATGCTGCTGCCGTCGCAGAGTTCCGCCGGCACGCGGAAGAACCCGAATTCGCGCGTGGTGAAGAGCAGCACGTCCTGCGCGAACTTGCTGAGGTCCAGCATCACCAGCGCCACCGCCTGCACCACCGCCGCCTCGAATTTGCCGCGCGCGTTCGCCGCCGTCAGCACGTTGTGATGCGTCCGCGCGAAGCCCAGCGCGCGAGCGACATAGTCGCGGTCCAGCGGCAGCGCCACGCCATACGCCGCCGCCGAGCCAAGTGGCGACTGATCGTTGAGCGTGTACGCCATCGCCAGCGCCGCGCAGTCGTCCAGCAGCGCCTCGGCATACGACGAAGCCCAAAGCCCGACGGATGAGAGCATTGCGCGCTGCATATGCGTGTAGCCGGGCATTGGCGTCCACTCGTGTGCCGCCGCCAGCGTCTGAAACGCCGCCGCCAGGTCCAGCGCGGACTCCGCGAGGTGGAGCACAGCCTCCTTGGCGTAGAGCCGCAGATCGAGCAGCACCTGATCGTTGCGCGATCGCCCGGTGTGCAGTTGCTTGCCCGCCGCGCCCACCCGCTCGATCAGCGCGTTCTCGATCGTCGTATGGATGTCCTCATCCGCGGGCGCCGGCTGCAGTGCGCCACGCTCGGCCTCTCCCAACAGCGCGCGAAGCGCCTCGTCCAGTGCTGCCCACTCGGCGTCGTCTAGTAGTCCAACGGCGTGCAGCATCCGCGCGTGCGCCAGCGATCCCCAGAGATCGTGACGCGCCAGTTCGGCGTCGAGCGCCACATTGCGCGCCGCGCCGAAGTGCTCCACGGCGGGATCGAGGTTGTAGCCTTTCGACCAGAGTTTCGTCATCGTCTCATTCTTCTCTACCGCGCGTTGGCATCGCGGACGAAGGCTAGCGTTCGCCGCGGGTCCGGTGCGCGGATCTGCCTGGGTATACTGGGGCCAATGCGTCCACCGAGCAGCATCAACGGGATTCGCTTCGCGGTCCGCTACACATGTTGCTTCACGCGCCCACTAGGGGCGGTGTGGCTGTGGCGCCAACACTACGGCGCGGTCCGGCGTCACTCGATTTCCCTGGGATCGTTGGTGTTGGTGCGGTCCCCGTGTCGGGATTCGCGGTGACCTTCACGCCAAGCTGTGGCGCCGACGGTCACGACTCAACATCACTGGATAGCACTGGGGGAAAGCATCGCTTCGGCGATTCGCCGCGATCGGGCTACACTGCCTCGTTGCCGGCGTGCGTCGCATCCCTGGCGACGTCTACAGGGGGAAGGCTCGCGGTGACGACACTGTCAGCGAGCCAGCATACGGGCGCGTCCGCATCCATCGTCGCGCCACCGCGCGAGGCGGGCATCGCTGCGCGTGCTCAGCACTCCGTGCGCCAGCGACGTCTCGCGGCCTTCTGAGGCGAACGTTCGCATCGATCCGCCCCCTTCTCTTCGGCCGCGATCACTGGTGAGCGCCTTGGCTACAACGTCCAATAACAACGGAAAACCCCCGTCCAATACGTCACTTTCGACGTAGGGACGAGGGTCGAATGATCCCCGCGGTGCCACCCACATTGCCGCCACGCGCTCGGCGCGACAGCCTCTCATGCGTCCGTTGCGGCAGATGGACTGCTCCGGCGTACTTGCTGTCGTCCCACTCTCGGGACCGCTTTCTTCCGCCGACCGCTGCTGAGCGCGTTCGCCGTGGCGTCATCCTCCCGAGCTTACACGCTCCTCGGGTCGCTCTCGGATCGCCTGTCGGCTACTTCTCTCATCGAAACGCGGGCCGCTATTCAGTTTATCGTCGTTGGTCACTAGTCGTAGCACGCCCTCTGCCCGCATGTCAAGGGCGCCTGTCGGAATCTCCCCCAATCTCCCGCTTCCCTTGTGGACCGCATGCCCATGGCAGTTGGGCGGCTCGCCTCTATCGCCCGCCCTCCGCGCTTCTCCGCTCGCTACCCATTGCCAAGCCTGCCGCGATCCGCTAGCATAGGCCGTCAGGATCGCCTACAACGACCGGCGATGCGCCATGCGGACGGCCGACGAGCCATGGATGCCCTCCTCGACACTGACGCATGATAAAATAGCTCTGCCCACCGAGTTGTCAGGGCGAAGGGACCAGCCCGCATGCATAACCATCCAGACGACGCCCCCGCTACCACTGAATTCGCCGCGCGGGACGACTCCAGCGCGCTGCTCTCGCCACTCGAACTGCTCCGCGTCCACGAGCAGCGTCGCCGCGGCAGGTTACTCCGCATCATCTCACTCGGCGTGCTGATCCCCGTCCTCATCCTTATCCCAACCGCGCTGATTCCCACCCTCGATAAAGTCAGCTTGATCGCGCTGATCCTCGCCTTCATCGGCACGCTCGCCGCCTTCCTCCTCAACCAGGCCGAGCAGATTGGCGCGGGCAGCTTCGCGCTACTCTTCGGCCTCTCCGCCGCCGTCGCCTGGGAAGTCATCGCCAAGGCGCAGGTTCAGCATGGTATCGACCTCTCGGATCTCCGTCTCTACGACCTGTTCATCCTCCCCATCGTCGTCTCCGCGGTGCTCGTGGGCCGGCGAGGACCAGCTATTTTCGGTGGTCTCGCCATTATCTTCACCGCCGGTTCGCTCTTGATCCTTCCCCACACCCCGGAGTTGCAGCACTATTGGGACGGCCACTACAAGGATGCTATCCTCGGCTCGGTCTACGACGTCATCGCCGTGCCGATCGCCATACAACTGCTCGCCGCCACCGCCGCCTGGCTTGGCGCGGATAGCGTCCGCCGCGCGCTGCTCGAAGCCTCGCGCGCCGACGAACTCGCCACCGCCAACGAGCAGATCCAGGCTCAGGCGCGCTCGCTTGAGTTGCAACGCTATCGCCTGCAACAGGGCATCGGCCAGCTCCAGGCCGTCCATACCGCCGTCGCCCGCGGACAGTGGGACGCACGCGCCAACATTACCGAGGGCGAGTTGCTTCCCGTCGCCCTCAGCCTCAACCTTCTGCTCGACCGCATCTCACGCATGTCGCGAGAGGCCGATCAACGCACGCGCGTCGACGCCGCTTCGCACGAACTCGCCATCGCCCTGCGTCGCCTTCGCGCTGGCGGACCCTACACGCCGCCCAACTACACCGGCACGCCTTTCGACGAAGTCCTCGTCGAACTCGCGCGCCTGCGCTCGATCCCGCCGCCAACGACCGTGCGCACCGCCGGCTATAACCTCGACGAAGCAAGTGATAGGCAGCGCGCCCTGCCCGCGCCCGCGCCGCAGCCTGAGCGCCCATTCCCGTTCGGGCCGCCCGTGGCCCACCACGATCCCACGCCACACGCCAACCCGCCCACGCCCGCCTGGACTATCCCCGCCGAGTTGGATGCTGCGCTGCAGCCTGGCCGCATGAGCCTGCCGCCGGTCTTCACGCAAGCACAGCCCAATCCCGTACCGCCGTCAGGCCCGCTTGCGCCGCCACCCGACGACCGACCGCCCGCACCGACCGTCCCCCGTGGCACCAATCGTGTCACTGGCCCAATACCCGCCTCCGAAGATTGGCCCGATCTCTCCGTGGCCGCCCCGGTTCCCGAGCGCGGACCCGCCTCCAGCGCGCTGCCCGCGTGGCTCCAGGCGCAGGCTACAAGTGCCATAGGCACCACAGATACCACAAGCGCCACGCCCGACGTCTCCACGCCGCTCTCCGCTTCCGATCTCGATCCAACCCGTCGACCTGCCGCCCTGGCTCCGCGAAACCGAAAGCGCCGCCGCCGAGCCAGAGCCGCCTGCTGGCGACGAGGACGCCACCGTGCCGAGCGCTCTGCCACCCTGGCTTCAGAACATCGAATAGCGCCGGCCCTGGCGCCGCAGCATCGCGTGCACGTCCCATGCATCGTGATGGCGGGCTACCCCGCGCTCGGTGAACGCGCCGCGCGCAGCATACCGAACCACGCCGCGCCTGCTCAGCGCCTGCCCCTCTCCCGCACCATGTGCCGCATGGCGAGCGAGCCACAAAGCAAACCGCCCCGGTCGAGCGTGGTGTGCTCATCCGGGGCGGCGTGTTGGGTAAGGTCACAGTCAGCAGAGCTATGGGTGGCCCTGGCCCTGATCGGGAACGAACTCCTCGTCCGTGCGGTAGGTTTCTTGCGCCACCGGAGTGACGTTGCCGCGAGCGTCACGCGCATTGATGTTGCGCTGCACTGCCGTGCCGCCCTGGCCGCCGGAGTTGACCACCACCTGATCCTGCTCTTCGAGCGTCACCGGCTGTTGTTGGTTGCGGCGGCGCAGCAGCAACAGCAGCAGCAACAGCAGTAGCAGCAACAGCAGCAGTCCGACGAGGCAGAAGACCACCGCTAGCGGTCCACCCGGCAGACCGGCCTGGGGCACAATGTGCAGCGTCGACGTTGCCGCGAGGGCAGGGCTAGCGCCGCACGAGCCCTTCGGCTCTACCGCTTCGACCTTCAGCGTCGTATCCGAATTAACGCTCGGCGCGTTGAACGTGGCCGAGAAGGTGCCATCGGCGGCGACCGTCGCCGTCGCCACGCTGTTGGTGCAGCCATTGGAGTCGGCGTTGCCGTAGAGGATCTCGACAGTACCGGAGCCGGTGCCGTCAGCGTTCTTGAAGTCTTTGCCGGTGACGGTGACAGACGCGCCAGAATTCACCGAACTGGGCACCGTGATCGTCGGCGTGTAGATCACGGTGGTCTTTGGGTTCACCGTGATCGTCTTCTGGGCGATCAGGCTTGGCGTGGCGCCGCAGCTCTTCGCTGGCTGCACCGCCGTCACCAGAATCTGCGTGCTGGTCGTCTCGAACGGTGCGCTGAAGGTCGTCGAGAACGTGCCGTCGGCGGCAACGGTGAAGCTGCCCTGGTCGTTGACGCACGCCGCTTCACCGGTCGATCCCGCGGGAGCGTAGAACAGCTCGACCGAGTCGCCGCTCGTCGTCGAAGGCTGGAAGCCGGTGCCCGAGACGGTCACCGTGCTGCTGGCGATCACCGGGTCTGGTGTGACACTCAGCGCCGGCGTCAGCACCTGGAAGCCGCCGGTCGTCGGATACGTCTGGCCAGTGGAGGTGTCGGTCACGCAGATCGTGTAGGTGCCGGCGGCAACCGTCGGCCAGGGGAAGGAGATGGTGACATTGCCGCTGCCGTCGGTGCTGCCAGTGGCCTCGGTGATCGTCACGACGCCGGTAGTGCAATCTTTCTGGCCATACCCAACGGTGATCTTGTCATTCGGCGGCAGATTCGTGCCGCGGACCGTCACCGTGGTGCCGCTGGAGCCGTAGCCTGGTGTCGCCGAAACGCAGTCGCCGGGATGCTGCACGCACTGCGAGCCGCCGCCGCCGCCCAGAGGCAGCGCGGGGGCCGCGCCCTGCGCCGAGACGACCCCAGGCATCAACAGCGAGAGCGCCAACGCCAGCATCGGCAACACCAGGGCCAGGCGGGTCCGTCGTGCGCGTCGCGGGCTGGCATTCGGCGACGCGGAGCGCTCGTGCTCGAGCGAATGGGCTGTGTGGATTCTCGCCATCAAACGCGGCGCCTCCTTCAAATCCAGAGAAAATGTCGGGAGAATTGCGAGCTACACCGGCGCGGCGGTGGATAATACCGAGGGCTTACGCCCGCGCCGAGGGTAGAGCGGCCCGCGGCGCCGAACTGGGAAGAGAGCGCTGAACAATACCTGGGCAGTGTAGCAAACCGGCGTCCAGCGGTCAACGGCTGCGAATCCGCATAGGACCACCGCACGCGACACAGAATGCCCCTAAAGTTTCTAACGAACCACGAGCCGATCGGTACTGCCGGTTCTGCGCCGCGCAACCATCTGCGTGGCCCGCGCTCGTGTGCCCGGAGCGGAGCGCAGTCAGCACGCCTGGATGGGCATCTCGCTGCGCGTCGGCGTATACTGTGCAGGAAGCGATAGGGAAGCGGCTGAATCAGAATTGGGAAAGTCATGGTGAGAAGCGACCGGCAAGGTCGCGACGCGGAGCACTCGTCGCCACGCCGACCAGCCCCGGCGGGCCACCCTGCCCGTCGCGACTCCACCGCCCCCGTCGAAGATACCAGTTATCGTGGAACCGCCGCCCCCCCGATGCCCGCTCCCGCCTGGAAGCACCGCCTCTACGTCGAGCGCCCCGCGGATCTCGCCAAGGCCGTCGCGCGTCTGCGCTCGGCGCGGGTGGTGGCGCTCGATGCCGAGTTTAGCCAGCCTCGCGTGCGCACCCCGGATCAACCGACGCACCGGCTCTCGCTCCTGCAACTGGCCGCCGACGATGAGTACGACACCTCCTACGTGCTCGACGCGCAACGCCTCGCCAACCTCTCGCCGATCGAGCCGCTCTTCGCCGATACCGCCGTCCTCAAGCTCTTTCATGGCATCGGCGCGGACGCGCGAGTGCTCGCCACGCGCGGTCTTGTCGCGTCGAATACGCTTGACCTGGAGGCCGTGAGCCGCTCGATCTTTGGGCAGCGCGAGTCGGGCTTGCAGACGATGCTCCAGCGGGCCTGTGGCATTCACCTCGATAAGTCGTGGCAGCGGGCGGATTGGTCGAAGCGCCCGCTCAATGCGGCGATGATCGCCTATGCCTCACGCGATGCCGAGATGACCTTCGCGCTCTACGGTTGGCTTACTATGCACTACTCCTGGGCGGTGGCGCTGCACGAGGTGCTCGGCGACGAGGCGCCGCCTCCGGTGGCCGACTGGATTGTGCCCTATCTCGAAGGTTCGCGTCCCAAGCCCGCCGCGGTCGCCGTGACGGAGGCGGGCATCGCCAACGATGTGAAGGCGCAGGCAGAGGCGCTGCGGGTTGCCCTCGCCGCCGTGCGGCACCCCAACCAGCGCTCGCGGGTGATACGGCTGATCACGGACCTCGATCTGACGCCGCTGGCACCCGATCTTCGCCCCTATCTGGCCTCGCCCGCCTCCGAAGAGCGCGCGGGAGCGGCGCGTGCCATCGGTCGCCTCCACGACCGCAGCGCCATCGAGCTGGTGCGCCCGCTGCTCGAAGACGCCGTCTTCGACGTGCGCCAGGCGGCGCGGCTCGCCATCGAGACGCTCACCGGCGTCACGGCGCCGCGTCGACCGAGCCGACCGCAGCAGCCGGTCGCGCCGAGCGGACGCCGAGACGGTCCGTTGCGCTGGACCAGCGGCACTGCGGAGACCGATGGCGGCGCCCAGGATGGCTGGCGCGCGACGCTCCGCGCCCGATTCGGCATGAGTCCGCAGAAGTCGTCGGGCAAGAGCGCCGACGCACGCACCCCTCGCGGCGAGGGCGGCAAGCCTCGCGAGGACTGAGCATCGCCGGCATCGCCCGCCGGTCACAGACATACCTTGACAGTCCGTCCTGTCCGGTGTACTCTACGTATACCGACTAGATAGTATGTGAATGTGCGGCACAGTTGATGCCACGTCGAAGGTCTGCAATGGGGCAGCGCAAGCACCGGACTCCGCTGCGCGACCGGCGACCTCGCGGGCGAACGTGGTGCGCAACCTAGCGCGCGTTGAGCGGCAAGGAGTTGATATGAGCGCGACGATCAGCGAGAACCATGAGTTCACGGTGGGCGACGGGGCACGACTCGAAGTCCAGAATCGCGCGGGCAACGTCTCGGTTGCCAAGGGCGCGGCGGGGCAGATGCGCGTGGTGGTGACGAAGCGCGCTCGCGGCCTGATGGGAGGCGCGACCGAGGCCGATCTCGAGCGACTGCAGGTTGAGGTGACGCAGTCGGGCGACACCGTGCGTGTCATCACGGGGCGGGGTGTGGATACGTCGCTGTTCAAGCATATCACGGTGGACCTCGATATTACCGTGCCGGCGACGGTGGACCTCGACCTGCGGCTCAATGCGGGCAACACGCGGGTGCACGACATCACCTGCGGCCTGCGCGCCGAGATGAACGCGGGCAACGTCGACCTGATCGGCGTGACGATCCGCGGCGCCTCGCAGTTGACGCTCAACGCTGGGAACCTGACGCTGCGCGGCACACTGGCCGAGGGAGCCACGCTGGAAACACAGGTCAACGCCGGCAATGCGCGCTTCGCTTTCCCCGCCGACGCGGGTATCGCCGTGGAAGCGAAGACCACAGCGGGATCGCTGCACAGCGACATCGAGCAGATTCGCGTGAGCCGCCACTTCGCCTCGGCTTCGGCCTCGGGGACGATCGGGGCGTCGCGCGGGGCCAGGTTGCGCGCGACGGTGAACGCGGGCAGCCTCTCGTTCGACCGGGCGTAGCGCGGGCGGGAAACGGGCCGTCCGCCGCACCTCGCTGGCGGTGAGCGTGAGTGAATGCGGCGCCGGCCTGGGTGCTGAGGTGAAGGTCTGGCGTAAAATCGGCTGTGCGCGGTAAAATACCCTAGACTTGCCGTACTGCGCCTGCCGAAAGGAACCGCCATGGACGTCGTCACCGGGCCCGTCCGATACTATTACCTGCGTCCGAATCGCGGCGCTGATGAGGTGGAGCACTGGCCCCCGGCGGTGAAGCCGCTGGCGAGCCCGGAGAACCTCGTCTGCGTGGCCGTGCGACTCTATCCTGAGGGTCCGATGTGGCGGGCGGAGTGCGACGCCGCGCTCCCTGGCACCGATGGCGCTGGCTCGTACCTCGCGCTGACGCGGGCGACGGTGTTCGGGCTGCTCCACGAGGGCAAGCGGGGCCGTGCGGAGGTCGGCTTGCTGGGCGTGCGCGTGGTGAACAAGGATGGCAAAGGCGCGGAGTTCGCCACGCACTTCGTCGTCGCCGCGCTGGCGGGGAGCGGGCTGCGGACGCGGCACCCGGTGGTGGCGCCCGCCTCGGCGCTCGTGCTGGGCGATTATGTGGAGCAGGGCGACCAGGCCGTCGCGCAGTTGGATCTGCGGATCGACCCAGGCGAGTACCCCAACCTGCCCGTATTCTTGCCCGATGACGTGATTCTGCGCGGCGCGAACGAGACGATTGCGCGCAATGTCCACTCGATCAACAACTATTCGTATAGCGAGCATCGCCACCAGGACATGAACATCGAGGTGGAAGCTGGCCGCGTTTCGCTCTATGGCCGCGCGGCGCTGCGGGCGGAAGGCAACCAGGCGACCACTGAACTGCTCGAGACGCCCGGCGTGGTGGAGGTGGCCGATCATCTGCTCTATCTGGAGGATTTGAAGGGGCTGGTCGAGGAGGCGCTGGCGGCGAAGGGATTGGACACCATTAACGTGCTGAGCGAGCACGCGCTGATCATCCTGAGGGGTGACGCGCCAGACGTCAAGACGCGCTATGCGGCGGAGGATATCGCCAAGCGCATCCCCGGTGTGCGCGGGGTGGTGAACGATATCGTGGTGAAGTCCGGCGTGACGGGATAAGCGACCGTCACCGCTTTTTCCGTTTTCTTCCGCCGTGCGATCGCCGGTCGGCGGGAATGGCACGCGATTGCCGCGCAACAATTTCCGTTTTCTTCCGCTTTTTCGTCACGATCGGCGCCAATTGCGGGGAGCAGAGCCCATTTGCGGCGCTGCGCGGCGCATGGGGCGGAAATTCTGGCGCGAGCGGAAGCCGACCATCCGCCGAAGCGAGGCGCGACACGGAAGGACCGGAGCGCGCGATGTGGCAGCGTGCGTGAGAGCGGCATGGAGGCGATCTTTCGCGGATGGTGCGGCGACGCGACTTGGTCGCGAGTAGAACACATGTTTCAAGCGCAGTATACCACGCACTCGCTCGGCGTTGTGGGGCGCGCCCACGGACTATCACCGACAGTACCCGTCATGTACGGTCACGAGTTGCACGGCGACGCGTAGTCGCGCGGCGCGCCGGTAGCGAGTGCGTCAACGTGTTGGCGCAACGGCGCGTGAGCTACGGGGCGGCGGTCGTGGACTCTGCGCCAGCGTCGAGCCGAAAGACGATCACCGTGATCGGCCCGTCGTCGTCCACCTCGTGTTCCTCGCCGATGACGACGAAGCCGTTCTTTTGCAGAACGCGCTGCGAGCCGATGTTGTGGGAGACGACGCGGCCATAGAGCGGGCGCGTCTGGATGCGCTGCAGAAACAGCGCGAGCGCCTGTGTGGCGATGCCCTTGCCCCAGTAGGCTCTATCGAGCCGGTAGCCGATCTCGCGTGTGCCGTCGTGGTCGAAAGCGACCAGATTGCCGACGACCTGCCCGTCGAGCAGGATCGCCTGTTGCTCGCCCTGCGAGCTGGCAAGGATGCGGGTCCAGTGGGCGAGGTGGGCGTCCCAGTCGCGCGAAGGAACGGCGGCCATCGCGCTCGATGCGGGATCGCGCTGATGCTCGTAGAGGATCGGCAGGTCGTCGAGGGTGATGTCGCGCAGCGTGACAGTATGCGGCATGCGACCGCCTCCTTCATCGGTGTCGTACGCGTTCCGCCTGGGTACTTGTAGTTTGCGACTTGGGTCGTGTCGGCAACGGCGTCGCTCAGCGGCGCCACTGGAGGCGAGCAAGGACGCCGGACCAGGCTCCGGCGACGAGCGCGAGGGCCAGCCCCCACTGCGCTACCCATGTTACCGCGGGAGTCTCGACCAGGAGGTCACCCTCCTCCCCTCCCCAGATGGGGAGCGTGGCCTGAGCGTGGTCTAAGAGGGCGCTGAGCGTGGCGACGCCGGTCTTGCCATCTGTGCCACTCGAAGCAGGTGCGCCACGACCTCCTCAAGTGGGGCGCTGGTATCGATCTCCAGTCCCGCGACGCGGCGCAATACCGGCTCGACCGTGTCTAACTGGCTCAGCACGCGGGCAGCTTCGTCAGGATGCTTCCCGTACGCATTGGTGGTCCTCGTGCGGAGTCGCTCGCGGAGGGCGTCTGCTGGAGCGCTGAGCAGCACGATCTGGTCGAACTGTGGGAGGAACTTCACCATGTTCGCTGCGCAACCGGCCAGGAACAACACGTCAGCGTCCTCGGTGGCGAGTAGTTGCTCGATGCGGTCCTCACGCCACACCCAGTCGCGATCCGTTTCAACCGGCGGTCCGAAGGTAGCAGTATCCGCAATGGGTGGAGCCCACGTGGAATATGCCTCACTGTCCGCGTCTACGGCGGCATACCCACGCGCCGCGAGCGCGGTGATGAGTGTGGACTTGCCGGTCGCGGAGAGTCCTGTTAGCAGAATGCGCTTCACGATGGCCTGCTCTCCGCGAACTCACACCATAACGACCGAGACGAACTCGGTATGATGCGAAGCGCTAGCCACACTCGCGCCAGCTATTGCCCCGCGGTGCGGCCAACGCCCTGGCCGTCCTCGTGGAAGGGACCAGGGCGCTGTTGACCGAAACGCGGGAGGCAGGCGAGCGACTAGCGTCCGCTGTGGCCGTTCTCTATGCCCGCCTCTTCGTCGTCGTCGCCGTCGTAGGCCACGTCGATCGCGTCATCTTCGTCGTCGCCGAAGATGGTGGCGATAGAGACGACATGGTCGCCGGAGACAAGGTTCATCAGCCGCACGCCCTGGGTCGGGCGCCCGCTCTGGGCGATGGTGTGCCAGTCGGTGCGAATGACCACGCCCGCCGCGGAGATAATCATCAGGTCGCGGTCCTCTTCGGTGAGGATACGCGCTCCGGCGACTGAGCCGGTCTTGTCGGTGAGTCGCGCGGTGATCACGCCGCCGCCGCCGCGCCCCTGCGTGGGGTACTCGCCGATCGGGGTGCGCTTGCCATAGCCGTTGGTGGTGACCACCAGCAGTTCGGACTGCGCCACGGCGGGGCAGAGCGTGACGACCGCGTCGTGTTCATCCAGCCGGATGCCGCGAACGCCGCCGCTGGTGCGCGAGGCGGCGCGCAACTCTTGCACCTCGAAGCGGATCGATTGGCCGCGCTCGGTGATCAGCATGACGTCGTCGTTGGCGGCGACGAGTCGCGCGCCGATCAGCTCATCGCCGGGTTCGAGGTCCATGGCGATCAGGCCGAGCGAGCGGACGACGGCGAACTCGTCGAGGCTCGTCTTCTTGACTTCGCCCTTGCGCGTCGCCATCACCATGAAGTCGCGCGCGACGAACTTCGGCACGCAGACGACCCCAGTGACGTACTCGACCTGTTCGATGCCGATCAGGTTGCGCAGGTGCTCGCCCTTGGCGGCGCGCCCGACGTCGGGGAGACCGTAGGCTTTGAGCTGATAGACCTTGCCGCGATTGGTGAAGAAGAGCAACGAGTCGTGCGCCTTGACGACGAGCAGGTGGGCGACGTTGTCGTCGTCGTGAGTGGTGATGCCTTTGGAGCCGCGACCACCGCGGCGCTGGGCGCGATAGGCGCTGGTGTTGATGCGCTTGATATAGCCGCCGGAGGTCAGCGTGACGACAACCTCGTCATTGGGGATCAAGTCCTCTTCAGTGAAGTCGGCGGCCTCGGCGTCGATGATCTCGGTGCGGCGCGGATCGCCGTACTTCTCCTTGAGATCGGCGAGGTCCTGCTTGATCAGGGCGCGGACCTCCTCGACGCTGGAGAGGATCTTCTGCAATGCGGCGATGGCTGTGCGGACTTCGGCGAGCTCGTCCTGTATCTTGCGGCGCTCCAAGGCAGCCAAACGCCCAAGTTGCATGTCGAGGACGGCCTTGGCCTGTTCCTCGGTCAACTTGAAGCGGGTCTGAAGGTTGTTCGACGCGGTCTCGCGGTTCTGCGAGCGGCGGATGGTGTCGATCACCGCGTCGAGGTTGTCGAGCGCGATGGTCAGACCTTCAAGGATGTGCTTGCGCGCCTCGGCCTTGGCGAGATCGTACTTGGTGCGCCGCGTGATGACGATCTCGCGGTGGTGAATGTAGTGTTGCAGAAAGTGCTTGAGCGTCAGCGTGCGCGGCTGGCGGTCTACCAGCGCGAGCATGTTGGCGCCGAAGGTCGTCTGCATGGATGTGAATTTGAAGAGCTGGTTGAGCACGCTGATATGCCGCGCGTCACGTCGCAGGTCGATCACCATGCGGATGCCCTGGCGGTCGGACTCATCGCGGACGTCGGTGATGCCGTCAACCTTCTTGTCGCGCGCCAACTCGGCGATCTTCTTGACGAGGTCGGCCTTGTTCACCTGATACGGCAATTCGGTGACGATGATGCTGACTTTGCCGCGCTCGGTCTCTTCGGTGTGAGCCTTGGCGCGGACGACGATGCGCCCGCGGCCCGTGGCGTAGGCGTTGCGGATGCCCTCGCGGCCCTGGATGACGCCGCCAGTGGGGAAGTCGGGTCCGCGAATAATGCGCGAGAGGTCTTCGATGGTGGCTTCGGGGTTGTCGATGAGGTAGGCGATGCCGTCGCAGACTTCACGGAGATTGTGGGGCGGAATGTTGGTCGCCATGCCGACGGCGATACCTGCCGCGCCATTGAGCAGCAGGTTCGGCAGCCGCGCCGGCAGCACCACTGGCTCGGTGCTGTGGCCGTCGTAGTTCGGCTGGAAGTCGACGGTGTCGCGATCGAGGTCGACGAGCATCTCGGCGGCGATCGCCGACATCTTGCTCTCCGTATAGCGCATGGCCGCCGGCGGATCGTCATCGAGCGAGCCAAAATTCCCTTGGCCCATCACGAGCGGGTAGCGCAGGTTCCACCACTGCGCCATGCGGACGAGGGTGTCGTAGACCGCGGCGTCGCCGTGCGGGTGATACTCCTTCAGCACTTCGCCGACGATGCCGGCGCATTTGCGGAACGAGCGGTTGAATTGCAGGCCCATCTGGTCCATCGCGTAGAGCACGCGCCGGTGGACCGGCTTGAGGCCGTCGCGCACGTCGGGCAGGGCGCGGCTGACGATGACGCTCATCGAATAGTCGAGGTAGGCGTTGGTCATTTGATCGACGATGCCTACCGGGCGGACGATGCCAAGTTCCATGCGGGCGAAATCCTCTCAGGGAGATGCGAATGTACCACTGAGGTCACGGCGGACACGGAGGAGTGAGTGGGAGGTTTCCCAGGTCCATCGTGAGCACGTGGTGGCTGGCGATGCTATCCAAAGAATGTTCTGTGGGGCTGCGCGCGAAGTGGCAACGCGCCGGTTGCCGAAGCAGATCGCTGGCGCAAAACCCTACTTATTATACCACCCAAGAGACGCTAGGCCGCTATTTATGAGGATTAGCGGCCATTACGGGCTATGGGAGCGAACGGCGACGCGGCAGTGCGCGCCGCATGCCGCGTGATCGCGTCCACCACGCTGTCTATGCTGTGTATGAGCATGTCGGCATCATAGCAGAGCGCGCGGCGCGCGGCGCATGAGGGTGCATTTACTCGCGCGGGAGATCGATGTAGGCGAAGTGGACGTTGGAAAGCTCGGCGGGCGGCGCAATCAGCGGCTGCTCCCAGTAGACCGGGCGGATGTAGCCCGCGCCGCGGCTGTGGGCGAGCGCGTAACGCCACTCGCGCTGGACCGCCTCGGAGTTCGCCGCGCGGGCGGACCAGAAGAGCTGAAAGACGTCTGAACCGTCGATGAGCTGCATCAGACGCGGGTCCCATTGGTCGCCGGAGCGCAGTGCGTCCACATCGATGTTGACGGTCAGGCCGAGCGCTTTGTAGGCGTTGCGGCAGGCGAGGACGACCGGCGTGTCGTCATGGCTGTACGAGGCGAAGACGGAGCTTGGGCCGACGGTCTGCTGCTGCGCGGCGCTGAGCGCCATCTCGGTCTGCGATGCGTCGCTGACCAGCAGGCCAAATTTGAGGATGGCGAGGATCAGCGGACCAACGTAGATGGCGATCTCGCCCGCGGCGGCGGAGCCGGCCAGCGACTCATCCGCCGAGAAGCGGAAACTGCTGCGCTGCCAGTCTTCGTCCCACGAGATCGCCAGGCGCTCGGGATTGAAGCGCACGCCAGCGCAGCGCGGCACGATCGTCAGCGTCGTGCCGCGCGCAACCGGCTGGGCGGCGGCGGCATGCATCACACGCGGGCGCTCGCCGAGCTCCTCGGCAAACTTCAGCGCGTCGCGGCGGACCGCGTCGAGCGCATCGGCGATGTGGGTGTAGACCAGCAGCGTCTGCCACTGCTGTGTGGGCACTTCGCGCGGGTAGAAGCTGGTGAACTGCAACGATGCCACACTTGGCGCGCTGGCGGCGGGCGCCTCGGCTTGTTGCTGATCGCCGCCGAGCGTGATGCCGCGCATGCGCTCCTCTTCCGCGTCGTTCGCCGCGTCATCGCCACCAGCAGCAGGCTCTATGCCCGCCAGCTCTTCGGCGGTGGGCGCATCCGCCAGCGCGGCCGGGTACCCAGCGAGCGCTCCGCTGTTTCCGCCACGCTCAACCCACGGCGCACCGTCGTCCGCCCAGTCGTCGGAAGGCGCCATTGCGTGCAACTCGGGTCGCGCAGGCGCGGCATCGTCAGCCCGATCATCTGCATCCGCTGTGGTCTGCTCACGCTCCATGGCGTCCCAGTCGATGTCGCTCGACGCGGAGCCAGCGGAGGGCGCAAACGGGACTGGTGCGGCGGGCTCGACCGGCGCTGCCTCCGACCGGCTCGGCTCAGGCGCGGCGGACGGCGCGGCGGGAACGGCCCATTGCGCCCCGCTGGATTCAGGGCTCGCCTGCGGCACGGCGGGCGGGGGCGGAGCGGCTGGCATCGGCGGCGCATACGCGGGTGCCTGGGACGCCTGTGGATAGGGAGACGCCGGTGGGTAGGGAAAGGATCTCGCGGAATCCGCCGCTGGTGGGGCCTGTGGTATTGGGGCGGCGCCGTAGCCGGGCGACGCGGGCGCTTGTGGCTGCGGGCTGGGCGCCGGTGGCCTGGCGGATTTCGCCGAAGCGCCGTCCCTTCTCGCAGCCGAGGGCGGGGGCGGGGCTGAGAACGTTCGGCCGTCGCGCGCGCCTGAGCGGCCGATCAGCAGCACGATCAGCCCAATCAGCACGATGGCGGCGACAACCCCGACGACCGCGACCTGTAACGTGGCGTCGGCAAGCAGGGCGGCGAGCGTAGTTGCTGGCATGTGAGCGCTCCTTCCGCGGGGCGGCGCCGTCGCACCGCGTCCACGACTGTCCGCGAGCAGCGTAGCAGATTGCGCGCGGTTAGACAAGCGGGAGGTGAGCTACGCTTGCGCCCACTACACAAATAGTACGAGTTAGTGTAGTGACAAATGTATTGTGAATTGATATTGCGTGTCGCATCTTGTATAATAATGCTGGAGCGTCGAGGGCCAGTAAAGGGCGATGATTCAAGCGGTGACGCACGTTTGCCGCTCCGGGCGCTGTACTCGCCATCGATTGTGAGTCGTATGTGGAGCGCTAGAGCTGGAACGCCGTGTCGCGGTCCGCGTCGATCGCCACCAGCCGCTGGCGGAAGGAGTGGATTGGTATGGTTATCTCACAGATGCAGACCTTCTTCGGTCTGGTGGGGTTTACCGCACTGGTCGGCATGGTGCGCGGCTGGCAGCGCGAGATCACCACGTCTGCCACCCTGCTCGCCACGCTGCTGTTCCTGAACACCGGCGGCGGCGATCTGCTCGCCAACCTTTTCACCCGCGGAGCGGGAAGCGTCGCGCAACCAGGCGCGACGACGACCTACGCCGCTACGTCGAGCTGCGTCGACAATTTGCCGGCGACGCTGGCGACCCTCACCTTCATCGGCATGACATTCATCGCCTACCGTGTCGGGCGCTTCGTCTTCCCCAAGCCGCGGCTCGCCACGCATCGCCTTCTGGGCATGCTGCTTGGTGCGATTAATGGCGCCGTGATCGCATATTACGTCAGCGTCTCGATCCTTCGTGGCAGGGTGATTACCCTTGGCACGCCGGGACCGATCGAGGCGAGCGTCTACTTGCCGGTGGTCATCGGGGTCGCCATCCTGGGGCTGCTGCTGGTGGTGTTCGTCGCCAGCCAGGTCAGCAAGAACGCGGCGCACGGTGATATGGCTGAGGTGGAGATGCGCTAATAGCGGCTCGCGGAATACCTTCCCCCCTCGCGGCACGGTTCTTGGAGATGCGGCGATGGGAACGCCCGTGCGCCTGTTGCACGCGTGCTCTGTGAACGCGCGCCCACCGTGGCTGAAGGATACTCGCGAATGACCGGACCTGGGACGCCAACCCAACCAAATACGCAGCCGCCGAATCCACAAGTCGCCCGCGTGGTCTCGCGGCGGGCGGTGCGGCTGCGCCCGGCGGCGCGCATGCGGCTCGTGCCCGGTGCGCTGCCCAACGAGCGCGTCATTTGGGTGCGACGCCAATCGTGGCTCTTCTTGGTCGCCTCGATTGTGCCGGTGGTGCTCGGCTTGCTGGGCGTGCTGCTGCTGCGCCTCTGGCTCGGCAACACCGCCGCGCCGCTCGTATGGATTGCCACGGGCCTGGAAATCCTCCTCTTCATCCGCTGGCTGATCGTCGATCTCTATCCCTGGTTCTTCACCTTCCTCTACTTGACCAACCAGCGCGTCGTCAAGTCGAGCGGCCTCTTCTACAAGCAGATCGAGCAGATCGTCCTCAAGAACGTCGCGCAGGTCTACGTCGAGCGCACCAATCCGCTGGTGATGGCGCTCGGCATTGGCGACATACAGGTTCGCCCCATCGGCCAGCCGATCAACATGCGGGGCATCGCCCGCCCGCGTGACGTTGCCGACACGATCCTGGCGGCGCAAGAGGACCCCAATTACGGCCTGCCTGCCACCCCTGCGCCCGCCGTGCCCGCCGTGCCCCCGCTCCCCCTTAAGAGGGCCCAAAGCGCGCTCGACGACCTGGCAAAACCTGAGCCCATGCCCGCCAACATTCCCGTCAGCCGCAGCATGTTCGCCGCGTTTCTGCACCGCCGTATACCGATCCGCTTCATCGAGGGCGAGCAGGTGGTCGAGGTGGTCTATCGCCATTGGATCATCTTGCTCAGAAACGAGCTCATTCCCCTGGCGATCTTGCTCATCTCCACCGGGGCGGCCATTCTGCTGATACGCTCAGGCGTCGCCGGGAGCCTGCCCGCGCTCGCCTTCGTCCTTGGGCTTGGTGTTGGTGGCCTCGCGGCCTACCTCGTCTACCTCAACTGGGCTGACGACGTCTTCGTGCTTACCACTCACCGCGTTATCGACGTCGACCGTCTGCTCTTCATCCTCAACGAATACAGCAATGACGCGCCCTATGCGCGCATTCAGGACGTGCGCGTGCAGCGGCCGTTCCTCGGCGCGATCTTCGGCTACGGCTCCATTCAGGTTGAAACGTCGGGACGGCGCAACACCTTGCAGATGGCCAACATCCCCCACGCCAGTCGCGTGATGGACCATATCTTCGCTCAGATCAACCTGCTGCGCGAACGCGACGCCGTGGCAGCCACAAACCGGCAGAAGAAAGAGAATCTGAAGTGGTTCTCGACGCTCCTCGGCGAAGCGATCCGCATTGTGCCGGACGTGCGCGGCAGCGCGTTGCTCGACGCTGCTCGCACGCTGAGCCAGGCAGACCTGAAGTTGGTGGTCCTCTCCGAGCGGCTCGCCCCCGGCACGCCCGCGGGCATCGTGCTAGAGCAGGAGCCCGGCGGAGGGACCGCCGAGGTTGCTCAGGGTGAGGTGCGCGTGATCTTGAGCCGCCAGCAAGTCCCCGCGACGCCGTAGATGCCGTGGCGTCACGGCAGCTCACCGCCGCGTGCGGCCAGCGCCGTGGCCGCGGCTTCGGGCAACAGCACCCGGAGCTGGTGTGGTGCTACGCGGATCTGGATGGGGGTGCGCCCGCGAATCTCGCCGTCGAGCGTCACGTCGAGTGGCTGCTGCGTCGCGATGCGCACAGACCGCACCTGATAACGACGCACGCCGGGCAGCAGCAAACCGGCGGAGCTATCGTCTGCGGGGAGCGGGGCGCTCTCGGCGTCGCCGGAGGCCAGGCGATCTTTCAGGCGACCCAGCGCGCCGAGGAGGCTTTCCACCGTCTCGCGCAGGTGGCGTGGTTCGAGCGCCTCGATGATCAAGACGTCGAGGAGTTGGTCGCGCGGGTAGACGCCGGGCATGGCGAGATTGAGTCCGCCGCCAAAGATGCGTGTATTCACCACGGCAAGTTGCACCACGCTGCACTCAACGGTCATCGCCTCCTCTGGTCGCGTGGGCGCGCCCTCGAAGGCGGAGCGCGCGTGGACGTCGCGCAGATCCAGCCGGACCGGGATCGGCTGCATGTGGGCCAGCGACTCGATCGCCGCCGAGGCGTAGTTCAGCGCGCCCCAGCGCTCGCGCCTCGCCACGTCGGTCGCCAGGCGCGCGAATTCGACGTTCAGGCCGAGCGTCGCCGCGTGGAGAAAACACACGCCCGCACGCTCCAGCGCCGCGCGCTCCGCGACCGAGCGGCTGCGAAATATGCCGTGCGCCAGGCGGCGAAACGGCCCGACGGCCAGTGCGCCCGGCTCCGTCACTGCGGGCTCTGCCTGGCCGAGATCCATGTAGGCGACGACCCCGGACGCGATCGCCCGCGCCGCCTCCGCCAGATCGAGCGGTACGCCAAGCGAGCGCGCGACGTCGTTCGAGGTCCCCGCCGGCAGGATGCCGAGTGGAAGCGTGCAGGTCGCGAGGTGCGTGGCGACGTTGCCGAGCGTCCCGTCGCCGCCCGCGGCCACCACCGCATACAGCCCCGCACGCTGCCAGCGCTCGCCGAGGGGTCTGCGTGCGTCCAATTCGGCGACATCATGCTGCTCGACCACCCGCAAGCCGGCCTCGGCCAGGGCGCTGGCGACGTTCGCGCGATCTTCGGCGCGTCCGGCGCTGGCGCTGGAGACCAGCGCGACAGGTTTCGCCGTGCCGGCGGCGGTTGTCGGTGTGCTCATGGGTTCATCCCTCCGCGCGCTCCGGAGCGCCGCGCCTCGTAGCCAATCGCGTAGCCAATCGGCTCGTGGCGCGACGAAAGAGCCGCGCACGCCAGATGCGGGTGCGCGGCTAGCTCCAAAGCGAGCTGGTGCTACGAATTCGCGGGGACGGCGCTGGCCACGGAGACGCGGGCCGCCGTGCTGGCCGCTTTGAGTCCGTGATTGAGCGAGGTCAGCCCAAGCAGGGTGTGGATCAAGGCGAAGGGCAGGCCGAGGAACAAGCCGAGGATCGACTGCCCGGCGAGCGCCGCGCTGGCCGCCGTGCCGCTCGACGCGATCACATGGAAGCCGAGGCCGTCCATGATCCCCAGCACGCCGATCACGGTGAAGAACAGCCCCACGAGCAGATCGTACGGACGGCCAAAGCGCGCAAACAGGCCGAACCCGGTGAGCAGCCCTACGAATCCCGTGACCAGCAAGATGATCGTTTCGGAAGTGAGCGATTGGTTGTTATACTCGGCAACAACGACGGAGACCACCCCAAAGAGCAGGAACCAGAGCCAGTAATGCGTGCTTCTGCTGGAAATCATCGTCGAGTCCTCTCTCTCGCCGCCATGTGGCCCATCGGGGGCCGGAATAATGGGCGGCGTGTCCTCACGATCGCCAGGCAAGCGCGTGGCGTTGTTCCTGCGCAACTCGCTCGCGGGTCGCCACGGCGCAGACGCTGCGCCTGGGGTACCGCGAACAGGTCGCACAAAACGCCCTGCGTCGACGCAAGCGCGATGCCAAACTGCTCGCCTGCGCCTCCCCGTGCGCTTCCCCCGCGCCTCCCGAGGCACAACTGCGCGCGGAAAATGCGTGCGCTCAGAGCAGCCTGTCGATTCGGCAACGAACATGCTGTGTGGCCGCTGCACTGAAGGCGCAGACGACTTGCGCCAGGGTGCGGTATCCCCCGCTCGTCCCATGGCGTACGGCCTGAGCGAGCGCGGGAGTTCGGGAAGGAGCAGCGTGATGGCGAGTACGGCGCCCGGCGGAACCTCCAAGGGGCAGAAGACGGCGACGAAAACGCCCAAAGCCAGTGATCCGCGTCCACATCCTGGTGAGATGATGGCGCACCCGCTGAAGACCGTGCGCTTCGTCGGTGCGCTGGCCCGCGACCGGCGCATCTCGTGGCTGCGCAAGGCCCTGTATGTTGGGCCGCTGCTTGTGCTCCTGATCGCGTTGCTGGTACCTGAGGGCGTCGTGGCGGCGGTGGTCGCCGTGGTGCTGCCCTTCGTCGGCCCGGCGTTCGATCTCCCCGCGGACGCCGTGGTGGACTGGGTCGCGCTGGGGCTTGCCGCGTACGGCCTGCTGGCCGTGTTGCCGCACGTCATCGTCGCCGAACAGCATGCGCGCATCTTCCACGCGAACCGCACGGTCAGTCATTGAGGGTCGCGCCCTGAGGAGGCTCCGTCATGCGCGTGGTGTTGTGGGTACTCGGCGCCTACTTCGCGCTGCAAGTGCTGACGATTCTGGCGCTTCAGACCGTCGCGGTGCTGCGCACGGTGCGCAGGCGCGCCCACGGCTTCCCGTTCTTGACCCTGCCCGAGACACCCATCGGCGAGAACATGCTGCGCATCTTCAGCCAGGGGCAGGAGCTCTTCGAGGCAATGCTCGCCGCCGTCGACTCCGCCACGGAAACTATCTATCTCGAATCGTTCATCTTCAAGGGCGACGCTTTCGGGCGCGAGCTGCGCAAGCACCTGGAGATCAAGGCGGCGCAGGGCGTCGCCGTCTACGTCATCTACGACGCATTTGGCAATTTGGTGGTGCGACCGTCGTTCAAACGCTTCCCCAAGAGTATCCACCTGTTGCGCTACCGTGGCGTGCGCCGCCTGCGCCACGTGGTCGATCCGCGCCGCTACGTGGTAGACCATCGCAAGTTGTTGGTAGTGGACGGCGTGGTGGGCTTCACGGGGGGCTTTAATCTCGGCAGCCGCTACGCCACCGACTGGCGCGACACGCACGTGCGTCTGCGCGGCCCCGCCGCCGCCGATCTGGCACAATCCTTCGCCGACTTTTGGAACAAGAACGGCCCGCCCGACGATCAAATCACGCGGCGCTACCCGCGTTCCTTCGACGCCCGCGTCTCGCTCTGGAGCACCGACGCGCTGCGGCTGACGTTTCCCATCCGCAGCATGTACATCCGCGCGATCGATCGCGCCGAGCGCAGCATCCTGCTCACCAACGCATACTTCGTTCCCGACCGGCAGTTGCTGGGCGCGCTGCGGGCGGCGGCGAAGCGTGGCGTGGAGGTTCAGGTGATCGTGCCGTGGATCTCCAATCATATCCTGGTCGATTGGTTGGCCCGTGCCTATTTCTCGCACTGCTTGAGCTACGGTATCCGCGTCTACGGCTACCGGCGCGCGATGATCCACGCGAAGACCTGCACCATCGACGGCCAGTGGTCCACCATCGGCACCGCGAACCTCGATCGCCTCAGTTCCGTCGGCAACTATGAGGCGAACCTCGAAATCTACAGCTCCGAGGTGGCCGCGCAGATGCAGGCGCTCTTCGACTGTGATCTGCGCAACTCCGTCGAGGTGACGCGCGAGCAGTGGGTGGCGCGTCCGTGGTTCGCCAAGCTCGGCGAACGCCTGATAAGCCCGCTCCGCCTCTTCGTCTGATACCGCGTGCTGACACCCATAGGCGCGGAGTCCTACGCATAGACTTCGAGCGACTGAGGCGGCGTTCTTTGGCGGTGCGGGCCATCGGATCGCGGTGATCGACGGTCCGCAACGCCCGCGCCGTCACTCCACGCGGCTTCCATAGTGTCAGCGAGTAGGAGACGTTTTATCCGCTAGGACAGCAACATTCGCCTTGCATGCGAATCGGTCAGCGCAGCACCAGGAGGTCAAGCCAGTTGCTTCGGGTTTCCGGGTTCGCGGTGTCCTCGGCGTGTTGCACGGCACGGCGCAGCCGCGCTTTCCCGCGGAGGAACTCGTCCTCCGTGAGCTGGCGCATCGTGGTGTCGGCGTGGCGGAAAGTGTCCACCTGGCCGAGAAAGTCCGCGAGGCTGGTCGGGTAGGTCTCACGCACCTGCTCCAGCGCGTCCTGGTGGAAACCCGCGGCCGCGAACGCCGTGCACGTATCCTTGAGGGATGGGTAGGTTGCGATCATCCGAGCAGTTTCGGGGAACCAGCGGACGAGTTCGATCGTGTCGAGCTTCAGAGGCCCCAAGGGCTCGTATCTGTCCGGGAATCCCTGTCGGATGAAGACGGGGGCACCAGGGCGCAGCACGCGGCGCATCTCGCGCGCGGCACCTTCGAGGTCCGGGATGTGGTGCAAGACCAGGGAGAGCCATGCGGCGTCTGCTGATGCATCTGGCAGCGGGAGGGCGCTCGCATTTCCCTCAAACACCTCGATGCCCGGTCGGCGCGGGATCTGATGCCGCATCGCCGCCGACGGCTCGACTGCGAGGATAGTGATGTCGAACCAGTCGCTGAAGGCAGTGGCGAACGCGCCAGTCCCCGCGCCGATGTCCACCAGCGTCATACCTTGCGACGGGCGCAGGTGGCGACGTACCGCCTCGCGCCACTCCGCGAGTCCGTCGCGTGGCACCTCACGGACCGCCTTGAACGCCGCGGCGGTCTGTTCGTCGTAGCTGATCCTGGCCATATCGGGCCTCCTTGGGTCGGCGGCAGCGATGCCTGGTCCGGCCGGTCCGGACGTGCCGCATTCCGCACTGCCAGAGCCGTCGCTACACGTATACGCCATTCTGTCAGAAAGCGTGCAACGTGTAATCAGAATACTGGTCAGCCCGTACGCATACCCGCCGGCGGCTCGCGTCGAGAGCCGAAATCCAGGGCGGCGTGAAAATTGCGTCGTAGGTCTCCGTTGGTTCGCTTCACCAGCGAAAGGAGGCCCCTCGTGACCAACCTACCAGATGTGGCGGCGCGCGTACCCGACCAGGCGCGGAGAATGGCCCAACGCGCCGGCGGAAAAGCCGAAGATACCGCGACAAGCCCGTGGGCCGTGGCGCTGGCGCGCTTTAGCTACGTGGCCAAGGGCATCGTCTACCTGATCATGGGGCTGATCGCCGGCCGTGTCGCGCTCGGCGCGGGCGGCAGCGTCGCCGGTAGCAAAGGCGCGCTTGTCGCCATCTATGAGCAGCCGTTCGGCAAGCTACTGCTGATCGTGATGGGCGTCGGCCTGGCGGGCTACGCGCTCTGGTGCGCGGTCCGCGCCGTGTTGAACGTCGAGCATGTGCGTAACGACGTCAAGGGCATCCTGCGGCGCATTGGCTACGGCGCCGTCTTCTTCACCTATGTGGGCCTCGCGCTGGCGGCGTTTGGCCTGGCTTCGCACGGTAGCGCCGGCAAGAGCAGCGACCAGCAGACGCAGGACTGGACGGCGCGCTTCCTCAGCCTGCCGTTCGGTGTGCCACTGGTGGTGCTCGGCGGCATCGTCGTGCTCTTCGTCGCCGCGGCGCTCGGCTACGTAGCTTTCCGCGCCGAATTCACGTCGAGTCTGAAGCGCTGGCAGATGCCGCAGACCGTGGAGAAGGCCGTCATTTGGCTGGGGCAGCTCGGCCTCGCGGCCCTCGGTGTGGTCTTGGCCATCGTCGGCGTCTTCCTGATAGTCGCGGCGCTGCGGCACGACCCAAGCCAGGCGAAGGGCCTCGGTGGCGCGCTCGTCGCATTGACGCACATGCCGTTCGGTCCGCTGGTGCTGGGGGTAGTGGCGCTGGGTCTGCTGGCCTACGGCGCCTTCTCGGTGGCCGAGGCGAAGTACCGCCGCATTGGGCCGAGCTAACGACGATTGCGCCTGGCTTGCACTGCCCCTCGAAAAACGTCCCACCTTTCGTGTACCATACGCCGAGATGAGAGATGCGCTATACCGCTTGCTGGGATGACACCCAGTGCGCTTTCTGCTACCCTCATGCTGAGGATGCCGGCGCATAGCGTGCCCGGAAACGAGGACAAGGTAAGATCTGTGTCGACGACATCGAAAGAGCAGGCCGGGGTGACGACAAACCCCCCGGTGCCGGCCGAGGCAGCGCCAGCGGCGCGACCACCTCGGCGCGGCGTGCTGCGGCAGATCCCCGCCGCATTGCGGGCGATGCGCCCCAGGCAGTGGAATAAGAACGCGCTGGTGCTGCTGGCGCTGGTCTTTTCGCGTCGGTTGACGGACGCGCCGAGCGTGGGACGCGCGCTGCTGGCCTTCGCGGCATTTTCCCTGGCGGCGAGTCTCGTCTACATCGTCAACGATCTCGCCGATCGCAAGCAAGACATGCTGCATCCGCGCAAGCGGCTCCGCCCGATCGCGTCGGGGCAGCTTTCGGTGCCCGGCGCCATCGTGACGGCGGTGTTCTGCGCGCTGGGCTCCATTGCCATCACCACGGAGTTGGTTGCGGTCGGCCTGCAAGGGCTGCACGACCCCTTCGAGAAGTGGGGCGGTAGCGGGCTGCTCTTCGCCCTGACGCTAGCAGGGTACGTGGCGCTGAACCTCGCCTATTCGACCTGGCTGAAGCATCAGGTGCTCTGGGATGTGTTCATCATCGCCGGGGGATTCGTGCTGCGGGCGCTCGCCGGCGCCTTCGCCATTCCGGTGCCGATCTCGCCGTGGTTCTACCTCACCACGACCTTCCTGGCCTTGTTCCTGGCGCTGGGCAAGCGCCGCGCCGAGCTGACGACGTTGAGCGCGGAGGCGGCGAACCATCGCAGCAACCTCCGCGAATACACCGTGCAGTTGCTCGACCAACTGATGGTGGTGGTGGTCACCTGTACGCTGCTGACCTACAGCCTCTACACCTTCCAGGGGGAGAACGCCAGCCACTCGCTGATGCTGACGATTCCCTTCGTCGTCTTTGGCGTCTTTCGCTACATGTATCTGGTCTACGTCAAGGGCGACGGCGACCAGCCGGACGTGTTGCTCTACCGCGACAAGCAGATATTGGGCGCGGTGGTCCTCTGCGTCGCGCTGATCGCCACGCTGCTCTACGTGTTGCCCGCGCTGCAGCTCTAACGGTGGCGTGCTCCCGCGTCCTCAGACGATATAGGCGGCGACGGCGAGCCACAGCGTCGCGAGCGTCGCCTGCAGCAAGAAGCCGCCATCGACGAGGAATGTCTCAAGCGCCGGCCATTTGGCGCTCCAGCGCGAGAGCATCAGGAAGATCGGCGCTGAAGGGATCAGGTAGCGTCCAGCGGAAGAGAAGATGTTGGCGTTGCCGCTATAAATTGTCGGCGAGGCAATCGCCAGGGTGAGCAGCCCCGCCATATAGAGCGTGAAAGCGACGGGCATGCGGCGCGCGGCGAGGATCGTCAGCACCGCGAAGGCGCAGACAGCGCCGAGATCGAGCAGGATCTGCGCCTGCGCGTACGACCACGGCGGCAGCGCGAAGAAGCTGCGCACCCCCAGCGGGATCGACCTCCACGGTGCGAGCGTGACGTGATACCAGCCCGCCTGCGCCGCGTGGGCAAAGCTCAGCGGATCGTGAAACGTCTCGCCGAGGTACAGCATGTAGAGTCCGATGCCGAGCGGCGCGGCGCCGACGACCAGCAGACCAGCGCCGAGCGACCGCGCCACGCGCCACGCGTGGCGGCTGAAGCCGGCCCCAAGCCTCGGCGACGGTGCTACCCGCTCGTGGAAGCCGGCGCGCCCCCACGCGGCGATGCGCCGAGACAGCGTAGCGATGCCGCGCCACCAGCCCTGCTGGCGTCCATACTCCCAGGCGAGCGGCAGAATCAGCGCCAGCGCGGTGATGCGCGTGAGCGCGGCGATGAAGGCGCAGAGCGCCGCCAGGTACCACCGGCCACGCCGCGCGAAGAACAACGTGAAGACGGCGAGACCGAAGAAAAGTCCATCCGTATAGCCCGCGACAAGAAAGAACGCCAGTGGATAGGCCGCCGCCAGGCGTAGCGCGCGTGTGCCGGAGGCGATCCCATCCTCGTTAGCGGCAAAGAACGCCATGCCGACGAAGGCGAGCAGTGTGCCGAGGTTGGCGACGAGCAGCGCCGAGAAGGTGCGTTGCGTATCCCCCAGCACGCCGCTCATCACCCGGATCAGCATCGGATAGAGCGGGAAGAACGCGGTAGGCATCTGGCCGCCGTCGCGGGCGAAGGTCGCGGCGCTGGGTGCCCAATAGCCGTAGCGCGAAATGTTGACGTACCAGTTGGTGTCGAGCCGTTCCCAGTGTTGCAGCAGGATGCCCACGGTGTAGGACGTCTTCACCGGCGCGCTGAGGGCCACGGCGAAGAAGGTCAGCGCGATGTACGCGAGCCGCGTGGCGAGCCACATGCCCGCCGCGTGGAGTGCCAGGCGACTCCACGGCGTGTCCCACGCGCGCAGGCGCTCGCGCAGTTCCGCGCGCGTCGGTATCCTCCACGCCGGCAGCGTACGTACGCTGTTTGCGCCCTTGGCCGACGGCGCCACGTCAGGGTCCACCAGAGTGCTCTGGCCGCGACGACGCGCCACTGCGGCTGTCTGTCCGCGCCCGCCGCGCCCCGTCCCCCGCTGCTCTGGCCGCGTCATCGAGCCGTCCCCTCACCACCCAAACGCCCGCTTGCCCACGCCACCCCGCGCCACGATACGCCAGCGTTCGTCACGCGCGGCATACATCCTGCATCCTCAGCGATTGTGCCATAGAACTGCCCGCGCGGATAGTCCGTCGCGGGGAAGGAGGCCCATCATGCGTGCATTCGTTGCACTCCTTGCCGCGCTACTCCTGGCGCTCTTCGTCGTCGCGCTTGTCGTCTTCGCCGTTGGCAATCAGGCGAACGCGACCTATGTGATGTTCGGCGCCACCTTCACCGTCGCCGAGTGGATCCCCGTCGTCGTTGCCGCGGCGCTCGGCATCCTCCTGACGGTGCTGGCGCTGACCCCGGCGTTGAGCACCGCCGGCAAGCAGCGCAGCCTCGCCCGCGAGCGCAGCGCGCTGCTCGAACGGCAGCTCGCCGAACAAAGCAGTGCAAACACCACCTTGCAGTCGCGCGTCGCAACGCTTGAACGCGAGCGCGATGCGGCGGCGCAGGCGCAGGATCAGGCGCAGCGCGAGCGCGACGACCTGGCGGCAAAGGCCGATCGCGCCGAGGCCGCCGCGGTAGCCGCGATTCAGCATGGTGGCGTGGATCAGGGTATGCTGGCGAACGGCGTTGCCCCAACAACAGCGTCACCAGACGCGCGGCAAACGGATGCCGCCCCCGGCGCGCAGCGCGATGCCACCCGCGCCCCGGCGAACGCCACCGCGACCGACGAGCGCCCGTTTGAGGTGACGCGTGCGGAGAAGCCGACGCTCGGCGACCGCCTGCGCACGATGTTCGGGCCGCCGGAGCAACCCGTCGAGGACCCGAACGCGACGCCAGACGGCACGGCGCCGTCGGCGTAAGACACGCGCCGCGGACTTCCCCTCGCCGTCGAGTCGTCTCAGGCGACCTTGACGGCGAGATGCGGCATTTGCATCGGATAGCCCGTCGGGCCAGGGATCGTCATCACGCCCTGGAGCATCCAGTTCGGCAGCAACTGCGAGCGCACCTCAACCGGCGCGCCATTGAAGTAGCGCCCCACGATGTAGACGCTGCGGTGCACGGGATCGTAGAGGCCCTCGGCGACGACCGTGGGCATCCCCATGATCCCGGCGACGAGGTTGAGGTACGGCCCGAACTGGCGGATGTACGTCTGGTCCATCGGGTTCCCTGGCGGGCACCACACGCCGGTGAGATCGACATCGCCGATGCCCTGCGTCTGCTGCGGCACCCAGGCGTTGCCATTCTGCGCCGCGAGTTGCTGGATCTGCGGCAGCCACTGCGCCCCGCCGCGATACGGGTCCTGCATCTGCGGGCGGAACGCCTGCATCTGCGGCGCCTGCATCGTCTGCTGTGGCTGCGGCGAGAACGCCTGTGGGTTCGCCCCCGACTTGCCGAGCAACCCCTTCACGCCCTGGATCAATTGGACGAGATCGCTCCCCGTCTTGATGATCGTATCGAGGTTCGAGACCATCGACATCGGGTCATTCCCGCCCATGCCGCCGTTATTCCAGTTCCACATGCGCGCCTCCCTCCGGCGCGCGAGCGAGCGATCTGCGCCGGTCCCGCCCAGTGTAGCATGCTGCCGTCCACAGCGCGTAACGCCTGTGCCTCATCCTCCTCGCCGCCGCGTTCCTCGCCACCAGCGTTCTGTCACGTCATGCCGCATTGACGCGCCCCAAGCCCATCGTGGAGTCCTCCAAGCGCCCCTTAGCACCACTAGCCGAGGAACGCAGGAACGACCCACTCCCGTACTCCGGCAGCGACGCAGAGCGCATGGGTTGGGCTCAACGGGAAAGCGCGCGGCAACCGGAACAGAATCGACTTCACGGCATTTTGTAGGACTACTTGCCGTAGCTAGGGCACAAGTAACTTGATGCTCTCCTCATAGTCGATGCCGCCTTGTAGCTGTGCATCCCAATCGTGCATTTGATGCATATCCTCCTGGTGATGGTGACAATTTCAATCGGGAGTAGCTAGCATTCAGTCTTAGCGGTTACGGCTGCAGGGTGGCTGTGGTACATTCATTCTATATGAGTAGTCCAGCGTTGCCTGATGAGTAGTCCGGTGTTGCCTGCACTTTGCCCACCTGCTTGGCCTGCATCATTCAAAGGCTCAACCGCAGGGCAATTGCACGTGTCAGGAGTGAGAGAAGCGTGGCAGAAAATCAGCCAGGCTACTCAGTTCGCGTGCGAGCAGACAGCCCTGCGAACTACACACCTGACCTTCCCAAACACGTTGTCGCTGAAATGTGTGTTGACCTCTTCCGGCCCAAAGGCGCACTCGGCGTAACAGTGCCCGGTCGCGGAATCTTTCCTCTCGGTGACGAGCGGTTGCTGCTACGACTGGTAGCTGGAAGGACTCTTTGCGTCCTTGAAAAATACGGAGAGATGGTGCGTTTCACCCACGCTGCCCCTGGTGAGGGAACGAGAGAAGCTACAGCAATACTAACCGGCATGAAGCCGGTGAGCGAGCTGTATTTCGCGCTTTCCTGGTCGCATGCTGGGATCAGCCTTGCAGTCGGGCACCCAGCGGAGTCGGGATACGTGCTGGCGGAAGGTGCATTGAGTACACAGAGGAAGCTGCTTGTCAGTGACGATGGCAATATTGGAGAGATGGCCGTCGGGTCGAGCATCATAGTCACCAATGTGCGCGTCATCAACGCAGAAGGCAAGCTTGTGCTGAAGTCTGCGGCCATAGACACTTGGAGGCAGGTGACTAAGGCCGTAAGGTTACTGCTGGAACACTTGAAGGCCGGTGTTGTGGATCACCTGCTTCACGTAACACTTGCCAATCAGGCACTTTCGATGCTTGTGACGGGCTACGAAACGTATTGCGAAGACAGATTCGTAGAGATGGTCGAAGAAGGGCGACTGGCCGACTTTGACAGACTTGTGCAAAAGATCCTAGGCAAGTCTAAGCACGCGCAGGACATCGCAACGCAAACCGCGCAGAGCGCGGAGCGGACGGGAGTGTCTCCAATCCGCCAATTGATCGAGGACAACAACGTCAACTTTCAAAACTATGAAATATCCAAGAAGGCGTATGCCGCTTGTTATGGCATCCGTTTTGGCGCGATGGTGGTCTCCACTGTTGCTCTCAGCGATATGCAGAGGTACATCCGTTACCGCCACCGAGTCATCCACGTGTCACCAACCTTACAGATTTACAACGAGGAAGATATGCCAGGGAAATCCCCAATATTCGCCAGTTACGAAGTATCTACCGATGCCCTCTCGACGTTTGAGAGCGTCATCGGTGCGCTGCATGAACAAACACTACAGGTTCCGGGTCCGAGTGGCGCGTGAAGCAAGATCGCCGGTCGACGCGCTGCACAACTAAATGGGACGAGTTCATCCAGGTGGGTTAGCCATTGTCGGAATGGTGACTGAGATAGATGACTGGAAGCACTCTCTTCATGATGCCTGCTGCGGTAACTGATTGCGTAGCGCGAAGAGGGAGGGAATTGTTTGGGACCGTTTAAACAGGAGTCGGATTGATACTATTTGTGCCGACCGGCCTGCAAGCCGTTCGCGAAATGGCGTGTACTACGAGGCTTCGTCCCTGACAGGCGAGTAGGCATTCACGGTGTCGATCGGGCGCTTGCCGCGGTTGCGGTAGCCGAGGTGCGGACGCTCGGTGTTGTAGTGGGCCAGCCAGGCGTCGAAGTCGGTCTGTAACGCCTCGACCGACTCGTAGAAGGTCTCCCGCAGGGCGATCTCGAAGAACTCTTCCTTGGCGGTGCGCTGGAAGCGCTCAACGAAGCCGTTGGTCTTGGGGCTGCGGACCTTGGTCCGTCGGTGCTCGATGCCGTTGAGGGCCAGATAGACCTCGTAGGGATGGGCTGGCGTGCCGCAGAACTCGCGACCGTTGTCGGTGAGGAGCGCGGAGACAGGGATGGCGCGCTCGGCATAGAACGGCAACGCATCGTTGTGCAGCGTCGAGACGGCGGCCTCGGGCACCTTGGAGATGTGCAGGAAGCCGAAGGCATAGCTGCCATAGGTGTCGACGACCGTGTGCAGGTAGACCTTGCCCACCCCCTTGAAGGCGCCGACGAAGAAGGTGTCGGCGGCGAGCAACTCGCCGGGACGCGTCGACTCGATGTGGCGCTCGCGGAAGGCGGGGTTAGCGTTCTCGACGGCGCGGACCTGCTCCGGCGTCAGCTCGAAGCCCTCCTGCGCGGCGTGGTCCTCGAGCTTGAGCAGGCGCTGGAACCGCGTGCCCATCGCGTGCTTGATCAGGATGGATTGGATCGTGGGACTACTCACGCTGACGCCGTCCAGCTTGAGGTGGGCCTCAAGCCGACAACAGCCCCAAGCGGGATGGGCCAAACTCAACGCCAGGATGCGCTCGACCACCGCGTCCGGCGTGGTCTGCGGGTGGCTCTTGTGGATCGGCGGCAGATCCTTGAGCCCCTCCAGCCCTTGCACCTCGAAACGTCGCTTGTAGTCGTAGAACTGCGTCCGCGTCATGCCGCGTTGTCGGCAGGCGGCGCTGACGTTCTGCAGCGCCTCGGCGAGCTCCAGCACGCTCAGCCGGTGGCGCGCGATGCGCTCTTGCGGGTTCATGCTCACGGCTGCTTCCTCCTCCCGTGCGTCTCCTCCTTTCAACGAGGATTACCGCACGGTCGTAACGGACGAAGCTTCGTAGTACAAATGGCGAATACTCGACGATGGGAGCCTCTTGCACACCGGGAAAATTATGTCGCGAGTCTTGCTCGGTCACTAATTTTCGATCCACGTGAACGGAGGGATGCGTCATGGCGGCGCCGCGCGTGTTTCTCAGCTATAGCTCCAAGGACGCCGCCTTCTCCGACCGGCTGGAGGCCGACCTGAAGGCGACTTGTTACATCTCGCCGAGATCGTTCGGAATGATCTGCCCCCGCGGCATTGACAGCGCCCTCCCCGCGCACTACCCTCCCAAGGATGGCTGCATGCGAAGCGACGGAGTGGATACGTGGGCGAGTTAACCCTGGCGCACCTGGCGAACGCCGCGAGTCCACCGTCGCTGGCGTGGCTCACCGTCGTCTCCGTCGTCGCCCCGCTCGCGCTGATGATCCTGCTGATCGGCCTCGCCGTCGTCAAAGGACCACCTCGCAGCGGCGGAAACCACGCCAATCCCACACGATCTCCCCGACGACCCGCCCCGCGGCTGATGCCCGCGCCCCGCAACACCGCGCCACCCTTGCGCCTGCCAACGCCACATGGTATACTCGCTACAGAACATCTGTTCACAACACCTCCTGCCCCCACTGATACCCATTTCACCTACGTCTTCCCACTTCCACCCCGGCGCATCCCCTCACCACGCTCGCCTCCGCCCCACAGTCACCCATTCCCCGCGCGACGAAGCGGAAAAAGCCCACCTTCCGCTTTCCGCCTCGACGACGCGTTTCCCCCTTGAATGCACCCTCCACTCCTCACTCTCGACAAAAAAGCGGAAGAAAACGGAAATTCCGTCCGTGCGGTTGACACCCAAGCGACCAGCCCGTAGAGTGCGACGGGTACGCCAGACGCCACCAGTCGCGGGGGAGGACGCCGCCATGACCGACCAGCAGATCATCCTCGCGCTCGCCGCCGTCGGGGGCCTGCTGCTCCTCGCGCTGCTGCTGGTGGTCGCCTACCTGCTTGGCAGCAGAGGGCGTCGCGGCCAGCCCGTCGCGTCCGACAAAGGCCAGCTCACCCCGATCGATCTCAGCGGTCTCGCCGCGCTCCCCGGCGTCGAAGCGCTCGCGCCCGTCTTCAACAGCCTCAGCGCCCAGTTGGGCGAGGTCCGCGACAAAGTACAGGTGCTCCAGACCTCCGCCGCCGTCGAAGAGGAGCGCCGCCGCCAGGAGGCCAGCGTCTGGCAATCCGTCCGCAACGTCGAAAGCACGCTTGCTGCCTTCCAGACCGAAGAACGCCAGCGCTGGGGACCAGCCGACAGCGCGTTCACCGCATTGCAACGTCTGACGGCGGTGATGCTCGGCTCCGCCCGCGTCGGCGCCACCGGCGAGCGCCTCGTGCAAGACGCCCTCAACAAACTCCCCGACACCTGGCGCATCACCAATCACAAAGTCGGCAACAAGGTCGTCGAGTTCGCCGTGCGGCTGCCAGACGAATTGATCCTGCCCATCGACAGCAAGGTCGTCGCGCAAGAGGACCTCGACCTCCTTGCCCAGACCACCGATCCCGCCAGGCAAAGACAGCTAGAGCGCACGATTCAAGGCGAGATCCTCAAGCGCATCGCCGAGGTCGAGCAATACGTCGACAAGCGCACGCCTGGCTTTGGCATCGCCGCCGTTTCCGATGCCGCCTACGCCGTCGCCGGGCCCATCTTGACGCAGGCCTACACCACCAACCGCGTCATCGTCGTCTCCTACAGCCTCCTGCTGCCCTTCGTGCTCCTCGTCGTCGATCAGCACAAACAACGCTCGGTCAACCTCGATCAACTGGAGCAGACCCGCCTGCTCGACGACATCAAGCAGCGCCTGACACGCGTGGATGCCGAGATCAATGGCCGCCTGAGCGGCGCCTTGAAGCAACTGTCGAATAGCAAGGATGAACTGGAGGATCACGTCTTCAGCGCGCTGCGTCTCCTCGAGCAGCTCAGGCACACCAATAGCCCCACCGAACCGCTGCCCTAGCTACTTGAAGAAGGTAATCGAGGCGATCATCGGCTTGAAAGCGGCGTCGTAGAGCTGCTGAAACGCGTCGCTCAGAGCAATCGCCACCACCAGCACCGTCGCGCCGTCGTGCGGCGTCCCGAACTGCTTGATGGTGTAGTTCTTCCCCGCCAGCGTCATCTTGCCGTCAAGCTCGGTCCAGGTGTGCGCGCCGATGGTGATCGACTTCGTCACGATAGCGTCCGCCTTGCCCGGCGAAAAGCTACTGGCGCCCAGCGAAGCCGCCAGGCTCTGCACGAACACGCCGTAATCCGCGGCGGCGATGCTCTTATTCAGCGGCTGCACCTGGAGGTTGCCGCGCTTATCCGGCGAGATGAAGGAGACGCCGTTCTTCACCGTGAGACCGCCCTCCGTGCCGTTCTCGGCCGCGCTCGACCACCCCTGCGGATAGACCATCGCATAGACGTGGTCCGGGCTGGTAAAGAGCACGAAGCCCGCGGGGATCATCGGCGGCGGCGGCGTGGCGCTGGGTGACGGCTTCGGTCCCGCCGCGGTCGAGCCGCCACAGCCCGCCAGCAGCACGCAGATCGCCACCGCGACGAAGGCAACGAAGCGGCCGCCGCGCGGCGCACGCCAGACAGAGCGCATGTCAGGTGGGCTTCCTAGAGGTAGAGGGCAGTCAGAAACGGCAGAGCCGCCGCATGCGATTGTACCAGCCGCGCCGCCGCGCAACCAGCTCTCACGAGTGCCAAAAAATGGGCCAGGGCGCGTGGCCCCAGCCCTCAACCTACGCTCACGTCGGCGCGCGTCCCGCTAGTGGGTTGACGTCTGCGACGACGAGATCTGCCCCAGCAACTGCTGCGCCCGTTGCGCTCGCTGGCGATCGTCCTGCATCACCTGTTGGAAGAACTGCGCGAGGTCGTTGTTGCCGGACTGCTGCGCATCCCGCACATACTGCGGGTACTTGGTGCCGCTCTCCAGGCAGTGGTAGAGCACGCTGACCAGATCATAGATCTGGTTGGGCACGCCGGTCGCGCCCTCGCCGAAGCCGCCAGTGGTGCTTTGCGTGTTGCCTGCGTTGCTTGTCTGGCCATAGCTGCTCGACATCGAAGCAATCCTCCCTTTCCGGGGCTCCATCCTGTCGACCTGGCGCGTTTGATGGAGCCGAACCGCCGCGGGTCATCTCGCGGCGTGGGAAGGTGGGGCTGCACAAGCCGTGCCAGCGCCGCCGAGCATTCGCGTGCTCACTCGCTGGCGAGCGGCAGCGTGAACCAAAACGTGCTGCCCGCGCCAAGGACGCTCTCGACGCCCACCGCACCGCCGTGCAACTCGACGATCTCGCGGCTGATATAGAGGCCCAGCCCCAGCCCGACGCCGGAGCCGCTGCGGTGCTCGATCCCCGCGACGCGGTGGAAGCGCTCCCAGATGTGCGGGTGTTCCTCGGCGGGGATGCCGGGTCCCAGGTCGTGTACGTCGAGCCGTGCCACTGCGTCCTCGCGCGCCAGCCGCACCGACACCGCGTCGGCCTCCGCCGAATACTTCACGGCGTTGTTCACGTAATTGGTGATCACCTGCCGGATGCGGTCGGCGTCCGCCCACACGCGCAGCGGCCCTTCTGGCGCGGCCAGCGAGATCACGCGCGACGGCGCGGCCAGCCGCTGCTCTTCCACAACATCGCGCACCACCTCCGCCAGATCGATCGACTCGACGCGCAGCACCAGCTTGCCAGTCTGAATGCGCGAGACGTCGAGGAGATCGTTCACCAGGCGCTCCTGCCGGTTGACCGCCGATTCGGTCCGCGTCAGCAGCGTGTGCATCACCTCGCTCTCCGCGCCATCGCCGGCGCCCCCCTGTTTGGCGCGCTCGACACTACGCGCGGCGCGGCGGCGCGCCAGTTGCACGTTGGCTTTGATCGTCGTCAGCGGCGTCTTCAACTCGTGGCTGACGATGCTCATGAACTCGTCCATGCGGCGATTGGACTCTTGCAGCGCCAGCGCGCTCGCCCGCGCCTCGGCGCGTTCGCGCACCAGCCGCTCGCGTTCGATCACCAGCGTCATCAGTTGAGCGACTGCGCCGGCAAGCGCCTGCTCACTGATGGGGTACTCGTGCGGCTTGCTCCCATAGTCCACCGTCAGCACGCTGAGCAACTGGCCGCGCAGCAGCCCTGGCGCCACCAGCACCGATCGCGCCCGATACGGATTTTTCGGGTCGTCGAGGCCTTCCTCGCCCAGGTCGGCGGTGAGCACCTCGCCCGCTCGCAAGCGCGCCAACGACTGCGGATCGACCGTGTCGCTCAGGCGGCTCTCATGCGGCAGGTTTGCCCAGAGGTGCGCGTCCTGCTCCGGCGTCAGGCCGATCACCGCCAGCACCTGCGTCGTCCCGCGCCCCGGCTCCACGGCAGTGATGGCGACGCGCTCGCAGTCGAGCACACTGCGGATCAGTTCCCCCAGCCTCCGCGCGACGACCCGCAGCGACTGCAACCCCGCCTTGCGAGGGGCAGACTCGCCCGATACCAGCGCCTGCGCCATTTCCAGCAGGGCGTCGAGCGCCTCGCGGGTGCGCCGCTCCAGGCGGCGGCGCTCGCTCACATCGCGGGCCACCGCCACCGCCCCGACGATCTGCCCCTCCGCGTCGCGCATCGGCACCCCCTCGATGTTGAGGTACGCCTCGCGCCCGTCCGGATGCTGCCGGATCACGTCGAAAGAGTGCTCGCCGGTGAGCGCCTCGCCGCGCAGCAAGCGGCTCAACGGCCAGCTCTCCTCGGTGAACAACTCGCCCTGCTCGTCGCGCAGCCCCAGGAGTTGCGCTCGCTCGACCTGCGACGACTGCCCCGCGTCCTCCGATCTGCGCTCTCCCAGGCCGAAGAGGCGCATGCCCGCGGCGTTGGTCCGCACCAACTGCCCCTCCGCGTCGAAGAGCGCCACGCCGTCGGTCACGGTGTCGAGGATCGCTTCGAGCTCGCGCCGCTGGCGCACATGATCCATACCGATGCGCCGCCGCTCCGTCGTGTCGCGGTAGACCATCACGGCCTTGCTGACGCGTCCGCTGGCATCGCGCACGGGGCTGCCGACCACGTTGAGCAGCACATCCTCGCCAGTCGGGCGCCGTATGCGGACGTCGACCGCGGTCGCCCCCTTCACCGTCTCGCCGCGCAGCACACGTGCATAAGTCGATTGATCCTGATGGACGGGGACGTCCTCCGAGCTGCGCACATCCAACAGGCGGCGGCGCTCCTCCACCGACTGTGCGAAGAAGCCCGCAATGCGCTCCAATTCAAAGAGCTCGTTGAACGCGGCGTTGGCGTGGAGCACCCTGCCGTCCGCGGAGTAGACGGCCACCGCATCAGGTATCGTCTCGATAATCGCCGAGAGGTCGGCGGCGCGCTCAGCCTCCGCCTGTTGCGCGCGGTGGGTCGCGGTGATGTCGCGCGTCACGGTGACGACGCCGACCAACGCCCCCGTCGCATCGCGCACGGGCGACGCGCTCTGGCTGACCCACAGCTCGACGCCGTCTGCTCCCGTGAGTCGTAGCTCGACGGCGTGCTCGCCGGTCAGCACCTCGCCGCGTTGGGCACGGCGCAATGGCCAGTCATGCTCGGCGAGCGGCTCTCCGGCGGCGGTTCGCGGCGAGAGCGCCGCCGCGCGTCCCGCCAGCGGGCGCTCGAAATACTCCCCCGACGATTGCGGGGCCATCGCGCCGCGCGCCGCGGCGTTGGTGAAGAGTATACGGTCGTTGAGGTCATAGACGATGACAGGATCGGCCAGGGCATCCAGCGTCGCCGTCAGGATGCCCATTAGTGGCGGCTCCGGCGCGGAGCGGCCGCCCGCCGCGAGAGAACGTCCAGCTCGCGGGCTTCCGGCGAGTCGATGCCGCCACCGCGGACACATGTTCCGCCGACTCTCCACCTACACGCCCCATGAACCCTCCGCGCCACAACTGATGACGTTGCCAGAGTAGCGCATCACGCGCAGCAGAATCCGTGCCGAGTGTGCAGAGATAGCCCGCGTCTGCGCGCACGTATGGGCGGCTCAGGACGCGTTCACGTCGAGAGTCGCCCACGGTAAGCCGCGAAGTGCTAGCGCTAGTTGCCCGCGTCCACCACGCGGGGCTGCGCGGACGCTTGTTCGGGAGCCGTCGATGTCTGCGGCGGCGTATCGCCGAGGCCGTAGAGCACGCCCACCTGCGTGTAGCGGTCGCCCTGCGAGCCAGGGTTCTTGTCCGAAAGATCGACGCCCTCGCCATCGACGACGCCGTAGAGATAGATCGAGTAGTGATCCGCAAGCCAGTTGCTGATGTTGCCGCGGTAGTCGGCGGCCTCGGGGCTCCTCGCCGAGATCGGCACGATGAAGTTGAGGTAGAGCGCGGGCTGATTCCTCGTCGGCCCCTGCTGCACCGTGGTCGAGCTGGTGCCGGTGAGCAGGCGTGTCGCCAGTTGTTGCGTGCGCTCCTGGGCCAACTCGGGCGAGACGCTGCCGCTGCCAGTGGTGCGATTGCCGCTCCCCGTGCCATCGGTGGTAACGATACCCGCGGAATCCACCGCCAGCGCGGAGAACGCCTGTCCCGCTTCGTTGAGCGCGCGCACCACGTTGACGAACGACGGATTGGCCGTGTTGTGCAGCGGCGCCAGCAGCATGCCAGAGAGGCTGCGTGCCACGAGCCGATCGGCATTGGGTTCGCCGAGGATGCGATACATCGGCGAACGGTCGTCCACCATGATCGTCGTGGCGATGACGCTCTGTGCGTGTTGGTCGCGCGTGGCGAGCTGCTTGAGTCGGCTGAACGGCTCCGTCCCTTTGATGCCACCTGGCGGCAGCAGGCAGAGCACGGTGATCGAGAGGTCAGACATCGAACGCTTTATCTGCGCCAGCGTATCGACACTCTGCGTCGCCAGCTCGCCGTCGACGATCCACAGCAGCATCTTGTTGGTGGCGCGCTTGCCCTTGTAGGCGCGGAGCACCTGGCTCTTCAGCGAGCCAAGCGGATCGGAGTCGTGCGGCAGGATCGGGCTGATATTGTTGACGCCGAGGCGGCCAAAGCGCTCTTGCACGTCGGAGAGCACGGCAGGCTCCTGCGCGTAGGTGCCGACGGCCAGCAAGCCCGCCCGCCCGTACATGCTCAGCACGTCCTGCACGAGGCCGGCGGTGAAGGTGCTGCTACGGTCGCCATAGCCGACCACCGAGAGGACGTTGGTCAACAGAGCCGTGCGCTGGATGCGCTCGCCGGGGCGTTTGCGCCCGAAGACGGCGGCGATGCCCCAGATGATATCGGCGATGACCGATGTGCCAATGAGATCAAGCGCCTCGGAGAGCCATTCGAGGACGACGGCGATGAGATGCAGGACGATGCCGATCACCCCACCGATCAGCGCGAGGATAATCGCCAGGCCGCGCACCGCGCCCCAGGCGCCAAGGAAGACCACCAGCACCTGCAAAATGCCGAGCAGTGCCGCCAGCGCGACTGCGGCCACCGGGGCCGTCTCGGAGAGCGAGCTGAGCAACTGACCCTGCAAGAACAGCGCGCCGACGACCACCAGCGCGAGCACCAGACTGAGAACGGAGATGAAGAGCAGCAGCCGGCGCATGTTTTCGCGCAGCGTGGGGAAGAGACGCACCGGTTGCGGCAGGATGTCGAGAAAATCAAGTGTTAGCGCGCCGGTCAGAAGGACGATGGAGACGAAGAGTGCGCCGGTCAGCAGACTGAGAAAGGCGAGATCCGTGATCGGCGGTTGCAGCGAAGGGAAGAGCACCGCTTGCAAGCGCAAGATGGCGAAGACGAAGTCCGAGGCGACGATGATCGCCACAGTGGCGAGGTAGAGCAACCGTGTGAAGACCGTCTCGGCGATCCACGAAAACGGCAGTTCCGTGTTCTCGTCTTGCGCGGCGGGTTGCGCGCCCGAGGCTGGCGCGGGCTGCGTAGAGGGCGCGGAACTCGGCGCAGCGCCGGGCGTCGCGGCGGGCGTCACCGCGGTGGACGAAGGGCTAGGCGCAGTCGCGGGTTTAGGCGGGCGCGCGTTGAAAACGCCCCCAAGCACGCCAAAGAGCGTGGTGGCGCCTAGCTCCGCCTCACCCGCCACCGCGGCGACCAGCCGGCTCAGCAACTGGAAGACCTGGCCGAAGGCGTCGGCGATGCTCTGCGGCGACACGGCGATCAGCAGCAACGCCACGACCACGGCAGCGATGATAGCGATGAGTCCGGGAGTCAAAAAGTCTGGCATCTCATGCACCTCCGAACAGGTTGCCCAGCGCGTCGGACTGGGCGGGATCGTTGAACTTCACCGACTTCGCGCCCGATGCGGTGAAGACATGCGTCCACTGATTCTGCAGGCTCTGGCAAGCGCCCGCCCCGTTCTGGCAGACGTAATAGATCACGCTGACATTGACGCCTTTGAGGTATTGGTGCGCGGTGAAATCGGATGTGTAGTCCACGCTGGTGTTGTTCTGCATATCCGAGGCGATGATCAGGTACTTCGTGCCGCTTTGCGTGGCGAAGCGCTGCCGCGCCAGTTGCAGGCAGCCCCAAACGCTGGTGGCCTTGGAGTCGATCTTGGGATTCCAGTTCGCCAGGCGCTTCGCATCGGTCGTCACCTGAGTCTCCACGGCTTTGACCTGCGCGGTGGTCTGCGCGACGGCGTCGTTGTAGCTGGTGATGCCAGCGTTATTCTGATTGGCGACCGTCGTCGCCGTGGCGGAGTACGAGACTGGATTGTCATTTGGCGGCGTCGGCAGCGGCGTCGGCAGTGAGGGGTACGCGGCGATCGCCGGGATCACAAACGGCGCCAGCGTATTCGATGGATTGTAGGTATCACTGGTGATCGCGGTGGCGTAGGCCTGAAGGCCGTCGGAGTTCGCTGCCACAGACTGGCCGAGGCTGGAGGCGACCAGCTTGTTCGCCAGGAAGAAATCCGCTCGCGGATAGCTGCCGGTGTCGTCGGCGCAATATTGCACGAAGATCGCGTCGCGGTGCGGCGTGGTGACGGTGGGCGCGGGCGTGACGCTAGTGCTGTTGGTGCTGGAGATCGCATCACACGACGCGAAGGCGAGGCACAGCGATACGGCCATGAGCGGGGCAAGTCGGCGCGAGAGCTTCATTGGCGCGTTCCCCTTGAACTCTTCTCCGAGCGCGCGGTACGGCGAGCGCCCCGCCGAGACCGGCAAGGTCATGCCTTCAGTGGGAGGCGACGTGCGCGGCCCACCGCCAGGCGATATCTGAGGAAGCGCGAACGGACTGGCCGCATGATAGCGGGTGCGGGCTGCTTGTGTCTAGTCCCTACCGTGCGGCCACTGGTCATGGCCACGGACCACGGCAGCGCTCGCGGGTTTTCTCCACGCAAGCGATGGTCGCGCGTCGCGGCTGCTTGGCAGCACTTGGCATGCCAAGATCGGCAGGTTGGCGCTGGGGTGCATCCAATGCCGCCGACAGGAGAACGCCCCTCTCCGCAACGACTCCACTGATCGCTCAATGGCTGTAGTCTGCGAGACCCATCGCGGTTGGGTGGTTAGCCAGTGCATTGTGTGCTGCATCGCGTGCGTCGCGTGCGCGGCCTCAGGATGCGCCTCTGACGCTCAGCCTGGCATCAGCCGCGCAACCACAGCACCCGACGACGATGGGGTAGTACACCGCGCGTGTCGCGGTGAGTCACAGACCTTCAGCCCAGGAGGGCACTCTATCCGGCGTGCGGCGCCAGCACCGTCACGCCAACCAACCGCCGCACTACTCACCGATCTCGCTTGTCGTACCGGTATTCGTGCCCCCATCCGCACCCTCGTCGAGCGAACTCGCCGCCTCATCCACCGCCTGCAGCAGCGTATCGAGTTCGAACGGCTTGGTGACGCTTCCCACCACCGTCGCCGATCGCAGCGCCCGCACCACTGGTAGCGAAAGCGTGTCGGCACTGAGGATCACGTACGCGTGCCGGCGTGACAACTCCCAATCTTCGCTTACCATGTGCAGTAGCGCGAAGCCGTCCACGTTGGGCATGCGCAGATCGATCAGCGCCACCAATCGCGCCGGCACGTCGCGCAGCAGTGTCATCGCCTCAGCGCCGTCGCGCGCCTCGCGCACCGTATGTCCCACGTCTTCGAGCGCCGCGCGCACCGTCGCGCGGATATCCGTATCGTCGTCAACTACCAGCACCATCGCCATAGCCGCTTCTCGCCTTCTGTTTCGTGCTCCGCCACCCTCCGTGATCTCCCGTACGACGCCTCAGCAGCACTCCCTTTTCGTTGACGCAACTATCGGGCCGAACTCCGCGAAGCTCGGGAGCAGCCGCTCGGTGACCAGACGGCCTAGCCCGTTAGGGTGACCTGCCCCACGAGTTTTACGCCCAAAGAACGGATTTGCACACGCGTTTCCCACAAGTCGCCCACAGATCGCTCATTGAGGCACTTTGTCTGCCCGTGCGCTTGCCACAAATCCTCTAGAATCCTCATGGAATGCCTCACAGCGCTGGTGTTTCACCAGGCGGTCGGCACAGTTACGACCTAGCGCGCACTCCGCAAATTGCTAGCCAGATCGGGCAGGCAGTGTAGGCCCTTCCTCCTACTCATCACCGTTTTTGCGACCTCCATCGAGGAGGTCGGCCAGCAACTCGACAATTTGCGATGCCAAGCTAGCCCATCCAGCCCCCTTTACAGCGCGTGCACGCTTGGGTACTCTCCCATCGCTTCCTGTTTACGCACCCAAAGCCGGAGCGCCGCGCAAAATCTGTGGATAAGCGGTGGACTCCGAGGGCGCGCTTCCGACAGGTGTGGTAACGACTAGCACGAGGCGACCGTCGCGCTGAGCACGAACTAGGCGGCGGCAACCGTCTCACGCTAGCGGCATACAGCACGAATGCCCGCGGGCTTCGCGGGCGCCGACACGGCATGGAGGTAGACCACGTATGGCACGAGTTGCCGAGATGACGACGCGCGCTGCAAGCGCGCCCGCTGCGAATGAAAGTGCGCCCGCTGAGGTGAATACGCGCTCAGGATAGCGAGAAAGTGCTTCCGCTGCCGCGCTGGCTCACGCGGCTGTATTACATCTTCCCCGTCATCCTCTACATCCCCGACGGCATCTTCAACTTCTACGTCTACACCGACGGCGCAAAGCCGCCGAACACCGAGCCGCTTGTGCAGGCGGGCTTCTTCGCCCTCTGGACCTTCGTCTCCGTCGGCCTGGTCGGCATGGCCTATCTCTTCTCGGTACTCGCGCCGTGGCACTGGGGCCAGGGTCACAGGATCCAGGCTCTCTTCTGCGGCCTCGGCCTGCTGATCGCGACCGGCATCACCACCTGGAACTCTCTCGCCTATCGCAGCATCTCCTTCCACGCCTTCAACACCGACCAATGGATCTATAACATCTGGCCACAGTTGCAGTCAGCCAACATCTCCATCACCATGGTGCTGGTCGCTGTCGCGCCGCCGTTCTGGGGCCTCTTCTGGGCAATCGTCCAGCCGACGCGCACCGGCCGCACCCTCCAGCAGATCCAGGAGAGCCATGCCGAGCAGCTGCTCCGCACCCAGCAAGAGGCGGAACTCAAGGCCGCCCGCGCCGAGGCCAATGCCCGCATCCGCGCCGCGCAACTCAAAGGCATGGCCGCCACCGCCGCCGCCGCTCGTGTCCAGGCGCGCGCCGCTTTTGGCCGCAAAGACGACTCCACGAGCGAAGGCCAATCGGCCACCGACAGTGGCGAGATGCCGGCAGTCGACGCCACCACCGCCTCGCCCGCGGATAGCGGCAGCGCGCACAACGTCATCCAATACCCGACTTTCACGCCCTCCGCGGGCCGCGAGCTTGCCGCGTCTGGTCGTGGCGGGATGACCTTCAGCAACCACGCCGCCGCAGCGACCCCGGCCACGCACACCGCGCCAACCGGAGCGCGCGCCAACATGGCGCAGCCGTCGCTGCTCTTCGACGCCGATGTCCAGGGGACCGCCGGTGTGCCCGCCAGCGACGCCGTCAGCTTCGCGCCCGCCCCGCGGCGCCCTGCGACACTCTTCGGCGCCGACCTCGCCGCCGCCAGCCAGCCCTACGAGATGAGCGATGCCGAGGCGATGACCGGCACCTCCGGCCCGCGCCGCTCCGTCCACCGTCCCAACGAGCTTGGCACGCTCAATCGCACGCTCAACGAGCCGCTGCCGCCCAACGTCGCCGAGTCGATCGCCGACGTCATGCGCGAGCTGCGTGCCTCCAGCGGCAAGAAGACCATCGCCTCCAGTGTGCTCGTCCCCGCCGTCGCCGAGCGCCTCGGTGTCGACCGCAACACCGCGCAGAAGCTGCTCAGCCGCTACTCCAAGTCTGAGTCGCAGCGCAGCACCCGCAACTAGCGCAGCACTTGAAGGGATCGCGGCAGGGTCACGAACAGCCTCCCCGCGATCCCCTCGCCGTTTGCGCCGAAGCTGCGTGGGCGTTCGCGGCACCCGACAGCACAAACGCCTACAGGCGCGCATCGTTCTCCACACATGGAGCATGGTGTGCGCCTGTGCGCTGTGGCGCATCTGTAAAGCGGTGGCGCGCATCTGTAAAATCGCGTCGCGCGGCCATCGTACCTTCCGCCCACATCCTCGACAATGCGCACACCGCTCGGCATAATCGCGCCAGAGGCGCACACGGCGGAGTCGCCACAGCGGCGCCGGAGCGATACCGCGAGCGTGGAACGCGAGGAGGCGGAACTCATGCGAGGCGAGAAAGTCGGGGCGGCTCGCTGGCGTGTGCTGTGGCGACATATCCTGCATGGCAGACGCGCGCAACTGCTGCTGGCGTTGGCCCTCTGCGCCGCCGTCGCCGGTGCGTTCTCGCCCCTGCTGAGCTCCTCCGCGTCCTCAGCGCTTGCCTGCGGGTTGGTGAACACCCCTACCATGCTCGCCAACAATCAGCCATCCACCCTGCGCCCCAAGCCAGGCGGAACCCTTGAGACGCCCATCACCGGATTCTTCGCCAGCGACTACGTTGCCGGTCAGCCCGTCGCGTTCAAAGAGGATCTGAGCAACATGGGGCTGACCCCCGCGTTCATTAGCGGCCTGCAGTGGCGGTGGGATTTCGGCGACGGCGGCACGGCAAGTGGCATCAGCGCCACGCACACCTTCACCAAGCCAGGAACGTACACCATCTTTTCGCAGGTGCAGAGTAACGGCGCGTGGGATAACGATTTCGACAGCGCCACGCTCACCGTAATCGCCGCCGCGCCGCCGACGCCGCCCGTTGCCGTCGCCTCGGCCAGCGCCGTGATCACCGACCCCAAGACGCCGATCGCCTTCGACGCCAGCGGCTCGCACGCTGCCGACGGCTCACAGCTCACCTATTACTGGAACTTCGCCGACTACACCACGTCGAGCGATCCCCGCGCGTCCCATTCCTTCAGCGCCTATCTCGTCAGCCAAAATCCCGCGCTCACCAGCGTCATCACCCTGGTCGTCACCGACAAGAAAACCGGCGCGCAGACCGTCAAGTATTTCGACGTCGAGGTCGTGCAGCAACTCCCCACCGTCGCGCTCGACACCAGCGCCACATCGGCCAGCACTGGCGATGCCGTCACCTTCACCGCGCAGGTGACCATGCCCGCGACTCCAACGCCAAGTGACACCTCCGGCGCGCCTCCTGGGAGTGCGCCGGGCGGGCAATTGGCGCCCTCGACGCCCACAACCTACGTCTGGACCTTTGGCGATGGCAGCACCAAGACGACTACCGCACCCACCGTCACAAAGTCATTCAAGAACAACGGCAACTTCCACGTCACCGTGCAGGTGCTTGACCAGCACGGATTCGCCTATCCCACCACCGGCTCCGCCACCGTCGCCGTCGCGCACGACTGGACCTCGCTGGTCTTCGCCATCCTCGCCGGGCTGATCGTCGTCGTCGTCGGCTTCTTCATAATAAGCAGCCAGCTTCGCCGCAACCGCCTGATCCGCGAGCGCGCCGCCGCGATGGCCCTCGCCCGTGCCCGCGCCGTCCAGGCTGGCCGCGACCGGCGCACCCTCGCGCGCCAACGCGCCATCCAGCCAGGCCAACCGCCCCGCGACCCGCGGTACGGACCGCCTCCGCCGAACGCTCCGCGTCGCCCATAGCATCCTGGCGAAAGCCACAGCGGGTCGCAAGTGCCCAGACGACAGCTATCGTGAAGTCGTAGAATGTAGGGCAGATGCCAACGTCCGCTCCGAGGCTTTCTCAGGCCGAAACGCCACTTCCGAGGCAGACGTCGCAGCGCGTAGAGGCGTCCGGCGGACGACCGTCTCCTGACGCCGTACACCCGCACACTATCCTTGAAAGAAGGCATGCCCTGACTACCGACTTGCCGGAGGATGCACGCCACATCGAAGAGCGCCTCATACTAGCCGTGGCCTACGAGCCGCCCGAGGCGCTGGACGAGGCTGTCTTCGGGCTCGACGACGCCGCACTCCGGCGTATCGTCGCCTTGACCCTCGCCCGCGTAGGCATCGGCGAACCCGTCGAGCTCAGCCTCTTGCTCACCGGAGACGACGGCCTGCGAGCGCTCAATCGCGAGTATCGCGGCAACGACGAGCCGACCGACGTGCTCTCCTTCCCGCTGCTCGACGCCCCACTCGTCGACGCCCCTCCCGATCAACTCTGGCAGCGAGACGCCGCGCTCGAAGACGAAGATCTAGACGACGATCTATCCGATCTAAGCGCACTGGAGTACTCCGCGGATGACACGGATGAAAGCGCCTTCAACGGTGACGCCCTGCCTCTCGATGACCTGGACGACCTGGACGCCTTGGACGAGCTAGACGACGACCTCGACAGTGGCGATCCCTTTCTCACGCCCGAAGACGAGCATCTGCACCTCGGCGACATCGCCCTCTCGCGTGACGCCCTCCAGCGACAGGCCGCCGAGGCCGCGCACAGTCCCGCCCGCGAGCTCGCCTATCTCCTGTCACATGGCGTGTTGCACCTCGTTGGCTACGACGACACCACCGACGCTGGCTATCAGGCGATGGTGGCGCATCAAGAAGCCGTTTTGCGCGCGGCGGGCATTGCCGACTAGCAATCGCCGCCATCACAAGCAAGCGAGTAGCGTATGAAGACCTATGATCTGGAGGATCAACATTCCGGGCAGGCGCAGCGCCCGTCCCCAGTCCAGCGCGCGCTTGCCGCCGATCCCCCCGCGCCGCCAGCGATCCCCCCGCGCCCTGGCTTTCTCCGCAGCTTCGTCTACGCCGGCAACGGACTCTGGCAGGCGCTGCGAACCCAGCGCAACATGCGTGTCCATTTCGCCGCCGCATTGCTCGCCATCGCCCTCGGCCTCGCCCTCCACATCACGCCCGACGAGTTCGCCATCGTCTTCCTCGCCATCGGCACCGTCCTCGTCGCCGAGATGATCAACACCGTCGCCGAAGCCGTCGTCGATCTCGCCACCCGCGAATACCATCCTCTCGCCCGCATGGCCAAAGATGTCGCCGCCGGCGCCGTGCTGCTCAGTGCCATCATCGCCGTGATCGTCGCCTTCTTCGTCTACCTGCCGCACCTCCTCCACATCCTTGGCCGCTGACCAGCAATCATCGCTCAGTAGACCAGCGGCACGAGACGCCAGGTGTGTCGCATATACGCGCGGTACGTGTCCCCTAGCGCCTCCTGCAACATCGCCTCCTCAACACGAATGCGATAGCTATAGGCCAGAACCGCCGTCACCGTGAGGATCACGACGACGAGCCAGTTCAGCGTCGCCAGTGCGGCGCCGATCCATAACAAGATGTCTCCCAGGTAGCCGGGATGGCGCACCAGTCGATAGGGACCGTCGCGTACGACGCGCTGCTCCGCCGTGACACGCAGCGTCCGAGTGAAGAAGCGGCCAAGCGTTTGGTTGGCCCAGACGCGCAACGCGATCCCCAGCAGCATGATCACGATGCCGATCCACGCGACCACCAACGTGATGCTCGTCGCGCCAATGCCCCACGCGCTGAGCGCGAGCGACGTGGGCAGCAGCACAAAGCCCAGCGAAAACACCACGGCGATCAGCAGCGTGCTCCCGCGATCAAACGCGCCTCGCTCGAAGCTCTCTGCCTCAGCGCCGTGGCGTGAGCGGCTCTCCCAGAGCGCAAAGCCGACCACTAACGCAAAGGCCACGATCACCGCTGCGCGCATCACAGGCACTTTCTGCTCTCGCGGCCAGATGGGCGAGCTAGCTGATACCGCTTGCGTGTGAGTCCTTGCCGTTGCCGCCCCGGCACTCCCGCTCCCGACTCCCCTCGCCCTACCGCGGCACCTCAGCGCCGCGATCCGTAGATTCCGCAGCTCCCTCGACGGTGGACGGCTGCCGCGGCGACGCATACGCCCCGCGCTGCTCTGGCGGCAACAACGCCGCGATCGCGTACATGATGCGGTCCGTCGCCTCCGCCAGACTTTCGCGGCTGCGTTTACTCTCGCTGGCAAGCGTGAACGGCGTGCCATAGCGCACCGTCACTCTCGGCGCCCAGAAGAACAATCCCTTATGCCTAAACACGTCCCGCGTCCCCGAGATCGCCACCGGCACGATCGGCGCGTTGCCTCGCAGCGCGATCAGCGCCACGCCGGGATGCGCCTCAATCAGCGGACCGAGATCGCTGCGGTGCCCCTCGGGGAAGATCACTACCGCCTCACCCTGGCTTAACAAGCGCTCGGCTGTGCGTAGCGCCTCGCGGTCGCCCTCGCCGCGCCGCACCGGGAAAGCGCCTCCGCGCCGCAACATCCAGCCCAATATTGGAATATTGAACAGTTCGATCTTCGCCATATAGTGCGTCACCCGCGGCACCCGCACCGACGCCACCGGAATGTCGAGCCAGTGGATGTGGTTCATCGCCAGGATTACCGGGCCGCGCCGGGGCACGTTCTCTAGCCCCTCCACGCGGATACGCGTGAACGTCGGCAAAGCGAGCCGCGCCACGATCCGCAGTCCCTCATAAAACGGACGCCAGGCCTTACCCTCGTTCGTTTGCTTGCCAGCCATAGCGGCCCTCCCACCGTGCGAGCGTTCGTCCTCGTCATCCCCACTGCTCGCGACCGCGACACTGCCGGCGATCACAACGGCGCTCACAGCTCGCGCAAATACGCCTCGATACGCCGCACCACGTCATCGGCCTGCAGCGCCGTGTTGTCGATCGTCCGCGCATCCGGCGCGACCAGCATATTCGGCGCGTCGATGGCGTCGCGCTGCTCGATCTCACGCCGCACCGTTTCCAGCGGGGGAGCCGCATCGCCGTACTTCGCCACCAGATCGGCGTGGCGGCGATTCGCCCGTTCGTCCGCCGACGTCACCAGCGAGATCTTCAGGTCCGCGTCGGGCAGCACCACCGTGCCAATGTCTCGCCCGACCATCACCACGCCGCGTTCGTCCGCCAGTTCGCGCATGCGGCGGATCAGCGCCGCCCGCACCCCTGGATGAATCGAGACGCGCGACACCGCTGCCTCAACCGCCGGGGTTCGCAGCAGCGGCGTCATGTCCCTACCGCCCACCAGCACGGTATATTGGCGGCCATCGGCCTCGGTCGCGGTGGGCGGCACGATGGTGATCGGCATCGTCTCCGCAAGCTGTTGCAGCGTGCCGGCGTCATCCGGTGCCACACCCGACTCCAGCGCCAGCGCCGTCAGCGTGCGATAAAACGCCCCGGTATCGACGTAGGGAGTGCCGAGACGCCGCGCCAAGCGTTCACCAACCGTGCTCTTGCCGACGCCTGCCCCGCCGTCGATGGCGACGCGTGGATGCGCTCGCATGCCGCACTGCCTCCGCTGAAAAGCGACCGAACCACAGCGTCCATCAGCCGGGTCCGCCGCATTATAGCAGGTAGCGCGACCACAGGTAGCGTGGGGCGCGGCAGCGGAAATGCCGAACCTGTCACCCACGACGCCGGACGAGTGCTTGCGCTGGCGCTCGGCGTGACGACCGGCGGCAGGACGATTGGTCGAGCCGAGTTCCCGGTGGTAGTCTTAGATCGCCGTGCGCGGGCCACCACGATTTGCCCTCCCGGAAGGCAAATGTAGCGGTGGTCGGCAACCATTTCCGTCACTCCACACGCCGCGACAAGGCGCTCACAGGTAACGAGGAGAGGAACATCAATGAAGATCAAACTCACCAGCGTGTACGTCGACGACCAGGAAAAAGCCCTGCGATTCTACACCGACGTGCTAGGTTTCGTGAAGAAGGCCGACTTTACGAACGGACCGTATCGCTGGCTAACTGTCGTGTCGCCGGAGGATCCCGACGGGACGGAACTGCAACTCGCCGGAAATTCAAGCCCCGCGGCAAAAGCCTACCAGCAGGCGACGTTTGAACAAGGACAGCCCGCCGCCATGTTCTCCGTGGACGATGTTCAGGCCGAGTACGAGCGGATGTCGGCCTTGGGCGCGAAGTTCACCATGCCGCCAACCAAAGTGACCGCCTCGACGATCGCCATGGTAGATGACACCTGCGGCAATTTGATCCAGCTAACCAAGCTGGATTGGTGAGCAGGCGTCCCGAGGGTACTCCATCGCCCGCCCCTGCCCTCTCGTGCCCTCTTAAATAGCAGCCGCATCGCTTCTCGGACGGCATCGAGAGATGCCCTCTGCCTCCGCGCCCGCCGCCAGCCACCCGCGCTCGCCTGTGCAGCGTCCGGCGGACGTCACCCGCCGCGCTCGCTCACATCTCCGCCCGCATCCACGCGCCGGTTGCGCTCGAGCGCATCCCGTGCTATACTACGAACAGAACATATGTTCTCTGTGTCGCCCTCTCGTAGCCACACCTCTGTAGCGCATCCCTCATAGCGCGACCGCGTGGTGTGAACTTGTAGCGCGTCCCGGTACTGCGCTGGCCTACCGTCTCTCCACCACCTCCCACGTCACCTCGCGTCACCCAATCGACGGCGATCAACACGTGGGAGCGTGGAGAGCACACATCGCCGCTTTCTCCTCCACTCCACATCCTCTCGCAATTTCCGCTTGGAGTGTCCCCTTTCCGCTACATTCGCCTTGAATTCAGCGGATCGCCTCCCGCATCGACATGAAAAAGCGGAAGAAAACGGAAATTCCGTCAGCGCCAGCATCTCGTGCTCTGAGGGAGAAGCCCAGGCATATGCAGCGTCGAGGCCAACGTGTCCGCGCGCCGCCTCACCCGTTGGCCGCATCCTCGCGGTGCGGGCGGCGGTCGCTCGGTTGGTGTGGATCGACTACCCGCAGGTCTGGCCTGCGCCCATCCTCGGCGTTCGACGCCTCGTGCTGAGGCTCATTTCCGTCCCGTTCGCGCTGGCGTGGTGGCGAGAGGTAATAGCTAGCGACCAGTGCCAGCCCCACCGCCAGCGGGATCAGCCCCGGCAGCAGCCACGGTCCGACGCGCCCGGGAACCGCGCTGAATGGCGCGGGCAGCAGGTAGCCGAGCGTATACAACCCAAGCGTCACCACCAACCCCACCATCGCCGTAATCATGCCCCCGCGCAGCATCGCCGAGCCACGCGGCGGGCGCAGCGGATCGCCTTCTAGCCGGTCGAGCAGCCCCCGCTCGATCATCGTCATACGCTCGCGGTGATCCAGCAAGCGCACCAGCAAGATGAAGCCGAGAAACAGCGCCAGCGCGCCGAGCCATTCCAACCCCACCACGGCCAGGTCGTTCACGGCGAGCTCCTTCTATGCTCACCCCGGCTCTCGCCGCGTCGCGGGATCGCCGAGCTTGTGTTCTTGCCGCACCTGTATAATACTTGCTAAGAGCCGTGTTCCTGCGCTGGTGTTTCAGCGCGTCGCATCTATTCACCAAGTCCGAGAACGAGAGCCGCCGTGGATCCGCGAAACCTTGTCGATAGGTTCGCACTCCAAATCGACATGCTGCACAACGCCTCCGCCCAAACCATCGCGCACCTTCGCGGCCTCGAACGCGTCGCGCCCGCCGCGCTGCCGGCGACAGACGCCCTCGCCGACACCATCGAAGCAGAGCGCGCGTTGATCGAGCGCGCCCGTTCCGGCGATCAAGACGCCTTCGCCGCCATCGTCCGCGATCATCAGCGACAGGTTTACGCGCTGGCGTTGCGCATGCTCCGCGATCCCGAAGAAGCCAGCGAAGCCACGCAAGAAGTCTTTCTCGCCGCGTGGCAAGGGCTTCGCGGCTTCCGCGGCGACGCCCGCTTCGCCACCTGGCTCTATCGCATCGCCTACAACTACTGTCTGCGGCTCGTCGCCCACCGACGCCGTGATGCCACCCTTCACGCTGAGCTGAGCGCAGCCTCCGCCCGCGAAAACCGCCCAGAGCGCACCCAGAGCGCCGCCACCGCGCTCGACGCCGAGCACGAGATGCGCGAGACCGTACGCGGCGAGATCGCCAAGCTGCCGCAGAAGTATCGCGTCGTCGTCGTCCTGCGCCACCTGCAAGAGCTCAGCTACGAAGAGATCGCCGAGGTCATGCGTGTGCCAATCGGCACCGTCAAGACCCACCTCTTCAGGGCGCGCGCGATGCTCAAAGAGCGGCTCGAAAACCTGGGAGACGTGCGCGAGGGCCTCGGCGCGAGCCTGCGAAGCGTCCTCGATCAACTTGACGCTGGCCGACAATCGCCCCAACACGGAGACGGATGATACCGTGCCAACTTACGACCTTACCTGCGCACGCGTCACTGAATTACTCCAGCTCCGCGTCGACCGGCGGCTAGATGCCCAGTGGACCGCGCGCCTCGACGCGCATCTCGCTACCTGCGAAGGCTGCCGCCACGACCTCGCCATCCTCGAAGCGATCTGCGCCGCCTCCACCACAGAAGCGCCCATCGTCGAGCCGCCAGACCTCACGGCGCACATCCTCAATCGCGTCGCCGTCTACGAGCAGCGGCGTGCTCGTCCCCTGATCTTCGGCGTCGGCCTGAGCTGGGCCGATGGGCTCCGCGCCGCGCTATTGGCAAGCGCCACAACCGTGATCTTCATCCTCCTCTCGCCCGGCCTCCGCCCCGCCGTCGGCACGCAGTTCATGCACGCCTTCCCCGACCTCGTCGCGCTGTTGCTTGCCCCTGGCCCTGGCTCCATCGCCTGGCTCGCCTGGCTCGTCTGGATCGCCGCGGGCGTGGCGCTCACGCTCTGGCTCGCGGGCCGCGAGGTCCGTGCCGCCTGGCGGCGCTCGCTGGCGCAACGTCTGCCATCCCTCCCCCAATTGCGCCAATTCTAAGACCGTCGTGTAGCGCTCGTCGTGGCGCTCGCCCGTCGGCATGGGCGCATGGGTGCATGGCGATAGGCAGGAGGCCACACGCATGGTACACTCCTCAGCACATGGCCCGTTCTCTGCGGTTCACGGCGTAATGATCGTCCGCGATGGCGTCGGGCGATGAACTCGGACCGCGGCAGGTTCGGGCGGCTCGTGTGGTGGTGTGGGCGGCGGTCAGCCGATGAGGAGCGGACTCAGTGAGACAGGATCCGGCGAGCGCGGCACGGTCCGCTGCGGTGGGAGCGTCAGAGCGCGCGGCAGCCATTCGCGTGCCGAGCTGGGCCTACCCGCTGGTGACGATTGTCTCGTTGCTGATTGGCGGCGAGTCCATCGTCCGCGGCACGCGCCTCGTCAAAACTGCTGCGGACAGTGACCTCACCAACTTCTTCTTCCGCTCGGCAGACTACATTCTGCGCGGCCAGCCCTTCCAGATGTATGCCGTGCATGCCAGCGGCGGCTATCCCAACTACAACCCCCCGCTCAGCATCTTCTTGATGGCGCCGCTGCTCGGCCTGGCGCGTGCGGTCGGCTTCGCGGCGAACTTCGGCGAGCAGATCACCTTCGTCTCGCTGCCTTTCACCCTCCTCGTCCCGCTCCTCGGCTACCTCGTCCTCCGCGCGTTGCGCACCTTCTACCCGCAGATGCCCGACGCCCAACGCTTCTTGGCCTATTCGCTGGTGGTGTTGTCGCCGCTGACCTGGCAATCCTACAGCCCCTGGTATCACATCGAACAGCCGCTGATGCTCTGTTTCCTCGTCGCGGCGCTGCTCGCGTTCCAGGCGCGGCACGAGGGGCTTGCCGGTCTCTTGGCCGGTCTCGCCGTCCTCACCCGCACGACGGCGCTGATGCCGCTGCTGGCGCTCGGCGTCCTCCTGCTGGTCGCGCGTGAATGGCGCTCGCTGGCCCGCTTCGGCGGTATCGCTGCTGCCGTAGCCATCGTCGGCATCGCGCCGTTCTTTCTCGTCGATCGCGCCAACGCCACCTACGCTTTCCTGACATGGCGCGGCACCGCGATCATCGGCGGCAACTCGATCTGGGCGCTCTTCGCGGCGCCCGACAACGCCACCGGCATTCGCCACACGCTCGATACCCTGGCGCGGCGGCTCGACATGCCGGCCGTGGTGATCTTCCTGGTGATCGTCGCCGCACTGGCGGCTCTCCGTGGGCGCGTCTCCGCCTATAGTCGCGAAGCCTGGGCGGTCGCCACAATCGCCGCGCTCGCCGTACCCATGCTCAGCAAGACCAACTGGCCCTACTACTACCTCGAACCATTCATCTTCCTGCTGATCTGGGAGTTCTCCTCGATGCACGATCGCGTCGCCGGCTTCTGGCGCTGGCCGGTGCTCTCGGTGCTCTACCTCGCGACCGCCGCGACCCTCTCCCAATTCATCTGGGTGCAAAGCGTCGGCGTGCTCGACCGCATCCTCGTCGGCGTGACCGAATTCGCCACGATGGCCGCCTTCGCCTATGCCGTTTGGCGGCGTATGGGCGCTGCCAAAGTCGCCGTCGGCCAGTCGTCGCGGCAGGCGTTCCAGCCAGTCGCGGCGCAGCCCAGTCCCAGTGGAGCAGCCCTCCTGCCAGGTGTGCCAGGGAGCGTCGCGCGGCCCCTGCCACCCGGCCAGCCGCTCGGCACACCACTCTGGCCGCGCGAGGTGCCGCGCTCGCAATCGGTGCAGGTCGACGAGCCCCTCTGGACCGCGGATACGACCATACCTGGCCGCTCGCGCCCAGCGAGTCCAACGCCATCCGTGCCGCTAAACGGCCCACGTTCCGTTCCGCCGGTGAGTTCGCGGTCGCTGCCGCCCACCGGTCCACGCTCGCTCCCCCCGGCGGGTGGCGAGCCCTGGCCAGACCTTGACTCGGCCTGGCCGCAGCGTCCCCCCTCGATGGGCGACCGGTGACGGCAATGGCGCGCAGGCGACGCCCGCACCCCCGGCAGACGCCCACGAAGGCTCCGCGGGCGGCGCGTCTCCCCCCTTCGTCACGTCGCGTGCTCCCCTCACCCCTTGCCAACCATCTGCCCCGTGCCATCGCTCCGCTCACTCCACTGCTCGCCCCGCTGGCGATCGTGGAGCTCTGTTTCCTGGCGCTTGTCGCGGTAGCCCCGCTCGGTGGCGTCACGCAGGCGCTCTCGCCGTTGGCGCGCGTCTGGCCGTGGCTGCTCGCGCCAGCACGTCTGCTCTTCGGCGACGCCCAGGTGGGGGCCAACATCTCCGCCGAGCGTGGCTGGCCCGCTTTGGCGCTCTTTGCCGCGCTGCTCGTCGCCGCCAGTTGCGCTGCCGCCGTCGCTCTCGCGCGCAGTCGCCGCGTGCGCGTCGCCGAGGGCACAGCCTACGCCTGTGTGCTGGGCGGTGCCGCGCTGTTGGGCCTCACCTGCGCGCTGCTGCCCACGCTACCCTCCGGCGACGTCTTCAGCTACATCCTCTACGGCCGCATCGCCGTGCTCCACCATGCCAACCCGCTGATCGCCACCCCCTCCGACTTCCCGCGCGATCCCTTCCTCTCGCTGGTCTTCTGGCGCAACACACGCTCCGTCTACGGTCCCGCGTGGCTGCTGCTCTCCAGCGGGCTGACATTGCTCGCGCAGGCGCTCGGCGGCGCGCTGGCAACCTATGTCGCCCTCTTCAAGCTGCTAGGGCTGGCCGCGCATCTCGCCAACTCCGCGCTGATCTGGGGCATCCTCGGTCGCCTCGCGCCGCGCCGCCGGCTCTGGGGTACCCTGCTCTACGCCTGGAACCCGCTCTGTCTGCTCGAATTCTGTGCCAGCGCCCACAACGACGCCGTGCTCTTGACCTTCGCCCTGCTGGGCATCTACTGGCTGGTTCGCGGCCACGAGATCCCAGCGCTGCTGGCCTTCGGTTTGTCCATCGCCACCAAATACGTACTCTTGGCCCTGCTACCCTTCTATCTCGCGCTGATCGTCCATCAGCTGCGCCGCCAGGGCGAGACGACCCAACGCATCCTCGCCGCGCTTTCCTGGCGGCTCGCGCTCGTCCTCGCCGTCGTCGTGCTGACCGCCCTGCCCTACTGGGACGGCCCGCGGACGTTGGGGGCCATCGCCGCCTCGCCGCCGGCGCAACAGCTCGACAACTCCCTGCTCGAAGTGGCCCAATGGCCCCTGCGTGCGCTCCTCGGCGCCTTTGGCGTCAGCTCCGGCGCGGCAGCATCGCTCGTGCAAACCGGCCTGAAACTTGCCGGTATCCTCATATTCCTCGCCGTCTGGCTGAGCCAATTCCCCCGGGCCACCAGCCTCGAAGGCATGCTCCGGGCGTGGGCGTGGGCGCTCTTCGCCTATGTGACCGCGGCGAGCGTATGGTTCTGGCCCTGGTATGCCACCTGGGGCGTAGCCCTCGTGGCACTCCTGCCCGCGGGCGAACTGACCATCGCCACGCTGCTGCTCGCCGGGGGCGCGGCAACGCTCTACGCCTTCCTGCCGCTCTACGCCGCCGGCGTCTACGGCCTGCGCGCGTTCGTCGCCTTCGGGCCAGCCCTGGGGTACCTTGGTCTGCGCTGGTGGCGGCGCGGAAGGCCCCTGCCGCGGTTGCGTGGGCAGGGTACACTGAACTTCAAGCGGAGCGCCTGAGCGCCTCCAGCATGACAAGGAATGGATTGCGCACATGACCTACACAGCGGAGCCGTCGGCGCGCCAGACGTCGGAGGGCGAAGGCGCCGAGCGCGTAGAGTCTGCCAATCCGCAGGTGCGCTCGGCCAAACCCGCCCATCGCCTCGACCGCGCACCTGCTTCCCGTGAGATCAGCCGGAGCAACGTGCGCTGCCTCCTCGTACACGGCTTCAACGGCGAGCCGGTAGATATGTGGGAGCTTGAACAGCACCTTCATGGACTCGGCTACTCGGCCAAGACCCTCTTGCTGCCCGGCCACGGCACCTCCGCGCGCGACTTCGCCGAACACGGCTGGGACGATTGGTTCAACCACGTCCGCGACGAAGCCCAGCGCGCGATTGACCGCGGCGAACGTGTGGTGCTGATCGGCCACTCCATGGGCGCCTCTGTCGGCCTGGCGGTTGCCGCCGCGGAGCCGAACGTCGCCGGGGTTGCCGCGCTCTGCCCGCCGCTGCGCCTCTCCACCAACGTGTTGCACCTCCTGCGCGCGGTCAAACGCTTCGTCCCCTACGTACCAGCCGGACCCGAAGACGTCCGCGACCGCCATGGCGCACGCCAACGCTATGTGCGCAATGCCTACACCTGGACGGCAACCTCCACCGTAGTGAGCCTGCTCGCGGCCTTGCCCAACCTCCACGAAGCGTTGCCACAAGTGGCCTGCCCCACGCTCGTCGTGTGTGCGCGCCGCGATCACGTCGTCCCCCTGCGTGACGGACTCGAAACCTTCGAGCGCATCGGCACAGAAGAGAAGGCCCTGCTCGTGCTCGAACACTCCTATCACGCCGTCACCAAAGACGTCGAACGGCAGCTCGTCTTCGAGCGCGTCGCCCGCTTCTGTGACCAGGTTTACGACCGAGTCCACCTGCTCGCGCAACGCGAACGCGACGGTCATCTCGGCAAGCCGACGTACCGTAAAACACCGGCGCACGACGGCGTGTAATCGACTTGCCGCGCGTCGGACCGACTTTGCAAAGTCGCGCGCGATTGCCCTTGACGCCAGCACCCGCGCTGTGGCATACTCTCCTCCGCCTCCGCAAATGGTCTGACGATGACCAATTGGGCGACTCGAGAAAAGTCCTGTGACGCCGCACGAACATACTGCGTCTCTAGGGATGTACCGAAGCGCAACAGGTGCTGCGAGGGTGCAGCGTCGCCTCTCAAACGGGCGAGCCACCTCCCTTTCGCTCTCACGACATGTCCCAGAATGAGCTACGTGTGCCACGAGGCGCCGCGCGCATGGGGCGAAGCCGCGAGAATTGAAAATTGGCACTAGTACCTGTTGACACGACTACCAAGTCGTGGTAAGCTCAGGAGGTCGCCTCAAAACGGGGCGCAAATGCAAGTGCAGCCGAAAACGGCTCCTTGCGAGGCTCAGCACCTTGACATCTGAAGAGTGAGAAGCAGCAGCGCAAGCATCGGGATCGACGCAGCAAGCGTCGAAGCGGGCTCACGTTGAGGCGTCTCGTCGTAAGGCGAGCGTCTTTTGAGTTCAACCTTTGCGGTTCATTTGAGTCGTAACGACTCGTAAACACAGGGCGTAAACGCAAGAGGTGTCGCGCACGCAAGTGCGGGCAACTCTCGTAAGTAACAAACTGGATGGCGAGTTTGATCCTGGCTCAGGACAAACGCTGGCGGCGTGCGTAACACATGCAAGTCGGACGAGCGGCCCCTTTCGGGGGGTGCGGCGAGTGGCGGACGGGTGAGTAACACGTGGATGACCTGCCTCGCGGTGGGGGATACCTCCCAGAAATGGGGGTTAAGACCGCATACGTCGGGACGTGTAAGGCGTTCCGGGAAAGCCGAAAGGCGCCGGGAGAGGGGTCCGCGGCCGATTAGCTAGTTGGAGGGGTAACGGCCCACCAAGGCGACGATCGGTAGCTGGTCTGAGAGGATGATCAGCCACACTGGGATTGAGAACGGCCCAGACTCCTACGGGGGGCAGCAGTGAGGAATCTTCGGCAATGGGGGCAACCCTGACCGAGCAACGCCGCGTGCGGGACGAAGGCCTTCGGGTCGTAAACCGCTTTTCCCAAGGGCGAGAACGGACGGTACTTGGGGAAGAAGCCTCGGCTAACTACGTGCCAGCAGCCGCGGTAATACGTAGGAGGCGAGCGTTGTCCGGAGTTACTGGGCGTAAAGGGTGCGCAGGCGGCCCGCCGCGTGGGGGGTGAAATCGCCCGGCTTAACCGGGCGGGGGCTTTCCAGACGGGCGGGCTTGAGGGGCGGAGAGGGGCGCGGAATTCCGGGTGGAGCGGTGAAATGCGTAGAGATCCGGAAGAACACCGACGGCGAAGGCAGCGCCCTGGACGCCAACTGACGCTCGGGCACGAAAGCGCGGGGAGCGAACAGGATTAGATACCCTGGTAGTCCGCGCCGTAAACGATGTCCACCGGGTGCTGGGGGTATCGACCCCTCCAGTGCCGCAGCTAACGTGATGAGTGGACCGCCTGGGGAGTACGGCCGCAAGGTTAAAACTCAAAGGAATTGACGGGGGCCCGCACAAGCAGCGGAGCGTGTGGTTTAATTCGATGCGACGCGAAGAACCTTACCTAGGCTTGACATGCCCTCGCAGCGCGGGTAATGCCGCGTCCCCTTCGGGGGCGGGGGTGCAGGTGCTGCATGGCTGTCGTCAGCTCGTGCCGTGAGGTGTTGGGTTAAGTCCCCTAACGAGCGCAACCCCCGGGGTCCGTTAGATGTTCTCGGGCCCGACTGCCGCGCGCAACGCGGAGGAAGGTGGGGATGACGTCAAGTCAGCACGGCCCTTACGCCTAGGGCGACACACACGCTACAATGGCCGGTACAGCGGGTTGCCAAGCCGCGAGGCGGAGCCAATCCCCCAAAGCCGGTCCCAGTTCGGATTGCAGGCTGCAACTCGCCTGCATGAAGCCGGAGTTGCTAGTAACCGCGGGTCAGCACACCGCGGTGAATACGTTCCCGGGCCTTGTACACACCGCCCGTCACACCATGGGAGCCGGAAACACCTGAAGCCGGTGGGCCAACCTGCTTCGGAGAGGGGCAGCCGTCGAGGGTGGGGTCGGTGACTGGGGTGAAGTCGTAACAAGGTAGCCGTACCGGAAGGTGCGGCTGGATCACCTCCTTTCTAGGGATACACATCGGTTCGTCTCCGGCTCGCTCGTCGAGTCCGGCCCGACACCGATCAGCTCCCAGGTCGATCGATGTCGTGTACAGCGACATCGCCTTTGACACATCGCAAGGTCCCGCTTTGAAGGCTGTTGCGCTCGAAACTGCTGCTTATGTTTGCTGTTTCTCACTCTCCAGTTGTAAAGACTGGGCTGTTGCACCTGAACAATCGCATATAGAGAGAATTATTTCGATTTTGCCGAAGCGAGCGAGTTCCAAGATCGCATCGTAGGTGGTACGCATCTCTGCTGGCGCGGATCATCGCCAAGCGGAGAAGGGTGCTGGGGGGATGCCTTTGGGGCCAGGTGCCGAAGAAGGACGCGGAGAGCGGCGAAACGTGGGTGGGGAGCTGCAAGCGAGCGATGAGCCACCCGAATCCGAATGGGGCAACCCGGCGTGCTGCGAGGCGCGTCATCGGCGGCTGAATGCATAGGCCGCGCGAAGGGCACCGGGGGAACTGAAACATCTCAGTACCCCGAGGAAGAGAAATCAACGCGACGGGGGTTTCGGCCCCCGCGAGAGAGGCCCGTAGTAGCGGCGAGCGAACCGGGCGCAGCCCAAACCGGTCGCCCTCTTCGGAGGGCGGGCGGGGTTGTGGGGCGCGGCAGGAGCGATCCAGGTCCAGGGGGACGGGCGAGCCGAAGCGGCTGGGAAGCCGCGCCGGAGCGGGTGAGAGCCCCGTAGGCGAACGCCTAGTCGTGCTGGGTCCGCCGCGTACCCGAGTACCGCGGGACACGTGAAATCCTGCGGGAAGCTGGGGGGACCACCCTCCAAGGCTGGCATACACCTGGCCACCGATAGTGCACGAGTACCGTGAGGGAAAGGTGAAAAGCACCCCGCGAGGGGGATGAAAGAGAGCCTGAAACCCAGCACCTACGAGCAGTCGAAGGCGGCTGCGGTTCCGGTTCGTCCGGGCCGCGCGCTGACGGCGTGCCTTTTGTAGAATGATCCGGCGAGTTCATCTCGGCAGCCAGGGTCCCCGCGAGGGGGTCCGAAGGTTAAGCGGCGCAGAGAGCCGTGGAGCCGCAGCGAAAGCGAGCGGGGCAACCCGCAGCGTCTGAAGAGGGCGTGCAGGGGTTGCCGGGATGAGGCCCGAAACCGGGTGAGCTAGCCATGGGCAGGGTGAAGCGGGGGTAAGACCCCGTCGAGGCCCGAACCCACCGGTGTTGCAAAACCGGGGGATGACCTGTGGCTAGGGGAGAAATTCCAATCGAACCCGGAGATAGCTGGTTCTCCCCGAAATGTATGGAGGTACAGCCGCGCGCAGGGTCGCAAGGCCCGGCAAGCGTGTGCGGGAGGTAGGGCGCTGGATGGGCTCGGGGCCGGGTGCCGGTTACCAACCCCAACCAAACCACGAATGCCCGTATGCACGGTCGCGCGCGAGTGAGGCGGTGGGGGCTAACCTTCATCGCCGAGAGGGGAACAACCCAGACCGCCGGCTAAGGTCCCCAAGGGGAGTGCTTAGTGGGAAAGGTTGTGGCATCGCGCAGACAGCCAGGAGGTTGGCTTAGAAGCAGCCATCCTTGAAAGAGTGCGTAATAGCTCACTGGTCGAGTGGCGCCGCGCCGACAACGTAACGGGGCTCAAGCCTCCCACCGAAGCCGCGGATGTCCGGCGAGTTGCCGGGCGTGGTAGGGGAGCGTTCGGGAGTAGCAGAGAAGCGCGAGCGTGAGCACGCGTGGAGCGAACCGAAGCGCGAATGCCGGAATGAGTAGCGTTATTGGGGACGAGAACTCCCCACACCGCAAGCCTGAGGGTTCCTGGGCAACGGCAGTCGTCCCAGGGTCAGCCGGGACCTAAGCCGAGGCTGGTGCAGCAACAAGAGCCAGCGTAGGCGATGGACAGCAGGTAGACAGTCCTGCGCCGGCCCGTCATGAGCGAAGGGGGGACGCGGTAGCGAGCGTGAGCCGGCCGAACGGACAGGGCCGGTCGGTCGCCGGAGGCGGGGGCCCAGGGAAATCCGGGTTCCGCAGACGCTGAGGGCGGTCGGGAGCCTCCCAGAAGGGGGCGGAAGTCGCGTGGTGCGCAGGCCGCCAAGAAAAGCCTCTAAGCGAGTCAACTAGTGACGTGGCCGCCCGTACCGCACACCGACACTGGTGGGCAGGGGTAAGGACCTCAAGGTGGACGAGCGATCCTCGGTTAAGGAACTCGGCAAATTGACCCCGTAACTTCGGGAGAAGGGGTGCCCCGCTAGCGTGCGCCGGACGCTCCGGCGTGGCGTGAGGGGGCCGCAGGGAGCGGGCTCAAGCGACTGTTTACCAAAAACACAGGTCTCTGCCACGGCGCAAGCCGACGTATAGGGGCTGATGCCTGCCCAGTGCCGGAATGTTAAGGGGAGGGGTGTGCGTAGCCCCGAACCGAAGCACCGGTAAACGGCGGCCGTAACTATAACGGTCCTAAGGTAGCGAAATTCCTTGTCGGGTAAGTTCCGACCCGCACGAAAGGCATAACGACTTGAGCACTGTCTCGACCGGGGGCTCGGCGAAATTGACGTACCCGTGAAGATGCGGGTTACCCGTGACAGGACAAAAAGACCCCGTGGAGCTTTACTACAGCCTGGTCTGGGCGCGAGGCCGGGCCTGCGTAGGATAGGTGGGAGCCGAGGAGGCGTCGCTTGTGGGCGGCGCGGAGGCAGCGGTGAAATACCACTCTTGCGCGGACTTGCGTCTAAGGGCCGGCCGTGAGCCGGCGGCCCGACAGGGCCAGGGGGGTAGTTTGACTGGGGCGGTCGCCTCCCAAAGCGTAACGGAGGCGCCCAAAGGTTCCCTCAGGGCGAATGGACACCGCCCGGACAGAGTGCAAGGGCACAAGGGAGCTTGACTGCGAGGCCAACCAGCCGAGCAGGGACGAAAGTCGGGCGTAGTGACCCAACGGTGCCGCGTGGAAGGGCCGTTGATCAACGGACAAAAGCTACCCCGGGGATAACAGGCTTATCTTGCCCAAGAGTTCACATCGACGGCAAGGTTTGGCACCTCGATGTCGGCTCGTCGCATCCTGGGGCTGGAGTCGGTCCCAAGGGTTGGGCTGTTCGCCCATTAAAGCGGCACGCGAGCTGGGTTCAGAACGTCGCGAGACAGTTCGGTCTCTATCCGTCACGGGCGCAGGAACGTTGCGGGGACTCACTCCCAGTACGAGAGGACCGGAGTGGCTGGACCGCTGGTGTGCCGGTCGGCCTGCCCAGGCCGCCGCCGGATAGCCACGTCCAGTGCGGAGAAGCGCTGAACGCATCTAAGCGCGAAGCCCTCCCCAAGATGAGCGTTCCCCGCGGTCTGCGGACCGCAAAGGCCCCGCGTAGACGACGCGGTGATAGGGCGCGGGTGTACGCACGGCAACGTGCTCAGCCAAGCACCCCTAATGGCCGCACGGCTTGGCTTCTTCCATTCGCCAGCCGAGATGTCGCGCCGCATACGGGCTATCCTGGGCTCGCTCGCCCGGCAAAATCGAGATAATTCTCTCTTATGCGAGTCGTTCAGATTCCGCAACAGCAACCTTCCGCATGGGGCGGGATGGGAGAACAGCCTAACCGGCTTCCCGTCCCGCCCTCTTGCTGTTCCACATCTCACCCGTTGTCTGCAACCGACGCCATGCGCAGCCCTTTGCGGGCCAAAAAGGTAGAGGAATGTCGCGACCCCCAACGTCAGGCGGTGTCACACCACGCGGCCCCGCTGGCCTCTCGTCATCCGGCTCACCGCGAGACGCCGAAGAGATCGTCATCACCGACGACCTCGACACACTGCTCGCCGTACTCCCGCCGCGTGTGCGTGAAGCGCTGCACCAGCGACCGGTCGTCAACCTCCTCGAAATCGTGCTTGATCTCGGCCGTTTGCCAGAGGCGCGTTTCCCCGATGGAGCGGTAGACCTTACCAACGATCTCGTCACCGAAGAAGACCTTGCGTTCACGGTGAGTCATATTGGGGCGTTTGGCGAGGACAACCGGGCAGGGATTGGGGGGACGCTGCACCGCATCAGCGCGCTGCGCAACCGGCGCGGCGCCGTGGTCGGGCTGACCTGCCGGGTGGGGCGCGCGGTGCGCGGCACGGTGGCGCTGATCCGCGACGTGGTGGAGCAGGGGCGCAGCATCCTGATCCTGGGGCGGCCCGGCGTGGGCAAGACGACGCTGCTGCGCGAGGCGGCGCGGGTGCTGGCCGACGAGTTGGGCAAGCGCGTGGTGGTGGTGGACACCAGCAACGAGATCGCCGGAGACGGCGACGTGGCGCATCCGGGGATCGGGCGGGCGCGGCGCATGCAGGTGGCGCGGCCGGCGGAGCAGCATGCGGTGATGATCGAGGCGGTGGAGAACCACATGCCCGAGGTGGTGGTGATCGACGAGATCGGCACGGAGTTGGAGGCGCAGGCGGCGCGGACGATCGCCGAGCGCGGGGTGCAGTTGGTGGGGACGGCGCATGGGCGGACGCTGGACAACCTGCTGGCGAACCCGACGTTATCGGACCTGGTGGGAGGCATCCAGGCGGTGACGTTGGGGGACGAGGAGGCGCGGCGGCGGGGCACGCAGAAGACGGTGCTCGAACGCAAGCAGCCCCCCACCTTCGATGTCCTCGTCGAGCAGGAGGAGCGCCATCTCGTCGGCATCCACCATGATGTGGCCGAGGCCGTGGACGATCTGCTGCGTGGCGAGGCGCCTCAACGAGAGATGCGCGAGCGCCAACCAAATGGCACCATCCGCCGATGGGTGGAGCGGGCGCCGCGCGCGGCGCGGGCCGATGGAGTCGGCTTGCCCAGCCGCGAACTCCCGGTGAGTCGCGAAGAAATGCTCCCGCCGCGCCGCACGCGAGGCTCGGCGCTTATGGGGCCGCGTCCCGCATCGGCATGGTGGGAGGCCGATACCCCCCGCGAGCCGGTCGAGGGTCCGGGCGGGCGCTGGCTCGACCCAGAGCTAGCCCGCGGCACACTGGGCAACCCAGCGGATGCAGACGACAACGAGGCGGCTCCGCCAGCGTCGCTCTTTCGCATGCGCCGCGTCTACCCGATTGGCATCAACCGTACGCGGCTCGAACAGGCCATCCGTGATCTAGGGTTGCCGGTGATCATCAGCCGCGACGTGCGCGAGGCCGACGCCGTGCTCGCCCTAAAGAGCCTGTATCGCACGCAACCAGAGCGCATCGACGCCGCGCGAGCCGCGGGGCTGCCAGTATACGTCCTCCGGGGGTCGGGGATCGAGCGGCTGCACGAGGCGCTTTCAGACATGTACCGTGGCGATGTGGAACGTGCGCGCCGCGCGGGTGACGGAGACGATGCCGACGACGAGGGCGACGAATCCTAGAATCCAAAGCGCGTAGACGTTGCGCCTTTGGTGCGCCGAGCGAGGCCGCTTGCCGCCGAGCGACACCGCCACCCGCGGGGCCCCGTGCGGTCGCCCTAGCGCTCGGACCACGCGCGCTACTCGTGCAAGGCGGCCACCAACGCGGTCATCGCCTCGACTTCTGGCGCGTAGATGTGTGCGGACTTGACGATCAGCGTCAGCCGCCCGAGGGGTACGTCGAGCGCTGCGGCGACCCGCGTCTGAATCTCCGCCAACTCGACGAGATTGCCGTATCCCTTGGTCCCGAAGTCGATGCTGTGCGCATACACGACGAGCTCCAGCGCGCCGTTCGGCATCCAGAAGTCGAGCAGGCTCACGCAGGGAATATAGCTGGTGTCGGTCAACGGCTGAAATGTAGTGATCGTCGCCGAACGCGAGGCCGGATCGCTCTGCAGCCGCTCGATCACCCAGGCGATCTGATCGCGACCACTGCGCTCGTAGTCGTAGAGCCGCGTGGCGTAGCTCTCGGCCTGCCCCAACTCAGCGACGCGCGCATGGTCGGTGAAATTGGCATGCATCCATGCCAGGCGCTCGGGATTACCATGTTCGGCGATGATCGCGTCGCGCGGATCGGGCGCGGCGATGTCGAGGGTTACGTGCGCAAGCTCGACAATCGGCAGCCCATCGTAGTGCGAAGCCCCGCCGTCGTCGAGGATGCGCGCGGCCACTCGCAGCCAGGCGTCGCCCAGCGTCTGAGCCGTCACCATCTGGCGCTCGTCCCGCATCGCGCTCGGCCTTTCGCAGAGGGCGCGCAAGTGCGCACTACAAATACGCGCTATCAGCCATCAGTAGTACTCAGCAATGTACCGGGGGTAAGCAAGCCGCAATGGCGCTCGCGCGACAGCGAGGCACGTCTCGCCAAGATGCGAAGGGTGATGCCTGTAAACCGCGCGGGCAGCGGCCGTCTGACACCGCTTGCGTTTGGGTCCTTACGGTTGCCACCCTGGCGCTTTCGGCTCCCCCTCCCGTCCGGCTCTCCTTCCCGCGCAGGGAAGGCGGCGGCGGGACCCCCATGGGGGCTCGTCCCCCTCTAGGAGCTTGCTGGGGTTAGGTGGGAAGCAGCCGGCGGTTAGGTCCGCCCCAAGCGGATGCGGTCCGACTATGGCCCGTAGCGGATAGAGTTAGGGCGAAAAGGCAGTGGGTTGCCGTCCGTCGTGCTGTTGCGCGGCTTGAAACGTGCCGAGCCGTTCGATGCGTTCGGGTCGCGGTGCTGCCCGGAACCCTCCTCGAAACCATTGCCGGGTTCGCCGTCCGGTTCGCGTGGTGGGCGGTTCGGCTCGCGCGGCCCTGACGGTGGCATCGCCGGCGGCGGCGTCGCGGGCAGGATGCCCTGGCCTTCGAGCAGTTCCGAGCGCACGATGACGACCTCTGGTGGCGCGCTGATGCCCAGTTTCACCCGTTCGCCCTCAACCGCCAGCACGTGAATGGTAATGACGCCGTTTAAGACGATGGCCTCGCCGGCCTTCCTCCGTAGCACGAGCATAGCTACCCCCTCCTCACTGAGATGCGTGGCAACGTGCCGCGCCTCCCTGCCTGAAGCTCCGCGTACCGCTGACTCCATCCAGAAGCGCGATTCGCCGGCTTTTCTGCGACGACTCCCCCATCGCACGCTCCTCTAGTGAGGGAGGGAGGGACAGGTTGGCGACTACAGCCGTGCATCCTGTCTTCGTGCCTGGTCGTTCGCCGTGTGCAATCCCGCAAATAAGACCGATGCGTAGTCTCAGATCGACGGCGCGTGTCCCCATCTCGCGCCACCTTCCGTGTCACCGCGAAGACGGATTCGCGGCGTGTGGTTCCTTGGCGAGCAAGCGGTTCGCGCTCCGTGTCACCAATTACAACGAAGATTCCCGCAAGAAGTACCGGCGCTTTCCCCGCGGTAGCACTATGAAATCGCCGCGAAGCGCTCCGCCCGCATCTCAACACGTGTTGTCGCATGTCGCGGCATGAAAGTCGCGCGCCTCGCCGCGGGTTTCGCGACGTAATGTGAGCAACCCATGCGCCAGCGACACCGCGAATTGCGCGGAACGCTGAGCAATAGGCGATTCGCGCCACGCTTAGGGTCTGCGCGCTACGCGGCGGTGCGGATTTCGTGGTAACATCTCTCGCTCTCCTTGCGCCGGCGACGTCGCCAGAAATTAGGCGACATAATCGCAGACAAGCTATCCTGTTCGCGGCGCGAGTGTACACGAACACGCCACGCCGTCCACTTTCCCATCACATACATCGCGCTTCCATACGTAAATATTGCAACAAGCATACATGCAACGGGCACTAGTGTCAAGTCCGCCACGCCACGGTCGGCATCAGCGGCGTCGCGGCGCTCCAGCGCGTCCCTGAGCGTGATGGGCGGACGCGCGCGGGCGTGCCGGACGCGAGAGCGTTTCTTCGCGCGCGGCTGGCGCAGCGGGTGATACATCGGGCGGCACATCGGGCGGCGTGTCGGACGACATGTCTAGCGGCGCATCGAGCGCAGGGGAGAGGGGCTCGGCTGTCAGTTCGAAGTGCGGCGGTGAGGTGAAGCCGAGGTACTCGGGCCTTGCCGCGCGCTCACGCTCATCATGCGCGGCGAGCAGGGCGCGGGTGCCGCTGCCGTCCGCGTGATCATCGTTGTGCGTCTCCGCATCGTGGCTGGGAGGTGTGTCGTTGGGTGCGTGCGGAAGATGATCTTCGTCGGTTGCCGCGGCGTCGCCAGCATCCGTGGGCGCGCCGGGGGTCACGCGGACGACACGCACTTTGGTGACGCGGCGCCCTTTGGTGCCTAGAACGGTGAAAGTAAGGTCGCCCTGCGAGACGGTATCGCCCGCGGAAGGGATCTTGTCGAGCTTGGCGTAGATCAGCCCACCGAGCGTTTCGTAGTCCTCACTGGCGAGCTTGGCGTCGAGCAGTTCGTCGAGTTCGTCGAGGCTGATCTTCGCGTCGACAATGAACTCGTTGTCGCTGATGCGCTCGAAGAGCTGTTCCTCGCGGTCATATTCATCCTGGATGTCCCCGATGATCTGTTCCACCAGGTCTTCGATGGTGACGAGGCCGGCGACCGAGCCATACTCGTCGACGACGATCGCCATGTGGACGCGCTGCTGCTGCATCTCGCGCAACAGATCGTCCAGGCGCTTGGATTCAGGGACGAAGTATGCCTGTCGCACGAGCGAGCGCACCGACGGCGGGCGCTCGTGGAGCGTGAGGACGCGGAGCAGGTCTTTGGCATAGAGCACGCCGATGATATCGTCGATCGAGTCGGAGTAGACGGGAATGCGCGATTGGCCGCCCTCGACGATGATCTTCATGGCGTCGTCGAGCGTGGCGTCGGCCTCGACGGTGATCATGTCGGGGCGCGGCACCATCACCTCACGGACCGCGGTGTCGGCCAGCTCGAAGACGTTGTGGATCATCTCGCGCTCTTCTTCTTCGAGCACGCCCTCTTGTTCGCCAACCTCCACCAGCAGGCGTAGTTCGTCCTCGGTGACGAATGGGCCGCGCTTGACGGTTTCGCCGCCGAGGAGCCGTACCAGACCATTGGTAAGGAACATCAGCACCCGCACCAGCGGACCCAACACGCGGCTGAGAATCTCCACCGGGCCGATGAAGATGCGCGCGCGGCGCTCCGGTGCCTGCACCGCCCAGGTCTTGGGGGTAATCTCGCAGAAAATCAACACGATCAGCGAAAGCACGATCGTAGAGACGAAGCCGCCCGTGTCGCCGAAGAGATTGATGGCGAGGATCGTGGCGACCGTGGAAGCGGTGATGACGGCGACGTTGCTGGTAACCAGGATCGCCGACAGGAAGCGTTCCGGCTTCTCAATCAGGCGCAGGATGCGCGCGGCAGCGCTGTCGCCCTCCTCGGCGTCGTTACGGATGCGCAGCCGATTGACAGAGGTGAGCGCCGTCTCGGCGGCCGCGGAGAAGCCCGCGAAGAACAGCGCGATCAGCAGCGCGATCAAGAGGAGCCAATCGCTGCCGGTGAAGGGGTGGGCGGCAGAGGCGAGGCTCGAAAGAAAGTGACTCGACCAACCAGGATCGTCCATTACGCTTGCTACTCCATCGTCTCCGGCGCGGCGGGATCTTCGTCTCGCTGGGCCGGTGAGGATGCACGTTCTTCGGGTGGTTCGCCGGGTGGTTCGCCGCGTGGTGCCAATTGCGCCTCGTGCGCCTGTTGCATACGTGACGTGAGAGCGGCGCGCTCCGTCACGCTCCCGGGCGGTGTGGTTGCCGACGCTGCCGATGCGACGCGCCGGATCTGGCGCGCGGGCATGCCGACGACCAGTTTGCCGGGCGGCACATCGCGTGTAACCACCGCGCCACCGCCGGTCGCCGCACCGTCGCCGACGGTCACAGGGGCGCGCAAGAGCGTGTCGGAGCCGATGAACGCGCGCTCCCCGATCTCCGTGTGATGCTTTTCGCGACCGTCGAAGTTCATCGTGATCGCGCCGGCGCCGATGTTCGCCTCCGCGCCGACCGTAGCATCGCCGACGTAGCTGAAATGATGCATGTGCACACGCTCGCCAATGGTGGCGTTCTTGACCTCGGCGAAATTGCCGAGCTGAGCGCCGGCCAGGAGCCGCGCGCCAGGGCGCAGGTGACTCATCGGGCCGACGCGCGAACCAGCCTCCATGACGGCGCTCTCGACCCAGGAGGCGAGCACGCGGCAGCCATCGCCAATCAGGCTATCGCGCACGAGACTGTTGGGGCCGATCTCGCAGCCCTCGCCGATCACGGTGTCACCGCGCAGCGTGGTCCCTGGCCGCAGGATGGTATCGGCGCCGACACGGACGCCGGCGTCTACATAGGTCGACGCAGGGTCTTCGATGGTGACGCCCGAGCGCATCAGCGCCTGCAGGAGACGACGGCGCAATACGCCCTCGGCCTCGGCAAGTTGAACGCGGTCGTTGATGCCCATGGTCTCCTCATACTGCGCTTCGGCGCTGGCGACGTGGCGGCCCTCGTCGAGGGCGATGCCGACGAGATCGGTGAGGTAGAATTCGCCGTTCTCGTGGGGCGCAAGTCCGGACAGATGCGGCCAGAGCCAGGCGGCGTCGAAGCAACACACTCCGGAGTTAATCTCGGCGACTCGCAAGACCTCTGCCGAGGCATGGCGAGCCTCGACGATGCCGCTGATCTGGTTGTCTTTATCACGGATGATGCGCCCGTAGCCGTCGGGGTCTGGCGCGAAGCCGGTGAGGATGGTCAGCGCCGCGCCGGTCTCGTGGTGGCGCGCGAGCAGGGCGCGCAGCGTCTCGGGGCGCACGAGCGGCGTGTCGCCATAGAGCACGAGGATGGTCTCGGGCGCGGGTTCCGCGGCGCGCAACGCTGCTTCGGCATGACGGACGGCATCGCCGGTGCCGCATTGTGGCTCCTGCGTGACGTAGACCAGCGTGGCGTCGGGTGGCATCCAGCGCACGGCGGCACGCACCTGCTCGTGCTCGTGGCCGACGATGACGACATACGGAGTAGGCGACCGTGCGGCGCCCGAGGTACTATGATCCTCCGCGTCGGCTGGGGGGTCAGAAGGCGTCGCGGGCGCGGGGTCCGCTGAACTGCCCGCCACCGCTTCGTGCGCGACGCGCAGCACATGTTCGAGCATTGGCCGGCCGCCGAGCGCATGCGTGACTTTGGGGAAGCGCGAACGCATGCGCGTTCCCTTGCCGGCGGCCAGCACCACGACACCGATACGACGCGTACTCAGGAAGAACCGCTCCTCGAAAAATGAACTACAGGTGGCAGAGAGGTGGCTCGGGCGCCAGGATTCGAACCTGGGATGGTGGATCCAAAGTCCACTGCCTTACCGCTTGGCCACGCCCGAATGAAAGCAAGGCTTCAAGCCCACTCGCGACAAGCAACCGATTCTCGATCGCCCGCGGTCCCGTGTCCCATGGGCGCAGTCTACGCACCTCTGGTACCCTCTGGGAAACAAGGCTCTCGTGGTTCATTTTACTCTATGCGCCAGTGCATGTCCAATCGTTCGGCCATTGCCACGCCAGCGCTCGCGTTATTTGCGGCGTGCAGTCAGAATGCGGTGCGGCTTCGCCTGCTTTGGGCATAGCGCCTGAGTGTCAATGCACCACGCCGCGGAGGCCACCGTGACTCGTAGCGATGACTTGGCGTCCCCGTGTACGCAATCATGCCCGCACGCCGCACCACAGTGCGCCACCACGTTTTCGCATTCTGCCGCTGCTCACGCAAAGCGGTTGCCCCTTCGGGCGGCGCAGTAAACTGCCTAAGTGACGAGCGGACGCTGAGCGTTGCTTGAGAGACTCAGCCCGAGGGAGGGTGCTCCGATGTGGCTACTCGAACCTGTTACCGGCGCGCTCGCTGGGGTGCTTGGCTTGGTCGCGCTCGGCATCGCCCTCTTCGCCCCGCTCGGCACGCAGTGTATCGACACTTTCCTGCCCGATAGCGGTCTGGCTGCTTCCCCATCAGCCTCGTGCAAGAGCAGGGACTGGCAAGTCTCTCGCTCGCCATCGTGCTGTTTGGCGTGTCATCACTCGGCGTCGCCCTCTTCGCGACGTGCACAGCCTGTCCGTTGTCGCCCGTTGCTGGTCTTGCTGTGGACGTGCACCGCCCTGCTTTCTTGTACGTCGCTGCTCGCCCTGCTCAGCATCGGCGTATTCTTCGCACCGGCCGTCGCGCTGGCGCTCGTGGCGAGCATCGCCGGGACGAATGCCGCGCGGCAGCGGGTTCGCGCACAAGCCTAAGAACGCGTTTAGGACAAGCACAAGCAATGCGCGCAGGACTGGATGTTGACGAAATCGGTCAGGTGTTGGTGAGCGCGATCGTGCCCGAAGGTGTCCGCTGATCGCTGCTTCTTAGGCGTGACGCGCTGACCCCGGCCACTATCCCGTGCGAGACATAGCGCGCTCGCGCTACTTTGTCGCCTCGGCCTCGACGATGCGATAGCTCTCCACGATCGTCGCCGTCTTGTTCAGCGTGTTGCTCACGCCACAGTACTTCGAGGATGAGAGCTCGATGGCATGCGCCACCGCCGCGGGATCGATGTGGTGGCCGGTGACGACGTGCTCGACGGTGATCTGCTCGTAGGTCATCGGGTGCTCGGCGCGGCGCGTGCCGTGGACGTTGACCTCGTAGCCCGTCACCTCCTGCCGCTTCTTCTTCAGGATCGAGATCACATCCATGCCGGTGCAGCCCGCCAGACCCAGCAGCAGCAGCTCGATCGGGCTGAATCCCGCGTTCTCGCCACCCTCCTCCACCGGCGTATCCACCGTCAGAGTATGCCCAGAGTTGCCGGTGATGTCGAAGCGCATCCCGCCGCGAAACACCGCCTGCGCCGACTTGTAGCGTCCCATCGTCGTGCTCCTTCGTGCCGCGCAGCCGCACGTCCTGCCGCGCTTCCCAGTAGAGCGGTGCCATCACCCGCAAAGCCTCGCCGCACGACACACCGCTCGCCGTGCGATACTCTTTAGGAATGTACCTCTCCGCTGCTCTCCGTGCCCGCACTGTCCTCTGTAGTCAAATCCCAAACCCGTCACGAAGGAGTGACCTGCGAATGGCCGTGCTCGAATCCCACATCAATCATGCCAGCCCCGAGTATCTGGAGAACCGCGCCACCTTCGAGGGGTTGGTCGCCGAGTTGCGCGCGCGCGTCGAACTGGCGCGCCAGGGCGGCGGCGACGCGGCCATCGCCAAGCATCGTGCCCGCGAAAAGCTGCTCCCGCGCGAGCGCATCGAGCGCCTCTGCGACCCTGAGACGCCTTTCCTCGAATTCAATCCGCTTGCCGCCTGGGAGATGTACGACGGCGACGCCCCCGCCGCCGGCATCGTCACCGGCATCGGCGTGGTCGAGGGGCAAGAGTGCATGATCATCGCCAACGACGCCACCGTCAAGGGCGGCACCTACTTCCCCATCACCGTCAAAAAGCACCTGCGTGCCCAGGAGATCGCCGAGCAGAACGGCCTCCCCTGCATCTACCTCGTCGATTCCGGCGGAGCGTTCCTGCCGCTCCAAGCCGATGTCTTTCCCGACCGCGAGCACTTCGGGCGCATCTTCTACAACGAGGCGCAGATGTCCGCCAAAGGCATCCCGCAGATCGCCGCCGTCATGGGCTCCTGCACCGCCGGCGGCGCCTACATCCCCGCCATGGCCGACGAGACGGTGATCGTCCGCGGCACCGGCACGATCTTCCTCGCGGGCCCGCCGCTGGTAAAGGCCGCGACCGGCGAAGAAGTCAGCGCCGAAGATCTCGGCGGCGCGGACGTGCACACGCGGCGCTCCGGCGTCAGCGATCACCTCGCGCTCAACGATCTCCACGCGCTCGCCATCGTCCGCTCGATCGTCAGCAACCTCAATCGCCGCAAAGACTATCCCTGGGACGTGCTGCCGCCGGAGCCGCCGAAGTACGATGCGCGCGACCTCTACGGCATCATCCCGCGCGACCCGCGCAAATCGTTCGACGTCCGTGAGATCATCGCGCGGTTGGTGGATGGTAGCCGTTTCCACGAGTTCAAGGAACTCTACGGCACCACGCTGGTCTGTGGCTTCGCCCGGCTGATGGGCTACCCCGTCGGCATCGTCGCCAACAACGGCATCCTCTTCTCCGAGAGCGCGCTGAAAGCGGCGCACTTCATCGAGCTCTGCTGCCAGCGCAAGACGCCCCTGGTCTTTCTGCAGAACATCACCGGCTTCATGGTCGGCAAGCAATACGAAAACGGCGGCATCGCCAGAGACGGCGCCAAGATGGTGATGGCCGTCGCCAACGCCGCCGTGCCCAAATTCACCGTGATCCTCGGCGGCTCCTTCGGCGCGGGCAATTACGGCATGTGCGGTCGCGCCTATGGCCCCCGCCAGCTCTGGATGTGGCCCAACGCGCGCATCTCGGTCATGGGCGGCGAGCAGGCGGCGAATACGCTGCTCACCGTTCGCATGGATGGTCTTGAGGCGCGCGGCAAGACGATGTCGCCCAAGGAGCAAGACGCGTTCAAGGCGCCGATCCTGGCGAAGTACGAGCAGGAGGGCAGCCCCTACTACAGCACCGCGCGCCTCTGGGACGACGGCATCCTCGACCCGCTAGAGACGCGCGCGACGCTCGCCCTCGGCATCGCCGCCGCCCTCAACGCCCCGATCCCCGAGACCCGCTTCGGCGTCTTCCGCATGTAAGGACGGAAGGCGTCGGGCGGCGACCATCTGACGCTCCAAGATTGCACGGGAGTGTGACCGCGCCGGGAGCCGCATCCCCCTGTGCGCGATGCCCCTGAGACACCGCCGCGGTAGAAAGCGGGAGTGAGGGGAGAGCGCGCCAAGATGCGCGAGATCCCTCAGTTCGTCAACGGCTCAGCCGCTTATGGAGCGATCAGCCGTGAGGCGGCGTGGATCCGCCGCCACAGGAGGCTCCAATGCAACCGACACCTACGTATACCCCGCCAGAGCAACCGCCAACCGCGCCCGACACCATGCAGCAGCGCCAACTCGCCATCCAGCGCATCCGTGAGAAGAACGACTTCAAAGTGCACCTGGTGGTCTACCTGCTCGTCAACACCATGTTGGTGTTGATCTGGGCATTCACTGGGTCAGGCTACTTCTGGCCCGTTTGGGTCATCGGATTCTGGGGCATCGGTATCGTCATGCACGGCTATACCACCTATCGCGGCAACCAGATCACCGAGGGCGAGATCGAGCGCGAAATGCAACGGCTGCCTCGCTAGCACCTAACCAGCACTCTCGCAGCGCCAATGCCCAAACCTGGTGCTCCACGCAGAGCGGGAGTGCTGGCATCCTCGCCGCAACACGCACCCCTCACCGCCCGTAGATTGCCACGAGACGAGTGCGGTAGCCAGGGTGCGCTCCGTTTGGGGATGCTACAATGCTCCACGTGCCGTGCAGACACGCCTCATCAACGGGTTCGTACTTCTTGAGGAGACCGCTGTGACGACGCCACCTCAGACACCCGCGGGCGTGCCGGCGCCCTATCCCGCCGCGCCCGTCGCGCCCGCGTTCCCGCCCGACGCTGCCATCGCCACCTGGGGCCTCACCAAAACCTTCGGCCAGAAGGTCGCCGTCAACGGACTCAGCCTCGTCGTGCGTCGCGGCGAGTTCTTCGGCTTCCTCGGCCCCAACGGCGCCGGCAAATCCACCACCATCAAGATGCTCGTCGGCTTGCTGCGCCCCACCTACGGCGCGGCCTACGTCGGCGGCGTGGACGTCTGGCGCGATCCGCTCGCCGCCAAGGCGAAGATGGGCGTGCTCCCCGAACAACTCAACCTCTACGAACGGCTCTCGGGTCGCGAACTGATCGAGTTCGCCGGGCGCCTCTACGACATCCCCCGCGACGAGGTCCGCCACCGCACCGAATCGCTGCTCCGCGTGCTGATGCTCGCCGACGACGCCAACAAGCTCGTCGTCGACTACTCGGTCGGCATGCGCAAGAAAGTCGCCCTCGCCGCCGCGCTGATCCATCGTCCGCAGGTGCTCTTCCTCGATGAGCCATTCGAGGGGATCGACCCGATCAGTTCCCGCGTCATCCGCGACATCCTGCGCGACCTCACCGCCTCCGGCACGACGATCTTCTTCAGCTCGCACATCATGGAAGTCGTCGAGCGTCTCTGCACCCGCGTTGGCATCATCAATCAAGGCGCGCTCGTCGCCGAAGGCACGCTCGATGAGCTGCGCCAGCGTGCCGGCTCCGCCAACCGCAGCCTCGAAGACATCTTCCTCCAACTGATCGGCGCCAACACCCGCGAGGGAGGTCTCGATTGGCTGGAATAGTCCCCGCCACGCCACGTCGCGCCTTGAACGCCGCCAATTTCGCCATCCATCCCGCGCATGTGCGCACGCTGCTCTGGCTGCGCTTCAAGCTCACCCTGCGCCGCTTCACCCGTAGCAAAGGCCAGCTCGTCGGGCTGATCATCGGGCTGCTCTTCTTGATTCCCGCAGCCGGGGCAGCCGCCTTCGCCAGCGTCATCGCCTACACCGATCTGGCGCGCCCCGCCGCGACGCAGGTGCTCTTCGCCGTCCTCATCCTGCTCTACATGCTCTGGGCGTTGCTGCCATTGCTGCAATATTCCCTCAACGAGGGCCTCGACGTCACCAAGCTGCAAATGTACCCGCTGACCCGCGGCGAGCAAATGGTCAGCCTGGTGCTTTCCACCTTGCTCGACCTCGGTTCCATCTTTCTCATCGCGCTCTACGTCGCCATCTTCATCGGCTGGAGCGTCACGCCCGTCGCCGCCGTCATCACCGCCGTTGCGCTGGTCGTCGCCTACGTGCACACCGTCGGCTTCAGCCAGTTGATCCTCGCCGCGCTGATGGGTCTGCTCCGCTCGCGACGCTTCCGCGATCTCACCGTAATCGTCTTCGCGGTGCTCGGTTCGATCTGCTCGCTCAGCGGCCAGATATTTCCACGGCTGCTCGGCTCCGGCAACATCGGCACGCCCGGCACGTCGCCAGACCCCAACGTTCTGCTCGCCTCATTCCACCTCGACACCTACCTCAAATGGACGCCGCCTGGTATGGCCGCCCAGGCGATCGTTACCGCCAATAGCGGCGATCCCCTTGGCGCGCTGCCCTGGCTCGCCGGCTCGCTCGCGCTGATCCCGATCCTGCTCACCATCTGGGCGGTGATCCTCGACCGTGGCATCACCAGCGCCGAAAGCTCCGGCGCGGGAACCTCGCGTGCTCGCCGCCGCGGCAGCGCCCCCTCCGAAGCTGCCGCTGCGCGCCCCGCCGCTCGTGCCGTTCAGCCGGCGCGCCGGCCCCGCGTGATCTCCAACGTCGCGCTCGCCATCGCCGCCAAAGACCTGCGCTACCTCTGGCGCGACCCGCAGCTCAAAGCCTCGCTGATCAGCGTAGTCATCGCCTCATTCGTCGTGCTCGCGCCGATCGTCCTTGGCAACGGCTACGACGGCTCTAGAGTCGCCGGCGGACCCGAGTACGTGCTGATCGCGCCGCTGACCTCGCTGATCGTCGTGCTCTCATACGGCCTCAACGCGCTCGGCATGGATCGCCAGGGCCTCCAGACGCTCTTCCTCTTCCCCGTCAGGCCGCTCGACATCCTCTGGGGCAAAAACCTCTTCGTCGGCGGGCTGGCGGCGACCCTCGGCGTCGCGCTGACGCTGATCACCGCGGCGATCACTGGCGGCTGGGCATATGTGCCGCTGGCGCTGGCCGCTGCCTTCGCCGCGATCCTCACCATGCTCGGCTGCGGCAACGTCACCTCGGTGCTTTTCCCCTTCCGCTGGCGCCAGATGCGTATGGGCGAAACCAGCACCGTCTCCAGCGAGAACGGCTGCCTCCGCGCGATCATCTCGATGGTCAGCCTCGGCGTCACCGTCATCCTATTGATCCCCGTCGCGCTGGCGCTGCTGCTCCCCCTGGCCCTCGACCATCGCGAATGGTTCGCCGCTAGCCTGCCACTCGCCGTCATCTACGGCGCCGCGCTGCACCAGATCGCCAGTCGTGTCATCGCGCCGGTGCTGCTGCGCCGCGCGCCCGACATCCTCGCCGTCACCGTCCGCGAGGCGTAGCGCCGCGAGGCCAATAGACGCCCGCGCGAAATTGCCGTACGATAGGGATCGTGGCGCAGGCGTGCCCGCGTACGCGGTGCGGCCGCTGAAGCCCCATGCGTTCGACGGCCCCTGCCGCGATCCGCCTGCCAGGCACGGGAGCCCCGCGCCGCGTCGAGCAGCTTCGCGCGAGGCGGTCGGCAGTCGGTACGACGGCGCTTCCGTGCCGCGATCGATCCCCTACCACCATCACTCGCGCGCGCCGCGATCCGCTTTCCCACTCAGGAGCGTCCAGCCAATGACTCCCGCCAGCGTCAGCCTGCTCGGCATCCTCAGCGCGTTCGCGGCGGGTTTGCTTTCCTTCCTCTCGCCCTGCGTTCTGCCGCTCACCCCCGCCTACGTTGCCCGCCTCGTCGGCCCCGCTGTCTGGCAGTCCGGCACACTGGACCGCGGCGCCCGTGCCGCGCTGCGCGCCACCACCACGCGCCACGCCCTCGCCTTCGTTGGCGGCTTCACCACCGCTTTCATCGCCCTTGGCGCCACCGCCAGCCAGCTTGGCTCCTTCTTCAGCGATCACGCGCCCTTCCTGCGGCAGCTCGGTGGTCTCGTGCTGATCCTCTTTGGGCTCTACATCGCCAGCGCCGTCCAGCTTCCCTTCCTCAATCGCGAGCGCCGCTTCACCGTGCGCGCCGTCGAGACCAGCTACCCCGCCTCGTATCTGATCGGCCTCGTCTTCGCCCTCGGCTGGACTCCCTGCATCGGCCCGGTCCTCGCCGGCATCCTCGTCCTCGCCGCGCAGGCGCATACCCTGAGTGGCGGCGTGCTGCTCCTCGCCGTCTACTCGCTTGGCCTCGGCGTACCGTTCCTCGCGCTCGGCATTGCCTTCGACCGCATCGCCCCCTTCCTCAAGCGCCTCACACCGCACATGCGCACCATCGAGTTGCTCACCGGCGGCCTGCTAATACTGATGGGCGTGGTGATCTACTTCAACTGGCTCTTCTTCCTCAACAGCCACTTCGCGCTTCCTGGCCTGGGCTGAGTGTGACCCGCGCCACACCACGCTATAGCTGAGTTACGCGCATACCCTTCCCTCGTCACACCACTGTAGCGTCCAAGGTGTAGGGAATCGGGGTGCGGCGGTGGAAACTGAAGACACGCATGACACGCATGACGCGCTGGACGCGCCTCCCGGTGACGCCTCCCCCAGCGAGCGCACGGAAGCCGAGCAGCCCGTCATCGCCGCCGCCGCCCCCTCACGTGCCCCCATCACGCGTCCGCTGCACGCGCTGCGCCCACGCCGCCGTCGCATCCTCTGGCTCGCGCTGGCGCTTCTCTGTGTGCTGATCGTTGGTGCCAGCAGCACCCTCGCCGCGGTTGGCGTGCTGCCGCTGCCATTCCTCGCTTCCCAGGCGCCCACCGCCACGGCAACGCAGACCACTGCGCCAACCTATACCGCGACCTCCACTGCGACCTCCACCGCCACCGCGACCTCGACGGCTACTGCCACGCCCACCGCGAGCGAGCTCGGACCCGGCGGCGCGCCAAAGGCCACGCCCGTCTCCGGCGGCGGCCCCGGCGTGGTCAACGGCGTCACCACCGGCTGCGCCTCTGGCAGCCTCCATCCCTACAGCGGCGTGATCGACTCCGGCGCCTCGAAGAACGAGGTCGCCCTCACCTTCGACGACGGCCCAAGCCCAGACTACACGTCGAGCATCATGTCCACCCTCGAAAGCACCCACACCGTCGCCACATTCTTCGTCCTCGGCGTCCACGTCGTGCAATATCCCGCCTTCGTGAAGCGTGCCGCCGCCGACGGCTTCGGCATCGGCATCCACACCTGGGATCATCCCGCCATGTCCACCATCAGCGCCGCCAGCCGCCAGTGGCAGCTCGGCGCGACCGCCAACGCCATCCATCAGATCCTCGGCGCGAACTACTGCCTGCCCTACTGGCGCCCGCCCTACGGCGACTACAACAGCGCCGTGCTCGCACAGGCGCACGGCTATGGCCTCACCACCATCAACTGGAACGTCGACCCCGTCGACTGGTCCGCCCCCGGCGTCTCCACCATCGTCAGCCGCGTCCTCGGCTCGGCGCATGGCGGCTCGATCATCCTCATGCACGACGGCCCAATCTTCCGCTGGCAGACGGCGCAGGCGCTGCCCCAGATCATCAAGGGCCTCAAGCAGCGCGGCCTGCTCCCAGTGACGATTCCCCAACTGCTCGGCCTGCCGCAGCCCCATGCCACCCCCGGCGCGACGCCGACGCCCACCGCGACGCCCTCTCCAACGGCGACGGATACCCCGACCGCCACAGACACCCCGACGCCCTCGCCGACGGATACGCCTCCCACGGCCACGCCGACCGCGCTGCGCCCCACGCCTTCCTCCTGGGTGTAAAATCGCCTGGTGCTCAACGGTCAAGCGGACGTTGGCGCACCCCACGCGAGCAAGCTACATGCGCCGGAGGATAGCGTAGTGAAGGACGGCGACACGAGGCGACACGCGTCGAGCGACGCTGGCGTCCCCGCGCGCGAACAGACGGATCGCGAGCGCCGGCTGAACGCATTGCGTGAGCTTGCGCACGCCGCGATGTCGACCAGCAGCGCAACGCAGCCGTCCGCGTCGCCCGTCGCCTCGCACACTTACCGTCCGGACGGCAAGGTGGTCGCCGCCATCCTGCCCGGTGCGGTGGCCCAGGGCACGGCGAAGAAGCGTATCACGCTCTTCAGTACCGCGAATGGCGCGCAGATCGGCGTCGTTTCCGCCCTGACGCGGGCCGACGCATCCCTCGAAAGTGACGGCACCCCCGAGTTCGCGTGGTCACCGACGGGCGCGCAGCTTGGCTACTTCGATTACTTCACCAGCAGCATCACCCTCTGGGGCGGCTCGTCCCTGCCGGCGTAGTACCCCCTCCGGCTACCGCGCCCAGGCCGCGGCCGCGATATGCTATGCTCACCTGCGGGCGGTGCGGCGCCGGCCCTCCTTGGCGAATCTTCGAGGGAAGGCGATGAGTCTCGAACAGCTTGAGCGCGTAGCGTCCCCTGCCACCAGTCCGCAGCCTCGCGCAGGCTGGCTGGCGCGCCTCGGCCCGCGCGACTGGCTGCTCCTCGCCCTCGCCGCCGCCTACGTCGTCGTCCTCAGCGGATTAGTCTTCTTCCCCGGCGCGACCCTGATCGAGCGCCTCCGCGCGCTGGACGGCGGCATCTGCGCCCAAGCGGCTCAACACTCGTTCTTCATCGATGGCCAGCAGTTGCCGCTCTGCTCGCGCAACACCGGCATCTACCTCGGCTTCGCCGCCACCTTCTTCACGCTGCTCGCCCTCGGTCGCCTGCGCGCCAGCCGCTTCCCCGGCAAATGGGCCTTCGTCGTGCTGGCCCTCGCCGTCCTCTTCATGGCCGAAGACGGCTTCAACTCCTTCTTCCTCGATCTCGGCCTGCCGCATCTCTACCAGCCGTTCAACACCCTCCGCCTGATCACTGGCCTCGGCACCGGCGTGGCAATGTGCGCCGTCATCGTGCCCGTCGCCAATACGCTGATCTGGCGCGAAGAAACCACGGTCGCTAGCTTCCGCAACCTGCGCCAACTCGCCGTAATGCTGCCAGTGCTGCTGATCGCCTTCCTCGCCGTCGTCACCACGGCGCCGATCCTGCTCTACCCCATCGCCATCCTCAGTTCATTCGGGCTCGTCATGGCCCTCAGCCTCGTCAACATCGTCTTCCTCCTCGGCCTCACCAACCGCGTCGGGCGCTTCGAGACCCTCCGCCAATTCTTCCCGCTCTTCAGCGTCGCCCTGCTCCTCGCCGTCCTTGAGCTCATGGCACTCTTCGCGCTGAAGACCTCGCTCATGTCCACGCTGACCAGGGTGTAATCGCGCCGCGGCGGCAACGCGGCATATTCGCCTCCCGCGACGCCTTTTCCCGGTACGCGTCATGCTACTACAGCGGATGAGCACGCCACGGAAGGCGATGTCACACGCCTTGTTGCGTGCCAAGCCATGCGCTATACTTCAGCCACGCGGCAGCGCCGCGGCGTGCGATAATGCAAGGGCCAGCAGGTTCGTTCGCCAGGGGGTGGGGCATGCCCAGCAAATATCAACGTGAGATCGAAGAAATCCTGCGCAACATGGATCGCACCGACACCCGCACCAGTGTCACCGACCGTGTGCGCTCCTTCAACCGCCCGCGCCGTCGCCCCCGCTTCGGCTGGAGCCTTCCCCTCAGTCGCACCGAGATCCTGCTGCTCCTCGGCGTAGTGCTCGTCCTCGCCGCCGCCGGCCTCACGTACTACCACAACGAACAGCAGATCTACCTGATCGGCAACTGGCTCTCCCTCAATGGCATATTGGCCCTCGCCGGCTTCTTCTTCATCCTCCTGGGCTTTGCGCTCGACTGGAGGGACCGATTTCGCGGGATAACCCCTCGTCCCACCTCCGGCCGGCGTTGGCGAGACACCACCCCGACCGATGACTCGCACGACGTCGTCGACATCGGCAGCCGTCGCAGACCGCTCACCGGCGTCGCCACCCGTGTGCGCCTGATCCGCCTCAAACTCCGCTACCTCCGCACCCGCGGCCACGACTAGCGACTCAGTCGTCTTGACCGGCACCGCCTCCCCCAACTCGCCAGCCGCTCAGCTTGACGCCGCTCGTACAGGCGTTCTATAATAGAGGGTCAAGGGCGCACCAGCGGGCTGACCGTGTGCGCCCGTTCTTCCTGCTTGGTGCCGTCGCGCGTGGGACGCGCGCTATACTGCACCGTGGCGATCCCAGCCGGATCACCTCACCACAGCCTTCCGGGCGCCCGCCGCCCGTAGAGACATAGAGTGCTTTTGCATGCCATCTGATCGCATCGTCGTCCGCGGCGCTCGCGAGCATAACCTCAAGAACATCGACGTCACCATCCCGCGCGACCAGTTGGTGGTCATCACCGGCCTTTCGGGCAGCGGCAAGTCCTCGCTCGCCTTCGACACCATCTTCGCCGAGGGCCAGCGCCGCTACGTCGAATCGCTCTCTTCCTATGCCCGCCAATTCCTCGGCCAGATGGAAAAGCCCGACGTCGATCACATCGACGGCCTCTCGCCGGCCATCTCCATCGACCAGAAGAGCACCTCGCACAACCCACGCTCCACCGTCGGCACCGTCACCGAGATCTACGACTTCCTGCGCCTGCTCTACGCCCGCATCGGTCACCCGCACTGCCCCAAGTGCGGCCGCGAGGTCACGCGCCAATCCGTCGAGCAGATCGTCGATGCCGTCACCGCCCTGCCAGACGGCACGCGCCTGCTGCTGCTCGCCCCGCTGGTCAAGGGCCGCAAAGGCGAGTACAAGAACGTCTTTGAGGACATGCGTCGCGCCGGCTACGTGCGCATGCGCGTCGACGGCGAGATCCGTGACCTCGGCGACGAGATCGAGCTCGACAAGAACAAGCAACACACCCTCGAAGTCGTCATCGACCGACTCGTCATCCGCCACGCCTCCGACGAGGAAGTGGAAAACGCGAAATCCGGCAAGAATGGCAACATCTCCGCCGTCGAAAACGCGAAATCCGGCAAAAACGGCAACGGCGACACCACCACGAGCCAGTTTCCCCTTTCTTCGCAGGGAGGGGATCAGGGGTTAGGTATACTCTCACCCGTGGTTGATTCTGGTCTCGCTCGCGTCGCCGAGCGCCCCGCGCTCTACGCCGTCGAGAGCGCCGCGCCCGCCGTCGATCCCGAGGCCAACCAGCGCGCGCGCATCGCCGACTCCGTCGAGACGACGCTCAAGCTCGGCGACGGCGTAGTCCTCGTTTCGATCATTGGCGGCGAGGAACGCCTCTACTCCGAGAAGTTCGCCTGCGTCTACGACGGCATCAGCTTCGAAGAGCTCGAACCCCGCAGCTTCAGCTTCAACAGCCCCAAAGGCGCCTGCCCCGAATGCACCGGCCTCGGCACCAAGCTGGAGATCGACGAGGATCTTGTCGTCACCAACCCAGACCTGAGCATCAACGAAGGCGCCATCCAGCCGTGGAGCCGCTTCGCCGCCGCCAGCCAGTGGTACACCACGATCCTCACCGCCGCCGCCAAGCGCTTCGACTTCAGCCTCGACACCCCCTGGAAGGACCTCAGCGACGCTGCCCGCGACATCGTGCTCCACGGCACGCCCGACGAAGTCTCGTTCTACTACCGCAACCGCCAGGGCGTGCGCCGCCCGCACGAGACCGCCTTTGAGGGCGTCGTGCCCAACTTAGAGCGCCGCTATAAAGAAGGCTCCGAGGCCGCCCGCCAAGACATCGAGCAATACATGTCCGCGCGCCCCTGCCCCGTCTGCCACGGCGCACGGCTGCGCCCCGAGATCCTCGCCGTCACCGTCGGCGGACACAACATCGTCGAGGTCGGCAACCTCTCGATCCTCGACGCCAGCCGCTACTTTGACCGCCTCAACTCCGATGACAAAAATGCGAAATCCGGCAAGAATGGCAACAACCCCGATGCGGAAAACCTGATTTCCGGCAAGATCGGCAGAAACGGCAGAAACGGCAAGTCCGCTGTCTCCCCCCTTCCCGCGGGAGAGCTGGGCGTACCAGCAGCGACCTCCATCACCGCCAACATCCTCCCATTAACCGACCGCGAGCGCATCATCGGGCGTCAAATATTCAAAGAAATCCAGGCGCGGCTCGGCTTCCTCGTCGATGTTGGCCTCGACTACCTCTCGATCAACCGCTCCGCCAACACACTTTCCGGCGGCGAGGCGCAGCGCATCCGCCTGGCGACGCAGATCGGCTCGAGCCTGATGGGCGTCCTCTACATCCTCGACGAGCCGAGCATTGGCCTGCACCAGCGCGACAACGCCCGCCTGATCCGCACGCTCGTCTCGCTCCGCGACCTCGGCAACACCTTGCTGGTCGTCGAGCACGACGAAGACACCATGCGCGCCGCCGACCACATCATCGACATCGGCCCCGGCGCGGGCGAACACGGCGGCTACGTCGTCGCCGAAGGCACGCTGGCGGAGATCGCCGCCAACCCGCGCTCGCTCACCGGCCAGTTCATCTCTGGCAAGCGCGCCATCCCCACGCCCACGCGCCGCCGTCCCGGCAACGGACAATCGCTGGTGGTCCGCGGCGCCCGCGAGAACAACCTCAAGGATATCGACGTCGCGCTGCCACTTGGCGAGTTCATCGCCGTCACCGGCGTCTCTGGCTCCGGCAAAAGCTCGCTCGTCAACGAAATCCTCTACAAGTCGCTGGCGCAGAAGCTCAACCGCGCCCACACCCGCCCCGGCGCCCACGACGCCATTGAGGGCGTCGCCGCGCTCGACAAAGTGATCGACATCGACCAATCGCCCATCGGGCGCACGCCGCGCTCCAACCCCGCCACCTACACCGGCGCCTTCACCACCATCCGCGAGATCTTCGCCCAGGTGCCCGAGGCGCGGCTCCGCGGCTATCAGGCGGGCCGCTTCTCCTTCAACATCAAGGGCGGGCGTTGCGAAGTCTGCAAAGGCGAGGGCATGCTCACCATCGAGATGAACTTCCTGCCCGACGTCTACGTGCCCTGCGAGACCTGCAAAGGCAAGCGCTACAACCGCGAGGCGCTGGAGATCCACTACAAAGGCAAGACCATCGCCGACGTGCTGGATATGACCGTCGAGGAAGGCCTGAGCTTCTTCTCGGCGGTGCCGGCAATCGCCAACAAGCTCAGCACCCTCAACGCCGTCGGCCTCGGCTATATTCGCCTCGGTCAGCCCGCCACCACGCTCTCCGGTGGCGAGGCCCAGCGTATCAAGCTGGCGACGGAGCTCTCGCGCCGCGCCACGGGCCGCACCATGTACATCCTCGATGAGCCAACCACCGGCCTCCACTTCGCCGACGTCGAACGCCTGCTTCAAGTGCTCCAGCGGCTGGTCGATACCGGCAACACGGTCGTCGTCATCGAGCATAACCTCGACGTCATCAAGTCCGCCGACTGGGTGATCGACCTCGGACCCGAAGGCGGCGATCGCGGCGGCCAGGTGATCACCGAAGGTACCCCCGAAGAAGTCGCCCAGGTCCCCGCCTCCTACACCGGCCAGTTCCTCGCCCGCGCCCTCCCTGTCCCCATCAGTTAACAGCAGCGCGACCGGGAGCGTGATGGCCACCCATCCTCGTTCCCGGCCGCACACTGCCAGCTAGCTTACGGGCAGCGCTCGATGAACGCCTGCGCGTTCTTATTGCTGTCGGCGTAAGAGCCGACCGCCCAGAAGCCACCCGCGCCATCACTCGTCACATCGCTAAGGCTGCTCGAACCCGCGCCGCTCGGCGTGGGACTTGTAGCGACCTGCCACGCCAGCCCGTTCCACTGCTCGATCAACGGGACAGTCGTTCCAGTGCTACTTGTGGTGGACCCGACAGCGCGCACGTCATTCGCGTTCGCCGCCGCCACACCGACCAACCCCCCTGTGACATCCGGGCTTGAGACCACCTTCCACGATGTCCCGTCCCAGTGGGCGACGTACGCCTTCTGGGTCTTATCACTCGCCGTGTAGCCGCCAACCGCCCACGCATCCGTAGCAGACAGTGCCACGACACCATTCAAGCGCAGATCCTTTGCTCCGCTAGGCAACGCGGGGTTCGCGATGATCTGCCATGCGCTGCCGTTCCATCGCTCGATCAACGCTTGGCCCGAGTTACTCTTCTGGCTCCAAGACTCGCCCAAGGCCCAGAGTTGGTTCGTGCCAGGAATCGCGGTGATGGCGCTCAGGCTAGTCTCGGTATTGGCTGGCTGCGCTGGGTTGTCTACAACGCTCCAGACTTTCCCGTCCCACCGTTCGATGAGCGGTTGCGCCATGAATTGGTTATTCGTCCGTTCGCCAACCGCCCAAACATCGTTGGCGGAGATCGCCGCAACAGAGGTCAGTTGGAGCACAGAGGAATGCGCGTCAGGGGGCGGCACAACCGCCCACTCCACGCCGTTCCAGTGCTCGATCAACGGCGTGTACACGACAGATGCGGTGTTGCCGAAGTTGATCTCGCCGCCGACTGCCCAGATGTCGTTCGCCGACACCACTGCCACGTCGTGGAGTATATCGGTGGGCGGACCATAGACAAACTGCCACGCGGTGCCGTCCCAACGCTCGATCAGAGGATTCTTCCCCGGCAGCGAAAGGTTCGCGTGAGGACTGAGATACCTGAAATTCCCGACCGCCCAGACGTCTGAGGGCGAAACCGCACTCACACCCTGCAATTCACTCGTAATCGCCTCTGGCGCCGGTGGACTCTCCACCAGCCGCCATGTCAGCGAGGGCGTCGGCGTTGCCGTGGGCAACACCGTAGCGCTCGGCGTTGAAGAACTACCGCTACACCCGGCGACCACCAGCGCTACACCGAGCGCCAACGCGCAAGCCAAACGCCTTGGTGGATACACTATGTGACGGGACATGATTGTCCTTCCCTTCGCCACGCGCCCGCCGCGAACCTCATTCCATCCGCTTCCGCAGAGCGGGTACGTTCATGCAAACAATGCCAGGGCGCGACCCTACGGGCAACGCTCCATCAACCGATGTTCAGTGCCATTGCCCTCGAGCCACGAGCCAACCGCCCAGAACGTTCCAGAGCCGTCAGTCGCCACGTCGAGCAAGAAACTTGTTCGACTACCAGCTCGTAACTGCTGGCGTCGCCACGTGCCAGGCTGTGCCGTCCCACTGCTCCACCAGCGCCGTAGTGGTTGTGCCGTCGCCATACTGGATGTACCCTACCGCACGCACATCGCTCGGACCCGAGGCTGCCACACTCATGAGGTCGCCCCACACGTCAGGGCTGGGGGCGAGTTGCCATTTTGTGCCATCCCAATGCGCGATCAAGGTGTGCGTGACGAAATCGCTGCTTTCATAGGCGCCGACTGCCCAGGCATCCGTAGAGGAGAACGCCACGACCCCATTGATCGTATCTTCAAACGCCCCCGTAGGCATCGTTGGATTCGGAACCACCTGCCATGCACTGCCGTTCCAGCGCTCAATTAGCGCGTGGTCGCTCGCAGGCGCATCCCTGGTAGTCGAATATCCCACTGCCCAGAGTTGATTGGTGCCAGGGACGGCGGCAATTGAGCGCAGAAAACTATCCGTATTTTGGGGTCGTGCTGGGCTGGCAACGACACTCCACGCTGCGCCGTTCCATCGTTCGATCAGCGGCACCGTGAATTCGTCTTCGCCGACGACCACGTTCATCTGCCCTATTGCCCACACGTTGTTAGACGTTACGGCCACGACGGAATCAAGTTCAGCGGAAATTCGCATGGGTCTCAGGGCTTGGGACAATCGCCCATTGCGAACCGTTCCAATGTTCGATCAACGGTTCGAAAGGCTGCAAGTCCAGGCGAACGAGCTGCGCCAATCTCCTCTCGACCGCCCACACGTCACTCTGCGACACCACCGCAATATCTCGCGGAATGTCAGTCGTTGGACTGGTGACGATCTGCCACGCGGTGCCATCCCAGCGCTCAATCACCGCGCCTAGGCCTGCAGTCCCGACCGCCCAGACGCCAGCGGGCGGAGCCGCACCTATGCCGAGAAACCGACCGTCGTCACGCCCCGGCGTTGACGGGGTTTGCACGAGCCGCCACGTCGAGGACGGCGTCGGTGACGCTGGTGCAGCGGGCGTCGCGGTGGGTTGGGAATTCGTCGAAGAGCTTACGCTACAGCCAGCGGCAACGAGCGCCAGTGCCAGGGTTAGCGCGCTCGCGCTCCGACGCGCGAGTTGCATGAATTGATTGGACATTGCTGTCCGCCCTTCCGCTGCCGCACGCCACGGCGCTCATCGACTCGTGCCGAGGTAAGCGCACGTGTATCTGCGTGCGGCTCCTGTACGCACTCCACTCAGGGTGGCGTTGAGGCATCGGCCATCTCGCAGTCGCATCCGATCCTCAGCGCCACATCTCAACATGCTATGGGCAGCGCTCGATGAACGCCTGATCGTTGCCGCTGGCGTCGCGCCACGAGCCGACCGCCCAGAAGCCGCCCGCGCCGTCACTCGCCACGTCGTGCAAGGTGCTCCATTGACTACCGCTCGGCGTCGGCGGCGTGATGCTCAGCCAGGACGTGCCGTTCCACTGCTCCACCAGCGCCGTCTGCGTATTGCCGTCTCCGCTTGTCGTGTAGCCCACCGCGCGCACATCGCCAGACCGCGCCGCCGCTACGCTCGTCAGGCTGCCCCACGTGTCCGGGCTAGCGACCGTCTGCCACGACGTGCCATCCCAATGGACGGTCAAAGTGCGAATGGTATGGTTGCTCGCCGTATAGTCGCCGACCGCCCACGCATCGGTCGCCGAGAGCGCCATCACCCCGTGCAGTTCCAGGCCAAACGCGCCGGTGGGTAATGCTGGTCCCTGCACCACCTGCCAGGCGCTGCCGTTCCAGCGTTCGATCAAGGCTTGCGGGTAGGCCGGCGACGTTCTGCTGCGCGACCCGCCAACCGCCCAGAGTTGATTGGTGCCCGGTATCGCGGTGATCGCGGTCAGCCCCGCATCTGCGTTCGCTGGTTGCGCCGGGCTGGCGACGAGACTCCATGCCGTGCCGTTCCATCGCTCGATCAACGGGGTCCCGATGTGCTGACTGCCCTGATCCGTCTCGCCTACCGCCCACACATCGTTCGCGCCAGTCGCCGCCACCGCGTACAGGTCAATCGCGTTGGCGTTCGTCTTCGGAGTCGACACCACCGCCCACGCCGTGCCGTTCCAATGTTCAATCAACGGCGTGTACACCTGAGAACCAGCGGAGCCGTAGTTGATCTCTCCCCCAACTGCCCAGACGTCGTTCGCTGAGACCACCGTAACGTCCTGCAGCACGTCAGTGGTTGGGCCGGTGACGATCTGCCACGCCGCGCCGTCCCACCTCTCGATGATCGGCCCTTTTCCCGGTGGACCCTGCTGCGGTGATAGCACAGAAGGATACGTGTAATAGCCCACAGCCCACACATCGGTGGCTGCGGCCGCGCTCAGTCCCTGCAATTCACTCGTAATCGCCCCCGACTGCATAGGGCTGGCGACTATCCGCCACGTCGTAGACGGCGTCGGAGAAGGCGTCGCAACCGGCGTAGAAGTCGCCGAAATGCCGCCCGACGAACTGCCGCCACACGCGGCAAGCACGAGCGTTAGCCCGATCGCCGCTGCGCTGGCTGCCCACCGCGGGCCAAACATGCTGATCCGGGACATCTCTGTCCCCCTTTCATCAGTGCGCGCTTCCCTTCGGATGCTCGTTCGAGGAATGATAGTGGAGCACTCATTGGGCACAGCGTTCTTAGCGTCGCCCCATGCAAAGGGCATTCGTAGCAGACAGAATCTCCGCCGCTACCTCTTCCGCTAACGCGAGAAGCAGGCGCATTCTCCCCTCACAAGCACATCTCTCCTTAGCGCCACGAACTCACGGCATCAGAACAAACCAGTCGTGCGCGTATGAACACTCCATCGCAGGTAGGTTTGTAACCATGCCGTGACGAGCCACAGCACATTTGTGACCAGATCGCACGCTTCGTTGTATTACAGTGCCGCCGTCACACTTCGAGCGCACGGATTCGCCACGCCGCGTTTACCCCAGTGAATGGGCAGACTCACCTGATCAGGAGCGTAAAGCCATGGAAACATCATTTCGGCGTGACGGTCGCAGCGGGTTCGTGCTCGCCAGCGCCGCGTTGACGCTGCTAGCGCTGCTCGTCACGGCTTGCGGCGGCAGCAGTAGTGCGGGGCCCGGCGCCACCGCGTCACCAACCGGCACAACAGTCAACGTCTATTTCGCCAAGCATCCTGACTCAGAGAGCAACCCCGTCGCCGTCTTCCCCGTCACGCGCACGACCACGGCGACCACGACGCAGGCGCGCGCCACCTTCGCCCTGCAAGAGACGCTGAAGGGCCCGACCGGCGACGAGCGTGCGCAGGGCTACTACTCACCCTTCGACGGCCAGCTCGCGCTGCAATCTGTCTGCGCGGGCGAGTTCCGCGACTTCGACCTGACGCTTGACCACCGGGGCAGCAAGGCCGAAACCGCAACGGCGACGCTCCAGTTCTGCCGCCGGGTCGACATTCCCGGCGACCTCGACGGCCCCCGCATGTCGGCGATGCTCACCTCCACGCTGCTGCAGTTCGCCGAGATCAAGAACGCCGTCATCCTCAACTACCAGGGTGGCTGCTTCGGCGATCTCAGCGGCCTCAACCTCTGCTTGAACGGCACGCAACCGGCGGGCTATCCGGTCAAGGTCTACTTCTCGAAGCACCCAGCGACGGATAACGACTTCAACGCCGTGTTCCCCGTGCAGCGCACCGCGCCCGATCTGGGTGTCGCCACCTACGCGGTGCAGCAGCTCATCGCCGGGCCGACCGCGACGGAGGCGGCGGCGGGCTACTTCACCGACCTGACCCACGTCCTCGACAAAACCGACGCCTCGGACTGCAACGGGGCCGACTTCACCATCACGCTGGACGCGCGCGGCACCACACCCGAGGAGGGAACGGCGACCCTGCGCTTCTGCCGGGCAACCCACTCCGGCGGCATCGGCGACGACGCGCGCATCCTCGCGGAACTTAGGGCGACCCTGACGCAGTTCTCAAACATTGTGCGCGTGGCCATCGTCAACAAAGGCGGCCATTGCTTCGGTGACCTGTCCACCCAAGACGCCTGCCTCAAACCTATGCAGGCGGGGTATCCGATCGTGGTCTACTTCGCGAAGCACCCCGACACCGACGCCGCGCCAACCAAGCTCTTCGCCGTGAACCGTACCTCTCCCGACCTCGGCGTGGCGACCTACGCCATAAGCCAGCTTATCGCCGGCCCGACGGCGAGTGAGAAGGCGCAGGGGATGTATTCGGAGTTAGCGGGAGCGCTGAGTGGGACCTCTACCTGCAACGGCGCCGACTTCACAATCAAGCTGAACTGGGACCGCACGCAGACGGAGGCCGGAACCGCAACCGTGCAGTTCTGCCGTGACCTTGCCGGCCTCGGCGATACCGGCGCCGCCATCCTGCGCAATCAGCTCACGCGCACGCTCACGCAGTTCTCCAACATCAAAACGGTGCAGATCACCACGAAGGATGGCGCGTGCCTCCCCGATCTGGTGGGCTGTGTCTAGCCGGCAAGTATCGCGGCGCGCTCGCGGCTGGCCCAGTCGCAGACGGAACAGCCGCGAGGGTCGACGACCACACCGCCGATCACAGCGGTAGGCAAGCGACGGTGCGTCTGGTACACTTGCAGCGCCTCTCCCATCCCAAGAACGGGCGTCTCCACGCGTGAGGCGCCCGTTCCATCGCATCCGAGAGCGCCGGAGCGCGGAATGACCATCACCCCCCTGCGTACACCCGACCGCCGCTCCACCCGATACCGTGCGCGCACCGGCATGCCTGCGCTCCTCCTGCTCCTCCTGCTGGCCGGTTGCGCCTCTACACGGGCCGTACCGACCGTTCACTCGTCGCCAACGTCGAGCACCGTAGCGAGCGTCACGCCGCTACCCGCCGCGACGTTCGTCACCCTCGTCAGCAAGCCGCTCTCGTGGCAACCCGCCGCGATGCTGCCGCCCGCGCCAAGGCCCGCCTTTGTCGCGCCGAGCGACGGCAGCACGGCCTACCTCTGCCAGCCATCCAGCGACGATCAATCCGGCCCGACGGCGCAGGGCGTTCCCGCGCAGGTCTGGCGCACGAGCGACCGTGGCGCCCACTGGCTCCGACAAACCGATGTCCCCGTCGCCCTAGACCGCAACGAATGCCAGATCGTCGTCGACAGCTTCGATCCGAGCGTCGCCGTAGCGGTGCTCGCGTTTCGCCCGCAAGCCGGCGGCGCTGGCGGTCCCGATCCCACCAGCTACCTCGACTACGCCACCAGGGACGGCGGCGCGAGCTGGCGGCTCTTACCGGCGACCACGCCTTATGGCATGCTCCAGATGGCCACGCGGCAGGGCGTCACCTACGCGCTGCGCGAAGTACCCCAAGGCGGCCCGCAGACGGCGCTGCTCTGGTCGAGCACCGATGGCATGACCACCTGGAAGCCACTCGGCACGAAAATCGGCGCGGACCTCAACACCCTCTGGCTCAACCCGGCGAACGGCGCGCTCATCGTGCAGAGCGGCGGCGACCAGGGCAAAACACTGTGGAAGTCAACCGACGGCGGCCTGACCTTTACGCAGATCCGCCAGAACAATGAGGGATTCGTCGCCGCGATTCCCACCGGCGCCGGCGATTGGACGATCTGTGGCATCGATTATGATGCCGCGCCGACCGATGAGCAGATCGCGCTGCGCTGCAGCATCGATAGCGGCGCGACCTGGCAGATTCGCTCCGATGCCACCGTCGCCCCAATCCCGGTGGACAGCTTCGTCTACTGGACGCAGATCTTTGGCATCGCCCGGGATGGCTCGCTGCTGGCGATCCTTTCCCAGGGCGACACACCCGCGCTCTACCGGCTTCCAGCGGGCGCCAGCGCCTGGATCGCCCTCGGCTCCATCAATCCCTACGCCACGGTCCTCTATAGCGCCGGACCAGACAACGGCGTCATCTGGCAGTTTGCGAGCGGGGCCAGCACCACCCTCGTTCCTTGACGACAGCGCGACGCGAAAGGACAAAGCCCGCCATGCCAAGCCTCACCGCTCTCGTGCGCCCGCCGACCGCCGCCATCGCCCGCTGCGAGCTCACCTATCTCGAACGCGAACCGATCGACGCCGAGCGCGCGTTGGCGCAGCACACCGCGTACGTCGCCTGCCTCCGCGATCTCGGCATTGAAGTGGTCGCCCTGCCACCCGAGCCTGACTTACCCGACGCCACCTTCGTCGAAGACGCCGCCATCCTCCTGGATGAGGTCGCCGTGATCACCCGCCCCGGCGCCGCCAGCCGTCGGCCTGAGGTCGCCAGCGTCGCCGAGGCGTTGCGCCCACATCGCCCCCTTCTCACCATCACCGCACCCGCCACACTCGACGGCGGCGATGTCCTGCACATCGACCGCGACCTCTACGTCGGCTCCGGCGGACGCAGCAACGCCGCGGGCATCGCCCAGCTCCGCGATCTCCTCGCCCCGTACGGCTACCGCGTCCACGCCGTGGCCGTCACTGGCTGTCTGCACCTCAAATCCGCCGCCACCTCCCTTGGCGCTGGCCTACTGCTTATCAACCCCGCCTGGCTCGACCTCGCGCCCTTCGCCGGCTACGAGCTGCTCCCCGTCGCCGCCGACGAGCCCTACGCCGCCAACACGCTCCGCGTTGGCGCCACCACCCTGCACCCCACCGGCTTTCCCCGCACCACAGAGCTACTCGTCGCCCGCGGCCACAGCATTCGCACCCTCGACATTTCCGAGATGCAGAAAGCCGAGGCCGCCCTCACCTGCCTCAGCCTCCCCTTCGCGGCGGCGTGAAGGCTCCCGCTGGTGCGCAATTCCCTGCGTGCCCAGCAGCACCGGTCGCGGCCCAGACTCCCAAGGGGAAGGCGCCAGGGGTGAGGTACGCCCCTCAGCTAATCAGATCGAAGGTCAAGACGTCGTCGCCCAGTCGCATTTCGCAGCCCGGCGTTAGCAGCACGGGTGCGCGCACCAGTTCGCCATTGACGTACGTGCCATTGGCGCTGCCCAGGTCCTCTGCGAACCACTGGCCCTGGTGGAAGACGAGGCGCGCGTGGTGCCGCGAGACAGACCAATCGACGATCGTCACGTCGTTCTCCGTCGTGCGACCGACCGTCGTCACGTCCTGGTGCAGGACGTACACGTTGCCCACCATTGGGCCAGTCCGCACCGTCAGGCGGCAGTGCAAAGGTCGCCCATTCGGCGCGAGGAAGCGATCGACCTGCCCACGCGTCCCCGAGAGGTCGTAGCCACAGGCCGTGCAGAAGCGATTCTCCGGCGCATTGGCCGCGCCGCAGCGAAAGCACGTCCCCGGCGCACCCGGCGTCCCACGCGGTGCCAGCGGCACCCGCGGCGCGATCGGCGGCGGCTCACCGTCGCGGCGCACCGTCGGACCCGATGGCCGGCCCATCCGGCGCACCTCAGCCGCCGCCTCTTTCAGCTCCTCCGCCATGTCGCGTGCCCGCTGATAGCGCGCGTTCGGATGCTTCTCCATCGCCCGCAGGATGATCCGTTCCACCCGCGGCGGCAGGCCCGCGACCAGCGCGCCCGGCGGCGGTGGCGGCTCGTTCATATGCTTCAACACCGTTGCCGTCGGCGAATCGGCGAAGAAGGGCAGCCGCCCGGTCACACACTGGAAGAGCACCACGCCGAGCGCATAGATATCGGTGCGCGCGTCGATCACCGCGTTCGGCATGCCCTGTTCTGGCGCCATGTATTGCGGTGTACCGGCGTTGCCCCCGCTCCGGGCGAACGCCACGTTCGCTTCGAGGATCGCCGCGATGCCGAAGTCCGAGAGCAGCAGATGATCGCTCGTGCGCAGCAGCATATTCGCCGGCTTAACATCGCGGTGGATCACGCCGTTGCTGTGGGCGCATTCAAGGGCCAGCGCCGCCTGCGCCATCAGGTCCAGCGACGTGCCCAGGTCCATCCGCGTGCGTTGCGTCTCCGCCTGCGCCAGCCGATCGCGCACCGTCCCGCCGGAGATATACTCCATGACGATGTACGCCCAGCCCTTGTCCTCCCCGAAGTCATGGACCGGCACGATGTTCGAGTGCGTCATCCGCGCGACGAGCCGCGCCTCGTTGCTGAAGCGCTGTACGAATCCCTCGTCTCGCTTGCCGTCCACCTTCACCGCGATCGCCTTGATCGCCACGTAGCGCGCCAGCGACTGCTGATATGCCTGGAAGACGCGCGCCATGCCTCCCTGGCCGATCAGCGACAGCACGCGATATTGCCCAAGCGACTGCCCGACAAGGTTCGCCATCTCGCCCCCCGCACGCGGTGCGGCTCCGTCCACGCATTCCCGCGAGGTATTATACGCGGGAGCTTACGAGGAGGCGAAGTGTGGCGCCTCACAGCCAGCGCATGCGCCACGAGACGCCGCGCGACGCCGTTGCGAAGGGCTAGGGGCACGTGTGGCAAGCCGTTACACTGTGCGCAGGCTCACCTCTCCAAACGTCGCGTTAGCGTAAATCACCAGCCGCCGGCCAGCCAAAGGCGCGGGCACGTCTCTGGACAGATCCCGCCGCGCACTGTCGCCGCCGATGTTGCGTGGCGTCGAGACCTCGCCGAACTGCGCCGAACTGTGGATCGTCACGTCCATCCCCTCAGGGATCGTCACCCGCACCTCGCCGAAAATCGCCTGCACGCGCAAGATATTCTCGCCCTCGACCATCCGCGCCATGCGCACGTCGAGCGTCACCTCGCCGAAGAGCGCCGTCGCCTGCGTCTCTGGGCCGAGGTCCCACAGCGCGTCGCTGCGATTGACCGACCCGAACACCGCCATAATGCGATGCGCGTTGGCGTTCGTCGTCGGGCGCGACGAGCCTCGCCCCGTGCCGGGCGCATAGTGCACGACGTTATGCGGCCTATCGCCTTCGTCGGCTCCCGGCGATTCGGCGATCTCCGGCGAAGCGGGCGGCAACTCGTCGAGCAGCGCCTGGCACTCCGCCGGATCGGTGGTGACGAGCAGTTTGCCCATCACTCGGCGAAATTCTTCGAGTGGCACGCCGCCGTGCGCATAGCGTTCGCGCAGCAGCTCGATCGCCGTCTCCTGGTCCATCGTGGCCTCCCGGTCTGTCGATCGGCGCTCGTGCGCCTGAACTCGCTCGATCATGCCTGCGCCCCTCTCCAACCCGCCACCAGCATGCGCCAGATGCGCGGTGCGATGCCACGCGGCGAAAACGTCTCGGGCACCAGGAGCCAGGCGCGCACCAATCCACTCCCGATGCCCACAAAAGCCAGCGCCGCCGCCTCGACGTCGAGGCCCGACGGCAATTCGCGCGCCGCGATGGCCGAGAGCAGCCACTCCGTCACCAACGCCTGCGCCCGCCGCTCTTCGGTGCGCCGCGCCTCCATGCTCTTTGCGGGCTCGTCGGCGACCTCCACCCGCAGGTGCGCGAGGCGGGCATACGCCTGGTAGCCGGGATCATCCTCCAGCGCCTGCATCCACCGTTGCCACATCGCCTCCAGGCCACCCAACGGACTCGATGCGCGCTTGGCGGCGTCCTCCAGCAACTCAGAGAAGATGCTGGCCCGCTCGCCGAGCAATGTGGCGAAGAGGTCGGCCTTATTGTCGAAATACCAGTAGATGGCGCCCTTGCTGAGGTTAGCCTCGGCGGTGATGTCGTCGAGCGTGGTTCCCGCGTATCCCGTGCGACTGAAGACGGTGAGCGCCGCCGCCAAGATCTGGCGACGCGCCAACGGATCGGCTTGTTTCGGCCTGGGCATTGCGGACCTCATATTCCTCGTGGATACTCGTAAGTATATATACATGCCAGTCGGTATGTGAATAGTACCCGCAAATCCTATCGGGGTCAAGAGGGAATATCAGGGAATACTAGGGCACATCTTGAACCGGGGAACTGGCGGCGGATCATCCGTCTCGGCAGTGGCTAGCGCCCGTTCACGCGCAGTTCGTTGTGGACGGCGAAGACACCCGGCACGTGCCAGACGTCCTGCTCGATGGAGGCCCGCAGCCGCGCCGCGGGCACACGCCCCGTCAGCACCACATCGCCGTCCACCACACTCACGCTAATGCCCGCCGTGTACGGATCGAAGGCGCGATTAGCGTCGAGCATGGCGTAGATGTCCGCGGCGATGTCCTCGTCGCGCCGCAGTATGCTACCCGACGCGATCTGCTCGACGCTCGCATCGAGATGCAGCGCCAGATCGGGGCCGAAGAACGGCAAGGCACTCTGTACGCGCTTGGTCGCCGTCGCCATACGCGGCGCCAGCAAGAGATGCTTGCCCGCCGAAGACAGCAACGGCGCGAGGGGACTGGTAGGCAGGTCCACATCCGCCAGCACATCGTTGCGCACGTGCACCAGCAACTCCATCGCCAGCCCCGCCCCAGCGTCGATGGTGATGCCTTCGAGTCGACCGATATAGCCGTCGTGGCACGAGACGCGCATATCAGGCAAGAGCTCGATGGCGTCGGGAGTAGGGGTCGGCGCCTGCTTCGCGTTGAGCGCCAGCGTCCAAATTTGATGCTTCCACGGCATGCGCGACCCTGGCCGTCGCCGCTCTAGCCGCAGCCAGACCTCGCCGCTCGCGGGGAGTAGCCGGACGCCGACGAGCTTGCCGGCGGGGCCGCCGACCCCGCGATAGCGCGCAGCCACGCTCGTCACGTCTTCACCGCGTATTTTGGCGCCCAATCGCAGCACACGCCGCACGGATCGCATCCTTCCCGCGGTCAATCCCGAGAAATCAGTATACATCGCCACCATCGCCTCCACCCCGCGCCGCCCCATACCACTGATCCGCATCCCTCGCAGCTAAACGCGCTCGCGCATGGTGGCAACCACGCGCAGTGATCCGCAATTCAAGACGCATCGCGCGCGCTGGCCGCCACACACCCGCGCAGAGAGGGTACGCGCCGAGGCGTCACCACACCCCGTCCTGCAACGCCTATGCCACGCTCAAAAAAACCGCAACAAGTCATGCCGAGGGTAGCACAGCCGCGATGGGCCGAGTACAATAGAGGGCGATCATGTTGCGCGTATCGCCCAGCGAGCCGCGTACTCCCGCGGAGCATCACCAGCATTTCGCTCGAAAGGTTCGCCCCACCATGGATACGAATCTCGTCCTGTTGATCATTGCCGCCATCTTCGCGCTCCCTGGCGGACTCTTCGTCGCGACGATCATGACCGGCCCACGTGCGCGCCTGCTCGCCATCCCCGCCGGCATCGTGGGCGATCTCGTCGTTGCCGCCGCGATCTACCTCTATGTCCAGAATACGCATCCGAGCATCGACGGCCTCTCCTACACTCTCGGCAGCTTCTTCGCCTGCTCGATGGGCGTCTTCGGCGCGGCGCTCCTCGTCAACTTCTTCGTTGGCTTGACGCGGCGCAGCCCCGATCTTACCTCCGCCGAGTTCTAAGCGCCCAGCCACACGCCCGCACACGAGCCGGTCGATCGCCTCACCACGGTCCGCGCTATGACGCCATCTGTGCGTATGGCTGCAACAGCGTGGCGCCCGCGACATAGAGCGGGTGCCGGGGGCTACCGTTCTTCGTGGTGCCCAGGCACTGCGGCGTTGCGTGGCGCGCGAGCAGCGCCAGCACGAATCGGTCGCGCGCTCGGTGCGTGCCATGCGCTCCCCACGCGGCGACGATCAGTGGTGCGCGCATCACCGCCGCGCTGAGGAAGCGATCATTTTCGCGTCCAACCGGGTCGAGCGCCGCTCGCAACTCGTGGGGATAGGCGGTGCGGTAGGCGAACAAGTTGGCGATTTCCAGTCCGCCATATCCCCAACCTCGGCTGAATGCCATGCACCGGCGCAGTGTCGGATCAGCAACGTGTGCATCTGCTGTACTTGGGTTGAGCAGCACCCAGAGCACGTTCGGCAGGGCGGAGTTCCAGGTGCGCCACAGCAGGTAGCGATACGCGCCACGGAGTATGGCGTTGTTGCCCACCAGCTGCTCTGTGCCTAACGCTTGTTCGCTCTCTGCATCCATAGCTGTTCGCCCTGATATGAGCGCTCGCTACTGGCGTGAGCAGACTGTATCGCCAGGTACGCTCACACCCCCTGCGCCGTGCTCGCCGCTTCTGCGGCTGGGGGCAGCGTGCTCGTCACGCCGCTCGTATCCAGGCGCAGGCCCAGCACGCCCGCCAGCTCGCGGAGCATCGCCGCCTGCCCCGCGTCGGAGTCTCGCGTGGCGCTCGCCGCCAGTCGTTCCAGCGCCTGCACGGCGCGTGGCGTATCGAAGTCGTCCTCCAGCGCGGCAATGAACTCCAGGCGCGCTTGGCGGCTCACGCTGCTCGCGTCATCCGCGGCTTCGGATGCATCATTGGCGAGGTGGCCGGCGGCGGCCAGCGCAGCGGCGACCTCGGCGGCGGTCTGCATCTCGGCCTCGCTGTACTCCCACTCGTCGCGATAGTGGTGCGTCAGCAACAGCACCCGCACGGCGTCGGGCGAATACCGCGGCACCAGATCGCGGACCAGCGTGAGGTTGCCCAGCGACTTGCTCATCTTCTCGCCGTCCTGGCGCACCATCGCGCAGTGCATCCACGTCTGCACGAACGGACGCACGCCCGTGGCGTGTTCGCTCTGGGCAATCTCGCAGGTATGATGCGGGAAAATCAGATCCGCGCCGCCGCCGTGGAGCGTGAGACTTGGCCCCAGGTATTTGGTTGCCATCGCGCTACACTCGATGTGCCAGCCAGGTCGTCCCGGTCCCCAGGGGCTCGGCCACGATGGCTCACCGGGCTGCTGGCCCTGCCAGAGCACGAAGTCCAGGGGATCGTCCTTGCGCGGGTCGCTGGGATCGTTGCCGCGCTCGTTGGCAGTCACCAGCCAATTGGCGTAGCCGACGTAGCCCGCCGCGTCGGCGAGCTTGCCGAACTCGGGATCCTGGCTGACGTCGTAGTAGACCCAACCATCGCGCTCGTAGGCCAACCCTTCGGCCTGGAGTGCCTTAATCAACGCGATCATGGTGTCGATCTCGTCGGTCGCGCGGACGTAATGGTCGGGCATCGCGACATTCAGTGTCGCCAGATCGCCGAGGTAGCGCTCAGTCTCCCGCTGACCAAGGATGTCCCACGCCATGCCGAGCTCGCGCCCCTTGCGCAGCACATCATCGTCGATATCGGTGACGTTCTGGACGTATTGCACCGTCATACCACGCCAGCGCAGGTAGCGAATCAGCGAGTCGTAGACCACGTTGATGAAGGCATGCCCCAGGTGTGTCGTGTCATACGGCGTGATGCCGCAGACGTAGAGTGTCACCAGATTGCCGTCCTGCGGAATCAGCGGCTCCATGCGTTGGGTGAGCGTATTAAACAGACGCATCGGCGGCGGTGCCTTTCTGGCTGGCGGTAGGCGCATCGGCGGCGTGTGGCGGCAGCGCAAACAGCGTGACGACGTTCCGCGTGGTGGCGGTGGCAAACTCCTCGAACGGTAGGCCGCGCAGTTCGGCGATGTGTCGCGCCGTGTAGGCCACAAAGCGCGGCTCGTTGCGTTTGCCGCGCACCGGTTGCGGTGCCAGATACGGGCAGTCGGTCTCCACGAGCATGCGGTCGAGCGGCGCCCAGGCCGCGACCTCCGCCAGTTCGGTGTTCTTCGGGTACGTCACCGGCCCAGCGAACGACAGGTAAAAGCCGAGATCGAGCGCGTCGCGTGCCATCGCCTGATCGCCGATGAAGCAGTGAAAGACGCCGCGCAGCCCAGCGCCGTGTTCGCGGAGCGCGGCCAGCATCTCCGTATGCGACTCGCGATTGTGCAAAATCACCGGCAGGTCCAACTCGCGTGCCAGCGCAAACTGCGCCACCAGGGCCTCGATCTGCGCATCGCGTGGCGAGAGGTTGCGGTAAAAGTCCAGCCCGATCTCGCCAATCGCTACGACCCCCGGCGCGCTCGCCAGTCGCCGCTGTTCTTCGAGCGCCTCGCCGCTGAGCGTGCTGGCATCGTGTGGGTGCGTGCCGACCGCCGCGTAAATCTGCCCGGGATACGCCGCCGCCAGCGCCACCGCCTCACGATTGCTCTCCGCATCGGTGCCCGGCGCGATCAGCCGCTCCACGCCCTCGCGCAGCGCGGAAGCAATCACCTCCGCGCGATCCCCGGCGAATTGGCGCGCTTGCACGTGCGCGTGTGAATCGATCAGCACTGAGTCTGCCTCCAACGCCGCCATCTCCTCTGCTGCGTCGGAGAGAGTCTCCCACGGCCCGCGGCTCCGCTGAAAGTATAGGAGGCTGCGCGTGCCACTGTCAATTCTGAAGCATGGCGCGTGCGTGGCGTGAACGGCGTGCGCTGGCCCTCAGCCGCGCCCCAGCTCCAGCGCCGTCGCATAGAGTTCGCGCCGCGCCAGGCCCGTTTCGCGCGCCACCGTCGCCGCCGCGTCTCGTGTGCTCGCGCCCTCCGCCAAGAGCGCCGTCAGCCTCTCACGCGCGATCGCACTCAGGTCGCGCGTAGCTTCCTCCACATCCGCGCCCGCCTCGCTCGCGCCCGCCACCACCAGCGTATACTCCCCGCGCGGACGCGCCGCCACCACGCGCCGCCGCACCTCATCCAGCGTGCCGCGCAGCCACTCCTCATGGAGCTTGGTCAGTTCGCGCGCGACGACGACCCGGCGATCCCCCAGCACTGCCAGCAGATCGTCCAGGCAAGCCACCAATCGGTGTGGCGCCTCATAGAACACCAGCGTCCGCGGCTCCCCCCGCAGCCGTTCGAGCGCCGTGCGACGTTCCGTTGGCTTCCGCGGCAAGAATCCGGCGAAGGTGAACGTATCGCTTGGCAGGCCGGACGCGATCACCGCGGCGACCACCGCCGAGGGACCGGGGATCGGCGTCACCGCGAAGCCGGCGTCGATCGCCGCACGCACCAGCTCCTGCCCTGGGTCTGAAATCCCCGGCGTGCCCGCATCCGTCACCAGCGCCACATCGCCGAGCGCCAGTGCCGCTAGCAACTCGTCGCGCCGCGCGGGTGGGCTGTGCTCGTGATAGCTGATCGTTGCGGTGGCGATGCCGAAGTGCGTCAGCAACTGCCGCGTATGCCGCGTATCCTCCGCCGCGATCAGCTCGCGACTCGCGCAGCACGCGCAGCGCCCGCAAGGTGATGTCTTCCAGATTGCCGATCGGCGTCGCCACGAGGTACAGCGTCCCCATGCGGCCTACGCCCCCGCCGCGTCGCGCCGCCAGAGCGCCGTATCAAGCACGATCGTCACCGGACCGTCGTTGACCAGCTCGACCTCCATGTGTGCACCGAAACGGCCCCCCTGCACTGGCACGCCCAGCGCCCGCAGCGCCTCCATTGTCCGCTCCACCAGCGGCGCGGCGTGCTCTGGCGCGGCGGCGCCCGTGAAGCCGGGACGTCGTCCGCGGCGCAGATCGGCGAGCAGCGTAAACTGCGAGATCACCAACGCCCCGCCGCCGACATCGCGGAGCGACCGATTGAACTTGCCCGCGTCGTCGGCGAAGATGCGCAGCCCTGCGAGCTTCTCGGCCATCAACTCGGCGCTGGCAGTGTCGTCATCCGGCGCGACGCCGAGCAGCACCACCAGACCGGGAGCCGGCTCCATCCGCCCGACGATCTCACCCGCGACGATCACACGCGCTCGTGTTGCCCGTTGCGCCACCGCGCGCATCGGCCTATTCGCCCGAGGCAGCCGCGATCGGCTTCTCCGCCGCCGGCTTACTCTTCGGCGCACTTGTCGCGTCGCTCGCGCTTCCCGTCGTCGAGGCCGCTGTGCCGTCCTTCGCCGCCGCTCCCGAAGACTCCCCGCCACCATCCTTCGCCGCGCCAGTCGTCTCACTCGCTGGCTCACCGGCGGGCTCTGCCGCGGTAGACGCGCCACGGCTATCGGTCTTATAGAAACCGCCGCCCTTAAACACCAGGCCAACGGGATACAGCACGCGATGTACGGGGTTTCCGCAGGTCGGGCAGGTTTCGATCGGATCGTCGGTGATCTTCTGCCAGGCTTCAAATCGCGCGCCACACGTTCGGCAGGCATACTCGTACGTTGGCATAGCGCTCCAATCGCCTCCACATACTGCTGAGAGAGATGTGCCGTCTCGCATCGTATAAACAAGTACGACGCCGAGCAATGACCCGGCAATGATAATGTTTGAGTATACCACGCATCCTGGCTGCCTGCCTTGTAGCGCGCACGCGCGAGCCGTTTCAGACCCGCGCATGCTGCATGTAGACAAGTACTCTCCAACAAGCGATAATGGCGCCAACAGAGCCGCATCCTCGCGCCGCCAACCTCCGCGTCAGCGCCGCCAATGCGCGGCCGAGATTCTGCATTATCGAGCTTGCCATCGCTACGTTAACGGAGAACAGCGATCGGCGTCCGGGTGATTGTACAGGTACGTCGCCTCGCGTCGATCTCAGCGAAGAGAAGGGAATATATGCGGCAAAAACGTCCCGCGTTCCTAGTGGGCGCGCTCCTCACCGTCGTCGTGCTGCTCGTGAGCGCCTGTGGCACCAGCTACAGCACGCAACCCGCCTCGTCGGTGACGCTCACCTTCTGGTATTCGGGCGATCAGTCGCAGGGACCCATCGTCGCTGACATCATCGCCAAATATGAGGCGTTGTACCCCAACGTCAAAGTCAATGCGGTCTACCAGGCGCCCGACCAGGAGCACGACGCCTACGTCTCTGCCGTCAAGAGCGGCTCCGCGCCCGACGTCATGAGCTCAAACGCCTTCTGGACCCTCGAATTCGGCGCCGCCAACGATCTCTATGACCTTTCGGCGCTCGTCGGGCCGGTCGGGCTCGCCGACTTCGATAAGACCCGCATCCTCTCCGACTCGTCGACCGGCAGCCTCTACGGTATCCCGCAGAACTCCAACATCCTCGTGCTGTACTACAACGCCGCCATGCTCGCCGCGAAGAACATTGCCGCTCCCGCCAGCATGGCGGACTTCGACAAGGCGAACAAAGCGCTGACCGGCAACGGCAAGTATGGGTGGGAGTTCCCCGGCGATGCCTTCACCGCCCAGGTCTTCATGTATGCCTTCGGCGGTGGCCTGGCGAACTACAAGCGTAGCGTCCTCAGCGAATCCGCCGACACGGCAGGCTCCGCCACCGGACTCGACTTCCTCAAGCAAGAGCTGCAATACGCCCCGCCGGTCGACTTCACCAACGGTGCCGCCAACACGCTCGCCGACTTCAAGTCCGGCAAGGTGGCGATGATCATCGGCAACTCCGACTCGTATAACGACATCCTCACCGGCAGCGCCTTCGCCGACCCGACCAACCTCGGCATCGCCCTTATCCCGCAGGATGAAACGACCGGCGCGGTGGCGCGCACACCCGTCACCGGCCAAGACCTCGTCGTCTCCGCCAAATCCAAGAACATCGCCTCGGATTACACCTTCATCACCTATTTTGCCTCCGAGGTCAACCAGGCCACATCCTTCCTGAAGTTGGGCCTCCTCCCGACGCGCGTCTCCACCCAGACCGATAGCGCCCTCTCGAAGAGCGCCGCCTTCAAGGCGTTCTCCAACGTACAGAACCTCACGGAGTTCGCCCCCGCGTACAGCAAGCTCGGCGATGCCTTCTACGCGCCATCCAGCGGCATCGATACCGAGCTCCAGAAATTCCTCGCCGGTAAAGAAGATTCCACCGCGGCCTGCACCGCCATCGGCACCACCTACCAAACGTTGCTCGGCCAGACGCAGTAGCGCCACGCACCCCAAGAATAGACCACAACCGGCGGCCCTCGGAGCGATCCGAGTGAGCCGCCGGTTCGTCTGTGTCGATTGGGAGCGGGCCTACGTCCCCACGCGCTCGATCTTCGCCCCTAGGCTGCGCAGTTTCGCGTGCAGGTTATCGTAGCCGCGCTCGATATGCTCGATGCCCCACACCCGCGAGGTCCCCTGCGCCGTCAGCGCCGCCAGCAGGTACGAGGCTCCCGCGCGGATGTCCGGCATCGTCAGATCGGCGCCGTGCAGCGGCGTCGGCCCGCGCACTACGCAGCTATGCAGATAGTCCTGCTCGCGGAAGCGGCACTCCAGCTCGCCCAGGCACTTCTTATACAGGCCGGTATCCGCGCCCATGCGATTCAGCTCCAGCGTATAGCCAAAGCGGTCATCGAAGATCGTCTCATGTACTACCGACATGCCACGCGCCTGCGTCAGCAACACCGTGAACGGCTGCTGCCAGTCTGTCATGAAGCCTGGATGCACGTCCGTTTCCAGAGCGATCGAACGCGGCGGCGTATCCCCGCCGAAGAAGCGGATCGCATCCTCCTCCACCGCGAAGTCGAGCCCGACGCGATAAAGCGTATTGAGAAACGTCAGTAATGTGCCCTGGTCGGCGCCATGCAACCGCACATTGCCGTGCGTCAGGTACGCCGCGATTGCCAACGAGACGGCTTCGTTACGATCCGAGAGCACGCGATGCTCGGCGCCGTGCAACCGCTGCACGCCCTCGATCACGATCTTGCGGTCCACACGCTGCTCGATGATCGCGCCCATCTTCTGCAAGAATTTGACGAGGTCGAGAATCTCCGGCTCGATGGCGGCGTTCTTGATCACCGTCACGCCACGCGCCAGTGTCGCCGCGATCAGCACCGTCTCCGTCGCCATCACGCTGGGGAACGGCAGTTCGATAGTCGTCCCCGTGAGGCCGTCGGTATGGAAGTAGTACAGCCCGTCGCGGTCCTCGATCACCGCGCCCATCGCCTCCAACCCGCGCAAGTGGTAGTCGATCGGTCGCGGTCCAATGCGATCGCCGCCGGGATGAGGGATCGTCGCGTGCCCCGTGCGATGCAGCACGGGACCAACGGTCAGTACGGCGAGTCGGTTCTTCTTGCCCAGATCCATCGGCACGACGGTCGAAGCAATCTCCCGCGTCTGCATGCGCACGCTGGCCTCGGCGGTCCACGCGACCTCCGAGCCGAGCGCCTGCATCACCTGCTCGGTGATCGTCACGTCGCCAAGGTTGCGCGGCACGTTGTGCAACGTACAGACGTCCTCGGTCAGCAGCGTCGCCACCATCAGCTTGGTGACGGCATTCTTCGCGCCGCTCAGCCGCACGTCGCCCTGCAGCGGCACGCCGCCTTCGATGACGTAATGCACCATCTCGTCGACCTGCCACGGCTGCGGCGTCGGTTCTTGCTCGCGTGCCATCGCTACCCACAGCTCCTTCCGCGCCGCCACAACCCGGCTGCCGCGCTCTCGTCGCGCGCCGCGCAAAATACCCATCGTCCCTGCCTTCTCCCACAACAGAGGAAAAGCCGCCCCGACACCCGCATCCACACCCATTCTGTCTCGCCAGCATAGCCCTCACCGTCGCGCCCGTCAACGTGTGGCGGCCCGAACGACGGCATCCAGCGCTCCGCGTTTCCACACGTAGCCGCCTGCCAGCCGCGCCAGATGCCCGTCCTGAGCTTCCCACCAACGCCTACCCACATGCGTAAACCTGCAGGTATAATCCCCGTGCGGCCATCGTGCATGGCAGCGTGGCAGCATGACGACGGCCCGAAGGACGTAGAGGAGCGGACAGCGTGACAACGGCGACCAGCGCGCGGCACACTTCCATCTCAAACTATCTGCCGCCATGGCTGGCGCGCATCCCGCCCCACCTCCGCGCGCTCACCGTCGTACTGGTGCTCGCCCTGCTGCTGCGCCTCTGGCCGATCGCTGGTGTCTCCCACGAATACGACGAAGGCGTCTACTGGCAGTCGCTGCGGGCGATGGCTGCCGGGCATGCGCTCTTCACCTCCGTCTTCAGCTCGCAGCCGCCGTTTTTCCTGCTCGGCCTCTACCCCTTCTATCTGCTCTTCGGGCAGACCCTCGTCGCCGCTCGTCTCGCCGTCGTGCTCTATTCGATGCTCGGCATCGTCGGCCTCTACGCCCTTGGGCGCATGCTCGGCGGCCGCTGGACGGGCGTCGTCGCCGCGGCGCTGCTGGCCTTCGAGCCGATCTATGTCATCGAATCTCACACCCTCCAGGCCGAGGCACCTTCGCTCACCTTCGAGATTGTCTGCGTTGCCCTGGCCGTCGCCGCGCGCAAGGGTACCGGTCGCACCCGGCTGGCGTTAGCGGCAGCGAGCGGCATCGCCCTCAGTCTCGGCGTCCTCATCAAGCTCTCCGACGTCGTCGCCCTGCTTCCCGCCCTGCTCTATCTCGTCCCCTGGGGCGAGTCCGCCCAACCGCGCAACGTGCTGGCCGCTCTGCGGCGCGCGATTCCCACGCTGGGCGCGTTCGCCATCGGCGCATTCGTCGCCCTGGTGGCTGTCCTCGCCCCCTTCGCCGGGCATCTCGACCTCGTCTACGATCAGGTCGTGCGCTTCCACACAGCCGCCGCGAGCGCAAACAACAAGGGCCTCACGTACAACATCATCCTGCTCGCCAAGGCCGTCCCGCTCTACCCGCTTTGGCTGCTCGCCCTGGCCGCGCTGCTGTTAGCCCTGCGGCGGCGCTCGTGGGTCGTCGTGCCGCCACTGTTCTGGCTGCTGGCGACAGTCGCCCTCCTCCTGAATCAGCAGCCGCTCTTCGATCATCATCGTGCGCTGCTCTCGCCGCCGCTGGCGCTCCTTGCCGCGCTCGCCGTCCCTCTCGCGCTCCAGACCTCCGCCGAGGGACCGCTCCACTTCGCCCGTGTCACGCCGCCCGTGATGTCGCGCATCGTGCCGCTGCTCATCGTCGTGCTCGTGCTCCTCGTTGGCCTCGCGCAAGTCGCGAAAGCGGATCGCACCGCCTCCGCCGGGCCAAATGCCCTCCAAACGCAGATGGCCTCAGCGCTCCAGCGCTTCAGCCTCCCCGACGAGTTAGTCGCCAGCGACGACCAATACATCGCCGGCCTGGCGGATCGCTCGGTACTGCCGCAGCTCGTCGACACGTCGGAGGTACGCATCTCCAGCCAGTACCTCACGGCGCCGCAGATTGAGACGCTGCTCACCCAGGACGGCACACGCGTCGTCCTCTTCGCCAGTGGCCGCTTCGATGCCATCCCTGGCTTCCGCGCGTGGATCGCCTCGCGCTACACCGAGGTCACCAGTTTTCCCGGCGGCGGCGCGCTCTATATCAAAAGCACGCTGACTCCGCCCATCACCTGATCACACCGCTCCGCGACCCTTTGGCCTCGCGCTCACAGGCCGAGGTACACGAGCGACGCGCTGCCCTCGAAAACCAGCGCGGAGTGCTTGTCGATCTGCATACTGCCGATGTAGCCGCAGCATTCGTGTGGCCGCGAAGTGAAGATCCAGATGCGCCAATACCTCGCCTGAAGCTGCCGCCCGCGACCATCACGACGGCTCGGCCAGCGGCGGCTCCGTCAGGTGGCCGCCCTCATTGCCAAGTTCCTGCAGCGCGATCCCTTGCGCGCCCAACGCATAGGCAAGCTCGCCGCCATGATGCAAGTCATGCGACATGATACGCCACAGGATCCACTGGCGCGGCAGCGCGTAGAGCGACCCGCCGTACGAGAGCGGAAACGTCTCCGCCAGATCGGCGACGCTCCAACGCGTCAGTCCCTCCGCGATCATGCGCCACGAAGCGTCCAGCCCCCGCACCAGTTCCGCCGCATCCTCCTGCACCGCTTCTTCCGCCCCCCACGCGGCCACCACACTGGCGCTCGCCGTCGCCGCGGACCCGAACGTGCGGCTAAACCAGTCCACCCGCCCCTCGGCAATATGCCGCGCGATCTCCCCCGCCGAGCGCAGATGTGGTGCGGCTCGCCAGCGCAACTCCTCCGGCGACCGCGGTGCGATGCTCCGCGCGATCGCCAACTGATAGCCATCCCACCCGTCATAAACACTCGTCAGCGACTGCGGATCGCTCGCCATGTGTGCCTCCTTCGCGCTCAACCAGCAGCACCGTCGCCCTCGAACATTCGTTTGCACAAGTGTACTCGCAAACGCCGCGCAACCATCGAATCCACTCATGCTCAACCGAACGGGCTGCCTCGGAAGTCCTGCCCCGTAGACGCTTCGGGCGTCCACGCCCAATCCTGCCGCTGCGCGCCCCTAGTCTCGGGCAGGGGTCGAGCCCGCGACCCGTGCGCGACCAGCCCGCGTTCGCTCTTGAAGGCATGTGCGATAATAAATGAATGGCGTCTCGAAACGGTCCGCGGATCATGCCGCGCCGCCGAGACGCCGACTAGTCGAGGGAGGATGCGCGCCGGCTTCGTCCGTCGAAGCGTGGCACATCCCGTGACCTCAGAGGAGCAAGCATGGCAAAGCGAGTACGTGCAGTCGTCAAACTGCAGATTCCGGCGGGCAAGGCAACGCCCGCGCAGCCTATCGGCCCGGCCCTGGGCCAGCACGGCATCAATATCATGGGCTTCTGCAAAGAATACAACGAGCGCACTGCGGGCCAGATTGGCAGTATCATCCCTGCCATCATCACCGTCTACGAAGACCGCTCCTTCACCTTCATCACCAAGACCTCACCAGCCGCTGACCTCCTCAAGAAGGCCGCCGGCATCGAAAAAGGCGGTGGCACGCCGGGCAAGTCCACCTCCGGCACGATCACCCAGAAGCAACTCCGCGAGATCGCCGAGACCAAGATGAAGGACCTCAACGCCAACAGCGTCGAGGCCGCCGAGCGCATCATCTCCGGCACCGCGCGCTCGATGGGCATCACCGTCGCCTAGCCGCGGAACCCACGCCAATTGTCGAACCAGAGAAGTGTTGGCCCATTAGTCACTTGGGCGCCTGCCACAAGGAGGGCATTGCAATGCCACAGCATGGGAAGAAGTACGTCGAGGCCGCCAAACAGGTTGAGGAAGAACGCCTCTACCAACCGGGCGAAGCACTCAACCTGCTGAAGAAACTCAACTACGTCAAGTTCGATGCCACCGTCGAGCTGCACATGCAGCTTGGCGTCGACCCGCGTCACGCCGACCAGATGGTTCGCGGCACCGCCACCCTGCCCGCCGGCACCGGCAAAGACGTCAAAGTGCTCGTCTTCGCCCAAGGCGAGAAGGCCAGCGAGGCCGAAGCTGCTGGCGCCGATTTCGTCGGACTCGACGACTACATCAAGCAGGTCAACGAAGGCTGGCTCGGCTTCGATGTCGCCGTCGCCACCCCCGACGTGATGAGCAAGGTGGCGAGTCTCGGTAAGCGTCTCGGCCCGCGCGGCCTGATGCCGAACCCCAAGACTGGCACCGTCACCTTCGACATCGCCCGCGCCGTGCGTGAGGTGAAGGCGGGCCGCGTCGAGTTCCGTGTCGACAAGACCAGCCTGATCCACATGCCCATCGGCAAGATTTCGTTCACCGACGACCAGCTTATGCAGAACCTCACCGCCTCGGTAGATGCCATCGTGCGTGCCAAGCCGAGCGGCGCCAAAGGGCAATACGTCCGGAGCGTGGTCATCTGCTCGACCATGTCGCCGAGCGTCCGGCTCGATGTACCCTCCGCGCTCGCCCTCAAAGTGAGCTAACTGCACTCCCGTAGAACAGTCCGCCAGCCACCCGCCGTCCGGGCCAAATCATTGACGCGTGACCGCGGCGGCGGGTATACTCGTCTGGTCATACAATCGCATAGCGAGCCAGAGACAGCAGGCGCACCCGCAAAACGGTGCTCAAGCAACAAAGCCTGCCGAGGCGAAGGACATAGATTCCCTGCATGCGCCACGCGCGTCATGCAAGGGCAGAGGTCTTCGAGTCGGCGGACTTGAAGACCTTTTTTGTTGCCTGCGGTTCTGGCGGCGCGGCGAGTGACATCGTGCGGGGGCGTAGTCCCAGCGTCATGGGCTTGCGCATGTCGGAGAGAGCGATCCCGGCACATCCCCCGACCCGCGCTCTGGAAGGGAGAATCAACCATGCCAACCGAAGCAAAAGCCGCGGTTATCGAAGAGATGACCGAGAAGCTAAAGCGTGCGCGCTCCGCCGTGCTGCTCCAGACGGAGGGCCTGACGGTCGCCGAGATCAGCGAGTTGCGCCGCCGCCTCGGCGCGCAGAACGTCGAGCTACAAGTCGTCAAAAACACCCTACTGCGCATCGCCTCCGAGCGGGCCAACTACCAAGACCTCTCGGCCATCCTGCAAGGGCAGACGACGATCGCGCTGGGCTACGACGACGAAGTGACGCCGGCTAAGACGATCAGCGACTACCTGCGACAGGTGAAGACGGCCAAGCCCTTGACCGTGAAGGCCGGCCTCCTCGAACGCGGGCCGATCCCTGCCGCTCAGGTCGAGGCGCTCTCGAAGGTGCCCCCGCGCGAGCAACTCCGCGCCCAGGTGGTCGGAGCCATTCAGGGTCCGCTCAGCCAGACCTACGGCGTCCTCACCGCGCCGCTGCGTGATCTGATCAACGTGCTTGAGGCGCGCGTGCGCCAACTCGAAGCCGCCTAACAACCGAACCGCAACCGCCGTATATCGGGGGACTGCCTCCCCCAGTGAGAGCAACTGGCCGCGTGGCCAGAGAGAGGATCGAGCCATCATGGCAACCGACGTCGATACCATCATCAAACAACTTGGCAGCATGAGCGTCCTCGATCTCGTCAAGCTGAGCAAGGCTCTGCAAGACGAGTGGGGCGTCAGCGCCGCGCCAGTGATGGCCGCGGGCTACGCGCCGGCTGGCCCCGGAGCTGGTGGCAGCGAGCCCGCCGCCGCCGTTGAGGAGCAGACCGAGTTCACCGTCACCCTCACCGATATCGGCCCGAACAAGATCAACGTCATCAAAGCGGTTCGCGAGTTGACCGGCCTCGGCCTCAAAGAGGCGAAGGACGTTGTTGACGGCTTCCCCACCGCCGTCAAAGAAAACGTCACCAAAGACGAGGCCAACGCCGCCAAGGCCAAGCTCGAAGAGGCTGGTGCCAAGGCCGAGGTCAAGTAGCCGCTCCCGAGGCGAAGTCCCTGCTGGCCCGGTACGATCCGGGTCCCGCGGGGACTTTTCGTCTCTGCGCGATCCTGGCCGCAACCCGCCCAGCATTCCTCGTGTTCCTCCGAGTGTCCCTCCGAAGGTGACAGAGGAGTGTGAGCAATACTGCGGCGACGAGCCCGCCGCAACGAGGGAGGCGTATCGCATGCTGGCGAGAGAGCATACCGTAGCGCTGGGCAGCGTTATCACCTGGGCAGGCGTGACGCGCGTCATGGCGAGCTCCCAAGGCGTCCGCGAGGCCCACCTGCCCCGTGTGCCCGCCGGCGTCTCCGATTTCGAGCGCTACTCCGACGCCGAGGTCCACGTCGAGCATGCCGAGTCACCTGCGGCCGAGGCGCATCTCCGCATGGCGCTCCGCGAACTGGCCGAGTTCTTTGCGGGCGAACGGCAGACCTTCACCGTCACCCTCGATCCTCAGGGTAGCGCCTTCTACCAGCGTGCCTGGCGCAGTGTCGCCGCGATCCCCTACGGCGAGACGCGCACGTACCTGGAGATCGCCCGCGCGGTCGGGCTGCCGCGCGCCCCGCGCGCCGTAGGAGCCGCCAACGCCGCCAACCCCGTCGCGCCATTCGTGCCCTGCCATCGCGTGCCCGCGAGCGACGGCAGCCTCCACGGCTACGGCCCCGGCCTTCCGCTCAAGCGTGCGCTCCTGCTGATGGAAGATGCCATGCCCGCCAGCGCCGCCGGCTACCTCCCCTGGGTCGAGCGAGTCTCGCGCCGCATGGCGCAGAGCGGCCAGCGCGAGTGGTATCTCGGCATCCGCGGCCTCGGCATCTACTGCACGCCCGGCTGCGAACGCGGCGGTGAGCGTCTGCTCCAACCCAACCGCTTGCTGCGTTCAGCATCCGAAGCGCGCGAGGCCGGTTTCCATGCGTGCCCCACCTGCAAGCCAGAGCAGACCGGAGCGGCATAGGCCCTACACCGTACCCCGTGGCGTCGTGGCAGTCTCGGCCACCGCGTCGCCCACCGGCGTCACCACCTCAGGTGTGCGTCGCAGCGTCCGCGCGAAGAGCAACAGCGCCGGCGAGAGGATGCCGCCCGCCGCCACCAATGCGGCGCGGATCGATCCAAGCGTACCGATCACTCCGAGGATCGGCCCGCCCGCGATCTGCCCAAAGGCGTCCACGAGCCCCGTCGCCGAGATCACCGTCGCGCGGACACTGGCGTCTGTATGCCGCACCACCCAGGCGGTGTAATACGGGTTCTGCGTGCGCCGCAGCAACGCGAAGACCAGGAACGCGACAGCGGCAACGGCAAAGCTCCCCGCCAGGCCGAAGACGACGAGGCTGGCGACCATCCCCGCGGTCATCCAGAGCAGTGCCCGCGCCACGTCGGTATGGCTCGCGGCATCCACCCGCCGCTTGACGATCTCCGTCGCGCCGAGGCTGAGGAGCGTCGCCGAAATGTCGATCGCGCCAAGCCAGATCACCGGAGTCAGTCCCCCCAGCGCCGGGAAGCCGACATCTAACAAGAAATGCGGCTCCCAGAGCCGGTCCACCGCCTCACTGTAGAGGCCGTAGAAGAGGCCGATGCCGAGGATCGACAACAGCACGGGACTGTGCCGCACCAACCCGCCGCTGGTACGTACCACCGCGCCGATCTCGCCCCACGAACTCCGCGCCTCGCCGCGCCCAGCACTCCGCTCCGGCATGAGCGGGATCAGCGCCAGGCCGACCGCCACCATGCCGATCCCGCCGGCGATCAGCGGCAGATTCAGACGTATACTCGCCAGGACGACGGCGAGCGGTATGCCGACCAGCCCGCCAACGCGCCCCGCCTGCGCCCCGTTGACGTACGCGCGCCCGGCGCGCTCCTCGCCAACCTCGTCCACGATCCAGGCTTCCTGCGCGCCGCTCACCGCCGTAATGCCGAAGCCCCACAGCACCTGTGCCAGCAAGATCGGCGCGAAGACGGGGTACAGACCTTCCAGCACGAACCCCGCGCCCATCAACACAATCCCCGCGATGATCGCCAGTCGCCGGCTGAAGACATCCGCCAGAACACCCGTCGGAATCTGAAAGACGAATGCCGTCACCTCCAGCACCGTCCCCACCAGCACCAGCTGTAGCGGATTCAGCCCTGCCGAGCGCACGCGGTAGACCGCCGCGAGCGTACCGTACAGCGCGAAAAACAGCGAGGTCGTGAATTCGATACCGAGATAGAGTCGGTACGGATCACGTTGAGTCGCCAGTCTCGCCATACCCTCCCCTTCGCGACGACGCAACCGACGGAGGCGCGGCAACCGCTAGCACGGTCCACCGCGCACGTTGAAAGCTCCCACAACAAGGCGGTGGGCGAAACCCGCCCTCGCCCATCGACCCGAGCATACTTCCCTTGACCGCATATCCCGGCTCCGACCGCAACATCTTCGGCGCGGTGCTGCCAGGCTCACCCCGCATCCAGCGTCCGCGTGGCGAGATCGCGGCCAGAGCGCAGCTCCTTGCAATAGTTATCCCACTGCCGCACCGCGCGCATGCCCACGCGCTCGTAGAGGCGCACCGCGCCGGTGAGGCTCTGCGCGTCCACGCCCAGCACCACCCTGCGCTCGCCGATCCGCCAGAAGGCGCCGAACGACTGCCACAGCAACGCCTCCGCCAGCCCGCGCCGGCGATAGTCGCGCAGCACGCCGAGCGTGCCTACCCACCCCTGAAACGGATCATGCCAATCGAGCGCGAAGCCGGCGATGCGGTCGGGATACCCCTGCTCCACGGCGAGGAACCAGAGCGCGGGATCGAAGTCCTCGCGTTTCACCGTCCAGTTCTCGAACTCTTCGAAGCGGTTAGGGGTGTGCCCCCAGTGGTCCGAGAACGCCGCTTCGACCGCATCGAAGACGGCACGCGTATCGGTCGCCGTCTCGAACGTACGCACGACGATGCCCTCCGGCCACGTTGGCGCCTGCGGCTCCTCTGTCAAGTCGATCTGCATGCGCCAGAAGTGCCGTACCTCCTCGAAGCCCGCGCGCTCGGCGAAGCGATGTGCCTCAGCGCTCGTGCTCGAAACCGAGCTGTTCAGCGTCACGCGTACGTCCTCGGGCACCGTAGAGATCAGCGCCCTGCCACGTGCCTCGACGAGCGCCAGCAGCGCTGTGCCAAGGCCGCGCCGCCGGTGGTCGGGGTGGACGCGTAGCTGGATGAACATGCGCCCATATTCGCTGGGATGCAGCCCGGCGTACGCTAGCAGCGAGCCATCCGCGCTGGCGATAGCCCACATGTCCTCGTCGAGATGCTGATTTTGTAGGTCCGAGCGCACGTCCTCCTCAACCATATCCAGTTCGCCGTATTCGGCCATCTGGCAGGCGCACTCCAGCGCGTACAGCGCGCTGACGTCGTCCATCGTCGGTCGGCGCAGCGTATACCCCGAGGGTAGCGTAGTAGTAGTCACTGTTCACTTATCCTTCGTCTTTGCCAGAAGCCATTGGCACTGGTCGCCAGTCAGTCACGTTACGACGCCAACTCGCGCGTGCTGAGATCCACGCCTGGGCGGAGTTCTTTTTCATAGGTCGCGATTCGGGTGGTCGGGCGCATCCCCATACTCTCGTAGAGCCGCACGGCACCCGTCAGATTCTGCGAGTCCACTCCCAGCCCCACTTTACGCTCGCCGCGCCGCCAGAACGCGCCGAATGTCTGATCGATCAGCGCCCGTCCCAGCCCGCGCTGCCGCCACGGGCGCCGCACTGCCAGCGTGCCCAGCCACCCCTGATCGGGATTCTGCCGGCAGATCGAGACCCCGGCCAGCGTCTCCGGCTCGTTCGCGTCCACGGCGAGGAACCAGAGCGAAGGATCGAAATCCGGCCTGTTCGTGCGCTCGATCCAGGTGTCGAACGTGCGCGGCACATGACCCCAGTGGTCGGCGAACGCCTCCTCGATACACTCGAAGACCGCGCGCTCATCCCGTCCAGCCACGAAGTCGCGCAAGACAACGCCCTCAGGCCAGCGTGGCGTAGGCGGCTCCTCCGTCATCTCAATCGCCATTCGCCAATGGACGCGCACCATCTCGAACCCATGCGCCCTGAAGAGCGCGGCGGCGCGTTCGTCGTCTAGCAACACGCCGCTCCCCAGCGACACACGTGCGCCCTCCGGCGCGTTCGCCATCATCTCCCGCGCCCGCGCCTCGCTGAAGCGCAGCATCGCCCCGCCAATGCCGCGCCCCTCGAATCCCGGGCGTACATAGCCGTCAGTCCAGAGCTGGCCAGAACCTTCGTCACCCGCCAGCCCGTAGCCCGCCAGCGTCCCATCGGGGGTAAAGAAGAGCCAGGCGTCCGTTTCGAGCCGCACGCGCCGCCAGTCGCTTTCGATCTCCTCCGGTGTCACCACGTCGGAGAATCCCAGGTGCGCCATGTCGTAGTTGTGGATCAAATCGAGGATCGCCGGAATATCGCCATGCGTCGGTGGCCGCACGACAAAGCCCTCAACCTGCATCGACGTCATAATCAACCACACCCCATTCACTTTCCGTTCGCGCAGACTCCCGCCACGCAAGGCACTTCAGCCCTTCGGACCATACATTGGCGCTGCGGTGCCGCCTTCCCCATGGCCCCGCTCGACCGTGCGCCGGAGCGTCACCACGTTGGTCCCTTAAAGCGGCTACTCATTCCCGTTGTTCCCCGCTCGCTCCACGGGCGAGGGCTTGCTAGGGGTGAGGTCCTCGCCGCCCCTAGCGCCTTCCCGCCGAGGCGGCCATCCGCGGGACGAGCGCGAAGCGTCCATCGTGCCCGTTGATCGTCGCGTGCTGCGCGGATCGCGCCTGTTGCGCGGCGTTCGCCCCTGCCTGCGCCTGCTGTCGTTCCCGGCGAGCGATCAACGTATCGAGCGCGCTGGCGGTCATCTCGAAGAGATCGACGTCGTCGAGTTCGGCGAGTTCACCGGGATCGCGCTCGCGCAGCAAGCCGTTTAGCACCTCATAGGCCTCGGCATACAGGCGATCCATCACAAACGCCAGCACCTCCGACGGCGGTGTCGGTCGGCACTCGGCGTCGGTCAGCGCGCAGCGATCCGCGTGCAGCAAAACATGTGCGCGCTCGCGTGGATTGCAGCGCAGGGCGCGGCACAGCGCCTCGACGGTCTGACGCGGCACCTTGACCATGCGGCCGTTCTCCAGCCGTGCGAGCCAGGTTTCGCTGATGCTGTCGTAATTGGGGTCGTCGGGTGAGAGTTCGTCATAGAGGCGAATGACGAGGTGCGCGCGAGACCAGCGCCGGAGTGTCCGCAATTGCGCTATCGCTTCGCCGCACCGCTTCGCCGCCGGCTCGGGCGTGCCATCGGTGGCCATAGATGTCTCTGCTCCTGATCAGTTGTACAGCCAGTGGAAAGCACCCACCCCGAGCGACCGGGCGTTGCGAGCCGTCGAACGGCGTCAACGCGAATGGGCGCGGAGCGCCCCCGGGTCGTGCGCTTGGGTGGGGTAACGAGTCCAGTTCGCAGGCGCACGAGCGCTAGCGCACGCTGGTCAGCGTCGTGCCGGTTCCGCCTGCTGTCATGACCAGAAGCAAGTGAGACATTGGCCCTCCGTCCTCTCGTGGTGAGGAAAGTGAGGAAGAATACGTCGCGGTCGTTCATCATTGGTCATCAGATGAATCCGCGGCGAGCCTGTGGCGAGCCCTGCTGGCTCACACGACGCACAGCATACCACACCGATCGCCGTAGTGAGATACAGATTTCTGACGGATGTGCTCACGCGCCAGCGCTAGGACTGATCCGCGGACAGCCACCAGGCGAGCGTGCCGGCGAACCCCACACACGCGACGCCCACCACCAGGAGATAGCTGCCGATCCCCAGGTTTCGCGACCCCGTACCCGCAAGACCGCTCAAGAGCGCAGGCACCGACCAGGGGAAATATGCGCCCCACCCCAGCGCCGCGATCAACTGCGCGAAGAACACCGTCAGCACGATGAACCCTACCCCTGGCAAATAGCCGCGCCCCACGCTGGCAGCCAACGCCACGGGCGTCACCAGCCCGATCGTCAGGGCGGCCACCACCACGATCCGCGCAATCTCGCGCACGGCGAGTCCCGTCGACCAGCCTGGGAGTCCGATAGCCCCGCCGATGCCCAGGCCGAGTGCGACGATCAGCGCGACCAGCGCGAGAGCCCAGATGGCGAGTACCAAGCCCTTAGCGACGACGACCGTCTGGCGCGAGGTGGGGAGCGCGAGCAGATCCTTGATCGTGCGGTCGCTATACTCGCGCCCGAAGATCCAGATCGCGATCATGCCGAACACGATTGCGCCGCCGACCGCGGTCGCCTGTGCCAGGATGCCGAAGTAGGTAGGCCAGTCGCCGGTGGCGGCGGTAAGCTGCGCCTTGGTCGTCAGCAGGCCGAAGCGATGTGCCAGCGCCGGGTCCTTCAAAATCACCATGAACAATCCGCCCATCAGCGGCGTGAGCGCAAACCCTAGCGCGGTCACCAGCGGCACTCGCGAGCGACGCGCCTTCAGCGCCTCGGCCCACAACGCGGCAGACAGCCCACTCACAGCGCGTCTCCCTTCTCCGCTCCCACCAGCCGCAGGAAGTGGGTCTCGAGGTCCTCTCGTTCCACAGCCAGCCGCGTGAGGCGCACCCCCGCGCCTACGAGCAAGTTCGCTATCTCCTCGGGGTGAGCGACGGCGCGGGCGTCGGTCACGATCAGGGGCGCCTCGTCGTTCACTTCGACGGCGAATCCATTGCCGGTCAGCGTCTCGCGTGCCCGCGCCCTATCGCGCGCATCGACCGCTAACCACTGCCGTCGACCGTGTTCGAGTTGGTCCGAATCCAGTTCCTCGATAAGCTGCCCCTGGTGGATGATGCCGATGCGCGTCACCAGCCGCGCGACCTCGCCGAGGATATGGCTTGAGATGAAGACCGTGGTGCCACGATCGCGCGCCAGCCCCCGCAGCAGCTCGCGCACCTCGACGACGCCCGCCGGGTCCAGCCCGTTCGCCGGTTCATCCAAGATCAGCACATCGGGATCGTGGATCAGCGCCTTCGCTAACCCTAAACGCTGTGCGTTGCCGAGCGACAGCGTACGCGCACGCTGATCGGCGTAACGGGATAAGTCAAGTCGTTTCACGACGCGCTCGACCGCGTTGGGATCGGCGAGCCCGCGCAGCCTCCGGCTCAGTTCGAGATTCTCGCGCACCGTCAGTTCCGGATAGGCATACGGCGTCTCGACGAGATAGCCGACGCGCGCCCACAACGCAACGGCGCCCGCGTGCACCGGCACGCCGAGCATCTCGGCGGTTCCCATGCTTGGCCTGACCATCCCCAGCAGCATGCGGATCGTCGTCGTCTTGCCCGCGCCGTTCAGGCCGAGGAATCCGTAGATCTCGCCGCGGCCCACCTTAAGCGACAGGCGATCGACCGCCGCATGTTCGCCAAAGCGCTTGGTCAACCCAGAGGTGACGATGACGCTATCCATGTGCCGCGCCCACCTCACTCGCCAGCACACAAAGACTCTGATCGATCAGGTCGGCCAGTTCGCGCACACCATTGCCCTCGGCCCACACCGCAACTGCCGTGCTGACGGCGGCGAGGCATGCCGACGCGATGACACGGGCGCGCAACTCCCCCTCACCGCCGGCCGATCCCCAAGAGGTGGCGAGTGCGTCGGCGATCAGCCGCTCCGTGGCGTGCTGCTGCTCCCACAGGCGCGCGCGCAGCTGCTGCGTGCCGATGATTAAGCGCGCCCGCGCCAGCACCACTTCGCGATCCGCCGCCGACATGAGCTCCAGCCCCTGCAAGAGGGCACGGCGGATGCACTCGATGGGAGACTCGCCGGCACGGCGCGACCTGAGTCGCTCGGCAATCTGCGCATCGTACTCGTCGGCGAGCACCACGTCTTCCTTCGTCGGAAAGTAGCGAAAGAAGGTCATATGCGAGACGCCCGCGGCAGCGGCTATCTCCTCGACGGTCGTGGCGTCGTAGCCCTTGCTCAAGAAGAGACGCAACGCCTGCTCCTGGATGGTCGCGCGAGTCGTGGCCTTCTTGCGCTCCCGCAGGCCCTTCGCTGCGTTCATGTGCACCTGCGCTCCGTCCGCCGCACCCCGCACGAGAGAGTTAGCAGCTAACAAATGTTAGTGACTAACACTACATTAGCTCGCCACGCGCTCCGCGTCAAGGTCCTGATGCCCGGCGCCCCCGTCTCGCCCGTCGGTAAAGGATAGTCTCTCAGGCCGGCATATGGTAGCCTTCGCCGAGGGTTTAGTAGAGCGATGCCGGGGGGCCGCATGCGCAAAACACCCGTTGTCCTGGCGAGCGTGACGCTCTTCGGCTATGGGGCCGTCGCGCTCCTCATCGTGTTAGGCTATCTCTTCCCAGGGAAGAACCCCGATCCCGCGCAGTGGTTCTACATTCCGGCGTTCTGGTATGCCAGCGGCCTCTGCGCGTTCCCTCTCTCGTTCCTCTGCGCCTTCCTCACCGGGATAACCAGTTTCGTGACCCTCTACCGTGCGAACAAGATCGAATGGTCCGGCGTCATCGGCACCGCCCTGTTGATCCTCGCCACGGCGACGCTCTTCTCCGTCGCGACGGTGCTCTCTGGGCAGAGCGTCATCGGCGGCGTGCATACCACCATTGCGCTCGGCATCATCTGCGCCGCCACACTCCTCCTGCTGCCCGTCCTCACCCTCATCGCGCTCCGCCCGGCGCGCACCGTCTGAACAGGACATGCAGCGGGGTACGAGACCGTGGCCCTCGCGAATCACCCTCACCACCTGGACGACACCAGTCCCGCCCAAGCGTCTCGTACCCTGCCAGCATCGCCCCTGCGCGCTACCTGCTCCGCGCCGCCCGCGCCGAGAGCAGCAGCGCCGCCACCGCACAGATCGCCGCCCACCCCGCCAGATAGATCACGTTCGTGAAGTCGAAGGCGTACCCGCCCGCGATGCGCCAGCCGATATCCGCCGCGCGGTACGACGGCAGGAGTTTGCCCACGGTTTGCAGTCCGTTCGGCAGCATCGAGAGTGGCATCCACAGCCCGCCCAGCGCCGCCAGCACCTGATACAGCCCATAGAGCACACCGAACGCCGCGTCCGCGCCCGTCGCGAAGCCGATCGCCAGTCCCAGCGCCGCCACCGGCAGCACCCCCACCCACGAGACCGCCAGCAGCGCAATCCACTGTGTCGCGCTCAGCGACACGCCATGCGCCACCACCGCCGTCGCGAACACCAGCACCAGCGCCGGACCCGCCAGCAGCATTGCCGCCAGCAAGCGCGCCGTCAGCACCGCCGCCCCCGAGACCGGCAGCAGTTGAATCTGCCGCAGCCAGCCGATGCTCCGCTCCTGCGCGATCCGCGGCCCAGTCGCCGAAAGCACCGCCCACATCGCCCCAAAGACCCCCATCGAGACCATCAGCGCCACATCCGTCAGCAGCCCGCCAGAGCCAGGCTCTGAGCCAAACAACGCCGTGAAGAGCAGGTAAAATCCAATCGGCGCGGCCACCGCCAGAATCAGATACTTCGGATCACGCAGCGCGCGCAGCACCTCTAAGCGAAGATACCCGGTCATCGGTTGCCTCCCGTCTCGCCATTGCCGACGAGCGCCAAAAACACATCATCCAAACTCGCGCCATGCACCTCAAGCTCACGCCAGTCGATACCGCTGGCCACCAGCGCGCGCACGGTCGCGTCCGCGTCGCTCGACTGCACGACAATATGCCCCGGCTGCCGCTCCACCGCCGTCACGCCCGGCAGAGACCGAACCGCCTCCGTGTCGGCTCCCCGCGTCGCGAATCGCACCGTATGCGTGCCGAAAGCGTCCTTCAGCTCCGCCAGCGTCCCATCGCTGACCACCCGCCCGTGCGAGACAATCACTACCCGCGAGGCGAACGACTCCGCCTCCTCCAGGTAATGCGTGGCGAAAAGCACCGTGTGCCCAGCCGACGTGTACGCGCGCATGCTCGCCCAGAACTCGTGTCGCGCCTCCACATCCATCGCCGCCGTCGGCTCATCCAGCACCAGGACATCCGGCTCGCTGGCAATCGCCAGCGCGAAGCGTACGCGCTGCGTCTGCCCGCCGGAGAGGCGATCGACGCGGCGCGCCTCCAGTCCTTCCAGTCCCGCCGTCTTCACCAGCCCCGCTCGCGTCATCCGCGTCGACGTCAGACCCAGCACGTAGTCGAGCAGTTCTCCGACCTGCACACCCGGCATCAAACTCCCCTCTTGCAACATCGCCCCGATTCGCCCCGCGCGGATCGCCGCCGTCGGCGACATCCCCAGCACGCTCACGCTCCCAACGTCTGGCGTCAGCAGCCCGAGCAGCATCGCAATCGTCGTCGTCTTACCGGCGCCGTTCGGCCCCAGCAGCGCCACCGTCTCGCCCCGCTGGATCTCCAGATCCAGCCCGTCCACCGCGTGCAGCGAGCCGAACCGCTTCGTCAGTCCCCGCAGGCGCACCGCAATCCCGTCCTCGTGCATCCGTCCCTCCTCAGCCCTCGGCCGTCTCGCCGTCTCCGCGGCAGGTTTGCGCGTGTCAACCTCGCTCATCACTTCACTCCTCTCAGCCGCGAGCGGCTCGTATCGTTCACGTCCACAGTGTGCCGTAGAGGCCGATTTCGCAGTAGTGAGAGTCATCAGCAGCTAGACATGACACTTGTCACTGGACACGACAGCCGCCCTGGAGTAGCGTTTCCAGAGGGAAAACTGGGCGAAGAAGCGCACGTGATCGCGCGCGCGCCGCGCTGTTCCGAGGTGGCTCCTCGCCGCCCGTAGCGCCCACGCATACAGGATCGCTTACAGGAGCACTGGCGATGGCAGAACCTGATCCGGCGTTCGCGCACGCGCGGCCAGCCGCCGGCAAATCGATCCACTACGCCCCAGTGATCTGGCTCATCTGGCTGCTCTACCTGGTGCAGCCGATCGGGTCGCTCTTCGGCGCGCATCCCCCCCTGCCCCAACTTGTGCTGAGCCTGCTGGGCGCGGCTGCCTTCGTTGCCATCTACGTCTGGGTCGCGCTGCGAAATGTGCGCGATATCTTCACCACACCGCGCGATCCCGCGCCGACCACATTCGACCTCTGGCTGCCGATCGTCGCCATGCTCCTGCTCGCGTTCCTCGAGTCGCGATCCAACGGCTACGCCTGGGGCGCGCTCTTCATCTATACCTGCGCCGCCGCCGGCGGACGCCTGCCGATCCGTCAGGCGCTGGCGCTCGTCGCCGGAATCGAGCTCCTGATCATTGTCGAAGGCTGGCGCGCCCAACTGCCCCTCGCCGAAACCATCTCAGCCCTCTTCACCATTCTCCTCGCCAGCATCACCACCATCCTCATGGTCTGGGCCGTAAGGACCTATCGCCACGTGCAAGAGGAGCGCCACGAGATGGGGCGCATCGCCGCCATCGCCGAGGAGCGCCTGCGCATTGCCCGCGACCTCCACGATCTGCTGGGTCACAACCTCTCGCTGATCGCCCTCAAGAGCGAGCTTGCACACCGCCTGATCGCCGTCTCGCCGGAGCGTGCCGAGGCCGAGATCGCCGACATCGAAACCGTCGCCCGTACCGCTCTCCAAGAGGTCCGTGAAACCGTCGCCAGTTACCGCCGACCGACGCTCGTCGGCGAACTCCACGGCGCACGCGAGATCCTTGCTGCGGCGGGCATCGCCTACCACTTCGCTGGCGACGATCGCCTCGTCGACGGCCAGTCGCCCGCCATCGAAGAAGCCCTCGCCTGGGCCATCCGCGAGGGAGTGACCAACGTCATACGCCACAGTCGCGCCAAAACCTGCCGCGTGTACCTCGTCCGCGACGCCGCGGTCGCGCGCCTGACCATTGCCGACGACGGCATCCCCGCTTCGCCGCGCGAGTCGTCATTGTCCTCGCCCGGCCACGACGGCAGCGGCCTCAGCGGACTCGCCGAGCGTATCACCGCGCTCGACGGTTCCTGCGAATTCGGGCCGCAACCCACAGGCGGCTACCGCCTCGTCGTCACACTTCCGTTGCACCAGGGCAAAGCCGCGCACGGCGCCACCGCGCCCGCGGCCTCGCGCGACCTTATGCTCCAGTCCGATTCGGCTCCGGCGACCGCGAAAGAGGCGCGCGCATGATTCGCGTGTTGCTCGCCGAAGACCAGGCGATGGTGCGTGGCGCGCTCGGCGCCCTGCTCGCACTCGAAGGCGACATCGTCATCGTCTCCGAGGTTGGTCGCGGCGACGAAGTCGTCGCCGCAGCGCTCGCCGTACGCCCCGACGTCGCCCTGCTCGACATCGAAATGCCCGGTTTGGACGGCCTCGCCGCCGCCGCCGAGCTGCACGCCAGGCTGCCCGCCTGCAAAGTGCTGATCCTCACCACCTTTGGCCGCCCCGGCTACCTGCGCCGTGCGATGGAAAGTGGCGCCGTCGGCTTCCTCCTGAAGGATGCGCCCTCCAGCCAACTCGCCGCCGCCATCCGTCGCACCGCCGCGGGCGAGCGCGTCGTAGACCCCGCGCTGGCGATGTCCGCGCTCAGCGACGGCGCGAATCCCCTCACCGAGCGTGAGCGCGACGTCCTCGCCGCCGCCGCACCGGGCGCCAGCATCGCCGAGATCGCCGATCGCCTCGCCCTCTCTGAAGGCACCGTCCGCAACTACCTCTCCGTCGCCATCCAGAAACTCCATGCCCACAACCGCGTCGAAGCCGCACGCCTCGCCGAAGAAAAAGGCTGGCTCTGACACAACCCTGGTGGCCATGCACAGCTACGAGCGCGTTTACTAGCTCAGCGCGGGAGACCAAAGCCGTCTCACATTACCGTTTCTGCTCGCCTGTGGCAGACTACTCCTGAAGCACAGTTGCGGAGGAACACGCCTCTCGCCTAGCCCACATCCGGAATGGCTGGTGTCTGTGCCACCGTGAAAGCTATATCCCTTACCAGTTGTGAGAGGCCCCACCGTTCGGTGTGAGGCGCGCGTCACAGCCTCTCGATTCCACACCTGGCGGAGTCGTCCAGACGCGCCTTGTGCTGCTCACTGGTTGCTAGGAGCGTCATCATGCCAACTCGCGCAGAGATTCTGGACACCCTTGCGGCGTCGCAGACGCAGGTCCTGGCGTATTTTCAAGGGCTGAGCCCGCAAGATCTGGAGCGCCCAGTAACGGCCAGCGCAGTTCCCGGAGCCGCTCCGTGGCGTGCCAAAGATCATTTTGCCCATCTGGTGAAAAGCGAGCGCAACATTCAGCGATTGCTGCGCCATGCCCTCGCTGGCGAGACGCGAGACGCGCTCTTACGCCAGCAATACCCAGAGGGAATGCCGCTGCCGGGCGTCCTGGGCGATTACGACGCGCTGACCCCAGAGGAGCAGGATCTGCTGGAGCTGGCCGTCGCCGGCGTCAATCAATCCTACACTGACGCGCACCGTGACGACAGCATGGAGATGCTGGCGGCGGATTTCCTGGCGGCGCGGCAGGAAACGTTGAACCTCCTGCACCAGTTCACCGATGATCAACTGGCCGCTCCGGTGCCCACCGTGGGCGGCGACCGCGATGCCGGTAGCTTGTTTGCCGGGAGAGCGGGGCATGCAGCCGAGCACATTGCCTTGATTGAAGCAGCATTTCGTCACGACGTGTAGACGGGTTTCTCTCGTCGCCGGTTCGCAGCGTCGTGACTACACATATCGAGGGCCTCCGCCACCGTGATGCCCGCTGAGTGATCTGAAGACCCTTCATCGGCCGGATCTCCCTTCTCCAGGGCCTCAACGTTCTCCCGCCTGCATGCTAACGCCTCAGACAGCCGGACACGCGCATGTCTTCTCACCATTCACGTCTCCGTCGGGCTAGGCACACCGCTTGACGCGCCAGCTTGACGCGCCAGTCGGCCCTCGCGTATCCTCCCTCCCATGGGAAACCCCATCTTCTCCGCCCGGTAAGCTCGGCGCTTCAACTACCAGGGCGGAATCCAGCCTGACGCGCGGCGTTGGTCCGGCAACGGCCCGGCGCGCGAACACGCGAATTCAGGCAGCGCCACTTCCTCTCAACGCCCGCACCCAGTGTGCGAGCGCGATTGCGATGGCTTCCACACCACCTCCGCGCCGAGCTCCTCATCGCCCGTATGCCCTCTGCCGCGCCGCCTCCTGTTCTGGGCGGCCGCGCATCTGCCTGATGACGGAGCCTCCCATGTCAATCCGTGTCTCAACGCGACGTCGTCGCTCCGCGCTCTGGTCGCACCCAGACTTCCTCAAGCTCTGGGCCGGCCAAACCATCTCCATCTTCGGCACCCTCGTCACCAAGTTCGCCCTCCCGCTGATTGCCGCGCTCCTGCTCGGCGCTGGACCCGCGCAGATGGCGCTCCTCGCGGGTGCCGAGATCGCCCCCGGCCTCGCGCTCGGCTTCTTCGCCGGTGTCCTGGTGGATCGCCTGCGCCGCCGCCCAATCCTCATCGCGGCGGACCTGGGGCGGGCGCTGGTGCTCACCTCGATCCCAATTGCGGCACTGGCTGGCGTGCTCCGCATCCAACAACTCTACGCCGTCGCGCTGCTTGTCAGCATCCTCGACGTCTTCTTCAACGTCGCCTATCCGTCGTACCTGCCGTCGCTGCTGCGTCGCGAGCAGCTCATCGAGGGCAACGGCATGCTCGAAGCCAGCGCCTCCGTCGCCGAGGTCGCCGGCTGGGGCATCGCCGGGCTACTCGTGCAGCTACTCACCGCGCCGCTCGCCATCCTCGTCGACGCCGCCTCGTTCATCATCTCTGCCCTCTCCGTACGCGCCATCCGTGCGCCCGAGCCATTGCCTGCGCCCCAGGTGGAAAAGCCCCATGCCTACCACGAAGCGCTCCATGGGCTGCGCTTCACCCTGTCGGATCCCCTGCGACGCGCGCTGGTGGGCGCGGGCGCGCTCGATGAGCTCTTCGGCAACGCGATCGGCGTCGTCATCATCCTCTACCTCGTTCGCGACCTGCACCTCTCACCGGCGCTCATGGGCGCGATCTTCGCCGTTGGCGGCATCAGCGCCTTCTTCGGCGCCACCTTCGCGGGGCGGCTCACGCGGCGTCTCGGCCTGGGGCGGACGATGCTCTTCGCGGCGGCATGTGGCGCGCCGTTCGCCTTCTTCGTCCCACTCGCCAGCGGACCGCTACTGCTCGCCACGGCGCTGCTCGTGCTGGCACAGTGCGGCGATGGTCTGCGCACACTCTACATGATCGACCGCCTCAGCCTGCTCCAGGCCGTTACCCCCGACCGGCTGCAGGGCCGTCTGCACGCCACCATCGCCGTCCTCGAAGGCATCGCCACACTTGGCGGCATCATCCTCGGCGGCTCACTCGGCGCGATCATCGGTCTGCGCGCTACCCTCTTCGTCGCCTGCGCGGGTCGCCTCCTCGGCGTGGCCTGGCTCGTCGTCTCGCCGATCCGCCATCTCCACGACTTCCCCAATCGACCACCGGCGCCTGCCGACAAGGTAGCCATACTACCATCGCCATCGTCCGGTTAGCCCGCAGCTTCCATCCGCCGTAGGGGTGATGCCTGCCGCGCCCGGTCCTGGCTGCCGCGCTCGTTTGCACCCGCGCGACCCTCCGGGCGCAACCCCACCACGCGAAGAGCCAAATCTCGCATATTCCTGAGCGGACCCGGCGGGCAATGTCGGCACTTGTCCGTCTCCGCGACCACTTTTCCTGCCCGCCCATGTGCTATGCTACCCTGCGGTGAGCACGCCCGACGGCAACGGGCCGCCGACTCCTGTCCGGTGAACTTCATTCCGTTCCGTGTACCGTACGCTGGCACCTCCGCGCCGCAAGGCACGCGTTCGTCAACAGGCGTTCCCCTCGCCCCACGGTCGCTTCCTATGTACGGGAAGTTAGGCGTTGGGTCACCCCGTCGAAAGCGGAAATAAGCTTCCTCACCTACTGCGCCGATTTCCCAATTCAAGCCCCTCAAAAGTCCGATCAAGACGAAAAAGCGGAAGAAAACGGAAAAAACGTGACGCGCTTCTCGCCCCCCGTCACAGCGCCGACCCCGCGAGAATTCGCATCGTGCGACGTCGTACAGTCCCCGTGCATCAAGCATCACCCGTAGGAGGCTCAGCATGACCCGCGACGACGGCACTTCCTCCCCCACATCTTCCGCCAGCGACGCGCAGGCGTTGCTCGAACGCCTCTGCCGCCAGCCTAGCGTCGCCGCGCAACAGCACGGCATCGCCGAAATGGCGGACCTCGTCGAGGGCGAGCTCCGCGCGACCGGCTTCACCACCGAGCGCTTCGCCATCCCCGACGCCCCGCCGATTGTCTTCGGCACCCTCCCCGGCGACTCGCCCTACACCATCCTGCTCTATGATCACTACGACGTACAGCCCGCCGAGCCATTCGACCTCTGGCAGAGCGCCCCTTGGGAGCCGACCGTCCGCGACGGCAACCTCTACGCCCGTGGCGCCTGCGACGACAAGGGCGAAATTGCCGCTCGCCTGGCTGCCATCCGCGCGCTCCAGGCCGAGCGCGGCACCTTGCCCTTTACGCTCAAGTACCTCATCGAGGGCGAAGAAGAGATTGGCAGCCCGCACTTCGAGCAGATCATCGCGCCGCACGCCGATAAGCTCAAGGCCGATGGATGCCTCTGGGAGGGTGCCGGCTTCGAGCCCGACGACCGTCCGCAGCTTGGTCTTGGCAGCAAAGGTCTGCTCTACGTTCAACTCGATGTCGACGGCGCGGGCAAAGACGCCCACTCCGGTAACGCGCCGATCCTGCCAAGCGCCGCCTGGCGGCTGGTCCATGCGCTCGCCACCCTCAAGGCGCCCGACGGCACGATCCGCATCCCCGGCTTTTACGACGCCGTCCTCCCGCCGAGCGAAGCCCAACTCGCCGCGCTCCGCGCCCAGCCCGACACCGACGCCGAAATGAAAGCCTCCTTCCAGGTCGATCATTTCCTCGACGACCTCAGCGGCTACGAGCTTCGCGAGCGACACGCCTTCTCGCCCACCTGCAACATTGCCGGCCTCACCAGCGGCTACGGCGGACCGGGCAGCAAGACCGTCCTTCCCGCGCACGCCAGCGCCAAGATTGACTTCCGCCTCGTCCCCGACCAGCATCCCGACGACATCGCCGCCAAGCTCCGTGCCCACCTCGACGCTGAAGGGTATCGCGACGACGTGCGCATCACCGTCTTCGGGCGTGCCGAGCCGGTCGTCACCGCCATCGACGACGCATTTGCCCAGCGCGTCCTCCACCTCGCCGAAACCTTTGAAGGGCGTCAGCCCTCGGTCACGCCCATCGGCGGGGGAACCCTACCCTTGCTCGGCGCTCTCAAGCGCCACGTCGGCGTCCCGGGCCTCTCCGCCCCCGGCGACCCCGCCTACTGGGCTAGCGGCGCCCACGGTCCCAACGAACATATCCGCCTCAGCGACCTCGCCCGCGCCGTCGCCTTCAACCGCCACCTCTTCACGTCCCTCGCCGCGGATTCGTGAAATAGCCCATCACATGCGCGGACGCCCTTACTGGCAGGGGCGGGATCTCTCCCGCCCTCCGGCAGCCATCTAGACTCCGACTCCCCGTTCCATGATCTGCACAGTCACCACGTCCGTTAGAGTCCAGGCTTCGCTGGGTCGCTCTGTGCTTGCGCCGCCGTCTCGTCGTCGAGGTCATCGTCCAGGCGCCCCGTATACGGCCCGCCGATGCCCTCGTGCAGCACACGCAGCGAGAGCAGCGCGCAGCGTTGCCGCGCCGGCCCGATCTCAACGCCCAGCATCTCCAGCACGTCGTCCGGCGTGATCGCCTTCAGTTCGTCGAGCGTCGCGCCCTCGATCCTTTCCGTCAGCATCGAGGCCGACGCCTGGCTGATCGCGCAGCCCCTCCCGCGGAAGCGCACCTCGCCCACACGGTCGCCGTCGAGCTTCAGGTCGATCTCCACACGGTCGCCGCAGAGCGGATTCGTATCCGCCGCGCTAATGTCTGGAGCCTCGATCGCCCCCGCGTTACGCGGCTCGCGATAGTGATCGAGGATATATTGTCGGTACATGTCGTCCATAGGCGCCTCGCGGCCACACTGCCGCCCTCGCTCTCGTCGCTACTCCCCGTGGCGCCTCACAGATCTGCGCCAACTCGTAGTATACGCCGCGCCTGGCCCTCGTGGCCCGTAGCCGCGGCTGATCAGGTGAGCAGCGTCCCGCTCCACGTCTCTGTATCGGCGGTGGGCGAGCTCGGTGGCGGCACGTGGATACTGCCGCTGCCGCTAGCGTTCTGATATTTCCCCGTGCCACCTGCAATCGTATACGTGAAGGTCGCCATCTGCGTCGCGCGGCAGAAGGTGCCCGTCCCCGTGAACATGACCGTATCTTGGGCGGTGAACGTCAGCGTCCCGCTCGTCGTCGCTGGCGTGCATGTGCTGCCATCGCCCGGCGAGTAGGCCGAGCTTCGCCGCACGCCGATGGCCTTCAGTGTGGCCCCATTGTTCGTCCCGTGCCCCGTCCCCGACGTGTCGACGCAGATCGTCCCCGCCGCTTGGCTCGCGTCGCAGGTGTTCAGCGCGTACTGCGTGTCGAAGCTAAGATTGAACGGCCCGATAGTCGGTGCGACCGTCGGCGTGCCGATCCCCGCGGTCCCCTCCGGCGTGTTCTGCGTGCTCGCCGTCGGCGCCACAGTGCACGCGACGAGACTACTCAGCGCCAGCGCGACGACAGCACCCACAGCCAGTAGCATGCTGCGTCTCAGTGAGAAGAATGTCCGCATGCGCGCCGCTCTCCTCACACTGGGATGATGGCGATGTCGATATGATGAGAGGTCAAGCTGGTCCACGCCTCTAGAATCTGGTGCTCATGGCCGACGTACCCCAGCAACAACGCACCCACGCTGCTCAGGCCATAGGTCGAGACCGGCGACCACGCATTTGGCGCCGACGCTCGCTGCAAATTCAGCGAACGCGCGCTATCCGTGCCCGTCCAGGCCCAATAGTATGCCGGGAAATCCGTCGGCGTCGGATAAATCGCCATCACCGACGGCGTATACGCGCTGCGCTGGCCGGAGGGAGCGCCCAGCACCGATGTCCAATTCACCCCGTCCGGCGACGAGAAGAGGTTGAGGCGATTCGAGCCCGAAATCTGCCACGTCATCAGCAACTGGTTGTTCTGCGGATCAGGCACGAGATCCGGCGTGACATTGCTGGAATTGCCCCAGAGCGTCTTCTTCGCGCCGAGCGTCAGGCCCATTGGCCCCAGCGAGCGCGAATTCACCGTGTGCGCAGGGTCAGTGCCGGTCCACGCCATCCAGATCTGCCCGTCGAAGTAGGCCAGCGACGGCGCGAGCCGGCTCGTTTCGCCGAAGGTCACCTTCGTGCGTGCGCCGTAGACATCATAGATCACGTTCAGCGAATGGCGCGTGTCGTTGCCAGCCCACGAAATCACCACGACGTTCGCCGTATTGGTTGCGTTCGGCACGACGAGTACGCTCGGTCGCGTGAACGACGTCTCGCCCAGCGTGATCTTATTGGTGTAGTGCGTGCCGTCCGTCGAAACGCTGACGTTGAGGTGGTGGTGCAGATCCGTGCCGACCCAGGCAAGCACGGCGGCGGGCGCGAAGCTTGCGGCCACCGGTTGATTCGCCGCCTCCGACCAGAATGCCGGCGCGTCGAACGAGGTTTCGGCAAGTTCGGTCACGATCGGAATCGAGGTCACGGCTCCGGTGTATCCCGCGGGCGCCTCGCCATGGAAGCCCTCAATCACCGCGCCGGTCGGATCGATCGCCCAATCCGGGCTGACGCTGCCGAACGCGTCCGACGGGGCATCGGGTCGAATGTAGACGTAATGCCCGATCCATAGATGGCCGAACTCGTTTTTGGACGGATCATATGTATACGGGCCGACAGAAGGATCGGGGTCCTCGGCGAGATTGCCCAAGTAATTCGCCGCGTAGGGCGATCCCCAATAATACTCGCTGTTGAGCCAGGTACCCAACGATACGAAGTCTTCGCGGTCGGGCTGTATGTTGCCGCCTGGCACGCCGACCCCCGGATCCCAGACTTCGAAGCCGGTGATGCTCGACGGATTGGTCAGGGGATTGGCCGTCGCCACGACGCCGCTGACCAGTACGGAGTGGAAGCCGTGGAACACGATCACGCTGATCGGCTCGTTCGAGCGCAACAAATCGCTGACAAGGTGCAGGGTCGCGTCGTAGTTGCCGCGCAGATCGACCACCTGGTGATCCCCGCCGCCACCCATCGCCGCCAGGCTCGCCGCTAGGCTCCGCGGATCGCTGCCGAGATCGCGCGCGATGTCTCCGCGGAACCCCGGCCCTTCGTTCAGAATGGGGCTCGGCGTGCCCCACTCGCTCACGCCAGCATCGCTATTCAAATAGGTAACCACGTCCTGCTGGGAGACCGCATGCCCACGGTAGCGCGCTATCGCCGCAATCGTCGCGATGCCGCACCAGTTGCTCATCTGCTGCGGCCAGTTCGCGGCGTTCACCGCCGACTGTACGGCGGAGTTGCTCGGACCATAGAGCGTCGCCGGCAACGTCTGCCGCGCCTGTTGCTGCGGCTGCGCCCGCACGGGTAAGACGTGCGCGCCGAGGGTGACTCCGAGCGATGCCAATATGCAGCAGGCGAGGCCGATCCGCAACCAGCCTCGCCGAAATAGTGACCGTGCAGCCTTCTCCACATTTCCCGTAGATTGTGCCGCCAGTGCGGTATGCCTCTGCGCTCCGAATCGCATGTCCTCACGTTCCCCCTGACTCACCCCTCCGCAAGGTCCCACGTGGCGATCTCTCTGCGTCTGCTGGTTTTCGGACGGAGCAAGGATACTGCTCTACCCTTGCGTTGTCAACGCGAGACTCGACTCAGACTCAGCCCAGGTGCGAAGTCGCCGCGATTACAGATCGAGCGTTCACGGACCGGCGGGTTCGCCAATTGCGGCTCCATCGCATACCGCGTGCGCCCTGGCCGCGTAGAATAGTCTGCGGCGTGGCGAGATGTCGCCTATCTCTTGCGCCTGGCACACGGGCCTCCCCGTGAACGTTTCCGCTTCCCGCCGCTACTCACTCTCACGAGCCCACTGCACCGCCGAGGCTCGCCTGGAGATGTGGCTAGCGGAGAGGATCACGGTCGGCAATCGCATGGAGCAGGTGTTGAACAGTGACATCGTCTGGCAGACCGATCTGCCAGCGGATGACGACGCGCAAACGCTGAAGCGCATTGCGGCGGGCGACCGCCACGCGCTGACGGCGATCTACCTGCGCTACCGTCTGCCGCTCTTCCGCTTCCTCCTCCAGCTAACGCCCGATCACGGCCTCGCCGAAGAGCTGCTGCAGGATACACTCGTCGCCGTCTGGAAGAGTGCCCGCACCTTCGAAGGTCGCTCCTCGGCGCGCACCTGGGTCTTCGGCATCGCCCGCCGTCAAGCGCACAACACCCTCCGCCAGCGCGGTCTCCCACTGGCGGATGCGGCGGAACTGGAGACGCTCTCCGCCGCCGATCCTGAGCCTGAAGATGTCGCGCTCGCCGCCGCTGAGCGTGCCGAGCTTGCCAGTGCGCTACGCGACCTACCGGCAATCTTTCGTGAAGTGCTCGTGCTGATCTTCCTGCAAGAGCTTTCCTACGCCGAGACCGCGCAGGTGCTCGACATTCCCGTGGGTACGGTGAAGAGCCGCCTGCATCACGCCAAGCTCGCGCTCCGCGATCTCCTCCAAGCTACGCCCACCGCGAAAGGAGCGGAACGATGACGCAGTCGGCGCCCCCGAGCGGCGAACACATCTCGGATCTGCTTCCCGCGTATCTGCGTGGCACCCTCGAACACCGCACGACTAGCCGTGTCCGCCAGCATCTCGCCACGTGTGAGGCGTGCGCGCTCGAACTGCGCGCCTGGTCTGCGATCGGTGCCGCCGCCCCACTCGCTTTCGAGCCCGCCGAACTCCCGTCGGTGGATCTCATGGATGCCGTCTGGTCGCAAATCGACGCCCCGACGGCGCGCGTCTCGTACGTGCCGCTGGCGCTGCGGCGCTATGCCCGCCACGTTGGTCAGCTTGCCCGCGCCCAAGTCCGGCTGATTCCGCGCGCCATCTGGATCGCCTCGGCGATCACGCTGCTCGGCGGCGTCTGCCTTGCCCTCATGGTGGCGCTCAATGCGGGCGACGCACACGGCGCGGCGCACGCCGCGATCGTCCTCGGCATCTTCGCGCCGCTGGTGGCTGCAATCGGCGCCGCGTACGTCTATAGCCCCCAATCCGATACCGGCCTCGAACTAGCGCTGGCGACGCCCACCTCGCCGCGACTCGTGCTGCTCTCGCGGCTGGTGATTGTCGTCGGGTACGATCTGGCGCTCTCGCTTCTCGGCAGTCTCGCGCTCGTCATCGGTGGCAGAGCGGGCTTCGGTGCGGTTGTCGGCGTGTGGATCGGTCCGCTGCTACTGCTCTCCAGTGTCAGCCTGGTACTTTCGCTCTTGCTGAGTGGTGTGGCCGCTATCACCGGGGCCATCGTCCTTTGGTTCTCTCGCCTCGCCGCCGCCGCCGTAGCCTCCGCCGGCAGCGTCTGGCTGCACCGGGTCGGTGCGCCGCTGGCCGCCTTCTGGCAGACCTCGCCCGTCCTGATCGGTCTGGCGTTGGCGCTGGTCGCCTTCGCCGTCCTGTATGTCCCCCGGCAGGAGCGCCTGCCGACCGTCGCCTAGCTCGCGCAGGTGTTGCGAGGAGAGGTCACACGCATGCGCAAGATCTCAGCCTTCGGCGGCGTCGTCCGCTATGAGTTCCGCATGCAGGTGCGGCGCCGGTCAGTCTGGATCGTGCTGCTCGGCCTCGGCGTGCTCACCCTGCTCGTCGACCGCGTGAGCCTGCGTGACGCCTCTCCGCACCGCGCGGTGCTTTGGGCCCTGGGCGTCAACACGATTTTGCCCCTGGCGTTCGGCATCATGCTGGCGGATCGCCTCCCGCGCGATGAACACTTGCATATCGATGCACTCTTCACCGGGCTGCCCATCTCGCGGATCTCGCGCCTGCTCGGCAAGTACCTTGGTGCCACGCTGGCGACGATGGCGCCCATCGTGCTGATCCTACTGGCGGGCCTGATCGCGATGCTGTTCACCTGGGGTCAGGCGGCGATGGTGCCGCAGACGCTCGCCGCTTTCTTGACCATCAACCTGCCCGGCTTACTCTTCGTCGCCGCGTTCTCGCTGGCCGTGCCGCTTTTCATGCCGGTCCCGGTATATCAGGTGCTCTTCACCGGCTACTGGTTCTGGGGCAACCTCCTCAAGCCCACCGTCTTCGGCATACCCACCCTCAGCGACTCGCTGCTCACCCCGATCGGCCAGCAGCGCGCGGGGTACTTCTTCGGCGTCAATTTGGACTGCTGGTGCCCACGTCAACCCGCTTCTCGGCGTCACAAGCATCGCTTTACTGGCGCTCTGTGCGTTCGTCGCGCTCTCCACGGCATGGTTCTACCTCCGATGGCGCGACGAGCGCTCTTGAGTGTCCCGCGGCGACCACCGGCACACCCTAGAATGTGATACGCCCCCGATGTCGATCTCCGTCACCAACCTGAGCAAAGTCTATGGCACGCCCCTCAACCGGGTGCACGCCCTCGACGGCGTGACTCTGACCATTCCGCGCGGCATGTTCGGGTTGCTTGGCCCCAATGGCGCCGGCAAGACCACGCTGATGCGCATCCTAGCGGGCATTCTGCGGCCCACCAGCGGCCAGGTGCGCGTCGGTAACCACGACGCCGCTACCGAAGCCGGGCGCACATCGATCAAACGTATGCTTGGCTATCTCCCGCAGGAGCTTGGTGTCTACCCCGATCTTTCCGCTCGCGAATTCCTCGATTACATCGGCATCCTCAAAGGCATGGACGACGCCCAAGTCCGTCGTCGCGGCGTTGACGATCTGCTCGATATGGTGGGCCTCGCGAATGTAGCCAATCGCAAGCTCAAGACCTACTCCGGCGGCATGAAGCGCCGCGTGGGCATCGCGCAGGCGCTGCTCAACGATCCCCGCCTCCTCATCGTTGATGAGCCAACCGCCGGACTCGACCCCGAGGAGCGCATCCGTTTCCGTAACGTGCTCGCCGACGCCGCCACAGAGCGCACGGTAATTCTTTCGACACACATCCTCGAAGACATTGCCCAGACCGCTCAGCGCATGGCCGTCCTCCACGACGGGCGCATCCTCTTCGACGGCGCCACGCCAAGCCTCATCGAGGCCGCCCGCGGGAAAGTGTGGACCGTCGTCACGCCGCTCAGAGGGCGCCCCACCAGCGACGCCACCGTCGTCTCCACGCTGCACCTCGGCTCCTCGATCCAATACCGCATCGTCGGCTCCCCGCCCGAAGACGGCCAGGCCGTTCCCGCGGAGCCGAGCCTCGAGGATGGCTACATCTGGCTCATGCGCACGCGGCGCGGCGCTGGCGACAGAGCGCGCTAGCGCGGCGTGCCGCAGCTCCCCCTGGCACGGATGATGCGCGTCGCCCACCATGGCGCAACGCTGCGCCAGACGGCGCCCTAGGAGGGGTGCTGCCTTCAGCGCCAGAAAGGGATGCAGTCCATGGCTGTCAAGACCCCGTTCGACCTTTTCCTCATCGAGATGGGCGACATCTACGATGCCGAACAGCGTATCGCCCAGATCCTGCCCGCGCTCGCCAATGAGAGCAGCGACCCGCAGGCACAGAACGCCTACCAGGTACATCTGCAGCAGACACAGCACCACATCCAGAATCTCGAGCAGTGTTTCCAGGTGCTCGGCGTGCAGCCGCAACGTCAGGTCTGCGCCGCCGTTGCCGGCCTCAAGCAGGAACACGACACCTTCCTGAAGGAACAGCCGACGGAACAACTGCTCACCATGTTCGATCTCGGCGCCGCTGCCAAGACTGAGCATTACGAGATTGCGTCCTATCAGTCGCTGATCGAGATGAGCACACTGCTCGGCCAGCAGCAGTGCACGCCCCTCCTCAAGCAGAACCTGCAGCAAGAGCAAGAAATGCTTGGTGCGGTCACGCAGATAAGCCAGCTACTCGGACAACAAACGGCTTCACGGTTTGCTCCGGGGCAAATGGGTCAAGCCGGCGCCAGGGCGCAGCAACCGACAGCCTAGCGTAACCACGCCGTCGGCGCCTGCCCACGGGTGGCGCAATCGACATCACTGGGGGCGCGCATGGGTGCGTCCCCGGTCATTGGCCCTCGCGTCGTTCGCCAGTTATCCCCGCCGTCCGTGTCCTCGGCAGACCCGCGCGTGTCGCTCCATCACTTTGTCGGCCACGGCGCGATTGACGCTTCGGCGCAGTTGCTCCACCGACTCCACGCGGCGGACCCACTCGGTCGTCGCCGTGATCACGATTATGGTGCCGATATCCTCGCCGCATTCCTGGCACCGGCCCTCCACGGGATACGTCCGCTTCCAGGAGAGTTCGGTCGGAGTAATTGTGCGTGCCATATAGGTTCCCTCAGAACTTCCTCGCGCCAACGAATGCACTAGACGGATGCTTGTCCTCGCACCCCGAAATCCTCACCCCGCTACCACCTCGACACTGCCCTATTGGCACGATCCGTACCTCGATTGTTACAATCGCCAGCCGCGTACAATCCGGGTTAAGTCAGTGCCCTTAGCCCGGCACTTCGCGTGGTGCGCGCGCAGCGTTGAGCCCCATGAGCATGCTCCAGCCGCGTAGCGTATCAAGCGCTTCGAAGCGCTCAAAGGCCAACGCCAAAAGCCCAGCAACACTCTGCAAAAATGCGCGATCCGCTGCCGGGAAATCGCGAGGTCGCGAGCACGTGCAGAACAACAATCCCCGCGCCTCGCCTTCCACGACGATCGGATAGATGGCATAGGCGCCCAAGGGCCACATGCGCACGATGTCGCGCGTCCCTGTGTAGACCTTCCCGGTCGCCGTATTTTCGGCTATTTCGGCCTCCAATGTACGCAACGCGGTTGTCGTGCCAAAGCGAAAGGTGCGGCGCAGGCGCTCGAAACGGCGCAGAACATCCTCAGGCACCGCCGGCTTTGTGACCACTTCTATCGAAGAGGGATCGCCGGCCATCACACCAGACTTGGCGACACTGACTCCGTCGATCTCCGGCAATGCGCGGGCCACCTGCTTGGCCGCCGCCTCCGCCGCCTCCGCCAGCGAGGTCGCGCTTGCGATCTGCTTTGAGAGTTCACCGATCGCCCGCAGCAGCGGCACCAGCGCAGTCTCACCCGTCGCCGAAGCCGTCGCGTAGCGCGACTTGTAGGCGTCGAGCGTTGCCAGGCGAAACCGTGTGTGGCCGCCACGGGTCCGCTCGTCGGGTATCAGCACGCCTTCGCGGACCGCCAGAAAGACAGTTGAGCGGTGCAGTCCGAGATAACGCGCCGCCGCTTGGGCGCCGAGCAGCGGTTCCCCGTCGCGCTGAAGCAATTTTGGCGATTCTGGTGGCGCTGGATCGGACACAGGTTACTCCGTAGCGGTGGCACACTGTAAACAAGCGACAAATGCGTGCCTTGATGTGCTAGTATGACCTGTATCTTACGCGAATGACGACAATCAAATGTGAGAATCTTCTCAGCCAACAATGCGGCATTCGACGGATTCGACCGATCACTACTGACAAGCATGCGGCCTTCATGATTTGATTGCCGGTATCAATCGTCCAGTCAGGCCATCTCCTGCTTGATTGCAGCGGTGCACCCGCCGCCAATCCCGAGTCACGCGCCTGCCTGTGACGCCTCGCACATCCTCAGTGCGAGCGGCGCCCAATTCCAGAAAGGTCCGTATCGTGTCCAGCGAAGAGCTTCGTTCGGCGAAAGCAGATCTAGCCGCCGCTGAAACGCCCGTTCGTCGCAAGCCCGGTCCCCGCCCGGGAACTGAGGCCGCCAAGCGCGGCGGCACGGCGGCTCGCGACAAATATGGTCGCGAGTTTTACAGCAAGATTGGTTCCAAAGGCGGCTCCACGGTCCGTGAGCGACACGGCTCATCATTTTATACCGAGATTGGGCGTCGCGGCGGCGAATCCACCAAACGCAACCTCGGCAAAGAGCACTATTCACGTATCGGGCGCATCGGCGGGCAGCGTGCGCATACGCGCCGCGACGAAACCACCGAGCAATAACCGCGAGACGCCCGCTGCGGCACGTGGCGACTTCAGCCAGCGCTGTTCGATCGCCGTAGGCTCCGGCGGGCGCTGGCGTGCCTCACGCTTTCCACCATCTGACGACTACTCGGTCGCGTCCTTATCCACGTCCGTCGAATAAGACACGCGCCGCTCCGCCACACGCCGCTCATCCTCGCGCGTGCCGAAAATCTCGTCGAGCGCACGCTGTGTGCCCGCCGAGAGCGGACGCTGCGTCTCTGTCTCATCCTCAGCACCTTCGGCGGTCTCGCCGGTCGGCGTAAGGTAGGTCGCGACGAATACCGTGAGCGCCTCCGCGTGCTCCGGATAGCGTTGCAGGTACGCCGAGAGGCGCGGCGCTCTGCCGGCCGCATGCTCCGCGACGAACTGCTCCTCGATCGCCAGCAACTCCAGGTCCGCGCTCCACGCCGAATTGTTGGAATCGGCGTCGGGTCGTGTCTCGCTCATGCGTCACCTCCCGCGCCCGCATACTCCACACGCAGCCGGTCATAGGCGTGCCGAAGATAGTTTCGCACGGTGCGCGTCGAAACGCCCAATGACGTGGCGATCTCCGCCTCGGGCGCCTGCTGCCAGAAGCGCATCACCACCGACATGCGCTCGTGCGATGGTAGGCCAAGCACCATCTGGCGGAGGTCCGCCAGGTTCGCGGAGCGAAACGCGTCACTGGTATCGGCCACGACCAGCGCCCCGCCCGAGTCGCCGCCCTCGTCGTCGCGCGGCGCAAGCTCAGATAGCACCAGCGTCACGCTATGCGCCGCCGGACGCGTAGCCTCCGTCGTCCAGTAGCCGCGCTGCACCATGAATGCCGAGGCGACGTGCTGCTGTGTGTACGCCAGCGCACGGAGGAAGAACAGTTCAAGCGCCTCGCCGTTCTCGCGCCCCAGCTGCCGCCACAGCGCCAGCGCCAACTCCTGCAGCAGATCCTCGCGCACCGCGTTCCCCGCCGCCCCCACCAAATGCGGAGTATGCGCGACAACCCTTCCTGCCCAGCGCAGATTGATGCCCTCAATGCGCGACAACAGCACGGTGAAGAGATCGCGCGCCGCCGCTGAATCCTGCTGCCGCATAACCAACCGCAGATAATGCGCCAGCGCGCCCAGCGAAATCGGCTGTGGCCTGGCGGTGACGCGGAGCTGAGCCGTGAGCACCGGCGATCCCCACGGCGGCAGGACGGCCAATTCCGCGGCCAACCTTTCCCGCGCGCGTTCCACCAGGCTGCTCGCCCCGGCATAGGTCGCGAGGTCCGACGTGCCTTCAGTCATGCTCGCCATCCCTGGGCGTGTGCCGTCTCCAGAAAGCAACCTCGTCGACGACTCCCCCACCCGACAATTCGGCCCCGCTAAGCGGCAAGGATGCGCAATTCGGCACGGTAGATGCGTGACCTGGGTGAGTCTAAACGCCTGGCGGCGCTGTCCAGTATACGGTGCACGCTCTTGCCGGTCAACGCCTCCTGATGTGCGGAGCCCGAGGCGCCGATCCACGCTACACTGAGAGTGGAAGCGTAACTCCGACTTGCCCAGTGGCGGCGAGACGGGTTAGAATGGCCTGTGCCGGTGCCAGACCGCTATATCTTTCTCAGGTAAATCGCTCGCCAGTTACAGCAGCAGTGCGCTGTCGCCATGCGACGCTGCATCAGAAATAGGCAGGCCTTTGATGTCGCAGCCCTCCCGTGACCCCGCGCCATCGGCGGGAAGCCGCGACCGCCGCCTGCGTGAGGCGCTTGCCATATTGGAGGCCTTCGGCATCGCGCCCCTATCCCGACCGCGCGCGCTTGCCGCCGCCCGTGCGCTTGGCTACTCCCTCAACGCGAACGACTGGTACGCCGCCGCTTGGGAGCTTGAGCAAGCAGGCGCGTACACGCGACATGGCGAGGGCGACAGTGAGTGGCTCGACCCGCGGCAATCCGTCGACGCGCCGTCCACAGGCGCCAGCCCCCTGCAAGCGCGCCCGTGGATCGCCGGCGCGTTACGCTCCGAGCTTGAGCGCATGCACGACAACGCCGCCTTGCGTGCACTGGCGGGAGCGCTCGAATCCGCTCACGACGACGAGGCGGAGCAGTGCCTCCGCGATGTCTGCGCTACCGATCCAGACGACATCGAGGCGCTGCTCGCGCTCGCGCGCCTGCTCGAACGACGCGGCAACTTCACCCACGCACGTAAGCACGCCGAACACATCTTGCGTCTCGTGCCGGAAAATCTTGAGGCGCAGGTACTGCTCGCGAACATCCTCGACGGCCTACACCTGCGCTCCCTCGCCCGCGAGCGTTATCAGCGCGCCATCGAGCTCGCGCCCAACAGCGCCGTCGCCCACTATAACTTCGGCGTGCTGCTGCTCCGCGATGGCCAGCGCGACGAGGCGGAGCGCCATCTGCGCCTGGCAACTGAGCATAATCCCGACGACAGTGCCATGCTCACGACGTTGGCCGTCGCACTCATCGACCGTGGCGATGGCCCCGAAGGCGAGCGCCTGCTACGCCGCGCCCTCGCGCTGAACCCAACCAACGCCCGCGCCCATCGTCACTTTGGCATGCTCCTCGCCCGCACGCAGCGCATGGTCGAGGCACGCGCCGAACTGCTCGCGGCGGTAGCCCTGCGCCCCGACGACACCGCCATGCTTCTGCGGCTCTGCGTGTTGCTCGACGAACTCGACGCCCACGAAGAAGCCGTCGCCCTATTCCGCGAGGCCAGCGCCCGCAACCCCGGCCAGGCTGAGGAATTCTTCCGCTGGACACTGCTGCGCGACGAGCACGACCTTGAGGCGCTCGTCAACCTCTCGCAGCTCTTCCTGGATACTCGGCGCTGGTCCGACGCCGAAGAGTACCTGCAACGCGCGGTAACCGTCGCCCCCGACGACAGCCGTGTGGCGCGGATGTTTGGCATCGTCCAAATCGAGCTTGGCCACACCGCCCGTGCCGAAGGCAGCCTGCGCCGTGCGCTCGCACTCGACCCAGCCGATAGTGAAGCGCGTGCACATCTGGTCTCGCTCCTCTGGCGTGATCGCCGCCGCGACGAAGCCTTGGCGCTGCGCCGCGAGGCGCTTGAGCGCGCGCCGGAGAGCGTCGCCGCAATGATCGCCCTTGCCTCGCTCCTCGACGAAGACCACAAAGACGCCGAGGCCGAACAACTCTTCCTGCGCGCCATCCGCCAGTCGCCCGACGATCCGCTGCCGCTGGCCGCATACGGCGTCTTGCTGTTGCGTATGGGTCGTCTCGCCGAGGCCGAACGCAACCTCCATCTGGCGCTGGATCGCGCCCCCGACGATCCCGACATACAAGCCCGCTATGCCCTCGCGCTCTCGCGGCAAGGGCGCGAGCGCGAAGCGGAAGCATTGTTGCGCCAGGCGAACGATCGCCAGCCGAAGGTCCCCACCATCCTCGCCCAGCTTGCCCTCCTGCGCGGGCGCCAGGGATGGACCGGCGAGGCCGAAGCCCTATTGCGTCAGGCCGTCGAGCTAGACGCCGAGAACGCGCGACTCTCCCTGGCGCTTGGCGAGTTGCTCGAACGGCGCGGTCGTGCCGAGGAAGCCACGCCCTATCTGCGGCAGGCGGCACAACATCTCGCGCACGACGCGCAGGCGCATCTCGCCTACGGCTTGAACTTGCTCAAGCGGGGCGAGCCCCAGCGGGCCGAACACGAATTGCGCGTCGCCTGCACCCTCGCCCCCGAAAGTGCCGCCATCGCCGGCGCGCTGGCCAAGGCGCTCGCCGAACGCGATCTCCTCGAAGAGGCGGAGCGAAACTACCGGCATGCCCTGAATCTCGATCCCTCGAATCCCGAACTTCGCGTCGACCTCGCGCTGCTGCTCGAGGAGCGCGACCGGCTCGAAGAAGCGGAGACCGAGCTGCGTCGCGCCATCGCCCTCGACCCCGGACTCGCCCGCCCGCGCATGGAGCTTGCCCGTTTCTTCGAGTCGCGCGGAGAAGTCGCCCAGGCTGCCGAACTCTATGCGCAGGCCGCCGAGCGCGACCCCGTTGGCGCCGAAGCATACTTCCGCCAGGAACTGCGCGACCTGCCCAACGACGCCAGCGCCCTCGTCAATCTCGCCAACGTGCTCTCGCGCCAGCACAACTACGAAGAAGCCGAGCGGCTCTACCGCCGCGCCCTGCGCCAGGATGCCGACGACGACATTACCCTGATCAACCTCGGCCTCCTACTCCATCGCGCCGGTCGGCAAGAAGAGGCGCTCCGTGCCCTGCAACGTGCCGCGCAGCTCCGTCCAGACGACGCCCGCGTACAGCTCATCTGCGGTGACGCCCTAGCCGGACTCGATCGCATCGACGAAGCCGAGGCGGCGTACCGCAGGGCGTTGCAGCTCCAACCCGATCTCGACGACGCCCTCATCGGCCTCGCCAATTTGCTGGATACCCACGGGCGCTCTGATGAAGCCGAGCCGCTCTACCGCCGCGCCCTCATCCTCGATGAACACAACGCCGAAGCGCACTACCACTTCGCCGTACTGCTCAGTAGTACTGGCCATCTGCAGGACGCCGAACGCCATCATCGTCGCGCCATCGAGCTTGAGCCGGATGCCGCCGGGCCCCAGATTGGCTTTGGCCGCTTTCTCGCACGAAACGAGCGCTGGGAAGAGGCGCGCGACGCCTTTCGGCGTGCGGTGCATCTCTCGCCCAAAGATGTCGATCCCCGCCTGGAACTGGCAGTCGTCCTCACCATGCTCGCGGACGGCGAGGTCGAGGCGCGCGCCGCCTTCGAGCGTGCCGTGGCGCTCAGCCCGAGCAACGCCCTCGTCCTCTTCCATTACGGTGTCGCGCTGCAAGAGTGGGGCGATCTTACCGCCGCCGAAGAGCGCATGCGCGCCGCGCTCGCCCTCAAACCCGGACTCACCGACGCGCGCCTCACCCTCGGTGAAGTGCTCGACGCCGCCGGTCGCCCCGTCGAGGCGCACGCCGAATATCAGCGCGCGGTCGATCTCTCGCCCGATGCCGCCGAGCCGCATGTCGCGCTGGGTGGCTCGTTGCTGCGCCGTGGCGAGCGTACGGCGGCGGCGAACGAACTGCACCGCGCCCTGGAGATCGACCCCTCCCTCGGTGATGACGGCAACCTGCTCGCGCGCTTCGGCATCGTGCTCTCGCCGCGCCTGCCCGGCCAGCCGCTGGTCCTTGCGCCGATCAGCCCCGCCGCCCGTGGCCCGCTCGACGAACACCCCCTACCAGCGGCGGAAGGCGGCGTAGCAGGCGACGAGAACGCCGGCGAAGCCGCTCTCCCGCAGGTCACTGCGCCTGCCCTAAATAAGTCGGCGACGCCCCTGGCGACCTCCGCTGACGTGACGGCGACCGCCCGAACGACTGGCGCGCAGCCCCACGTCAGCGCCCACACCTTGACAGAAATCGATTCAGCACCTTCCACTGCCGACGGTCCCACCGCGCTCGCCGATGGTGCCGCAAATGCCACTATTGCTGGCGATACTGGCGCGCAGCGTGAGCATAATGCCGAAGTGCCAAAACAAGAGCGCACGCGCCGCCCGAACCTCTTCACGCGATTCTTCCACCGGGGCCGCGAATAGCGCTCGATGCCACGCTGCGGCGAGGAGGCTGCAATGCCCGACGATCAACACGCCCGTAACGAAATCCTGTTTCTGCTGCGCCGCGGCAACGCGCACATGACATTTGACGAGGCCGTCGCCGCGTACCCGATGGCGAGCATCAACACGCCCTTCCCCAACGGAACGTATTCCGCGTGGCACCTGTTGGAACACGTGCGTCTCACCCAGGCAGACATCCTAGACTTCATACGCAACCCGAACTACACCGAACGCCATTGGCCGGACGATTACTGGCCCGCGCCTGAGCGAACCGCGACGCCCGAGGAGTGGCAGACCACGTTAGACGGCTTCCACGCCGATTCCCAAGCCTTGCAGGCGATCGTCGAAGATGCAACAACCGACCTCAATGCCCCCATTCCGCATGGCGACGGCCAGACCATCTTTCGCGAGATGCTCGTCGTCGCCGATCACAACGCCTATCACATTGGCGAGTTTGCCATCATGCGGCAAGTGATGGGCACCTGGGGCCCCGACCACTAGCTCCCCTGAATGACGCCACGCAAGTGAATGACGCCACGCAAGCGCGCTGCACCGCTGGCGCAGCGCGCTTCTCCATCCCTGCTTTCAAGTGGCACATCGAGGAGCGCCACCCAGGCCCCGATCTCGGCTGAGGCCGATCGAACTCTCTCGCTCGTCATATACTGGGAATGACGGAAAGCCCCGCGCGCAAGTCCTCGTGTGTGAGCATATGAATCGTACCGACCGCCTCCTCGCCATCGTCCTCGAGCTGCAAGCGCGTCGTCGTGCCCGCGCGCAGGACCTTGCCGCCGTCTTCGAGACGAGCACGCGCACGATCTACCGCGACCTTCAGGCGCTCGGTCAGGCGGGCGTCCCGCTGATCTCCACCCCCGGCCGCGGCTACGCCCTGATGGATGGCTATTTTCTGCCGCCGTTGAGCTTTACCACCGACGAAGCCACCCTCCTCTTGCTCGGCAGCGACGTCATGGCGCAGAGCTTCGACGCCCAATATCGCGCCGCCGCCCAGTCCGCCAGCCGCAAGATAGCCGGCGTCCTACCCGACAAGCTGCGCGCCGAAGTCGCCAGCCTCCGCGAAAGCATCACCTTCGGCCACCAGAGCAACGCGCTCCGCCCAGATACCGCCGCCAAGCTACAACTGCTGCGCCGCGCGATCCTTTCCCGCGCCACCGTGCGCTTCCTCTACTACACCCGCCACGCCGGTAGCGGCACCCGTCCGGCGCATCAGGCACACCACCGCGACGCCGATCCCTACGCCCTCGGCTTCCTGAGCGGCGCATGGTATCTCTCCGCCTACTGTCATCTACGCCACGCGGTACGCCACTTCCGACTCGATCGCATCGAAGACCTCACCGTCCTTGAGAGCAGCTTCGTGCGTCCAGCCAACTTCCAGGTGCAGGCCCGTGACCTCTTCGAGCCTGGCAGCTTCGACATTCACGTGCTCTTCGATACCGAGGTCGCCCGCTGGGTTCGCGAATCCCCCTCCTTCTACGCCGTCGCCGAAGACGAGCGACCCGACGGCTTGCTCGTCACCCTCCACGTCCGCTCCGAAGATGAGGTGCTGCACTGGCTGCTCGGCTGGGGACGTCACATGCGCGTCCTCGCGCCCGACTCCCTCCGCCAGCGCATCGCCGCCGAGGCTGCGGCCCTCGCGAGCGCACACGCTTCTGGCGCCGCCTGTGGCGAGACTGCCTAGCCCGGTGCCGTGTCCGACCCCCCTCCAGCCCCTGCGAATGCTCTCCATCGTGCGGCACTCTTTCCAATCTCAGAAAGCCGCGATCCGCTGTTGACACACCGCTGTCACACCCCCCGTCCATACTGAACATAGGCCCAGTTACGGACCTGTGTTGAACATCACGCCTTCAGCCAGAGGAGAAACCGCGTGAAGACCAATCTTGATTTTGTCCTGCTCCATGTTGCCAATCTCGCCGAAGCCCGCGCCTTCTACACAGAGACGTTCGGCCTCGAAATCGAAGCCGAGAATCCGACGTTCATCCAGTTCCGTCGCCCCACCGGCGCGATGTTCGCGCTCCAGGCTGATCCCGCTGCCACGCCACACAGCGGCGTCGAACTTTGGTGGGAGGTCGCCAATATCGACGAGGTGCATGCCGAGTTGGTCGGCAAAGATGCCCGTCTCACCGAGCCGCTCGCGGATCGACCATTTGGCAGGGTCTTTTCCATCGCTGACCCCGCCGGCAACACGCTCAACCTCATGCAATTGCGCAAGGACTAACATCGCGCTTCAGCCCGCCCGACAGTGACTCGCACCTCCGATCCGGCACATTTCCTGCGAGGGAACTCAGCGGCTTCCCACTCGTAAGCCAGACGAGAGAATCTCAGGCCGGACGGAGGTGCGCTTGGCTCAGCAGACGCTCACCGAAACACATGAACGCCCCGTCGCACGTGCCCACACCTCGCAAGCGTGGTGGGCGTGGGGCGACTTCCCCGTGCGCGTCGCCGATGCGCTCGTGCCGTTGGTAGACGGACGCTCGGCCATGCTCGCCATGTGCGTCGCATTCCTCACCGCCAAGCGCACCATCTGGCTCGCCGATTGGGACCTCTACGCCACGCTCCGCATGGTCCGTGGTTTCGATCAGCGCGCCGGACCCGACGGCACCGCGCGCCAGCGTGCGCTGCTCGATCGCCTCAAAGCCGCCGGTCTCGACGACGAGGCGCTCGCCCTTTGGCAGTCGGATCGTCTTCGCGTGGTCGACGTCCTGGGCTTTGCCGCGCGCCGTGGAGTCGATGTTCGCGTGCTGCTCTGGGGACCCTACGATCCGTTCGGCTTTTTCCACATGGTCAACGATCCCGCGGGCCAGCGGCGCGCCCTCGAAGCGGTCGGCGTCCACTGCATCCTCGACAAGAATAGTCGCTCGCCGCTGCATGTCGCGCAGTCGCTGCATCAGAAGTGCGCGGTCGTCGACGGCCAGATCGCGTTCGTTGGCGGCGTAGACCTCGCCGTCGAGCGCAGCGGTGACTTCGATCGCTGGGACCTATCTTCCCACCCCTTCGAGTTGCCGACTCGCGCGACCGACAAAGGGCCATCTCCGCACCCCTGGCACGATCTTCACCTGATGCTGCGCGGCGCCCCCGCTGCCGACGTCGAGCAGAACATCCGCCAACGCTGGGACGAATCTGACCACAGCCCAACTCGCCGCCGCTGGCGCGCCACCACTCCGCCTTTTAGCCAGCTCGTCCAGCATTTCTTTACCGGCAGCCTTCGCAGCGTCCGTCGCTCGATGCGTCGCGAAGAAGCGGGACTGTTGCCTCCCGGCGCTGGTTCGCCAGTGCCCGGGCCACGCACGCGCGTGCAGGTCCTTCGCACCATACCGGCGCTGACCTATCGCTTCGCCCCAGAAGGCATCCACTCCATCGTGCAGGCCTACACACTCGCCATGCACCGCGCCCAACGCTTCATCTATCTCGAAAGCCAGTATCTCTGGCTCGAGGGCTATAACGGCATTGATATGCTCACACTCGGCTGGCAGAGCCACTACATGCAACCGCTTTTCAAAGCCATCGCCGCCGCCGCCGAGCGTGGCGTCGCCGTTGCCATAGTGCTGCCCGATCATCCCAACTGCGGGCGCGCCTACACCAGTGCCGGGATCTCCTGGCTCCGCGAGCATGCGCCCAACGCCGTGCGCGAAGGGCGCCTCAACTTCTACACCCTGGCCGCCTCAGAAGGCGTTCCGGGCGCTGCACGCTATCGCCCGATCTACGTCCACGCCAAGGTCGCGGTGGTGGACGATCTCTGGGCAACCGCTGGCTCCGCCAACCTCAATAGTCGCGGCATGAGCCACGACGCCGAGATCAACGTCGCCGCACTGGACGAAGACTTCGCGCGTGGCCTGCGTCTCTCCCTCTGGGCTGAGCATCTTGGTGCCCTGGCACACATCAAAACCGGCTGGCCCTCGGCGGCGGCGCTGCCACTGCCGCATCCACTCGCCGTGCCCGAGCCTCATGGACCTTTCGCCCTCTTGCAGTCCCGAGACCCACTCACCACCGCCGATCAAGCAGCATCCAGCGGCACGCTCGCCGCCATCGCCGATCCACTGAGTGGCCTCGACGTCCTCGCGCGCCACGCTCAGGACAACCTGGCCCGCTTGCGCCGCCGCGATCCGCTGGTGGGGCAACTCTTCCCCTATCTCACCCCCGACGAACACTCCGACCACGGCCTCACGGTGGATCGCGAGTGTGGTGTGCTCGACCCACTCCGCGGCGAACGCGAAAGCATCTCCATCTATCACTCTGGCAAATATATGTAGGCACCCATCGTTAATGCGCTCTAATGCGCTCTTCGCTGCGCGCGGGCGTCAGCGATACCCCTGCGCGTTGGTGGCCCTCGGCGCATAGACCGGCGGCACGCGGGCGAGATAGTCGTCCAGCGCTGAGAACGATAGAAAGTCGCCCGCGTCCTGGCCGTAGTGCGCGATTCGAATCGTCTGGTCTGGGCCTAACACAAAGTCCGCCGGCATACGGAACTTGCGTCCATCCATCGCCAGAAAGCCCTGGAGCAATTGCCACACACCCAATTGCCGCTGGCGTGCCTCGCGATAGACTGACCGCCGCAGTGCGCCTCGCGCCGTGCCGACCATCGAAGTGCCTAAGCCATAGCGGTCATACGTCTCACCCGCAAGGTCGGGAATGAACGGGAACGGCGCTTTCAGTCGAGGGAGATACTCCTGCGCCAGTCCCGCGGAAGACTCGAAGAACGCCAGCACATACAAGCCCTTGGCCTGGTACTGCGCGTATCGTTCCGTCAGCAAATACATGCGAATGTTGCACAGTGGACAAACTGCCGCCCGATTGAAAGACAGCAAGACGTGCGCGCCTCGATAGCTGCGTAGATCGATCTCTCGCCCGCTCAAATCTGGCATGGCGAACTGTGGGGCAGGCTGCCCAACCTTCAACCGCATCGTCCCGACCTACCTCTCCCCGATGGCACGGCAACCCCCACTGCGCATAACGGCGCTCCGGCGACCCCGCATGCTCCATAAGCGAAGAGACCCGGTCGCCGCGTCAACACGAGTACCGCGCATTGTAGCCGCTCGTTGCGGCGCATCGCAAATTGCGGACGCGCTCCTTCACGCCGCTGTCGCCTGGCAGCCAAATTCCCGGTGCCACGCCGATCCGCTCCCACCAGCGCAACCGACGGCTCCGTTCGACCGCCTAAATGAGTGGTAGGATACAAGGTGCGGGTGACACAGTGGCGGATGATGCTCGGTGAATGCGCATTGAACACATGTGGCACATTTCGTGCGCACCCCGACTACTGCGCCTCGAACGCGGCTCGCGTGAGCGCACCGCACAACCAGCCACGTTCCCTGCCGTACACCATCGTGAGGCGGCCGGAGCCCTCTCGGTGAAAGGATCGTGTTCGTGAAGAAGTACCTCATCGCTGGCGGCATCGGTTTTGCCATCGTCGCTGGCCTGCTCACCTGGTTGTTCAGTGCGAAGGGCTGGTGGCCGGCCATCCTCGACATCGTCATGATCGTCGCTGTGCTGATCTTCATCGTGCTGATCGTCGCGTTGATCGTCGCTGTGCGCAGCCTCGTGAGCACTGTCTTGCAGGTAAGAGATGAGGTCATACCTCTGCTAGAGAACGCGCAGACGGCCACCAGCGCCGTCCGCGAAGGCGCCAAGACGGCCAGCGCTTTCGGGGTCGATCCCGCTGTGCGCACCGTAAGCCTGCTCGCCGGCGCGGGGCAGGTCGCCTCCGTACTGCTGGGCAAGGGTGAGGTGCAGAAGCGCGCGGAGCGCCGCCAGAAACGTCGCCATGAAATCGAGCGTGAGCTCGCGGCGAGGGGGCAACTCGATGCTAATCGCTAGCGCCGCCGGGGCACCGCCTCCCGCCTGGCTGGATACGCTTGGCAATATCGCTGGCGTGATCCTCACCCTCGAACTGATCGTCGTCCTCCTGATCGTCTGCGGCCTGATCATCGGGATGGTCGTCGGGCTGCGCTGGCTGAATATTCACATCATCCCTGTGCTGCAAGACAACGCACCCAAAGCCCGGCAGGTCATGCAGTTGACCGAAACGAACACCAATCGCGCTGTCAACGGCATTGCCGAGTTCTACGGACGTCGGCAGGCTGTTCGGACGGGAATCCGCGTCATGCTCTTCGGCAAACAGTCCGCGCGCCGCCTCCACGAGGATTCGCTGGTTCAAGCGGCGACCGATCTCGACCTGATGCAGCCTGAACCCTCGTCCGCGCTGCTCACGGCTCCCGCGGCCACCCAGGACGATCTGCAAGCGGATGCGCCCGACCGCCGCAACGGTCACCACGCCCCCAACGGTGGGGGGAACGCCGGCTAATGGCAGCGGACGGCGAAAGCGAGCACGGTTCGGGCTGGCCCGCGCGCTTGTTGCGACGCTACCGCATGCTCGGGCGCAACGCCCGCCTCTACCTCTTCTCCAATCTGCTCCAGGCCGCCACCACCGGTGCGGTCTACACGCTCTATACCCTCTATCTCTCCGCGCTGGGCTACAGCAAAGGCTTCATCGGCATCGCCTTACTCGTAGGCACCATCGGTGGTGGGTTGGGCATCATCCCGGCGAATGCGCTGGTCAATCGCCTCGGCTATCGCGCCATGCTCATCTGGTCCGACCTCATTGGCGGCTTCGCCATCGCCCTCCAGATCGTCGTCCCCACGGCTCCCGTCATTATTCTGACCAGTCTCGCCGTCGGTGCCTCCGTCGCAATCATCTTCGTCGTCAACACGCCGCTGCTCACCGCGTATAGCACTCCGCAAGAGCGCACAGCGCTGCTCGGGCTCAATGGTGCGCTCAACTGGCTCGCCGCCGTCGTCGGTACGCTCTTGGGGGGATTCCTGCCGCCGTTCTTTCGCAGCCGCGAGGTGGCCAATTCTCCGCTGTTGCTTGCCCTGCGTCCGCTGCTCGTCGCCTCGCCGACGGCGCGCGCGCTCGAACTCGCGATGCTGAGTGGCGGCCTGCTGGCGTTGCCCTCAATCATCCCTATCTTCATGATGCGCGAAGAGCGAAGCGCCCCACGGGGTGCGGCGCCCGAACCGGCGACGCCCCCTAGCTCCCGCGCGATCCCCTGGCGCGAGCGAATAGCGATCACTGCGCGCGCGACACACGAGATCGCCCACGGCGTCATCGGACGATTCACGCTCTCTCAAGTATTGTTGGGCTTTGGGGCCGGCCTCTTCATCCCATTCATCAGCAACTACTTCGTCGAGCACTTGCATCAAACGACCGACTTTGTCGGCGTGTTCAACGCCGCGACCGCCACGCTGATCGCCCTCGCCAACCTCCTCGCCGCATGGATAGCCGCGCGCTTCGGCAAAGTGCGCGGCGCCGTCGCCGCCCAGATCGCCTCGGTCTTCTTCCTCCTTCTGCTGGGCGCGTTTCCCCTCGTCCTCCTGGCGGCCGGGGCTTTCCTGGCGCGCAGCTTCCTGATGGGACTGACCGGGCCGCCGCTGCAGACCTACTTCATGGAGTCCGTGCCCGAGCGTTCGCGCGTCCTCGCCAGTAGCGTCTACAACGCCTCCTACCAGATCGTCTGGGCCGTCGGCGCGGCGATAGGCGGCATACTGATCGGCATCGCCGGCTATGGCGCAACCTTCTTCCTCGCCGCGCCGCTCTACCTCGTCAGCGCCCTGCTCGTCGCGCGTTGGTTCGGCGCCCGCACCGTCGATCCCGTCGCGGCGCCCCTCAGCACGCCGGCCCGCACCACGCGTGACTAAGCTAACGGCCCATGAAACGTTGCGCCATCGCCACCAGCCCTCGCGAGTGGCCCAACACACATGCTCACAGCCGCAAAGTCCATCCACCGAGCGCCCCGTCAGCGCCCATCCCCCCTCACCCTTTGAGGGTCTCCACAAAGTGCCAGGCGCCCTTGTTATCGGCGGTATAGAGGCTAAAGCCGAGCGCCGTCGTATTGTCGCCGTTCTTGTCAAAGGCGACGGTCCCTGTCACCCCGGCGTACTGCGCTCCCGCCACGGCAGCCAATACCGCCGCGCGTGTCACTGGCTTCCCCGAGGCGATCACCGCCTTGATCGCCGCGATCTCATCCATCGCCGCGTCATAGGCTAGCGCCGCCAGCGCGGGTGGCGCCTGCCCCGCGTGCGCCGCCGCGTAGGCCGTGGCGAAGCTCTTCGCATTCGTCAGTTTCGCAAGATCCACCGCTGGGAGGATCGCCCAAGTGTTCGCCGCCGCAGCCGCCACACCGACCATGCCGCCCCACGCGGTATCGCCCGCCCCCGGTCCTGAGACGAGCAGCGGCAGCCCCGCGCCAGAAAGCGTCAGCGCCCCGCGCAACTCCGCGCCCGCCTCGGAGCCGCCCGCGTAGTAGACCGCATCGGGGAACGCATCGACGATCACCGAGACGGCGGACTGCACGCTCGCCGAATCCCCCGCGGCGATCGATCCCTGTGCCGCCACCGTGCCACCTTGAGCCTTCAGTTCCGCCGCGAACGCCGCCAGCGCCGCCTTCCCGGAGGCCGAACCGTCGTCCATCAGCGCGAAAGCCTTGGCGTTGAGGCCGTGCGCGCTGGTCGGCGCCACCGCCAGATCCGCGGCCACCTTGCCCATCGCGTTGTCATTCTCCGGCAGCCGCAGGAACGCGATCGCCGCGCCCTTGGGGTGAAGTTGCGCGAATTGCAGCTTCTCAACCGTCGCCTGGTCCGTCAGTGTCAGACCGGGCAGCGTCGCGCCGGGGCTGATCGTCACGAGGCCCGCCTGCGCGACGCTGGGCATCATGCCGAGCGCCGCCGTGCTGTCCAGCGGCCCGACGACTCCCAACACCGTCGGATCGGCGACCAGCGCTCGAGCCGCCGTCGCCGGATCGCTGTTGAGCGCATCCACATGTTCCACGCCCAGCGTATAGCCGCTGCCGATGGCCCCCTGCTGCGACACCGCCAGATCGACCGCGTTCTGCAGCGCCATGCCCAGCGTTCCATCCACGCCGGAGGTCGGAAAGAACGTCGCGATAGTCACATTCGTCGTGGCCTTCTCAGCACATCCTGCCAGTGCCGTGCCGACGAGCAGACAGATCACCACAGACGCGACGGCGAGGCCGTGACCGAACCTTCGACACGCGAACTTCAAAGTATCGCCCCTTCAGCACATGCTGGCGAATTGTTGAGACGAGCTCCGCCTGCCACTCACCTATCACTCATAGGAAAGGAAGAGTGGTTGCGGAAAAATCTGAAGGAGTTCCTGCGGCGTCTGCACCCGTGCGACCCCGTTCGGATCGACATCGAAGGCGCACGGTGGGCTCGTCGGACACGAGTCATAGTGCATGAACATCTTGTAGCCGCCATATTCAATCAACGCGCGCTGCACGAAGTACTCGTAATCCGTCTCCTTATCCTGGAACGCCCCGTACCCATCCGCCTGCAGCACAATGGAAACGTCCGGATTCAGTGCGATCTGCGACTTGGTGCTCGTCCCCGCGTAACAAGGGTTCGTCGAGTTGAACACGACGGAGCTAAACTGGTGCAGCAGCAGCACCTTGCGCGGCAAGTGATATTGCAGCGAGATCTGTGCAAGCTGGTCAATCGCCCAATTGATATCGGTCGCCTGGACGCAGCCGGTGAAATTGGGATACGACTCCGCCTCATACCGTCCCTCGGCGTTGTTCATGAAATGGAACTCGGTATCGAGAGCGAGTTCGACGAACGAATACTTCTGCAGGTACGGCAGCAAATGCGTCGTCACCGCGTGTTGTACCGGCTCCGTCACCAGTTGCAGGTCGAAGAAGAGTAACAGGTTGTGCTGCTTGCAGAAGTCGACGTACTGCTGCAGTTGGCCATCATCCGCCCATGAGCTGCAATACTGCGGGAAGTAGCCGCAGGGTTGAATGACGTTAATCACGAGATCCAGGCCAAGTCTGACCGGATGCACCGGATCCAGCTGGGCAAACTGCTGGCCGATTTGCTGCAGCGTCGGCAGGAATGCCGTCAGTTGGTCGAGATTCGACGCTGGGCCATTGAAGTCCGTCCCGCCGATGATGCCATATGCGGCGACGATGCGGTCGTACGGCAGCGGCGCGCCCACCGAAGGATCGAATGCGTTGACGGTCGTGGTTGTGATCCCCGTCGGCAGCGTCGCGCCACGTCCGCCCGTGGCTCCCGGTGCTTGCGTCCCCCCCGCGCCACAGCCAACAAACACGATCGCCACCACCAGCCCAATCAGCAGAAGCGCTTGCCGATGTGCGCCCCCGTGGCGGCCTTGCTGCATCACGCGTGCTCCTTGAGAGGTATCCCGCGACCAATCCTTGCACCGCGTCGGCAGCATCCTCACCTACCGCTCCCTTTTCGCAGGTCGTGTGCCCGCCGCAACTGAGCCCGTGCAGGCCCTACCCGATCTCCAAACCGACGTCCGAGTGATGCTCGCCGCCGTCCGGCACGGCTTCAGCCGCCGCACAGCTATCGGGACGCCTCGCATTATATCAGCCGCGTCACCAACCTCTGTGTGATCCACGACGCAACACCACCAGTTATGACTTCAGTGCCTCAGGCGCAAAGATCGCCTCCACCAAATGCTCCGCGTCGTGACGCACGAGATGGTCCTGGTGGATCGCCAGCAGTTTACCCACGATCAAATCTGGCACGAGCCGCCGCACAGCCGCCTCGTCCAACGCCACAGGATGCTGCTCCTGCTCGGCGTAGCGGTCCACCAGTTCCTCAGGGAACGACCCGTCGTGTGCTACCACCCGATCCACCGGACCACCGAGGTAGCTGTGGATCTGCCGCACGAAATCCGATGCGCGGTAGCCGTCGGTCTCGCCATGCTTGGTCATCAGGTTGCAGATATAGATCTTCTTCGCCTTCGACCGCCGGATCGCGCCCGCCACGCCCTTGACCAGCAGATTCGGCAGGATGCTCGTATAGAGGTCGCCCGGCCCGATCAAAATGAAGTCCGCCGCATCGATCGCCGCGACCGCCTGGTCACACGCCAGCGTCTCATCCTGCAAATACACCCGCTTGATAGCTGCCAACGGACCCGGCTGCTTTTCTCCGCGCGTGTCGATCTCCGTCTCGCCGCAGATGCCCTCGCCGTACTCAAGTTCCGCGCAGAGCGTCGTATGCGCCAGCGTCACCGGCAGCACCGTCCCCTCGGTGTCCAAGAGTTCCTGCGCCTTGGCGATGGCCTGCAGCAGATCGCCCTCGTTGATGTCCTGCAACGCCGAGATGATCAAATTGCCCAGGCTATGTCCGCTCACCCCCGCCTGCATGGCAAGGCGTTGCGCGTGCGACGAGCTCGGATCGTCCCCAGCTTCGCTGCTCGTACGCGCTGCCCGCCCCTTCCGAAAGCGATAGGTGAACACGTCACGCCAGAGCGCGCCCTTGCTCGAAAGCGCCACCAGCGCCTGGCGCAGGTCCCCTAGCGGCAATTGCCCGAACTCGTCCATCAATCGCCGCGAACTGCCACCGCTATCCGCCATGCTCACCACCGCGGTGATCGCGCACGGGTAGCGCTTCAGGCTCGAAAGCACCGCGTACGGGCCAGTACCCCCGCCGATAGTGACCACGCGCTTATTGAGCAGCGCGGCCAGCGCGGGGGAGTCGCGATCAGGCTCATGCTGCGACTGGTGGTCCATCTCGTCTCCATCTTTCACTTGTGCATGTTCCATCATCCACCCGCCCTCGCGGCGCACCCTTCGGCAGGTCGCGTTCTAAGTGCCCACATTGTAGAGACTGACATGCCCCAGCGCAAAGCGGATAGCCCTCCCGCCGTAGCCGCGTGCCCAAAATACCCATCCAGCGTCGTAATAGAGCAGTGGTGCCCAAAAAGCTGTGCTACAATGGCGCAACGATGGAGGCCGAGGCGTGCCGCAAGGACCGTGCCGAGGGTAACTGGCGAAACAACAACTCCGCGACACTGGTGCGGCAACGGGAGAAGGCATGGGAACGGTAGCGCTCTGCCCGCGATGTGGACATGGGTTGCCAGATAAGTCACGCTTCTGCCCCGGCTGCGGCTTCGACCTGCGCGACGGGCGGCCACGCCTCGCCACCGGGCTGCTTCCCTCGAACCAGCTGTTGCACCGCCGCTACATGATCCTGCGGCGTCTCGCGCAGGGTGGCCAGAGCGCCGTCTACCTCGTCACCGACACCGTGGACGGCGGCCAGCGTGCCCTCAAAGAGATGAGCGAATCGAATCTCTCCCCCGCCGAGCGCGAAAGCGCCGTCAACGACTTCATACGCGAAGCGCGCATGCTCGGCACCCTCAATCACCCCGCGCTGGCCCGTGTCTACGACAATTTCGTCGAAGGCCAGAAGCAATACCTCGTCATGGAATACGTCGCCGGCAAGAACCTCGAAGACGAACTGATCGAGGCCGGTCGCCCCCTCGAGTGGAGTCGCGTCGTCGCCTGGGGCATGGACCTCTGCGACGTCTTGGCCTACCTGCATAGCCGCGTGCCGCCGATCATCTACCGCGATCTCAAGCCCGCCAACGTCATGCTGCTGCCCGACGGCAGCCTCAAGCTCATCGACTTCGGCATCGCCCGCTGGCTGCATACCAACCGCTCGCACGATACCGCCCAGCTCGGCACCGACGGCTACGCCCCGCTCGAGCAATACAGCGCCCGCTCCGAGCCGCGCTCCGATCTCTACGCGCTCGGTGCCTCCATGTATCACCTGCTCACGGGCCACGTGCCAGAGTCCGCCCCAGCGCGCGTTGGCGGCCAATCGCTGACACCGCTCCGCGCCATCAATCCGCAGGTGCCCGAGGCCATCGAACGTGTCATCCAGCGCGCGCTCGCCCTCCAGGCGCGCGAGCGGTATGCCGACGCCCGTCAGATGCTCGATGCGTTGATGCAAGCGGCGCGCGAAGTCCACGGCGCCACCGGGCACCTGCCGAGGGTGCAAGGCACAGCCCCCGTCTCCGGTCGTCTCGGCGCCGCCGCCTCTCCGTCCGCGGGCCACTCCGCTGGGCGAGCCGTAATGCCCGGCGACAAGCCACGCCTCTACGTCTGGCCCCTGCGTATGGACGCCGGCATGTTGGAGCCTGAAGAGACCATCACGTTACCCCTGACCATCGCTAACCACGGCGGCGGACAGCTTCGCGGATCCACCGAGACCAACCTGCCGAGCCTCACCGTCGAGCCGCCCGCGATCACCCCTGATACCACCCAGCTAGTGGTGCGCATCGACACCATCGGCCTACGCCCCGGCCCCTATGTCTGTCACCTCGGCGTCCGCACCTCCGGCGGGGATCAAATAGTGCAGGTGCGTTTCGGCGTGCGCCCCTCGCGCGACGTGCCGCAGTCCGGCGGCCGCTTTCCCGCGCCCTAAGCGGAAGTCGCCCATGCGCGCGACACGGAGGAAAAATCCATGAGTCAACCCGCGACCCCGGTGGCCCGGCTCGGCGTGATCGGCGGCAGTGGCCTCTACACCATCGACGGACTCCAGGACGTTTCCGAAGTCCAGGTGCAGACTCCTTTCGGCGCACCCAGCGACGCCATCGTCGTCGGCACCCTCGACGGCACACCCGTCGCGTTCCTACCGCGCCATGGCCGCGGACACCGTCTCTCCCCTAGCGAAGTGCCCTCACGCGCCAACATCTACGCGCTCAAGAGCCTCGGCGTCGACTGGATCGTCTCCGTCAGCGCCGTCGGCAGCCTCCGCGAAGACTATGCCCCCCTCGACCTCGTCGTTCCCGATCAGATCTTCGATCGCACCAAGACCCGCCCCACTACCTTCTATGAGGGCGGAGTCGTCGCGCACGTCTCCTTCGCCGATCCGTTCTGCCCGCACCTCAGTGGCCTGCTCTGGGAGACAATGAGCGGCCAGTCAAGTGCTGCGGGCTTCACCGCGCATCGCGGCGGCACGTACGTCTGCATCGAGGGACCGCAGTTCTCGACCAAAGCCGAGTCGCGCATCTATCGCCAGCTCGGCTGCGATGTGATCGGCATGACCGCCGTGCCCGAGGCCAAGCTCGCCCGCGAAGCGGAGTTGCACTACGCCGTCATCGCCTGCGTCACCGACTACGATGTCTGGCACGACAGCGCCGCGACGGTCACCGTCGAGATGGTCGTCGCCAACCTCCAGCGCAACGTCGCCAATGCCAAGGGCATCATCCGCGCCCTCGCCGCCCATATCCCCGCGCCTGGCGCCAGCGTCGCCTGCGGCTGTGGCAGCGCCCTCGCCAACGCAGTGATGACCGAGCCTTCGCTGATCACCGCGCCATTGCGTCAGAAATACGGCCTCTTCCTCGGCAAATATCTCGGCAATTGACGACGCCTCCGCACCATAGGTCCGCGCGCCCCTACAGAGGTATGTAGGCGCTTGCGCCTCGCGCCGCGCTGTGGTATAGTGAATAGAACATATGTTTCGGTCAGCCTACCAACTCTGCTTCCCCTACCCCTCAACCCGATTCCCGCGCCGTCCACCCCTCCACAGGATTCCCCGCATGCCTTCCATCACCAACGCGGCCCCGCCGCGCCCTCCCTGTCCTATGTGTCATGCCGCGCCGCCTTCGCGTAGTCATTTCCGCTTTCCGCATCTTCCGCCCCAATCGGGCAGTTCCCTCATGAATTCCGCCACGGCAAGCCGTTTTCGACAAAAAAGCGGAAGAAAACGGAAATTGTTGTCACGATCACCCCGGCAGTGCGACGGTCCCCACGGTGGCTCCAACCAATCCCTTGCCCGCCCGCTCGTCAGCCAGCTACACGTTGACGCCCCGCCAGCAACACAGGTACAATGGCCTGTAGCCTTCTTTCTGGGGAACAACGGCGTTCACCATGCCTCGCATGCGTCACTCCACGGCACGCCGCCCCAGACGTCCCACAGGATTCAGGCGCCCGGCCCACGGGCGGAGCGAGGATCGAGAAATCCGTGAACATCGTCGTCTGCATCAAAGAAACACCTTCCACCACGTCGGAGAAGCGCTTCGGCCCCGATATGCGGCTCGAGCGCCGTAAAGAAGACGCTATTCCCAATCCCTTCGACGAATACGCCATCGAGGAGGGGCTGCGTCAACAAGAAAAGAACCCCGAAAGCACCGTCACCATCCTCTGCATGGGGCCCGCCACCGCCACCGACACCATCCGCAAGGCGCTGGCGATGGGTGGCGACCGCGGCGTCCTCGTCAGCGATCCCGCGCTCGCCGGCTCCGACGCCATCGGCACGGCGCGCGTGCTCGCCACGGCGCTGCAGAAGATCGGCTTCGACCTTGTCCTCTTCGGCAGTGCCGCTGCGGACGCCTATGGCGGCGTCGTGCCCAGCGCCGTCGCCGAGTTCCTGGGCATGCCGCTGCTCTCCTACGCCACCAAGCTCGACGTTGCCGGCGGCACGGCCAAGATTCAGCGCCAGGCCGAGGTCGGCTATAACGAGGTGGAGGCGCCCACTCCCGCGCTGGTGAGCGTCGTCAAGTCGATCAACGAGCCACGATATCCTTCGATGAAGGGCATCATGGCCTCCAAGAAAAAGCCGCTAGACACCTTCACGCTGGCCGATCTTGGCCTCGACGCCTCCGCCGTCGGTGGCGCGGCGGCGCGCGAAAAGGCCGTCAGCGCCGAGAAAGTCTCCACCACGCGCAAAGGTGAGATCTATCAGGGCAACGACGGCGCGGCTGACCGGGTGGTCGCTTTCCTCGTCGAGCAGAAGGTTCTGTAGGGGTACACGATGTCGAACGACGTTTGGGCATTGGCTGAGATCAACGCTGGCAAGCTTGCCGGCATCTCGTTACAACTCGCCAGCAAGGCCGCCGAGCTTGCGGGCGCTTTGGGCGGCTCCTCCGCGGCCGTCGCCCTCGGCACAAACACGCAGGCCGCCGCGCAGGAACTAGGCGCGTGCGGCGCGCAGACCGTTTACGCCTCCGAAAGCCCGATCTACGATCAGTACCTCGTCCAGCCGCACGCCGAGGCCCTGGCCGCGCTGATCCAGCAGCACGCTCCCGCGCTCGTGCTCTTCGGCGGCACCAACTACGGGCGCGACGTTGCCGCCAGAGTCGCGGCGCGCCTCGGCCTCGGTCTGGAGTACAACGTCTCCGAAGCCACCGTTGAGGGCGGCCAGGTGATGATGACCGTCCCGGCCTTCGGCGGCGCCCAGGCCGTCAAGATGGCCTTCACCGGCGAGGGCACCCGTCTCCTCGGCGCGCGCCAGAACGCCTTCCCCACCGTCCGCTCCGGCGGCGCGGCGCAGGTCGAGCAGGTCGCCGCTCCCGCCGCTCCGTCCAACGGCGCCAAGGTCAGCGGGCCGTTCGGCACAGAGGGTGCCGCCGAAGCCGGCCATCTTGGCAAGGCCCCCGACGGTCACGACATCTGGATGCCCGCCGCCAGCCGCGCCAAGCTCGAAGAGGCGCAGATCATCGTCTCCGGTGGTCGTGGCCTCGGCGGACCCCAGGGTTTCGCCCAAATCGAAGACCTCGCGGCGGCGCTTGGCGCCAGCGTCGGGGCCTCGCGTGCCGCGGTCGACGCCGGCTGGATTCCCTACGCCCACCAGGTCGGGCAGACCGGCAAGACCGTCAAGCCGACGGTCTACATCGCCTGTGGCATCTCCGGCGCCGTGCAGCACAAGGCCGGCATGGGTACCGCTGCGCTGGTCATCGCCATCAACAAAGACAAAGATGCGCCGATCTTCAGCTTCTGCGATCTCGGCATCGTCGGCGATCTCAATGTCGTGGTGCCGCAACTCACCGCCGCCGTCAAACAACGCAAAGGCCAATAGACCGCGGGTAAGTGCTCCTCCGGTTTTCCCTCCCGCAGAGAAAGCCGGAGTCTTCGGCGGGGCTTGCTGGGCATGTCGAAGAACCTCGTGGTGTTGACCGTTCTCCGGTCTGGAAAGGGTGCGGGCATGGGTCAGCCTTCGTTCTCGCCGACGGCCACCAATTGGGGCGCCATCATCTTCGGCGTGGTGCTCGTCGTTGCCTGGGTGGCGTTCGCCGTCCGCATCCGCCAACTGCTCCGCCTCATGCGCCTCGGCCGCCCCGAGAACCGCTTCGACCACGTCGGCGAGCGCATCAAGTATTTCGTCCTGATGGTGCTGGGCCAACGCGGCGTGCTGCGCGATCCCCTCCCCGGTATCGCCCACTTCTTCACCTTCTGGGGCTTCATCATCATCCAGCTCGACGCCCTCAACCTCTGGGCGCAGGGCTTCAACTTCACCATCCCCGTCATCTCCAGCCGACCCTTCGCCGTCATCCTCGATGTCTTCGTGATCTTCGCCTTCCTGGCGATGATCGAGTTCACCTTCCGCCGAGCCGTCCTGCGCCCGCGCCAATTGCAGAGCCAGAACCACGGCATGGCCGACGCCTACGTCATCATCGCCCTCATCACCCTCGTCCTCGTCACGCTCTTCTTCTTCGAAATCTTCGCCTACATCGGCACGAACGGCGCCGACTGGACGCTCTTCGGCTCCTGGATCGGGCCGTCATGGTCTGGCGTCTCCGCGCAGACCGCGATCGCTCTCGCCAGCGTCTTCTGGGCGGCCAACGTCCTCACCGTGCTCTTCTTCCTCGTTTACCTGCCGAACTCCAAGCACCTGCACCTGCTCGCCACGCCGTTCAACATCTTCTTCCGCAACCTTAGGCCGGTCGGCGCCCTCGATCCCATCCCCGACCTGGAGGAACGCGAAGACTACGGCGTCCACTCGATCACCCAGTTCACCTGGAAGCAACTGCTCGACGGCTACTCCTGTACCGAATGCGGTCGCTGCAACAGCGTCTGCCCCGCGCTCGCCACCGATAAGCCGCTCTGGCCCAAAGAGATCATCCTCAGCGTCAAAGAAGAGCTCTTCGCCACGGGCAACCTTCACCTCGTCAGCCACGAGGCCGCCGAAGAGAAGAGCAAAGAAGAACCCATGGTTGGCGGGCGCATCAAAGACGAGACACTCTGGGCCTGCACCAACTGCGGCGCGTGCGTCGAAATCTGCCCGGTCTCCATCGAGCATGTCCAGAAGATCGACGACATGCGCCGCTATCTCGTGATGGAAGAGAGCCGCTTCCCGCAGGAGGTCACGCCGCTCTTCACCAACCTCGAGCGCAACCAGAATCCCTGGGAGATCAGCAACGACACCCGCGCAGACTGGGCCAAGGCCGTTGGCGTGCCCACCCTCGCCGAAGATCCAGACGTAGACGTCCTGTACTGGGTCGGTTGCATGGGTTCCTTCGACGCCCGCAACCGCAAAGTTGCCACCGCCTTCGCCAAGGTGATGCAGCATGCCGGCGTGCGCTTCGGCATCCTTGGCCCCGAAGAGAGCTGCACCGGCGACCCAGCACGCCGCATCGGCAATGAATATCTCTGGTCCATGCTCGCGCAGCAGAACATCGAAGTGATGAGCGGCTACGGCTTCAACAAGGCTGCCGACGCGCCGACAAACGGCGCCAACGGTGGCAATTCGAGCGACCAGATCAACCTGACGGCCGCGCCCACCAACTTGGCGCAGCCCACCTCATCCGTCGGCGTGCCCTCGGGCCGCGCGTACAACGTCAAGACCATCGTCGCCACCTGCCCGCATTGCTTCAACACCATCAAGAACGAATATCCGCAACTCGGCGGCAACTTCGAAGTGATCCACCACACCGAGTTCATCAGCCGCCTGATCGACAGCGGCCAGTTGCAACTCCCCCCAGGCTTCGACCAGCGCAAGCTCACCTACCATGACCCCTGCTTCATCGGTCGCTGGAACGGCATCTACGACGAGCCACGCCGCGTCCTCAACGTCATCAACAGCGACGGCGTCACCGAAATGGGCCGCAATCGCAACCGCTCCTTCTGCTGCGGCGGTGGTGGTGGCCGCGTCTGGATGGAAGAGAAGATCGGCAAGCGCATCAACAACACGCGCGTTGAAGAAGCGCTCGCCACCGGCGCCGACGCGCTGGCCGCCGCCTGCCCCTTCTGCATCACCATGTTCGAGGACGGCATCAAAGCCGTCGACGCGCAAGACCACTTCGGCGTCGAAGACATCGCCGAGATCCTTGCCCGCGCCCTCGAAGCACAACCTGTTGCCGCCGCCAGCGCCCCTGCCGACGCCTGACGCCGTTCGCTACAGCCAACTCGTACTCACACCGCCGCAGGCGTCACCGCGGAAGGAGCGCACAGTCCCAGCGCGGTGCCCGTCAACACCGTGCTACGCCACGCGTCGTCCTGGACCATCATCCGGGAAATTCCGCGTCGATCCCGTGCATGCCGAGGGTAAGCGAGATCTCGCCGCCGTGGTGCAGGTCGTGTTCGAGCACATGCCAGACCACCCACGCGCGTGACAACTGCACCTGCTCGCCATCCCAGTCGTCGGGGAAGGTCTCTCGCATATCGGCGGGACTCCAGCGCGCCAGGCAATCGGCCATCAATTGCCAGCTGCTGTCGAGCGCCGAAACCAACTCGGCTGCTGGTCGCGCGGCGTGGGAATCGCCATCCCAGCTCGCGACCGCCGACCCATCCTCGCCGAGTGTCTCAGTGAACCAGCCAATGCGGCAGCCAATGATGTGCGCGGCATTCTCGCCCACGGAGCGCAGGCCTGGTGCGGCCCGCAGCGCAAGCTGCTCGGCGCTCAGCGGCGCAATCGCGTCCCTGATGTGCTGCTGGTACGTCTTCCACGAATCGTAGAACGTCGTCAGCGTGAAGTTGTCCTCAGCCATCTGTCTCTGCTCCTCGTTCGGCATACAGGGGCGCGATCCTCGCCCACACATTCGGGCACCCCGTCGCGCCCGCCATGTGCTCGTGGGCCGGACATCGGATGAGTCATCGCGGCGCGCCACGAATGTGCCCCGGCAAGTATGAATGTGCCCCGGCAAGTATGGCACACGCGCTGGCTTGCCGTACGCGCACACGTCCAGGTAGCGCCGCTACCGCGTCCGCTCACCTTTCACCGCCTCCCACGTGTCGGCGATCTGCTCACTCCCCCAGGCTCTCAGGAGTTCGAGGCCAAGGCAACGGCGCGAAGCTCGATAGTGTGCCCCGGTTGCGTTCGCTCAGCCGCGCCCGCGGGCAGCTCGACGCAGTAGAGCGCGTGTGGCACGATCGGGCCGAGGGTCCAGGGACGTAGACCGCGACCAACGCGGATCACCCGGCCGTCATCCGCCACAAAGACCGCGTCGATCCGCATGAACATGAAGAACATGTGAATGCTGCTGGTCGGTAGCAGCACCAGCCCCTCGCCCGCTGGCATTGAGCGCCGGCCCTGCAGACCGAGGAAGCGCGTCCACAGCGTCTCGGCGACGGTGGCGTGCGAGGCGAGTTCCTCACCAGTGGTGACGTTGACAACGGCTACGCGGCGCATTGACGAGCCATCCTTACCAGTGTCAGTGCATCCTCGCTCTCGCTACAAAGCACCCGCGCATACGAGGACCGCTTAACAAGACAGTGGGCCGGCCGAGGAGCCAGCCCACCACGCGCACAGGTGTTCGTTCTACTTGCGACCAGAGATGGCGCCCTCGATCCGCGAAAGGATCTTGCCGATATCGGTCTCCCCATCCTTGGCGATCGTCTGAATCTCTCGGATCACGCCGATCAGCGCGCGTACCACCTCGCGCACGAGCACCGTCAGGCCCGCCGCGTACCCAAGTACCAGGCCGACGACCACCGCCCCGATGTGTACGAACAGCGTCGCCGGGTGCTGCAAGATGACGCCCGAAACGAGTTCGACCCCGCCGAAGCCCACGATGAGCAGCGCGAAGAACCAGAGGACGACGCGCCCAAAAGCGCGTCCGAGTGCGCCGAATACGTGAAACGCTGTGCTTTCGAGATTCATGAGTCCGCTCCTGGTCGAACGCGAGACCCATCGCGGGTCCGCCACATAAATCGATGAACGCTGCTTCGCCGCCCGGGTTCGCCGCGAGCGACCGCCCTGAAGCGCCGCCAGTGTAACATGAACTGCCCCAGAGCGCTACTGACACGACGTTGGCTGGGAATGGCGGCGCGCCGCTGTTCTCACGCGCCTAGCGCCCCTGTGAACCGTGGAGGGCGCTTCTCCGAAAAGGCGCGCAATGCCTCAGTGAGGTCGTCCGTGGTGAAGCAGACACGTATGGCGCTTAGTTCGCGCTTGAGCTGTGGCACGAGATCGCTGTCCGTGGCGGAGGTCAGCAGGCGTTTGCTCAGCGTCAGGGCCAATGGCGGTCCCGCGGCGAGGCCAGCGGCATATTCCGCGACCGCCTCCGCGAACCCCTCCGCCGGGAAGATGCGGCTGACGAGCCCGATGCGCTCGGCTTCCTCGGCGGCAACATCTCGCGCGGTGAAGACGAGATCGGCGGCGCGTGAGAGGCCGACAAGCCGCGGCAAGAAATACGAGACGCCAGCGTCCGGAGAAAGCCCGCGCCGCGCGTACCCCGTATTGACGCTGGCCCCCGCGCTCATCAAGCGAATATCCGCGGCGAGCGCCAGCCCCAGGCCCGCGCCGGTGGCTACGCCGTTGAGCGCGGCGATCACCGGCTTGGGGCACTCGACCAGCGCCAGCACCCAGCGGCCCACCCACTCCAACTCGTCCAGGCGTGCGGCACGGCTGGCTCCCTGCACATTCAGCCAGGTGCCGAGGTTGGCGGGGTCGAGGTCCAGCCCCGCGCAGAACGCGCGCCCCGCGCCAGTAATCACCACCGCGCGCACCGCATCGTCGGCGCCTGCCTCGGCCACCGCGCGCGGCAGTTCTTCCGCAAGCACGACGTTGACGGCATTGAGCCGTTCAGGTCGATTCAACGTGAGTGTGCGCACGCCCTCGGGCGTCGAACCAATCAAGATGTGCTCGTACTCGTTAGGCATGGACCACACTCCCGCATGAACAGCATTGCCGAGAACGTTCGTCACCATCGACACAAGTCAGGCTGGCAAGCGTCGGCGACTACCTGCACCGACTTCCCCCCGTGACAGTCACGAGCGGCGCCAGACCGTACCCCGGCGCTCATACTCCAGGCGCGCCTCCACCGCCGCGGCGATCGCTGGCGAGGCGAAGCGCTCCACCAGCCACAGCGCCAGATCGAGCCCCGAGGTGACACCACCCGCCGTGATCACCTCGCCGTCGTCGACGACGCGGCAACGGATCACCTCGGCGCCGCTGGCGCGCAGCTCGTCGAGTGCCAGATGATGCGTCGTCGCGGCGCGGCCCTTCAACACCCCCGCGGCGGCCATCAACATCGCGCCGGTACAGACCCCTGCCAGGATCACCCCTCGCTCGTGGAGCCGTCTCAACGCTGCGGGCAGATCGCCGCGTTCGGCCTCGGCACGGGCGCCGCGCTGGCCGCGATGGTTCCAACCGCCGCCCGGCACCAGCACCACGTCGGGCCGTTCGCCCACCTCTAGCATCCCCTCGACCGCGACGCGCAGCCCGTAGAACGCAGTGACCTCGCCGGCAGAGCCGAGCGCGACGAGCCGCGTCTCGAAATCGGCGCCTAGCTCGGCGGCCCGCCGCAACGCCTCAAACGGCGCCAGCGCGTCCAACTCGTCGAAGCCGTCGAAGAGCGCGATGTCGAAGCGCATCGAAGTCCTCCCTCTGCCGCGAGTATAGACCCGCGGGCTAGTGACCGTCGAGCCATCCCCACCCTGATCTGCGCTGTGGATTCGCCGATTCCCTGTCCTCCAAGCCGGCGAATTGGCATGGCGCTTGCATCAGGTGCGGCGTCTTTCGTCGCTTCGCATGCTGCGGAGTCGCACTGGTTCCTCAGCACACGCGGGGGCGCGAGGCGAGCGTCGCCAAGAGCGACGTGTTTGTCATGGCAGCGCTGAAGCTGCCTATTTCTAGAGAGGACCTATCACCAATGGATGCAACGAGCATTATCGGGTGGATCATCATCGGTGGCGTTGCCGGTCTACTTGCCAGCGCCCTCGTGCGCGGCGGTGGCCTGGGGATCATCGGCGATATCGTCGTTGGCATCGTCGGTGCCTTCATCGGCGGCTTCATCATGAACGCCTTAGGCTATGCTGGCGCAACCGGCTTCAACCTGTGGACCCTCCTGGTCGCCTTCATCGGCGCGGTCGTGTTGCTCTTCCTCGTGCGCCTCTTCTCGGGTAGCCGCGGTACATCAACAGTCTAAGCGACCTCCGAAGCATTACCTGACGCAATACCTGATCGCCGAGATCGCCGCCGTTGCGCACCGGGTCGTAGCGGCGGCCTTCTCCTTGCGACGGCACGACGGCCAGAGAGGATGCGCGGCCGCCCTGCAGTCGCAGCACACTAGCGCGGCCCAAGCCTACGCGGAATACGCGCGTAGCAGCGCGTTGCGCGGCAGAATTTCGAGCATCGAAATCTGGCTTCCGCGCAAGCGGTTGAGCACAGTGCGATAGACGCTGAGGGCAGCCTCACGCTCGCCGCGCCCGAGCAGGTCGTAGCCAAGAGCGGTGAGCGCCTGCGCATGCAGCCCCGGGTCATCGAGGTCGCGCGCCATCCGCAGCACCTGCATGATCTGCCCACGGGTGTCACTATTGGCTCCCGAAAGCAATCTGAGCCGCGCCTGCGAGAGCGTAGCAAGCCCGACCCCGCCCATATCCGCCACTTCCCCCGCCAAGACCCCGGCATGCTCGGCATAGGTCTCCGCGCAACGCAGCCAGTGCGCAAACGCGTCTGACGCGCGGTCCTTGGCGTACTCTTCGGCGCGGTCGAGCGCCAGATCCGCGGCAAGGGTCTGCGCCCGCACCAGGGACGTCGTCAGCTTCGCCACGCGATAGATCTCGGCGGCGGTGGCGGCGCATTCAAACGCGTCGGGCACGTTTGACGGCGAGCCCAAGCGCAGCACGTGTGCCCGCACGAGCAACAGGTTGCCGAGCGCCGAATCTGGGACTGCATGCCGCGGCAACACGTGTTCGACGAGGTGATCGGCCTCGTCCGAGCTGACGAGCGCGCTGTCAAAGTCGGCCGTCATCGTCTGATAACTGGCGAGACGCGAGACCACATCGAGTTCGAGCGAGGTATCCTCGGCATGCGCTCCCTCAGCCGCTTCGCGCATCAATGTTAGGCAGTTAACGCAGTTGTCCAGCGCGAACGCGAAGTGCGAGCGCCCATGATTGGCGCTGCTCCGCAGAAAGAGAAGGTCAGCCTGCGACATCCGCTCGTGCAGCAGAATCGCCATGCTTTCGGCCGCGTCGAGCAAATCGACGGCGCAGTCGTAATCGCCTTCCTCGACGTAGGCCGCGGCATGCAGAAAGTCGACGTGCATTCGCTGCTGGAGAGACATCGGCAGATCGGCGGCGGGGAGCGCCAGCATCCATGCCTGTACAAACTTGCCCTGCACCCGCGACTTGGTCGTGATGCACGCGTACGCCTGGATCAGCGCTTTGGCGACGTCAGGCGAGTAGGCGGGATCGCGACGCCACGCCGCGGTGTCTGGCACACGCAATGAGCTGAGTTGCATGGCGTCCTCTCATGCCGTCGTCCGGTAGGCGACATCTCGCACCGTGACGCTCGTCAATGGCGTGGGGCCAGTGTAACCTGCCACCCGTCGAGGCACAAGCACCCATCCACTGCGACCAAATCCCTCGACGGTGTGAACCGCCGAGGGAGCGCGGCATCACGGGTCAGCGGGGCAGGCTAATGCTCGTCGCTAGCAGCCAATCTGCACGCCGGGGCACTGCCCGTAGGCGCGGATGTGGCTGCTGACGGGGGCGCTGGAACGCACCCCTGCGGTTGGCGCCGCTCCGGCGATCGGAGCGAGCACTACGCCGGCGGCGAACGAGGCAGCCACCATGGCCGCCAGAATCCCTCGGCGTAGTTTGCCCGTGGTAACGGGCGCTTGCGGCTCGCGCGTGGCGAGCCGTGTCTCAATCATCAAGTCTGCTCTTTCTAGCCGTGCCAAGCACAGCAAGTCCCTCCACAGCGGCTGTCCAGTCGCTGCGTCGGGAAAAGGTGGTTTGTCAGTTGCCGTGGCTCCGCGCGCATCTCGGTGGGCGGAGCACACAGGCGCGTAGCGTGGGAAGGGAACCGTCTAGGCATTACCTCCTTGCTGACCGCGCCGCTGGCCGGAGGTGTGTCCGGCCGAACGTCCGTCCGCGGTCGGAACGCCGCGCCGCCGGTGATCCGCGCGCTAGTGCAATACCGAGGGAGTTGCCAAGAGCGGAAGGCGCGCGCCGCACGATGGGCGACGCGGTCGAAAAGTGCTCTGGAAGTCCACGTTCACGGCGCTGTCTTCGTTGGCGTGTGCTACAGTTGGTCGCAGGCTGTGGTTCAGAGACGGGGGACGACGTGACCGCGAGAAAAGCGATCAGCAAGGCGTACCAAGAGCGCAGATTGCGCGGGTGCGTCTACACCATCACCAACACCGCGACCGGGCGCTACCTCCTCGATCGCGCCCAGGACGCGGCGAGTGTGCGCAATCGCTTTCAGTTCGCCATTGCCACGAACTCGGCGCCGCACCCCAAGCTCCGCGCTGATTGGGCGGCGCTAGGTGCGGCCGTCTTCCGGCTCGATCTCCGCGAAGAGCTTGAACAAGGGCCGGAGCAGACGCGGGCCGAGTTCGAAGAAGATCTGCGGGCGCTGGAGCAGCTCGTCCGCGCGAGCCTTGACCCCGCGAACGCCTACTGAGCGCACTGTGGCCGGAGTTGGCGCGTTCTGCACATCCTTCTAGCCACCCGGCGACGTTTTGTGCGACGATACGAAGCGCCACACCGTCGAATACCGCGCCGAACCGTGGCTCGCGGGCATGCAAAGGGGCAGCCGCCATGCGCGTCGCCGTTGGTCTACCCTCAACACTCCCCGGCGCGGGCGCCGATCTCGTCCTCGAATGGGCACGCCGTGCCGACGCCGGTCCGTTCGCCAGCGTCGCCGTGCTCGACCGCATCGTCTACGACTCGTTCGATCCGCTGATCGCGTTGGCCGCCGTTGCGCCAATCACCTCGCGCGTGCGCCTCGCCACCAACGTGTTGATTGGCCCCTTGCGCAGCCCCACACAACTCGCCAAGTCCGCCGCATCGCTCCACGCGCTCTCTGGCGGGCGACTGACGCTGGGTCTGGCGCTCGGCGCACGCATGGACGATTACGCCGCCGCCGGCATCGATCCCGCCACGCGCCGGCGCCGCTTGAACGAGCAGCTTGCCGACCTCCGCGATCTCTGGGAGGACGATCGCCTCTGCCCGCGCGACGTGGGGCAGCCAGAGGTGCTCGTTGGCGGCTCCTCCGACGCGGTATTCTCGCGGGTCGCGCGCTACGCCGACGGTTACATGCACGGCGGCGGACCGCCTCGCGCCTTCGCCCGCGCCGCCGAGAAAGCTCGCGCCGCCTGGTTCGATCTCGGACGACCGGGGATGCCGCTGCTCTGGGGTCAGGGCTACTTCGCCCTCGGCGGCGAACAGGCCAGCGAAGCCGGTGCCCAGTACCTGCGCGACTACTACGCCTTCACCGGCCACTATGTCGAGCGCATTGTGGAGGGGTTATTGACTACACCGCAGGCCGTCGCGCAGTTCCTCCGCGGCTACGCCGACGCCGGCTGCGACGAAGTCGCGCTCTTCCCCACTGTGGCGGAGGTCGATCAGCTTGACCAAATCGCCCGCGTGATCGCCAGCCTCAACAGCGTAACGTTGCCGGAAAAACCGGCAGCATCGGCAGAGCCATGGGGCCCATTCTCGCCAGCCCGTGCGGGCGGGCTTCGCGGCGGCACGCCCATCGGCGCGGATGCATCCGCCGCACACCAATCAAATGGATCGGACCTTCCATGAAGATCACGATCCTCGGCGCTGGCCCGGCGGGACTCTACTGCGGGCTGCTGCTGAAAAAAGCCAATCCTGACCACATGATCCGCATCGTCGAGCGCAATGCGCCAGACGCCACCTACGGCTGGGGCGTGGTCTTCTCGGATCGCACGCTGGCGGCCTTCTCTGAGGCGGATAACAAGTCCTATAAGGCCATCACCAGCCGCTTCGTGCTCTGGGACGCCATAGACACCTACTATCGCGGCGAGCGTATTCGCTGCGGCGGCCACGTCTTTGCGGGGCTCTCGCGCAAGCTATTGCTGGCGCTGTTGCAAGAGCGCTGCCGCGAACTGGGCGTCACGCTGCAATTCAACACGGACATCACCAGTCTCGCAGAGCTTGGCGAGGCGGACGTGATCATCGCGGCGGACGGCGTCAACAGCTTGGTGCGACGCGCCTATGAGTCGAGGTTTCAGCCAAAACTCGTGCCGGGAAAGGCAAAGTACATCTGGCTCGGCACTGACAAAGTGCTCGATGCCTTCACCTTCATCTTCGCCGAGAACGAGCACGGGCTCTTTCAGGTACATTCCTATCCTTTCAGTGGCGACACCGGCACCTTCATCGTCGAGTGCGCCGAAGATGTCTGGCGGCGCGCGGGGCTCGACACGGCGAGCGAAGCGGAGAGCATTGACTACTGCGAGCGCCTCTTCGCGGATGTCCTGCAAGGCTGCCACCTGCTGCCCAACAGCTCCAAGTGGATTAGCTTCGGCGCGCTGAAGTGCGCGTCATGGCATGCCGGCAACGCCGTGCTCCTCGGCGATGCGGCGCACACCGCGCACTTCTCCATCGGCTCAGGGACGAAGCTGGCGATGGATTCAGCGATCGCCCTCGCCAACGCCCTCGATCAGTACTCCGACATAGAGCGCGCGCTGACAGAGTACGAACTTGCGCGGCGTCCAGTGGTCGAGCTTTTCCAGAACGCCGCCGCCGAGAGCCAGGCCTACTTCGAGACGGTGAAGCGGTTCACTTCGCTGCCGCCGTTGGAGTTCACCTTCAACCTGCTGACTCGCAGCAAGCGCATCACCTACGATGATCTGCGTCTGCGCGATCCCAGATTCGGCGACGGTGTAGATCGCGTCTTCGAGGCGAATGCGCGGCACTTGGGGGCTGCGCCTTCAAATCAGGCGCCTTCCTTGCTGCGAGTCGCCCCGCCACCACTCTTCACGCCCTTGCGCCTTGGCGAGGCTACACTCCCCAGTCGCGCAGCATTTTTGCCTCAGGCCGGCATTGAGCTGAGCGAGCGGAACGGCGGTGCACTTCCGCGTGGCGACGGACTTCTGCTGACGGAGCCAATCGCCGTTTCTGCGGATGGGCGCATCCACGACGACCCGTACGGTCTTTACACGGCGGAACACGCCGCCTCGTGGCAGGGCCACCTCCGCTTCTTCCGCACTTTCCTCAACGCGGGAACCGCCAGAGTCGCCGCCGTCCTCAACCACGCGGGCCGTCGCGGGGCCGTACGCCACGCGCATGAGGGGCTTGACCGGCCGCTGCGCGAGGGCGCGTGGCCGCTGGTCTCCGCCTCCGCGATTCCCTATACGCCAAAGAGCCAGGTACCGACCGAGTTAGATCGCGCCGCAATGGAGCAAGTACGCGACCAGTTCGTCCGAGCGGCCGAAATGGCGGACGATTCCGGCTTCGATGCGTTGCTGCTGCACATGGCGCATGGCTACCTGCTGGCCAGCTTCCTCTCGCCGCTGAGCAATCGGCGCACGGACGAATACGGCAACTCGCCCGCGAATCGCCTCCGCTTCCCGCTGGAGGTCTTCGACGCCGTGCGCGCGCGATGGCCGAGAGAGAAGCCGCTGGGCGTGGCGCTGAACTGTCATGATGCTGCGAAGGGTGGTGTCACGCCGGATGACGCCGTGGCGATGGCGCGCACGCTGAAAGCGCATGGCTGCGACATCGTCCAAGTGCTCGCGGGCCAGACTGTGCCGAACTCCGAACTTCCGTATGGCAAGGGCTTTCTGACACCCCTGAGCGAGCGCATCCGCAACGAAGCCGAGATCGCGACGCTCGTCGGCGGCTACGTGACGACGACTAACGAGGCGAACACGATCCTCGCTGGTGGTCGCGCCGATCTCGTGCTCCTGTCGCCGCTTGACGATGCGTCACCGACGTTCGACACACGCACCTTGGAGCGCATGCGACAGTCGAGCGCCGTCCAAACTCCCATGAAAGGATGAAGCATATGGCTGATGCAGCCTTGCCACTCGCGGGGAAACGAGCCGTTGTCACCGGTGCGACGCGTGGCATCGGGCGTAGCATCGCGCTGGCGCTCGCCTCCGCTGGAGCTGACGTCGCCGTCTGCGCGCGGTCGTCGAGCGAGTTGACCGAGTTGGCGGCGCACATTCATCAGTTGGGGCGGCGCGCGCATCCACTGCCGTGCGACGTGACAGATCCCGACCAAGTGCGTGAGATGGCGGCTTCGGCGCTCGGCTTTCTCGGCGGAATCGACATCTTAGTGAACAACGCGGGCAACGCGGGAAGCGCCAAGTTCGCGGGACATCCCGACGAACTCTGGCATCGCATGCTGGCGATCAACCTCACGAGCGTCTACTACGTCACGAAGGCGTTCGTGCAACCGATGATCGACCAGCGCAGCGGTCGCATTATCACCGTCGCCTCGATCGCCTCGAAGGTCGGCGCGAAATACATCGCGGCGTACACCGCCTCCAAGCATGGCGCGCTGGGCCTGACGCGCGCGCTCGCAGCGGAGTTAACGCCCTACAACGTCACCGTCAACGCCATCTGCCCTGGCTACGTCGATACGCCGATGACCGACGGCAGCGTCGCCAACATGGTCCAGCGCACGGGAATGAGCGAACAGCAGGCGCGCGAGGCGCTGGAGAAGACCAGTCCGCAGAACCGACTGATCGAGCCGCAGGAGGTCGCGTCGCTGGCGGTTTTCCTGGCGCTGGACAGCAGTAAAGGCATCACCGGGCAGGCGATCAATCTCGATGGCGGCAGCGTGAACTACTGAGGGGCTTGGCGACACGTATCGGAGATCGCGGCGCGCATGCCGTGAGGTGAGATAAACATGGCGCAGTACGACTTTCTCTACGAGGTGGATGAGGGCGTCGCCACAGTGACGTTCAATCGTCCTGAGGTGCTGAACGCGCTTACCTTCGACATCTACGCGCAGCTGCGGCAGCTCTTCGAAGACCTGCGCCACGACGACGCCGTGAAGGTGGTGATCCTCACTGGCGCGGGCGATGCCTTCTGCTCCGGCGGCGACGTGCACGAGATCATCGGCGAACTGCTGAAGCGCGACCTGAAGGGGCACATCGAGTTCACGCGCATGACCGGCGCGGTGGTGCAACACATGCGCCTCCTCGACAAGCCGATTCTCGCGGCGCTCAACGGTACCACCGCCGGGGCGGGCACGGTGCTGGCGCTCGCCTCGGATCTGCGTATCGCCTCCGAGCGTGCGACTTTCGCCTTCCTCTTCACGCGTGTCGGGCTGACGGGGGCCGACATGGGCGCGGGCTACCTTTTGCCGCGCATCGTCGGGCTGGGCCGCGCCTTCGAACTGCTGCTGTTGGGCGACAAGATCGACGCCGCCACCGCCGAGCGCTACGGCCTGGTAAACAAGGTTGTGCCGCACGATGACCTACTTGCGTCGGCGCGCACCTGGGCGCGGCGGTTGGCGAGCGGCCCGACCCTGGCGATCGGCATGACCAAGCGCATGATCAACAATGAGCTGGGCATGGATCTGGTGGCTGGAATCGAGGCTGAGGCGCAGGCGCAGGCGCTGCTGCTGATGGGCGAGGATCACCGTATCTTCTACGAGGCATTTACGGGCAAGACAAAGCCCCAGTGGACGGGACGGTGAGCCGCATGGGCAAAGAGATCATCACGCCGCCGTCGCTGCCGAGGCCGCACGGCTTCAACCACGGCATCGTCACCACCGGCGGCAAGCTGCTCTTCCTAGCGGGGCAAGACGCCAGCGACCACGAGGGCCACATCGTCGCGCCGGGTGACGTCGTCGCCCAACTCGATCAAGTGCTGCATAACCTCCACACCGTGGTCCACGCGGCGGGCGGCGAGATGACGGACATCGTGAAGCTGAATATCTTCGTCCGTGACCGCGACGACTACAAATCCAAAGCCAAACCCTTGGGCGAGGTCTTCCGCCGCTATTTCGGCGGCTACTATCCCACGCTGGCGCTCTTCGAGGTCTCGGCGCTCTTCCAGAACGAGGCACTGATCGAGCTTGAAGGCATGGCCGTGCTCGGCGCGGAGTGAGCGCGAGGGGAGTGCGCCGCGCAGTCCCATCCTGGATACGTTCAGAGGCATCTTGGAGAGATGCGTACTGCTCAAGGGACGGATTGGGAGCGGGTGCGCTACTCCGCAGATCCGATCTATCATGCACGCTGGGTAGACTAGGGGGTCGCGATGGACTTCGAGCTTTCGCCGGAGCAGCGCCGCTGGCAGGAGATCGCGCGGACCTTCGCCCGCGAAGAGGTAGCGCCGTTGGCGCGCGAGTCCGATGAGCAGGGTATCTTCTCGCACGACCTTGTGCGCCGGATGGGTGAGCTGGGTCTTCTGGGGGGGCCGCTAGAGCCGGAGTATGGCGGCTCCGGGATGGACTACGTTAGTTTCGTACTCGTCGCCGAGGAGCTAGGCCGCGTAGATTCGTCGGTGCGCGGCTTCCTCACGGTCCATGCGGGACTGGTGACGCTCTGCCTCCGCGACTGGGCCAGCGACGAGCAGAAGCAACGCTACCTGCCTCGGCTCGCGAGCGGGGATCTCATCGGCTGCTACTGTCTCACCGAACCAGACGCCGGCTCCGACGCCGCCAGCATCACCACAACGGCGCGCGAGGAAGAAGGCTCCTACGTCCTCAACGGCGAGAAGATCTGGATCACTAATGGCAACGTCGCTGGGCTGGCGCTGGTCTTCGCCACGCGCGATCCGTCAGCGCGGCATCGCGGCGTCTGCGCATTCCTCATTGATCCAGAAACGGCGGGCTTCATCCGAGAGCGCATGCCGGGACGCGAGCTTGGGCATCGCGGCTCCGATCACGCGCATATCCGTTTCGAGGACTGCCGCGTGCCAGCGAGCGCGCTGATCGGGGAGCCAGGCGAAGGCTTCAAGATCGCGATGTCCGGGCTGGATCGCGGGCGGCTCGGCGTCGCAGCGGGCGCGGTCGGCGTCGGTCAAGCGTGTGTCGACGCCTGTGTCTCGTACGCACGGCTACGACGGCAGTTCGGCAAGCGCCTCGGCGACTTTCAGATGGTGCAGGCGACCATCGCGGATATGGCCGCGGAAGTCGAGGCAGCGCGACTATTAGTCTATCGCGCGGCGTGGCTGAAAGACCGTGGGCTTCCCACGACGAAAGAGACCTCCATCGCCAAGTTGTATGCTACCGAGGTCGCCGCGCGGGCAGCGTCGGAGGCGGTCTCGCTCCACGGCAATCGTGGCTACTCCAACGAGTATCCCGTCGAGCGCTATTATCGCGACATCAAGGGGATGCAGATCTACGAGGGCGCCAGCAACATTCAGCGCATCATCATCGCACGCGAGCTAATCGGGCGCGAGGAGTAGGAGTCGGCATGATTCCACCGTTGCGGCCCGGCGGCATCCTGCCACTCGGTACACACGCTGGTTCGCTCGACGATCTGTTCTCCGCATAGCCGGCTCGGAAAGGAGCCTTTGGATTACCCCCTCTTTGTCTACCCCTATGATTTCTCTATCCTCTGCGGTGAATCTCATCGCGATCTCTGTGGCTAACAGCGGCGTTACGAACGGAGGCGAGCATGGCGTATCCTGCGTACTGGAATCCCAAGAATGAGACGCTGCCGCGCGAAGACCTGCAAAATTTGCAGCTCATCAAGCTGCGGCGTATGGCCGAGTGGGCGTATGCCAACAGTCCGTTCCATCGCGCGCGCTGGGACGCCGCCGGCTTCAATCCCGAGCGCCTAGCATCGCTGGCCGATCTGCGGCGCATGCCCTTCATGACGCGCGAGGACTGGATGGCGTCGATAGCGGAGCAGCCGCTCTTCGGCGATCTGCCGACGACGAATCACGCGCACGCCATCCGCTATCACCTCACCTCCGGCACAAGCGGGCGCACGCCGATCCGCGTCCTCGACGGTACGAAGGACTGGGAGTGGATCGCCGAGATGTGGTGCTACGGCCTCTGGGGCTTCGGCGTCCGGCCGGAGGACGTGCTCTACGTGGCCTTCGGCTACGGGCAGTTCATCGGCTTCTGGGGGCTGCACTATGGCGGCGAGAAGCTGGGCGCGCTGGTGATCCCCGGCGGCGCGCAGACCACCGAGGCGCGCGTCAAGCTGCTTCTGGAGATGGGCGCGACAACCGTCGCCTCCACGCCAACCTACGCGCTGCGTCTCTGGCAGCAGGCCGCAGAGATGGGCATTGATCTCGCCAAGGAAAGCAAGGTCAAGCGCGTGATCCTCTCTGGTGAGCCGGCGGGATCGATCCCCGCCGTGAAGCGCCAACTCGAGGAGGCGTGGGGCGCGAAGTGCGGCGACACCGCCGGCATGACCGAGCTTGGCACGATCATGATCTTCGAGTGCGAGCGGCAGCACGGCACGCATATCATCGAGGATCACTTCATCGAGGAGGTGGTGAACCCCTCAACTGGCGAGCCGGTCGGCTACGGCGAACTGGGCGAGCGCGTCGTCACGTCCTTCGGGCGCGGCTTCATCCCGGTGCTGCGCTATCGCACGAAGGATATGGTGGTAAAGGTGCCGCATACCTCATGCGACTGCGGGCGCACCTTCGACCTCTACGACGGTGGCATCCGTGGGCGCTGGGACGACATGAAGCTGATCCGCGGCACCAACGTCTACCCGCGCGCCGTCGAGGCCATCGTCCGCGAGCATGACGCTATCGACGAGTTCCAGATCTACATCTGGCGCGACGAAATTCGCGACGAGATCACCATCAAGATCGAGCTGAAGCCGGGGCGCGAGTCCGAGTGGCCCGCGCTTGGCGAGACGTTGGCGCGCGAACTGGCGCTGGCGCACGAAAACCTGCGTTTTAACATCGATTTGATGGCGGAGGGCACGCTGCCGCGCTTCGAATTGAAGGCCAAGCGCCTGGTGGACGCTCGCCCCGTCGCTCACTACAACCAGTAGTGCACCGCCCCTGGATGCCCGCAACGGCTTAGGGGGTAGGGGCCAGGCCCTACTCGCCCGGATGGTGCCATGCTGCCGTGGCGCGAACTGTCACGCCTGCCTTGATCTCCGCCACTGGCCGCTGATCCAAAGAGGAGTGATCCCGCATGCCAGATACCGATCTACTCGGCACACCGCTCACCGCCTCCGAGCGCGAATTGCTCGCCACCTATGAGTCGTTGAAAACACTTGCCGCGCGTGACGATCTGCCGCCCGCCGCATCGCGCAACGTCATGACGGCGCTGGCGGCGATGTGGCAAGCCACCAACGACCTCGACCTCCAATTCGAGCAGCTCTACGACCTCGGCGTATAATCTCTGGAACAGGTTGGAGTCCATCCGAGAGCCGAGCATCAATCTGTGGAGGCCCGGAGCCTCGCAGCGCACCAGTGCCAATCGACGGCGCGGTTCGCAAGTCCGCCGCGCCTCCCCAACCTTACCCTCGCCAGTGGTGTACGGCCGTTCGGCGCATACGTCCTGCTGACGTCGCGCACACGTTGCCGCTACCTCATCGAGTGCGCCGACACCTGGCGCTTCAGCGTGACGTCCGCCGTCATCACACCTGACGGCGTGCACCGAGGCGTAGATAGCCGTACAGCACCAAGCGGCAGGGGAGAGGCGCCCGCCTAACATTCCACGCAGGAGGGGAATGAGTGAGCCGGAAGCGCGGTCGTGCCCGCTCGCGCCACTTGCCGGTGCGCACCGTCGAGCGCGAGGGTTGGGGCGTTGCGCTGGAGGTTGGTGGCGTCACGCAGTCCGTCTCCGTACCGAGCAGCGATATGCCTCCAAATGTCGCTCAACCGCAACCCGGACCCGGCTCTGGCTACTGGGGATTGATGCTGCCGATGACGTGTCCTCGCACCGCGCTGCTGCTGGGGCTCGGCGGTGGCACGATCGCGCACCTGTTGGCGCGGAATTGTCCCGGCGTCGTCATCGTCGGCATCGAGCATGACGCCGAGGTGCTGGTCGCCGCCCGCGCGGACTTTGACCTCGACGCCATCCCCAATCTGGAGGTGATCGAGGCCGATGCATTCTCATGGGTCTCGGAGCATTCGGATACCGAGCCCGGGCGCTTCGATCTGATCTGTCTGGACCTCTTCGAGTCCGGGCGGCTGGCGCTCGGCGCCCTGGCGACACCTTTCCTGCGGCAGATCGGCGCGCTATTGGCTCCCGGCGGCATGCTCACCATTAACCTGATGGTCACGGGCCGCACGCCGGAGCAGCTACACCGAATCGAGCGCGTCTTCACGATCCAGCGGCAATTCCGTTTACGCGGCAACCTCGTCGTGCATGCGGAGTTACCGTCGGCTTCACTCGTCGCGGGCTGAGGAGGGCTGTGGCGGGTTGGTGCGGCGACCGAGAAGCGAGGACCAGAAGCGGCGACCGCCCTGCGGGGGAACGGTCTCGGGCTGGCGGTCGGGCGCATCGTCGTAGTCTTCGAGCGGATGCGTAGGGCGCGGGCCGGTCGCACCACTCAGATCGATGGCGGGGAGAGGCCGCGTGCCCAGGGGATCAAGTCCGTGCAGATCTTCGAGGGGGTGCGTCGCCAGCGGCGAAACGGCGGTGGGCGAGAGCGGCGTGGTGGGGCGCACCAGCGGCGTAGTCGATTGCGCGGGCACCGCGGGAGGCTGTGCGGAGGCAGCGCCCAGCATGGGTTGCTGGGCACCAGCGGCGGGCGAGCGCATCGGGCGCTGAACGGGCGGAGCCGATACTGGTTGCTGCACGGCGACGGCGGAAGCGATCCGTGGGCGCTGGGCATCTACCGCTTTCTGGCGGATGGCGCTCGTCGAGGAGAAGCGATAATTGTCGAGTTCGACCTCGAACCCTGGCCCTCGCAACACAGCGCGGGCGGCCATACCCTGCGCCGGAGACTGGACGCGCAGCCCGAGGCGACGCAACGGAGCGCTGTCTCGCGGGAGCCAGAGGAACGATGCCAACAGGCGTAGCTCGTCGAAGGATTCCAGATAGCCGAGGGCGCCGGCGGATCCGGCGGCGATCAACCGCTCGATCAGCCGGGCGCGCGCCTCTTCCATCTCGCGAATGCGTGGATCCTCGCCGGGATTCCAGTCCTCGTCGGTCACGAGCGCCGAGGGAGGCGGCGGAGGAGCGGGTTTGTGCCGCGGGCGTAGCGACTTCAGCCAGATGTCGTGATCGACCAGAGGCAGCGGCGACCCGCCGCGCTGCTCTAGCCAGCGGTCTAGCCGCACCTGATCGTCACTGGATGGGCGCTGCGTCACCCAGAACGCGCCGTGGATCGCGCCCGAGGCGTTCCACAGGTATTGCCGGGCGCGCTGCGTGGCATCTGGTGCGCCTTCGGCGAGGTCGTGCGCGCGACGCAGCAGCGCGGCGACTGCCTGCGTCTGTTGGAGCCGCAGCGAGATCGCCGAGTGAATGCGCTCTGTGAGATCCACCAGCGCCAGGCTGATCGCGCGAGCGCCCTCGCGCCACGAGCCGGGTCCGCTTTCCGCCATCAGCCGCTCGAAGATCACCAGTTCGCGCAACACGTCCGCGCCGACCGCATCCAACCGTTCTTGAAGTTCGTCTTCTGTCTCACCAAGGCCGACGCTCCACTCCTCTTCGCGGCGGCGCAGCGCCTCTTGAAGCATCTGGACCTGCTCACCATCATGCCGTTCGTCGCGCAGCAGCACCAACCGCTCGCGCACCTTCGCCGCGCCCTCGGCTGCGACACGGAAGAACTTCTCGTGGAGGATGCCAAGCCGGTCGGCGATGTCCGCTAATACATCGGGACGGTTGCCGTCAACGCGCAACGAGCGCAACTCGCGGGCGAAGTCGCGTGTCTCGGTCATGATGCCATGGAGTGCCTGGCGCAACGACTGCCACGCCGTGTGGCAGCGCAGCGGATCGGTGTCTTCGTACTTCAACTCGTCGAGCAGAGTATCGAGCGCGGCGATCGCCTGGGCGAAGTAGTTTGCACTGAGGCTGACGTAGCGGCGACGCAGCGCACGTTGCACCTCGTCCCAGTGTGGCAAGAAGACGCGCATCGTGCGTGCGAGCGCATAATCACGCTCGACACGGCGGCGCAATCCGTCGCGTTCGGCGCGTTCAGGGGCCAGGCCGCCATCCACCGCTTGCCAGCCCTCAAGCTGGCGCAGCACCTCGACGACCTCGCCGCGCAGATCGTCGGGGAATGGCTGCCCGCGCACGCGCAAGACGGCCTGGAGATCGGCGGCAAGCTCGTCTACGGAAACGCCAACGCGCCCCTCGAACTCTTGCTCGCGGAGCGACGCGATCAGAATGGCGCGGCGTTGCTGGCGTGCGCCTCCCTCATCCCCCACGAAGGCGCGCAGATACTCCGGCGGCCCGGCGATAAGCATCTCAGCCGCGCGCGAGAGATCCAAAATGCGCTGTTCGTCGGTCGGCACACCATCCTCCGCGCCGGGAAAAGCGACCGTGCGAGTAAACACCCCTACTCCTGAACGTATGTACCATGCGCTTGACACGGTAACGCCGCTCAGTCGCAGTGGAGTATAACACGGCGCTCGGGTCCCTCTTCGGCCAGGTGGCTCGCGACGCCCAAAGGTACCGCTTGTGGCCGTCTTGCCGAGTTCCATTGAGAGCGCGAACAGAAGCCCAAACTGTTGTAGGTGTTGGAGCTGGCTCTGGCTAGACGTGACCGGCGGATTGGGAATGTACGGCGCTAATTCGGGGCGGTAGTAGCGTTGGAGCGCGCGGGGACGTCGGTGTCATCGGCGAGTAGCGCGGGGATCGCCAGGCGCCAGAGTAGATCGTCTAGCGCGGCGAGTGGTGTGTCGCCGCACCCCACGATGGAGCCTCCGCTCGCGGCCCGAGCAGCAGGGAGCGTGACACCCGCGCGATAGTCGCGTTCCTCGTGGCCGCGACCCTCCCAAATGAACCCCACCGCGCGAATGGGCAACGATTGCTCGTCGCGCCTCGCTCGCCGAGAGACAGTAGTCCCCGAAAATATGCAGTATGGCGGGAGTCCCTGCACTCGACATGGTCGCTATCCGTTGTCCGTTCGAGGAGTTGTACAAGCTGTGTTCGCGCCTCGTCGCGCGCCCCCAATCAGAGAGCATACAGGCAAGACGTTAAGGCGAGCAGAACTTTTACCTGTCCCCGACATATCCACCTGCATCCACGTTGGCAGCGGGCCGGTTCCATGCGCTCCTTGCTGGGGGACGACGGGCTGGGCAGCGTCTCCGAGGCGCTGAGCGCCAGCGGCACGGCGACCGGCGCAGCAGCTCTACGCGCCCTACGGCGGCATGCGCTACAGCAGCGGGGTGATGCCGACCGCGAAAGTCTACACCGGGCAGCGATCCGACGCCACCAGCGGGCTCGACTACAATAACGCCCGCTACTACGACCCAGCCCTCGGCCAGTTCGCGGGGTCCTTACGAGCCCAGATCAAGATGGTAACTGGACGCTGATCCAACAAACGATTGTTAATAACTACGCCGAGATTGCAGGTGCAGGAGAGCCTATCAGTGTCTCCGCGAGCTATGGGACTTTTACCGTCAAGGTCGATGTCAATATCGTGAACGGCGTGATTCGCATCAGTGATGCTATGGTGGATGCAAATTGAGCACTCGCGCTGGTTCAGGAGGAGTAGTCAGGTCAAAGAGAGAGCCAACATGGAAAACGAGGATATGGAGCGAGGTCTCTCACGTGCGAGGGATCTGTGGCTTGGCAGCGATTTTTCTGGCGCATTCGCTGTATACGACGATTTGATCCGCCGTTTCCCCAACGCCCCAGAGGTGTTGCGGGAGTACGCGAAAGCCAGATATTGGGAATTCAGTGGGCAGAGCCATGAAGACGCAACTCGCCTGCTTGAGCAAGCGATCTCTGCCGACCCCACTTCTGTCGACGGTCTCCTCTGGCTTGCACATCTATATGGCATTGGTTATGGGCAAGGTTATGAGAAGGCCGCCGTACTGTGCCGGAAGGCAATCGAATTGGCACCCAATTTACCTGACAGCTATATCTCGCTCGGTTTGTTGCAGGGGAGACCAGGCGTCGCGCTGACTCGCGAGGAAGCGGCCGAGAACTTCCGCATAGCCACTATCCTCGCACCAGAGCGGGAGGATGGGTACTTGAACCTTGCGATGGAAAGTCTGCTCATGGATGACTTTGAAACCGCAGTTGATGCGTTGCAGACCGCGATCACTCTTTGTGACCAGCGCGGTCAGACACAACTGGCAGACGTCTATCGGAAAGATTTGGCCGCGCTGGCACGGGGCGAACGTTTGAAGTCATATGCCTTCGTGGATGCTTCACCGAGGTTCCAGTCTCCAAAATTTACGGGCAGGCAACCATCTTAATTGGCTAGTTGCAGGGCCGGTCGTCCATGGTCTTGTTGTTGCCTCTCCATGGGATAGTGTCCAATAGGGTAAGGCGGCGGTTCAAACTGAAGGGGTTGGAGGGCCTCAAAGACCTGCCGCCGATCCACAAGAACCATCCAAAGACAACGCCGGCGACGCGAGCGGCATGCAGACGACGTTCTCGACGGGGACCGGCAGCCAGGCGTTCTGCAACGAGCGACGCCTGACGCGCTGGCAGAATACGCAGAGCAGCCCCGCCTCCACGGACGACTTCGCCTACGACGGCGAGGGCAACCGCGTGGCGCAGCAGGTCAACGGGGCGACCACGACCTACTACCTCGGCGCGCTCGAAGAGCTGACGGGCACGACGTTGACCAAGTGCTACGACATGGCGGACCTGGGGACGGCTGTCGACGTCGGCGGGACGCTCTCGTATCTGGCGAGCGACGGCCTCTCTAGCGTCTCGGAGGCGCTGAGCACCTCGGGCACGGCGACCAGCCAGCAGCTCTTCGCGCCTTATGGCGCCACGCGCTGCAGCAGCGGGACGATGCCGACGGCCAAGGGGTTCACCGGCCAGCGCGCGGACAACACGACGGGGCTGGACTACTACAATGCGCGCTACTACGATCCAACGCTAGGGCTGTTTGGTAGTGGAGACAGTGTTGCACAGGGTGGCCTCAACCGCTATGCCTACGTCGGCGACAACCCGGAGACGCGCAACGATCCAAGTGGGCACTGTTGGATCGTCTGTGCAATTGTCGCTGCGGTGGCGACCACCGTGGTCTCTGCTGTGGTGCAGCAAGTGACGACTGGGCAAGTCAATTGGGGGCAGGCAGTAACCCAAGGCCTGTTCGTTGGGGCAACCATCGCGCTGGGTCCGGCCGGAGGCGCGCTTGCAGATGCGATCGGTGGCGGAATAGCCACAATGGGTGCCAGCGTCGCTGCGGGAAACCTCGCCGGAACGGCGATTGTTGGCGGCGTACTCGGCGCGGGCGAGGGGGTTGTGCAAGGTGTACTCTCTGGAGATAGGGGAGGAGATTTGTTGCGTGACGGCCTCATAGGTGGCGCAAGCGGGGTGATCGGTGGCGCCCTTGGATATGTAGCCGGTGGCATCCCTCGAACTCCCCTCACGAAATCGGTCGTGTCAGGCATATTCGCCGGTGCGGGCGGAAACTTCGCCCAGCAAGAATTGTCTGGCGCAGGATTTAACCTCGACGGAGCTTCATTCCTGATGGCGGGATTTACTGGCGGGCTGCTGGGTCATTTCTATGGCAGCGGTGAAGGGAGTCAATTCGCCGCTGAACACCCGTTTGCTGCGTCCGCTGCGGTCGTTGGGACAGATTTCCTCGGCCAGGGTGTCGTGGTGCCTTTTCTTGAAGAGTTTTCTGCGAATGGTCTTGCGGTCTTCCAAAGGCCACGTAGCAACCCTAACACAGTATTCTACCTCAGAAGAGGAGTCCAGTATTGACCACATATCATCGAGTATGCTGTTGTGTGGGCGCTCGAGCACAGAGGCGCCTAGGTTGCTGCCGACTCTTCTGAACGACGCTGAGGGACATCATGAGCGACAGTGCGCTGAAATACATCTACTTGCGCGGAGTGCTCGCTTCTGCAGTACTCACAGCCATCGCTGCTGAACTTACTAGAACTAGGTGGGTATTCCCACCTGGTGTATTGCTCGGCACGCTGATTATTAACATTTGCATCTTTTGGAGGTGGCGGACTCGTTCAGTGGGCGACTTCATCCGGACAAGCTTAGAACAGGACTTCCCCGTCCCTGACATCGTATTGTTGGGCGTCGGCATCGTCGTTACCGGCACGGCCTGTGTGATACTCGTTGGCATCACGACTAGTCTTACACCAAACGGGATTCGGAGCTTTGTTGCTATTGCGGTTGCAGCCGCATTCATGTGCTTCCTACTGACTCAGGCGGCGTACGCTACTATCATTATGCTACTTCGGCTCCTAAAAATATCCTTGTAGGAACCGACGCTGACGGCGGCCTCCTAGACGCAAAGCTTCGCCTACGACGCGCTGAACCGGCTGACGAGTGGGCCGCTCGGCAGCTACACATATGGCGATGCCGCCCACCTGCATGCCGCGACGGCTGCCGGCTCGCGCTACACCGCGAGCTATGACGCGGCGGGCGACATGCAGTGCCGCGCACCGACCGGCGCGGGGACGCCGACGGGCGGCAAGCTGGTCTACGACAACGAGCGGCGGTCGACCCACTGGCAGAACGCCCAGACGAGCCCCAGCTGCACGGACGACTTCGCCTACGACGGCGAGGGCACCCGCGTGGCCCAAGTAGGTCAACGGGTCGACCACGACCTATTACCTCAGCGCACTCGAAGAGGTGACCGGCTCGACCCTCCCCGAGTACTTCGCCGTGCCCGGGCTGGGGACCTATGCCCGCGTCGGCAGTGGGCGGCACCACCTCTCCTTCCTGGCGACCGACGGTCTCGCCAGCGTCTCCGAGGCGCTGAGCGGCTACGGCAACGCCGGGCACAACTCTTCGCGCCTTACGGCGGCGCGCGCTACGTCAGCGGCGCGATGCCGACGGCGATAGGTTTCACCGGGCAGCGGGCCGACGCGACGAGCGGGCTCGACCTACTACGGCGCACGGTACTACGACCCGACCCTTGGCCAGTTCACATGCGCCGACAGCTACGTGGGGGCCGACCCGCTGCTCAACGGCTACGCCTACGTCGGCGGCAGGGTCGCGACGGCGACCGATCCGAGCGGACATTTCACGGTTGCTCACGGTTGGAGGAACTTTATAGCCAGAGGGAAACGCAGGCCAAACCGGAAGGCCCAAACGCCAGCAATGGCGATGACCCTACGAGAGACGGCGGCGGGATCTCCATCGATCCTCGGCCCGCTGGTAAACGGAGTCATCGCGCTGTTCGCGTCGGCTGTGGCCGGTACCAAGCAGTCGCCACGTGGTTTGACACGAGCATCTCAGGGCTCATCAACAACATCCGGTTCGGGAATAGAGCCCCTGCAAGCGGGGCAGCCCTGCAGACCGAGTCGGCTCTCATCGCCGCACAGTCGACGATTGGGCCGGATGAACTCTATCGCGCGAGCCAGGCCGACTTCGGCGCCGTCTATTATGGCCCAAGTAAGACCCGACCCGACGACCGCCGGCGGTGGGCCGAAGGGTGGCACGGGGACCTCCTCAGGCGCCCCCGCCACGCAGACCGGCGACGGGGCAGCCGGGGCGCCGCCTAGCGGTGTGGGCCACGGGCCGAGCGGCGGCTGCGGGTGCGATGGGCCATGGTACCGTGCGCTACGCCCAGGCGAAGACTGGTCGAACGGTCTTTCACCTAAAGATCCTACAAATCGAGTCACCCCATACAACCATGTCGCGAACGGGAGTCGCACCGGTTGGGCGGGTCAGTTTATCTCGTTCACAAAGAGCGCAAGCGTTGCACTCGCCAAGTATGCTAAAGAGATATCTCGCGGGTAGTTGCCATTGACCCCAGCCAAATAATCGGTACAATATACGATCTGACGGACCCTGCTGTGCGTCAATCGATCGGCATCATACCTACAAATCCGAAGTAGAATTGGGTAAATGCAGATCAGGAGGTACTCCTTGAAGACGGTTTCGTGCCGGCGAGCGCGATCTCACAGCTTCCGCAAGACGGTTGCTAAATATACACTCCACGGTTGAACCATAGATGCAAAAGCGCTTCTCTTTCCGCTCGAACCAAGCCGGGCCAGCCCTGTAACTACGCCCAAGAGGGTCGAGACTTTATGAGTCTCTAAAACATGCACGTATCGTGGCGTAAGCAGGCGTGGAGGGCCAAGACGTGACTGAACAAGAAGCCATCTCTATCCTACGCTCACAATTCGCAGATGAGCTCGGTTTTATTGAGCGTTTGAATAGAGGTGAGGGGATCGACTACACTGCGGTCGAACAGGCACGGGCAGCTCTAGATGAGCTTGCAACACAATGGTCGGACCGTGCATATGTGCCCAAGCACGCCATCGCGCCTCTTGTCGATGTATACACGCGCATTGTCTCATGTAAGCCGATGTACATCGACTTGGACCACGAGCTAGAGCACTTAGCATCTGATTTCGTGATGCGTATTGACCAAGTTTTCTACAGGCAACCTGCTGGCATGACGGAGGAGGAAGCTGTCGCGCTGGTCTATGGCCACTTCAGGGGACTTTCAGGGATTGCTCTGGCTTTCCATCATCACGAATCGATTCCGGATTTCGAGTGGGCAGCCGAACTCAAAAGAGCTCTCGATACCCTGGCGGTTGCCTGGAGAACACGCCAGAATGTTCCCAAAGCAGTCGCAGGCCCAATGATGGATGCCCATGCGATGATAAGCGGTCACGCTGGAAATTACGATCAATTGCAGACACAACTAGAACAAATCGGTGGCGAAGTACTGGAGCGGGTGCGGCGCTGTCTGCGCGATTAGACTCTGCCAAACACTAAGAGCTTGTTAAGGACTTGACCCCGCATGGCCTGAGATGGCCTAGAGTACGAGACCGGGAGGGCGACAGAACGCCGGGGGGTGCGCAACTCACTTACGATGACGAGCTGTGGCTGGTGGGCTGGTGGGCTGGTGGGCTGGTGGGCTGGCAGGATCAGCCGACGAGCCCAACGACCACCGACGGCTTCGCCTATGACGGCGAGGGCAACTGTGTGGCGCGTGAACACGATGACGTGCGGTACACCCTAGGCGCGTCGAAGACGGCCCACACCGCCAACGGTCGACGCTTCCTCACCTCGCCTCTCGCCTGCTCGTTCGCCGCTGCCACCACGCACAATACCTGAAACGAACGGCGAAAACGGGCTTGCCAGCGGAAGGCGCGCCCCCTCAGCGTCTTGACACTCTCCGAGCCTCTTGTTTATACTCACCGCAGATGCCGTCAGGCAGACCACGAAATGTGCCCGGCAGAGAGGCTTCTGTCGCACGTTTCACCATGTCTTCAACACCCGTCGTGACCGCGGCTTGGCCGGCTGAGGTGATCTGGCGCTCTCCGGTTTGGCGCTCGCTCTGATGCTCTCGCCGCGCGCAGGAGCGGCTCGCGGACATCCGATGGCTATTGACCCCCGAGGGCTATGGGCGCGTGGGACGGTCGACGCCCTGGTTACTCGACGAGCGGAGGTACTCAGCATGGACTTGAGCGTCGAGGGGAAGTCAGAGCGCATCCCGCCCGGTTCGCACATCTTGCAGCTTTACAACAAAGTCGGCGAGATCGCGGGCGTGACGGCGAAGCTGCTCGAAGTTGGCCTAACCTCATCAGAGAAGTGCCTCTTCGCTGGCGCTCCCGCCTCCGTCCTCGAGTTGCAACAGGCGCTCACGAAGGGCGGCATCGACGTCGCCGCCGCGCAGGATGCCGGGCAGCTCGTCTTCATCTCCGACCGCGACGATCTTCTCGTCGGCAAGCGCTTCGATCCCTATCATCTGCTCTCCACCCACCAAACATTCATCGCCCAGGCCCTGCGCGAAGGCTGGAAGGCCGTGCGCATCTCTATGGACATGACCTGGCTCACCCACGACATCTCCACCACCGAGCAGGTGCTCAAATACGAGGCCGCCTCCGACGCTGTCTTTACCTTCCAGAATGCTCCGATTATCGCGCTAATGCACTATGACTACTCCAAGCTCCCCGGACAGCTCGTCGTCGAGATGCTCAAACTGCACCCCATCGCCGTCGTCGGCAAATTCATCAAGCGCAACCCCTACTACCTCAATTCCGAGCAGTACCTGTTGAAGATTCTGCGCGTCAACCGCGACAAGAGCCGCGTCGTCGCCGTCTAAGGGCAGCGACGCGAACATGCCATCAAGGATGGAGAACAGTACCGCGTTGCGCCGCGGCGGGTCGCATCCAAGCGCCGGTCACGCTACCACTCCGAGCATGGCAGTCGCTCAGCCGGCTGCGGACGAAGCCAGTGCGAGCCACCAGAAGGCCAGAAGGCGCCATGTCGAAACCACGGACGGTTCGAGCCTTTTCTGCCGGTGGAGTGGTCTTTCGCCGCTCCCCAACTGACCCCGAAGGACCGGCCCAGGTCGTACTCGTGGGCCGCGCATGGGAGCATTTCTGGGCGCTGCCAAAGGGCACGCCGCTCCCCGGCGAAGAGACGCCCGCCGTCGCCTTGCGCGAAGTAGCTGAAGAGAGCGGCATCCTCGCGCGAATTGTCGGCGAACTCCGTAGCGTCCACTATTGGTTCACGCGCCAGGGCATCCGCTACAACAAAGAAGTCTTCTTCTACCTTATGGAAGCCGTCGGCGGCGATGTCAGTCAGCACGATCACGAGTACGACGACTCCGTCTGGTTCCCACTCCCTGACGCCATCGCTCACCTGACCTACGCCAACGAAGTGGAGATCCTGCACCTCGCATCCGACGAGATCACCGCGCGCCTCGCCGCGAGGGACGACGCCCAGCGGTAAGCCTGTCTGCGCCTACCGTCACTCAGCCCGCAGTGGCTTGCACATCCGGGTTGGCTTTCTCCGGCGCCGTCACCACAAACTCGGCGATCGTGCGCAAGATGCGAGCGATCGCGACAAGATCGTCGTCGGAAAGCCTACTGAGGACCTTGCGCATGGAGTCCTCACGTCCCTGCCGCAGGCGCGTTACCAGCGTCCGCCCGCTTGGCGTCAGATCCACCAGTGTGCGCCTCCGGTCGTCGGCGTCCTCCGTACGCGCCACGAGCTGCACGCGGACGAGGTGATCGATCAGCGTGCTCGTCGCCGACCGCTGCAAATGCAGCAGTTCGGCCATCCGGGAAATGGACAAGGGGCCCGACGCCGTGAGGATCATCAAGCTCTTGAGTTGTGGCAGGGTGAGGTCGAGTTCCAGCCAGTTCGGCTCGGCCAGCGACAACAGCGACCGCGCCACCAGCCGCTGCGCGTCCATCACCCGCTCAACCATTGCGTCGCGAGTCGCTGCCATCAGATTCCTCATTCCTGCGCGGCAAACGCGGCCCCTGCCACCGTCGACAGGCACCACCAGGATGCGCTGAGAAATCGCTGCCTCCAGTTAGTCGGTCGCTACAGACACAGGTGCTCCCGGTGCCGAAGAAGTCTGCGCCCGCGCCTCAAGCGCCTGTGCATGTTTAAAGAGCGGCGAAGGCCACCAATTCCATCTGCCAAGCAGTGTCACGATCGATGGAACGAGCAGCGTCCGCACAAGAAACGTATCCATCAGGATGCCGCCGCCGATGCCGAGCGCGATCTGCTCGATCTGGCCCGATCCCGGTCCGCCGCCCGCCGCCAAGCCGAGCACCGCGAACGTTCCAGCCAGGATGGTACCGGCCGTCGTCACCGTCCCACCGGTGACGCCTATCGCGTGCGTTACGGCCTCGCGTAACGGCTTGGTCTCCGCCTCTTCCCGAATGCGTGTCATCACCAGGATGTTGTAGTCAGAGCCCAGCGCCATCAAGAAAACGAACATGAAGAACGGCAAGACGAAATTGAGGCCGTCCTGCCCACCGATTCGCACGAAGACAAGCGCTACCAACCCCAGCGCCGCGAGGTACGACAGCACCACGCTGGCGACGAGGTAGAGCGGTGCGATCAGGCTGCGTAGCACCGCCGCCAGCAATAGCGCAATCAGGAGCGCCACAATCGGGATGATGTGGCTCAGATCCGCCGACGAGACGCTATCGACATCGTAGGCAAATTCATTCAAGCCGAGGATGCCGCTCTGCGACGCGCCTGCCGCCGTCGCCGCGGTGGTCACCGCGTCGCGCAAGGCCGGCACAGCGTCGATCGCCGCTGGGCCGCCGCCACTATCCTTCAGCACCAAAATGAACGCGATGGTCTGACTGTCAGCGCTGATATACTGCGCCGTCCCACGATATGCATTGTAAACCTGAACCGGCAGCGTCGCCTGCAGCGCCGTCGGCTCCACGGCTGGGAGCGCTTGCGGTGCCCCCAACGCCTGGTGGAGCGCGCTGAGTTGCGCCGCTGTCAACGGGATGCCATTGGGAGACAGCGGCCCGAGCACTGTGCGCACGCCCGCGATCGCGGTGAGATGCTGCTGCGCCGTCGTCAACGCCGACGTGTCGTTCCAGACAGACTGGGGAAAGCGGAAGAGTGCCTGGGTCACATTGGTCGTCGCGCTGGGGTAATGCGCGGCGATCAGCGCCGTGCCAAGCGTAGAATCCGCGCCTGCGGGACCGCCGCCCTGGTCGGCGAAGCCCGTGGTAGGCGCGTTGAGCGTGCCCAGCGCCAGGCCCCCGAAAAACAGCACCCCGACGATCAGCGTGATCAGCGGGCGAGTCACCAGGCCGCGTGTTAGGCGCCCCCACGCGCCGATCGGCTGCACTGCTACTTGTCGTGTCGAGGTCGGCCAGAACACCGCGCGTCCGAAAATCGCCAACAGCGCGGGCAACAGCGTCAGCCCAGCCAGCAGCATCAAGAAGATCCCGATGGCGAGTGACGGGCCAAGCGTCTGGTAGAAGCCGAATTGCGCGAACACGAGGCTTAGCAGCGCCGCCATCACCGTCAGCGCCGAGAAGGTAATCGTCTCGCCAACTGTGCTCACAGCCTTCGTCACCGCGTCCTGCGGACTTAGACCACGCCTTAGTTCCTCACGTACTCGGTAGATCAGAAAGAGGCCGTAGTCCGTTCCGGCACCCAACACCAGCACGATCAGCAAGACCTGGGTAAGCGATGAAACCGAGAGGCCAAAAATGTTCGCCGCTCCAGTGATCACCGGCCCCGAAAGCGCCAGCACCAACCCCGCGGGAATCAGCGTGATCAGTGGTGCGAGCGGCGCGCGGAACACCAGCAGCAGCAACAAGATGATGAATACCACCGAAAAGAGCGTTGTGTTCTTCTGCGACGATTGCGAACTCTTCTGATTGTCGATCGCCGAAGCCAATGTGCCCGTCAGATGCGCCTCAAGCCCACTCTGCGAACTGGCCTGCCCGAGATCCGCGCGAATGGCATCCACCAGCTTCGAGCTCTCCTGCGTGTCGAATGCGCTCACGTCTGCCGATACGGACGCCTCCCGCGCCGCGCCGTCCTTCGATACCCCAAGGTCGCGCACCGCGACGACGTGCGGCAGCGTCCGCAGCGATGCCTCAAGCGCGTCGATAGCACTCTGATCGCTGGTGCTGAGCGCGCCGTTGTTCCGAGCGACGATAACCGTCATTGTGGTCAGCGTCGAACTCTGGAAGGACGCCGCCAGTTTCGATGCCTGCTCGCTCGGACTGTTCGTCGGCAGAAACGCGCGATTGCTGCTCTGGCTGATGGTGTTCAGACCCGGGAAGGCGCGTACGCTGACGATTGTGATCAGCAGCCAGCCGATAGCGATGAACCAGCGAAATCGAACGGAGTACGTCCCGATCGCCACAAACAGCTTCCGCATGTCAAAGTGCTCCGTTCAGCGTCAGATCTCGCCGTAGTGGGGGACGAGTGGGTTCAGCGACATTTCGGCGCGCTCGCGCACATGCGTATCTCTAACAGAAACAGTTACAGCTTGTCAATCTGTTTGATGAAACATACCAAATCGCGCTGGTCTACGCCCGCCTGCTAGCCTGGCGCGTCAACCGCAGAGATACACTGGCGGACGTCCTCGTCCACGCTTCGGTATCCTCGATGTGAAAATCCTTGCTCGCGTGAGCATGGCGCTGGCGTGCGGCGCTATTTGCGGCGCTATTTGCTCGCCGCCAGCGCCAGCTCTCCCACAAGCTCCTGTATCTCGCGCAATTGCCGCTCCGCCCGTTCAACGTTCTCCAGCGCCTGTGCCAGGATGCGTTCCTCCAGGGTCGGGAACTCCTGCTCGATCTCGGGATCGAACTGGTTGCTCAACACCTCAAGCGCGCGAATGACTCGTTCGTCTCTCATGGAGACCATCGCCTTTCACCTCGCCCTGTTCTCGCTCCGTCGCGCTATCCCCACGTTGGTGTCCACCATGATCTACTCGACTGGCTGGCTCGCGGTTGTTGTTCTCCCCCACGAGGCACCCACGCTTCCTAGCAGAAGGCATGCCCAAGGTGCAGGGAAGAGCCGCAACTGTCTCCGCTCTCCACTCTATTCTAACGGCGCTGCGCCAGAGCGGATACACCGCCCAGACGCATGGCTAGGCATTGCCCCCAGTATTCCATACGAGGACTCTCTGCGTCTTCTCTCGCCGCGTGAAAAGAGTCACGAAAGCGTCTCAAGCGCTCGCCTCGCGCGCTGGTTCCGCCACCGTTGAAGCAAGCGTCCGCTCGAAGAACGCCGCAACCCGTGCGCAGTAGCCCGGTCGGTCGAGGAAGTAGGTTCCACAGTGGTCAGCCCCCTCACCGATCCATAACTCCTTCGGCGCACCCGCCGCCTTGTAGACGCGATACGCATGCTCGATCGGAATTGTCCGGTCCGCCGATCCGTGGACGATCAGCAGCGGCCTCGGCGCGATCGCCGCCACCTCGGCAACTGGGCGTACGTCGCGGTGCCGGTAGCCCGCGCGCCAGCCAAGAAACGTATCTGCCAGCCGCGCGACCTGCCGCCCTGGGAGTCGGGTCACGCGTTCGATGGCGTACGTGACGATGTCCTCATGTGTGGCGAAAGGGCTGTCCGCCACGACCGCACGAATATCCGCCCGGCGCGCCGCCGCCAGTATCGCCACCGAGGCGCCCATCGAGAACCCGATGACGCCGATCCGCGCCTCCGCCACTCGCGCATGGACGTACTCCAACGCACCGAAGAGATCCTGCACCTCACGATACCCCAGGGTTACCGGTGCGCCGTGGTCCGCCCCATGTCCGTGAAAATCGAAGGTCAACACGTTGAAGCCCGCGCGCCACAGCGCCATGCCGATGCCGATCAAGTCCGACTTCGTCCCGCGATAGCCGGGGCAGCAGATCACCACGCGCGTCGTTTCCGCACGCGGATACCACCACCCGTGCAACATGCGCTCCGCCGGCGGTCGTTCTCCGGCGCGCGCCGAGGGGAAAGTCACGTCCTCGTACTCCGCGCCCGTCTCAAACGGCGTGAGCAGATACTCGTCCGTCGGCGACGCCGGGCTCGGCGCGGTTAGCGCGCGCGCCACATAGTACGCCATACCTAGCGACCCAATCGTCGCGCCACCCGCCGCGATCCCCGCCACCTTCGCCGCCCGTCGCAGCCGTCCCTGCCAGCCACGTCCCGTCGATCTCGCCATTCCGCATGCTCCTCTCTCGAGTGCCGCGCTGCCCAATGCTCACATGATAGTGTAGCTCATCACAGGCACGACACGATCTCGCAGGCGTTTACACCGCGGCCAGCCATGCCGTATCCTTTGATTGGACTCTCTTACTCCTGTCGCTATTCCACAAGGACCTCGCCATGCACCTGACGACTTCGCCCGCCGTCGTGCGCGCTCGCGATCTGCTGCGGCGTGGCCTCGCCAGTGTCTTCTCGCGCGTGCAAGAGCGTCACGTGCGTCGCCTCGCCGTCGTCACTGCCGCACTGATGTTCATCGTCTACGCGATGGGCACGTTGGTTACCACCACGCAATCCGGTCACGGTTGCGGCGCCTCGTGGCCGCTCTGCGATGGCAAGCTTGTGCCTCCGCCGAACTTCTCGACAGTGATCGAGTTCAGCCACCGCATTGTCACCTTCTTCGTCACCTTCTTCGTGCTCGCCACGGCGGTAGGCGTACTCTGGTACTGGCGCGCGCGCCTCGAACTTCGCATCCTCGTGCCCGTGATGGTGGTTGCCCTCTTCGCCGAAGCAGGCCTTGGCGCCGCGCTCGTGCTGCTGCCCTCCTCCGGCCTCCTGCTCGCCATCCACTTCGGCGCCTCGCTGCTCCTCGTCAGTAGCGTCTTCCTCACCGCCGTGATCGCCAACGAGCTCGGTGGCTGGGACGCGTTGCGCGACCGAGCGTTGCCCGGCGAAGGCTATCGTTGGCTGGTCTACGGCCTGATGGCCTTCACCTATGTCGTCGGCTATATCGGCGCCTACTCGCGCGCCACCCATCAGGCCCCCGGCTGCGGTGACTGGCCGCTCTGTACCGGCTCCGTCTTCCCTGGCTTTGGCGGCGGCTGGGCGCTCGGCTTCGCCCATCGCCTCGTGGCGCTGGTGCTGATGCTAGGCACGCTCGGCCTCTTCCTCTGGTCGCGCCGCGCCCGCGCTGTCCGCCCGGACCTCTATCGCGGCAGTCTCTGGGCGCTTGGCCTGGTGCTGGCGCAGGCGCTCGCTGGTGCGGTGGTCGTCTTCAGCCGTATCGCCGAGTATAGCCAGATGCTTCACGCCGGCCTGGTCGCGCTCCTCTTCGCCTCCCTCTGCTACCTGGGACTGCACACTCTGCCGCGTCCCGCGAGTGCGCGTCGGGTCGCTCCCCAGACCTCGCGGGGAATGCAGCGGCCGAATGCCCAGAAGAGTCGTGCCGGCACCCTGGCGCGCGGCGGACGCTAATCTCCGCCCACGAACTCGCCGCGAAACCTCGTTGCCGCTACAGTGCGACCGACCACAGCAGCGCCGCGCATGTTGACGACCTCTCTGGCCTCCCGTGCGAAGCGTGCTCTTCCGACCACTTGACCGCGGGCCGATTTCTCGGTATGGTGGCAGCGCGAAACACCAGTTGCGGAAGAGGGGATTATAGTGGCTCTGGGCGACACTACTCGCCAACCTGCTCGACGTCTTCGCCGCGTCACTCCCTGGCATCATCGTCGCCCTGCTGACGTACTGGTTGACCACGCGTCGCGCCAACCTCGATGCCCGCCGCGCGAGCGTGAACGCGCGCACTTTGCTCGCGCTAGAGATGGGCAACAACGCCGACGCCCTGCTCCGCTATTGGGAGAAGATTCATCGCCTCGATAAGGATTTCGTTCCCGGCAAGCCACTCAGCGACGACCAACTGAAAGAACACCTTACCGCGATGGTGAATGCCGGTTGGGTCGGCGGCTACGCCTTGCCTGCTTGGAGCTTCGTCCGTTGGGAGCACTTCCCCGCCACAGCGCTCGGCGGCATCAGCGGCAAGCAGCTCGCTGAGATCGACGCCGGCTATCGCGACCTGCGCGCGCTAAGTGACGCCTATGACAAATTCATGTACGTCTCGCCCGAAGAGCGCACCTACCTCGAAAGTATGAATGGACGCTTCTGGGCGCTCCATTTCGCCGATGCGCGCGTCGAGCTTTACAAGTCGCTCGATGCCCAGGTACAGCGCATCGCCCAGAATCAGCCACTCCGCGGCGCGAACTAGCCCTCCGATGCCTCGTGAACCTTTTCGCGCCCTCCCGCTACTCACCCTGCGAACCGGAACGTGCGCTGTGGCACCCGGGTATACGCCACGCCGCACGTCAATTGTTGTGCTCGCCGTCGTCCTTCGCTATGCTGGAGGCGCGGAGCGTGCGGCGTGCGGCTCATGCGCGGTCACGAATGGGTTGGTAGGGCGGTGCACACGCCGCCGAGAAGGGGTTAGCGTTCTCATGGCAGATGCGTTGATGACGGCCACGCCGCGCTACACCACGGCGTCACCCTCGGGCGACGTCGTGCTGCGGACGAACAATCTCACCAAGCAATATGGGCAGCGCCTCGCGGTCAACAATCTCAATCTCGAAGTCCATCGTGGCGAGATTTTCGGCTTCCTCGGCCCCAATGGCGCCGGCAAGACGACGACGATCCGCATGGCGCTTCACCTGATCGCTCCAACCGCTGGCACCGTTGAGATCCTGGGGCAGGACATCAGCGGCCACGCCGCGCGCATCCTGCCGCGGGTCGGCGCGCTCGTCGAGCAGCCCGCGCTCTACCTCTACATGCGTGGCAGAGACAACCTGCGTGCCGTCGCTTCCGTGCTCGGCGGCGTTCCCGACGCGCGAATGGAGTATGTCCTCGATCTCGTCGGCCTGAAAGATCGTGCCAACGATCGCGTCAAGACCTACTCGCTCGGCATGAAGCAACGTCTAGGCGTGGCGATGGCGCTGCTGCAAGACCCCGAATTGCTCGTGCTCGACGAGCCAGCCAATGGTCTCGACCCCGCGGGCATTGTCGAGATGCGCGACCTCATGCGCCGCCTCGCCTCTGAGGGCAAGACCGTCTTCATCTCCAGCCACGTCCTCACCGAGGTGCAACAAATCTGCACCCGCGTCGCCATCATCAACCTGGGTCGGCTCGTCACCGAATCCACCGTCGAAGAGCTGACCAGCGGCCATGGCGAATTTGAAGTGACCGTCGAGCGGCCCACCGAGGCGCTCGCCCTGATCCACCAGCAGCCGTGGGGCGCCTCCGCTCGCGTGGAAGGCGGCATGCTCGTCACGCCTGCTCCCAACGCGCGTGGCCGCGACCTGAATGCTTTCCTGGTGGGCGCGGGCTTCGTCCCCGACGCGCTCGCCATCCATACCGTCGATCTGGAGAACGTCTTCCTGAAGCTGACCGGCAACGGCCAAGGCGGAGTGCAATAATGAGCGCCACTCTCACAACCGCGCCCACTGCAAAGGCGCATTCGACCACGCCGACCTTCATTGGGCTCGTGCGCGGCGAGCTCTTCAAAGTCTCAAAGCAGCGCGCCACGTGGTTTGCCGCCCTCGTGCTGCTCGCCGCCAACTTCTTGCCCTACCTCATACTGCTCAGTGTGAGTGGTAAGCTGTCCCTCGTGACGCGCTTCGGCGGACCGCAGAGTTTCCTCTACAACATGCTCGGCACCGGACTCTCCGTGTTCCGCATCTTCGTCGGGCCATTCCTGATCATCGTCACCGCGCGACTGATCGGCATGGAGTACTCCGGTGGCACGATCCGCATCCTGCTGTCGCGCGGAGTGGGCCGCCTGCAACTGTTCGGCACCAAGCTGGTCGCGATCTTCACCATCGCGGCGGCTACCCTCATCGCGGGATTGGCCTTCCACTACGTCATGATGCAAATCCTGATCTCCGCCAAGGCCAGCGGCGACAACATTCCCTCCTACGCCGACGCGCAATTCTGGACCGACGCGCGCACCGCCGTGCTCACCGTCGCTATCAGCATGGTCGCCACGATCCTCATGGCTGCGTGCGTAACAGTCATTGGCCGTTCGCTGGCTATCGGACTGAGCGTGGGCCTTAGCTTCTTCGCCGCCGACAACATCGGCCTCATCTTCTTCCTGCTGGCGAGCAAGATCACCAACAACGACTTCTGGCTCAACATTACCGGCCTGCTGCTCGGCCCCAACATTAACCAGATGCCGTCTGCCCTGATCACTACTCCAGTCGCGCGGAACAGCTTCCAGGCACTGCAGGGTCCGCTGGTCACGGTAGATGGCACACATACGCTCGTCGTAGTGCTGATCTGGTCGCTGGCCTTCATCGCCGTCGCCGGCTACCTCACCTGGCGCCGCGACGTCACCGAGTAACCGTCTTCGCCCAGTCCCCTTCTCGCCGCGGGAAGGGGACACCCATGAGCGAGTAGTACGCCAGCGACGCGAAGTGTGCTTCAGTCCGGGCCAGCCCGCAACGGCAGCTCACTATCACGACCATCACGTCTCCACTACCTCGACGGACACGCCCCACATGACCATAGAGAGCCCTCACGTGCCGGAAATGACCGCCTCGCCCTCGGCGCTCCCCGTCCTGGCAGGCGGCGATTCGCTGCGTACCGAGCACCCTATGTTTCTAGACGTGCTGGATGGCGAGCTCTTCAAGATCGCTTGCCAGCGCACGACGTGGCTGATGGGCCTCCTCCTCGCCGGATTGATCGTCGGCTCCTACATCGTCTCGTTGACAATTCCCAATCTCAAGCAGGACATCTACCTCGGCGAGCTGCACGTCATGTATCGCCTGATGACGACCAACCTGCTGGTGCTGCGCGTCTTCTCCGGCACGATCCTGATCTTGCTGACCGCACGGCTGATTGGCATGGAATATTCCGGCGGTACGATCCGTGTCCTGCTCGGTCGCGGTGTGGGGCGGCTGCAACTGCTCGGCGCCAAGCTCGCCGCCATCGGACTCATCGCGCTGGGGCTGCTCGTCGTCGGCTTCCTCTTCAATTGCCTACTCACCTGCGTCTTCCTGCTGATCGTCGAGGGCAATCTCGACGCGCTCTCCTCGCTCGATGCCCAGTTCTGGGCCGATACCTGGCTCTACGTGGTCACCATCCTGATCAGCATGGCAGTCTCGGTGCTGATGGCCGCCGCCGTGACGATCGTCGCGCGTTCGCTCGTCTTCGGCCTCGCTGCGGGCATGAGTTTCTTCGCTGCCGACAATATCGGCATCGTCTTCCTCTTCCTCGCCACCCGCATTACCGGCAGCGACTTCTGGATCAACATCACCGGGCTGCTGCTCGGCCCTAACCTCAACGCCATGCCCGGCGCACTGCTGCCCACCGACGCGGGCATTCAGCAGGTACGCGCTATGCCCATCCCCTACGTCCCCGTGGATGCGGCGCATACGCTGCTCGTCACCCTTATTTGGGCGGTCGTCTTCGTTGCCACCGCCGTCATCCTCACCTGGAAGCGTGACGTTACCGAATGACACTCCCCTTCGCCGCGGGATATTGTGGTGCGGGCAGCATCGGCCCTCCCGCATACTCTTGCATATCGTGCCTCGTTTCTCTTGACGCGATTCGCCCATAACGGGTAGCCCGCGCCTCGGACTCTGAATCAGTGTTGGGCAGTGAAGCCCCACGTCCGGCAGCGTCCCCTCGCCTGATGTTCCATGCCGCAAACATCGTCTCCGTGTCACGCGAACGATGCCTCCTCTCTATTGGGCGAAATGCCGCACCGGACGTTGGTGTTTCTTGCCGCACTCTGACGGTACGAAGCCGCCAAAGGAATCCGGTAAGACGCGCATGCGAGTTGTCTCATAAGCCAAGCTGCCGTTTATCTTGCGGCGCCGCGTCACACAGGCGGTCTGCCGTCTGCCATCTCTTCAGTCCCACGCCTCAGCGTTCCATGCCCCTCGCGTTGTACACTCTGCCTCAGCACACGGAGAGAAGGGAGACCTCGCATGGCTCACGATGACACCGAACGCACTGTCGCCGCCCACTACAGCCGCGGCGGACTGATCGACGTCATCGCGCGTGCGCTCCGCGACGCTGGCATCGATCCAGCGCATGTCACCGTCGAGCAACTTGCCCCGCTCGACCACTTCCACGCCTTCAACCTTGCCGGTACCCGCGAGTTGATGCGGCTTGCCAACTTCCAGTCTAGCGACCGCGTCCTCGACGTCGGTGGCGGCGTCGGCGGACCTGCGCGGATGCTCGCCAGCGAGGTCGGCTGCTCCGTCGACCGTCCTCGATCTCTCGGCGGACTTCTGTGCCGCGGGTCAGGCGCTCACCGAATGGACGCATCTCACCGATCGCATCACTTTCACCAACGCCAGCGCCCTTGCTATGCCCTTCGCCGACGCCAGCTTCGATGCTGCCTGGACGGTACACGCCACGATGAGCATCGGCGACAAAGCGCGGTTATACGCCGAGATCGCCCGCGTCCTGCGCCCCGGCGGCCGCTTCGCCTTCTTCGACACCATCGCCGGACCCAATCCGCCGCCGCTCTTCCCGCTCCCTTGGGCCAATGACCCCAGCTACAGCTTCCTGCTGCGGCCCGATGAAATGCGCGCACAGATCACCGCTGCCGGCTTCACCGAGCGTGCTTGGGTAGACGGCAATGAACTCACAGCCACACTTGCCGCACAGAGCACGCCGTTCGCAGCCATGTCGGGCGCCCCGGGACCAATCCCGCCGAGCTTCGCCACCCTCATGGAAGGCGACACTGCCTCGAAGATGCGCAATGCCGCGCGCAACACCCAAGAGGGCCGCACCCTGCTCGCCATCGGCGTCTTCGAGCGCGTCTAGTTTCCCCCTCACCTGTCACAGATCGCCAACGCGCGAGTTCGGCGTGAGAGAACTCCCATTGCCTGCCAATACTGCTCTCATGTGCCCGGCGTAGCCTAAAGACGGGCACGCTCGTGTCGCCATGACGCGGGAATACGGCGGTCAGCGGCCGTTGTCGCGATGCGCTGCACAGCGGAAGGCAGGGAAAAGGCGATGAGAGGTGCGTGCAATGCAGCGCTTCGCACACGGATGGTGCGAGCGACGATCGGCGTTGTCCTGGTAGGCGGCATCGCGGGCCTCGCCGCCGCGCAAACCGTGCGTGGGAGTGTGGGGACGCCCACCGTCGCCGCATCTTCCAGTGCCACGCCGACAGCCACCGCCGCGTCGATCTCGACGCCCACCGCAAAGATCATCGTCGCCAGCGGCACCATCGCTCGCATCGATCCTGTGGCCAGCACCCTGATCCTCGTGCAGGATTCCGGAAGCCAGCAAGTGATCGACGTAAGCTCGGCTACCCAGTTTGTCGGCGACGTGGGCACGCTTGGCCAGCTTCAGACAGGCATGCGAGCGCAGGTCACGGGGCAAATGCTCGCCGACGGATCGCTCTCCGCCCTGGCGTTAGTGACGCGACTCCGTGACGGCTAGGGCTACGTCTGCCAGGGTCACTTCACCTCGCGCGCCACACGCACGATCGCCGCAAGACTGCGCTCCACATCCTCCGTTGTCGTTGCCCAGGATGAGACGCTGATGCGCATCGCCGCGCGTCCCTGCCAGACCGTCGGCCCGACCCAGAGCGTGCCGTCCTCTTGCACTGCCGTAATCACCCGCCGCGTCGTCTCGTCGTCGCCGAAACGCGCCAGCACCTGATTCAGCACCACCTCGTTGAGAATCTCGTAGCCCGCCGCTTGCAGCCCATCGGCGAAGCGTGTCGCATGCTGGCAGCAGCGTTCCACCAAATCGGCCACGCCACTGCGTCCCAGCGTGCGTAGCGCCGCCCAAATCTCCACGCCGCGCGATCGCCGTGATGTCTCCGGCGTGAAGAGCATTGGCTCGCGCCGCTCCCCCTGGACGAAATACGCCGCCGTCATCGAGAACGCCGATCCCAATGTCTCCGGCTTGCGCACAAACGCCAGCCCACTGTCGTACGGCGTATTGAGCCACTTGTGGGCGTCCGTCGCCCACGAATCCGCGTCCGCGTACCCCGAAATGAGATGTGCGCGAGCAGGATCGGCCGCCGCCCACAAGCCAAACGCGCCGTCGATATGCACCCACGCATCGGCGGCTCGCGCCCTTGTGATCACATCGCCCAGCGGATCGAACGCCCCGGTGTTCACGTTTCCCGCCTGCAAACACACGATCGCCGGTCCCGTCAGTTCGGGGAAGGCATCCGCGCGCATGCGACCCTGACCGTCCACCGGCACGCGTACCACGCGCTCGCGTCCCATGCCGAGCATACCGAGCGCCTTGAAGAGCGTCGAGTGTGCCTCCTCGCCAACCACCACCGTGATCGGTGGCGCGCCGAAGAGTCCCTGCGCTTCTACATCCCAACCTGCCTTTGCGAGCACGACATGGCGCGCGGCGGCGAGGCACGAGAAATTCGCCATTGTCGCGCCTGTCACGAAGCCGGCTCCGCTCCCCTTGGGAAGGCCGAGTACGTCGACAAGCCATTCCAGCGCAATCTCTTCCAGCCGCGCGGCCACCGGACCCGCCGCCAGCAGCCCCGCGTTCTGGTCCCAGGCGGTGGCGAGCCAGTTCGCTGCCACCGTCACGGGCAGCGCACCCCCGATCACGAAGCCAAAGTAGCGCGGACCCGCTGAGGCGGTCGTTGCTGGCGAGCCCGCGTCGTCCAGCAAGGCCAATACCTCTGATGGCGACTGTGGCCCCTCCGGCAGCGGACCCGCCAGCGCCTCCAGCCCGGCCAACGTCTCAGGCGTGGGATAGACGCGTCTTTCCGGCAACTCGGCGAGATAACGCGCGGCCCGGTCGCTCGCGTCGCGTAGCAGTTCATTCATCGATGCACTCCTTCGTGCGATGCCCGCTATCGGGTGTACCAGTGCACAGCGGGGCTGGCCCTCCGCTACACGCCGGCGAGAGCGCGCTTTACCAGGTTAGAGACTCTTCATTGCGCCCCTGGGAGCATCCAGCGGACGCTCCTTTTCACACGTTCCTTGCTGGCGGCGCTCAATTATTGCACGAGCAAGCGCCGCCGCAGCTACAGCCATCGTCGAAGTCGTCGCCTTCGTCACCCATCTCGCCCATGCCGCCCATCTCACCGCCGAAATCGCCGAAGTCGTCATCCCCGCCGCCGTGCGAGCGCTTCGCCACCAGTGAGAGCAGTTTGCGCGTATGCGTGCCGTGGCACTTCTCGCAGATCATCACCCCTTGCGATGCCTCGTAACTCGTCAACACCTCGAACTTGCCCCGGCAATCTGAGCAATAGAACTCGTATATGGGCATGGCTCATCTTCCCCCAACTAGCGAGATCGCAATCACCGCCCCCATTCTACCTCAAGCGCATGCCCGCGCCCAGTACACTCCAACTGGCACAGCGGTGAGATGGATAAGCGTTTCGCCACCCTCCGAGGCCGCGCAGGGCGCTAGCGCCGCTCAGCGTGCGGGGCCATCGTTGCGGCACGCTCTAGGCGTCTGTTCTCACCCGCCCCCTTGCTTTAGCCTCCGCTTAGCACCCCACGGCGTATAATGGCGAGCGGAACCCAGCCGCATGCGCTCGCGGCGCGGAGAGAGGATCGACGCCATGCCCGCAATCGACGACGAGCTTCCCCTGACCCACTACCTGATGGACATGGATGGCGTTATCGTTCGCGGCAGCGAGTTGATCCCCGGCGCGGACGGCTTCCTTGCACGGCTCCAGGCCAAGAGCATCCCCTTCCTGATCCTCACCAACAACTCGCTCTATACTCCGCGCGACCTCCAGGCGCGCCTCACCCGCATGGGCCTCAGCATCCCCGTCTCGGCGATCTTCACCTCCGCGCTGGCGACCGCGCAGTTCCTCCATCGTCAGATGCCCGACGGCAGCGCTTTCGTTATTGGCGAGGCGGGACTCACCACCGCCCTCCACGACCTCGGCTACATCCTCACCGAGCACGAGCCAGACTACGTCGTCCTCGGCGAGACTCCCACCCTCAGCTTCGCGCGCATCACCCAGGCGATCCGCCTGATTAACGCCGGCGCGCGCTTCGTCGCCACCAATCCCGACGTCGTCGGCCCCACCGAGAATGGCATCGTCCCCGCCACCGGCGCCGTCGCTGCGATGATTGCCCAGGCGACCGGCGTGCAGCCGTATTTCATCGGCAAACCCAACCCGCTGATGATGCGCGCGGCCCTCCGCCAGCTTGGCGCCCACTCCGAAACGTCTGTGATGATCGGCGACCGCATGGATACCGACATCATCTCCGGCACCGAGGCCGGCATGCGCACGATCCTCGTCCTCAGCGGCGTCACCCGGCACGATCAGGTCGATCGCTTCCCCTATCGCCCGAGCCGCGTCCTCGCCTCCGTCGCCGAGATCGAGCCGTGACGCATGATGCTGGAGAGGTGACACCAGTGCGTAGCTGGACCGCAGCGCCCCGTGCTCCGCTTCACGCCGGCGAAATGAACGTGCCGACGCCAAGGATCAGGTAGAAGGCGCAGAGCAGCACCCCCTCCAGCCAGGTCGATTCCCCGTCGAGGCTGATCAGCGCATAGAGTCCCGCCACCAAACCGAAGATCGCCACCTCCAACAGCGAGAAGTTCAGGTCCAGCGGCGTACCCATCACAGCGCCCGCCAGCACCAGCACCGGCGTCGCCAGCAACGCGATCTGGATCGACGATCCTGCCGTGATCGCCATCGTGATCTCCATATGATCGTGCGCCGCCGCCGTGATCGCCGTAAAGTGCTCGGCGGCGTTGCCGACGATCGGCAGCACGATCAGACCGACGAAGAACGGACTCAGCCCCACCTGGCTCGCCAGCGGTTCGATGGTGCCCACCAGCGCCTCCGAGACGAACGCCGTCACCACCGTCACCGCCGCCAGCAGGCCGATCGGCAACCAGATGTTCGTATGCCACAGACGTGCCAGGCGAGCGCTGACACCCCTCTCGTCACTCCGATCGTCAGGGTTGGCAGCCGCGCCTTTCTCGTCCCCAGCCGCCTTGCCTTGCGCGTTCTCGTCGCGCACCGCGTGCACCCCGAACACCGAAAAAGCGATGTACGCCACATAGCAGAGCAGCAAAATCAACGCGACGCCAAGACTCATAGTATGCAGATCAGTCCCACGTATAACGCCCTGCCCCGGTCGTGTGCCCTCACCCACCGTCCCCAGCAGCGACGGGATCGCCATCCCGATCACCACCAGCGCCAGCATCGACGCATACTGCCCCGCCGTCCGCGCGTCGAAGCGCTGTCTCCGGTAGCGCCACCCGCCGACGACCATCGCAGAGCCCAGCACCAGCAGCGAGTTGCCGATGATCGACCCGGCCAGCGAGGCACGCACCACATCCGGCAAACCAGCTGCGAGCGCTGTCAACCCAATAATGATCTCCGCCGCATTGCCAAACGTCGCGTTTAAAAGGCCGCCGATCTGCGGTCCCACGCGCTCCGCCAACGTCTCCGTCGAGACGCCAATCAGTCCCGCCAGTGGGATCAATCCCAGCGCCGCCAAACTGAAGACCACCAGTGGCCCCGCCCCAGCGGCGCGTAGGATCAGCGCCAGCGGCGCGGCGATCAATAACACGTAGAGCCATCGGCTCATCGGGCGAAACTCCCTCGCTCACAAGGCGCCGGCACGCGCCCCTCCGGCGCTCCCTCGCAACTACGCTGCCACGCCCGCATGGTTGCGCCCTTCACGGTGTGCCCCCGCTCAGCGCCGGCCCCAGCAGCGCCCGCGCATTCTCGCCCAGTGCGAGGTGCAACGCCGCCTCGTCCAGCCCCGAAGCGCGCGCATACTCAATCATGCGGCGCTGGCCGAGCAGCGGGAAGTCGCTGCCCCAGAGGATTTTCCCTGCCCCGGCGATCCGCGCGACCTCTGCAAATACCTCAGCGCGGTAGAGATACAGCGAAGCGGCCGAGTCGTACCAGACGTTGGCTGCCGCCGTTTGCACCTCCGGCATCAGCTCATAGAACGGAAACCCTCCGCCCCAATGCGCGGCGACCACGCGCAGCGTGGGGAACGCCGCGAGAAATGCCTGTAGGTCGGCGGGCGTCACGTCGCCTTTGCCGGGATAGTGGTGCCCCACCGGTTCGCTCGCGTGCGTCAAGACGAACATGCCCAGCGCCTCTGTCGCCTCGATCAACGGCGTCAGCAGCCGCGTATCGCTCAAGCGGTAGCCCTGGCCGTGTGGCATCAACTCCCCCACACCGGGCATTCCTGCCCGCGCGCAGCGCTCCACCTCCGCGACGGCCCGCGCCCCCGCGAGCGGCTGCACCGACGCCAACCCCACGATTCGTCCTGGATGATCGCGCATCGCCTGCATCACGTAGCTGTTGCACTCTTCGGCGATCCCCTGGTCGCGCCAGCCGAACGGGAAAGTCACCGAACAGTCCACGCCATCGGCATCCATTGACGCCAGCAACTCCTCCGCGGTGGCCATCGCCGCTCGTGGATGCCCATACAGTTCTTCAAGGAAGGCATCCCTCGCCAAAAAGTCGGCCCGCCGCGCGATAATCTCCGGCGGAAAGATGTGCGTATGGAAATCGATGATCATGCAGCCCTCGCGTCTGCCCCTCGGCGGGCGGTGCTTCCCCAGGTTGGCCATGTGCGCTGCCCCGCTTCACAGTATAAGCGTCCGGTAGACTTGCCACGCTCGCCAGCCTGTGTTAGAATAGAACAAAAGTTCTCAATCCTCTTCGCGAGGAGGCGTTGCTCTGGCGGTGACGTCCGGAATTCATGCGGCCTCGCTGGCAGTTGGCTTGAGATGCCTGGCGTTTGCGTATGCTATACTTGTGCCGGTTCGGCGTCGGCTCCCTTTATGGACCCGCCATCGGGCCAGCGCCGCCAGGGGGACGCGGACCCTCCCCAATGGGGTACAATGCACGGGGAGCGCTCCCATCCAGCCGATATGTCGCCGGTGCGCCGCCGTTGCACAGTCGTTGCGCTAAGACGCAGGAAGTGGCCGGGCCGAGGCTTTTCGGCTCGGGGACTCCACGAAAGGAGCTGGGGTAGTGAAGACGAGTATGCGCCAGAACGGTACACAGCTTACACGTGTGCCGGGGCAAGGTACATCGTCCGACGAAGCGCTGCGACACGAAGAAGAGGAGCGTTCCGCAGAGCCCTTTGCCGAGTCCTTCGAGGCCATCATCATCCGGCTCGACGGCACGGCATTCGAGTTGCTACTGCGCCAGGTCGGAGAGTAGGTGGTTGCAGTAGGTGGATGCATCGGGCTGCCGCGCGTCGCCTCTGCCTGCCGTTCGCGTCACGGGCAGGTCGTAGCACGCAAAGCCCCATCCCCGCGCGATCCTCGCGCACTCGTCAACCGGCGAGGCACGTGATCATGAGTCGCGGTTTATCTGCCAACCTCCGTCGGTGCGCTTCCTACAGTGCCCTGCGGTATGGAAGGTGTCTGGTGGTCAATGGACGTTATCAAAGTTTCGCCGCGCGGCTACTGCTACGGCGTCGTCGATGCGATGGAGATAGCTCGGAAAGCGGCGCGCGATGCCTCCCTGCCGCGTCCGATTTACATTATTGGGCTGATCGTCCATAACCGTTTCGCGGTGGAGGAGTTGACCTCACTCGGCATCGTCACCCTCGACGGGCCCGATCGCGCTTCGATCCTCGAACAAGTCGACGCGGGCACGGTGATCTTCACCGCGCATGGCGTCTCGCCCCTCGTGCAACGGCGCGCAGCCGAGCGTGGCCTGCACGTCATCGACGCCACGTGCCCAGACGTCACCAAGACGCACGATCTCGTGCGCCGGCTCACCGCGGAAGGCTATCAGATCCTCTATATCGGCAAAAAGGGCCATCCCGAGCCAGAGGGCGTCATCGGCGAGGCGCCGGGCCTCGTCCATCTCATCGAAACCGCGGCTGACCTTGACTCGCTCCCCCAAGCGCTCGCCGCGGCGCCACGCCTGGCGGTGACCACCCAGACCACTCTCAGCCAGTGGGACACCGCCAACCTGATCGCCGAAATCCAGCGCCGCTACCCGCAGATCGAGGTCTTCAACGAGATCTGCCATGCCACCCAGGTGCGGCAAGAGGCCGTCGCCAAGTTGGCGCGCGACGCGGACCTCACCATCGTCGTCGGCGATCCTCGCAGCAACAACACGAATCGGCTCGTGCAGGTCGCGGAAGAACTTGCGGGCAGCACGGCGGTCCGTGTGGAAAGCCTGGGCGACCTCACTCCTGAGATGTTGGCGGGGAAGCGGCGCGTGGCGATCACCTCAGGCGCTTCGACCCCCAGCCAACTCACCAGGCAGGTCATCCAGTTCGTCGAGGCCTACGGAGCCGAGACCCACCTCGCCTGATGCGTTCGCTGAGTCGATTTCGTCGGCTCGCACACAAACGCCCGTGACCCTCATTCAAGCCGATCCCGCATCCGCGATCCCTCGCTCAATCCGTGGAGGTAGGAAGCATGCGCGATTTGTGGCGCGGCCCCTGGGTATCAAAGCGCGACGTCGCCCAAGCCCAGCCAGCACGCTATCGCGCGCCTCGGAGGTTCCCCTACGTATGAAGAGCCTATCCGCAATCCTGGCAGCCGAACCCCTGGAAACGCTCGTGACACTCGCCAGTTGGTGGGCCACCGAGCCGCCCCACGATACCGAGAGCGAGACCCGCCAGCGGCTCGAACGCGCCATGCGCGACACGATCGGCGCGCGCTTCGTCTGGGAGCGGCTCGACGACGAAGAGCGCCGCATCCTCTTCGTCGTGGTCGGTCCCTCGGCGCGCAACTGGTGCCCACTCGATCAACTTGCCGAGCGCTCGCACCTCGATGAGGAACAGGCATTTCGCGCGTTGGGCCGCATGGAGGCTCAGCGACTCGTCACCGTCGAGCCGGCAAAAGTGCAGGGTGCGGAACTCGTCGGCCAGCGCGCGACCTTCTACGGCTACACCCTGCCGCGCAACATCCAGGCGCCTGTGGAAGAAAAGCTCATCGCCTACGTGCCGACCGAGTTGGCGACCGCGCTCTACACCGCCGGACGCGAACTCTTCATCCCCATCGCCGATCGCTCCACGAAGACGCTGGATGATCTGCTTGCGCCCTACCGACAAGGCGATCTCGATCAGATCGGCCGCCGCTTCGGGTTGACTCTCCAGGCTTACTATTCGCGAGCCGAGGTGCGCACGGCGATGGCGCAGAACCTCGCACAGGCCGACGCGGTGCGCTACGCCTTGGCGCGGCTCGATCCGCCGCTCCGCGAGGCCTACGAATGGCTGCGGCTCCGCGATGGCATCGCGCCGATGACCAAGTTGCGTGCCCTGCTGAAGGTCGATGACGTCCTCCTCTCGAACGCCCTCCACACCCTCGAAGATTACGCGCTGGTCTTCGACACCTTCCACGATGGCGAGCGCGTCGTCTTTATCCCTGGTGAAACCCTGGAGAATCTGCGCAAAGCCGAGGAGCGCGCGCCGGTGCAAGTTGGCCTGCGGCAGCAAGCGACGCCGAGCGCCATTAAGCCGGCCGACACGTCGTTCCTCTGGGACGTCGCGGTGCTGGTCTCCGCTGCCTACCACCAGGAGATCGAATTGACCCGCGCGGGCTCACTGCCCAAACGCGCGGCGCAGCGCCTGATCCCGCTGCTCGTCGGCGAACGCGCGGGCTCTGCCGAGGACGAGGCGCTCGACTACGTCGAGTTGCTGAAACAAGAAGCCGTCGAGTTGGGCCTCGTCGTTGCTCCGCCGTCGACGCCGAAAACTCGCGGCAAGCTCGCACCCGGCCCGAAGTTGGAGTCCTGGGCGCGCCACGATCTCGTCATGCAAGCGCGGCGCATCATCCGGCGCTGGCCGACCGACCGCTACTGGGCAGACATGCCCGGCGCGGAGTATCGCGAGTGGCTGACCTTCTATCTCGAGACGCCGCTCGCGCGCGAGGCCGTGGCGACGCTACTCAAGCAGTGCGAGCCTGGTGTCTGGTACTCGCTGGCCTCGTTCCGTGCGACGCTGCAAGGCGACGATCCCTACGTGCTGCGCCCGTCGCAGCGCAATGCCGGCGAGGCGGGGTTCAAGCTCGCCGACGATCTGCGTCAACAATGGGAAACCACCGACGGCGAGATCGTCACTGGCATCTTCCGCTCGACCCTCTTCGAGCTCGGGCTGGTCTCGCTGGGCTACGAGGGCGACGACGTGCCGCTCTCCGGCGAAGAGCGCAACCCCACCAGCTTCATGCTCACCGAGCTCGGCGCTGAAGTGCTGCATAGCGACCTCAGCGCCAGCATGCAGCCAGCGTCGCGCTCGCTCGTCGTCCAGCCGAATTTCCAGGTACTCCTGATGGAGCCGTACGTGCCCGCGCTCTACTGGCTGACGCGCTTCGCCACGCTCGATCAGATCGGACGCGTCAGCCGCTTCACCTTCACGCGCGAAGCGCTGAGCCACGGCCTCGCCGCTGGAGGGTCGATCGATGAGATCGTCGCCTTCCTCGATCGCCACTGCCAGAAGGCGCTGCCCCAGAACGTCATCTTCACCCTCCGCGATTGGGCGCGTCAGGCGCACGAGGCCGCCTTCTCACCCACTGAGCCACGGGTGCTCGAAGTGTCCGACGAGAAGATGGCCGGAGAAATGGTCGCCTCGCCGAAGCTGCGCGCCTTCCGCCTGCGTCTGGCCGGCCCACGCGCCGTCGCCGTGCCGCCCGAGATCAGTCTCCGCGATCTCTGGCGCGCGCTGGAGCGTCTCGGCTACGCCAAATTCCTCAGCGGCATCGAAGAATTGGTCGCCGCCGCGGCAAGCTTACAGCAGAATGCGCGCCCGCGCCGTCCGAAGATCAGCGCCGCCACGGGAGCGTAGCCCGATGCCAATGTCGTCTGGCAACCTGGCTCTGGTGGAGCGTACACATTCGGGATGAGTCCGCGAAGACATCAGGCCAGCGCGGCCTCGAGGTGCGCGCGTACCGCCGGCCATTCCGTATCGAGGATGCTATACATCACCGTGTCGCGCTGGTAGCCGTCTTCGAGGATCATCTGCTTGCGCAGTGTCCCCTCGCGTACGGCGCCCAGCCGCTCGATAGCCCGCTGCGAGATCGTGTTGCGGCTATCGGTCTTCAGTTGCACGCGGATCGCGCCAAGCGTCTCGAACGCGTGGCGCAACAGCAGATACTTGCACTCGCTGTTCACCGCCGTGCGCTGCACCCGCGGATTGAGCCACGTCCAGCCGATCTCCAGTCCCCGGTCGCGTCGCGAGATGTTGAGGTAACGCGTGCCCCCGACAATCGCGCCCGTCTCACGCAACACCGTGGCGAACGGCAGGTCCGTACCGCGCTCCTGCGCTTGCAGCGCCTGCGCGATCCACAGCTCGATGCGTTCGCGCGATCCTGCCAGCTTCGTCGGCATCCACCGCCAGATGCTCTCGTCCTGTGCCGCCGAGTAGAGTCCCTCCGCGTGCGCCACCGACAGCGGCTCCAGCCGCACCACGCTGCCCTCCAGCGTTACAGGCTCCACTGGCATCGCCTCGTTCGTCATCATAGTTCAATCTCCCTCCGCATGCGCCGCTTCGTTTCACCGGGTAGCCAGTGTAGAGAAAGATTGGCCTCTTCACAAGGGCCACTTCTGGCGTGTGCGATAGGCCAATTGCATCACGCCCGACGGCGCCAACGGACGTCTGGCCCGCGCCACGCGTATGCTAGCAACGTCGAGCCGCGACCCCACATCCTCACCTGCCCAAGAGTGCGTTTGCGGCTATCAGCCCGACGAACGCGGCGCCTAGGGCAAGCAGTGTCACCCACCAGTTCTCGCGTATGTAGTGGCGCCACTTAATCGAAATGTCGTTGCGTCGGAGAATGTTGAGCCAGAGCAGTGTGGCGAGCGAGCCGAACGGCGTGACCTTCGAGCCGATGTCGACACCTAGCTGGATGGCAAAAATCGCCATATGCGCGACGGAGGCCGACTTCGACAGCGCGAGGACCCCAAGCAATGTCGCCGGGAGATTGTTGACCGCCGCGGCGACCACCGCGAGCAGTCCGCCCGCCACGAGAGCGCCATGTGCGCCCGCCGCCCGTGTGACGCTCGTGCTCAGCGGATCGGTCAGCCACGCCAGCGCATGCGCGTCGAAGGCTGCCGTGACGACGGCGAACATGCCGAGCGCGTAGATCAAGATGCTCCACGGCGCGGCGAAAACGACCTCATGCGCCGGTCGGAGTTTGCGCAGGTGGATGAGCGCCAGCATACCGAGCGCCACGGGCACGGCGATCGCCGAGACGGGTAGGTGCAGCTCGCCGCCGACGACGTAGCCGACGACCAAGACGCCGAGGGCGACCCATCCTGCGCGGAAACCGACGCCATCGCGCATGGCCAGGGCCGGCTCTTCGAGCAGCTCGATCCGGTATGGCTTCCCCAGCCGCGCGCGGAAACGGAGCCCGAAACAGATGCCGGCAGCGAGGAATGCCGCCAGTGTCGGCAGCGCCATCCACGCTGCCACACGCGCGAAGGAGAGCTTGTTGGCGTCGGCCAGGATGATATTCGTGAGGTTGCTAGGCACAAAGATGCCGCTCATCGCGTCGGCGAAGAAGCCCATGGCGAAGAGAAACGGCAATTGGTGCCGCTCGTCCGGGTAAATGCGCGTCAGCAAAGCGACGAAGATCGGCGTCAACATGAGGATCGCGCCGTCGTTCGCCAGCAGCGCCGTCACACCCGTCGTGAGCAGCAGCGCCAGCGCGTAGAGCCGCCAGCCGGAGCCTCCAGCCATGCGTGCGAGCCGCAGTGCCGCCCAATTGAAGAATCCCGTGCTGTCGAGCGATTCTGAGAGCACGAAGAGTGCGATGAGCGTGGCCGCCGCGTCCCAGGTGTCGCCGAAGATGGATGCAATGCCCGCTGGGGAGAGCAGTCCTGCTATCACCGCAGCTAGGGCGCCGATCCCGGCGGGCCAGGCAGCATTGAGCCCACGCGGGCGCGCGACGACCATTCCCAGCACCGCCAGCAGCAGAATGCTCGCCACAATCGCATGGAACGTCTGCACGACCTACATGACACCTTATCTCAAGTGCATCCATCGGATGTATTCCTCGCCGTCGCGTAAGCGCGATTCCCTGACTGGCGACCGGCGCACGAGCATGTGCATAGCCCGCATGCAGACGTTACTAGCGTTTGACGTGCCACGTCACGCAGCCATCACAGGGCAGGGTTCCGGCAGGCAACCCCGCGTTGATGTCGAGTTTCGCCGCACCGTCGTGCTATAATCCTAGTTGGCTAGTCGGAATTGAGGTTCCGCATTCCAGTCGTGCGTTTATGCGCTTTTCGGCGCGTTTCGCCGGCTGCAGCCGCGCCACAGTTCTCGCACGCACGTCTTCACTCGAATGTTTCCTGGAGGCATTCATGGCAGTCGATATTTCCGCGGACATGATTATTCATGACGTGGTGAAGCAGTATCCGAAAACGATCCAGGTGTTCCAGGGGCACGGCCTGCCCTGCACCGCCTGCGAAGTCGGTTCGCGCGAGAGCGTGGCCGGCGGCGCCCGCACGCATCGCCTCGATGTAGACGCGTTGATTATGGACCTCAATCGCGTCGCCAACGGGCAGGAGGCCGAGGGCATCAAGCCCGCCACCAAGGCCCCCGTCGGTCGCGGCATCCCGCTGACTATGGCCGGTGCCGCGGGCGGCAAGATTCGTCACATCATCGCCATCATGAGCGGCAAAGGCGGCGTCGGCAAATCCCTCGTCACCGGCCTGCTGGCCGTCTCGCTGCAACGCCAGGGACTCAAAGTCGGCATCCTCGATGGCGACATCACTGGCCCAAGCATCGCCAAGGAGTTCGGCGTTCGCGGCCAGCCCCGCAAGGGCCCCGGCGGCATCGAACCGTTGCGCTCGACTGGCGGCGTCAAGGTCATGTCGATGAACATGTTCTTGCCCGAGTCCACCGATCCCGTCGTCTGGCGCGGCCCCATGGTCTCCAGCGCTATCAAGCAGTTCTACGCCGACGCCGACTGGGGTCAGCTCGACTTCTTGCTCGTAGACCTGCCGCCCGGCACCTCGGATGCGCCGATGACCGTCATGCAATCGCTGCCGCTCGACGGTGTGGTCATCGTTTCCTCGCCGCAGATGCTGGCGACCGAGATCGTTATGAAGTGCATCAAGATGGTGCAGACGCTCAAAGGCAAGGTACTCGGCGTCGTCGAAAACATGGCCTATCTCACCATGCCCGACGGCGAGCGCAACGAGATCTTCGGCCCGAGCAACGGCGCCGAGTTAGTCGCGATGACCGGTGCCCCGCTGCTCGCGCAGATCCCCATCGACAAAGACATCGCCCTCCTCTGCGACGGCGGCCGCCTCGAAGACTATTACAGCGACGAGTTCGACACCCTCGCCGGTAACTTCGTCAAGGCCCTCGCCATCGCCGGCAAGCGCGCCTAATCCGCGCCGCGCTCGCACGCCAGGTGCTCACCCTCGCACGCCCCATCAGGACTCCACCTCGTGGGGCGCGCTGTGTTTCCCGCCCACTTACGGCGCCAAAAGCACGAAGCGCAGCGCCCAGAGCAACAGCAGCACGAAAGTGCCAGCGAGCGTCGCGACCTGCGCCGAGAGCGCCACCGCGCTGGACTGTAACGTCGGGCGCGGCTCTCCGCGCTCTTCGGCCCCGGCGATCGCCGCCGTCACCGCCTCGCCGCGCGGTCCAGCGCCCCGCAACATCGCCAGGCGCTCTGTTGCCTGCGCGCGGTAAAGGGCAAAGTGCTCGTCCTCGGCCACCTGTGCGAACGTTCCCGGCTGCGCCAGCAGCCACAGCGTATAGTCCAGCGAATCATTCAGCGCGTCCTCAAGTGTCGAGAGCGCCCGCTCGCGCAGCTCAGGCGTCGCGCTGAGGCGATCCGCCTCCTCCGCCTTGGCGAGCGCCCGCAGCATGCGGCTCTTACGCGCCGCTTCCCAAAGCTCCACACGGCTCCGCTTCACCGCACTCACTCGCGGAGCGACCGAACCGGGCTTCAATGCCCCCACGCTACGGCTGACTGCCACCAGGCAGAGCACGTAATGTTCCTGGCGCACCAGCGGCTGCAATGCCCGCGCATCCTCCGCGCCCGCGCTGGCCATTGCCTCCGCCTCCGCCGGCTTCCCGCGCGCCAAGAGGACGTGCGCCAGCGTCGCGTGCGCCAGCACCGATCGCTCCCGCGTCAGATCCAGCGCCGCCCGCGCCGCCGCCTCCGCCTCGTCATAACGATTCAGTCGCAGCAGCGTCAGCGAAAGATTGCTGAGCGTCTCAGGGTCCGCGCTCATCTCCACAGCGTCGAGCGCGTTGCGCGCTGCCTCATCCGCGCGACCCAGCGCCAACAACACATTCGTACGCCGATTCAGCCATACCAGCCGTCGCGCGCCAATCCACGCGCCCTCACCCTCAACCGCCAACGCCCGGTCGCAGAACGCCAGCGCCTCGGTATAGCGCCCGCGTCGCGTCAGCGCATCCGCGCGACTGGCCGGCGAGAGCCAGCGCCCCAGCCGCACCACCGCGAACCACAGCACAATCCCCACCAGCGGCAGCCCGCCGAGCGGCTGCCCCAGCGCCAGCGAGATCAGCAGCGGGAGGGCAACCGCGACACCCCAGGAAATCAACACCAGCAGCGTAAAGGGGCGGCTGAGATCGCGTGTCGGCGTCATACGCGCGCATCCCGCGAACCAACGCGCGATGGAAGCCCTTCGCCGCTAGCGCGCGAACGCCGGCTCCGCATCGTTCTGTCCTTCTTCGGGGCGCATCAGCGCGCCACTCGGCTCATGCCGCGCCGCGGTGGCGAGCGTCACGCCAGGCCCGGGGCGGATGATAGCACGCACCGTCACCCAGAGCAACAGCCCGTTGCGCAGCGCCAACGCGGGCATGAATAGCGGCGAAAAGGGCACGCGCCAGATAGGATGCTCCCATTGATACATGATCGGAAAGTCCAGCCACGTCAGGAAGCAAATCGCGACCCAGATCCAATCCAGCCCGATCACATAGGCGGCGAGCGGCACCACCCAGATCAAATATTGCGGGCTGAATATCTTGTTCGTCGCCAGCACCACGCAGATGCACGCGAAGAACGCCTGCCCCACCGTCAACTTGCGCTGCGCCTGCCGCCAGTAGACCCACACGCATCCCGCCGCCAGCGCCACCGTCGAGAGCGCCCGCAAGGCGCCGCCAAGTTGCCCCACGTAATTCAGCGAGGTGAACGAATAGTCAGGATGCGCCTGCAAGCCGACGATCGTCGAGAGCCACAGCAGCGATGCGGGGGTAGACTCCGCTTGTAGCGGCCGCTGCCCCGCGTAGAACAGGTTGGTGAGCGCTTCCGTGGGGTTGAGCAGCAGCGCGGCGACGAATCCCGCCACCACCAGCCCGAGACAGAGCAGCGCCCCGCGAACGGCCGCCCGCCTGGGGGGCATGCGCCAGAGGCGCCCCGCGGCTCGCAGCGGTCCACTCCGCCACCATCCCGCCGGAAGCACCGCGCCCTCGCCCCCCAACGACTGCCAGTGAGCGATCACCACGACCGGCAGCAAAAAGAGCGGATAGAGCTTAACCAGCGTGCCAAGTGCCACCAAGACATAGGCTAGGCCGAAGCGGCGACGCTCCGCCGCCACCAGCGCCGCGAGCGTTACCAGCGCCGGCACGATGTCGAACCGCGCCAGCAGGGTCGCCGCGCAACTCAGCAGGAGATAGCCGAGATACGTCAGCGCGCGTACCCTTCCGGCGACCCGAACCAGCCCGTAGTAGCCAGCGATCACCAACAAGCCCATCCAGATGCCAAACGTGATATGTGGATTGATCCCTGGCGGCACGATCGTCAGCGTAAACGGCACGATCGCCAGCGGCGGGTATTCCACCGGCAGTGCGTGGCCAATCGGTTGCTGCGTCCAGAATGCGATGGCATACTGCTGATACTCGTCCACGTCGCCATTCGGCAGCAGCCAGAGCTTGAACGCCAGCAGTTGCGTGGCAAGCAGCACACCCGCGATCAGCGCGCATTCCACTCCATAGCGCGCCCACCGCGCGCCACGCGAGCGCCGCCAGCCTCCGCCGACCTGCGCCGCGCTGCCTGCTGCCACGCGCATACTCCCGTTCCATTCGCCGCGCATCTCACCGCTCGTCGTGCCCGCGTTCTTGCTTGTGGAGGCAGGAACCATGCGTACTTCTCATTGTCCAACATACCGTTCATATAGTAACATGAGGGGATGTGTGCCGCGTCACACCACCCGCGCCGCGCTCGCTGCGCTCACCCGCCCTCGCGACGATCATACATGGAAAGCCGAGTAACGATATCCCCATGACTGCACTGCACAACGCCACCGAAGCGGAGGAGGTCGCCGCCAACGATCCACGCCCAGTCTTTCTCGCCATGTTTCACGCCGTGCGCAGCTATCTGCTGACCGAGGGCCTCACCGATGAGGCGCGCGCCCGCGTGGGAACCAACCCCAAAGGCGAGGCGACACGCCGCTTCGACGCCACCGCCGAGCGTATCGCGCTCGACCTGGCCCGCGATGGCCTCGGCAGCTTCAATGCCTTCAGCGAAGAGACTGGATACATCACCATCGGCGAAGGCGAGCCGCGCTGGACCCTCGTCCTCGACCCCTGTGACGGCAGCAACAACTTCCGTCGCGGCATCCGCTCGGTCGGCTTTGCCGTCGCTGCCCTCCCGGTAGGCGTGCCGCTCGATCCCGATTGCGTCGAGTTCGCCGTCTGCGGCGATATCTTCCCCGGCGCGGTCTACTCAGCGGCGCGCGGGCGCGGCGCTACGCTCGACGGTCGACCCATCGTCGCCTCGCGCGTCACCGATCCACGCCATGCCATCCTCGGAGCCAACATCGGCCACGAACACGTCGCCGAACCAGCGGAGGTCGATGCCCGCGACGCGGCGGACGACGCTGATGCGCCCGCCAACGGCGTCGCCGCGAAGATGGAGGGGTTGTGGCGCATCCTGCGGAGTTGTGGCAGCGTGCGCCGCACCGGAGCCACCGTGCTAGACCTCTGCTACGCCGCGCACGGCGCGTACGACGCCTACCTCGATCTCCGCGATCGCCTTACCCCCGAGAATTTCATGGCCCCGGCGCTGATCCTGCGCGAGGCGGGTGCCGTCTTCACCGATGGCTCCGGTGCGCCGCTCGGTCCTGTGGACTTCACCACACCCTATAGCGTGCTTGCCGCGGGCAACCGCGACCTGCTTGCCGCCCTGCTCCGCGAATTGGCCTGACGACCCCTGACTTCGAGTGCGATTGACGCGGCGCCTCCGCGGCGGGTAGAGTGACCACATGCGCATCAGCTTCTCGACCGGTACCTTTTATCACCGCGGCGTGGGCCACAGCCTGCGTCTTGCTCGCCAGCTCGGCTACGACGGCGTCGAGCTCGCCCTCGGCTGGGACTATATGCGCGGCGGTGTGGCGGCCATCGAACGTGCGCTGGCTCGCGAGGGCAGCGCAATCCTCAGCGTCCATCCACCCTTCCTGCCGCTTCCAGGCTGGCCCCGCGATCTGCGCACTCGGTTAGAGCGCCTGGTGACCGCGCCGCGCGACTTGGGCGCCAACATTCTCGTGCTGCACACACCCTTCCTCTGGGGCGAAGATTCACCAAGGGCCGTCTCCTACACGCGCCTGCTCGCATGGTCGCGTGCCCTGGCGGGCGACGACGTACGCATCTGCCTGGAGAACGGTGAGCATCGCAACCGTCGCCAGCGCTATCTGCTCGACGATCTCGCCACGCTGACGCGCTTCGCCACCGAGCGTGGCTGCGGCATCACCTTCGACACCTGCCACCTCGGCGCCAACGGCGAGGATCTGCTGCAAGGCTACGAGATCGTGCGCCCCGCCCTTGCCAACGTCCACCTCAGCGATCTGATCTGGAGTGAAAGCGGCATCGAAACACACGTCGCGCCTGGCAAGGGCGCGCTGCCCCTGCGCGAGTTGCTCGCCGCGCTCTCCCGCGACGGCTTCGACGGACTGGTGACGCTGGAGATACACCCGCGTCAGGTCGGGCTCTTCGGCGGCGCGCGCCACCGTCGCATGCTCGCCGAAGCGCTGGCCTTCGTGCGTGACTCCCTAAGTGCCAGCGTTCCCGTCGCCGCGACTGAAACCGCCGGTGAAGCCGGGCGCGTCTCGGCATAGTGCCGGCATAGCGCGCGACCGCAACAGCGCCAACCTACGCGAATCGAGGCGCTCGCATGACAAAGTCCACTTCCGAACCAACGCGCTCGACTATCGCGCCGCTCCAACAGGTTGCCGCCCCCGTCACGCGGTTGCATGGCGACACGCGCGCTTCCGCCACAGACGAACTTGTCGCCGAGGAGCCGCTGGAAATCCGCGTACGGCGTGCTGACGCCCACTCGTCGGAGTCGATGGCCGTCATTATGCGCACACCGGGCCACGATGACGAACTCGCCGCCGGATTCCTCTTCACCGAAGGACTGCTGGCGAATCGCGGCGAGCTTGCGGCCCTCGTGCCCGGCAACGATCCCGATGGCCTGCCCTCGCCGCACGTCCTCGACGTCGTCCCCGCCGCCGGTGTAGACCTGCTCGATCGCCTGCGCGCCGAGGGCTATTCACGCCGCTTCGTCGTCAACGCAAGTTGCGGCGTCTGTGGCAAGAACAGTGTCGCCGCCGCCTGTGCCGCGCTCCCCCCGCTCCCGCCGGACGGCCTCGTCGTCGCGCCGAGCCTGCTCTATGGCCTGCCGGATCGCCTGCGCGCCGAACAACGCGTCTTCGCCCATACCGGCGGCCTCCACGCCGCTGCCCTCTTCGACGCCCAAGGGGCGCTGGTCGCGCTCCGCGAAGATGTCGGACGCCACAACGCCGTCGACAAGCTCGTCGGCCGCGCACTGCTCGACAGCGCGCTGCCCCTCGGCGAGCGCATCCTGCTCGTCAGCGGTCGCCTCTCCTACGAGATCGTCCTCAAGGCGCTCGCCGCGCGCATCCCGATCCTCGCCGCGATCTCCGCGCCATCCAGCCTCGCCGTTGCGCTTGCCGACGCCTCCGGCATTACGCTCGTCGCCTTCCTTCGCGGCCCCGGCGCCAACATCTACACCCATCCACATCGCATTCGTGTGGACTGAGCGTCGCACCGAGCCATATGCATGGCGGCAGCCAGCTCGCCGTTCGCGCCGCCGCACTGCTTGAGCAGCATCCACGTGAAACGCCGGTCGGGCCCCGACAAAGCGCGAGTCTCCCTGATGTGGAGATAGTGCGATCCCCCGTCCTCCGAGTCGCACGCGCACCGGTCGTGAGATGGGCGCGCGACGCGGACGCAAGCTCGGCTGGACGTCAATTGACCTCGCTACTGAACCCGCCCCGACTCGCTTCCGTGAGTGCGTCGAGATGCGGCGACGCGTCGGGCCGAGAGCCGCGCTTTGCCTGCCACCTGGACTGGGTACCACGGCGTGCGTCGGCCTCGCTATCCGCCGTCGAAACGTCGATCAGTAGAACCAGCGCGCTATCTCCGTCCGCTCGGCGGGACAACCGCTGCTCGCGGGTTGCAGATCCGCGTACACGGTATCGTCCACCGTCGTGACCATTAGCGGTCGCCGCACAGGTAAACTCCACCAGCCTATGCGTTGTACTCACCACTCATAACGTCGAAAAAGTAGTGCCGATGAAGTTCACCGGCCGCTTTCTTGGTGGCGCATCTCGCTCACCCACGCGCCGCGCCGCTGCCCGCGTAATCGCGCCACGAGGATCACGCCACATGCCGCTGCGAGCAGCAGCCCGGTGTCGAGCGCTCCTCCATAGGCGATAGACGGCGCGAAGCCGATCCCCGGCAGGCCGTCGAGCAGATAGAAGCTGAGCGCCAGCAGCCCCGCGCCCGCGGCGGCCAGCGGAGCAAGCTTCCCCGCCAGGCGATCGGCGCTCGCGAAGAGCCGCCACACTCGCCCCGACGCATGCGCCTCCAGCAGCGGCCGCAGCGCCGCGCAGAGTCCCGCGGCCAGCAAGCCTAACCCCGCCAGCGTCTCGCCCCATTCCACCAGCCAGCCGAAGATCACCGCATTCGGCTGCACCACCCATTGCAGCAGCGTCGCGAATGGCGCAGGGAGGTGCCCCCCTTGCAGCTGCCCGCCAAGCAATCCTCCCAGCGACTCTGGGAAGGTGCCATACAGCAGCTTATCGACCCCCGAGACCAGAAACTCGTAGCCCACCAGCAGTTCCAGCCCGGCCAGCGCCAGATTGGGACGCGTCGTCGCCGTCGCTCGGCGCTCGCGCGCTCGCCACGCCTTCAATGCCCGAATCGCTTGCCTCGGCGGAAATACCTCTGTTGCCTGTGCCGGCGCTGTCGCCTGCCGGTCGCGCAGTTGTGTTGCCATGATGCGCCCCCTCGCCGGGAGTCGCATTGCGCGTCAGGCTCCAGTCACCCACGCGCCTCGTCTCCCGCACCCTTCATTGTCGCGCGACCATGCGCGTGAGTGTGTCAGGGTTGTGACGCGATTGTGAGACCAATCCTGTAAGGAAATTGCCTACCCCACCTCAGTTTTCAATGTCCGTGAAGTCATCTGGGTGGCCGAGTCCGTTGCCCGCGTCGTGCGAGGTATCGGTTCCGCCTTGGCGCTGCCCGTCGCGCGGTGTCGGCGGTGTCATGATGTTGATATAGCGCTCGACGCTTTCCGGCTCCTTGGCCTTCGGCCCCTCCGGGTGCATGCCCAACGGCAGACGGCGATCCGCCTCTATCATCCGCCGCCGATTTCGCCAGAATATGTAGAAGATCACCAGGAACAGCGCCACCAGCAGAACTGTCCCCAACACCGGGCTGTCGTTGCTATTGCTCGGATACGGCGGGTAGCGCAGCAGCGGACCCGCCCCGGCATAGAGCACCGTCTGCTGTCCCGTCGGCACCACCGCCAGCAGCGACGACACGCTGCGCTGGATGCCCGGCGCCAGCGACGACCACGTCTTGCCGTCATCGCGCGAACGATAGACATCGCTATCCGTCCCGGCGTAGATCCACGTGGGGTGCTGCGGATCGAGCGCCAGCGACAGCACGCGATGCGCGAAGCCCAACGAGGTCCACGTCAGCCCACCATCCACGCTGGCGGAAATGCCCTTGTCCGTTCCGACGTAAAGCGTTGTCGTGGAGGTAACGGTGCTTGTCGCCGTACTCGTCGCCGTTGCCGTCGTGGTTTCCGTTGCCGTCGCCGCGTACCGCGCGACAAACGCGAACGGATGCGTCGAAAGCCCCGCGCTCCTGCTCGTCCACGAGGCGCCGTTGTCTCCACTGGCGAAGACGCCCACACCATCCACGGCGGCGTAGAGCGTCTGACTCAGCGGCTCCCAGAACAGCGCGTTGATGTTGGCGCTTGCGGGCAGCCCGCTTTCCGCTGGGTTCCACGTCTGTCCCGCGTCGCTGCTGGTGTAGATCCCGTGCGCGGTGGTGCCGGCAAAGAGCACGTTGGCCGGCGTCGCCACCGCCAGCGCGTCCACCGTGTCGTCGCTCGGCAGCCCACTGCCGCGCAGCGCCCAGTGTTCGCCGCGATCCACGCTGGCGTAGAATCCGTCGCTGGTCCCCGCGTAGATCAAGCGTGGCGTTTTCGTATCGGCGGCCAGCGACGACACCACGGCGTTCGCCGGAATGCCAGCCCCAGCGACCCCATCGGCGCGGTTCGCCGCGTAGGCGCGATATACCTGCCCCTCCGAGGTGCCCGCGTAGACGAAGTTGTGGTCGAATGGATCGTCCAGTAGCGCCAACACGACCGACTCATTCGTCGGCGTCAGCGACGACCATTGCCCCGGATCGGTCACGTCGAAGCACGAAGCCAGCGCCAACGCGACGAACGCAACCAGCAGCGCGACGCCGATGCGCGACCCAACGCGTCCACGCACGCTACGCATCCAGCCCCTCGTCGCATCGCGCATCGCCAGCACCCCAATCTCGGCCCGCCTGAGCCGCGCTACGGCAGGAAGGTGATCTCCTCACCCAGTCCGCGCTCGCGGGCCAGCGCATAGACGTACCCGGCCACCGCGACGTCCTCCAGCGCGACGCCCAGCGACTTGAAGAGCGTAATCGCATCTGCCGATTCGCGCCCACGGCTCCTGCCCGCCACGATCGCGCCCAACTCCACGGCGCGCGTGAAGTCGAAGTGCCCAGCCGCGGCGGGGATCAGCAGATCGCCCGCCTCGATCCGCGCCTGTTCCAGCGAATCGACCGCGACCACCGCGCTGCGCTCGACGGCCTCGTCGTCCACTTCGCGGCGGTTCTGCCAGTTCGAACCCATCGCGTTGACATGCGCGCCCGCTTGCAGCCACGCGCCGTTCAGCACCGGCTCGCGCGCCGTCGTCGCCGTGACGATCACCTGCGCCCCATCTACCGCCGCCTCTGCGCTCGCCACCGGCACCATCGCCACGCCGGTCAGCGCCGCCATCTCGTCGCAGAACGCACTGCGCCGCCGCGAATCGCGCCCATAGACCGCGACGCGCTCCAATCGACGTACCGCCGCCAGCGCCATCACCTGCGTCCGAGCCTGACCACCGCTGCCGATCACCCCCGCGCTCGTCGCATCTTCGCGCGCCAGGTATCGCGTCGCCAGTCCAGTGGCCGCGCCGGTGCGCATCTGCCCAAGCCAATCGGCTTCGATCAGCGCCAAGAGCCGCCCGTCTTCACCCGAATATAGATTGACCGAGAAGCGCACGCCGCCGGCTGAGGCGCTATATGCCTTGAAGCCGAAGACGCCCGCACCCTCGCGCTCCGCGTGCCCCGGCTCGCCCGGCACGTAGGCCGAGAGCATGTGCAGCACGCCGCGTCCCTCAGGGATCACGATGCGCGAGCGCGGCACGTTGCGCGTCCGCCCCTCGCCCTGAGCGCGGAACGCCGCTTCGAGCACCTCGATGGTCGCCGGCATCGTCAGCACGGCGCGCACATCATCCTCGCGCAACAGCAGCACGCTGCCATCTCCTAGCCTTCACCAGCCGCCCGTGCGTGGTGCCTCGCCGAGCTTCATCGTCTCCGCGGCCAGTGATGCGGTGCGTACCAGTTCGCGCTTGCACCTCGGCTCGCCCATCGTTACGCACAGAGCCGCCCCGCGACTCGCTCCGCCCGCCATTCCGACCGGATTGTACCACGCTCCACTCCGGGCACACCCCACGCGCTCACAGCGATCGGACGCGCGAATCCGCCACCATTTACGCTGTTTGCGTCAGACAATTGCGGCTTTGATCGTCTCGGCACCAGCACACGGCAAGAACCGCGACACCGCGCAAGTCTCCTGCCTCTGCGCACATCGGCCTTCCTGAGCACGTGCTAAGTGCCAGGGTCACGCGGCAAATCCAAAGAGAAATGCCGCCTTCTCTATCGCGAGAGCGCGGCATTCGTCTCTTCGTCGCTCACACGAATGCTCGTCGGGCGGCTGTCCGTCGCCTCGCGTGCGCGGCCCAGAGTTTGCTCTGGCCTTCAGGCCAGCTTGCAGCGAAAGATCGGACAGCTACCGAGGGCGACCCGGTATCACCGCTCGACGGGCAAGTGCGCCGCCTCCCACTCGTCCATGCCGCCCTCCACGTTGAACGACTGCTCGACGCCTTGCGCCCGCAGGAAGCGCGTGGCAGTCGCGCTGCGCTGACCCGTGTGGCAAATCAAGAAGACGTCGCGGTCGCGCGGCACCTCGGCGACACGCGCCTGCAACTGGCCGAGCGGCAGACTCACAGCGCCCGGCGCGTGCCCTGAGGCGAACTCCCACGGCTCGCGCACATCGATCAGCGCGGGCACGGGCGGCTCGCCAGCGGTGAGCCGCCGCTGCGTCTCGCGTACCGTCACGCTAGGGACTACTGAACCGATCGGGCGCAAATCGCGGTAAGACATGCCTGCTCCCTTGTATCTCATTTCTCTGGGACTGGTCGGCCCGCTATAGTCCGCGGTAGGCAAGCTCTCCCATCCTTGGGCTGCACCATACCTCTGGCCCGAACGGGCCGAAGGTGCCAAATCTATCATACCGCAATCTCACAACGCCTACCGCCTGCGCCCCGCCCCCGCGCAACTTACCCATCCATCCCCCGACACTCAGCTACTCCAGGTAAGCCGCGGGAGCCGCCGGAACCTCCGCCGCCGCGCGCTCATCCTCCGCCTGCTCGCGACGCCGCACGAGCCGCAGAATCAGGTACAGCAGTCCGGCGAGGAGCAATACACCGCCGCCGATTACCAGCAGTGCGGCTACATTGATGCCCTCGCCCACCACCTGAAAATCGATCGCATCGCCATTCCGCGCCGTGTAGGTCACCGTCGCGCCGTTGACGCTCCCGCCCGCCGTCTCCGAGCTCACCCAGCCAGGCATCGTGATCGCGAACGAACTGTATGCTTGTTGCAACAGCGCGGTAGTGTTCGGGTCTTGCGTCCCTGTCGGCGCTTGCAGCACGAAGCTCAAGTGTCCATTCAACACATAGGTGGTCGTCAGAAAGTGTCCGTGCGCCGTGATCGCGAAGGTGTCATTCGCGGTAACGCTCGTCGGAATGTTCGTGTTGGAGATCGAGCAGAACGAAGCATTCGCCGAGAGCAACGAATTCAGCCGGCTCAGCGAGGTGAAGTGCCAGCGGAAAGTCCACGTGCTATAGCCGTCGGTGTCCGCGGTCGTATACGTACCGCCCGACGCCTCCACCAGCGCGCCGCAGGTTTTCATCTGCAAGGCAAACGACGACCCCGCCACCGCGATCAACTTGTCCGAGAAGCCGATGGCGAAACTATAGGTGCCGCTGCCGTCGTTCTGTAGCGTCACCTCGCGCTGCAATCGCACGCAGCCGCTGAGCGCCACACAGAGCACTGCCAGCAGGGCCAGCACGGCAAGTGGATGGCGCCCCCGAGGCACCCGCAATGGCATCCTCATACTGGCCCATGCCCCCCATCGCCGCCCATTCCGTCGTCGCGACGTCCCATTGTCTCGCCGCTCCCGCAGGCCGAGGATAACAGCGACCAGCCCCACCGTCAAGCGATCGATCCTCGCCCCGCTCCTCGCACTCGCCGCCGGTCCCCCGATCAGGCTGCCCGCAGCTGGCCCCGCGTCACCCCGCGAGTCGGCGCTGATGTCTGGCAAGTAGGAGCACAAGTGGGACGATCCGCGCGGGGCGACGATGTTGGGCGCGTTGCAGATCGCCATGATTATCGAAGATCCTGCGCAAGAGGCGTACGATCCCGCGCGAAACAAATCGTGGCTGGACAAGGAATTCGCGGAGGTGGAGCCGGCCAGGCTGGCGCTCCGTGTGATGAGCGACGTAGAAGAGAAGCTGGTGGAGTGGCTGTGGCGCGGCTACCTGCCGCGCGGCAAGGTCACCGTCTTCGATGGCGAGCCAGACCAGGGCACGGGTATTCGCAGCAAGACAGGACAGTGAGCGCGATAACCTGACTCTGCACCGTTTGAAAGAAGCTACGATGAATGGTAAGAGGGCATGAGCGCATCGTGGCATTCCAGCCGGTGTAGTCCGTGGGCTAGACGGGATTCACGTCGAGGCGTGTGGCGGCATGGCCGACGAGCTCCCCGAACGCATCGAGGTCGAAGGGCTTGGATAGCACCTGCACAGCCATGCCGGGCGGCAAGGGCGGCAAGGGGCTGGCGGCATCCATAGACGCCGCCGTCACCAGAATGAGAGCGTGGCGCTGCACTTGGGACGCATCCGCGGCCAGCGCATACAACACTTGGATGCCATCGAGATGCGGCATGTGCCAATCGAGCACTGCCACCATGGGCGTCGGGTGCGCCCGAAGGCGGTCGAGCGCGTCTTTCCCATCGGCGGCGACGTACACGGTATAGCCGTCTGCTTTGAGGAAGAGTTGGAGCATATCGCGGAGCGCTTTGTTGTCGTCCGCAACCAGTATGTCGGCCAAATGGGAGGCCCTCCTACACCACAGCGAATACCGCGGCAAAATGCGGTCAACCAAATTGCAGGAACTAAGCAGGCGAACGCGCACCGACGCGAGCGTCGGCGGCATGGCTCTCCTTGTCAGTGAAGGGGGTGTGCATCAGCCACGAAACCGGAGGGTGAACGATTGCCCTACCGTTCACAGAGAGACGGGCCGCAGCAGTGACAACAGGGAAGCGCTTCTGACGCACTCGCCGCCCTCTTTCCCCCCTGTCCTATCCTTGGTCGCTCGCAGTTGCCGCGAGGGCGTCACGGAGCCAGAGTTCCTGGATATATTGACACGCCCAGATCCATTCCTGGCGTGACTGCACGTCCAGAAATGGCCATGCCAGGACGGCTTCTCGGGTGGCATTCCCCATGACTCGATGCACCTTCTGCGCCTGGGTGGCCTCATGAATTGCACGCGCGGCCGTCGGATTGCGCCGCTCCAGCGCCTCCAGCACCGACTCCCACAGCACATCACGCCAACTCTGTGCTTGGCGCAGGCTGTGACGAATCGTCTCCGCTGCAGCCATGATTACCTCCTGTGCAGGTCTGATTGCCGAGAACACGCCAATCTTCATACCTGCGGCAAGCTCTCCACGAGGCCTTACGTCTGTGTCTCGTGGCCGTCGTCCTCTGGCCCGGCAATGTGCGTCGGAGGTGCTTTCGCCAGCGGTAGGCGCACGATGAAGGTGGTTCCGTGCCCGATTTTGGTGTGGACTTTAATGGTCCCCTCGTGCGCTTGGACTAGTTGCTTGACGATGAACAATCCGAGGCCGAGGCCCGCCGACTGGCTCGCCGCGGCGCCGGTCACCTGTCGGTACGGGGAGAAGAGGTTCGGCACCTCGCCGTCGGGAATGCCTGGGCCCTGGTCGGAGACCGCCACCTCCGCCATGCCCTTCGCCGCGCGCACACGGACCTCGATCCGCTCGCTCTGGGGAGCGTGCGTGAGAGCGTTATTGAGGAGATTCGTGAAGATTTGCCCGACGCGCAGCGGATCGGCGACGATCCAGATGGGAGTCTCAGGCCCCAGCCCAACGTCGAGGGCGATCCCCGGCTGGGCCGTCACCGCACCTCCCGCAAGTTCCGTCTCCCTCTCGTGCCCGGCGTGGCCCGCACCGTCCTCGCGGCTGCTCTCTTGCGCCAATGCCACGGCCTCGATGGTGCTCCGCAGCAACGCCAGCAACTCTACCGGCTCGCGGCGCATCCGGAGCTTGTCGCTCTCCACCCGACCGAGGTCAAACAAATCGGCAAGCAGGAGGCGCAATTGTTCGACCTGGTGCGAGGCGTGCCCTGTCGTCTCGCGGAGGCTTGCGAGGTTGATCTCCGCCGATGGCTTGCTCAACGCGCGTTGCAGCATGACGAGATATCCCTTGACGACGGTCACAGGCGTCCGCAGCTCGTGGACCGCGAGCTGGAGGAAGCGCTCTTCCAGTTGGAGTAGCGTACGATCGGTGATTTCGTGGATCAGCAGGATGCTGCCCAAACGATCGCCCTGCGCGTCGTGGACGGCCTGCCCCCACGCATCGAACCAACGTTGGGTGCCGTCGTCCGCAATCAGCAGAAAGGCCATCTGGAACTGCTCGCCGGTCCGGAGAAGCGCCTGGGGGCTGGCGTCTGCCGCCAACGGACGCCCGCCGATATCGAGCAACATTCGCGACAGGCGGGCCGGCTCACCGGAATCTCCCGCCTCACCATCGAAGAGCTTCGTGTACGCGTGGCTGGAGATGATTGGCCGGCCCTCGCCATCTATCACTAGCACCGGATCGACCATCTGCTCGAGGACGGCAGACAGGCGTGCTCGCGCGCCCTCGCTCTCCACCTGCTTCCGCTCGCGTTCCTCGGTCATCCGCTGCAGGTCCTCGTTGCGTGTCATGAGGTCGTCGTTGGTCGCCCGTAGCTCCTCTGCGGTCGCCTCCATCTCTTCGTTGAGCGTCTCGAGCTCCTCGTTGGTGGCCTGCAACTCCTCGTTGAGCGTGCGGACCTCTTCCTCGGAGGCCTGCACCGCTTCCTGGCGGAGCAGCGCTTCCTCGTGCGCCTGACGGAGATCGAGATTCACACGCATCAACTCGCGATTCGCCGCCTCGACCTCGCGCATGCTTTCAAGCGAGCGGTCACGCTGGTGCTTCGCCTCGGCCAGTTCCGCACGCAGCTGGCCGAATTCGTCGTGGCCGAGTTCCTCGTCGCGGGTGCGCTCAACATCCGGTGATCCTGACTCCGGCGGGGGTGATGCTTGGCTGGTCGTCGATGTCGTTGGTAACGCCGCCACGTCGGCGGAGGCCATGGGAGGACCTGCGGTGAGGAGGAGGAGCACGGCGTCAACGGCCGGTGGTTGTTGGGACGCTAGCGATTTGGGCTGCGCGACTGCACCCTCATCGGCACCCATAGGTGGCGAGGTGCGTGGAGGGACGGCGACGGGATACAGGGTCAGGCGGACAGTGTACGGCTCCCCCTGGATGGTCGGCAACACGACCGACGTCTGATCGCGGGGCCGATCGGGCGTCTCGTCAGGAGCGTAATCGGGGAGCTCGGCGGACGCAGCGTGGTACGCCGCCGGACGAAAGGCCGCGTCGAGGGCCGACCGGAGCGGCGCCATCGGCACACGCTCCACCAGATGCAACACGTCCTCGCCGATCGCCGGGCGATAGATCCCCAGGAGCTCGCACGCCGCCGCGTTGATCACCTGAATATCGTACTGGCGGTCCAGGACCATCACTCCGAGCGGTAGGTCCAGCATCCAGCCGCCCAGTCGCTCGCGCGCGCTGCTCGCGCGGGAACGCGCCTCCGGTGTCTCGGCCATGAGCATACGTAGGGCGGGATGCCCCGGCAGGATGGGCTCCGAAGCCAATGGCCGCTCTCCCGACTCCGGCGACTCCGGCGACTCCACCGGCTGCTGTCCTGCCAGTCGCGCCGCCCACGCGCCGCGGTGCGCCAAGGCGGTGGGCATGAACTCTCGCGGGCGCGCGGGCGGCACTAAGATACGCTCGCCGCGCCGCCGATACACTTTGAGTTGGTCCTCGACGGGGACGAAGAGCTCGGCGAGCGGGGATACGGTCTCGGCCTGCCCGAGGACCAGATAGCCGCCATCGCGCAGTGCGTAGGCGAACAGTTGCAGCGAATGCTTCTGCAACTCGGCGGTGAAGTAGATCAGGACGTTGCGGCACAGCACCAGATCCATGTTGGGGAAGGGCGCGCGTTGCCCGAGATCGTGCTCGCCGAAGATGACGAGGGACCGCGCCACGGGCACGACCGTCTGGCCACCGTCGTCGGTGGTGGTGAAGTAGCGTTGCCGCAGCTCGCTCGGCACACCGGCCATGTCTGCGGGCGCGTAGACGCCGCGACGCGCGATGGCGATGGCCTGCGCATCCACATCAGTGGCGAAGATACGCACGTCAAACTGCGCCAACTCGTCGCCCAGTGCCTCGCAGATGAGCATCGCCACGGAATACGCTTCCTCCCCGGTCGCACAGCCCGCCGACCAGATCCGGACTTGGCGGTGGTGGGCGCGCGCGAACGCGATCACGTCGGGCAGGACGCGCTCGCGCAGGGCGGCGAACACCGCAGGATCGCGGAAGAACTCCGTCACCTTGATCAGGAAGCTGGTAGCCAACCGGGTATATTCCTGCGGCTGCCGCTGCAGATACTGCAGGTACTCCTCCAGAGTGCGAGTCTGGGTAGCGGCCATGCGGCGTTGCAAGCGGCGCAAGATGGTCGGGCGCTTGTACTGGGCGAAATCGATGCCGCTCTGGTGGTAGACCTGCTCCAGCAACGCCGCCAAGAGCGCCTCGTCCCCCGGCTGGGTCGGCGCATACCTGCCGGAGACGAGATCGCTCAGCAGGGCGCCCAGATCCGCGAGGTCCGCCGCGAGATCGACGGTCGTGGGCACCAGCGAGGCCGGCATCGAGGGATAACTGGCCGTCTCCGGGTTTTCGACCACCACCATCCCTCCGGTGGCCTTCACCTCACGGGCGCCCAGCGTGCCATCCGAGCCACTGCCGCTGAGGATGACCGCGATGAGCCGCTCGCCGTAGGCGCGTGCGGCGCTCGCCAAGAGGCGGTCCACTGACGGCATGGAGTGGCCACTTCCTCCGGTGCGGAGTTCTACGCTGCCATCCTCCGTGATCTCGACGTCCCGATCAGGCGGCACCACGTACACCACCCCCGGACGCAGCGGCTGCGACGCCCCGTCCGTCACCGTCTGGATGGGCAATATGGCCTGGCGCCCCAAGATCTCGCCGAGATGGCTCGGGCGATGGGGATCGAGATGTTGCGCAATCACCACCGACGCGGAGAAGTCGGCGGGCAGTCTGGCTACGAGGTGCGAGAGTGCCTCAATCCCGCCGGCGGAGGCCCCGGCGACAACCAGGTCATAGAATGGCGGCTCCGCGCGAGGCGTCTCGACGGTTGTTGTGTTAGTGGTCTGGGCCAAAGTGGCCTCCATCTATCCGGCGAACAGGAGCCTCGACGAAGGCCACGCCGAAACGGCCAAACCACGCGCCTGCCGGCATACGTGCGCCGCGATCTGCATCGAAACTGCCGAATTGCAAGAGCGATCATGACCGTCAGTTTGTTCGAGAGTGATCATGACCATCATTGACACTCCACACAGGCTAAAGCCCGATGGATTCTCGGTTCATCCCCGCAGGTATTCCCGCGAGTCCCCGAAGGGCCTGCCCGGCCCGTTGAATGTTCCTGGCCGCGTTCTCGTCGCGGTCCAGCAGCAGCCCGCAGCTCGGGCAGACGTGGGTGCGCACGCTCAACGACTTGGGCACACGCGTCACCACAGCCGCTACAATCCTGGCGAGGTATACGGCGGCGTGGCACGGCGACGACTCGACGCCCGGCGCATGCTGCCTTGGCTTCGAGGATGGTCCGGAACTGCGCCCAGCCTGCGTCGTTGATGCTCTTCGCGAGGTGGCGGTTCCGTACCATGTTGGCGACCCGCAAATCTTCCAGGTAGAGGGTGTCGTACTGACGCAGCAGGGTGAGCGCGGTCTTGTGGTGGAAATCGGCGCGCTGGCGCTGCACCGTCTGGTGCGCCCGCTGCAGGTTCCCCACGGCTTTCCTCCGGCGGTGACTGCCCGTCTTGCGCCGTGAGACGCGACGCTGCGCCTTCGCCAGCTGCTTTTCGCCTCGGCGGTAGTGGCGCGGGTTCTCCACCACCTCTCCATCGGCGGTGCTGAGGAAGACCTTCAGGCCCACGTCAATGCCCGTCTCGCGACCGGTAGGCGGCAGGGGTTGGGCTGGTACCTCGGCGCAGGAGAGGATGGCATACCAGCCGTCCGCCTCTCTGGAGATCGTGACCGTTTTGGGCGTGCCCTCCAGTGGGCGCGACCAACGCACGGCGATGCGGCCAATCTTGGAGAGCACCAGGAAGCCGTTCTCCAGCCGAGCGCCGTTGCCGTACTGCTTGTAGGTGAACGAGTGGTAGCGGTTGCGTCCCTGGAAACGGGGGAAGCCCGGCGTCTGCCCAGCCTGCATGCGCCGGAAGAACGCCTGGTAGGCCTTGTCCAACCGTGTCAACACGTCTTGCAAGACCTGACTGTGGATGGCTCCATACTCCGGGAACGCTGCCTTCAGGTCGGGCAACTCGGCTTGCTGCTGATAGCAGGTGAGCGTGACGCCACGGCGTCGGTAGGCGGTGATGCGCTGCTCCAATGCCGTGTTGTAGAGCGTGCGGCAACGCCACACGACCTCCTCAAGCTGGCGCTCCTGTTCGGGCGTCGGCTTGAGTTTGTACGTGTAGGCTTTGCGCACATGCGCTCGTCGCTCACGGCGTGTTGTCTGGCGTGTTGTCTGGCGTGTTGTCTGGCGTGTTGTCTGGCGTTTGGTCTGGCGTTTCGAGCGTGACGCGCCGTGACTCGGCAAGGAGTCGTACGGCTTGTCGGATAGCATCACGCGCACTCGCTCTCTCACTCGCTGCGCCGTAGCGCTCACGAATCGTTGCCAACGCGGCACGGTCAACGGCATCAAGCCAGATCGTTGTACGTCTTCTTCATGGAGCGAGTACAGCATATTGCCATACAATGAAGCAACCGTACCAGATTTTCGGCTCAAGCCACGGCAAGCCCTTACCTCCGCAGGGGCTGAAGCCCAGCGGCTTTATGGGCTATTTCTGTAAGTTCGAGTAGGACAGGGCATGGTCGTGCCGCTGGCTCCAGCGCCGCATCCTCCATGCATGGAGAAGTCGGTAGCAGTGGCGAAGTGGCCCTTGCACCTTGCCTCAGTCTGCATTACACCGCGTCACAATCGCATCACAATCCAATTATGCTCGCACACAATCGAATCTTAGTGGCACACAACTCACCGCCGCCCACTCCCTGCCCGCACTCCAAGAGTGGGCAGGCTTCCCGACCGCAAGGTCACGGGCGGTGTGTCCGTCCAAGAGCCCACTCGAGGTGAAGGCCCACGCCTTGTGACTTCGCCGCCGCGCACATGGAGCAGTTCATATGGACTATGTCCGCTTCTCCCCCATTGCAACTGAAGGAAGCAACTTGCCTCTCCGGCTGCTCGTCACCCCGCCCGCACATCTTATCACGCAAGCGGGTGGGGCGGGGCAGCAGCAGGCGGCAGGTGCCGCCACGCAGGGCCATACGCCACCAGCGCGTGTGCGATCGCTCAGCGCGGGTGGCTATTGCTGGTCCATAGCTCGCGCTCATTGTGCATGCGTCATCCCAGCACGTCAGTGTCAGGCAATGCACGCATAGAATGCCCGTGAAGCAAGCGCCCGCTCGATTTCGTGCATCACTACTGGTCTGGCATAGACGTAGCCTCGCAGCATAACTACATCCGTTAGGTCGGCCAGTGGTTGGGGGAACTAGGCGACCCGCTCCGGCGTCACTATCCTCTGGGCGCGCATGCTATGCTAGTCGCGTCCACCTGGCTCGGCGATGGCTTCCGTGCAACGCAGTGAAATCCTCGCCACACGCGGTCCGCGCAGGGAAGGATTACCCCCGGCATGCATACCGGGAAATCGTCAGGAGCAACCATGCGCGACGCCCTCGTCACCTGCGAGAACCTCGTTACGTTTACCACGTTGCCACACACCTGCACCCGCAGCGCCGTACGGCCACGGCCATCGTCCCCGTCGTCATTCGCCAGAAGGATAAGCGAGACGCCGTCTTCCAAGGGCGTGGGTCCGAACTGGCGTCCCTTGGGTCTGCTGATTTCGACGATGGCGTGCATGCCTCTCAGCAATTTGCGGACCATTGGGGGCGTCAAGCTGCCGAATAGGAGCGCGGAGGCATCCACCCGTGATACCGGGTGCTCCTTGCCGACTTCCATGAGGAACTCGTGCATGGCGTCGCCACTCAGCGGCGGTAGCCCGTCTTGCACCCTGCCCGCGTTGACTCCTTCGGCCACTTGGCTCTCGTCGCCTCCCAGCATTTCGAGCACCGCGCGGAGGAACGCCGCCCCAGAGAGGAGGCGGAGCAGCGCGCGAGCCGCGTGTCGTTATTTGAGAGCGTACTGCATTACTACCTGCGGTGGGATGGCTACGAGCACGATTTTGCGTTGCTCACCGACGACCAGCGCCACCGGACAGCAGCGGCGCTATCGGCCCTCGCGACCTCCATCGCCACACTGCGCGCGGAGTTGGCAAAGCATCTGCCCACGCCAGCCGAGGGCGAGCAGCCTTAGCACTCCTCAGGGGCGGGGGGTGCCGAGCCATGTGAGGCACCGAGCAGCGCCTCCCTCACCGCGAGTTGAAGAAGCATTGGGTGAAGGCGGCGATAAGTCGCATTCGATCTCGCGGTGCACCGACTGCGCAACGACATGGCGCTACGCTGTCTCCCGTGCACAAGCTCAGTGGTGTCACGCGTCGGTCGCGCTGCCGACGTTGCCGGTGCGGGAAGCCCGATCCCACGGCCACATACCGCTGATCTCAACCTCAAGCGTCCAGCTCAAGAACGTGCGCACGAGCACGATCAGACCGAGCACACCGACGCTGACGAAGGTCGCATCGAGAGCCACCGAACGGATAATGTCGGCCGCGATCAAGAGCTCCAGTCCCAGCAAGATGGACCTCGCCAGACCTTGACGGACCGAGGTGTAGATAGCTGGTCCCGGCTGTCGATGGACGATTTTCGCGGCGGCTCGGACGACGGCTATGAGGGTGCCGATGATCAGGACGGAGACACCACCTACCTCAAAAGCTGTTTGCCCCAGCACGATGATGGGCCGTGCGTCCATGGGAAGGCTCCATGTCTAGTGACGGCCGTCACTGGGCAAATTGCTCCACCCCCGCCTCCCGGTGAACTGTGGACGCTCGCGCCGATGGTACTCCGCCACAAAGGGCAGACGCTTCAGACTATCCGCACCGCTCTCTCGGACGCTGAGTGGGCGTGCTACTGTCAGGAAGACTGGCTTGTCAGACATGCGTGCTGTTCCCTTGACTCACGTGTCCACTTCGTCGGATCGGGACATCTGTCGGTAAGCGCTCTGGCATAAGCGCTCTGGCATAAGCGCTCTGGCATAAGCGCTCTGGCGTATGTTGGGCGAGACCACTCATAGCTGCGTGCCCGGTGAGCGCCTACACGCACGCACGGTGACACGCAAGAGTGGTGCAGCCCGCCCGTCAACCCAGTGCGTCTCTGTGTCTGAGGCGGCCTGGAGATGCGTGCCGCGCCGACGCAAGGAGCAGTCCGCGGACTGGTCCAGGGTCGGCGCAACGTTTGCTCGCACCGCATGCCGAGCGTGGAGGGCTGCCTGTCTGCTCACGCGCTATTGGGCACTTGCCTGCTGAGCTGCGGCAATGTTGGCACCGCCTTCTGATCCATCGACCCGCTGACCCCCTTGGCCACCACGGTGGCCGTCCCTGCGACCACTGCCGTCCTCGCCACCGCGCCGACCACGCCGGGGCCCCGACGCCCCACTCCTACTCCTCGTCGCATGGCACTCCCATCCTTTCCTTCCGCGTTGCTTGCCCGCCGACACAGTCGGCTTGTGCTCGGCGATCCTGCTCGGTGCTTCGCGCCTACACATTCGTCTCGGCGCCCAGAACCCGTCTGGCCATCCCGCACTTTCTGGGTCGCTGTCAGTTGAGCGGCAGCCCGCTCTGCGTGGTGTCCGCCTGGGCAGCAGCGGCGGAGGTCGCAGCGAGGTCCTCCCCGAAGGCAATCAGCGTCTCTGGCTGCACCATCCCCTGGGCCAGCACCACGCCGCCCGCGCGCACCACTGCATCCTTCAAGCGGGTGGCCCAGCGGTGTTCGAACAGCACGAGGACAGCGGTCGTACCAGGCGGGAGGTCGTCGGCGAGACCGCGGATCTCCGCATCCGTCAGGCCGAACGTGTGCTGGGCGAAGGCGTCCGCGCCGAGGTCGGCGCCAGCCTGGGCGCCCTCAGCGGTCCCAGTCGCGCCAAGGCCCATCAGCGCGCCGACCACGGAACCGTACTGTCGGCGCTCGTCGGGGGTGAGGTCGGTCGCTCCCAATGAGACGAGCGTGCCATCGTCGCGTTTCTGGATCGCCAGGGCGTCGAGGATGGTGATGATGCCAGCGTCGCTGGCGGCAATGAGCTCGCGCTCGATGTCACCCTGCAGTCGCCGGTTCTGCAGGCCGATCGCGACGAACTGGACGGGGCCGATAGGCATGAGGTGTCTCCTTTGGCGCGCGCTCCGCGCCGTTTCGCTTGTCGCGCCGACGCTCTCGACGCCGACCTGCTCATTGGTGGCACTAGATCGTCCCCGTCACCCCGTCCAGAGAGGTGGTCTGCTGGGCTTGTCGATGCCCCCCCAATGAGGGGCCTTGGGACTCAGCGATGGGTGAGAAGGAGGGATCCCTGGCGCGAGCAGCACATGAACCATGGGCGGGCGCCTAGGCACCTTCGCCTATGCGCCCGTGCTCGACCAGCCAGCGTGCGAATCCCAGCCGCCGCTCGTCCAAGCCCATCTCGTCGCGAGCGCGGGCCGCGGCGGCCCGATCGCGCACCACACGCAGACGGGTGCGTTCGCGACGTGTGAGCACGCCCGCGGGATGTTCTTGCGGTCTGGAGGCCCGTGCGCTATCCGCCCCAAACAATGAGTCTGAGGGTGTCCACATGGGACCGCCGAGGAAGCGCCACCATTCCACGATCGGCCTCCTTTCGTCTCGTTCGAGGGCTGCGTTCCTTGGGCCGTGCGTCCTCGTCGGCTCATCATGTTGTGGGGAGAATACCGCGCCCATCTCACGCGCCAGTCTCGCGTGCCGGGTGCGCGCTATCACGGCGCCATCTCAGTCGCCTCACGAGCTGCTGCCTCCAGGCGCTCCGCGTGGGACATTGGACGCGACATGGATGCGGCCCGTCTCCCAGGCGAACAGACTGCCAGGTTCCTATGGCTTGCCATAGCCTGCAACCCTCAGCGCACCTCTCGGTGAAGGCAGGTTGCGAGGGGGTACGTCGCGGTGTATCCCCCCTCGCACAGGTGGAACGATGTGCCCTGCGAACTCCCCTAGACCACGTGTGCCTCCACACCGCCTTGCACAGTTCGCGGTCCGGATCTGTGCCGCGCCCGGCTAGGCGCCCGGCGCGCCCGTCACGCGCAACGAAGCATGGCTACGCCGAAAAGCCGTCCGCGAGTTGGGGCTGCCGCACAATCTTCGATCTTGCCCGGACGACCCGTGAGAGTTCCTTGAGCACCAAATGGACGTTTTCGCCGCCGTCGTCGGCCGCGCCGAGGCACGCCGCCTGATCCGCCGCCGACAGCGGGGAGCGGAGGTGAAGACCTTGGATGACGTGCAGTTCGGCTGCCTGATCAGCCGTACGGCTAAGCTGCACCCCGAGGGGGGACAATGGACCCTGTCGCGGGCGCTCGGCGAGGTGTCGGGGTCGCTCCAGGCGATCGAGACGAAGAAGACGCTGGCGGGGAAGGACTTCGGCGAACTGCTCAGAGAGCGTCGTCGGCAGTTCGGATTGCCGCTGTCGATCGACGAGAGGGTGCTCCCGTTTCGTCCCGCGTCGATGGGGGGATCCGGCAGTCCTGTCTTTTCGTGAGCCTGTGACCGCAGTGGGCGACTTTGTGTTCAGCGGGTTCCTGTCGGCCGCCGAGATAGAAGCGCGGGTTTCGGAGGCCTGGGGGCGATTGGCCACCGCCGAGTTGGCGGGAGGTACGCGGCGGCAACTGGAGGGGCTAGAGGGGCTGGAAGAAGCGTATCATGCCGAGATGCAGACGTATCAGGCCTCTCTCGCCCGTGAATGAGCCACGGCGGAAGGGGACCATACAGAAGCCGTTGAGAGTGATTGACGCGAGAGGAGAGCGGCATGTTACGCCGCACGCACCATGCCGAAGCACAAACCAACGCCGCAGACCGAGGACCTCGCGCTCCCGCCAGAGGCGGCGCGGGTAGATATTATAAGTGCTGCTCGTGGAAGGGCTCGCTCGCACGTTCCGCGACCTGCTGCAGCCTTCGGCGGGTGGGCCGAGGCGTCGGGGAGGCGCCGTGGGCGGAGGGCTGCTTCATTGTGACCGCTAAGGGAGCGCCGACCATCTCACGGCTCATTGGAGAAGCTTGTTGAAGAAGCTCGTCCGCCCATTTCATGACAACATCTGGTGTTCCTTCATAATAGTATCCCTGGCGAGCGAGAGGTATACCGATAGGTTGTCCTCGGAAAAACTAGCGACGTCGCTGAAGGGAATGATTACGGCGGTTTTCTTAGAGATGCCTTTGGCTATTATCAGCAGGCCGTTCATGGTGTCGTACTGGGTGATGTCGCCGAGGTGCACGCCGTCGACATCGTAGACCGCCATGCCCACGGCCAGTCGGCTCGCAACGGAGCCGACGCTCGCACTGTTTAACTCCGCTGGCATGGCATCATACCCGCTCTCCAGCGTTTGCACCTGACGGGCCTGTGGGATCATGCTGCCACTAGGACCAGGCACCAATTGAGTGTGGACGACGGTGTGCATTTTGGGCGGCTGCGTATACTGTTCAACCAGCGTCTCTTTGGGCGCTGAAAGAGAGATTTCATGCTGGTCGATAGTACGGATGAGCCGGAATGGGATGTAGAGGTTCTTGTCTCCGTGGGCTTTGACGTTCACCATGAGGTAGCCTGCGGCGGAGCTATGCTTTCTTACGTCGCCGACTTTCTTGCCAGTCTCGTCAAGAACGGACATCCCGTCATGCAGGTACTGGTCAATAGACTCAATCACCATTCGCCCCTGGTCGGCTTGATGATCGGTCGCATCATAGTCAGGATCTGGATGGCTGGTCATGTGGATCTCCGCATCTGGTCTGGTACGTGACCAATCGATTGGACTATGGTGTGCTTCGAAACGGTAAGCAGAGCTGGTTCTTCTCGACCATGCTCGCTCGCACAACTCTTCGCGGAAGCACGCCATTCCGCGGTGCAAGATGGTCACTGTCTGTTCATGGAGCTACTCGGGCTGGACCAGAGCGGCAGCTGAGTCGGTCGATACGCTCCAAGCGCTGGAGCATGCCTACCCGCAGGAAGTGGTGACGTGCCCTATGACCCGCACTGGAGCGTGGTGCCTAGGTTCTTTGCTGCGTTTTGGGCGTCGGCGACCTGGCTGTGCACCTGCTGTACGTTGACCGAGGCCTGGCTGAGGGTGTCGGATTCGGGCAGCCCTTGCAACTTGGTCCCCAGCTGATCGTTGGCCGACGTCATCTTGCTCAAGGCTGGGCCTGCGTCACCGGGTATGAGCGTATCGAGCGTCGTCAATTGCTGCGCCACCTGCTGCTGCGTGGTCTTGACGTCTCCGACGGTCGTGCTGTCTCCGACGGCTGCCAATGTGGTGAGCGAGGCATTCACCTTCGCGAGCCCTTGGCAGGCGAGCCGTTGGGAGGCGGCGGTCCCGGTGGATGTCGCCGGCGCTGAGGTGCTGGTCGGCGTCGTGGTTGCCGCTGTGCTCGCACACCCCGCAAGCAACAGCAACGCGATCACCGGACCTATCACTCGTTTCATGGCACTCCTTCTGTCTTCGACGGCGCCTTCCCGTCGTAGCCGACGTCCTCAGTAGCCGGCGTCCTCTCCTGTTTCTCGAGGCGCTTGCGCGAAGCCGCCGTTGCGGCGACCTCCTACTCCCTCTACGATGGCGCTGCGCATGATGTCGATATCGCTGGCGGCAATGGACCCGCGCCGACATGGTGGTTGGTGGTCGCATTACGAGGTCGCGCATACCCTAGTGGGCATGCATGATTCATTACCCCGCTCGGCCGCGATCATCTGGCGAGCGCAGCGAGCCGCCATCTAGAGCTGCTATCTAGGATTGTCTCTGCGGCTCTATCCGCGGCGACGCTCGCGGCGACGTACGCCCGCGACTGATACCGGCGAGAGGGGCCGGCCGATGGGATCGATGAACAGGGAGCATGCCCCCGCACTGGTCGGCAGCATCCCCTCGAGCACCTCGACGCGGTAGGTGAGCGCATCACCCGCCTGACGCGGGTCGCGCAAGACCACCGTCGCTTCTTCAGGGGTCGCATCGCCAGCTTCGAGGAAGGTGAGCACCGCGTTCGGGGGATCGGCCGCGAAGCTGTTCTCGCCATCGCCCCACTGGCCGACGAATTTTGGGGTGCCGACGTGGCCCACGACGCGTTGTGGCCGGTCGGCGAAGAACAGCGTGGCAGGCCCGATGCCGCTCAGCGTCATGGCGTCTTTCTCGTAGCTGAACCCGTTGGCCATCTGCACGAACATCGCTTCGATGTGATCGGGGTGCTTGTCGCCTGGCTGCGTCATTGGCTGAGTCATTGCATACGTCCTCTCGCTGAGTGTGTACGGCCCAGAGCCAGGTGCGCTCGCTTCGAGCGCCCCAGCTCCGACAGTTACCGCTGGCTAGGCTGAGACGCCCTGCTCGGCGGCGGCAAGTTCATTGCCCAGCAGGACTAGCGAGCTCGGACGCACAAACCCAGAGGCAAGCACGGCGATCCCGGACTTTTGCAACTCGTCTCGCGCAGCGAGCACCCAACGATGCTCGATCAAGGCCACGAACACGGCGCCGCCTGGCGGCACGTCCTGGCCGATATCGTTGATGGTGTCATGAATCTCCTGCGCCGACAAACCGACGTTCTGACCCGTGAACAAGGTGGAGCCCATCTCGGCGCCCGTCTTTGCGCCTGCCTTGGCCCCATCGGCGCCATTGGCGCCATAGCCGATCAGAGCGCCGGTGACGGCTCCAAAGCGTTTCTTTTCGTCATCGGTGAGACCAGATACTTGGCCATACTTGAGCGTGCCATCGGTGCCCTTCGTCAGATAGGCGACGTCAATGACCCGGATGGTTCCCCGATCGCTTGCGGTGCGCAGCGTCTTCATGACCTCGCCTTGCTGCTGTTCACCGCGTAACCCGACGACGAGATACTGCACTGGACCTACTGTCATGCACATGCTCCTTTGCTCATCCTACATACATTGCTGGTATGTCGCCTGCACGCACACTGCGTACAGACCCTATCCGCTGTGCTTGGTACAGCGCGCTGGCGTACATTCGTACCTGAATCCTAATTTCAGCTCAGGAATGTTCGTTCGTGTTGCCGCGTCAGCGGAGAAGCGCGTTGATGCGCGCTGGGCACATGAAAGCCATGCCGTAGACGTGCCTGAGCACGACGATGGCGCGTTTTCCATGCGCCGGAGGCAAGAGACTGCATACGCTGTGCCAGTGCTCCTGAGATAGTTCAACTGAGCGGCGGCGAGGGAAAGGGGAAGGAAAGGCACCGTTTCCTTACTCCTTCGTTCGTCTCTGCTGGAGGGCATCTCCGGGCTGGTGCTCAACGCGGCGACTGGTGCTCTACGCGGCGATGAGCACACGAGTGGAGACAGAATCCCAGAAGAAAAGGCGTAGGTATGGGGCATCGTGGCATGGCCAGGCGGTCGTCGCACGGCAGCCAGCCCGCGCTCGCGGAGGTCTCCTCTACTGGAGGCACAGGAAGGAGGTTAGGAGTGCTCCCATCGGCAGCGCCGCCCCAGAAAGGGGCGTCCCGAAGGGAGAGTCGTCCGCACGCGCGACACGCGCGACCTGCCGCGCCCGATCTCCGATGCGCCATGATCATCCGCTGGAACACATCCTGCTAGTCCCTCGCCCATCGGGCGACTCGCGAATATGCACCGTCGCGTAGGCATTCCACCGGATCAGTCCGGCGCACGGCGGCTGCTAGAGACGCGTGATGGGCCATCCACTCGCCAGTGTGGACCGCTGAAGCCAAGAGACCGAGTCGTATGCAAGGCGCACTGTCCTCAGCGAATCCTCTGGAGCGACGAGAGGTACCGATGTGACTCGTAGCACACCGACACGTCCTGTACCTGAAACGAGGGGAACGTCGTATAGTCGGGATCGGGTCCTCACCTTGAGTGATGGGGTCTTCGCCATCGCCATCACCCTGCTGGTCCTCGACCTCGTGCCGAACATCCCAACGGGGGTGACTGGCCCGCGGTTCGTGAGCGAGTTGTTCGACATGGCCCCAGAGCTCGTCGCCTACTTCCTCAGCTTCCTCGTCATCGGCCGATTCTGGGATTCCCACCGGAGCTTCTTTCGTTATATTTCCCTGGCTGACGCGCGCGTCTCCTGGATCAACTTGTTACTGCTCCTCTGGATCACGCTGATCCCCGCCACGGCGGCGCTCCTGGGGTCGCACTGGCAGGAGCCGGCCGCGATCATCCTCTACACCATCAACGTGGTGCTCGCGACCGCGTCGCTCTGGCTGCTGTGGCGGTATGCCTCCTCGGTTAGCTATCTAGAAGAGCAGGCGTTGCCCGCGTCGACCAAACAGTATTTCAATCGGTTTGTCGGAGCGAGTTTGGCTGGTTATGCGCTCGCCATTCCGGCCGCGTTCCTCAGCCCGCCAGTGGGTCTCGCGCTGGTCTTCTTGACCGCGACGTTGGCCCGGAGACTGGCGGGCCATGTCCTGACGCCGCGCCCCACCGGGGAGATCGGCTCGGTATCGGGTCCTCAGGGTCGAGGCTCAAATTCGGCCGACGAGGAGGAGTGAGCGGATCGTTTGGCGGAGGCCTGCTGCTCGCAAGGCAGATGATCCAGTGACGACAACGATGTGGAAAGTGGCAAGAACGACGGCGAGGTTGGTGGTCGTAGGAAGGGATCCAGCGCTGGGATTGGCCGCGACCTGCAGGCCGCGAAGAGAGTTCAGCTCAACAAGAACCGGCAGACATCGCAATGTTCCTGCTCGTGTCGAACGAGATTGTTGTAATAAACGCCGTACTGTGAGGCTATTTGGCGGTAACTGTTCGCGTGCAGCATCAACGCGAGGTCTATCTCTTGCCGTCGCGGATACGTACAGACGGTGCAAAGCCTGCCTATCGTTCGCCTCCTCCCTACTATCGTTCACGACTCACTCCTCGACTATCTGCTCGTCTGGCACGAAGAACGGCGGGCTGCCAAACCGTGACACGAATGCCTCGAAGTGCTCGAACGGAATGCGGTCGTTGGGATAGTCGCGGCGCAGGAGCAACGCGCACGGCCCGCGCGTGCGATACCCGCGCCGTATCTGCGTCACGCGCGTATAGGTCGCATTCCGGACGGCCTCGTCCTCCTCCCTCGGCCCATACTCGCCGGGGATGCGCTTGCGGTAGTAGACTGTCGCGTCCGGGTGCGTCTCGAAGTACACGCGGTCGCGCTCACTCGCCGCGTCCACACTCGCGTCACTCGATCCCGGCTCGTGGAAGACTCCCTTGTGCCGGGTCGCTCGTGCCCGCTTCCCACTCATCTCGTCGGCTCCCCTCTCGTACCCGCTGGTTGCTTTCAGCCCGCCCGTTGTGGCCCGCCGTACTCGTACGGGGTGCCAGGAAGACTAGGGAGTCTGGGGAGTCTGGATTTTCCCAGTATTCCTAGTCTTCCCAGTCTTCCTGGCACTTTGTACGAGTAAGCGGGACTGCGGCACGGCGGCTCCGGCACAACCTGCGGTTTACAAAGCCGGTCCCTTGCGTTTGTCCGCGTCCATCAGGGTCCACGAAGGCCCCAAATTTCGCAAGGTAGACAGTGCGTTTGTTCACCTCGTTCACAGTAGTTCGCCGCAGTTCGTCGGCGTTGGGGTCGCAAGTGGGGTCAAACAAAATGGTTCTATAGTCGGCTGGGAGCGCTGTTTACGAAAGAGCCGCTATAACGTCCGACAGCGTCCACTAGCATCTATCGTCCCCAGTTTTTCGACGGTTTTGTGCTTGCATTGTTCGCCACTGTCCGTAGTTGTCTATCCTGTTGGCTGTCAGTTTGGCCGTCAAAACGTCTGTTCGTAGGATTCGTAGCACACCAAAGCAACGTCTTCTGTCCGCCGTGTTCTGCGACGTTCGCTACCGTCCAAGAATGCGCAATTCTACAGCGTTTGATGGCTGAGTTGGTTATGCTGAGTCCATCTGCATTCGCCCGTTTTGAAGTCAAATGTGGGGTGGTCTTGTTGACATCCTGGCGCGGCCTTTGCAGAGGAGGCAAGGGGAGGTGCCAATATGGCCGAGATAGGAGCCGTTCGATTTGCCCAAGTCGCGCGAGAGGTCGCCGAAGCGGCCTTGCCGCGGTACCGCAGCCCGTTCTCCAAGCATACGTTCACCCAGCCCACGCTGCTGGCGATCCTGTGCGTCATGCGCTATGAAGACTGGACGTACCGCGAGGCCGAGGTGCGCCTGGGCGAACATGCCGAGCTGCGTGCTGTGCTGGCACTCGACGAGCGTGTGCCTGACGACACGACGCTGTATCTGTGCCTGCGTCGGACGGGCGAAGGCGAGTTGACGCGTCTGTTGCACGAGACTGCCGCCCGGATGCCTCCGCCGCCTGCGGACGGCACGATCGTCGCGGTGAATGGGACCGGCCTGGCGCCCGGGGCAATCAGCACCTTCTTCGTCAATCGCATACGGGACCGGGGGCAAGGGCTCACCTGGCGCCACTGGCTCAAGTGGGCGGTCGTGGTCGATCTGCCCGGCGCGTCATCCTGGCCCAGGTTGCCAAGCCCGGTCCGACCAACGACGGCACCACGCTCCGCCCACTGCTCGACCGGACGCGCCACCTGGTCCCCATCGCTAGCGTCCTCGCCGATGCCGAGTTCGACAGCGAGCGCAACCATACCTTCATCCGCCGGGTCGTGGGAGCGACCAGCAACATCCCCGCCAAGTGGGGGGAAGAAGACCTGGCGCCTTCATGGCGTCCAGGCCCGGCTGCGCGCCGCGTAGTGCGGAAGTGAAGAGAACCGCCGCGGCGCTCCCATTAGGGCCAGACTTTCCTCATGCTGTGCGACCAACGTGCAAGCGGGCGGGGGCTAGCCATCCCCGCCGGTGAGGGCAAGTACGAGCCGCGCGCCGTGGTCGAGGGCGTGCTCGTCGGCTGCTTCCCCGACCTCTACGCGGCGCTCGCGGGCAATCCGCCCGACCACGTCTTCACCCTCTAATCTGTGGGCTTAGCCTGCGCCACCCTGGCTCGTGATGCGCTCGCTGTGTGACTCCCGAACTGAGTCACGGAGTGAGAAGGCCGTTTTACAATCGGGAAGAAGAGCGTAGGATGGCGTAGGATCATAGCCAGTTCCTACAGCTAGCGGCCGCGTAATGCTCAGGCTTATGGTGCCATTTCCCTGGTGACACGGCGTTCCATTTCGGGTCTCGGTTACGTAGCCTGATGGTTGCGCAGGAGCCACATGGCTGCACCCAGGGTTGCCAGCGTGTAGGCGGCGAGGACGGCGAGGCCGACCCAGGGGCTGACTGGAAAGTACCCGTTCAAGATCGTGTATGCATCGGTTACCAGATTGGAGCGAGGCTGAGCGGCTTGGATTGCGAAGGCCGCGGTTGGCGTGAATCGCATCAGCCAACTCTCGGAGTCAGCCGGCAAGAGCGTGACGATAACGCCCGGCACAATGAGGAGCGCGATGCCTGCGGCGACTGCTAAGGTGCCACTCCGCAATATCATGCCTAGGGCAACGACCAATGCGGCGGCGAGCCCCAGGAGGAGTCCCGTGCCGATGATAACTCGCGCCTCGACAAGTCCACTCTGTGGGAAGAGATAGATCCCGTTGGCGGCCAGGATGTGCCGGGTGACCACTTCGGCGATCGCGGTAGCGACCGTTCCGGCGGCAAACGCCAGCGAACTCGCGACGATGGCTCTGGCAGCTAAGACTCGACGTGGACTGGCTGGGGGGTGGCGGAGACTTGCCGCCGGCGGTACGCGGACGTGGCGAACACGGCGGCAAGCACGATCACGAGCAGGAGCCCAACGATCGTCCCATTGACGATGCTTGCGCCCGACCAAATACTAAAGACGATGGCACCGACGAGCGGTGCGATGTCGCCTGAGCCGCTGATGGTAAACGCGTCGTCGGACTGCTGGTCCCAGATGGAATCGGGCTGCAGTGAGGGGTATAACCCGGCAATCGTCTCTCCGGTCCAGGTGGGTTGCGGAAGATCACCTTCAATGGCGAGGTGGTCGAAGGCCGCGGTGGCGACGCTGGGGACCCCAGCGTTAGCACCGGCGACAAAGTACAACGGAGAGGTGACGAAGAGGCCGACCTGGACAGTGTGAGGAAGGCCAGTGAGACGAACGGTACCAATCTCGGCCCAGTGGAGGCCATCTGCGGAGTCGTAGCCGGTAATGATGTCACCAGCCCTGGTGAGTCGCAGCCACCGAGGAAAGGACGGTTCGACGGGGCCGGGGAGCCCCGGGCTGTCGTGCGTGTAGTCGTACTGCATCCGGACGCCATGGGAGCCGGTCTCCATCACGGCCGCATAGTCGGTCCCCTGGTTCGTGCCTGGCTCGAGGAGGATTCCCGCTTTAGCCCACGGAGCCAGCCCCGGCTGTATCTGCGAGCCCGACTGACTCGTCGGGCTGGATCCGTATGCGCTCCCCGAGGTGTCCGTCGACAGGTGCGCTCCCGAAAGCGATACGACCCTGGCCGTGAGCGTACCGTCACCGACGAGCGATCGGTGTAAGAATGTGTACACGTCGGTGACTGCCTCGCCGTCCGGACCGGTGGGTACGGCGCTATTCCCCCCATGGCTCGCGAGAGTGCTGACGAAGGACACGAGGACGAAAATGAGCACGACCGCGCAGAGCAAGATAGTGCAGGACCGAGCCATGCGGAAGCTAGTACACTCGGTTTTTAGCTGCTGGGTAAGCCCATGGCTACCGACTGATTGCTTGGTATGGTGCGGCACTATTGTATCCATCTCACTCCGCATCTAGGCGTTGACGGCGCTCACCCGGAGTATTCACCAGCGTGGTGCAGCGTCGGAGCAGGAACGCCAGGAAGAAGATCCCCCAGCATAGTAACGTGGCCGATGGCGAGCACTGCGCCGACGAGGGGATCGCGATCGTGGAAAAAGAAGAGCGGGTTGACCCCCAGCGAGTTGTATGACGGCGTTACGTAGGTTGAAGCCAACCATCGCGACTAGATAAGAGAATACAAGCCCGTAGCCGAGCGGTGCGACTTGTGCCAGCGAGAAATATCCCGCGACGAACCAAACGAGCGTAGCAGCGAGTAGCAGCGAGCCGACCAGCGGGAGACGATGCGGATAATATCGATGCAAGTAGCACCGGATCTGTGCCAGACAGCCCGCGCCTTCCACGCCGACCAGGGAAGCCATGAAGCGAGGATGACGTGAGGGTCGCATACCATCCCTCCATGTGGAGCATTGCGACACGTCCGAGGTCCCGACCCCACGAGCCGGGTGCCCTGTCCAACGTGCCGATACGTAGGGGGAGTAGCATCAGGCGGCGAAAAGGTTCGCGGGACGTTGGCGTGCTAGGTGGCGGCGACACGTGCACGCCGACTTGCCTCGTCGGGATAGCTGCCGTCAGGTAGCTTTGCCGCTGCCTGGCGTGCACAGCAAGCGAACAGAGAAATCGGCTACCGTTGTGCGTGGACCCACTTCGGGGGGCATGCCATCACTCACTCGGGAGTCTCGCATATCAACCGGAGACCACTCCAGGGGTCAGGTCAGGTAGCCCTTGGGACGGGTATCCGTTGCGCCTGAAACCAGGTGTCACAGCCGCGTCCACCAGGCTCCTTGGGGTTACTGACCGACGGTGCGGTGTTCCTTCCCACTCAGCCGGAGGAGCTTCCAGCCGACGGCCAGTAGCCAGAGCAGCATGATGCCGTAGATGCCGTACCACGCTCCCATCACCGGACGTAGGCTCTCACTGACGATACCGACAATGCCCGAGACGATGCCCACGTATGCAACGGCCCTGGGGAAGACGCCATGGAGCATGGCGAGCGAAATGATGAGCACACCAACCGCGTACAAGACGCCGCCGATACTCACCGAGTTGATCTGGGCGAGCAGGCCATCCGCGGTCGTGGCGAGCATGGTGCGTTGGGCGGCGGTGCTGGCTGCGGCGTATTGATTGCTCAGCGGCACCAGGCTGAACAGCAGCCCGAGCGGGGCCACGCACAGCACCAGGGAGGCGATTCCCACCACGGCGCCTACGGCAGCGGTGCCCTGGCTCACCCGCTTGAGCGCCACGTAGAGCGCCAGGAACACGACGGCGGTGATGGATACGGGGCCTACGAAGACGATCATGTTGAGCAGATACACGGACTTGTGCGCGGCGATGTACTGCAAGGTGGCGACCCCGCCCGGCAGGGTGCCGGTCTCGCCGGTGCTCGGCGGCTGGGGCGTGAGCGCGATCAAGGCGCCAGAGGCGAAGGTGAGGACAATGAAGAGGAAGGCCGCGATGCCTCCCGCCCGATAGAGCCCGCTCCATGATAGATCTGGAGAGGCGTTGGCGTCCTTGGTCAGTCGCTCCACTGTCATGGCTTGCATGTGGCGCCTCCTTCTGCGTAGAGGTCAACGTGAAATGCGCTGTGTGGACACGTTCCGACGCTTCGCATCCCCACCCTTGCCCAAGCACGTGGTACATGTGAGGAAGGGCCCGCCTCTCTCATCGCGCGCTGAGTGAACCTCGATGTCTTATCGCGCTGGCGCTCGGGAAACAAGCTCGTTCCCCGAATCCGAGCCATGCAAATCAACCCAATGCGGAAGCCGCATCTCGCGTGATGCCCTTGAGCACCGCTTGCCTGTGGCCTTATTCGGCCCCCTGCAACGCAGACTCGTGCTTCGGATCTAGCGTCAGACTGATGCGAAAGACGGGATGATCCGACGCCTCGAGTTCGATCGCTTCGAGCGGCGAGTCTGTCGTGACATCGAAGTAGGGCCGAACCTGAGAGACATGGGCGAGATACTGGCGGAGTACTGGGGCCGCGTCCTTCGCGGACACTTCGGTTGCGGAGATCGCTTCAGATCGGCGACCATGCGTGAGCGTTGCCGTTCCCGCCACTCGCAAGTTGCGCACCCACTGGACCGCGCCGTACGGAGCGACCAACCATCTATGACCATCTTGTTCGACGGGTATCACGGGGACGGTGTGTAGTTGACCACTCACGCGGCCGCGTACAGTCAGCAGCGACATCGTCCCAAGGGTGACGCCGGCATGTTGAAGGGTCACGAGCAGTGAGTTTGTCACGCGGGTAGGGAAGTTGGCCTGATACGTTTTCGCCATGAGCGTCCACCTGTTCCACATGTCGTCCTGTTGCCCTCGCCGTCATGGTTATCGGACAGCCGCGTCACCGACCTATCACGGACACGAGTCTTAACGTAACGATCTGGCCTCCGATTCCGTGCCAATGGAGAGAGGAGGCGCTGAGGCGTCATGGCAGACGGCGGCGTACGTTCACCTTTTCACGGAGTCTTCGCGAGAGTGCGCTCATCATGGCTAAGAGTGCGAGGATGCGTCGACCTTGGCTGTATCCGATGGTGACCAGGAAGTGCTCGCGCCCAGAGGAGTCCCATCGAGGAGGATTGAGAGCAGTGAGGCAAAGGTTACGTCCCCAGGGCAGCATCTCCAAAAGGGCTGTCAAATGATTCCGATGGTGCAGACGCTCCTACAGAGCAGTCCACCATTGGCACCATGCACCCTCCCCCGCGATCGCGGGCAGCGGAAGTCGAGCGAGGTGTCGAGTGCGGCACCACCGAGCGACCACACCGGGCGCGCGGGGAGGTGCAAGCGCTGCGACGACAGATGGCGGCAGCCTCATACCATGCGATAGGAGGGCCCCTGACTCCAGCGGCCATACGATGCAGGCGCGAACTCATATGCAGCACATCCGCGTAAGGTGCACGCTGCCTCGTGCCTCACGAGTTCCTGACGAGTTCCTGTCTGCCCGTATGCGGTGCGATGCAGAGCCCATCTCCGCCCCCAAGGGCGAGCAATAGGTTGGTGGGATGCCATGCACAGCTATGCACAGCTATGACAGGTGATCGGCTGTGTGCGTGTCGTCTGGCGCCTCCCCACCTGAGCGAGGAGTTTGGCCAGATGTCTGGTGCTGCAGCAATCGTGTCAACTCAGCAATCTCGGCCTGGAGTTGGTCCAACCTCGCCACCAGGCCAACTGAGGTCGGTAGCGCAGGCGACTCTTGGCTTGACTGTGCGCTCGGTTCATCTGCGGATTCTTGCGTCGATTCGCCACCCGTGCTGTTTTTTGCCGGCGCGAGGAAGGTGTTGGCCAGAAACCCCGTTAGCACGCCGAACAGCCCGACGCCGACGAACATCGTGATGACCCCGACGATGCGCCCTGCGTTCGTCACCGGATACGTGTCGCCGTAGCCGACCGTCGTGATGGTCACGATCACATACCACACCGCGTCGGAAGCCGTCGTGATATTGGCGTGGGGCGCTCCACGATTCGCTAGCAACTCGAAGATGGCGGCATACTGGATCACGAGCGCGCAGAGTACAAGGACGGTATACAAGGCGCTGCCCGCACGGTCGTGCAAGACCTTGTCGATGATCGTCTTCATCCCCACGGCGCGCACGAGTCGCACTACGCGCGCGACGCGGAACACGCGAGCAAGGCGCAGTCCCGGGAGCGGCAGGCTGCCGAGCAGATCCAGCCAGCCGAGTCGATGGAAGAAGTAGTCGCTTTTGCTGCCGGCGCGACGTAGACGCCCCAGAAAATCGGCGAAGAAGACGAAACACAGGCCCGTGTCGACGATGACCACCACTTCTCTGACGGCGGAATCGGGCAGGAACAGCGAGAGTACGATGTTGACGATGGAGATAATCGAGAGCGCGGCGATGAACAGCTCGTAGCTGTTCACCTCCCGATTCTCAGCCGCAGATGCTGCCGATGCTGCCATGGAAGAGCCCCTTCATGGAGTCTGCGGGGGGTGAGGAGAGGGCGAGCTTCTCCCTTTCCCAACTATTCAGGAGCTCGACGACGCCATAACGTGATTGCGGGCTCGCCGCAAAGAGGGATCCACCTCTGCGATTAGAGTTGTTCGGGACGCTAATGCAAGTCTCGACGACGCCTGCCCAGCGCAAGCCGCATGGGCTGCCGTCGTCCGAGATACCCGTTGCTGCTCAGAGTTTCCCAGCGTGACGGTATGCGGTGGCCAGCCGCGATGCGCCACCCGCAGGGTACGTCCCTAGGGTTAGTATCCTCCAGCGGGGCGGCATCTCCCATAGACCTGTCAGATAGTGTCCAGGGAGGGGGTCTCCCGCAGATTTGGTGAAGCGAAGCGGCGGCTAGGTGGGGTCTCCCGCCGGTTTGGTGATCGAGGACCATGCCTTCCGTCGATCCTCGGCCCCATCACCCTCTCATGCAGCGGGTGGGCCGAGGAGCCGCCGCCGGAGCAGATCAAGCTTGGCACGCCCAGACATCTGGCGCTTGAGCAGCTTCAGCCAATTCACCTGCCCCTCGGTTTGACTCTGACTCCAGGGCAACTCGAAGGCTGCGCGAATCGCCTGATAATCCCGACGGAAGCCCTCCGCGAACGCCGCCAGCTGGCCAGGAGCGTCCCCTGCACCAAGGTGCACGCATGGGCGAACGTCGGCGCCGTGAACCCGACGGCGAACGGCTGAAGGAAGCTCAGGAGCAGCGCGGATGCGGGCACCATGTAGACACCTCCGCCCTACAGGTGCTGCAACTCGCTCGCCACCATCCGACCACCTGCGTCTCCATTGGCCGACAAAAAGGGCCAAAGTCGAGTCAAAACTGACAGCAATGGGGACGGACTTCCGTGGACACTGACGGACTTTCGGTGAGGTGAAATGGCCTTCAGTGCTGCGCTCCTGGACGACCGTGGACGCTGGCGAACGGGTAGTAGTGAATCCAGCATGCGCTACCGAGCGGCGACCATACGCTCGCCAGGACACGCCGAAGGTGCACGTACGGGACGGGCTGACCGAGCACATTCTGCGACGCAGGCACGTTCGCGAGCATGCCCACCTCCCGCTGCTTGACACGCCCGCTTGTGCCGTGGTAGACCGGGGGCGTCACGAGGTGCCGGTGGCGATGGCGAGTGCTCTGGGTCCGGTCGTGGCCCTCGATGACCTCGATGACCTCGACGACCGCGCCCGTTCATGCCGCGGGAGGAGATCCACCAGTGCCCAGAATCCCGTATCCCGACCTCGCCACCATCATCGATCCCGAGATCCTCGGCTACCTGGAGGAGGCCCGCCTCCACGGCACTCCCCGACCAGAGAGCCAGGCCATCCGCGCCCACGTGCCCGCCGTCATCCGCGCCTTCTCCCAAGCCTGGCAGGCCACCTTCCGCACCGGCGTGCTGGATCACGCGATCAAGGAACTCTGCCGCGCCTACGTCTCCCAATCCATCGAGTGCGAGTACTGTAAGGTGCAGCGGTCGGGCCGGCCCGAATCGGGGGGCATCGCCGAGACCGCGTACGCCAAGCTGCTGTTCTTCGAAGAGTCCGACGACTTCACCGAGCGCGAGAAGGCGGCACTCGCCTACGCCGACGCGATCGTCTGGGACGCGACCCGCGCGGACGACGCCCTCTGGGAGCGGCTGCACCGGCACTTCACCGATCCCGAGCTGGTCGAGTTGGGCTTCTTCATCGGCCTGACCCTCGGCCAGCAGCGCTGGATCAAGACCCTCGACATCGGCCACCACGAGTTCCTCGCTGGCACGCAGGGCGGCCTCGCACCACGCGACGCTTGAGGCCGTGAGCCAGTCTCCCCGCGTACCGATCTGAATGCGGCACGGTCGGAGAACGTCCACCCCGTGCCGCCCTCGGACAGTACCGCGCCACTTACGGTCCACCGCTTGCTCCGAAGGCGCAGCACACGAACGGGCAGACGGGCGTTCGATGCTCCCCCACCCCCACGCCTCATCAGGTGATACTGCCGAGCGGCGTGAATTGCCCCCAATTCCGCCCCCCCCCGCAGCGACGACGATACGCGATATCTCGCAACACGGGACGGACAGTTGAGGGACCACGATGCCGCTGCTTCGACACTCGGCGATATTCGCCGAACGAGGGCAGCATCGCCGGATTGGGATTTGTAAACCGCAGGTTGTGCCGGAGCCGCCGTGCCGCAGTCCCGCTTACTCGTACAAAGTGCCAGGAAGACTGGGAAGACTAGGAATACTGGGAAAATCCAGACTCCCCAGACTCCCTAGTCTTCCTGGCACCCCGTACGAGTAAGCGAGACTGTACACAGCTACGGCCTCCGCCCCGGATGCGCCGGGGGGCCGGGGGCGAACGTGAGCGGATCGGCCCCCCCAAGCAACGTGCGCGTGCTCGGCGTGGTGTTCGCTAACCACTCCAACTCGGCCAAGTCTTGCTGCCACTCCCCCTGAAAGCCGTCGGGTGCGAGCGTGACGCCGAGATGCGCGCGCGCGTTGCTCCACGTCTCTTTCGAGAAGCCGCCGTCCTTTTGCCAGGCGTCCAACTCGCTGCCGGTCACGACCAGGTCGCCGTTGTCGCGCAGCTCCATGAGCTTCGTGCCGAGGTAGTTCGCGGCCTCTTTCGTGCGCGGCCTATGGCCCAGCGAGGCCGTGGCGAACGGGTCGGCGGTTTTGCTCCGCGCCTCCTCGGCCTCGCGCGCCAGGTCGCGCTCCAGCTTGTCGGCGTTGCCCGCGCGCGACTCGCCCCACACGACGATCGCCGTGGTGTCGTCGGCAAAGCTCGGATGCGGCGCCGCCTGCACCGTGAAGCCGTAGGCCGGTGGCGTGAAGCCGAGGTTCGTCTTGGCCTGCGCCAACCAGCGCGTCCCCGCGTGGTCGTCGCGGGGATCCTCCAGCACCACGCCCACGATGCGCGCGGTGTCGGTCATCTGCCGCGACAAGCTGATGCGCAGGATGACCGCCGTGCCGACCGCCTTGGTGAAATGCAGCAGCGCCCAGACGGCGAGGTCCTCCTGCTGTGCCAGCAACGCCAACGGATCGAGGAAGTGCCGCAACTCCGCCGGGTGCAGCACGTCCACATCCTGCGCGGTGAAGGAGATCACCGGATCGATAATCAGCAACTTGACGTGCCGCGCGCGGATCGCGTCGCGCACTGCCTCCACGTCACGCGGCAACACCAGCGTCTCCGTATCCTCCGGCGCGACGGCCACACCTTCGGTGGTCGGCATGCCATTGGGCCACGTCACCACGCCACGCTGCACATAGATGCGCCCCAGAATCGCTTGGGTGCGCGTGGCGTCGCCGCCGGTCAAGGCCAGCGCCGTCGCTTCGATACGCGGGCGCATCACTTTAGCCGGGTGATTCTCGGTGGTGAGGTAGAGCACACCCACCGGCCCCGTCAGATCGCTGCGCGCGTCACCCGGCAGGCCCAGTTCGCCCGCTACCCGCACGGCGATGTCCATCGCCGCCGAGGTCTTGCCCGCCCCACCAGCCCCCGCCAGCGCGTTCAACTCGCCGAGCGCGAGATAGCCCTCCATCAGGTATGCGCAGCGCTCGGCCGCGACCTCCGCCAGCGGTTGCAGCACCAGCCTGCGCTGCTGCGGTTGCTGTGGCGTACGCCCGTTCTTGCCGTTCAACTCCGCGCTGGTCGGCGGTGGGAGTGGCGCCATTTTCAGGGCACTCGTGACCGTGCTATCGGGTTCGTTGGCGCCCAAAGGTGGTTTCTTGCTCATTGGAAACGCACCTCATCTCCGAAGGCGCGGACCCACACCCGCATATCGCTTTCTGAGAAGCCCACCGACTGCAACTGTCGCGCGAGCCAGTAACAGGCACAATTCCGGGAGCCTAGCTCGTCCACCTTCTGAAACGCTCTGCGGTACATCGCCACGGCGTAGGCGCGCACCTGCTCGCTCGACCAGCCGATGTCACGCCCGACCTGCATGGCTGCCCGTTCACTCGCGGTTGCTGCTCGCGCTCGCGTGACGGGTTGCGGTCGCTGGGCAATCGCCGCCCACACGGCGTCGGGCAGGTGCGCGGGCGCATAATCCTTCGGCGTGTGCAGCGGTGCCCACTCGTAGCGCTTGCCGCTCGGGTGCAGGCTGGGCGGCGCAATCACCAGCGCCCCGTCGGCCTTCACCTCGATGCCGGGGAGATACTGGGGGAGACTGCGCACCGCCGTGACCCCTGCGGGGATGGCCGCGTAGACGTGGATGCCGTCGCCGCCGCTCCGCGCCATACACGTCTCCAACAGCCAGCCCGCGTCCAGCAGCGCGTCGAGCGTGCCGCCGTGGCGTGGGTCAATGTCGGCAACGACGATGCCGGAACGCATGCCAGTGAGGATTGCCATATTCGCGCGCTCGTTCTCGTCTCGCTCCCATTCCTGCACCATCGCCCCCGCCGTCAACGGTCCCGGCACGGCGCGCGGGTTCCATTCGCGCTTGGGATGCTTGCCCGGCGTCGGGCATTTCACACCCCGCGTGCACGTACATCGCACGCCGCCCGCGCCGTCGCGTATGGCTCGATGCGCGGGAAGGATGGTCCAGGAATAATGCCGCATGAGCCATAATGCTTGTTTGCCCGCTAGCGGAAGCCACTCCTCGCCGGGAATGAGACCTCTTGCTTGTATGTTTGCCACGTAGGTGGCATACTCCTCATGCATGGTTGCGCGCTCCTATTCAGCGTTGCGCCTGACGCGCCAAGTAGCTCGCTACTGACTTGGCGCGTTTTCCCTATTCCTCATCCTCGATGAGCACCCGACTCGTGTCCAGCCCCAACCGCTCCACGCCCCGCGCGATTTTGAGCCGCGCCATTTCCCCCGGCTCGTACCCGCCGCGCAAAATGTGCGAGGTGTGATAGTGCGAGAGACCCGCCGCGTCGGCGAGGTCGCCTGACGTGTACCGCTTCTCGGCCAGCGCCCCGCGCAACTGCTCGACGTTGACTCTGGGGATCCGTCGGTCGTACTTGCCAAGCATCTCCGCTCCTCCTCTGAGAGTGTGTCGGAATCGATCGCTACTCGACCATGCAAGCGGGCAATTGCACTGCTGCTGACCACAGTATACCAGCATTTTGCGCCAATTTCGGCATCAATTTTGACTGTAAATGTACACCAGAGTCCGGGACTTTTCACGTAAAAATGTGAAAAAGCGGGCGACCGTCAACCGATGGTCGCCCGCCCGCGCCGCTCACTCCCCGCGCCGCTCGAACTCCTCCTTTACCTCGAGCATCACGTCCCAGAGGTCATTTATTGCTCCACCCGCCATTTTGACTCGAATGGACGCCTGAATGACGTCAGATTCCATGCGGTCGAACCCATCCTCGTCGTCCTGGCGCAATCTCGCCATCGCCAGCGCCCGATAGGCGTCGCGGTCCACACCATCCTGCGGGAGCGCCTTGACGCGCGCCACGAAGGCCGAGGTAGGGCCGGCGGCTCGCTCCTCTGGCGTCCGCCTGTGCGGCTTGGGCTTGGGGTCGGGCGAAGGGTTGGGACCAGGCGAGGGGTTGTGCGGCGGCACAAACGATTGCTTGCTCCGCTCCTCCTCCCGCCGCAAGATGCTGTAGACCGTGTTGGGGAAGAGGCCCACCGCCATACACCACTCGCTGAACTTGCCATAGGGCGCGAGCGCGTCTCGTACGATCTGCAAGTGCTGCACATACTGCTCGCGGAGCCGCCCCCGAGCCTGCTCGCAGATCAAAACAACGGTCTGCGGCAGCTCCGCATAGATGTTCACGAGTGCCGGTAACTCCCGATACTCCCGTGTGGTGAACGCGTCTGCCGTTTCCTCTGCTGCCTGTTCTTCCTCCTCCTCGTCGTAGTTGTACTCCGGCTCGCCATTCACCTCTCGCCGCATGCGCGCGATGCGCTCATCCGGCTCATCAAGAACGTGTTGCATCTCTATTCTCCATAGGTGTGATCGGAACCAATGATGCCTACGCCAGCCAGTCGCCAACGGGCGAACGCTTACCGTGCAACAAAGTCAGGCTCAACAGCGTCTAGCTAGGCATGCGTGCTATGCTGCTACCATCTCGCCCCTCCTAACCGGCATGTACAGGAGATCCACACTACATGGGCATTCCCTACGCGAAACAATCGACCCACGTTGCGGACAGCGATGTGTGTGTCAGGTGCGAGAACCTGGTCAAGATCTACAAAGTGGACGACATCGAAGTCGTCGCGCTCCAGGGCCTCGACCTCGACGTCGGCCGCGGCGAGATGGTCGCCCTCGTCGGCGCCTCCGGCTCCGGCAAAAGCACCCTCCTCAACGTCATCGGCGGACTCGACATGCCCAGCGCCGGCCGCTGCTACGTCGCCGGCAACGACCTCACCAAGCTCGACGAAGCCCAGCGCACACGCTACCGCTGCTACACCGTCGGCCACATCTGGCAGCAGAGCGGACGCAACCTCCTGCCCGAGCTCACCCTCACCGAGAACGTCGCCCTGCCCCAGGTCCTCGGTGGCGTCACCCCCGGCAAAGCCGCCCGCCGTGCCCGCGAACTCCTCAACCTGGTCGAGATCGGCCACATGGCCCGCAAAAAGCCCAATCAGCTCTCAGGCGGCGAACAGCAGCGCGGCGCCATCGCCGTCGCCCTCGCCAACGAACCCGCCCTTCTGCTTGCCGACGAACCCACCGGCGAGCTCGATTCCGTCACCGCGGGCCACATGTTCGAGCTCATGAGCCGCCTCAACCGCGAGATGGGCCTCACCACCCTCATCGTCACCCACGACCCCGCCATCGCCGCCCTCGTCAACCGCACCCTCGCCATCCGCGACGGACGCACCAGCACCGAAACCGTCCGCCGCGACATCCCCCTCGCCGCGGGCGTTCCCGGCGGCTCCAGCGCCGTCATCGGCCTCTCCAGCGAGACCCATCAAGAATCCGTCGTCATCGACCGCGTGGGGCGTCTGCAACTGCCGCACGAAGCCATCGATCGTATCGCCTTCAACGGGCGCGCCGACGTGCGCATCCTCGCCGATCACGTCGAGATCTGGCCCGCTCAAGACCCCAATGCGCCGAACGCGCCCGCCCCATCCGCCGCCAACGCCCACGCCGCCAGTCAGGAGGCCCAGTCATGACCGCCGCGCAAGACTCCGCGCCCTCCACGGCGATCGTCGAAGCCCACGACCTCTCGCGCGACTTCAAGTCCGGTGGCAGCGTCGTCCACGCCCTGCGCGGCGTCAGCCTGCGCCTCGATGCCGGCGAATTCGTCGCGCTCCGTGGCCGCTCCGGCTCCGGCAAGACCACCCTCCTCAACATCCTCACCGGCCTCGACAACCCCACCAGCGGCAGCGTCAGCGTTCTCGGTCACCTCCTCGCGCCGATGGATGAGCGCTCGCGCGCCCGTCTGCGCCGCGCCAGCATCGGCATGATGTTCCAGAACGCCCACCTCTTTCCCCTGCTCACCGCCCAGGAGAACGTCGAGGTTCCCCTCCGCCTCGCCGCCATGCCCCGCGACGAACGTACCGCCCGCTCCCGTCAGATGCTCGAACGCGTCGGCCTCGGCCCCCGCGCGCAGCATCGCGGCCTAGAGCTATCAGGCGGCGAGCAACAACGCGTCGCCCTCGCTCGCGCCCTCGTCCACTCCCCGCGCTTCCTCGTCGCCGACGAGCCCACCGGCAATCTTGACTCGATGACCGGGCGCGACATCGTCGCCCTGCTCCGCGACACCGCCCACAACCTCGGCGTCGGCTTTCTCGTCGCCACCCACGACATCACCGTCGTCTCCGCCGCCGACCGCGTCCTCCGCATCTCCGACGGCATCCTCGAAGAAGCCTGATCCCATCCCGATTTGCTGTATCCGCTCCGCACACTGATAGCGCGATCCCACGGACCCAGAAACACACCAATCTCGGCCCATCCTACAGACGATCATCCCCGGCCTTCACGCCAGAAGCTGCACCGCCGCCACGCCTTCTCCAACCCCTACGTGTCCTCTGGAGTGCCATTTCGCCTCATCCTCCGAGGTGAAATCTCCGCCTGTCACGACCCGGAATGCGGCCTTGGCGGCGCGATCAGCCAGTGCAGCGCCCGTGCCCGCGACGGCTTCGGCGGCGTGTGGACAGTCGCCGAGCCACCTGTCCCATCCATCGCGCCGAGTGTGTCCATCAGCGCATTCACACTCTGCGCCACGCCTTCCACCATCAGATAGCCCGACGGCTTCACCGCGTCGCCCACCTGATACAGCCCCGCGATCCCCGTCTGCGGCGAGACATCCTCGCCCTGCGCGATGCGGTTGACCGGCCACTCGCCGCGATACTGGCTCATCGTCAGAATCTGCACCTTCGTGCCGAAGTCCTCGCCAAACAAGAACCGCAGGTCCGCCCGCGCCGCCTCGCGCTCCGCGTTCACGTCCTCGCTCCGCAGAATCTGGTGCGTGATCAGCAGATGCTTCCCCGGCGGCGCCAATCTTCGGTCGCTGTTGCTCGGCTGCACGATCCCCGCGATCCGTTGCGTATCAAGGCAATACATGATGCCCTTATGCGCGATGATCGACTCATCACTCAACAGATGCACCTTCAGCCCCCGCGCATCATGCACGGCTGGCGTTTCCCACGCGTCGGATGCGGCAATGGCCTCTGTCCCCTCCTCTCCCCGCGAGAGATTGGACCGGGGGGTGAGGTTCCCTCGCGCACTCTGCGGTGAATCTCCGCTCCCCGTCAGCCGCCGCGTCGCCTCCGGCCCGATGTTGCTGATCACCAAAGGCGCGCGCAGCAGCGATTCCTCGCCGCTCGCCTTATCGATCACCCGCACGCCCGTCACTGCGCCGCCGGACTGCTCGATGGCGGTCACGTCGTGCAGCAGCCGCAATTCGCCGCCGCCCTCGGTCACGCGCCGCTCCAATTCGCCAGTCATCGCCGCGCAGCCGCCCTCGGCCACCCCAGGCGCGCCGTAGCGCAGCATATTCTTGGTGATCTCGCAGATCTCGGGATAGGTAACGTCCGCCAGATCGACGCTCAGCGCGAAGTGACACATCCGCTCGAAGTAGGCGTACAGCTCTGGCGACCGCTCCCGCGAAATGCGCGGCTCTAGCCACTCGGTGAACGTTTGCCCGCGCTCGCGCGCTCGCGGCTCGCGCAGCAACATCTGCCCGCCGAGCCGCCCCAGCTCCGCGAACTGGCGCAGGCCCAACACGCCCGCAAGCTGCAAGATCGAGCGGCACACATACTGCCTGCCGCGCACGTAGAACGAGGCGAAGACCTCCGCGTCGTGGACGCGATGCGGCACGCCCAGCGCCCGCAGCATCCCCGCCAGCTCGCCATTCGTCCCGAAGGGCAGCATGTGGACGGCGCCCGTGCTCACCTGCGCCCCGCGAAATGTCTTCGCCGTGAAGCGCCCGCCGGGATGCGCCAGGCGCTCCACCACCGCCACGCGACTGCCCCGCCGCAGGAACTGCGCGGCGGTGAGCAAGCCGCCCAGCCCTGCGCCGATCACCACCACGTCGTATTCGCGTTCGGTCGTCATGCCGTTACCCGCCACAAAGCACGGAGGCGCGGCTCCCCGCGCCCCCTTTGTCACGCGTTCTTATGGTGTACACGCCGCGACCGGCACTAGGCTAGCCGAGCGTCTCGTCCAGCCGCGCCCGCAGCGCCTCGACTCCCGCCAGCAGATCGCTCTCGCCGCCGGAGGTCGATGCCGCTTGTTTCGCCTCCAACGCATCGGCGATCTCGCCTGCCGCGTCCGAAAGGCTGCTCAGGAAGTCGAGATGGCGCGGATGATCGGCGGCCTGCCGCGCAATCGTCGCCAGGCGGCTGTAGTCCTGCGCCGGCTCCGACGAGTTGTATGACCCGCTGCCATGCTCGCGGGCCAGCGACGCCAACTGATCGCGCACCTCGACGAGCGCCGCGCGCAACCGTCCCGCCAGCTTATACTCCTCATCGGCTTTGCGGCTCAGCGCCGTGCTAATCTCAGAAAGCTGCGCCCGCAGCGCGTCGAGATCGGTCTCGCTCGTCGCGTTGCTCGCGCTGGCGTTCTCCGATTCCGCGTCGGTCGTGTCCGCGTTCACCGCGTCCGCCGCCTGATCTTGGGCAGCCGCTGCCTCCACCGGAGTCGCCACGAAGAAAGCCGTCTCCGCCTCGCTGATCGACACATCCGCCTCAGGCGCCGCTCCTTCGTCCGACGCCTCGTCGGCGGGCGCCGCGCCAGCGTCAGACTGGGCGACCGCCGCGCCGCCATCGTCGGCCTCGGAATACGCTGCCTCGGCTGGCTCGCCAGCATCACCCAGCGACTCCGGCTCGGCCAGTGGCGCATCCTCTTGCGGTTGCTGCCACGCATCAGGCGTCGCGGGGACGTTGACAGCGGCGATGGGGCTCGTCTCCAGCAGCGTCGCCGACTGCGGCTGCGCGGGCACCGTGCCTGCGATCGACGCCTCCGGGCTCGCCGGTGCCGTCGAGAAGAGCAGATCGTGTCCGCCGACCGTCACGCGGTCGCCATCATGCAGCGTCGTCTCCGCGTGAATCTCCTCGTCGTTGACGTACGTGCCGTTGCTGCTCCCTAAATCGACAACCGTATAGGAGTCGTCGCGCAGCCGGAGCAGCGCGTGCCGCCGCGAAGCGAGTTGATCGCCCGCCAGCACGATGTCGCACGAAGGCGCCCGCCCGATGGCGATGTCGCGCCCGTCGAGCAGGAATTCGCGCTCGCCGTCGTCAATCACCGCGCCAGGCTCCGCCGTCGGGCTCACCCGCACCACCAGCCGCGCCTGGTTCGATTTCGCCGCGCCGTACGCACTCTCGCCGCCGTTCGCCGACGGATCGACCACCTGCGGCTGCGAGTTGTTCCAACTCAGCGGTGCGCCCGACGCCGCATAGGTCACTTCGGGCCGCGCGGGAACGAACGCGTCCGCCGCCAGGAGATCGCGTCCACAGTAGTCACAGAACTGCTCGTCCGCGCGAGCCTCTTTGCCGCAATGCGAACACTTCGCCATCGCGTTTCCCCTTCCTCAATGCTTCGGAGCGGCCTGGAATCCTCGGCCCGCACTCCGCAAGCCTCTGGACGTGCTCTCGTCTGGCGCACTCGGATAGTATATCATCCGTGCCGCTATCGTTCTCGGGTTTCAATCCTTTGACGCATAGCGCACCGCACCTGTCACACATCTCACGCCACCCACGCCCCCACGCGTGCCCCTTGACCAACCGGCGCGCGCATGACACAATCTGCATGCCCATACTCACGCCATGAGTAATCAGGATGTGAGGCTCCTGTGTCGACTGCCACCAAGCTGCCGCCTGAGATCGAGATCGCCCTCCTCGGCTTCCTACAACACGAACCCACGCACGCCTATGACATGTATCTCCGCCTGCGTGAGGCAGGCGCTCTCGGGCTGGTCTGGCATCTCAAGCAAGCCCACCTCTACGCCCTGCTCGCCCGTCTTGAAGATGCCGGCTATCTCGTCGGCAGCGTGGAGCAGCGTGGCGCTCGTCCCCCACGCAGGCTGCTCGCGCTTACCGACGCCGGGCGCCTCGCCTTCAAGGAATGGCTCGTCGAGCCGGTGGCCCACGGCCGTGATTTTCGCCTGACCTTTCTCGCCAAATTGTTCTTCGCCGCGCGTGATGGCCCACACCAGGTCTCCATGCTGGTCGCGCGGCAGCGCGTCGCCTGTGAGCGTTGGCTTGCCGATCTTCAGCAACGCATCAACGCCCTCGCCGAGGATCTGCGGTACGACCGGCTCGTCCTGGCCTTCCGCGCCAGCCAGATCGAGGCGATCCTGATCTGGCTCGACGAAACCGACGCGTCCCTCGGCGTCGCCCGCCCGTAGGCGCGACCACCTTCGATCCTCTGCCATCACGTCATCCGTTGAAAGTGAGTGTCGTATGCGTTCCCCGCGACCACGAACCTGGCGCCTCAGCCTCGTGCTCCTCGCCCTCACGGCCCCGTGGCTCGCCGCGTGCGGCGGCACTCCCGATCCTTCTGGCACGAACACCTCTCAGCCCGTCACGCTAACCGTCTTTGCGGCGGCATCGCTCAAGTCCGCATTCACCGAGCTTGGCAGCGACTTCCGTGCCGTCCATCCCAACGTCACCGTCACCTTCAGTTTCGCTGGCTCTGATACCCTCGCCACCCAGATCGACCAGGGAGCGCCAGCGGACGTGTTCGCCTCTGCCAATGCCACGCAGATGAACGTCGTCGTCAAGGCCGGGCTGATCGCCAGCGCCTCGCCGCGGGTCTTCGCGCACAACCGCCTGGTCGTGGTCTATCCCAAGAGTAACCCCGCCAACCTCCAGACCCTGCAAGACCTGGCCAGGCCCGGCGTCAAAGTCGATCTCGCAGCCAACACCGTCCCCGCCGGCCAGTACGCTATCACCTTCCTCACGAAGGCGAGCGCTGACCCCGCGTTTTCGCCCGACTACAAAAGCCAGGTGCTGGCGAACGTCGTCTCCTATGAATCCGATGTCACGACCGTGTTGACAAAGGTGTCGCAGGGCGAGGCCGACGCTGGCATCGTCTACACCACCGACGCCCAGTCCGTTGCCACCAGTGTCGGCACCATACCGATCCCCGACGCACTCAACACCGTCGCCGTCTATCCCATCGCGCCGATCGCGGCGAGCGTCAACAGCACCGTCGCCCAGCAGTTCGTCGCCTACGTCCTCTCAGCCAGCGCGCAGACCGTTCTGGCAAAATATGGCTTCATCGCCGCGTCGAATGGCCCACAGTACACCCCACCAGCTAACTAACGCCGTCTCCTGCGGCATAATGAGCCTATGCAAGAAGAGCAAGTCGTGCGAAAGTCCCTGGCCAACGCGGAGTCCAACGCGGCGGACGCCGTTCCTTTCATGTCGCTCCGTGCCGAGAAATGGCGCGATCTGCGCGCTGCCTTGCCGCTAGTGTTGGCCAGCCTGCCGCTGCTGCTCTTCTTCCTTCTGCCGCTGCTGGCCCTCGTGCTGCGGACGGACCTCGCCCACCTCGCCGCGACGCTGGCCAGCGCAGACGTCGCCACGGCGATCTCCCTCAGCATCGTCACAACACTCTGCGCGCTCGGCATCACCCTGGTCGCCGGAACCCCGCTCGCCTATCTGCTGGCGCGGCGCGACTTCCCAGGTCGTCCAATCGTTGAGACCTTGCTCGACCTGCCGCTGGTGCTCCCGCCTGCCGTCGCCGGCATCGCGCTCCTCTTCGCATTCGGGCGCTTCACCTTGATCGGCCACTGGTTCGCCGAGAGCGGACACGAAATCGCCTTCACCCAGGTCGCCGTGGTCATCGCGCAACTCTTCGTCGCCGGACCCTTCTACGTCAAGTCCGCGACGGTCGCCTTCGCTGGTGTCGACCGCGATCTCGAACAAGCCGCCGCGCTCGACGGCGCCTCAGCCTTCGCCGTCTTCCGCCACATCACCGTGCCACTCACCGCGCAGGCGCTCCTCGGCGGCGCCGTGATGATGTGGGCGCGTGCCCTCGGCGAGTTCGGCGCGACGATCCTCTTCGCCGGCAACCTGCCGGGCCGCACCCAGACCATGCCCCTCGCCATCTACCTCGGCTTCGAGAGCGGAGACATCCAACAGCCGCTGGCGCTCTCGCTCGTGCTGCTCGTCCTCTCGTTTGGCACCCTCTTCACCGTCAAGGGCCTCCTCCACCGCCGTATCGCATCCTTCACACTCACCTGACGCTTGCCTGCTCCCCTCCGTGAGTCTTCCGCCGCCGCCCAGGATCGCACGCAGTTCGCGCATCGGCTGGCCGCGACCCGGCACGGACATGGGCACTCCTGCGTCAGCGCGACACCTCTGGGCGTCGTCCTCGGCGGTTGGCTTCGTCACGGCAATGATCGCACGGATGAGCGCGTTCCCCTCGCTCGCCACCCCGGACGCCTGACCGCACAGGTCGTTGCCAGCGACCAATGCGCGCGCACGCCTCTCTACCGTCGCTTCGAACTGCTCGGGCTGCGCGACTTATGCTTCTCGCCCCGTTCCTCGTCGCGGTCATCCTTCGTCCGCGCGCGGAACTGCAAGCGGATCGCCGTCCCCTCGAAGCCAAATACGTCGCGCAGTCGGTTCTCAAGGTAGCGTTCGTACGTAAAGTGCATCAACGCCGGATCGTTGACGAAAAAGACGAACGTCGGCGGGCTGACCTCCGCCTGCGTCACGTAGTAGATCCGCAGCACATTCCCTTGCAGGTACGTCGGGTGATGCTTCTGCACCGCATCTTTGACGACCTCGTTCAACTTCGCCGTCGGCACGCGAATTTGCCGCGTATCGTAGATCCGCAGCGCCTGATCGAGGATGCTGTTGACGTGATAGCCGGTCTTGGCCGCCGCGAAGACGATCGGCGCATACGGCAGGAACTTCAGCGCCTCGCGGACCTTGCGCGTGTACGAATTCGCCTCAAGCTCCTCGATCTCTCCCGCGGAGGGCGCTGGCGGCAACTCGCCCGGAATCAGCAGCGGAATCATCTCCGCCAGCCGCGCCTCCTCCAAGAGCCGCCGCCGTTCGCGCACCAGATCCCACTTGTTGACCACCAGAATGATGCCCTTGGCCGCCTCGTGAACGTAGCCGGCGATGTGTGCGTCCTGCGCCGTGATCCCCTCAACGCCGTCGATCATCAGCACGGCGACGTCCGCGCGATCGATCGCGCGTTGCGCCCGCATCGTACTGTAGCGTTCGACCCCCGCCGCGATGCGCCCGCGCCGCCGGATCCCCGCCGTATCGATCAGCAGCAGCCGTCGTCCCTTGTGCTCGACCTCGCTGTCGATGGTGTCACGCGTCGTGCCCGGGATCTCGCTGACGATCACGCGCTCCTCGCCAGCGATGGCGTTCAGCAGAGACGACTTGCCGGTATTCGGGCGCCCGACGATCGCCAGCCGCGGCAACCCGGGCGTTTCCTCTTCCTCCTCGTCGCCAACCTTCGGCGGCAGCGCATCCGTCACCGCGTCGAGCAGATCGCCGCTGCCCGTCCCCGAAATCGACGACAGCGTGATCGGCTCGCCCAGCCCCAGCTCGTAAAACTCCACGGACTCCTGCCGCAGCCGCGGACTCTCCGCCTTGTTGGCCCCTAGCACCACCGGCTTCTTCGAGCGTCGCAGCAGTTCGGCCACCTCGCGGTCCGCCTCATTGATACCGTCGCGCACGTCCACCAAGAAGATGATGACGTCCGCCTCCTCGATCGCCAGTTGCGCCTGCGCCCTGATCTGCCGGCTGAAGTCGCTTTCACCTTCGATCTCCAGTCCGCCCGTGTCGATCAGCGAAAAGGTGCGGCCGTTCCACTCCGCCTCGCCATAGATGCGGTCGCGCGTCGTGCCCGGAACATCCTCGACGATCGCCACGCGCTGCCCGACGAGTTTATTGAACAGGGTCGACTTGCCCACGTTGGGCCGGCCCACGATGGCGACGATCGGTTTCATGACGGCATCTCACATCTCTGCACTCGAATGCGGAAAGCGGCGTATACGCGCCCGCCAGTCTATCGTTAGGGAGCGCAGCGCATTGTACCACGCATCCTCAGCCTGGGCCGCCGTATTCCGGCGCGCGCCCCTGCTGCGGCTCGCACCTCTACCTACGAATCTCCTGGCGTCCGCGACGATCTGATGCGCGTACTGGCGCGCCATCTCGCCCGCAAGGTCGCCTCACCCCGCCGCGACCACCTTCCCCCCGCGCACCCGGTAGACGTGCGCGCTCCCCATCGCCTCCTCAGGGATGCTCGTCGCGTCTGTCGTCGTCAGCAACACCTGGTCGAGATCGCGCACCGCCGCCAACAGATCCGCGCGCCGCCGCGTATCGAGTTCGCTCAGCACGTCGTCCAACAGCAGGATCGGCTGATCACCCGTCTCCTCTTCGATATACGCCAGTTCCGCCAGCTTCAGCGCCAGCGCCACGCTCCGCTGCTGCCCGCGCGACCCATACGTCGAGAGATCCACGCCCTCCGCGAGAAACGCAATATCGTCGCGGTGCGGCCCTAACACGTTCGCCCCCTGTGCGATTTCCCGACGCCGAACCGTCGCCAACTGCGCCTTGAACGCCGCCGCGATCTCCGCATCCTTCGCCGCCAGCGACCCCGCGAACGACGGCTGATACTCCAGGCGGAGCGTGGGCTCTGTCCCAGCATCTCCGTCGCCAGGTCCCGTCGCGCCCTCCACATCCTCCGGCGCCACCTCCGCACGCGAGAGCGCGCGATAGACCCGTGCCGCGTGCACCTCGGCGCGCTGCAGAAACGCGGCGCGCTCGCGCAGTATCGGCGCCGCCAACTGCGCCAACTGCTCGTCCCAGAATCCAAGTGCGTGCGGGCTCTCCTCGCCATCCTTGATGCGCCTCAGCAGTGCCGCGCGCTGTGCCACCACCTTCTGATACTGGCTCAGCGTCCGCGTATAAGAAGGATGCACCTGGCAGAGCGTCATATCGAGGAAGCGTCGTCGCTGCGTTGGGCTGCCCGTCACCAGTTCCAGATCGGTCGGCGCGAAGACCACGATCGTCACCTGCCCCAACAGGTCCATCGCCCGCCGCGGCGTCCCATTGACCTTGATACGCTTGCGGAACGTCGCCGGCGGCAACGGGAGCTTTGGATCGGGCACTGGCCTGGCGGGCGCGCCCTCCAGCGGCACGCCGATATCCGCCACCACCACCTCCACATGCAGCTCGTCGGCGCGGCGCTGCACCGTGGCGTCCACTCGCGCGAAAAGCCCCCCCGCGCCCCAGCGCACCGTCTCGCGCTCCGTGCTCGTGCGAAACGATCGGCTCGTCGCGATCACCGAAACCGCTTCGAGGAGATTGGACTTCCCCTGGGCGTTGTTGCCGGTAAAGACGACCAGCCCACGCGGCAGCACCAGATCGAGCGCGGCGTAGTTGCGAAAGTCGGACAGGCGCAGCCGTTCGACGTACATGCCGGCCTCCTCCTCGCGCGCGGCGTATTCACCTAGCGCATTCTATCCGTGCGCGGCATGCATCGCCACTGCGCGTCGCGCGCCGCCAAGCCCCCGCCATGGCACACAAGATGCTACATACTCGGACGTATATACATCTTCCGCGCCGGGTCCGCCGAACCGGCGCATGTTGGCGTGCCCGCATACGGATGAACGAACTGTCACCATTTGGCGGCGAGCCCCGCCCGATTGCCCCGTCACATGAACAAATTGTCATCGAATGCGCCGCAATGTTCATGTAGGTGACACTACCGTAAAGTATACTTGCCTCATCGATTGCGGAACGGGAACGTGGTGCGGTAGTGGTGGTGGTGGTCAGCGGCGGCCGGGGTGGTGCGGACGTCCTGGTGGGGTCGCTTGATTGATCAGTTTCGTGGTCGTGCGCATACAGGCCCCTCGCGGGAGAGCAGACAAGGCTCCCCGAGGGGCCTCGCGCTGTCCCTGGGCACCACAATCGCCTTCCATGCGCCACCAGGCCGCGCCCCGCACCTGAACCGCCTCTCACCGCCAGACATGCGGCGCCCCAGATCGCGCTGGCGTCAGTCCACTCCAATCCCAAGTCGACGCTGAGCGGCTCGGTCGCAATCGTGCAGGCGTCCCCGCCCACAGTCAACGGCCACATGGCCCATCAGGCCGCTCAGCCTCGTCCCCTCGCTTGCTGCCCCGCGAAGTCCGTCTCCGCTGTGAGCAAGACTCTGCTCGTCACTGCGGATACGACACGAAGACCGTTTTCACCTCGCTGAACTCCTCCACCGCTTTCCAGCCGAGCTCGCGATGTCCGTTGCCGCTCTGTTTCACGCCGCCAAACGGCAGATGCGGCTCCGCGCCCGTCGTCCCCGCGTTGATGTACAGCAGACCGGACTCGATGTCGCGCATCGCCCGAAAAATCGTGCGTGCGTTCTCTGTAAAGATCGCGCACGAAAGGCCATAGATCGTCGAATTCGCCGCCGCGATTGCCTCGTCGTAGTCGCGCACCGGCACGATCGCCACCGTCGGCCCGAAGATCTCCTCCTGCGCGATCCGCATCGTCGTCTTCACCCCCGCAAAGATCGTCGGCGCGTAGTATGCTCCGCCGTCGAGCGCCTCGTCCGTCAGGGGCATGCCTCCGGTCACCAGTCGCGCGCCCTCGGCCTTCCCGATCTCCGTATACTCATGCACCGCGCTGACTCGCCCGGCATTCACCAGCGGCCCCATGTCCGTCTCTGCCAGCAGCCCGTCACCCACGCGCAGCTTCTCCGCCGCCGCCGCCAGCCGCTCGGCGAACGTCTCTGCCACGCGCTCGTGGACGATCACCCTGCTCGTCGCCGTGCAACGCTGCCCGGTCGTCCCAAAGCCCGCCCAGGCCACCGCGGCAACCGCCTCGTCGAGATTCGCGTCATCCAGCACGATCACCGCGTTCTTGCCGCCGAGTTCCAGGCTCGAGCGCCGCAGGTCGCGACCACAGATCTCGGCGACGTGCCTACCCACCTCCGTCGAGCCAGTCAGCGAGATCATCGCCACCCGCGGATCGCTCACCAGCGCGTCACCCAGTGTCGCCCCGGGGCCTGTCACGAAGTTCAACACTCCCGCTGGCACGCCCGCCTCGATCAGTGCCTCTACCAGATGCGCCGACGAAAGCGGCGTGTCGCTCGCCGGTTTCAGCACCACCGTATTCCCCGCCAGCAGCGCCGGAAACGTCTTCCACGCCGGAATCGCCAGCGGAAAATTCCACGGCGTGATGATCCCCACCACGCCGAGCGGCTGCCGCAGCGTCATGCAGATCTTATCGGGCAGCGCCGAAGGAACCACCTCGCCCTCCGCGCGCCTCCCCTCGCCCGCCACATACTTCGCCACGTCGATCGCCGTCTGAAGGTCGCCCTGTGTCTCCTTCACCGGCTTACCCATCTCCATCGTCATCTCACGGGCAATGCGTTCGCGCTCGCGTTCGAGAATCAACGCCGCCCGCAGAAGAATCTCTCCGCGCGTCGGCGCCGGCATCGCGCGCCACGCCGGCAACGCGTGCTCCGCCGCCGCGATCGCCGCGTCAACGTCCGCCACAGTGGACCGCTGAAAGCGCGCCACCACCTGCCCGCGGTGTGCCGGATTCGTGTCGTCAAACGTCTCGCCCGACGCCGTGGGCCGCCATTCGCCGCCGATATAATTGAGGTATGTCTGTGGTGCCACCTGCTCCCGCGTCCGCGGTTCCGTCGCTGCCGTCGTCGTCATACGTGCCAAACTCCCCATTGAGCGAGCCGCGTTGGCCAAAACCCGCGCGGAAGGCATTTCATCGTCGCCAGCGCCGCGCGCCGCGCAAGATGGCCGGCAGCGCTAGTATAGCACGAGATCTCCGCTCGTCTGCCTGGCGTGAAGGCCGTGCCTGTCTTGACGACCTCATCGCGCGACGACTACAAACATCCTCAGTGCGCTGCGCCCTCGACAACTGGCGAAAGCCACGCGCTCCGGCCTCGCAATCAGCAGACGTCCTCGTGAAAGGCGCGCCAGACGTGTCGATGCAACTGATCGCGGGCATCAGTGGCCTGCTCATCGTGATCGCCGTACCACTCACCGTCGCGATCCCGTACGTCCTGCGCCGTAGTCCGGGCTCCCCGCGCCTCGCCAGCGCAGAGAAAGGTCAACGCTCTTTCCTTGCGCGCATGCGCCCGCACTTCTGGATCGGCTACCTCATCGCTTCTTTAACCGTCATCCATGCCCTCATCGCCACCACCGGCGGCATCACCGGCGAAATCAACGTCCTGGGCCTCGGGCTCGCCGCCATCGGCCTCTTTGTGGTGGTCTTTCAGCTCTCGTTGGGCTCGCTACTCACCCGGCCCGACGTTCCCGAGCGGGGCGTGCTCCGTAAAGTCCACTTCTGGACGATGTGCTCGCTGGTCGCGCTCGGCCTCGGCCACATCATCCTCAACGGCCCCACCCTCGCCCATCTGATCAAATGACCCGCCCGCCAACGTGACCGCCCTCCGCAAGCTCAGCCACGACCACGGCAAAGCCCCGACTCAATCGAGCCGGGGCCGTGTGCATGCCAGGCGTCTCATGCGGGACTAAAACCGCGAGCCGCTCCCGCCGATAAACGTCGCCGGGCTGAAGTACGCCCGCACCATCAACAAGACCCACGCAATCGCGCCGGCGAGCCAGACGGCGGCGTGTAGCAAGCCGAAGGTTAGGCTGAAGATCCACCCAATGAACCAAATCCCCCCCAATGCGCCGCCGAAGAAGCTTAACATGAAGAGGATGATACTCAATACGCCAAACACAATCACCGACTGCTTGGCATGGGCGCGCACCGTGGGGTTCCGCGAAAAGATCAGGAAGAACAATCCGCTGACCCAGATCAACACGTAGCAGAGCACACGCTCCACGCGCTCTTCCACGCCAAAGACCGATTGGCTCGCGGAAGGCAGCCCGCGCTGGTTATACATTGCAAAGCTCCTCAGGAATGCGCCTGCGGGTCGTCCGATCCGCCTCGCTGGGGTCATCGCCTCATCCTCAGAGAATACGACACGCCGCCGAGCGAGTTGCAGCGATCACGCGACCCTCGGCGTCTGCACGCGGAGGGATGCCCCAAGCGCGGGCCACAGGTTCACCGCTAACGCCACCGCCAGCAGAAGTCCGAGCGGTCCCGACAAACCGAATGCCGCCTGATCGACTTGGTATGCCCAAGCGCCCGCGCCAGCCAGCGTCGGCGCTACCAGTAGCGCTCCGACCCTTAACAGCGCCGCGCTGTTGCCAAGCCACAGCGTCGCCCGCACCAGTTTGGGTGAAGCGATGCGCCCGTGCGAAAAGCCGGGCACCATGCGCGGAGACACCCCACAGATCAGCAACGCGACGTAGCCAACCGTGATACTATGTCGCACGGCATCGGGATCGATCGGTGGCGTGCCGCCAACGATCCCCACCCCACCATTGATGAGCATGGACACGCCGCCTACGAGCGCCCACGTATATGCGCTCGCCACAAGCAGCACGAATGGACCATAGGCGAGGGGCAGCGTGCTCACCCGGCCAAGCCGTTGCTTCCTCGTGCCATGAGGGTTGGCCCCTGCTGTCGCTCCCGGAGAACGCCGACGGCGCGCCCGCATCAGCCAGACGAACAGCGCGACGTACGCGACGAGCACCAGTCCCACGAGAACTGTGCCCCCGCTAGCCGCCAAGCTCGCCCACGTACCTATCTGGCTGCTCGCAATCGTCCCAAGCACTAGGAGCGCCAGCCCACCCACATAGACGATTACTGACGGCAAGATGATCCGTTTTGGAAATAACGCGATACCCGCGTACATCGGCAGCATCTGCACAGACATCGCCAGGGTCATGGGCACGAGGAACCCGAACAGGCCTAGCGTCACATTCAACTCGTCCCCCGAGGACGTGACAATACCGAGTGGCGTCCCGGCAGCGCGCACCATATTGACCGCGTTAACCACCGCCGCGACGCCAAGAGCAGCGAACGCGGCCACCACCAGCGGCGCGATAGTCAGCTCAGGCATCGACGACCCGAGACGACGGCAACTGCGCGCGGTCGCGATCAACATGAACAGAAGTGCACCAATACCAACACACTCGAGCGCGCCGCTGGCTATCAACCCGGCGCGCCAGATTCCCGCCCCATTCACCGCGACAAGAGGTGCCGCGACCACGCGCAACAGCAGAGACACCACCAGCGCGCCAAGCATCCAGTGCACGAGATGGGCGGCGGCCAGCGGAGCGCCGCGCAATCGCGGCATGAAGTGTAACGCCACGCCGATGACGAAGAGGCCCGCCCAACCGTACAATTGCAGGTGCCCGTGCGCCTGGACGAGCGCGCTCCACAGCACCCCGAGATTGGCGCCGGTTGCCTCCGTCACCGTGAGTACCGCCGCCAGCACGAAGCCGCCGCTTGCACCGATGATCAACGCTGCTCTAAGCACCGGCGCCACACGCTGGAACGGCTCTTGTTGACTGAGATTCGAAGGGATATGCTGCCTTGTGCAAGCGAACGAGAACATCTGCTACCTCTTGGAAAGGGCTCCCCGCCGCATCGCCCGGCATTGACTGCTGACAGACGCGCATCCATCGGTCTTCGGGCTGCTGGCTGCGCGTCTGTCGAGCTCTCCCCGCGCGAATCGCTCCGCGCGGCCCTCCCCACTTAATTCGTCACCTTGATTACACCCAACGCTCCCTTGCTGGCGTCCACAAACGAATGCGTGACGAAGGGATAGAGCCCCGCTTGCGGAATTACGAGTTCGAACACCGCGCCACCGCCCGGCGGGATCGTCACCGTCTGGACACCGCTCAGGACGTTCTCCAGGGTTCCGTCCACGTAGACCTTGTCGAACAGCGCGCCGATGACATGGAATGCTGAGAAGTTTGACGGCCCCGCATTGACGACGAAGAGACGGATGCGCTGACCAACTTTCGCCAGCAACGGCGCACTCTGATACTGGTTCGCATACCCATTGAACACCACATAGTCGGGCTGATCCGCAGATGCCTTACCCATGTCGACCATGTAGCTACCGTCGGGCATCTTCAGCGTGTAGTACTCACTCTGCACCAGCGAATACTCCGTCGCGGGTGCCCAGCCGTTCGCCGGATCCACAATGATCGAGCCATACATCCCGTTCGCCAGGTGTTCCAGCACGGGCGGCGTGCCACAGTGATACAGGAAGACTCCGGGAACGAGCGCCTGCCAGGAGAATGAAAAGGTCTTCCCAGGAGGCACTTCCTGATAGTTCACGCTCCACGCCGTCTGCGCCGCGTGGAAGTCGATCGAGTGCCCCATCGTCGTGTTGTTTGTCAAGGTAAAGTGAACGGTCTGCCCCTGCCGTACCCGCAGCATCGGTCCCGGCACGGTGCCATTAAACGTCCAAGCATGGTAAGCGATTCCCGGAGCGATCGCGATGATCTTGTCCTCAGCCACTAACTTCACCTCAACCACGTTGCCCTGCGGAGTGGCTGGAGCCGTCGCGTCATATATCGGATGGTCAGGCACCTTGTACGTCGCCGTGGAAGCTTGCGTAGTCGCGGATGTGGATGGCGCATTCGATGCCGCGACCGATCCGTTCGGCGTTCCGTTTCTGCCAGCCAGCGCCATACCGGTCGCTACGAAGATGATCACCAGTGCAACCCCAACCAGTGAAGCCAACGTGACCTTCATCCCCGTCGCATCATTCGCGAAACTATCATGCCACGTGTGCATGGGCGCTTGCGTGTGCGCCTGTGTGTGCGCCTGCTGATCCGCGGCGATAGCGGGTGCTTGCGCTCTGCTACTGGGTTCAGCAGGCGCGTCAGTGATAGCCATATGTGCTCCATTCATACTATCGGTGCACGTCTCGTCATCTCCCTGCGACTGCCCACGGCTAAGGTCGGAAGAAGACGGTACTCATACCTCGCGTCGCAGATCACCATACGCGAGCATGCGGCGGCGCGACTGCGACAAAAGTCGCACTCTGCGGCGCGGTGTCGGTGTTCCGCTGGCGCTGAGATTCGAAGGTGAGCGATGACCTCGCCCAGTCAGACGACGATGCGCAACCGTTCCGGATCAATCACCACCGCGCGTCCTTGCCGCATCTCGATCGCCCCCATCGCCTCCAGCTCCTTCAGCGCCCGTCCAACCATCTCGCGCGCCGTCCCGGCCATCGCCGCCATTTCCTGCTGCGTCAGTCGGTAGGGCCGTTCGTCCTGCTCCGTCGCCGCCGCCTGATCGAGCAGGATTTTGGCGACGCGTGCAGTCACGTGATGGAACGAGAGCGAGTCCACCACCGTCAAGAGATGGCGCAGTGCCAGCGATAGCGTGCGGATGGCCGCCTCCGCCACCCCTGGCCGTTCCACGAGAAGTTGCCTCAACTGGTTTCTGCCGACGATGTACACCACGCACGGTTCCATCGCTGCCGCGCTCGCCGGATTCACGCCGCCGTCGAATGCTGGCACGTCGTTGAAAGTCGCCCCCGGCGGAATGAGTCGCAGCACCTGCTCCTTGCCTTCCGTCGAGGTCTTAAAGATCTTCACGCGACCAGACCGCACAAAGTACAGCGCCCCACCTACATCGCCCTCGAGCAAGAGAATGTCGCCACGGTCATAATGGCGTTCCACCGCGACTGCCGCGACATGTGCGAGGTCATCCTCGTCAAGTGGCGCGAACAACGGCGCCTGCCGTAAGATTGCTGGATCGACCGGCATCGTGCTTACGCTCCCTTCTGCATCGTCTTCAGGCCCATCGTATCGTTCTCTGTTCGCCGATCTACCACGGCGAATCGCAAGCGATTGCCCCAGATGCGACAAAGGTCGCAACGCACAGCCAGTGCTCGTCCTACACTCTCGCCATGCCGCGGCAAAAGCTACGCGGTAAAGGGAGGCAGATGGATGACATGAGAACGAAAGCCACAAGCGATTGGGCGAATAGCCCGCACAAAGTCATCGACATCCGATCCGACGTGGAATCGGACAGCGAACCGTTCATGCGTATCCTTGCCGCCGCCGAGGCGACGAGCGAAGGTCACGCGTTTATCGTCATCGCTCCCTTTGAACCGCTGGCTATCTATCCAGCCCTTGCCACACGCGGCTATGCCTGTCAATCGGAGCACGTCAGCACCAACGAGTGGGTGACCCGAGTCACTCGGTCTCGCCTTCCGGTCCCAGCAGCTCTACCCATGAAGGAGACGTATCCCCAATGAACGAGCCTACCGCCGTTACGAACAAGAATGCACTCGCCGAGGGCGAGATGATCGTCTTCGATCTCCCCACGCTGGCTGAATTCTCCGATTCCGGCCCGAACGTGCGTATCCTCTCCGATGTCGGTACGAGTCGCGTCGTACTCTTCTCCTTCCGCATGGGCCAGCGACTGCGGGAGCACCACGCCTCAAGCCCGCTCCTGGTACAGGTCGTCTCGGGCACGGTCGCTTTCGAAGCGCGCGGGCATGCCATCGAAGTGGCAGCCGGCAGCCTACTCCAACTCGAACGCAATGTGCCCCACAGCATCGTCGCAATCTCCGATGCCATCGTGCTTGTGACGATGACCCCCAGCCCCAAGCGACACAGCCTCTCGGCAGAGGTATTCGACAAACTTACCCCCTTGGTCACCCGGCCCAGGACTCCGCGGCCCTAGCACAAGGGATCGCGAACCTATACGGCAGCGGTTAGCGGAAGGACCCGCACCGTGCGCTTGGCCTTACCGCGCCCCTACTTCCCCTTGAACTGTGGACCCATCGCGGCGATCAGCGCCCGGAGTACTCTGGCATCGCTGCCCACGTAGATCACCAGCACGCCCGCGCTCTTAAAGAAGTGCGGCGGGCCCGTCCACGGATCATCCATGCCCCCGCCCAACGTCCCGATGCAGCCTTCCTGCCCAACGTCCGCTGTATCTGCCAGCAGCGCGCTCGCGTTCGCATACTGGTAGACTTCCACCATCTGGTCGTTTAGGTAGAGCACCTGACCTGCCACGCTCAGAAACGGGTGATGCACTGCGCCGCCCGCCACGACCGCGACGCCTTCCGCCTGTAGACTCGTCATCAACGAACGGGTATTGTGCACGCTGCTTACGGTGCTCGCTGCCGTCGCCGCCGCGCCACAGCCGCATATCAGCGCAGCCAGCGCAAACAGCAGCGTCAGTGCCCCGAACAAAGACCATCGCCGGCGCCGCTGTCCTATTCCCACGATCTCGACTCTCCTCGTTAGCGAGACGACTGTGCATTTGCTTCGAGCTCGCCATGTCAACGCTAGTGACTTCGAGTCGCACGCCCATCTTGTGGCCATGCTAAGAGCCTGAAGCAGCGAGATCACAAAGCCATCACGAAAGCCGAAAACAAAAGCACAGTGCTCCCACAGCCACGGCCACGGCATCCTCGCGCAGCTAATGAATGTGTCTTCCAGTCTCACCATCCGCAACCTCTGGCCGCTCGCCACCAATGTGCTATCATGAAGCCAAAGGCCGTTGCCCAGGGCGGCGGTCGGCGTGTGCCCTGCAACCCATCTGCCAGCCCATCGCGACCGGCCCCACAACGACGAGGCGGCGCGCTATCTGTGCGCAGTGTGAGGAGAAATCGCCGTGATGGAGAGCCTTGTCGGTCGAGAACTCCTCTCGAACCGCGTGCGCGCCGTCAAACCCTCCGGCATCCGCAAGTACTTCGACATCGCCGCCACCATGGCCGACGTCATCTCGCTCGGCGTCGGCGAACCCGACTTCGTCACCCCCGACCACATTCGTCAGGCCGGCATCGCCTCCATCGAAGCAGGCGACACCCACTACACCTCGAACTGGGGTACGCTCCCGCTCCGCGAAGCGATCGCCGACCTCATCGATCGTCGCTACGGCGTGCGCTACGACCCCAAGCACGAGGTCATGGTCACCGTCGGCGTCAGCGAGGGCATCGATGCCGCCATGCGTGCCCTCATCGATCCCGGTGACGAGGTGCTGGTCGCCGACCCTGGCTACGTCGCCTACGAGGCCGACGTCGTCTTTGCCGGTGGCGTTGTCGTGCCCGTGCCTACCACCGTTGAAGATCACTTTTGTGTCACTGCCGCCGCCATCGCACAGCAGCTCACGCCGCGCGCCAAAGTGCTATTGCTCGGCAACCCGAACAACCCCACTGGCTCCGTCATCGAGCGCGAAGAGCTTGAGAAGATCGCCGCGCTTGCTCGCGAGCACGATCTGCTGGTCCTCTCCGATGAGGTCTACAGCCGTCTCGTCTACGGCGCCGACCACGTCTGCATCGCCGCACTTCCCGGCATGCGCGAGCGCACGATCCTCGTCGACGGCTTCTCCAAAGCCTACGCCATGACTGGATGGCGCGTCGGCTACGTCTGCGCCCCCGCCAACATCCTCGAAGCGATGCTTAAAGTGCACCAGTACGCCATCATGTGCGCCCCGACGATGAGCCAGGCCGCCGCGCTCGAAGCCGTCCTCCACGGCGAAGACGACGTCAACCTCATGGTCGCCAGCTACAACCAGCGGCGCCAGATGTTCGTCTCCGGCCTCAACGCCGCCGGGCTCTCGTGCTACGAGCCGAAGGGCGCCTTCTACGCCTTCCCCTCGGTCGCGCGCACCGGTCTCACCTCAGATGAATTCGCCGAAAAGCTGCTCTATGAAGAGCGCGTCGCCGTCGTCCCCGGTGCCGCTTTCGGCGCACACGGCGAAGGCTACGTCCGCTGCACCTATTGCACCGCCAGCGACCAGCTCGAAGAAGCGCTCGTCCGCATCGGTCGCTTCGTCGCCAACCATAGCTGAAAATTTGAAAATCCGGCAGAAATGGCAATGCCGCTCGCTTCTCTCTGCGGGGAGGTCGATCGCGAAATCTCGATTTCCGGCAAGATTGGCAAGATCGGCAGAACCGCCCCGAACACGTGGATCCATTCGCCGTTGAGATCTCCGCTTGCCGTCGCCGAGAGCGCCGCAAGCGATAGTACACAACACAACTGATATAGAGGTACGGAACAGGGTATGCCAACCGTCTCCGCAACGCCCGCAGTGGACTACGAACTGACCATTGGCCTCGAAGTCCACTCGCAACTGCTCACCGCCAGCAAGATGTTCTGTCGCTGCGAGGCCAACTACGCCAACGCCGCGCCCAATACCCACGTCTGTCCCGTCTGCATGGGCTATCCCGGCGTGCTGCCGGTGATCAACGCGCGCGCGCTCGATGCCACCATCATGACGGCACTGGCGCTGCATTGTGACATCCCCGACTTCTCCAAGTTCGACCGCAAGAACTACGGCTACCCCGATCTCCCCAAGGGCTATCAGATTTCGCAGTACGACCGCCCGCTCAGCCGCAACGGCTATCTCAACGTCCGCGTGAATGGTGAAGAGCGGCGCTTCGGCATCACCCGCGTCCACCTTGAAGAGGACACCGGTCGCCTCGTCCACAAGCGCGTCGGCTCCGAGACCTACACGCTCGTCGATCTCAACCGCGCTGGCGTCCCCCTCATGGAGATCGTCAGCGAGCCAGACATGCGCACTCCCGAAGAGGCGCGGCTCTACATGGAGAAACTGCGTCAGATACTCGTCTATCTCGGCGTCAGCTCCGGGCGCATGGAAGAAGGCGCGCTGCGCTGCGACGCCAACGTCTCCGTCCGCCCTCGTGGTCAAGAGGAGTTCGGCACCAAGACTGAGATCAAGAACATGAACTCCTTCCGCTCGGTCGAGCGCGCCATCGCCTACGAGGCCGCGCGCCAGATCGAGCTCCTCGCCGGCGGCGGCCGCATCACTCAAGAGACGCGCGGCTGGGACGAAGAACGCGGCGTCACGCTCTCGCAGCGCTCCAAGGAGTATGCCTCCGATTATCGCTACTTCCCCGAGCCCGACCTGCCGCCGCTGGTCGTCAGCCGCGAATGGGTCGAGCGTGTTCGCGCGCAGACGCCCGAACTGCCTGATGCCAAGCAGCAGCGCTTCGTCGAGCAATTCGGCCTCAGCGCCTATGATGCGGAGCAACTCACCGTCGAGCGCGCCATCGCCACTTACTTCGAAGCTGCCATCGCTGCCCGGCCGGCGAAAGACACCCGTGCGCGCGCCAAATCCATCGCCAACTGGGTACTGGGCGACCTCCGCCGCCTGCTCAATGCCGAGGGACTCGACATCGACGCCAGCCGCGTCACCGCTTCGGCTCTCGCCGAGTTGGTCGAGTTGATCGAAAACGGCACGATCAGCAGCAAGCAAGCGAAGGACGTCCTTGAGAAAGCCTTCGCCTCTGGCGACGCGCCTGCTGCCATCGTCTCTCGCGAAGGCATCGCCCAGATCAGTGATGCCAGTGAGCTAGACGGCATCGTGGCCGTCGTGATCGCCGAGAACCCCCAAGCCGTATCGGACTATGCCGCTGGCAAGACCGCCTCGCTGCAATTCCTCGTCGGCCAGGTCATGAAGCGCACGAAGGGACGCGCCAAGCCCGACGCCGTCACTCCGTTGCTGATCGAAAAACTCGGGCAACCGTAGCGCCATCACGTCAATGTCGAGCGTGAAGCCCGCAGCAGCAGAGGAGCACTGAGCATGTCGCACGATGAAGTGCAGCGTCCCAATCCCTATCAGATCGCCGTGGCGCAGTTCGAGGCAGCCGCCGAGCGTCTGCATCTCGACCCCGCGATGCGTGCCATCCTGCGCGTTCCCAAACGTGAGTTGACCGTCAATTTCCCCGTCCGCATGGACGACGACAGCGTCCGCGTCTTCACCGGCTACCGCGTCCAACACAACATCAACCGCGGCCCCGCCAAAGGTGGCATCCGTTACGACGCCGCCGTCACGCTCGACGAAGTGCGTGCCCTCGCCATGTGGATGACCTGGAAATGCGCCGTGGTCGACATCCCCTTTGGCGGCGCCAAAGGCGGCGTGATTGTCGATCCGAAGCCGCTGAGCAGCTCAGAGTTAGAGCGCCTCACGCGCCGCTACGCCACTGAGATCTCGATCCTCATCGGCCCCAACAGCGACATTCCTGCCCCAGACGTCAATACCAACGCGCAGATCATGGCGTGGATCATGGATACCTACTCCATGCACGCTGGCTACTCCGTCCCCGCGGTTGTCACCGGCAAGCCGCTCGCCATTGGCGGCAGTGAGGGTCGCAACGAGGCCACCGCCACTGGCGTCGCCGCGGTGATCAAGATGGCCGCCGAAGACATGCGCTTGCCACTCAATGGAGCGCGCGTCGCCATTCAAGGCTTCGGCAACGCGGGCGCCATCTCCGCCGAGTTGCTTGCAGCCGAGGGCGCGCGCATCGTCGCCGTGAGTGATCGTCAGGGCGCCGCGTATGACGAGCGTGGGCTCGACATCGCCGCCGTTGCCGCGTTCAAGAAGGAACATGGCACCGTCGTCGGTTTCCCTGGCTCGCAGAAACTCAGCGTTTCCGAGGTACTCGAGGTGCCCTGCGACATTCTCGTTCCTGCCGCCACCGAGGGCCAGCTCACCGGCTCGAACGCCGAGCGCGTCCAGGCGCGACTGATCGCCGAGGCCGCCAACGGCCCCACGACCCCCGAAGCCGACGCCATCTTCGTCAAGCGCGGCGTCCGCGTGATCCCCGACATCCTCGCCAACGCCGCCGGCGTCACCGTCAGCTACTTCGAGTGGGTGCAAGATCTGCAAAGCTTCTTCTGGACGCCTGAAGAGATCAGCGCCAAGCTCGCCCTCATCATAGAGCGCGCCTACACCGACGTGGCCCGCCTCGCCAAAGACCAAGACTGCGATCTGCGCACAGCCGCCAGCATGGTTGCCATCAAGCGCGTCGCCGACTCCACCCAGCTCCGAGGCATCTACCCGTAGACCGCCACGCATGATCCCAACCAGGCGGAGCGCGCTCGTCGCTCTCCACCTGGTTCACCTACGCCGTTCACCGCGACCATCCACGCATATGCTCGGGCGAGATAGGGACGATGCCCGCCCCACCTGTACATGTCACGCGCTCGGCCCCCGTACAGCTCGTCGTTGAAGGCCCTACCCCGCACCGCGTATTACCGATTGCGTTTGGTCCCTTGCCGCTTCCATTCCGGCGGTCCTGGCACCTTTCCTCCCTTTGGGGGCTTGTCCCCCTCTGGGGGCTTGCTGAGGGTAGGTCCAACTCAGCAGCAGATGCGCTACGAATCCCCATGAATCCGCGTGAACCTCGCGCAACCTAGCCCCACTTCGTCGCCCGCTCTGGCGCCTCATGCAACCCGCCGCTGAAACGCCTCCTACCTGCGACCGCGCCATGATCTCCGTCCTCCCCGCCAAATGGCCTACGCCGATCCTCCCGCTGAGTACCGACCACTCCCACCAGTCGTCTACAATGGAGTCGGCCTCACCGCCGCAATCGCGCCAGACCCACACACCGTCGGCGAGACAGACGCCGCGAAAGGGAGTTTGCCCCCATGAGTGCCCCACGCCAGGACGAGCTAATGGCCCTCTTCACGCGCGTGACCATCGCCGCGCAGAACGATCCCGATTACGCCGATCAGGTACGTGACCTCCTCGCACAGAGCGGGCTGCTCGAAGTCTTCGGCGCCGGTGCCACGGTGGATGTCGTCGATCTCCTCGACTCTGGCGGCGAAGACGCGCTGCGTGTGCGCCTGCATCAGTTGACCCTCGCCGAGCTGCGGCAGGTCATCGCCAGCAATGAATACGACCCCGATAAAGAGTCGGCCCGCTGGCGCAGCCCGGCCAAATACATCGACCTCATCGTCCGCCGCGCCAAAGCGCAACTCGAAGCCGAGCTCGCGGCGCAAAACGCCTCCACCTCCGGCGCCGGCTGGATGCTCTAAGCCCTCTATCATGCATCGCTCATGTCCGCTGCCCTGAATGGGCGCGACATGTCGTGCCGTCCTTCCGCGTGCGCGCAAATCGCTTACAGCCCGCAGGCTCCCACGCGCCCTGCCCGTCCCGCCGCTCCCATCATGCACGCGAGTGCATCCGCATGGCACCCAAGTGGCGGATTCCGCGCGCCACAATGGTTGTTACCGCGGGCATCGCCCTCTATAATCTCCATCACCGAGTCGCGCGATCCCGCGTCGGCAATTTGGGCTTATCATCCATAGCGTCGTACGCTGGTATGCCGCGTGGCGGTGATGATGCCCGCGTCGAGCTGATCTCGCGTGTCGCGGCGCATGGCTCGCTCTTGGCGATGAGGCCCGCGAACAGTCACCATCAACGAACGAAACCCTTCGCTTTGGCGCAGCGGGCTTCAGAGGAGACATTCACGTGACACGTATTCTCGATACCATCGATCGCCCCGCTCAGATCAAGAAGCTCTCCCCCGCCCAACTCGACCAACTCGCCCAGGAGATTCGCCAGGAGATCATCGAGACCGTTGCCCTCCGCGGCGGCCACCTCGCTCCGAACCTCGGCACCGTCGAGCTCACCTTGGCGCTTCACATCGCCTTCGACACCCCGCAAGATAAGCTCGTCTGGGATATTGGCCACCAGGCCTATCCGCACAAGCTGCTCACCGGGCGCCGCGACCGCTTCCGCACGATCAAGCAGCTCGGCGGCATTTCTGGCTATCTGCGCCGCGCCGAGAGCGAGTACGATGCCTTCGGCGCCAGCCACGCCAGCACCTCCATCTCCGCCGCGCTCGGCATGGCAACCGCCCGCGATCTCAAGGGCGAGAGCAACAGCGTCGTCGCCATCATTGGTGACGGAGCGCTCACCGGCGGCATGGCCCTCGAAGCGATCAACAACGCCGGAGCCATGAAAAAGGACCTCATCATCGTCCTCAACGACAACGACAAGAGCATCTCCGACAACGTCGGCGCACTTGCCGCCTATCTCGGCAAAGTGCGAACCGACAAGCACTATCGCCAGTTGCGCGAGACCGGTAAGCAGATCCTCAACCGCATGCCCGGCGGCACACTCGCCAAAGAAGTCGCCGGCCGCACCATGCGCAGCGCCAAAGAATTCGTCATGCCCAGCCGCACCGGCGTCATCTTCGAAGAGCTTGGCTTCACCTACTTCGGCCCCTTCGACGGCCACAACACCCAGGAAATGGTCGAAGTCTTCAGCCGCGCCAAAGAGATTCACGGCCCAATCCTGATCCAGGTGATCACCCAGAAGGGCCGTGGCTGCGACTTTGCCGAGCGCGACGCCACCAAGTTCCACGGCCCCGGCGCCTACGATCCCGTTACCGGCGAGATGAAGAAGAAGCCCGGCGAGCCGCCGAAGTATCAAGATGTCTTTGGCGACACCCTGGTCGAGTTGGCCCAGCGAGACCCCTCCATCGTCGCCATCACCGCCGCGATGGCCGAAGGTACCTCGCTCTACAAGTTTCAAAATGCGCTGCCCGAGCGCTTCTTCGATGTTGGCATCGCCGAGCAGCACGCCGTCACCTTCGCCGCCGGTCTCGCCACAGAGGGTATGCGCCCCGTCGCCGCCATCTACTCCACCTTCATGCAGCGCGCCTTCGACCAGGTGATCCACGATGTCTGCGTGCAGAACCTGCACGTCGTCTTCCCGATGGATCGCGCCGGGCTCGTCGGCGAGGACGGACACACCCAACAAGGCGTCTTCGACATCGCCTTTATGCGCATGATCCCCAACATGCGCGTCATGGCCCCGAAGGACGAGAACGAACTGCGTCACATGCTCTACACGGCGCTCTACATGGATGGCCCGGTCTCGCTCCGCTACCCACGTGGCGGCGGCATGGGCATCGCGCTCGACGCCGAGTTGCGCGCGCTGCCGATCGGCAAGGCCGAGCTGCTAACGCCGCAAGACGAGATCGCCACCGCCGAGTGTGCCGTGCTCGGCTTTGGCAACATGGCCTATCCCGCGCTCGATGCCGCCCGCGAACTCGGTGCCGAGGAGGGCATCCGCGTCGCCGCGGTGAACGCTCGCTGGGCGAAGCCGCTTGACGAGGACCTGATTCTCCACCTTGCGCGTACCACTCGCTGCCTCGTCACTGTAGAAGACGGCATGGTAGCCGCTGGCTTCGGCAGCGCCGTCGCCGAACTGCTGCATGCGCATGGCCTGCACGACGTCAACCTCAAGATCATCGGTCTTCCCGACCTCTTCGTGGAGCATGGCGCCCCGGCGCTGCTCCGCGAAATCTACGGCCTCACCACTAGCCACATCAAAGATGTCGTGCGGGCCGAGCTGCGCCCCGGCACGCATAGCCCGGTCAACCAGCCCAAGCGCACCTCCGAGCGCGCGAACTAAGCATCTACATAATCGTCGACGGCTACCCCAAGCCTCGGTGGTAGCCGTCTTTTCTGTGCTTGGCGACGAAAGAGGCCAACTCGTGGATCAGACCAGCGAGACGCCCGCCGACCCGTTCCTCAGCCTCAAATCCGGCAGCACCGAAATCTATCTGATTCGCCACGCCGATGCGCTCCCTGGCGCCGAAGAAGTCACGCAGGGTGGCTACGACGATCAGGCGCTCAGCGAAGTGGGGCGCCGCCAGGCCCAGGCGCTGGGCGAGCGCATGCGGCGCATCCCGCTCGCCGCCGTCTATAGCAGCCCGATCGGGCGGGCGCGTCAGACCGCCGCATACATCGCCGAGCCTCTGAACCTAGACGTGCGCGTCGAGGGAGATCTCCGCGAGGTCGCGCTTGGCCCCATCGGGCTTGCCCAGGGCGAGTCGCCCACTGCCGAAGCGCTCGCCGCCGCGTTGAAGGCGCGCCTCCGCGAGATCGCCCTCGTCGCCGTGACCACCGGCTCCTGGTCCAGCATCCCCGACAGCGAACCCTCTGCCGAGCTGCGTGCCCGCCTGCTTGCCGCCTTAGACCGCATCGCCGCCGCGCATCCCGGCAAGCGCGTGGCGGCCGTCTCCCATGCCGGCGCAATCAACGCCTACCTCGCCGCGGTGCTCGGCATCCAGCGCGACTACTTCTTCCCCACCGCCAACACCGCTATCTCAGTCCTTCGTATCAACAGCCAGCGCCGCATGCTCTTCAGCCTCAACGACATCGGCCATCTGCTGGATGCCGGGCTCTTCACCCCCGAACCCGCCACGTGACTACGACGCTGCGGCGGCCAACGACATCACCGCCCAATACAGTGCGGCTGCCCCGCCGTCTCCCCCCGATGCGTCGATGATCACCCGTGCGCTCACCAGCAGATCTTGGTCGGGCGCGCTAGAAAGCTGCGCGGGTTGCTCCGACTCGAAGCTATCCTCGTCGTCATCCTCGTCGTCGTCATCGGCGATGAACCACTCACCACGATGCTCCAGCGTGGCGCCGGCCGCCGCGAACGGCTCCAGCAACGTCGAGGTCGCGTCGAGCGCGTCCGCGATCCCCAGCCGTCCCGAACGATAGCGCAGCGCCACATCCTCTACACGCACCGACTGCGGCTCCGGGCGCGCACTGCGCTGCAGCGATGGCAGCGTCCGTCCCAACCACTCCCCGTCGGCGACAGTCAGCCGCGGCAGGAATACGCTCGTGCGCACCCGTCGCTCCGCCTCGTCCTGTCGCCCATTACGTCCGTATGCACTCGAAATTCTCATGCTGCCACCTCGGTGTGCCGCCGAGCACGCGCTGTTCCGCGCGAAGACTATCGTCACATCCGTACTATCACCCGACTCGGCCCGATCCCCACGTCCAGCCCCGCACGGATGTTGCCAGTTTCTTGCGCCAGATCCCCTTGGTCGCCTCGTTCCTCACCATCGCGTCTTGCTCGCCGGGCTGGCTAGCCCTCGCCGCGTCGCCGCCAGATGTGCTATAGCTCTCCCTACGCCCTTGTGTGACCAAGCACATGCTATCACGTCGCGGCGATCACTGCCAGCCCTCACTAGAATCTTGCTATTTTCCCTCGACAACACGCAGCCCCACGCGGAGGAAGGTGGCGCCATGCTTCCGCCCCTGAGCCTTGACGTCGCCCTCACCCCGTCGGCGCTGGCGGCCGGAGCAACGCCTGCCGGCGGCGTCTACATCGTGGTTGACGTGATCCGCGCCACCACCACACTCTGCGCGTTCTTCGAGCGTGGCGCGCGGCGCGTCCTCGTCGCGCCAGGGATCGAGGACGCGCGCTCGGCGCGTGACCGACTCGGCGTACACCATCTCCTCGCCGGCGAAGTCGGCGGCGCGCGACCGCCCGGCTTTGACCTCGGCAACGCCCCTTCTGAGCTTGCCACCTGGGATCTCCGCGCCCGCGAGCTGATCTTCGCCACCACCAACGGCACGCGTGCCCTCCACGCCTGCCGCGCTGGGCGCGCAGTCTTCGCCGGCTCCTTTCGCAACGCCGCCGCCGTCGTCCGCGCCGCCCTCGTCGCCACCAATCTTGCCGCCACCAATCTTGCCGCCACCAACCTCAATACGACCTCGCCTATCGCGGCTGCGCCAACCGCTAACGACGCCTCCGAAGCAGACGTCTCCGCCGTCGCCCCGCAACTCGTGATCGTCTGTTCCGGGCGCGGCGCTCTCCCTGCCTTCGATGACACCCTCTGTGCTGGCTATCTCATCGCCGCGCTGCTCGACGCCACCCATGCCGAACGCCGCGATGCCAGTCTCGGCGAAGGCGCGCGGATCGCTCTCAGCGTCTGGCGAGATGTCGAGCGCGGCGCTGATCTCCCTGCCGCCTTGGCGTCATCCGACGCGGGCAGAGCGATAACTTCCATTGGTCTTGGCGCTGACCTCGAGTGGTGCGCCGCTATCGACGCCACATCCATCGTTCCCGTGCTCACCGGCGAGATGGGCGACCTCCTCGCCATCGAGCCGCAGTGATCCCCGCGCGAACGCTGCCCACGCCCCGGCATACTCGGCAGGCGGCGTTGCTCGTCATACGTTGTAGGCTACAGTGGCCGCTCAGGTAGCAACGGTACGCCACGCGCCAGTCGCAAGGCAGCTAGCCCCAACCTCGGCGCCCCACCTCCTGACTCCACGTCCTGATAGAATGCATAGCGCCACTCATCCTCACCAGTTCGGCGCTTAACTTGCAAGATGTCATGCAGTACGATGAGTTGGTTGCTGTGGTCGGGCGAGTCGGCGCGGCAGGGGTGCTGTGGGTGCGGGGAGAGGAATTCCATGTTCACGCGAGATGAATTGATTGCCGCGGCGGGCACCAAGCCACGTGGTGGACTCTTGCCAATGCGTTTCGCCGGCGGCGCGGTCGACAGTCGCGAGGTACATCGCGGCGAGCTTTTCGTCGCCCTCCCCGGCGAGCATACTGACGGCCACCGCTTCATCGGCGCGGCGATCCAGGCGGGCGCGGCGGCGATCCTCTGCGCGCGCCCCGATGCCGAAGCGCAGGCCCGTGGCGTGCCGCAGGTCGTCGTCGCCAATCCGCTAGACGTACTGCAGCGTCTCGCCGCCGCACACCTCCATCGCCAGCCACAGACGCGTGTCATCGCCATCACCGGCAGCAACGGCAAAACCGGCGTCAAGGAGGCCACCGCCTCGTTGCTGCGTCATCTCGGGCCAACCCTCAAGACCGAGGGCAATCTCAACACCGAGACTGGCGTGCCGCTGACGCTGTTGCGGCTCAATCCCGAGCACACATTCGCCGTGATCGAGATGGGCGCACAATGGGTCGGCGAAATCGCTGGACTCTGCCGCATCGCGCCGCCTAGCATCGCCGTCGTCACCGTCGTCGGCCCCGAGCATCTGGAGTTCTTCGGCAGCCTGGCGAACGTGGCAAAGGCTGAAAGTGAGGCGGTCGCCGCGCTCCCCTCCGACGGCGTCGCCATCCTCAATGACGACGACCGCCTGGTACGCAAGATGATCAAGCGCTCGCCCGCCCGCGTCGTTACCTTCGGCCATCGCCCCAACGCTATGGTACGTGCGCGCCACGTCATGGGCGATCCACTCATCGGCTTGCGCTTCACTCTGGAGTACGGCGAACACCACGAGAATGTCGTCCTCAGCATTCCCGGCGAGCACGCCGTCACCACTGCGCTGGCGGCCACCGCCGTTGCCCTCACCTGTGGCATGACCCTGCAACTCGCGGCGGCGGGTCTCAGCGAGATTCGCCCCGTCAAGCGCCGCCTCGAGGTCAAGCCCGGCGTCAACGGCGCCACGCTGATCGATGACACCTACAACGCCAACCGCCAATCCGCCGAAGCTGCGCTCGCGCTGCTCAAAGGTGCGAAGGCGCCCGCTGGCGCGCGTCGCTGGTTCGTCTTCGGTGATATGCTTGAGCTCGGCAGTTATGCCCGTGAGGAACACGCGGCAGTCGGGCGGGCGGCGGCCGGAGCGACGGACGAACTCGTCTTGGTCGGCAGTGATGTGCAAGCCACCGCCGATGCGGCGCTCAAGGCAGGCATGAAGCCACACCGCGTCCATCTCTTCAAGGCGAGCCTCAAAGACGCCGCCGCGCTCGGCAACGCGCGCCGCGAGGCTGCCGCCCTGGTGCGCCAAGCGATCCAACCTGGCGACGTTGTGCTGATCAAAGGCTCGTTCGGCGTCGGTATGGACGAAGTGGTCAAGGAGTTGCAGGAAAGCCGCGGCGGTGGGCGCTCACAGGCAGACATCTCGGCGGCATCCGGCAGTTAGCCCGGGCGGGCGGTTTGCTGCGCTAACACGTCATCCAGCAAGCAGGGGATTGTGGTATTATTCAGCGCTGAGTACTCACCCCTTGCCACCAGCAGGCGACACACCCGCTACCCGCCCAGAAACCTGTTTGTAGAGCGCAGACATGCCTGGTTCAACCACGTTCTGCGCTTGCTGACATGTTGGGAGAAGAAAGCGGCCACCTCTCTCGGCCTCATACAGTCGGCCGCTCTCCTTGCCTCGCCTCATCGTCCAGCGGAATCTGAGTGACGCCCAACACCTTTCTGGATAGATGGCTTGGTGCGGCTTCACTCACCGGCCTCTCGTCGCCAACGTCGCCATCGTCCCCAACGCGAAATGCGGAATCCGGCAAAAACGGCAAGATCGGCAAAAACACACACGCACAAAACGCCAATTTCGGCAGAAACGGCAGGTTTCCTCTCGCTGCGAAGATCCGCGTCACGTCGGATTGCTGGTCCGATCGGCCTCCGCTGCCGCGCGCAGATTCGCCGCAGGCGTCGCTGGAGGTATCGAGCAACCCGGAGCTAATAACACGCGCTGCCCACCCGTCTCCGCGATCGCCGCGCGCACCTCCGCCGCCACCTCCTCCGGTGAACCAGTCAGGAGCGTCGTCTTCTCGCTCACGCCACCCATCACCGCCTTCGACGTGCGTGACTTGCCGCCTCCCAGCGTCGGATTCCCCGGCAGCGTCGCCGCCCAGCTGATCGCCTCCACCGGATACTCCGCCAACAGGTCGAAGTAGATGCCGTCTCCACAGTTGTGCAACACATTGAAAGCAGCTTTGCCCGCCACTGCCTCTAGCACGCGGAGGTCGTACTCGATGCCATAAGCGCGGTACTCATCCTCCGTCAATACGCCGGAGGCAGCCCAGCCCGTGGTCGCGAAGAAGATACCGCTCGCCCCCGCCTCCAGGCACGCCGTCGCATAGGTCGCGAACGTCTGCACGATCGTCTCCAGCGCTGCTTTCAACGCCTCAGGTTCCTCGGCGATGGATTGCTTTACTGGCTCCGCCCGATTGCCGACGAGGTACTTCGCCACCGAGAGCGGCGAAAAGATCGTCTGGATGAAGTGTGCCTCGCCGTGCAGCCCGTCGCCGATCAGGCGTAGCGCCGCGAGCTGCTCGCCCAGCGCGCCCCGGTCCGGCTCTAGCGGACGCAGCCCCCGCCAGTCCGAGGCATCGTGGACTGGCCACGCCGTAAAGGTGTGACCATGGTTGGGATCCGTGGTGTGCCGCAGCGTCGCGCCCCAATCCTCCACGTGGTAGCTCGCCCGTGGATTCACCTTCATGTAATCCCAGTCGTAGGTCCGATAGTTGGCGAGCATCGCCTCCGCCAGCCCCTCCGCGCTCCACTCATGGAGGTAGTCGTGCCCCCAGAAGCTGATCGGCGCGCGGTCCACCGCCTCGCCGCGCAGCGCCGCCTCAACTCGCTCTCGCTTGTTCATGGCTCTCCCTCCCACATGCGTGCTCTCGTGCCATGTATTGTACGGCCTCCATTGCCTTGACACGCTGTACTAGTTCAACTATAACAGTTAACAACGAGGCAGAAATGAGCAGTGTCAGATGAGCATGCGCCACCATGAGCCCGAGGCTCCGCGCATCAGGCTCGACGAGGCCAGTCCCCAGCCCAAATATCTACAGATCGTCGAGCAAGTCAAGGCTCACGTCGCCGCGGGTACCCTCGCCCCTGGTGCGCCGCTGCCATCTGTGCGCCAGCTCGCCAGCGACCTCAGCATCAACGTCAATACCGTGATCGCCGCCTACCGCGCCCTCGAAGTCGAGGGTATCGTGCTGCTGCGCCACGGCTCGCGCGCCGTGATCCATCCCCACCTGTCGCGCCGCGTAGACCCTCAGGCAAGCGACGTGTCGCGGCTGCGCCTGGCTCTGCAACGCACACGTACCGAAGCGCTGCTCGCCGGCATGAGCCTCGCGCAACTCCGCGCGCTGGCAGCGGAGGTCTTCGCCGAGACTCCTCCGCCTTGAGCGCAGCGCGTATCTCGCCGGACCAGGCTGTGGCATTTTCGCCGTAGTGCATCGGAGCGAACATATGAATCTGCGTGCGTACCTCCTCGGTATCTTCGGGCTGATTGTGCTCTTCACTGGTTGCTATGCGCTGCTCATGCCCAACCTCACGCGCCGCGACCTGCTCTTCGGCGTCACCGTCGCTCCCAACGCGCGCGACTCCGCGGAGGGCCGGCGCATCCTCGGCGGCTACCGGATCGGCGTCGTCCTGCTCAGCATCGTCTCGCTCGGGCTGTTCGTCGCGCTCTATCTGCTCGCCCCGGACGAATGGATCAGTTCGCCGTGGCTCGTGCTCTCGATCTTCGTCGCTCTCGGCCTCCAATCCATCCCCTATTACTTCGCCTATGGCGCCAGTCGCGCCCTGCGCGTAGCACCCTCCGCCACGACGCCGGACACCGCACCCGCCGCCGAGTTGCGCCAACGGCATTACAGCGATTACATCCCTTGGATCTGGGAGTTGCTGCCGATCGCTATCATCGGGGCCACGGCCGCCTACCTCACCTCGCGCTACGCCGCCGCGCCAAGCATTATCCCTATCCACTTCGATTTCAACGGCAATCCAAATGGCTATGCCACGAAGAGTATTGCCTCCTACTTCGTCATGGTTTGGACGCAGCTTGGCATCGAGGTGCTGATCACCGGGCTCAGCGTGCTCGTCGTTGGTTCGAGAGCCGTCCCCGGCCGCTCCGAGGTGACCTTCCGCCGCGTCTGGCTCCGTGCGCTCTACGTCTTGAAAACATTGCTGCTGCTGCTTTTCGGCTTTATCGCCGTGGTCATCGCCGAGTCCGCCGCGACCGCTAAAGGACCGTCAACCTGGATCATCGCCGCCCCCATCGGCCTGGTCGTGGTGATCCTCATCGGCACAGTGGTGCTCGCGCTCCGCACAGGTCAGGGCGGCGCGCGGCTTGGACCTCCCGCCGAAACGGCGACCGATCGTCTCTCCGACCGGCACTGGATCCTCGGCGTGCTCTACGTCAATCGCGACGATCCCGCGATCTTCGTCGAGCGGCGCTTCGGTGTCGGCTGGACGGTCAACTTCGGCAATCCCCGCGCGGTCCTCGTCTTCCTGCTGATCCTTGCCGTGCCTATCGCCATCGCCGTCGTTTCCATCCTCTCCACCACAAGATGAGAGCAGGCATTCACCGCCGTGGCCGCGTACTTCGGCGCGTCTATGGAGTCTAATCGTTTTGGACTGGGCCAATCCATCGTCGTCGGTTCCCACGGGCCGCCCCATCGATGCTGAACGCTACCCCTCCGCAGAACGCATCCTCCTGATCCGTCCGGGTGCGCTGGGCGACGCGCTGCTAACCTTCCCGGCGCTGGCGTTGCTGCGGCGCGCACGCCCCGGCGCGCACGTCACCCTCATCGCCCGCCGCGACGTGCTGCCTCTCGCCCGCGCATCCCTGCTTGCCGACGCCACCTCTGCCTACGACGATCCCGCGTGGTCCGTGCTCTTCGCCGAGGAGCCGCCGCAACGCGGCGCGGCCTTCGAGCAGGTCAATGGCAGCATCGTCGTCGCCTGGCTCGGTGATCACGGCGCCGACGTGCATCACGCGCTTGCGCATCTCGGCGCTGCGCGAGTCGTCATCGCCGCGAGCCGTCCCGCCGAGGGTTCCGGTCTCCACGTGGCACTGCATCTCGCGCGCACCCTGGTCCCCCTCGGCGTTGTCGCGCCCGCCACGCTCCGTGAGTTGGCGAGCCTGCTCCCGCCACTGTGCGTTCCAGAGGCCGAGAACGCCGCCGCGGCGTCGACCTGGCGCTCTCTCAACATTCCGGACGGGGCACGAGTGGTGGCGCTCCACGCGGGGAGCGGCGGTGCCGCTAAGCGCTGGCCGCCGCGGTCATTCGCCGTCGCCGCCGCCGAATTGCGAAGCGCTGGCTACTTCCCGCTACTGCTCGCCGGACCGCAGGAAGACGAGGTGACGAGCGCCGTATTGGCGGCCCTCACCGGCAATCCAGTGGCTGTCGTGGGTAGGCTCACGCTCGGCGCGCTGGCCTCACTGCTGCCGCGCTGTGCTGCCTACCTCGGCAACGACTCCGGGCCGACGCATCTGGCCGCGCTGGCGGGCGTGCCGGTCGTCGCGCTCTTCGGTCCCAGCGATCCTGCGTGCTGGTCGCCGCTCGGCCCTCGCGTCACTATCCTGCGGTCACCTACCCCCGAAATCGCCGGTCTCGCCGTGGATGAGGTGCTCTCGACATTGTTCACGCTGCTCGCCTCTGGCTAGCGCGTCCAGTAGGAGTGTGGTGCTGTTCCTGGCGGGCATCCTCGGCGAGCGGCCCAAGAGCGGGAAAGAAGTCATCCTCGCCACCCAGCAGGAGGCGCCAATCGACCGGATGGCTCGCGATGGTTCGCCGCCCTCGGGCTCGTCCCGGATCCCAGAGCGGGATGATGCTCAACATGCGTAGCGATGAACGCCGAATCCATGCGACCTGCCATCTCCGTACGTCGACAGTGCAACGCGAAGGCGCGCGGGACTCCCATGAGGAGAACCGCGCGCCGGGCGCACGTCACGCATACGCCGAGGTGATCGGGCCCGCCGTGGTCCGATCCCGTTCTGCCTTCCCGCGCCGATGCTGCAACGCTACTTCGAACGAGTCTACCTGTGGACGGACCAGGCTACTTGTGGACGGTGAAGACCGTCACCATGCCCATGAGGGCGTGCGGCATGCCCGTCACGACGTCGGGCACGAAGCAGACCGCCGCATACGTACCCGCCTTGAGGTGCAGCTCCACCCAGTGCGACTGGCCCGGCGCGAGAGCGCCGGCGCCGCCTGCGTCAATTGGCTCGCCTTGCAGAGTGCAGGCGCTCTGCGGGCCGGTGAAGCATTGCAGCAACTGGGCGCGCGTGGTGCCGTTGGGCACGCGCAGCAACTGGAACTCATGCGTCTGATCGCGCACCGAGACCTTCAGCAGAAGCGGCTCGCGCTCGGTGATCTCATGCGGCACGACGATCGAGTGATCGTATTCCAGGATCGTGCCGTTGCTGCGCGGAGAGCCGTGGGAGAGCGGGTCGTCGCGGTCGACCGGCGCCCAGGCGCGGTTGCTGGCCCAGAAGCTCTTGACCATGCCCAGCAGGAAATGCGGCGTCCCGTTGGCAGTAGTGTCGAAGCAGACCACCACGTAGTGGCCGGCGCCGAGTCGCTCGATGACGTCCTGCTGACTGCCTGGCGTGATGCTGTCAGCCCCGCCCGCCGCCGACGCGATCTGCAGCAGCGATCGCATGGCAGCGGCGACCTTGGTCGGATCCTGCGTGGTGAAGAGTGGCGTCAGGCGCTGAACGAGCTCGGCCTGGCTCACACCGTCCTTCAACTTGAAGAACTGGGCCATGTGGTCGGTGCTGCCCCGATTCGAGAAGCGGAACTCGACCAGGCCAGTCGGGACAGAACTCGGCATGGTGAACCAGAACTTGTTCGAGCCGTTGTCGTGCGCCGTGATGCGCACCTCGTGCATGGTAGCGGTCAGTCGCGGCCGTGCGCCTGAGCGGCGGGGGCGACGAGTGCGCCGCTGAGTAGCAGCGCGAGGGCGGCCAAGGCTGGCAGGGCGCCACGGAGTGCGGCGCGCGGGGAAAGCGACAGTGGTGACTTCAGCATCGCGATCTCTTCCTCCAACTCCAACTTCCTGTCGGGGATTATTGTGTCTGGTGCTTGGCGCGGGCTCAGGTGGAAAATTCGGCAATGCGCAGACGCCGCTGAAACGTCAATCAGGCTCGAGTCATACCGGGGCCGTCGCACCTCCTTTCCGTGGCGTGCGCAGAAGACCAACGGCGAGCGCCGCGTCCACTTTGCACATTCTTTACATTTGGCGGGCGCGACAAAAACCGCAGGATTCGTGCCAGGCAATCAGATAGGGTGCGCCATGAATTGCGTACACATGGAAGCACCTGGGTGATGGGCGCGCCGAGTCCAGGCACCCCGCGTAGCGGTGGGGCATGGCAGTTATGGGAAGCGCCCGGTGCTAGGGTCACCAAGAGCCAGGCGGGGCAGCAGTGGACGGTAGGCAGACACGCGTGATGCGCGAGAGGGGCGCCGAGGGAGGCAGGAATGCGGCCATCTGCCCTATGGCAGGCACGCTGCGACGAAGAGAGGACCAATGCAGCGATGCGAGATGCAGCAAGCCGCGACCCCGATGTGCGGGGCGCGACGAGTCACCTCGATTCGGCGGGCGAGGCGATACTGGCGGGCCTGGCGCGCGAGCAGGTGATCGCTCAGCTCGTCAGCCGCATCAGGCGCGACCAGGGCTACCTCGCCTACCGCAAGGCGAGCGGCAGACGGACGCGCTACAACGAGCAGATGACGATCGACCTACGCGCGGACGCTCGACGTCATGCTGCTGGAGCAGCGCGGGCGCTCGCGACCCGAGCCCTTAGCCGTTGGGGTCGATCGCCGGACCCTGGGCGAGCAGCACGGGGGCACCATTGGGGTCGATCATCGGCCCCTGCGCCCGTGAGGAAGCGAGAGACAACGCCGACAGCACGGCGAACAGTACGAGCAGCGCCAGAGTGAGGGCCAGCACGACGACGAGCCGGCGGTGCGAACGCGCGGTGTGAGCGAGCGCGAGCATGGTGGGATCTCCTTCCTGCTACCCCGCCGGTCATCTCGTCGCCGGTGGGATGCAGGTGAGACGGATAGACAGGCAGAGGATTTACTGCCCGCGGGATCGTTGAGCGAGCGAGGCCTGCCGACACGACGCCGGCCGGGGCCGCTCTGGGTAACACTGCCCGTCCTACGTACGACGACAGGCGGACGAAGCAAGACGACAAAGGCCGAAGAGGCGAGGTGACCGCGATGGATACGACGGATGCGCAGGATATTGAGCGAGCATTGATGTCCGTACAGCGACACGGGACACCGTGGGTGGAGTGGCGGCCCGAGGTAGAGAGCGCCGGCGCCGACACCATCGAATTCTCCTTCGGCGTGCCAGTGAGTGACGCCATGTGGGATGCGCTATGCCGGATGTTCCCCAACCGCTCGAAGAGCGGCATCGCGACCTACGCGCGTGAGTTGGGCGTGCGTCGTGGGCTGGCGTCGTTCCTGGATGCGGTGTCGGTGGTGTTCGCGGAGGGTGCAACCGCGAATGCGATGGCGAGCTACGGCTTCCCGCTCGCCCTGCCGGAAGCGCGAGAATGCCCCGTTCCCTTCAGCGCGTCCAGAAGCCCTGGGGATCGCAGTCGCGGATGATCCGCAACTCCTCGGCGGTTGGCGCAGGTGTCTCCTGGGCGTCGGATGCGACACGTAAGTCCCATCCCGTCTGCGCGCGGACGTCCTCGATGCTGCTGCCTGGGTGCCACGAGCGCAGTTCCATTTCGTGCGTCTCGGCGCTGAAGCCAAGGACCGCAAGCGTCGTGATCACCGCCGATGGACCGCCGCGCGGCAGGCCCACGCGCGCCCGCCAGTCTTGGCCGTCGCCGTAGCCGGGGCTGGTGACGTACGAGACGTGCTCGGGGAAGCGCTTCTTGTCGTGCGCCATGATGATCGCCAGCCGCTGCGCGAGCGAGGCGATGTCCGCGCCGCCCCCGCTGCCGGGCAGCTTCACCAAGGGATGCTCGCGTGGCCCGATGTAGGAGGTATTGAGGTTGCCAAAGCGATCGACCTCCGCGCCTCCGACGAAACCGAGTTGCGCGCAGCCCTGCGCCAGTAAGCCCATCAGCGCGACGGTACGTGTCGCCCACTCGGCGCCGAGGATGTTCGGCGGGTCGCCCATCGTCAGCAGCAGCTCGGGCGAGGGGGTATCGCGTACGAGGCCGTTCTCGAAGAGGCCGACGGCGTCCGGCGCGTGGGTGCGCTTGGCAAGGGCGAAGGCCAGCAGCGGCAGTCGCATGCCGACGAAGACCACCTCGCCGTCGCGAATTTGGCGCGCGGCGCAGACCACCATCAACTCTTGCGGCGTGTAGTCGGTTGGCATAGCGGCCACCCCCAGGGTAGAGATTTCTAACCAGTGCACGCTGAGCATGTGTGTGGGAGCAACGAGAACGCGCACCAGCAATTCAGTAGCCGTAGTCTACCGGCGCGGCGAGGCGGTGCTCGCGGACGGCGAGGGATTGCCAGCGTTCGGCGCTGAGGCGGTCGAGATAGGCGGCGCGGTCGGGTACGTCGAGGACTGTCTCACGGAGCCACTCGGCGAACCCTTCGACCGTCCGCGAGCGCTCGTGGTACTCGGCGAAAGCGGCGTGATCGCGGTTATAGTAGCCCTGTACCGGGGAGGGATGCGCGCCGCCGGGTGCATGAACCACAGCCAGGGTCTTGAACGCCGGGGCGAGCACGCGATTCGGGTCGCTGAGGATCACCTCCGCGGGCACGATCTCCTCGGCGGTGTAGATCACGCCCTTCGCCGCCAGCGCCGCTTCTTCGCAGATCCCCAGCCCGCCCCAGACGTGGGCGCGCCCCTCGGCGTCCGCGCGCTGGACGTGGACGATAGCGACATCCGGTTGGAGCGCGGGAACGAGCAGCGTCGGCGTCCCGTCGAGTGGCGACGGCTCAGCGCGGAGGCGCGGATGGTCGCGGGCGATGTCGCTGCCGAGCAGCGAGCGCATGGGGATGTACGGCACGCCAACCGCCCCGGCGAGCAGCGCGAGGCCGACGCTGTAGTTGCTGTAATCCTCAACCACCATTGGATGCGGCTGGCCTTGCTCGGTGGCGCGGCGATAGTTATAGCCTAGCCCTTCGCTGACGTTGCCAACCCACGCGGCGATCACCCGCGAGACGCAGCCTGCCCCGATCAACTGGTCGAAGAGGATGTCGGAGATTGGGCCGATCAGCGTGAGATCGCGCCTGCCCTGGCGGATCATCTCATGGCCCGCAGCGAAGGGGATTAGCGGCTCTAACGCCAGACCGAGCGCCACGCTGCTGCCGTCAGGCACGTAGCGCGTGATAGCTTCGGAGAGCGTCAGCAGTTTACCTTCCATGTTCCTTCGCCCTCGCCTCCCGCCACGCGGATGCTCCGCTAACGCGTCTCCACGCCGCGCTGGCCCTGTCGCAGGGCCTGTTCGAGTCCGTAGCCCGGCGCCCACTGTTCGAGAAAGCCACATGTCCGGAATCCCAACTCTTCGTAGAGCCTACGGGCCTCGTGCGTGGCGGTGAGCGCCGCCTGTTGGCAGCCCTCGGCGGCGGCATCGCGGAGCGCGGCGATCACCAGATTCCCGGCGATACCCCTGCGGCGTGACTGTGGCAGCGTGGCGACGTTGAAGACCAGCGCGACTCCCTCCGCATAGGTCGTCGTCAGCGTGGCGACACCGCGCCCGTTGACGCGCGCAAGGTACGAGGTGAAGCGCGGGTTGCTCACCGTCCAGCGGCGCGTGGCGTGCCACGGCAGCAGAAAGACGTCGCAGGCTACACGCAACACGTCATGAGCCTCCTCGGCGGTTGCTGCCCGAAGTATTTCAACGTCCGCAGGCGCCGTAGGGTATGTGGGGCTCCAGCCGTCGAGATCCAGCGCCATCGAGGTTGAGCCGCCCCAGGTGCGCATGCCGAGGGCGCGGAGGCGCTCGCGCAGCCCGTGCGGCTCGGCGTCACGCGTCAGCCACCACTGGAAGGGAAGCGCGTTGCGTCGGTACGGCGCAATCACCTGCTCCACCGCTTCCGCGCTGACGGGGCCAGCCGCGTTGTAGCGCATAACGAGGTTCAGCAGCATGTCGGGCGCTCCCGGCGTGTAGACGCGCAGATAGTCGGGGAGATCGTCTACCACCGTGCGCGGCTCGTCGGCTGAGCCGGCGAGCGAGGCCCATGCGGCGGCCCAGGCGTCTTCGACGGCGCGGGCGTCATGCGCCAGCCGCTCAAGCGTCATCACCGCTCTCCTCACGGGGCGAATCGAAGCGGCATCGTGCCGCCAGCAAATGCTGGCATTGTAGCATGCCGCGCGAAGATGGTAAGCGCGTCACGAACACCATGCAAAGAGCCTAGGCGCCAACCAGTTGCTCGCGGAGGCGGTAGCGCTGGATTTTTCCCGTGGCGGTCTTCGGCAGCTCGGGAACGAACACGACCCAGCGAGGGTACTTGTGAGGCTGGAGTGTGGTCTTGACGTGCTGCTTGAGCGTCTCGGCGAGGGTGTCTGAAGGCTGCTCGCCGTCTTTGAGGACGACGAAGGCGTACGGCTTGACGAGTCGTTCGGCGTCTTCGTGGCCGACGACGGCGGCTTCAAGCACGGCGGGGTGTGAGATCAGTGCCGCCTCAACCTCGGCGGGCGAGACCCATTGACCGCTGACTTTGAGCATGTCGTCTGAGCGGCCACAGTACCAGAAGTTGCCATCGCCATCCTGGTAATACTTGTCGCCGGTGAGTATCCACGAGCCAGAAATCGTCGCCTTGGTGCGCTCGTGCTTGTTCCAATACTGCGAGCAGGTGCTGTCTCCGGCGATCCAGAGGTTGCCGATCTCGCCCTGGGGAACGGACTGCCCGGTTTCGTCCAAGACCTGCGCCGAGTAGCCGGGAACCAGGCGTCCCGTGCTGCCGGGCACACACGCGCCGGGTTGATTCGAGATGAAGATGTGGAGCACTTCGGTGCTGCCAATGCCGTCCAAAATCTCGACGCCGAAGCGGTCTTTCCAGCGGGTGAAGAGTGATGCGGGGAGCGATTCTCCAGCGGAGACGCAGAGGCGCAGCGAGGAAGTGTCGTACTTCTCGGCGTCGGGGAAGGCGAGCATGGCGGCGTAGAGCGTCGGCGAGCCGAAGAAGATAGTTGGGCGCTGCTCGGCAATCACACGATACGTGGCCTCTGGCGTGACGCGGCCTGGGAAGTGGATCGCGCTGGCGCCGACGGCGAGTGGGAAGTAGAGGCCGTTGCCGAGGCCATACGCGAAGTAGAGCTTGGCGGCGGAGAAGGCTACGTCGTCGGCGGCGATGCCAAGCACTGGCTTGGCGTAGAGCTCACTGCAGACGTGCAGGTCGTGGTGCAGGTGGACGCAGCCCTTGGGGAAGCCCGTGCTGCCGGAGCTATAGAGCCAGAAAGCGACGTCATCGCGCGTCGTAGGTGCGGCAGTCAATTCGGGCCGCGCGGCAGAGCAGAGGGCGTCGAAGTCGAGCGTGAACGGCGTATTCGTGACGACGGAGGAATCGCGTGAGACCAGCGCGACCTGCCGCAAAAAGGGCAGCTCGCGGCGCAACGGAGCAATCTGCGGCCAGAGATCGGCCTCGACGATGAGGACGTGCGCCCGGCTATCGTGCAGCATGTACTGATAATCCTGCGGGCGTAGCTGGGTGTTGAGTGGCACTGGCACGGCGCCGATCTTCATCGCGCCGAAGAAGGCGGCGGCGAATTGCGGTGAATCATAGAGCAGGACGGCTACGCGCTGCTCCATTTCGACGCCGAGGGTGCGGAGGACGTTGCCCGCGCGGTTGACGCCCTCGGCAAGTTGGTGATAGCTCCACGACTGATCGGCTCCGCGAATGGCCGTACGATCACCCCAGCCGCGCGCGAGAGGTCCATCGACGAAGGCAGACGCGGCATTATACTCGAACGGCAGATCGAGCGCGGGGCTGGCGAGTGATGGAGTGAGGAACGGGCGTTCGGGAGTGGTCATCACGTCACCTCCATTGGGACGATGCTGCGCCGGTTGGGGGCCGATGCGGGCCGTCGCGGGGCGTCACTGGCTGGAAGTATAGTCTTCGCGGCGGGGGCTTTCAATGCGTGAATACGGTGAGCGTGGCCGATCAAAGGCGTGTGCTTTGTGTGGCAGCTTGGCGCGGTTTTTGCTACGATTCGGCTCGTCGCGAAAGCTCTACACTATTGAACCTTGTAGGACGGCTCTTGTAGTGGACGAATTTGGGTTACTCGCTCTGGCATGACTCTTGAAGGTAGCGACCACGCGCGGAGCGTGCGTCGAGCTTCCGCGGTGGCCGGAGGGGTCCGGGCTTGGCGCGGACCAGCGAGGGGATATGTCGGCAGTGGGCCACGCGGCGGCGTCGTATGTCGCTTTCCGCGTGGCTGACGGGGAGCCGAAGGGGCTTCCCCGGAGTTTGAAGGAGGACTGGCGGTTATGGCGATCGAGCGTAAAGGAAATGGCCGGGGCTTCGCCTCGATGGATCCGAACAAGCAGAAAGAAATCGCTAGCAAGGGTGGCCGCGCGGCTCACGTGCAGGGCACGGCGCACGAGTGGAGCAGCGAGGAGGCACGCGAGGCCGGTCGCAAGGGTGGCGCATCCAGCCGCCAGCGCATGACGGCGGACTAGCCACATACGCTGGTTGAACGTTCATGAGCACGCCGCTCTTCGGGGCTGCGTGCTCTTTGTAGTGTCGCTCGCGAGTCAGTGCGCGGGGCCGAGAACCTGCTCGATCGCTGCCGCGTGCTCCGGTGCGAGTGCGCTTACGCCGCGCAGTAGCCCATAGCAGCCGGCGAGCATCATATCGCCGTGTGGCACTGCCTCATACGGGTTGAGCACGGAACCACGGAGCAACTCGCGACGTGGGCCGGTGACGGCGAGGAAGGGCATGGCAGCCGGCGCGGCGCGAGGGGACGTCGCTGCTGGCGCCAGCATGAGCGCACCGTGGCCGCTGTCGGCAAAGATGGTGTCGTTCTCCAGGGTGCCGGTGGCAAGGTCGCGGAGATAGCCTTCGAGCTTCTCGCGGTTCAACTCGCCCGTATGGTGTTCGAAGAGGCCGAGGATGCGGCCCGCGCGCAGCGAGAAGGCCAGCGCATGGAAGTTGCCGATGTTGGCGACGAGACAGTGCTCGTTGCCACGGACGGTTGGGTCCTCCAGTGCGCCCGCGACGGCGGCGGCGCCGGTATCCATGACGAAGACACACGCATCGGGATCGGCGGGCGGATGGGCGCTGGCCGTCAGGTAGGCGGCGGCGTCCGCGGCGACGGCGTGGAGTCGGGTGAGGTCGTGCGGCAGATCGGCGGCGCGATGGGCGAAGGCCAGCGGGCGCGGATCGGCACGGACCACGTGCTCGATATACTCGAAGCGAAAGCGGCGATCGCTGTAGCCCCTGGGCGCGGCGCCGTGGTCGAAGGCGGCGACAGCGACGAGATCGACCTCGGGATCGACATCAAAGGCGGTGAGCGCGGCGCGTAGCGCGGCGACGTCGACGTCGCGGAGCACGACATGGACCAGAGCGGCATCCGCGGCGTCCAGGAGGGCGCGTGCCTCGGCATCCTCTACGATGTGAATGCCAAGGCCGGCGACGGCATCGAGGTCATCGTCGAGGGTGCGCGCGGCATCGACGGTGGCGTAGCAGGGGAAGCCTGCCAGCGCATGATCGCGAGCCGCCCACGCGCTGGGTCCACCGCCCATGGTGCGCCCCGTCAGGAGGAGCGGGCGACCGCTGGCAGTGGCGCGGGCGATGCGAGCGGCGACGATGACCGTCGGCGACGGCATCACCAGTTGCAGGCAGTTCTCGATGGTCCGGTCGCTCTCAAAGAGCAGCACGTCCTGCGTGCCGGTGCCGACGTCAACGGCGAGGATGCGAAGCGGTTTAGTCGTCGGTAGAGTGGTCATGGAGGAGCGTCTCAACAGGCGAATTGGAGCGGACGGTCGCGGCACATCGCGCCCATACAACAGGGTATGCGCTTGGCGTATCCGCGGGTCGGTCGCATTACGAGAGCGGGGCGAGTGAAGCCTCCGCTTGTTAGTTCATCGCGGACTCGTTGAGGACGGCCTCGACGGCGGGATGGCTGCGGTTGAGGCGCAGATTCTCGCTGCCGGAGACGTCGGTGCCGACGACCAAGATGCCATCGTCGATACAGATGCGCAGGAGCTCGCGCGCCGAGTCGCGGGTCAGACGGCCACGGAAGCGGTTCTTGGGGTTGTAGGGGTCGCCGATGAAGTTGGCGACGCCGCCGACGGTGCGCCAGGACCAGTGGCGGTCAATGTAGTCGAGGAACTGGATGAAGCCTGGCTCCTCGGGCTCGACCGGGCCTTGCTGCTGCGGCGCGTATGGCGACTGCTGCGCCGGGTGATAGCCGCCTTGGAGCAGAGGCGGAGCGCCTACCCCCAAGGGGATGAACTGCTCGGCGGCGCTGATCAGATCGCGGCTGACGGTGCCAGGCACGCCGATGACGATCACGCGTTTGTTGAGGCGGAGCTTGAGCCGCGCGCAGATGCGCGTGAAGTCGCGGTCGCCGGTCATGAGGATGAATGTGCTGATGTTGGGACGGTCGAAGACGGTTTCGATGATGTCCATCAGCATGTTGAGGTCGACGGTGCTCTGGGTGATGACGGGCGAGGGAGCGGGATAGCCGCCGTTGCTATACCCACCGTAGCCATTGCCGGCGCCGTTGGCATAGCCGTTGTAGCCGTTGGTGTGGTTGGTATACCCGCCGTAGTTGCCATTCGTGGATGGCTCGCCGCGCGGCCGCTGGTCGCCATAGGAGTTGTTCTCGCCGGCGTTCTCGTCGGTCTCGCCTTCGATGGCTGCGTCGTCAGCGGCGTCGTCGCGCCCATTTGTGTCCAACTCGTCGACGGAGGCGGCGTCAGTTGCGCCGCTGTCGTCGTTTTCGCCATAGCCCTCGTCGTCGCGCAGGTCGTCGCTCGATGGCGGCGCACCGGGGACGTAGGGGCCTTGATGTTGGAATTGCGGCGGCTGGCGGAAACGCTCGCGCACCTTGGCGGGACAGTCCACGCGGTCGATCATCGCGGCGGTGAGGCTGCCCTTGAAGAACTCGGGCTGGCGCGTCCAGTCGGCGTAGGCGCGGGCGACCATGACGGTGCCGAAGCGGCGGGCGAGGGCGATCAACTCTTGGGGATCGGGTTCGCGGCGCTGGACGTTGATAAGGCTGTAGCGAATGTTCTCGAAGTCGATAAACAGAGCAATTTCGTCGGTCACAGAGGCACTCCTCGCTTCGGGCGCGGCCCACAAGCAGTATTATAGGGACATTCTACAAGCGCGCTGGCGTGAAAGAGATCCGGCGGCTGACTAGACGCTGCGGGACCGCGAAGCAGAATTGAGACGCGTCGCGGCCAATTCAGAGAGCGCAGACAGGCTGCTGACACTTACAATGCCAGAATCCAATACATATACATCGTAGACCGTACCACATGGCGACGACGCATGTACAGGCGTGGAGGCGTGTGGGTATTGCGCCCAGCGCGGGCGTCCGATGGAGGACGCCCGTTCGCAGGGTGTGTGTAGGCGCGGCCACGCTGGCGTACGTTGGCGCGGACTATGGACTGGACGACGATCAGGGTGTCACGGCGACACGATCGCGCTGCCAGCGGAGATCGGGCTTGCGCGCGGCGAGCGTCTGGTCGAGGCGACCGACAACGGTATCGTGCGGGGCCTCTAGCAACAACTCGGGCTGCTCGCGCGCCTCGCGGGCGATCTGCTTCATGACGTCGATGAAGCCGTCGAGCGTCTCCTTCGTTTCGGTTTCGGTCGGTTCGATCATCATCGCCTCGGAGACGATCAGCGGGAAGTAGATCGTCGGGGGATGGATGCCGAAGTCGAGAAGGCGCTTGGCGATGTCGAGCGCGTGGACGTCTTGCCGTTTCTGCCGATTTGCCGAAAAGACGAACTCGTGCATGCAGGTGCGGTCGAAGGGCAGATCGTAGTCCCCCTGGAGGGCGCGCATGAGGTAGTTGGCGTTGAGGACGGCGCTTTCGCTGACGTGGCGCAGGCCGTCTGGACCGTTGCTGCGGATGTAGGTGTAGGCGCGGACGAGGACGAGGAAGTTGCCGCAGTTGGCGCGGACCCGACCGATGGAAAGCGGCCCGGCGTCTTGCCAGTGATAGCCGCCTTTGCCTTTGCTGGGCAGTGGTCCGGGGAGGTAGGGGACGAGATGCTCGGCGACACCGACGGGTCCGGCGCCAGGCCCGCCGCCACCGTGGGGCGTGCTGCACGTTTTGTGCAGATTGAAGTGGACGACGTCGAAGCCCATGTCGCCGGGGCGGACGATGCCGAGGATGGCGTTGGCGTTGGCGCCGTCATAGTAGAGTTGGCCGCCGGCGTCGTGGACACGGCGGGCGATCTCGACGATGTTCTCATCGAAGACGCCGAGGGTGTTAGGGTTGGTCATCATCAGCGCGGCGATCTGGCCCTCGTGCGCGGCCAGCACAGATTCCAGGTAGGCGACGTCGACGCCGCCGCGGGCGTCGGATTTGAGCTCGACGGTGGTGTAGCCGGCAAGGGTGGCGCTGGCGGGATTGGTGCCATGCGCGCCGTCGGGAATCAGCACGATGCTGCGATGACCCTCGCCGTGCTGCTCGTGATGCTTTTTGATGATCATCAAGCCGGTAATCTCGCCGTGGGCACCAGCGGCGGGCTGTAGGGTGACGCGCTGCATGCCGGAGATCTCGGCGAGATAGTGCTCAAGTTCATAGAGCAGTTGCAGCGCGCCCTGCGTCATGCTTTCGTGCTCGGCGGGGTGCAGGCGGGCGAATCCGGCGAGCGCGGCCATGTCTTCGTTGACCTTGGGGTTGTACTTCATGGTGCAGGAGCCCAAGGGGTAGAAGCCGCTATCGACGCTGAAGTTGCGCTGCGAGAGGTGGGTGAAGTGGCGGACCACTTCGATCTCGCTGACTTCGGGCAGCGGAGCGGGTTCATCGCGCAGGTACTCGGCCGGGATCAGGCTTTCGAGCGGCTTCTCGGGGATGTCGAGCAGGGGCATGTGATCGGCGTGGCGACCAGGGGCGCCTTTCTCGAAGATCAGTTGTTCAGTGCTCATGCGTTTTCACCTGTGATCTCTTCCAGCGCGGTCGCCAGGGTGTCGATGTCGTCGCGCGAACGCGCCTCGGTGACGCAGAAGAGCGCGGCGTTCGTGAATTCGGGGTAGTCGGCGCTGAGGTCGTAGCCGCCGATGATGCCGCGGTCACGCAGGGCGGCGTTGAGGACGGCGACGGGGAGCGGAGCGGTGACAGCGAATTCGTCGAAGAAGGGACGCTTGAAGAGCGGCGCAAAGCCGGGGATGGCGCAGATGCGCTCTTGCGCATAATGGGCGCGGCGCAGGCACTGCTCGCCCAACTCGCGGAACCCGGACTTGCCGAGCGCCGAGAGATAGACGGTGGCAAAGAGCGCCAGTAGCGCCTGGTTGGTGCAGATGTTGGAGGTGGCGCGCTCGCGGCGGATGTGCTGTTCGCGGGTCTGGAGGGTGAGGACGTAGCCGGTCTGGCCGCGATCGTCGACGGTCTTGCCGACGAGGCGACCGGGGAGGCGCCGCACGAAGTCATTTTTGGCGGCGAAGAGGCCAACGGCGGGCCCGCCGAAGCCGATGGGGTTGCCGAGGCTCTGCCCCTCGGCGGCGACGATATCCGCGCCGTAACTGGCGGGAGCGGCGAGGACGCCGAGCGAGGCCGGCTCGGTGATGGCGACGACGTAGAGCGCGTTCGTCGTGTGGACGAGCTTTTCGATGCGCTTGACGTCTTCGAGCGAGCCGAAGAAATTAGGGTGTTGGATGATGACGGCCTTGGTCTGCGGCGTGAGGGCGGCCTCGAGGGCCGCGACGGAGGTGGCGCCGTCTTCGAGGTCGATTTCGTGGAGCGTGAAGCCGCGCGCCCAGGCGTAGGTGCGCAGGGTGGCGCGGTACTGCGGGTCGAGGCCGCGCGAGACCAGCACGTCGCCAGTGCCAGTGCCGATGGCGAGCAGGGCGGCCTCGACCACGGCGGTAGAGCCGTCGTAGAGCGAGGCGTTGGCGACGTCGAGCCCGGTGAGTTGGCAGACGAGGGTTTGGAACTCGTAGATCGCCTGGAGCATGCCCTGGCTGATCTCGGGCTGATAGGGCGTATAGGAGGTGAGGAACTCGGAACGTTTGGCGAGATGCGGCACGACGCTGGGGGTGACGTGGTCGTAGCTGCCCGCGCCGAGGAAGGAAATGTAGGCGTTGAGATCGGCATTTTGATTGGCGAGCGCCGTGAGGACGCGCTTGACGTTCGGTTCGGGCAGCGCGGCGGGGAGGTCAAGCGGCCGCTGGAGGCGCACGTCTTTTGGGATGGGTGCCAGCAGGTCTTCGATGGTCTGGGCACCCACCGCGTGGAGCATCTCGCGCTGCTCGGCTGCGGTGTTGGGAACGTAACTCATGGGGGGCATCCTCACTTGGCGGTCCGCGCGGCGTATGCCTCCATCGGCGAGCGCCGGAACCTCGCAGGATACATTATACAAACTGGGGAGGAGTGAGGGAGCAAGAGCGTGGAAGAATGGCAGGAGAGCGGAAGGAATCTGTGTTGGGATGGAGGCGGGCGGAGTGGAGAGGAAGGTGGCGGCGGAAACTTAATTTCCGTTTTCTTCCGCTTTTTCGTCGAGGAGCGGGGGTATCATGGGTGTTCACGCGGGTGGAGGCTTACAAAGGCGGAAGTGCGGAAAGGAGGCGCTTTTCGAGACGGATGGGTGAGGAACACATGTTCTGGGAACAGTATAGCATGTGCGCGGTGGCGGAGGTGGTCGGAGAGACGGACATTGCCGCTCAGGGACGGACACGAGTTTTGACCCAACCGCTGGCCTTGTGGAGAAGGGGCCGTGAAGCGCGGGGAGCGCCTGTCACCTGACGCTCCGGCCTTTCAACGCTTGACCTGGGGAGCGGTGTGGTATAGTCGGCGCACTGTTGGCTGGTTGCGAAGGATGATCGACGATGGCCTCGAATGCGGCGGTGATCGAGCAGTTCTATACGGCATTTGGGCGACACGATGCAGAGACGATGGTCGCTTGCTACGCGGACGATGTGGTGTTCGCGGATCCAGTGTTTCGCGAGCTGCGCGGCGAGCGTGCGAGGGCGATGTGGCGGATGCTGGCCGGGCGCAGCCGTGATCTCGTGGTGAGGTACCGCGACGTGGTGACTGAGGGGGAGACGGGACGGGCGCATTGGGAGGCGACGTATACCTTCGGGCAGCCGGGACGCAAGGTACACAATGTGATCGAGGCGACGTTTCGTTTTCGCGACGGGCAGATCATCGAGCACCGGGATACGTTCGATCTGTGGCGCTGGTCGCGCATGGCGCTGGGTCCGCGCGGGGCGCTGCTGGGATGGACGCCGTTTGTGCAGAACGCGATCCACCGGACGGCGATCAAGGGGCTGGACGCATACATGGGGAAGAGCGCTTAACGCCAAACCTCTCCTTCGGCGAGAAGGCATGCGCGGCGCGGGTGATCGCTGGGGGAAAGCTGCGGGTGCGAGCGCGCATTCGCAGGTCGACATGGCATGTGGACGCATTCAAGCCGTTCGGAAGAATTGGGCAAGTGCGGCGCGGACGCCTTCGGGATGCTCCATGTAGGAGAAGTGGCCGCAGTCTGGTAGGACGATGAGGCTGGCGCCGGGGATCGCCTTGGCGATGTGGGCAGCGCATGCCAGAGGGATGAAGTCGTAGTCGCCGTGGAGAACCAGGGTGGGGACGCGCAGGGCGGCGAGCCGGGGCAGCAGATCGAAGTCGGGCGCTTCGGCGGTCTCGGCCCAGAGCCGATCGCCGATCGCTTCCGCAGTATGGACGCCCTGCTCCGTCCAGCCCAGCCGCATGTTGGCGATCAGTCGGTCGAGGAGCTCGGGCGGGCGCAGGGTCATGCGGAAATAGGCGTGGTAGTAGGCGGCTCGGGCGTGCGGGTCGCTCTCGTCGGCCTCCAGATGCGATCGCAGGGAGCGCAGTAGCTCCGCATCGGCAGGGGGCCGGGCGTTGAGGTTCTGCACGAAGAGCCGGAAGTCGTCGTACGACGCGGGAGCGGTGTTCAAGAGGATCAGGTGCGAGACGTGCTCCGGATGGCGCAGGGTGTACTCCATCGCCAGGAGACCGCCCCACGAGTGGCCCAGCACTGCGACGCGGTCCAGCCCGAAGGATGCGCGCACGACGTCGAGATCGTCGAGATCGGAGCGGAGGCTGACGTCCTCGGGGCGTACGCCGCCGGCGGAGCCGCCCCGGCCGCGTTGGTCGTAGTAGATCAGGCGGAATGTGTCGGCGAGGAGATCGAGGTCGGGGAGCAGGTAGCGGTGGTCGAAGCTGGGTCCGCCGTGGAGGACGATGAGTGGCTGGCCCTGGCCGACCTCGCGATAGCGCAGCATGGCGCCAGCGACCGGGATGGAGCTTTCGCGTGGCGCGGTGTGGTCCGAAGGGTGTTGAGGAGACATCGGCGTGACCTCCACGACGCTGCCAGGGCTCGTCAGGCGGAGTATAGCACGGGACCAGCGAGAGTGAGGGTCGGCCGCGACGACGGATGCAGGCGCGCGAGTTGGCGCTGGCGCGGGGAATCTTGTTGACACAGCCGATTGCGGCGTCTCGTTGGGGGGCCGAGCCGACCGGGTATACTGCTGGCGGGCATTCGACGTTATGGGGGCGCGTCATGCTTCGAGCCACAGGGGGCGAAGGCGCCGCGGCCAGCGATCCGGGAACAGGGGGCTGCCGTGCGAGGACGCGACGGTATTGCGAAGGGAGAAGCTCCGATGATGCCTGCCTCCGGCCCGATCACGCCTGAACTGGACGCATATGTGCGCGAGCAGATCGCTCGCTGGACCGTGCCCGGCCTGACCGTTGGCGTGTTGCGCGAGGGCGAGCGCGAGGTGCGCGCCTACGGCGTCGCCAGCCTTGAGACGGGCTACCCCGTCCGCCCTGATACCGTCTTCCCGACCGGCTCCATCGGCAAGGTCTTCACCGCTGCCCTCGTCATGACGCTCGTGGACGAGGGTGCCCTCGACCTGGATGTCCCAGTCGTCAGGTATCTGCCCGACCTCCGGCTGGCAGACGAGCACGCCCGCGAGGTGATCACCCTTCGCCACTTGCTGACTCATCAGAGTGGGCTTTTCGGGGACTATTACGATGATTTTGGGATGGGCGATGACGCGCTCGCCCGCTGCATTGATAGCTATGCCACCCTCCGGCAGATCACCGCGCCCGGCGAGTTGTGGGCGTATTGCAGCTCCGGGTTCATGCTCGCGGGGCGCATCGTCGAGGTGGCGACGGGCGAGATTTTCGAGGCGGCCATGCGCCGACGGATCTTCGGACCGCTCGGTCTCGCCCACTCCTTCTTCTTCGCGCATGAGGCTATCGTCCATCCCAATGCGGTTGGGCATGTACTCACGGCACCTGGCGGCGACGAGCATGCTGTCTGCCGGGAATACTTGCTCCCGCGCAACGTGGCTCCCGCCGGCGGCATCGTCTCGGATGCCGCGGACCTCCTCGCGTTCGCGGCGTTCTCGATGGGCGATGGAACGTGGAACGGGAGGCGCGTGCTCAGCACGACCACCGCTGAGGCGATGCGCACGCCTCAGGTACGCACTCCGAGCTACCTTGCCGCTGGCTTCGACGAGTGGGGCGGCCTCGGCTGGGCGTTGCGCCGCATCGGCGGCGTGCAGGTGGTCGAGCACGGCGGCTCGCTCAATGGATTCCAGGTAAAGCTGAAGCTGGTTCCCGCGCGGCGCTGCGCCATCGCCGTGCTCACCAACAGCGCTCGCGGCGGCGTGCTTGGAGATCGCGTCGCGGAGTGGGCGTTCGACCATTTCCTTGGCCTGCGTGCGCCCAGACACGAGCCGATCGCGTTGCCCAACGACGCCCTTGTGGCCTTCGCCGGGCGCTATCGCTACGAGGGCGAGGAGGCGACGCTCAGCATTGAGCACGGTGGGCTGCGCTGCGTCGTCACCGTGCCAAGTCCCGCTGGCGGACAGGAGCTAACGTATCCGGCGGATCTGCTGCGCGCCGTCGCTGAGCGCGAGTTCGTCGTCGTGACGGCGGGCGTGACTGAAGGCGCGCGGGCGGACTTCATCGAGGGGGATGACGGCGCGATCCGCTTCATGCGTATGGACGGTCGCCTGTATGACCGGGTGAGGGATGCGACGGAGGCGTGACGTCGCCCCGCGCCCGCCATAGGGCATGATGCATGGCGATTGGTTGGATAGTGTTCGGCAGTCTTCACTCCTACACGTAGTCTACGCGCGGAGTGGTGACGCGGCGTGCCTAGTGACCGGCGGTTTCGAGGAACTTGGTGTAGGCGGCGGCGTCCATGAGTTTGCCGAGCTGGGAGGGATCGCTGAGCTTGAGGGCAAGCATCCAGCCTTCGCCATAGGGATCGCTGTTGACGAGCTCGGCGTGATCTTTGAGGGCGTCGTTGACGCGCACAAGTTGGCCGCCGACGGGTGCGAAGAGCTCGGAGGTCGCTTTGACGGATTCGATGTCGCCGAAGTGCTGGTTGGCGGCGAACTCGGCCTTGCCGACGTCATCCCACGGGAGATCGAGGTAGACGACGTCGCCGAGCTCGTCTTGGGCATAGTCGGAGATGCCGATGTAGGCGGTGTCGCCCTCGACGCGCACCCATTCGTGGGTCTCGGCGTATCGGAGGTTCTCGGGTTGCTGCGTCTTTGGCATGGACGGTACGCCTTTCTGAATGGGAGCGGGCGCGATTCATCATAATCTCGCTGCGACGCGACCTGCCGCGCCTCTGCGCGTGAGCCGCGCCGCATGCGGGCGAGGGCTATTTCGGGCGCTTGTAGAAGGGCAGTGGGACGATCTCGGCGGCCACGGGTTTGCCGCGAATCTCGACGGCGAGCGCGGTTCCAGGCGCGGCGGCATCGGGCGGGACGTAGCCCATGGCGACGGAGTGCCCGAGGGTTGGGCCGAGCGTGCCACTGGTGACGGCGCCGATTTGCTGGCCGTCGCGCAGGATGGGGTAGTGCTCGCGCGGGACGCCGCGGTCGCGCAACTCGAGCCCGACGAGCTTGCGCCGCAGGCCGTCACGCTTCTCGGCTTCGAGCGCGGCGCGACCGATGAAGTCCGCACTCTTGTTAAGCTTGACGGTCCAGCCGAGGCCGGCTTCGAGCGGCGTGATGTCGTCGGTGAGTTCGTGCCCGTAGAGGCAATAACCCGCTTCGAGGCGCAACGTGTCGCGGGCGCCGAGTCCGGCGGGAAGCAGGCCGAAGGGCTTGCCGACTTCGAGGAGGGCATCCCAGAGGGCGTTGACGCTTTCGTGGGCGCAGTACAGCTCGAAGCCGTCTTCGCCAGTATAGCCAGTGCGTGAGAGCAGGCACTCGATGCCCGCGACGATGTCGGGGAGGCAGTGGTAATAGGCGATCTCGGCAAGCGGAGCACTGGTGAGCGTCTGCACGATCTCTTGGGCGCGCGGGCCTTGCACGGCGAGCAAGCCGGTGCGGTCGGAGGCGTCGGTGAGGGTGAAGCCAGCGTGACCAGGGGCGTGGGCCGAGACCCAGGCCCAATCTTTATCTTTGGTGCCGGCGTTGACGACGGCCATGTAGCGTTCGTCGCCGAGGCGGTAGATCAGCAGGTCGTCCACGGCGCCGGCGCGTTCGTTCAGCAGTTGCGTGTAGAGCGCCTGGTTGAGCTCAAGGCGGGCGACGTCGTTGGGGACGAGGCTCTGGAGGAAGTCGAGGGCGCCGGGGCCTTCGAGGTAGAACTCGCCCATGTGCGAGACGTCAAAGATGCCAGCACGCTCACGGACGGCGCGATGTTCGTCGAGGATGCTGGAGTACTGGACGGGCATCTCCCAGCCGCCGAACTCGACCAGCCGCGCGCCGAGGGCGACGTGGCGGCTAAAGAGCGGCGTGCGCTTGAGGGCTGGTGCGCTGCCGTGCTGCGTCATGCGGGTCGCTCCTCCTGCGAAGCGGGCGCGAGGGTCGCGATCATTGTAGCGAGCGCGACGGGCGTTTGTCTAGCGGCAGGCGAAGGGCCGAGGGCGGGGAAATGTGCGCGCGTTGTGGTCGGAGGGTGAAGCCCGTGTAGGGCCGGCCGTCACAATGCCCCCGATCCGCGGAAGGCGCTCTCGCTTTACGCATGCTAGGGACAGGCAGCAGAGTGCGCGGGCCACGTTTCTCGATGCATCAGTAGATGAAGGAGACGCCGTAGCCGGAGTGGGCATAGCGGTAATCGACGCGAGCGTTGCCGCCGCCATTCCAATAGAAGTTCATCTCGGAGACGAGGAACCAGCCATCGGGGTAGACGGCCTCGACGTGGGCGACATGCCCTGCGCCCCCGGCTCCCTGGACGCCTGGCTGGAAGACGACGGTGGCGTTAGCCACGGGGGTCGAGCCGACTTTGTAGCCGCGCCCGGCGGCTCCGCCGGCCCAGTATTGGGCGTTGCCCATGTGCATCAGGTTTTCGTCGCGGCGCTTGTTCTGCGCCCACCAGGTACACTGGCCGAAGGTCCACGAGTAGAAGCCGCCAGAACTGGCTACGGCGAAGGCGGGGTGCCCCGGCACATACATGTAAGCGTTCGCTGGCGGCCAGGGCTGCAACGGCGCCGGCTGTACGCCGCTCTTCGAGGCCGGGGGCTTGCTCTGTGGGGCTGGCGTGGCAGGTTTGGCTGGCTTCACCGGGAGGGCGGCGGAGCCGGAGGCGGTTGCCCCTGGGCCCGCGCCGCCGCCGATATCGAGTTGGGAGACGCCGCTGCCCGTCGCCCAGGCGTCGGCGAGTTGGGCATCGGAGGGAAGCGTTAGGAGCAAGGCGGCGCGCGGCGAGAATGGGCGTGAGGGAACACGCTGGCCGATGTTGGCGGCGGCCAAGACGCCACCGGCCACCAACACCAGCGCGAGCAGCCACATGGCGCTAGCAACTCGCCAGGTGCGCGAGGCTACGCGGCGCGGCGCGTGCGGGGGTGCGGCGGTCACACGCGGCGATGGAAGCTTGGGAGCGGTGATGACGACGACTTCACCGCTCGCCGCGGATTCGCGCTCGGCAGGGAGGCCCGGCTCGACGATCTGGATCGCGCGGAGCATGCTGGTAGTTCGCTCGACCAGCGCTCGGTCGTCCGCGCCGAGCGGGCGCGCGGTGGAGGCGCGACGAGGGCGCGATGGCGACGAGCCAGGCGGCATCGTCGCGGACGGGCGGATGGGCAGCCGCAGGGTCATGTCGATCTCAGCGTCCAGGAGATCGAGCGCGTCGGCTGGTGGCATCGCACTCAAGCGCGAGAGTCGCGACGCGTTGGAGGCGACGTCTGCGGGCCGAGCACGCGTTGGTCCGGCGTTCGGCATGCTGCTTCGTGCCACGTCGCGCTCCTTGCCAGGCCAGATAGGGCGTGCCGTGATGCGGCACCGCTAGAACGCAAGTATGCCAGCGGAATCCGGCGGCGGCTACAACGGAGCGGAGTGGGGAATGCCGCTCGGTTGCGCGAGCGCCCAGTGGGAGCGGGTCGGGGACGGATATGGCGCCGCCGCCCGCAGGGGCCAATTGTGGCTACTCGATAGCGCGATGAGTGGATTTCGGGGAGGTGGGCGACGGCAGAGCTACGTGCTAGAGGTCGCTGCGGCGTGTCGTCACCAGCGCGTATGGTGTGCTGAGGGCGAGAGTGAGGTCTGCCCCGCATGGTGTTTTGGTACGGCTAGTTCAAGCGCTCGATGCGCTCGATGCGCCAGGCGTCGTCCTGCCGAACGAGCGTGTATCGCTCGCGGACCTCGCCGCGGACGCGCTTGCCGGATGCTTGCACGGCGACCTCAGCACCGGTGGCGAGCAAGACGCGCTGCCGCTCTCCCTCCCCAGCGGGCGCGACCTCGACCGCTTCGTCGCGCCGCGGCGCATGCTTCAAAGCGACGCGCAGGTCGCTAGCGGCCTCCGCAACAGAGCGGCCTGTGCGCGATGGGTGGTCGGCGGTGAGTAGCTCGATCGCCAGGGTGTAGTCGCGATAGCTGAGCGCGGCGACGTAGGCGGAGATCACCTGCTCCGGCGTGAGGTCGGGTGCGACGAAGGCGTGCGGCGCATCGACGGGGGGCAGTTCTGCCCGCAGGATTCGCCGATCGATGAGTCCGGGGGAGATCTTGTATTCGCGCGGCAGCGGGCGGCTATAGCGACGGCTCTCGGCGAGGGCGGCATCGAGCAGCGCGCGGGCCTCGGCCAGCGGAACCTCGGCGAGCGGCGCGCCTTTGTCGGCGATGTGATCGACCAACTCTTTCCACTGCGCGTCAGAGAGGGTGTGGGTCGAGTAGTAGTCGCGGAGGCCGTCGCCACGCCAGTCGAGCAGGAAGACCAGAGCCTCGATCTCTGCGGACGGGAGACGCCACCCGAGCAGGAGAATCTGCTCGCCGCCCTCGCGGTTCTGCTGAATATAACCGGCAAGGAAGCGTTCAGATTCGGGCGCGGCGGCAATGCCGCCCTCCGCAAGCCGCGCCAGGGCAGCGCGGGCCTGTGTGCGCGCCTCCCGCGAGATGCCGTTTTCGGTGGCGACGACTTCCAGAAACGCGGCGGCCTCGCGAGTGCCCTGCGCGACTACCTGCTGCAGCAAGAACTCGACGAGCGCGGGATCGAGCTCAGCGAGGGTAGCGGCGAGCGCGGGGTCGGAGGAGGAGGCAGCGTTGAGATGGCCGAGCAATGCATCTCGCTGCTCGATCCATGCGGCGGGTGGCGTCTGGTCTGCCATGCGTCTCCTTCCAGTCGTCTCGAATTGAGGCGGTCGCGCGTCAGTGGGGGACGCTGGTGTGGCCGATGAACGCAACGACAAGGTAGATGATCCAGAGTAGGACGCAGGAGCCGAGGACGAATCCATAGCAACCGAGCAGGCTGCGCCGCTTGATGTCGAGTGCCTGCATGAGCTGCTCATCCATATTGGGAGGGTCGAGCTCGATCTCGGGGCGCGTCTCGACGAGGGCGGCGAGCAGCTTGCGGAAGTCTCGTACGTTGGTCATGCCCTCGGCGGCGATCAGCGTGGAACCGTCGTCTAGCTCGATCATGACGACGAGCTTACTGGGCGTATACTCGCCAGGCAGCATGATCAGGCGGCGCATATGCTCCAGGCGGATGCGTATCTCGTCATCCACTTCATTCTGGCGGGCGACGAATGCATCAGCATAGAGCAACAGTTCTTTGCCCAGGCCGTAGCGCACGCGAGCGAGCGGCTGCTCCTCTGATTGCTCCTCGGGTTGCTCCTCCAAGGAGTCGCGTATGGCCCTGCGAATGGCGTCACGCTCGTCGTCGGTCGGCTCGGAGGAGCCTTCTATATCGTCGGGTCTATCGTCATCTGCCATAGGTTGGTGCAACGTCTCGCTAGTGTGGTGCGCCACATGCGCCGCAGCCGTGAGGAGGGGCGCGCATCCTCGCAGAGTATTGTAGCACTTGCGATTCGTGGCTCTGGCGTTGAGCGCGATGCCAATGCGATGCCGCTGGTGGCGGCGCGCGAACACGGCGGGATGGTTGAGGGGTGCCAGGCGGGACCGTGCTATACTGGCGTCGCCGAGGAGGCGGATACGGCAGAGAGGGCGAGGCACGACGATGACGCGAAGGATACGTCTGGCGTGCGAGGCGTGCGCGTACGAGGCGGAGATGGCCGAGCGCATTCCCTTCGCGATAAACGCATCCGGTGAGGCGCAGGCGCTGCCGCCGGAGAGCACGGCGACGCCGGATGGATACTTTAGCGATTGGCTCTGCGGCGAGTGTCGTCGGACGACGCGCGTGCGGCTGGTGGACGGCGCTCTTGAGGCCGCTTGGCAATGCCCCACCTGCGGCAGTGCGCTGCTTGCCTTCGCGGTGGCGGCGAAGGAACTCGCGGAGGCGAGCCGCTCGCGGGTCTGGCGCGATCTGGCGGTGGAGCGCGAAGGCGAGGGCCGTGTGCGCGCGGCGCTGCAGTCCGTCGCCGGGTTAGAGGAGGCACGGAGGAACGGCGATCAGACGACGCAGGCAGCGCTCGATGCGCTGGCGGGGGGTGTCAGGCCGGGGGCTGGCGAGGCGCGGGCGGAGGAGCTGGCGAGTAGCGTGGCGCTCGGCGGGCTCGCGGAGCAGATCGAGAACGCGGCGGATTTAGCGGCGGCGCGGTCGCTTCTACTCCAACGCAGGGAGGCCAGCGAGAGGCATGTCGAACTGTTGGAGCAGTGGTGTGCGGAAGAGCGGCAGCTACCCGGCGTGCCGTGTCCGCTCTGCGGAACCGGGCATCTGATCCATTGGCCGGTGTGGGACTGAGCGGCGCGGTCGCGCTGACGTGAAGGCTACGGGCGAGGGGTGAGTGTGGCGAGTAGGCGGAAATAGCCCGGCTCGGGTCGGTAGCCGAGTTTGCGGTTGATGGCGAGCATCGGCGCGTTCTGCGCGTCGTTGTTGGTGCGGAGGTAGGCTCCGCCATGGCGACGAGCGGTGGCGATGGCAAGCAGCTTGAGCGCGAGGGCAATGCCGCGCCCGCGGTAGCCGGGGAGGACGCCGGTGAGGCCGTTGTAGAATCCACCGGGCGTGGCGGTGCCGCAGATGCCTGCCAAACCTAGCCAGGCATCGCCCTCCGCGGCCACGATCTCGCCGTCTGGCAGGTAGTGCGGGGAGTCGCAGACCTCTTTGAGGAATGCTTCGTACGGGCGAGTGGAGGCCTCGGAGCCGCCAGGAATGTCGCGGGCGACGGTGCGCTCGAGCTCGTAGAGGCGGCGGCGCGCATCGGGCGTATCGTGGAGGTCGGCCAAGGTCAGGAAGCGGATGCCGTCGCCTTCCACGCGCTCGACAGTGCCGGCGAAGGCGCGATCGTCAAAGGTTGCGAGATCGAGTGTGGACTCGAAGATGTGCCGGTCGATGGCGAAACCGAGGTGTTTGGCAAAGGCGAGGGATGCGGGCTCGGCTTCACGTGCCTCGCCGCGGAGAGTGGTCGCCCCGTGGGCGCGCACGTGGTCGAGCAGCGCCGCGTAGAGGTGCGAGCCGATGCCACGGCGGCGCTGTGGCGGTGCGACGGCGATGTGCAGCCAGTAGAGGCCGGCGGGCGTCCATGCGGAGCGGACGGCATGCCCGTAGCCGATCTGCGTGTCGCCATCGAAGGCGCCAAGACGCCACACGTCACTCGCTGGGCGACCATCGCCCCGCAGCCGCTCGCGGATCGTCTCGATAGTGGCTGGCTCAGACGCGCCCTCGTTGATGAGGACGGCGGTGCGCTCGGCGTCGTATTCGGCAAGCGGACGGACAGTGGCGTGCATGGGCGCTTCCTCGCTGAAGAGGGCATGAGGCCCTATGCGGTGGGCCTCAGTGGGGCATCTGGCCTTCCCTGCGTTGGGAGAAATGGAGGCTGAACGTGCCTGACCATCTGCCATGCTTCGGTAGCGAATCCGCTCCTCCCCAGGGAGCGAAGCATGGCAGAATGTGCGGGCGCTGATCGTCAGGCGCAGAGGCCGGCGAGCTCGGGCACGTCGGGGAGGTCGCAGAACTCATCCTCGTCGTAGTCGCGGGCGCGCAGCGCCGTGAGGTCGAGCAGCGCGCCGAAGGGATGTGGCGCGAAGCCGCGCTGGTGGATGAAGCGTAGCCCTTCGGGAATACGCTCATCCACGTGGGCGAGGAGCTGCGCCGCGCCAAGCTCCCAGGCGAACTGCATCAGGTCGTCGAAGAGCATGGCGCCCGCGCCCTGGCCGCGTGCTTCGGGCGCGACAAAGAGGTCGAGCCAGAAGACGCCTGCGGGCATCCACTGGTCGCGGCCCGTTTCGCCAAAGCCGATAATGCGCTCGCCCGGCTCGACGGCGGTAACGCGGAACTGGAGACGCCCCGCTGGCGCCGGCGCCTCCATCAGCGACGCCCATGAAGGGAGCAGCGGTTGAGGCGCCGCGATGGTGATGAGCTCGGCCAAGCGTTTTGTATCGGTTTCGGCATTGAATGGACGGAGATAGACCGTCATGGCAACACCTCCTGAAGTGACGTTGGTTGGCTGTGGCCGAGCGGAGCGACGCGCAAGAAGATCAACACGCTTCGGGGGCTATCCGTTGCGCTTTAGCTTGCCTGTGCGCTTGGCATAACGCTCGGCGCGATCAAAGATCCAGAGGCCCAGCGGGACGCTGACGACGCCGCAGATCAGCAGCGGCCAGATGTCGTACCAGAGAGCACCGACGCTCGCGCCGGTTTGGATTGAGGCGCGCAGGCCGTCGAGCATGTACGTCGCGGGCGAGAGCTTGCCGATAACCTGGAGCCAGCCTGGCAGCACGGTGATCGGGTAGTAGACGCCCGAGACGAGCAGCATGATCGCGCGGATGATGTAGGCCATCTGCGCGCCACGCTCAGTGAAGAGCATCGGCAGCGTTGCCGAGACTTCGCCGATGCCGATCAGCGAGACGCTGCCGACGACGATGATGACCAGTGTCGCGCCCCAATCGGCGGACGAAAGGTCTAGATGGAAGAACGCGGCGAGCACGGCGATCTGGATGATCGTCATGACGATGCCGTGGAGCAAGGCGAAGACGCAGGTGCCGAGCATGTGCGTCAGTCGCGAGACGGGAGCCATGAAGGTGTATTCAATGGTGCCTTCCCAGCGCTCGATGGTGACGGTCTCGGTGACGCTGTCGAAGACGACGCTGATGTACGTCCACATCGCCGTGCCGATGGCGAGGTAGAGCACGAACTGGTCGATCTGCGCCTGGGTGAAGTGCAGGCCCGGCGAGATCTGCTCCGCGCTGGCGGCGATGAACGTCACGCTCAGCGAGTTGACGACGTTGTAGACGATCCAGAAGACTTCCCAGGCCCAGTAGCGCTTGGTGAAGTTCCAGCCGCGCTCGACGAAGGCGTACCCCTTGTTCGCTTCGAGTCCCGCCTCGCGGAGCGCGCCGCGCAGCCCGGCGAGCGCGCCGCCGGTGGGTTTGGCTTGTATCACGGAAGTGAACCTTTCATGGTAAGAGGACGGGCATCCGTCTCTCGCCCCTACGAGGGATGTGCGTGTTATTCGTCCTCCTCGTCCTCAGCTTCGTCTGCCTCCCAGTCGCGCCCCGTATGCGCCATAAAGACGTCGGTGAGGGTGGCAGGTCGATCGAGTCCGAGCTTGGCGCCGACGGATTGCTTGAGTTCGTCGGCAGTGCCTTGGGCGACGATGCGGCCTCCGTCGATGATGGCAACGCGATCGCAGAGCGCCTCGGCCTCGTCCATGTCGTGCGTGGTCAGCAGGATCGTGGCGTCGTGCGTGTCGCGCAGCTCGCGGACGAAGACCTGCACGTCTTGCTTGGAGCGCGGATCGAGGCCGGTGGTTGGCTCGTCGAGCAACAGGAAGATCGGCGCGGTGAGGAAAGCGCGCGCGATGGCGACCTTCTGCTGCATGCCGCGCGACATGCTCTCCAGCGGCTGCCCGATGCGATCCTGCTTGATGCCGAGGCGCAAGAGGATCTCGCGGATCAGCGCGCGCGCCTCGCCCGCCGGGATGCCGTAGAGCCGCGCGGAGTAGAGTAGGTTTTCCATCGGGCTGAGCTTGCGGAAGAAGGCCGCTTCGACGCTGACGCGGTTGATCATGCGCTGGACGGCGCGCGACTCGCGCACCACGTCACGCCCGAAGACCTCGATGTGCCCAGCGTCTGGCAGCAGCAGCGTGGAGATCAGGCGGATCAGCGTGGACTTGCCGGAGCCGTTGGAGCCGAGCACGCCGAAGATCTCGCGACGGCGGATGGTAAAGGTGACATCGTCCACCGCGCGGACGATGCGCTTGCCGCTTTTGGCCTCTTTGCGTGCGCCGAACGGCCACATGCCGCCTCCAGCGCGCGTCTTGACGAAGCGCTTGGAGACGTGGTCGAGCACCAACGCGTCATGGCGGTCCAGTTCGGCGAGCTCCTCAGGTGAGAGGAGCGCGGTGCGCTTGATCTGACTGACGCCGATCGCCGCCGCCAGATCGCTCGCCGCGCTTGGCTGGGTTGATGGTTCCAGATCGTCTTGAAGGATTGCCATGATGGTCTCCTCTCGACCGTTTCGCGGGCACTCATCGAGTGTAGCCGCAGATCCTGACATCTCATGTCAGCTTCTCGTAGGTACATTGCGGAGTTGTTCTAGCTATTCTTTACGGCATAGGCACGGCAGGACATTGCCGGGATGACGCTGGGCGGACTGGAGCCCTGGATGGCGGAAACACGATGTGGTCGGTGTTCCGCTCGTGGGCAGCAAAAAAGGACCAGGGGCCGCGTTCTACTGTCGCTGGCCCATGATCCTGGGGGAGATCGCGCGGGGTGCTGGCGAGCTACCTAATGCTCAGACACCCGGTCCCCAGGAATTGGGCACACTGCGGCCTTATAGTCACCGCCCGTAGGAGCGATGCGAAGACCCCGGAATCGCGCGCTCACGCAAGGCGCGAAGGTGGGGCGGAAGAAGCCGCGGATGTTGCCGCTTGCCATCTCGTTCCCTCCTGCGCTCGGCTCGAAGCGTCGCTTATTACCAGTGTGCCGAATCCCGGCTGACCTGAACGAGTATACCTGCGGCAGCGAAATTCTGTCAACGGGTATGACCGCCGTCTTACGCGGATCGATCAGATATCTGCACGATGGGATAGGTGCGTCGCGGGTGGTCATAGCACGACGCTGGTGATGCTGAAGATGTCCTCAGTGAGGCGGATCCGCTCGATGGCGTCGGGCGGCACCACGCCGCCGACGGCCAATACCATCAGCGCCTCGCCGCCGTCGGCACGCGCGGCATGAGCGCCGGCGATCGGGCCGACATCCATGTGGCCGATGTTGACGCCAGCGTCGCCAAGGATGGTGCCGACACGCCCGATCATGCCGGGGCGGTCGACGTTGTGGGCGATGAGGATGTGGCCCGAGGGCACGAAGTCGGTGGCGTATTGATCGACGCGGACGATGCGCTCCTCACCCCAGGTGATCGTCGCGGCGAGTTGATAGGCCGGCTGGGCGTCGTGCGCCCCGTCGGCGGGGACGCTGAGCGTGACGAGATTGGCGTACTGCTCGGGTGTGGTAGAGCGGCTTTCGATGATTTCAAGTCCCCAGTCGCGCGCCAAGACAGGCGCGTTGACCAGGTTGACGTGTGCCTCCGAGATCGGCTCAAGCAATCCCTTCACCAGTGCGGCGGTGAGCGGGCGCGTGTCGTACTGTGCGATCTCGCCGCCGATGATGAGATCCGCGCGGCGCAATGCGCCCGGATGCAACTGGTTGTAGAGGCGGCCTAGCTTCTCGACCAGCGCCATCCACGGCTGGAGCTGACGCAGCGTCTCCGGCAGGATCAGCGGCGCGTTGACGGCGGAGCGCGCCGCGCCGCCGCGCAGAATTTCGACCACCTGCTCGGCGACATCCACGGCGACGTTGACCTGCGCCTCTTCGGTGGAAGCGCCGAGGTGCGGTGTGGCGATCACCAGCGGATGCTCGATCAGCGCATGCGCGGTGGAGCCGGGCGCGGGTGGCTCTTGCGAGAAGACGTCCAGCGCCGCGCCTGCCAACTGGCCGGAGTCGAGCGCGGCGAGCAGCGCGGCTTCGTCGATAACGCCGCCGCGCGCGCAGTTGATGACGCGGGCGGTCGGCTGGAGCTGGGCCAGCTCCTCAGCGCCGATCAGGCCGCGGGTGCCGGTATTGAGCACGGTGTGGACGGTGAGGAAGTCGACCTGCGGCAAAAGCTCCTCGAGCGAGACCATCTCAACGTTGAGCTTGCGGGCCGTCTCTGGTGCGGCATACGGATCGGTGGCGATCACGCGCATGCCGAGGCCGCCCTCGCCACAGCGCCGTGCGACCTCGCCGCCGACCTTGCCAAGGCCGACGACGCCGAGCGTCTTGCCGCGGAGCTCGCTCCCGACGAAACGCGAACGCTCCCACTTGCCGCCCCGGAGTGCGGCGTTGGCGGCGGGAATGTGGCGCGCCATGGCCATCAGCAATGCGACGGTATGCTCGGCGGCCGCGGCGATGTTGCCGGTGGGCGAGTTGACGACAACGACGCCATGACGGCTGGCCGCGTCCACGTCGATGTTGTCTACGCCGACGCCGGCGCGGGCAATCACGCGGAGACGTGCGCCGGCATCGACGATCGCCGCGGTGACTTTCGTCTCGCTGCGGACGACGAGCGCGTCGTACCCACCGATGATCGCGCCGAGACGCGCCGCCTCCAGGCCAGTCTGTACGTCTACCTCCGCCTGTGCGCGCAGGACGGCGAGGCCTTCAGCGGCGATAGGATCGGCGACGAGGACGCGGGGCCGTGCGCTGGGCTGTTCGTCGCGGGTGAGGTCCTTGGGGAGATCCTGCGCTTTGGGCATGGGCGTTCTCCAAGCGTGAGCTTCGACGGGGATTAGCGGTAGGTCGAGAAGACACCTTCACAAGATCGTGTAGCTTAGAGGCGCCGATACATGACATGCAGGCCGACGTAGCCGTAGCGCGGGTGATCGAACGCCTCGGGAACCGTCGCGAGGATCTGGAAGCCGAGCGACTGCCACAGTTGGACTGCCGTGGTGTTGGACTCCACGACGGCATTGAACTGCATGCCACGATAGCCCGCATCTCGCGCCCACTGGACGGCATATTCCCCCAACGCACGACCCACGCCGTGTCCTTGGTGGGCGGGAGCCACCATGAAGCTCGCGGTCGCTAGGTGTGCGCCGCGGCCTGGGCGGTTGGGGCCGATCTTTGCCGAGCCAAGTACGGTGTCGCCTTCGACAGCGACCACCGTCCGCCCTGGAGGCTCCTCCATCCAGAGGGAGCGCGCAGCCTCCTCAACCGGCGGCTCGGGATAGGCATAGGTCTCGCCCGCCGTGATGATCTGCGCGTAGAACGGCCAGATGCGCGCCCAGTCGGCGCTGACGGCTGGCCGGATGAGGAGGTCAGCGTCGCGCCGGGACGATTGGTCGTGAGACATTGTGTTGCTCATGAGAGTGACCTGGGTCTGTCAGCGCCGTGAGGGCGTCCGTTGGGCGCCCCTACGCTGGCAACGTATCCAAGGCGCGCGGAGGCCGTCAGGCTTGGGTGGCGGCGATGGGGGCACGGTGGCCGAGGGCGGCAAGCTGGCGCTGCAGCGCGTCCATGCAGGCGGCGATATCTGGCTCATGGACGTAGCCGAGGTGGCCGACGCGAATGATCTGGCCCTCTAGCCGCTCTTGCCCGCCAGCGATGATCACCTCTTCGCGCTCGCGCAGCGCTTTGGTGATGGCTTTCGCTTCGATCCCTTCCGGCACCTTGATCGCGGTGACGGTGTTGGAGGCGTGCGCTGGATCGGCGAAAAGTCCCAGGCCGATCTGCTTGGCCCGGCTGCGCGTGAGGTCGGCGACACGTTGGTGGCGCGCGAAGATCGCCTCACGCCCTTCGGAACGCATCATCTGCAGCGAGACGTCGAGGCCGAAGTAAATACTCACCGGAGGCGTGTAGGGCGTCTGACCCTTCTCCAGCGACTTGCGTGCGGCTTTGAAATCCCAGTAGAAGCGCGGCAGCGTCGCGCGATCGATGGCGGCCCAGGCGCGCGGGCTGACGCCAGCCATCCCCAGGCCCGGCGGCACCATCCAGCCCTTCTGCGAGCCGCTGAGGACGACGTCGAGATCCCAGGCATCCATCTGTAGGTCGACGCAAGAGAGTGAGCTGACGGCGTCGACGACGATCAACACGTCGGAGCGCACGCCGCGCACGGCGGCGGCCAACGCCTGAATATCGTTCATCACGCCGGTCGAGGTCTCGTTCTGCGTCATCAGAACGCCGGTGGCATTGGGAAGCGCGGCGAGCCGCTCGGCGACCGTTTGCGGATCGGCTGCCTGGCCCCAGGGGAACTCGACGCGCTCGACGCGCAGTCCGAAGGTCTCGGCGATCTTCGCGAGGCGGTTGCCGAAGACGCCAATGCTGACGGCGAGCACGGTATCGCCCGGCGAGAAGCAGTTGACGACTGCGGCTTCAAGCATGCCGCTACCCGCTGATGGGAAGCCGAGAACGGGGTGCTCAGTCTGGAAGAAGAACTGTAAGCCGGTGGTTACGCGGCCAATAAGCTCGGCAAACTCGGGACCGCGGTGGTTGATCATCGGGCGGGCGAGCGCCTCGGCGACCTGGGGAGGAATCGGCGTGGGGCCGGGGATGCGAAGGTTCTGCGTCACGGTGCTCCGCCTCTCAAATAGGCATGGCCGCGACGCCAGTGCGCGGCGCGTGCGGGGGCGGGGCCACGCTGCGCCGCCGACGATCTCAAACGATCTCATCGTACCCAAGTATAGGTGCGGCGGGGAGGTATGTCAAACTACACCGCCTGCCTGCATAAGCGAGAATCAGGCGTTGGCGAGAGATTGCTGTGCGAGTAGCAGTATGAATTGTGTGTGGTACCGTGAGCGGCGCTGCCGCATACTGACGCCAGATCTTCTCAAGTGATCGTTGTGAGCGGACCGGACGGTGTTGCGCGGTTCGCGAAGAGGCCGAGCGTGGCACTCGGCAAGAAGCGAGGTGGCGGGCATGGCGCGCACACTCTATCGCATTTATCTCTACTTCGTCGTCACGCAGTTGTTGAGCTTCGCGGCGGTCGTCTCGTCGATCTTCCTCGGCCTTTGGCTGCAGCAGGTGGTCAATTATCACCCTGCATACGGCTCACAAGCGGACCTGCGCCAGCCGGCGGCGCTGGCGGCCACCGCCCTCGTGTTCACGGCGATCTTCGGCGGGCTGCACTACTGGCTGATCCGCCGCGACATCGCGCACGATCCCGGGGCGTCGCGTGGCGCGGTGCGGGCGTTCTTCCTCAACTACACCGAGGCAACCTCCGCGATCGTCGCGGCCATCGCGGGCGCCATTGGCTTTACGCAGCTCGGCAACACCAACAATAGTTCGGTCTCGGCGTTCGGCCCAGTGATCGCGTTCGGTGCGCTGTTCGCGCTGCTTGAGGTCGAGCGCAGGCGTGGGCAGCCGGATCGCGGCGGCGCGCTCATTCTGCAGCGCCTCAACCACTATCTCGTCCAGTTGATCCTGCTCATCATCACCCTTGTCGTCGCGCTCACCACCCTGGGCGACACGGTGGGCCGCATCCTCATCAACACCGGCTATGTGCAGGACCCCTGCACGAACTATCCCACCGAATACGGCTCCTGCTATTACACCGCCGGCAAGTACCTCGGCGCGGAGTGGCTTGGCGTGGTGTGGGTTGTGGCGATCTGGGCGGTCTACGGCCTGCTGGCGCGCGGTGATACCCATTCCGTACTTCGGGCCGTGTTCCGCTACATTGGCCTCAGCGTGGGCATTGGCTACCTGCTCGACGGCGTGGCGCAAGGCTTCCACACGCTCTTTCAGGCGCTCTTCGGCGTCACTTTCCCGCCCTATAACAATCCCTACAGCCCTGGCTACTACAACAACTTCGAGCAGTATCTCGAAACGCTTGCGCGGTTTGCCTTCATCCCCCTGTTGGTCGCAGGTCTCGCCATCACGCTGGTCTACTGGCTCTGGCTGCGCTCGGATGCCGCGCACGGCGGCGTGATGAAGCCGGAGACGAACTTCCAAACATCGCTCGCGCTCTTCGGGGTGGGGGCGGCGGGCTTCTTCTGGGTCGGCCTCGCGCTGACGCTCGGCGGCATCTTCGAGCGCGTGGTGCAGAGCGGCAACCCGCCCTCGGCGGATACGTGGGCGGCATTCCTCGGCATCGTCGCCGCGGGGCTGATCTACATCCCGATGGCGCTCTGGCTCGGCGCGCTCGCCCGGCGCACGGGTGTCTCGGTGCCGCGCCGCGCCTTTGTCTACTACCAACTGGCGTATGGCACGTTGGGGGCGGTCATCTCGCTGATCTTCCTCGTCTACGCCCTCGTCACCAACTCGCTCGGCGCGCCGTCCTTCGACTGGCAGCAGCAGGCGCGGCAGTGCGTGGCAAACGTGATCATCGGCGCGATCCTCATCGGCCTCTACGTCTTCATCGCGCGACGCGAGGGCTGGTTCACGCGGCAGCCGGCGCACGCGGAGCCGACGTCCCCCGCGCCGCAACCGACTACCATCGAGGGCGTGCTGGACGAACTGCTGGCGCGCCAGATCAGCCGCGACGAGGCGGCGGCGCGCATCCGGGCGCTGGCGAGCAGCGGCGCGTAGTCGTATCGAGCACGTCAACCGAGCAGAGCGGGGCGGGCAGCGCTGCCTTCCCCGCTCTCGTGGCGCGCAAGCCTCGTGACGGACCTGTTGGCCGCCTTGTAGAGCGAGATGATATACTTTTTGCGACCTCGGCACTGAAAATTAGGGGATTCACTGGACATTGGTCGGGGGCGCGCTCGACAGGAGGCACGCATGACAACGACGCATGTGAAGCGGCCAACGCTGGCCGATCTCGATCTCAGTATCGGCAAGCGCACACGACTGCACCGGCTGCTCTATACGTACGGTCCTGGCAACGGCACGCTGTTGTTGTTGCCGATCGACCAGGGGCTCGAGCATGGTCCGCGCGATTTCTTTGTCAATCCCGACGCCAAGGACCCGGAGTTTCAGTTGCGCCTGGCGAAAGAAGGCGGCTTTTCCGGCATTGTCTTCCAGATCGGCATCGCCGAGAAGTACATGAACAAGTACGCCGGCCAGGTGCCGCTGGTCTTGAAGCTCAACGGCAAGACGGAGATTCCCTCAGACAAGGCGCCGATCTCGCCGCTGAACGCCACCGTCGAAGACGCCGTGCGGCTCGGCGCCGACGCCGTGGGGTACACGCTCTACGTCGGCTCGTCACTGCAGGCGGAAGACTTCGCCCAGTGGCGCGGGGTGCGCGAGGATGCCGAGCGCTACGGCCTGCCGACGATCGTGTGGGCGTATCCGCGCGGTGAGGCGATCGACGCTAAGGGGGGCCGCGACAGCCTCTACGCTGTGGACTATGCGACTCGCGTCGCCAACGAGCTTGGGGCGGACGTCGTCAAGGTCAACGTGCCGAAGTTGAACCCGGAGAAGGACGCCGCCGCACCTGCCCCGTACAACTCCATGCGCGTCTCGCGCGAAGACGCCGTGCGCATGGTCGTGGAGTCCGCCGGCAAGACGTTGGTCCTCTTCAGCGGCGGCGAGATGCAGGGCGAAGAGGGCGTGATCGAGAAGGCGCGCATTGGCATGGCGAGTGGCGCGACCGGCTTGATCTTCGGACGTAATGTCTGGCAGCGCCCATTCGACGAGGCCCTGACGCTTGCCCACGAGATCAAGCAGATGATGCTCGACTACGGCGCGTAGGAGCTTTCACCGGCGGACACGTGCGTCGCCCGGTCCTGGTGGATCGCGGCGGCGCGCCGTTTCATCTAGCCCAACGTGGCGGCTAGCCGAAGATCGGCCTAAGTGTACTAGTGTATGTGTGCGCGGCCCATGCGCGTGTATACTGCGACTACGCAGCGGCAGGAGCCGGGCGCAGGTTGGCGAAGGACGCGGATCGCGCGCGGCGCTTATGCGGGAGAAAATTGGCATGGAGTCTATACGTATCCTGGTCATCGACGAGCATCCCCTTTTTCGCCAGGGGTGCCGCTGGGCACTTGAGGGCGCGGGCGACTGCACCATCGCCGGGGAGGCCTCGGAGAGCCGGGTCGGCCTGGAGATGGCGAAAACACTCACGCCAGATGTGGTGTTGATCGACGCGCTGCTCTCCACCAACGACTCCCTTGAACTCGCGCGCCAAATTCGCCATGCCAGCCCGCGCGTCGCCATCGTCATGCTCACCGCCTTCGAGGACGAGGAGCAACTCTTCCAGTCGATGAAGCTCGGCGCGGCGGCCTATCTGCTCAAGGGCATATCGCCGGAGGATTTGGTGGAGGCCGTGCGCAAAGTCAGCCGCGGCACCTACATCATCAATGACAACGTCCTCTCGCGTCCGACGGTCGCCAGTCGTGTGCTACGCAGCTTCCGCGAGATGACGGCGGAGGAGCCGCCAGAAGTCCAACCGCTCTACTCGCCGCTCTCCGGTCGCGAGATCGAGATCCTGGATTACATCGCCCGCGGCAACAGCAATAAAGAGATCGCCAAGTCGCTGAAGATCAGCGACCAGACGGTGAAAAATCACATCACCTCAATCCTCAAAAAGCTCTCGGTTAACGACCGCACGGCGGCAGTGGTCCACGCGCTCAAGCACGGTTGGATCAAAATGGACTCCGAAGAGGTGCCCGAGCGCGAGCGCACGCGCTGACCCGACGTCGCGCTTGCATCTTGTTCCGCGTACCGATGCTTACAAGGTGAACAAGAGACTCCCCAAAAAGCCATCCCCTAAAATGGTGCGTTCGCGCCGTCGATGGCGTATGCCCTGCGTGGTTCGGCGCGGAAAGTGGCCCATACTCCGCGGCGGGGTCGATCGGTACCAGGCGCCAACACTGCATGGTTACCCAATCTGGCTATCCGACAGTTACCGCCGAGCCTGGACTGCGTTTTTCAGACGTGGGCCAAACTGAGGAAGGGTATTCTCCCGCGAGGGCTACTCTCCCGCATCCGCGATGCGAGTCGGGGCGGGTGGCCGTTCCTCGGCACGCCTCGTACGTGGCTAGTCTTGGCGCGGAGCCGCGAGCCGCTGACTCCGGCAGATGCAGTGTGAACGTTCAGGATGTGGGCGAGGGTGGCGCGGGGCCAGCGAACACGGTTGCGTGCATCTTGTCGCCGCGTCATGTGAGCAGTGTGCCACTTCGGAGGGGAATCGTCATGTTGGATCGTTTCTTCGCGCGCAGCCGCAGCCGCGGCCAGGGTCTGGTTGAGTACGCATTGATCATCGCGTTGGTCGCCGTGGTGGTGATCGGCACACTCATCTTGCTTGGCCCGCAGATCGCCTCGATCTTCGACAACATCCACCAAAATCTCTAATTTGGGCGTTGCCCGCAGAGAGAAGCCGGCGCTGCACCTCCGCGCGCCGGCAACTTCTGTGTTTCTGCACGCCTCAGTCGCGAAGCGGGCGAAGTCAGTCGCCCTCAGCGCGGCGGCAAATAGTCCTAGTTTGGCTACGGGAGACTCGATCGGGCCGATTCTAGGTGTAAACTGATCCGTATAGTGCCGGAGGTGTTCTGTTCATGGCTGCTCCAGGTCGTCCGCCGCGCCCGCGTGGCTCGGGTGGACGCACGCTCATGTTACTGGGCGTGCTGCTCGCGCTGGCTGCGGGCACCATCGTGATCTATATCGTGAGTCAGGCGACCTCGACCGGACCGCAACTGCAGACGGTGGTGGTGGCGAGTATCAATCTTCCCGCCAACACGACGCTTTCATCGACCACCTCCGACGCCACGCACACGCTGATCAGCACGGCGTTTAAAGAGGAGCAGATCCCTGTAACCTCCGTGCCGGCCGACGCCTATCAATTCACCAGTGAGTTGCAGCTCGAAGCGACGCTCAACAACTATGTCGTCCTCGGTGAATTCCTCGCGGGTGATATCCTCCGCAACCCCGATCAGCGGCTTGCCGCGGCAGGCACAGGCGGCAAAGGCAGCTTGACCAATATCAATCCGGCGCAGCTTCCGCAGGGAGACATCCTCATGGAAGTGACGCTGACAAGTGGCTCGGGCGGTTCGGCGAAACCCATCGCCGTCGCCGGTGACTACATCGACTTCCTGGTGACCGAGTGCAATCTGCCCGGCGCGACCTCCTCCGGATGCGAGACGCAGACGACCTTGCAGAGCATCTACGTCTACTACACGACGGATAGCCAAGTCATCGTCGCCATGACGCACCAAGAAGCGTTGACGCTGCTCGAACTCCAGCAGACGGCCTCGCGGATCGAGGTGGTGGTCCGACGCACCGACGACAAGGGCACGACGGTGAAGACGCAAGAGGTCGATCCGGGATCGATCGTGAAAGCTTTCGGCTACTAGCGGTACGACCTATCACTCTGTAGTGACGGCGGCTCGCTTCGCGGCGCGTCGCCGTTTTGTTCATCTGGCGCGCATCACTCGCCGGGCGCGGTATACTACAGCGTGCCGAGGGGAGATGTGGGCGGAACGGCTAAACGGGTTACAGTGTAGACCTCGACACTAGTGGGTGGTTCAGGGGCAGGGAACATGCAGCGGGCACCGAATTCACGCGCCCTCAGGCGAATGCGTCTCCTTATCGTAGACGACATGCCGGACATGGCGCAGAACGTTCAAAAGCTGCTGCATTTCGAGCACGACATCGTCGTCGTGGGCGTGGCGACCAGCGGCCATGAGGCGATCGCAAAAGCCACGTCCCTGCATCCCGACGTCATCTTGATGGACATCAACCTACGTGACATGGACGGTCTGCGAGCTACCGAAGCCATTAGCTCGAAGATCCAGACCTGCGTCGTGATGATGTCGGTCAACAGCGAGCCGGAGTATCTGACACGGGCGATGATGGTCGGCGCGCGTGGCTACCTCATCAAGCCCTTCACCAGCGACGATCTCATCAACACACTGCGCACCGCATGGCGCCCCGAGGCAGCCGCGCCGCAGACGGTCGCTGACCCCAATTTGCTGCGCAAGGTGATCGCCGTCTACAGCCCTAAGGGCGGCGTGGGCCGTAGCGTCATCGCCGCGAATCTCGCCATCGCCTTGCAGCGCGAACAGCATGACCCCAAACAAGAATCGAAGATCGTGCTGGTAGACGCTAACCTGCAATCCGGCGACGCGCACGTGCTGCTCAACATCAACACTGCCAACAGCATCGACGATCTGCGTGAGGCCACCGCGCTCGATGCCGATATCATCAACGCGGCAATCACGCAGCACGAAAGCTCCCACATTGGGCTGTTGCGCGCGCCGGTCGCCTTGGAGTCCGCCGAGCTCTTCACTGCGGACACGATGAAGACGATCCTTGAAGACGTGCGCAATTCGTTCGACTACCTCGTCGTCGATACCGATACCAGCTTCTCCGAAGCGACGTTGACGGTGCTTGAGCAGGCGGACTTGATCCTGTTGGTGACGACGCTTGAGGTGACGACTATCAATCGCGTTGGCCAATTCTTCGAGTTGATGGATCGCCTCGGCTATGCGCGCTCGAAGGTTCGCCTTGTCTGCAATCGCGTAGATTCGCTCTTCGGCATTCAGCCCAAGCACGTCGAGGCCCGGCTGCACCAGCGTTTCATCGCGCAGATTCCCGAGGACACGCGCCTGGTGGTCATGTCGATCAACCGCGGGGTGCCGTTCATGCTCTCGCACAAGGGCGCGCCGATCTCTAAGGCGATGCAGGGGCTGGCGGAGAAGGTCGACGCGGTGATGCGCAGCCCGGACGGCGTTGGCGAACGGAAGCGCGGGCTCTTCCGGTGAAACGCCCCGCTGCTGTCAGAAGGTCGCCTCGCGTTGACGCCGACAGGCTCACTCGCTACACTGTGGGTCGCGGTAGTCGTCGGCGTAAGTTGACGTAATGCAGGAACAACTGCCGCGATCGGCTCATACCGTGTCGACAGCGAAGGGTGCTTTCCTATGAGTCTGTTGCGTCGCATCGAGGACCCGTCTAACAATTCGTCGGAGAGCGGTGGCGCCAATCGTGGCCCTTCCACGTCGGGGTTGGGGGGCGCGTCGTTAGATGGCTTTAAGGGCTCACGCTACGGCCAGTTTGGGCCCACTGAAGGCAAGGTGACTACGACGGCGGGCCAGGGTGGCGCCGCGCAACGCGATGGTTTCTTCGATCTGAAACGCAAGGTGCAAAACGCCTTGATCAGTGAGCTCGACCCGATGCTCGATCTCTCGCAGACGGCGCAGGTGCGTCGTACGATCGAGGAGCACTTCAACCGCATCCTTAGCCAGCAGGCGATCATTCTCAATCGGCAGGATCGCACGCGGCTCTTCGAGGCCATAGCCGCCGAGATTCTGGGCTTCGGTCCGATCGAGCCGCTCCTCAACGACGAAAGCGTCACGGAGATCATGGTCAACGGTCCCCGGCTGGTCTACGTTGAGCAGCAAGGGCGACTCTACAAGACGGACATCAAGTTCCGCGACGATGAGCACGTTTCGCGTGTAATCGACCGCATCATCTCGCCGCTAGGCCGTCGCTGCGACGAGTCATCGCCCTATGTGGACGCGCGCCTTCCCGACGGCTCGCGCGTCAACGCGGTGATTCCGCCGATTTCGCTGATCGGCCCGGTGATCACCATCCGCAAGTTCTCCAAGACGCCGTTGCAGCCCGACGACCTCGTGCGCCTTGGCTCGCTGACCACCAACATTGTGGAGTTTCTCCGGGCGTGTGTGCAGGTGCGCTTGAATATCGTGGTTTCGGGCGGTACCGGCAGCGGCAAAACGACGCTGCTCAACGTGCTGTCGAGCTTCATTCCTGGCGACGAGCGCATCGTTACCATCGAAGATGCCGCAGAGCTGCAACTGCGCCAGGAACACGTGATCCCGCTGGAGAGCCGGCCGGCCAACATCGAAGGCAAGGGGCGTATCTCAATCCGCGACCTCGTGGGCAACGCGCTCCGTATGCGCCCCGATCGCATCCTCGTCGGCGAATGTCGCGGCGGAGAAGCGCTTGACATGCTGCAGGCGATGAATACGGGCCACGAAGGCAGCATGACCACGTTGCACTCGAACAGTCCACGCGACACCCTCAGCCGTCTCGAGACGATGGTGCTGATGGCAGGGATGGAACTGCCACTGCGCGCCATTCGCGAGCAGATTGCCAGCGCGGTGCACCTGATCGTGCATCAGGAGCGTATGCGCGACGGTAGCCGCCGCATTACCCACATTACTGAGGTGCTGCGGATGGAGAGCGACGTGATCACCACCCAGGAGATATTTGTCTTTGAGCAGACCGGGATCGAGAATGGTCGCCTGATCGGGCGGCTGCGCTCGACGGGCATTCGCCCGAGCTTCGTCGATCGCTTTGAACTGGCGAACATCCACTTCCCGCCGAACATGTACTTTTCGGGAGATGCTCGGCGTAACTAACGATTGCCGCGGCGGCAGCGGCGCCATGAGGATCCACGATGCAAGCGACTTTTGTAGTAGCGGACAGCAGTCTGGGACCGACCGGCCTTTCGATTCTTCTGGGGCTGTCGATCGGTTTCGGCATCGCAATGGTCTTCTTGGGACTGCAGCGGGCAATCGATGGTAAGACCAACAGTGTGGCGAACCGAATCCTCGAGTTCGTCCCCGATTTGCGAACTCCAACGGCGCCTCCGGCCAAGGCGCCGCGCGGGCGTCGCGCCAGGCGGCAACGCCAGCCAGCAGTCTACACGCCCCCCGAAAAGAACGATCGTGGTGGGTTTTCGCTGAAACTCGCCCGCGAACTGGCCCGCGCGGATCTCAAAATCACCGTCGGCGAGTTTCTGGTCTTGAGTCTGGCGATGGCGAGCGTTGGCGCGCTGCTCGGCTATGCCATCCCCATCGGCGGCCACGTCGTCCTGGCACTGGCGCTCTTTGGCGCCGGCATCTACCTGCCCCGGTGGTGGGTAGGCAGCCAGCGCCGCAAACGTCAGAACAAGTTCAACGGCCAGCTCGCCGATGTCATCTCGATCATGTCCGGCGCGCTGCGCTCGGGCTTCAGCCTGATGCAGTCCATGGAGTTGGTGGCCCGAGAAGGCCCCGATCCGGTGTCGAAGGAGTTCGAGCGTGTCGTGCGCGAAGTTGGCCTGGGCCTCTCGCCTGAGGAAGCGTTGAGCAATCTCGTCGAACGCATGCAGTCTGACGACCTCGAGTTGCTGGTCACCGCTATCAACGTGCAGCGCGAAGTTGGCGGCAATCTCGTCGAGGTGCTCGACACGATCGCTAACACCATTCGCGAACGGGTGAAACTGCTCGGGCAGGTCCGGGTGTTGACCGCCCAGCAGCAATTCTCCGGCTACATCATCGCACTGCTGCCGGTCGCCCTCGCACTGCTCCTCGGTATCATCAACCCGACGTATATGCTTGGCATCTTCACGAAGACGACCTACTGCGGGTGGACGATGCTAGGCTGCAGTTCGCTCAGTGTGCTCGCGGGCTTCCTCGTCATTCGGCGCATCGTCGATATCAAGGTATAGGAGGGGAAGCGCGTGATCATCGAGACCATCAAGCCATTCCTCCCAGCGGCGGCAGGCTTCCTCGCCTTCTTCGGCGTGCTCTTCGCCGTGCTCGGCGCGGCAACGCCCAATCGTATGGATCCCGTCGAGCGGCGCCTCTACGAGGCCACGCTTCGTAGCCAGGTATCGTTGACGGAAATCGAGCTGCAAGCGCCTTTTCGCGACCGCTTCCTCAAGCCACTCACTTCGCAGATCTCCAAAGTGATGTCGCGGCTGACCCCCGCGGGCGCGCTCGAAAGCACGCAGCGGCAATTGCTCTACGCGGGCTTCACCGGGCGCATGCAGGTTTCGGACTTCATGGGCATCCGCGGCATCGGCATGCTGATCGGCACCGGTATAGCCGTGGCATTTGGCCTGCTCACGAATCAGGGGACGTTTGGTTTTCTGATCTTCATCTTCTTCTTTGGAGGATTGGGCTACGTTCTGCCGGTCTTCTGGCTTCGCGGCAAGATCAGCGAGCGCAAGGTTCAGGTGCTCCGCGCGTTGCCCGACGCCATTGACCTGTTGACCATCAGCGTGGAAGCGGGCCTCGGCTTCGATCAGGCGATGGCGCGTGTCGTCAGCAAGTCTGACAATGCGCTCACCCGCGAGTTTGCTCGCGTGCTGCAAGAGATGCGCGTCGGCGTGGCACGGCGCGACGCGCTCAAATCGCTGGTCGAGCGCACCGGCGTGGACGAACTGAGCACGTTCATCACGGCGATCATCCAGGCCGAGCAGTTGGGCGCGAGTGTCGCCAACGTCTTGCGTGTCCAGTCGGACGAGATGCGTGTACGCCGCCGTCAGCACGCCGAGCGCCTGGCACAACTCGCCCCAGTGAAGATCCTCTTCCCGATGGCGTTCCTGATCTTCCCTCCGGTGCTTGTGGTGGTGCTTGGTCCTGCGATCCCGAGCATTGTCCATACCTTCGCGCCAGCGTTCCCGCTGTAGGCGTATTGAGCGCACGACACCACCGCGCTAGTGCTTGCCGTGGCCCTTCTCGTGCGCTTTTCTATGCCCCTCGTCATGCCCACCCTTTGCGGGAGGTTTCTGCTTCGGCGTGGCGTCCTTATCCATGTGGCCCGCGGGAGCTGCCACCGCGGCCGGGATCGCAGACACGACGTGAGGCGCACTTGGCGTGACAGTCGGCGACGCCGTGGGACTGGCGGTCGCCTTGGGCGCCAGCGCCTCATTGGCGGCGTTTTGCGTGATGGCTGGCTGGCGCACGGCGATGGCGCGCGACCCGTCGGCGACGGCCTGCCCGAGCGCGAGCGAGACCAGGCAACCGATGATGAGCAGTGGCGTCGCCGCCAGCAGTTGGTCAGGCGTCAGGCGTCGAGAAAACATCGCGTGTCACGCTCCTTTCGGCTGCGCGCCCGCGCGTGGGGCCATGCGTGTGGCCGAACGGGCGCATCCTTTAGGAGCACTGAGCGCAGATGCCGTGCCAAGTGGCAGCAGCGTGCGAACGCCGACGCACCTCGCACCACGCGCGCCACACTGGCGTGCGCGTGCCTGTGGCGCACCCACTACGCGGCGCCACGGGCTCACAGCGCGAGAGCGATGCCTGCAACGTGAGGTCGCGAGGCAAACCGCTAGAGAGTTCCGCAAATCAGCGGCTGCTTTCGGTGGAATTGGGCAGCACGCTGGCGCTCTGGAAGTTGGGTTGCGGGATGACGGCCGCAGGGGCCGCACCTTCGCACAAGACGGCGAACATTTACAGAAGCTGGCGAGCGGGCAGGGCAAGCGTCGCTGTATCAGAGCCTCGACCTTTGCGGCGTCGCGAAGTCCTCGCCCGACCGCTCGCCGTCACAACCGCTCGATGACAGTGGCGATACCCTGGCCGACTCCGATGCACATCGTGGCGAGGCCGAAGCGCCCGTCGCGTCGTTCGAGTTCGTAGAGCAGCGTCGTCAGCAAGCGCGCACCGGAGCAGCCGAGGGGATGGCCCAACGCAATCGCGCCGCCGTTGACGTTGGTGCGCGCCGGATCGAGCCCTAGTTCGCGCATGCACTGCAAGGACTGCGAGGCGAAGGCTTCGTTGATCTCCACGAGGTCGAGATCGGGGACGCCGAGTCCGGCGCGTTGCAGCGCCTTGCGCGTCGCGGGGATCGGCCCAAGGCCCATGAATGCCGGGTCAACGCCGGCGACGGCGCTGGCGACGATTCGGGCCAGCGGTCGCCACCCCTCGCTTTCCGCGCGCGAACGCGAGGCGAGCACGAGCGCCGCGGCTCCGTCGTTGATGCCGGAGCTATTGCCCGCCGTCACGCTGCCGCCCTGACGAAACGCCGGCTTAAGTTGCGCCAGCTTCTCTAGCGAGGTGTCGCGGCGCGGCTGCTCGTCGGTATCCACCCGCGCGATCCCCGCTTTGCCCGCCGGCACGTCGACCGGCACGATCTCGTCACGGAAGCGCCCCGCATCAATAGCGGCGATGGCACGGCGGTGGCTCTCTACGGCGAAGGCATCTTGATCTGCTCGCGAGATGCCATACTTTTCCGCAACGTTCTCGGCGGTCTCACCCATGCTGAACGGCTGGTGCATCTCGGCGAGCCGCGGATTGATGAAGCGCCAACCGAGCGTCGTGTCGTACATCTTCATCTCGCCGCGCGGGAATGCCGCCGCGGGTTTGCCGAGCACGTACGGAGCGCGGGTCATACTCTCGACGCCGCCGGCGACATAGACCGTTCCCTCACCCGCGGAAATGGCATGGGCCGCGGCGTTGACCGCTTGCAAGCCGGAGCCGCAGAGCCGGTTCACCGTCTGCCCGGCGACTTCGACGGGTAAACCGGCCAGCAACAACGCCATCCGCGCGACGTTGCGGTTGTCTTCGCCCGACTGATTCGCGCAGCCGAAAATCACATCCTCGATTTCGCCGTGCACCACGTCCGCGCGACGCACTGCCTCGGCAATGGTGGTCGCAGCGAGATCGTCGGGGCGCACGTCTTTCAAGGCGCCAGCGTAGCGTCCCATCGGCGTTCGCACGGCGGCGAGGATCACGGCCTCTTCGGGAGTTTCCATGACGTCAGCTCACTTCAGTGTGGCGAGAACGCGGCGATCAATCAGCGCCCTTGGAAGTTCGGTTTTTCCTTGGCGAGGAAGGCGCGCATGCCTTCTTTCTGATCCTCGCTGGCGAAAAGCAGCGCGAAGAGGCGCTTTTCGTACTGCAACCCTTGTTCAAGCGGGGTGTCGAAGGAGGCGAGGATCGCTTCTTTGATCAACCGCACGGCGACCGGCGCTTGGCTCGCGACCTCACGCGCGAGCTTCTTGGCCTCTTCGAGGTGCTGGCCATCGGGCACAACACGATTAACAAGGCCCCACTGGTGCGCCTCTTGCGCGGTGATGCGCCCACCTGTCAGGCAGAGTTCCATCGCGCGATACTTGCCGATCGTGCGGGCGAGACGTTGTGTGCCCCCGGCTCCGGGCATCACGCCGATCAGGATCTCGGGCTGGCCGAACTGGGCCTTCTCACTGGCGACGATCATGTCGCAGTGCAGCGCCAGTTCGTGGCCGCCGCCGAGCGCGAATCCGCCCACAGCCGCGACCAGGGGTGTCTTCAGTCGCCGGATGCGATCCCAGCTATCGAAGCCGCCGGAGGCCATGTCAATCGCGCTCTTGTCAGCCATCTCCGCGATGTCCGCCCCAGCCGCGAAGGCGCGATCGCCCGCGCCAGTCAGCACGATACAGCGGACCGACGAATCCTCGTCGAGTTCTTCCAGCCGGTCGGCCAACTCGGCAACCAACGCCCAGTTCAGCGCGTTGAGCTTGTCGGCGCGGTTGAGCGTGACGACTGCGATGGGCTCGTCGCGCTCGACGAGAATGTACTGTTCTGGCACCGTTGCCTCCATGGTGTTATCTGCACCTGTCACGGCGACGCGTCACCCGCGCGGAATGCGCTATCCGCCACCCGTTGTCGCGGGGATCAGTATAGCATCGCGGGCGAGCCGCGCCGCGTATGTTATGCGCTGGTCAACGCTTCCAGCATTTCTAGCGATATCGTGGCGAGCGATTGTGCGCGCAGATGTGGTTCGGCGAACGCGAAGTCGCGCGTCAGATCGTTCGGCACGACCACGCAGGCCAGCCCGGCCCCGCGCGCTGCCAGCAGCCCGTTTGGCGAATCTTCGAGCGCGACCGCCTCGCCCGCCTCTACTCCCAACCGTTCGAGTGCGAGCAGGTAGAGCGCGGGATTGGGCTTCACGGCCTGTACGTCGTCTTTGACACAGATGGCGTCGAAGTGGTCAAGAATGCCGAGCCGGCCCAAATGTCTGGCTACCCACTCGCGCGACGAACTTGACGCTAAGCCGACGCGCACCCCACGCGCACGCGCCACCGCCAGCAGTTCCTCGAACCCCTCACGGAGTCGCTGCTCACCGATCAGGGCGAGCGCTCGCTCGCGTACCGTCGCCTCAGCCGCCTCGCGCTCCACCGATTTCCCGATCAAGCCCTCGAGATGGATCACGGGATCGAACCCGTCATCCGAGGTACCAACCACCTTCGCCCACTCGTGCAACGCCAACTCCGCGCCGTGCTGGCCGTACAGTTCCTGCCAGGCGCGATACCACGGCATCTCCGTGTCGAGGATCGTCCCATCGAAGTCGAAGATGATCGCGCGGAGCATCGCGTATCCTCACTACCGATTGGCCACTACGTAAGGCGTCCAACACACTGGTTCTGGCCACCTTGAAGCTGCGTTCGTTAGATCACTATGCTGACTACAAATGTAGCGCAGCGGCGGCCGCCAAGACGAAGGAGCGATCAGCATGCAACCTCGGCACGATGCTAACGATCAGACAGCGTTGATTCGAAGAGGCGAAGCAAGCGGCATCGTGACGCTCGCCAGTCCATTCACGTACGCCGAGACGGTAGAGCGGCTGGAGCAGGCGGTCCGCGGGCATGGCCTCACGCTCTTCGCCGAGATAGACCATTCCGGCGAGGCCGATCGTGTGGGGCTCACGCTGCGGCCTACCAAGCTGCTGATCTTCGGCAATCCGGTCTCCGGCACACCAGCTATGGATGCGTCGCCGCTGCTGGCCCTCGATCTGCCGTTGAAGGCGCTCGTCTGGCAGGACGCCGATGGCCACGTCAGAGTCAGCTACAATGCTCCCACATATCTCGCCGCGCGCCACGCGATCCCCGACCATCTCGTCGCCTCGATCTCAGGCATCGTGCCCTTGATTGCAGGCGCGCTCGATCGCTAGTCGCGTGGCTGGTGTCGGACGTGCGAAGCCGACATAGATTCGTTGGAGCCGAGACACGCTCACCCGCCCAGCGGCTTCCGCGTCGGCGCGCCTGCCGCGCGTGGATAGGCTGGCGGGCATGGCGACTCCTGGCGCGCGCGGACGAGCACGCGACCGTCGTCGAGCGGCGCGACCGGAATCGGCAAGGGATCGAGGAGCCGCGCTCCCAACAGCTTCGCCGCACGCTCCCCTCGTGCCACCTCCGCCTCGATTTCGCCCTTCTTCGGCAAAATCAGCCATCCACCGACCGCCGCGAATGGCGCGCAAAACTCCAGCAGTGTGGGCAGCGCCGCCACCGCCCGCGCCGTCACCAGGTCATATGTCCCGCGCTCGTCCGGCGAAAACGCCACCTCTTCGGCGCGTCCCGCCAGGGCGCGGGTGTTGCCCACGTCGAGTGCCGCGATCGCTGTCTCGAGGAAGCGCACCTTCTTGCCCGTCGCCTCAAGTAGCGTCACGCGCCACGACGGAAATGCGATCGCCAGCGCCAGCCCCGGAAAGCCCGCACCGCTGCCCACGTCCAGCACGCGCGGCGCCTCTCCGCGCCATGCTTCCGGCACGCCCAATGCCACTGTCAGCGAATCGAGAAAGTGGCGCGTCACCACCTCGGCGGGATCGGTGATCGCCGTCAAATTGAATCGCGCGTTCCATTCCAGCAGCAGTTCGCGGTAGCGTGTGAAGCGTTCGAGTTGCCCTGCATCTAGCGCAATGCCCAGCGCGGTCGCATCCCGCCTGAGCGCCTCCATACTTTCCAGGCCACGTGCCATAGACGCCTCCGCATTCGCTTCATCGCGTCCAGTGTAGCACGGCTAACGGAGCGTGGGCGTGCGCTGATCGGCACGTTGATCGGCGATGAACGCCTGCTCAGCAGTATCGCCCGTTGGGAGCCATTTCGAAAGCGTCGCGTGCAGCATCTCCTGCGTCACCGGCTTGGCGATGTAGTCGTCCATGCCGGCGGCGATGCAGCGCCCGCTCGCGTCTTGCAATTGGGTGACCACGGCCACGCGATCATGCCGAATCTGCCTTGCACGATCGGCCATGCTCGTTTGAGGCGCTCGGCGGCCCCTCGCCGGGCGGCGAAGGGCCACGCTCCATGGGTTATTCCTATTGCTCGCTTCCCGCGCTCAGCTTACCCGCTTCTGCTTGTGGCCGAGGTAGTCCAGTAGGATGTACTCGCCGAGGTTCTCAGGGTCCACATAGAACGCGCGACCGCGGTTTACCGTCGCCATTTGGTTGACGAAGTGTTTCAGATAACCCTCGTCCGACAGCATGAAGACGTTGACGACGATCCCTTCCTTCATCGCGCGGCGCACCTCGCGTAGCGTCTGAAGCTCGGTCTCTTCGTCGGGCGGCCAGTTGAAGATCCAGTCGCCGCCGCCCATGCGCACGGTTGGGCCGCCGTCGGTGATCATCAGGATTTGCTTGTTGGCTGCACGCGAGCGCGCCAGCAGCGTCCGCGCCACCATCAGCGCGTGGATCATGTTCGTGCCCTGCACGTTATCCCACTCCGAGATGGCGATGATGTCTTCGGGCTTATACTCCCGCGCCAGATAGTTAAAGCCGACAAGGTGCAGCACGTCGCGCGGGAATTGTCCACGAATCAGGCTCTCCAGCGCGATCGCTACCTTCTTCGCCGGCATCCAGAGATCGTTCGAGAGCATGCTATAGCTCATGTCGAGCAGCACCACCGTCGCCGTCCGCGTTTGATGCTCCGTGCGATAGACCTCGAAATCGTCGCTGCCCAGGCGCAGCGGCGTCCCCGCACCATTGCGCGTCATCGCGTTGCGCAGCGTCTGTTCGAGATGCAGGTGAAAGGGATCGCCGAAGATATACGGCTTGGTGTCGTCGGCGCGCTCTCCACCATAGCCGCGCTCCGGCAGCCGGTGCTGGCCGAAGGCGTCCTTCCGTAATTGCGCGAAGATGTCCTCCAGCGCCTTCTGCCCGATACGGCGAATGCCCTGCGCCGTCAACTCGTAGCGGTCGCCCTCGCGCTTGACCAGCCCATCCTCTTCGAGCTGCTTCATCAGGTTCTGGATCTCTTTCAGCGCGGCAGCCTCTTCGCTGCCGACCAGATCGCGCATAGCGTCGGCGTCGAGACCCTCGATATCGCCGCTGCGCCTCGCCTGTGCGATTGCCTGCTCCAGATTATCCATCTCTTGCAGTGTGCCCATCAGGCGCATCGCTTCGGCCATCGAGAGCGGCTCATCGCCGGTGAGCGCGAATTTGGTGCGCGCGTCCGAAGGCGAGACCATCTCCAGGTTCATCGCCAGCTCGGCGAGATCGACGCGGAGGCGGTCGTCGCCAATCAACTGGTCGATCATGTCGCTCAACTGTTCGCGCTGCTCGGCGCTCATGCTATCCATGACTGCCTGCATCGCCATCTGCTGGCGTTGCATCTGCTCGACCAGATCGTCCAGTGAGTTGACGCCAGGGAAATAGTCGCCATACTGCTGCATAAAGCTATCAAAGTCCGGCTCGCCACCCTCCGCCCGCTCGCGCAGCATCGCGTTCAGCGCGCGCACCATCTCGCGCATGCGCGTCAACTCCTCGGGCGTCATGTTCTGCAGCGCCTGCTGCATGCCCGAGAAGTATTGCTGCATCACCTGCTGCTGCAATGACTGCACCAACTCCTGGAACTCCTGCCGCGCCTGATCATCCATGAAGTCGTACTCGGTGAGCGACTTGATCTGCCCCGCCGGGTCCCGCGGCAACTGATCCAGATACTGCAGCTTCTTGTTCGCGATATTCTCCAACACCTTGCGCAGCGCATCCGCATCCACACCCTCTGGAGCGCCCGCTTGCCCCTGTTCCCCCGCAGGGCCCGTCTGGCCGCCCTCGCCGCGTTGGCCGCGCTGCCCAGCGGAGCTTCGCTTGCCGCGCTGCCCAGTTGTCCCCGCCTGCCCCGACTTCGCACCCTGGCCCTCTTCGCCCTCGGCGCCCTCTTGGGTTCTCTGGCCTTCCTGACCATCGGCGCCTTGTGGCTGCCCCTCTGATCGCGGCTGCGGCGCGGCTGCGGGTTGCTGCGCGCCTGTCTCTTCGAGCCGGCGCTGGATGCCCTCGCGCTCGAGTTGCTGGATGTGCGCGAGCTTCTCCTTGATGTCGTCCATCACGCCAGACATATTGTGTCGCTGCATGCGCTGGTTGCGTTCTTCGCGTACGCGCTTCAGCAGGTCCTGCAGGCCCATGTGCCGCTGCCCATTACGGTCCTGGAAGCCACGATGCATCATTCGTTCCAACGCGCTGCGCAGATCGCCATTCTTCAGGTAGTCGTCCGAGAGCGCGTCGAGGATCTGCTTGGCGTCGAGATCGTCCAGTTGCTGCGTGCCGTCCCAGCGCGAATAGCGATAGCCGCGCCGCGAGCGAAAGAATCGGTCGAACATGCGATGCTCCATCTCTGTGGTGCTAAGACGCGTGCAAGGGCACCGCTAGATCGCGATGGGTCGAACTGATAGTGATAGACACAACGCGCCTTCGCCGCCGCGACCGAAAGCGCGGCGGCGTCTGCCAGTGGCGCCACAGCAACTGCGCGGTCACCCATTGCCCCGCAGCCGGTAGCGTGCTCCGCCGGCGACCTCATCTTTGTTCAGCCGCTTGCTGAGGTGTAGCCCTTCCAGCAAGAACTCCACCGCCGAGGCCACCGTTGCTGGACTGCCGTGACCGTGGAGCTTCTGGATTGCCGGCTTCAGGCCGCCAACGCGATCGAGTTGCTTCACATACTCCATCGCCGGCTGAACATCCGACGCTTGAACGCTCAGGCCCTTCTCGAAGCCCGCCACGAGCTGCTCCAGCTCCGTCACATCGAAGTAGTCGCGGAAGACCTTCAGCACCGAGAGGCGCACCAGTTTGTCGACTACCTTCTCCTCGCGCGCTTCGCCCACCGTGTCGAGTTCGATCTTGCCGGCGGTCGAGGCCACCACCGCCGCCAGATCACTGACGCGTGGCGCCGCTTGCCGTTCCTTCAGGCGGATCGCTCGACGCACCGCGTTACTGAGCACGTTCTCGTAGTTGGTGATCGTGACGCGCACGCTCACCCCTGAGCGCTGGCTGATCTCCGACGAGCGCCGTGCCTGATGCGTGATCTCCGCCACGACCTCCTTCATAAAGTCGGGGAACGCCGTCTCGATGCCTTCGACGGTCAGCGGCGCGGACTCGGACTCCATGATCGCGATCTCGTGCTCCACCGTCCGCGGATAGTGCGTGCGGATCTCCGTGCCGAAGCGATCCTTCAGCGGTGTGATGATGCGCCCGCGATTCGTGTAATCCTCCGGGTTGGCGCTCGCCACCACGAAGACGTCGAGCGGCAGTCGCACTTTATAGCCGCGGATCTGCACGTCGCGCTCTTCCATGATATTCAGCAAGCCCACCTGGATGCGCTCGGCGAGGTCTGGCAGTTCGTTGATGCAGAAAATGCCGCGGTGCGTGCGTGGGATCAGTCCGTAGTGGATCGTCAGTTCGTCCGAGAGATAGCGTCCCTCGGCCACCTTGATTGGGTCCACCTCGCCCACCAGATCGGCGATAGTGATGTCTGGAGTCGCCAGCTTCTCGCCATAGCGCCGGTCGCGCGGGATCCAATGGATCGGCGTGTCGTCGCCCTCCTCCGCGATCCGCGCTTGGCACGCTCTGCAGATCGGCTCCAGGGGATTGTCGTTGATCTCGCAGCCCGAGATCGCTGGCGTCTCTTCGTCGAGCAGGTTCACGAGGCTCCGCGCGATGCGTGTCTTCGCCTGGCCGCGCTCGCCGAGCAGCACGATATCTTGGCCGGAAAGGATGGCGTTCTCCACCAGCGGGATCACGGTCTCTTCATAGCCGACGATGCCGGGGAAGAGCTCCTCATCCGCCCGCAGTTTGCGGATCAGGTTCTGGCGCATCTCCTCCTTGACGGGGAGGATGCGATAGTTGCTGGCTTTCAACTGGCCGAGGGTAGCGGCCTTGTTCGTGTGTGCCATAGGGGGACGGCAACTCCTCTTGAATTGGCCTCGACGCGCGACGAGTCGGGGGCGACTGACACAAGCCGGCGAAACCGAGCTTCGGGGGTATATGAAATCGCGGACGAATCGATAGATGTGGAGATCGATCGGATACGACAGGCGAGAGGTGGATGGCAGCCGCTTCGCTGACGACTTGGAGCACCTGATGCAGCGCATCGACACGCTACGACGTGGCGCGGGCGCATCGCAACTGGCCGTGTGACTAGGCTCGCGCCGACCCTCCTCCGCACCCTCGCGCACGTCGTACCGCTATTGTACCGCGCACCGTCAGCAGACGCGTACGAGCGGCACTCTTGCGGGCCGCGCGATGTCGTAGCGCCCCTCGTCTGGCGACGGCGCCGCGTATATGCTATTGTATAGCTCGTAGCATGACATGCACCGCATTCAAGTTCTTTTCAGGACCGGATCAAGAACAATCGGGCGCAGTTGCTCGTAACGTGCTGCATTCCTGAGCGGGCGGAGTTCGCTCAGAGCGCACCTCACAGGATGGTCTTCGCCGTGCGGTCGGTGTCGCGGCCCTCACCGACCGACCTGCTCTTATACTGCTGGCATGGACCTTGCGCGTCATCTGGAACGCACAAAGATGCCTGCCCGTTTTCGCGCTTTTCGGACACGGGAGCAGGGCCGTTTTGAAGCCTCCGCGTCGTCGTAAGGCGCGCATGCAGCCCACGGAAGGCCGTCTGGCTGGCGAAGTCGCCAAGCGTGCGGTGATGGGCATCCAATGGAGGAATGTATGCTATCAGTCGACCGAAAAGAGCGTGCGGCAGCGGATCAGTTGGTGGAGGAACACGCCCGGCGCGGATTGACTCGCCGCGAACTCGTGATTCGTGGCGTGGCGCTTGGCCTCTCGGCGACCGCGATCGGCGCCGTCCTCGATGCCTGCGGCGGCGGCGGTGCGTCGACCGGCGTCAAGACGGTGGACCTGGTGACGACCTGGGGCAGCACGGAGCTCGATTCGTTCAAAGCCGTTGTCGCACCATTCACGCAAAGCACCGGCATCACGGTCAACATCGAATCCACGAAGGATCTCGATGCCACCCTTACCTCGCGCATCCGTGGCAACAACCCTCCAGGCGTCGCCGTCTTGCCGAATCCTGGCAAGATGCAAGAGCTTGCCGCCCAGAACAACCTCATCGCACTCGACTCTTTCCTCGACATGACGCAGATCCACAACGACTACGCCAAAACGTTCGTCGATCTGGGCAGCTACAACGGCAAACTCTACGCGATCTTCTATAAGGCCGCTAACAAAGGCACGGTCTGGTACGATCCTTCGGTGTTCCAGGCCAACAGCTACTCAACCCCCTCGACCTGGGATGACCTGATCTCCTTCTCGAATCAACTCGCCGGCAGTGGCAAGTTCCCGTGGAGCATGGGCGTCGAGAGTGGATCGGCCAGCGGCTGGCCCGCTACTGACTGGATCTCCGAGATCTACCTCAACGAGTCCGGCCCAGACATGTACGACAAGTGGGTCGCCCACAAGATTCCTTGGACCGACGCCAGCATCAAGAGCGCCTTCCAGAAGTATGGCGCGATCGTCACCGGCAACCACTATATCAATGGCGCGCCGCAGTCGATCCTGGCGACGGACTACACCAAGGCGAGTTATCCGCCGTTCCAGTCGCCACCGACGGCGTACATGTACTACCTGGGTGACTTCACCGCGGGCTTCATCACGGCGCAGTTCCCGAGCGCGAAGGCGGGAACCGACTTCAACTTCTTCAACTTCCCGACGATCAACTCCACGTACCAAGGGGCGGTAACCGGCGGCGTCGACGTGGTAGTCGCGCTCAAGAACGACAACGCCGTCCAGTCTCTCGTCAAATACATGTCCACCGCCGACGCCCAGAAGATCTGGGTCCAGCGCGGCGGCTTCACCTCCCTCAACAAGTCGCTCGACGTCAGCGCCTACCCCGATCCAGTTTCCAAGGCGTCGGCGCAAGAGTTGACTGGCGCGAGCACGTTCCGCGTCGGCGCGGGCGATCTCATGCCCTCCGCCATGCAGACGGCGTGGTGGCAGCAGATTCTCACCTACATCCAGGATACGAGTAAGCTCGACAGCATCTTGAGCAGTCTCGAGTCGACCGCAAGCTCTGCCTACACCTCGTAGCGAGCGGGCAGTTTCAGTCACCGTACGGGGCTACCGGCGCATCTACGTCGCCAGGTCCCCTTAAAAGCCGGCACGGGCGATCCGCCACGCTGCTCATGACGGATCGCCCGATCTCCCGGAGCGCTTTCAAATACATACGACCGAAGCGGGCGCAAGCGTCGGTACGTGAGTACGCTCCTCGCTTCGAGCCGTGATAGGGAGGTGACCAATGTCGGTCGCAACCACGGCAGCGCGAGCCGAGAGGGCAGGCGGCCAGGGCAAAGAGCCAATTTGGCGGCGGCCCTCGATCATTGCCTGGTATTGGATCGCTCCGGCGGTCGTCATCGCGCTCATCTTCCTCGTCTACCCAGTCGTCTACACCGTCTGGCTCAGCTTACTAAACGCATACTCAACCCAATTCGTCGGCCTTGATAACTATCGCAAGGTCTTCACAGATCCCAACTTGCTTGGGATCTTGCGCAACAACCTCCTCTGGATCGTGCTCGGCACGGCCCTCGCCGTCTCGCTCGGCCTGCTGTTCGCCGTCCTGGTCGACCGAGTACGCTTCGAGAGCATCGCCAAATCGGCCATCTTTATCCCCGGTGCGATCTCCTTCGTCGGCGCGAGCGTGATCTGGCGCTTCGTCTATGCCTACTCGCCGCCCGGCACGCCGCAGATTGGTCTGCTCAACGCCATGTTCACGCGGCTCGGCGGCCAGCCTCAGGCCTGGCTTACCGGCGGCGCCAACAACATCTTCCTCATCATCGTCTACGTCTGGATGTGGACTGGATTCTGCATGGTGATCCTCTCGGCGGCCCTCAAGGGTATCCCTGCGGACGTCCTTGAGGCGGCGCGCATCGACGGCGCGAACGAGATCCAGATCTTCTTCCGCGTGATCGTGCCGATGATCAGCCCGACGATCTTCGTCGTCGCCACCACGATGGTCATCAACCTGCTTAAGATTTTCGACATCGTCTATGTGATGACAGGCGGCAACTACGGCACCAACGTCGTCGCCTACGCCTTCTACCAGCAGTACTTCAACTTCAACAACTTCGGCCTTGCCAGCGCGCTCGCGGTCATCCTCCTGATCGCCGTCGTGCCCATCATGTGGGTCAACATTCGTCGATTCCGCGTACAGGAGGCGCAACGATGAGCCTTTCGAACAATCCCACCGGACAAGGGCTTTCTGCCGAAGCGGCGCTCTCGACCAAGCCAACCGCGATCGCCGGCGCCGGAACGAAGACCGAAGAGGGTTTGGCCCAGCGTTTCAACCGCGGCATCGTGATGGCAGTCGTCGTCGCCATTTCGCTGATCTGGTCGATTCCGACGATCGGCCTCTTTGTCGCGTCCTTCCGGCCGGCGGCCCTCACCAACACCTCCGGCTGGTGGGAAGGACTCGTGCCGCCCTGGCACTTCACCATCACCAACTACCAGCAGGTGCTCAGTTCGCAGGGCATCGGGCAGGCGTTTATCAACAGCCTGATCATTGCCATCCCCGGCACGATCCTCCCCGTGTTGGTGGCTGCTTTCGCCGCGTACGCCTTTGCCTGGATGAAGTTCCCCGGTCGTGACGTGCTCTTCCTCGGTATCGTCGCGCTGCTGGTGGTGCCCATCCAACTCACCCTCATCCCTGTGCTCAGCATCTTTACGCAGGTCGGCATCACCGGGACCTACTTCGCCATCTGGATCGCGCATACCGCCTACGGCCTCCCGTTTGCGGTCTACCTCCTGCGCAACTTCTTCGGCGCGCTGCCCTCCGATCTCCTCGAATCCGCGCGCATCGACGGCGCGGGCCATTTCACGATCTTCTTCCGCATCCTGCTGCCGCTGGCGGTCCCGTCGCTGGCGTCGCTGGCGATCTTCCAGTTTATGTGGGTCTGGAACGATTTCCTCGTCGCGCTGATCTTCCTGGGTGGCAACCCCGATCTCACGCCACTGACGGTTAGGGTCGCCGGACTCGTCAACTCGTTCGGCAGCAACTATCAGATCCTCACCGCGGCGGCGTTCATTTCGATGGTGCTCCCGCTGATCGTCTTCTTCAGCCTCCAGCGCTATTTTGTGCGCGGCATCCTGGCGGGATCGGTCAAGGGCTAGCAATCGGCATTCGTAAGAAATCACGCGGTGCCCATCTGGCTCCGCACAACTGCCCGGCGCAGGGCGAAGGTTGGCACACGATGGCGGAAGTACGGTTTGAGCATGTGACGAAGCGCTACAACGAGAAGGTGCTGGTGATCGAGGACCTGAACCTGACGATTGCCGACCACGAGTTTCTGGTGCTGGTGGGGCCGTCGGGCTGCGGCAAGACGACGGCGCTGCGCATGATCGCCGGGCTGGAGACGATCAGTGCCGGCGACATCTACATCGGCGCGCGCCGCGTCAACGACATCGCCCCCAAAGACCGCGACATCGCCATGGTCTTCCAGAACTACGCGCTGTATCCGCACATGACGGTGGGCGAGAACCTGGCCTTCTCGCTGAAGCTGCGACACCTGCCGAGCGAAGAGGTGCAGGCGCGGGTGAGCAAGGCGGCGGCGACGTTGGGGCTGGGGGAGTACCTGGGGCGCAAGCCGCGGGCGCTCTCAGGCGGGCAGCGGCAGCGGGTGGCGCTGGGGCGCGCGCTGGTGCGCGAGCCGCTGGTCTTTTTGCTCGACGAGCCGTTGTCGAACCTGGATGCCAAGCTGCGGGTGCAGACGCGCACCGAGATCGCGCGGCTGCACCAGGCGACGCGGACGACGTTTGTCTACGTGACGCACGACCAGGTGGAGGCGATGACCATGGGCGACCGCATCGCCGTGTTGAACGCCGGCCGCATCCAGCAGTTGGGGGCGCCGCAGCAGCTCTACGACGCCCCCGCCAACCTCTTCGTCGCCGGCTTCATCGGCAGCCCGGCGATGAACTTCCTCGCCGCACGTCTGGTCACCACCGGCGCCGCCGGCCCCTCGCTAGTCATCGCCGCCAGTGAGGCTGGTGACGCGGGGAGTACGCCGCGCACGCTGGCGCTGTCGCCGGCGCAGGCCAGCCGGTTGCCGGTCAGCGACCAGCAGGCGATCGTCATCGGCATCCGTCCCGAGCATCTGCGGCTCGCCGGCGCGGAGGCGGAGGCCAACACGCTGGTGGGCACGGTGGATGTGGTGGAGCATCTGGGCAACGAGCAGTTGGCGTACGTCAAGGTGCCGGGGCTGGTGCTGCCGCAGGCGGCGGCGGCGGCGCGTGAAGCCGAGGCGGCGGCGCCGGGCGCGGCCATCGCCCCTAGCGCAACCGTGCGGCTGGACCCCGAGGTGCGCGTGCGCCCCGGCGAGCGCGTCGCCCTCGCCGTGGACACCAGCCGCCTGCACCTCTTCAACGCCGAAACCCAAGAACGCATCGCCTGACACCTAAGCCCGCGGGCGCGGCACCTCGTGCTCGCGGGCTTGTCGTCGCGCCACCCGCGCCTATTTGCCTCGGCGCAGGCGCTGGCCGTGACGCGTCGTCTGGTAACCCGCATAGATCACCACGGCAAACGCCGACAGCGCGAGATAGATGTCTAGGTCGCGCAGCAAGATGGTGAAGATGCTCGTGCCATTCGTCAGGAAGAGATAGATAATGATAAACGCGCCCACCACCAAGCTCGCCGCGGCCGGTGATCGTTGATAGAAGCGGCGCACGAAGCGTTGCACCCGCAGCAGCACCGCAACTGCCACGATAGTGCCGATGGCGACGACTAGATCGCTGCGATTCTTATTGTCACTGGCGACCACGTCAAGAAAGACCAATCCGCTGCCGACAATGCCAACGATTCCAGAGACGATCAGCAGCGAAGGAAAAGCGCCTTGCGTGGGGCGCAGCCTCGTCGCCAGCCCAAATGCCAGCGTAGCGAGGATGGCGACCGCGATCGCCCCCACCGCGAACTGTGAGAGCGTCGGCAGCACACTGTTCGGCACTTTCAGCGCTAAGAGGCCATCGTCGGTGGTCGGCAGTGAGAGGCCGAGTGACGAACTGTTGGCGTTGACCACGACTTTGTTGATGAGGCCAAGATAGGCGACACCAGCCACCAGACCCCAGGCGATCGCCATGGTCGACATCTTGGCCGATCCTGTTTTTGGCGAGACTTGTGCGCTCGGCATGTATGCTCCTCTCCCCCATGTAGACGCCTACGGGCAGTCATCGGCGCTCATTCGCAGAGCGCCTACATGCTACAACGGACCAGCCGGGGAGGATGCACGCCAGTTTGCACGCGATGTGACGCGAGCGACACACCGACGTCAGTCGTGCTTGAGTTGCCACTCGCGCCACTCGTCCCACTCTTCCCAGCGCAGAGGTGCGTTGGCCCGCGGCGGGATGGGCAGCGGCTGTGTGCGTGCCTGGGCATATTCGCCGGTCGTGGCACCGGGCACCGCCGCTCGCAGGCCGCCAGATTCTAACTGCGACCCCTCGCGCGCTATCGACTCGGAAGACGTTGGTAGGTGCATCAAGCCCTGTGGCGTGGAACTGTCGTTCGCCCGATGGGTTCCCTCGTCGTGTGCATGCGGCGCCCGCAACAACGCCATGAGTTGATCTACCGGTGTTCCGCTAGGCTTTGGCCACGCCCAATGCAGGCCGAGCCAGCCACGTTCGAGTGCCCGTGTAAGTCGACGAAGCGCCGCTTCCTGTTGCTGATGTGCCGCGTGCTCCTCGCGCATCGCCGCCATGCGTACCGCGGTAGCGCGCAACCGCTCCGTCACTGGGCGCAGCGCGGGGTCGAGTGGTGCGATGTCGTGCTGACGACCGCGCATGGTCGCGTCGGAAAGCTCATAGAGCCTCTCGGCATCCTCGGCGGCGCGCCGTTGCAGCGTGACAACCCGCGCGCGCAGTAGTCGCGCCTCGTTGCCCCGCATGCGTGCCATCGCCTCCAAGCGGATTAACCGCTCGCCGATCCGCAGCAAGCCCGCGAGCGTTAGCACCAGCCCGGAGCAGACCAGTATGCCATCGAGCAGAGCACCAGCGCTGGCGTCGAGCCGTACCGCAGGCTGTAACCCAAGTCCCGCTGCGAAAATCAAGAAGACGGCATAGATCACGAGCATGACGATCACCCAGACCGTCGCCGCCGCCCGCCCCGCCATCCGCAGCGCCAGCAACATCAGCGGCGGCACGACCGCCAGCAGCGATGCCCGCGGGCCCACCACCGCAAACGCCCACCCCAGCATCCCCACCTGTGAGACAAGCAAGATGCCCCCGGCGAAGGTCTGCGCCTGCTCATCCTGGCCGATGGCGTACGCCAGCCAGCCGCCTAGCCCGGCGATCCCCGCGAAGATCCACGCCCAGATTGCCAGGGACTGGTGATCGATCAGCAGCAGCGCGCCGACCAGGGCGGCCACCGCCACCAGCGCCGCCTGGCATGCCGCCACCGCCAGCACAATATTGCCGCCAGCCAGCGGGCGCCCACGGGCGTGCAGCGTCTGCGGCTCGTCATCCGCGCCGATCGGTTCGAGACGCTCCAACGCGTCTTTCGCCGTCAACGCGCGCTGGACGGAAGCTTCGCGCGCCTCGAGCGCCGCCCACTTCCGTGCCGCGAGAGAATCGGCTGGTCGCGCCCAGTGGGGAGACGACACTGGCGATGGGCCGTTCTCAGTCGTCGGCGTGCTTTCATCTAGGCGATCGGTTGCCATCGCGCGCGCGGGCTGCGGCGCGACCGCCGCCATGTTCGCCAGCGTCGGATACTTGCGCGCCGTCGAGGGCATGGCGCGCGTGATCTGCGCAGGGGTCTGTTCTGCCTCATCGGACTCGGCGAGGGCGGCTTCCATGTCGACGGGGCCTTCTCCTCCGATCCCGATCGGCAGAGCGCCTGTTGTGTCAGATTCCCTAAGCGCCTGTTTGGTCAGCACGGAGATGCTCACGTTGAAAGCGTTGGCAGCGTCGCTGGCGTTCGTTGGATCGGCTGCCGTGGATGTCGGCTCGACACGCGCTGCCGGATCGACCAACTTCTCTATGCGAACGGACTCCTCACCTGCGGAAAGTCCGCTCTCGTGCGGCGCGCGCCGGCTGGCGAGATCGCGCTGGCGGCGCGGCGGCGCAGCGGAGGCCTTCCGCTTGCGGTGCTGCCCTGACCGCTTACTACTCATCAGCATCCTCCCCTCAGCCCACCTTCGGAGGCCGCATCGGCGCTGTTAGCGTGTCGCCGTTTCGGTTGCCTTGACACCGTTTCTCGTTCTGTGTCATAGTGCCCGATGCGGAACCCAGTCCGAATGCTCGCGCTCAGTGTCGCTACGCTGACGTGCGCCACCTGGTGGACCGCAGACAGCGCAAGCGCCGACGGAACGAGTACGCTCGCGACGCGCCATAGAGAGTCCGGGGTTGGTGCAACCGGATGACGCGCACGAGCGGAAGATCAGTCCTGAGCTGCCACCCAAAGCCTTTCTCAAACTGGCCGAGGCGTGGCCGGTACCCGTCCGTTATCTCGCGGGAGGGCGTCTCGACGGAGCAAAGCCGTCGCGCGTCCCGAAAAGATAAGTGGATCGCCGCGTTATGCCGCGCCCCCTCAGCATCCTAATATGGCTGCTGAGTGTTTGGACGTCTTGGTCAGCGCGTCGGTCAATCAGGGTGGTACCACGGGAGTTGCTCTCGCCCCTTTCACAGGGGTGGGAGCTTTTTTTCTGCCCGTTGACGTTGTGCAACCGTACCACGAAGGGGAAGGTCTCCAATGCAGCCGCATCCAGTGCCAGAGGTCGCCGCCACCACGCCGTTGTACCATACGGACAGTTACTTGGCCACGTTCGAGGCGACCGTCATTGCCGTCGAAGGTTCGGCGCTTGCCCTCGATGCCACCGCGTTCTTTCCTGGCGGTGGCGGGCAGATGGCCGACCGCGGCGCACTGCTCTGGCGCGGCGCGCGCTTCCCGCTGACGGGACTCAGCAAACGCAACGATGTCGTTTGGCATGAGGTAGACACGGCCGCGGGCTCGCTCCCTGGCGTCGGCGAGAGCGTAACGGGCGAACTCGACTGGGACTTCCGCTACCGCATGATGCGCACGCACACCGCGCTGCACGTCCTCTGTGGCGTGATCTTCAAAGACTTCGGCGCGCAGGTCACCGGTGGCCAAATGTACCCCGACAAAGCGCGGATGGACTTCTCGATAGAGGTCTTTACCCCCGACCTGGTGCGCGATATCGAACGCTGCGTCAACGACGTGCTGGCCGAGGATCATCCCATCAAAGTCTACTTTCTGCCGCGCGAAGAGGCGTTCGAGATACCCGACTTGATTCGCACCAAAATCAACCTGTTGCCGCCGGAAATCGCCACAATTCGTATCGTCGAGATCGTTGGGGTGGATCTCCAGGCCGATGGCGGCACGCACGTCCACTCAACCGGCGAGGTCGGCGCGATCCGCGTGGTGAAGACCGAGAACAAGGGCAAGCAGAACAAGCGCATGGAGATAGAGCTGGTCGATCAGGCGTAGGCGACCGGCGAAGTAGATAGAGGCGAGCGATGGCGGATCAGCAGAAGACGGCGCGCAAGGCCGCGTCGAAGGGAACGACAGCCGTGAAATCCGGCAAAAACGGCAAGAACGTCACACCGCCCACGACCGGGCCGCGGAAGGGCCAGCTGTTTCAGCCAGTGCCCGCGCCGACGAAGGTGGACTATCCCCTTCTTGAAGATGCCACCCAGCGCTGGTGGGACGAGCGCGGCATCCTCTCAGCGTATCTCCATCGCAACGATGCGTCGGAGCGGCGCTGGTCGTTCATCGACGGGCCGATCACCGCTAACAACCCGATGGGCGTTCATCACGCCTGGGGGCGCACCTATAAGGATCTCTTCCAGCGCTTCAACACCATGCGCGGCTACCGCCAACGCTACCAGAACGGCTTCGACTGTCAGGGTCTCTGGGTCGAGGTCGAGACGGAGAAGGAGCTTGGCTTCAAGAGCAAGCGCGACATCGAAGAGTTCGGCATCGCCAACTTCGTCGAGCAGTGCAAGCAGCGCGTGCTGACCTTCGCCGACCGCATCACGCGCGCAGTCGGTCCGGCTCGGCGAGTGGATGGAGTGGGACAACTCGTACTACACCCTTTCGGACGAGAACAATTACACGATCTGGGGCTTCCTCAAGACCTGCTGGGAGAGCGGCTGGCTCTATCGTGGCCACGATGTGATGCCGTGGTGTCCGCGCTGCGCCACCGGCATCTCCGACATGGAGATCAACGAGGGCCGCTGGAAGGTGCAGCATACCAGCATCTATGCGCGCTTCCCCTTGGTGGGCCGCGAGCGCGAGTACCTCCTCGTCTGGACGACGACGCCGTGGACGCTGCCAGCGGACGTCTTGACGGCGGTCAATCCCGACCTCGACTATGCCAAGGTTGAACAGGATGGCGACATCTATTACGTGGCCGAGGAGATGACGCGTCGGCCGAAAGGCAGCAAAGAGCCGAATCTCGACAAACTCCGTGGTCACGAGCATGGCGCGTTCAAGGTCGTCGGCACGCTGAAAGGCGCCGAGATGCTTGGCTGGCGCTTCACCGGCCCGTACGATGAGTTGCCAGCGTGGCAGAACGCCAACGGCGAGCATGTGGTCGTCGCATGGGACGAGGTGACTGCCGCCGAGGGCACCGGTATCGTCCACATCGCGCCAGGCTGTGGTCGCGAAGACTTCGCCCTCGCCAAGGACCGTCCTGGCACCGCCGTGCTCGCCCCAGTGGACGAGAGCGGCTACTACGTCGAAGGGTACGACTGGCTGACGGGGATGCACGTCTCCGAGGTCGCCCGCTCGATCTTCGAGGATCTCCGTCGCAAGGGCTATTTCTACCAGACAGAGTCCTACGAGCATGTGTATCCCCACTGCTGGCGCTGCAAGACCGAACTGATCTTCCGTCTGGTGGACGAGTGGTTCATCGCCATGGGCAGCCTCGACGCGCCGGAAGACAATCTGCGCAAGCGGCTCGTCCGCATCGTGGACGACCCCGCAATGACGTGGATCCCCGGCTTCGGGCGTGACCGCGAGCTCGATTGGTTGCGCAACATGGAGGACTGGATGATCTCCAAGAAGCGCTACTATGGCTTGACGCTGCCGATCTATCCCTGCGAGGCGTGTGGCACCTTCGAAGTGATCGGCAGCGAGGTCGAGCTGAAGGAGCGTGCCGTCGCGGGCTGGGCAGAGTTCGAAGGGCACTCGCCGCACCGTCCCTGGGTCGATGCCGTGCAAATCGCCTGCAAAGCATGCGGGGCGGTGGTCAGCCGCGTCCCCGACGTCGGCAACCCCTGGCTCGACGCCGGCATCGTCAGCTTTTCGACGCTGCACTACCGTGACGACAAGAGCTACTGGCGTCGCGTGGTTCCCGGCGGACTTCGTCACCGAAGGCTTCGCGGGGCAGTTTCGCAACTGGTTCTATTCGCTGCTGGTGATGGCCGCGGCGCTGGAAGATGCCGCGCCGTTCAAGACGCTGCTGGGCTACGGCACCCTGCTCGATCAGAACGGCGAAGAGTTCCACAAGAGCAAGGGCAACAGCATTCCCTTCGATGAGGCCGCAGACATCGTCGGCGCCGATACGATGCGCTGGCTCTTCGCCAATCACACGGCAGAGCAGAACCTGCGCTTCCCGCGTATCCCCTCGCACCAAGAAGCGGCGGAGGCGCGCGCGCTCGGCCAGCCGCCGCGCCTCTCGGAACTCTGGCTCCAGGCGCGGGCGCCGCTCGATAAGCTCTGGAACGTCTATTCGTTCTTCGTCACGTACGCGAATATCGACGGTTTCAACCCGGCGTCGCGCAGCCTGCCCGTGGCCGAACGCGGCGACCTCGACCGCTGGGTGCTTTCGGAGCTGCAGGAGACGATCCAGGCGGTTGAGGCGGGCTTCGCGGCGTTCGATACGCAGCGCGCGGGCACGGCATTGAGCGCCTTTATCGAGAACCTCTCCAACTGGTATGTGCGTCTCAGCCGTCGTCGTTTCTGGAAGTCTGAAGAGGACGCCGATAAAGTTGCCGCATACCTGACGCTCTACGAGTGTCTGGGAACGGTGACGAAGCTGCTGGCGCCGATGACGCCGTTCCTTGCGGAATCGCTCTACCAAAACCTCGTCCGCGCGGTGGATCCCTCCGCGCCGGAGAGCGTGCATCTCTGCGACTGGCCGATCGCCGACACGTCGCTGATCTCGCCGAGGCTCCGCGACGACACGGCGCTGGTGCAGCGGCTGGTGGCGCTGGGCCGCGCCGCTCGCGAGAAGGCACAGATTCGCGTGCGTCAGCCGCTGAACCTGCTCTACGTCCGCCTCGCCTCTGAGGTCGAGCGCGAGACCGTGGCGCGCCTGAGCGATCAAGTGCTCGCCTCGTTGAACGTCAAGCGTCTGGAGGTGCTGCCGCCGCAGAGCGACATGCTGCACTACACGGTGCAGCCGCGCATGGCCGTGCTCGGCCCTAAGTACGGGCGCCTGTTGCCGAAGGTGCTCGCCGCGCTGCGTTCCGGCGACATGCAGGCGAAGGCGCGCACGCTGCTCGATGCGGGTCGCCTGCCGCTGGAGGTTGAGGGGCAGACGGTCGAGCTATCGCCCGAAGAAGTCGAGGTCGAGGCCACCGCCCGCGATGGCTTTGTCGCCGCCGAGGACCGCAGCTACGTCGTGCTGCTGGACACGCAGCTCACGGCGGAGCTGGTGGATGAGGGCACGGTGCGCGATCTCACCCACCAGATTCAGGAAGTTCGCAAGCGCGCGGGCCTCGCCATCGAGGACACCATCGAGACGTGGCTGACGACGGATGCCGAGCTTGCCAAGGTCATCCAACGCTTCGCCGGCTACATCAAAGACGAGACGCTCTCGCGCACCCTCCACGTCTCGTCAACGGCTGGCGCGCCCGGCGAAGGCTACGTCGAGACGATCGCGGCGAACAAGCTCGGTGGTCACGAGGTCGCGGTCACGGTGCGCAAGGCAGGCTCCCCGGCATGAATGCTGGGGCCAATCCTGCCTCTCGGGAGGAACGTGCGGGCCGGTCGCACCTTGCGGCTGGCTCGCGCCGCCGAACTGGGTGCGGTGGCTTTCCGTTTCCTTCCGCATTTCGCGTTAATCTGCTTATTCGTCTCATTGCAAGCGGCTATTGGTGGTTTTCCGCCAGCCGTCGCGCCGTAGGTCGAGTGCGCCTGTCTGCCTGTGCGTCGCCTCACCGTTGTCTGGATGCATAAGTTGACATGAGCAGGCTTCGGGGGATACCGTCTGAAAAACCGACAGAGCAGCCCATGCGTGTCTCCAAGGAGGCGGTGATATGTCCCTACGCCCATTTCGCCTGCCCTCCGACCTTCAACTGATGAGCGAGTTACTTCCGAAGTCGTTCCAGTATCCCGAGAACCCGGCTTGGAGCCTCCAAGATGACGAGCTGCAGAACTTGCTCAGCCTGGTTTCCACCGCTCGCCGGCTTTGGCCGCTCATTGCGGTGCTGCAAAGGTTCTCGCCCGCGCTCCGCGACGTGCTGCATGGCTTCATCTGGGAGGAAGACTCCAAGCCAGTAGGGCTGGTCAACATCAGCCGGGACGGCAACAGCAACGACTGGGTGATAAGTAACGTCGGCGTGATCCCCGACTACCGTCGGCATGGGATCGCTCGAAAGCTGGTAGAAGCAGCGGTCGCTCTCGCCCGTGCGCATCACGGCGAGCGTGTCCGCCTCGACGTAATTGCTGGGAATGACCCCGCCTACGAGCTCTATGCCAGCCTGGGCTTCGCGCACTTCGCGACTTCGACGGCCTTACAGCATGACCCGCCATCTTCGGCGGTCGATCCTCCGCTGCCTGATGGCTACACTGCCACGCCCACGTCCCCCACTCGGTGGCAAGCATTCTTCGAACTGGCGCGTCGTGTCACGCCCCGAGAAGTCGAGACGTATCAGCCGGTTACCCCCAAGCGCTTTCGCGTCCCCGCGAGCATGCGGGTTATCATGCGGCTGATTAACGGGCTATCGGGGGTCCGTGCCCGCGGACTGATCGTGCGGGCCGCGAGCACGCGGCAGATCGTGGCCACCATGAGCCTTGAAGCGCACAGTCGTGGGCCGGGCATGAATTCCTGTACGATGATGCTCGACCCCGGCCACAGCCAGGTGGCGCCCTATCTCGTGGACACCACCCTATACGTCCTCGCACAACTGAGCGCGCACAATCGAGTCCAATGCCACATCCCGAACTGGCAGCCGGCACTTATCGAGGCCGCGCAAGCAAGTGGATTCAGCCGACAATACGAGAGCTATTCGATGGGCATGAATCTGGGTGGATAGCGGCAACGGCCAATGCTCGCCAGACGCTTGACACGTGACCGCGGGTCGCTAGCGCATGCAGTGCCACCACTCACGGACGCCAAGTACGCCAGATGCGACCGATCAGGCTTCGACACCCGCCGCCTTGACCTGATCCCATGCATGGTATGAGCTGCGCACCAGCGGCCCACTCTCGACGTGACGGAAGCCCATCGCCTTGCCCTCGCGGGCATACGCGCCGAATTCCTCCGGCGTCACGTAACGCTGGATCGGCAGGTGCTCGGGCGTCGGCTGAAGGTACTGGCCGATGGTGACGATGTCCACGCCGCGCGCGCGGATGTCGCCGAGCAGCGTGAGCACTTCGTCACGCTCCTCGCCCACGCCAAGCATGAAACCCGTCTTGGTCGGCGTCTCCGGGTACATCTGCTTCGCCATCTCCAGCACGTCCAGCGAACGCGTATAGATCGCCTGAGGGCGCATCGCCTTGTAGAGCCGCGGCACGGTCTCGACGTTATGGCTAAAGACGTCGGGGCGCGCGTCCATCAGGATGCGCAGCGCGTCGCGCGAGCCCTTGAAGTCCGAGGTCAACACCTCCACCTTGCAGGCGGGGTTGAGCCGGCGGATCCAGCGGATCGTCGAGGCAAAGAGCGTCGCGCCGCCGTCACGCAACTCATCGCGATTCACCATCGTGATCACCACATGCCGCAGATCCATCTGCTGCACCGCCTCCGCCACACGCTTCGGCTCCTCCCAATCCACCGCCATCGGCCGGCCGGTTGCCACGGCACAGAAGTGGCAACTGCGCGTACAGACGCTCCCCAGGATCATGAAGGTCGCCGTACGATGCCCCCAGCACTCGCCGATGTTCGGGCAGCGCGCCTCCTCACAGACCGTATGCAGCGCCTTGCTGCGCATCAGCGTCTTCAGCTCTTCGTAGTTCTCACCGCTTGGGAGGCGCACCTTAAGCCACTCGGGGCGGCGGATCGGTTGGATGGGGGCGCTCGTCATGACAGGGTCCTCTCGCATGTAAGCGTGCGCCTTCCCCAGACGTAGATAGAGTATGCTCGTCGCGAGGAAAGGGACGCGCTCGCATTGTAGCAGCGGCCCGGACACCCCCGCAACCGTCCGCCCGGCGGTGCGTAGAGTGAGCAGTCGCCACGATCGCGATGCGATACTATTGCGGCGACGCTGCACCTGACGCTAGAGCGTATCACCACCGACACGCCTGGCAAGCGTCGTGCGCGGCATGGTCTATAATTTTATTCTGTGGAGACCGCTCGTTTCTCGTTCACGCACTATTCCGAAGTGAGGTTTCATGAGACTCCGTACGCGTAGCGCTTTCCTTTCGCTCGTCGCGCTCACCGCGCTTGGCGTCGCCGCATGCGGCAGTGACACTGGCCTAACCAGCGGCACCGCGACGGCCGCCCCTAGCGGTTCGAGCACTACTGCCGTCACCCCGACGCCCAATTGCGTGGCGCCGAGCGAAGCGCAGCAAGGCTACGCGCCCGATGATCTCCGCGCCGCCTATGGGGTCACCCCGCTCATTCAGCAGGGCTACACCGGTAAGGGGCAGACGGTCGTCGTGATCGAGTCGTTCGGCGACCCCACCATTCAGCAAGACGTTTCGACGTTTGACCAGGCGTTCTGCCTACCGAAGGCAAATGTCACCGTGATGTCGCCCATCGGCACCACCCCCTTCGACAACACCAACAACGATATGGTCGGTTGGGCCGGCGAGACTTCCCTTGATGTCGAGTTGATCCACGCCATTGCGCCCGATGCCAACATCGTCGTCATGACGAGCCCCGTCTCAGAAACCGAGGGCACGATCGGCTTGCCAGAGTTCCGCCAGATCGAGCAGTACGCCGTCGATCATAAACTCGGCAACGTCATCTCGCAGAGCTTTGGCGCCTCCGAGGTCACGCTCGCCGACAGCGCCGGGCAGGCAGAGCTCGCCAAGTGGACCACATTCTTCCAGCAGGCGACCACGCAAAATGGCATCACCTTTACCGCGAGTTCTGGCGATGAGGGCGCGACGGACTACGCTAACCTCGACGCGACGCAGATTTCGACGGTTGCCACCACCAGCTTCCCAACCGACGAGCCCTGGGTCCTCAGCACTGGCGGCACGACGCTGCACGCGAACGGTTCCTCCGCGCGAGAAACCGCCTGGAACGGCAGTGGCGGCGGCTTCAGCAAGTTCTTCGCCGAGCCCGCCTTCCAGCAGAGTCTCCCGTCGAGCGTCCAGTCGCAACTGAGCAACCAGCGAGGTGTGCCGGACGTCTCCGCCGACTCGGATCCCTACACCGGCATGTCCTTCTTCTGCAGCGTCTGTGGTGGCTGGAATGTCACTGGCGGCACCAGCGCGGCTGCGCCTACCTGGGCGGCGATGATCGCCATCGCGGATCAGATGGCCGGCCACGGCCTCGGCTACCTCAACACCGCGCTATATCAGATCGCGGCGTCCAGCGCTGGCCAGGCCGACTTCCGCGACATCACCTCGGGCAACAACACCTACGATCAGGGTGGCGTGAGCGTACCAGGCTACGACGCGGTGCCAGGGTGGGATCCCGTGACGGGTCTGGGTAGCCCTATCGCCAACAAGCTCCTCCCAGATCTGATCGCGGCGCTGGCCAAGTAGCCAACGCGTCACGAGCCAAGGCGATAACGTACATGATCCTTTATCCAGCGATCGATCTCCACGATGGAAAGTGCGTCCGTCCGCAACAGGCCGCGGACGCCGCTGCTGAGGCCTCGGATCTCTTCGATGGAGATCCGCTGGCGGTCGCACGCCACTGGCGCGACGCTGGCGCGACCTGGCTCCACGTCGTAGATCTCGATGGCGCAATGGGCGGTGAGCCGCGTCACCTCGACCTGATTCGCCAGATCGCCGCGGAGACGAACTGCTCCGTGCAGTGCGGTGGTGGCCTGCGCAACGAAAGCGCCATTGAGGCCGCCTTCGCCGCTGGAGCCGAGCGGGTGATCCTCGGTACGACGGCGTTGCGTCACCCCGAATTGCTCGCCACCTGCCTCAACCGATGGGGGCGGCGTATCCTCGTCTCGGTGGATTCGCGCGGTGGCAAAGTGCTGCTCGCCGGCTGGCTTGATAAGACCTCCGATACCGCGGTGGACTTCGCCAAGCACATGGCCGAGTGCGGCGTGCGGACGCTGGTCCTCTCTAATGTGGCGGGCGATGGCAAGTTGGCGGGGCTGGATCTCGACGCACTCACCACCGTCCGCGCCGCCCTCCCGGATACGGAAATCATCGCGGCGGGCGGCATCACCACGCTCGACGATCTCCGTGCCCTCCATAATGCCCAGGTGCACGGCGCGATTCTGGGCCGCGCGATCACCTCAGCCACGCTCGACTTCGCTGAGGCGCTGCGTCTCTTCGCCGACGTACAAGCGCCGCCGGCTGAGACCGCGCCCGAACCCACGCCTGAGGCAGATGCCAGCACGCCCACCGAATAGCCGCCCGCTCGCCAGGTGAGCGGACGGCACTCATCGTTGCGCTGCAAAGATGAAAGGACGCAAGGTGGGCGCAAGCGGCGAGCCTGATGATCGCGACACCCTCGGCCGGGAAGAAGACGCTGGCTTCGACGCCAGCATCTCGGATCTGCCCATCTCCGGGAACGACCATCTGGCGCGGTTGCCACTCTGGTCCGCACGGCGCACCGCCTTCACACCGCGCCAGCGCCTTCTGAGGCTCGTCACCATCGTTGTCGCGTTCGCCCTCGCCCTCACCGTGATCTCGTGGAGTGTGGGTTTACCGCCATTCGCGCGTGTCGCTCCGCCGGCGGCGACCTCAGCCTCCCCTGAACCTTCCATGCCTGCTGGCCCTGCCATTCTGGGCTACGGTGAAAAGGTCTGCCTAAGAGACGCCGCATGGTCTCCCGATAGCCGCCGCATCGCCGTGCTTGTTGAGTCCCCCACCTGCACGCTCGACGTATACCAGCCCGGCTCTGTTCGCCTGTATGATGTATCGCAACAACGCACAACCGTCTCTTTCGCGCTCGACCCGGCGATCTTCGCCGCCCTGGGTGTCGCTCCGCCGCCCGCAGCCACGCCGACACCATCCTCCGCGGTGCCAACAGCGCGTCCCTGGCAGTCACCGACGATCTTCCATCATTCCGTCGTCTGGTCGCGCGACGGCAGCGAGTTGGCGGTCGCATTCCTTGCCATCCTCACGTTCGCCCCGAACGAAGAAGACGTCTCGGGCGTAGCGCTGCTCTCGTCAGATGGCGCGCACGAGCGTGTGTTGCTCGGCCCGCGAGGTGGCTCGGTCACTGGCGGCCTTATCCAATGGGACCTGACGAGTGGCGTGCTCGCTAACGTCGCCCCTTCGACCTCCGTTTCCACCGGCTACTTCGGGCCACTAGGCTTGCCGCCCGCGCTCGCCTACGGTTGGGGACAAGACGACACGCTGAAACCGCTCAATGCAAAGGTGCAGCTCGGCGATCCCATCGGCGATGCGGCGTTTTCCGTCTGGCAACCCGGCCAGGTCTACGCCATAACGCCGCCGCCGGAAAGCGACATCCCATCGCCTCCCGCCTACGTCTTTGTCACATCTTTCACCGCGTGGTCACCCGATGGCCGCTCTCTCCTCTCTGACGCATCTACCGCCGTGCGTTTGTCACCCGCTGGTGTGCCTCTCCCCACCCAACAGGCGCTGCAATGGATGGGGATTGCGCAATTACCGGTGACCCCGCCACAGCCATGCCTCCAAGGCGCGATCGATACTATGGATGCAAGTGGTCCGCAGAGCACAATTGACGTCGCGTGGCGCTCGGATAGTCTGGTACTGGCGCTCTCAACAGACGGCAATAGTGTCGCCGTCTATGAATGCACGACGGGGCGCAAGATCGCCTCGGCGCGGAGCCTGTGGCCGAGCAACAACGTCATTGGCCTGGGCTGGTCGCCGGATGGCGCATGGCTGCTACTGCCGAACGGCGCCATCCTTGCGGCATCGCAATTAGGAAGCTGAGCATACGTGCCGACCATTACCGTTACCCCTCCTAGCGCGCTCGCCGATGCGCCCGTCGCCATCACCGGCGATGGCTTCACGCCGGGAGACGAGGTGACGCTGCGTGCTCGCATGCGCGACGACTTCAACCGCGAGTGGGCCTCCTTCGCCACATTTCGCGCCGGCGCTTCAGGGACCATCGATCTTGCGATACAGTCGCCGCTCGCCGGCAGCTACGCCGACGCTGACGCGATGGGGCTCTTCTGGTCGATGACGCTGCCCACGGACGCCTCGGAGCGCTCGACCTTCGCCAAAACCGGCATCGCGCCTGCCAGCGTCGATCTCAGTGCCGAGGTCGTCGGCCAGCAGGTTGCCGCCGCAACCGCCGAGCGCCTCTTCGTGTCGCCAGACGTCCGGCGACTTCCGCTGCGCGAGGCGGGACTGGTGGGCACGTTCTTCGCGCCCTTGGCTGCCGGACCACGCCCCGCGGTCCTCGTCCTCGGCGGCTCCAGCGGCGGACTCCGCGAGCAGCAAGCAGCATTGCTCGCCTCGCACGGCTACTGCGCTCTGGCGCTTGCCTACTTCGCCTTTGAGCATCTGCCGCCGCGCCTCGCCGACATCCCGCTCGAATACGTCGCCGCCGCGCTGCAGTGGCTGCGCACGCGTCCCGAAGTGCGCCCCGAAAAGGTGGCGCTGATGGGCACATCGCGCGGCGCGGAACTGGCGCTGCTCGTGGCCTCCACCTATCCCGCCGTCGGCGCCGTGATCGCCTACGCCCCAAGCGCCGTCGTCTGGGGCGGGACCGGCGAGCAGATCCCCGCGTGGACCCACCGTGGGGTGCCGCTCCCCTACATGCCGAACCGTGTCACGCCCGCACAAGACGCCGAGATCGAGCGCCACAGCCCGCTCGCCGCCGCGCCCTGGTACAGCATCAATCTCGACGACGACGCCGCGCGAGAAGCCTGCGCCATCCCGGTCGAGCGGATCCGCGGCCCGATCCTGTTGCTTTCGGGCGAAGATGATGCCATGTGGCCCGCCTCACGCATGGGCGAGATGATTGTCGAGCGCCTCCGCGCCCACGGACATCCCTACCGCGACCTTCACCTCGCCTATCGCGGCGCGGGCCACCTACTCGGCGCTCCCTACCTGCCCACCACCATCAACGAGCGCCGCCACCCCGCCGCCAACGTCGTCTTTGCCTACGGCGGCACGCCTCGCGATCAAGCGCATGCCAACGTCGAGTCTTGGCATGCCGTGCTCACGTTCCTCGCCCAACACCTTGCATAACCGGGTGCGGACGGCGTAACGGGGCACAGCGTCCCGTCCGTTCGCTGCTGTTCCGCGCACTCAAAGAAAGTACGCCTTGACTGCTTCAAGCGCGTGGGCTACCGTGACATACGATGATCGCCCGGACCCAGGATCTCCCTTGCGCTGCGACCGTCACCGCTCGATCCACTCGTTTCGCGCTCGCCGTCGCCGAAAGGTATGCCGCCATGCAATCGTGGATGATCTACGGGGCGAACGGCTATCAGGGCAGCCTCATCGCCCGCGAAGCGCAGCGGCGAGGTTCGGCGCCGATCCTCGCCGGCAGGCACGCCTCCACGGTCACGCGGCTCGGTGAGGCGCTGGGACTAGAGACCCGTAGCTTCGAGCTGGCGGACCCCAAGACGATCGCCGGGCACCTTGCAGGCGTGACGGCCGTGCTCAACTGTGCCGGACCGTTCTCCGCAACCAGTGCGCCGCTCTTGGCGGGCTGCCTTCAGTCGGGCGCGCACTATCTGGATATCACGGGTGAGATCGACGTCTTTGAATCGATCTTCGCGCGCTCCGCGGAGATTCGCGAGGCAGGGATCGTCGCGCTGCCAGGGGTCGGCTTCGACGTCGTGCCGTCAGATTGCCTCGCCGCGTTGCTCCACCGTGCCCTGCCCGATGCCACCAGCCTGCGTATGGCGTTCATGTCGCACCACGGCAGGCTGAGTCCCGGCACGGCGCGGACGACGATCGAGGGAATCGGGGCCGGTTTGCGTGTGCGTAAGGACGGCAAGATCGTCGAAGTGCCCGCCCAGGCGCGCCGGATTCGCTTCGCCGAGCGTCCGCGCGACGCCGTCGGCATCTCCTGGGGCGACATCGCTACTGCGTATTACTCGACCGGCATACCAAATATTGAGATGTTCATCGGCGCGACACCTGCGCAGAAGACGCTGCTCCAGCCGCCTCGCCCGGTACGGTGGGTGCTCAAGCGGCGTCCGGTCCAGGCAATGCTGAAGGGCGTCGTTCGTTGGCGCATCAAGGGGCCAACAGAGGCGGAGCGCCTACGCGACGAGATGTTGCTCTGGGGCGAGGTATCCAACGTTGCGGGCCAACGCCGCGTCATGCGCTTGCGCACCCCTGAAGGCTACGCGACGACGACGGAGACGGCTCTTGCCGCGGTCAACGGACTGCTCACCCGGCAACTGGCCCCGGGCGTGTACACGCCCTCGCTCGCGTTTGGGCCGGAGTTTGTGCTGGGGATAGCGGGCGTCTCACTCACACCGGGCGACGAGTAGTGGCAGAGTGCGCGACGCATGAGCAGGGCCGACAAGCGGGCATGCCGTTCAGTCGGGCGCTGGCTCGTCGCTCAGGTACAGAAAATCGGCGACACGCAAGAGTCCTAGAATCGGGCGGATAGCGAATGGCATCGCGCGACGCTGCTGATCGTGGGCCAGCCTGGGCCGAGTCAGCCGCAGCCGGCGACCGCGCGTTTCGAGTTCGCAGCCACCCGCCGCCAGCACGTTCTTCACCCAATCGCTTTCCGCCCCGTAGGTCAGCGCCACCACATATCCCTCCGCCGTCCGAAACACATTCACTGGCGTGGCATACTTGCGCCCGGAGCGTCGCCCGCGATGGTGCACCACGCCAAAGCCCGGCGCATACGGAGCTACGATCCCCGTGACGCGATTGCTGACGACGCGGTTAAATCGTCCGAGCCACCGGGGCGCTGGCATGAACGTGTCCTCTTCGCTCGCATCACCCACGCCACGCTGGCCGTCGCCTCCTAGCATGCGCCATACTAGCCACGAGATCAATCCAATCCGGTCGAGAGCAGGAGAGCGCGTGTCATGTATATCCCCAAATTCAACGCCGTCACCGACCTGGCAATCCTCCACGACCTGATGCGCCGCTTCAGTTTCGCCACGCTCGTGACGACCCACGAAGGCGCACCTTTCGCTACGCATCTGCCCTTCATGCTCGACCCCGCCGCGAGCGCTAACGGCACGCTGATCGCCCACATGGCGCGCGGCAATGCCCAATGGCGCGATTTCGACGGCGCGAGCGAGGCGTTGACGATCTTCCAGGGCGCGCACGCCTACATCTCGCCGTCGTGGTACGAGGAGCCGGTCAGCGTCCCCACCTGGAACTATGCCGTCGTGCACGCTTACGGCGTCCCGCGCGTCATCGAGGACGAGGCGCGCGTCCGTGCTATCCTGCGGGAGCTAGTAGACCTGCACGAGAGCACCTTCGCTGAGCCGTGGCCGATGGACCTTCCCGAAGAATACCTGCACAAGATGATCGCAGCCATCGTCGCCTTCGAGATACCCATCGCGCGCTTAGAGGGTAAGCTCAAGCTCAGCCAGAATCGCTCGCCGGAGGATCAACGCAACGTCATCGGAGCGCTTTCCGCCAGCCCCGACGCCAACGCCCAAGCGGTCGCCGCGATGATGCACGCGCTCCCCAAACGCGACTGAGGGCGAGTGCCAGCACCCACCAAGCAGCTTGCTTCCCCTCGCGGCCAGGCCATAGGCGGAGCCCCGGTACGGCAGTGCGTCACTTGCGCACAGCCTACGCCTCCACCCCTGGCGCCTCACGCTGTTGCAGCGCATGCCACCAGTAGAAGCTGGCCCAACTGCGCCAGCCCGCCCATGCCTCCGCCCGCTCGCGCACCTCGGCCTCCGTTGCCTTGCGGCCCAGCCCGTACCACTGCCCGATGATCGCCCGCAGCCCCACATCCGCCGCTGGGATACTGTCGCGCACGCCCAGCCCGCGCATCAGCACGTACTCCGCCGTCCAGCGCCCGATGCCCTTGAAGCGCGTCATCGCCGCAATCGCCTCCTCGTGGGGCAGCGCGGCCATCTCCTCGAGCCGTAGCGTCCCGTCGAGAACCGCTTGCGAGAGGCCGATCACGTACGCCGCTTTCTGCCTGCTGAATTGGCGCGCCCGCAGCTCAGAGAGATCGAGTGCCGCCACCGCTTCAGGTCGCGGCGGCAGCCAGTACGCGCGCCCATCAACACTGAGCTTTCGTCCGCATAGCGTGGAAAGTGTCATTTTCAGTGTGCGCGCGAACTGAACAGTGATCTGCTGGCCAAGCACCGCCCAAATCAACGCCTCGTAGGGATCGGCGATCAGCACTGGGCGCAGCCCTTGGTGTCGCCGTACGAGTGCGTCGAAGACCGGATCGCGCGTGGCGAGTGCGAGAAACGCCGCCGGATCGACATCGAGCGAGAAGATGCGCCGAATGAGGCTCACCGCCTCGTCCTCGAGCCGCGCATCCAGCGACTCACCGAAAATCTCCAGAGCCAGACGCGGTTGCTCCATGGTGCCCAGCGATCGCAGCCGCAACAGCACATCGCGTCCGGCCACCGTTAGCGCCCGCGCGAATGTCCCTTCCTCATCGATCCGCTCCAGCACCGCCGATGGCGAGCGCACGAGGTATCGCTCGGCCTGCGCGAAGTCGTACGGCGGCGCGGTCCGCAACTCTACAGCGCGCCGCATGAGAGATGCACTCGCCGTCACCCCAGCCGTCCTCTCCGCCGCATCCCGGCAAGCACAATCGCCAGTTGCTCACCTCGCTCACAATGTCCTGGCCGTGAACTCACGCGCGCTCACGCTTGCTTCGCGGGGCGGCACACCTTGCACGGGCGATAGCCTGCCGCGTAGGCATCCTGCTCCGAGCGGAAGCGCATGCGGTGCTGCGGCGTCACCCGGCGCGCGTGGCGGCACGTCGGAAAGCAGAAGATATGCGTCGTGTCACTGCCCGTGTAGCGCACGCCCGCGCGCGCCAGCGACTCCAGCGCGTCAGAGTCCACACCCTCAGCCGCCAGAATAGTGCGCTTCGCCAACGGACCGCCCATGCCATACTGGCCGAGATCGCCATCGCTGCGTACGACGCGGTGGCACGGTATTACCAGTGGCACGGGATTGTTCGCCAGTGCCGTCCCCACCGCGCGTACCGCCTTGGGTCGACCGATCTCGCGTGCCACCCAGGCGTAAGGGCGCACCTCGCCATAGGGAATTTCCAGCGCCTTAAGCAACACCGCCCGCTCAAACTCCGAAAGTTCGTGGAGATCGAAGCGTAGCGACGGCTGGCGTTCACCGTGAAGTTGGCGTTCCACAGATTCCCTCAGCCGCGCGGGAGTCTCCGCAGCGCGCCGTGCCGTGCGTCCCAACAGCGCGCGAAATCGCGTCTCGAAGTCCGCCGCCGACTCCGCGCGCAGCACCGCCGAGATCCCGCGCGGATTGTAGCCCACGAAAACTTGCCCAAGTGGCGTCTCCAACGGAAAATACTCGTCGGAGAGCCCCAGTTCCGCCAGCACGCGCATACGCAGCCCGGCCGGAGCTGTCGCCTCCGCCAACGCCCGCAGATCGCGCAATAGTCCGCGCGTCCCAGCCAGCGCCGCCGATGTCTCGTTGTTCATGCGCGTCACCTCACCTCGCAAAGTTCGGGTTCCAGCGTCTCAAGCGCCGTGCGCAGCAGTCGTGTCCCGCGATGCACGTGGGCCTTCACGGTGCCCACCGGCTGTTCGAGCACCGTCGCGATCTCGCCATAGGCCATCCCCTCCACGTGCCGCAGCACTACCGCCACGCGGAAGTGGACCGGCAACGCGCCAAGCTGGGTCGCCAGCAGACTCAGGCGTTCATTGGTCTCGGCCTGCACGTCTGGGCGCTCGCGCCAATCGCCCTCGAACTGTAGGGGCGCGTGATCGTCGTCGTCATCCAACTCAAGTGGTTGCGTCGCCACGCGGCGCGTACGAACACGATTGCGAAACACGTTCAGTGCGATCTGCAACAGCCAGGGGCGCGTCTTCAGCGTCCGTCGCTGCTCCTCGCTGTAGCCTGGCAGCGCACGGTATGCTCGCACGAACGTATCCTGCGCAATCTCCTCCGCATCCTGCGGATTCCCCGCCAGCCTGAGCGCGAAGCCAAAGACCGTGTGTTGGTAGGTTTCCACCAACTCCTCGATCGCGCGCTCAGACCCTGGCGACACCGATGCAGACATCTGGACCTTTGGCACGGCGCCGACCTCCTCACCCTAGCATGTGGAAGAGGAAACACCGCCGATCCTGCGGCGGTTACACCAACGCAAACGGATATTTTCCCGCGCCTAAAAACGCAATGCCCCAGAGCGCGTAGCCCTGGGGCGACCAACCCTGACACCACATCCCTGGCCCACACACGCGACGTCCCTCGTCTGCCCGCGATGCGCGTCTGCGTGGCGCTGAAAACGCTGAAAACTACCCGCGGCGTTCGGAGCCGACCGCGTAGCTGCCGACAGCGGTAGATTCGGCCAGCCGATTTACCAGGCGCAGGGCCCGCGCGCTCTGCGGGTGCCGGCTGAAGCGGTGCAACGCGGTCTCGTCCGTCAGATCGATGGCGATCATCGTGTGGCGATAGCCTGGCGCCTTGTTCGTGCCAAAACGCACGCGCTCGACGCCCGGGATATTACCGATCAAGTCGCGCACATCGTGCAGCGCCGACTCGATCTGCTCGCCGCTGACACCCGGCTTGATACGCACAATGATGTCATGTCGAATCATCTTCGACCCGCCGCCTTCTTTAGCCATCCCGACGTGTCACGCGCCACTCGCGCACTCGCTGTTTGTACCCGCATAAAAATAGCACATTCCTGGAGCGGCTCGCCAGCAAATGCCAGGAGATGTCACAAGCGGCCATGAAATCTGGCGCCATGAGCGATCGAACAGGCGGCACTGGATGGCTTCTGAGGTCACCTTTGCGATCGTTTTGTGGTCAAACTGACCTAACCCTCTTGAGGGTGTCCAGGCATGAGGGGAAACTCACACACTGTGGGATGCCCCCCGAAATGGGTCCACCGATAAGGCTAGCCTGTTTTTCTGCTTACTTGCTGTGCATGCCAAGCAGCGACGTAGGCTGCCGGGGTCTGGTTGCCTAGCGCGGTGTGCGGTCGCGCCGTGTTGTAGTCCCTCCTCCATTCTTCCAAGCAATTTCTGGCGTCCTCGAGTGACAGGAACCACTGCTGGTGGAGACATTCCTGGCGGAGGTAGTATAGATTCGCACAGCACCGCTCGTGACGCTACGAGCCAGCGGACACACGCAGGAACACACGTTTCCTCGAAAGGTGCACACCAGGAGGCCGTTACGACCTATGGATGCGACTCAAGTTGTGTTGATCAACCCCGATTTCCTCGCGCTTGGTCTGGGTGGCACGAACATGATGGCGATGTTGTGGACCGTCGCGATGGGCCGTCAAGCGGTCGGGGTCGAAATGCGCGGCGATCCATTTCTTGGCGTGCATTGGAACATTCGCGAAGTCTTCTACCACCAGCTCGGCCTTCTCGACACGATGATCGCCGAACGCTATGGCGAAGCGAGAGTGCCTCGTCGGAAGAACGGAAAGCCGTTTCGTCTGGCAGAGTGCTTTTATAGCAGGCAGACTACGGCGGGAGACATCGTAGCTGATGAGATCATCGACGGCTACGACACCGAGCAACATATCGTGGGAACCATCCAGCACATCGAATTCATTGACGATCGGTGGCGGGATGGCCTACCGAACCGCGTGATCACGTTGGTAGAGCCGCCCACTGCCCCGGAGCGCCCCGACCCAAACAGGATCCGCACCTCCATGGTCGAGGTCCTTGATGGCCCGTCCATGTTCCAGGCTGAGGCGGCTTCCATTCAGAAGCTGCTGCGTCGGTACCTGGAACTCATGGAGCGACAGGATCGCGAGAACAACCACACGCCCAGGGTCCAGCTCTTCACGCACCACCGCGTGGTCCTTGCCAATGACGACGGCTTCATCCGCGAGGCCGATGGTCGACTGCGCGTTCGCATTGAGGCCCTGCAGGAATTCGACTTTAAAGGGCAATTCGTCCGGACGCGCGTCCCGGGAAGCGAGGTGATTGACCTCGGCGTGCCCGACCTGATCATGATCGCCGAGGGGTTCAGCAGTGCGGACGCGAAACGCCTCGGATTCGAGCAGCATGACGTCAAGGTCGACCATGCTGACGGGCGTGGCGAAGTGGTCGCGCAAGCTGACTTCCTTGCGGGTCTGCTCGACGTGCTCGTTGACGGTCGACTGCGACGGCGCATCTCCTCTGAGTTTGACCAGGACGGCAAAGAATACTGGGTGCGCCAAATCGCCGTGGGCCATGAAAATGATCCCGAAGTCGGTTGGGTGCTGATCCAGGTCCCCGATTTCAAAGCGTTCGATCCCATTGAGGCAGGGCTAGTGCCAGCCGGGACGGAGCAAACCTCACCGGAATTTTTCGCTGCCTACCAACACATGATCTACGATTTCTACATGGAGCAGTGTGCCGACATCTTGGAGGTCCCCAAGGAAGAGTTGATGCAGGTCCAGATGATCTACGGACCGACATTGTTCAGCCTCGTCGAACGCGTCGGAGCCGACCCACTGCTCGCCGCCAACGGTGTCGTGGCTGGCGATTCATTCGGCAACGGTCACTTCTTGACCAGTGGCGGCGCCATGACGGGCATGATCGGGCACGGCTCGCGTATTCTCGAGTACTGGCAGTCGCGAGACGCAGGCAATCCTCCGGCGGATGCCCTCCGCCAGCTCGCCGATCGAATTAGAGCCGATACGCATGACTGGCTCCAGGTGAGCGCCAAGGAATACAGCCAGGCTATCCCGATCAACTTTGGCGTCGAGCGCATAGAACGCGTCAGCAAAGCGAGCGGCATCGACCTGGAGGCGCGCGCTAACGCCATCGACGCCGTGCGGCGCCAGCGGCACGAGCTCATCCCGCTCGATCCTTCCAACTGGAGACGCCTCTTTGTGCATAACGGCAAAGTGCTGTCCGAATTGCCGGAACTCGCCGCGGTCCATCCCCAGCAACGTGCCGCACCTCCGGCGCCTCTTGGCGTGCCGCCGAGGCCCGTCACCCCTGTGCCGGGGCTGGCGAACCCAAGGACGCGGGCAGGTATAGGCGGGTATTCAGCGGAGGTTGACCGCACACTATTGGCGTCCGGACGCGGCCCTGAGCACGCACCCACTACGGACGGACAAGCGCTGCTTCGAACTGTCCTATCCGCTCCGACGCGCCCCAGCAATCAGGACACGAACGTGGGCGAGCGCACTGTCCTCATGCCCTGGCCGAGAAGCGCAAAGGATAGATCCGGCCAAGGTGAGGGCGACGGCGAGCCCGGGGTTCCGGCAGCAGATGCGGCACGTGAGTCACGGGCAGGAGAGCAAACGCTCAGCATCCGACGGTTGAATCCGACGCAGGCAAGAGTCTACCTCTGTCTGGACATCGATCAAAACGAGCAAATCAGACAACGTATCGCGAGCACTGAAGATTCGGTGGTAGTTGGGCGTGCCGACTCCGAACACGGGATCGTGCCCACGATCGACCTCACGTCGTTCGACCCCAAGAGAAGTGTCTCGCGCCAACACGCGCGGATCTATCTCGAGCACGGGGCTTTCATTATTGAAGATCTGGGGAGTCGACATCATACACAGGTGGGAGCAACTACCTTGACGCCACACCAGCCCACTTCGCTCCAGGACGGCGATGTCGTGACCTTCGGTACGGTCAGAGCCACCGTTCGCTTTCTTGGAACGAGCGAGCTGCCAGCACCCTGGCCGCAGGCGTAGCGGGCAGCGCGGCGTCGAGCTGTGTGCACGATACGAGCGGAGTGGATCGGTCGGTCGTCAACGGTGGCAGTTCCGCCCGCAGGCGCTCGCTGCAGGCGCCACGATCTGTCTCCGTTCACGATCTGCGCGTGCTGGGCTGCGACACCGGGATCTCCGACGGCAATATCGCTCGTCGGGTCGCTCCCGATCGTCGTGATCGCGCTTCGTGAGCACGAAGACCTAATCCTGCAGAGACCCGCTCAGGCAAGTGATGAATGCCGCCTTACTGGTTGGTGGTTCTGCGCCCATCAGTCACTCCGTGCTGCCATGGGCCGTGTTAGCGAACAACAGCGTTCTCAGCCGTTTCGGAGACACGTCGAGCAGTGCGTCATGGGTGCCACTGTCTCCCGCCATAAGCACACTCATTGGGGCAAGCCAGCGTACTGCGTATGGCCGAGCTTGCGCTGATCGTCAATCCAGCCTGGTCCACACCAGGGCCAGTTTGCGATGGAGATCTAACGGGATTGCGACAACTAGTCCCCTTTTGGCGCGGCGAGGTCAAGCAGCGCGAGGAGTTGCCCATGGGTATATGCCGTCACGACGCCGGCCTCGCCGCTCACTGGGTCGATCGATTCGTCCCCGTTGGTGTCGACGCCATGGAGGGCGCGATCGGCCAATGCGGCCAGATCCTGTGCCTTGGCCAGATCCTGGTTGCCGCCAAGGATGTTCAGCGCGTCCTGGTCGACGGTCGTTAGCCATGCGTTGACGTTAGTAACAGCAATGATAACGTGCTGGGAATGTTCACGAATGAGCGGGGTAGCATCCTGCGAATGTGCGGCCAGCGAGGCGTGATCGGACGCACCGGCGAGATAGCCGTTTTCTCCAACGAGCCCGAAGCCATCGCCCACCTCGGTGATATTGCGAGCGGCACAGTCAGCGCCAAGCGGCTTGTAGTGCGAGCCCGACGACCCCTCAATGATGTCCACCACGCTCTGCGCGGCGCAGTCTGCGGAGACGAAATACCGGCGTTGAAAAAAGCTTAGAAGCGATTGGGCTTGCTGATTCAATACGGTCGTCTGTTGCAGCATCCCCACAAGAAATCCGCGTTGCCCAGGTGTCGTAGGGAACGCAACGAGCAAATGTCGGATGTGCGAAAAAGCCGCGGGGGGAAACGCGCCGCTCAGGACGACTTTGCCCGCCGGCGCGGAGACCGTGCCCTGCTCCTGTGTCACCTCCACCTTGTCGCCGAACGCCAATAGATTCTGCCCGGCCCCCGAGGACGCCGAGGAGCCGTCATGTGTCACCATCCACCCCTGATCGGTCGCTGCGAGCGTCCCAAGGAGGAGAAAATGTTCGCCGCTGTCGTCTACCAGCCAAGCGTCGTACGAGGAGCCTTTGGGGCGCGCGGCGAGGTTGGCGGCGTTGATGCTGAGCGCATCGCTCGCCCCCGAACTGTTCTTGCCGTCGAAGAAGCGGACCTGCGCACTGGCCCCTGGTGGAGCGGTGGCCACGTGGGTAGGGGATCGTGGATGGAAGGCGTTCAGCAAGACGAGGGTGAGCGCCACGATGCCCAGCACCGCGACCACGCCGATGATCTCACTTCTCAGGCGATTGGAAAACGCCGGTACGCTGAGACGCCGCTGCGCGGGCAGGCGGGTCTCGAGCGCGCGCCGCATCGTCACGCCGGTCGTGGTCGCCAGGGGCGACGCCAGTTGTGTTTCAAGCCGCTTGCGCGTCAAACCGGACGCGCCTGAAGAGGCAAGCGACTGGGAGGGCGTGCTCTCCATACCATCCCGACCAACGGCGGCGCCTGCGACCTCGGTTGTGTCGGTGGTTTGCGCGGGTCGGCGCAGAGATGCGGAGGACGATGTGGCGGGCGTGACTGCCCTCGTCACCTGGCTGCGCGCACCGATCCCCGTCAGCGAGGTGGCCGTTGCGTTGGGGGCACTTGCGCGCGTGACCGCTTTGTTGTAGGCAGTCACCATTTGCCGCACTGAAGCAAACCGGTACTCCGGCTCCTTGGCCATCGCGCGGCCCAACAGGTTCTCGATGCCCGCGGGTAACCCGCTGCGCCAGGTCCGCACGGGGGGAATCGTCGAGTGGAGATGCTGCTGGGCGATCTCGTCGCGGATCTTGCCCTCAAAGACCTGGTGAGCTGTCAGCATCTGATAGAGCACGCCGCCCAGCGCATAGACATCGGTATAGGGGCCGATGGGCTCTCCGAGCAATTGCTCGGGCGCACCGTAGCCACTCTCCGTGCGGCTGGTGTCCAACGCGAAGTCAGTGAGCAGCAGGTCACTGTCACCGCGTACGACGAGGCACTCCGTGGTCAAGTCGAGATGCAGCACATCGCGCGCGCTGGCATACTCAAGCGCGTCCGCGATTTGATCGAGATAGCGCCCGATAAGCACGAGATCCATTGCCCCGTCCGCGGCAAGGAGGTCGAACACCGATTTGCCATTGACAGTCGGCGTGACGACATACGGCATGCCCAGATGCACCCCAGAATCGACGATCTCTTCGATGTGGGGATGATCAAGTGCGGTCAGACTCTGGAGGCGTTTCGACGCCCTTTGCCGGAAGGCTTCCCGCTCCTCAGCCGATAGGTCGGCCGATGGAACGACGATCCGTAGGAGGAAGGGAGCGGTGGTGCCCTCGCGGCGAACGACAAACCGGGCAACCGTGGCGCCGGCATCGCGGAGGTGTTCTACACGATATGCGCCTATGCTCGTGCCAATGAGTTGGTCATAGAGTTCAGCTCGCTGTGGATCGATCTCGTCAGACGGCACGAACGCTCGCGCCGGTCCACGCGTGCCAGGAGTGGTGGCAAACGGCCAGGTGGCATCACGTATCGCCGCCGACGATACCGCCGTCGCCGAGCTCTCCAGTGCCTGTGAGAAGGCCCCGGCGAGCGCACCGACGCTCTGGTACCGCGCCTCTGGCGCCTTTTCCATGGCACGCAAAATCACGTTCGCAACTGGGCCTGGTAGCTCTTCGCGGAGCAGCTGCGGTGAGCTCGGCAACTCCTGGAGGTGCTGGAGTGCTACCGCAAGGGGTGTGTCGCCGGGGAAGGGTACCTGCCCAGTCACGAGTTGATAGAGAACGACTCCCGTCGCGTAGACATCTGCTCCCGGCCCAACTGTGCCGCCGGTGATCTGCTCCGGCGCCATATAGTATGGCGTTCCCAGGATCTGTCCGGTGCCCGTCAGCGTGCCTTCGCGGGTGAGGGCATTTTCGGAGTTCTCGAAGAGGCGCGCGATGCCAAAATCCGTCAAGTACAGATGGCGATGCTCATCGAGTAGGATGTTGCTGGGTTTCACATCGCGATGCACCAGACCTCGCCCGTGGGCATAGTCGAGTGCGTTGGCGAGTTGATCGAGGTATTGGACGATCTCGTGCAGTGGCAGCGGCCCGTGTTCCTGCGCGAGACGCACCCCAAGCGTGCCTCCGACGATGACCGGCATGACCATGTACGTCAACTCGTCGCTGTCGCCGAAACTCAAGACGGGCAGGATATGCTCGTTACGCAGCTTGCTGACGGCGCGCGCTTCGCGCAGGAAACGCGCGCGAAATGGGGCACGGTCACTTGCTTGAGGTGCGGCATGGTAGCTTAGCACCTTCACGGCGACCAGCATGCGCGTCTCATCGTCTCGCTGTCCCAGATAGACTGTGCTGGTGCTGCCCGTCCCCATAACGCTGAGCAACACGTAGTTCTCAATCTTCTGGCCGAGGCGGGAATCAGGGCCCTCATGTTGCCAGTGACTCTTGGCCATAGTGCCGCTCCCGATTCCTGCGTACGTGCTAGCCGCTACTACCTCGGCCGGTGGCACGCCCCTCGCCTACCTCGTCACACACGCACCTGGCGAACCTGCCACCCTACTCGGTCAGCACCACGCGTGCCGACTTGCCCCTCCAACCCAAAGGATTCTGAGCCCGTTAAAGAGTGTGCTTGCAATGCCGCCCTGCAAATGGAAGCGCAGCGCCCACAAGGCGTAGGCAGTGATGGATGAGAGCCCCGCGATGCTGTGTTCGTCGTGTCGTGGCGAATCGTACATTGGGTCCGCCCCACCAGGCGGGGCGCGGGTCGTTTATCGTCGAGCAGTTGCCAGCTTACTATAGCAAAGGCTGACAAGCGTTGCAAGATCGCGTACGGATTTCAAGGCGTGCAGCGTAGGGAACGAAGACCGCTTGGCCGACCCAAAGGTGTTCCGTACGGGCGTTCCACTGAATGACGCACAAGCGTGACCGACGGCATCCCAATCACTCGGGAGTCTCACATATCAACCGGAGACCATTCCAGGGATCAGGTCACCGAAGCCTGCACCCTGGACTTCCCCCGCCGTCCCCACGCGCGTGGGGGTGAACCGCAGATACGGCTGCCTGCTCGTTCGAGCGCGCCGTTCGAGCGGGCCGGGGAAGTCCTCGGGCATATAGGGGAACACGAGGAACGGAGGCCGCGGCGTTCGGCCACACGATGCGGCCACACAAGTGTCGCACTCGCGGCGGGGAGAGGGCGCGTTCGGTGTAGCGTAACCTCCTGGTTTACCCGCCTCTAACGCCAAGCGTTCGTATGACAGCCCCCGCAATCACGGCATCCCATCCATGCGATCGAGACCCTCCCACGCGCCTCTGCCGAGGAGCCTCGCCGCACAGCCGATGTCCACGATGGAGAGTTGAGTGGTCGTGTTATAGTGGCCCTATTGGCGAGCGAGTGGAGTACCAGCACAACGAGGAGGACTACGGAGGCATGGGCGTTGATCTCCCGCCGGACGGCCCGAAGCAACGGAAGTGGGTGGGCGGGCTCACATCGCGCCCCAAGTCGCTCGTGGCGCTCGCGTGCGCCGCCGTCGGCGTGGTGGCTGCGGTGGTCTTTACGGTGGCCCATTTGGGCCGACCGAGCGCCCCGCCGCTGATCCCCGCTGGAGCTAACGCCCACTTTACGACCTATCCCGGTCCTGCCTCCCCTGGCACGCTTGGCGCGATCGCGGCAGCCTCGGATGGCTCTCTGTGGCTGGTGGACGCTGGCAACAACGCGATCGGTCGGTTTGACGGCGAGCACCTCACGGAGTTCCCCATCCCCACCCCGAACAGCAACCCTTTCGACATCGCGGCGGCCCCGGGCGGCGGCGCCTGGTTCACCGAGGCGGATGCGAATCAGATCGGGCGGATCGACGCGGACGGCAGCATAAAGGAGTTCCCACTGCCCACTGCGCTCGCTTCGCCAATAGGCATCGCCGTCGGCACGAATGGCGATGCCTGGTTCACCGAGGCGACCGGCAACAAGATTGGGAAAGTGACGACCGATGGCCACATCACGGAGTTTCCCATCCCCACGTCGCTCAGCTATCCGGTGGGCATCGCGGTGAGCTCCAGCGGTGCGGTCTGGTTCACCGAGGCGCAGGGCAATAAGATCGGCCACCTGAGTGCCGATGGTTCGATCGCGGAGCTGCCGTTGTCCGCGGGGAGCCAGCCGGAGGGCATCGCGGCCTGCCCGAATGACGTCGAGTGGTTCACCGAGCCCTCGACGAACACGATTGGCAGAATCGACGCGGAGGGGCACCTCACGAAGTTCTCCCTTCCGGCACCTGGTGGCGTCCCGGTCGCCATCGCCGCGGATAGCAGTGGAGCGGCGTGGTTCACTGAACCGACCGGCCAAGCGATCGGCGCGATCACATCGAGTGGCGGGATCAGCGAAGCAACTGCGCCGGCGCCGACCGCGACCAGCGTGCCGATAGCGAGTCCGACCGGCACGGCTGTAGCGCCCGACCTCGACGGCACGCCCACGCCGGATGGCATCGCGATAGGGCCTAGTGGCACCATATGGTTCACCGAACCACACGCCAACATGATCGTGCAGTTCGCGCACGCCTGATGCTCCATTGGCGCATGGGGGTGAACCGAATGCGGGCAATACCCGCTCAACGCGGATCTGGAGTTGCCCCGGTTTGGTGGACGGTGCCTCGTTCGGCAACGACCGGTGGTGGAGTCGTCCACCTCCTCTCGTACGCCTCAGGCGAGAGCTCGTCGCGGGCGGAATGCCGACGCTGGCGATTGTCGAGCAGCTCGAAAGAGGCGAAGCGCGCCGTGCGCCTCCCGGTGCGCACGGCACGGCATGTTTGGCTCACGACGCCTGATCGCTGCGCGGCAGCGTCCGCTGGGTGGGCAGGATGGGAGTGTACTGGGGCTCAAGCTCGGTGGCGCGTTCGAAGGCGCCAAAGGCCTCCGCCGGCCGTTTGAGGGCTTCGAGGGTGGTGCCTAGGCCCACCCAGAACGACGCCTGGCTGGGGTCAAGCGCGATGGCGCGCTCTGATGCGGCGAGGGCCTCGGCGTAGCGCTTAAGGGTGAAGAGCGCGGCGCCTTTGCCGGCCCACGCCGTGGCGTAGTGCGGGTCGAGCGCGATGGCGCGCTCGAAGGCGGCGAGGGCCTCGGCGGCTCGGGCGAAGGCGGCTTCGCCCCCCGCGCGGCGGGCGAGACTGTAGAGGGCCTGTCCCTTGCCGGCCCAGGCGGTGGCGGCGTGGGGGTCGAGGGCGATGGCCTGCTGGTGGCAGGTGAGCGCCTCGGCGGGACGCTTGAGGTCGCTCAGTTGCCAGCCGCGTTGGGTCCACGTCACCGCGCGACTGGCGTCGAGGGCGAGTGCCCGCTCGGTGGCGGCTAAGGCCTCGGCGGGACGCTGCAACTGGCTCAGGGTGGCGCCAAGACTCTGCCAGGCATCCCACATGGCAGGGGCGAGTTGCGTGGCCACCTGGAAGAAGCGCAGTGCGGCCTCGTACTCCCCTTGGGCCGCCAGCGCCTTGCCGCGCGTCAGCAGGTCATGCGCGCCTTCGCCCAACTGGGGCACCTGCTGCGCTGGCGCGGCACCGGCGGGCGTCAGCGCCAGCGCCAAGAGCGTCCGTCGCACCGCTTCGTCGGCGGGGTAGGGCACGTATTCCTGCGCTTCGATGCGCTTGAAGACGCGCAGCCAGAGCCAGAAGATGGCGTCGTCGAGGAGCGGGCTGGCGAGTACCGGAAGGATGATGCGTTCGGGGTGGCGCTGGAGCAGGGCGAGGGCCAGCTTCGCCTCGTCGCGGACGCGCCGCGAGGCCAGCGCCGCCGGCGAGACGATCAGCACGAAGGCCGGGCGGTCGCGTAGTGTGCGCTGCACGTGGTCAGGGACCTGGCCCTCGCCCGGCGTGTGTTCATCGTACCAGACATCGGCGCCTGCCCCGCGGAGCGCGGAGACGAGCAGGTGGCAGAAGGCGGCGTCCGCGCGACTGTGGCTGACGAAGACTTTGAGCGTGTCCACGGGGATATGCTCCTGTTGCAATGACAGCGGCACGTGGCCTGCGAGCGTTTTCCAGTGTAGCACGGCTGGCTAGCCCTGAAGGGTGTGGAGAGCTGCGCAGGGACACGCCAAGCCGGTGCGACGCTGGTGTCACGGCAGCGCGGTACGCGCCCCTGGAGCATACAGCATGCGAGCGGTACTCGGTGCGCTAGCCGTTATCGCTGGCCAGAGATGCCGTGGCATGGCGTGCAGCGGACTCACCGCTGTCGTCCTGCGTTGACACCGGCGGAGTGGTCGGCGAGTGGTCGGCGCACGCGCGGCGGTTGCCGCGGCGCGGGTGTGCGCGGTGACCGGCGGCATGCGCGCCCGCGCAGGTGCTTGCACGGTGACCAGCTTGCTCCCCTGCGCGCCGATGCCGCGGAAGCGCCGCCTATCGTGTTGGCGCCTCACCGAAGTTGCCACCGGCTACTCGCCGCTGTCGCACTGGCATTCGCAGGATGTACCCCTCCGCTCACTCGTCAGTGCTGCACCGCAGCGTGCAGGACGGGGTATGCGTGCGCGCGGCATCACCGTGAAGGTCGTCTCCAAGATGCTCGGCCACTCCGATGTGGCGATAACGCTGCGTGTCTACACGTACGTGAATGAGGAGATGCAAGAGCAGGCAGCCCGAGCGATGGGACAGATCCTCTTTGACCAAGTCGTGCGGTCTGCAAGGACGTTGTGGTCAGATTGTGGTCAGTTTAGTGGTCAACAGCTGACGACTCATCTTCCGAGAGGGGCGCAAACCCGCTTGGCAATGGGCATGCTCGATGCGAGAGCGCGGATCTGCACGCGAATAGCACATTCACGGGCATGCCTGCCAGCATGCGAACGCGCCACTCGAACCCATACGGTGCGCGAGCCGACACGTCGCACGGCACGTCGCACGGCACGTCGCGTGGCACGTGGCTAAGTTGTGCTACACCACTGGCGAGCACCGGCGAAAGTGGCTTATTATGCGGCTCAAGGCGTGCTAGCATGTGCGCCCCACGGAGGTATCGCATGCGCGAGATGGATCGACGCGTAGGCATCCTGCGACTTCTGCTCGCGGACATTGCGGATCGCGAGCGCCAGGCCGAGGAGGCGCGTAAGCAGCTCGAAGGTCAACTGCGGCGCATCGTAGACTTCACCGTCCAATACAATGGCGGCGTCTCCAACGCGCTCGCCAGCATGGCCGAGGTGGAAGATCGCCTCCGCGAACAAGAAGCAGCGTGGCGACATCTGACGCTGCTGCGCGACCGTGCACGCAGCGAGTTGCACGCGCTGATCGTCACGCGCGACATCGCAGAGGCGCAGCGCCGCCTCGCCGAGTTAGAGGCCCAGCGCGCACGGTTGCTGGCTTCGCCGAGTGAGACGCCGCCGAGCGAGCCGTCGCCGTCCGCCACCACCGATGCCGCGCAGCCGACCGCCGCGCCAAGTCTCGCGGAAATCGACGCCGAGATCGCCAGCCTGCGTGGTGCCATCGAGGCCGCCAGCGCCGCCGCCGCGCGCTCCCTCGCCAATGGCGATTCCGGCCAGCATGGCAGCTGAGCCGCGGATAGCTCCCCCACGCACGTCGCGCTCCCACCCGCTTGCCGCTGAGCGCGACAGAAACGCGGGCGCTATGGGGTACGTGCGATTTGTGCCGCGGACCGGTGCGGTAGGCACGCTCGCGTTGCGAAAGTGCGCCCGCCTCTCATCCTTGCGGCCCGTGACGCGTTCGTCGCTGCGTGTGGGCGTGTTACCGCGCGGCGTCACCCGGGCCATCCCGCCTACCGCGCCTGGCCCTGCGCATCCTTCGCCGCCCGGCGCGCCCGCTCCTTCTCGTCTACGAACGTGCTCAGTAATTCCTCCAACGCCCGCAGATCGTCGAAGGCATCATCCTGCGTCAGCGTGATAATCTTCTTCGTGCGCGTGTCGCGAAACGTCAGCAGTGGCGCCCGGAACGGCGAATGCGAAACCTGTCGTCGCTGCGGCATCAGCAAGACGGATGTCGACGTGCTGCGCACCGTTTGCGGCGTATAGTACTGTGACCCCGGACTCCGCATACCCTTCAGTGTGATGCTATCGATGCAATCCATTGGCACATGCGTGATGCGCCCCGGCTCTAGGCGCACGAAATCGTCCGGCGTCATCAGCAGCAGGTGGTCCCGCGCCGCGCCCAAACGCCGCAGATCCAGCACAAGGTAGTAAAGCGAGCCGAACGCCATGGTGCCAAGCAAAATCAACACCACCAGCGATGCCACCGCTATGCCGCCGTCGCCGCTGAAGTTGTCCGGGATCATCACGAACAGCGCCGGTACAAAGAAGAGGAACCCGCCCACGGTATAGATCGCCCAGCGAATCAGTCCGCGCCGTACCTTGTCGCTCTGCAGCGGCCAGACGTACCAGTTCGGCGGATAAGTACCCGACCGCGCCCGCGCGATCAGCGCCTCCGCATTGGTGTCCGTCGTGCCATGCGTCTGGGCGCCCGCGTCCGGCGGAATTCCCGGCTGCGCATTTTCCATATGCCGTGCTCCACCCTCAGCGGTACGCTGCCCAACGTCTGGCGGCAGCGTCGCCATTGTAACACGCGCCCACCGCGCACCGACCACTACGACGCGCCGCCCTCGCGCCATTTAACGCCGAACCGCGAGCAGGCAGGGGTCGTCAAGCGTCTCTCTGCCGCCCGATCGGCAACGTGCGCCGCAACGTCGTGCCGGAGTCGATCGCACCCTCGCCATATACCCGCGAGATCGACGCGTGACGCGGATAGAGTGCGAGCCTCCGTTGGCACGTCTCCCGCAATCCCAGGACCAATGCGCGAGGCACCCTCTCACCTTGCGCGCCGAAATCACATATGCTATACTTGCTTCAGAACATATGTTCTTGACAGCCACCCCCACTATCCCCATCCATCGAGACTTTCCCCCCCACACCCTCCATCCCGCGCTCCACTTCCAAGCACCTTGCCGTGGCGGCTTCTGCCCAGCTTCCTCCTTCCGCGTGCAGGCACTGTAGATCGCTCGGATTCGCCCCTACTGCCCGCACATCGACAAAAAAGCGGAAGAAAACGGAAAAAAGATCCGGCATCGGAAATTGCCTATGTGCGCTGGCGTGCCGCGTCCGCCGGTGATACCCTGGTCAGTGTTCGTCGCGCCAAGCGTTGGCGACCGTGAGGAGGTTCCATGGGCAGCGTTTCCTTCTGGCAGGATGACGGCGGCGTCTTCGATAGCGACCCAGCCTCCGCGCTCGACGGAGCAGTGACCGCCGAGGTCGCCGTAGTTGGCGGCGGCGTAAGCGGCGTCGCGGCTGCGCTCTGGCTGGCACGCGCCGGAGCCGATGTCTCCCTGCTCGAAGGTCGTCGCTTCGCCGCCGGCGCCAGCGGACGCAATGGTGGCTTCCTGCTTGGCGGCACCGCGGATTCCTACGCCGTCGCCGCCGAGCGCCACGGCCACGGGACTGCCCGCCGCGTCTGGGCCTTCACCGTCGCTAATCGCCAGCGCGCCCGCGATCTCGTCGACGAGATCGAGGCTGCTGGTTGGCGCTGCGGCTACCGCCAGACCGGCAGCCTGCTGATCGCCGCTTCTCCTAAAGAACTCGCCGAATACGAGGCAAGCTTCACCCTCCTGCGCGAGGACGGTTGGCAGGCCGAGTTCCTGCAGCGCGCCGCGCTCCCCATGCCGCTCCGCGACGACTACTTTGGCGCCATCTCGTTTCCCCTCGACGGCGAAATCCAACCCGCGCGCTTCGTCCGCGGCATCGCCAATCTAGCGCGATCAGCCGGTGCGCGCCTCTACGAGAACAGCCCCGTCACCGCCGTGAACCGCACGTCCCAAGGCTTCGAACTCCACACTGACCGCGGCACTTTGACAGCGCGCACCGTGATCCTCGCCACCAATGCGTGGCTGCCCGAGCTGGGCGCGCAACTCGGCGCGGAGTGGCTCACGCGTGTGATTACCCCCACCCGTGGCCAAATGCTCTCCACCGCGCCCATCGCCGAACGCCTCTTCGACTGCCCCTGCTATGCCGACAACGGCTACCAATACTGGCGTCAACTGACGGATGGCCGGCTCGCCGTCGGCGGCTGGCGCAATCGCTCCTTCGCCAGCGAATACTCCGACGACGAGACGCCCGGTGAAGCCATACAGTCCCATCTTGATCGCTTTCTCCGCGAGACCCTACGCCTGCCTCACGTCGCCATAGAGCACCGCTGGGCGGGCATCATGGCCTTCTCCGCCGATGGTCTGCCCCTGGTCGGAGCGCTTCCCGGCGTGGAGAATTGCTATCTCGCCGGCGGCTACACCGGCCACGGCAACGCCTACGCGCTGCAGGCCGCCTGGCAGCTCGCCGAGGCCATTGGCGGGCGCCCCTCAGCCGACGCCGATCTCTTCGACCCCGCCCGTTTCATCCCCGCCGCTGAGCCACTCAACGCGCATGCGCTCCCGAACAAGCCATGACCGCTCCCAAACCTGGACGCCGCCTGCTCGTCCATAAACTCAACCTCGCCGGCGAGATCACCGTCAGTTACGCTGCAACCGTCGACGAGTTACTGCCGGGCGGTGTGAGGCTTACCGCGCGCTGGACCCGGCCCACTCTCGCGTTAGGCTACGTCACGTTCGAAACGGGCGACCACTTCGTCGAGTGGTACTTCGCCGACCGCTGGTACAACATCTTCGAGATCGCCTCGCCCGCTGGCACCCTGAAAGGCTGGTATTGCAACGTCGCGGAGCCCGCGGAGATCGGCGCCCAAGCGATTCGCTGCCGCGACCTGATCCTCGATCTTTGGGTCCGACCGACCGGCGAAACGCTCGTGCTCGACGAAGACGAATTCGCTTCCGCCACGCTCCTGACCGGCGATCTACGCCAACACGCCCTCGCCGCCCTCGCCGAGCTTCAGCGTCTCGTCCACACCCGCGTCCCGCCATTTGACCGGCTGCCCCCTGCCGAGCAGTAGCGGAGCGCGCACGACTTCACAGCTTTGCCGCTCAGTTGCTTCCGATTGACACCCCTCGGTCCCAATGCTACGATAGTCTGGACTGCGCACGCGCTGCCGCTCCGTATCGCACGGCACCTTCCAGCAAGCTGCGATGTCTCGTTTGGTGCGGCGGTCAGTGGTCGCGGATCGGGCTTTCGTTCGTGTCCCGGGTCGCCTGCCGATCAGGGCCGCCAGTCTCACGGCCGCAACCGCACCTCGCGCGAGGTCCAGGCACAGCGTCGTGCCGAAGCAGAGGAGCACGTACATGGCAACCCCCATCACCATGCCGCAGCTTGGCGAATCGGTCTCCGAAGGCACGATAGGTCGCTGGCTCAAGCGTGAAGGCGAGACGGTCAAGAAGGACGAGTCCATCGTCGAGATCATCACCGACAAAGTCACCGCCGAGCTTCCCTCGCCGGTCTCTGGGCGTTTGGTAAAGATCCTCGTACAAGAAGACGAGACGGTCAAAGTCGGCGCCGAGATCGCGCAGATCGATGAGGGCGGCGCGTCCACGTCCAACGGCGCCAAGGATTCCACGGCCGCCGCGTCCTCCGCCGTCGCGGCTTCCCCGGCTTCGTCTACGGCTTCGTCTACCTCCGTGGCTTCCCCGACCCCCGCGACCACCAGCAGCGCCCCTGTCACGTCGATCTCCCACGCGCAGCCTGTCGCGCTCGGCAACGGTTCCTCAGCGCACGCCACCGCCACGCAGGAGAAGGTCTCACCGCTCGCCCGCCGCATGGCGCAGGAGCACGGCCTCGATCTCGACGAGATCCAGGGTACTGGTGAAGGTGGCCGCGTCCGCAAAGAAGACATCCTGGCCTACGTCGCCCAGCGCGAGCGACCCGCCGCGCCAGCCGCTGACACCGCCTCGCCGTTCACCACCGTCGCCACGGCCAGTGCTCCTGCGGCTGGCGACGAATACGTCACGCCATCGCCTGCGCGCCGTGCCATCGCCGAACATATGGTGCGCAGCAAACACACCTCGCCCCACGCCTGGACGGTCTTCGAGATCGACATGACCAACGTCGCCCGCTGGCTAGACGCCCACAAAGACGAGTTCAAGCGACGCGAGGGCTACGGCATCTCGTTCCAGACCTTCGTCATCAAGGCGGCGATCGAAGGGCTGAAAGAGTACCCCTACCTCAACGCCTCCTGGACCGACGACGGCCGCATCGTGCTGCGCAAGCAGATCAATGTCGGCGTCTCCATCGCCCTGAACAACAACCTGATCGTCCCCGTCATCCGCAACGCCGACTCCCTCAACGTAGCGGGTATTGCCCGCGCCACCAATGACCTGGTAACGCGCGCGCGCTCAAACAAGCTGATGCCCGCAGATGTGCAAGGCGCGACCTTCACCGTCAACAACCCCGGCGTCTTCGGCACTGTCCTCAGCGCGGCGATCATCAACCAGCCAAACGCCGCCATCCTGACGATGGATACTGTGGTCAAGCGTCCGGTGGTGATCGATGATGCCATCGCCATCCGCCAGATGATGTACCTCTCGCTCTCCTTCGACCATCGCATCCTCGATGGCGCCACCGCCGCGAACTTCCTCGCGTCGATTAAGCGCCGCGTCGAATCCATCAGCCCCGACGTAGACGTCTACTAGGGTCTACTCAGACTTAGGCTTACGTGGCGCGGCAGCGGTTGAATCGTCGCTGTTGGCTTTGCCGTCGCGGGTCAGCTCTTCCACGGCGTCGCGCACACGCTGGCGCTCGTCGCGCAGTGCCGCAACCAGGATGTTCAAAGCGTGTTCGCCTTCCGCGGTGAGCGATACGTGAACAGTGCGGCGATCCGTGCCCGCGCCCAGCTCTCCCCCCGGACGGCGCACCACGAGTCCCCGCGCCACCGCGCGTTGGATCAACTGGATCACGGCATTGTGGCGGATCTGGAGACGTTCCGCCAGCTCGCTGATATTCGCCCACTCGCGCCCCGGAAATCCCTTGATGGCAAGCATCAGGTGGTAGTGTTGTGGCGTGAGTCCGAACTTTTGCGCCTCGAGCTCCGTCTGGCGGACGAGTTGCCGCAGGGTCGCGCGGAAATTCGCCAGTTCCGCGAAGTCCGCTTCCGTCAGCGTGGACGGCGCCTCCACGGCGTCATCCCGTGTGTGCCGGGCCTGTTCGCGTCGCTCCCTCGCTGATGCCGTCCGCGCCATGCACTATCTCGCATTCTCAAGTCCGCGGAGGATAGTGATCGAACACTCCTACCCCGCTACTCGGCTACTTCGAGCAGCCCGCGTTCCCGAGCCCGCCGTGCCTGAAGGCCGACGTTGGAACGCAGATGAGCTCACACTATTCTATGCCATCCCGTCCACCCGCGCATCCATTGGGGCGCGAAAGCACATGCAAACCATGCCGTTGCTAGCTCGCCAGCAGTTGGCATGCCACAAGCGCCGTAGATGGAAGCAACTGACTATGTGCGCGTCACGCGGCGCGAGCGACGGCGATCTCGCCCGGAAAGATCATCGCTTCGAGGTCGCCGGTCCAGAAGAGTCGCTTCATCAGTTCGCCCGCCGCAAAGAGCAAATGTTGCTGGGCGGCGTCGCGAGCGTCCTCGTAGGCGCGCGAGCCATCGTGGCGCCGCGTGGAGATGAACCATTCGTGCAGTGGCGTGCGCGGTGCCGCTCGCACGAGATAGCAGCGCAGCTTCAGTGGCCCCTCTTCGTCGGGGATGTAGATGCGCAACAGCGGGACGCCGTGGGTAAGATCGAGCCGGTAGAACACGCCGTAGTGCTCGCGCGACGACTGAAAGAGCGACAGGTCGGCAACCGCATCACTGTCCACGTCGTCCGCTTCGTCATCAGGCGCGCGTGTGCCATAGCTGTAGCGTGGCAATGGCGCTTCGGTCTGCGCCAACTGAGCATCCTCCGCCCCATCCTCGAAAGCGACGCCAAGCTCGGCGAGTAACGCGGCCAGTTCGTCATCGAGACTTCGCATAGCGATCCCTCCAGTGTGGTGGTTCGACTCCATCCTCTTGACTCCATTCTCGTTGCGTTGTCTCGGGGTGGAATGCTGGGACTCGTGGCCGCCGCGGCGAACGATCTCGTGGCACGGTTGAACCGAACGTCTCATCAGGCTTTCGCACGGGCGTGCGCTGAGCGACAATGCCGAGGAAGCGATCGAGCGCAAGGCGGTCGCCTCGACCGCGCGGGTGCGTCGTGAAAGGAAGTTAGGCATGTCCGACCGGCAGTCGAGCCGACCGATCTTTGGGCGCATCGTCGTGCGTGTGGTGCTGACCGAGCCGAAGGACGTGGCGCAGCCAGTATTTCAGCGCGCTTACCTGGCGGAGGAGCCGCTAGCAGCGGTGGCCCGCGACGCGTGGAGTTGGTATCGCTCCGCGCTCGAAGGCCGTGGCGAGCCGGCGCTCTACCACGGCGCGACGCAAGTAGCGTCGATCGGAGGCGCCGAACTCGCCGTGGGCGATCTGCTGGCGCTGCCAGACCAGCATACGTTGGGCACGGTGCAGTTGGCGCTGCGCTGTTCGTGAGGTGCGTCGAGGCCCGCCTCGCCCCTCCAACTGATCTGGTGCGTAATCCAGGTCATTCCAACGAAAGGCAGGCCTCGGCGGCGAGCCAGAAGAGGTGTTCGCGCACCTCATGCGTGCTCCAATGGCGTCCATCCCACTCATCACCGGCGAGATCGTCGCCGCCATAGAGCATCTGTGCGAGGCGTAGCCCGCGAAACTGCGCGACGGCGAAGAAGGCGGCGGCCTCCATCTCGACGGTGAGGCAGCCCTCCTCGCGTCGTCGCGCCACCTTGCCTGGCGTCTCGCGATAGAGCGCGTCGGTCGTCCAGGTCTTGCCCGTGACGTACGCGACGCCATGCGCTCGCAACACCGATTCGACGGCGGCGACCGCCTCGGCATGCGGCGCGACCTCACGCCCCGGTGGCAGATAGTGGTAGGACGTTCCCTCGTCGCGCACCGCGCTGGTGGGGATGACCACATGCCCGACGGCGATCTCGCTTCGCAGCACCCCCGCGCCTCCACAGGCGATATAGTCGCGGCAGCCGAGAGCGGTCACCTCTTCAAGCATACCCGCGGCGAGCGGCGCGCCCACGCCAGGATGGAAGACCGCCAGGCGCTTGCCGAAAGCCTCAAGTTCGTAGATCGGGTGCCTTCCGCTCTCGCTGCGCAAATGCTTGATGACCTTCGCCCCGTGATCCTGCGCCAGTCGCGAGATCACGTCCTGAAAGAAGCAGATGATCGCGTGACGCGGCACATCTTCCGCGCGGATCATGCGCGTAGGCTCGATCACTGCGGCGGGCGACTCATCGTATTCGAGGATCGGGTAGTTGGGTGTTTCATCCGAAGCGGACATGCGCAGCTCCCTTTGCCTGCATCATGTCACTTTTCCACCGGCAAAGTAGCAATTGACCCGCCCCGTGTCAAACCAACTCCGTTTGAGTCCTTACCGCATCTGCCCCGGCGGTCTGGCTCCCCTTCCCTCGTGGGGAAGGCGGCGGGGGCCCCCTCGGGGGTGTGTCCCCCGCTGAGGGCTTGCTGGGGGGTAGGTCCGACCCCAGCAGACGCCGTGTGAATGCGCCAAAGCCGATAGTGGCGTGCCCGAAGTCCGCGTTTATCGCGCGAGTGCACGTGGAGTTGATGAAACCAGTTGCCCCGTCGCCAACCGAGCGGGAGGGTGCCGGGCGCGACGTTGCGCTCAATCCCTCACGGCACCCGTTCCGTAAACGCCCTGCCCTGTGGGGCGAATACTCCGCTCGCTGCTGGGTTAGCTCAGGACGATGCCCTGCTTACGCATCAAGAAGCCAATCTTGCCGGAGAGATTGTCGATGACTTCTTCCCAGGTGAACTCCGCTGCGGTACGCTTGCCCGCCGCGCCGATCTTCTCGCGCTCCGAAGGATTCTGCGTCATATGGAGGAGGTAGCCAACGATCTCGTCGGGGTCATCGGAGTCGAGGGCAACGGCGTTCTCAAAGGAGACCGCGTAATCTTCGCCGGTCGAGCCAGTGAACGCGATGCCGCCGGTTGCCATCACTTCGAGGCCGACCAGTCCGAACGGCTCGTGGCCGCTGTTGGCGAGCGTGGCGTCCGCCGAGGCGTAGCAGAGCCGCACGAACTCCTCGGGAACGAAGAAGCGCAGGTTGTAGACGTCCGCCTCCCCCGCGTCGCGCATCAATTGGATGCACTCCTCGACGGTGGGCCTCCGCGCCTCGACATCCTTGACAATCAGGCCGAGGTCGCGCGCGCGCGCCAGCACCTCGCCACCGTGCGGCTCGAGCCCTCCACGAATGACCATCGCCATCGGGTAACCGCTGTATTTCAGACGTGCCGCCGCCTCAATCGCCATGAGCCAGCGCTTATCGGGATCGAAGCGCCCGATCTTGAAGAGAAACAGGCGGCTGGGCTCGCCACGCTGCATAGCCTCGCGCAATGCACGCACCTGCTCGGCGCTGACCGGGTCGAGGTTGCGCGCCGGGATGCCGTTCGGGATCACCAGGGGGTTGACGTTGTACTGCCAGAGGCGGTGCTTCATGTAGCGGCTGACCGTGGTAACGGTCGAGGTGAAATTCAGGCGGCCCCAGTGGATGCGATGCAGCGACATCAGGCTGTTGCAGTTCCACATCAGGATCGCGCGATGCCTCAGCCCGTGCCAGTGGAGGAGATCCGAGATCCGCGAGACCGTCTCGGCGGTATGCCAGTCCTCGCCAATCACCACCACCATCTTGCCCTGGGCGATAGCCGGACCGGCAATTTGCTCATAGACGTGGTGCGGCACGGTCTCAGTGTAGTCTTTGAGCTTCTGCTCCTCGCCGTCGTAGACGCCATTAAGGTAGTACTGGCTGATCCACTGACTCCAACGTTTCAGATGCAGCTTGCCGTTGCGTGTGATCTCCACTCCCGGCTCGGTCGGGTCGCCGACGAAGATCAGGTGCGTCTCATAGCCCGCATCGGCGAGCGCCTCGGTGAACTCCTTGACCCGCGTGCCGAGGCCACCCGCCATCGAGTATTGGTCTGGCCCCTCGAAACACAGCGAGACGAATACGGTGTTCTCCGGCGACATGCCGCCAAGCGGTGGGCGCACGGGCACGGTGGCAGCAGCCTTGGTCGCCGGCTTGACGGTGGCGCGTGCGCGCGCAGCTGTGGGTTTGCTTGCCGGCGCGACCTTGGGCGCGGTCTTGGGCGCGGTCGGCGCCGTCGCGGACTCTGCCGGGCGGGCCGCTGTAATTCTGGGTGCCCGTCGCGCTGCTGTGGACGATGCCGCTGGCGCGGCGCTGGCGGCTACCGAGTTCGCCCTAGGATTCGGCCTGCGTCGCGCGGGCGTCGCCGTATCGGGCATCTCGTGCGGCGCATGGGAGCCATTGGCGCCATTCGTGGTGTGGGGCTCAGACGCTGCCTCGCTGAGGATTTTTCCTTGCTCGTCGCTTTGTGTCACGGTAATCTTCTCCTGGGCGCGCGTAGTGTCTTGGCCGCGCGCTGAATTCCTCATCTATGCATGCACGTCGCGTAGGTCTAGGGCATCGTCGCGTTGCTATGGCGCTTCTCCGCGTCCCATCTCATGGGGTCAGCATACACGCGCAAGCGTCGCGTGGACCACATCGCCTTCCGCCCGCTCACAGCACGAATACAGGCACGTCGCATCATGCCCCACCTCGCCTGTGCCAGCAAAGCGCTGACCAGCGGCACATCCTCGTCCGCCAGGCTTCCCTACATCGACACCTAAGACGGCTCGCACATGGAGCCCGTCACCCGTACGACCATCGTCCGCATTCGCACCGCTAAAGGATATCATGTCAGGTACGTCTCGAACCAGCGCGCGAGTCGGGCGAAGAGGTCACGTAGGTGCTCGCGCTCGCGAATGCCGTGGCCCTCGCCCGGGTAGATCACAAGCTCGGAAGGGACTCCGCGTTCATGGAGTGCCCTAAAGAACGCATACGATTGATTGACGGGGACGCTCGGGTCCGCTTCGCCATGGAGGATCAGCGTCGGCGTGGTGACGCGCTTGGCGAAGGTGATCGCCGAGTGTTGGCGATACCAGTCGGGTCGCTCCAACGGATCGGCGGCGAGGACGCGCATATCCCAGTCGGGGATATTGCTCTGCGCGTGAAAGCTATGGAAGTCGCATACGCCCGCGCCCATCACCGCAGCCCTGAAGCGCGTCGTCTGCGTCACGGCCCAGGCGGTCATCAAACCGCCGTAGCTCCAGCCGAAAATGCCAACGCGGTCGCCGTCCGCCCAGCCCCGCGACACGACGTAGTCCACGCCACGCATCAGGTCTTCGTAGTCCTTGCCACCGGGATCGCCTAGTACGGCGTCGGCGAACTCCGCGCCGCGCCCGATGCTGCCACGCGGGTTGACCCAAAGGACGGCAAAGCCCGCCGTCGCCAGCAATTGCACCGTACGCTCGGCCAGTGCGACGGTCTGGAGTGCGCCCTCGCGGAAAGCGGAAGTCGGTCCACCATGGACGAAGAGCACCAACGGCGGCGGCGAGCCATAGCGCGCATCCAATGGCGGCGTAAAGAAGCCCTCGATGCGCCAGCCGTCGGCGCCGTCGTAGGTGATGCGCTGAGATTGCGCCAGGGTAAGCGTCTCCTCGGCGATGGGGTTCAGGCGAGTGCGCTGACGCCAGGAGATCGTGTCGGTCGCAGACGTGGCGGCGGACGAACTGCCATTCTTGCCGTGTCCGCCGCGTTTGAGCTGCAACGCGCCGACCCACATATCCACGAGGTGGGCAGCATCACAGTGGGTGACGACGACGCGAGAACCGTCGGGCGTCGTCGAGAGTCGCGGCCAGCCGCCGTCGCCGATCCAGAAATCGGCGGTGAGTGTGGTGGTCGCACCGGACGCGGGATCGAGCAGCCCGACCGAGTTGGCAAGATGATCCCAGGCAGCGTAGAGCAGGCGTCCATCCTGTAGCTCCTGCAGCCAACTGATGCTCATCTCGATGCCCGGCGTCAGATTGCGCGGCGCAGTGTCCACGCCATCCGCAAAGGAGAGCGCGCAGACGTCACCGCCGACCAGTCCGCGATCGCTCCACTCGCCGAGGATGAAGTAGAGCGTGCGGCCATCGCGCGACCAGGTGGGCGTCTCTGCCTGGCGCGTCAAGTGAGTGATCGGGCGTACTGCGCCACCACGCGCCGCGACGATGCCGATCTCCCCGCGATACCAATCCGTCTCGCCAGGGCCGGTGGAATAAAAGACGGCGATGCGTGTGCCGTCGGGCGACCAGGCATAGCGCCAGATGGTAACGTCGGGCGGCGTAAGCGGCTCAGGCGTGTCGCTCTCTGGGCGAACGCACCAGAGGCGTGTGTGACGCAATTCCTCGTTGACCTTAGGCCCACCCGTGTACTCGGCGCCTTCGCGCGACAGGAAGGCGATATGTGTGCCATCCGCGGACCAACGTGGGCTTGCGGCGCCGTTGGGCATCACGCAGACGCGACGCGCCTCACCGCCCTCCGCTGGCTGGAGGTAGAGCTGCGCATGGCCCTTGTCGGCCTCCTCGCGCTCCGAAATGAAGGCGAGCCAGCGTCCATCGGGCGACCAGGCGGGGCTGCTGTCGCCTTTAGGCCCGTTGGTAAAGGGGCGTGGTTCGCCGTCGCCGTCGGTGTCGACCACCCAGATGCGCTGGCGCGGCTTGGTTTGCTCCTGCGGCCAGTCGGCCAGCGTGAAGGCGATGCGCATGCCGTCGGCGGTGATCTGCGGATCAGCTGGCGTGCGAATGGTCAGCGTATCCTCAAAAGTCAGCGGCTTACGTCTGCTGGATGGCTGCGTCTCTGGCGCCGTGCGTTCGAGTTGCGCGCGGCTGCCACTGCGTGTGCGCTTGGTCATACGACGCGGTCCTTTGCGTTATCGAAGTGCGGTGATGCGCGTATAGGCCAGGCGCAGGCCGCGCAGCAGGAGATTAGGGTCCACGACATCGATGCTGGTGGTGGCGCGGGCGACGATCTCGGCGAGGCCACCGTGCGCGATCACCTTGGCCTGTTCACCCCCGGGAATCTCGCCGCGCAGCCGCGCGACCAGCCCCTCAACCATGCCCACATGACCGAACACGATCCCAGATTGCATGCCGTGCGAGGTGTTCTTGCCAAGCGCGGAGGGTGGCGGCGTCATTTCGACGGAGTAGAGTCGCGCTCCGGCGCGGGCCAGCGCTTCGGCAGAGATGCCCATGCCTGGCGCAATCGCGCCGCCGAGATAGTCGCCCTCGGCGGAGACACAGTCGAAGCTGGTCGCGGTGCCGAACTGGATGACGATCGCAGGCCCTCCGTAGAGGTGATGCACGGCGAACGCGCTGACGATACGGTCGGCTCCGGTCTCCCACGGATTGTCGACGAGCAGGTGAATGCCGAGATCGGTTGCGTGCGTGACGACGATCGGCTCCTTATGCAGGTAGCGCTCGGCGAGATCCTGAAAGACGGGAGTGAGCGAGGGCACAACGCTGGAGACAATACAGTCGGCGATTGCGTCGAGGCGCGTGCCGGCTTGCTGGCAGAGCTGGGCGAGCAGCATAGCGTACTCGTCGGCGGTCTTTTCGCGGTTCGTGGCAATGCGCCAGCGTGCACGGAGGGTATCGTCGCGCAGGGGATAGAGTCCCAATTTGATGCCGGTGTTGCTGATGTCGAGAGTGAGGAGCAGCCGTTCGTCGCTCGCGCTCGGGAGGGCCATGCGCGGGTCCATTTCTTCTGGGGCGCGTCGTCGCGCTGTTGCGCGGATTGTATGCGGCGCGCTCTGTGCGGGTCAAGAGACGAGACGAGTCGGCAATAGGAGCATGGGCCCGCCCCACATCGGCAAGAAGTACCGGTGCGCGAACGCGATCGTGGGCGACCTCTCGACGGACGTGCGGCACTGTGCCGCTTGCTCCGTGGGCCCGCGTGTCGTGACCAAAGTACCCTTGACTTTGAACATATTTTCGAGCATCATGCGGCGGAGAGCCAACCCCGCACACAATTTGGTGCGTAACATCAACCAGAGGGAGCATGCCTTATGCGGCGCGTCTTGGTTTCGATGATGGTGACGGTCGACGGCATGTTCGCCGGCGTCGATGGCGACATCAGTTGGCACAATGTCGACGAGGAGTTCAACGAATTTGCTATCGAGCAGTTGGACTTAGTGGACACTCTGCTCTTTGGGCGCGTGACGTATGAAGGCATGGCGAGCTATTGGCCCACGCCGGAGGTCGTCGCCGACGATCCAGACGTCGCCGCCAGGATGAACGCGCTGGAAAAGGTCGTGTTTTCTCGGACGTTGAACGCTGTCGATTGGCAGAATAGTCGACTCGTGAAGGATCATCTCGCCGAGGAAGTTTCCGCCCTGAAACAGGAGCCGAAGAAGGATATGGTGATCTTCGGTAGCGGCAGCATCGTCTCCGCACTGGCGGAACACGGCCTGATCGACGAATATCGGCTGATCATCAATCCCGTGGCGCTGGGACGCGGTACACCGCTGTTCGCTGGCATACCCGATGTGCTGCGCCTGACGCTACTCGACGCGCGAGCCTTTCGCTCCGGCAATGTGCTCCTGCGCTACGCTCCCCGGATGCCCTAGCACGGTGTCCGGCGCGTCGACACGGTTGTGCATTGGTACGGGGGCCGCGCCGTCGATCTACGTCTCTCCGCACCTCTGCATCGTCGTGATTCGTTGCAGGTCATTGCGGTGGGGTCCCGCGCAGTAGAGGGAGAAGCCCATGCAGATCGTTACGTCAAAGGATGGCACGTCCATCGCCTTCGACCGCTCTGGTCAGGGTCCGGCGCTGATTCTGGTCGGTGGCGCGATGTCGCGGCGAGAGGATGCCGCGCCTTTGGCCGCCCCGTTGGCGCCGGAGTTCACCGTCTTCGCCTATGATCGGCGGGGACGCGGCGACAGCGGAGACACGCTGCCCTATGCGGTCGAGCGCGAGATCGACGATATCGCCGCGCTGATCGCCGAAGCGGGCGGCTCGGCCTTCATCTTCGGCCACTCGTCGGGCGCGGTGCTCGCCATTCGCGCGGCGGCGACTGGCCTGACTGTGCCGAAGTTGGCGATCTACGAGGCCCCACTCATCATCGATGCGAGCCGGCCGCCGTTGCCGCGCGACTATGTGGCGCATCTCAACGAACTGGTCGCCGCGGGCCGACGTGGAGACGCTGTAGAGTACTTCATGACGGCGGCGGTGATGGTTCCCGACGGCGTAGTGACGCAGATGCGCGCGAGCCCTATGTGGCCCGGCATGGAGTCTGTGGCGCACACGATCGCCTACGACGGTATGGTGATGGGCGACTCGATGTGGGGCGATCCCACCACGCTCAACCAGTGGACAACGTTAGCCGTACCGACGCTTGTGCTCGATGGCGGCGCAAGCGAGCCGTGGATGCGCTACTCGACACGCACTCTCGCGGAGACCCTGCCGCGAGCCCAGTATCGTACGCTTGAGGGTCAGAACCACAGTGCGGATCCCGAGATGCTAGCGCCCGTGTTGATCAACTTCTTCAAGGGCGAGTGAGGTGGGCGATGCGATTTCGTGCGAAGATTCAGCAGAACGGCAAGACGGCGACGGGCCTCCAGGTGCCAGCCGAAGTCGTCGCCACCCTCGGATCGAGCAAGAAACCGGCGGTGAAAGTGACGATTCATGGCTACACGTACCCCAGCACGATAGCGACCATGGGCGGCGTGTTTATGATCCCCGTCAGCGCGGAGGTGCGCGAGCGCGCGGGCGTAGCCGGCGGCGACGAGGTAGAGGTTGACCTCGAACTGGATAACGAGCCTCGCGAGGTCTCATTGCCGGCAGACTTCGCGGCCGCGCTCGATGCCGACGCCGAGGCGAAACGCTTCTTTCAGGGGCTGTCGTATAGCAACAAACGTCGCCTGGTGATCCCCATTGCGGACGCCAAGGCGGCGGAGACACGGCAGCGGCGCATCGAAAAGACGGTGAGCATGCTGCATGAAGGCCGAAGCTAGCGTCTCGCGGCGGGCGCTACGGAACTCGCGATAATCTCTGGCGCGACAGCACCAGATGCCAAAAGGGGAACAGCCCGTGACCACGAGCGTGACGACGGACGACGCGCCCAGCGCTGACGGCAAGGGGCACTACGCCGCGGTTAATGGCGTCGAGTTGTATTACGAGATGCACGGCGCGGGTGAGCCGTTGATCCTGCTTCCGGGCGGTTTCGGCACGGTGGAGATGTTCGCGGCGCTCCTGCCGACGCTGGCGGCGACACGACTGGTGATTGCGGTTGACTTGCAAGGGCACGGGCATACGCCGGACATCGCGGACCGCCCGCTGCGGTTCGAGTCTATGTCCGACGATGTCGCCGCGCTGATTCCGCATCTTGGCTTCGAGCGCGCCGACGTCCTCGGCTATTCGCTGGGCGGTGGCGTCGCGCTGCAGGTGAGCATCAGGCATCCCAACGTGGTGCGTCGGTTGGTACTCGTCTCCGCGCCGTGCAAGCGAGAGGGCTGGTACGCCGAGGATCTCGCGGGAATGGCGGCGGTGAACGGCGAGGCTGCAAAAAGCTGGATCGGATCTCCGATGCACGCCGCATACGCCAGCGTCGCGCCCAGGCCGGAAGATTGGCCGGTGCTAGCGGAGAAACTCGGCGAGCTGCTTCGCCGCGACTATGATTGGTCCGCGGAGGTCGCGGCCATGCGCGTGCCCACCCTGCTCGCGATTGGTGACGCTGACGGCGTACGGCCCGCGCACGCGGTGGAGTTTCTGGGGCTGCTCGGTGGCGCTAAGCCGCACGGCATAACCGACTCCATGCCCGTGTCACAATTGGCGATCCTGCCAGGTACGTCGCACTATAACATCACGATGCGCCGCGATCTGCTGATCCCAATCGTGACGTCCTTCCTCGATGCGGTGCCCGCTCCGGCAGGGCTCATCCCGTAGGGTAGCACGCAGAGCATTGGCCGGTCAGCTACTTGGACGTAACAAGTCAGGCAGACCCGCGCTGAGGAGTGCAACATATGGCAGACATAGCGAATACCCAGCAAGACCAAGCACCACAGAGTGAAGGTTCAGGCCAGACACGCAAGTTGGTGGTCAGCGAGTATGTGACCCTTGATGGCCTGATGGACGAGCCAGGAAAGTGGTCGTTCCAATTCTGGAGCGAAGAGGCGGCGAAGTTCAAGTACGATGAGCTCTTCGCCAGCGACGCGCTGCTGCTGGGTCGCGTGACGTATGACGGCTTCGCCAAGGCGTGGCCGACAATGCCAAATACTGGGGATTTCGGCGAGCGCATGAACAGCATCGCCAAGTATGTCGTCTCGACGACGCTGGAGACGGCGGAATGGAACAATTCGCACCTGATCAAGGAGCACGTAGCCGACGAAATCGCGGCATTGAAGCAACAGCCGGGCATGGACATACTCCTGGCGGGCAGCGGGCAACTACTGCGGACGCTGATGGCGCACGATTTGGTTGATGAGTACCGGCTGATGCTCCATCCGATCGTCCTGGGCAGCGGCAAACGCCTCTTCCAGGAAGGCGTTGATACAACGGTGCTGCGACATACACGGACGCAACCGCTCGGTTCCGGCGTCATCGTGCTCTACTACGCGCCGGCGCGACAGCAAGGCGCCACCGAGACGGTTGGCTGAGTCACCTACGCGGCCTGGCGCGCCTACGGGGACGATGTCCCCAACGATGGGGAATATGCTCCCAGCCCTCCAGCAGCAGTCCTCAACGTCACGACGCTGGCGTACGCTGCAATCGTCGACTGCGAGGCATGCATGCCGCTGCAAAATCGGGTGACACCGTTCGGCGCGATCGTTGCCGTCGAAGCACGTGGAATGCTGATGGGCAATCGCGGAGTTCTGCACAGCGAGACGCGGCAGATCGTGCGGCAATCGCAGGTGCGACGCTGGATCGCCTGCCTGACGTCCTTTCGTGGACGCCAGCGCACCGTGATGAGCCCGCGCTCGTATACGGAGTTGTTCTTTCTGGATGAGGCGACGGCCCTTGCCGCTGGGCATCGCCCCTGTGCCGAATGCCGCCACGCCGACTATCTCCGCTTCAAGCTCATCTGGGAAGCTGTACACGGCGGACCAGTGAGCGCCGACCAGATCGACGCGGTGCTGCACGCCGACCGATTGGAAGGGCGCGGCTCGAAAGCGCGACAGCGCGTCCACCGGGCGGAGGTCGCATCGTTGCCCGATGGCGTCTTCCTCAATCTAGACGGTGCCGCGTCGCTGCTCTGGCGCGGTCACCTGTTGCGGTGGTCGGCGGCGGGCTATACTCTGCGCCAGCCCGTGCCCACAGGAGGCAAAGTGACCGTGCTCACGCCACAAACGCTCGTCGCCGTGATCGGCGCTGGCTACGCGCCAGTGGTGCATCCGAGCGCGGCGTAGCGGCGAAGAGAGGCAAAGCAACTCCATCAGCTTTCCCTAAGCCTAACACGACGCTAGCTCCTCCTAACTCGATTCCATCGGTCGCACCCCAGGCGGTATGTATCGGAGCCTATCCACATGCCAACGCGCCACATCAATGATATCGACATGTACTACGAGGTACACGGTGACGGCGAGCCGCTGGTGGCAATAACTGGACTGGCGACCGACATCAGCGAGTATGGCGTCATCATCAGCGCGCTTTCCAATCACTATAGAGTGATCGCCTTCGATAATCGTGGCGCCGGGCGGACGGAGAAACCCGAGAGTCCCTACACAATTGAGAGGATGGCCGACGACACGGCGGACTTACTGGGCGCGCTAGGTATTTCGCGAGCGCACATCCTGAGCACGTCGATGGGTGGGCGCATTGCGCTGGGTAGCTGGTTGGAGGTATCGTCCTTATTCCCGACTGAGGTTAGAATAACTCAGCGCAATGGAGAATGCGGTTATGCCCAGGACGGTTTTAGTGAGCGGAGGCGCGGGCTACATCGGCTCGGTTCTCGTCCCGCGGTTGCGCCAGCATGGATACGACGTCATCGCGCTTGATAATGGACTCTCGTCGTCCGACGAGTCGCGCCGAGCCGTGCAGCGCGACGCGCGCCTCATTCGGGGCGACATCTGCAATCCCGACGACTACGCCGCGTTGCTTCACGGTGTCGACGCGGTGGTACACCTGGCGAGCGTCGTAGGCGATCCCGCCTGCAACGCCAACCGCGATCTCGCGTGGCAGATCAACTACCTCGGCACGGTGACCCTCGCTGATGCCTGCCGCAAGGCCGGCGTACGTCGCTTCGTATACGCCTCGACGTGCAGCACCTACGGCTGGCAGACAGGTGGGACGGTGAGCGAAGACGCGCCGCTCAACCCGCAGTCGCTCTACGCCACCACCAAGATCCTCTCGGAACATTATCTGCTCTCAGTGCGGGACGCCACCTTCGACCCGTATATCCTGCGCTTTTCAACTGTCTACGGGCTCTCGCCGCGCATGCGCTTCGATCTCGCGGTGAACGTGATGACCGCGCGGGCGGTCTGCGAGGGACGTGTCGAGGTGCACGGCGGCGAGCAGTGGCGTCCCTTCATCCACGTGCGCGACGCGGCGGACGTGATCCTCAGGGCGCTGGAGCATCAGGGCGCTGGTGGAGCGCCCCCGGTCTATAACTGCGGTGGCGACGAGGAAAACTATACACTCCGTGAGGTCGGCGAGATTGTCGCGGCGGAGATCGAGGGCAGCGAATTGACCGAGGCCGCGGCGCAGACCGATAACCGCAGCTACCGCGTCAGCTTCGAGCGCGTACGCCGCGAGCTAGCCTTCACTCCACGCCTGCGCGTGGTGGACGGTGTTCGCGAGATTCGCGAGGCCGTCGTGGCCGGCGCCTATCGCGACTTCATCCGCCCGCCATACAGCAATTACCTGCTGATGATGGAGCGCGTCGCGGCGCCCGTCGCGGCGCCCGTCTGTGTGGCGTCCTAACGCTGCATGGATCAGACTGCTACGAGACGCGGCGAGCGCCAATGTCCGCGCACGTTGTTGTGCGCCACCCTGCGGCGATCACCGTGCTACGGTGACGATCCGCGCCTGAATCTTGCCATCGACAGCGTCGGCGCCGAACTGCCGGGCGATCGCCTCAGCCGCACAATCGGTCGCCTCTTCCAGGCGCGTCGCGTCGCGCGCCTCGATCTCATTCCGCAAGGGCGTCCCCTGGCAATATGCCACCGCGGGAATCCGACACGAAGACGCCTGGCTGCGCATCGCGACCATCTCGATGCGCGGCGGTGCGGCGAACCCTCCGCTCGCCAGGTCGCGCTCTATCGTCCGCTCGTCATGGTAGCCGTGCGGGATGCGGGCGAGGAAGCGCGGCGGATCGTCGGGGAACACCGTCACCAGCGTCTGTGTCACGACGTCGGCGAACGCATTCTCTTCGATACGATCCCACACGCTGAAGATCAAGCTGCCACCCGCACGCAATACTCGCCGCGCCTCTGAAAATGCCCTTGGCTTGTCGGGGAAAAACATCGCCCCGAACTGGCAGACGACCGCGTCGAAAGTCCCATCCTCGAACGGCAGATGCAAGGCGTCCGCACGGCGCCATTCCACGGGGCGTCGCGTGCCAAGCGTGACGGCATGGTCCAACATCGGCTGATGCAGATCCGTCGCCATGATCGAGACATCATCGGGGAGCGTGGCTGCCAGCGCGCGAGTCGCCACACCGGTGCCCGCGGCGAGTTCCAGGATGCGGCCGACGGGAAGTTCAGCCACCCGACGCGCCAGGTTGGCGGCGTACGGCTCGAAGATCAGCGGGACGAGATATCTCTCGTACATCTCCGGAATCGAGCCTGCAAATGCGTCGTTGGAATTGGGGCCGCTCATGGCGTGGCCTCTCCGTGGCGATCATCTGTCGATCCAGGAGACATGCGATGAGTTGTCGCCGCTGGCGTTAGCGGACGTCAGACCTTCTCTACCTGAAGGAAGTCGAGCTGCACCGGTGTCTCACGGCCAAAGAAGGAGACGAGCACCGTGACTTTATTGCGGTCGGGGTGGATTTCGCTGACCGTGCCAATAAACTCGGCGAACGGCCCGCTAATGACCTTAACATTCTGCCCGACAGCGTAGTTGACCTTGGTCTTGGGCTTCGGCTCCTCGCCCTTCGGAGCTGGCGCTTTGAGGATGTAGCGCAGTTCACTCTCTTGCAGTGGCACCGGCTCAGTGCTCGTTCCACCGACGAAACTCGTCACGCCCGGCGTGTTGCGAACGACATGCCAGGTGACCTCGTCGAGGATCATGTCGACCAACACATAGCCGGGATACATCTTGCGGGTGACGGTGCGGCGTTGGCCGTTGCGAATCTCAAGCTCTTCTTCGGTCGGCACCACGACTTGGAAAATCTTATCCTTCACCGCCATCGAGATGATGCGGGCTTCGAGGTGCGTCTTGACCTTGTTCTCGTAGCCGGAATAGGTATGAATGGCATACCAGTGGCGACCCGGCTGCTTCTCTTCGACGGGCGTAGCCACAACTGCGTCTTCTGTCTCGGTGGCATCATCCGGCGCGATCGTGGCCGTATCGCCCTGCTGGTCGCGAGGATCACTCGCCATGCTGGGGCTCCTTGATCTGTGGTACGTGAGGCTCCGTCCGGCTCATCCCCAGGGCGGCGCGGAAATGCTGGCTACTTGCCCGTGCCGAGGTGGACGACCCACTGGAGACCCTGGATCAGCACGAGATCGGCGGCGCCGAGCAACAGGGCAAGCACGGCCGACATGGCGATCACCAGCAGCGTCATGTTCCAGGCTTCGCGCGGCGTTGGCGCTGTCACCTTACGCAACTCCTGCGCCGACGCGGCGACGAAGCGCGCGCCAGGGATCAGCAGCAGGAAACGCAAAATGAAGCCGAGAAAACCGCTGCGTGCGGGCGCGGGTTCGCGGTGGGCGACACTGCTGGCGCTCGAACGCGAGACAGCGAGATCGGAAGACACCAGCGCGTACTCCCCATCGGCGTTCTCGTCATCGGTGGCCGTTAAGTCAAGCGCCTCGTCCGCGCCGTCGCTCTCCACGTCGTCGACCTCGGCGACCGCCACATCCTGGTCGACCGGGGCGGCTTTCGTCGGTGCGGTCTGCTTCGACACACCAACCCCCGTGGCTTTGACGCGAGCAGCCGCCCCAGATCGCCCCGAACTCGCTGGGCGCTTGTCCTTGCCAATCGTATTTGCCACGGTAGCTTCTCCTGTTGCCGATGCCCGACCAGTTGCGGGCCGCACCGCCGAGGCAGATCGGCCAACGCACGGTCCGTCGCGAGCTACTTCGTCTCGCGGTGCGGCCGGGGTGCCCGGCAGCGCGGACAATACTTGCGCAACTCCAGGCGATCTGGATCGTTCTTCTTATTCTTCTGCGTGACGTAATTGCGTGACTTGCACTCAGTGCAGGCCAGCGTAATGACGATACGGTTCTCTTTGCCTTTGGCGGCCATCTCTCTTCAACCCTTCAGCGCGGCACGGGCCGGACGAATTTCTACGAAGCAGTTGTGCTGATTGCGTCTACGTCGCCCAGCGCGCCCCACTCCCCGCTATTCTATACTATGCCCCACGCCCTGTCTAGCGCGTGAGCCGTGGTAGGACCGCAATGCGTGGCACGGGTGTGAATGCGCCGTTGCAGTGGCGCCACGTACTATCCGCGACGTTGCGCAAGGCACAGTGGCACCCCCGCCCATTCCAGGACGAGCGGAGATGCCATGCAGCAACAGGGGCGCCAGTGGGCACACCAGCGCTCTCAACCTCGTTCGACTACAGTGAACTAGGCCTGGACGTGGGTAACGGCGCCAGAGCCGACGGTGCGGCCACCCTCACGGATGGCGAAACGACTGCCCTGCTCCAAGGCGACCGGCGTGATCAGCTTGACCTCGATGCTGATGTTGTCGCCGGGCAGGATCATCTCCACCCCCTCGGGCAGGATGATCTCGCCGGTGACATCGGTGGTGCGGATGTAGAACTGCGGCCGATAGCCGTTGAAGAACGGCGTGTGCCGCCCGCCCTCTTCCTTGCTCAACACATACACCTGCGCCTTGAAGGTCGTGTGCGGCTTGATGCTCCCCGGCTTGGCCAGCACCTGGCCGCGCTCGATCTCCGCGCGCTCAATGCCGCGCAAGAGACAGCCGACGTTGTCGCCGGCCTCGCCCTGGTCCAGCGTCTTCTGGAACATCTCCACCCCGGTGCAGACCACCGTGCGCGGCTGCTCGGTGAAGCCGACGATCTCGACGTTCTCGCCGACCTTGACGATGCCGCGCTCGATGCGCCCGGTCACCACCGTGCCGCGGCCCTTGATCGAGAAGACATCCTCCACCGGCATCAGGAAGGGCTTGTCCGTCGGCCGTGGCGGCGTCGGGATGTAGGAGTCCACCGCATCCATCAGCGACCAGATCGCCGCCGCCGCCGGGTCTTCACGCCCCAGCGTGCCGCTCGACTCCAGCGCCTGCAGCGCCGAGCCGCGGATGATCGGCACGTCGTCGCCGGGGAACTCGTACTTGCTGAGCAGTTCGCGCACCTCCAGCTCGACCAGCTCCAGCAGCTCCTCGTCCTCCATCATGTCGACCTTGTTGAGGAAGACCACCATCGCCGGCACCTCGACCTGGCGCGCCAGCAGGATGTGCTCGCGGGTCTGCGGCATCGGGCCGTCGGGGGCCGAGACCACCAGGATGGCGCCGTCCATCTGCGCCGCGCCGGTGATCATGTTCTTGATGTAGTCGGCGTGCCCCGGGCAGTCGACGTGGGCGTAGTGCCGCGCCTCGGTCTCGTACTCGACGTGGGCGATGGCAATGGTGATGCCGCGCTCGCGCTCCTCGGGGGCGTTGTCGATCTGGTCGAAGGCTTTGTACTTGTTGTTCTTGTTCGCCGTCGCCAGCACCTTGGTGATCGCCGCCGTCAGCGTCGTCTTCCCGTGGTCAATGTGCCCGATCGTCCCCACGTTCACATGCGGCTTGCTCCGCACAAACTTCTGCTTCGCCATGGGTGTTGAAACCCCTCCTCAGTGGCGATGGGCGCATCCTACGGGGCGCTCATCGGAATAGTGACCCTCCGCGTTGCCCCACGGGCTCGTCGGAGATCAGCGCCGAAACGGCGTTGCGCGTGACACGCAAAACGTCCCACTGCGCAACCGCTCCCCTGGCGCAAAGACCAGTGTGCGGCGAAGCAGCGGGACCAACCACGGAGCCCGAGACGGGAATTGAACCCGTGACCCCAACCTTACCAAGATTGTGCTCTGCCCCTGAGCTACTCGGGCGCACGACACACCAGCATGTCGATGCCGCTTGACAGGATACAAATGAAGGTCGCGCGGTGTCAAGCACGACGCCGCTCAGACGTATGCATCGACCTCTCGCGTGCGCTCACCTTAGACCTGATCCCTCAGCGGCAACCATCGGCACAAGCCATTGCCAGCGCCGAAGTTCCGTCGGTGGCGTGTCGTAGGTGGGCGGTGGAGGATTCGAACCTCCGAAGGTTTCCCAACTGATTTACAGTCAGTCCCATTTGGCCGCTTTGGTAACCGCCCATGCGCGACAAATTATCGCCCGCCGCCGCCGCCGATGTCAAGCATGAGGGAGCGCCTGACCAGGGACCCACGCGCGAAACTTGTCCTTCAGGGCCGCCCACGCCGAGCGACTGAAAACCTGCTGCACCGTCTTGCTGGGCTGGTGCAGCGCATAGACCCCGTGTGCGGTAGCCGTCTTACTGAGGGCGTCGAGGTGATAGAATCCCGCGGTCTGCCAGCCAGGAGTTACCTGAATCTCACGGGCGAGTCGCTCGGCTTCTGCCTTTGTCAAAACTGCTGCCCCTTTTCTGCCGCCGCGTCCCATATGTGAAGGGATGCCGCCGCGAGCAGTATCGCACCTTTTCAGAGCGTGTGCGTGAGGGGGCTCTTAGCTTGGTGTCTCCAGGGCGTTGGACGCAAGTGCGGCAGTCGTTCCCGCACTCCGCCGATGCCGACTGCATCAACACAAAGGCGGGGCCTCCGGGAGCACCTCGTAAGTGCATCCTGGCAGGCCCCAATGAGGAGAATGTATGGGAGCACGCTCTAGTGCTCGCCACCTTCTCGCCCGATCTCAGACATGTGCTCGCGGTCTTTACTGACCTCTTCGCCACCTTTACGTCCGATCTCGGACATATGCTCGCGATCCTTGCTGACCTCCTTGCCTCCTTTGCGTCCAATCTCGGACATATGCTCACGGTCCTGGCTCACGGCTTCGCCGCCTGCCTGCCCATGCTTCTGATTCTGATCGGCCATGCGCTGTACTCCTTCGTACTCGCAACTTCTCTACACCTACACGCCAAACGTTTGTGGCACCAGGCGCACCCGCGGGGCACCTGCCTGATTGCCCTTTGTCCGGACACCGGATCTGCATTTCAAGTTCTGTGCCAGCGCCCACCTCCGTTCGCCGACCCTCTGGCACCGGCGGCGATTGGCACCGGCAAAGCGGCCTCAGCGTGTCGCTTCGTCGCTCGAACACAAACCGTCCGCAACCACTAGACACGTCCTGCGCTGGAGCGTGTATAATGCTGCATAGAATGAAGTGCCGGTGCTCGGCGGATGTTGCCTGCACAGCGGACTTCAGCACGTCTCCAATGCGCAGCGCAGGCTGCTGAGTGAGGAACAGATCATGGCAGAGACCGTTGAGACGCAGCAGGCTTTGGTCACGATGACTGCCGCCGCCGCCGAGAAGGTTCGCGAGTTGATCGAAGCCGAGGGCGATGCCACGCTCGGCCTGCGGATCTTCGTCGCGGGTGGCGGCTGCTCCGGCATGCAATACGGCATGACGCTCGACGAGGCTCAGGATGGCGATGTCATCCACGAGATGCAGGGCATTCGCGTCCTCGTCGACGAAATGAGCGCTGGCTACATCTCCGGCAGCGAAGTTGACTACGTCGATAGCTTGATGGGCGCTGGCTTCACCGTCAACAACCCCAATGCGGTCTCCACCTGCGGCTGTGGTCACAGCTTCAAGACGGCGAACGACGCTGGCGACGCGCGCTCCTGCGGTTGCGGCCACTAATTCCCGCCGCGGACTCAGCATGCGCTGGCGCGAGGGCGGAGGCGGTCATGGCAGAGAGCGACTACACGCCCATTGGGGGCAACGGCGGGTTTGCTCATGAGAGCGATCCCTACGCCGAGGGCTACAGCCGCGCCACGCGCGAGTTAGCGTGGGCGCGGGCGCACGGCTTCGTGCCGACGGAGCGCCAATTAGTCCGTGCCGTCACTCAGGCCATGAAAGTCTACGAGGTAGTGCAGGGTGGCAAGGCGGTCGCCGGTCGCCATCCCGAGTGGTTGCGAGGCCGCGCCGACGCCCTGCGTGATCTGCTCCGCCAAGGCGCTGGCCCCGTCTCACCGACCAAAGCCGGCGACTCCGACGTCTGAGCGACCCTCGAATCAAAGAGGCCGGGCATCCCGCGTTGGGTGTCCGGCTTCACGCTATTTCCCCGCCGCGACTCAGAGCCTGCGGTCGCGCCGCCGCAAACGCTCTGCTCGTGTGCCACATCCTCGGCCCGACTCCTGCCACTCCCACACCTCGACTCGCGTCACCGTCATCGGTAGGCCGCTTCCCGAGACAGGTAGGCGTGCTTCCTGCATATCAGCGCGGCAGGCGTTACAATGTGGGCGCGACACGGGCACTCACGCGCCGCGTGCTATGCCCATCTATCTCGCTCGACGGCACGGCGCGACCACGCCCTTGCATGAGGCCGCCCCCGGCGCGCTGGTAGCTACTCGCTATCGCCGCCGCAAACTCACCACCATTCGAAGGAGTCATGTGTGAAAGTGCTCGGCCGCATGGCCGTTTTCCCCACCATTCCCCAGCGCATCGGTCGCCTTCACGAGCTCGCCTACAACCTCTGGTGGACGTGGAACGCCGACGCCCAGGCTCTCTACCGTGCGCTCGACCCCGGCCTTTGGACCCGCACCGAGCACAACGCCGTACGCATGCTCATCGAGACCGACGCTGCGCGCCTCAATGCCGTCGCCAAGGACGCAGACTTTCTGGCGCACTTCGACCGCGTCCTTGCCGCGTTCGACGCGTACATGCGCGACGAAAACACCTGGTTCCGGCGCACGTATCCCGACGACGCGACGCGCACCATCGCCTACTTCTCCGCCGAGTTCGGCCTCCACGAATCCCTGCCGATCTACTCCGGCGGCCTCGGCATCCTTTCCGGCGACCACTGCAAAGCGGCCAGCGACCTTGGCCTGCCCTTCGTCGGCGTTGGCTTCCTCTATCCCCAAGGGTACTTCCGTCAGCGCATCGCCCGCGACGGCCAGCAAGAAGCGACCTACGAGAAGCTCCACTTTTCCCAGGTGCCCGCTACCGCTGCCACCGGACCAGACGGCCACGAAGTAGTGATCTCCGTGCAACTGCCCGGGCGCAAAGTCTTCGCCAAAATCTGGCGCATCCAGGTGGGGCGCGTCCCGCTCTTCCTGCTCGATACCGATGTCGAGCCGAACGGCCCCAATGACCGCGAGCTTTCGGCGCGGCTCTACGGCGGCGATCAACAAATGCGCATCGCTCAGGAGATCGTGCTGGGCATCGGCGGCGTCCGCGCGATCCGCTCGCTCGGTCTCGATCCCAAAGTCTGGCACATGAACGAAGGCCACTCCGCGTTCCTCGGCCTCGAACGCTGCCGCGAACTGGTCGCCGGGTTAGACGTTCCCTTCGACGTGGCGCGCGAGATCGCCGCGGCAAACGCCATTTTCACCACGCACACCCCTGTCGCCGCCGGCAACGACGTCTTCAACTTCGACCTGATCGACACCTATTTCGCCGATTTCTGGCCGCAGCTCCGCCTCGATCGCGACGCCTTCCACGAGCTAGCGGCGCAGACCAACGGCTGGGGTGTCGGCTTCAGCATGACGGTGCTGGCGCTGCGTCTCTCCGCCCGCCACAACGGCGTCAGCGCGCTGCATGGCGAGGTTTCGCGCGCCATGTGGCAGTTCCTTTGGCCCGACAACGACCTCGACGAGGTACCTATCAGCTCGATCACCAACGGCGTCCACACGGCGACGTGGCTCGCCCCGCGGCTCGAAACGTTGTACCGTCGCGTCCTCGGCGAAGACTGGTACGACCACCTCGACGATCCCGCGCTCTGGACCCGCCTCGACGATCTCCCCGATGGCGATCTCTGGGAGGCGCACCGCGAGCTCAAAGCCGAGATGATCGCCTATGCGCGCGAGCGTCTCAACCGCCAGCGCACGCGCATCGGCGAGGCAGGCACCTCACTTGTCGCAGCCGCCAACGCCCTCGACCCCAACGCCCTGACACTCGGATTTGCCCGACGCTTCGCCACCTACAAGCGCGCGACGCTACTCTTCCGCGATCCCGCGCGATTGGCGCGACTCCTCGACAACCCCGCGCGCCCCGTGCAGGTCGTCTTTGCCGGCAAGGCGCATCCCGCCGACAAACCCGGCCAGGACTTCATCCGCCAGGTCTACCAGTATTCGCGCCAACCCGAATTTGAGGGCAAGATCGTCTTCCTCGAAGACTACGACATGGATATGGCGCGCCACCTCGTCAGCGGCTGCGACGTCTGGCTCAACACGCCGATTCGCCCTCACGAGGCCAGCGGCACCAGTGGCCAGAAGGCCGCGCTCAACGGCCTCCCCAACTGCTCGATCCTCGACGGCTGGTGGGTCGAAGGCTACGACGGCGCCAACGGCTGGGCGATTGGCGAAGCGCGCGAATACGCCGACGACGCCACCCGCGATGACGCTGACGCCAACGCGCTCTACGACATCCTTGAACGTGAGATTATCCCGCTCTACTTCGACCGTGGTCTCGACGATGTGCCGCACAATTGGGTCGCCATCATGAAAGCGGCGATCCGCACCTGTGCGCCCCGGTTTAGCATGCGCCGCATGGTCAAAGACTACGTCGACCAGCTCTACATTCCCGCGTTGCGTCACGGTTCGCAGATCGATGCCGACAATTACGCATTGGCACGCACGCTCACCAAGTGGAAGCGGAGCATTCGCGCCTCCTGGGGGCAGGTCTCGTTGCGTGTCGAGGGGCCACGCGACGGCGCGCTCGCCGTGGGACAGCCGATCCAAGTCACCGCGCTCGTCGGTCTCGGCGCGCTCACACCAAACGACCTACGCGTCGAACTGATTGGCGCCCGCGACGAAGACGGCGCTGAGCGGGACCGCCATGTGGTGGAGATGGAGCGCTCCGGCAAGCCAGAAAACGGCCAGCAACTCTATCAGGCGCGGCTTGCCGCGGACGCCAGCGGCAGCATGATCTATGGCGTCCGCGTCGTGCCGTCCCATGCTGGCCTCGCCCATCCGTACGATCTCGGTCTCGCTCGCTGGGCCTAGTACAGGTATCATGCTCCGCGAAGCGTGCTCGCGCGGCGTGCGGCGCCGCCATTGGCCTGCCCGCGTGGGCACGCTACCCCTGCTGGAGTAGAATAGGTGCAAGCGCGCGGCATGCTGTGGCGCGCGGCGGTGTGATGGCGCTCACTCAACGACGAGGAGACGGCACATGCTCAAAGAGTCGCTGCTCTTTCTGGCGCGGCGCGACGGTATCCGCAAGTTCGTGAGCACGAATGGCGCGGCTCGGCGCCTGGCACGCCGCTTCGTCGCCGGCGAGGAGCTCGACGAAGCGATGTTGGTCGCGCGTACGTTGAATAGGCAGCACATTGCCGTCTCGCTCGATCACCTCGGCGAGAATGTCTCCGATGCCGACGAGGCCGCGTCCTCGGCCCGCGACTACCTGGCGATTCTGGATCGCATCGCGGCGGCTGGCGCCGAGGCCAATATCTCGATCAAGCTGACTGCGCTGGGTCTGGACGTTTCGCACGATCTCTGCCGTGAGCATCTGCGCATGGTGCTGGCGCATGCCGCCGACCTGGGTATCTTCGTGCGGGTCGACATGGAAGGTTCGGACTACACCCAACGCACGATGGATCTCGTGCTAGAGCAGCGCCGCGAGTTCGAGAACGTCGGCACCGTGATGCAGAGCATGCTCTACCGCACTCCGAAGGATGTCGAGGCGCTGATCGCCAGCAAGACGCGCATGCGCCTGGTGAAGGGCGCCTATCTCGAACCGGCGACGCTGGCGTACCCTAAGAAAGCCGATGTAGACGCGGCATACATGACGTTGATGCGCGACTTGCTGGAGCGTGGTGTCTATCCGGCGATCGCCACCCACGACGAGCGCATGATCGCCGAGGCACGCCGCTTCGCGGAGGAACGCGGCATCGCCCGCGCGCGCTTCGAATTCCAGATGCTCTACGGCATTCGGCGCGACCTACAGGAACGGCTGGCTCGCGAGGGGTACAACGTGCGTGTCTACGTGCCCTACGGCACACAGTGGTATCCCTACCTGACGCGTCGTATGGCCGAGCGCCCGGCGAACCTCGTCTTCGTCGCCGGCAACGCGCTCAGGCGCTAATCCGGAGCGGCGTCGCCTCGTGGAAATGCAGTTGAATTCGTGATTTGGTCCGCTTTTCCCTTCCGTGGCGCCGCCGCCATATGCCGCTAGGTCGATTCGACACCAGTTTTGACACCAGTTCGGAGCTTAGTCGCCGAAGATTGACCTGCTCCCCTGAGCGTGTCCAGGGGCAACAATAGTGCTAGGTCGTTCGAGATGCCCCGATTCCGCCCCAATGCCGATCGATGGTGAATCTTCCGTTGTACCGCACCATGTCGCTAGCGGTCGCTTGACCGCGTCTTGCCGCCCTCCCTATACTGCTCGCATCTCGTCTCGGGGCGGGCCGCTCGCAACTGCCCTGAGGGCTGTATGGTGGCAGGCCCGCGGACCGCCCGCGGGCATAGCATCGGGGAGGGAGTGTGTCATGAAGGGTGTGCTGATCGGGCTCGGTGTAGTCCTCGCGGTCCTCGGGCTGGCCAATCACTTCACGGTCCGTGCGAATCCAGTACCTCACACCAGCTCCGTCGTCCTAGCGGTCGGCGGCGTGCTGCTGCTGGCCGGGTGTGTGTGGATCCTTGCCGGCGGCAGGGCGGCGAAATGAGCGGTGACGCGAGCTCCGCACGGAGGAGGGCCGCGCAAGCGGACGGAGAGGAGGACAGCCACAAAAAGCACCAACTCGGCTGCGGGAGGGCCACCGCCAGAGATGGAGATGCTCGATACGACGAATGCAACAATTGGGGATAGGCGACACCTGGCGACATGTAGCGAACAAGGGGAAAGGTTTTCGGCTCTCCCCATCGTGAAGGCAAAACTGACAGCAATGGGGTCGGACCGCTGCGGAAGGTGGAGGACATCCAGGACTCCCCTTCCTCGAACTCAGATCGGCGGCTCACCGTATCGCCCAGGTTGGCCGTCTGACACCAAAATTGACACCAACCTGGGCGGACAACGGCGGACACTCGCGAACACCCTGCCATCCGAACCGCCGAATTTGCCTGGCGTGGCGACACTCAGCGAACGGCGGACGACGACCAATAACTAACCTCGTCTTCGTCGCCGGCAACGCGCTGCGCCGGTAGGCAGCTTGCCTCGGAGCGCATCATCCCCACACCGCTTGCGTTTGGGCCCTTGCCGTCGCCGCCCCCACGCTTCCGGCTCGCCTCCACCGTCTAGTCCCGCTTCTGGGGGCTTGCTGGGGGGTAGGTCCGACCCACGCGGATGCCCTATCACGCCTCACCGCCGCGCATGCGCCGCCGCGTCCGCCCAACCTGCACGCGCCACCTATTGCAGCGCCACAGGGTTGAGCAGGAAGTCGAACGCCATCCAAAAGGCCTTCGAGTGGCGGTAGAAGAGGATCGGCAGCAGCGCGGCGAACGGCAGACCAGCTACCAGCAGCGGCACGAGCGGCACCTGCGCTGCTGCCAGCGGGATCACCACCGCTGCCACGATCAGTTCTGAGATGATCAGGTTTACCGCCATCGCCCCGGTCCAGTAGCCTTCCTCACGCTCGAAGACCCAGCCGCAGTACGCGCAGCGCTCATACATCGTCAGGCCGTGGCGAAAGAGCTTCGTCCTGCCACAGCGCGGGCAACGCAGCGTCACCGCGCGGGCGAAGAGCGTCGTGACGGTTCGCAACATCGGTGACATCGTATGAAAGATCCTTTCGCGTGAGCTGCGCCGCCCGCAGACTCGCACATCGCATTGTACCTCACGTGCGTCGGCCCGCCCCTGCCTGCACACGCTTCCCAAGTTTCGCTCCTGAAAGATTGACAGTCCGCCGCACCGCTGCCGTTGCCAAAAAGCGACGATTTCCATGCTGCGGAGCGAGCCGCGCGTGCAGGCCAAGGCCGTGCGCGTCACGTGGCGGCACCCTTGCTCCTCCGCGCGCCAGATCGTATACTCTTTTAGTACATCTGTTCTCACTCCCTCGCCCTTGCCCGACTTCCCTCCTCACAGTCAGGATGGCTTTCCCATGTCGCGCACCACGCATCTCGTCGGAAAAGCGTTCCACGCGGACGTGTCGGTGACGGCGGTGGCCTTCCTCCCCCCACCTTCCGCCGGCAATTTTCCGCTTCCGCTGGCGCTCAGGCCCCTGCAATCCGCCACAATGCGTTGATCGTGACGAAAAAGCGGAAGAAAACGGAAATTCCGTGTGGGCGTGGAAGGTGTTCGCCGACGGCGTCTAACGTGCAGCACACACGATAGCCGCTGCGCGCCATTCCGCTCGTCAGTCCGTGCGGATCAGCGGCGCACTCTCTGGCCATTCCGCGGCGGGCCTGTGTGATATCCTGATGTGCGGCTCGCTCGCCGAACGACATCCAGGCCCATCGAGAAGGGACTCGCGCAATGGCTCGCATCTCTCCCTTGCCGCTCAAGGGCACGCGCGACTGGCTGCCGCGCGACCTTGTACGCCGCGACCGCGTCTTCGCGCTGCTGCGGAGCACCTTCGAGCTGCACGGCTTCGAGCCGCTGGAGACTCCCGCCATCGAAAGCACCAGCGTGCTCGAAGGCAAGTACGGCGAAGAAGGCGAGCGCCTCCTTTTCCGCGTCCTCAAGCGCGGCCGCGATCTGGAGTCTGGATTCCGTGCCATCGAAGGCGGCGCTGAGGATGGGCGGGGCGCAGGCGACCTCACCCGCGCGCTCTCCGATGAAGCCCTGCGCTACGACCTCACCGTTCCTTTCGCGCGCGTGCTCGCCGCGCATCAGAACGACCTTGTTTTCCCTTTTCGCCGCTTCCAGATGCAGACGGTGTGGCGTGGCGACCGTCCGCAGCGTGGCCGCTACCGCGAGTTCTTCCAGTGCGACGTCGACTGTGCCGGCAGCCGCGCGATGACGGTCGACGCCGAGATGGCGCTGATCTACCGCGACGTCTTCAATGGACTCGGCCTTACCGACAGCGTCACCAAGATCAACCACCGTGGCCTGCTCAGCAATATCATGCAGGCATGCGACGTGCCCGTGGCGCTCCGTGTCGCCGCGCTCACCGCGATCGACAAGCGCGATAAGATCGGGCTCGACGGCGTCCGCGGCGAGCTGCTCAAGGCAGGACTCGATGCCACCATCACCGATCGGTTGCTGGAAGTTATCGGCATCGCGGGAGAGCCGTCGGAAGTCATCGAGCGCCTGCGGCCGCTGATCGCCGCGACCGACGACGGCGAGGCCAACCTCCGCGAGATCGCCGATGTGTTTATCTACGCCACCGAGATGGGCATGTCGCCGGAGCGCTACACCTTCGACCTTTCGCTGGTCCGCGGCCTTGGCTACTACACTGGCACGATCTACGAAACCGTCCTCCCCGGCTCCACGCTCGGCAGCCTCGGTGGTGGCGGCCGCTATGACCGTCTGATCGGCATGTTCCTGGGCCGCGACCTGCCCTGCGTCGGCATCTCGTTTGGCATCGAGCGCATCTTCGACGCCCTCGACGAGCGCGGCCTGCTCACTGACGAGGCGCCCACCGTCACCCAGGCCCTCGTCCCGCTCTTCGCCCCCGAGACCTTCTCCGCTGCCTTCGCCCTCGCCAACGAACTGCGCCAGGCAGGTATCCGCGCCGAGTTGTATCCCGATCCCAAGGAGTTGCGCGCGCAACTCACCTTCGCCAACAAGAAGGGCATTCCGTTGGTCGCGCTGATCGGCCCCGACGAGATCGCCGCGACAACCGTCGTCCTGCGCGACCTCCGCACGGGCACACAGCGCGCCGTCGCCCGCGGCGAGGTCGTCGCCGAGGCGCTATCGCTGCTGAGTCGCTGAGGCGCCTATGCCTTGGCGGTGAAGCCGATCGCCAGGATCACATCGTTCGAGACGTCCGAAACCGAGGGGACGTTCGGAATCGCCAGATTGAAGTCGCTGTAGCGCACCGTCGTCTTCGCCGTGCCGATCAGCGCCGTCGCGCTGGTGGCCGTGACTGTCGCGGCGAAGGTCTCGGACTTCGTCACCTGATGCAGCGTCAGGTTGCCGGTGATCGTGAAGTTCACGGTCTGGCCGACGGCGACCGCGGATGGTAATCCGCTGATCGCGGTCGTCACAAAGGTGGCGAATTGGTTGCGCGGATCGCTCGTCTCGAAGATGCGCCCCTGCAGCGCGTTGTTGCGCAGATCGCTATCGGTCAACATGCTGCTCAGATCGATGGTGACCTTGCAGATCTGGCTCTGCGAGACATCCGCGGCGTTGATGTTGATCTGGCCGGCCACTTGGTTCGTCTTGCCGACGACGGTATTGTTGTTGCCCGCCAGCACCTCGGTGAGGGTGAAGGATGCCTCGGATGCTGAGTCGTCGATGGTGAAGGCCGTATCGCCCGCGACGGGCGCACAGGCCGAGGTGGTGAGTTTGTTGTGAACGGGCGATCCTCCGCCAAAGATGTAGATACCGACGACCACCATGCAGACTATGACGAAGGCGGCGATGCCGGCGATGATCTTACCTAGTGGGCGCTGCCAGAGGGCCCTCAACTGCTGCATGAGAACCACTCATCCTGTACCCATGACGATGAATTCCGGCACGGCACGAAGCGTGCAGTCGTGGGATGGTTGAACTCGTGGCGCAGCGCCAATCTCGGCGATCCGCGCGAGTTCATGGCTCGCGACGAGCCTGATCCAAACATTCACCTTCTCGCTGAAAGCAACAGTGGAGCCTTCAAGTCGCACGCGGCGCTCACCGCACAACGACGCCCTCCGCGCCGGACAGCTTGCCGCTGGCCCTGCGGTCGCGTCTTCGTATGCTGGCGTGTCGCGGCCAGCATGAAACATTGGAGAACTGCAATGCAACTCTCATGGTTCTCCTATCCCACGGCGGTACGCTGTCACCAACGAACGTCGAGCGACGCCCACCCGAATGTGATGACCTGATCGCTCCGGCATACTGCATTAGGAGAAGAGTTCTCATGTATGACACCGCGACACCCCCGGCCACGGCCGAAGAACTGCCACAGGGACCCGGAGAAGCCAACTATCCGACGATACCGCTGCGACCGACCCGCGAGGTAGTACCCGCTGACCCCTGGACGAGTTGGAGCCCGAACGGCGACGTAATCGCCCCGCCGCCTTCATACGGTGGCTATCCCCCAGTGGATGCACCCGGCGGATCGGATGGCCGCCCACGCCGCTCGCCGTTCCTGGCGCTGGCGCTGCTGGCTGTGTTCGCGCTCGGCACCGGAGTCGGTGTCTTCGTCGGGCGAGCAACCAGTCCCTCGCTAGGCGCCATCGTCATCGGCTCGAGCTCCTCGCCCGCGCTGACGATCTCGTCCAGCACCAGCACGCTTCAGTCAGACACGGAGAAGGTCGCCGCCGCGGTGAAAGCCTCCGTCGTTGAGATCACCAGCGTCAGCAACGCCGGCGAGGGCATCGGCTCCGGCGACATCATCAGCAGTGACGGTTACATCGTCACCAATGACCACGTCGTCGATGGCTTCACCAGCTACACCGTCAAGCTCTCGAACGGCACGTCATACAACGCGTCGCTCGTCGGTGCGGACCCGCAAGACGACCTCGCCGTCCTCAAGATCTCGGCCTCGAATCTTACGCCGATCTCCTTCGCCGACTCGTCGAAGGCCGTCGTCGGCCAGTACGTGGTCGCCGTGGGTTCCCCGTTGGGCCTGCAAAACACCTTCACCTTCGGCATCGTCAGCGCGCTCAACCGCAGCGCGAGCGAAGCCCCTAGCGGTCCCGCCGGCACGCTGGTTGGGCTGATTCAGACCAGCGCACAGATCAACAATGGCAACAGCGGCGGCGCGCTCGTCAACCTCTCCGGCCAGCTTCTCGGCATCCCAACACTCGCCGAGGTCAACACTGAAACGGGCACTACGGCGAACGGCATCGGCTACGCCATTGCCTCGAATCGCGTCCAGTACGTTGCCGAGCAGCTCATCACGAACGGCAGCCTCACCAGCAGCAACCAGGGCTTCATGGGCATCCAGGGCCAGGACGTGACGCCGCGTGTCGCCGCCGCCAACGGTCTCTCAGTCACCAGTGGCGTTGAAATCTCCAGCTTCGTCAACGACACCGCGGGCGTCAGCCCCGCCCAGCAAGCGGGACTCCAGGTCGGCGACGTGATCGTCGCGGTGAACGGCCAGGCGATCTCCAGCAGCAGTGATCTGGCCTCGTTTACGCTCTCAGCTGCTCCCGGCTCGTCGATCAGCGTCACCTACGTCCGCGGTTCGGCGCAACACACCGTCACCGTAACGCTCGGTCAGCGCCCCAACAACTAGTCGTCAAGTCACTCCGCTGAAGGGCATGCCGCTCCGGTTTTCGTCTCCCTTACAACGTCGGGCGGCATGCCCTCCCTTTTCCCTTTGACGCCACGCCTAATCTGCCGAAAACGGCAGGAGAAGATAGATGGATACCAACCTCAATCGTTCCGCGTTGATGCCCGCAACCGCGCCATCGCCCATTTCGCCACCCAGGGAGTTGCCGCCAATCCCGCGCCAGTCCTCCGCGCCGCCGGCACGTCGCTCCAAAGCGGACTCGCTACGGCTCGCGGCGCGCCTGAAGCGCGTGCTGGCGACTGCCACTATGCTAAGTTTCGGCGCTTTCAGCGTCGCGGTCGGCGCGCACATGGCGACCGCGACGACCTCAACCAATTCGACCAACTCCTCCGCAACCACTACAAATGGCTCGTCAAGCTCGTCGGAGTCTTCAGATGACGGCGGCTACTTCAGCCACTCAGGCAATGCAAGTATCGGAAGCTCGGGATCGAGTTCTTCCTCGACCGGAACCGTAGGTGGAACCAGTGTTTCCTGAGTTTATCGTGCCAAACGGCATGAGCGGCGCCTCCTTCCACGCGATGGGGACGACAGTCTGGCTGGTCCTCCCAGACAAACACGCGCGCATGGGGACGAACGCCGTACGCGGCCTCTTCGAGGAGTGGGAGCAGCGACTGAGCCGCTTCCTCCCTGAGAGCGAGTTGTCGCAACTCAACCAGCGCGCCGGGGAGCCTGTGCAGGTGAGTGCGCTGCTCTTCACGGTGTTGACCTCCGCGCTCACCGCGGCAAAGGCGACGCAGGGCCTCTACGATCCGACGCTGCGGCAACAGATCGTCGCCCTGGGCTACGAACACTCCTTCGAGCAGCTTAAGGATGTCACGCCGCGGGGCGACGCTGTGGCACTCCCCACCCCCGGCGGTGGCTGGCGGCGCGTGCGCGTTGACCGTTCAGATCGACGTGTCACGCTGCCCCATGGCGTAGGCCTCGACTTCGGCGGCATCGCCAAGGGCATGGCGGTTGACGCGGCGCTGGCACGGCTCCGCGTTCTTGGCGTGGAGGCAGCATTGGTGAGCGCTGGAGGCGATCTCGCCGTGCTGGGCAAGCTGCCCGATGCGGACGCCTGGCCGATCGCCGTCGCTGGGCGCGACACGAGTTGGCAGCTGCCGTTGCGCGCGGGAGCGCTGGCGACGTCGGGCATTGCGCGCCGCCGCTGGCTGCACGGAGGGCAGGAGCGCCATCACCTGATCGATCCGCGGACGGGAAGCTCCGCGGTAAGCGATCTCTGGTCGGTGAGCGTCTTGGCCGATCACTGTGAGCAGGCCGAGGTAGCTGCTAAAGTGGCATTTGTGCTTGGCACGGAGCGCGGTGCGGCGTTCCTGCGTTCGCATCGGCTCGCGGGTCTGCTCGTCGGCGCGGACGGCTCGTGGCGGGCGGTAGAACCCTGGCCGTCGGACCTGGCACCTTTGCCGGTTCCCGCCGTTACGCAGGAGCTGTCGGTATGAACACCTGGGAAGCGATTACGTGGGAAGTGGCCCGCGCGGGCGGCATGACCGCTTATCTCTTGGTGACGTTCTCTGTCGTGGCTGGGCTGGCGATGACGCTCCAGTTCCAATCACTGCGCTGGCCGCGCATCATCAACAACGAGTTGCATAACTACCTGACACTCTTGGCCGCGGTCTTCGTTGGCGTACACGTTCTCGCTGTCGCGCTCGACCCGTTCACCAAGTTCGGTCTGGGCGAGGTGCTGCTGCCGTTCGTCAGCCACTACCGCCCGATCTGGATGGCCCTCGGCATCCTCGCGTTGTACCTGGGCATTGCCATCGGCCTGAGCACATGGCTGCGCCCGAAGATCGGCTATGCAATGTGGCGCCGCCTGCATGTGCTGACTTTCGCGCTCTATCTCCTGGTGACCGCCCATGGCATCCTTACCGGCTCGGATTCCGCGAGCTGGTGGGCGATCGCGCTGTATTTCGGCAGCGTCGGCGTCGTCGGCGCGCTGATCGCGCTGCGGCTCACCAGGCGCTCGCAGGCCGCCACTGAGAAGCGGGCGGCAGCGCAGAGGGATGCTCGCGTCCGTGGTGGGCAGTCGTTGCGGCCCGGCTACGCGCCGCATGGTGCTCCGTCCGCTGGCCCGACGCGCTAGATCTCGCTAGATCTGCACACGCGCCCGCTGACGCATGGCATGGCCAACGCGGCGGGCGTGTCACGTGGGGCAGGTGGAGGCGCGGCACCCAGGTGAGGAAGTGGCAGTAGGTCCGCGCCTACCTCGGCACGTGAGGGATGCGGGTAGAAGCCAGCGGTCTAAGGGGATATGGCGCTGGATGTCGAGGTCGCGCTCGAATCCTGCTGAGGGCCCCAGGCTTCGAGGCGCGCCACTGATCGGTCTAATGGGCGATGTGCCGCCCAGAGGTGGGGACATGGCGGTCACTTCGACACGCTCTCGCTAGATGCCGAGCAGGCGCGCAAGTTTGCTCAACGACGCGCGGGCGTGAGGGAGATCGTCGGCGACAAGCCCGGTGCGGATAGTAGCGCGCACGTCGTCGAGGTCGCGCACCACCAGTTGATGGGGTGCGATGGAGAGCAGATAACCCTTGGGCGCCGCCGCTTCATCGGTGAGCAGGCGCGCGAACTCTTCAGCTAAGAGGGTCGCTTCGCGCTCGTCCATGCGGCCGCTTGAGGCAGCCCGCGCTGACTCTGAATTCTTCGTTGGCGCCGTTAGCATGTCGAGCGTATCCTCCCGCCGGGTGCCCATGTGATGTCTCTCCCGATTCTCTATCGGCTCGAAGCAGAGTCCTTGCGCAGACTCGCCGTGGTTGTCTTTATGCAATACGTTGGGTGGTGACGCTTAGGTTAGCAGTCGCCGCGAGATTGTGTCGCGGGCCACACATCGCCGCCAGAAACACGGCGAGGCGAGCGAGAAATGGTCCCGCTCGCCACTGGATCGCGTTCGGTGCCATCTGTGCCCTTGCGCGCCAGGAGTATGTGGCGGCGTTGCCCTCGACCCGACACAGTTGGTTAACGCGGCGTGGGCATCTCGCGTTCGGCCCGCATGCGCCGCGCGATGGCATTCTGGGCAGCCAGCAGCCCTTTCGCGGCGGCCAGGTTGTTGCGTGGCACGCTATAGAGTGAACCGTCCGCCAGCACGACGCGGTCGAAAGCGCGGCTCACGTCGTTGCCTGGCGACCTACGGCTCTCGCGGACCTGGCTGCTCGCCCGTACCCGTTCGAGCGCTCTATCCCACATAATCATGTTTGTGCTCCTTTCAGGCTTTCCTCGTGGTGTTGCCGTGGTGCGGGTAGCCGCCATCGCATGCCGCTCACCCTGCACGTCGGTGACTATAATGGCCAAAGTTTGGAACGCTGTTGGCATTTGGTGAGATGTTTCTCACGGCGAGCCTCATACAGCACTTTCGGGGCGTTGGGATACGCTGCAGTGGCTTATCCGTGCGGTGTTTTGGGGGGGATTTGTGGCACAGGTTCATACGTTGATGGCGCGATATCACCACGGGTGGGGAGCCGCTTTGCTCTGTTTCGTAGCGCTCGGCGCCGCCGCGTGTGGGGGCAGCACGGCGACGTCGGGTACCGCCGGAAACACGCCGGCGGCAAATGCGACCGCCACTGTGCACCAGACGCCATCGAAGACGCTGCCAGCCTTCGACCATATCGTCGTCGTCATTGAGGAGAATCACGGCTATAGCGATATTCATGGCTCGTCTGACGCGCCGTACATCAACACGCTGGCGAGTCACGCCGCGACCTTCACGAATAGCCACGCGGTGACGCATCCCAGCGAGCCGAACTATCTGGCGCTCTTCGCGGGCTCGACCTTCGGGGTCGATAGCGATGCCTGCCCGCAGAGCTTCAACGCGCCGAACCTCGGCGGCGAGCTGCTCGCCAGCGGTAAGTCGTTCGCGGGGTACTCCGAAAGCATGCCAGCGGCAGGATTCATGGGATGCAGCAGTAGCGACAGCACCCCAGACTACGCGCGGAAGCATAACCCCTGGTCAAACTTCTCCGACGTACCCGCGTCGAGCAATTTGCCGTTTAGCGCGTTTCCCAGCGACTTCACCAGTCTGCCATCGGTTGCGTTCGTCGTGCCGAACCAGCGCAACGACATGCACTCGGGGAGCATCGCCGCCGCCGACGACTGGTTGCGCACGCAGATGGACGCCTACAGCCAATGGGCGCAGACGCATAACAGCCTGTTGATCGTCACGTGGGATGAGGATGACGGCGGCAGCGGCAACCACATCTTGACGTTCTTCGCCGGAGCGCACGTCCATACGGGCCAGTATGGCGAGTCGGTTAACCACTATGACGTGTTGCGCACCATTGAGGCGCTCGAAGGGATCCAAAATACCGGAAAGGCCGCAAGCGCCCATACGATCTCAGACGTCTGGCAGGCGTGACGAGAGGGCGTGAACGGGCGCGGCTGCGCTCGCGGGCTATTCCTGTCGCCGATCCTTGGCTTTCTGGAAGAACAGCGTCAGCAGAAAGAAGAGGAGCGCCAGGCCCACGAGCGCACCCCAGAAGGCGAGCAGGTGTTGCGTGTCTGCACGATAGAACGGGATATCAAGCTCCGCGCGGGCGTCAGAGATACGCACGATGCTGCCCGTCGCCTGCATGCCCCAACGTGAGGGCATGAAATAGCTAATCCACTTGCTTACGGGGTCAGAGAGCGAGAAGATCACGTTCGAGAAGAGGATCTGCGGGATCAGGATGATGGGCACGATGCTCAGCGCGCGATCGGTGGTGGGCGCCAGCGCGGAGACGAGCAGCCCAAGCATCAGGCCGGCGAGCGCCATGAGTACCAGCGAGATGTACAGCTCAGCGAAGGACCCATTGGTACCGGGCCAGAGGATGCCCCTCGGCGGGTAGCCAGACTTGGTCCCGACGATGGCGAGCAGGACGAACGATTGAATGGCGCAGAGCGCGCCAAGCACGACCACCTTCGACATCACGTACGGCAGGATGCCCAGGTTGACGGCGCGCTCGCGCAGGTAGATGGCCTTCTCCTTGACGATCTCGCGAGCGGCATTGATGATGCCGAACCAGATCGCCGAGCAGGACAGGATGAAGAGCGTGCGTTGCGCAACGAAGTCCATATGCACTGCGGGGTTGGCGGGGGCCATCACGTCGTGGAGCGAGTGACGCTCGGCAAGCACCGTCACCAGTCCAGCGATGATTGGCGCCTGCGCGAGGAGGATCAAAAGATTGATGGGGTCGTGGGCGAAGAGCACGAGGTATCTGCGTGTCAGGATGAGGAACTGATGGAAGGCGCCGATCGGGTGAAATGTGTCTGTCTCGCCCGGCGCGATGGCTGGCTCGGTCGCCCCCGCGCGCGCCATGTCCTCGGACTGCAACCGTGGGCTCTCGACGTTTTGCACGTAGTCCGTCGACTGGCGGAAGCGCGCGACCCAGTCGTCCGGGGACTCGTAGAGCGCGTTGTAGATGTCGGCATAGTTCCCGGTGCCGAAGTGCTCTTTGAGCCGCTCCGGTGGGCCGTAGTAGGCGAGACGACCGTTCGGCGCGAGGAAGCACACCGCGTCGCAGAGGTCGATATTGGTGGTGGCGTGCGTGACGAGTACGACGGTCTGGCCGCGATCCGCCAGGCGGCGCAAGAGCGTCATCATTTTCAGGTCGAGGCCAGGATCGAGGCCGGAGGTCGGCTCGTCGAGAAAGAAGACCGCCGGGCGCGCAAGCAATTCCAGCGCGATGTTGACGCGCTTGCGCTGGCCCCCACTAAGTTGGGCGACGAGTTGCTTGCGCTGATCCATCAAGTCGACGTCGTTCAACACCTGGCGAACGCGCTCCGCAATCTGGGCGTGGCTCGTGCCCTTGGGGAGCCGCAGCCGCCCCGCATAGAAAAGCGCGCGCTCGACCGACAGGTTTTTGTGGACGATGTCGTCCTGCGGGACGTAGCCCAGCGCGTTGCTGAGTTCGCGTTGGTGCGTGAAGAGGTCGCGCCCGTTATAGAGTACCTGGCCACTCGTCGGCGGCACTTGGCCGCTGAGGGCGCGCAGCAACGTGGTCTTGCCGGCACCTGAAGCCCCGACGATAGCGACGAACGACCCGGGTAGCAAGGTGAGCGAGACATCGTCGAGCAGCACTTTGCGTGATCCGACGAGCCCGCCGCGCTCGGCAAGTTGTTCGAGGTGTATAGCGTCGACGCGCATCCCGCCGGCGTCGTGCAGCGGGATGAGATCGGTGCCATCGAGCACAAAACGCTGGGTGCCGAGGCGGATTTCGGCGCCGGAGAGCAGGTTGTCGCGCTGGACGGGCCGCCCGTTGACGAGTGTGGCTCCGTTGGCGACATCGCGAATCTCGATGCGCCCGTCGCGCCGCACCTTGATCTCCGCCTGCTGTGGCGCGACGCTGGGATCGTCGACGACTATCGTGTTTGTCGGCGCGCTGCCGAGGAAGATCGGTCCACGCCCGAGCAATGAAATGCGCCCGTCGTCGCTCCGCGCGACTGGGTCAGCCTGACCTGGCGCGCCGCTCTCCGTTGAGGAGTCCGGCAGATTCTGGTGCGGTCGCGCCTTTGCGGAGTGGTCCGCCGCGGGCATATTGGGCACGGCCATTGAAAGCACTCTCTTCCTTGTGGTCGTCGCTCTGGGTTGGGCATGGGCTGCCGGCTATGCGGTCGCCGCGGCAGCGTTGTGGGGTCGCAATGGCTGAATTGCACGATGCGGACCAGATGCGCCTGCCGCTTGGCGCAACTGAGCACAGTGCCGGCGCTGTTGCCGATCCTTGCGCGCCGGTGGCGTGTTGTTACGGGAGGATTAGGTGGAGGTCGCCGAACTCGTGCCAGAGGTAGCGTTCGCGGAGCGCCGCGGCGTAGGCGACGCGGAGGTGTGGGCGGACCGGCAATGGCTTCGAGCATCGCCAGATGCGAGGCGCGCGGCTCGTGGAGGCCGGTGAGCAGTCCATCGACGACACGCACGCCGCGTTCAGGCGTCACGATTAAAGACGTCCATCCTTCTCCTGGACGGGCGATGCCGCCGGCGTCCGCGACGGTTTCCAGGGCCCGGACGACGGTGGTGCCGACGGCGATGACGCGCCTGCCCTCGGCGCGCGCCGCGTTGACCGCTCGTGCGGTTTCTTCCGGTACGCGATACTGCTCGTCGTAAGGCGGCTCATGGTCTTCGAGGCTGGCGACGCCGGTGTGCAGCAGCAACGGCGCGAACCGCACGCCTTGCGCGGCGAGGCTGGTGAGCAACTCTGGGGTGAAGGCGCGGCCAGCCGAAGGCATCTCGGCGCTGCCCAACTCGGTCGCGTAGGCGGTCTGATAGTAGCTGGCGGGCCACGCCTCTTTGACGTAGCCGTAGCGGATGGGGAAACCGTGCTGTTCGAGGTAGGCGTGGAGCGGGGATGGCAGCGCGAGGGTGGCGACCCATAGGCGGGTGGTGGCAGCGACGCGCTGGCGATCGGCGCCGTGCCGCGCGTAAGGCGTTAGCAGGGTCGCCGTCGCGCCGCCGGGAAGGCGCAGGGTCTCACCGGCCGCGCCATCGCGGCATGGCGCACTACCGCGCTCGGTCGGGCGGCGCAATTCCACCGTCCAGCGATCGGTGTGCAGGTGGGTCGAGAGGTGCAGTTCGAGCGGCGTGCCGTCGGCGCGCGTGGCGTGTATGGCGGCATTGAGTGTGCCACTGGTGTTGAGCACTAGCAGGTCGCCGGGGAGCAGGACGTCGCCGATCTGACGGAAGCGCAAATGCAGCACGCGGTCGCTGGCGCGATACGAGACCATCAGGCGGACCTCGTCGCGCGCCAGCCCGCGGGCCTCCGGTGGCTCGCTCGCCTCAAGCTCGGGCGGCAGCGAAAAGTCGAGCGGATCGCTGTTGGCTCCGCCGCGTGGTCGAGTGGCGCGCGGCGCTTCGCGATCCAAGTGCACAGTTTTGGTCACTGGTCTTCCGTCTTCTGTGTAGGCGACTCGCTGATCTGAAAGAGGGAGATTTGCATGCCGTCGGGGGCCTGGAGGCGCTGATTGAGGTCGCCCCAGGTGGTCTGCAATGGGTCGCGCAGCGCCTCGGCTCCATGTGCCTGGAGCGACGACGATGTCGCGCGGACGTCTGCTACCTCGAAGGCAAGCCGCACGGGACCAGAGATACGTCGCCCCGCCTCGACCTCGTCGGTATACTCAGCGTCGGCGCGATCGAGAAGTTCCACGGTGCCGCGACCGGCGGCGAGCACGATGCCGCGCCCCTCTGGCGAGCGCCACTCCTTGACCGTCTCGAGACCGAAGCCGTCGCGGTAGAGCGTGACATGTCGGTCGAAGTCGTCGACGGTGAGGGCGACGCGCAGTTCGTTCACGCCTCGTACGTGGGCCGCGGTGGCTGGAAGGGCACGCGCCTGATAGCGTCCGCTGGGATGGTCGCCGGTGAGCAGGTCCAGGAGGCCCGGCACGCTTTCTTGCGGCAGAGGACGGTCGCTGATGTCTTCGCCGGGGAATGCGGCCTGATGCATCGCCGTCCGCATGTCGCCGGGATCGACCCAGTAGACATGCCAGTCGGGCTGCTCTGCCGCAAGGATATGCGAGAGTTGTTCGAGTGCGGCCTTGCTCGAACCGTAGCCGCCCCAGCCCTCGTAGGCCTCGACCCCGGCATCGCTGGTGATGTTGAGGATGCGCGCGCCGGGCCGCAGGGAACCACGCACGGCCTGCAAGACGCCCAATGGCGCGATGACGTTGGCGCGATAGACCTGCTCCAACGCTTCAAGGGGATGATCGAGCAGGGAGGGGAGTGGACTTGGTCCGAGGATGCTGGCGTTGTTGACCACGGCATCAAGTCCGCCGAGCGACTCCGCTGCCGCGGCGAGCGCGCGCCGGTGGATGGGATCGATCACGTCTCCAGGGATGGCAATGACGTGCGTCTGGCGCGCAAGGTCCATCCGGACGGCCTCGAGATCATCCGCCCCGCGTGCGTCAATCAGCAGTGCCCAGCCCTGGGCAGCCAGCGCGCGGGCCAGCGCCTCGCCGAGTCCGCGCGACGCGCCGGTGATCAACGCCGTCGGAGTATGTTGCTCTTGCTCGTTTGACATGATTTTGCCTGCTTTCGTCCTGGCCGAGCCCAACGTGAGCAGTACTCGGAGCCACACGCTCATTGTACGGCAGGGAGACGCCCGCCACGTTGCACGGCCGTCCAGTATGATGCTGTACAAAGGGACGGGTGGCGCGAGCCGAGCCACGGCCGGGTCAAGGGATCACAGATGGTGCAGGCGCTTTGTTGCGGAAGAGCCTTTCTGGCGGCGTGCCGACATGCGCTGATACGAGTACGTCTTCTGCCGATTTCCGCGAACTGCACCTGGCGCAACACCGCTATGCGCGCTGGCATGCATGCGTCGTGGGGCACAGCAGTAATGCCGTCTGGTTTAGCGCCTTCCTATGCTGTGTGGGGCCTCATATTAAGCGGCCCTTGTATGGGAGGCGCTAAATCTATTGGGTCCGCGAGGGACTGGATCTTTCGTGAAGACGAGTAACGGCGGTTGAGGAACGGCCGCTCGATGACGTAGTACGTCGCCACCGAGACGGTGAACGTGACCGCCAGCGCTGGAACGGCATTCCCTACGATGTGAAAAATGGGGATGTGCCAGAGATAAACGCTGTACGAGATGCGCCCAATGAAGCGTAATGGGGGCAGCGCGAAGAGCACTCGCACGATCGGCGGGCCAACTAGGACGCCGAACATAAGAAGGGCGAACGCAAGACCTGTCACCCAGATGCCAATCACGAGCCATGGGGCTCCACGCGGAGAAGAGAACGCCCAGATGTCTGGCGCGGTGAGTACGTGCGTTGTTTCGGACCACAACATGCAGACGAACAGGGTGACGCCTGAGAGCGCCAGGGAGGCAAGGCCAAGACGGCTAGACCAGAGTTTCGCAATGCGGCCGCTCTCGAAGAGCGCAACGTACAAGACGCTGAGCAACATCCCAAGCGCGAAGACTTCGAGGTATCGCCCGAAGTAGCCGTAGACCACTCGCAGCGTGAGCCCAAGTAAACCAGGAGCTTCCATCGGTACGGCAGAGCCGACACGAAAGTATGCGTAAGCGGCCAGGAGACGCGTTGCCAGTCCAAGCGCAGCGATGCCTATCAGAGCGGCGAGCAATCTGAGCAGTTTATGTCTGTGGCTGTTCTGACAGATGCGCTTGAGGGCCAGCGCGAGCCACGGCAACATGAGGTAGAATTGCCACTCTAAGGCGAGCGTCCACAAGGGCCCATCGATTACCGCGACGAATCGTGATGCGGTGGTGGAGAGATTGGGGATGAGCAGCGCCAAGAGGCCAAGCGATTCCCAGACACGTACGTTCAGAAAACCGAGCACGGCGAGCAGCGCCGCCAGCGTCGCGAGGCACGCAAAATAGACTGGGAGAATGCGGAGCGCTCGACGTCGGTAGAAGCGCCAGGGGGAGGGCCAAGGGCTGCCGTGCAGTAGGGATTGAGCATAGGGCAGGAAGAGCAAGAACCCGGAGAGCACGAAAAAGAGTAGCACTCCAGCAAAGCCGAAGGCGACGGGGACGAGCAGTACGGGCCCCACGGACTTGCCCCAATTTGTGGCATTCCACAGGTGGTACACCACTACGGAGATGACGGCGACGGCGCGGACACCGTCCAGGGCCGGGAGATCTCGTTGACCCAGGGCGGCTGTTTCGGTGTGAGGCATTCGGTCACGACGAAACAATCGCCGCACGAGCGTGGAGGGTGCATGGTGGGACGTGCGAGCGGCCACATTGAGCGTCATGGAAAGACTGCCTCCGCGGTGTCCACAGCCGAAGGAACGCGCTCGACTATAACAGGTGGTTTGGAAGATGGAGTGACGGTGTTGGGCGATTTGTACAACTGCGACGCGGCATACAGCGCGAGCCACGGCGCGAAGGCGAAATAATTGGGCAGCGAGCGGAAGGCGAAGAGCAGCGGGATGAGCGCCAAGAGAGGTAGCCCGTCGCCGAGCAGATGATGCCAGCGCCAGCCCGCCCAGAGACAGGCGCCCAGGGCTATCAGTTCGAAGATTGCGTAGGCCGAGGGCGCGGCAAATGGCAGGAGGCTCCCCAGCGAGAGCGCGACGATACCTTCGCCCATCGGGAACATGGGATCAGTTATGGGGAGCCACAGCGAGTGAAGCCAGGCGAGTGGGTTGAGGAGAAGGAAGGGTAGATTTGGAACGAGGAACACACCGAAGGTGAGCACCGCGCGCCGTGCCGCTTCTCTCCAACCGAAGACGCGGAGTGTATCTAGCAGGAAGAAGGGTGCGAAATACCAGCAGTATTGCTTGAAGGCGCACCCTAACCCCAGCAATAGCGCGCTTAGCCAACGGCGCTCTCGATAGTGCCACGCTGGAAGGAGAAACGCGAAGCAGATGATCTCGGTATCCGCCAGCAGAGACATCAGCGGAATCGTGACGGCCGCAAGCGCGAGCAGCGCGACCCAGCGGCACTCTATACCCGACGCTATCACCACAAGCCAAGCCACTAAACCGAAGAAGACGATGTAATTGACGAGCAAGATATTTGAGACGCCAAGCCAGAGAATAGGCACGTAGAGCAGGTAGGCGAGCGCCGGATAGCTGTGCAGCGTCGCAGGATCGATCGCCGCCGCGACGAGGCGCGGGTCGCGGAGAAAGCTCTGCTCGGCGCTGGCGATGGCAGCGGTGGAAGGATACACATACCCTGTGCCGAATATGCCTTGCCTGAGTGGGGTAATGGAGGCAAGGGGAAACTGACGGAGCGCATCTGAGATGGCGGTATCACTGGTGTAAGGGTTGTGTCCAGCAAGGATGGTCGCGGCGTCGAAGTGCGAGAACGCCATGACGTCGGAGCTGTATAGATTTGCGCCCGGCACGATGGCGGCAGCCGTAGCAGAGAACAGCACGAGTCCAACGGTGATCACCGCGAGAACGATGGCGATGATGAGGGTCACCGGGTAAGCTTTGTCGTAGAGGCGCTTTACCGCTCGCGGCAAGTGAACTCGGAGACCGGCCGCTACCAGGCATCCCATGCCGAGCAGGTACGCCGCTGGCGGAATCACGGCGTCTGGCTTGACGGTCGTTGACCTGAGCACATCGTAGAATACGAAGTGACCTACAGCGAAGAGCAGAACGCCTAGCGCCACGGCGGCATAACGCGGTGGCACATAGGGCCATAGGGGCCAGCTTTTTTGCCGCAGCGCTGTCGTATGTCGTCTCGTCATCTCGCGCGCCCACCCCCACGCCAAGCGCCAACCCGCCCAAGTCGCATGGTCTGGCACAGCGAATTCCACCATGAGGCAGAAGTTGTGAATTCATGAATCTTTGGCGCTGATTTCTGGCGACAGAGATAGAACGAGTGTGAGCCGCGATGCTTAACCTTCCAGAACTGGATGGCGTTGTGAGAGAGGCCCTGTGTGCGGAGTGAAGCGATGTATCATGGTGCTGATAAGAGCGCACAGCCGTTGCGGCTGAGCATTGAGCTGGTGCCGGCGCCCTGTTGGCAGGCGAACCTGCGCGACGTGTTGACGCCCGCCGGGTGGGATGCGCTGCGAAAGCGCGTGCTTGCCGCCTTCGGCAATCGCTGCGCTGTCTGCGGCGCTGGCGGGCGCCTGCACTGCCACGAGGTCTGGCGGTACGACGACGCGGCGCATGTGCAATCGCTCGAAGGCTGTCTGGCGCTCTGCGCGCTCTGCCATCACGTCAAGCATCTGGGCATGGCTAGCCGCCTGGCGGCAGAGGGCAAGCTCGACTACGAGCGGGTCGTCGCACACTTCTTACGGATCAACGCGTGCGACCGCGCGACGTTCGAGGCGCAGCGAGCCGCCGCTTTCGCGCTCTTCGAGGAGCGCTCGCGCCACGAGTGGACCACGGATTTCGGTGTGGCGCTGACGCCTCCACTGGCGGATGACCTGTAGGCGCGGCTGCGACGGGGATGCTGGCGCGCGACCTGCGTTTCGCCATACAACTCCTGTGGAGATTCTTTGGTTGCGGGGAGGATTCGCATGGCATCTGTACCTTCGGCTTCGCGGCTCAGCTTCGGCATCAAGACCGCACCGCAGTTCACCACCTATGAGGCAATGCTCGGCGTCTGGCAAGAGGCGGACGCGATCCCGGTCTTGGAGCACGCCTGGCTCTTCGATCACTTCACCTCGCTAGGGCCGGACCCCACGGGCGATTGCCTCGAAGGGTGGACGCTGCTCGCCGCTCTGGCCGCGCGGACGGAGCGCATTCGGGTGGGGATCATGGTGACCGGCAATACGTATCGCCACCCGGCGGTGCTGGCGAACATGGCGACTACCGTGGACATTATCTCGCATGGGCGGCTGGACTTTGGCATCGGCGCGGGCTGGAATGAACTGGAGCACGAGTCCTACGGCATCCCGCTCTATGCGCCGGGTGAGCGCATCCGGCGGATGGGTGAGGCGTGTGAGGTGGCGCGGCTGCTCTGGACCGAGGACCGCGCGAACTTCGACGGGACGTATTACCAGTTGAAGGATGCGATGAGCAATCCCAAGCCCGTGCAGAAGCCATATCCACCGATCACCATTGGCGGTGGCGGCGAGCAGTTGACGCTGCGCATGGTGGCGAAGTACGCCGACATCTGGAACTTCGTAGGCGGATCGGTGGAGTTGTTTCAGCACAAGTCGGCGGTGCTCGATGCACACTGCGCCGAGATTGGCCGCGACCCTGGCGCGATCAAGCGCTCGGTACAACAGATGACCAACTTCGCGAATCTGGCGGAGACGCGCGATCAGTTGCGGGCGTATATCGCCGCAGGCGCGAACCACCTGATTCTCAACCTGCGCTATCCCTATCCAGACGGCGGTGTGCAGCGGCTGGCCGATGAGGTTGTGATGCCACTGCTGGCGGAACAGACTGCGGCGCAGTGACGCCTGGGGACGCGGCAGTGTCACGCAGCGCGGCCTGGTGGAGGAGCCGCCGCAACCAGAACGCCAGCATGAGGGCGAGCAGTGCGGTGGCGGCTGCATCTATCGCGTCGCCAGACGTGAGTTCAACGATGGGCGAGAAGAGCAGCCAGAAAGTGAGCGCGCCCGCCGCCAGCGCGACGCGATGCCGCTCGCCCCAGCCGGCGCGCCGCGACCAGCGCGTGACCGTGACGGCGATCAGCAGGACGATCGCGGCCATTGAGCCGAAGGTCAGCAAGGCAGGCAGCTTGAGCCCCAAGAAGGTGTAGAGCGTGAAGATGAAGGCGAAGATTGCCGCCAGCGCCGACCAGTAGGCCCGACGGGTGGTGGGGGCAGGCGTGTGGTCGCTCTGGATGGGTTGGCGCGGCGCGAGACGCAGGGCGATGAGCAGCAGAACCACCACGAGGGCCACGGCCACGAAATATTGCGGGACGGGTGGGTGCGGATAGGTCGTATCGCCTTTGGGGAAGCCCCAGACGAGGAGCCCGAGGACGCCGACGAGGCTGATGAGGATCGTGAAGCAGACGATGCCGCGCCGGCGCAGCCAGGGCCGTGCCGCAATCCGCGGGAAGGCTGCCTCTGCGAGCACGATGGGGACGCAGATGCTGATCACGGCATGAAAGACGGTCAATTCCAGCGCCCAGATTGTGTTGATGCCCCAGACGCGCCCATAGATGCCGAGCGCGCCGACAGCTCCGTCGGGATTGAACCAGGTATTGACGATCAGCGCCTCTTCGAGGACGCCGTAGGCCGCGCCGAGGGTGAGCAGGCTGGGCCAGCCCAGGCCACGCCGCCGCGCGAGCTCGCGCACCAGGATGGCCCCTGAGCCATAGAGCGCGGGCGTCCAAAGGAGTCGCGCGGGGTCGTAGAGGAGGTCGAGCGGCGTGGTGGAGGTGGAGAGGACTTCACCAAAGAGCGGCGCGAGGACGAAGAGCAGCAGCAGCGCGGGCCAGGATCGCGGCGCGCGCTCGTGCGCTGCGCTGGCGACGTTCAAGTCACCCTGGCTGGCGGGACGCGGCGTGCTCTTGACTGGCGCGGGCTCTCGCGGCATGCGTCTCTCACGTCCTTTCGCTACTGCAGCGATCTCCTCATGCCAGCGTTACCGCGACGGTGAAGGGGGCGGCGACGCGGCCAAGAGGGAGGCGCAGGACGGTTTCGTGGCGGCGGGCGAAGGCTTCGCCGGGTGCGAGCGATGCGTCACCCAGGTGCGCATTGGTGATGGCGGGACGCTGGCCGTCGAGGCGGCCCGTGTGGGGTAGGTGCAACTCGACGACCCACTCGTGCGGCTGGCCGTCGTAGCTGCCGTCGGGCTGCTCGGCGGTGAGGGTGACGTCGTGCTCGGTGCGGCGGGCGGTGAAACGGGTGCGGCGCCATGCGCCACCCGTGTAGGCTTGGGTGGCGCCGTCGTCTTCGTAGAGGGCGCCTTCGGCGGCGACGGGTGCGAGGCCGAGATAGCAGGCAAGGGTGATCGGGTCTTGGGGCTTTTCGCCGACGTATTGCAGGACGGGGCCGAGGGGAATAATGGACCCTTCGCGGGCGAAGAGCGGCAGGACGTCGAGCGGGGAATCGACGCGGCGACGTAGGGGGCCGACGATGCGCTCGCCGCTGAGCCAGTCTACCCAGACGCCGCGCGGGAAGGTGACGAAGCGCGCGGGGTCACGCTCCTCGACGACGGGGGCGCAGAGGAGATCGCGACCCAACAGGTGCTCATCGTCTATCATGGCGAGGGATTCATCTTCGGGGTAGGAGAAGATCAGCGGGCGAGCGATAGGCGCGCCGGTGCGGCTGGACTCCTCAAAGGCGGTGTAGAGATAGGGAAGTAGGCGGTAACGCAGTTCGATGGCGTCACGGATCAGGGACTCGTAGGGCTGGCCGAAGACCCACGGCTCCTGCGCGGGGGTCTCAAGGGCGCTGTGGTTGCGGAAGAAGGGGAAGACGGCACCGAGCTGTGTCCAGCGGACGAGCAGATGGCCCGTAGCAGTGCCCCAGAAGCCACCGGTATCGAAGCCACAGAACGGGATGCCTGCCATACCGAAGGCGAGGCACATGCGCGCGGCGAGACGCAGGTACTCCCAGTCGCTGCGGTTATCGCCGGTCCAGATCGCGGCGTAGCGCTGGACGCCGGCGTAGCCGGAGCGCGTGAGGACGAAGGGGCGCTCGTCGGGGCGCAGGCGCAGCAGACCCTCGCGCGTGGCCCGCGCCATCTGCGCGCCATAGGCGTTGTGGAAGGCGGCATGCGGGAGCGGTGCGGCCTCGGGACCGCCTGGGTGATGCACGCCGTCGGTTGTGAGGGTGGTGCCACGCGGGACGCCACCGTCGGGGACGAAGCGATCCGTCAGCGCGGGCTCGTTCATGTCGTCCCAGATCGCGGTGACGCCGGCATCGAGCAACAGGCGGTGGCGCTCGCCCCACCACGCACGCACGTCGGCGCGGCTGAAGTCGGGGAAGACGCTCTCGCCGGGCCAGACGACGCCGGTGAAGAGCGTGCCGTCGCCGCGGCGCACGAAGTAGTCGCTGGCGAGGCCGCTGGCGAAGGTGGGATCGGTGGGATCGGCCTTGACGCCGGGGTCGATGATGGTGACGACCTTGAAGCCTTGCGCGTTGAGGTCGTCCATCAGCCGCTTGGGGTCTGGGAAGCGGCGCGGGTTGAAGGTGAAGACGCGGAAGCCGTCCATGTAGTCGATATCGAGCCAGAGGTGGTCGCAGGGAATCTGGCGGGCACGGAACTGTGCGGCGATGTCGCGGACCTGGGCCTCGGGATAGTAGCTCCAACGGCACTGGCCGTAGCCGAGCGCCCAGAGCGGCGGCAGCGGCGTGTGGCCGGTGAGGTCGGCGTAGCGCGCGAGCACGGCGTCGGGAGTCGGCCCGGCGAAGAGGTAGTACGTGAGGTCGCCGCCGAAGGCGCCAAAGCTGAGGAGATCGGGGCGGGTGGCGCCAGCGTCGAGGTCCGCGCGACGCACGGTGTCGAGGAAGACGCCGTAGGTACGCCCACCGCGCAGGCCGAGCCAGAACGGGAAGGATGCGTACATGTTGCGCGTCTCGGGGCCGTGTGGCTGTTCGGGATCGACGTTCCAGTAGACCAGCCGCTGGCCGCGCTTATCTAGAGCGGAGGTGCGTTCGCCGCCGCCGAGGATGCGCTCGCCGGGCGCCAGGCGCAGGTGGCCACGGACGGACCCGGGAGGTAGGGAGACATCGGGGATGTCGGTCGGGGTATGCGGCACGACGTGGCCCATGCCGAGGCGCGTATCGTCTTCGGCGAATGGCCGGCCGTCGGGCCAGGACCAACGCAGGCGAAAGGGATCGAGCGTGGCTTCGAGGCGCAGAGCGGAGGTGGTGAAGAGCAGACAGCCGTTCTCGCCGGTTTCGGTGGCGACGTGGAAATCAGGCCAGTCGCGCGGGTCCACGCGGTCCACGGCCCAGGAGCGGGCGGCCGCGACTCGCGGCGGTTGATAGCGGACGCGGGCGAGATCGGGGGCCAGCAGGGCGACGGAGACGTGGGAGCCGTCCGCCGCGGTGAAGTGCCATTCACGCGCTGCGCTGGCGGCAGGATCGGGCGTCACGGCGCCAAGGGGCTGGTAGCCGGTCAGCACGACGTTCGAGTTCTGGGCCATTGCGCTGAGTCCTCCTCGCAGATCGCGCGGCCCCACGCCGCCATCCGCCAGCGTCCGCGCACCAGAGCATAGTACACGAGACGGCGGGGAGGGAGCGAGCGACGGAACGGATTGGCGTATGGGGACTGTTGATTAAGAGGGCTTGTGCGGGAAGCGGAAATTGTTGCACGTGTCGTGGCGGAAATGACGAGCGATCCTCATGATTTCAGGGTTTGTCGCTGGATGGAGCGATTGAATGAGGCTGGCAGAGGGGGAATTTAATTTCCGTTTTCTTCCGCTTTTTCATCGTGATCGGCGTCCGGAGGCCGCGGCGAGGTGGGAGCATAGGGAGCAGCGTGAAGGGGAGAGAGATGGGCGGAGGTGAAGGATGCAGGCGTTGCCAAACGCCTAATTGAGAATGGAAGTTCTAATACAGTATACCATGGCGCGCGGGCGAGCGCAAGGGTGCGCGGCGGCGCATTCGGAGCGGCCACACGACGGGTGGGACCACGTTGTAAGCAGGGAATATCTGGAGTGAGCGGTTGCCGGAATAGCCGCGGGTGCAGGGAATAGGATAAAGGAGGCGCGCTGAGATTTGCGGTGTGTTCCCGCCATCTGCGATACTATGTGGCGAGTCACCGGGGAACCGGTCGGTGGCACAAGGAGGCTCGAATAGATTCGTATGGGTAAGCTGCTTTCGTTCGTATTTTCATCCGCCGCACTGGCGGTGCTGGTGCTGGTGGCGCTGTCGCCGCACACGAATTTGCTAGACGACGCGGGACTCGTCGTCAGCTTCGTGTTCTTCAGCGTGCTCGCCTGGGGAACCTCGCTGATCACGGCGCTGCGGCGCGTGACGCGGGGTGAGCGCAACTGGCGCACGGTGGTGCGGCTGGTGCTGCTCTTCTGGTTGCCGGTGCTGCCGGAAATGATCTATGGTCTCTCCGGCCTGGGCGAGATCGGCTCGCGCAAACGCGCGGCGGCGCAGCATGTGCGGGTCACGCAGGTGGTGGTGAGCGGGCCAGCGCGACTGCCCGCCTCTAGCCCCGCCTCTAGCAGTGAGCGCGAAATGGTTGGCGCCGGCGACCCCCGAGGAGCGTAGCGGTGACGAAGGCCAGCGCCGAGCGGTTGGAGCACGTTGGGGAGGAGACGGGCGCGGTGGAGCGGGCAGCTCCTGCTGGTGGCATGCAACGCGCCCCACGCTCGCGCTCGCTGGTCGATCTACTCTATGGGACGCTGCGCGTCTCGAGTTGGGCCTCGGCAATGCTCGCCACACCGCCGTTCCAGCGGTTGGCGGGCGTCTCGCTTTCCGATGTGCCCGGCGAGTTGCTCTTTGGTCGCGCTTTCCCTTCGCGACTCGACCATACGCTGGGCGTCTATCACCTGGCGCGGCTGGCGCGACCGCAGGATCGACCGCTGCATGTCGCCGCGCTGGCCCACGATCTCGGTCATGGCCCCTTCTCGCATCTGACGGAGACGCTGATGCGCGAGCGGCTGGGGGAAGATCACGAACAGCGTTCAGTGCGGCTGCTTAGCGAGGTGCGCGCCGCACTCGACACGATGGGCGCGCAGCAGCCGGCGTGGCTGGATTGGCAGGAGGTGGGACGGCTGATTGTGGGGCGCGACGATGGGCATGGCGCGCTGCTGAACGGCCGACTGGACTACGACAATATCGATAACGTCGCGCGCTTCTTGCGCGCGGGCGGCATGGGCGCGGCGTCGTACGATGCGGTGGCACTGGCGCGAGGCTTGCGGCCATTGCCCGCAGCGGCGGCAGGTGAGGATCGTACCTACCTGCAAGCGGGTGCGGAGGCGGATGCGCTTGGCTGGCTGAGCGACCGCAGCACGGTCTACGCGTTCTTGCATGAGGGGCATCTGAATCTGGCGGCGCACGCGATGCTGCGCAAGGCGGTGGATCTCGGCGCCGCGACAGGGATCGTCTCGGACGATTTCTTCGATATGACCGACGTGCAGGCGCTGCGCTTACTGGGACGCGCGCTGCATCGCGGGTTGGCGGGACTGGTGGAGCGCGTGCGGGCGGGGGAAGGCCAGTACGCACGCTGCGTGTGGGAGGCGGAGGTCGCCGCGGATGACGAGGCGACTGCCGCGCTTTTCGTCTCGTGGCGCGAACGGCTACAACTTGAGGCGCATCTCGCCCTGCAATCCGCATTACCGGCGCATGACGTGATCGTCGCTTCGGTTGTCTCGCGGGCAGGGCGCAGGCTGCCGCCGGTCGCCGAGGCCGGCAAGGTACAGAGTCTGCGTCGCATGGCGCAGAGCGGGCCCGCGCCACGGGTGATTCACGTCTTCGCGGCGCATGACGCGCCGGCAGACTATGTGCGCCGATTGCGTGTCGCCGCCGAGCGCCTCTTTATGCCGTTAGGGGCGAGTCTACGAGCGTCCGTGCAACCGGAGTAGCATGCTATGGGGGCGAGCGCTGGACGCCCCGGTGAGGATGCGTGGCCGTGCGCGGCACGCGATGCACTGGAAGGCGGTGAACGCGATGAGCGATGCGTTTGACACTCTGCCGCCCGCCGCACGCGTGTTGATCGAGGCGGCGCTCCATGCGCGTCCGTGTGGGCTATTTTCCGATGTGGATGGCACGCTGAGCGCGCTGGCGCCGACGCCGGGGGCCGCGGTGCTGCTGCCGGGCGTGCGCGATCTGCTGATCGAGGCACGGGGCGCCTTTGCGGTGGTGGCGGCGGTCTCGGGGCGCGCGGCGACGGATATTCAGCGGTTGGTTGGCGTGGAGGCGATCACCTATATCGGCAACCATGGCTTCGACCGCATCGAGGCGGACGGCACGTTCAGTGTGCTGGCGGCGGCAGAGCCATATCGTCAGGTTATCGCGGCGGCGGCGGATCAGCTTGGGCGCGAACTGATGCCGCGCTTCCCCGGCATGTTCGTCGAGCCGAAAGGTGCGACGGCGAGCATCCACACGCGCGGAACGGCTGAGCCACGCCTGGCCGACGAAGCGGTGTACGCCGCCGCGCTCGCCGCCGCCGCGCAGACGGGACTGCGTGTGACACGGGGCAAGCTGATCGTCGAACTGCGCCCACCGGTCGAGGTGGATAAGGGCGTGGCGGTGACGGAGGTGATCCACAGGCATGGACTGCGCGGCGCGTTCTACCTGGGCGACGATCGCACCGATGTGGATGCTTTCCGCGCGCTACGACGGCTGCGACGAGAGGGTGCGTGCCAGGGCGTCGCGGTGGCTGTGCTGCACGAGGAGACGCCGCCAGGACTGGCGGAGGAGGCAGATGTCACGCTGGCCTCGATTGCGGAGGTGCCGGAGTTCTTACGCGCGATCGTGTCGGCAGCGCGGGCTTCGTAGCGCGTGTCTTTCGTGACGGGACGCGGTATACGCAAGATTGCGTTGCCCAAGAAATGCCGATGGATTGCGCTTTGAGCGCAGGTGTGGCATAACGGTGAACAAGCATCCAATCGGCAGGTGCGTGAATGTGGTGAGGAGCAACACATGAAAGCGCTCAATGACTTCAAAGCATTCATCCTGCGTGGCAATGTAGTCGATCTGGCGGTCGCGGTGGTCATCGGCGCGGCGTTTGGCGCGGTCGTCACGGCGTTGGTGGCGGACGTGATTATGCCGCTGATCGGCGCGTTCGGCGGCAAGCCGACGTTCGACCAGTATTATTGGACGGTCAACGGCAGCAAGATCCTGTTCGGCTCGTTCCTGACGGTGTTGGTCGCCTTCTTGATCCTCGCCGCGGTGGTCTTCTTCTTCATCGTGCGCCCGGTGAATGCGCTGATGGCACGGCGCAAGACGGATACGCCGGTGGAGGAGACGACGCGCGAGTGCCCGTATTGCCTGAGCAAGATCCCGGTCGCCGCCAGCCGCTGCGCCTTCTGCACGCAGGAGGTGCCCGCCGTCACCGCGAAGGCGGTGTAGGCGCCTGCGCTTCGGGGCGTGCCCACAAGTACCTTGCCGCCCGCGCGACCAAGCCTCAACCGCTACAATGCGTGGCAGTTGTGGGCGCGAGCGGGAAAGGCGAGGTAGGCATGGCAGGTCGCCGCCGACAAGGCGCTCGCTCGCAGTGGTCGGTATTGCTGTGGACGCTGGCGCTGGCGGCGCTGCTCGCGGGGTGTGGCGGCGCGACACCAGCGGACACGCCGCGCGCCGCGGCGACGCTGCCGGTGATCGCGGCGCCCGCGGTGTTAGCGCCATACCACGTCTATGTCACCGATCTGGTGACGGGCGATCTGGTGCTCTTTGGGGGCTATACGTTGCATATCGCCGAGAGCGTCCATGGGTTGGGGCTCTCCAGCGATGGCAAGATGCTCTACGTCACCAACATCAGCGGCAACAAGCTCGAGGCGATTCCTGCAGGGACGGGCGCGCCGACGATCGCGCATGCCGTCGGCGTTGGGACACAGCCGGTGCATGTCGTCGAATCGCTCGACGGGAGCACGCTCTTCGTCACCAACTTTCAGGCGCAGTCGGTCAGCGTGATCGAGACGAAGACCTGGACGCGGGTGAAGAACATTCCTGTTCCGGCGAATCCGCACGGTATTGTGCTCTCGCCGGATGGCAAATATGCCTATGTCGCGTGTTACGGCGGCGCGGCGGTGGCGATCATCGACGTCGCCGCGCGAGCACTGGCGGCGACGGTGGCGATCCCTGGCGCGGAGCCCTATGGCATCGCCATCAGCGCGGACGGACGCTATGTTTACGCCAGCGACAATTTTGCCAACCGCCTGGACATCATCGATACGGCGAGTCGCACGCTGGTTGGCTCGGTGGCCGTAGGCGTGCGGCCAGCGCTGGTCGCACGGTCGCCGAATGGAGATACGCTCTACGTTTCGGATGGCGCGTCGGCGAGCGTGCACATTCTCGACATCGGGCATGACGCGGCGCATCCGACACTGCGGAAGGTGGTGGCGACGGATGGCTACCCGCATGGCATCGCGGTGACGCCGGATGGCCGGTTTGTGGTGGTCGCGAATACCGTCAGCCGCAATCTCTCGGTGATCGACGCGGCCACGCAGCGCGTCGTCGCCACGATTCAGTCTCCGGCACTGCAGTTTCCCAACGATGTGCTGATCACGGCATAATCAATCGAGCGTACGCGACGGCGTATCGCGCGAGAAGGAGTGGAATTATGGTTGCCCTGCGTCCGATGACTGAGGCCGAGTACACGCCGTATATCGCCTATCTGCGGGAGGATTACGCACAGGAGCGCGCGAAGAGTGGTGAGACGCCGATTGAGGAGGAGCGCGAACTCTCGAATAAGCAGATCGACGGGCTGATTCCGCAGGGGCTGGCGACGCCGAACCACTATTTCTGGACGGTGACGGACGAGGGCGGCGCGGCGATCGGCTCGCTGTGGGTCTTTGTGGAGCCGGAGAAGGGTCGCGCATTCATTTACGACATCGCGCTCTTTGAGGCGCAGCGCGGCAAGGGCTATGGGCGGCAGACGCTCGACGTGCTGGAGTCTACCGTGCGCCCGATGGGCGTGCGGCGGATCGCCCTGAACGTCTTCGGCAAGAACGCCGTGGCGCGGCACCTCTACGACACGGCCGGCTACTATGTGGTGGCAACCGCGATGCAGAAGGACATTTGACGCAGAGCGCGACGGAACGCAAGAAGAAGGCGCACCTCTCGCGGAGGCGCGCCCAAGAACTCTCTCTGCGTGTCTGAACGAGCGTTACGCCTTGGCGGCGACGGCTTCGGTGGCGACTTGCGCGGGCTCGAGGACCTCGGCATCAATTTCGATCTTGATGGTGTCTCCGACTAGCCAGCCGCCAGCTTCGAGGGCGACGTTCCAGTTGAGGCCGAAGTCCTTGCGGTTGATCGCCGTGGTGATGGTGAATCCGGCGTGGCGCCCGCCCTGCATGCCGCGGGTCTCGCCCTCAAAAGTGACGTCGAGCGGCACTGTCCGGGTGACATCCTTGACGGTGAGGTCGCCGGTGACGCGATATTTGTCGCCGCTGAGCTGCTCGACCTTGGTGCTCTTGTAGGTGATGGTGGGGTACTGCTCTACGTCGAAGAAGTCCGCCGACTTTAGGTGGCCGTCGCGGCGGGGATCGTTGGTGGAGATGCTGGCGGCTTGAATGGTGACGTCGACCTTGGAGTCGGCGGGATTCGGTTCGTTGAGATCGACGATGCCGTCGAAGGAATCGAAGCGGCCGCGTACCGTGGAGACCATCATGTGCTTCGCGGAGAACGTGATACTGGTGTGCGCTTTGTCAAATTCCCAGGCCATGGACTGTTCCTCTTTCTGGCGGTTGTCGTGTGGTTTACCGCTAAACTTGTATTGCATGAAGCAACTACAAAATATATAGCATAAGGACATGCCTGGAGTCAAGAGTATGAGTTTATTCGTAAACCTGGATCGCCGAGGCAGCACGTACGCGAGGTTGCGGCTTGCTAGACGCCGAGCTGGTCTGCGATGGAACGCACGGCGGCGATCTCATCATCGTTGACCGTGTGGGCCATGGCGCGATAGAGCCGCAGCGTAACGACCGCGCCGAGTTGGCGCAAGGCGTCGGCGCTCTGGCGGACGCGGTCGGCGGGGATGAACGGATCGACATCGCTGCAGCCGAGGAACGCCGGCGTGCCAGCCAGCGATCCGCTGTAGCTGGGTGGGGCATCGTCAGGACCGATGAGGCCGCCGCTCAACCCGACCACGCCGCCGTAGCGACGCGGGTGCAGTGCGGCGTAGGTGAGCGCGAGCGATGCTCCTTGTGAGAAACCGAGGAGGATGACGCGGTCGGGAGGGACGCCGGCGGCGACGACCTGTTGCAGACAGGCATCGACTGTGGCGAACGCGGAGGAGAGGGCCGGTTCATTCTGCTCGGTTGGCGCGGTGAATGGCCGAGGATACCAGGTGGCTCCGGCGGCCTGGGGCGCAACACGGGTGATGCCCGGCGCGGCCCATTGCTCTCCCAGGGTGAGGATGTCTTCGGCCGAGGCGCCGCGCCCGTGGAGCAGTAGAAACACCGTGCGCGCGGATGCGAGCGGCTCTCCCGCCACGAACGCGGGCTGTCCGGCGTGCGGGCCGGTGACGTCTAACGTGAGCATTTCCATGGCGACCTCGGTGCGAACTCTCAGGACGATGGCATGTTCTCGCGGCGCATGCGGCGACGTGTGCGCCTGCGCGGGGTGATCAGTCTGGCTTGAGGCTGGCGGCTGAGTAGATCTCGCCGAGGAAGCGGCTGGGCACGCGGGCGAGGAGTCGCGTTTCGCGGAAACCCGCCCGCGCGGCGACCTGCTCCCAGGTGGGATAAGCGAGCGGATACGGGACCCAGAGATTGCCGCGATCGGCATTGTATTCGACGAGTAGCAGGCGACCGCCGGGCTTGAGGTAGCTATGCACCAGCGCCAGCACGGGCGCCTTCTCGCGGACGAAGTGTAGCGAATTTGCCATGACGATGCCGTCGAGCGGCGGCAGATCGAGTGGCCTGGTGAAGTCGGCGACGAGGTAGTGGAGCGCCACGTCGGGGAAGCGCGCATGCATGATGCGCTCTTGCTCGTGTAGCGCGCCGCGATCCTTGTCGATTGAAGTGATCGTGCCGGTTGGGCCTAGCAGATCGGCGAGCGCCAGGGTGAATGCGCCGCTGCCGGAGCCGAGATCCGCCCAGACGCCGCCGCGCGCCACCACCCCGGGCTGAAGCAGGCGCACATGGTCGTCGTGCTGCATGGTTCACCTCGCGTTCGCGGGTATGCGCCCGCACGCCACGGGCCGGTGCGCCAGCTTCGTCATGCCGACTCGTCGCAGGCGGGTGCAGACGGCACGGCCGCTTCGCCGAGTGGGGCCGTGAGGGTGGCATCGAGGCGTGGGTCGAGCGCGCGGTCGAGTTTGCGCAGCAGCGCGGAGAGCTGCGCCTGCTCCGCTGTGGAGAGCGGCTCAAGGATACGGGTGATCTCGTCCTCTTGGCGCGGCACGGCAAGGTGGAAGAGTGAGCGCCCAGCCTCGGTGAGATAGAGGCGGTTGGCGCGACCGTCCTGGCGGCGCGTCAGCAGTCCGCCGAGGGTCATGCGGTCGAGAAGTTGGGTAACGTTGCCCTTGGTGACGAGTAGCTTGTCGGCAAGCTCTTGCTGGGTGATGCCCTCGGCGGCGCCGAGTTGCGCCAGCACATCAAACTGGGCGAGGCTGAGGTCGTAGCAGCGGAGGTTGGCGAGCAGACGCCGATCAGCTTTGTGGTAGAAGCGGGCGAGGCGCAGCCAGGTCGCGATGGATTGTTGCATGTGGCCGCCTCCCGTCTCGTCTCAACTCTGCGCGCCGCGTTGGTTTAGTGTAGCACGCCGATCGAATTAGTTCAGTTTAGCACTAAACTTGAGTGAGCGCAAGGGTGGCCGACGGGTGATCCTCACTGTCAGTGGATGCGAGTTAGGGCTGGCGGCTGAGGCCGCGCCTGGGGCCATCCGGACGCCAAGTCCACCTCTGTGAGCCTGAAGGCGACGGCTTTCGCGCGTTGAGAAGCGCCCGGCCGGGAGGTGCGCGAACGGCACGAGCGCCGACCGCGAGGGTGACGCACGAGGAAAGCGCTGCGCTGCGCGGGCGCCTTCGCCGGTGCCTTAGAAGGTGATGTCGTCGGCGAGGAAACGCGTCCAGAGGAGGACGATGCCGAGTCCGCCCATGAGGGTGAAGAAGGCGACGGCGCCGCGGGTGCCTTCGTCGTAATGGATTTCGTCGCGGAAGCCGAAGAAGAAGGCGACGGCGAGCCAGATGATGGTGGCGGAGACGGCGAGGCCGAGTTTGGTGGACTCGGTGGAGGCGCGCCAGAAGAGCTGCACGAAGAACCAGGCGATGGCGATGCCGCCGATAACGGCGTAACGGATGAAGCCTGCCTGAGCGTCGTCGAAGGGGGTGCCGGGCGCCTTGAGGCCGAGGTTTCGGATTTGGAGGAACGGCACGACGAAGGCGAGCACGAAACAGAGTGCCAGCGCCGCGCTTACCAGCGGCTTCGCGCTACGGGTCGGCGTCATGGAACAGCGGTCCTTTCCGGGGTCGAAGGGAGAAGGCGCCGAGGTGGCGCACGCTGATCGTCAAGGGCGATGCGACAGGTGCGAGGCCGGGATGCTGCCGCTGCGCAAACATCTCTATGCGCGTATCGGCATTGATCTATTGTAGCGATGGCGGCAGTATCGCGCAAGCTAGTCCTGCGCTGAGTCGGCGGCTCGCGCGCCTTAGGTGGAGGCGGCCCAGCCGCGGATGGAGCGCTATTTCATCCGCGGCGGATGTGGTGTGCGCGGTGTTGGGTTGCGGCACGTAGACATCGCTGGTGGATGCGCAGCACTTCGGTTTCGCGCTCCATCGGAGCGCTCAGGCTGGCGCACGTCTACTTGATTTCGACGCTGCCGCCAAGCATTGCGAGGCGTTCGGCCCGCCGTTTGCGCCGCAGCAGGGTGACACCGCTGGCGATCAGGGCGGCACCGGCGACTAGGGCCACGAAGGTCCAGAGGTAGGCGGTGACGTAGGCGATGTGCGTCAGGCCGAGGCCGAAGAGCGGGAAGATGACGATCATGATCGCGCTGAAGAGTCCCGTCTCCAGCGAGAGCACCGTCGCACGTTGCGCTTCGGGGCTGCGCTCGTTGAGGTATGTGCTGATCGCCGGGTAGAGCACGGCGTCGCCGACTTGTAGCAGCACGACGAAGCCGGCCAGCGCCAGCAGCCGTTGCCCGGAGGCGAGCCCCAGCACCCCAGCGGCCTCGAACGCGACGAAGGTGGCGAGGACGGCGCGTCGCGAGAGGCGACGCAGGATGCGCGGGGCGAGCGACGCGAACGAGGCTGCCGTCACGTTGGTCAAGGCGATGATGATGCCGACGGCGGCGATGGTGAAGCCCAAGCTCTTGAAGTAGAGCTGCGAGTAGTAGCCGGTGGTGGTGAGCACGCCGCTGGTGAGCCCCGAGAGCAGCAGGAGCCCCAGCAGCACTGGATCGGCGCGCACCGCTGCGACGCCGGCGCGCAGGTGCGCCAGTGGGCGATGACGTCGCAGACGTTGGCCACTGGGTCTCGGCTCTGGCAGCAGGAGCAGCGACGGGATACCCAGCGCGACGACGACGCCGCTCGCCAGGAAGGGCAAGATCGCGCTGACGCCTTCGAGGTAGCCGCCGGAGGCGACGCCGACCGTAGCGGCGATGAGAGTGATCACGAACATGCGGCTGAAGACGCGACTATACCACGCGGATTGCTCCGGCGCGCCGGAACGCTCGGCAAGGGTCCACAGCAGGGCGCTATCGGCGCCGCCGCGAAAGGCGAAGGCAAGCCCCTGGAGCGCGAAGCTGAGCACCAGGATCGGCGGTGTGGGGAAGATGTAGAGCAGGGAGGCGAAGGAGCCGATGGCGCAGGAGACGATCAGGCTGGTGCGGCGCCCGACGAGGTCTGCGAAGATGCCAGTGGGAATCTCGGCGACGAGCTTGGCGACGTGGAAGCAGGTTTCGAAGAGGCCGATGGCGAAGGGATTGTAGCCGCGGGCAGCGAGGTAGAGCACCCAGACGGCCTGGGAGAAGGTGGTGTTGGTGGCGACGGTGTAGAGGCCGAAGGCGAGCAGCCAGCGGCGCTGTGTCGCGTGCGGCTTCGTCGTCGAGGTCGGCGCGCCGGTTGCGGCGAGCGTGGTCGCGGCGAAGCTCTCGGCGGCGATCTCTTCGGAGGGCGAGGGAAACATGGGAATCGGCGCTTTCTCTTCAGGCGTTCGGGGTGCGGCGAGAGGCGAGCACGAACGCGGACCGTGTGGAGCGAAGAGAGGCCCGGCGAGGGAGGATGCGTGACGAGCGGAGCGGCGGAGGGGGCGTGTACGTCATGCGCGGTAGGACGCGCGAGGATCTGACCTCGGCGTGGGCGCGTGGCGCTTGAACATCCCTGCCGCGTAAGCGATGTGCGCCGGGCTTACGCGGCCGAGGTGCTTGAGCCGAGGTCCATGTATGGGTTGTGGTAGGCCTTGAGGACGCGGACGATGCATACGTCGCGCTGGCCGTAGTGTGCATTGATCATGGCTGTGGCGAGGATAGCACGGCATTTGGTGTCATGTCAAAGCCGAAACTGCGGAGAGTTTGGCAGCGGGGCGTTGAGCTCTTGGGCGCGTCGGGCGTGTGCGGTCGCCGGTGGATGGGACGCGCGCAGGAGTAGGCGGACGGGGTGACGTGACGAAGGCACGCCGAGGGGCGGCTTGACAGCACCGGCGCGCCATGCTATACACGAATGTGGGGCCGCGTACCGCTGGCTCCGCTTCATCCTCCATCCTGCTCCGCTATCAGGGAGCACTGCCCCTCTTCGCGGCACCTCTACTCACTACCTCAAACTTTCCACGCGCCCATTCGTCGCCGCGCCGCCGAATGCAGCCGTCTACCGCGTCGCCCAGACGTACGCTCGACCTCTCTACGCGCGTTCCCCGTTATCGCCCCACCGCATCTCGACAGCGCATCGAAAGGAGCCCGGCGCGACCCGCACGCTCGCTTGCCCTCCCCGCGAGCACTCCTCCCCCGTGGACGCGCCCCGAGACGACTTATGCATATCACTGAACTTGAAACCAAATCGCTGACTGAACTGCGCGAGATCGCCCGCGAGCTTGAACTCCCCGGCTACAGCGCGCTTGAGAAGAACGAGCTCATTTTCACGCTGCTGCAATCCGACACCGAACGGCAGGGCATACTCTTCGGCGGCGGCATCCTTGAAATCGTTGAGGAGGGCTTCGGATTTCTCCGTGGCGAGCGCCTTACGCCCGGCCCGAAGGACGTCTACGTCTCGCAGACGCAGATCCGCCGCTTTGGCCTGCGCACGGGTGACGGCGTCTCGGGGCAGGTGCGGCCACCGAAGGAGACGGAGAAGTTCTTCAGCTTGTTGCGCGTCGAAGCGGTGAACGGTATGGACCCCGAAGCGGCGAAGCGCCGCCCCAACTTTGAGAGCCTCACGCCGGTCTTCCCGGACCGCATGTATCGACTGGAGACCAGCGCGCAGAACCTCTCTACGCGCTTGATCGATCTGATCGCGCCGATCGGACGCGGCCAGCGGGGCTTGATCGTCGCGCCGCCGAAGGCTGGCAAGACGCTGCTGCTGAAGGCGATCGCCAACGCCATCACGGCGAACTACCCCGATGCCACGCTGATGATGGCGCTGATCGGCGAGCGTCCCGAGGAAGTGACCGACATGCGACGCGGCGTGAAGGCCGAGATCTTCAGTTCGACGTTCGACGAGCCGGCGGAGGCGCATACACATATCGCCGAAATGGCGCTGGAGCGCGCCAAGCGGCTGGTGGAGGCGGGGCGCGACGTGGTGCTTCTGCTGGATAGCATCACCCGACTGACGCGCGCCTACAACCTGGCGATCTCGCCGAGCGGGCGCACACTTTCCGGCGGACTCGATCCCGCGGCGATTAACCCGGCGCGACGCTTTATCGGTGGGGCGCGCAACGTCGAAGAGGGCGGCAGTCTCACGATTATCGCCACGGTGTTGGTGGATACGAATAGCCGGATGGACGACGTGATCTACGAGGAGTTCAAGGGCACTGGCAATATGGAGTTGACGCTGGACCGCAAGCTTTCGGAGCGCCGCATCTTCCCGGCGATCGACGTCACGCGCTCGAGCACGCGCCGTGAGGAGTTGCTGCTGGACGAGAAGACGCTGCGCGCGGTGGTGGCGTTGCGCCGCATGTTCGCCGCGCTTGCCGAGCAAGACAAGGACAGTGTCGAGACGCTCGACCGCCTGATGGGCCAGATACGCAAGACGAACAGCAACGACGAGTTTGTCGAGACGCTGGCGAAGAGCATGGCGTGACAACAGGGCGCGGACAGCGGGGAGCCGGTGCTCTCGTGGACTGGTGCGCGGGGACGTGGAACGAGATGTGCTGAACGCGAGTCCCTGACTGCTCGAAGGCGGGGGAAACGTCGCAGGGGCAATGTGGGAGGAGTGTGCATGCGAATCGCGGGTCGCCAGGCGCCGCGCTCTCGGTTGCGTGAAGAGACGGGGAACGGGCGGGGATGGAGCTGGCACCGCGTGCTAGTGGCGAGCGCCGCTCCCGTTGTCGTGGGTATGCTGCTGATCGTGCTGGCCGCCGTCTACTATGTGCGCTTTGACTTTGGCGATCGACGCTGGGGCGGACATGGCGCCTCCGCGGTGCCGATCTGGCTGGCGTTCAACGATCTCGGCTACTACTGGGCGACGCTGAACGGCGACGGCGCCGAAGCGATCCCGTATTCGGGTTACGACGGACAGTTCTACTACTATATGGCGCGCGACCCAGGCATCATCGTGCGCTGCGCGCGGATTTCTGGGCCTCACTGCGCGATCGATGCGTCGCCGCTGCGCGAGGAGCGCATCCTTTACCCGATGACGGCACGCCTGCTCACGGGTGGCAATCCCGCCGCGCTGCATGTGGCGCTTTTTCTAATCGACTTCGCCGCGATCCTGATGACGGTCTGGCTGGTGAGCATGCTGTGCGTGGAGGCGGGTGCGTCGCGCTGGCTCGCCGTGGGCGCCGGTGTCTTCATCGGCGAGGTGCAGGGACTGCTGCGCGATCTCGCGGATCCCTTTGCTGTCTTCTGGGCGGTGCTGGCTGTCTACCTGCTCCGCAAGAACCGCCCGCTGCTGACCGGGCTGGCGGTGGCCGCGGCGGTGCTGACGCGCGAGCAACTCGTGCTGGTGTTGCCGCTGCTCGGTTTGCCGTGGCTGGCGCAGCGACGCTGGGGAGCGCTGGCGACGTTCCTGCTGGCGGCGCTCGGCCCGTTCGTCGCCTGGCAGTCGACGCTCTTCGCGATCTACCATCGCTGGGGCTTCACCGGGAGCGTGGAGACGACTCGCGGTCTGCGCTGGCCGTTTATGGCGCTGATGGAGCACCCCAGCGGGCAGGAGTTCACGCAAACGATCGTATTCGTGGTGGTGCCGTTGCTCGCCGCCGCGCTGGTGGCCGTGCTCTGGGTGCGCCGCAATGGCCTCCGCGCGCTGCTGCGCGAGCCGGTGCCACTCATCGTCGTGCTCTACTGCCTGCTCGCCAGCCTGACGGCTTATGCGGAGTGGGAGGGCACCTGGGCCTCGGCGCGTCTGATCGCCCCCGCCGCGATCCTCGCGCTGATCCTCGCCGCAACGCTCGCACCGCGCGTCCGCAACACCTACGCCGCGCTGCTGGGCGCCACCGCGCTGGCGATGTTCGTCATCGTGCCCGTGCTCTACTGAGCAGGAGCGGCGGCCAGCCCTTCGAGCATAGCGGCGGAGGGGACGAAGAACGCCGTGCCGGTCACGGCGGTCGAGAAGTCGAGGATGCGGTCGTAGTTGTCGAGCGGATCGCCGAAGAACATGTTGCGCAGCATACGCTCGATGATGGTCAGGTCGCGACAGTAGCCGATGAAATAGGTGCCGAACTCGCCCTGCCCCGGTCGCCCAAACGGCATATTGTCGCGCAGGATCTTCCGCTCGACGCCGTTCGCGTCGACGATAGTGTTGAGGTCCTTGTGCGACTTCCGCTCGCCCTCGTCGAGCTCGACGTTGTCGGCCTTGGTGCGCCCGATGATGGCCTCCTGCTCCGCCACCGAGAGCGCGTTCCATGTCGTCAGGTTGTGCAGATACTTCTGCACGACGACATACGAGCCGCCCGCAAACTCTGGATCTTCGTCGCCGATAACCGATGCCTCATACATGGCTATCCCGGTTGGGTTCTCGGTGCCGTCCACGAAACCCAACAGGTCGCGCGCGTCGAAATAGCGAAAGCCCTGCACCTCGTCCACGACGGTCACGTCGTCGCCCAGCGCGTTGAGCAGCAACTTCTCCAACTCGAAGCATATGTCGCTCCGCTCGGCCCGAATGTGGAAGAGCAGATCGCCTGGCGTCGCCACCGCAGTGTGCGCCGGCCCGCGTACCTCCACGAACTTGTGCAGGCGCGCCGGTCGTTTCGCCAGCCCTAGCCGGTCGTACGCCGCGCTGCCGATGCCGACGTTGCAGGAGAGGTGAGCGCCCAGATCGCGGAAGCCCACCGTTCGCACGAGGCCGCCGATCTCCGCGATGACGCCGCGCACCCGCGCCATCGCCTCGTCACCCGCCGCGATTGTGACGACCAGGAACACCGCCGCGCTTGACAGCGGCGCGTCCACACTCTGCGGCGCCATAGGCACTCTGTCCCGATTCGCGCTTGTCATGAGTCCTTCGTCCCTCCCACTCAACTGACGTACCGCTAACTTCATCGCCAGCGTTGAAGGCGTGCCCCATCGCACTCTCGCATGAACCTCCGGCAATCGACAACAAGCGATCCATCGCCCCAATTGGACGTCACGGCGCTGCAATGTTCAGCATCGTGCTGGTAGCTCACGAGCCGCCGGTTACAGGATGTACTGGAGCCAGCCCGTCAGCGCATGGAAGTGGAGGTACGCCCCTATCCACGTCAGAGACGCGACGAGGACGAGTACCTGGTACGCCCCCTGCGAGAAGAGAAGCAAGGCGAGTGGACTTGTCCGCCCGTTTTCTGCGGCGGACTGCTTGCTCCGAGCCGCACATGCTAGTGAGCCATTGGGGGATTGCCGCATGCTCACCGCGGAGATGGCGCACGAGGCGGGGAAGCGCGCCGCAGGGGCGACGCGGCTTGCGCGGGCGGTGGCGCTGCGTCTGGCACCGTTGGCGCCGCTCGTCATCGTAGCGGTGGGGCTACTGGTGACGGCGCGCGTCTACTACCTCGAACAGCGCTATTACGAGGCCGGGGCGCTCTATCGCCGCATCGCGGCCTTTGCCGACATCGGCACGATCTCCGGCACGCATCTCGGCCTGCAAGGGCTGGTGGTGAACAAGAATCCGGTCGGCTTCGACGGCCAGTTCTTCTATTTCATCGCGCTGGACCCCAAACAGCCCTTCATCTGCGCCACGCGCCCCCCCAACTGCGCGCTCGACGACGCGTTCGGCATCGTGCGCGCCGAGCGCCTGCTCTACCCATACACCGCCGGCCTGCTGACGCTCGGGCACGCGGACTGGGTGCCATTCACTCTGCTGCTCGTCAACTTCACTGCCATCGTGATCACAGCATGGCTGGTGGGGCAGATGAGCGTCGAGGCCGGGGCGTCGCGCTGGCTGGGAGGCGTCGCCGCGCTCTACACCGGCGAGATACAGGGCTTCCTGCGCGACCTGGCCGACCCCTTCGCCGTGCTCTGGGTGGTACTCGCGGTCTACCTGCTGCGCAAGGGGCGCTACCTCGCCTTCGCGCTGGCGGTGGCGGCGGCGCTGCTCACGCGCGAGCAGTTGATCCTGACGATCCCGCTGCTCTACCTACCGCTGCTGGCGTTGAGGCGCTGGCGCACGCTCGCGGCGGCGCTGGTGATCGGCTTCGGGCCGTTCGTGGCGCTGCAAGTCGCGCTGCGCGTCATCTGGGGCCGGTGGGCGCTGGCGAGCGGCGACACCCAGGGCGCGGGCGTCGGCAACGGCATCGTGCCACTCCCCTTCCATGGCCTCTTCGAGAACGGCTTCCAGATCCAGAGTGGCATGATGCTCGCCTTCGTCGTGGCTCCGCTGCTCGTCGCCTGTGGCGCCTCGCTGCTCACGCTGTGGCATGCCCATAGAGTCGCCGGCTGGCAAGGCTTGCTAAGCGATCCGGTGCCGCTTTTCATCCTCGCCTACACGCTGCTCCTAAGCCTGACCTCCACGATCCTCTGGCGAGATATGTGGACGCCGAGCCGCCTCGCCGCGCTGCCGATCGTGCTGGGGATCCTGGTGGTGGCCGGCCTACCACGTCCGCAGCTCCGTGCCTCCTATGCCACGCTGGTGGCCGTCACCGCCGCCGCCCCGCTGATGCTCGTGCTGATGTGATACCAACCCCTGACAGGTTTCCGTGGCATGCGAACTACGAAAACGATGATTGGCCCGGCAAACGGCAAATGCGTGATACTGAACGCTAGCATCGAGAACGGCACGCTCGCCACCCAGCCCGCACGGGCGAGGCAGTATCCGGTCGGGCTAACATAGCGCTATCCGAGGAATAGTTTGTCGGGCTCGCTGTAGATTCATGATCTGCTCCAACATGAGCCGAATGTTGCCGTGGACGTGAGCCGTCTGGAGCGTACAACTAGCGAGCCATCTCTCGAATTCATGGGTAGCGCGGCGAACACGCCAGATTTCTGGCGGCAACATGCCAGCGCGTGGCATACACTGATGCGCGGCATGTCGAAGCCCGCTGAGTACAATCTTTCACATCCTTCCTTGTTTTACCTTCTCAAGAAGTACCGCTGAAAGTGAGTTAGGCCATGCCCCGCAACGATACCCGACAGCGACGACCGTGCGACGCCCGCGCAGGAGGGGAACGCTGAGCCGCTGATCAATATTCGTGGCGTGAAGGTGGGGCTAGGCCCGCTGACGCGCGAGCATTTGGCGATCTTCGCGCGCTGGGAGAATGACTTTTCGGTTGGGCTGTACTCGGGCTCGCCAATGCGCCCGCAGTCGTTGGAAGCGATTACCGCGCATATGGAGGAGGATCTCAAGGGCGAACGGCGCGATCGGGTGGGATTCATCATCTACGATCTCGCCACGCTGAAGCCGATCGGCGATGTGGTGCTGCGCAATATCTGGCCGATGCAGGGCCTCGCCGAGTTCGGCATCTCGCTTGGCGAGAAGGCGTATTGGGGCAAGGGATTTGGCACCGAGGCAACGACGCTGATGCTGGACTATGCCTTCAGCGTGCTTGGGCTGCATAACGTCATGTTGTGGACGTCGTCTTACAACGAGCGTGCTGTGGGGGCGTATCTGCGCGCGGGATTCAAGGAGTTTGGCCGTCGCCGCGAGTCATGGAGGGTCGGCGGTACCTGGTACGACACGATCTATATGGATTGTCTGGCCTCCGAGTTCTCCAGTCCGTTTCCGCGCGTCGTGCCTGAGTTGGAGTCCACACGCGCGCGGCCGTAGGCCGGGTGGGCGTCGGCGGAGGTGTCACAGCGCGGGCCATGCGGCGTATGTCGCGTCGAGGAGGCTCGCTACGTCAGCGAGTGTCGCGCCTTGCGGCTCGGCGCGGGCGGCGAAGTCGCAGAGGTTCATCAGGTCGAGCAGTTTGGCGATGCGCCGCCATTCGGCGGGTAACGCGCGCCCTGCCCCGGTGTAGCCCGCGATGACGCCAGCGGCGAACGCCGATGGCAGCCGCTCGGCGTAGCGCAGAAGGATCGCCAAGTCAAAGAGCGGCGTGGCGGCGAAGGCGAACTCCCAGTCGAGCGCGGCGGCCAACTCCCATCCTGACGAGGCGGGCCGCACCAGCAGGTTTTGCGCCTTGTAGTCGCCATGGACGAGCTGCGGGTCACCGTCTGCCGCGTCGAGCAGGGAGGCGTTGTCGCGCAGGAGCGCCCAGGTATGCTGTGCGCGCGACGCTCCCAGGCGTGCGGCTGCGCCGCGAGTGAAGAGCGCCTCTTCGACGTAGCGGAGACACGTCTCGCGCATGCCGGAGACGAGCGGCTCGGCGATGCTGAGATAGGGGCCGAAGAATCCGGCGCGAGGAAAGCGGAAGTCGCCGAGCGCGGCCAGCGCCGTGCCGACGGCCAGCGCCGCCGAGGTGATGGCCTCATCATTACCCTGGAGCAGTAGAGCGTCGAGCTTGTCGCCCACGATCCACGTCGTCACGGCGAAGGGCGGATTGGCGGCGGTGTCGGCGTAGAGGACGTCGGGCACTGAGAGGCGATCGCGGACGAGGCGGTGCAGCGCGACTTCGCGGAGGCAGGCGCCCGGATCGCGGGTATAGAGCCGCAGCACCACGGGCTGGTCGCGCCCGGCGAGCGTCACCTTATAGTTGGTGTTTGCCAGGCCGCCGGAGAGGAGCTCGGTCTGGGTGATGCGCTCATGGGGAAATGCGGCGGCGATCCGTGTGGCGAGCGCCCGCGCATCGAGCGTGACAAGGGGCAAACGGCGCTCCCAGCCTTCTTGCAATTTCCGTTTCCTTCCGCTTTTGCACGTCGTTAGAGTGCGGCGATCCACTCATGCGCGGGCTGATAGATGCTGAGCGCGCTCCGGAGCCATTGCCGCGCTTCAACGTCGAGCGCGGGGATCACTGTGTGGAAGTCACGATCATCGTCGGGCGAGAGGCGCGGCGCTTTGTAGAGCAGCACCACTTCTGGGGCGAGGATCGGGAGGCCCTGTCGGGAGCGCCGCCCGGTGAGCTCAAGCGGGCGGGTAATGCGCGGATCGCGTCGAAAAATCCAGTGGATGCCGTCGGATTCGTTGAGCAGGAACTCGGCTGCGAGCGTTGGGGCGTTTGCCGTTTCTGCCGCTTTGTGCGCGTGGAGCTCGTGCAGCGGGAGGCTGAGCTCCTCGCCGGGGAGCCACGGCTCAAGCCTGCCGCGCTCGCCTGGAATCGCCTTCATCCAGACCCAGCCCTCCAGATGGGCGCGCAATGCGGCCTGATCCGCGCGAAAAATCGCTATGTCGATGTCGGCGTGCGGGCGGGTCACGCAACCGAGATGGAGATCGAGCGCCCAGCCGCCGGCGACGTACCAGCGAGCTGGGAAGCCGGCCATCAGCGTGGTGATGCGGAGGAGCTTGGCGACGGACGGATCACCCATAGGTTTACCGCTCCAGCCAGTCGGCCTTCTGCTCGGCGGTCATGTTGGGGCTAAGCGACACGGCGCGCTCGAAGTCCAGTTCGGGATGCGGTTCGGCGTGCGTGCTCTGGCCCTCGGTGCTGCGCAACATTGCCGGGAGCGTCATCGCTTGCGCGCGCAAGATGGTGTGGATCTGATCCGCGGAGGTGTCGAGCGCGTCACCTAGCGCCCGGATCAGCCGCTCCGGCACCGTGGCGGCTTTGATGAAGCCGCGTTCCAGATTGGTGAGCACGTCGATTCCTAGCCCGAGCTTGTTCGCCAGCGCGCGTGGCGTGAGGCTGCGCGCTTTGCGCAGCGCTTGCAGCGAGGCTGCCGCCACGGCGACCGGCACCGAGGGCACCGCGACGCGCTCTGGGAAGACGACCGCGAACGCACGCGCCAGCGCCCGCTCGGCCAACGAGTCGACCTCGGGTGTCGGCGCCTCGTGCTCATAACTGCTGGTCGCCAGCAACGCGGCGCGGAACTCGGTCAACTCGCCGACTTGCCGTGGATGGGTGGCGAGTATGGAGCTCAATGCGTTGGAGTCGCCTCGCTCGCTTGCGGCCACCAACTCCATTTTGGCGCGCAGAAGCGCGTCGCGGCTTGCCACGCGAGTGGATGCGCCGCGGGGAGATTGCCGTGCTTGTTGTGATCGCTGTGCCATGTTCGTCTCTCCTCACCTTCGACGTATCGCTAGCGCGCGAATGCCGCCGTCTCAGCTTCAATGCATTGTCGTAGGCGCACTACGGCTTTTTCGTAGCGCAGGCGCATCGTCCGCTCGGTCTTGCCGCAGAGCTTGGCGATGTCATCCCAGCGCTGGTGATCGAGCGCGCGCAGCACCATGATCTGTCGATCCATTGGGTCGGGTAGATAGCCGAGTATGCGCTGTGCTTCGAGGGCCGCCATGCGCTCTTCAGTGGCGTCGCGCGGGTCGGCGATGACGGTGGACTGGGCGGACGCTTCTTCGCGATCCTCCGCGCTGATGTCGATCCGCTCGACCAGCGCCTGCGGCACATGCAGCGGCCGCCCCGCTGGTCGCCCTTGCTCGTCGCGGCGGTAACTCAATCCCTCTTGTCGCAGCACGCGGCCAAAGTTATCGGCGCAGCAGCAGCGCAGGTAATGAATGAAGTTCTGCGTCATGAAGATTTCGCGCGGGTCTTGTGCTTCGCGCAGCACTTGCTCGATCATCCCGGCGATGGCGTCTTCCATCAATTGTGGGCGATGGCGCAGCCCTGCCGCACGCCGCTTGAACTCTGGCATGCAGCGTTCGATCAGCGTGCCACAGAGCAACTTCACCTTTTCGGGTTCGCCGCGCTGTCCCCAGGCGCGAATGGCGCGCACCAACGCGATCTCGGGAATCTCGTAGCCGCCGGTCGCGCTGCGCAGACGCAGCCGCGCCTGAGTCGCGGGGTCGCGGGGGTCGAGGAGATCGCCAGCGACATCGGTTGCATCTGGCTGGTGTGGGAGTGTGGCTGCCGCGCGGGTGGTTGTTGGCATCGGCACCTCTTCTGTAGTTGCGGTTCGTGGCGTGGGATTTGGCGTCGCGCGGGCAGTTCCGGCGATGTTGCTGGACTCGTCCATCACTGCTATTCTCCATGCGGCCTGATTCCGCGGGGGCAGAATGTGGGTAGATGGGATCGCTGCTAGACGATCATTCTTGCTGATGGTGGTTCAAGTGGAAGCGCCCGAGAGGGTTTTGCACGATGGCGAGGGCGCTCCAGGCCCCCGCGTGACCGGTCTCTGCGCTATTATAGCAAGATCGCGCCGCGCTCTTGCGCCGTGGCCGGCGATAGCAGTCGTGGCGCGCAGGCTCGCGGAAAACGCGGAAGGGGCAGACATATGCCTGCCCCCAAGGTCTTCGTCTCCGCCGCACGCGGCAAAAACATCTCGCCGTGGCGATGAGCAGAAGCAGCCTGCTCGCTGTCAGATGCCCCGAGATCAGCCGAGGCGTGGTGTGCATAGCGGCGCAACAACCGCCGCGGCTGTGGATGCTGCAGGTTCTATGCCAAGCGATGCTGCTGGTTTGTGAGGGCAGCCATTTAGCATTCGTTATAGCGACGCCATTTTGACGGCGGAGGCTGGCGTTGGCGCGGCGAATGTAAAGATTGGTGACGGTTCAACGTGTATGCATACTGTGTTTGGCAATCGTGTATGTGGCAATCGAGGAAGAGGTAGCGTCGTGCGGGCGTTTGAACTAGACGACCTGATGACGGTTCGCGGGGGCACCGCCGCAACGTACGCTGAGTTCTTGCGGGTCGCGGAGCTGAGCGCTGGCGTGTATGTGCTGCCAGTTGGCGGGGTGGACCCGCAGAAGCCGCACAGCGAAGACGAGGTCTATTACGTCGTGCGGGGCATGGGGCAGATCAGCGTGGAGGAGGAGAGCCGCGCCGTGCGTGCGGGCTCGATCGTCTATGTGCCGGCGCATGCTACGCACCACTTTTACGCGATCGAGGAGGAGTTGACCATCCTGGTGTTCTTCGCTCCGGCGGAGTACACGCGAGGCGAAGGCGGGGAGACGGCTGATTGTTAGTATCAGACGGTGAATTGGTTGGTTGCGGCGCAGCGCGAGAAATCGCTGGCGTCGTGTCGGTCATAGGCGCGATAGATCGGAGATTGCGGCGGGGCAACGATGGTACATGCCGGTGGGCTGGTGGAGTCGAGCGGCATGAGACCTGGGGCACCTATCGGCCAGGGTGACGTGGCGGCGATGGCACCGGCAGACGTGGCACGCTCCTGGCGAATGCAGACCCTACGTTGACAGGTTTCTTGCCGGTGCGCTATGCTGCGTCCACCCAGCAGAGCGAGAGCGGATGCATGGTTCACCGTGAAGGTGTCGCGTACTTGGCACGTTTTCTCCACTCCTCAACCCAGTTCGTCCGCCCGCGCGGGTGCGGGGCGCCGAAGACTGATGCCAGCTAACGGAGGTCGCTATGCCGACACGTGTCTATCTGAGTTATGCGCCCGCGGATCAAGCTTTCGCGGCGCGCCTCCAGGATGATCTCCGCGCCGCGGGCGATGAGGTGGTGACTTCGTCTCCCGAATTTGACACGCTCGATCTCTCCACCTCGGAAAACCTCGCGCGGTTGAACCAGGCGATGGCAGGCAAGGACCTGCTGGTGGTCGTGCTGTCGCCTGAAGCGCTGGCGTCGATGCGGGTCAATCGTGAGCTCTATGTGGCATCGGGGCGGACGACCAGCGGCGAGATGCGCCTTCCCGTCGTGATAGCGGCACGTCCCGTGGCGGCCGAGTCGTTGCCGGCGCTCTGGAGTCGTGCACGGCTTCTCGATGCTTCTCACGACTACGCGGCGACGCTGCCGTTGATCAACAAGGTCGTCGAGGGCACGGAAAACGCCAGACCGACCGGTGTAGCGGCGCTGCTCGACGAAAAAGGCTACAGTCCGCGGGCGATCTGGGGGCGATTTGGCTACCGTGGCCTGATAATTGTCGCTTCGACGCTGATCATGATCCTCAGCTTCGGTATGGCGTGGTTCAGTGTGGGCATCGCTTGCGAGGACCAGGGAGGCTGTTCGCTGGGTCCCGCGGTAATCGCCCCTGGCCCCAATAACGTCGATGGCTATTATCTCGCGGCGGATAAAAAGGTCATGGTGAATACGGGTACCGCGCCGCTTGACGCCCCTGGGGTCAAAGTTCAAAACGGTTATACGGCCAACAGCGGCAGCTTGGACCCGCACGTCCCGCTATCGGTATCCGCTGGCACCCAGACGGTGGTGGTGAATGGCCACCTGACCTTCACCGTGACGCCTACATTGATCTTCAGCTTCTCGCTGTTGCGGTTCTTTTTGCCGATCGCACTGATCATGTTGATTGTGCCGGTGGTCGTCGCTCTCGCCGGACTCAGGCCACTGATCGCCAAGATACTGGTCGTGCTGCCGATCTTCGCGGAGTTGGTGGTGTTGGTGATTTACATCGCCGCAGCGCCGGAGGCTTTCCATAGCTCGGAGTTGATCCACTTCGCGCCTGGGCCGGGTGGTGGCACCTGGCTGGCGTTCCTCTTCACGATTGTCGCGATCTCGACGGCACTCTCAATCCCGACGAAGCCGCCGACACAGAAGGTCTAACGGCACTCGCGCACATGGGGCCCGCTCTTCGCGAGCGGGCCTCTTTGCGTGTTCTCGCAGACGGGCGTAGCGGAGGCAGCGCATCCGATAGGGTCGACCTACCCCCCAGCAAGCCCTCAGAGGGATACGCCGCCTTCCCCACGAGAGAAGGGGAGGCGGGAGCGCCGGAGCGGAAGCGGCAAGGACTCAGACGAGATTGGTATCGCACCTGGCCGACTTCGACGGACGTGTTTTGTCTCCGCGTCTTGGCGCGCGTGCTGGCGTGGAGGCTGGGGCACAGCTCGCGCAGGCGAGGCACGGGGGGCAAGCAACTACTTGAAAGTGGCATTAGCCGTAGGCGAGATCGCCGTCACAGATGGCCCGGGCGCGTGCCGCCAGGAAGGGGATGCCGACATCGAGGGTGGCGAAGAATGGATCGTCTGTCGTACCGGCGAGGTGGCGCTTGTAGCTGCCCTCCAGCAGGATCGCTAGCTTCCACACGGCGAGCGCGACGTAGAAATTGACGTGGGTCATGTGGCGGCCCGTGCGCTCGGCATAGCGGTCTACAAGTTCGGCGCGGGTCGAGAATCCCGGTTGTGAGGTCATGCGCCAGGCGTCGTCACCTAGTTGCGCATCAGGATCGCCCGCCTCGCGCCAGAACGAGAGCAGGTAGCCGAGGTCGGCCAGGGGGTCGCCGAGGGTTGCCATTTCCCAGTCGACGATCGCCAGGACGCGCGCCGGGGGGGCTGGCGCGAACATGAGGTTGTCGAGCCGGTAGTCGCCATGGACGATGGTGGCGGCGCCGGACTCTGGCATGTGTGCGGTGAGCCACTGCGTGACGGCATCGAGATCGGGGAGCGCTCGTGTACGCGAGGCGTCGAGCTGGCCGCTCCAGCGGCGGATCTGGCGCTCGAGATAGCCTTGCGGCTTGCCGAAGTTGCCAAGGCCGCGCGCCTGCCAATCCACGGCGTGAAGCTCGGCGAGGGCGTCGATCAGCGCTTCGCCGAGGCCAGCCCGCGACGCCACATCGGCCTCGAAATCCGGCGGGCAGTTTCGTGCGCAGGACGACGCCGGGGACGCGCTCCATCAGGTAGAATGGCGCGCCGAGCACCGCGAGATCGTCGCAGAAGAGCACCGGCCGCGGCAGCGGTACCGACGTGCCGTAGAGCGCCGAGAGGACGCGGAACTCGCGGCCGACGTCGTGGGCCGTCGGCAGCAGCGGACCGAGCGGCGGGCGTCGCAAGACGTAGCGTTCCTCGGCGTCACCACTGCCACGGGTCAGGTAGAACGTCTCGTTCGAGTGGCCGCCACGGACGCGCTCGACGCGCAGCTCGGATGACGCTTCGCGGGGCGGCAACGTGCGGTCGAGATATTCGCGGAGCGCATCAAGGTTGACGAGCTGACTCTCGGTGTCGTGCGCGCCGTCGGGATGGCTCATGCCTGCTCTCCTTCCGCCGCTTCCGCCACGGCGCGGGCGGCGGCTTCCTGGCGGAGCGCGGAGTTGCCCGCCGCCGCTTTGAGCACGTCGCGCGCGATCACGGCGCGATGGACTTCGGAGGGTCCGTCGTAGATGCGGAAGGGGCGCGCATTGCGGTAGAAGCTTGCCAGCGGCAGATCGTTCGAGACACCGTGAGAGCCGCAGATTTGCAGCGCACGATCGACCACGCGATTGACGATCTCGGAGACGTAGACTTTGGTCATGGAGGTTTCGTGCCGCCCCTGGCCGCCAGTGTCGAGCACCCAGGCGGCGTGCCAGATCATCAGGCGCGCGGCGTGGATCTCTGTCGCCGAGTCGGCCAGCATCGCCTGCACCTGCTGGTGCTCGCCGAGGAGCTTGCCCATGCTCGAACGCTCGGTGGCATACGCGGCGGCGATGTCGAGCGAGCGTTGCGCCACGCCGAGCCAACGCATGCAGTGGGTCAGGCGGGCTGGCGCCAGACGCAACTGCGCATACTTGAACCCTTCGCCAGCGGTGCCCAGGATGGCGCTCTCGGGGACGAAACAGTCGCGGAACTCGACCTCGCAGTGGCCGCCTTGGCCGCCGCTATCGAGCGAAGGAATCTGGCGGATTACACGATAGCCAGGCGTTCCGGCGTCGACCAGGAACATGGTTGCGCGCGCGCGCCCATCGTCACTGTCGCCGGTGCGCGCCATGCAGATGGTGAAGGCTGCGCCGTCCGCTCCGGTGATGTACCACTTGTCGCCGTGAATCATCCAGCCGTCGTCGCGCCGCTCGGCGTGTGTGCGCAACATTGCCGGATCGGCCCCGGCCCCGGGCGGCGGCTCGGTCATCGAGAAGCACGAGCGAATGTGCCCTTCGACCAAAGGACGCAGGTACTTTTCCTTCTGCTCGTGCGACGCCACCAACTCCAACAAGTGCATGTTGCCTTCGTCGGGCGCGGAGCAATTGAGCGCCAGCGGCCCCAACAGACTCTGGCCCGCGGCCTCGAAGACGACGCTCATCGCGCGCATGTCGAGCCCAAGGCCGCCCCACTCCTTATCGACATGCGGCGCATAGAGGCCGGCGTCGCGTGCTTTCTGGCGCAGCGCCGCCAGCTGATCCGCGGGGAGGCCGTCGTGTTCGGCGACGAGGCGCTCGCATGGGATCACCTCGTCGCGGACGAAGGCCAATGTGCGGTCGCGGAGGTCGAGCAGTTCGGGTGAGAGTGAGAAGTCAAGCATGGGCGTGTCCTTGTCCGCGGGGTGCTTCGGCGCACGGGCGACCATCGGCTCCCAGTGTACCATCCATGCATCGAAAGCGGACGCGTCACGCGGGCGCCCGCGTTTCGCGCAGTAGCCGCGTGAGCACTGGGGCGATCTGCGCACGCAGCGTCTCGTTGGCATAGCCGATCCAGGCGACGGGGGAGCTGGTGTCGAGCGGAGCCGTGAGGGGTGCGCCGCCAGCGTCGGTGACGATTACGCCGATTTCCTGGGCGATCAGCACGGTGCAGAGGTCGTAGGGATGGGCGCAGAGGCCGTTGTGTTCACGTGCCGGGTGCAGCGTGGGGCGGAGATCGGCGACGAAGCGGTCGTGGCCGACGATCAATTCGTAAAGCTGACCGCCGGAACTGATGTATTCGTCGTCGAAGACTTGCGCTGTCTCCGCCGGCGGTGGTCCGAGCAGTTCACGAAACAGGCGCTCCTCAAGTTGCGCGGCGATCACCTTGTGGCCGGGGAAGAACTTGACCAGTCCGCCGAAACCGCCGAGGAGCGTCGTCGCCTGGCTTGGGCGCGGCGCGTAACGCATGATCGAACCGCTGCGCAGATCGTGTGTCTCGGCCTGCGCGCCCTGGCCGCGCACCGCCCAGAGCAGGTCCGCTAACGCGGCGCGTGGCGTCGGCAGTTCGGCTTGCAGCGCCACGAAGATGTCGGCCAGCGTCGGGCGCCATACACCGTGCGGCGGCGGTGCGACGCCGAGCAACGTCCAGGCGCTGCGCTTGCCGTACATCAACCCGCGTGTGCCGTCGACGGGATCGGCGATCAGCGTGAACGCCAGCGACGCCTCGTCCGCATCTGGCGGGAAGCAGCGCTCACCGCCCTCAAGGCCCTCAGCGATCAGCAGGAACGGCGTCTGCGCGCCCCAGCGCTCGCAGTATTCGAGCAGCGGTGCTTCGGCATGCAGATCGAGGCGGTAGATAGTGTCGCCGCCCTGCTGGGCCACGGCCTCCGAGAGCTCCGCGGTGGTCGCGTCGCGCGTGGCTCGCAGCACGGAGTCGCGGATCGCCAGCGCGAGCGCACGAAGATGCCCTATGAGGTCGCGGTCGCTTGGGATCGGCGGTGGTGCTGGCAACGGCGCGCTCACTTTCACAGGTGGCGGAGCCCTGGCAAGGCGCCATGCAGCGAGCCTCGCGTGCGGACCCAAGCATACCATTTCGCTCGCATTCACCTGACGGACCACCGGCGGCGCGGTGAGGGTCGGTCGCCGATGGCTCAGGGGTGAAGCCGCGGCTAGGTGCCCGCGACCGGGAGGGCGGCCAGCGTGGCAACGGATCGGGCGGGGCATGCGAGAGACCCTGCGGCGCGGTCCTGCCAAGTTGACATGGTAGGCGGCCGCCGGTAGACTGATGCGCGGTGCAGCGGGTTGGTGCGGGAGGGCGAATGATGCCGGTCGATCGGCGCAGGCGTGGCGGCCTTGCGAGCACTACGCGTCGCGGCAGAATCATCGCCGTGCTGCTGGCGGCGGTATGGCTCGTGTTCCTCGCCGCCCTCGGCGCGCATAGCGTTTCGGCGATGCCTTTACAGCCAGCGACCCCTGCCGATACCACCACCACCGCGTCGCCCTCGGGAACTTCTTCCGCCTCGCCTCCCACCGACACCCCTACGGTGCACAAGGGCCCGCCTACCGCGACACCAACGGGCGGCTTGGGAACGGCGACGGCGAGCGTCACGACGACGGTAGCGCCGACGGCAACGACCTCATCCGGCGGTGGCGGCGGCGGTGGTAATGGCAATCCCAACGACCCGGGCAGCGGCTCTAGCGATGCGACCAAGGTCGTTTTGGCGCAACCAACCTACGGCGCGGGGGCCGGTGGCATGCAACAGGGCATCACGGTCGGCTCGTTCACCTCGAACGGGCTGCTCTTCGCGTCGCTGATGAGTTGCATCGTCGGCATACTAGGCATCATCGTCGCGGTGATCGCCGTGCAGATTTTGCGGCGTGATGGCTACGGTCCGTTCCTGCGGGCACTGCTGCTGGGCAAGCGGGCCAGTCGCCAGCCGGGGGCTAAGGGCGCGGTCGCCGCGTCCGCAGCGGGAGGCATCCGCCGCGCCGCATGGAGCAGCGACGAGCGCGGCGAGTACAGCGCCGAGGGCGAGCGGTTTGGGGGGCCAGGCTCTTCGGGCTTTGGCACACGCGGCTCGCCGAGCGGACCTGGCCGGCGCTCGCCGGGGGCAAGCTCGCCGCGCGGTCGCGCGTCGCGCCCGGACTGGTGATCGCCGCGTCGCCCGCGGAGGACTCGTCGCCCGGCCGTTGGCGTTGGGCGGCTGCGGTGGACCAGGATGTACACTACCTATGGTGCGAGGACGCGCTTGTGGCTTCTCGCGCTCGGTGATCGATCGACCTCGCGGACATGGGAGGCGCATGGGTGATCCGCAGAATCGAGTACGCGGCGGGCGCCTCCTCTGGCGTTCTGGCTTTGCTCACCCTGATTAACGTCCTCTTCGTGCCCTTCGTCTGCACGGTGACGCTCGACAGCCAGGGTAAATGCCCCTCGCACAGCTACCAGACCTTCGCGCAGGCGGGTGCGCCCGCCTCATTCTGGATACTTGTCGTGAGTGTGCTGTTGCTGATCGGCTCCGGAGCGGCGGCGGCGGTGGCCGAGACGCGCTTCAACCGGCCACAGTATGCTCCCGTGCTGTGGGCTGGCGCGGTGCTTTCGCTCGCGGCCTGCACGTTCTCGCTTGGCGCGTTGGGTCCGTTTTACCTCGCCTCCGTCGTGGCGCTCGCCGCCGCGGCCTATGCCTCGATGCTGACGCGCGTCCGCGCACGCCGCGAGATGATGCAACCGCCGCCGCAAGACGCCGCTTCGCCCGGCGAGCCAGACGTCTAAGCAAGGTTGCGCTGCGTTGCGCGCATGAGCTTTCGCGTCGCCAGCCCTTGACGAGCCGCTGCTCGCGTGTTAGTATCAGGGCAACGAAAGGAGGTGGTGTGTAGTGAGTGAACGACCTAGCTGCGCAGGCAGCACGAATGCTCTCCACACCGAGTCTATGGGAGAGTGCCATCGCTAATAAGCGGTGTTACGTGCCAAACGGCCAGGTGTGAAACCTGCCTGCGCGGCTGAACCGGGGTCAGGGCGGATACCGCTCTCGCCCCGGTTCTTTTTTGCACTTTTGCAGCGCTACGAGTCAGCGAGAGCCGCCACGTTCGCGCTTCTCGCCACGAGTCGTTTCGGGGCTGGCGATGTGCGATTCACGCTCAGCGCCGACGCCAGGGGAGGACCACTGTCACTGTGCCAGATGACGTCACCGAACTGCCGCCATTGGACCTCGACACGCTGCAGGCCGCGCTAGACGGGCTGCGTTTGGGCACGCCACTGCGCTACTTCCCCGCGCTGCCTTCGACTAACACGTATGCCAGCGAACTGGCCCGCGCCGGCGCCGCTGAGGGTACGCTGGTACTCACCGACGACCAGACCGCAGGGCGCGGCCGTATCGGACGCGTCTGGAAGTCGCACCCACGGCAGAATCTCGCGCTGTCACTGGTGCTGCGCCCCGCTTTTCCACCGCACTTCCTCGTCATGGCAAGCGCGCTCGCCGTTGCCGCCGCCGTCGAAGCGGTGGCGCCGGTGCGGGCGGAGATCAAGTGGCCCAATGACGTGTTGATCACCGGTCGCAAAGTCTGCGGCATCTTGATCGAGACCAGCCCTGGCTATGCCGTCCTCGGCATTGGGATCAACGTCAACGGCTCGTACGTCGACGACGCCGATCTCGCCGCGCGGGCCACTACCCTCGCCGAGGTGGCGGGTCACGACGTTTCGCGCGAGGAGGTAGCCGCCGCGCTGCTCAAGCGCCTCGATGCGCTGTACGCGGCGCTCTCGTCCGCGGGCGAGGTTGCCCAACGCCAGGTGCGCGCCGCGTGGCGTGAGCAACTGGTTACGCTGGGGCGCGAGGTCACCGTCTTGCAGAACGATGCGCCGGTCTCGGGCGTGGCCGAGGATGTGGATGCTGACGGCGCGCTGTTGCTGCGGCTCGCGGAGGGCTCGCTGCGTATGATCACCTGGGGCGACGTGTCTTCGTGAATCGCTGCGTTCGGGCGGCTGCGTTCGGGCGGCTGCGTTCGGCGAAGCATGGCTCACACTCTGCTTGACCCGCGCCTGTACACTACGCTTGGGCTTGACGGCGGCGCGAGGGCCGGGCGCATGGCAGAGCGAGGAGAACGAGCAGCGATGAGCGACGAGCAGAAAGCAGCGGAGCAGCGGCGGCGTTTAGGATTGCCCGCTGGACTCGATCCGCGCCGGGCGGTGGATCCGGCGACGATGGAACGCCTGATTCGCGCGCAAGAGCAGGCACGTGCGCAGGCCGCCGCCGCTACCACGGTCGTGCTGGGGACGATCGTCACGCTGATCTCGTCGGCGTTCGGCTTCGTCGCGGCGCTCGCCTGGAATGACGCTATCCGCGACGGCGTGAACAAGGTCTTTGGTTGGTTTGGGATCCATGTCGGCCTGTTGACCGGTGAGATCATCCGCGCGGTGGTCTTCACGATCATCGCCGTCGTCGCCATTTTCGCCTTGCAGCGCGTTGCCGGACGCTGGGCGAAGCGCGCCGCGATCACCGCAGCGGCTGGAGACGCGAGCTATTAGCGCCCGTCGCCCGCTTGCGCGGCAACCCGTGTCGCGCGGGCGCGTAGTTGTGTGGAGCGCGCCTCTCATGCTATGTCGCATACTGTGGTAGCGGGTGTGCTGACGTCTCATCGCGGGAGGCGAGCGTGGCGGCGAATCCAACCGATACCGCGGGCGAGCGGGCGGAGACCGACGAGCGGAGAGGGCCTGGCGGCGAACCGGACTTCTATGCGGTGCTTGGCGTAGGCGCGAGCGCCTCGGATGATGAGATTCGCCAGGCATTTCGCCGCCTGGCCAAGCTTTGGCACCCTGATCACTACGTTTCGGCGCCGGAGCCGCTGCGTGAGCGCTCAGAGCGGCGCATGCGCTCGCTGCTGCGGGCGTACAATGCGATCGCGACGCCTGAGGCGCGGGCGGCATACGACCTGCGCCGTGGTGACATGGCGCGGAGCGGCCAGGCATCATCAAGCACTTTTGGCTACGTGCCGCAGTATTCCAACGTCTGGCCGACTTCGGCGAATCACTATTACGTCCACCACGAGCCGGCCTATGCCGCGAGCGCGGAACCCGCTCCGACGCCGGGCGCGCGCCTCGGCCAAGAACACAGCTTCGCCGGCATCCTCGGCGCGACACTTTCGGCGCTGATCGCTTTAGGACTCGCCTCGAACGTCGCGCGCAACGGCGGCGGGGACGCCGGCGGCGTGCTGTCGATCGCTGGCGCGCTGATCTTCGGCGCGCTTGGCATGATCTTTCTGCTCGACGACGCCGGTATCGGTCGCGCGGCGAACGCGTATCTGGAGGCCGAGCCGCGTGTGAGCGCCGCGCGTCGCGAGCGCCGCTCCGTACACCGCGCCGAGGCGTCGTACACCGCGCGAGGCGGCAACCATGGCAGGCGACATCCGCCGCGGCGCCGCCCTGCGCCGCCGGAACCCGTGGAGGAGGAGCCATTTGAGCCGCGGTTCGTCGTGCCAGAGCGCGAACCGACCGAGTTTGAGCGCATGGTCGAGGAGGCGCTGGGCCGCGTCCCCGAAGAGTTCCATCCGTATATGGAAAATGTCGTCGTGCGCGTCAAGGACGAGCCGGACGAGGACGAGATTCGCCGCATGCAGGTGCGCCCCTGCACCCTGCTGCTTGGCCTCTACGAGGGCGTTCCCGTCACGTGGCAAGGGGCGCTCTACCATCCGCCGCAGTTGATCACGATCTATCAACGCTCGATTGAGACGTATTGCCACGGCGATCCCAAGCGCATCCGCCATCAGGTGCGCGCCACGGTCCTTCACGAACTCGCCCATCACTTCGGCATGGGACACGACGCCATGCCCGACTGGATCAAATGAGCGTCCTGCGTGGCGCGTTGCGGGAGGTGCACCTTGAGCACGTTCCTCAGTCGGCCCCAACTCGTCAGTGGTATCCTCGCCGCTGCGCTTGGCGCCACCGGCTGCATACTCGCTGCCACGACGACGCGTCGCGATTGGGTGTACAGCCTTACCCTTGGTGAGCACGTCCGCGAGCAGCAGCCAGGCACCGGCGGTGTGGACGACATGATCGCGATGGTCGTGCTTATCGGGATCTTTGCGGCAATGCACACCGCGAGGCCATTGCGCTTGGTCGTTTTTGAGGCGCAGTGATGAGCAGCAGATACCTCATCGGCGTCATCTCGGACACGCACGTGCCGTCCAGCGCCCCACGCATCCCCGATGCCGCCCTTCGCCACTTCGAAGATGTTGAGTTGATCCTCCACGCTGGCGACCTCTCTTCCCTCGCCGTGCTGGGCCAGCTCTCCGCCTACGCCCCCGTCGAGGCCGTCCAGGGTAATGTCGAGCAGGCGGAGGTCGTCGCCGCGCTGCCGCTCAAGCGCGAGATCGTCGTCGAAGGCGTCGCCATCGGCCTGATCCACAACCTTGGCGACCGCGCCCACCACGTCCGCAACGCCCGCCGTGAATTCCCCGCTGCCCGCGTCGTGGTCTTCGGCCACAGCCACGTCCCCTACGTCGAGGAGGCCGACGGGCTGCTGCTGCTCAATCCGGGTAGCGCCACTGAGCGTCGCAGGCAGCCGCGTTGCACGATCGCCATCCTCAGCATCGAAGACGGCCAGCCCTCCGCCCAGATCATCGCCCTGCCGTGACCGTCGGTGTGCGCTCCGCGTAGAATGCGGCGATACGCCGTGCATACTCCGCCACGGCTTCGCGTAATTCGGGTGGGTCGATCACCTCAACCGCGGTGCCCAGTTCAAGCATCCGCGAGCGCGCATGCTCTGCCGAATCGAAGGTCAGTGGCAACGTCAGGCTGCCGTCCGCGTCTGGCGCGGCTCGCTCAACCAGCGCACGTACCCAGTCGCCAAAGATCATGGGCAGTGAGGGCACGTGCTCAGAGTCCACGCGCACCCGGACCTCGTAGGTCTGCCACGACGCGGCGAACTCCTTCTCCCACCGCGCCCAGTACGCGCCGAGCTCGAACCCCTCTGGACGCAGGCACGGCTCCTCCAACGCCTCTACCGCGAGTACGCGCGAGACGCGGAAGACACGCATGTCGCCGTTGGAAGCCGCCACCAGATACCAGATCGTCGCCTTCGCCACCAAGTCCGAGCGGATCGATGACGCGCTGACTGACCTCGCCGTTGGCCTTCTGATAGGTCAGCTGAAGGCGCTTATCGAGCAGCACTGCCTCCTGGATTGTTCCCAGGTGCGGTACTGGCTCCTCGTAGCGTGACCAGCCGGAGGCGTCGATGTGGATACGTTGACGCGCTCGCTCGATATGCGACCGGAAGCGCGGTGGCAGCGCCGCCAGCAACTTCAGCAGCGCCACCTCGAGCGACTCCGCCAGCCCCAGGTCGCTTGCCAGCGATGGCGCGCCGGCGAGCAGCAGCGTGCGCACTTCGCTCTCGGTCATACCGGTGAGATTGGTGCGAAAGCCGTCGATCAGCATGCATCCGCCGCCGGGGCCACGCTCGGTGTAGACCGGCACGCCCGCCGCGCCCAGCGCATCCATGTCGCGATAAATCGTCCGCTCTGAGACTTCGAGGCGTGCCGCTAACTCTTGCGCGGTCATGCGGCGGTGGGTCTGCAACAGCAGCAGCATCGAGAGCAACCGATCCGCACGCATCGATCCACCTCTTCGCACGACTATCGCAACAGTTCATCGATGATTTGCTAGCGGATAGGCAGCTATTGCATGTGAGTTAGTGTCCGCAAATGAGTGTCGCATCACAGACCTGCGAAGAGTGTCCTATGCGCTTGTTGCGCCGCTCGTTTTTTCGGCAGACTGATTACACATGCAACCAGAGGGCCGTCGCGAGACTTACACGTAGCGTTGGCGAGCGTCTTGTTTCACTGCTGGACGCTCTACAACACCGCATTAGCGCAACGCAAGTCCACTTGCCACCCGTGGGCAGGGGAAACGGCGCGCCATGATCGGCAGAATGCCGCGACGCTCGACGTGAACATGGCGTTTCCGGCGCCCGCAACTAGCAAGGCACACGAAGTGCAAGATGTGCCTTTTTCGAGCGGAGTAGGCGTTTTCAGGCATTCTGTTGTCGTGTGTGCATAGGAGAGGCAGCGGGCTATCCACGTGGTCGGCTCGTCACCCGCTTATGTGCCCATAGTTACGCCTCCGCATGAACCTCTAAGTATCTCGGACAGCTTTGAACCGCTCGGAACTGGCTTGAAAGCCTCTGCGTTTCGTGGCAGGCTGCCAGATGGAACGCGCAGAGCGAGAAATGGTCTGAATGAAGGAGCGCCGTTGCTCCTTTTACTTCCCGACGCACTTATATGCCGGATGTCGCAGAGGAGAGGCCCACATGCAAGCAGACGACAAGAAGGCAGCGAAGAAGCCCGCGAAGAGCACCACCGTGACCGGCAAGGCATCCAACAGGTTTACGGACGAGGAACGAGGCGCGATGCGGCAACGCGCCAAAGAACTGAAGGCAGGCGAGGCGGATGGGGCAAGCGCCGTGCTTGAGAAGATCGGCGAGATGGCGGCACCGGATCGCGCCCTCTGCGAGCGGCTCCATGCGATCATCACAACTCACGCGCCAACCCTCTCGCCAAAGCTCTGGTACGGGATGCCTGCGTATGCCAAGGACGGCAAGATCGTCTGCTACTTCCAACCCGCAAGCAAGTTCAAGATGAGATACGCGACGTTCGCATTCAACGATGCGGCGCACCTCGACGAAGGCGCGCTGTGGCCCGTCGCCTACGCGCTGAAGGAATTGACCGCCGCCGAGGAGGCACGGATCAGCGCGCTTGTGCGGCAAGCGGTGAGCTGAGGGCACGACGCCGACTTGCGTGTGCGCTCGGCGAGTGTCAACCCATTGGTCCCAGTTTTAGAAAATATCTCCGGTACCTGTCAAGAGGTGTCAGGTATCCAGAGCTACGCTCTCTGCGTGGCACTCGACAAGCCGCACTCGTCTACATGATCGATGCGCCACCACATCTCGCCTCCGAGCGGGCTTGCCGCGTGCAGACGACTCGCGGCATTCGCAGGGTATAGCGACGCGAGGTATCGCGTCCGCTGGTCGTGCTCAGGCTGGCAAACGAAGTAGTGAGGACCCAGAAGCGTATGGAACCCGACACCATTGTCGTCCGCGGCGCTCGGCAGCACAACCTCAAGAATGTGGATGTCGCCATCCCGCGCCACAAGCTGGTCGTCCTCACCGGCGTCAGCGGTAGCGGTAAGTCGTCGCTGGCTTTTGACACGATCTACGCCGAGGGCCAACGCCGCTACGTCGAGTCGCTTTCGTCCTACGCTCGCCAGTTCTTGGGCCAGATGGAGAAGCCACGGGTGGACTTCATCGGCGGCCTCTCGCCCGCCATTTCCATCGAACAGAAGACGGTAAGCAAGAATCCGCGTTCGACCGTCGGCACCGTCACCGAGGTCATGGATTACCTGCGAGTGCTTTTCGCCCGCGTTGGCATTCCGCATTGCCCGAGCTGCGGACGTGTGGTCGAGGCGCAAAGCGCCCAGCGCATCGTCGAGCAGCTTGCGGCGCTGCCGGCGGGCACGCGGCTGCAGATTCTCGCGCCGGTCGTTCGCCGCCGCAAGGGCACGCATGCTGAGGTGCTGGAGCAGGCGCGGCGAGATGGCTTCGTGCGCGCGCGCATCGATGGCGAGATCGTCGAGTTGACCGCGGGCGCCTCGCTCAACAAGAAGAAGCCGCACAACGTCGAGTTGGTGATCGACCGGCTGCTCGTCCCCGATGCCGCCGATACCGAAACCGCCGCCAGTTTCGCCGCGCGCCTTACCGACTCGGTGGAGACGACGCTGCGCGCCGCGGGTGGGCTGCTGCTCGCCCTCTTGGAGGATGGCCGCGAGCTGCTGTTGAGCGAGCACCTGGCCTGCCCCTACTGCGAGATCAGCTTTCCCGAGCTTTCGCCGCAGTTGTTCAGCTTCAACTCGCCGCTGGGTATGTGCCCCGATTGCCACGGCCTCGGCACCAAGATGACCGTCGATCCCGCGCTGATCGTCGCCGACCCGCGGCTCTCGCTGAAGGAGGGCGCACTTCGGTGGTATGGCGATCTGGGCAAAAAGAAGGATAGCTGGACGGTGCGGCAGGTCCGGGCGATTGCCGACCACTACGGTGTCGGACTCGACGTTCCCTGGCAAGACTTGCCACAAAGCTTCCGCGATGTGCTGCTCTATGGGTCCGGCGACGAGAAGGTGCGCTTCACCTACAATGGCGAGTGGAGCGAGGGCAGCTATTCCTCTGAGAGCGTTCGCACGGTCAAAGGCATCGTCCACCACATCGATCGCCTCTTTCACCAGACGGGCTCCGACCAGACGCGGCGCTGGTACGCAAGCTTCATGAGCGAACAGCCGTGCCCGACGTGCGGGGGTGCGCGGCTGCGCTCCGAGGCGATCGCCGTCACCGTCGGGGACGCGAAACTGCCGGTGGTCAGCCGAATGTCGATCGCCGAAGCATATGCCTGGGTCGAGCGGCTCTATGGCGGGTTCGGCGACGCCTCCGCCACAGATGACGCCGACGCTTCGGCACTGACCGGCGAACAGTTCGAGATCGCCGGGGAGGTGCTCAAAGAGATCCGCGACCGACTGCGCTTCATGCTCAACGTCGGTCTCCACTACCTGACGCTCGACAGGCCCGCGCCAACGCTTTCTGGCGGCGAGGGGCAGCGCATCCGTCTGGCGAGCCAGCTTGGCTGCGGCCTCGTCGGCGTGCTCTACATCCTCGATGAACCGTCGATCGGGCTGCATCCCCGCGATAACCGCGCGCTGATCGAGACGCTGCTGCGGCTGCGCGATATGGGCAATACGGTGCTCGTGGTGGAGCACGACGCCGAGATGATGCAAAGCGCAGACTGGCTGATCGATCTCGGTCCCGGCGCCGGCGTGCTCGGCGGCGAAATTGTCTCCGCGGGAACTCCCCGGGCAGTGGCCGCCGACGCGCACTCGCTGACGGGCCAATATCTCAGCGGGGCGCGGAGCGTCGCGCCGGCGCACCTCACGCGGCGCGCGCCCGACGGCCGCTGGCTGACGCTTTCGGGCGCGCGGCTGAACAATCTGAAGAATGTCACGGCACGCATCCCCATTGGGCGCTTTACGTGCATCACCGGCGTCAGCGGCAGCGGCAAGAGCAGCCTGATCGCCAAGACGCTGCAGCCCGCGCTGGCCCGCGCCCTGAACAAATCTCAGGAGACGCCGGGGCCGTACGACTTCCTGGACGGCCTCGACCAGCTTGATAAGATCGTCAACGTAACGCAGGACCCCATTGGGCGCACGCCGCGCTCCAATCCCGCCACGTACACCAAGCTCTTTGACGAGATCCGTGGGGTGTTCGCGGCAACGCAGGAGGCCCGCGCACGCGGTTACAAGTCCGACCGCTTCAGCTTCAATGTCAAAGGTGGACGCTGCGAAGCTTGCATGGGCCATGGTCAGCGCAAAATCGAGATGCACTTCCTCGCCGATGTCTGGGTCACCTGTCGCGAGTGTAAGGGTCTGCGCTTCAACGCCGAAACCCTGGCGATCACCTATAAGGGTAAGACCATCGCCGATGTGCTGGATATGGACGTGCGGCAGGCGTTGGAGTTTTTCGCCAACCTGCCCACCGCCGAGCGGATGTTGCGGACGCTGGACGATGTGGGTCTCGAGTACGTCAAGCTTGGGCAGAGCGCGCTGACCTTTTCGGGCGGCGAGGCGCAGCGCATCAAGCTTGCGAAGGAACTGAGCCACCTCGCGACGGGTCGTACCCTTTATATCCTGGACGAGCCTACCACCGGACTCCACTTCGCCGATATCCGGCGCCTGCTGGACGTGCTGCACCGCCTGGTGGACGCCGGCAATACCGTGGTGGTGGTCGAGCACAACCTCGACGTGATCAACTCCGCGGACTGGCTGATCGATCTCGGGCCGGAGGGTGGCGCCGCGGGCGGGCAGATCCTCGCGGAGGGCACACCCGAAGCGGTCGCCGAGGTTGAAGCCAGCTTCACCGGTCAGTGGCTCCGTGCCAATTATGCCTCGCTTGCCGAGCCGCTGGAACGCGCCGTCTAGCCGCGCTGTAAATGCACCGCCCTCGCCGCGTCGTGAAAGCGAGGGGAGTCACGTCAAGCGCCCTGACGAGCTGGCGCGGTGCGACGGGGATGCGTCACGCATGGGCGCGTCCATTGGGGCGGTCGCTGCGAGGATCAGGCGCTGTACAACGCCGTGACACCGAGCCGGAGGCTATTGGTGCACCCGGTGCTTGGGCAGGGTGACGGGCTTGACGTTCCCGGTTTTCTCGGGATCACGACTTTCCTGGTACACAACCGTTTGCTGTCAGTGTATACTCCCCTCACCTGATTCGTCACTGGCAGGTGTAGCGCGTGAGAATCGGCGTCGGCACGGCGTAGTACCCGACAATCACTACACAATCCGTGCGAAGGCGGGCGGTCGTGTGCCCACGGTGCGTGCCGTACCCACCGTGGGGGTACTCTGAGTTCTTAGGAGGTAACCCAGGCATGCGCAGCAAAGCGAGACTCTGGACAACGGGCGCAGGGGTATTCCTGCTCGCGGCCATGATCCTCTCGGCGTGTGGACCGTCCGCCAGCACTAGCGGGAACAACAGTGGACCCGTGCGTGGCGGCACGATTACGGACGGCCTCTTCGAAGAGCCGGATAGCCTGCTCCCCGAGGGGTCGGTAGAGACCTACGCCGACATGGTGGACGCCGCCATCTGGGCGCCACTCTTCTACGGTGACAACACCGGCATCATCCACGCGGGCTTGGCGACAGATGTTCCCACGCCTTCTAACGGCGGCATCTCGTCTGACCTGATGACCTACAAGTTCACTCTCCGCGATGGCCTGAAGTGGTCCGATGGGTCGCCGCTGACCGTCAATGACGTCGTTTTCACGCTGAACTTGCTCAAAGATCCGAACTTCGGCGGGAAGTCCACCTTCAACGCTGGCGAGATCACCAGCGTCTCGAACAGCGGCAACACGGTCACGGTTCAGCTCAGCAAGCCTGACATCACCTTCCTCGAACTCTCGCTGACCGACCCGCTGATCTTCTCCCCGCTGCCGCAGAAGGTCTTCGGCTCGATGGCCGCCGCTGACGTCCTCAAGTCTACCGAAGCCTTCCAGCCGACCGTCGTGAGCGGCCCCTTCACGATCAGTGAGCGCGCCAAGGCCGATCACATCACCCTGAAGCGCAATCCGAACTACTATCAGAGCGGCAAGCCGTACCTCGACGGCATGACCTTCCGCATTATCACCAGCCAGGATACTATCCTCACCGCCCTGAAGAGCGGCGAGATCCAGACGTCGTGGTTCCTGGACATCAACAAGCTCACCGACTACAAGAACATCCCAGGCTACCACGTCGTGCTCGACAAGTCGCCGGGCTCGTACGAAGGGATCTACTTCAACGAGACCAACCCGATCCTCGCCGATCCCGTGGTGCGCAAAGCCATCAGCCAGAGCATCAACGTCAGCGACATCATCAACAAGATCTGGCAGGGCATTGCGGTGAAGGACTGCGATGACGGCACGGGCACCTTCGCCCACGACGCCACCGCCACCTGCTACACATACGACCCAACTTCGGCGGCTGCCGCGCTGGACGCCGACGGCTGGAAGATGGGCTCCGACAGCTACCGTCACAAGGGTGGCAAGACTCTCGAACTGCGCTACAGCACCACCGCCGGTAAGGCGTACCGCGAGCAGACGCAGTTGATCGTGCAGGACGCGCTGAAGACGAATATCGGCATGAAGATCGACATCGTCAACAATCCCGCCGATGCCTTCTTCGGCACACAACTGTACGACTACTCGGCGTACGACATCGCCGAATTCGCCAACTCGCTGACCTACGACCCAGACAACCACGTGCAGTGGGCCTGCAACCAGTTCACCGATCAGCCGGGCGGCTTCAATATCAGCCATTACTGCAACCCCGATGTTGACGCCAACATCAAGACTGAGCAGACGAATGCTGATATCGCTACCCGCACCACGGCCTTCCACGCGATCTACAAGGACATCATCAACGACTTGCCGGCGATGTACTACTATGCGTACCCGAACATCGCCGTCTCGGTCACCAACCTTCAGAACTACGCCCCCTCGCCCGTCGGTCCTTCGGAGACCTGGAACGTGTGGGATTGGTATCTGAGCAAGTAGCTCGGGCGCGCGGGGGATACCACCTGGCATCTCCCGCGTGACACTTGGGGAGTGCCGGGCGGTGGCGCCATGCGGTGCCCACTGCCCGCACCCTGTTTCCGCGGCTCGCCGCACATGACCCTGGGGACGCCGCCACCGTCGCTGGCTTCCTCCAACCTGATCACTGCCCGTCAGTGCACTACGCGGCACCATCCGTGCGCCACCCGCGACTTGCTCGCCGCGCAGTCCGTTGGAAGGAGCATCCCGCATGAGACGCTACCTCTTCCGCCGTCTCATCCAGGTTGTCGTGATGCTCGTCGTGATGTCCGTCGTCTTCTTCGTGCTAATCCATCTGCTCCCCGGTGGGCCAGAGAAGGTCTTCTTCTCGCCGCGCACGCCGCCCGAAGCGCGCGCTCATTTGATTAAGGAATATGGCCTCGACAAGCCCCTCTACATTCAATATTTCAACTACATGAGTCAGGTGGTGCAGGGCAACTTCGGTTTCTCAATCGCCGACGGTCAGCCGGTTATGAAAGAGATTGGCGCACTCTTCCCCAACACCCTTGAACTCTTCCTCTCCGCATTCTTCTTCGCATTAGTCATCGCCATCCCGCTCGGCGTGCTCGCCGCCGTGCGCCAGTATTCCATCACCGACTATTCGGTCACCATCCTCGCCTACTTCGGTATCTCCATGCCGATCTTCTTCTTCGGGCTGATTCTGCAGCATGTGTTCGGCGACACTCTGCATGCCTTGCCAACTATCGGCATCGCCACGCCAAATGCCAACTTTGGGCCACTGGGCAACTTCGAAGATCGTCTGGTGCATCTCATCTTACCCACCATCGTCCTCTCGCTGCTTTTTATTGCTGGCTGGAGCCGCTATTTGCGGTCGAGCATGCTCGATGTGGTGAAGCAAGATTACGTGCGTACCGCTCGCGCTAAGGGGCTGGGCGGCGCGAGTGTCTTCTTTGGCCACGCGCTGCGCAACGCCCTCATACCGCTGCTGACGCAGATCGCCATTGACTTCGGCGCCTTCGCCGGCGGTGCGGCGATCACCGAGACGGTTTTCGCATGGCCGGGAGTCGGTAAATTCTTTATCTCGTCGCTCCAGGTGCGAGACTACCCCGTGCTGATGGCGCTTCTGTTGATCACCACTACTAGCGTCCTGCTGTTCAACCTCCTCGCAGACGTGCTCTATTCGGTGGTCGACCCACGGATCCGCCTGTCGTAGCGCGCCCACCGGCAGAGAGAAACGAGGCTTCGTGATGGATGTCTTGCGGACGGATCAGTTCGTCGGTCCTGGCATGCCGCCCGACGTTGCCCCGCTGCTCCTGCGCAAGCGGCGCAGTCAGTTCCGCCTGATACTCGATCGTTTTGTCCGCAACCGCATCGCCCTCGTCGGCTTCGTCGTGCTGACGATCATCTTTCTTGCCTGCATTTTCGCGCCGCTGATCACGCACTATAATCCTGACAAGCCGGACGTGAACAGTTTTATGCTTGGCCCCAACTCGATCCACTTGCTTGGCACCGACGACGTTGGGCGTGACGAGTTTACGCGCCTGCTCTATGGTGGCCGCGTCTCACTGGCGATTGGCATTGTGTCGATGTTCGTCACGTTGACCATCGGCATCACCGTTGGGGCCCTCGCCGGTTTCTACGGCGGCTGGCTCGACAGCGTGATGATGCGCAGCACCGATGCCTTTCTCTCTGTTCCGCTTTACCTGATCATCTTTGTGCTGGCGGCTACCTTCGCCAACGGGACGATCCCCAGTATCGTGCTCTTGATCGCCTTATTCTCGTGGCCGATTACCGCGCGCATCGTCCGCGGCGAAGTGCTCTCGCTCAGGGAGCGCGAATTCCTGCTCGCTGCGCGCACGCTTGGCGCCGGGAACCTTCGCCTGATGGTCCGCCATATCTTGCCGAACGCCGCCGGCCCGATCATCGTCAACGCCACGCTGTTGATCGGCAACAATATCATCACCGAATCGACCCTCAGCTTCTTTAATTTCGGCTTGCAACAGCCAACTTCGAGCTGGGGCACTATGCTCTACCGCGCACAGAGTTTCTTCCTGGACAATCCGGTGCTCGTCTGGGCGCCTGGGATTGCGATCCTCGTCACCGTCCTCTGCTTCAACCTGATGGGAGACGGTCTGCGCGACGCGCTCGACCCGTATATGACGGAGCGCTGACGTCTATCTCCGCGCTCTGCGCGCGATGTTGCTGGAGTCTGAGGGAGGGCGTCTGGTGGGCAAGCTCCTTGAGGTCGATGGCCTGAAAGTCTACTTTAAGACGCGCGCCGGCCACGTCCACGCCGTAGACGGCGTCAGCTTCCACGTGGACGAAGGCGAGTCGCTCGGCATCGTCGGCGAAAGCGGCTCCGGCAAGAGCGTCACCTCGCTCTCGATTTTGCGCTTGTTGCCGACCCCGCCCGCCGAGATTATCGACGGGACGATCACCTTCGAGGATCGCGATCTGCTGGAGCTGAGCGAGTCTGAGTTGCGCAAGATTCGCGGCGGCGACATCGCCATGATCTTCCAGGACCCGTTGACGAGCCTCAACCCGGTGCTGACCATCGAGAAGCAGTTGGTCGAGCCCCTGCAACTGCACCTGCATCTCAGCCGGGCTGAGGCGACGAGTCGCGCGCAGAGCCTTTTGGAGGCAGTCGGCATCCCTGATGCCGCACGGCGCCTGCACGGATATCCGCACCAGTTCAGCGGGGGCATGCGTCAGCGCGTGATGATTGCGCTGGCGATCGCCGCCAATCCCAAGCTGCTCATCGCCGACGAGCCGACTACCGCGCTCGACGTGACCGTGCAGGCGCAGATTCTCGAACTGATCATGCGCCTACGCAGAGACCTGAACACCGCGGTGATCTTGATCACGCACGATCTCGGCGTGGTGGCGGGCGTCACTGACCGCATCATGGTGATGTACGCCGGCAAGATTGCCGAGGAGGCGCCGACCAACGAGCTTTTCGCTAACCCGCGCCACCCCTACACGCTTGGGCTGCTGGCTTCCGTTCCGCATCTTGACGACGACACGACTGGAGATCTGCCGACCATTCCCGGATCGCCGCCCGATCAATTGCATCCGATTGAGGGGTGCCCGTTTCAGCCGCGTTGCCCGTTTGTGCTGCCTAAGTGCAAGACGTACCCACCCTACGCGTCGGTTGGCCCGAACCACCGAGCCGCCTGCTGGGTCGACGTGACCGACCCCGGCGAACAACAACGCGCCGCCGCCCGCGGCTTCATTCCGCTGCCCCAACGTAGCGGACTCACCGACCTGCGCAATAGCTAGCACCGTTCGCCGGCTCGATGAGATCGAGGAGAAACACGATGGCAGCAACCGCCACCTACGATGCCGCGTCTGCCAACGAGGCGCTGGTGCGGGTTGAAGACCTGAAGATGCACTTCCCGATCACCGAGGGACTCTTCATCCGTCGTCAGGTCGGCGCCGTGCGCGCGGTGGATGGCGTTTCGTTCTCGATTCCGCGCGGCTCGACCCTGGGTCTGGTTGGCGAGAGCGGATCTGGCAAGTCGACGATCGGGCGCTGCATCGTGCGCCTCTATGCCCCAACCGGCGGCCATATCTTCCTCGACAAGAACGACCTCACACTCGCGAAGGGTTCCGAACTGCGCGGCATCAGGCGACAGGTGCAGATGATCTTTCAGGATCCGTTCGCCTCACTCAACCCGCGATTCACCCTTGGCAGCCTGATCGCTGAGCCGATGCACATCCACCGTATGGGCACAAGCGACGAGATACGAACGCGCACTGAAGAGTTGCTCGACAAAGTCGGTCTCAATCGCCGGTTCATCGACCGCTACCCCCACGAATTCAGCGGAGGGCAGCGGCAGCGTATCGCCATCGCCCGCGCGATCAGCATCGAGCCGCAATTCATCGTCGCCGACGAGCCGGTGAGCGCTCTCGACGTCTCGATCCGTGCGCAGATCCTCAATCTGATGCGTTCGTTGCAGCAGCAGATGGGGCTCACCTATCTCTTCGTCTCTCACGATCTCAGCGTCGTCCGCCATGTCGCCCCGCGCATCGCCGTGATGTACCTCGGCAAGATCGTCGAGATCGCGGATCGCAGCGAACTTTATACCGAGCCACTCCATCCGTATTCCGCCGCGCTGCTCTCGGCGGTGCCGCTCCCCAATCCGCGCGTAGAGCAGCAGCGCAAGCGCATCATCCTGCAAGGCGATCCGCCGAGCGCGATTAATATCCCTTCGGGCTGCCGCTTCCATACGCGCTGCCCGCTGGCACAAGATATCTGCCGCCAGGTCGAGCCGCCGCTGGAGGACAAGACTGGCAGCGGGCACCTCTCCGCGTGCCACTTCTCCGACCGCGTGAGCACGCTGGAACGCTCTGGCAGCATCCAGGGGCTTGGTACGCTCTAATTGCCCGCCAGACGCTGGCTCGCGTTGGCCTGGGTTTCGATCCAGTGCTCGCGGGCAAGTCGGGCAACTCTATGGAGTATCCGTCATGGGATCGACACGGACACCGCATGATGCCGCGAACGTGGTGATCGCGCCGCTTGGCGAGACGGAGGTGGAGCGCGCGGATCGCGTGATGCGCCTCGCCTTCGGCAGCTTTCTCGGCTTGCCCGATCCGCTCGCGTTTATGGGCGACGCGGAGTGCATCCGCACACGCTGGCGGGCAGACCCTGCGTCGGCCTTTGGGGCGGCGGTCGACGGCGAGATCGTCGGCGCCAGCATCGCCACGCGCTGGGGCACGGTTGGCTACTTCGGCCCGCTGGTCGTCGATCCGCGGCTGTGGGATCGCGGCATTGGCGGCAGACTCTTGGAGCCGGTTATGGCTTGCTTCGATGCCTGGGGCAGCACCTTCGCCGGCCTCTGCACGTTTCCCACCAGCGCCAAGCATCACGGCCTTTACCAGAAATTTGGCTTCTGGCCGCGCTTTCTCACCGCCGTCATGTCGCGGCCCGTTTCGCCGGAGAGCGCGGCTCGGCTGAGTGGGGCTCGCGAGCACGCTGCGCCGCACTGGTCAGGCTTCTCGGAACTCGCCGACGAGCGACGCGCCGCTATCCTCGCCGCATGCCGCGACCTCACCTCGAGCATCTACGATGGCCTCGACGTGCAGATTGAGATTGAGGCGCTGCTGGCGCAAGGTCTCGGCGACACCGTGCTGCTGTGGGACGCGAACGACGACTCGCGGCTTGCCGGATTTGCGGTGTGCCATTGTGGCGCGGGGAGCGAGGCTGGCAGCGGCATCTGCTACATCAAGTTTGGCGCGGCGCGGCCAGGGCCGGGCGTGGCGGGAGACTTCGACGCGCTGCTCGACGCCTGCGAAGCATTCGCCGCCACCAGGGGATTGCAGGTGCTTTCAGCTGGCATGAACACGGCGCGCCACGAAGCCTATCGCCAGATGCTGGCGCGCGGCTTTCGCACGCAGATGCAGGAGATCATCATGCAGCGACACAACGAGCCCGGCTACAATCGGTCCGGCGTCTACCTCATCGACGACTGGCGCTGATCGCGCGTCGCAAGAGTAGCCGTACGCTGGATTCGCTTGATGGGCACGCGAACAAGCACTGTACGCAGGTTGGGGTACGAAGGGGTGCGGCAAGCCTCCGTATAGGTGGCTCTTCGCGTTTACGCTAGCCGCTTGACAGACTGAGAAACCCCAGTAGAATGGCATGGCTATCAGCACGCCCATCCGCGCGTAGGCGAGGCCGCGGCTCGCGGTAGGTCTCAAGGGCGATCGTCGCAGAAGAAAGTGAGCACCATCGCATATGCCAGACGAGCATCGCGCGTATATCACTGTCGCCGGGAGCGAGCGCCAGCCGGTCCCCGGAGCCCAAGAGATCGGCCCTGCCGACCCCAACGAGGTATTCCAGATTACCATCCGTCTGCGCGCGGTCGGCAGCATGGAACAGAAGGCCGCGCAGGCTACCGCCCTCGGCACCCAACCCCCAAGCCAGCGCACCTACATGACCGAGGACGAGTTCATCGCCGCCTACGGCGCCGCTCCTGCCGACGTCGCCAAGGTCACCCAATTCGTCCAAGAGTTCGGCATCTCTGTCGTCAGCACCGACCTCGCCCAGCGCGAGATCATCCTCTCCGGCACCGTCCAGGCGTATGAGAACGCCTTCAAAGTCCAGCTTGTCAACTACTCTTCGCCGCAGGGCAACTATCGCGGGCGCGTCGGCCCCGTCCAGGTCCCGGCCGATATCGACGGCATCATCACGGGGATCTTCGGCCTCGACAATCGCCTGCAAGCGCGCCCCCACATCGTCCACCCTAATAGCCCACGCCGCCCCGTCAACGCCGGCGGCGTCGCCCTCAAGGCCGCCGCGCAGAGCTTCACGTCGCCGCAGGTTGCCCAACTCTACAACTTCCCCAGCGGCCTCACCGGCAAAGGCCAGACCATTGGCATCATCGAGTTCGGCGGCGGCTTTTCGCAGAGCGACATCCAGACGTACTTTAAGCAACTCAACCTGCCCGCGCCGAGCGTCACCGCCGTCTCGGTAGACGACACGCCCAATCAGCCCGGCAAAGACACCGACGCCGATGGCGAGGTGCTGCTGGATATCGAAGTGGCCGCGGGCATCGCACCGGACGCCAAGATAGTGGTCTACTTCGCCCCCTTCACTGAGCAGGGCTGGGTCGACGTCATCAACACTGCCGTCCACGACACTCAGAACAAGCCCTCGGTCCTCTCGATTAGTTGGGGCTACACCGAGGGGCAAGACATCTGGACCGCTCAGGCCATCGAGGCCGTCAATCAGGTCTTTCAGTCCGCCGCGCTGCTCGGGGTCACCATCTGCTGCGCCTCCGGCGACGACGGCTCGCGCGACCAGCTCGACGACGGTCGTGCTCATGTAGACTTCCCGGCTGCCAGCCCCTATGTCCTCGCGTGTGGCGGCACCAGTCTCCAGGTCTCGGGCGGTACCCTCCAGGGCGAGACCGTCTGGAACAACGGCCCTATCGAGAACGCCGGCGGCGGCGCCAGTGGCGGCGGCATCGCCTCCATGAACGCGCTGCCCGACTGGCAGAAGGGCATCGTGCCCGCCTCGATCAATCCCGGCAACCCGACTGGGCGCGGCGTCCCCGACGTTGCCGGCAACGCCGACGAGAACAGCGGCTACACCATCCTCGCGGACGGCCAAGAGGTGCAGGGTGTTGGCGGCACCAGCGCCGTCGCGCCGCTCTACGCCGGGCTCCTCGCCCGCATCAACCAGCAGCTTGGCAAGCCCGTCGGCTACATCACCCCGCTGCTCTACAGCACCATCGGCAAAGCCGGGGTTTTCCGCGACGTGACGTCGGGCAACAACGACCCTACCGGCAGCATCGGCGGCTACGCCGCCAAGGCAGGGTGGGACGCCTGCACCGGCTGGGGTAGCCCCGACGGCGTCAAGCTGCTGAATGCATTGACTGGGGCACCCGCCGCGCCGGTCGCCGCGCCGAGCGGCTCTGCTCCCGCGCCCGCCGGAGGATCGCCAAGTGGCAGCGGCTCCAGCGCCCAGACGACAACTGACAACTCAGGATCGAGCGCGGGCGGCTATGTCGCGGCGATCCTCTTGATCCTCGTCGTGCTGGCGGTGATCGGATTCCTGCTCGTCAACAACGGCACGCTGTAGCTCTGTGACCTCGTGGCGCGGAGAGCCTCCCGCAGTGCGCGCTTCTCCGCGCCGGAGGTTGAGCGGCGATCTACGGCGTCGTGGTACTGGACACGCCGACGCCGGGCCTGACTGCCGAGTCCGAGGGCCGCTCTGGGATCAGGCCACGGTCACGCCACGCGCTCGAACTGGCCATCTTTGTAGACGCGGAGCCGCTGCCCGCGCCATACGACCTCATTCCCCGCGAGCAGGCTGAGTGCCGCGTGAATCGGCGTCACCAGCGCTGTATAGGGTAGTGAAAGCGTCTGCCGTAGCGACATGTGTTTGTGCAAGAAGTGCGTGTAAACCGTGCGCTGGACGGCGGCAAATGCGCTCAGACTCGCCCCCAGCGCGACGAGGGGCGTTGTGCGGCGCGTCAGCAGCGCCAGGCCGCCGAGGATGCTTGGCAGTAAGATGGTTGCTGGGGTCGCGAAGAATGCGGCGTAGCGCTGGCGCGCCGTCAGGAATGGCTCCATCGTGTGTCGCGGCAGGACGATCCAGCGCTGGAATTTCGCAGCGTACTCTTTGCGTGTGGCCGCGCCGTCATCGACGTCGTAGACCACCGGCGCCTGGACCGCCCGCAGATGGGCGCCACTCAGTCGCTGAGCCAGCACAAAGTCGTCATCAAGGTAGCCTTCCAGGCCGTCGAAGCCGCCCGCGGCAGTGAATGGACGCCGCCAGTAGCAGGCCATCTGGCCGACGATGCGCACCGGGCCGCAGAGGGCATCCCAGGCGATGAAGTTTTCGAGGGTGAAGGCGTTGACGTAGGAGCTGAGGAGACTCGACCAGAGATTGTCCCAGTTGGTGTAGCAGGCGAGGCCATAGCTCGCGCCGACGCCTGGCTGGCCGAGATAGGCGACAAGGCGACGAAGGGCGTCGGGTCGCGGCGCGACGTCATCATCCATCAGGCAGAGGACATCGCCGGTGGCGTGGGGCATCCCTGCTTGCAGTTTGACTAACTTTGGCGCGGGCGCGCCGGGCTCGCCCTGCACCAGCACAGTGCGGATGTCGAGCTCGGGGTGGGCGGCGACCATCTTGCGGCAGGTGGCGCGCGAGGCCATGTCCGCCGCGTCGCAGATGAGAACGTGCCGCACGTTGGCGGGATAGGCGAGATGTGCGCGGGCCTCGAGGTTGGCGCGGAGGCCATTGGAGCCTGCTGTGACTGGCTCGAGAATGGTGACGCTGGGCCACGATGATGGTTCGGGGGGCGCGGGCAAGGAGAAGTAGCGCGTGAGCAGCGCGAACTTCGCCGCGCGATCAGCCAGATAGAGCAGGCCAAGTCCGAGCGCGATGCGATCAAGCCTTCCAGTCGTGTGTTGCGGCATGCTCTCCTCCATACGTGAGCGATCGGGGGGCGTCGCCAGGATCCTCACTGGCGCTGGACCTGATGGGGGCGTCTCGCAGGAGGCATACCAGTGGGTTCGCGTGGAGGTGGCGGTGGCGTTCGCTCTACGCGGCGGAGGAGGATTGCTCGCCGTGCGAGTGTGCGCCGTGATCGTCGCCAGATTCGTGCTTGCCGAGATCCATCTCGTCGCGCAGGGCATAGCGGGCGTAGACCCCGCCGGCGACCGCAAGCAGCCCCATGAAGGTGAAGACCGTGTTGACGCCATCGAAGGTGATGCCGAAGATGGTGGTGTGGAAGCCGCTGAGCACGGTGCCGACGAGCGCGCCGGCGAGGATGATCGAGACGAAGGCGGCGAGCCGCCCCACGGGGTTGATCACCGCGGTCACCCGACCGACGAACGCTTTCTCGGTGGCGTCGATGGAGAGCGGGCCGGCGGAGATGAGGATGGCGGTCGCGGCGACGCCGAAGAGGAACGCCGCAACGAGCGCGGGGATGAAGCTGGTCAGGTGGGACATCACGGTGACGAAGACGCCAGCGGTGACCAGTGCCACCCACAGGATGCGGACGAGGCCGATACGCCTGCCGAAGACCGTCACCAGGACGCCGCCGACGATCGCGCCCAGGCCAAAAATGGCACCCAACAGGCCGTAGCTGCTTGGCGGTGCGTGGAGGTCTTCGGTGATGAAGAAGTAGCCGAGGCTTTGCAGCGCTCCGAAGCCGAGCCACGTCAAGATCTCGGCGATGAGGATGGTGCGCAAGACGGTGTGACGCCAGACGTAGCCGACGCCCGACTTGAACTCGCGCGAGAAGTGGCCCGTCTCGCCGGGATCGAGGCTGGTGGCGGGCGGCGGGGCGGCGATCGCGCGCGTCATCAGGAAGATCAGCCCGAAGGTGAGGGCGTTGAGCGCCAGCGCCCACTCGATGCCCAGGCCGAAGACGAGCCCGGCGGCGAGCGGCGGCCCAATGACCACGGCGAGCGCCTGGATCGCCTGCGTCATTTCGATGGCCTGGTCTTGCTTGGGCTTGGCGACGATATCCTTGATCAGGGCGAGCTGCGCTGGTAGGAAGAATTGCGCGCCGCTGGTCAGCAGAACGATGTCGAAGTAGGTGACACCGAGGAGCCAGCCCTCGGAGAGGTGCGGCTTGCCGATGATCGGCAGACCCGCCACGGGGATAATCAACAGGGCGGCCAGCACGGTCTGGATCGCCGTCACCACGATCATGGTGCCGCGCTTATCCCAGCGGTCGACGAAGACGCCAGCGATCGGGCCGATGACGATTTGGGGTATGGTCGCGGCCAGTATCGCGCCGGCGACCGCGAGCGGCGACCAGGTCTGCCCGGCGGAGACGAAGGTGGCGATCCAGAGGACGAGGGCGGTATCCCAAGCGTAGTCGCCGATGCTGGAGATCGCTTGACCCCACCAGAGGAGCGCGAAGTTGCGGTTGATGAAGGCGGTGGTGGCGGCGCGCCGCGCCAAACCAACGACGGGGTCTGTATTTACGGCGCGGGCCGGGTGTGATGGTGCACTCCAGGAGCGGATCGGCACACCGTGCATGCGGAAGCGCGGGCGGCTTGTCGGCGTCCTGCGCGTCGGAATTCCGGCGTTCTGCGCGGCCTCGTCTGGCGAGGGCATGACTTGCTGTGTCGAACCACTGTCCATGCGTGTGCGTCCGGTTTTGTCTACGTGGCTGTGGCGTGCGGCGTTTCCGCGCGGTGATCATGCCACGTTGCTGTCGCCATCTTCCAGCACATGCGATGCCGTTGTGGCGACTGGTTCGGCGTGGCCGCGAGACTCGCGCACCTTGAGTACGAGGCCAGCACCGAGGATGAGGAAGATCGTCGCTAGCGCGAAGACGCCGCGATAGCCGAGGGCGGTCTCGCCGATGCTGCTTGCCCCCAGGATCACGGCGCTGCCGAGGATCGGCGCGACGACCGCTGGGAGCGTCGAGGCCATGCTCCAGATGCCGAGGTCCTTTCCGGCGTTTTGCTGCGTGGGGAGCGCATCGATGGCCAGCGCCACGTCTACACTCATGTAGGCTCCGTAGCCAAGGCCGAAGATGATGCCGAGGGGCCAGAGCGGAATCTGACCCGGCGCGACGACGAAGACGAGCGCGGCCGCCGCCATACAAGTGGAGGCCACGGCGACGATCGGCGCACGCCGACCGATGCGGTCGGAGAGGACGCCGACGAGGAGGGTACTGGCCACTGCGCCCATGAGCGAGAGGATGGCGATCACCGCCGTGGCCTGCACGAAGCTGGTGACATGCGCGACGCGGGCGAAATAATACTCGATGTAGGTCATGAAGAGGGCCAACCCGAGCATGACGAAGCCGCGGGTGAGGAAGACCCAGGTGAAGTTGGCGTGCCGCCATGGCGCCAGCCAGAGACGCGCCAGCGTTCCGCGACGCGTGCCGGTAGCGGTGGAGGACGGCCCGGTGGAGCGGACGATGCGACATCCGTTGCGGCGTGCGAGGGCGTTCTCTTTGATGGTTAGCAGCGGGAGCGCGGCGAAGACCACCAGCACGCCCGCGGCGACGAGGTAGTAGAGCGCCGCGCCATGCGCGATGCCGCTGGTGACGGAGCCGCCGTTGGACGACTGGCCGAGCAGTACCGAGGCGACCGCGAGGCTGCCGACGGTGCCGAGCAGCGTCATCAGCCCGACGAAGCCCGACGCTGTGCCGCGTTGATGGGCGGGGACGCAATCGGGTACCAGTCCCTGGCAGGCCGTTCCGCTGATGGTGTTGGCGACGACGACGACGAAGAGTCCGGTGATGTAGAGCGCGACCACTTGCGTCACGGCCAACAGCGAAAGACCGATTAGCAGGCCAACGGCGCCGGCAAGGATGAAGGGGCGTCGCCTGCCGAGGCGCGTGTAGGTGCGGTCGGAGAGGGCGCCGATCGTCGGCTGGAGCACCAGCGCGGTGATTGCGCCGAGAGCGGCCATGCCGCCGAGGAAGAGCGCCTGTTGTGCGTTGCCGGGAGCACCGGGCGCGACGAAGAGCAGGATCTGCGCGGGGATGACGATCGGTAGGAGCGCGGCAAACTGGAAGTTGAGGGCGAACCAGGGGAGGCTTAGTCCCAATAGCTGGCGTCGAGAGAGCGCAGGACGGCGCTCCGGGGGAGACACACTGTCACCAGAGAAACCGAGACCAACTGACACGGATCAGATTTCCTTCCTCGAATGTTGCCGCGGGCTACATGGGTTATCGTGCTATCTCGCGATACTCGTGCCAGCGATGGCATCGGGTGACGCGTCGTATTCTTGTGCACACTTATGTATACGCTCTGGAGCGCATATTCGGCTGTCACAAAGGGCAAAGGTCATAGATGCGTTGTGAGCAGCGGGCGGTTGGCGCTGGCGGTGAATCCTTGAGACGGATGGCTGCCGTCGGCGATGGCGGAGGGGCGACCGATCGCGGAGGTGGGCCATGCGCCGGACGCCGCTGCGGTGAGGTCGGGGTGTACGCAGCGGTAGGAACGCGTTTCGGCATTGGTGGGGTCTCACGACCAGGGGGCCCTCAGAGGGCGGCACGGTAGCGGAGGTACACCGTGCCATTGCCAAAGCGGCGTGTATCGAGTAGTTGGAGGTTGAGGCGAAGATGATCGGGAAGGGCGGGCGTGCCGCCGCCGACGATGATGGGGGTGAGGAAGAGCCGGCATTCGTCGACCAGGCCAGCCTTGAACGCAGCGGCGGCGAGGTGGGTGCCACCAACGCTGAGGTCGCGCTCTGACGTGGCCTTGAGCCGCCGGATGGCCCCGGGGTCGAAGCTACGCTCGATGCGCGTCTTGGCGCTGGGGGCCGTGGTCAGCGTGGTGGTGTAGACGATCTTCTGCGCGGCGCGCCAGATCTGGGCGAAGTCGCGAGCGACGGGCGGCTGGTCGTCGAGGGGCATGGTTTCCCAGGCGAGCATGACGTCGTACATCTTGCGACCATAGAGATAGACGCCGATCGGCCTTTCGAGGTCGTTGACGTAGGCGTGCACTTCTTCGTCGGGAGCGGCCCACTCGAAGTTGCCGGACTCGTCCGCTACGTAGCCGTCGAGCGAGGTTATCGCCGAGTAGAACAGTTGTGCCATGATGCGCCTCTCTGGGTGCGGGATCGGGTCAACGTGCCGCTCAGACGTCGCCCTGGTGGCGCTTTACCGCGGCGATGACGATGGCTGGATCGCCGAAGCCGCCGTCGCGGACCATCGAGTGGATCAACTCTCCGCCGACGACGACGTCGAAGGTTCCTTCTTCCCACGGGATCAGCTCGATCTCGGAGAGTTCGTGGCCGAAGGTCTTCATCAGCGTCTCCGTGAGCGCCAGTGTCTGCGGCTCGTAGCCACATTCGGAACAGTAGGTGATTGTCACTTTCACCAAGCGTTTCGCCATGCTTCCCTTCCTCATCATCGTGCGCTGACGCTTGCCCCTGGCTTATACTCGTGCGTACTCGTGCGCCGGTGGGCGCGCATGCGGTAGGCGGCTGCGTCGGCTTGGCGCAGGCCTCACCTTTGCGGTGGCGACGGCATGCACGCGACCGACGAGCGCGCTACGCCGCAGCCGCGCCGCACGTTACGCCGCACATTACGCCGCCCGCGCGACGATGGCGCTCAACTCGCGGACCACATCGCGGACATCGTCGGGCCGCGACTGCGCGCGACGGTCGGCGAGGGCTTGTAACAGCGGGGCGCGAACCTCCTCGGGCAGTTGGGCGATGGGCGTCTGCGGGTCGCCGAACTCGGGATGCTCCGCCGCGACGTCGCGCCGCTGGCTCGCCCGCCGCTCCGTCACGCTCTGGGGGCGCTCGATGAAGTGCCCCAGTTCATGGAACGCGTCGTCGAAGAAGGCGAAGACAGGGATCGAGCGGAACTGGCCCTGATTGAGATACTGATCGATCAGGTCGGGGTTCTGGTCGCGGAGGAAGATGCGCAGGTTCAGCTTGCCGGTCTGCGCTGCGATCACGCCGAGGATCGGCAGGTTGTCGATGACGTCTCCGCACCAGTCTTCGGCGAGCACGAGTACGTTCAGCGGACGAGGCAGGGCGTTGAAGGGCGCGAGGTCGCTCGGAGTCAGCGTGACGCTGCGCTCGTTGGCGGCGAATCGCTCCTGGTTGCGCGTCATCTGCGCTTTATAGTCGTCATAGGACATTCCCTGCAGAAAACGCTCACGTGTCACGGCCATGTTTGTTATACCCTTTCTTGTATACTGTCTCATTGCGGCACATGCAAACGGGCGCTCTCAAGAGTAACGTACCGCATGTCACTTCACGAATTGTAGCAGCTATAGACAGCGTACCATGAGCCGTGGTGCCATTGGCAGTGCGCTTGGCAGTGCGCTCGCACGACGCGACATCGCGGTGTGAGGCGACGCAGGCGACGCAGGCGGGCGCAGATTTATCGCTCGTTGCTGTATGATGTACTTGCACGACGTATGATGAAGATGATACGCCACGGACGAAGAGAAGGGACGAGGTGAGGGTGACGTCTTCAGCAGTGGGGCAGCCGGCGCTTGGCTCGTCTGGCCTGAATCGACTGGAATTATGGCGAGCGAACTGGCGAGTCTCACGCCGCATTCTGCGGCTTCTGGGGCCGCATTGGATCGAGGCTGTGGGCGCCAGCGTTTGCCTCTTGCTCGCGACGGGCTTCGCGCTTGTAGTGCCCGCGCTGCTGGCGTGGGTTGTCGACACGGGCGTCAAGCACGGTCGCCTGAATGAGTTGCTGCTCGCCGCGGGTGCGGTATTGTTGGTCAGCGGGCTGCGCGGCGTCACGGCCTATGGGCAGGGCTATCTTTCGCAGAAGGTCTCGCAACTCGTCGCGTATGACCTGCGCAACCGCCTCTACAGTCACCTGCAGACGCTCAGCTTTTCGTTCCATGACGACTCTGAGACGGGCCAGTTGATGTCGCGCATGACCGCAGACATCGAGGCGGTGCGCAACTCGCTGCCGCTCGGCTTCTTGCGCGTGCTTCAGGCTGTGATTATGTTCGGCGCGGTCGCGGTGATCCTGGCGAAGCTCGACTGGCGCCTGGCGCTGATCATTTTGCTGTGCGTGCCGATATTGGTGGTGCTGGCGGCGCAGGTTGGGCGGAGGATGCGCCCGATGTGGGATGGCGTGCAACAGGAGACGGGCGTCCTCAGCACGATCATGCAGGAAAGCCTGAACGGGCGCCGCGTGGTGCTGTCGTTCGCTCGCGAGGACTATGAGATTGAGCGCTTCGACGCGCAGAACCGCCGCTTGCGTGACCTGCAACTGAGCGCGTTGCGGCTCTCGGCCTGGAATCAGCCGTTGATGTTGCTGGCGCTGAACATCGTTACCGTGTTGACGCTCTGGGTCGGCGGCGCCGCGGTGATCGGCCATGCGTTATCCCTCGGCGCGGTGGTCGCGGTGACGCAGTACGCACTGTTGCTGGGCACGCCGGTGCGCGTCTTCGGCTTCATGATCACGTGGCTGCTGCGCGGCATTGCCGGCGGGGCACGCATCTTCGAGGTGCTGGACACGGAGTCGGTGATCACGGATAAGCCCGACGCCATCACGTTGGGGCGCATCGAAGGGCACGTGCGCTTCGAGGGCGTTGGCTTCGCGTATGGCGAGGGGCCGGCGGTGCTGCGCGACATCGAGATCGACGCGAAGCCCGGCGAGGTAGTGGCGCTGCTGGGAGCCACGGGCAGCGGCAAGAGCACGATTCTTAATCTGCTGCCGCGGTTCTATGACGTGACGAGCGGGCGCATCACTGTGGACGGCCACGACATCCGCGACGTGCGCTATATGTCGCTGCGCAAGCAGATCGGGTTTGTGCTGCAGGACGTGTTCCTCTTTAACGCCACGCTGCGCGACAACATCGCCTTTGGCTTGCCCGGCGCTAGCGAGGAACAGATCGTGGCGGCGGCGAAGGTGGCGCGGCTGCATGACTTCGCGCTGAACCTCCCCGAAGGCTATGACACGTGGGTGGGCGAACGTGGCGTGACGCTCTCGGGCGGCCAGAAGCAGCGTGTCGCTATCGCCCGCACGGTGCTGAGCGATCCGCGCATCTTGATCCTCGACGATTCTACGTCGAGCGTGGATATGGAGACCGAGTATCTGATTCAGGAGGCGCTGGAGGCGGTGATGCGCGGGCGCACGACCTTCGTCGTCGCTTCGCGGCTGCGTACGGTTAAGCATGCCGATCAGATTCTGGTACTGGAGGGTGGGGTGATCGTCGAGCGCGGCACGCACGCCAGCCTGTTGCCACAGCGGGGCGCATACGCGCAACTGTACGACTTGCAACTGCGCGAGCAGGAGGAGTTCGAGGCACAGCTGGTCGCCGCGCAGGGCGGCGCTGCGGGCGGCCCCGGTGGCGAGGGCGGAGGACAAGGGGCGGTGGGCGTGCTGGACGGCGGGTCTATGGACGCGGCTGGTGCGGGGAAGGAGCAGCACTCGTGAGCGCTCGACACTTCCTCAGGCGGCGCGAAGCTGCCTCTTACGCGACCAACCGGCTGCGGCACACCTGGGGCGAGAACAGCCTGGCCCACGCCGACGAGGACGAGACGGGGGTGATCCGCTGGGCCGTGGTGCGGCGCTTTGGGCCATACCTGGCGGCGTATCGCGGTAGCGCGATCCTCAGCGTGCTGTTTATGCTGCTCTACACGGGGCTGAACCTTGCTAATCCGCTGCTGATTGGTGTGGCGATCGATAACTATATCAGCGCGGGTGATTTGGGCGGGCTGACGGTGATCTCGCTGGTGCTGCTGGGGGTCAACGTCGCGATGTGGCAGGCGCAGTTCTGGCAGGTGTGGACGATGTCTTGGGCGGGGGAGCAGATGCTCTACCACCTGGCGACGGACATGTTTGTGCACTTGCAGAAGCTGTCGCTGCGCTTCTATGACCGGACGCAGATTGGCCGCGTGATGTCGCGCTTGCAGAGCGATATCGACGTGTTGGAGTCGATGTTGAGCTCTGGGTTGCTCTCGATGCTGAGCTCGGTGCTGGCGCTGGTGGGGATCATCGGCATCATGATCGCGCTGAACGCGCCCCTGGCGCTGCTGACCTTTACGGTGTTGCCGGTGATGGTGGTGATCGCGGCGTTCTGGCAGCGGTACGCGCAGCGGTCGTTCCGGAGGACACGGGCGGCGATCTCGCTGGTGAACGCGACGCTGCAGGAGAACCTCAGCGGCATGCGGGTGATTCAGAGCATGGTGCGCGAGGACCGCAACGGCGCGGAGTTCGACGATCTCAACGCCTACAACCGCGACACGAACCTCGAAGCCAGCCGGGTCGCCGCGCTGATCTTGCCGCTGGTGGAGGTGGTCGCCGCGGTGGCGATCTCGCTGACGATCGTGTATGGCGGGTCGCTGGTGGCGCATGGGTCGCTGCAGATCGGCGTGCTGGTGGCGTTCACGCTGTATATCAACCGCTTCTTCGACCCGATTCGCGACTTGAGCCAGCAATACACGCAACTGCAGCGTGCGGGGGTGGGCGCCGAGCGCATCTTCAACATCCTCGACGTGCCGGTGGATGTGCAGGACAGCGCGGAGGCGGTGACGCTGCCGCCGGTCCGCGGGGATGTGGAGTTTCGTGATGTGGTGTTCGGCTACTATCCCGAGCGGCCGGTGCTCCACGAGCTGAACCTGACGATCGCGGCGGGGCAGACGATTGCCATTGTGGGGCCGACTGGCGCGGGAAAGAGCACGATCGCGTCGCTGCTGTCGCGCTTCTATGATGTGCAGGGTGGCGCGGTGCTGGTTGACGGCTACGACGTGCGCGAGGTGACACAGCACTCGCTGCGGAGCCAGGTGGGCGTGGTGTTGCAGGAGCCTTTCCTGTTCACGGGGACGATCCGTGAGAATATCCGCTTCGGACGGCTGGGTGCCAGCGACGCGGAGGTGGAGGAGGCGGCCCGCGCCATTGGGGTCCACGAGGTGATCGCGCGGATGCCGCAAGGGTACGAGACGGAGATTCGCGAGCGCGGGCGCAACCTGAGCGTGGGGCAGCGCCAACTGATCGCGTTCGCCCGGGCGCTGCTGGCCGATCCGCGCATCTTGATTCTCGACGAGGCGACGGCGAATATCGATACGCTGACCGAGATGCTGGTGCAGCGGGGCTTGCACCGGCTGCTGCGCGGACGCACGGCGATTGTGATCGCGCACCGGCTCTCGACGATCAAGGGCGCCGACCGCATTGTGGTGCTTGAGGGTGGGCGGATCGTGGAGCAGGGCTCACATAGCGAGCTGCTGCAGCGAGAGGGCGCTTACGCGACGCTCTACGCGATGGGCTTCCGGCATACGCTGGCCGAACAGAGCGCGTGAGTGCTCGCGCTCGCCTCGCGGGTTCGATGTAACCTCGACTTCAACTGCCTCCCTGGACTCGACGGTGGCTGGGGTGGTGAGGCGCTCGGCGCGCATCGCGGCGCCGCGCCGCGGCCAGTGGGCGTCATTGCCCAGGCCACCCATCCACTTCACTGCGCGGTACGTGCAATCCCCCGACATCCCCTGTGTTACATGCCCAACATAGTCAATAGCACAGGGGTGCAACCCCAGGACGCGGGGCGTGTGGCGGGGGGAGCCACTAGCAAGCGGAATGCCAAAAGTGGCGATCGCGGTGGGTCACGCGGATAAATTGGTACTAATCGGCCTGGATATAGCACGAAAGTACCAGTTTGGCACTGTGATCTAGACGGCGGCTCGCGAGCGTAGGCTACATTCTCCCTCGTGCTCGTTTCGGCGTTGCAGACGAATGTACTCGTTCTGCGCGTCCATCCAGACGCACGACGGGAAAAGGCTGGAATTGCCGGTGCGCCGAGTGGTGTGCCGGTGTTGGGCGGAGGAGCGCTGGAGGCGCTGTCCTTCGAGGAGGGGAAACAATCGCGGTGCGCAGCCGCGATGGCTTCGCTTGTAAGCGGAGCCAAAGGAGGGACCGGTCTTGACGTTCGCAACAGTTAACCGACACGACACGACAGATGTGACAGATGAGACGGAGTCGCATTCGCCAGAGAGGCCAGCTACGCCCCGCCGCCGCGCTCCACTGCGCCGGGCGGTGATTCTTTCGGGCGTGTTGAGCCTCACGGCAATCGCCGGGGTGATGGGCTCGGGGGCGACGGCCCAGGCCAGCGCAGGCTTGCGCTATTCGCAGGGGTATACCGTCCAGGGAGGCTGGTTGTGCTATGGGTGGTCTAACGGGGCATACCACTGCACGCAGCACTGGCATCGCAGCAATGGCCGGCTGGTCTCGGACAATCCGGCGTGGGTGCCGAATATCGGCGCGACGACGACCGTGAAGACGACGAGCTATAGCGCGCCGGTGACGAAGGGTTACGTCCAGGGGAGCACCAGCGCGGGTGAGCCGTGCCGCTCGACGGATTACTTCAACGGGGCGCCGTCGCAATGGAAGGTGGCGCCGAGCTGCTATGGCGGGATCTATTCGGTGAATCCGGCGAACTATGTGTACCGGTCGGGCTTCGGCTGGTGCAACTGGTGGCCGGAGGTGATGAACCCGGGCCGGCCGAACCTGCTGTGGGGAGGGTATGCCCACGGGTCGACGCCGCGCGTTGGGGCGACGGTGAAGTTCGCGCCGGGCGTGCAGGGCGCCGGCGGCGGCGGCCACTGGGCCAGGGTGGTGGCGATCTACCCGGGCGGGCAGTGGATGCTGATCAGTGAGATGAACTTCTACTGGCGTGGTGGCGGCTGGCAGCGAGTGGACTATCGCTACGTCCACGTGGGGGCAGGCGTGAGCTTTATCTACTAAGCGCCATGTGCGCGTGGCCGCCGGGTCCGGTGCGAGGGAACGAGGACAGCGGATCGCGGCCACCAGACCAGCATTCCCGTCTGAGACCTGGGGGCGCGGAGCCGTTTTGGCGGCTGGCGCGCCTTGCCCGCGAGGGGCTTCGGCCTGACGCGGGCTTTGCCGTTTTCCCGCCCGGTGGCGCGCATGTTGGTGGCGCGGGGGCGGGTTAGCCGCCGAGGGCTTTGGCACGACGCTCGGCCTCCTGCGCTTCGGCCTCGCGGCCCAGCGCACGCAGGGAAATCGCCTTGTTACTCATTGCTAGCGCATAGTTCGGGTCGATTGCCAGCGCGCTGGTCGTAGGCGTTCACGGCATCTTGATAGCGCTTCAGGCCCCAGAGCGCGTTGCCCTTGGTGGACCAGGCATTTGCGTAATTCGGGTCGAGTGCCAGGGCGCGGTCGTAGGCGGCGAGCGCCTCGTCGCGGCGGCCCAGGGCGTCCAGCGAGATCGCCCTTGTTGTACCAGGCTTGGCGTAATTGGGGTCGAGTGCCAGGGCGCGGTCGTAGGCGGCGAGCGCCTCGTCGCGGCGGCCCAGGGCGGCCAGCGAGTTGCCCTTGTTGTACCAGGCTTGCGCCAAGTTCGGGTCGAGTGCCAGGGCGCGGTCGTAGGCGGCGAGCGCCTCGTCGCGGCGGCCCAGGGCGGCCAGCGAGTTGCCCTTGTTGGACCAGGCTTGGCGTCATTCGGGTCGAGTGCCAGGGCGCGGTCGTAGGCGGCGAGCGCCTCGTCGCGGCGGCCCAGGGCGGCCAGCGAGTCGCCCTTGTTGGACCAGGCTTGGCGTCAGTTGGGGTCGAGTGCCAGGGCGCGGTCGTAGGCGGCGAGCGCCTCGTCGCGGCGGCCCAGGGCGGCCAGCGAGATGCCCTTGTTGTACCAGGCCATGCGCCAGAGTTGGGGTCGAGTGCCAGCGCGCGGTCAAGCGCTGCCACGGACTCTTCAAAGCGCTTCACATCGTCCAGCGTGTAGGCATAGTTGAACCAGGCGTCGAAGGAGCGGGGGTCGAGCTGGGTGGCGCGCTGGAAGAGGGGCAGGGCGTCGGCGTGCTTGCCCTGCGCTCGCAACGCTTTGCCACGGGTGATGAGGTCGGAGGCGGACTCGGTGGGCTGGGGGGCGGTGGGTTGGGGCGCTTCGCCGGGGCGGGTCAGTTGCAGGGCGTGGAGGGTGCGGGTGACGGCTTCGGCCTGGGGGAAGGGTTTGAGGCCGGGGGCTTCGACGCGCTTGAAGTCTTGCAGGAAGAGCCAGATGTCGTCTTCGTCGGGCAGGGGGGCGGCGAGGACGGGGAGGATGATGCGCGAGGGGTCGCGGCGCAGGCGGGTGTAGGCCCATTTGGTTTCGTCGCGGACCCAGGGGGATTTGAGGGCGGCGGGAGAGAGGACGACGACGAAGACGGGGCGCTGGCGCAGCTCGGCCTCGATGGTGTCGAGGAGCTGGCCGGAGCCGAGGTTGTGCTCGTCGTACCAGACATTGGCGCCGGCGCGGGTGAGGCCGTCGACGAGGGCGCGGCAGAAGGCGTCGTCTTCGTGGCTGTGGCTGACGAAGATCTGCATTTGGGCCATGGCGGGAGCCTCCAGTGGACGGAGCGCCGGGGCGGAAGCGGCAGGGACTCAGAGGAAAGCGGGATGCGTGGCGCGAGGATGGATTGTAGGCGGGATGGCGACGGCTTGTTGTTGGCATTCTAGCATGGATCGCGCTAGGGGTGAAGCAGGGCGGCGAGGACGAAGAGGGCGGCGATGAGGTTGTTGGCCATGTGGAGGGCGATGGCGGGCCAGATGGAGCCGGAACGCCAGCGGAGGTAGGCGAGGAAGAGGCCGAGGATCAGCAGCGGCGCGGAGGAGCCGAGGTCGCCGTGGGCGAGGGTGAAGAGCACGGCGGAGAGCAGGGTGGCCCAGAGGAGGTTGACGCCGCGGAGGAGTCCGGCGAAGGCGAAGCCGCGGAAGAAGGTTTCTTCGCAGATGGGGGCGATGAGGACGGCGCCGGCGAGGGTGCAGAGGACGGTGACCGGCTCGATGGTGAGCTGGTCGAGCAGGGACTGGACGTTGGTGTGGAGGCCGAGACGGAAGTGGTCGACGAGGAGGCCGTAGAGGTAGGAGGCGGCGAAGACGAGGAGGATGCCGGCGAGGACGGTGCGGAAGGCGTCGCCGAGGGGGGCGCGGCGGAAGCCGAGGGCGCGGAGTCCGTCGATGCGGGAGGAGCCGTGCGGGCGGCGGGCGAGGGCGTAGACGAGGGGCGCGATGAGGAAGATGCCTTCGAGGATGGCGGTGACGAAGAAGATGGTGACGCCCTGGGCGATGTCTGTGCCGCGGGCGAGGGGCCTGGTGGGGGCGGCGGTGTGGGTGGAAAGCTGGTTGGCGAAGATGAAGAGGAACCAGGGGATGAGGGTGAGGGCAAGCCCGGTGAGGGTCTGGGAGAAGCTCCAGGGGACGATGCCGATGCGGCCGTAGTGTCCGTTGGGGGCGCTATTGGGCGGGTCGCCGGGCTGAGGATAGGGGAAGCCGGCGGGCTGGCTGGAGGGGGAGCGCGGGACGTTGCGCGGTGGCATGGAGTCTCCTCCCGATTGGCTGTGTCGTGGCGCCGAGGCGCGGAGGCTGAGGATAGTATATAGCGCGCGGATAGGGCGGCGGGTTCGCCGGCGGGAGGATCGGCGCGATGGGAGCGGCGGGTGTGGGTGGAAACGCGGGCAGCGTGCGGCGCGGGCCTTGCGGCGCGGGGCGACGCAGCCTATAATAGCGACATCGTCGGTAGCCACTCGCCGATTGCCAGGTTGTGTGCCGCGCTGTGAAGCGAGCATACGAGCAGGCATGCCGCGTGGAGGGATATGACGCGCGGGCGGCAGAGGATCGGCGGGCGACGGAAGACTCTAGCAGGAGACGAGAGGCGCGGATCGCGTGACCCAAGGCACTATCGGGCTTATCCAGGATCCGATTACGAGCGTGAACTGGCGGCGACACCGGAGCGGGTGCCCGCATTATCGTATCCGCTGGCTCCCGGAGAATGATTTTTTCGGTGGCGAGCCGATGTATCAAGTGTTCTGCGGGAAGGATACGCCGCCGACGAGCTTCGCGGAGCAGGAGAAGTGTCTGGCGAGTAAGACGGGCTGCTGGCGGGTGGCGGAGGCGCGGCGCAGGGATGGCGCGGCGGGGCGTGCGGACGAGAGTGACGAAGAGGGCGACGAAGAGCGGGTCGCGGATATTCCGCTGGAGAGCGTGAAGCGGCGGCGACCGGCGTAGGCGACCGGCGTAGCGGCGCAGGGACCGCGACGGGCTGGCGTGGCGCATGTGGGAGGGTCAGTATCAGGCGGTTTGTGAGAGGCCGCGGCGCTTGTCGGGGGGCGCGGGGGCGATGTGCGGCGCGGCGGAGGTCGTTTGCGGGAAGGTGGAGGCGCGCGGCAGGAGGATGGGCGTCCGTTGGGGGCCTCTACGGGGATGGGACGAGGTTGACTGGCGCCGCGGTTGGTGGTGCGGCGGGGGTGACGAGCGGGTGGCGCTGGGATTGGCGTGGCGCGTGGTGGGTGTGGGTGTTGCCGTTTTTGCCGCTTTTGGCGATGCGGCGGTGGTCGGGGGAGTTGCCATTTCTGCCGGATTTTCGATTTTCGCGGTTGGCGTGGGAGTCGGCGGCGCGGGCATTGGCGGCGCTGCGGGGGTGGTGAGGCTGGCGGTGGAGAGGGCGAGCAGGCGGTTGAGTTCTTTCTGGATGGCGAGGGCGGCGGTGAGGTAGCGTGGGGCATGCGAGGGGCGCGAGGTGAGCGCGTGGCGTTCGGCGCCGGGGAGCGCGAGGGATTCGAGGAGCGGGAGGGTGGCGTCACGCTCGGCTTCGAGCAGTTCCCAGGTGGTGGCGAGGAGCTGGCGGAGGGAGTCGACGGCGAGGAGCAGGTGGGTCTGGCGCATGGCGGCGAGGTCGCTGGCGAGTTCGTCGCGGGTGGCGGCGAGCCAGGAGCGGACGGTGCGGTCGGGGACGTCGAGTTCGCCGGCGATATCTTGGGTGCTGACGCCTTGACAGTGGCGCTGCCAGGCGAGGGTGCGGAGGTGGAGGGCGTCGCGCGGGACGCTGGGTTCGTCGAGGAGGCGTTGGGCGCGTTCGGTGGCGCGTTCGGTGGCGTGGGCGAGGGCCGCGGCGTGGGCGAGGGCGTCGTCTTCGGCGGTGGCGAAGGGGTAGTTGGGCGGGATGGGGTGGGTGGTGACGGTGGTGGGTGCGGGCTGCTGGTTTGCGGCGGCCATGGGATGCTCCTTTGTTGGGATGGCGCTGTTGTTGGGACGGTGTGTGCGGGTCGGCAGGTTGGGGGCGGTGGAGGGTGGCGCTACGCGGACGCTGGTGCGGTGGACGGGGCAGTGGGGAGCATGGATCGCTGGAAAGCACGAGGCGCCGCGGCCTCGGAGGGGAGGCGACGGCGCCGTGTTGGGGCTCACCGGGTGTAGCTCGCGCGTAGTATAGAACATTTGTTTGGAAAGCGCAAGGGGTGGGAGGTTTGGCGAGAGGGTGGCGCGGGGGCGAGCGGTGGAGGGCAGGCGGCTGGACATGGCGGGCGCGCAGATGCTAGACTACGGCGGGACTTGTGCTGAAAACGGGTGTGAAGGCCATGTCCCCCCGCGAACAGTTGGAGCGTGTTTGGTTGCCGCAATCCTGAAGCTTTCAGGGTTTTGCCCCCATCGTCTAGCGGCCTAGGACATCACCCTTTCAAGGTGGAGATCGCGGGTTCGAATCCCGCTGGGGGTACCTTCCATAGGGATGTTAGACTCCTGCCCATGAATGAGCCGAGGGGCGTAGTGGCGCGCAGGTCGCGGCATTGCGCCCTGCCGTTTTCCATCCCCCACGACGCATTCTCATCGACTGAGCGCGGCGCGTTGAGCGTTGGCTGTTCCAGCCAGTTCGATGACGCCTTCGGCACCGTGACGACGGAGACCGAGACGTTCAGCAACGGCTGGCGCAACCCCGACCTCTACGACGGCCGCGACCTGGTGCGCTACGACGGCGAGACCGGGCTGTACTGGATGTCGGTGCGGGCGTACCAACGCGCTTGCGCGTAGCCGATCGGATGAGCGGTCGCCGTGCGTGAGTGATGGGACGGGCGTTTCCTGACTGAGACGCGCGCGTGCGGCGCTTCTCTCGGGTTCGCAGTTCTCGCGGAAAATCGCGTCGAACGCAAAGCTGACCTTGCGCACTAGCCCTTTGGGTCAAAGTCATATCCCTAAGGTCAGCCGAAAAGGCTAGGCACGGATAGTGCAGCGCGGTGCACCTCGCGAGTAGAACCAGCGATTCCGATCGCTTGACACTCGCCACACCGGGCAGGCGCTAGGAACACGCCCGTGTTTTCCTTGTCCGTTGGCGAGTTTCGATTCGGTAGCGCGGTATTGCGGATGCAGGGTGGTGCGGAGCAGTCGAATTGTCTTCTGCGGCGAGGTTTCCGCGGGAGCCTGGACTGCGTTGCGACGCCTTGACGCGCGCCAGGAAGTTCACGGGAGCGACCAAGGGCTCACCGTGCCCTGACGTGATGGATTCCCCCTCGTGGCACGTCGGACTTTCAGTCGCCGTGTCCTCCACAAGCCGGATACGTGGACCTCTCGCGGACCTGCACCAGGAGTTGGAAGGACGTCAAGCATGACGCTGTCACAGCAGGAAAACATCTCGACACATTGGGAGACATGGGGAGCGGCGCGCAACGGGGCTCGTGTGGTGATGGTGTCGCGCCAGAAGTGGCTATTGAGTGCGTGCGGTGTCGTGCTGCTCGCCTCGCTCGTTCTCGCCATGCACCTGGTGCTGGTCGTCTTCCTGGCCGCGGTCACGGCGATGTACTTCGCCACGGGTGCGCACAAGTTGTGGCTGCTGTGGCGCGGCGAGCGTGCTAAAACGATTGGTTCGGTCAATATCGGCGCCGCTGGACACCAGCGCCTCGACGATGAGGCGCTCCCTTTCTACACCATCCTGGTACCTCTTCACCGTGAGGCGCGCATTCTCCCGTCCCTTATCGAACGGCTGGCAAGCCTCGACTATCCGGCTGATCGTCTGGAGGTCTTGCTCCTCGTCGAGCTTGAGGATGAGGAAACGCAGGCCGCGATCCGCCGCAGTTCCCTGCCGGACCACATGCGGCAAGTGACCATGCCACCGGGCCAGCCACGGACGAAACCTCGCGCGTTGAACGTCGGCTTGCACGAGGCAAGGGGCCAGTTCATCGTCATCTACGATGCCGAAGATCGCCCAGAGCCGGATCAACTGCGCAAGGCCGTCGCGGGGTTCAATAGCCTGCCCGACAAGGTTGTCTGTTTGCAGGCTCGGCTCAACTTCTACAATCGCCGCCAATCGCTGCTCGCACGCTTGTTTGGTGTGGACTACGGCGCATGGTACGACCAGATGCTCCCCGGACTGATGCGCGCGCATGCGTTCATTCCGCTGGGAGGTACGTCAAACCACTTCCGCACGGAGGTGCTGCGCCAGATCGGGGGCTGGGACCCGTTCAACGTCACCGAGGACTGCGATCTCGGCGCCCGCCTTTCGCGCGCCGGACTCGGCATTCTGATGCTTGATTCGGTGACGTGGGAGGAGGCCGTCACCACGATCCAACCGTGGATCCGTCAGCGGTCGCGCTGGGTGAAGGGCTATCTGCAGACCTACCTCGTGCATATGCGCCACCCTCTGCAACTCTTACGCGAGCTTGGCCCGCGCGGATTCACCGATTTCCAGATGCTCGTGGGGGGCAGCACCGTCGTGCTGCTGATCAATCCCATTATGTGGGTGGTCACCGCGATATACGTGGCAGGCGCTGGTACGCCCGTCGATGCGTACATCCAGAGCCTCTTCCCGCCTCTGCTCTACTACCCCGCGTTGCTGAGCCTCACGGTTGGCAACTTCATCTTCATCTATGTCAACGCCTATTCGTGCGTACGGCATAACTACCTCGATCTGACGGTCTACGCGCTGTTGAGTCCCTTCTACTGGGTCTTCATGAGTATCGGCGCCTGGATCGGGATTATCAGCCTCGTGCGCCACCCCTTCTACTGGGCCAAGACTGAGCATGGCGTGAGCCTGGGTGCCCACGAACGCGCATTCACCAGCAGGCTTAGTCGCGTGTTAGTGGGCCGTTGGCAACTCAACGCTCAGCCATCCAAGGGACGACGACATTAGCGACGTGACGAGCCGGAGCTTTACTACGGGGGATTGGAAGGAAAATGGCCAGAGTAAGGACAAACCTCACCCGCGAAGCACCGCCGCTGGCACGGGCGAAGGCACTCTACGGGAGATTGGCGCCGGTGGCCACACAGGTCAGCACGGCGATTTCACCCCGCACGCGGCAGGTCAACGATGCGCTGGACAAGGCCGATCAATGGCTCGCGTCGGGGTTGCGGCGTGTGCCATTCCACGAGAGGGGGCGTCGCCTTGTAGGCGCGTTGAATGCGCACCCCATTCGGGCGATTACGCTTCTGTCTGTCGCGTTGAGTTTCGCGGCGTATACCTGGTATTCCGTACACGGGCTGACCCTGGCATACACGGATGCAATCAGTCATATGGAGATTGCACGTCGCGTGGTGGCGGGTCGTACCCCAGGTCTGGCGCAGCTTGGATCTGTGTGGTTGCCGCTGCACCACCTCTTGATGCTGCCACTGATCGCGAACTACACGCTCTTCCATGACGGCTTTGCCGGCGCGTTCCCCTCGATGCTTGCCTATGTCGTCGGCTCGATATACCTGTTCCGCACCGGCCACCTCCTGACTGGCGCTCGTGCCGCGGGCTGGATCGCCGCATTAGCGTTCATGCTCAACCCCAACGTGCTCTACATGCAGAGCACGGCCATGACTGAGCTGGACATGCTCGCAGCGGCGATCGTCGCCACCTTTTATCTGCTGCGGTGGGCGCGTTCATCTCAGCCGCTGGACATCACCAAAGCTTCGGTGGCGGTGGCGGCCGGAACGCTTGTGCGCTACGACGCATGGGCATTGGCCATCGCCGCCGTGCTGGTGGTGGCGCTCGTGGCATGGCGCCGCATGGGACGCTCCGGTGCGGAGAGCTATGCCATTCTCTTCGGGATCATGGCCTTCGCCGGATGCGCCGGGTGGTTCCTTTATAACGGGGTGATCTTCCATGATCCGCTGTACTTCTACACGGGCATGTACTCAACTCAGGCTCAGCAGAAGAACATCGAGGTCCACGCGGGATTGCCGACCCACAACAACGCGCTGCTGTCTGTGCATGTGTACGCGCAGACGATCATCGACGCCGTCTCTTTGCCGCTCGCCATCCTGGCCGCGCTGGGCCTGATCTTTTGGGTAGCGCGCTCCCGCGTTTCGATGCGCAGCATACCGGCCTATCTCGCGTTCGTACCGTTTGCGTTCAACGTGCTCGCCCTGGTGCGCGGCATCAGCATCATCGTCACGCCGGAGATTCCGTGGGGTCTGCCGACCTACTTCAACGTGCGCTACGGCATGATGATGATTCCCGCGGTCGCGCTCTGCATTGCTTTCCTCGCCGCCCAGCGTCGCGTGTTCTTCGTCTTGGTGCTCGTCGTGGTCGTCGGCTTTGGCGCCGTGGACTCCGCCCTCAGTACGAGAGCTACCACGCCGTATGTCGTGCTTGACCCTCTGCACGGTGTGGGCGTTGCCGGGAGGAGTACGGGCATACGCGCGGGAAGCTGGCTCGCCGAGCACTATCAAGGGGGCGCTGTGATGATCACCTACAGCAATGACTCCGCGATCATGTTCGACTCCGGGCTGCCCGATTCGGCCTTCATCACTGAGTCGAACGGCGCGAAGTTCAGACGTGCGCTCGCCGCCCCTCAGGATGTCGCGACGTGGATTGTGCTCTCCCCCGCGGGGAGTAACAACGAGATCTCGATGTCACTTGGTCCGCGCCAGGATTGGAGGAAATACTACGACTTGCGGCAAGTGATCGGCGACACGCAGTTCTATGAGCGCAAGAGCGGCCTGTGATGGACGATCAGGCGACTCCTACCGCAGAGCTCGGCGATATGTGGACGACAAAGGGAAGGGACACGAGGATGCGAGTAAGCGACTACGGAATGGACGTAGACATCACCGCTGTACCTGATCTGCAATCGCCGGAGTCTTTGGACACGCAGGTCGCTGCCCAGGTGGGAGCACTCTCGGACATTTCCGGTGGGAATGAGCAACTGGTCGTCCCGGAGATCTCGATCGTGATCCCTGCCTTCAACGAGGCTCACCGTCTACCGGGGAGCTTGGCTGCCGTGAAGGCGTACCTGGATGAGAAAGCCACGAACAGCGAGGTTATCGTCGTGGACGACGGCAGCACTGACGGCACCGGCGAGGTGGTGCAGGACTGGCTGGGACGCTGGCCTAAGCTGCGCTTAGTCCGGGGGGCTCACAGTGGGAAAGGCGGCGCCGTACGGGCGGGCGTGCTGGCGGCCCAGGGACGATTTGTCGCGCTGGCGGACGCCGACTTTTCGATGCCGATCGAGGACCTCGAATGCCTCACTACGAAAGTGATGGACGCTTGCGATCTCGCGATCGCCTCGCGGGAGGCGCCGGGAGCGCAACGTCACGACGAACCGTGGCACCGCCATCTGATGAGCCGTGTGTTCAACCTGCTTGTGCGAATCATTCTGCTTCCTGGGATTCGAGACACGCAATGCGGCTTTAAATGCCTGAGGCGCGAAGTCGCTGTGGAGCTTTGTAAGCGCCAAACAGTGAATGGTTGGGGATTCGATCCTGAGTTGCTCTATATCGCGCGACGACGGGGGTATCGGGTGCACGAGGTTCCGATTTCGTGGACGTACGTGCCTGGGAGCAGGGTGCATCCCGTCCGCGACGCGCTGCGGATGGTACGCGAACTCCTCTCAGTGCATTCGAATGGTCGCTATGGGATCTATGACCATTAGCGCGTAGCGGGATCGCCAGGGGCATCGCAGGCTTGCGCCCTGATGTGTCCGTCACGTACCGCTTGGCGTCGTTGAGGGTCGTCGGGGTTGGGGGCGAAACTGGGTGCAGAGTGTCTCCCGACCCTGTGGCTCGTTGATGAGCTGGCTCGCAGCCTCCTCGGTATGGTAGGATGGCGTCCATGCCACAGGGCTATCGTGTCGCGATGGCCATCGGCGCGCAACTTTCGCCGCTGAAGCGACCAAACTCGTCAGGCTGCCGCAGGAGACCGACTATGCTCGACCCCACCGATCCGCATGCCGCAAGAATTCGCGAACGCCTGGAACAGGCGGAGTATGCCTTCCTCACCACCGTCCGCCCGGATGGTCGCCCGCATTCCGTGCCCATCTGTTTCTTATATGAGGGTGACAGCATTCTGATCTTCAGCCTGCCGGATTCGGTGAAGGTGCGCAACATCCGGCAGAATCCGAACGTTTGCTTGGCGGTGGAGAGTTTTGGCTTTGGTGACTACTTCTCCATCGCGATCGAGGGGCGAGCAGAACTGGTCGATGAGCCGTCCAATTGGTTGCACTATCCGGCCTATGATGCCAAATATGCGCCGTTGAGCCGACGCATGTTCGGCAGTGACCATGTGCCGGACGAATACGCTGCCAAATTCTCCCAGGCAATCCGCGTTACGCCCAGCAAGATCCGTCAAGACGCCTAGAGGTGCCCTGGTCAATCTTCTGCAATGGTCGAATATTTTGATGGCCTTCAGGGGACGTGAACCCGTAACCTACTGATTAAGAGTCCGCTGGTAGGTGGTTCGCGGATGTCCGCTGGCGTACGCCGCGCCCAGTTGCGTGCCTCACAGGTGTTTTCTGCTCCACTGCCGAATCACGCCCGCAACTCGCCCTAGGTGACGGCACTCGCTGCCCTGAACGTCGAGGAACGATTGCCGCGAGTATAGCAACAGGCATGCGGCGGCGCAAGCGATGCCGGCGCTACACGCTGGACAACCGTCGACTGCTGGATACAAAGCGGCATCTCGGTCCCGCAACTGTCCGCCCTGTGGCGGCGGGTGTCGCAGGGGTGGCGTCGGAGTTGGGGGGCGAAACTGGGGCATCTCACTTGGGTGATGTTCTGCTATCGGCTGGAGGCCATCTAGGAGAGCAGGTCAGGCGGGCGACCAGGCGGCAGGCGATGGCACGTACCTCATCTGGCGAGGCTGGGTGATACAATCGGCGGGGAATGGCGCGGGCGCACGAGCGATGCGGCGCGCCAAGGCCGACAGCGTGAGTCGGACGAGGGGAGGGATGAGCGATGACGTATCTCCGCACCACTGTAGCGAGTTGGGACGTCGACTTGACCTCTGCCGAGGGGCAGGAGTTGGTGCGCCAGATTGAGGAGGGAGGCGTGGCGGTCTTCCGCCAGCAACCTGGCTTCATTCGCTATCGGCTGATGCGGGCCGATTCGCATACCACTATCGCGGTGGCGGAGTGGGAATCGGAGGAGTTGGGCCGACCAGGCGCTCAGCGATACCGCGACTGGATGCAGAGCAGTGGGGTCATGGACCATCTCTCGCTGCACACCTACGATGGGCCGGTGGTGGTCGCCTCGTGAGCGGCACGGGATTTCAGGGGCGCTGCAGGTTATTTGTAGGTGGCGAGCGTCAGTTCAGTGCGTCGCATGGTGCGGAGCTCCTTGGCGCGTTGGGTCTGACGCTGCCCCCAGATATGCAACCGAAACTGGCGTGGCAGGTGACACGCGTTTTGAAGTAGCCAGACACGAGCCGCCACCGGTGCACTGGTTTCACTTTCCACCGCCGCTCATAGTCGGAGCGGCGGTGCGTTTTACACGCGTCGACCCTGCCGGGGCCGCCGTGGTGGGAGTCTGCGCAGCGTCAGGTGGGGACGAACCACCTTCACCCTCGAAGATCACGCAAATGGCCTGTGGATCGGCGAAGACCTAGAGCGTGCCCTCCTATCCGCAGCCTGCCGGTTCGCGGCGATGTCCGCCGATCCAGTGGGGGAGGATGGTTGGGCACTGCTCTGGGCCGAGACGGCTATGCTTTGGGCCGCTCAGGGGAACGCACGATCAACGTCGGCAGCTTGGTGGCGTGGAGCACGCGATCGGTCACGCTGCCCATCGCCCAGCGCGCGATCCCACTGGCGCCACGCGTGGACATGGCTAGCAGATCGCATCCGCCGAAAACGCCGGCACCCTCGGCATCCTCGCCGTTCTCGGCGACGCGGACTAAGGCGTTGGCGATGTCTAGCTCGACGACGATCGACCAGGTCGCCGAGACGTGCGTAAACTGCTCCGCTACCTGGTGAGCGATATGCTGTAGGTAGCCCTTCGCGCCATCGACGACGAGGGCGTAGGGCATGTTGGCCGGATCGGCCTCGATGGGCGCGAGCACCATGGCGAGATGCAATGCACCCATTTGCGGGGCGGCGAGCGCCGTGATGAGCGCGGCGGCGGGTTCCACGGCTGCCTCGGCGTGTTTTGAGCCGTCAAGCGGCACCAACACACGGAGCAGATGCTCGGGATCCGGATGCTGACCGGCGAGTGTGGGCCCCGCTTCGCGCAACAGCAGGACGGGCACGCCCGAGTGGCGCGAGACGTGCTCCGCGACACTGCCAAGCGCCCAACGCACCAGGCCGGTGCGCCCGTGGCTGCACATCACGATGAGTTCGGCCCGCAATGTCTCGGCATTGAGCAGGATGCTGTCGGCAACGTCGCCGACCTCGACCGCGGTGGCGACGACAAGGCCCTTGAGCACCTCGGATTGCTTACGTTCGGTCAGGTAGGATTCGGCGGCGACGCGCAAATTGTGCATGAGCGATTCGAGCGCCGGCGCCGGCACGATGCCGTAAACGCCAGCGTCCTTCGCGGGATCGATGATGCGGAGGAGATGGATGGTTGCGCCCGTGGCACGAGCAATGGTGGCCGCTACTGGCAACGCACGCTCTGCACGCGGCGATCCGTCTAAGGGAACGAGTATATGCGTAAACATTGTGCACTCCTCTCCGATCGTCTCAGTTCGTTGCGGCAACCTGGCCAACTGGCAGGCGCGTCGGGCGGTTGGCACGAAGCGCGTTCAGGATGACCAGCACGTCGATGCCCTCCTGGAGGATTGCCCCGGCCGCCGGCTCGATGAAGCCGAAGGCGGCGAAGAGCATGGCGATGCAGCTGAGCCCCATCCCGACCCAGATGCTCTCCAGGGCGATGCGCAGCGTGCGGTGGCCGATGTGGACCGCCAGCGGGACGCGCATGATGTCGGGCGAGACCAGCACCGCGTCGGCTGCCGAAGCCGCGGCGGTCAGGCCCTGCGAGCCGAGGGCCAGCCCGACGGTTGCGGTGGCGAGAGCAGGCGCGTCGTTTATGCCGTCGCCGACCATCAGGACGCGATGCCCAGCGCTTTCCAGCTCTTTGACGATGCGTACCTTGTCCTCGGGGAGGCACTGGGCGACGACGCGATCTACCCCAGCGAGCGCTCCGATCTGCCGCGCCACTACCTCGCCGTCGCCGGTGAGCAGGATCACCTGGCGGATGCCGGAAGCACTGAGCGATGGTGTGAGCTGGGCCACCTCTGGGCGGGGAACATCAGCTAGCACGAGCAGGGCCAGCACACTCCCCTCGACCGCCAGGAAGGACGCGATCTCACCGCGCTCCACGCGCCGCTCGCGCTCGTCGAGAAGATCCTCGGGGAGCGGCACATCTAAGTGGTGCATGAAGGTTCTGTTTCCCAGTGCGACGTCGACCGCTCGGACTGGTTGGCCGTCTTTCTCAAACGCTACGGTGCCGCGCACACCCTTGCCGAATACTTCTTCGAAGTCTTCGACTGTGGCAATGGGAAGTTTGGCTTCTGTGGCAGCCTCCACGACGGCATGGGCGAGCACATGGCTGGAGAGTTGCTCGACGGAGGCCGCCATGCGCAAGAGATCGTCGCGGGTCCAGTTCTGCGCCTGTGGCGCGGCGCGCAGGATGAGATCAGTGACGCGTGGCATGCCAAGCGTGAGCGTGCCGGTCTTATCGAAGATCGCGACGTCAACCTCACCCAACTGCTCGATGACGGCGCCGCTCTTCACAATCAGCCCCATGCGCGCCGCCACGTCTACCCCCGACATGATGGCGATGGGGGTTGCCAGGATCAGGGGACACGGCGTGGCGACGACCAGCACGGCCAGCGCATAGACGCTGTCGCGCGTGAGCAGCCAGGCCAGCGCCGCCAGCGCCAGCGCCACGGCGGTGAAGCCCAGGGCGTAGCGATCGGCAAGCCGGTGGATCGGCGCTTTGCGCGCCTGCGCCTCCGCGACGAGGCGGACGATCTGCGCGTATTTGCTTTCGGCGCTGGGCTTCAGCGCGTGGATGGTGAGCACAGCGTCGAGATCGACGCTGCCGGAGAGCACCTGCGACCCCGCGCCTTTACGCACCGGCAGCGGCTCCCCGGTGAGATCGGCCTCGCTGAGGCTGGCCGTGCCGTCGAGCACCACGCCGTCTACCGGCACGACCTCACCAGGTTTGACGACAATGCGCATCCCCGGTGCGATCTCCTCCGCCGGAACGGTGATAAGCTCTTGCCCGCGCCAGACGTGGGCCGTCCGCGGGGCGCGTTCCGCTAGCGCGGAGAGCGAGCTGCGCGCGCGTTTGACCGCGTAGGCTTCGAGCGCATTGCCGCCGGAGAGCATCAGGACGATCAGCGCACCGGCGAGGTATTCACCGAGCGCCAGCGAGCCGCAGATCGCCAGGAGGGCCAGCACGTCTACGCTGAATTCGCGGCGTATGACCTGCCGTAGCGTCGTCACGAAGAGTGGCACACCGCCGAGCAGGACGATGGCGAGCAGTGTCCACTGCGCTATGTCGCCGCGCCCTACCAGCCAGAGGACGAGGCTGAGGAAGAGCAACGAGAGGGTGGCAGCCGGAACGGGTTGCCGTCGTGTCAGCGACAGCGCCCGCTGGGCGAGCACGCGCACCCTGGCTGCGGGTCCACCGCTCGCGCGCGGAGTTCGTGGCTCTTCGGCATGTGTGGCTGCACGTTCGCGCGGCTCAAGCATGGTCATGGATTGCTCCCCCAGGATAAGTGGATGATGCATTCCCTCAGGTGAAGCGTAGGCGCAAGGCATCACGCGGGGCCTACGTGCTCGCCGCGTGTGGTCTCGTTTCGCTCACGAAGCGAGAGGTCGTCGCGCGGTACGGGGTCGAGCGGATGGGTGGCGTCGAGCCGGCGGCTAGGGGCGCCGAGCACGCGCACGAGAAAGCGCGTGCGCCAGAGTGCGCGCACGGCGAAGAGCCAGGCGAGCAGCGACAGGGCGACCAGACCAATGTGAGGCAGATCGAGTGGAGCGAGCGCAAAGAGGCTGCGCAGCGGTGGGACGGCTAGCAGCACCAGGAAGACCGCCATGAGCGCCAGCGCCAGATAGGTTGGCCGGCGATCACCGCTCAACGGGTTGCCGCCGGTCCACCAGGGGGATGGCGGTTCGGCGAATATGACCAGGAAGAGGCCCACGAAAACCAGAAATACGGCGAGTGTTGACTGTGCGGTGGTGCGCGCAGCGGCGTTCGCCGTGAGGACGGAGAGCGCGGCGTCCGGTGGCAGCGCGCCCATGCGCGACACGTCGAGGAGCAGTGTGCCGTAGAGCAGCAGCAGCGCCAGCACCGTCGTCAGGACGACGGGCGCGATGACGAAATGGAAGAGCCTGCCGGAGAAACTGCCTTTCGGCGACACTCCTGGCTGGGCCCAGACCGCGAGCAGCACCGTCGGGAGGCCAACCGAAAAGAGCGTCACCAGCGATCCATGGCGCAGGGCCAGGGGAAATTCGCCGATCACCAGCGACGAGAAGACGATCGCGCCGACGCTGACGATGCGGACGAGGAAGAGTTGCAAGATGGTGCGCATGCCGTTGAGGATACGTTGCCCCTCCAACACCGCCGGCACCAGCGGCGCGAACGAGTCTTCCATCAAGACGATGTCCGCCACACCGCGCGTGGCCTGGCTGCCGCTGCGCATGGCGATCGCCACATCGGCCTGTTTCAACGGCAGCACGTCGTTGACGCCGTCGCCGATCATCGCCACATAGTGGCCGTCCTGCCGCATGGCACGCACGAGCCGCTCCTTTTGTTGCGGCGTGACCCGCCCGAAGATCGTCGCCGAGTTCGCCGTCTCGCGAAAGCGTTGGTCGTCCATTTGGTCGAGATCGAGTCCTGATACCGCCACCATCGCCGTAGCGTCCAGTCCGGCGCTGTGCACGAGCGCCGCGACCGTCTCGGGGTGGTCGCCGGAGATGATCTTGGGCACCACGCCAGCATCGATGAATGCCGCCAGCGTGCGCCCGGCCTCTGGTCGCAGCTCATCATGCAGGAACACCAGTCCCAAGGGTCGCAGGCTCAGCGGGAGCCGCGGCTGCCCGTCGAGCACGTCAATGGACGTGGCCTCATCTGTGTAGGCGAAGAGCAGGACGCGTAGCCCCTGTGCCATCGAATCTTGCGCGCGCTTGAGCACCTCTGACCACCCGAACGCCGCCTGGTCGGTGTTCTCTAGAGACGGAGCGACCATTTCGGGCGCGCCCAAGACGTAGACCCCATGGAGCGCCTGCTCCGCCGGCGCGCTCATGCCCGCGGATCCCTCGAAGGAAAGCGCGCTCCACTTCCGCTCCGAGGTGAACAGCACCTCCGCGTTGACTGGCTGCGCCGGCTGAGGGCACGCGGCGGCGATCGCCTCACTCGACCGAGTGCCGCTGGTCACACTCGCGGCGAACACGCCCAACAGCCGGCGCAGCTCGACATCGGAGACGCGGAAGGGCGTCGTAGCGCTCAGCACGAGGCGGTTGGCGGTGAGCGTGCCCGTCTTGTCGAGGCAGATCGTGTCTACGTGGCTCAGCGACTCCACGGCGTTGGCCTGTTCGATCAGGGCGCCGAAGTGCACGATGCGCACGGCAGCGAGCGCGTACGCCACGGAGATGAAGAGGAAAAGCCCGTTGGGCACGATCCACAAGGGTCGAGTTCTGCACGCTGGTCACCAGATCGACGCGCTGCAGCAGCGACCGCAGCACCAGCAAGAACTCGCAATACAGCACCAGCAGCAGCGCAATGCGGATGACGCGGTAGATCTCGCCCTGGAGTGGCGTCAACACACGGCGAAAGGCCCTGGCGCCAGCGGTCAGTTGATAGGTGAGGCTCCTGGTGCCCACCGCCCCCTCGGCGCGATAGTAGGCGCTGCCCCGCGCGCAGAACGTGCCCGAGTATAGCGGGTCGCCCTCGCGCTTCTCGACCCAGATCGGACTCGCCGGTGA
>CAWAWP010000002.1:0-510653 GCA_963785845.1 uncultured Chloroflexia bacterium | reverse complement strand
GTCGCGTCGACGAAAGCGATATCATCAGCGTGGTAGCGCGAGCCAACATCATGGGACGAGGCACACGAGGGGCGGGGAGGGTCTTGCCCCTCGTGTGTAGGTCAGTTCGCGTGGTCACGCCGTGGGCGCTTGCAGGATCTGCGCAGGATTGCGGTCGGTGAGCAGGTCAATGCCGTCGGCGCGGACGAGCGCCATGTCTTCGAGGCGGACGCCGCCCCAACCTTCGAGGTAAATGCCCGGTTCGATGGTAACGATGGCGTGCTCCTCGATGCCCTCGGAGGCGGCGATGCGCGCGAGCGTATCGGGGTCGTCGTTGCGCTTCCAGGGGAGCCCCGGCAGTTCGTGGACGGCCATGCCCACACCGTGCCCCAGGCTGTGAATGTAGGCGCCGCCGTACCCAGCTGCGATCATGACCTGGCGTGAGATGGCGTCGATCTCGCTGCCACGGCGTATGCCACGGGCGAGGGCGTCTTCGGCGGCGTCTTGGGAGGCGCGGACTATCGCGTAGATCTGGCGGAGTTGGTCGCTGGGCTCGCCAAGACATACGGTGCGAGTGAGATCAGAGCAGTAGCCATCCACGCGGCAGCCGAAGTCGATGAGCAACGGCTCGCCGGGCTGTACTTCGCGGCTGGTGGGTACGGCATGGGGTAGTGCGCCGCCCGGCCCGCAGGCGACGATGGTGGGGAAGCTAGGTCCCTCGGCGCCTGCCGTGCGCATCAGGGCTTCGAGCCGGAAGGCGATCTCGCGCTCGCTCATTCCAGCGCGGATTTCGCGCATGAGCTGGGCGAAGGCGAGGTTGGCAATCTCGGCGGCACGCCGAATGGTGGCGACCTCGGCGGCGTCTTTGCGGGCACGTACGCGGGCGAGCAGATCGTCGCACGGGACGAGTGCGCTCGCTGGCGCGGCGTCTGCTAGCGCGGCGTTGGTACGCTCCCAGCGGCCGAACGAGAGCCATTCGCGTTCAAAGCCAATGCGGCGCAGTTCACGCTCGGCGGCCACGGAGGCGAGTACGCGCTGCGGAAGCGTGGTATCGGTGGAGAGCACGCGAGCGCCGCTGGGCACGATCTCGTGCTCTTTGCTGATCAGGCTAAAGGTTCCGGCGATGAGGAAGAGATCGCTGGGCGTGAGCAGTGCCCATCCGGAGGACTCGGTGATGTCGCCGTCCTCCGCGGAGAAGCCGGTGAGATAGCGGCGATTGTGCGGGCTGACGACGAGCAGCGCATCGAGCGCGTCGGCTTGCATGGCGTCGCGGGCGTCGCGAAGACGGCGAGGGTAATCTGCGTGCTGAGTCTCTGCCATAGGGGCCTCTTTCTCCTCGGTTGTCACCACCCGGAGTCGCGCCACGCAGGCTCCGTTGTGGGTATACGACGCGGGCACGCTCGTGCGGTGAGTGGGGGGCAGCAGTGCGGGAGTTCACCTTTGTGCCTGTCGCCGCGCTTGCTGGCGCGGCACCCGACAATTCCTCTGGGCTACCACGTGGGTAGCGCGGACGCGTGGCGCGTCTTATGATTCTCCACAGGGGTCTATGTGAGATTGTATACCCAAGAGCCACTTTTGGAGCGGAGCGCGGAACCACGCGACGATGCGAGCGGTGCCGCGGCGTCGCGAGATGTGGCGCCATCAGGCGGGGATCTTGTGGGGTGGCGCGCGCATCGGGTGGTGCGCCGGCTACTGATGCTGCCGCTGTTCTATAAGGTGCTTTTTGCCAATTCAGCGATCGTGGTGGCTGGGGCAGTGGCGGGTACGGCGATCACGGCGCAGGTGGCGGCCTCGCCTCAGGGACATGGGCTGGACGTGCCATTGGCGGCGGCCTTCGCGGTGGTTGGGCTGGCGTTGACCGGACTGCTCAACGCGCTGCTGCTGCGCGCGGCGCTCGAACCACTAGCGCGATTGCAGGAGGTGGCACGGCGGGTACGAGACGGCGATCTTGCGGTGAGAGCGCGTCCCTCTCCGCTGGCGGACGCGGAGGTCGCGCAGCTGGCGACGACGCTGAATGCGATCCTCGACGAGGTGCAGCGCTACCAGGAGCAGATGCGTGCACTTTCGGGGCGGGTGATTCGAGCGCAAGAGGAGGAGCGCCAGCGCATCGCCCGCGAACTGCACGACGACACCGGCCAGGTGTTGACGCTACTTTTGATCCGCCTCAAGCTGCTTGAAGGGCAGCCGGGGGCAGAGGCGTTGCAGGAGCAGTTTGGCGAATTGCGCGGGTTGGTATCGGGTGCGATCGATCAGGTGCGGCGGTTGGCGCTGAACCTGCGCCCGCCGTCGTTGGATCAACTGGGGCTGCTGTCGGCCCTGCGATCGTTGGCGACGACGTTTACGGCAAACACGCACATTCCGGTGACGCTGGACCTCTCGCGTATGGCGGCGCCGCTTTCGCCGGAGCAGACGATCGCAGTCTTTCGCATCGCGCAGGAGGCGCTGACCAACTCGGCGAAGCACGCCGGGGCGACGCAGATCGAGCTGCATGTGGCGACGAGCGAGGGAGTGCTCCGGCTGAAGGTGCAAGACGACGGACGTGGCTTTGATCCATCGGCGGTGGCGCGATCGGCGGAGCGCGGGTCGGAGGGCGGTCCCGGTGTCGGGCTGTTTGGAATGGAGGAGCGCGCGCGACTGGTAGGCGGTCGGTTGCGCATCACGTCGGCACCTGGAAAGGGCACCGAGGTGGCACTTGAACTGCCTGTGGTGCAGGGCATCGGCGGCAGCGTAGCGCCTGGGCAACGCGACCTAGAAGCGAAGGCGCTGGTATGATCCAGGATGGGCTCAGCGGGCCAGCCAAGACGGCGACAACTATCCGCATTTTGATCGCCGACGACCACGCTATCTTTCGCGCTGGACTACGGGCGCTGCTCGACGCGCAGCCCGACATGCAGGTAGTCGGGGAGGCGGCGACGGGCGGCGAGGCGGTCTCGCGAACAAAGTCGCTGCAGCCGGACGTGATCTTGCTGGACCTGAGCATGCCAGGGATGGATGGGTTGAGCGCGTTGCGCGAGATGCAGCGGGAAGGATTGCCCGGGCACACGCTGGTATTGACGATGCACGCGGAGGATGAGTATCTGTTGCAGGTGCTGGAAGCCGGCGGGTATGGCTACGTGTTGAAACAGGCGGTCGATACGGATCTCTTCGAGGCTATTCGCACCGTGGAGCGGGGTGAGGTGTTTCTCTATCCCGCGGCGGCGACCTTACTGCTCTCGCGTTATCTCGACGTGCGTAGGGCCGCGAAGGATGATGCCAACACGGACGGTGGCTTGAGCGAGCGCGAGCGTGAGGTGCTGACGCTGACGGCGCAAGGATATACGAGCCAGGAGATCGGCACGCAGTTGGCGCTGAGCGCGAAGACGGTTGAGACGTACCGCGGCCGTGTGATGCGCAAGCTGCACCTGCATCATCGCGCCGAACTGGTACGGTACGCGCTGGACGCCGGACTGTTACGGACGCCGGGCAGCGAGTAGACGTAACGTGCGAGCCATGCCTACAATGGTAGCGCGCGGATAACACGTGGCACCTATGTGCCGACGACTGCGGGCGCGGCGCGTGCATACTACCTGCGTGACCTGTTGGCGCAGTGACCTACTGGCGCGACGATCTCCGACGCTGGCGACTGTCGCGGGCCTATGTGGTCGGAACGTAGCCGCAACGATGCGCCGTGTAGACGGAAACATCCCACTTCGGGGGTAGCGCGTGATTCGACTGTTGCTCGTCGAAGACCATAAGAAGGTGCGGCAGGCGCTGCATGAGGGCCTGGAGGCGACCGGCGAAGTACGCGTGGTGGCCGAGGCAGCGACGGCACGTGAAGCGACGGCAGCAATCGAGAGCATGGGCAACGACGCCGCCGGCCCGGAAGCGGCGCTGATGGATGTGGAACTGCGCGATGCCGAGCTGGGGGCGAGCGCGCAGAGCGGCGTGGGCGCGGCGGTGGCGATACGTCGCGAGCGGCCGCGCTTCCCTGTAGTGTTCTATTCGATACAAGATGACGATACCTACTTCCGCGAGTTTCGCGCCGCAGGGATCCTCAGCCATTACGCGTTCGTGCGCAAGAGCAACTATCTGCTCCCCGCGATGCTCGTGCCGCTGCTGCGCGACGCCATCGCCGGGCGCAGTTTCATCGATCCAGAGATCGAGGATCGCGTAGATGAAGTGCGCGAGCGCGACGCGATCTCTCCCAAGGCGTTGCTGGAGCCGAACGAACTGCGTGTGGTGGAACTGTTGGCCCAGGGGCTGACGAATGAACAGATCGCCGTGCGGCTGGGGTTCCGAGACGCTCGCGCCGTCAGCCGGACGAACGGGCGCATCTACGACGCCTGGCGGCTCAGCGACAGCACCACGGACGAGAAGGTGGCGCGGGCACGAGCGACGTTGATCTTCGTCACGGATCGGCCGATTATCTGGGACGAGGCGGGGAGGGCGCTGGTGCCCGACCGCAAGCAAGGGTGGACGCCGCTCTTCGAGGATGTCAACGGGGACGAGAAGTCCGCGCACCCCGGGCCGGGCGGAAAGTAGGCGCGCGATGTCAGAGTTCCTTCAGCCGCTGCTTGCGGGGTCGGCCATCGCGCTCTCGGTCTTCAGCCTGATGATCTATCTGTGGCTCGGGCTGACGGTGCTGTTGATGGGCGACCGAAGAAGCGAAGTGACCTGGGTCGGCGGCGTTGGGCTGTTGCTGGCGGCGTTGTTCTTTCTCTGCCACGGGGCGATGGTTGGTGCGGGCGTGCCGGCGGGCGCCTCGGCAACCGATTTCTGGTGGCATCTGGCCTGGGTACCAGGGTTCGCCGCGCCGCTTTTCTGGGCGGCGATCGGGCTGCACTACGCCGGACTGACCGGGTATCTTCGTCGGCTGCGGTTGCCCGCGCTGGTGGCGGTAGCCGGGCTGGGCGGCGTCTCGGCGCTGTTGGCGCTGCTCAACTGGTCGGCCATTCGCACCTACGGCAACTTCATCCGCATGCTTGGCGGGCTGCTACGCGTACGCGGCGCCGTGGAGCCGCTGCCGGAGGGCACTGCTTCGGCCCTTTCGCTGTTGGGGCTTTCGTTCGTCGTGTACATGGCAGCCTGCGCCTGCCTGCCGTGGGCCTCGCTTGTCGCACGGCGGCGGCTCACGCCGGGGTCAGCGTCCACTCAGGCAACTGGAACGCAGTTATGGGACGCGAGGGACGCCTGGAGCCGCGCGCGGCCTGCGCTGCTCGCCGCGTCGATTTGCATGATGGGTGCGGGCGCGGTGGCGGCGCTGATCGGCATCGGCGCATCCGTGGCAGAACACAATGCGCCGCGGTCGCCGTCACCAGCGGGGCCAAGCGTGATACCAGTGGCTGCGTCTGGGCATATGCCTTTGGTGTTGGTCGCGGCGGACCTCGCGGTGCAACTGGCGCTGGCGGGGCTGGGGCTGGCGGTTGGCTGGGCGGTGGTGCGACAGGGCATCCTGGTGGAGCGCAGGTTGCCGCAGCGCGACTTTCGCAGCCGGTGGCGCGGAACTACGCTGGTCGCAGGACTGCTGGCGGTGGTGGTCGCGGGCATGGCGGCAATCATACCGGTGGCGCTGCCAGAACTGCTGGTGTTGGTGACGATCGTTACGGTGACCTATGCGCTCTTTACCTGGGAGGCGTACGGCGAACACGACCGTATGCTCGCACAGCTTCGACCGTTCATTTCGAGCCTGTCGGTGGGGCATGTGGGTTGGCTCAATGGCGATCCTCGCGAGACGGAGCGGAGTGTGGAGGCGCTGTTCACGAGTCTGTGTCGCGATGTGTTAGGCGCGACGCGTGGGCGCTTGACTGTCGCCGCGGGCCGCCTGCATCGCACGTTTCTCTACGAGCCGGCGACGCCCATGCTGCCTTCGCAGCGGGATGGGCGTGAATGGACGCTGCCGGTGAGCGACGAGCGTGGCGTGGTCGCGCTGTTGGTGCTGGGTCCGCGGGCGGATGGCGCGGGGTACACGTCGGGTGACCTGGAGGTGGCGCGTGCCTGTGGGCAGCGCATTCTTGACGCGATGGGTGAGTTTGCGGCGGCACAGGCGGTGGCGTCGCTGGCACGCCGGCGTGGGCTTGAGGCGGAGTTGAGTGCCGCGCTGCCCCGGCGCATGCTCCACGATGAGGTGCTGCCGAGGTTACATCTGGCGATGTTGCGGCTCGAAAAGGTGAAGAGCCGCGTTGGGGCGAGTGCGAACGTCTCGGTAGGCGCGGGCGGCTCTTTGAGGACCGTGGATGCACGCGACGAGGAGGCAGAGGACGTGCGTGTCGAGCTGGGCGAGGTGGTGCGCGATCTCGCGACGACGCATCACGATCTCGCCATGCTGATGCGCCAGTCGCCAGCGGCGAATCCGAAGCGGCTCGAACACGGCTTCGTCGGCGCATTGCAGTCGTCGCTCGAAGGCGAATTCAAGGGGACGTTCGACACGCTCGAGTGGGATGCGGCGCCGGATGCGGGCGAGGCGGCGGATTCGCTGCTGCCGATAACGGCTGACCTGCTGCTCGGCGCGACACTGGAGGCGATCCGCAATGCCGGACGGCATGCGCGAGGCAGCGATATGCACCGGCGGCTGGGCATGCGCATCACACTTGCCGCCGACGAGACATGGGTGACGGTGTCGGTGAGTGACGACGGTGTAGGCTTGCAGCATGAGGCGACGCGCGATGGGGCGGCGCGCGGTTCGCAAGACGATCTCCCGGAGGGAACGCCACGGGAGCCTACCGCTGACGCGGGTGGGACGCGGACGGGGCTGCTGACGCACGGCGCGTTGCTGGCGCTGGTGGGTGGCAGCTTGGCGGTGCGGAGCCAGGCGGAGGTGGGAACGACGGTGACGCTGCGTGTGCCGCGCGGGGAGGTGCTTGAACGGGCCACCTTGGGTGTGCGGACCAAGTGAATTGTTTGAGATGCTTTCACCGAACGATGGGCGCCGTTTTCACGAGCCTGAGTCCCGTAGCGACATCCCGACAATGCGTTTCCATTGCGCGGCTCACTGGGCCGCTGCGCCTGGCACTGCGCGCTCGCGCCCGCTTGCGAGCGTGGAGGAACGCGTGCTATGCTGATGGGCGTCTGTAACTGCGGGACCGTAGCTCAGGGGCAGAGCAGGGGCCTTTTAAGCCTCGTGTCGTGGGTTCGAATCCCACCGGTCTCACCACTGCTTGAATTCGGACTTTGTGGCTGGCGAGCAGTGTTCGTGAATGGCTACAAGCCTCGTGTCGTGAACGCCCCGACACCGTGTCGTGACGCCGTGTGACGACATGCGGCCTCTCGGCAGAGTATCGCACATCCCGCCGCTCGCCAGCTTTTCTCGGCCCCTGCTCTGTTCGAGCAGCGCCCCTCGCGCTGCCCTCGTGACGCGTCCGCCCAGGCGTGGCCGGCCGCGTCACCCGCTGAGCTACGGCCCCGCACCGAGGCTCGCGCCCGTGGCTGGTATGGCAGCGCCACGCCGACACCGCACCGAGCGGCGCCTCGGCGGCACGTCACCTACAGCGCGGTGCTGCCCGTGCCCCCGCTCGCGCGCGAGCTGCACGTTGCGGGTCGATGACTCGGATGTCGTGCTCTGCCTGCCCCTGCTCCGCTGTCGGCGACAGGTGTCCTTGTCAAGACGCTCATCATCCCGCTCATCAAGGGCATTGTGACGGGCGCGCTGTTCAAGTGGTTCCTACGCTGGTTGCGCGGCGGTGACAAGGCGAAGGTGCGTGGGGCATGACCATCGCGACGGTGCGTGCAATGTTCGGTGTGCGCGAAACACTCCTTCGGAACCTGCCGAAGTAACGGCCTGCACCGGCATCGCCAGCGTAGCGAACGTCACGGTGTGTGGCGCGATGGGACGCCCTCACGGCTGGTACGCGACGAGCCACCAGACGAAGAATACGGCTGCTCCCAGGCCAACCGCCGCTACGACGGCAGAGATGCCCCAGGTGACGAGCTTGACGCGCCAGGGATGCTGCGCATCCTGCTCGCGCCGCCACGCGCGTATCGCCTCAGGCTCCTGGTCGGGGCGCGCAGCTGTCGTGAAGCCGTCAATCAGCTTCTTGTCCCTGCCATAGTGGGGTGGCTCGACGTACATGCAACACCTCGTATCTGCGTCCTGGCGGTATGGGCCGCTCCCAGGTCACCAGCGCTCCCTCGTCTCTACGGTGCACCGTGCGTGACGTTGCACCACCCTCGCCAACACGCTGCCTTTTAAGCCTCGTGTCGTGGGTTCGAATCCCACCGGTCTCACCACCGCTTAAGCTTCATGTTTAGCTTTGTGTCGAAGTCACTCGATTGATCAGCGCGCCGATGCCCTCGACCTCGGCGCGCACTTCGTCGCCCGGCTGCAGGAACTCTGGTGGCGTGCGGGCAAACCCAACTCCGGCGGGCGTCCCGGTGGCGATGAGGTCGCCAGGCTCCAGGGTGAGGACGCGCGAGAGCGTCTCAATGATACTGGCGACATCGAAGAGCATGTGCGCAGTGGTGTCTTCTTGCTTGAGGACGCCATTGACCCAGAGACGGAGCGGCAGCGCCTGCGGATCTGCGATCTCATCGGCGGTGACGATCCAAGGTCCGGTGGGGCACGCGCCGTCGAGGCTCTTCCCCTGAAACCACTGGAGCCCGGGGCGATTCTGCAGATCGCGCGCGCTAATGTCGTTCAGCACAGTGTAGCCGAAGACATGGGCGAGCGCATCCTCACGCGCGATGTGGCGTCCGGCACGACCGATGACGACGGCAAGCTCGACTTCCCAGTCCAGTTGTTCTGAGACGCGAGGATCATAGGGAATCGCGGCGTAGGGGCCGCTGACGGCGGTGACGGCTTTGGTGAAAATGTTGGGATAGTCGGGAAGCTTGACCTCTCGTCCCGCGGCACGAAGCGATTCAGCGGCGTGTTCGGCGTAGTTGCGGCCAACGCAGAAGACGTTCTTGCGTGGGCGAGGAATCGGCGCCAGCAGCGCGACCGAATCAAGCGATACGAGGGCTGCGGGCGGAGAAGCATCGAGTAGGGCTGAGACTCGGGCGAGCGCGGCGGTTCCTCCATCGATGAGGGCGAGCATGTCGCGCAGTTCGAGGGGCGGATCCTCACCAGAGAGTGCGGCGGCGCGCGCCAGATCCAGCAGTGAGGTGCTGTCGAGCAGCGCGCCGAGACGGACCGAGCCGGAAGGCTCGTCACGAAACGTTGCCAGTCGCATGGGTATCGCTACCTCCTATGCGCGAAAGTGGGGAGAAGGCGCCGCTAGCGCTCGTCGGTGGGATGCGGCAGCTGTGAACCGTTTGTGGCGCCGGGCACGGTTTGACCCTCGGTGTAGGTGGCGTCCGCGGAACCGCGAAAGACGAGCATGCGCGTGGCGGCGAAAGCCGAGGAGCGACGACGGCTCCACGCGGCAGAGCGGAGATGGGCATCTTCGATCTCGCGGAGGAGCGTTGCGAGGTCGGATTGAGGAGCCGACTCGACTATGCCAGGCAGAGTCTCCGTGATCCGCATCTGATAATCGGCAAAGGCATTCAGCCGCTCGTCGTAGCGCTCGATGCCTAGTACGTCCAGAACGATGCCGTTCACGCGCGTCGAAACCGGAGCGTTCTGGCGCTCGAGGTGTTCGCGAAGGGCGACGCAGAAGCCCACCTCTTGGACCCCCAGGTTGGTGATGGCGTCGCGTTCGCTCAGATCGGTGACGCAGTTGACGAGCGCGACCTCGATCTCGACACTGCCGCGTTCATCCTCGAGGAGGGCATTGAGACGTTCGAGCTCAGACGACTCCATCGGCTCCTTCGTTTCCATATGGCTCCCGTCGCGCATGAGCAGGCGTTTTGCGGCGCGTACGAGGATGTGGTCGACGTTCGTGGGCAGGCGCCTTGAGCATACCAGCGCGTTGTCTGCCCCAGACCCCTATGTTATAATCGAAGATGGTGCTTCGCGGGCGGCGTCGCGGCGGTTCGTGACGGTGACGCCTCTCGGAAGGGCCATGCGTCGTGGGCAAGTCTACTATACCGCACCCTCGACGATCTTACGCGCCGATCGCGCTTTCGATGTGAAGCAGGGGGGAAGCGCAGCAAGGACGGCTTGGTCCGTCATACGAGGAGGCGCAAGTGGCAATCGGTTATCTATTCGCCGGCATCTTCTTCGTCCTTGGCCTTGGATTCGTCTTGGTGGCGCTGGTCTTTGCCGATGTGTTGAATGCGCTGCTGCTGAAACGCAAGCCCGCTAAGGACAAATTGACCACCTATGAGTCGGGCGAGACGCCGATCGGTAGTGCCTGGATTCAGTTCCCGCTGGCGTTCTACATCTTCGCGTTGCTGTTTGTCGCGTTCGACGTTGATATCGTCTTCATCCTCTCCTGGGCCGTGATTTTCCAGCAGCTTGGGATCTTCGGCTTCATCGAGATCGCCTTCTTCATCGCGATCCTGGCGCTTGGCCTGGTCTATGCCTGGCGAAAGGGAGTCATCCGGTGGATCTAGTACCAGGCACGACGCGCGCCGCGGTTCCCGCAGGCGGAAGTTTCGACGATGCCGCACATGTGAACGCACTGCTTCGCGGGCTGAGCCCTCTGGACGAGGCTCTGGGTGCGGCCGTGCCAAAAACGCGCATGAATGGCGGCATCGTCGGCATCGAAGTTCCGCGAGAGCGGCTGTTGGACGCCGCGCGCATTCTGCGCGACACCATCGGTTTCGATATGCTCACCTGCGTATCTGGTGTGGACATGATCGATCACCTGGAGTCGATCTATCACCTGCGATCTCTGAGCCAGAACTGGCTGCTACAGGTGCGGGTGAAGACTCCGAGCGATGCGCCTGAGATCGATTCGTTGTTCAGCCTGTATCCGTCGGCCAACTGGCTGGAGCGCGAAACCTACGACATGTTTGGGATTGTCTTTCGGGGCCATCCTGACCTTCGGCGCATACTGCTCGACGACGAATTCTTCGGTTTTCCGCTGCTAAAAAGCTGGCAGCAGACACCGCTGGCCGTCCACGACCGCGCGACGACCCAGGTGAACGCGATCCATGCCGTCTCGGGGGAGCAGCAGCGCCACGCGCGGAGCGTGACGCCCCACCATCTCGGTCAGGGCACGCAGGAGCGACTGCATCCGGGCAAGCTCACCTTTGGGAGCGCGGCGGTGTATTTGAAGACGGGACAGGGTGTAGAGTCGGGGACGAGTCCTGAGCATGGATACCTCGTCGACGAAGATACCTTGGCAGGCCCCATGAAGCCAGAGCGCGGCTAGCAAGGGAAGAAGGCAAGCGAGCGATGGCGACAGAAGCGCGCGACCTCCAGACCGAGGCGGACCTCGAGGGTGATTTTGCGGGCCTCCGCAGTGAGGAGATGATCCTCAACATGGGTCCGCAGCATCCCTCAACGCACGGTGTGCTGCGATTGGTATTGGTGCTTGACGGTGAGACGGTAGTGAAATGCTCGCCGGTGATCGGGTATCTGCATCGCGGCATGGAGAAGATTTTCGAGAACCGTCCGTATATGGCGGGGCCACGCTACATCGATAACGCCGACTATCTCAGCCCGATGATCAATGAGACGTGTTACGCGGGTGCGGTCGAGCAGTTGATGGGATTGGAGTTGCCGCGACGGGCCGAGTACATCCGCCTCATGGTCAACGAAATGGAACGTATCGCGAGCCATCTCGTCGCCGTCGGCACCTACGGGCTGGATCTCGGTGCGTTTACGCCGGTGCTCTGGGCTTTCCGCGACCGCGAGCAGATTCTGGACATGTTCGAGGCGGTGAGCGGGCACCGCTTCACGCATAACTATATGCGCGTCGGCGGGGTGCTATACGACTTGCCCAAAGGCTGGCTCCAGACGCTTGAGGCGTTCCTCGATCAGTTCGAGCGCGTTGGCCTGAAGGAACTGGAAAACCTGCTGACCGGCAACGAGATTTTCGAGGCGCGGACGCAGGGCGTGGGCTTTCTCGATCCGCAACAGGCTGTGGCGTATGGTGTGACGGGTCCGGTGGCTCGGGGATCGGGGGTCGCGTTCGACGTGCGCGTCAATCGACCATATGGCGCCTATAAGGAGATACCCGTTCAGATCCAGACGCGGCAGGAGGGCGATGCGTTCGCTCGCTATCGCGTGCGGATGGACGAGATGCGTGAATCGGTACGGCTTTGCCGGGTGGCGATGGCGAATCTGCCAGGCGGCGCGATTTCAGTTCGCAGCCCGATCGCCTTCCGACCGCCGCGCGGCGAGACGTATTTCGCGGTGGAAAGCGCACGCGGCGAGGAAAGCATCTACCTGATCAGCGATGGGTCGGAATACCCGTATCGTGCCAAGCTGCGCGGTCCGTCGTTCGTGAATCTTCAAGTGTTACCCGAGTTGATTCGCGGGCGCAAGATCGGCGATGTCATCGCGATTCTCGGCAGTATCGATATCGTGCTGGGCGACGTGGATCGCTAGCGGTTGGCACCTGTCCGGACGGGAGACTTCATGAACGACGTGCTGCAGAACGTCATCCACCTGATTGTGACGTTCCTGTTTTCGCTGCTGTTTCTGATGACGGCGGCGGCGCTGCTCTCGTACCTCGACCGCAAGTTTCAGGCGTGGACGCAGGATCGGTACGGCCCGCTGCATAACGGCCCGCACGGCATTCTGCAGGCATTCCTGGACGTCGGCAAGCTGCTGCTGAAAGAGGATGTGAAGGCGGGCTCGGTCGACAACCTTGTCTTCCGCATGGCGCCAATGATCTTCTTCGCGCCGGTGGTGACGGCCTTTGTCGTGCTGCCGTTCTCGCCGTATTTGACGGCTGCCGCGCTGGGGACGGGCATCATCTACTACGTGGCGCTGAGTTCCATTGACGTCATCGGCGTCTTCATGGCAGGTTGGGGATCGAACAATAAGTACGCGCTGATCGGCGGTCTGCGCTCGGCGGCGCAGATGATCTCGTATGAGTTGCCGTTGGTGCTGGCGCTAGTTGGCGTGGTGATGCTCAGCAGCGCGCTCGCGCCGGGTTGTAGCGGCAGCAGCCCAGATATTTCGACCTGCGGAGTTGGTTCGATCTCATTTACGCAACTCGTCAGCGCGCAGATGCGCGAGCAGTCGCCATGGCTCTGGTTCATCTTCCTCCAGCCGCTGGGCTTCATTGTCTACTTCATCTGCGGCCTCGCTGAGACGAACCGCTCGCCGTTCGATCTTCCTGAGGCGGAGTCTGAGTTGGTCGCCGGCTACCTCACGGAATACAGTGGACTGCGCTGGGCGATGTTCTTTCTTGGCGAATACGGCAATATGGCGATCGTATCGGCGGTATCGACGGCAGCGTTCTTCGGCGGCTGGTCGGGCCCTGGCGCCGCGGTTGACTTCTGGACCAGTCTGTTGGGATCCTTCCCCGGGCAATTGGTTTTCAACGTCATCGCGGCATTCTGGTTCATCTTCAAGATGACGGTGATCTTGTTCATCTTCCTCTGGGTCCGAGCGACGCTGCCGCGTCTGCGCGCGGACCAACTGATGCGCTTTGCCTGGCTCTTCCTGATCCCGTTGACGCTCTTCAACATCTTGCTGACCGGTGGGTTGCTCTTGCTGCCGCTAGACCTGACGACGCGCTTGATTATCGCTGGCGGAGCCAACTGGGTTCTGCTGCTTGTGATGGTGGCGAGCTTCCGGCGCATTGCGGGGCTGACGGCGAAGGGCAAAGTCCCTCGGTGGGTGGTCGTGCGCGATGCGCGAAAGGCGCAAGCCGTGGTGAAACCGACAGTAGCGGCACACTCTACGAGTGCTGCCGTAGCACCGCCGAAACGCGCTTCGTGTTGGGCCGCTTCCCTTATGGGGAGCGGCTCATGTCGTTTCCCGCCGTTCGTTCTGTGCAGATCGAGGGGCGGCCGCTTGGGCACTGCGTGGGTAGGAAGCGCTGGCAGGGGCAGACATTCAGCAAACGTTAAGCGCCGGAGAGTACCATGCGAGCAATAGGCTCATCTGCTATCTTGTGCCGTCGAGGTTAGGTTCGTGAAAGGATCGTACACGTGAAGCGCCTCGTCACCTTGCCAAGCAACGGTGCCCGCAAAGCCACTCGCCTCGCGACGCTGGGAACTGCGCTGGTCGCCGTACTCCTCGCGGGCTGTGCGGGTTCGACGTCGAGCGAGGTGGCGACGCCATCGGCAATGGTGGCGACGAGCACGGGAATCGCTTCAGGCGGATCGAGTCTGCCGCTGGGGGACGGCAAGATTGGGCTGTCGGCGCAGATCGGCTCTGTGATGGTCTGCTCATTGACCTTCGCCAAAGAGGGCGGTGCGGAGCACGCTGGCCCCTGGATCGACGCCAACGCCGGCACCTGGATCCCCTCGAAGAAGGTGGCGGTGCAGGGTAGTGTAAACTGGCCGCAGGCGCACTTTCAGGTGAAGATGCAGGGCAGCACGCGAACCGTGACAACCAATGACCTCCCGGTGAACGAGCCGACCGGAGTTTTCCCGATCGCGTCGAATGACCCCGCATACGCCTATGACCGCAACCCTAATCACATCGCGGCGCAGTCGCTTTCTTACGCGTTGCCTGCCAACCCGACCCCTGCCGCGGAGCCGGCGTGCCTGCACGGCGGGCCTATTGGCGTCACGCTTGATGGCGTCGTGCTCTTCGATGCGCTCGACGCCTCCGGGCGCGATGCGGTGGCGCATGAGGTACAGGACCGGTGCGACGGGCATCCAGATGGCAGCTCGATGTATCACTACCACTCGGTTTCGCCATGTCTGATGACAAGCGCGACAGGGACGTCAACATTAGTGGGATATGCGTTGGACGGCTACGGCATCTACGTCGAGCGAAGCGCAAACGGCGCGCTGCTCACGGACAGCGACCTCGACGCTTGCCACGGGCGGGTCAGCACGGTCGAGTGGGACGGCAAGCCGGCGAGCGTCTATCACTATGACGCCACCGCGGAGTACCCGTACACGCTGGGCTGCTTCAAAGGCAAGCCTGTCGTGACGAGCGGACCCCATGGATAGATGCCGCGGATGGCGGCGCGAAGCATGTGATGGCGCGGGCAGTGATGCTGTGCATCTCGCGGACCGCCCGCCTCGGGACGCGGTGAGGGAGCCTCCTTCCTCTCAAGGCGCGTTTGCCGTTAGTGTGCGGCGCTCGCGGGAGTCGCGGTGGGCTTGGCTGCGGCACTCTTGCGCCCGGTCCAACGGAAGGGCCAGCCTGGGAGCAAGGCACCAAGCAGCATGGCGGCAATGGCGAAGTAGAACGTAAATTGGTACGCACGCTCGTACCCGTGAACGCTTTCCGTACACGCCTGCTTGATCAGGGCGACTTGTTGTTCAGGCGTCGGGCCGCCCGCGGCGGAAGGCTGACCGGTCGACGGTCCGCCGGTGAATGACTGTAGGTCGGCGACTGAGTGGATCTCGCAGAGGCCGAAGGTTTTGGACGAGGCCGTGGCGGGCGTCTGTTGAATCTGCGCTTGATAGGTTTTGACGGTTGCGGAGAGCGTCGTCGTGAGCACGGTCGCTAGGAGCGCAACGCCGATAGATTGCACGACCTGACGCGTGGCGTTGGAGAGCGCTGAGGCGCGGGCAACTTCGGGGCCGGGAATTACCGAGAGCGAGGTGACCAGTGTTGTTTGGACGGTCAGACCGAGGGCAATGCCGCGAATGGCGAGCAAGACAATCAAGAAGCCGATGGTGGTGTCGGAGGTGATCTGCGAGAGTTGCCATGTGTTGATGACCAGCAGGCCGAAACCAACGATCATGATGATGCGTGGGCCGAACAGATCGTAGAGTTTGCCGCCGAACGGCGCGACGATGCCGGAGGTGATGGCGAGTGGAAGGAGGATAAAGCCAGTCTCCAATGCCGTTTTGCCGCGTAGGATTTGCAGGTACAGCGGGAGTAGAAACTCGGCGCCGAAGAGGGCGATGACGCTGACGTAGCCAATGACGGTGGCGATCAGGAAGATCGGGCGGCGGAAAAGGCGCAGGTTCAGCAGCGGATCCCGCGCGACAAACAACTCGATGAGGGCGAAGGCCAGGAGACTGACGCCGCCGACAGCAAACCACGTGAGCACTTGACGAGAGGTCCAACCGTCATTGGCGGCGATCGACGCGGCATAGAGGACGGAGCCGAATCCCACCGCGGAGGTGAGCAAGCCGAGGAGGTCTAGGCGCGGCCTGCGCTCGCTGAACTCCAAGCGGAGCCAGGAAGAGGCGAGTACGATACCAAGTATGCCGATGGGCAAATTGATGAAGAATATCCAGCGCCACAGGTTGTTGTCGACGAGAAGACCACCGAGGATCGGGCCGAGCGCGGGGGCGACGACGAGCGCGATGCCGAATATGCCAAACGCAAGCCCTTGCTCAGCGACGGTGAACGCGCCGAAGAGCAAAGCGGTCCCCAGCGGTAGCGCCAGACCTCCGCCAAAGCCCTGTAGGGCGCGTGCGAATATGAGGAAAGGCAGACTTGGCGCGACGCCGCAGAGGAACGATCCGGTCACGAAGAGTCCCAGCCCGATCACGTAGACACGCTTGGCGCTAAAGCGATCGGCGAGGAAGCCCGCGAGTGGCGTGCTGATGCCAAGAGCCATGGTGTAGACGCTGATGATCCATTGCGAGTCGTTGACGCTGGCTTTGAACTCCGCGCGTAGCGTCGGGAAGGCGACATTGACGACGGTGGAATCCAGGATGACCATGAAGATTCCGAAGATGACCGAGATCAGGACACGCCATTTATAGGGCAGACTGCGCATAGTTGTTTCACCCCTATTCGATGCGTTTCGCGGCACTGCGGCATGCGGCACAGCGTAGATTATGGCGAATTGCACGCCCTATTGTGAAGAGTTGCATGAGGTTTGTTCTGGAATGGCGTGTAGCGTGAGGGGTAACATTTGCTGCTTGGTTGACACTCGTGGGGACGACACGTATGCTGGGGCAGATAGTCACCTATGCTTGAGGCGCCCGGGAGGAGTAGTCGCGTTGTCGCCGGCAAGAGAAGGGGATCTCTGGGCTGCAAGTCCCCACGGCAGCACGCGATGAAGTCGCCCGCGCTCATTGAACTGACAATGAACGGCCACGGGGCCTGACATTCGATTGGTTCGCGCCCATTATCGCGCGAGAGGTTGCCGCGATCGATCCACGAATGCGGCGGCGAATCAAGGTGGCACCACGAGAGCCTTCCTCGTCCTTGGCGGGGGAGGCTTTTGCGTGTAATGAGGCGCCACATCATGGGTACGACTGAATCGACGAGCGAGACGACGGACGCAGAGGCAACGGAAACCCAGGCAACGGACACGGAGGCGACGGAGCGACGACTCGACACGATCCCAAAGGCGTACGATCCGCAACTTACCGAGCAGCGCCTCTATGCGTGGTGGGAGGCAAACGGCTTTTTCAAACCGATGCGCACGCCCGAAAATGCCGAGCGACCCCCATTCGTCATCAGTATGCCGCCGCCAAATGTGACCGGTGCATTGCACCTGGGACATGCGTTGACCGCGACCATAGAAGATCTGATGGTGCGTTACCACCGCATGCGCGGCGATGAGACACTCTGGGTGCCCGGCGAGGATCATGCGGGCATCGCGACGCAGGTGGTGGTAGAGAAGCAGCTCGCCAGAGAGGGGATGGATCGCCACGCTCTGGGCCGCGAAAAGTTTGTCGAGCGTGTGTGGGAGTGGGTCCACGCGTACAAGCATCGCATTCAAGATCAGCACCGGCGGCTCGGTGTGTCGTGCGACTGGGAGCGGGAGCGGTTCACGTTGGATGAAGGCCTGGTGCGGGCGGTGCGCGAGGTCTTCGTGCGGCTCTATGAAGAGGGATTGGCGTACCGCGGCGAGCGCATCATCAACTGGTGCCCGAAAGACCAGAGTTCGATCTCGGATCTGGAGGTCGAGGTCGAAGATACGCCGGGCAAGCTGTATTACCTGCGCTACCCACTCGAGGGGCAACCAGGGCGCTTCATCACGGTGGCGACGACGCGACCAGAGACCATTCTTGGCGATAGCGGCGTCGCGGTCAATCCCTCGGATGCGCGCTATGCCGAGCTAGTGGGCACCTATGCAATCTTGCCGATCGTGAACCGGCGCATACCGATCGTCGCCGATGCTGCGGTGGATATTGGCTTTGGCACAGGAGCGGTCAAGATCACGCCGGCGCACGATCCAACCGATTTTGAGATCGGCAATCGGCACGGCCTAGCGCGCATCCAGGCGATTGGCTTCGACGCGAGGATGACCGAGGCCGCTGGACCTTTCGCGGGACAAGACCGCTATGAGGCGCGTCAAGGGGTTCTTGCAGAGTTCGAACGACTTGGCCTGCTCGATCGCGTGGAGGACTACACGATTCCGCTGGGCCATTGCCAGCGCTGCCACACCGTCATTGAACCGCTCATCTCGACGCAGTGGTTCGTCAAGATGACGTCGCTGGCGACTGGCGCACTCGGCGCGCACGAGTATGGGCAGATGCGCATCGTTCCCGAACGCTTCTCAAAAACCTACACAGATTGGCTGGAGAACATCCGCGACTGGAACATCTCGCGCCAACTCTGGTGGGGGCATCGCATACCCGCCTGGTACTGCGAGGACTGTGACCAGATCACGGTGGCGCGTGAGGATCCGACGACGTGCGCGCATTGCGGCAGCGAGCGGATTTCTCAGGATCCCGACGTGCTCGACACCTGGTTTAGTTCGTGGCTCTGGCCCTTTAGCACGCTGGGGTGGCCTGACGACACCCACGACCTGCGTCGCTACTATCCCACGAGTGTCATGGAGACGGGATACGACATCATCTTCTTCTGGGTGGCGCGAATGGCGATGGCGGGAATCCACTTCCTTGGCGTCGTACCGTTCAACACAGTGTACCTGCACGGATTGATTCGTGACGAGCAGGGTCGCAAGATGAGCAAGTCCCTCGGCAACGCCATCGACCCGATCGAGGTAATGGATCAGTATGGCACCGATGCGCTGCGTTTCACTCTGGCGACTAGCGGCACACCAGGGAACGACATCAAGCTGTCGATGAACCGGATCGTCGGTAACCGCAACTTTGCCAACAAGATCTGGAACGCGGCGCGCTTCGTGATCGGCCAGACGGAGGACGTGGCAGGCGGTGTACCGGCGCTGGAGGCGCTGAGGCCGAAGTCGCTGGCGGACCGCTGGATCGTCAGTCGCGCGCAGCGCCTTACCAGTGAGGTGACGCGGCTGGTGAACGAATACCAGTTCGGCGAGGCGGGCCGCCAGATCTTCGAATTCCTCTGGTCGGAATACTGTGATTGGTATATCGAGACCGCAAAGGCGCAGCTGCACGACGCCGCGCAGCGTGAACGGACGGCGCATATCCTGCGGGGCGTGCTCGACCGGGCACTGCGGCTGCTGCATCCTTTTATGCCATTCGTGACGGAGGAGGTCTGGCAGCATCTCTACGCGGACGTGGCGGAGGAGCGACGGCCCGCGCCCGCGTTGATGGTCGCGCGGTGGCCGAGCGTTGATTCGTCGCAGATCGATGACGCGGCGGAAGCGGATTACATGCTGCTCCAGGCGATCATTTCGAGTATCCGTGACGCGCGGAAACAGGCGGAGGTCGAGCCGGGGCGCAGGGTCGAGGCGATTCTGGTCTCTGCGGGGAAATCGGCGCTGCTGAAACAGCAGGCGTCGCTCATCGAACAACTTGCGCGAACGCTGCCTCCCCGAATCGAGCGGAAACTGGTGACCAAGCCGCAGCAGGCTATGGGGCTCGTCGCTGGCGGCGTGGAGATTTACTTGCCGCTCGCCGGGATGCTCGATCTCGCGAAGGAGCGCACGCGGCTCGAGTCGCAGATGCTGGTGCAGCAGGAGGCAATTGAGCGCTCGCGGCGCATGCTCGACAACGCCAACTTCGTCGAGCGCGCCCGTCCTGACGTGGTGCAGCGCGAGCGTGAGGCGCTCGCTGCCGCCGAGGATACGCTAGCGAAACTTGGCGCGCGCCTGCGTGAGTTGATGGGGTAACGCCGCGTTCCGCGTTCGACGAGGCGGACTCGGAGGTGGTCTGGAAAGGAGTGTCGGCGATGCCGCGTGAACTTGAGGCGACGTTGGAGTTCTTGCGCGAGTTGGCCGAACACAACGAGCGCCAATGGTTTGCGGCGCACCGCGCGACCTACGACGAGGCACGACGTAGCTTTGAAGGCTTCGTCGTCGAGGTACTCGATGCCGTGGGCGAGTTTGAGGACCTCAGGGGCGTGACTCCCGATGAGTGCATGTTTCGCATCTATCGCGACACGCGCTTTTCACCTGACAAACGACCGTATAAGACGGCGATGAGCGCGGTGATCGCTCGCGGGGGGCGCAAACCACTCGGGCGCAGCTACTACATCCACATTCAGCCAGACGATGAATCGTTTGTCGCTGGTGGTCTGCATTCGCCGACGGCTGCGGAGCTCGACAGCGTGCGCCGCGCGATCGCCACCGATGCCGCGCCACTGCGAGCAATCTTGGCCGCGCCCAAGTTCGTCGCGAGATTCGGCGCGCTGGGCGGCGAAATGCTGAAGACCGCTCCGCAGGGCTATCCTAAGGATCACCAGGCGATCGACCTTCTGCGGCGCAAGCAGTTCGTCGTGCGGGCCGCGTTCCGCGACGCAGAGGTACTGGACGATGATCTGGTCTCGCGGGTAGCGTCGGATTGCGCGACGATGCAGCCGTTTCTGAGCTATCTGCACGAGGCGGTGGCGCGGTAGCAGCGTGAACGCTTTCCCCTTAGGTCCTGCGTGGATAGGCAGGCGAGGAGCTCTTGGCTACACTCGTGCTGTCTAAGCGCGCGGAAGGACGTGGACGCGTGGACCGGTGAAAGGTTTTGGCGACATGATCATGCTGCAACGACGGCGAAGGTATCGCGAGTTTCGCACCTCGCGCGGGCAGGGTTTGCTCGAATACTCGCTGATATTCTTGATGATTGCGCTCGTCGTCATCGGCGCACTGACGCTGATCGGACCGGCGGTCGCGCAGGCGCTGAGTGGCGTCTCGCCCGCGCTCTAGCCTGCGGTTAGTGGGCACGCACATTGGGCAGCGTCTGCGCTTTCGCTGCGCAGTGACCGGCGGCGCCCGCGAGTCGTCACGGAGAGTGCACATCTTGCTGGCCAGAGAAGGAAGCGTTACCGTTTTTGGCGCGGGCCGGAAGAACGGTTACGCGCCAAAGGGGATGACCTGAAAACTGTGTTGATTGTGGGCTTTCTGGCGTAATGCTATAATGCGATGGTGTCTTTTTGCGCCTCTACAAATCTCACCATCGTAGGCGCATCGTCGTTCGCGTCCTTCACTGCCGAATGACGCCTTCCATCCTGCCCCGCCGATCCGCGTAGTTGTCTGTTGACTCGCGGTGGTTTCACCCTGGCGGGCGCAATCCCACAGGAGGAGCTTGCATGTCCCGAACGCTGTCTCGCGTGGAGCGAGACTATGATCTCGGCATCGTCATCAACCCAGACGTGGGCGATGACCAGGCGCGCGCCACCGTCGAGCGCATCACGCAGACCATCGCCGCCAACGGTGGGCGTCTGGTACGCGTGAACGCGGTCGGCCGCCGACGGCTTGCCTATCCAATTGAACATCACCGCGACGGCCTGTATTTCTTCTTTGATCTGGGGTTGCCGCCGAGCGCGGTGGTCGAGGTGGAGCGGACGCTTCGCGTCAACGAAGATATCATCCGCCATTTGCTGGTAGTGCGCGACCCCAAACTGGTGGCACAGGCACGCCAACGCGAAGCAGAGCGCGAGGCTGAGCGTGAGGCAGAAGCTGCCGCTGCCGCCGAGCGTGAGGCGGAACGTGAAGCACAGGCAGCGTTTAGGGCGCAGGAAGCGGCGGCACGTGAGGCCGCGGCACAGGAAAGTGCTCCGCCGCCAGTCTCGGCGGTCGCGGAAACGCCGGAAAGCGCTGAAGTGGAAGAAGCATCTGCCGACGATGGCGCGCCAGACGAGGCGCCGACCGATGGCGAGGCAGACACCGACGCATAACCGCGCTCGCTAACGTGGTCGCGTCGTCGAGACGAGAGGAGCATCTATGCTCAACAAGATTATGCTCATCGGCAACCTTGGCCGCGATCCCGAGATGAGCTACACGCAGTCCGGCAAGGCGATCACCAAGTTTTCGCTTGCCGTGAACCGCCGATCGCGCGACCGCGACAGCAATGAGTCACGCGAAGAGACGACATGGTTTTATGTCGTCGCGTGGGAACAACGCGGTGAGTTTGCCAATCAGTATCTCCACAAGGGTTCTAAGGTGTTCATCGAGGGCCGCATGACCTCGCGAAAATACACCAATAAGGACAATGTGGAGGTCACGGCTTGGGAGGTCGTCGCCGAGAATATTGAGATTCTCGATCCCAAGGGCGGTCCTGCGCCTTCGGGTGCTGGTGGATCGGATGACGGTGGCCTTGGCGCCGGCGACATTCCGTTCTAAGTGACTATCTGTGCGTTCACAGTATTTGCTTGTCGCTGGCGCGGATGCCCAGCGACAGCTACGGCAGGGGAACGAATTCTCCTTGCCAGCGGTTGCGGCGTGAAGACGCCGTGAACCGATTACGTGCCGACGTTACCGAACTTTGGTATGTCGGCAATCCCGTACGTAAAGGAGCTTGAAGTGCAGCCACGGCGAGAGTTTGGTGGACCAGGGGGTCCTGGTGGGCAGGGTGGTCCTGGCGGCCCGGGCGGACCCGGAGGACCGGGTGGCGGTCCTGGCGGACCGCGGTTCGGCGGACGCGGGCGCGATTTCCGTTCGCGACGTAAAGTTTGCGCGTTCTGCGTTGACCACGTGCGCGAGATCGACTATAAAGATGTCTCACGGCTGAGGCGCTACCTCTCGGATCGGGGCAAGATTGAGCCGCGTCGCAAGACTGGGACGTGTGCGAAACATCAGCGACGGCTCAGTGTGGCCCTGAAGAATGCGCGTCACATGGCGATGCTGCCCTATACCGCTGCGCATATCCGCGGAGACTAAGTCGGTGTTATCCGCGCCGGCCTCAACCGGCGTGACGTTTTACCCATTGGCGGAGGTCGAGCGATATTCTCGCCTCCGCCCCATGTCTGCCGGAGTTCCGGAGGACCGCTGGACGCACCATGAGCAATCAGACGCTGCAGAAATCTACGACCAAACGGCAGGCGCGCACGAAGGGCAAGACGCCCACCTCAGGCGTACGCCGACAGACCGGGAGATTCGAAGGCAGGCGCGACAACACGCCGCTGATCTTCGGCTGGGGCACGCACCTGACACGCAAGCAAAAGGCGCGCTACCGTGCGCTTGCCGCGTACCTCGGAGCGGGGCTCGTGGTGGCTGCCATAATCTTCGTCTTCATCTTCGGATGGATTCAGCAGACGATCATCATTCCCAACGAAACCCTCGTCACTGCGAACGGCGTGAAAATAACGCAGGACACCTATCGTAAACAGCTCGCTTACGAGGCGGCGGTCGCTTACAACCACATTGAGGCGGAAGGTAAGCAGTATAATCAACTGTCGGATAAAGTAGCGTCGGGCGATGCAACGGCCACCACGCAACAGCAAAGCATCGGGACGCAGCTTCAGGCGGATGAGGGCAACTACACGCAGGCGACGCTCGCCCCAAATGTGGTGAGCGATCTGGTCGAGAACCAGTTAATCCTTCAAGGGATGAAGGCGCAGTTCCCGAAGGACTTTGCGAAGATTCAGCCAACCTCGAAGCAAATCTCGGATGCACTGACTACCTTCAAGAACAGCTTCCCAGCGGGTCAGAGCTACGCGCAATTCCTCTCGCAGGACAATCTAACGGACGCGGACGTGCGCGCGGCCATCACCATTAGCGTGCGGCGCACGTTGATGCAAACCTATTTGGCGAGCACCCTGGTCTCACCGGCGAAGCAAGTGCATATACGCGAAATTGAAACCAACACAGCCGCGGATGCCCAGAAGGTGCTCACCGCGCTGAAGAAGGACGGTTCCGACGCCTCCTGGAGCACGCTGGCGAAGCAAGACTCGCTTGACGCGGACAGCAAAGATGCAGGCGGCGATAAGGGCTGGACTTTCCACTATCAGACGTCAAACGATGCGGCCATCGAGTTGTGGACCTTCGACCCAAGCCGCAAGGTGGGCGACCTCAGCGGTGTGATCGCCGACGCCGCCGGCACGTACGACGTCGTTCAGATTCTCGGTATCGATCCCAGCCGCCCCATTGACGCCACGGCGCTCAGCCAGGCGAAGGACGGCATTTTGGCGCACTGGATCTCTGGTGAGCGTCATGGTTCGACGACGCGCATTTCGGCTGCTAATCAAGACATGATGAGTGCGGGACGAAACCTGCCGGTGATCCCTGACCTCAATGCGACGCTTCCGACCGTCCAAACGCAGCAAGTGCCGGGCGCTGGAGGCTGATCGGCCGGGTCGGTTCGCACTGAGCATCACAGTGGCGAGGATGTGTGACATACTGGGGACGGCGCACGGGAAACCGCGCCGTCCTCTTTGATCGTGTGGAGTTGTGGCGTACGTGACTGTGGCTTGGGACTTATCCACCGGTGACAACCCCTTCCTTGGACGCAGCGCCCACAGCCGGGCGCTCACAGCGCGTAGGGCGCGATCTTCTCGACTCAATATCGTTGTACCTGCACATCCCCTTTTGCCAGCGCAAGTGTCCCTATTGCGACTTCAACACCTACGCGGGGATGATCGATCAGCGCGAGGCGTATGTGGCGGCGCTGCGCGACGAGATCCTGCTCGCCGGGGAGCGCGTGCGCCAGTCCGACGGCAGCCCACGCCGTTGCCGCACGATCTTCTTCGGCGGGGGGACGCCGAGCATGCTCGATGCTGGGCAGGTCGACGCGCTTCTTCGCGCCGCGCGCAGTTCGTTCGCGGTCGACGTAGACGCTGAGATCTCACTCGAAGCGAATCCCGGCGCGCTGGAATATGGTCACCTGGACGAGTTGCGCGCAGTGGGCATCAATCGCCTGAGCATGGGCGCGCAGAGCTTCGATGTCGCGCTGCTAAGGTGGTTGGGGCGCATTCATACCCCAGAGGAGATCGAAACGGCGTTCGCGGCGGCGCGGGCCGCGGGCTTTGCGAATGTCAATCTCGACTTCATGTATGCCATCCCCAAGCAACCACTCGCGACATGGGAGGCAACGCTCGAACGCGCCCTGGCGCTTAGCCCCGCCCATCTCTCGCTCTATTCGTTGATCGTAGAAGAGGGGACGCCGCTGTTTCGGTGGGTTGCCGAAGGGCGGGTCAAGCCGGCCGACGAGGATCTCGCTGCGGATATGTATGAGCTGGCGGCTGCGCGTCTCGCGACGGAAGGGTACCGGCACTACGAGATCTCGAACTGGGCGAAGCCCGGCTTCGACTGCGACCACAACCTCACTTACTGGCACAACCTGCCTTACCTCGGATTAGGCGCTGGCGCACATGGTTGGTTCGCGGGCACGCGTTACGTCGAGGCAAAGCCGATACGCGAGTACATCGAACGCGTGCGGGAAGCGGCGACGCAGCGGACGCTGAAGACGCAACTGCCCGCCGCAGCGGTGATCGAAACCGAAGCGATCTCGGCTGAGCTGGAGATGTCAGAGACGGCGATCCTCGGTCTGCGGTTGGCTGAAGGCGTGCATCGCGGTGACTTCGCGCGTCGCTTTGGTCGCGACTTCGAGGCAGTGTTCAGCGAGCGACTCGTGGATGTGCGTACCGCGGGCCTGGTTGAGGAAGCGGGATCGTGGGTGCGACTCACCGAACGTGGGAAACTCTTGGGGAACGAGGTTTTTGAGCGGCTCCTACCGGACACGGTCTCCTGAGGTCGACCGTTCGGGCTCGAGCGAGCGGTCAATCGCCGGCGCTCGCGTTCCATGCGGCGTCCTGCGCGATTGACCAACCCTGATCACTTGTCCGGGCAGGCATCAGTAATCTTGCCGTTCTCGATCAGCCAGCGGGCGAACTCGAGACGCCGCTCGTCGATCACGCGTTCCAGATACTCCGTGTGTGCAAAGAAGTTTCGTCGCATATCGGTTAGCGCAACCAACTCCGCCGAGGTGAAGTTGCCACTTAGCGTTATCGGTCGGGCGTTAGCGTTGTTTGAGTGCTCTTGAGGCAACATCGGCTTCATCCTCCAACCTGGTGTACAATCGACTAACAACCCCTATTGCACGCGCCGTGCCAACTCACCGTGCATCCAGTTGAGAGTGCGTCTGTCTGGCGGCAGTATGGTGAGCGAACTACGACGCAGCCTGATGTGCGCTACCTGAATGAGGATCGCCCAATGTCGGAGCAGCAAGATCGCGGCGCGGTCGCGGCGTCATCGCTCGCGCCTAGCGCGGTGGTGGCTGGACGCCTCGATCCGTGGATTGGGGTGACGAAGCCCTGGCGCGTCCACGATCGGTTGTCCGACGATGTACTGGACGGTATACCGGGGGTGCCGCGGCTGGCCGTTCAACTGCTCCACAATCGCGGCGTGCGCGAGCCGGAAGACGTTCGATCGTTTTTGGCGACCTCGTGGCGTCGAGCGGCGTCAGGGCTACCAGACCTCGATCGCGCGGTCGAGCGCATTCTCAGGGCGCGCGATCGTGATGAAGTCGTCGTAGTGTGGGGCGATTACGACTGCGATGGCATGACGTCCTGCGCGCTGCTGGTGGAGGCGCTACGGCGGGTGGGTGTGCGCGCGGAGCCCTATGTTGCGCTTCGCGAGGATGACGGGCGCGGGCTCAATCGTGAAAAACTACCGGAATTGGTGGCAAGCGGGACGCAACTGATCCTGACTACCGACTGCGGCACCGTCAACGTCGATGAGGTCGCCGCCGCGACTGAACTCGGAATCGACGTGATAGTGACAGATCACCATCCACCTCACGGCCCGCTAGCGGGTGCCTACGCGCTGATCAATCCGCATCTTGCGCCCCAAGGCAGCGCGGATACCGACGCGGCCGGCGTCGCGGTGGCCTTCCGTCTGGCGGAGGCGCTCTTCACGCGCGCGGAACTGCCCGATACGGAGGCCGCGCTAGACGGGTTGCTCGACCTCGTGGCGGTCGGCACCATCGCTGACGTTGTTCCACTTTCGCGGACGAATTGGGCGCTGGCTCGCGCCGGAATGCAGCGCTTGAACACCGAGCCACGGCCTGGCTTGCGTGCGCTACTCAATCTCGCGGGGCACTCACCGGGAACGGTCAATTCACGAGACGTCGCCTTCTCCATCGCGCCGCGGCTGAATGCCGCCGGTCGGCTGGGCATGCCGCTGTTATCCGTCCGCCTGCTGCTCGCCGGTGACGCAGCCTCGGCGGGCGGCCTCGCTGCCGAACTTGAGACCCTGCAACAGGAGCGACAACGCCTCACAGAGATTGTGCATGCCGAGGCGCGCGCGGTGGCGATGCACGCGCAAGGGACGACTTCTGAGCCACTGATCGCGCTAGGTGACGGTTGGCCGCTGGGTATCTTGGGCCTCGCCGCGAGTCGCCTCGTCGACGAGTTCCACCGACCGGCGTTTGTGATCAGCCGCGACATGGAGACTGGAGAGTGCCGCGGCTCTGCTCGTGGACCCAAGGGCGTGGATCTCGGCGCTTCACTGGCCGAAGTGGCGACACTGTTCCGCCGATTCGGAGGCCATGCACAGGCCGCTGGGTTTACGCTCGCAGCGGCCGATCTGCCCGCCCTATTGGAGCACCTGCGGCACCCCCTGCGGCACCCCGTGACACGTGATGCTGGCCTCGAATCGCAGGCCGAGAATATCGGCGACGAGCAGGACGCCTCTGAGAGAAGCGACTCGAATGCTGCGCGCGGCGATGGAGAGCACATGGACGACGCTATAGCGGTAGATTGCCAATTGCCGTTACGGCGTCTCGTCCCAGAGATCGCCGATGTCGTGCGGAGTCTTGAGCCCTACGGAACGAGCTTCCCTGAACCGATTTTCATCTCGTCGCCGGTGCGCATCGTTGGATTTTGGCGCAGTGGACCGGGTGGGAAGACGCTGCGGCTTCGGCTCCGCGAGGGAGACGCAGAGCGCGTTGCGTTCTGGCCGCGTCAGGGCGAACTGTATGACGTTCTTCAAGCAGCGATGCCGACGCTCGCCGAGGTTTCCGTCGTGTACAGTCTCGTGCCGGGACGTGATGGTCGAAATGTGCAAGCGCGCATCCTGACGATCCACACCGTAGAGTAGGACTCGTCGGCCTCCGGTCAATCACTTGACAGCAACCGCCATTGCAGGTACCATTACCATACCGACTAGATAGTATGTGAATTGGCAGGGCACCAAGTGATTGTGAGGGCACGGTTATGCAGCAGACCGCAGACGACTCGCCCAGAAGTTCTCAAGTGGTCGCTGGTGAAGCGGACTCGCCCAATTCTGTGGACGCTGCTCTGGTGGGGCAGACCACCGATGGTTCGATAGCTACCATTGAAGGTGGCGGTTCGGTATCGCAGGCAAGCAATGCGCGCTCGGGAGGCTTCTTCGCACCGCTACGCGTGGGGAGTTTCCGCTTGCTCATCGGCGGCCAAACCATTTCGCGCTTGGGCGACGCGTTCTTCACCATCGCGATCCCCTGGCTCGTGCTGCGTATCTCGCGTGAGCCACTGTCGCTCTCCCTCGTCCTGGGAACTCTGGCTGTGACGACTGGCCTCTTCACGTTGGTCGGCGGCGTGCTCGCCGACCGGGTAGGGCCGCGAGCACTCATGATTGGCTCCGATGTCATGCGCCTGGCGTTGATGGCGGCGCTCGCCGCGCTGGCGCTGCTGACCACGCCCACGCTCTGGGAACTCGTCACTATCACGGCACTGCTCGGCGTTGCCACCGGCCTGTTCTTTCCATCTGGGGCGGCAATGATACCCTTTCTCGTTCCACGGGATGACTTGCAGGCAGCAAACGGCATCGAGCAGCTTTCGACGCAGAGCAGCAACTTCGCTGGCCCCGCGATTGCCGGGGCGGTGCTGGCCGCAACGAGCCTGGCGGTTGGGTTCGTACTCGACGCCGTCAGTTACGCAGCGTCAGTATTTTCGCTGATCTTCGTGCGCATGGCCCCACGGCCGCCGCGCGAAGTCAACCCCTCGACGACACAGACCCGTGGATTGCGCGGCGGCCTGGCGGATCTCGGAGAGGCTTTCAGCTTTCTGCGCCGTACGCCGTTCCTCTTCACGGTAGTGAGCCTCTCGCTCGTGGCGAATTTTGGGATGATCGGCATGTTCGAAGTGGCGCTGCCCCTGCTGCTGAAACAGCAGGTCGGCGTCGCCGAAGGACCTCGCGCTCTCGGCATCATCGTCAGTGGACTTGGCCTCGGTTCGATACTCGGGGCGGTCGCCGCGGGAATCGCCGGGAAGCTGCCACACAAGCCTCTCGTAGCTATCGTGCTCTTACTGCCCATCGGAGGGCTCGTGACGTGGATCCCGTTCGTAGGCGATACATATGTGCTGGCGGGCGTCTTTGCGGCGATAGGGTTGCTCTTGGGGGCGAGCAACGTCCTCTTCATCACCGTCATTCAGCGCTTCATTCCTCTGGAAATGATGGGGCGGATGATGAGCATCGTCATGTTGGGGAGCTTCACAGGTGGTCCGATCTCGATCTTTGTCTATGGTGCCGTGGCCTCGGTGATCCCGCAGGTCGCGTACCTCTTCATCGGCGGCGCCGCGGTGTTGTTCGGCGCGTGCGTCGCCGCGCTCACCAACCGGCACATTTGGCAGACGCCGTAAATATTTCCTTGCATTCGTCCGACGCATTTCCTGGATCGTCTGGAAAGGCACGTGTCTTGCATAGTGTGTGCTATGCGACCAGGAAAATCGTGGTTCGCTGGCACCGGCGAACGTGGGAAGGAACCCATACAGGCGAGCGCGAGCACGGAGGCTCGTGACGCCCGCCCGATCCCAGGGAGATAGATGAGGACGATATGTCCACAGTGGCATGCCCCGTGCCGCCTTTCACCTATCGGACACTGGAAAGTGGCTATGCGGCGCCAGACCCGCGTGCATAGCGGCCGTTGACCACGCGCCCTCCCAACAACTAGAATGACCCAGACAACTGAGTAAGCCGTATCTCCGCTACCGGTGACGCATGACGCAGGTCGATCTTGGAGCTCCGCGCACGCGGAACGCTGGGAGCCGCACGCGCGCGGTGCCCGCGACGCTGATCGCGGTAGGCGCCGCGCCATACCGCCGCGGAAGTCGTGCCGTCCGCTTGACCCGCTTGGGGGTTGCAGCGGCGATGTGGGTCGTCGTCGCACTGGCGCTTGGGCCGGTGGGTCCCTCCGTCAATGACTACCTGGCCGCGGCCACTCGGGCACGCGCCAGCTATCGTTACGACCGCGCGCTTACCTGGTATTCACGAGCCGAAGTGGCGGCGCCAAGCGATCCCCGTCCCTATTGCTTGACCGGCGACGTGCGGAGCGCGCAGCACGAATGGTCGTTGGCGGCGGCAGCTTATCTACGCTGCCTCAACGTGCACCCCAGGGAACCGGCGAGCGCATGGCTCGGCCTCGGCGACGCGCGCTCCGCCCTTGGCGATGTATCGGGTGCCGTGATGGCGTGGGGGCGATCCGCGGACGCTGGTGGAACTGATGCCATAAGACGCCTTGGCAAGTTCTATGAGTCTGAGGGGAACCTCGATGCCGCGACCGCGGCCTGGCGGCGTCTCCCCGCGACCGACGTGGAGGCGACCGCGCACCTTGGAATGTTCGCATTGTGGCACGGCGACACAGCTGCGGCGCAGGCGTACTTCGCGGTGGCACGCGCCCATTCAACCGCTAGCTCACTGGCGCAGGCCGAAGGCAATTTCCTTCCGCTGGCGGCATTGCACTCGCTCGACGCGTCGGCCTGGGGCAAACTTGGCTACGCATTTCTCGTGGCGAACCTGCCTGCGCTGGCGCTGCGCCCGTTGCAGACGGCGACGCTCCTCGACGCTGGCAGCGACAGCGCGCATGCGTACCTCGGCTGGACGTACTGGCTGCTCGGCCAGGGTGGCCTCACTCCGAACGGCACGGTAGCGTCGTATACCGCTGACGCTCAGGCCGAAATCAAGGCGGCGCTGGCGCTCAATCCGGACAATGGCTTCGCATGGTTTGTCGCAGAAACACTCGCGGCGGCAGGTGGCAACCTCGTCGCGGGGAGCAATGACATCGCGAAGGCCGAAGCATTGGATCAGCGCAATCCAGTCATCTGGACGTCAGCCGGCGAATTGGCGGTAGCGCGCTCAGACTATCTCGGCGCCGAGATCGACCTCGGGAATGCCGCTCGGCTCTCCTCGCGACCAGATGAGACGGTGGTGCTTTTGCAGTTTTATCACGATCTCGGCTATGGTCTGGCGACCGGGCGCGCGATGGCAGCCGCGGCCGCGGCAGTGGCGCGCTGGCCGTCGAATGAGCCTATTCGCTTCCTTCAAGCAGAGATCGCCGACGGGGCGGGCAGCCCAGATCTGGCGATTGCCGCGGCGCAGGAGGCTCTGCTGCTTGATCCAACCGATCCGGCCCCCTACGTCTTGTTGGGTCGCTATGCGTTACAGGCCGCGCGCTACGTCGCCGCGGCGGCCTATCTGCGCGTGGCGCTCGCGCTGGAGCCGCATGGGCCCTGGGCATCTTCAGCAGCCGCACTGCTGGCCCCGCTGCACTCTCTTGACGTATGATGCCCTGATGAGCGAGAGGGCGACTCAACGCGTTTTGCGAGCGAGCAGCGGCTATAGAGGCCGTTCCCTTTGCCAACTAACGCGGTGTTTGCAGCGGGGAAGTGATCCTGCCAGGACGTGCAGCAATCGAACGCCACGAAGCAAAACTCCGGCAGTCGACGCGGAGCGCGGGGAAACACGCTGGCAGTAGCGATTGCGCGCCGCGGTGGTGTCGTCGCCAGCGATACACGATGGGTATCTCTCTGTTGACGCGATGGGCTTTGTGATCTATTTCGGGTCGATAGATCACACCATCTATGCGCTGGATGCACGCTACGGCAAGTTGATCTGGCACTTCGAGACGGGCGACCAGGTTGCGGGATCGCCAACTGTGGAGGACGGTGTCATCTTCTGTGGCAGTTGCGACCACAATGTGTATGCGCTCGAAGCCACACTCTAGTGTGAGAGTGATCGCCTAGGCGCAAAAGTGACCGGTCACCATCCCTCGCTGCCTCTGACGTGCTATAACTGTCAGGAAGACGTTCGGTACGACAGAGGCAAGTCAGGGGGATGGCGTGGACCAGCGCGACGACATCAGCGGGGTCGCGGCGACGGAAGACCAGCCGTCGCGATCGGGCGAGCAAGCGGCAGTCGAGGGAGACTCGTCGCGTCTCGATGAAGAGGCTATTGAGTCGCCGGCGCCGAGTTCCGCTGCCGAGGCGACACCATCGCACGATGAAGCAGGCTCTTCCGAAAATCCACTCGTTGCGGGGTTGGAGCCCGGCGAAACCGTCGACGTCTACACGATTGAGCGCGTCTTGACGTCATCACCGGACGAAATCGCGTACCTCGCGGCGCGTAGGGGCGATCCATACGCCTTTGGGACGGATGGCGGCAACTTCGTGGTGAAGCTGATCGAGCGACCGGTCGGCGGCTTCGACGCGGTCCGCCCATTGCTGGCGCTGGAATTGCGCCACCCGCGATTGCTCGCTCCGCGTGGCCTCTTTGAGCGAAACGGACGTGCATTTCTCGCACTTGGCACGTTGCTCACCGCCGATGGCGAGGTCGTAGCGACGGTGAGCGGCGGCGGGCGCCTTGATCCACGGTCGGCGCTGAAGGCGATCGCCGGCGCGGCGGATGCGCTTGGGTACCTGCATCGCATGCACGTCTTCCACCTCGACGTCTCGCCAGCAGTGCTCTACGTTCGAGAAGGGCGTATTTTTCTGGGTGGGATGGAGCGGGCACGCTACGTTGCGGAGGCGGATGAGGGCAGCGTGCGTGCGCTCGAGTTGGGGGCGCAAGATGCCAATGCGCTGGCACGTGCCCTGGCTGTTGTCGTTGACTTGCCGCCACCGCCAGGCTCCGACGTGGATGAGGGCTCGGTGATCTCGGCGATTCGCGAGATCGTTGCCAGTGGGGAGGCGAATGCGTTCGAGAGTGTCGGCGACGTGGCTGGCGCATGCAGTCTCGCGTTGCAGAACACCGATGAGTTGCTCGCGCGTCTGCGCGTGGATGTTCCGCCGTCGCGAATCCGGATCGTCTCGGGCACAGCCACCAGTGTCGGACGCCAGCGCTCCGAAAATCAGGATGCCAGCGCCTGTATGGTGGTAGATGTGCTAGACGATTATGGCCGCGATACGCCGGTCGCGCTGCTCCTCGTCGCCGATGGCATGGGCGGCGAGGCGCATGGTGAGCTTGCCAGCCGCATCGCCACGCGCCTTGTGACGGCAGAGGTTGCGCGGCAGTTGGTAGTGCCGTCGCTCGCCTTGCCGGCGTTTCTCGTCACCAGCACGGACGGTGGCGAGGCGCTGGATCTGCCAACGGAGCACTCGGCGGCGCAGGCGTTGGGGCGAGCGGCAGCGGTGGCGAATGGGCAGGTGCGCGAACTTGTGCGACAACTTGGGCAGGCGTCGGGTACGACGTTGACCGCGGTCGCCCTCGTAGGGACGCGCGCTGCGCTGGCGCACGTCGGCGATAGCCGTGCGTATCTGCTTCGCAATGGATCGTTGCATGTTCTCACCGACGATCACTCGGTGTTAGCGCGGCTGGAGGCGATCGATCACCCACTGCTCAGCGATCCTGACGTCTACGTGCCACGGAGCATGCTCTATCGCTCGCTGGGGCAGGAAGATGAGCTGTCCGTCGATTCGCTGGAATTTTCGCTGACCGACGGTGACCGGCTGCTGATTTGCTCGGACGGGCTCTGGGACGAAGTGGACGTGGCGTCGCTTGAGCGTATTTTCGGCGACGCCACCGACCCATCCGACTGCGCGCGACAGCTTGTGGCGCTGGCTAACGAGTCCGGTGGCCACGACAACAGCACGGCCGTCGTCGCCTTCGTGCACGGAGTGGCGGAAGAAGACTCGGGGCGCTTGGCAACTCCTTCGGCGGCCGACGCCACTGAGGGACGTGGCGAAGGCAACTTCGAAGAGTCTGCATCACGTTGAACGCGCGCGGCGAGAGGAGTGAGTCACGATGGCCGAAGAGCGAGCGAGTTCAACGTACGATTTCACTGGCCGCGTGGTGCTCATCCCCGGCGGGCTAGGTCCGGTCGGATTGGGAGTCACGCCGGCCTTTCTTGCCGCCGGAGCGACGGTCGTCACCGTTGGTGAAGGCGAGCGCACGAGCGAGCTTGCCAACGTGCGGGAGCAGGTGGGCGAGGCTGCCGCGCGAGTGTCGTATCGACGCGCGAACGTGCTGGATGAGCGCGAGGTCGAGTCTCTGATCAGCGGCGTAATAGACGACCATCATCACCTGGACATTTTAGTAAACCTGGTTGGCGGCTGGATGGCGGGGCAGCCAGTGACTGGCCTGGAGCTGAGCACCTGGCAGCGGATGCTAGACCTCAATGCGACCTCGGCATTTCTGCTCGCAAAGCACGCCGCTCGACCGATGGCGCAGCAGCACTGGGGGCGCATCATCCACGTCTCGTCGCGCGGGGCACGCGTAGGCCGCCGCAACGCCGCCGCCTACGCCGTCTCAAAGAACGCGGTGTTGGCATTGACTGAGATCCAGGCGGAAGAGTTGCGCGATGCGAACATTACCGTCAATGCGATCTTGCCAAGCATTGTCGATACGCCGTCGAATCGCGCAAGCATGCCGAACGCGGATGTCAGCCGATGGCCCAAGGCCGAGGAGGTCGCGCGCGTACTCCTATTCCTCGCGTCGGATGATGCCAAGCTGATCAGTGGTGCTTCGATTCCCGTTTATGGCCTTGCCTAGCAGTCGTCATGCGCCGGTTGCTCCAAGCGCGTCTCTCCATGCGCTCCGTCGCGCTCGTGCAGGGTATTTCGCCCGCGGGGATTCACGCCACAGGGGCCTTTAGCACGCTGGTGATGGCGGCAAGGGCGCGATCGACATCTGCCGCGGAGATGCCGTAGTGAGTCACCGCGCGGATACGACCGTCGTCGCCTCCGGAGAGTAGCACGCCCGCTCGCGCCGCGGCAGTCACGAAGGATTCATTGCCGTTCGCGTGATGGTCTGTGGGTGTGACGCCGAAGAACAGAATGTTGGTTTCGACCGTTTCGACGTCGATGATGATTCCGGGAATGTTTGCCAGCCCTTCGGCGAGACGACGCGCGTTCGCGTGATCCTCCGCCAGCCGATCGATCATCTCGGTCAGCGCGACGATACCCGCCGCGGCAAGAATGCCCGCCTGGCGCATGCCGCCACCAAGAATTTTGCGCATGCGCCTCGCCTCGGCTACGAAGTCGCGCGAGCCGGCAAGCAGCGAGCCTACGGGGGCACTGAGTCCTTTGGAGAGGCAGAACATCACGCTATCGACCTCTGCCGTTACGTCACGCGCCGGAACGCCGAGGGCAACGGCGGCGTTGAAGAGGCGAGCGCCATCCATGTGGATTGGTACGCCATGCGCACGCGCCGGGGCGGCCAACTCATGGAGCGTCGCCGGAGAGAGCACGCGCCCGCCGCACATGTTATGCGTGTCGTCGAGGCAGAGCAGGCCGGTGCGCGCCTCGTGAATGTCGCTGCCGCGGAACGCTCTCGCCAGTTCAGCACGGTCGAGTGTGCCGTCGGCAAGGTTACGCACGGGCCGCGCGGGTGAACCATTGAGGCGCGCGTGCCCTCCGGCTTCGTCGAGATAGATATGCGATCGATCGCCTACGACGATTTCATCGCCGCGGCGGCAGTGCGTCATGATGGCGAGCGCGTTGCCCATCGTGCCGCTCGGGACGAACACTGCCGCTTCTTTGCCGACTTTCTCCGCCCCAAGCGTTTCGAGGCGGTTGACGGTAGGGTCTTCGCCGTAGACGTCGTCGCCGAGTTCGGCGCGGTACATCGCCTCGCGCATCGCCGGAGTTGGATGGGTTACCGTGTCACTGCGCAGATCCACCGCTGGGCCATTGGCCAGCAAGCCGACGCGCGCTTCGTAACTCGAAGTCATGTCGTGTGTACTTTCTTGAGATGGCGAGTGTGTACGGCGTGTCGCCGCCACGGCCACACGGCACCGGATGACGTTGGAGCACATCCACGCACCGTTCGCATTAGTAGAGTCGTCCGCCGAGTGGTACGTCGATGGTAGGGCGGACGAGCACCACGTCGCCATTGGCATCTGGCACGCCCAGCGTCAATACCTCGGACTTGAACCCGGCGATGCGTCGCGGCGGAAAGTTGACGACACAGAGCACCAACCGCCCGACCAACTCTTCAGAGGAGTAGTGAACCGTCACCTGGGCGCTTGATGCCTTGATGCCGATCGGATCGCCGAAGTCTATACGTAGTTTGTAGGCTGGCTTGCGCGCGCCGACCAGAGGCTCCGCCGCGAGGACGCGGCCAACCCTGACTTCTACTTTGGCGAATTCGTCGTAAGCGATCTCGCTTGGCCGCTCAACCTGATAGCCCGTGTCAGCCACGGCTCGATTCCTCCTTGCGTCGCCTGGCCGCACCCACCGCGTCTGATGCGCGAACCATGTGCGCACCAAATGGCAACGCGCCGGCTCTCACTCTCGCGAGCATGAGCGACCGGCGTGCTGCTGCTGATCGGTCCGAGCCGTCACCCGGTGTACGTGAAGGTCGCATCGGCGCGCAATACGCCGTTGACGACGAACTCTAAGCGATACTTGCCAGTGGGGCCATTGTTGGTGACGGTCGCGGCGCTTTCCGGATTGCCGTTCGCGTCATTGAACGAAGAGTTGTATTTCTCAGCAAGAACAGTGTCCGCGGCGTCGGCGATGTCGTAGGTTTCGGTGTAGATCACTGCTTCGGTCCCATCGGTGGAGATCCGCACGCAGCGTATTTGGGCCTGGAGCGCGCCTGCCTGCTGATCGAGATTTGCGACCCAGGCGAGCGTGTCTGTTGCTGAGAAGGAGTTCTTCGCACCGGAGATGATGATGTTGCCGTTTGAGTCTTTCGTCCAGTCAGATCCAAGGTCCATAGTGCCGGACAGCGTGGGTGTATTGGTAGGCTTTGCCGTGTTCGTCGGCTTGGGTGTGGACGTGCTTACCACCGTTGGCGACGGACCTGGGCCCGGCCAGTGCGTTATGAGGAAGATGAACGCGATCACCACGACCGCGGCGATTCCGGCTATCGGCGCCCAGGGCGGCAAGCCACCGCGCCGTGGGCCGCCTTGGGGTGGGTACCCTCCGGGCGGAAATGAGCCGCCTGGATAGCCTGTGGGCGGATAGCCCGTGGGTGGGACGTTGCCGGGCGCGACGGGGGCATTCCCATAGAGCGGGTACCCCTGCGGCGGAGTCGGCGGGTAATTCGTGGGCGGAACCTGCGTCTGGAATCCTTGTTGATACGGCGGCTGCCCTCCCACCTGGTAGGGCGCACCATACCCCTGAGCGGGTGCCTGTGGCGGCGGCGATTGTACCGGCGGAGTCGCAGGCGTAAACGGCGGCTGCGCGCCGGGTGGCTGTGAGTTGGCACGAACGGTTTGCGCCAGTGGCGGCGTCGGCGGCAAGGCCGGTTCCTCGATGATGATTGGAGGGCCATACGGCTGCTCGATAACGCGTCGGCCGGGTTGCTGCGGTGGTTGCGGAGACTGCTGGGGCGGCTCCTGGCTGCTTTGCCCCGGATCTGCGGACTGGCCGTAGCCAGGCTGACCGGGTTGAAGGGGACCTTTGTCTTGCATGGCTGCCTCCTGAGTCGGAGCGTGCGCGGGAGCGCTACTCGCCTGCATCTGTTGCGAATCCCAGTGTTATGCCAGTGTACCGCGACCGGGCATGCGTGGCAAGCCGCCAACGCTCCTGCGAAGCGGTAGCGAAAGCAACATACCCGCGTCTGCCCGCCGAGGTGCGCCGTCGACGATGGGAGCCGTGGTGACCACTGCGCGCTATGCGTTCGGGACGTTCAAGTTGAGTTCGTCAACCTTCCACGTTCCGCTCACCTTCACCAGTTTCAGCGTGGCCCCATTGGGCAGCGGGAAAGTGGTGGTGCCGAGCGACGTGGCCTCACTAATTGCAAGCTTCAAGGTCACCTGTGCAGAGGGCGATGTCACGGTGTAGGTGGTGAGGTCGGGTGCGCACTGCGCCAGCGAGACGCCGTTACTAAAGGCGCCCTGGAAGGCTGCCGCGAATTGCTGTTCGCTGCCGTAATTCTGCTGTCCCTTCGCGGAGAACAGTTGATACGCCGCCGCATAATTCCCGGCGAGGAAATCCGTGCAGAATGTTTGGGCGAGCTTGTAACCGCCAAGGTCTGTGCCCTGGAGCGCATCCGCGATGGCGTCCACTTTCCACGAGTCGCCCTGCTTCACCAGCGAAATCGTGCCGTCGGCCTGCTTCGTGCGGGTGATTTTCACGTCGAGCGACTGTGCGCCAGAGGTTTCGAGATTCCAGGTAAACGTTCCGCTGTGCGGTTGGCCACAATCGACGACTTTGCCATCGAGTTGATCGTGAAGAGCGGCATCGCCGAGGTAATCGCTCCGCGTGACCTGTGACTGATATCCGCTGGAGAGCAGTGAATAGGCGGCAGTGTAGTTCTGCGTCTTGAGGTCGGTGCAGTAGGCTTTGGCGGCGTTAATTGGGCCTTGAGCTTGCGCCACGCCATATGCTAGGCCGCCAGCGCCCGCCGCGGCAACGACGAGCACGCCCGCCGCGGCGATGCCGAGCGCTCGGCCGCGGCGACGTCCCTTCGTTTGGGGGTAGGTGTTGGATGCAGACATGGAAGAGGCTCCTTCGTTAGCGCGGCGGCGTGGGTGGCGCGAAGTGACGTCCAGGCACAACTGTTGGCGCCTGAAGCATTGCCTCCGGCGGCGCGATTCGGATGCAGTCGAGCGGGTTCGGGGAGCACAGAAGCGTAGCGCTCGTGGGGCAGAAATACGGCCCTAACCGAATATAGAACGGTTTGCTGGCGCGTGAGTATCGCCAACTCAGCCATTTGCCCCGCGTGCCACCGCACAGGCAGGCAAACTTCGCGCGCTTGCGAGGCCCTGCGTCGCGTGGCATAATGCCAGACGTGGATCGAAGATAGGCGTGCTGCGGCCTGCCGCTTTGCGCTGGGCGGCCCGCCAACTTCGGAACGGCGCACTCTCGAACGTCAACACCAGGGAGGGCGGAGACGATGGAAGAAGACGTTATTGGTACGGAGCGCGTGCTTCGCACCGCCAATTATGTCACTTGTGCCCGCTGTGGCGCGGTCGTCGCCAGTCGTACGGCGACGTTGGTGCCTGGCGATGCGCTCGAAGACGGCTCGGAGTTCACATACCTCTGCGCCGACTGCCAGAGGTCGCTGGCAGATGGTGAACAGGATCTGTCGGCGGACGTTCCTTAGAAGTGAGCGGCGATGCGCGCTCGTATCCGGAATACAGAGCGCGCTCGCGCGCCCTCGGCGCGTGCGAACAGAGCGGTTTCGCGCGAACGGTCTGTGGCAGCAATCGAGGTGAGTGACGCATGCGATTCCGACACGTTTCGGTCTCTTACAGTTTCGGTAGTGCTCCGCAGAGCCTGGAACGGCACTACCGCGAGCTACGAGACGACCTCTTGCGGCAGAGCCACCATTACGGACTGCTCCAGCCGACGGCGGTGTGGCGTCCGCCGGTCGATATTCACGAGACGCCGACACTGCTCTCCGTCAAGATCGAGCTCGCGGGTATCCGCGAAGACAATCTCGATGTTACGCTGTATGACAATGCCCTGGTGGTGACGGGCCGCCGCGAGGACGACTCGGAGCACGACGAGCCGATCTGCTACCATGAAGCGCAAGTGCATTACGGCCCGTTTCGTGCTGAGATACTCTTGCCACTGCCAGTGCAACACGATTCCGTCACGGCGCTCTACGAGAATGGGTTCTTGCGGGTTCGGCTGCCCAAAGCCGCCGCGAGTGAACCTGGATCGTGGCGCAGCGGCGACGCGGTTGAGGAGCACACGCTCGCGAGTTCGATGGGGCATCTCAACGCGGGACCTCTCGATACCGCAGGGCTTGGCCCCTTTGATACACCTGCCAGCAGCAGCGGCTCACATTCAACTCCGACCAGGAGATTAGCCTGATGCACGACGACGCGCCACCGCATCGCGACGAATCGCAAGAGGAACCTACCGAGGGATCTCCTGATGAGACCCCGCCATACGACGACCTACGGCTACCGCCTGACACCGCGCAGGCGATCTTCGCGCAACTGATCGCTGACGGTGACGATCCTTCGGGCTCCGATACTCCTGCACAGGATGAGGCGCCGACGGGAGAACGGCATACTCCTGAGGAGGAGTCGCGTGCGCTCGAGCCCATCAGCGCCGAACGAGCGGGGAACGCCGAGAGCGAGAACGAGCCGGGCATCGAGCTACCCGACGAGCTACCGATCTTGCCGCTGAAAGACACCGTCGTGTATCCGATGGCGGTGACGCCGCTCGGCGTGGGCAAAGAACGGTCGATCCGCTTGATCGACGAGGTGATGCGCGGGTCGCGGCTTGTCGGGTTGGTGGCGCAGAAGGATGAAGACGTCGAAGACGCCGGACCCGACGACTGTTTCCGGGTCGGCACCGTCGCACGCATTGCACGGCTCCTGCGCATCCCCGACGGCACCATACAGATCATCGTGCAAGGCCTGGAGCGCATTGTCGTCGACGAATTCGTGGAGACGCAGCCGTTTCTCAAGGCGCATTGCCATCTCGCGCCAGAATCCTCGCCCAAGGACATCGAGATCGAGGCGCTGAAGCGCAACGCGATCGACATGTTCCAGCGGTTGGTGAACCTCGTCCAATACCTGCCCGATCAACTCGCGCTGGCGGCGATGAACCTCGACGATCCGCGTCAGGTGGTCTATCTTATCGCGAGCACAGCGCAGATGGACCTTGCTCTACGCCAAGAGTTGTTGGAACTCGACTCTGTGCGCGAGAAGCTGGAAAAGGTGACTGCCTTCCTCACGCGGGAGCTTGAGGTCTTGGAGCTTGGCAAGCGCATCCAGAGCCAGGCACAGGAAGAAATGGGCAAGGCACAGCGTGAGTATTTCTTGCGCGAGCAATTGAAAGCCATCCAGAAGGAACTCGGCGAGGAGAGCGACGAGATCGCTACCGTCAACGATCTGCGCGAGAAGATCGAGCAGTCCGGTATGAACGAGGAGGCGCTCAAAGAGGCGCAGCGCGAATTGTCGCGCCTGGAGAAGCTGCCCTCGGCCTCACCGGAGTACTCGGTGATCCGCACGTACCTTGAAACGCTGGTCGCTTTGCCCTGGAACAAGTCTACTGGCAAGCAGATCGACGTAACCTACGCGGAACAGGTGCTGAACGAAGACCATTACGACCTGGAGAAGATCAAGGCGCGCATCTTGGAATATCTTGCGGTGCGGCGCCTGAAGGAAGATCGCCAGGGCACGCAGACCGGCGGGCCGGGCACGGGTGTGCCGACGAGCCGCGAGCCAATCCTCTGCTTTGTCGGACCTCCTGGGGTGGGTAAGACCTCGCTGGGCCATTCCATCGCCCGCGCGCTGGGGCGCGAGTTTACCCGCATGTCGCTTGGCGGCATCCACGACGAGGCGGAGATCCGCGGGCACCGGCGCACCTACATTGGCGCGTTGCCGGGGCGCATCATCCAGTCGATACGCCGCGCGGGGGCGAACGATCCCGTGTTCATGCTCGACGAGGTAGACAAGCTAGCCTCCGATTGGCGCGGCGATCCCTCCTCGGCGATGCTCGAAGTGCTCGATCCGGAGCAGAATCACGCGTTCCGCGACAACTATCTCGACGTGCCCTTCGATCTCTCCAAGGTCTTCTTTATCGCCACCGCCAACGCGCTGGAGCCGATCCCTGCTCCGCTGCGCGATCGCATGGAGATCCTCGAGCTTTCTGGCTACACCGAGGAAGAGAAGCTGCACATCGCGCGGCGCTATCTACTGCCGAAGCAGATCACGGCGAATGGCTTGAGTGTGGACGAAGTGACCTTTACGGAAGAGGCGTACCAGACGGTGGTGCGCGACTACACGCGTGAGGCCGGCGTGCGCGGGCTCGAACGCGAAATTGGCTCGATTTGCCGCAAGATTGCCAAGCAGATCGCCGAGGGGCATCCTGGCCCCGTTGCGGTGACGGCGGAGAAGGTCCACGAACTACTGGGTCGCCCACATTTCTTCGCGGAGGCGGCGGAGCGCATCGATCGGCCGGGCATCGTCACTGGGTTGGTGGTTACGGCGGCTGGTGGCGACATCATCTTCGTCGAGGCGGCGATGATGCGCTCGCACGGCACGGGGCTTACGCTCACCGGACAGCTTGGCGATGTGATGAAAGAGTCGGCGCAGGCCGCACTCACCTATGTGCGCTCGAATGCCGCGCTCTTGGGGATTGACCCGCGCGTCTTCGAGGATAACACGATCCACATCCACGTTCCGGCGGGGGCGATCCCGAAGGATGGACCGTCCGCTGGCGTGACCATGGTCGCGGCGATCGTCTCGCTGGCGCTGGGCCGCAAGGTGCGTTCGGATGTGGCGATGACGGGCGAGATTAGCTTGCGTGGCAAGGTGCTGCCGATTGGGGGGCTCAAAGAGAAGGTGCTCGCGGCGCATCGGGCGGGCATCACCTCGGTGATCTTCCCGAAGCGCAACGAGCCTGATCTCGACGATCTGCCGGCGGATCTGCGCAAAGAGATGTCCTACTTTCCGGTAGATGACGCCCGCGATGCGCTGACCATCGCCATCGAAGGCGGGCATATCTTCCGCGCGCAGATCCGTGGGCTTACGGCTGGCGGGGACGGTGTGGTCGCCCACGCATTCACCACGCACGACTAGGTCTCGACTACGGCGGGTTGTGACAGCGGGCTATGATTAGGGAAGCGTGGGATGACCACGCTTCTCCTTTTTTGTCGAGTTCGAGCAAACTATGAGGCGTTACACGATGAGCACTGATGCGATGCAATCTCAAGGACGCCCGCGACTGATGGGCATCTGGGCGCATCCCGATGACGAGGCGTTCGGCACGGCGGGGACGATGGCGCGTGCAGTCTCAAGCGGGCATGCGGTCGCCGTCGTCTGCGCGACGCGCGGTGAGCAGGGGCAGATCGCCGATCCAGCGCTCGCAACGCCGGAGAATCTCGGTCAGGTGCGCGAGCAGGAGTTGCGGAGCGCTTGCGGCGCGGTTGGCGTCACGGACGTCAACTTCCTTGATTATCGCGACGGCCACCTGCCCGAGGCTGACACGATCGAGGCGATTGGCCGCATCGTGCGCCAGATTCGCCGCTTCAAGCCCGATGTCGTCATTACCTTTGCGGCGAACGGCGGCTACGGCCACATTGACCACATGGCGATTCACCGGCTGACGCTCGCGGCGATCCCCGCAGCCGCGAATCCCACGTTCTTCGCGGATCAGGTTTCCGAGGGGCTTCAGGCACATCGCGTACGTAAGCTCTACTTTGCCGCGATGCCGCGCAGCCGTTGGCAGGCGATGCAACAGGCGGCGCAATCGAGTGGGGAGGACTTCATTCCCGGCGGGGATCAGGCGACCATTCCCATCGAGCAGATGGGCACACCTGACGAGCGCGTCTCCACCGTCGTAACGCTCGACGACGCGCAGTTCCAGGCGAAGTTGAAGTCTCTCGCGGCGCACGCCACGCAGATGCCAAAGGACAGCCCGTGGGCGCAGGCGACACCCGACCAGTTGCGAGCGTTTATGGGTGTCGAGCACTTTGAACTGGTGCCCGCCTACTCCGTTGGCACATTCACGACGCCGGAGGACGACCTTTTCGCCGGACTATAGAGTGAAATTAGGTGGCTGATATGGCTGCGCCAACCCTTTTCAGGGTGCTGGTGGAGGTCGCCGATCTGGCTCGCGCGAGCGCCTTCTACACATCCCTTCTGGCCGTTGAGGGGCGTAACGTCCAGGGCGGACGGTACTACCTGGACTGCGGCCCGGTGATCGTCGGGCTGGTGGACGTGTCACTCGACAATCGCGCGCCACGACCGGTTCCCGAGGCGCTCTACTTCGCGGTCAGCGACCTGGACGAGTACTATACACGCGCGAAAGCCCTGGATTGCCTTGCGACCGATGATGTGCATGGCGCGCCGGCCGGCCAGATCGCGGTGCGTCCCTGGGGTGAGCGCTCGTTCTATGCTCGCGATCCGTTTGGCAATGCGCTGTGTTTTGTGGACGCCGGCACGCTTTTCACCGGACGCTAGCGCCGCGACGTCGATGCTCGGAGCGCCGATTGACAGGCTCAGCGACAGCAACTACACTGCGCCCATAGCCGATGTTCGGCCGCTCGCCTGGGAGTGACCGCGCGACCACCGTGCCAAGGAGAAGCCGCATGTTCGTGGTGAATTCTGTACTGCGGCGCGTGATTCTCTTCCTCCTCCACCTGGCGCTGATCGCGGCGCTGTGGATCACCGCGCTGGCCCGCATGTCGGACCGGCCAGCGGCTATTCCACTGCTTACCAGTGTGGGGACGCAGATCGTCAATCCGGCGATCAGCGCGGCGGGCAAAGGCGTGGACAAGGCACGCTACCAACAGTTGGAGGCGCAGGCGAAGGCGTCGCCAACCGCAGAGCTTTCGGTGCCGGGGCTGAAGACGACGGTGAGGGGCAGCGAGATTCTGGGGCTGCCGTATGACTCCGGGACGAAGGTGATCTATGGCAAGGTGGCGGACGCCTACTATACGGGGGGCGTGAGCGCGGCATTTGACGTTCCCGCGCTGCCAAGCGGCTTTGGCAGCGTCTTCACCGACTATGGCGCACTGGCGGATTACGCCAAGGCGCACGGGATCTCCGTCTCCCTGCCAGGATGGCCCGTCGCACTCCTCAATGTCGCCGGCCATATCGGGCTCTCGCCCAACACGCTGACGGCAGCGGAGCATCAGACGATTGCGGGCTATGCGTGGATCGCGTGGATCGTTGCGCTGCTGCTGGCGCTCTTGGTGGTGCTGGTAAGCAAGCGCTGGGGCCGCATTTCGAGCGTCTCCTGGGCGCTGTTCGATGCGGCACTGCCGGGCATCGTCTTGATCGGACTCGCTGCCTTCGCGGTCTCGCGGAGTCTTGGCCCGGTGCAGAGTCTCGCGGATATACCGGGGATCATCGGCGGCGCGTTCATTCCCGTCTACGTGGGAGCTGCGCTCGCGGGGCTCCTCGGCGTGGTAGGGGCAGGCGTTCTGCGGCTGTCAACGCGTGGTCGCGGGACGCGCAAACCAGTCTACGTCGCTCAGCCGGCCGCCGCTCCACCGCTCATGCCGACACAGACGCCGATGTATCGCCCTGGCGGGCCACAGTACCCATCGGCGCCGTACTCGGCGTCGGGACCACCGGCGGACCCGGACGCGGATACGCAGCCATTCTAGGGTGGCGTAGCGTGAGCGCTCCTGTGAGGCGTGCGTTCAGGTGCACGCCAACGACTCACCGGTGATGCCAAACGACGTTGCGTGCCGCTGGCGAGCGCGCCGTGAGATATCGGTGTCAACTACGAAGTGGCGTGTTGGCATGTAGCCATCTCTCCCACGACTTGACGCTCGGCGGCGTTGCGCATCAGTCGATCAGCGGTGATGCTTGACCTTTCATTGTGATATTGGGCTCTTAGGATTGCGCGTTCTTGGGCGCTCGCTGCCTGGTGGATTTCACCGATGGGGGCGTTTCCACCGGTAGCGTCTCGACGAAGGCTTCAAGGGCGGCGCGATCCTCAGCGGGCAGGGTCAGCGCGAACTCGTGCTCAAGCCGACCCTTGTTGAGGCCGATCTGCCAGCAGGAGCGCCTGGCGCAGAGATAGGCACCCCTGCCTGATTTCTTGCCGGTCGGGTCGAGCAAGACGTGGCCGTCCGGCGTGCGGACGATGCGCAGAAGTTCGCGCTTGGGGCGCACTTGTTTGCAGGCGACACAGGTCCGCTCGGGGATGTGACGAAGCTTCTGTGGTTGCTTCGCCTTCTTCCGCGAGGGCGGTTGTGGCGTATTCGCTGTGGTTGTCATACGCCTCTCACTTTCGTATTGAGGGAACGGTTAGCCCTGGGCCGTCTCGGCCTGGACCTCGGCGGGCGCGGAGACGGGCGCCTCGTCGGCGTCGTCGGCGGGTCGGCCAACGTCTACCCGCCAGCCAGTGAGGCGGGCGGCGAGGCGGGCGTTCTGTCCGTCTTTGCCGATGGCGAGCGAGAGCTGCCGCTCTTGCACCGTCACGAGCGCCGTGTGGTCGCTTTCGCGGAGTTCGACGTGGAGCGGTTTGACGGGGCTGAGCGCGTTGGCGACGAACTGTGCCGGGTCCATACTCCACTGGATGATGTCGATCTTTTCACCGTTGAGTTCGTTGACGACGTTGTTGATACGCGTGCCACGGACGCCGACACAGGCGCCGATGGGATCGATGCCATCCTGGCGCGCCCAGACGGCAACTTTGGAGCGGCTGCCCGGCTCGCGGGCGATGGCCTTGATCTCCACCTGGCCATTGAAGATTTCGGGCACCTCTAGCTCGAAGAGTCGCTTGATGATGTTGCGATGCGTGCGCGAAACGACCGCTTGCATTGGGCGGCCACCACCCCGGCGCAACTCGACGACGTAGACGCGGAGCTTTTGCCCCTGGCGATAGCGCTCGCCGGGGATCTGCTCTTTGGGCTCCAGGATGCCGTCGATAACACGCGTTCCGGCGCCAGTGGTCAATTCAAGGACCCAGGCACCGGTGTTGCGCTCGTCGCGCCGCACGACGGTGCCCATCACGAGATCGTCTACCTGATCTTTGTAGGTCTCGAAGAGGAACTCTTGCTCGGCCTCGCGAATACGCTGCAGGATGATCTGTTTGGCAGTCTGGGCGGGGATGCGATCGAAGATCTGCGGTGAGTCGACCTCCATGTGCTGACCGAGCGCGGCGTGCGGCTCGATCTGCTGGGCTTCGCCGAGTGAGATCTCTTCGACGGGGTCCGTCACCTGGGCGACTACGCGCTTGTTGGCCCAGACGTGCACGTCGCCACTGGGCTCGACTTCGATGCGCACATTCTCGCCACCGCCGACGCTCTTGCGGTACGCGGCGAGCAGGGCGTTGGCGACGGCTTCCGTGACCACATTCTGGGGCAGACCCTTTTCATGGGTAAGCTGAGCGATTGCCGTTTGATACTCAGTCCGCATTGTGCCCCCCTTCCTCTGGTTTCCGACTAGTGCCTGGCTGGTGTCTGACGCGGAGCCGTGCTTGGCGGGCCGCGCCCCTGAAAAGTGCCGAGCATTCCATAAGCAAAGGCGTGAGATGCCCCACGCCTTGAACAAGACCGCGCGTGCAGCGTCGCGCTCGCAGGTGCGGCGACAGACGCGTTGTGCGCGGCGTGCGTCCACGCAAAAGAAAAGTGGGCAGAACCCACTTTCCTGGAGGTGAGACGCTCTCGGTTGATGGCGTCAGTATATCACCCAGCGCATTGTGTAGCAAAGTGGCGGCGAGGTGGATGCCGAGAGGTGCGGCGGGCGTTCGCTGGACGCCACGAGGGGCTTTGAAGGCGGTGTTGGATGGCTCAAACGAGTCTGGCGAAGGAAGCGGGACGCCATCAAACCGTGCCGATCTTGCCGTTTCTGCCGCTTTTCACGTTTTCGCTGTGGGGAGGCGCAGCAGACCGTGGGGACGAGCAGGTGGGCACGACTGGCGCTGGACTTGGCGCCACGGAGTGTCGCGGGCATTTTTTGCCGATCTTGCCGATTTTGCCGTTTTTCGCGATTCGCGCGGTGAGGTGGATGGTTGGCCGTTGGCAATTCCGCCGTGTGCAGCGAGGCGGAGGAGTCGCGAGCACGATCTTGCCGATCTTGCCGATTTTTGCGATTCGCGCGTGGAGCGGGCGAGCGGTATTGCCATTTTTGCCGGATTTTCGATTTTCGCGTGCGGAGCGGTTGGCGGGCGCGCCAGTGTGAGGGAACTGCGAGGCGTGATACCGCGCCACATTGATTCAGCGCTTCGCGGTTGGCGGGACGGGGCGCAATCGCGATGCGCGGATCGAGAATCATCTCTGATGGTGTACGTGGAATGAGCACACCTGTGCGCAGGGAACTTTGCCGTTTCTGCCGCGTTGCCAAATTTGGTCATGGTACGTTGCCGTGTTCGCCGCTCTACGCCAAAACGCCGCTCTCTCGCAGAGGAGGGAGCGGCGTCGTTTTAGGACTCACCGATTGTTACGGGCAGTATAGCACATGGGGCGAGCAGGTGCCCACTGCCTTGGAACGCGAGAGCAACGTCACCTCCAACGCTTTCCGCGGTTGGGGCAGAGCGGGCGACGCTGTGGTTTGCGACGGCTAGGAGCGGCGGGGCGATGTAGTGGCGCGTAGCTCGACGATGTAGGCGGACTCGCCGTGGAGCGCTTCGTCGAGGCCGGCAAGCTCGATGTCTTTGGGGACACGCAGCGGGGTGATCAGATCGATCACTTTGAGGATGAGGAAGGTGACGACGAAGGCATACGCGGCGGCGATGGCAACCCCGGCGATCTGGAGCCAGAGCTGATGCCAGCCGCCCTCCATGGCGCCTTTGACACCGAAGATGACGCTGCTGGCGAAGAAGCCCGTAAGGATCGTACCGAGGGCGCCACCGACGCCATGAACGCCCCAGACGTCGAGCGCGTCGTCCCAGTCGCGCTGGGTGCGGAGATGTACGGCGAAGTAGCAGATCGCGCCGGCGAGGAGGCCGATCACCAGCGCGGCCCAGGGCGGAACGAAGCCGGCGGCGGGGGTGACGGTGGCGAGACCAGCGACGGCGCCGGTCATCGCGCCGGTGAGGCTGGGCTTGCGGCCGCGCAAAGCTCCAACGAGCAGCCAGGCGAGCATGCCGACGGCGGCGGCGGTGTTGGTGTTGACGAAGGCGACGGCGGCGATGCCGTTGGCGGCCAGGGCGCTCCCGCCGTTGAAGCCAAACCAGCCGAACCAGAGCAGTCCCGCGCCGAGGGCGACGAAGGGCAGGTTGTGGCCAGCAGTGTTTTCGTCTTTATGCAGATGGCGGCGCCCGATAACGAAGACGGAGGCGAGCGCGCCCATGCCGGCGCTGAGGTGGACGACGATGCCGCCGGCGAAGTCGATGACGCCCCACTTGGCGAGGAAGCCGCCGCCCCAGAGCCAGTGGACGAAGGGGATGTAGACGAGCAGGCTCCAGAGGATGAGAAAGAGGAGATAGCCGCGGAAGCTGACACGGTCGGCAAAGCCGCCGGTGACGAGGGCGGGGGTGATGATGGCGAACATGAGCTGGAAGAGGAAGAAGGCGAGAAAGGGGACGGTCGGCGCGTAGGTAGGGCTGGGGCCGAGGCCGACGCCGGTGAGCCCTGCCCACTTGAAGTTGCCGATGAGGCCGGCTTCGTCGCCGCTGTAGGCGAGGCTGAAGCCGACAAGGATCCAGATGACGGTGACGACACCCATCGAGATGAAGCTTTGCATCATGATGGTGAGGACGTTTTTGCGGCGCACGAGTCCGCCGTAGAAGAAGGCGAGGCCGGGGGTCATGAGGAGTACGAGTGCGGCGCTGAGCAATACGAATGCTGTGTCGGCTCCGTTGATCTTCATCTCGCGCGCCCTCCGTTGGGAGCTGAACCAATCACTCGCCGTTGAGCGATGGAATCACGCTAGCATGGGGTACGTGCTATGTCAAGCGAGGATGTAAAGACAGCCAAAATCGGAGTCGTCGGCGTTGGGCGCGGCGATGAGAGGGACCGACAGAGCGGGTTTCCGCGCAGGTGGCTTACTCGTTTGGCAGGCGCCGGATTCTCATGGGCTGTCACTAGCTTTCGTGAGCGGCGCGTGTTTGACCTGGCGTTCGGGCGGTCCATATAATGACGGGTGGCGCGCGGCATAGGCTGATTTGGGTTGGCGTCGACGAGCGATGGCCGGGCACTGATACGCAAAGGAGCGTCCGCGATGGCGGTTGAGGCGTCCACCGAAGAGGGGATGTTGCTGGAGATGGTCCGCGACCTGGCGCGCGAGCAGGTAGCGCCGCGGGCGGCCGCGATAGATGAAGCCGGCGAGTTTCCCTGGGATTTGAAGGAACTGCTGGCCAAGCAGGACATCCTGGGGATGCCGTTCCCTGAGGAGTATGGCGGGCTGGGGTCGAGCGAGGTGACGATCCTCAAGACGATCGAGGAGTTGGCGAAGGCGGACGCGACAACTTCGCTGATTCTCTGCGTGCAGCAGCTTGGCTCGCTGCCGATCTTGCTGGCGGGAACGGACGAGCAGAAGCGACGCTGGATCCCGAGGCTGGCGAGCGGCGAGTGGCTGGCGGCGTATGCGCTGACGGAGCCGGGATCGGGGTCGGACGCGGGCTCGATGCGGACGCGGGCAGAGAAGCGCGGCGATAGCTATGTGCTGAATGGGCTGAAGCATTTCATTACGAACGCGGGGATTGCGCATGTCAACACGGTCTTCGCGCTGACCGATCCGGAGAAGGGGACGAAGGGCACGAGCTGCTTCGTCGTCGAGGACGGCACGCCGGGATTCCACGTGGGCAAGCTAGAGAATAAGATGGGCATTCGCGGCTCGCAGACAGGCGAGTTGGTCTTCGAGGACTGCGTGATCCCCGCGGAGAATTTGCTGGGCAAGGAGGGCGATGGCTTCAAGATCGGCCTGATGACGCTCGACCGGACGCGGCCCGGCATCGCGGCGCAGGCCCTGGGCATCGCGCAGGGGGCGCTGGACTTCGCGGTGACGTATGCCAAGCAGCGGGTACAATTCGGTAAACCGATCATCGAGAATCAGGCGATCCAGTTTCTGCTGGCGGACATGGACATCAAGGTTGAGGCGGCGCGACGGCTTGTCTATCACGCGGGCGAAGTGATCGATTCGGGCGCGCCGCGCTTCAGCCGCGAGTCTGCCATCGCGAAGGCGTATGCCTCGGATATCGCCATGGAGGTGACGAACGACGCGATTCAGGTGCTCGGCGGCTATGGGTACATGAAAGAGTTTCCGGTCGAGCGGATGCTGCGCGATGCGAAGATCACGCAGATCTACGAGGGCACGAATCAGATTCAGCGGATGGTGATCGCGCGTTCGTTGCTGCAAGGGTAAGCGCGGAGAGTACCACAGCCGTGTGGCGCCGATGTGCTGGCGAGCGCGCGGAGTGGCAGAGGGAATCGTATGAGCGACGAGGATCGCGGCGAGACGCCGCTGCTTTCTGCCGCGTTGCGGAGTGGCGGGACGGTGGAGGTGTTCGCCGATCGGGTGCGCGACACGGCGGGTGAGTATCCGCTGGCACAGGTGGTCGGGGCGGCGCTGGTGGTCGATCCGGAGGCGCCGGCGCTGCCAAATGGGATGCCGACGCCGGCAGTGTTGCTGCATTTGGCCGATGGCCGGACGCCGGTCTTTACGACGGCCAATCCGCATGATGCCGATCGGCTGCTGGACGCGATCTACTCGCTGCGACCGGGACTGCGGACGCCGCCGCCGCCGAGGGTACGCGCCGCCGACCGCCGGGATACGCGCCGCCGCCACCGGGATATGCGCCGCAAGGATACGCGCCAGGGTATTCGGCACCGGGGTACGTGCCGCCGACACCGGGATATCCGGGAGGGCATCCGGACTATACGCTGGCGGGGCTGGCGCACCTCAGCGTGTTCTTCGCGCCGATCGTCTTGCCGCTGATCGTGTGGCTGACGCAGCGCAACAAGTCGGCGTACATCGCGCGGCAGGGGAAGCAGGCGTTCTTCTGGCACCTGATCTTTTCGGGCGGCACCGCTGTGCTGGTGATTCTCGGCTACGTGGTCTTTCTTGCGTCGTTCCTGCCGAACGCAGCGCTCAACGGCTCAAGCGGACCTGGCGATTTCGGCGGGGCGTTCGCCGGTTTGTTCGCGGTCTGGGGCATCGTGATCCTGTTGTCGATCGTCGATATCGTCTTCGGCATCATTGGTGCGGTGAAGGCGTTCAGAGGCGAACCATTCTCGTATCCGCTGCTTGGCGGGCTGTAGCGGCTGCGAGGCGTGGGTGAGGAGTGCCTGTAGCGAGAGGGGCGCGGCGATGGCGCTTTATCTGGACGGCGCCTACCTGACGGAGATCGAGGAAATCGCGACGATCTATTCGATCGCGGGGGTGACGACGAATCCGAGCATCTTGCTGGCGGCGCAAGAGCGGGGTCAACGGCTGAGCGATGTGGAGGTGCTGAGGGCGCTGTTGACGATCTGCAGCGGACCAGTCTTCATGCAGCCGACGGCGAGCGCGGGCGACGATCCGCGAGCGGTGGCGACACGCTATCTCGACGTCGACGCGGCGCGGGTGGTGCTGAAGTTGCCGGCGAACGCGGAGGGGCTGAAGCTCGCGCGGGAACTGCGGCCTCAGGGGGCGCGGATCGCGTTCACGGCGTGCTACTCGTTAGGGCAGGCCTACTGCGCGGCGCAGGCGGAGGCGGAGTGGGTGATCCCGTATTTTGGGAGGCTGCGAAGGTCGGGGGCGGACGCGTGCCAGCGTATGCAGGAAATGGTGAAGCTGCTGCGGGCGCAGGGGGCAGCGACACGCGTGCTGGCGGCGAGTGTGAAGTCAGCGGCGGACGTGATCGAAGTGACGCTGGCGGGGGTACACGATGTGACCGCGCCGCCGGAGGTGATTCGCACGCTGGCGAACGAGCCGATGACGGAATCCGCTGTGGCGCAGTTCGCCGCGGACTGGGAGCGGTTCGCGGGGACGGAAGGCTGAGGTGCGCGGGCGCGAGCCGGAGGAAGAGATCGCCGGCCAGAAGGCGGGGGCGAAGCGATCTCGACCTCGAGGCGCGCTTGGGTTGGCGTGCGCTAGGGGTTATTGGCGAGATGCGGCGTTGCCATGACCCGACGAATCTGCCGCGTATCGCATCTCGTTTAGCTGGCGCGGCGGGCGCGCTGGAACTCGCCGCTGAGCTGGGAGAGTAGCTCGCGGGCGCGGGCGTAGGTCATTTCAGCGTCGGGACGCGGTTTGCCGAGCGCGTCGCAGAGCTTGCCGATGCTGGCAAGTTGCTTTTCCGTCGCCATCTGGGTGTCGGTGGGCGCAGACGCGGCGCGCGGGCGTGGCGCATCGACCGAGGCCGGGCGCGCCGTTTCGCTGTGTGACGGCGTTTCGGGCGCTTCGCGCAGCGCATGGATCGAACGCTCAGCGTCGATGGCGCGCAAGGCGGAGGGCGAGTGGCCGGGGCGAGGCAGTTTCGTGCGCAGCTCGCGCAACACAGGTTCGGCGATGCGGCCGCCACGCTCGACGGCAACCCAGGCCATCGGCAGATTGTAGAGATAGCGGCCTATGCCCCAGTGGACCGCGGCACGTTTGAAGCAGTGCGAGACGGCGCCGAGCGATTGCTCGAAATTGCTCGCCGAGCCGACGTCTGACTTGGAGACGCCGTGGATTGTCAGCGTGCCTTTGGCGACCATGACCTCGCCCTGTTCGACGACGAGCGGCTGCCAATCGAACGACCAGTTGCCGATGCCGACGACGGCATCGAGCCGATCCTGGACGGCACGGGCGTCCATATACGCGACGGCCTGCGCCTTGCCGGTCTGCTCGCTCGCTCTGCCCTGCACGCGGAAATCGACGTCATTGGGATCGAACGGCTCGCGCAAGCGGCGGGCGATGTCGTCCCACTCGTCTCTGGTGAGCGTGGTTGGGGTGGTATCGGTATCGTTCACGTAAGGGCTCCCTTCAGGTAGGTGGGTGAGTGGCGGTACTCACTCGAACGCATATTCTTTCCATCCCCTGGCAAAGCGGTTATGTTCACCGTGGTCACTATAGTACATGTGTTCTATATGGCGGTATTGTATCACACAATTGCTCGTGAGTGGCTGCTCGGAAATCAGTACGCGGACGCGCGCAACGTGAGGAAACGACTTCGCTGAGCGACGCGGTGAAAGACACCCAACGGCGCGAACGGTTGTGCAGAAATCTGCGTGGCTGCGAGTGGTGGCAGTGCTATGATCCCCTGTAGCATTGGTGCGGCGAGGCGGGGCGAGCGGTGTGCGGCAATCACCGATGAGATGGCGAGGATTTGTATGGAATCTGGCGGACTGCACCGACGGGCGTATGCGGGCGAGGCGGACCTGCGCCGGCTGCTTGACGCGCTTTCGCGGGCGCAGCCCTTCGGCCCGCGTGTGATGCATCCTGGCGATCTCGTCTGGGCGCTGTATCAGAACACGGCGTTCGATCCGCTGCGGTCGATCGAGCTGTGGGAGATGGCGGACGGCACGGTCGCGGGGTTCGGCTTCTTCGAGGGAGGGGACTTCGAGACGCAGTGTTTCGTCGAGGACGGCGCGATGCGGCGCGCCTTCGAGCAGGAGGCGCTGGCGGTCGCAGCGGAACGCGCGCGGGCGGCGGGGAGCGCACAGACACGGACGTACATCTGCGAGGGCGATACGCTCCTGCGGGAGCTGAGGGCCGCCGAGGGCTTTGCGCCGGATGTGGCACGGGTGACGCGACGTGGTGAGCCACACACCGCCATGTTGCATCTGCGCCAGCCGTTGGAGGGCGCCGCGGCGGGGGAAGCGCCGGTCGGCTTCGTCGTGCGAGCGGTGGGAGGCGAGGACGAGTGGACGGAGCGGGTGGAACTGCACCGCACGGTCTGGGCACCGTCGCGCGTGACCTTGGAGGCCTATCGACGGCTGCGGGCGGCGCCGATCTACCGGCCCGATCTCGACCTGGTAGCGGTGGCGCCGGATGGACGCTTCGCCAGCTATGCGATCGTGTGGTACGACCCGGACTCGCGGGTGGGCGAGTTTGAGCCGGTGGGCACGCATCCCGATTTCCGGCGGCAGGGCGCGGGGCAAGCGGTGATGCGCGAGGGGCTGCGGCGGCTGCGGGCGCTGGGAGCGATACGCGCGCTGGTGATGTCTTCGGCGCACAATGCGGCGTCGATCCACTTGTACGAGTCGGTGGGCTTCAGGATCGCGGATCGCGGGGTGTATTACCAGGCGGCGGTGTAGTCTGCCGCATCGTGTCAGCGTCACAGTTGCCTCGCAGGCCGCGAGCGGGGTGCGCGCCGCGGCTGGCCAAGATCGTGGCGGCTAGCAGCGGGTTGAGCGTGCGGATCGGCGTGGCACGCTCGCAGAGGTTAGGTCGAGCATAGAGGCCGTGGCGCGGTCGCGACGCAGGCACGCGAGTCGGAGCCTGCGAACATGACGCGGCCGAGGCGCTAAGTGCGTGTTGGGATTTGGTGAGGCGTTGGCGGCGGGGGAAATCGGCGCTAGCTGCCAGCTTGTGGCGGGGTGTAGAGGATGGTGCGGGCGATACCGACGACGGCGGTGCCGATGTTGTGGAGGCGCGCGCCGACGAGGAGGATGCGCGTCAGGCGGGCGGCCGCCGCGGGATCGGCGACGATGGCGCGCTCAAGGCGCGTGCGATAGAGCAGGTAGAGACGGCCAAGCTCGCCGTCTTCGGAGACGATGCGCCGAGCGATGACGGTATCGCGGGTGGTGCAGGCGACGACGCCAGCGCGGACTTCGACGTAGGTTTGGCGCAGCATGCGAATGAGGAGCATGGGCACGTCGTCGCCCAAGGCGAAGAGCTCCTCCTCTACGGTGCCGCGGAGGGCGAAGGCGTGATCGGCGATCTCGCGGGCGAGGCGAGCGATCTGAGCGAACTGTGAGGCGATGCGCTGGACCTCGACCGTTTGGCGCACGGCGTCGGCGCTGGGGGGCCGGCGCGAGAGCATGGTGAGCGCGCGTGCATTGAGTTCTCGGTGGTGCGTGGCGCAGACCTGGGCGTCCGCTACCGCGCCAAGGGCGGCCTCAGGCTCCTCCGCATAGAGCGCGGCGGCGGCATTCTTGAAGACCTCCTCCGCGGAGAGGCCCAGCTCGGTCGTATCATCGGCAAGCCTGCCGAGTTCGTCGGCGAACTCGTCCTCCGATCCGGCCACACGTCCTCCTCCTGGATACAAGACTGACTGCTGCTCGGTCAACCCGCTCACCTTCACCACCATCTCTGTCAATGCGAGCTACGTGCGATTCTCCTCTGCGCGCAGATGGTCCCATCCCGTGCGGGGCAGCGGATGCTCACTGCCATCACCCAGGCGGAGCACTCTGCCCGCGCCTGGCTCGGCGAGCGCGCCGATAACCGTCGCCTGGCCGCCGATGGCGCGGAGGGCATCTATGGCGACGGCGACGCCATCGGGCGTGACGGAGAAGAGCAGTTCGTAGTCTCCGCCACCGGTGAGCGCGACATCCAGCGGATCACGATTATATACCGCGCAGAAAGCGCGCGTCTGCGGCGCGATAGGGAGGCGATCAGCATGTACTACGGCACCAACGGCGCTTGCATCGCAGAGGTGGCCCAGATCGGCGGCCATGCCATCGCTGATATCGAGCATCGCGGTGACGACGCCAGTCGCCGCGAGCGCCAAGCCTTCGCGGACGCGCGGCTCAGGCGCGGCCATCGCACGGCGCAGGTATTCGCGGGTCGCGGGGGGAAGCGCCGACGCGGGTGAGGGATCGAGCGCGGCAAATAAGCCCGCCGCGGCGGCACCGAGCGATCCAGTCACCAGCAGGGCGTCGCCGGGTTTGCCATGGGAACGGGTGAGCGCGCGGCCACGCTCCACCCGGCCCAACAGCGTGAGGTCTATGGTCAGCGGCCCAGAGGTGGACGAGACGTTGCCGCCGACGAGCGCCACGCCGAAACGCCGCGCCAGCGCGCGCATGCCGGAGTAGATGTCGTCGAGCAGGGCGACCTCGACATCTGGTGGCAGCAGCAGCGAGACGAGCGCCCAGAGTGGTTCCGCGCCCATCGCCGCGATGTCGCTGAGGTTGACGGCGAGCGCTTTGTGACCGATCTCGTGCGATGTGGTGCTCGCGCGCAGAAAGTGGCGTCCTTCGACCTGGGCATCGCAGGTGGCGACGAGCAGGTGTGGGCTGTGGGCGTCGAGATCGAGCAGGGCGGCGTCGTCGCCCACGGCGAGCGCGACGTCTGGCCGTGTCTCGACACCCGCGGTAAGGCGGGCGATGAGGCCGAATTCACCCAGTGCGGCGAGTGAGGGGGTCGGGCTGGCGTGGGAGGCTTGCGTCACGATGCGCCCCTTGGTTAACGGTCGCGGAACAGTTGAAGTATAGGAGCCGGGAACGCGCGGGGTAAAGGGGTGCGGCGGCCCTGGACGACTCCGTGCGGCGCGCCGAGGAACTGGCGGATGGGCGGGAGTGAGTTGAACAAGAGTCCCAATTGGCTTGTGGAAGCCCCTTGGCTGTGCTAAACTATGGGGCAGGGCGGGGCACGGTGGCGGACGCTAACCATCCCCCGCCCACTTGTTTGACGTGAATGTGACCCGTTTTCACCAACTAAGGGATCGCACCGCATGGAATTGACCTGGCTGGGGCATTCCTGCTTCCGCCTGCGTGGTAAAGATGCCACGCTGATCACTGACCCCCCCGCTCCTACTACCGGGTACGCACTCGGACGCATTACCGCCGACATCGTCACCCTCAGCCACGCACACCCCGGGCATAGCTATGTCAAGGGCATCAGCGGGGAGCCGCGGGTCGTCGATGGTCCGGGTGAGTACGAGATACAGCAGATTCTGATCTCTGGCGTGCGCACCTACCACGATCGCGAGCGCGGCGCCGTTCTCGGTCGCAATACCGCGTATTTGATCAGTATGGACGATGTGCAGATCTGCCACCTCGGCGATCTCGGCGATACGTTGGACGACGATGCGCAAGAGGCGTTGAACGGCGCGGACGTGCTGCTGATCCCGGTGGGGGGCGGCAACGCGCTCGACGCGCAACGCGCCGTCGAAGTGATCGCGCAGATCGAGCCACGTCTCATCGTTCCAATGCATTACGCCACGCCGGCCTACCGGCCGAATGGCGCGGAGTTGGATCCGGTTGACAAGTTCTGTCGCGAAATGGGAGTGGAGATGATGGAACCGTTGCCCAAGCTTGTCGTCACTCGGTCGACATTGCCGACGGAACCACAAGTGATGCTCCTCAATTACCGCGGCGGTTGAGAGCAGAGATGAGGGGGCTAGGACCGGAGAACCGGAAACCTGGCCCCCTCCGCTTTTGATGGGTGCAGAGTGCTGCTCGCAGCAGAGATTGTGCTTTTGCTGCAGCGCGTGTGGCGGATACCTTGCGTTAGTGGGAGTAATGAATCGATCGGCTACGGGGGAGCGGAGATGGCAAAATTTCTCTTCGTCACAGGCGGCGTCGCGTCCTCGGTGGGTAAAGGCATCGCGGTGGCCTCAATGGGTCGCCTGCTTAAGTCACGCGGGCTCTCGGTGGCCATCATGAAGCTCGATCCATACATCAACGTCGATCCGGGGACGATGTCGCCCTATCAGCATGGCGAAGTGTTCGTCACCGATGACGGCGCGGAGGCGGACCTGGACCTCGGCCACTACGAACGCTTCACCGACGAATCGGCGACACAGGCGAGCAACGTCACCACTGGGCAGGTCTACGCGGCGGTGATCGGCAAAGAGCGGCGCGGCGAGTTTCTCGGCGGGACGATCCAGGTGATCCCGCACATCACGAATCAGATCAAGGATCGTATCGCGGCGCTGGCGCGCTCAAGCGGCGCGGACGTTGTGATCTGCGAGGTGGGCGGCACGGTGGGCGACATCGAGGGCGAGCCGTTTCTCGAAGCGATCCGCCAGATGCGCAACGAGGTGGGGCGCGACGACGTGCTCTACATCCACGTGACGCTGCTGCCGTACATCGGCGCGACGAAGGAACTGAAAACCAAGCCGACGCAACACAGTGTCAAAGAACTGCTGCGGTCGGGCATTCAACCGGACGTGATCCTCTGTCGCTCGGACTTTCCGGTGAGCGACGAGATCCGCGAGAAGGTGGCGCTTTTCTGCAACATCAGCAGTCGCGCGGTAATCCCTTTGGTGACGGCCAGCAGCATCTATGAGGTGCCGTTGATGCTGGAGGGCGCGGGACTCGGCGATTTCGTGGTGGAGCGGCTGCGGCTCGAGAACGCGCAGCCGGCGAACCTGGAGGAGTGGCGCGATCTGGTGCGGCGGATCGAGGCGCTGAAGCCGGTGGTGCGCGTGGCCCTCGTCGGCAAGTATGTGGAGCTGCACGATGCCTATCTTTCGGTGGTGGAGGCGCTGCACCACGCCGGCTGGGCGAACGGTGTGGACGTGGAGATCGAGTGGGTCAACTCGGAGACGATTGAGACCGAGTGGGACCGCTACGAGCCGATTCTGCGCTCGGTAGATGGCATTGTGGTGCCGGGCGGCTTTGGGCATCGCGGTATCGAGGGCAAGATTCGCGCGGCGCAGTTGGCGCGGACGAGCCAGGTGCCGTACCTGGGCCTCTGCCTGGGGATGCAAGTGGCGGTGATCGAGTTCGCCCGCCATGTGTTGGATCTGCCGACGGCGAACAGTTCGGAGTTCGACGGCGAATCGCGCGACAAGGTCATCGATCTGATGCAGCATCAGCGCACGGTGGCCGAGATGGGCGGCACGATGCGCCTGGGGCAGTGGGTCTGCTGCGTGACGCCAGGGACGAAGACCGAGGCGGCGTATCAGCAGGGCATCATCTTCGAGCGCCACCGCCACCGCTACGAGTTCAACAATGACTATCGCCGGGCGATGGAGGCGAAGGGCATGATCCTCAGCGGCAAGTCCGCGGACGGCAGCCTGGTGGAGATCATCGAGTTGAAGGATCATCCGTGGTTTGTGGGCACGCAGTTCCATCCGGAACTGAAGAGCCGCCCGACGCGCCCGCATCCGCTTTTCCGTGACTTCGTGGCCGCGGCGGTGAAACGCGCGGGGCTGACGCCGGCGACCGCGGAGGCGCCGACGCACGAGATCACGGCGAAGTCGGCGCTCAACGGCGCGAATGGGCACAAGGCGCATGCCGACGGCACGACGGCTGGCGGCGCTGGAGCGAAACTGTAGCGCGAGGTCCGCTGGTGGGTGCTCAAGCGGGCAGTCATCCGCGGGCGCGCATGCGCGCGTGACGATGAGACCATGGCTCGGCGGTTCCACGAGTCTTCCGCCAAGCCACGGCCTCAGGATGTCGTCTGACTGGGATCAGACGTGGCCTTGCGGCACGATGTGGTAGTAGGCGCGGTTGAAGAGCGTCTTTTCCATGTGATAGAAGAGGCTCGGCCGGGGCGGCTTCGGCGGATGCTCGTAGTTGAAGACGAGCTGCGTCGCCGCGTTGTGGCCCGTTTCGAGGAAGCACATCACCTCGCCGTCGTACATGGCGTGCTTGGGGTCAGGCTCCTCACCGCGGACGGCGGCAATGAGCCGTGCGGCGATGACCTTCGCCTCGAAGTGTGCCGCCGACCCGCTCTTAGAAACGGGAAGGTCGGTCGCGTCGCCCAGGGCATAGACGTGCTCATGTCCCTTCACTTCGAGCGTGTCGCGGTGGGTGGGAATCCAGCCCTGCGGATCGCCGAGCCCCGATTCTTCGATGACTTTCGCGCCGCGATGGGGCGGCACCATCACCAGGAGGTCGTATGGTACCTCCTCGCCCTCCAGCGAGGTGATCACCTTGCGTTCGGTGTCCACTGCGTCGGAGTTGAAGAAGACGGTGTACTTGATGTCGCGCTGGTCGAGCAGCGGCGTGACCATCTCCGCGACGCTCTCGATGGTGAAGACGCGATTGATCGGGTAGAGGTAGTGGATCTCGGTGGCTTTGCGGATGCCGCGCTTGTTCAACCACTCCTCCAACAGGAAGGCAAACTCCAACGGCGCAGGCGGGCAGCGATACGGGATACCCCCCACCGCGATGACGATGCGCCCACCCTCGAAGTTGTGGAGCGCCGTGCGGAGCCCGAGCGAGCCTTCGAGGCTGTAGAAGTCGTGCCACTGGCCGACACCCTCGGTCAAACCGGTGAGGTCTTCGGGCGCGAGTCGCGCACCGGTGCCGATTACGAGGTAGTCGTATGGCAGCTTGAGCAGCGTGGCATCGCGCTGGCCGGGGATGACGAGGCGACCTCCACTCGGCGCGACGGTGATTTCACGGTTCGCGGTGTCGATGGCCGAGACGTTGCCGACGACGAGGTTGACCCGGTGGTTGAGTAGGGAGCGTTCGTCGTGCGAGAGCTGCAGACCCTCTGAGCCGTTGAATGGTAGATAGAGCCAGCCTGGCATATAGACGTGATGGCCGGTGCTATCGACGACGGTGACCTCTGCCTGTTCTTCGTGCAACCCGCGGGCGACGACGTTCGCGACGATCGTGCCGCCCACGCCGCCGCCCAGGATGACTATGCGCTTGGACATGTGGCGCCTCCGGTCAATGCGTCTTACGCACGACAAAGCGGGTGTAACCCTGCTCTGGGAATGCGCCGATGAACTCGTGCCCGGCCTTGGCGATCCAGGCGGGGATATCCTTCGCGGAGCCCGGGTCAGAGGAGAGCACGGCCAGGACACCGCCGACCGGCAGCACTTTGATCCCGCGGATCAGTTCCATCAGGGGGCCGGGGCAGAAGCTGCCGCGTGCGTCAATTTCTTTGTCAATGCTGATGCCAGTTGGGGTTGCCATCGTATCTGCTCCAAATCTCTTCGGGAGACGCCGGACGAGTACGCTCGGGCCGCCGCTCCCGTCTGCTGCGATCTTGCTAAATGAAGAGGCTGACTTCACTCTCGCGTGCGCGCTCAACGAAGGTCGCGACGCCGGTGATCTCATCGACGATCGGTTCCATGTCCTCGAGCTTGAGGTTGTAGAGCTCCATCGTCATGCTGCACGCCGCCACATGGACGTTGCCGATCTCTTTCGCGCCGAGCAGATTCTCCATCCAGGTGGTGGCGTTCTTCGCTTTCATCGCCTCGTTCATCGTGGGGCCATATTCAGCGAAGTCCGCGCTCACACGGGTGTTCGTCTTGTAGTCGTCTTTGCGCAACGCCATCAGGCCCCACGTCGTCAGGAACAGCTCAACGTCCATGCCCATCGCGGCGGCGCCGGTCGCCATGATGGAGGCGGCCATCAGCTTATCGACGGTCCCGGAGAACAGCACGATGGACATGCGGTGGACCTTCGGCGTTTGAGTCGACGGTGGTGTGAAGGTTGGCTGTTGCATTTGTGTTGCCTCCTCGGGTCTATGTCCGAAACCAAACATCTGAATCGCTCCCCTCAGCATTCGCAGCCGTGGGCATGTGATCGCTTGGATCTATGCCGACTTGCGCACGTAGAACGTCAGCACGCCGTTCTCCTCGCTGGAGTCCAGCAGCACGTTGCCGGTCTTGTCACACCAGGCGGGGATGTCGGCTTTCGCGCCGGCGTCCGTCGCGGCGATGGCGATAACCTGGCCCGCCGGTAGCTCACGCATGGCCTTCGCCAGTGTGAGGATCGGCATGGGGCACATTTGGCCTTTGGCGTCCACGTAGCGGTCAACCTTCGTCGTCGGTGTCATGGTAGTTGCTCCTGTTCTGCTGGCGCGTAGATCAGCCTAGATAAACAGCGTGGTGTGAGCGCCAGACGCGTAGTTGAGGAAAGTGGCGGCTCCGCCGATCTCGACGCCGTCGATCAGGTCCTCGCGCTTGAGGCCGAAGACGTCCATCGTCATTTGGCAGCCGATCATCTTCACGCCGAGATCGATGCACTGCTGCAGCAGCTCCGGGACGGTCGCGACGTTGTGCTTGGCGAAGTACTGCGTGCGCATCATCCAGGTCGCCATCGGCGTCATGCCTGGGAGCATCCCGACGATGTTGGGCATCGGGACGGGCATCGCCGGGTTGGCGATCGGCGCGACTTTCAGGTGATCGGCGCCGCCCTTCCTGATGATGTTTAGCCCGTAGAAGGTGAAGAAGATCTCCACGTCCATGCCCATCGCCGCTGCCGCCGAGGCGAGGATGAGTGGCGGATATGCCATATCCAGCGTGCCCTTCGACGCGATGATGGCGACTGTATTCTTGGCGGGATCCTTCTTCATCGCGCGGCCAACTTCGTCGCTGACCAACTGCTTGAGTTGTTGCGCCACTAGCTCATCCACGCGCTCTGTGACGAGTTTTTCCATGTCCACCGTGAGCGTCATGTGCTCGCGGTCAGTCACTGGGGCTGCCATACCGGTCTCCTTTGCGGCGGAAACATCTCGCCGCGGTGAAGACGGTCTTCCGGAGTGCGTCTCCGCGATGGCCGTAGGTTCGTGGGGGGTCTGGGGGGCTAGCGCGTCAGCGTCGTCACCGTCTCGGCTACGCTGCCCCCGGCGCGGCGAGTTGATCCATGATGGACTGGCAGTGACGTCCCTCTTCGAGCATCCGCTGGATGCCGCACGCCTGCCCCTCGATGGACTTGAGCCGTGTGGTCAGTTCAACTCGGGTGGCGTCGATAGATGGTGTCGCCAGCATCGTGTGTATCCGTTCGCGCCTTCGGTCACTCCACCCCCGGGAGTGTCCCGCAGTTCTAAGTTGACCAGCGCGCTGTAACGGTTCGGTCACGAGTTCGGCGAACGGCGACACGCGGAGCTATCAGATCAATCCCACGCATTCGGACAGCTTCCGTTGAGCGGCGTTCATCGCCTGCTTGCAATATCCAGAGGCACACGTCGGCGGGGAAGTCGGGCGAAACAAACCAGTGCTCCGGAAATTCGAGCCTGTCGATTGCTTTGCAATAGCGAATAGACTGTGACAATAATCCTCCGTGGTGCTGCGTCCATCCGTCTCTCAATCGAGAGCACAAGGTTCGTGCCTGGCGGTTCTCACATAACGAGTTGACCCTCAGATTCAGGAAGGCAAGGTCAAATCGCATGGGTTGGAAACTGGGGTTCTTTGGTAGGCGAGGCAGATCGATGAGTGACGGTATACCCAGAGAGCCAAGAGGGGGAGCGCAGGACCCATCTGATCCCAAGCAACCGAATGAGTGGGCCGCAATGTTTTCACGACTACAGAAAACTGTGCGCGAGCGCACCGAACTTTTCCTCAACGAATTGGAGCAGCAAAAGTTCACAGAGTTGCAGCTACAGAATCTGGTGCAAGCTATCGCAGAGGATATGGATGCGCTAGTCAAAACCGCTCAGCGGCAAGTCGAGTTCGTGCGCCAAAAAAGCAACCATACCGATATGGGGATGACGTTCGCCCTCGGCGCGTTCGGCGTGATCGTCAGTGAGCTCACTACTTCTGTCTCACGCTACACACGAGGACTGCAACTCACCGATCCCAATCAACCAGCCGTTAAGATAGAGCCAGCAGCGGAACCACCTCAAGAGCGTCTTCTTGGGTTGCCCAGCCCTGATTCGCAGCCAGTTCCCCCCGAAGGCGCCCGAGCCGCTCAACGACAGTCCAATGGCGCTTCGGGCGTCTGGGGGGCGCTTACCCTGAAGCCACCGAAACGAATCTCGGGCAAGCCAGAAAAGCTCGCGAAAGATCTCGAAGGCGCATATGGGCAACTCCTCCAGTACGCCCGCATGGTTCTCGCCACGCTTGCCGTGAAAAAGCGCGTAACACGAATCGAGGTCCGCACGGGGATCAACCAAATTCAGACGCTCTACATTTGGCTCCTTAAGCAGCAACGTTCCCTTATGGAGAAGTACGGGACACAGGAAAGGTGACGTTGGCTCAGAGCACATCTGCGCACTGGGCGTAGTGTCCGGGATGTAAGGACGGTAGTATCGCGTAGGGTATAGCGATGCTCGACCACGTGCAACAGGCGGGGTCTCGACAAGCTTACCTTGTGCAGTAGTGGCGAGCGACGAGCACAGCAGAACAGGATTCCCTCGCCCACGCGAGCGGGGAATCCTGTACCTGCAAATGCTCCCTACTTGTCGCGCTCAGCGGTCGCGAGGGCCGCCTGCGCCGCCGCTAGCCGTGCCACCGGGACGCGGAAGGGCGAGCAGCTCACGTAATCGAGGCCGACCTCGTTGCAGAAGGCGATGCTGTCGGGGTCGCCGCCGTGCTCGCCGCAGATGCCGACTTCGAGTTGGGGGTTGGTCTTGCGGCCTTCCTCCACGGCGATGCGGACCAGACGGCCTACGCCGTCGCGGTCGAGCGTCTGGAAGGGGTTGGTCGGGAGGATCTTCACCTTTTGGTCGAGTCCCGGCTCGGGAAGCCCGTCGACATACTGCAAGAGGAATTTGCCTTCGGCGTCGTCGCGGCTCATGCCGAAGGTCGTCTGGGTGAGGTCGTTGGTGCCGAAGCTGAAGAACTCCGCCTCAGCAGCGATCTGCCCGGCGGTGAGGGCAGCGCGCGGCAGTTCGATCATGGTGCCGAACTTGTACGCCACTTTGCCGCCAAGCTCTGTCTCCATCGCCTTTGCCTCGGCCTCCAACTGGCGGCGCACTTCGCGCAGTTCGTTGACGTGGCCGACCAGCGGGATCATGATCTTGGGGTGGAGCTTGATGCCCTCATTGGCGACTGTCGCCGCCGCCTGGAGGATGGCCTTCGTCTGCATGATGTTGATCTCGGGGAAGAGCAGCCCCAATCGGCAGCCGCGTAGACCAAGCATCGGGTTGGCCTCGCGCATCGCCGCGACGGACTGAAGCAGCGCGCGCTTCTCATCGAGCGCTTGCGGATCCGCGCCGGAATCTTCGAGCCGCGTGACCTCGACCAGCAGTTCTTCGTAGCTCGGCAGGAACTCGTGGAGCGGCGGATCGATGAGTCGTATGACGACAGGATACCCCTCGCCGGTCTTGGGATTGCGCATGGCGCGGAAGATGCCCTCGAAGTCGCTCCGCTGGAAGGGGAGCAGCTCGTCGAGCGCCTCTTGTCGCTCCGCGAGCGTCGGCGAGAGGATCATGCGCTGGACGATGGGCAACCGCTCCTGCTCCATGAACATATGCTCGGTGCGGCAGAGGCCGATGCCCTCAGCGCCGAACGTGATGGCGCGCTGCGCATCGCGCGGGTAGTCGGCGTTGGCCCACACGCCGAGTTTGCGGGTTTCGTCAGCCCAGCCAAGCAGCGTCCGCAGGTCGTGCTCTTCCTCAAAGTTTGGTTCGAGGGTGGCGATGGCGCCTTTGTAGACCGTGCCGGTGGTGCCATCGATGGAAATCTCGTCGCCTTCTTTGACGATTTGCCCGCTGCTGGGAATCTCGAACTGGCGCGTGTCGTAGTCCACGCGGATCGCCTCGCAGCCGACGACTGCCGGGAGGCCAAGACCGCGCGCCACTACCGCAGCATGGCTGCCGGTGCCGCCGCGACTCGTGAGGATGCCCTTCGCCACGAGCATGCCGTGGACGTCGTCGGGGCTGGTCTCCTGGCGCACGAGGATGATGCGCTCGCCGGCTTTGCCGGCCTCTTCGGCGCGATCGGCGTCGAAGATCGCTTTGCCGACCGCAGCGCCTGGGGAGGCATTTACACCGCGCGCTAACTCAAGTCCGGCGGTTTTAGCGCGCGCGATGTCGTTATCGTCGAAGCGCGGCAAGAGCAATTGGACGACCTGCGCAGGCTCGAGACGCTGAATGGCTTCATCCCTGGTGATCAAGCCTTCGCTGACCATGTCTACGGCGATCTTCACTGCCGCCTGCGCCGTGCGCTTCGCGGTGCGCGTCTGCAACATATAGAGGTGGCCGCGTTCGATGGTGAACTCGAGGTCCTGTACATCGCGATAATGCTCTTCCAGGCGCTGCGCGATGGCGTTAAATTGCTCGGCTGCTTCGGGCATGTCGCTCGCGAGGTGATCGATCGAGGAGGTGTTGCGGATGCCGGCGACGACGTCTTCGCCCTGGGCGTTGATGAGATAGTCGCCGTAGAGCTGTTTCTCGCCGGTGGACGGGTTGCGCGTGAAGGCGACGCCGGTGGCGCTGCCGTTGCCCATGTTGCCGAAGACCATCGTCTGGACGTTGACGGCGGTGCCGAGATCGTGGGCGATCTTGTTGAAGTTGCGGTAGTCGATGGCGCGCTTGTTGTTCCACGAGGCGAAGACGGCCTCGATGGCGAGACGCAGTTGCTCGTAGGGATCTTCGGGGAAGGGCTTGCCGGAGGCGTCGCGGGCGATCTGCTTGAAGTCTTCGACCATGCGCTTGAGGGCTTCGGCGGGGATGTCGGCATCGGTCGCCGCGCCGGTCTCGTGCTTGTACTCTTCGATCTTCTTCTCGAAGGCGTCGGGCTTGGAGTCGAGGACGATCTTGGAGAACATTTGCACGAAGCGGCGGTACGCGTCGTAGCAGAAGCGTTCGTCGCCGCTAAGTGCGATCAGCCCTTGTACGGTCTCGTCGTTGAGGCCGAGGTTGAGGACGGTGTCCATCATGCCTGGCATGGAGAACTTCGCGCCGGAGCGGACCGAGACGAGCAGCGGATTTGTGACGTCGCCGAAGTGCTTGCCGGTCTGCTCCTCGACGACGCGCAGGGCCGCGAGCGCTTGGTCCCACATGCCCTGCGGGAAGGCTTTGCCGCCGTCCGCGCCGTAGTAGGCGTTGCAGGCTTCAGTGGTGATGGTGAAACCGGGAGGCACTGGCAGCCCGGCGTTGGTCATTTCGGCGACGCCGGCGCCTTTGCCGCCGAGCAGCTCGCGCATCTTCGCGTTGCCTTCGGCGAACAGATAGACCCACTTTTTCGGGGAGCGCTTTACCACTTCGTCGAGCGTCGGCTGTTTCGTTTGTGTCACCGGGCTATCCTCCTTTGCGGGCGCGCCACCATGCATGCGGGCGTGCACCGCCGAATCCTAGGCATCTCCGTGCTGATCGTCGTGGAGTGTCATCCGCCAAAGTGCGGCGGAACGGCACGCAGCGTCGCGCGCAGTATTCCGGGCACGCGGTACGCCCGGCGCATCGCAGTCTTGTGGCGCAATCGCCACCATTATACCAGCAGACACGCATCTCGACAGGCGCCCCGCGTGAGGAAGTCTCCAAGTGTGACGCGGCAGAGACGTGCCCGGACTAGGCGATCTGCTTGTAGACGGTAAGCTGGCTGGCGCTGAAGTTGATGGTGATCGTGCCAAACTGGCTGAGGATGTCGGAGCCGAGGAGGCCATCCTCGTTGCCGCCGAGGCTGCCGCCGATGGAGGCGCTGTCGATATCCGTCGCCGGCAGCTTGAGCGTTTGCAGACTCCACGAGTCGATCTTGACGGGGAAGGCGTTGATGGAGCCGCCCACACCGCCGACCTGATGTGGCGGGCCATCGCGTTTCAGCCCCAGCTCGCGGGTTAGCGCGGTGTCGATCGCCGAAGTTTCGGCGCCGGTGTCGATCACGAAGATGAAGGGGCCGCGCTTATCGATGGTGAGGTCGGCTTCGATGCGCGTGGCGCCGCCCTGCTGGAGGACGCGAATAGGCACGGTGATGCCGTTGCCCGATGGAGTGGCCGGCGATTGACCGATTGAGAGCGCGCAGCCGCCGAAGGCAACCATGGCGAGCGCACAGGCGACAGCCAGGCCGACGAGGCGACGCGATGAGGAACGGCGGCGTAATGCGCTCTGCATAGTACTCACCTCTTCCGGAGAGACGATGCCTGGCGTGGCGCGCTCCGCGTGCGCCCGCTCTCGCGATGCCCCGGCACGCTTTCTAGGCTACCGCATTCTTTCTACCAGCAACAACCCGGCGCGGTTGCTGCACGGCGAGGCGCTGAGGTATGACAGCCGCTCGTGCCATTGGCCCCGAAGTTGCGACACTCAGCAGTGCCGCCGACGACCGTTGAACTGGCACACCAGACGCTGCTGATCTCGTTCTCATCTCAACGCGATGCTCGCGCTGCGCCTCGCCAGCGCTGAAGGGGATACTTGCTCATGTTGACTCCTCCGGCAGCTCGCAATGCAGCCGAATCGGACACGCCGACGCAGAAATGGTCGCGGCGCCGCGACATTGTGCTCACCACGCTCGGCTGGATCTTTATCGCCGGCCTGATTCTCTGGGCGGCTTCGTTTGTGATTCGCCCGCTGTTGCTGATGATCGTCGCCGGGCTCTTGGCGTACGCGCTGATGCCCGCCGCCGCAATGCTCAGCCGCTACATGCCGCGCTGGCTGGCGATCGTGGCGGTGTATCTGAGCGTGGTCTGCGTGCTCGGCGGCATTTTGTATCTGATCATCAGCACCGCGACGCTGCAAATCTCCTCGCTGGCCAGTTTCATCCGCGAGATGTTGACGCCGGTGAGCGCCGGGGCGGACGCACCGTTGGTGCAGAGGCTCGAACGACTCGGTATCCCGCGGGCGTGGATCCAGTCCGCAGGCGATCAACTCCTGGCGCAGTCTCAATCGCTCGCCACTAGCGTCGTGCCGCTGCTGGAGGGCGTCTTCAATACGGTGCTCGACCTGATCCTGATCGTCGTCCTCAGCATCTATATGCTGATCGATGGGCCACGCGCGGCACGGTGGCTGCGCACGAGCGCGCCGGTGGTCGCGCGACCGAACCTCAACTTCTTTCTGGTGACGCTCGAACGCGTGGTTGGAGGCTACATTCGCGGCCAGTTGATCCTCTCGACGCTGGTGGGGCTGCTGGTGGGACTGGGGATGGGCGTGCTGCGGGTGCCCTATGCCTTGCTGCTCGGCGTGTTGGCGTTCGTGCTCGAGTTCATTCCGATTATCGGCGTCTTCATTTCGGGCGCGGCGTGCGTACTGGTGGCGCTGACGCAGGGGTGGATTCTGGCGTTGATCGTCTTGGGCTACTTTATCTTCGTGCATGTCATCGAGGGCGACGTCGTCGGGCCGCGTGTCGTCGGGAGGGCGGTCGGCGTCCATCCGGCGGTCTCGATCGTCGCGCTGGTGGCAGGCGCTGAGTTGTTTGGCATCTGGGGCGCGCTCTTCGCGTCGCCGATCGCCGGGATTGTGCAGGCCGTGCTCGCGGAGTTGTGGCGCGACTGGCAGCGCGTACACACGAACCAATTCCCGGAGCAGTTTGGTGCGGCGGTCGTCCCGGTGACGACGGCGGAGGCGCTGGGCACCGCTGAGGAGGATCAGGCCGCGTCTGCGCCGGAACCCACGAAAAATATGAAGGACATCGAGGACGCTCCTCCGCCGAGACGCAAGCGTCCGCCGAACGTGCCGCGAGCACCGGCGCCCTTGTAGGGGCGTCGCGATGCGCTCAATGCAGCAAGGGAATGGGAGTTATTTGACGAGGCGCCACGTCTCGGCGCCGTCGGCGCTGGTGGCGCGGAGCACTTTACCTTCGCGCTCTAACTTTCGCAGGTGGGAGAACAGCGATTCGGCGGCCAGCACCCTGCGGCCCGCATCGGGCACATCGGCGTAGACGACGTCGAGCAGGGTGGGTATGCTGTGGTGGCCTTGGGCGAGCCCGTCAAGGACGAGCGCCTCGCGATCTTCGCGGTGACGAATGTAGTACGAGAGCAGCTCACGAGGATGGTCGATGATCGGCCCGTGGCCGGGCAGCAGCAGGTCAGGATTCAGCGCCGACAGACGTCGCAGGGAAGCCATGTAGTCCAGCAGATCGCCTTCGTCGCGCGGAATTACCACGGTGCCGGTGCCGGCGACGAGATCGCCGGCGAAGATCGCTGAGGCGTCTTCGAGGAGAAAGCTGAGATGATCGAAGCGGTGCCCTGGTGTATAGAGCGCGCGCAGGGTTCGTCCGCCTACCTCGACGCGCTCATCATCGGCGAGTAGCCGGTCTACATCCGGCGAACCTTCACGGCTCCAGGCGAGGATCGGCGCCTGTGTCATCGCGCGCAGCCGTGCGGCGCCTTCGAGATGGTCGGGGTGACCATGCGTGATGAGGATGGCGATCAGGTCGCCGTGCGCCGCCGCGGCGCGGGCGATGCGCGCCAGATGCTCGACGTCGTCGGGGCCGGGATCGATGACGACACTGCCCGGCGCGTCTGGCGCGCCCCAGATGACGTAGGAGTTCGTGCCGTCGCCTGTGTGGATGGACGGATTCGGCGCCAGCAGCAACTCGACGCCTTCTGGAAGTTGGGAATCGGCCATGACGCGGGCCCTCCGTGGAGAAGTCGAGGTCAGTGCGGATCGTCTGGGACGATGATCGTCTCGACCCCGTCGCGGACGACGATGCGCGGCTGGATGGTACGCACGTGAGCGTTGGCAAAGCGCGCCCACGCATCGCCCACCGTGGCGAAGCCGCTCAGCGCACGCAACTGGTGGAGCGTGGCGAAGACGAGGGGAAAATCACCGTGCTCGTAGCGGTCGAGCGCGGCTTCGGGCGTGATCCAGCCGCTGGCCGTCGTCTCTAGGTTGTCGTGCTCGGCCTGTTGCTCGCTCGGCGCGGCAGCCAGGAAGAACTGCGTGTCGAAGCGCAGGGGATAGGCCTCTGGGGTGATCCAGTGGGCCCAGTGGAGCAGTGCGTCGGTGGCGAGGCGCAGTCCTTCGCGTTCGACGATGGCGCTCAACGTCATCGTGCGCTTGTTGAGTGCGTGGCGATAGGTGGCGATGCGCGTGATCTCTTCGGGCGTCGGAACGAACGGTGCGCCTCGACGGTGGGCGAGCAGGATGCCGGCTTCTTCGAAGCACTCGCGCAAGGCGGCGACGCGAAAGCCAGCCCCCTGCGCAGTGGCGTCGCCAGCCGGGAGCGTGGCCGCTACGCACCAGTTCGGGTTGAGTTCGGTCGCCGCGTCATCCGATTTAACCGTGCCGCCGGGGAAGACGTAGACATCTGGCACGAACTCGCTGCGCACGTGCCTGCGCACCATGAAGACTTCGGCTCCGTGGGCCCCATCGCGCAAGAGCACCACCGCTGCCGCCGCCCGCGGGATTACTGGCTTGGTGGCGGGCGCTGTGGTCGCTTCTTCGAATTCACTCATGATTGCTCCCTCGGTGCGCGTCGCGCGGGTGGAGGTGACGTACGATTCCTTGTACGATACGTCGAGAAGCGAACGTCGCACAACGGCGCATGTTGTATTGACGCTGCCACGCGATGGGCCGTGCATGAGACGCGCTTCGGTACGGGTGTGATTGACGGTTCCTTGCGAGATTACTATACTGATGCGGCAACGATGGACGCATGGTACTCCTGCGACACGGCAAGCATCGTGTGGACGTCGCAGAATCAGGCGACGGACGCGTGCGCAGACCAAAGGGAGCGCGGCGGTATGCCCGAGATGATGAATGATTCGCGCCCTGCTGGGACCGTGGTCAACGATCGCTATCGCATTCTCTCCGCCGTTGGCAGAGGCGGGCTGGGCACGGTCTATCAGGTCGTGGATCTGCTCTATGGCAAGAACAACGTCTACGCGCTGAAAGAACTCGCCGATCAGTCCCCCGGCGCGCGAAAGCAATTCGAACTTGAGAGCCAGTGGCTCGGCTCGGTGAACCACCCCAACATTCCGAAGTTTCGCGAACATTTCGAGTGGCAGGGCCGCCTCTACCTGATGATGGACTTCGTCTCGGGCGAGAACCTCGAGCAAAAGCTCGCCCGGCTGGGCGGGCGCGGCATTCCGGAGCAGCAGACAATCGCCTGGATTCTGCCGATCTGCGACGCGCTGCATTATCTTCACACGCGCGTGCCGCCGATTTTGCACCGCGACCTCAAGCCTGCCAACATCATTGTGACGCCAAATGGCCATCCCGTCCTGGTGGATCTGGGCATCGCCAAGGAGCACCTGCCCGGCGCGGGCGCGACTGCCACGTTCGTGCGCAAGGCGGGTACTGAGGGTTACGCGCCTCCAGAGCAGTACACGACGACGGGGCAGACCGGACCGTGGTCCGATGTCTACGGCATGGGCGCGACGATGTACCACCTGCTCACGGGCTGCGTGCCGCCGACAGCGGTGGACCGCTTTGCAGGCGGGGTGAAGTTGATTCGCCCTATCGACATCAATCCCGCGATCTCGCCGCATGTGGACGCGGCGGTCTGGCGCGCGCTGGCGTTGCACCCGTCTGAGCGGTACCGGACGGTGCTGGAGCTTTCGCAGGCACTGATGGGCGTCTCACCGCCCTTCAATTCGGCGCCGCGCCTGGGAGAGTCGCATGGGCCGCGACGCTCCCCCAATGCGTGGACGCCAACACCGCCAACCTACGATCCCGGCGCTTCGAGCTTTGGGGGGCCACCATCGGTGACGCCGCGGCCGCCAACCTCGTATCCCGCGGCGCACGATAGCTCGCCCTGGGCGGAAAGCGCGGAGATCGCGCGGCCGCCGCAACCAGTCCCCAGTCAGCGGGTGCAGCCAGAGCGACGCGTGCCGCCGCCGCTCGACGACGTGCCGCCTTCGGCAAGCGGGGCTGCCGACGCACCACCGAGCAGTCGCGCTCAGATGATGCTACGTATCCTGATCGCCTGCGTGACACTTGTCGTGTTGCTGGTGGTCGGCGGGGGAATAGCCTTGCTGATTATGTCGGCGCCGCCGGATCGCTCGTCACCGACCGCGACGGTTAACGGCTATTACAAGGCGTTGCAGGATCAGAATTACGAGCGAGCTTTTCAGTATCTGAAAGACAGCAAGAACAACGTGGGCGCGAAGGCCAGCGATATCAACAATCTGAAATCGGTTGATGCGTCCTCCGGGAAGGTGCTTTCGGCCATTATCACCAACTCGCCAAGCACCAACTCCACTCAGACGACTGTGAACGTGACCGTGACGCGCAGCCCCCCTGCGGGCTCGGATACGAACCAGGTGTCCAATCTGGTGTTAACGCTGACGCAGTACGATGGCAATACCTGGCTGATCACCGGGGGCCAGTAGTCGTTGGCGCAGCTTCGAGCGGAAGGGTGAAGCGGAACTCGCTGCCCGCGGGCTTGGCCGTGCGTGAGGCCGCGAGCGTGAGCTCTCCGCCGTGGCGCTCGATGATGTGGCGGCTGACGAAGAGGCCAATTCCCAGCCCGGCTATGTTGCGCTTGACGGACTCTGGAGAGCGGTAGAGGTACTCGAAGATGCGCTCACGCTCCTTGTCGTCGATGCCGGACCCTTCATCGCGTATCGTTACCTCGGCGTGATCGTCCGCCCGCTCCACGGTTGTGGCGATTCGGCTTCCCTGCTTAGAGTGACGCGCGGCATTTTCGAGCAGGTCACGAGTCACCTGCTCGACGCGTAAGGCATCCCACTCGCCGGTGATGGTCGTGTCAACTACTTCCAATGTGAACGTCTGGTCGGGATGATACTGTTCCTCGCGCTCGACCGCGCGGCGAACGATGGCGACCAGGTCGGCAGGGCCGGGCATGAGGTCGAGCGGGCCTTTGCGGATGCGGGTGGCGTCGAGTAGCTCGCCCACCATCTCGGACATACGCGAGCTTTGCTGCTCAATTGCCTCCGCCGAGCGCATCATCGCCTCTGGCAACCCTGATCTGCGCCCCTGCCGCAGCAGCAACTGCGCGTACCCTTTGATCGATGTGATCGGACTGCGCAACTCGTGCGCCGCGAGCGAGTTGTAGGTATCGCGCGCGAGTGTCTCGGCGGCGAGTCGCTGGCTGAGACGTCGCCCGGCTAGACCCGCCGCGCACGCGGTGGCGACGGCTTCGGCGGTGGGCAGCCATGCCTGATCGGGGCTGATGGAGTCGGTGAAGCCAAGTACAAAGAGCGCAGAGAGTTGATCGTCAACGAGGACGGGGATGACGACCACGCTCTTGAGATGCGGGTTCGCGGCGCGCCAGGACTCCAGCGCGTGCCAGACAGCGGTGCGCCGTGTCGGCGAGATGACCAGCGGTTCGCCGCGCAGCAACCCTGGCGCGGTGTCAACATCGAGTTGCAAGGTCTGGTGCTCATCGCGATCCGGCAGAGGTAGCCAGGTGGACCGCGCAATGGGCACGACGGCAGCCGACGTGGTGGGCAACGCGAGCGCGCGGAGGACACGCAGCGCCGTGTCGAGCTGAGCATCCACTTCGGTGGCATCCTCGCGCCAGGCAGTGCCGAACGACGCTTCGGGCTGGCGCTGACGCGGCGACAACTTCTTGGGTTGCGGGAACGCAAGCATCCGTGTCGCGCGGAGGGCGACGTTGATACGTTTGGTGAGGGTAGACTCGTCGTCGGCGTGCACGTCCTGCGCCGAACGGTCCTTCGGCGGCACTACGGCGTGGTCGCTGGGGTGCTGGGCGAGGAAGTCCGCTCTCGTGGCGTCTGCCTGCTCATGTTCGTGCATTGCGATCTCCCCAATAACGGTACCCCTCCTTGAGACCCAAATGCAGAATTTATGCCATGCGACTTGGCATTGTGCAGCAAAAAGTCCTTGTGACCTACACAGGACCACTATCTCCGATGGCGCCAACCCGTTATAATGAGGGACCGCAGGTAGGTCGGGGAGCGATGGCATCGCATGGAGACCCTGACGGGGCCTGGGTCTGGGGGAGGTGGCACGTGCGGTGTGCGATTTGCGGCACGGTAGGCAACGGCGGGACGCTCTGCCGCGTCTGTGGCACGCGCCTGCCCGCGGCGCCACCGTCGGGGAGTCAGCCGCCGCCGCGTCCGACACAGATCCCGCGTGCGCGGCCAGGGACGCTGGGCGCGTTTGTCGCGAATACCTCACCTGCTCCGCACGCGCCGGTACAGCGGCCCGCATCGTCTCAGCAGAGTTGGTCGCAGATGCCCCCGGCGCCCGAGCAACATCCGTGGGATGCGGGCTGGCCGTCACAGCCGAGTGCGCCTCGGCAGCAAGCGAGCTGGCCGCAGGCGCCGGGGGCACGCCAGCAGCAGGCGGTGACGCCGCGTCCACTTGGCGCGCCGCCCTTCTCATCAGGACAACCGCCCGCACCGTTGGCCTTCACGCCGCTCGCGCCGCAATCCGCACCGCAGGCGCCAGGGTTCGTGCAACCGCAGACCACGGACGCGCCGATGCTCGACGGCGGCAGAGGCTCCGTGGGTGGCCGTCTCGCGCTGAACGTCGCGGTGGTCTTTGTGGTGTTGGCGCTGGTCGGCATTCCGATTCTCTTCGGCTTGCAGCATCTCGGCGGGCATGCAGGGGCGCCGCAGACGACGGCTCCATTCGCCACGCGCGTGCCGACGGCGGTGCCGCCCAGCGATATGACGGCGTTTCTGGGGGATGACTTCAGCGTCGCATACCCGACGGCCTGGACGCATCACCATCAGACCGCGAAGTCGGCGTATGGTAACGCGCAGGTCGACACCTACGCGCAAGACGCTGGCACTTTCGCGGACCTCTACACCTTGCCTTCGATCCCTTCGGACCTCCTGGAAACCGGTATCGACAGCATTGGCGGCTCCGTACTCGGTGGCGCGGTGCCGCGCCCAACGGCGACCAATCAGCGCGTGACCTACAATTCGGTGCAATGGTTGGAAGATGACTTCACCGTGAGCCTGGTTGTCGGCGGAGCGGAGGTTCCAGAGCAGATGCGCGTCCTGGGCGCCAACCTGGGCCTCACCACGTTCGTGGTCATATTGATCGCACCGCACGCGCGATTCGACGCCACCAATGCGAGCGCCTTCGAGCCGATGCTGCAATCGCTGCGGCTCGGCTAGCGGCGAGCATCGTGCGTCGCCGCATGCAGTGCCAGTCGCGCTAGTGGCGAACGGCGCCGCGGACCCAGTGCGAGCCCGTGCGCCCTACCCGATCCATGACCCTGTAGGGCATTTTTGCGTGACCAGCGGCCAACCTGAGATGGTGCGGTCAGGAACGGCTGCCGGCACCTGGGCGCGGAGTGCCAGCCGTTATGCGCCGGGGCTGGCTCCCGGATGTTCCTCCAGATGGGTTGCCGGTTCGGGCGTGACGAGCGAGTTCTCGTCTTTGGCGACCTCTTGCTCAGGCACGGGATAGAGTTGCGGCGCGGGCGGCGCCGGCTCGTTGGTGGAGCCCGGCTCGGGCGACTGCCCAACGGCGTCTCCGCCTCGCCCCTCTCCCTCGGGGGCCGCTGGCAAGAGGGCGATGCGTATGACGTCGTCCATGGACTCGACGAGGGTTATGTTCATGTCACTGCGCACTTTCCCGGGAATCTCCGTGAGGTCCTTGGCGTTCTCTGCCGGGACAAGGAGATTGCGTATGCCCACGCGGTGCGCCGCAAGCGTCTTTTCCTTGAGGCCGCCGATCGGTAGGACACGACCACGCAACGTGATCTCGCCGGTCATGGCGAGGTCGCTGCGGATCGGCTGCTGGGTGAGCGCGGAGATCACCGCCAGCGCCATGGTGATGCCGGCGGACGGGCCATCTTTGGGGATGGCGCCCTCAGGTAGGTGGATGTGGATATCGAGGTTGTCGGCGAAACCGGCAGGCAGGTCGAGCACGCCAGCACGCGAGCGTATGTACGACATGCCGGCGCGCGCGGACTCTTGCATGACGTCGCCAAGCTGCCCGGTAACCATCAGGTTGCCCTTGCCGGGCATGGTGACGACCTCGACCGGCAGCAGCGTTCCGCCGGTCTCCGTCCAGGCGAGGCCGGTGGCGACGCCGACCTGACCACGATCTTGTGGCTGATCGGGCGAGTAGCGTGGGACGCCGAGGAACTGTTCTACGCTCTTCTCGGTGATGCGCAGGCGCGTCTCGGGCTTCTGGATGATGCGCAGCGCCGCCTTGCGGCAGATGTTGGCGAGCTGCCGCTCAAGGCCACGGACACCGGCCTCGCGGGTGTAGCGATTGATGATGTAGCGCATCGTGCCTTCGGCGATCTGCACCTGATTTGGGTTGAGGCCATGCTCGACGAGCACCTTCGGCAGCACGAACTGGCGGCCGATGGCGATCTTCTCTTCTTCGGTGTAGCCCGGAAGCTGGACGATGTCCATGCGGTCGGCGAGCGGACGCGGGATGGTGTAGCGATTGTTGCCGGTGCAGATGAAGAAGACTTCGGAGAGGTCGTAGGGCACTTCGAGGTAATGGTCGGCGAAGGTGGCGTTCTGCTCGGGGTCGAGCACTTCGAGCAGCGCGGCGGAGGGATCACCCCGATAGTCGGATGAGAGCTTGTCGATCTCATCGAGCAGGAAGACGGGGTTGCAGACGCCGGCGGTCTTCATCGACTGCAGGATGCGCCCGGGGAGCGCGCCGACGTAGGTGCGCCGGTGGCCGCGAATCTCCGCTTCGTCGTGGACGCCGCCGAGCGAGATGCGCACGAACTTGCGGCCGAGCGCTCGCGCGATGGACTGCCCGAGCGAGGTCTTGCCGACGCCGGGAGGGCCGATGAGACAGAGGATCGGTCCCTTGTTCGCGTTGGGACTCAGCGGGATCGGTTCGTTCTGTGGCAGCTCGGCGGTTTCGTCGCTGGTCTGCTGATCGTGTCGCGCCGAGGTGGCATCCTCGGCATCCTTTTGCTTACGCTGCGCCCGCAGCAGACGCAACTGGCGCACGGCAAGGAACTCGATGATGCGCTCCTTGACCTTCTCTAAACCGAAGTGGTCTTCGTCGAGGACACGCTGGGCATACTTCATGTCCAGGCGGTCTTCGCTGCGCTCGTTCCACGGTAGGGCAAGAATCCAATCGATGTAGTTGCGCAGGACCACCAACTCGGCGGAGTGCGCGGGCATGCGTTCGAGGCGGTCGAGCTCTTTGGCGACTTTGGAGGCGACCTCCTCGCTGAGACCCTTGGCGGCGATCTTCTCGCGTAGCTCGGCGATCTCGCTCGCCTGGTCGTGCCCTAGCTCTTCCTGAATGGCACGGAGTTGCTCTTTGAGGTAATACTCGCGCTGGTTCTTGTCGACCTGCTGGCGGACCTTCAGGCGGATCTTGTTTTCGAGTTCGAGTATTTCGATCTCGTTGCCGAGGGTCACGCAGAGCTTTTCGAGCCGTTCGAGGGGATCGACGGTTTCGAGGAGGTCTTGCTGCACGAGGTGATCGGTGACGACGTGAATGGTGAGCACGTCGGCAAGCTTGCCGGGATCGCTAATTTGCGCGGCCGCCGTGCTTTCGTCGGCATTAATGCGACGGCTGAGGTGGGAGAAGCGCTCGAAAAGACTATGCGCGTGCCGCACAATCGCCGAGGATTGCGCGCCGGATTCGGCGGTTTCGTCGATCTCGTGATGCTCGACGCGCAGGTAGGGGTCGGTGGAGACCCATTTCGTGATGCGCGAGCGAGCGATGCCATTGACGACGAGTTGAATGGTGCCATCGGTCTGCGGCTCATACTGCTTGATTTCGACCAGCGAGCCGACGGCGAATACGTCGTCTGGCCCAGGTTGGGGAACCTCCGCTTCGCGTTGCGTCGCGGCGATGAAAAGGCGGTCGGCGTCATTAGCATCCTTGATGGCATCGATCGACTTCTCGCGACCGATGTTGAGCGTGACGACCGCGCCGGGGAAGATGACGGTATTCTTTAACGGAACCAAGGGGAGATTTGGCTCCGCGGGCTGCTTCGCCGGCTGGACGTCGTGCTCCGCGGTGGTCGGCGACTCCTTGCGTGGCGTTTTCTCCGCGGACTTTTCCATTGCAGTGATTTCCTCGCTAGGAATTCGGAAGTGCAGCGCGTTGGCGACATCGAGGGCATCGGCTCGGTCGGTGATCGCGGGATACGGGTTGCGCTTCCGCGGAAACTCGCGTCACGTACCGCCGGGCCGCGCTCGTCGCCAACGGCTCAACGGTTAGGCGGATTCGTCTTCCAGTTCGATTGCCTGAACTTCGCTGCGCGTCAGGAGTTGCGCAGGCTTCAGGCGCTGGATTGTTCTGCCATCGACGACGACCTTCTTGACGTCGCCGCGCGAAGGAATCTCGAACATTACGTCGAGTAGAACGTTCTCGATGATCGTGCGCAGACCGCGCGCCCCGGTCTTCTGTTCGAGGGCGTTGTCGGCGGTGACTTCGAGCGCGTCTTGCGTGAAGACCAACTCGGCGTGATCGAGGTGCATGAGCTTCTGATATTGCTTGATGATGGCGTTCTTCGGCTCGGTGAGGATGCGGATCAGCGCGTCGCGGTCGAGGTTGTCGAGCGAGACGCTGACCGGCAGGCGACCGACGAACTCGGGGATGAGGCCGAACTTGAGCAGGTCGTCAGGGATCAATTGGGCAAGCGCACTGTTGCTCATCTCGGGCGTCTCTTCGACGGACTTGAAGCCCATCATGCGATGCGTGCCAATGCGCTGCTCGACGATCTTATCGAGGCCCTCGAAGGCGCCGCCGCAGATGAAGAGAATGTTCTGCGTGTTGATCTGGATGAAGTCCTGATGGGGATGCTTGCGGCCACCTTGCGGCGGCACGTTGGCGACGGTGCCCTCGATAATCTTCAGCAACGCCTGCTGGACACCCTCGCCGGAGACGTCGCGGGTGATGGAAGGGTTGTCGGCTTTGCGGGCGATCTTGTCGATTTCGTCGATGTAGACGATGCCGCGCTCGGCGCGCGAGACGTCGAAGTCGGCCATTTGGATCAGTCGTAGCAGGATGTTCTCGACATCTTCGCCCACGTAGCCTGCTTCGGTGAGCGCGGTGGCGTCGGCGATGCAGAAGGGGACGTCGAGCACTTTGGCGAGGGTCTGGGCGAGCAGCGTCTTGCCGCAGCCGGTGGGGCCGATCAGGAGGATGTTGCTCTTGCCAAGCTCAACTTCGTCGATCTGCATGCCGGAGTTGATGCGCTTGTAGTGGTTATAGACGGCCACGGCGAGCGTCTTTTTGGCGCGATCCTGGCCGATGACGTACTGGTTCAGTTGATCATAAATCTTGCGTGGATTTGGAATCTTGCCGACGGCGACGCGGGGCTTCGAGGACGTCTGCTCCTCCTCGATAATCTCGCGACACAGGTCCACGCACTCGTCACAAATGTATACACCGCCAGGTCCGGCGATGAGCCGCTGAACTTGGTCTTGACTCTTGCCGCAGAAGGAGCAGCGATACGTCATGCGTGTCCCCTTCGTAGTCGCCACGTGTAACCATCCCCTCGTCGCTCGGATGCTTGGGACTCCCAGGTTGGAGCCCTCGCCACCGTACCACGGCCACTGTGGCCACGTTAGAAACGCGCGAGAACCGCGGACTCACGCGAGAGACATCGGCACTACGCTCGCGCTCGTTCGCTCGTATCGAGCTGGCGCGTCGGGAGCGTCACTAGGGCCACGAAACCACCGAAGGGTTGGGCATCGCAGCTTGTTCGCACTAAGGATTTGGCATCGTGAATAGACTTCCATACGCGAGGCGGTGATGTCAAATAGAACGCGCAAGTCCTACCGAGGTATCAACGTTCCCCGCCTCCTTCCACCGAGCCGCTGACGCGTCTCTGTGGCGCCGAGTCCTCAGGAATGCGCTAGGCGTCGTCGGGCTCCGTCGCGGCGGCGGATGGCTCGGCCTCGGCGATATCGCCGTCGCCTGCCGTCGTTGCCTCAGACTTTTTCTCCGTACTTGCCGATCCTGCCGATTTTCGCGTTTTCGCCGTCGATTTGGTGTCCGTCGCGCCAGCGACCGCTGCCGTTTTTGCCGCTTTTTCGGTTTCCTCGTCCGCGGCTTCGCCGGAAGCGTCTGCGGAGTCGGACGGCTTGGCGTGATCTTGCGTGGCGATCTCGATCAGGCGCGCGGCGGCTTTGTCGCGGCGCAGGCGGGCGGTGACGTTCGCCTTCTGTCGCGTGGAGAGGTCGCGCAGGCGGCGGCGCTGGCCGGCGCCCACCAAGGCGACTAGCTCAAGCCAGTTATCGATCTCGCGGTCGGTGACATTGATCTCCTCGGCGTCGGCGATGGCGTCAAGCACAAGCTCACGCTTGACGCGCTCGGTGGCTTCTGGCTCAGCCTCTTCGCGGTACTGCTCTTCGGTCTTGCCGAGCATTTCGAGATACTGCTCCAGGGTCAGGCGATTGCTTTCGAGCGAACGGCGCATTTCGTCGATCATCGTATCGACTTCTTCGTGGACGAGCACGTGTGGAATCTCGGCCTGAGACTCGTTCGAGATGGTGGCGATCGCGTTCTCGCGCACGGTGCGGCGCGCGTCGTTTTCCTTCTGGCTCTTGAGTTGCGTGCGGATGGCTTCGCGTAGCGCGTCGATAGTGTCGTAGTTGCCGGCGCTCTTGGCGAGCTCGTCGTCGATCGCGGGCAACTCGCGCACTTTCACGGCTTTGACCGTCACGGCGTACTGCGCTTCCTTCCCGGCGAGGTCGGGGTTGGCGTAGTCCTCAGGGATGGTGGTGGTGAAGTCTTTGCTCTCGCCCTCAGACATGCCGATGACGTGCGCGTCCATGCCAGTGAAGATGCCAACGCGCTCTTCGGCAAGCTCGAATTCGTTGTCATGCAGGTCGCTGACCGTGCGGTCGCCGACGGTGAGCTTGAGGTCGACGGACACTTTGTCGCCGACCTGCGCGGGGCGCTCGACCGGCAGCCATTCCGCGGCATCCTCGCGAATATGCTCGATGGTATGCTCGACGTCGTCTTCGGTGACCTCGGTGGAAGGTTCTTCGACGCGGACTGCCTTGTAGTCGCCCAGTTTGATCGGCGGCAGGACGGGGACACGGGCGGTATATGAGTACGACTGGCCGATGGCGAGTTCTGGCGTGTCGAGCTCGGGTTGGCTGAGTGGGGTGAGGTCGTGCTCGCGGACGGCGTCGCGGTAGCTGGAGGAGATCAGGTCTTCGAGGCCTTCCTGATAGATCGCCTCTTTGCCTATCATGCGCTCAAGCATGGTGCGTGGTGCGTGGCCGCGACGAAAACCGGGGACGTTGTAGCGCTCGGCGAGCTTGCGATAGGCGCGATCTGAGGCTTTTTCGAGCTCGTTCCAGTCGAGCTCTACGTTGAGGACGGCCTCACTCTCGGAAGGGTGTTCGACGGTGACTTTCACGACTGCGGATCCTCCAGACGCCACCGGTGCGCTGGGGCATTCCGGCGGTAGGCTCGATGTGTGGGTGGCTGAGGCAAGGTGTGGTGACGGAGGAATCCGCGGAAAGCAGACTTCGCGCCGCACCTGTGCCCGTCGTCGCCGTCACATCGGTTGAGTTGTTGGGTTGACCGTGTGGTGGGCGATGAGGGACTCGAACCCTCACGGCTTGCGCCACCAGATCCTAAGTCTGGCCTGTCTGCCAATTTCAGCAATCGCCCGCACTGCGCCTGCTTTTCGCGTCGCTCCCTCGCGGAGGCGTGATCCATATTCTACCCGTGCTGAGCGCGTTCTGTCAACGTCGCCCGGCTGATGGCTGAGGTTGCGCGGAGGTGATCGGGCGCGATGCGCGGCGGTAACGTCTGGAGAGTGTGGCGCGCTGAGAGCACGGGCCGCCGCACAAGCACGGCGGACAGGGACGGCGGGCGCTACGAGGGGTGCGCGGACGCGGACTCAGCGCGGTCGTGTGTCGGGGACGATAGGGCTGTCCGTGGGGAGGGATCGCTGACATGACACGAACGTTCATCGCCGTCGAACTCGATGCTGAGGCGCGGGAGGAGCTGCGTCGCGACATTGATCGGCTGCGCGTGGTATTGCCAGGCGTGCGCTTCGTCGCTCCGGCGAGCCTGCACCTGACGCTGGCCTTCTTTGGCGACCTGGGAGACGCACGGCTGGCGGAGGCGACGGCGGCGGCAGAAGAGGCCGCGGTGGAGTCGAGTCCGTTTACCCTTCGGCTAGGTGGGATCGGCACGTTCGGACCACCGCAGGCGCCGCGCGTGATCTGGGCCGGCGTAGCGGGCGACGTCTCTGCGCTGGTGGCATTACAGTCGCGCCTGATGCGTGCGGTATCGGCGCATGGCTTCCGGCCTGAGGATCGCCCGTTCGCGCCGCACCTGACGCTGGCGCGCCTGAAGAAACCGCTGGATACGGCGCAGGCAGCGGCTTTGCAGACGCTGGCGACGACAAGCCAGCACGAGGACGGTACGCCGCTCCCCGTCGAGTCGCTCGCGGTGATGAAGAGCGAACTGCTGCGCTCCGGCGCGCGCTACACGCGGCTGCGCGCATTTCCGCTCGCGGGGCGGCGCGCTAGCTAGGGACGCGACACGGGGACGCGAAAGGCAGTCCACTCGGCTGTCCCGTATCTCAAGCGCCTGCGGGCGGTGCGCCCGTAACGGCGGGAACTGTCGCCGCGCGGTCGCCTCGTGCCAGCACCACGATGCCGCCGACGAATACCAGCGCCAGACCGCCGAGGATCACGTACAGGCCGAAACCAAGGTCGAATGTCTCGTTGAAAGCCGAGGTGGCTCCGCCGAGGGCGGCAAGATTGCTCATCTGGTTGATCGTGTCACGAACCTGCAGCGTACCGAAGTAGAGCACCGCGGCGGCGGCGAGCGCGGAGAGTTGGAGGCCAATCGCCGCGAGCCAGTGAGCGCTACGGTTCGCCGTAAGGTTGGTGAACGGCACGGCGATCGCGGTGAGGAGGCCGACGATGCCTACCAGCGGCAACAGCCAGAATAAGCTGCTGAGCATGAAGCCGAGCGATCCTACCACAGCAAACGAGCCGAGACTCGTCAACTGTGACGCGGTGTAGGCGTACGACACGTTGACGCCATAGCCGAAGGTGGCGGCGCTGGCGCTCAACGAAAAGACCAGCAGCGGCAGCGCGAAGTAACCGATAAGCGCGATCGCCGATCCGACGGCGATGATGAAATAGCCGGGGCGGCGTCGTTTGCCGGGCACCGGCCCAACAGGCGCCACTGCCACGGGTACGTAATAGACGGGATACGGCGCCCCCGGCTGCGGCGCGAAATACCCAGGAGCGGGAGGATACGCTGGCGGTGCGCCGGGATACGGCGACGTGGGTTGGGCGTAGGGATACGGCATCGACGGGTATGGTGTCGAGGGGTATGGTGTCGACGGGGTATGGTGGGTACGCGGCGGGCGCGTCGACGCTCGGCGCCGCGGGTGTAGCGTTCTGCTCGGCGGTCGGGGGGCTGCCGTGCGTGGTATCCGCGGGCGGTGGCGCGGCGTCTGACCCAGAATAGGGGTCGGTTGGTGACGACACTCGGCGAGGCCTTTCTAACCGTGGCGGCACGCACGGGAACAATGAGGCCCGTCGCCGCACTTCGCCAGCATAGCATCGACGGCAACAGGCCGGCGCGAGCGAGAACAGGGCGTCTGCAGTGAAAAAGGCCCGCACCGGAGCGAACCGGAGCGGGCCGTGCGAAGGGAGCGCGGCTGGCAGCCTTGCGCGATTTTAGGCAGTCTTGCGGAACGACATCACGCCGCCAACGATCATCGCAATCGTGGCGAGGACGGCGAGGAAGAAGCCGAGACTCAAGCCATAGGAGAAGCCCGAGCCCAGATCCGAAATACCGTTAAGACTGCTACTGTACTGCAGGACGAAGATAACGATGCCGAGGGCGCTGGCGACGCCACCGCCGATCAGGATGCGCGAGGCAAGCTGAGGGGTCAGCTGCGGGATCGCCTTGATGCCGAGCGCCTCGATGAGCGCGACCACCAAGGCAACGAGGCCGCCGAGCATGGAGAGGAAAAGCCACGAACCGAACTGCGAGCCGGTGATGGAGAAGGAGCTCGATCCGAAGCCAGCGATCGAGTAGCTATAACTCCAATAGGGGAGGATGAAATAGCCGAGGAAGGCGACAAGGCCGCCGACACCCGCGATCAGGTATGCTCTGTTCTCTTGTGTGGTGAGCGCCGCGAAGTTGACGCTACCGAGCGAGGGCGTGCCAGGCGTTGGCGACTGAGGATACCCTGGCTGTTGCTGCGGATACTGGTTCGGATCGTTCTGCGGCTGCTGCGGGTAGCCCATGAGGCCCCACCTTTCTGAACTGCGGACGGCGCAAAACCCGAAGAGCGTTTGATGAACCTACATGCGCGCTGCGATCGTATGCCAGCCGAAACCAGCATACCATGTTTTACAAGTCGGTGAGACGGTCGATTTGCACAGGCGACGTGTGCACTAGGCCATTCGTCCGCCGGCCTCCTCCCCATATGGCCCAGTACTTCGCCCGCTTTCTAGAAAGCAAGCGTCGTTTGAACTCGCGCGCTTCCGTGCTATACAATGCAGCATTCCATAAAATGTCACGTGCATTTTGATCACGCGGCGTGCAGGCGAGCGCGTTCTGGCGTGCTTTGTCTGGGGAGCCGCGTCGAGTTGCAAGAAAGTGGTGGTGCCCGATGGCCGCTGAGAGTTCGTTTGACGTCGTATCGCAGTTCGACGAGCAAGAGCTGGCGAACGCCCTGGACCAGACCCGCCGCGAGGTGGTCCAGCGGTATGACCTGAAGGACACCGGCACCGAGATCAAGCTTGATAAGAAGACGCTGACGATCTCGTCAGCGAGCGAGTTCACCCTCAAGACGGTCTACGACGTTCTTGAGTCCAAGATGGTCAGGCGCGGTCTGTCACTGAAGATTCTCAAGCCGGGAACCATCGAGTCGGCCAGTCGCGGCACGGTACGTCAGAGCATTGAACTGCAAGAGGGCATCTCCGCAGACCTCGCACGCGAGATCAGCAAATTCATCCGCGACAACTACCCGAAAGTGCGTCCCCAAATTCAGGGCGACGCGGTGCGTGTCAGTGGCAAGAGCAAAGATGACCTGCAAGCGGTGATGGCCGCGCTGCGCGAGAAGGACTATCCCGTGCCGCTGCAGTTCAACAATTATCGCTAAGACGCATCTCCAGCATGCATGCGAATCGCGCGGCCAGCGGGCGGCGCTCGCTCCGGCGGCGTCGCGCGCCTATCGATCGTGACGATGGCGCACGCGGCAGTTCATATCGCCCATAACTCCTGATCGGCGTTCCTTTCGCTCGCCTTTGACGTATCCTGAAGTACGGTCACATCTTGAATAGCGGATGCCTGGACCGGCCTGGGCCGCAATCGGCGATGTTGTAAGGGCGACAGCATGAGCAGGATGGGTTCGTCCGACGATTGGGGCGGGCGTGGTGGGTCGGGTCCGCGGCGCGACGAAGGACGCGGTGGCGCGCGGTTGAACAATGCGCAGGTAGCGGCGGCGCTTCGCGAGGCCCAGCAATTACAGCAAGACGGCCAGATCGGCGACGCGATCCAGATCTGCGAAGAGCTCTTGGATAGCGGCGTCGACCGCGCCGACGTACATTACTTCCTCGGCTGGCTCTATCAGGAGGCGGACCGTTGGGAGGATGCTGCCACGCAGTTCGAGCAATTGCTCAATGACCCCGACTACGCGCTCTCGTGTTACTACGCGCTCGGCCAGTGCGCCCGCGCTCAGGGCAATATCGAAGACGCGGCACGCTACTTCGACGAGGCGGTGGATCGCGTCAATCTGGACGCGCTCGAACGCGACGAGACCGATCAACTGCTCCAACTTTGCCAGGAAGCCGCCGAAGCACACCGCGAAATGGGCGATCTCGAAGGCGCGGAGACGGTCTACACGGCGCTGCTCGGCTTTCTGCGCAGTCAGGGCTGGCAAGATCAGGTGGGCGAGGTGGAGCGCATGATGCGCGAGACGCTGGGCGCTGCATCAGGCCCGCAGCGCCGGCGCAAGGCGAACGCGTCGCGCCCCGCGGGTGGCAATATTCCGCAGCGCGGCGGACGTTCGCGCTCGGCGTCGGCGTCGTTCGCCGGTGAAGTCGGCCTTGGAGCGCAGCCGCTTCCCGCCGAGGGTGGGTTTGGCACGTCGGCTCCGCGGGGTAGCTCGGCGCAGATTGCGGCGGCGAACCTCGACGCGGGGATGCTCTCGTCGCCGCCGGGCTACGCGCCGGGAGCGCCGGGTGGCTTCAGCGGGCCGGTTGGCTCCGCGAACTACTATTCGCAGTCGATGCCCCAGGCGACGCCGGGCGATCAGCTCGCCGGGCTGATCCACAGCCTCAGCAGTGGCATGATGGGCGTTCGCGCTGGTGTGAACACGCTGCCGGAGCCGCAGCGCACGCAGGTCGCCGCCGCCGTGCGCGATATCGAGAACTACGTGGCGCATGGGCTGCTGACCGCGGCCATCGAAGAGTGCATGCGGGTGATGGAGATCGCCCCGACATATCTCGACGTCCACCTGATGCTCGCCGAGATCTACGTGCGGCAAGGGAAGATCGAACAGGCGATCGCCAAATACACGATCCTGATCGATACCTATCTCACCAACGGACGCGCCGACGACGCCATCTCCACCTACCGGCGCATCCTGCAGCTCGAACCGAATAACCTGAATTATCGCGTCAAGCTGATCGAGTTGTTGAGCCGTCAGGGGCGCAGCGACGAGGTGTTGCAAGAACGCATGACGGCGGCGGACGCGTATCTGCGGATGGGGTACGCCGATCGCGCGATTCAGGAATATGAGCAGGCGCTGTTGAGCACGCCGAACAATATGCAGGTGCGGCTGAACTACGCGCAGGCGCTGATGAAGGCCGGACGCGCAACGCAGGCGGTCGGCGAGTATCAGCGCGTCTTGCAGGTCGATCCGCAGAACGTCAACGCGCTGGCCCACTGGCAGATCGCCGTGGCGAGCGGCGTCGGCGCGCCGGGGTCCGTCAGCACGCCGGGCGCTGGCTCATCGCGCGTCATGGCGCTTGAGGTGCTGGGACGGCTCCTTCGGGCGCTGCGCAACGAGGGATCGCGCAGCTACGACGACATCGTGCGTGAATATATCCAGGCGCTCGATCTCAGCCTTTCGAACGCGGATCTGCGCTATGCCCTCGGGCAAGTCCACTTGACGGCGGGGCGGCAGCAAGAGGCGGTGACCTGCTTCCAACAGATCGCTACTGCGCCGGGGCTGGAGGTCGTCGCGCGTTTCGCGCTCTCGCAGGCGCTGTTATTGGCCGGCGATACGCCGAGCGCTATGCAGGCGACGCGCGAGTTGGAGTCCGCCGCCGCCGCCGTGCGGCAGCACCCGCCCGATCCGGCGGTCTGGGCGGCGCGTCCGCGGCTGGATAACGAAGAACATCGCTCGCCCGACCTTGAGATCGCGCAATTGCTGGCACGGGCGTATCAACTCTCGGGCAAGGCGGGGCAGGCGCAGGGCGTGCTGCTGGCGGCGCAGCAGCGACCGATGTCGGGCGAGGCGTATCAGGCGCTGGCCGAGGTCTCGGCGCGCGCGCAGGACCCGCAGCAGCAGATGCAGGAATATGCGCGGCTGGTGCAGACCTACCGCAATAATCATCAGGTGGAGAACGCCGTCACCATCCTCAAGGAGATGGAGCGGTTGGCGCCGGACGATCCCGCCGTTCGCAACGAATTGGCGGAGATCAATATCAATCGTGGTCTGCTGGACGAGGGCCTCACCGAACTGCGGGCGCTGGCCGACATCCACATGCGGCGCGGGCGCCCGAAGGAGGCGGCGCTGGTTGTGCAGCGGATGGCGGAAATCGAATGGGGTTCGAGCAACCAGCGTGAAGCCTTGGGCCTGCTGGCTCAGGCTATCCAACAGTCACCCGATGAGATGAGTCTACGGCAGCAATTGGTGCAATATTGCCTCGAAGTCGGTAACATGGCAGAGGCGGTTGAGCAGCAGACGGTGATCGCGCGCTTCTATTTCAGTGGACGCATGACCAAGGAAGCTGTCGCCGCGTTGCAGCAGCTGATCGGCATGGACCCGCACCGCTACGAGGCCTACGACCTGTTGGGGCAGACGTACTATTCGGTCGGCGAATACGAACAGGCGGCACGCGTCTATCGCAATCTGGCGAAGGTGGACCCCAGCAGCCAAATGGCCCGCGCCCGTCTGCAAGAGCTCCAAGTGGTCCGCGCGCAGATGCGCTAGGGCGTCGTTACCGCCCTTGGGACGCCTCAACGACGATCGGCGTGGGCGCGTACCTCAGCGTGGGCTTCGTGTCACGTGATCACGTATCTTCGCGCTCGCCGGGCACTTCATCGCAGGCTGGGACCAGCACGTGACACGTTGAAGGGCCGCGAACACCCCCATCAGTTTGCTCCGCGCCGCGAGCGCTCATCGTCACGCGCATGCTCCACGGTCATCATCTTGGCTGCCACGGCTGCTGGCGCTCTCCGAGATGCAGCGAGTCGACGGCTACGTGGGCATCAGGCATGTGCAACGTCACAAGCGCAACGGTTTCGCGCACCAACGATTCGAGTTCGCTGACGGCGGCGAGGTGGTCGCTGGCAAAGAGACGTTCGAGGCGATCCGCGAAGTTGGCTGGCGCAATCGGTAGCTGGTCGATGAAGCGGCGCATGCGTTTGAACTGGAAGGTGGTGAAGTAGCGATGATTCAGGCCGGCAAGGACGCCGAGCAGGTTGCGCGCAGACTCGACGAAGCTATCCACCAGCCAGATCGTCGCATCGCGTGCGGCGAGGCGCGGCGCGAGATACCAGATGGGGTAGAACCGCGCATAATGTTCGACCATCGCGCGGGCGAGCGTGTCAGGGTAGGCGCGAGCGCGGGCCTGCCAGCGGGCGATGAGCTCCGCGCCGTGGAGCGGGACGGCTTCGAGCAGGCCGCCTAGCGCCTTTTGCACCGGGGACGCCACCTCCAGCCGCTCCAGCACGCTTGCCATCTCGTCCTCCCAGGCGGCAATCGTCGTGTGCGCAAATTGGCAGGCGACTCCTTCGACTACATACTGCTCGCCGAGGTCCGTCTCGGTGCGCGGCCCGAAGACGATGCGCGCGTCGCCTCCGAGATCGGCCTGTGCGAGCGCGAACGCGTCGTCGGCAGGGAGCGCATCGTAATAGAGGATCACGTCGAGGTCGGAGTAGTAGTCGCTGTTCCCTTCGGTGGCTGATCCCGTCAAGAGGATCGCGCTGGGATGCGTCCGCGCCGCGAAGACGACCGCGCAGCGCCGCGCGAGTGTCGTGAGATAGTCGCTGGCCTCGGTCATGGGTGCAACCTCCCCGCGTTCAGCGTGCATGCAGTCGAGTCTACGTGATCGGTTGAGGTCAGTCGCCCGGCTGTAGCAGCAACTTGCCGTCCTTCAAGAAGAGCGTGCCGTCTATCCAGACTTCGCCTCCGCCGGCGGGTGCGCGTAAGTCGCAGATCATATCCCAGTGCAATGCGGAGGTGTTCTTGCCGCCGGTATCGGGGTAGCTGTTGCCGAGCGCCATGTGGATGGTGCCGCCGATCTTCTCGTCGTAGAGGATGTTGCGGATGCCGCGGGTGATGCCGAAATTGTTGCCAAAGGCGAACTCGCCGAGGAAGCGCGCGCCCGCGTCCAGTTCGAGCTGCGCGTCGAGGAATGCTTGTCCCTGTGCGGCGTGCGCCTCGACTACTTTGCCGCGCTCGAAGGTGAGGCGGATATCCTGGACGCCGTGGCCGCGCACCACACTCGGGATGGTGAAGCGGATATGTCCCTCGGCGGAGTCCTCTACGGGCCCGGTGAAGAACTCACCACTGGGAAAGTTGCGCTTGCCGTCGCTGTTGCGGAAGGTGCGCCCGGCGATTGAGAGCCAGAGGTCGGTCTCCGGGCCGATGATGTGGACGCGATCCTTGCCGCGGAGCCAGTCGACGTAGAACTGCTGGCTGCGTCCGAGTTCGCGCCACCGCTCGGCAGGGTCGTCATCGTTGAGGAAGCACGCGCCGAAGACGAACTCTTCAAAGTCGGCCAGCGACATGTCGGCGTCTTGCGCATACGCGGCGGTGGGGTAGAGCGTGAGACACGAGTGGATGCTGTCGTCCGCCATGCGTTTGCTGCGAATCGCGCCAAGCTCGCGGAGCGCCCGCGCGGCGACGCTCTGACGCCGGGGATCGACGTTGGAGAGTTGGCGCGTGTTCGTCTGGCTCTCGATGAAGAGGCGCGCGTCTGCCTGCTCGACCAGCAATCGGTCCACGGGGTTGACCCAGCTCAATTGCTCGTCGCTGCCTTCGCTGAGCGCGATTTCGCTGAGGCGCGGCAGTTGCAGATGCACGACGGGATGGCCGCCCGCCCGCAACGTCTCGCGGTACACCTCAGCGACGAGCGGCTCGGCGACTGGCTCGGCGATGACGTAGACGAGCTGGCCCGGCCGTACGTCGAGGCAGTAGTTCACCAGAGTCTTCGCCCAGCGAGAGATGCGCGGATCCATAGTGTGCTCCTTCGGGAGGGCATATGTCGCCAATGACACATGCTCGCGGCGTGGACGGTATGCCACGCATCGTAGGCTTGCCGAGCGACACTCTTCAACTATGACGCTGCCATAGCCAGTATCTTTCTGGGTCCGCCAGGTGCCGGGCGTACCTCAACAGCAGAAGTGTGCGCATCGCGCGACCGAAGCGCTCACACGCTTGCGGCGGCGGCGCGTAGCGCGGACAGATGGTATCCTCAGTCTGCCCAGCTGACTTCGTTTTTTGCCGCGCGTGGCGCCGGGGAGTAGCACCAGGGGAATACCACCAGGGAGTAGCACGATGATCGACGCTCGCCATCCACTACTGGCCTCCGATGTGCCTTATCGACTCGACGATACGAGCAACATCTTGACGCCCGCGCTCGCCGTCTATCCCGAGATCGTGGATGACAACATTGCCGCGACGCTGCGCCTGGTGGGCGGCGACGCGAACCGCTGGCGCCCGCATGTCAAAACGGTCAAACTAGCGTTCGTCCAGCGACGGCTCGTGGCGGCGGGTGTCAGCGCCTGCAAGTGCGCCACGACGCTTGAGTTGGCGACAGCCTGCGCTGTGGGCTTCAGCGATGTGCTGCTGGCATTCGCGGTCGTCGGGCCGCAGGTGGCGCGCGTCACGCAGATCGCGGCGCAGTACCCGCGCACGCGCATCGCGGCGCTGGCCGAGAGTGCGGAGCAGATCCGCCAGTGGTCGGGGACCCCCATCGGCATCTTCCTGGACATCAATCCTGGCATGAACCGCACCGGAGTTGAGCAGGCGCGGACGGATGCGCTCCTCGATCTCGCGCGCGTCGCCGGAGACGTCGGCGTCGAGCTGCGCGGGCTGCATTACTACGACGGCCACCTCGCCAAGTACGAACGGGCCGAGCGTGAGGCGCTGGCGCATCAGGGCTACGACCGGCTGTTGGAGTTGGTCGAGACGCTGACTGGCGCAGGCTATCCCGTGCATGAAATCATCACCGCGGGCACGCCGACGCTGCCATGTTCGCTCTCGTATGCGGGCTTCGTCGGCGCGCCCTTCCTGCATCGCATCTCGCCGGGCACCGTGGTCTATGCCGATTGCACCAGCCTCGATCAGCTTCCGGCGGAGTACGGCTACCGTCCGGCGGCGGTGGTGCTTGCTACGGTGGTCAGCCACCCCACGCCGAGTCGCGTCACCTGCGACGCCGGCAGCAAAGCGATCTCGGCGGATATGGGCACGCCCGCCTGCCTCGTCGCGGGCCAGCCCGGGCTGAGTCCGCAACACCTCAGCGAGGAACACCAACCGATCGAATGTGAACCTGGCGCCGCGAAGCCGGCGATCGGCGAGACGCTGTATCTCGTGCCGCGCCACGTCTGCCCCACCGTCAACAATTTCGATGCGGCGTTGATCGTCGCGGGCGGGCGTGTCAGCGGCGTCGAGCGCGTCACGGCGCGCGGCCACGCGGGTCCGCTGCTCGAAGCGACGACCTAGCGCCTGGGACGATCACGCCCCACGGCTTGCTCGCTGTCGCTGGAAGAACGCGACGAGCTCGTCGTATGCGAGGGCGTTGAGCACGTCGGACTTGGTGAGCCAGCCCTTGCGTGCTATGCCGATGCCATAGCTGATGTTGCGAAGGCCCGCGGGGCTGTGGGCATCGGGGCAAATTGGGATGCGCACGCCACGTTCGGTCGCGCGGCGCTGGTAGCGCCAGTCGAGGTCGAAGCGGTGCGGGTCGGCGTTAAGCTCGATGCAGACGCCTAGCTCACCGGCGCGATCGATCACCACGTCGAGGTCGGGTTTGTAGCCGGGGCGTTCTAGGATGATGCGCCCCGTCGGATGGCCGAGGATCGAGAGAAAGGGATTCTCCAGCGCGCGGAGCAGTCGCTGCGTCTGCTCGACGGGCGACAACTCGAAGTGGCTGTGGATCGAGGCGACGACGAAGTCGAAGCTCGCCAGCGTCGCATCATCGAAGTCAAGCGCGCCGTCTTTGAGGATGTCGCACTCTGTGCCTTTGAGGATGTGGAAAGCACCGGCATACTCGTCGTTGAGTCGGTCGATTTCACTCTGTTGCTCGCGAACGCGCGCGGGCGAGAGTCCGTTGGCATAGGCGGCGACCTGACTGTGATCGCACATGCCGAGGTAGCTCATGCCCATCGCGCGCGCCGCTTCGGCCATCTCGCGGATCGTCGCTGTGCCGTCACTCCATGTGCTGTGGACGTGGAGGATGCCGCGGAGATCGGCTTCAGTGACGAGCATGGGCAACGCGTTCTCGCGCGCCGCTTGAATCTCGCCGGTATCCTCGCGCAACTCCGGCTCGATGTACTGCATGCCAAGCGCGTGGTAGAGTTCGACTTCGTCCTTGCAGGGGATAAGCGTGTCGCCGCGGAAGACGCCGTACTCGTTGAGCTTGATGCCGCGCGGGTGAAAATAGGTGCGCAGCGCGACGTTGTGTTCCTTTGAGCCGGTGAAGTGATGGAGCAGATAAGGATACTCATCGTCACGGACCACCCGCAGATCGACGGCCATGCCCATCTTGAGCACCACGCTGGTCTTCGTCTCGCCCTCGCCGGTGATCGAGGCGACCTCGGGAGACTGCGCCAGCGCACGCATGATCGGCATACGATCCTCGTCGCTGGCGACACTGGCGACGATATCCATGTCCTTGCAGACTTCTTTGCGCCGGCGAATGCTTCCGGCCACTTCGATGCGCACCACCTGCGGCAGCGCCCGCAGCCGTGCCAGCACGACCTCCGCCGCGGCAGCCGCGATGTCGTAGCGATATTTGTCCTGATGCTCCGAGAGAAAGGCGATGCCCTGGAGAACCTTCTCCTGGCTTTTCGCGCCGAAACCGGGGAGCGTGGCGATCTTCCCCACCTCCGCCGCGCTCTTCAACTCTTCAACAGTCGTGATTCCTAGCGCCTCGTGAACCTGGCGGACGCGCTTCGGCCCCAGGCCAGGAATGCGCAGCATCTGGCGCAGGCCCGCAGGCACTTGCGCTTGCAGTTCGTCGTAGAGCGCCATGTGGCCGGTCTCCACCAGTTCGGTGATCCGTGCCACCAACGTCTTGCCGAGCCCCGGGACGCGCTCGATCGAGCGATCGCGAACCATCTCCTCGATATCGCCCTCTTGCGCGTTCAACGCGCGCGCGGCGTTCTGGTAGGCGCGTGTCTCGAAGGGATTCCCGCCGGAAAGCTCCAGCAGGTTGCCAACTTCCTCAAGGATGGCGGCGACCTCTGCTTTTTCCACCTGCTACTCCTTTCGGACGTTGGTCTCGCGGATTCCCGCTTGTGGAGCGAACCGACGACGTTGTGGTTAGATCGCCACCGCCGAGAGGTCGTAGACCGGAGGGTCACGCGGCACGAGATCGAAGGGGTGCATACCCTTCAACTTCTTGGGCAGGGGCTTCTTGCAATCGAAATGGACCACCATCCAGGCGACAAGTTCCTTTTCGATGAAGATGGCGTCCCAGGTATCGCGGTCAGGCAAATCGTCGTGATCGTCGAGAATCTGCCGCCCGCATTGCGCGCAACGCACATCTCCCGCCAGGACCGCCGCCTCAAACCAACGGTAGACGAAATTGTTGTAGTCCTCGACGGTCATCTCAGCAAGCGGTTTGCCAGGATACCCCTGTGCTTCGGGGATAGGCGCCCAGACAAAGTCGACGTCCTGTGGGCCGAGCGCGACTACCGGAAGGCGCACATCTTCGTCGACGTGGCCGTGCTCGTCCGTTGTCACCAGCGATCGCGTCAGCCCTTCGGCGTCGAACCAGGCCAGTATCGCTGGCGGCACCGCGATGCCGTGGCTACTCTCCCACTGCGGAAAATCTGCCGATTCTGCCGATTTCATCATTTTTTGCCTTCCGTAGCAAGCAGGCGGAAATAGTGTGTGTCGACGCTTCGCCTAGAACAAATGACCCCATCCTTGGCACTGTACCATACCCCATCCCAGGTGTTCAAACAGCGACGCGGCGCGAAGGGTTGCGCTGCGTCGACGGCACGATCGGCGCAACATCTCACCCTGCACCGCAGGCCGCGGCGAAGCTGTCGCGAGCAGCGGCGAGCGCCTCCGCCGGCGACAAGACTTTCCCGGTGCGGATCGCTGCGTCGAATCCGCGCACGCCAAGCGATTGACGCGCCGCCGCCAGGTCTCGGGCACGCAGATCGCGTTCCGCGGGATCGACCAGATCGTACCGCGACGCGCGGCCGCACTCTGCCGCGGCGTAGAGGCGAGCCGCATCGGCAAAGGCCTGGTGACAGCAGACGTATCCCGCGCTGCGCTCCACCACGCGCAGGTGCACCCGTGGATCGCTCACGCCCGAGAGCTTTGTGAACGCCATGTCGAGCGCCTGCCGCGCGGCGGATACGTCTAGCCGGTCAAGGGCGATGCCCGCGACGACGCAGCACTCCTGCACGAGCATGGCGTCGTCTCCCTGGCGCCGTGAAACCTGGATCGCTTGTTCGATAAAGGCGCAGGCTTTGTTGAAGTCGCCGCTGCGCCACGCCGCACGCGCCAGGTTGAAGCGTGGCAACACAAACGGCTCGTTGAGCTCCTCGAAGAGGCGGCAACTCACTTCGAGCACGTCGCTCGCCTCGCGTGGCCGGTCCATCATGATCAGCGTTTCGCCCATGTTCGAGAGCAGCAACGCGCGCCCAGGATCTTCCGCACCAAAGGAGCGGCTGATCGCCAGACTGTCTTCCTCGAAAGCCAGCGCCTCGTCATAGCGTCCCTGCAGGGTCCGCAGGTCGCCGAGGTTGAGCAGCGTGGTCGCCTCGGCATGGCGATTGCCCACTTCCCTGTGGATCGCTAGGCTCTGCAGGTAGAGCTGTTCCGCGCCATCGAGGTCGCCAAGATTCGCGATCGGGTTGGCCAGACCGTTCAGCGCGACGCCAATGCGCTGAGTATCGCCGATCGCTCGGCACAGCTCCAACGCGCGTGTGCCGGCTTCCGCGGCGCGCTCGAAGCGCCCCAGGCGGTGATTCAAGACGAGCAGGACCTCCCATGCGGCGGCGTGTACCTTCTGTTCTTCCACAGTCTGCGGCTCGCCAGCGCGATCTAGTAGGCGCTTCACCCAGTCGGCGCCCTCTGCCGGGTAGCCACGTCGTTCCCAGAGATAGCGCAGCCCGGCGCACATCCTCAGCCCCATCAGGAGATCGCCGGAATCCAGCGTCCATTGCAGCACAGAGAGCACGTTGTCGTGTTCGCGCAGCACGAGATTGAGTGAGGCCGTGTGGGCGTCGATACCCGACGGATGCACGTGGTCCACCAGCGTCGCGATGTAGGAAGCGAATCGGGCGCGCGTCGCCTCCAGTTCGCCGGATTCGCGCAGTCGCTCGAGGGCGAAAGCGCGCATGATCACCAGAAGGTAGAATCGCGGCTGGTCTTGCTCGGGCACCCGGCGCACGAGATTGGCATCGAGCAGTGCGGCGAGGCACTTGGCGATGAGCTCGGGCGGTAATTCCGTCACCTCAGCGAGGCCGACAGGCGTGGCTCCGCCTGGGAAAGCGCCCAACACGCGGAACACCCGGCGTTCGTCGGGCGAGAGCAGTTCGTAGCTCCACGCGATGGTCGAACGCATCGCTCGCTGATGATCGGCGAGATCGCGCGGGCCGCCGACCAGGAGATCAAGTGGAGCGGCGCCTTCTAATCGCGCCGCGAGCTCCGACAGCGAAAAGTGCTTGACCTGTGCCGCGGCGAGTTCGAGCGCCAGCGGGAGGCCATCTAAGCGCGCGCAAATCGTGGCGACGAGCCGCGCCTGCTCCTCCGTATCCAAGGCGAAGTCGGGTTTCAGCGCACGCGCGCGTTCGACGAACAGCGCTATCGAGCCGACGCGCTCCAACTCGGCCATGGGTGGCAGCGCATCGGGATGCGGGACGGGAAGGGGAGGGACCGCGAATTCGTGCTCGCCGCGGATATTGAGCGGAGAGCGGCTGGTCGCCAATGCCTTTGACCGAGGGCACGCGCCAAGCAGCGCCGCGCAGGTCGGCGCGGCGTCGAGCACGTGCTCGAAGTTGTCGAGGACGAGCAAGATGCGACGACTGCCCATCGCGGCGATCAGCGCGTCGAGCAGCGGGCGATCTCCGGCAAAGCGGACGCCAAGCGCCTGCGCGATCGCCGGGAGCACGCGATCAGCGCGCCCCACCGCGACCAGATCGGCGAAGACCAACTCGAAGCCTTGTTCGTCGCGGAGCGCGCCGGCGGCCTCAAGTGCCAGGCGTGTCTTACCCACTCCCCCGGGCCCGGTGAGCGTCAGCAGGCGCACGCTTTCGCGCGAGAGCAGGTGCACCACAGAGGCTTCTTCACGTTCGCGACCCAGCAGCGGGGTCAGCGGCGCCGAGAGGCGATAAGATGGCAGTGACGATACCGCGCTGTCGCTCGTCGCCCATATGGGGGAGACATCGGCGGAGCCGATCTCCGTGGCAGGCGTGGCGCTGGCGCCGTCGGAGCGTGCGCGCCGCGCGGCCTGGACGAAAGCGTCTTCCTCGGCGGCGGTGAGATCCAGCGCGGCGCCGAGCAGTTGCATGGTGTCGCGATGGGGCAGGCGCGTCAGGCCACGTTCGAGGTAGCTGACCGAGGTGACGCTAATGCCCGCCTTGGCGGCAAGCTCTTCCTGGCTCATGCCTGACGCGAGGCGGTATCGTCTTAACAGCGTGGCGAACTCTGACGGCGTGGCGGCGTTTGTCGACGGCATACGCTCCTCCAGAGTGCGCTCCCTCGGTCGCCTCCATTCTATCACCAGGATCGATGGCGCACCCTTTCGCTTGGCGCTTAAATTCGATGTGAAATTCTCACAATGCGGCATACAATGTGCATAAATGGACGGCAGAAGTGTGCCCTCGCCGCGGGATCTCCGCGCGGGTGCTGTTGTAAGAGGGGAGCCTGGCACGGATGGCGACGGCTCTAAGTGGCGCGATCGTTGGCAAACGGTACGAAATCGGCGAGCGCATTGCTTCCGGCGGCATGGCAGCCGTCTATCGCGGGTGGGATCGCCTGGGCGAGCGCCCTATCGCCGTCAAAGCGTTGCGCGAGGTCAGCGAACTGCGCACGAAGGAAGTCGATCGCTTCCGTCGCGAGGCGCGCATCGCCAGCGAGCTGCAGTGCCCACAGGTCGTGCAGGTCTACGATTTCATCGAAGAAGATGACTGTTGCTTTCTGGTGATGGAACTGGTCGAAGGCGCCAATCTTAAGCAGCGCGTGGTGCGCGATGGCCCTGTGGAACCCGTCGCCGCGCTGCGTATCGCGGCGCAGGTATGCCGAGCGCTGAGTTGCGCCCACGCTGCCGGGTTCATCCACCGCGACATCAAGCCGCAGAACGTCTTACTGGCTGCCAACGGTGAGATCAAGCTGACGGACTTCGGCATCGCGCGCGTCTCCGAGTCGACCAGTTTCACTACCTCTGGCATTGTGCTCGGCACCGCCGACTACATTTCGCCAGAGCAGGCGCAGGGCTTCGCGCTCACCCCCGCGACCGATCTCTACGCGCTGGGCGTCGTCCTCTTTGAGATGCTCACCGGGACGTTACCTTTCCCGGGGCCGAGCGTCGTCGCGGTCGCCATGCTCCACACCACCAAGGCGCCGCCGCCGCTCCGTATGCTGAATCCCGCGCTGCCGCATCGGCTAGAGCGGCTGGTGCGCCGGTCAATGGCCAAGGACCCGGCGCAACGCTTCCGCTCCGCCGCCGAGATGGAGCGCGTGCTGCTGCGTGAGGCAGACCTGCTGAGTCAGAAGGGCGCAGCCAGCGCTGGCGCCCACGCTGCGGAGCAGACGCGCGTGCAGTCTCGGCGCGACCTCCTCGTGCGTGACCACAGCGAGGCGCACGCGGCGGATATCGCCGACGTCAACACCCAACTGTTGCACGTTACGCCCGTGCTCACCGACTGGGATGAGTCGTCGCCCAACGGTCGCTTCGGCCCGCCCGAAGATCCATGGCCCGCTGAAGCATCGCTGCGCGAGGGAGCATCACTGCCGTCGGACATCGTCAATGCCTATCTGTATACTGATGCGGACATCGCCGTGACCCCGACGCGGGGCGATGTCGATCTTTCTCTGCGCACCACGTTAGTCTTGCTGCTGTGCGCGGCGATCCTCGTCGCCCTCATTCTTCCACGGCTGCTATAGACGTGTTATCATGAGCGCCTGAGGCGTGCCGTCGCCTGGCGCGCAAGCCCGCACCGCTCGAGATGCGGCGCTCGACGATCTGGTTGAAGTAGGCGCCGTAGGAGGCAACAACCCATGCAGCGAGAGCGCATCACCACGGAGCATGCCCCGGCGGCCATCGGCCCGTACAGCCAGGCGATCGCCGTCGGCGATCTCGTCTTTGCCTCCGGCCAGATTCCGCTCGACCCGCAGACCGGGCAGATGATCGAGGGCGACGTGCGCGTCCAGACACGCCAGGTATTGAACAACCTCGCCTCCGTGCTCCAGCAGGGCGGCGCCTCGCTGGGTGAGGTGGTGAAGACGACGGTTTTCCTCAGCACGATGGAAAACTTCGCCGCAATGAACGAGGTCTATGCCGAGTTCTTCCCCGGTGTGCCGCCCGCGCGCTCGACCGTCGCCGTCGCCGGATTGCCGCGCGCCGCGCTCGTGGAGATCGAAGCGGTGGCGTTGCGCGCCTCATGATTGAGCGGCCTCCGACGCGCTTGGCGGGCGAATCCGCGTGACCGTTCGGCCCGTTGACTCGTCGGAAGTATTCCAAAGGCGGGTTCGGCAAAAGGCGCTCGGTGCGTGCCCGCCGGAGCCATCTCCCAGACGTTTGGACCGTTCGGTTGCGAGGCGTGATGACCGTCTGATACCATGAACGAGCGCTCACTCGCACGCTCTACCCCGCTGACGATCACGGCCTATTTCAACGTATTCTGCCCAATTCCACTCGTCGTTCTTCCGTTGCACCGTTCTCCGCTGGCATGTTCCGAGGATTGTAGTGAGCAACGCACAGGTCTGGCGCGCCGCGCAACAGCGACTTCGTCCGCAGATGACGGGCGCGCAATTTGAGACATGGCTTGGTGGCACCTCGCTCGCTCGCGCGACGAACGGGGCCGCCGTGCTCAACGTGCGCACAACGTTTGCCCGCGAAATGCTGGAGACTCGCTTCCGTGAGCGCATCGAAGCGGCGATCCGCGAAGTAACCGGCAAACCGTGTTCGCTCCACATCGTCGTCGCGCCAGACGGTCAGGGCGAGGATGACGCCGAGTCGCAGCCCGTGGCGCCGCGCGCACCCCATCCTCCTGCGCCGCGCAGTCACTTGGCCGGTGTCGCCGTCGCCCGCAACACCACGCGGCGCGGGGCGTCGCCCGTTACCGCGCAGTCGCTCTTCGCGAGTGAAGATGCTGCGCCACTCACCACTGCGCCAGTTGCGCGTGCGCCGCGTTCGGGTCAGCTCTCCGGCCCCCGCTCCCTGGCGAACTCGCCCTCCACCTCAGGTGGCTCCGCGCGCCGTCCTGAGCCGTCCCACCCCCTATCCGCGCGGAGTAACGAGGCGCCTGTTCGCGCCGACCAAGGGAGAAGCGCGCCGGAGAGTCGCCCGACCAGCGCATCGACACCGCGCGGTGCGAGTCCGGTGGGGGTGTCTGAGCCACCAAGTCGCTACCGGGCGAGCGCCGAGGGAAGACCTGAGCGCGGCAGTGCGCGCCACCAGACCGACGGGACGCCAGACATGAATGGACGCGACACGAACTCCAATGAGCGACCGTCGAACAGCGACTGGAATAGCGCCTCGTCGCCAACCCCCGGGCAGTGGCGGCTGAACCCGCGGTATACCTTTTCCACGTTCATCGTCGGCGCCAACAGCCGGCTCGCCTACGCCGCCTCTCAGGCAGTCGCCGAGGCGTCGGGCCGCTCGTACAATCCACTCTTCCTGTATGGCGGTGTGGGGCTCGGCAAGACGCACCTGCTCCACGCCATCGGCCATAGCGGGCTCGAGCAGGGGCTGGTGGTGCTCTACGTCTCCTCCGAGACCTTCACCAACGACATCGTCAACGCCATCCGCTACCGAACTACCGACGAATTCCGCGCCAAGTACCGCTCGGTGGACGTCTTGCTCGTCGACGACATTCAGTTCATTGCCGGCAAAGATTCGACCGAGGAAGAGTTCTTCCACACCTTTAACGCGCTGCACGAGATGAACAAGCAGATCGTCATCTGCAGCGACCGCCCGCCGAAGGCCATCGTCAGCCTCGAAGAGCGGCTGCGCTCGCGTTTCGAGTGGGGCCTGATCGCCGATATCCAGCCGCCGGAGCTTGAGACGCGCGTCGCCATTCTGCGCGCCAAGTGCGACATGATTGGCCGCGAAGTGCCCGACGAGGTCATCCAATTCCTCGCCAGCCGCGTGCAGAGCAACATCCGCGAGCTTGAGGGCAGCCTCAACCGCTTGCTAGCTTTCACCCAGCTCCAACACATGCCGCTGACGTTGGAGACCGCCAAATCGGCGCTCGCCAACCTCGCCACCGATAGCCGCGCGCGCCGGGTCTCGATCCCCGAGATCCTCGATGCGGTGGCCGAGTATTACCGCATTCCCATTGAGGACCTCTGCGGCAAGCAGCGCGACAAACATACCGTTGCGCCACGTCACATCGCCATGTATTTGATGCGCCAGGAGACCGACGCCTCGCTACTCGAGATCGGTCAGGCGCTCGGCGGACGCGATCACAGCACGGTGCTACACGGCTGCGAGAAGATCTCCCGCGAGGTCAATGACAACACCACGCTCCGCAAAGAAGTGCTCGCCATCCGCCAGCAACTCCTCGGCTAGCGTCCTCGCCGGCAACGCTCAGGCTTCAATTTGGCGCAGGAGTTCGTCGGCATCGTAGAAGTGGCTCTCGCGCACGATCTTGCCATCGCGCCGCACCACCGTCGTCACGCCGTGCAGCGTATAGGTGTTGCCCTTGCCGCCGAAGCCAAGGAAGCTGTTGACGTGCGTGCCGGTCGCTTCCCACTCAACCACCAGTTCATCGCCAGAGAGCGTACGGTTGATCACGCGCAGCGTCCGGTCAGGGACGCTCGCCACCTCCGCGGCATAGCGCTGCGCAATCGCCTCACGCCCGCTGAACGGCTCGGCGAAGAGCGGATCGTGTACCACGGCGTCGTCGGCATAATCGGCGGCCATGCTCGCGATATCGCCGCCGACCTGTCGCGCGAGATGCTGGTCGTGGAGGCGTAGCGTGCGTACGACCTCGGTGGCGCTCCCGCGGGAGGTCTGCGCCACGGAGGGGCGCGTCGTGGCGATCACTGCCGCCGCCCCCGCCGCCGTCAGACCAAGTCCAGTGAGCGCCGCCACGAGCTTTCGGCGCGAGATGCTGCCCGCGCGCATGCCCTCGACTAACCCTTCCACGGTGGCGGCAGGCGTGCCGGTCGAAACGTCATCAGCATTTGCCTGGTGGGAATCGTCGCTCACGTCTCGCTCTCCTTCACACCCTGGGGCCAGCGCACCGTCGTATCCCGCGCACGCGGCGCGATGCGCGCCTCCATTGTAGGGCATGCTCGCCAGTGCCGTCGTATCAGATGCCCCAATCGGCGCGTCGCGGCGGGCCGATCCTCAGTGGTACATGGCTTGCAGGGTTCCGGCCAAGATGGTGACGAGCGCCTCCCGCCGCGCCCACTTGAGTGCGTGACGTGAGTGCGTGAGGTGGGGGATGGATTGCGCGTTGAGGGGAGCGTGCCCTATGCGTACACGGTCAATTTTGCGACTACTCTCCATACGTGACGTCGCGGCCGGCTGTAGCACGGTGCTGATCGGCATGCTCGTCGCCGCCAGCAGCGCGATCGTCGCGCCGTCTCCCACGCGCCGCGCGCCGAGCGAGGATGCCGAGCACGGCGACGCGGAACGGCGCGTCACGAGCTACGGGGCGCACGTCGAGCGGGCAGCCTGTGGCATTTGTGGGCACGTCGACGCGATGGCCGATGCCGCGTTCTGTGGCGATTGCGGCCTGCTCGTCCACCTGGAGTGCGTTGGTGGGTATTGTGACGCCTGTTGCCAGCCGCGCTGCGCGCGCTGTGTCGCGCGGGCCGCAGGAGGCGCATGTGTGCGCTGCGGCGGACGCACAGACGAGCCTACGCGGCGCATGTGACGCAGGCGTCGCCGTTCACCTGGCAAAGAAACGCTGCGTGAAGGTGGCGATGAAGCTAATCTCGATAATCAGGCCGACGATTGCTTCCAGTGCTGCCACCACCGTCAGCGGATTGTCGAGCGCCACGCCGCCAGGAAAGAAGCCGCGACCGTGGAACGATGTGATGCTGAAGATCAGCGCCGCCAGCGGCGAGAGGGCGGGGTGGACGGTGCCGCCGAGCCGCAGAAACGCCCCAGCGAAGGCGACGATCACCAGCAGATAGGCTACCAGGCTGCGCCCCGGCTTGTAACCATAGCCCGCCAAGATATCGAGGAACCCGGAGAAGAGGTAGCCGCCGAGGCGTTGTGCGCGGCGCGCCAACGAGAGCTGTGCGTGCCCGTCGAAGCGCAGCGCCTGCCGCCGCAGCACCTCGCGCTGCAAGCGTTGCGCGCGGTAGGCGAAGCGGTCTGCCTCCTCATTCAGTCCCTGCTCGCGCAGCGCCACCACCACCTGCCGATTGGCGCGCACCGCGTCGCGGAACTCGACGAGCCGGGTATCTTCATCCTTGACTCTGCCACTCCGGTCGCTTGACCGCCATGCCTCGCCCTCGTCGCCGAGCATCCTGACTGGCGTCCAGTCGACCACCGCGAGATTGGCTCCTCCCCAGCGCACATCCGCCATTGACGCATACCCCGAGCTATCGTCGCCAAGGTCGGCACCGTCGAGTGCGGTGGCGTTGTCGAAGAAGACCCCGCGTAGTTCCGCTCCAGGCAACGTCTCCGCGAAGTCCGGCAGCCAGCGCCGCAGCCGTTCGAGATCGTCTGGCGCGAACGATCTCCCGCCGAGCGTCGCCTCGCCGAGCCGTGCGCCCTCCAGATGCGCGTTGTAAAGCTCCGCCCCGGCCAGTTTTGCGTTGCTGAGGTTCGCGCCGGCCAGTTGTGCGTCATTGAGGATCGCGCCGTCAAGCCCCGCGCCGAGTAGCGTTGCGGACTCTAGCCGCGCCTCGCGCAGATAGGCGCCCTCCATCCGCGCGAAGCTCAAGATCGCGTTTTCGAGGGCAGCGCCGCGTAGGCGCGCTCGCTCAAGATGCGCCCCTTCGAGCAGCGCGCCCTCCAGATGCGCCTCGCTGAGTTCGGCGCGCTCGAGATGCAGTGCCGCCGCTTCGATTTGTCGTGTAGAGGCGTTGCGCCACTCATGCTCTGGCAACCCCCCGATCACTCCGGCGAGCGGCAGGCCGCGCAGATCCGCGCCACTCAGTCGCGCGCCGCGCAGGTCCAACCCAACGCGCACGCGCTCTGCGGGGTTGCTCCAGTCCACCGGGCCGCGTCCGTCCTCATGCGTCGCCAGCAGCCACTCGACATCGGCGCGCGTTAGCGCCAGATCGTCCCCGGCGAAGGGAAAGGTGCCTTGCGCGACGTCGGCGGGAACGGCGAGGCATGCCGTGAGCTGCGCTTGGCGTTCGGACGCGATCTCCGGCTCGGTGCGCCACGGCTGGCCGAGGTCGCGCCAGCGTTCGCGCCACTGTCCGCGTTCTTCCGCCAAGGCTGTCAGCGTCGTCGGCGTGGAGGGGGCGCGTTGCGCGCGCATAGAGAGTGCTCCTCGACTACAGTGTCGTCGGCGTCACCACGTGGCTCGCTCGCGTCGTCGCTGCCGCCAGCGCTGCCTAGTATACGGGCGAAGGCAACACCGCCGTCAACCGCTTGCGCGGCTCCCCGCCGTTGTGATACACTGCGTAAGCGGTCATCGACCGCACGGGCCTGTGGCGCAGCTGGGAGCGCGTCTGCATGGCATGCAGAAGGTCAGGGGTTCGAATCCCCTCAGGTCCACCCAACGCCAGCACGCAGCGATGAAGCTCTTCTCCCGTTTGGGCGAAGGGCTTCTTGCTTTCTCGGCAGGGAACGCCGGTAAGCTCCGCGCCGCGTGCTGGACGTTGCCACCGCCAGCTTGCCAACCTGCGGTACAATGAGTGGCCGAAAGCGACCGTGGCCACCGGCCAACCGATGAGGATGCCTCTTTATGACGCGCAGCAAATACGTGCCAGCGGAGATCGAGCCCAAGTGGCAATCGCGCTGGGCCGAGGACGATCTCTACGCCGCCCGCGACGACGATCCACGCCCGAAATACTACAACCTCGTCATGCTGCCCTACCCGTCGGGCGACCTCCACATTGGCCACTGGTACAACTACACCGGCGGCGACATCAACGGCCGCTTCATGCGCATGCGCGGCTACAACGTCACGCAGCCGATTGGCTTCGACGCCTTCGGCCTCCCCGCCGAGAACGCCGCCATCAAGCGCAACATCCAGCCGCGCACCTGGACCCTCGACAATATCGCCAACATGCGCGGCCAACTCGCCAAGATGGGTGCTGCCTGGGATTGGTCGCGCGAGGTCGTCACCTGCCTGCCCGACTATTACACCTGGACGCAGTGGCTCTTCCTGCAGTTCTACAAGCACGGCCAGGCCTATCGCACCAAGGCGCCGGCCAATTGGTGCCCCACCTGCAATACCAGCCTCGCCAATGAACAAGTCGTCAATGGCGCCTGCGAGCGCTGCGGCACGCCGGTCGAGCGCCGCGAGATCGACCAGTGGCTGATGCGTATCACCGACTACGCCGACGAACTGCTCCGCTTCGATGGACTCGACTGGCCCGAAAAAACGCGCCTGATGCAGACCAACTGGATCGGTCGCAGCGAAGGCGCCGAGATCCGCTTCACCGCGCGGATACCAGCAACCGACCATGGTGGAGACGGAGCGCTCGCCAGTCCGCGCGAAAAACGGAAATCCGGCAAGAATGGCAATGGCGCGACCACCACGGCGAGCGCGAAAACGCGAAAAGCGGCAGAAACGGCAACGTCGTCTGGCGCTGCCTCCACAACTGTCGAGATACCTGTCTTCACCACGCGACCAGACACCATCTACGGCGTCACCTTCTTCGTGCTCGCGCCCGAGCATCCGCTGGTCGAGCAGTTGACTACGCCTCAGCAGCGTGCCGCCGTCGAGGCGTACATCGCCGACGTGCGTCGCGAAACCGAGATCGAGCGGCTCAGCACCGAGAAGGATCGCAAGAAGACCGGTGTGCCATTGGGCACGACCGTCACCAATCCCGTCAGCGGCGCCGAGGTGCCGATCTGGATCGCCGACTATGTGCTCATGGGCTACGGCACCGGAGCCGTCATGGGCGTGCCGGCGCACGATCAGCGCGACTTCGAGTTCGCCCGCGCCTTTGACCTGCCGATCGTCGAGGTGATCCGCGATCCGGCGGACCAAGCCAGCGACCCCACGACATGGGACGCGGCGAAGACGGCAAAAGGCGTTATGGTCAACTCCGGCTCCTTCGATGGCACGCCGGCCGAGCGCGCGATTGGCGAGGTCATCGTCTGGCTAGAGCAGCACAGCGTCGGCAAAGGCAGCGTCTCGTATCGCCTGCGCGACTGGCTGATCTCGCGCCAACGCTATTGGGGCGCGCCGATCCCCATCGTCTACTGCCCGGAGCACGGCGCCGTTCCCGTCCCGGAAGATCAACTGCCGGTGCTGCTGCCCGATGAGGTACGTTTCAAGCCCACCGGCGAGTCGCCGCTGCGCTACGTCCCGGAGTTCCTCAACACCACCTGCCCGATCTGCGGCGGACCCGCGACGCGTGAAACCGACACGATGGACACGTTCATCTGCTCGTCGTGGTACTTCCTGCGCTACGCCGACCCACAGGATGCGCACGCCGCCTGGAAGGCCGACAAGGTGGCGAAGTGGCTGCCGGTGGACATGTACATCGGCGGAGCCGAGCACGCCGTGCTGCACCTGATGTATGCGCGCTACTTCGTCAAGGCGCTGCGCGATATGGGTCTGCTAGAGCTCAACGAACCGTTCACCCGGCTCTATCATCAGGGCACCGTCCTCGGCCCCGACGGCCAGAAGATGTCCAAGTCGCGCGGGAACGTTATCGCCCCAGACGCGGTGGTCAGTGAATTCGGCGCGGATGCCGTGCGCGGCTACCTGATGTTCATGGGTCCGTTCGATCAGGGCGGCCCCTGGAACAATCAAGGCATCGAAGGCGTGCGACGCTTCCTCTTCCGCGTCTGGTCGCTGGCGCAGGATGTCATCGCCGCCGGCGCGCTCGTGGAAAGCGCCAGCGATGGCAACGCCGCGTCACCCGGAACGGATGCAACATTGCGAAAAACGGCAGAAATGGCAATGCCAGCGTCTGCTGCTTCTGCCGCCGCCGTCGAGCGACTGCGCCACAAAATGGTCGCTCGCGTCACGGACGAGTACGCCAGTTTGCGCTACAACACGGCGCTCGCTGCGCTGATGGAGTTCGTCAACGCCCTCAACAAGGCCAAAGACGAATCACCTGATATCCTGAGCGCGCCCGAATTCGCCGCCGCGCTCGATGCGCTGCTGCTCTTGCTCGCCCCGCTCGCGCCGTATATCGCTGAGGAACTGTGGCACCAGCGCGGCCACGCCGCCAGCGTCCATGTGCAGCCGTGGCCCACGTTCGATCCCGCGCTGACGGTGGATTCCGTGGTCACGGTTGTCGTGCAGGTGAACGGCAAGTTGCGCGATAAGCTCGACGTTGCTCCCAACGCCACGGAGGACGCATTTCGCGCCCTTGCCCTCGCCAGCCCCAAGGTGCGGGCAGCACTGGACGGCCGCGAGATTAAGAAATTCGTCTACGTCCCTGGTCGCCTCGCCAACATCGTCGTGTAACAGCTCGACAGACCCGCAGGGCCGTCGCACGCTCGCTCCGTGTTGGCACAGTAGTACTCGATTCGGCTGAGCTTGACGTGGCGACCGTCCAGGCAGATAATACAGTGAACGCGCGAGGTCAATGGCGACGAAGCAGCGCGCGGGCGGCTGGGTGGCTGCCCGCGCGCTTGCATTTCCCACGCTAGACCGCGTTCTGCCACTCCGCCGCGCGGTTCGTGTCAAGTGTGCCGGCATGCTTCACAAACTGCTTCGGACTGGCGGCTCTCTCGCGCAGGAAGCCACGATCATCGGCGGTCGCTTCGCCGGGGTGCACTATGCGTGCCATGCTTCCACGACAACTGCATAGAGATGACGACGTGAACCCTCCGCACAACGCCTCCGTCGAGGCCGCCTTGAGCGCGTTGTTGGAACTCTGCGCCCACTACATGCCACCCGCCGACCTTGATATGGTGCGCCGCGCCTTCACCTTCGCCGAGGAGAAGCACCGCGGGGTGCAGCGGCAATCGGGCGAACCGTATATCCTCCACCCACTGGCGGTTGCTGGCTACGTCGCCGAACTGGCCCTCGATGCCCATGGCGTCTCCGCCGCCCTGCTCCACGACACCATCGAAGACACCGAGACCAGCGCCGCGGCAATTGAGGAAGCATTCGGCCCCGCGGTGCGCGCCATCGTCGAAGGCGTCACCAAGTTCACCAAAGTCGAGACGGAGCGCGACGACAGCGGCACGCGGCCTCAGCCCCGCATCCTTTCCGCCGAAGAGTACGCCAATCGCAAGAGACTCCAACGGCTCGCCACGCTGCGAAAACTGTTGCTGGCGATGCAGGACGATCCGCGCGTCTTGTTGGTCAAGCTCGCCGACCGCCTCCACAACCTCCGTACACTGGGCGCCATGAAGGAGGTCCAGCGCGACCGCACCTCGCGAGAATCTCTGAACATCTACGGCCCGCTCGCCGGGCGGCATCGGCCTCAACGGCGTGAAGAACGAGATCGAGGATCTCGCCTTCTCCCATCTCGAACCACAGGCGTTCAAACGCATCGCTACGCGCATCACCGCCGAGGAGCGCAAACTGCTCCCCTGGGCGTCACGCGTCCGCGAGCGGCTCGAACGCGAACTGCGCTGGCGTGGCATCTGCGCTACCGTGAACTGGCGCGTCAAACATCCCTATCGCGCCTATTACGAGGCGGGGAAAAACGGCACCGAAATCGCGCATCTCACCGACCTCATCGCCTTCAGGGTGCTCGTGCCCACCCAGGACGACTGCTACCGCGCCCTCGCGGTGATCCACGGACTCTGGCGGCCCAGCAACTACAATGACTACATCGCCACCGCCAAATCGAACGGCTACCAATCCTTCCACACCACCGTCTTCGCCCTCGAGGGCCGCGACGCCAAGCTGCACATTCGCACCCACGACATGCACCGCGTCGCCCAGCACGGCATCGCCGCGTTCTGGCTCGAACGCGCGGCTCGCGGCGAGTATGTCGACGGCAGTTCCGCGCGCGAAATGCGCGAACTCGTCAGCTGGGTCTCGCCGATCGTCGAGCTTGACGGCGACCTCGGCGAGGATGCCGCGGCTTTCGTATCAACCCTCGAAGAAGATTATTTCAAGGATCAGATCGCCATCCACACGCCCAAGGGCGATATGTTAGAGCTTGCCGAAGGCTCGACGGTGCTCGACGCTGCCTACCGCATTCACACCAGCATCGGTGACCACACTATCGGCGCCTCGATCCAGTCGACCGATCGCAATGGAAATCCGCGCCAGCGTTTCGTCGGGCCGTCGTACGTGCTGCATCGAGGCGACGTCGTGCGCGTGCAGACCGCCCACGATGCCCACCCAGATCCCTCATGGCTCGCCATTGCCCGCTCGAACTATGCCCGCGTCAAGATCAACCGGGCGCTACGCCTGCAAGAGCGCCAACCTGACGCCGCCACCCACGACCCGCAGGAACCAGCGAGCGTTCCCGCTTCTGGCGACCTCTACTCCGCTCGCCCTCTCGTCCACCCGTCCGGCAAAGTGGCGCGAACAGAGTTGGGCCATTGTTGCTGCCCGTGCCCCGGCGACGCGATTCTCGGGCTGGCGCAGCGTGGCAATCTGGTGACGGTGCACCGCGCCTGCTGCCGCTTCCTCAAGGCAACGGTGGTGCGCCGGCGTGCCGAGGGGGCCAACTACCCCGATCCTATAGCAGTAAGCTGGCCCCAATTTAACGTAAAATGGTATCGGGCTCCGCTTCTGATTTCCGGGCAGGATCATCCGGGCTTGATCCAGGAGCTCACGCACAGCGCATCGCAACTTGGCCTCAATGTCGCCGGTAGCAACGCCAGCGCCAACAAAGCGCGCTATCGTGCGGCGATCTCACTCACAGTAGACATTCCAAGCAACATCCGCCTTGACTACGTTATAGGACGGCTCCGCAGGGTGTCCGGCATCCTTAGCGTCTGGCGCGATACCGGCAAGGGATGCTTCGAGAATCCATGATGATAGATCCTAACGCAGCGCACGCGGCAGACAACGTATCTCCTCCACCCGCCGCGCATTTCGACGACGACAAGCTTCTGCGCGCCGTCGAAGGATACCTCTCGCCACGCGACGTCAAATATGTGCGCGCAGCCCTGGCATTTGCTCGCGAGCTTGCGAACGCTCGCCCGCCGGAGCCGGCGCCAACCGTCACGCCCGCCAAGGGCGAGAAAGCCGAGAAGGGGGCGCCAGCGCCTCGCCCTCGCTCTCCCTCCGGACCGTGGGACATCGGCTATGCGCTCGGCGTGGCCGAGACACTAGCCGACGCCATCCATATCGACGCCATCAGCCTCGCCGCCGTCCTACTCTACCAGGCGGTCGAGAGCCGGCTCACGCGCCTCGCAGACGTGCGCCAACGCCTTGGCGACGAGTACGGCATTGCGGTCGCGCAGACCATCGAGAATATCGAGCGATTCGACACGCTGCAGCGCCCCGGCGTCGAACTGCGACGTCATGCCCGCGCCCAGGCGGCGCTCAGCGGCGACGGCGACGATTCCTCGCGTGACCGCGGCAAAGGCAGCGAGCGCCAGCGCCAGATGGACGCGGAAAACGTCCGCAAGATGTTTGTGGCGATGGCGGAAGATCCGCGCGTGGCGGTCTTCAAGATCGCCGATCAACTGCGCACCATGCGTGCGGTCCGCGATGCCGCCGAGCAGTGGCACGCGTTCCCTGCCGCCAGCGACGGCGCCGTCACCGCTGTTCCGCCGGGCGCGGCCACCCCCGCGTGGACGGAAGACGAATGTCGGCGGGCCGCCCAGGAGACGCGCGATGTCTTTGCGCCGCTCGCCGGTAGGCTAGGTATGGGCCGCGTGGAGGGCGAGCTTGAGGATCTCGCCTTTGCCGTCCTCGAACCAGACGAATTTGCCACGCTGCGCGAGACCGTCGCCGAATATACGCAGGAGCGCAACTCCTACGTCGAGCGCGTTGTCGGCGTGCTGCGCGACGAGATGGCGAAGCTCGGCCTGCGCGCCGAGGTCTCCGGGCGCGTCAAGCATCTCTATAGCATCTACAAGAAGGTCAAGCGTTCCGAGGACGCCGACCTATCGTCGCTCTACGACATCCTCGCATTCCGCGTGATCGTGCCCACCGTGGCCGATTGCTATCTCGCGCTGGGCCACGTCCACGGTCTGTGGCCGCCGAAGGACGGGCGTTTCAAAGATTTCATCGCCACGCCCAAGCCCAATGGCTACAAATCGCTGCACACCACCGTCTTCTGCCTCGACTCGCGCCTGGCGGAGATCCAAATTCGCACGCCCGAGATGCACCAGATGGCAGAGTACGGCGTTGCCATGCATTGGTACTACAAGGACGTTGGCGACACCGCCTCGGCACAGGCAGCCTCATTGAAAAACTGGGTCGAGCAGGTCAAGCACTGGCAGGACGAACTCGCTCGCCCGGCACACGCCGACCGCACCGTTGCCGCGGTCGCCCGCGAGATGCTCAAAGAGCGTATCTTCGTCTACACGCCCGCGGGGGATGTGAAAGACGTGCCTGCCGGGGCGACGCCGCTCGATTTTGCCTACTTGATCCACTCTGATGTTGGCAATCACGTAGCTGGCGCGCGAGTCTCCACCACCGACGGCAACGGTCGCCTCGCACGGCGTCTCGTCCCGCTGGATTACGAGCTCCGCAGCGGCGATGTCGTCGAAATCCTCACGCGAAAGGACGCTCATCCTACGCGTGACTGGCTCAAGGTGGTGGGGACGAAGTCGGCCCGCGACAAGATCAACCGCTACCTCAAGGATCACGAGCGCGACATCGACCGCCAAATTGGTCACGAACGCCTGGATCGCGATCTGCGGCTAGCGGGTCTGCGCAAGGGCTACGACGACCTCACTGAAGCTGATCTCGAATGGGCGGTAGAGGAATTCCAGCAGCCGAACGTCGATGCCCTCTTGGTCGCTATCGGTGCCGAAAAATTGAAGGTATCCGCGGTGGTCGCCCGACTGCGCGAGCGACTCTTCCCCGCTGCTCCCGCCGAGACGCCGAGCGAGGCGACGGTTGCGCCGCGCGAGCCGCTGACGAAGGCCAGCGTAGCCGGTATGGAGGGGATGCTCACGCGGCTGGCGAGCTGCTGCAATCCGCTGCCGGGTGATGATCTTCTGGGCTTCGTCTCGCGCGGACGAGGGGTCGTCATTCACCGCGCCGACTGCCCCAACCTCGCGCACCTGCTCGCCGGAGAGCCCGATCGCGAGGTCGCCGTCAGTTGGCCCGAAGACCTCACTGAAAAGCAGACCTTTCGCGCGCCGATTGTCGTCGTCGCCGCCGACCGCCCCGGCCTGCTGATGGACGTCACCGGAGTGATCACGGGACAGAAGATCAACATGGTCAACGTCACCACCACCACCAATGCGCGCCAGCACCGCGCCGTCATCACGGCGACGCTTGAAGTCTCACGACCCGAGCAGGCGGCGGCGGTGATCACCGCGCTGCAGAAAGTCACCAGCGTTCAGACCGTCGAGCGCAAGCGCCCCAAGCCTCCCGCGGGTGGCCGCTCTCCGCGCAAGTGACGATCCCTCGCCGCGCGCAGCCGCGCGTAATAGCGCTCGCTTGCCAGGCAGTAGCCGTTTGACAGTCGAGCAAGCCCAAGACTATACTGAGAGCGCCGCGTAGCATGGTGGCCGTAGCTCAATTGGCAGAGCGCCAGATTGTGGCTCTGGAGGTCGTGGGTTCGAGACCCATCGGTCACCCCTCGTATGCTTAGATGCCCGAAACCGGACGCACTCAGGGTTTCGGGCATCGCCGTTCCTCGCGCCCGTCACGACGCGCCGCGCTGCATCTCAATATGGTCGAGCCACTCACCATGCGTCCGCCGGCGGAACCTCCGGATCGGCGTGAAGCCGGCGCGCGTATACACCCGCTGCGCCCGCTCGTTGAATGCTGCGACGGTCAACAAGAACCGTCTGGGCCGATAGCGCGCGTAGGCAAACTCCAATCCCGCGCTAAAGAACTCCAGCCCGCGCCCGGCTCCCGTTAGGTCTGGGCGCATCCCCACGCCGATCTCAACGGCGTCGCCGCGCCGCGAGAACGTGAAGAGGCCAAGCAGTTCGCCGCGCTCGTCGAGCACTGAGAAGAATATCGCCGCGCGCACGATGGTCTGCATCACAACCGCCGCCCACAGCGCCAGCGGATCGAAGTCATAGATCGCGTACGAGCCTTCATAGCGCCAACGTCCCGCCGCTGTGGCATCTCGCCAGCGCATCGGAACGAAGGTGTAGGGCATGCCTGATCCGTTCGCCGGATCGGCGCGTGCCGTAGCGTCCTCGTCTGCCATGCCATCTCCCCGCTTCTCCGAGGCTTTGCGCTCATGCTACAACGTGGTGGATACGGGCGGAAAGCGCGCAATCCGGCCGCTCCGTCTGCGCCCACACCGGTCTCGCCTGCCGCGAGCGGAGACGAGCACGCGCGTGTGCTACACTGCCATCGCCTCGGCCAGTCCACCGGCGCGAGCGTTCCGCTTCACGCGAAGTGCTAGTCAGACATGGGCTACTCGCGCGATCACCGATCCACCTTCTGAGAGCCAGCGAGATTGATAGCCATGCCGTTCGCGAGCCGCACCGAACAGACACTCGATGACCAGATTCGCGAGGAGATCGCCACACGCGGCCCGATACCCTTCGCGCGCTTCATGGTATTGGCGTTGTATCACCCGGCACTTGGCTACTACTCCGGTGGCGGAAGCGACAAGGAGCCGGTCGGCTGGGGGGGCGACTACGTCACCAGTGGCGATGTCCACCCGCTCTGGGGTTGGGCGCTCGCCCGCCAGCTGCATCAGATGTGGGAAGTGTTGGACCGCCCGATCCCCTTCGACGTGGTCGAGCCGGGCGCCGGGCGTGGGCTTTTGGCGATTGCCGTCTGGCGCTACGCACGCGAGCAGGCGCCCGAATGGCTCCCCACGTTGCGCTATACCCTCGCGGACCGCGCACCGCTAGACTCGGCGGTGCACCAGGCGCGCGCGCACCGTTTGCAGTCAGCGCTCGCCGCTCTCGACGTTCCAGCGGAATCCACGCGCTGGGCGCCGGCGCTCAGCGAATGTTTCGTTCCGCGCAGCCTCGTCGGCGTCGTCGTTTCCAACGAGTTGGTAGACGCGCTCCCCGTGCATGTTGTCGAGTCCCGCGGCGGCGAACTCTCTGAGGTCTACGTGGCCGCCGACACCGCTGGGCGCCTGGTCGAGCAGCTAGCGCCGCCCTCCACGCCTGACCTCGTCGCCTACCTCGATCACTTCCGCGTGCCCTGGCGCGACGTATGCCGATGGCTGGCGCGGCGAGATTTGCCTTGCCGCACCCGACTGGATGCGCGAGGTCGCCGCCACGCTCGAACGCGGCTTCGTGCTCACGCTGGACTACGGCGACACGGCGCGGCGGCTCTACCTGCCCAATCGGCGGCACGGCACGCTTTCCGCGTATCGTCGCCACAACCGAGTCGACGACCCGCTCGCTCATCCGGGCCAGCAAGACCTTACCGCACATGTCAACTTCTCGGCGCTCGCCTCAAGTGGTGGCGAGCGCGGACTCTCTGTCGCCGGCTTCGCGACGCAGGCCGCGTTCCTCACGCGCCTCGGTATCCGCGAGGAGGCCGAAGCGCTCGGTCGTCGCCTCTATCCCACCGCCGACACCGCCCGGCACACCGACCGCGGCCAGGCCGATCATCTGCGGCGTCTCAGTCTGCGCGGCGCCGTCGCAACGCTGCTGGATCCGCGTGGCCTCGGTGGTTTCCGCGTCCTCGCGCAACATCGCGGCGTGCCGGGCGCGCGGCACGCCCTGCGCGGCTTCGCGACACATCTCGCACACCATCCACCCGCTCGCTGAACGTCGAATCATCTGTCCATGGTGAGCGTCTCTATCGCGCTCTGCTCACCACTCGTGGCACCCCGTGTATCCAGGAGGCGACACCCGCATGTCTTATGAAATTCGCCCGATCGTTCCCGAAGAATATCGCGAGTTTATGGTCGCGGAAGGCTCCGCCTTCGGAAGTCACCCCACCGACGCCGAACTGGAGCAGCGTCGCGACACCTTCGAGTTCGATCGTACACTCGCGACCTTTGACGACGGGCGCATTGTCGCCACCGCCGGGGCCTACTCGTTCGACTTGACGCTTCCCGGCGGTAAGACGGTCGCCGTTCCCGGCGTCAGTTGGGTGGGCGTGTTGCCCACGCACCGGCGGCGCGGCCTACTCACCGCTATGATGGCGCGCCAACTCGGCGACTACGCCGCGGCGGGCTACCCTCTCGCTATGTTGACGGCCTCCGAGAGCGCGATCTATGGCCGTTTCGGCTATGGCCTCGCCACCAGCGTCACGAGCTTCGAGATCGAAACCCGCTTCGCGCGGCTTGCGCGTCGACCTGAGCTTCCCGGTCGATTACGCCTTCTCGACCACGAGGGCGGCGTCGCCGCGCTTACCACGGCCTATGAACGCCTGCGTCGGCAACAGCCAGGCGCGCTGAGCCGCACCCACGCCTACTGGGAGTGGCTGCTGAGTAATCCGCACGGCTCGTCCGAAGGGTTCGGCACGCGCCTCTACGTAGCCTACGAGGGACCATCCGGCGCCGTCGAGGGCGCCGCGCATTATCGCATCAAACCCGACTGGACCAACGGCCTGCCGAATGGCACGCTCTTGCTGCGCGAGCTATATGCCGCGACGAGCGAGGCGCGAGAGGCGCTCTGGAGCTATTTCCTCAACGCCGACCTGGTGACCACCGTTCGCGCCGTAAGCCGTCCCACAGACGATCCTATCCGCTGGCTGCTCGCCGATCCGCGCCGGCTGCGCAGCGTCGCGCTCAACGACGATCTCTGGCTCCGCATCCTTGACGTGCCGAAGGCGCTCGCCGCGCGCAGCTACGCCGCGACGGATACGCTGACCTTGGAGGTAACCGACGCTTTTCGCCCCGAGACAACGGGCCGCTACCAACTCGCCGCCAGCGACGAGGGCGCGACCTGCCAACGCACGACGGCTTCACCTGACCTCTCGCTCGGCATCGCGGACCTCGGCGCCGTGTACCTCGGCGGGGTGAGTTGGACCACATTAGCGGAGGCGGGTCGTGTCCACGAGCGCACAGCGGGCGCCCTTCGCCGAGCCGACGCGCTGTTCTACACCGCGCGAGCGCCATACTGCGCCACGCCGTTCTGATCCGCCATGCCGCACGGGTGGTAGCTGGCTACGTGGCAGCGCAGTGCGCGGATGTGCTATCGTGTGCGGCGGAACCCTCCGGTTGCCGTTCAGTTCTACGTTGAAGCCTCCGCTTGAGCGCGCCGGATGACGGCAAATGCCGCAGTGTAGCGGAGTGTGCGAGAGGAGATCCACCCGTGTCGCAGCCATCCATGGAGAGCATCGCTGGCTCGTTCGCCGCGCTCAAAGCCAACTTCTTGCCCGAAAAGACCGCAAATGTCGACAAGACATTGCAGTTCGATTTCTCTGGTCGCGAAGCCGGCACCTGGAACATGATCGTGCGCAACGGCACGATGGAATACAGCCAAGGCGCCGCCACCAACCCCAGCGCCACCATCGCGGTGGACTCTGATGACTGGCTGAAGGTGCTCAAGGGCGAACTGAACCCCGTGACCGCGTTCATGGGCGGCAAACTCAAGGTTACTCCCGCCTCTGCCGCGATGGACCTGATGCAGTTCCAAAACTGGTTTGCGCGCCCCTAGTCATCCCGATGTCGTCTGAGTCCCTGCTGCATGCCACAACGGCCCGACCTACCACCGCTGTGGCGTCGAGCCGTTATGACCGTGGCTATGGTGCGCGGTAAACATTGAGACGAGGCGCGATTTCCGTCGCGCCTCGCTCGACCCTCTCCCCTTCGCTCAGCGCCACACCGCGCGTGGAAAGTGGTTGGCGGTCGAAAGGTAGCGCGATTCGTCCGCCTCGATCAGCAGCTTGTGCATCAGCACGACATCCGCCTCCGGCAGCGACTCCAGCGGTTGGAGGCAGAGGCGCTCGGTGACGCGGCCACTTTCGTAGACCGCCACCTGACCCGGTCCGCGCGGGATGCGATAGACGCGGCTGGCGTAACTCGGGCTCTTCACTTCGAGATACGCATGCGCACGCAGCGCGCGATACTCTTCAGCGCTGAGCGAACTGCGCAGCAGCGTCTCCGCCCGGTGATCCGCGGCGACCGGCCACCACCGCTGGAGCCGCAGCCACGGCCACAGGCGCGCGCTGGTCGCCGGCCACTCCGACGCGCGGACGATCAAACTGGTCGTTGCCGTCAGCAGGATGACGAGCATCACCCCCGCGTGGAGAATGTCTTGCATGGGCCTTCGCCTCAGCCTCCAATGACCCGCGGAATCATCACGATCTCCTCGGCCTCGGGATCGAAGGTCTCGATGCGCTCGGCCGGCTTCCCCGGCGCCATGCGCACGGCGGTGGCGCCACGCGCGCGTTGCTCGGCGAAGATGCGCTCTGCCTCATGCACGGCGGCCTCAGCCTCCGCATCGCCGACGGCTGCCGCCGATCGCACCCACGTATACCGATCATCGCCGCTGCGCGAGAGCACTCGTAACACGCTCATGGTCAACCACTCCTTGCTCATCTGAACGGGGCTTACCTCGTCTCACATCGCAGACGAAATACGCCAGAATCATCCGCAAGAATGGGTCCTGCCGCGTCGAGGGGCCAGGCGAGCGGAGGAATCATCCCCCCACCAGGGCCGCGACGAGGGAAGAGCCTGTCGTGGGGCTACCCCCACATCCCGAAAGTTCGCGTCGTTCGCACTCCGCCGGCGGAGACGCAATGCTGGGAACACGACGTCATCGCGTCGCCCCAGTTCGCGCCATCCCTACAAGAGTCGAGTTTCGCCGGGGGCGCGCACTCCTTCCGCGCGCCTCTCCGCAGTATACCTTATGTCTGGTTTGGTTGCGCAATGCCGCGCAAAAATCTGCCGGCGCACCCCGCTGCCGCATCTTGCTGACGCGCCAGGGTTACGCACGACCTCGGCGCGCGAGCACCCGCAGGTTGGACTCGAATCCGCGCAGGTCCAGCCATTCACGGGTCGCGCCGGTGACGACAGCCGGGATGCCGCGGAGCTCCGCCACCGTTCCGGCGCCGGTAAGCTGCATCGCCACGCGCAGCTCGTCGAGGAACTGAGCGAGGTACGTGCGCAGCGCGTCTGCCCCCTCGCTGGCCGCCTTGAGGAAGGGATAGCCGACCGCAACCACGGTTGCGCCGAGGGCGAGCGCGCGGGCGGCATCGAGTCCGCTGCGGATGCCGCCGGTGGCGATGATCGGCAGAGTTGGCGCGGCGGCGCGTGTCTCGACCACCGCGATCGGCGTCGGCACACCCCAGTCGCGGAAGAGCCTGCCCAGCGCGGCGGTGGCGTCGTCGCCCCGTGACTCCGCGCGTAGTGTCTCCATCGCCGCCATGCTGCTGCCCCCCGCCCCGCCGACGTCGATCGCCGAGGCGCCGGCGGCGGCCAAGGCCGCGGCAGTTTCGTAGCTCACCCCGGCACCCGTCTCCTTGGCGACCACCGGAACACCTATCTCGCCGGCAACGCGTGACAACGCGGCGATGCAGCCCTTAGCGCGGCGATCACCTTCAGGCTGCGCCGCCTCCTGCAAGAAGTTCAGGTGCAGCGCCAGGGCGTCTGCGCCGATCATGTCCACGGCGCGGCGTACGTCCGCCACGCTAAAGGCCGGGTGACGTGCCTGCGCGATGAGTTGCGGCGCGCCGACGTTGGCCAGCAGGAAGGCTTTTGGCGCATGCTGCCGCACGATGCTGTAGGTCGCCGCCAGCGCGGGATTCACCAGCGCGGCGCGCTGACTGCCGACGCCCATCGCCAGTCCGTGTTCCTCGGCGAGCGTCGCGAGTCGCGCATTGATCTCGGCGACGTCTGGGTGGCCGCCAGTCATCGACGAAATCACCAATGGCGCGCGCAGGCGACCGCCAAGAAAGTCCGTCGAAAGGTCGACGGCATCGAGGTCTACTTCGGGCAACGCCTGATGGACCAGGCGCACATCCGCCCAAGACGCCGTCTGCGGCGCGGCGATATCGTGCTGCAACGACAGCGCGACATGTTCGATCTTGCGCTGTCGCACCTCATCCGACACACGTCACCTCCCGCGCAACCGCGCCGCCATCCGCGACACAACGCCAACACCCGCGCCTGGCATCCGCCAACAACGTCCTGCACCGCATCGAGAACGGCGACCCCGAGCGCGACTCCGAGATTGAACCACATTCGCCGCGCTTGGTGATAGGTCGGCATCGTGCGTAAGCTCTGCCGCTCTTGCGCGACGGTCGTATGCTTTTCCATGGACGTCTGCTAGGTTGTCCTGCAGCATCGCACGCGAGACGCGCCTCTGCGCGGCTTTCGACCAGAAGCGTTTCGCGCGGCATCGCAAGGAGTCTCTTCGTGATTCGTTCGTCTCGCGGCCACCGCACGAAATCGGCATACGCCAAAATACCCAGCCGTTTGCGCCGCTGGAGTCTGCGCATACTCGACGGACTCGACGCGCTCGTATACGCCGCCGTTGGCATCGCCTTCATCGGCGCCGCACTGCTCGCGCTCGCCTACAGCGTGGCTCACCTCCTGCGCAATTTCGGCGTCATGGTTCCCTTGGAAGGCGTCGTGCAAGATGTGCTCACCTTCGTCAGCGACCTGCTGCTCGTCCTGATTATCATGGAGGTGCTCGGCACCGTTCGATCCTATCTGGAGAAAGGCGATACCTCGGTCAAGCCGTTTCTCTTCATCGGCATCATCTCGGCGACGCGGGGTATCCTCTCCATCGGCGCGCGCCTCTCCATCCAAGGTTCGACCCTGACGGTCGACGAGTTCCGCAGCTCGATGATCGAGCTGGGCGTCAATGCCGCGGTGATCATCGCGCTCGGCGTCACCATTCGCGTGCTCGGCGCCGCCGCCGATACTCCGCAAGCCGATACTCCGAAAGATGAGGATGGCGCTTCGGCGTCCTCCGTGGAAGCCACGTCATCGTCGCCTGCCATCAAAGCCGAGAGCTAGTCGTTATACGGGCTCCGACCCGCTACCCCGCGTTGTCGTGCCGTACTACGCCTCGGCTGCCACGCACTGCGACAACGCGCGGCGCGTAAGTTCGCGGGCCAGCGTTACTTTGTAGACGTTCTTAGCCAAAGGCGTCGCGCCCTCGACGACCAGGGCGGCACAGCGGGTGATGAGTTCGTCCGTGCACGGCTGGCCAACGAGCGCGGCCTCGGCGGCGACGGCGCGCAACGGCGTATTGGCGACGCCGCCAAGCACGATCCGCGCGCCTTCCACTACGCCCTCGCGCAGCGTGATCTGCACGGCGACGCTGACCAACGCGAAAGCCCACGCCTGCCGCTCCATCACCTTGAGATACGTGCCACGCGAGCCCTGCGACTGCGCCGGAATCTGGATGGCGGTGATCAACTCGCCCTGCCGCAGCACGTGCTCGATGCGATGGTCATCCGTCGGCGCGGTGAAGAACTCGGCGACAGGTAGCGTCCGCGCGCCGTTGGGGCCATCGAGCTCCACGGAGGCGTCGAGCGCAATCAGCGCCGGCGCGAGATCCGAAGGATGCACGGCGACGCAGGGACCCTGCGCGAAGATGGCATGATAGCTGTTCTCGCCTTCGCGCGCGAAGCACTCGGAGCCGCCAGCCAGCCAGCACTCGCAGCCACTACGGAAATACCAGCATCGCGGACGCTGGAGCAGGTTGCCGCCGACGGTCGCCATGTTCCGCAACTGCGGCGTCGCCGCCTCGCGCACCGCCTGGACGAGCAGCGGTAGTCGAGTCTGCGCCTCCATGTTCCGCTCGACGTCGGCGAGTGTGGCCATCGCGCCGAGCCGCAGCGTGCCGTCATCCGCGAAGCGCAGGTAGCGCAACTCGCCGGAGCGCTTCAGATCGATCAGGCGAGAAGGCGCGACGATGCCAGCCTGCATCAACGGCAGCAGATCGGTGCCGCCGGCGATGAACATGGCGTCTTCGGTGCCCTCTTCAAGGCGCGCGATCGCCTCGCGGGCGCTGCCTGCCGGAAAATGCTCGAATGTGCGCATGGATTACCTCAGCATGTCGAGAACGCGAGCGGGGGTCAGCGGCAGCGCGGTGACCGGGCGGCCGAGCGCGTGCATCACGGCGTTGGCGATAGCGCCGGGCGTGGGAATGATCGGCGGCTCGCCCGCGCCCAGCGACCCCAGCGTGTTGGCGTGTACGTTTGGCTCGTCCAGCAACACGATCTCGATCTCCGGCACGTCGCGAATCGTCGGCACCTTGTAGTCCTCCAGGTTGGCGTTGAGCACGATGCCGAGCCGCGTATCTACCACACGCTGCTCCATCAGCGCGAAGCCGAGTCCCTGGAGAATGCCGCCCTCGATCTGGCTGCTAAAGGTCAGCGGATTGACGATGCGCCCGCAGTCGTGGACGGCGACGACCCGTAGCACGCGCACCTGCCCCGTGCCCACATCCACCTCAACCTCGGCGAACTGCGCGCCGAATGTCCGCACAGTCACGCCCTCAGCGTTCGGGCCGCGCATGCCCTTGGCGCTGATCTCATGCCCATCGAGCTGTTCGAGGAACGAGCCAACCGTGCCCAACTCGCGGCCCGTCTCACGCGAGATGACCCGCCCCTCGCGCACCTGCAATGCATCCACCGGAGCTTCGGCGAGTTGCGCGATTACCTCGATCAGTTCTTTGCGCGCCTCGACCGCGGCCATCCGCACGGCTGGGCCGACCGACGCCAGCGTCATGCTGCCACCGCTGGGCGGCGAGTAGAGCCCAAACTCGGTATCACCCAACTCGACGCGGATCTGTTCGAGCGGTAGCCCCAACTCCTCGGCGGCGATCTGCGCCAGGACGGTGCGCGTGCCGGTGCCGATATCCTGCGTGCCGGTGATGATCACCGCTGAGCCGTCGGGGAGCAATTTCGCCATCGCCTGCGCCGGCGGCCCGCCATCGCCGCCCCATATTTGGCTCGCCATGCCAACGCCCCGCCGCAGGGAGCCCGTGCGTCCCAGCGGATAGCGCCGCTCCTCCGCGTCGCGCGTGGCCCAACCGATGCGCTCCGCGCCGAGATCGTAGGCGCGGTCGAGCAGCTTGCGCGCGTACGGTCGCGCCATCGCCTGATGGTGCGGCGCGTAGTTCTTACGGCGAAACGCCAGGGGGTCCATGCCGAGCGTCTGGGCCAGTTGATCGATCGCCACTTCCATGCCGGCGGTGCCCTCGACGGTCCCCGGCGCGCGGAACGAGGCGAAGGTCCCCAGATTCGTCCGCGCGCCACGATCCTCGGTACGCACGTTGTCGCACTGGTACAGTTCTTTGACCGGCATCGAGACCGCGGGGAACCAACTGCCGAGCGCGCCACAATTGTCCACAGTGACGAGATCCAGCGCGGTCAGTGTACCGTCGCGCGTGGCGCCCAAACGATAGGTCTGCCGCGTGCCGCCGCGATTGCCCGCGGCGAGGTTTTCTTCCTCACGGCTGAGGAGATACTTGACCGGCACGCCCAGGCGCCGCGCGGCGTATGCGGCGAGTATGCCGGACGAATGTGCGCCGAACTTGCTGCCAAAGCCGCCGCCCATGAAATGCTTCAGCACGCGCACCTGATTTTGTTGCAGACCAAGCGCATTGGCTACCTGCCGCCGCGCCCCGAAAACGTCCTGCGTCGAGCTCCACAGCGTCAGCGTGCGCCCGTCCCAGCGGGCGACGCCACCGTGGGGTTCCATCGAGTTGTGCAGCGCCGTGGGCGTCTCGAATTGCGCATCTACGCGGACTTCCGCCTCGGCCAGCGCGCGCTCCACATCCCCGCGTGCATACACGGTCGGCGGCTCGTCGGCGATGCGGTTGTGTTCGCGTGTGCTCTCGACCCGGGTTGCACCGTCGTCAAACGCGGACGTTGGGTCCATCACAAATGGCAATGCTTCGTACGTAACTTCGACCAGCCCGCGAGCCTCCTCGGCCTGCTCGCGGCGCTCGGCGAGGATCAGCGCGACGAGATCGCCCTGGAAAAGCACTTCTTCGGCGAACACTGGTCTGCCGCCGCGCGCCGTATCGGCCAGCTCTGTGTTGAACCGATGCAGTACCGCGCGGACGCCGGCGAGCGACTCGGCGCGACTGGCGTCGATCGCCACCACGCGGGCGTGCGGGTGCGGCGAGCGCAACCCGACGGCGGTGAGCATGCCGGGCAAACGCACGTCATAGGCGTATTCGGCCTCGCCAGTGACGCGCTCGTGTCCATCCACGCGCGGGATCGGCGCGCCGACGACACGGAGATTGGCCTCGGCGCCCCAGACTGCCGGCTCCTCGCCCTCGAGGACGACACGCTGCTCCGAGACCTCGCCTTCAAATTCGAGGTGCGTGGTGACGATGCGAATGGGCATTGTCTGCATCCTTCGCGGAGGGTGTGTGCGCGCCGCGACGCTGCGGTATCGTCGCGCACGACGAACTGACGTCGCTAGGGGTCGGCACGCGCGGAAAGCGCGCGGCCAGCGGCGAGAATTTTGGGATACGCGCCGCAGCGGCACAGATTGCCAGACATGCCGCGCGCGATCTCGTCGTCGCTCGGGTGAGGAGTGCGATCCAGCAGCGCCTTCATCGCCAGCACCTGCCCCGGCGTGCAGAATCCGCACTGCAGCGCGTCATGCTCGATGAACGCCGCCTGCACGGCATCGAGCTCGCCGCCACGCGCCAGGCCTTCGATGGTGGTGACCGCGTGGCCCTGGCACTCGGTGGCGAGCAGGAGGCAACTGTAGACCGCCTCGCCATCCAACAACACCGTGCAAGCGCCGCAGTTTCCCATGCGGCAACCAGGTTTCGCACCGGTCAAGCCAATATCGTCGCGCAGCGCGTCGAGCAGCGTCCGACGCGGATCGACTTCGAGGTCGTAGGCGATCCCGTTGACGTCGAGGCGGCAGCGCAGGCGTTCGGTTGCGGGCAACGTCTCAGGCATGACCGGCGACCTTTCTCGTCGTGAAGGATGACTACGAGACCGCAGGGACTGTAGCACAGGCCGACTTTACCAGACAACCGCGACACGTCGAACGGCGTGAAGGTCGCGGTCGTGCGCGGCGAGTTGGTCAGTGCGTCTCGTCTGCCCGCTCCCCCGCACCTCCCGCTCCCCCGCTCGATTCAACCCGCGCGGCGGCCGGCCGCTCCTTCTCGGTTGCGGCGCCCCCCTCGCCCACGCGGTCGAGGGTACGGTCGATCTCCGCGAGCAGATTGCGCATGGCCGCTTCCGTGATGGCGCCATTGGCGGCGAGATCGCGAACGGCTTCCCGCTGAACGTGCAGGACATGCCGAATCACGTCCTGCTCTCGTGCGGATTGGAGCGACGGATTCTCCGCATACAGCGCATCGAGTTGTGCGCTGGCCTCGCCGCGCATATCTTCAATGCGCGTCAGCAAGTTCGCGGCCAGCGTGCCACTCACCAGCCGCGCCTCGCGCAGCGCCTCTACCTCTCGATGCGCGGCGTCAAGGCTCTGCAAGCGGCCGAAGGCCACGTCAACCGCCTCCTGCGACCCCATGCCGCCAACCAGGCCCAGGCGCACGAGCAGTGGGCGGATGCTGAACCCTTGCACCACCACGGTGAACACGACGACGCCGAAGGTCAGCGTGATCAGCAGGTCGCGCTCTGGCAGCCCCAACGGCAGGCTCAAGGCCGCCGCGAACGAGACCGCGCCCCGTAAGCCCGCGGCGATCAGCACGGTGCGCCAACCGTGCGGCAACGGCTGTCGAATGCCGCGCAATACCCAGCCAACCGGCCAGACGATTACCACCCGCGCGACGGTCATCGCCACAATCACGACTGCCAAAATCCACAACAGGCCGAACCCGCGTGCCGACGTCCCCAGCGCGCCAACGTCGCGCACGGCAAGCCCCATCAGCAGGAAGAGCAGCGAGTTCGCCAGAAAGTCGAGGAACTCCCACGTCGCGCCCGCCTGCAAACGCGTCGTCGCGGACATCACCCTCCGACCGCGCACCCCCAGCAGCAAGCCCGCCATCACCGTCTCCAATGGTCCTGACGCGCCAAGGCCGTTGGCCAGGAGGTATCCGCCGTATGCCATGATCAGCAAAATGGTCGTCTCGAGTAAGGCATCATCGATCCGTTGGAGGATCGCGGTGGCGACGATGCCGACCACCACACCAAGCGCGAGCGACCCCGCGACGCCGAGTACGAAATGCTCCAGCGTCAGCCCAGGCTCGAGCGTTGTCCCTGTCGCTATGCCCAGCATGGTGACGAAGAAGACCAGCGCCGTCCCGTCGTTGAAGAGACTTTCCGCGGTCACGATGGTTGAGAGTCGGCGTGGCGCCCCCACCTCGCCGAAGATCGCCAGTACGGCGACAGGATCGGTCGCCGCGACGATCGTGCCGAAGAGCAGCGCGAGCGCCCAGTCCAGCCCAGCCGCGAAGTGCAGCGCCGCACCGGTGATCGCCGCCGTTACGACGACGCCCGGCACCGCCAGCAACACGACCGGCGTCAAATTGGCGCGCAGATCGCTAAAGTCGAGATGATAGGCGCCGTAGAAGAGTAAGACCGGCAAGAAGACGGTCAGAATAGTGCTCGGCGTGAGCAGGATGCGCGGCGTGTCGGGGAAGAGCGCCAGCCCCAGCCCGACGAGCACCAACGCGATGGTGTATGGGATGCGGATGAAGCGCACCAGCGCGGCAACCAATGCCACCGCGATCAGCAGCGTCAGAAAGACGACAACATTGATGTCCTGACCTGCTTGCATCGAACGCTCCCTTACTACACCCGCGGCAGTTCCAGCGCTGCGCGAATGGCCACCTGCTCGCAAAACACAGAACGACGCCGAGTGCCGACCAGGCTTCCCGGCGTCTCCAAATGCGCTCTCAGTGTGTTGCGGGTATGGTATCGCGCACAGACGGGCATCGCAAGTGGCTTGCCTGGCGCGTTAGGCCCCAGGCACGGCGTGGTGTGCGGCGATCTGCGCCCAGAAGAGATCGGCGAGCCGCGCGTATCCCGTGCTGGACGGGTGGAATCCGTCGCCGGAGATATATTCGGGGTGTGACGCCAGGTCCGAGTGAAACAGGTCCACCAGCACGTCGCCGTGCTTGGCGACGATCGGATCGATCGTGGCATTCCACTGCTGCGCCATCGCCCGGATCGCGCTGAGGCTCGCCCCGCGGAAGCACGAGCCCGCACCGAACGCGCCGTCCTTGAAGTAGGGCAGCAGGCTCATGTCCGGCGTGTTAGCGACGAAGATCTGCGCCGACGTCCCGTCGTGAAGTCGCGTCAACAGGGTATCGAGGTCTGTGGCGTATTGTGCCAGGGGCGTGCACCCGCGGAAATCGTTGCCCACCAGCCAGACGGTCATCACGGTTGATCGCGCCCGCAACGCTTCGGGCAGTTCCTGAGCCAGCGCGTCATGCAGCAGGATGCCGTCGACGCCGAGATTCAAGGCGAACGAGACGCCTTGGGGCAACCGCGCGATGATTCTCGGCACATACCCTTCCGTGTTGGGATTCGTTGCTCCTACGCCTACCGCATCGGAGGCGCCGAGCGCGACGTAGACCACCGTTGGCTTCACCGTAGCCGTCGGGCTGGGGAGACCGTTCGCCAGTGGCGCCGAGCCTGTGCAGGCCGCGAGCAGCAGGAACGCACAGGCTACTAAGGGGGCAATCGCGCGAAAGCTGAGGCGACGGTACACGGCTGAAATCATGCTGCTCCCGAACTGCTCGCGCAAGAACTGCCCGCTAGCCGGCGTGCGAAGAGTTCCATTCCGCGGCTCCCCGCATCGGCGCCGACTCGTCGAGCCACATGGCATCGCTCGCGCGCCCTTCCGGATGAAGTGCCGCGACGTTCCAGACTGTAGACGTCGCGCAGAGCCGTGGTCAAGCAATTTCGGCGCGGGCGCAACGCCCTATCTGCCGCCACGCCGTTTGGGGTTCGCCTTGTAGCATGCGAGAGTCGCGCACTATACTGCACGCGACCACGCGCGCCGTGCGCTGCGGAGTTGTGAGGAGGAGCCAAGTATGCGAGTGCTCGTGACCGGCGGCGCCGGCTACATCGGCAGCGCGATCGTGGAAGAATTGGTCGTCGCGGGCCACGACCCGCTGGTCTACGACTCGCTGGTCAAAGGTCATGCCGATGCCGTGCCGCAGGGTGTCCCACTGGTGCGCGGCGACGTGCGCGACGGCGACAGCCTGCGTCGCGCGCTCACCGAACACGGCTCGGAGGCCGTGATCCACATGGCCGGGCTGATCGAGGTTGAGCGCTCCGTGCGTCACCCCGAAGAGTACTTCGACGTCAACGTTGGCGGCGGCATCGCCTTGCTCAACGCGATGATCGCGGCGGGCGTTAAGCGTCTCGTCTTCAGCTCCACCGCCGCGATCTACGGCGATCCCGAGCGGCTCCCCATCGCCGAAGATGCGCCCACACAGCCGACGAACCCCTATGGCGAGACAAAGCTCCTCTTCGAGCGCATCCTCCGCTGGACGGCTCCGGCGGCCGGACTGATCTGCACCTCGCTGCGCTACTTCAACGCCGCGGGCGCGACCGAACGTAACGGCGAACAGCATGCCCCAGAGACCCACCTGATCCCGCTGGTGCTCCGCGCGGCAGCCGAAGACCGCTCGATCAACGTCTACGGCACCGACTATCCGACTGAGGACGGCACAACCGTCCGCGACTACATTCATGTTGTCGATCTGGCGCGAGCACACCTGCTTGCGCTCCACCGCGACGACCCTGGCCTGCGCATCTACAACCTCGGCAACGGCAGCGGTCAGTCGGTGCGCCAGGTGATCGACGCCGCCCGCGCGGTGACGGGCAAACCGCTGCCCACCGTCGAGCTGCCACGGCGTCCAGGCGACCAGGTTGCCACGGTAGCCAGCGCCGACCTGATACGTCGAGAACTCGGTTGGGAGCCGCGCCATGCCGATCTCCAGGAGATCATCGGCAGCGCCTGGCGTTGGCTGCGGGCACATCCCGCCGGCTACGACAAGTAATCGCCAAGTAATCGCGCGGGCCAGCACGTTCGGCCAGCAGACCCGTCAACGCCGCCGAGGATCTACGCGGGCTGCCCTGCGCCCTCTGGTGCCGCGAGTATGTGGAGGCTCGCCTCCGCCTGCTGTGGCACGTCCTCGACGAAGCGCACCACCACTGCGCTGATGTTATCCTCGCCTCCGTTGGCGTTTGCTTCGCGCACCAACAACTCCGCTGCTTTGCGCGGGTCGACCGTGCCGCGCAGAATACTCTCGATCTGCGGGTCGCGCACCATCTCCCAGAGGCCGTCCGAGCAGAGCAGCATCTTGTCGCCTGCCTGCAACGGCACGTTGAAGGTATCCACCTCGACGTTCTCCACCTCGCCGCCAAGGCTGCGATAGATCTGATTGCGCCGCGGATGGGTGTAGATGTCGTCCGGGCGAATGACGCCGGCTGCTACAAGGCTCGCCACCACTGAGTGATCGGTCGTCACCGCGCTGAGGCCGAACTCTGGGCTCATCAGATAGGTACGGCTATCTCCCACGTTGACGACATACGCCACGTCGTCCACCACCAGCGCGGCGGTGAAAGTCGTACCCATGTCCAGTTTCTGCTCCAGGTTGCGCCGTCGTAGCTCGGCGCTGGCGTACTGCACGCTGTCGCGCAGCAACGCCGTGAGCGCCGCATCGTCCACCGGATTGCTCGTCGTCATCACCTGCAACGTCGCCTCGGCGACGATCTGGATGGCGAGCCGGCTGGCCTCTTGTCCGTTGAGATGGCCGCCCATGCCGTCCGCGACGATAAAGAGGCCGTACGGTTGCACGCGCCCACTCGCCAGCCGTATCCCCTGCGCCGCGAAAATGTTGTCCTGATTCGGGTCGCCCGCCCGCCGCACGCCGACATCCGTCACCCCAGCTGCCAGCGGCATCAGCGCCAGTCCCGTGCGCGCACGCCGCACCGGCTCCTGCGGCACCACCGGCATGTGCATCGTCGTCATCGCCGCTACGTCTGGCGGCAGCGCGGCGAGCGGTAGCGTCTGTTGCATGTCCGCCGGATCGTCGAGCGCCTCCAGCGGCATGTCGCGCGGCAGCAGATCCAGGGCCGCCTCATCCGCCGGCACGGGGCGCGGCGCGGGGACTCGCGCACGCCGCCTGCGCACCAGGACCACCGTCGCCACGATCAGCAGCACCAACGCGGCGAAAGCCAGGCTCACCACCGCGATGAGCGTCTGACGGCTCAACCCCGGCGTGACCGGTAGCGCGGGTGGCGTGCCGCCAGACGAGCCTGGCGCCGTCGTCAGTGACGGAATCGTGCTTGACGAGTCCCGCGCCGCGCCGAGAAAGGCGTTGACGCCGCCGAAGTCGGGGTATGCCGCGCTCAACGCCGCGAAGGTCGTCGCGGCGTCGGCGTAGAGGGCCGGATTCGCATAAAATGCTGCCAGCCCCTGCTGCCACTGCGTCATCAAGTCACCCGGCTTGCTCGTCACCGGCCCGATCGCTTGTGTGATCGCTGCGACCGACGCCAGCGACCGCGCGTTCGCCGCGGTGGAGACGACCATTCCAACCAACCGCCCATTGGCGTCGATCACCGGCGTGCCGAGGCTCAGCCGTGGGTCCAGCGGGATCGCCGTTGGCGCGGGCGTGCCGCCGGTCGCGCCACTCGCGGGCAGCGCGCCCACCGTGCTCGCCGCCAGATCCACGGGATACAGCGTCGTCGCCACCTCGCTCGGCGTCACCGAATCGCGTCCGAGCAACTGACCGTTCACCGCGGTGAGATCGAGCGCGACGTTCTCAGCCGCATCCACCGGCGCGTCCGAGGGTTGAGGCACCGAGAGCACGGGCAGATCGTGCGCCGCCGTGCCCGGCGCCAGCGTCAGCGCCAGCGTTTGCAACAGCGGAGCGTTCACCCCGCCGTTCGTGCGAATCTGCGAGGGATCGATCGACGCGAACGGCGCCGTATCGCACCGCGTGTCGGCGCTGCCCACATATGCCACATTGAGGCATACGGCGATATGCGAGATCGCCCATGACCGCGCGTGGCCATACAACTGTTGGAATGCCGCCTGCGCGCCCTCGCAGGGCTGTGTCGGGCTCACCGCCTCCGTTGGTGTAAGTACGTAATTCAGGGCATTGAGCGTGCTGCCCGTCGTCCCCACCAACACGCCATCAGAGGCGCACGGGCTGGGCGACTGTGTCGGTACACCGACGCCATTGACGCTGCCGTTGTAGTACGTCAGCACGCGCACCAGCGCGATACGCGCATAGGCCACCGCCTGCGTTGGCCGCGACGCATCAGCTCGCAGCGCGCCATGCAACGGCAGCGGCGCGGCGACCGCCTGCGTGATCATCACGCCGAACAGGACGGCGAAAGCGGCGCTCCGCGCAAGACCTGCGCCCAGTGACTTCAGGGGGCCGAGGCTGCCTCTGCTGCACCAAGCCATCGCACATCCTCCCGCCACCCAGCAGCCGATCGTCGAAACACGCGCACCCGCATATCTGCCCCGCAACGCGACGCCAGTATAGCATAGAACGCGTCGCTCTCTGGCCTCTGGAACCCCTCTTGGGTGCCCTCCACCATGCACCGCTGTCGCCCCGCCAAACTGGCGCGGATCAGGCCACGGCAAAGGGCCTCCGTCGCTTGATCCTTGACCGACGTGCTACTACACTTCAAGACACGAACGACTTTCGCCAGGATGCCCCGAGGGGCCAGAGGGTTGGCGGTAATGCTCAAGCATCGCGGCGGCGCCGAAACGTCCGAGACCGACGGCGTCTATCACAGCGCCCACGCCGGCGCTAATGGTATACATCCCCACACGCCGCCGGCCAGCGATGGAACCTCGGGCGCCGCGCACCTTGCCCACCCTCGCATGCGACGCCGGCGCAGCATCTGGCCCGGCGCGATCGACGTCATCTTCGAGAAGGACCCCGCCGCGCACAATATCCTCGAAGTGCTCACCTACCAGGGACTTCACGCCCTCGTCGCGCATCGCATCGCCCACGCCCTCTACCGCGCGCGCGTCCCCGTGCTGCCGCGCCTCATCTCGCAGTTCGCGCGCATCCTCACCGGCGGCATCGAGATTCATCCAGGTGCGTGCATCGGTCCGCGTTTCTTCATCGATCACGGCACCGGCGTGGTGATTGGCGAAACCGCGGAGATCGGCGCGAACGTCATGCTCTATCATCAAGTGACGCTCGGCGCGACGGGCTGGTGGAAGCACACCGATGATGGGCGCAAGAAGCGTCATCCCACCATCGAAGATAACGTCACCATCGGCGTTGGCGCCTCAATTTTGGGACCAATCACCATCGGGCACGACAGCAAGATCGGCGCGATGGCGCTGGTAGTGGAATCGCTGCCGCCGCACTCCGTCGTCGTCGCGCAGCCGGCGCAGCTGCTCCAGCGTCGTGGCGAGGCGACCGACCTGCATGGCCTCAGTGACGAGACGATCCTCGACTTTGAGATTTAGCTCAGGAAAGCGAGTCCACTCATCGTTAGGAGAGCAGATGGCCGAGACAGAGCCGCCACCCCCAGCACCCCGCTTTCGCGTCGGCGTCTTCGCCGTGATCGAGCGTCAGGGCCGCTATCTGCTGGCGCACCGCAGCGACATCGACTGGTGGAATCTCCCCGGCGGCGGCCTCGAATACGACGAGACGGTTGAAGAGGGCGTGGCGCGTGAGGTCCGCGAAGAAGTTGGCGTCACCATCACCATAGCGCGGCTCGTCGGCGTCTACTCCAAACCGCGCAAACGCGAAGTCGTGCTGACTTTCCTGTGCCATCTCGCCGAGGGCAGCCCGGAGGCGCACGACAGCGACGAAGTGCGCGCGACAGCATGGTTCCTGCCGAGTGAATTCCCCCCCAACCTGTTGCCGAAACACCGGCAGCGTCTGGAAGACGCGCTTCTCGGCCAGCCGCAGGCGCTGCTCCGCGCGCAGACCTCCACCACCGAGGAAGACCAGCAGCTTGGGCCAGGCGACGAAGGGACCCAAGTGGGCTAGCACAGCATCGGCGCCATTGGACAACGCGGTGAGCGCAAGTTTATAGTGCACTGTAGGCGCCACGTCGACCCGGTTGGCCGCTTGCCAAACGCGGCACGCCGATCGTAACCGGCAAGTGGCGTCCGCGGTCAACCGAGCAGCTACACCAATCGGGATGCAGCGGGAGGGCATAGATGGATGCAACGCCCTTCGATGCGACCCCAGCGACCATCCTCGTCGTCGAGGACGATCCCGCTATCGGGCGCATGCTCCGCGCCACGCTTGAGACCGAGGGCTTCCGCGCCATCGTCGCTCAGTCTGGCGAGGAAGGCGTCGCCTCCGCGCTTCGCGAAGTGCCGCAATTGCTGCTCCTCGACATCATGCTGCCAGGCATCGACGGCTTCACCGTAGTAGAGCGGCTGCGCTCCAACGTCAAGACGGCGCACATCCCCGTCATGATGCTCAGCGCCCGCCACGACACCGCCGACAAAGTGCGCGCCTTCGACATCGAAGTAGATGACTACCTGACCAAGCCCTTCACCTCCGAAGAACTCCTGGCGCGTATCCGCACACAGCTCCGCCATGTCCGCGATAATTTGCTGTCGCCGCTCACCGGCCTGCCGTCGGGGCTGCGCGTCGAGCGCGCCATCGAGCAGGTACTCCAGGCGCAGCGCCAGTGGTCGATCCTCTATCTCGATCTCGACCACTTCAAGGCCTACAACGATGTCTACGGCTTCGTTCGCGGTAATGACCTGATCCGCCTCTTCTCGCGCATCACCAGTGGCGTCGTCCGCGACCTTGGCAACGAAGACGACTTCGTCGGCCACATCGGCGGCGACGACTTTGTCGTCATCACCACTCCCCAGCGCGCAGAGACCATCTGTAACGCACTCCTCGAACACTGGGCCTGCGAGAGCGTCAGCTACTACTCGCGCGAAGATGCGGCGCGCGGCGTGCTCATCGCCACCGACCGCCAGAATCAAATTCGCACGCACGGCCTCGTCAGCATTTCCATCGGCGTCGTCACCAATCAGCAGCGACCGATCGCCACGTTAGAAGAAGTTGGTCGCATCGCCGCCGAGGTCAAGCACAAAGCCAAGTCCCTCCCCGGCAATAGCTACTATCGTCGATCAGCGCCGCGCCGATGAGCAGTTCGCGCATACCTAGCCGTCTCGCCCCTGCTCTCCTCGTCACCTGCGCCCAGACCGCACCCGCTCTCCCGCGACCGAGCAGGGCTACAGCGTGAACCGCTCCGTCACCAACTTCTTGTCGCCCGCCAATGGACGCGTCGTGCTAGAATGGACCTGCAAGCGAGCGAGGATCACGCGCGATGCTGAGGGAGGGTCAGTCTCGTGGCGCAAATGAAGGTGTTCGTCAGTCACAGCCACACGAACAACGCCTTCTGTCAGGAACTGGTGACGGGTCTGAAGGCGGCGGGCGCGGACGTCTGGTACGACAACGAGAGCATGCACGCCGGTCAGCTTGGCCCCGTCATCGAACGTGAACTGCGAGAACGCACGGTCTTCATTGTCGTGCTCTCGCCAGACGCGCTGCGTTCGCGCTGGGTGGAAGACGAGACGCGTTGGGCCTACGGACAGTTGCGCCGCGACCCCTCGCGCATCATCCTGCCGGTGCTGGCCGAGGCGCTGCCCGACGAGAACGATATCTGGCTCTTCTTGCAAGACTTCAAGCGCGTCGAGGCCTCGGGCCTGCGCCCCTTCTCGCCCGCCGAGGCCGTCGCCCGCACCCTCCACGCGCTGCAACTAACCCTCCCCGGCGAAGCGCCCCAGCCCACCGCCCCCCAGCCCGCCGAGTCCGCCTCCGACCTTGTCTCGCGGGGCAAGGCATTGCAAGCGCAGGGCAAGCACGCCGAGGCCCTGCCGCTCTTCCAGCGCGCCACCCAGCTCGACCCCCGCTCCTTCGACGCCTGGAGCAACCTCGGCTACACGCTCTACAACGTCAAGCGCCCCGCCCAGGAGCAACTCGACGCCTTCGAATGCGCCACGACACTCGACCCCAATAACGCCATCGCCTGGCATAACAAGGGCGGTGCGCTTGACACCCTGGGCCGCCGCGACGAGGCGCTCGCCGCCTATGACCGCGCCCTGGCACTCGACCCCAATTACGTGAGTGCCTGGTACGGCAAAGGCGTCGTGCTAAGCGCCCTCTCGCGCAATGCGGAGGCGCTGGCCGCCTGCGACCAGGCATTGGCATTAGATCCGAAACACGTCAATGCATGGGTGACCAAGGGCGTTGTACTGAAGAACCTTCAGCGCTACGACGAGGCGTTGGATGCCTGCGAACAAGCGCTCGCACTCGCTCCGCAAACCCTGTTGGCCCTTGCCAATAAGGGCGTGGTACTCTGGTGGCTGTCGCGCTATCCCGAGGCGCTTACCGCCTGCGAACGAGCGTTAGCACTCGACTCAAGTAGTGCCACCGCTTGGGACGGCAAGAGTTGGGCGTTGTATAGTCTCAACCGTTTCGACGAGGCCCTGCTGGCGAACGATCGCGCGTTGGCACTCGACCCCGCCAAACAAACGGCTTGGTCCGGCAGGGCGAGGGTGTTACGCGCGCTGGGCCGCGTGGCCGAGGCGGAGGAAGCGGAGCGCCGTGCCAAAGCCCTCGGCGCCTGACGCGCTTGCAGGTGCTCACCAATCACGGGGCTAAGCCCACTCGTGCCGCATTCGCCCAATGCTCCGCTCGCGCTACTCCACCCTGCGATGCCAAAGTCGCACACCTCGCGCGCCAGTACGCACACTGGCTTCCCGCTCTCTCTGAACTGACAGACCTTCCCACAGTTGCACAGCGTCGATCCCTGTGCTATACTGTCATTAGAACATAAATTCAAATCCTTCGACCTGCCCTTTCCCTTCCCAATCCCCCAAACGCGCCGCGCTTTCCAACGATCGCCACCAGGAACATGAACGTGAACGCTCTACCCCTCCGGCTCCCCTCTCCCGTCCGGCTGCGTCGACTGCCTTCGCGCCACGTCGCCCTCTGCCGCGATTTCCGCGCACGCCCACTCAACCCACGAATGCGCTCGCCAAGTCCCACGAAGCGGCGATCTCGACGAAAAAGCGGAAGAAAACGGAAATTTGTCTGACGGATTTTGCCGGCTTCCTCGCGCCTCGTCCGTCGACGGACCTCTCCAAACGCTGAAATAGAGCGGCCTCCTGCAAAATTTCCGCCCCACGCCGTTCCGATGCCGTGTCGCAGCGTGCCGCGCGCCGATCGCCTGTCTCAGCCGCAGTAGCGGCCAGTTGGCGAATCAGCCAAACGCACCACATCATCCCCGCGCCGCGATTGCCATCACGTCCGCCGCGGCGTGTACAATATCGAGACGTACATCACCGCGCCACCTACCTCAGCCGCCTGACTATGACCTATCCCGGCTACCTCCCAGGAGACCCCACGCGCCATGCCCGCTGACAACACCAGTACCGATACTCCTGATAGCGCCGACGCCGAGCGCACGCGACGCGCCGTCCGCGACAACGCCAAGCGTGTCATCCGCGAAACCGGCATCGGCGAAATGCTCAAGACCCTCAATCGCAACGCCTTACAAGACCGCGGCTGGTTCGAGGAATACGACTCCGGCCTGCTCTTCAAGTGGGGCTCCGGCTACACCCGTCGCCACATCTGGGTCGACATCTCCGGCGATGCCCTACGCTTCCGCCTGCTGCCGCACATCCCCTGCACCGCGCGCGTGCCCGCCTGCGACGGCGAGTACCACAGCTTCACCCCAGAGACCTGGCGTATTCCTGGCGCCGTCCTCCACGAGGTACACCGCAATTACGAGCATCCTGTCGCCGAAACCTCCGAAGATTGACAACCCGCCGGTGAAGAGAGAGGATCGCAGAGTATGCCCCGACTGCTGACGCCCGAAGACCTGCTCGCCATGCGCATCCCCGAAGAGCCTCAGCTCTCCGCTGATGGTTCGCTCATCGCCTTCATGCTCACGGAGATCGATGCGGGCGAGTTCGCCTACCGCCGCTCGCTCTGGGTGGCGCCCGCGGCCGGCGGTGAGCCTCGGCGCTTCACAGTGGGACCCAAAGATGGCTCGCCACGTTGGTCGCCCGATGGCAAGACGCTTGCCTTCGTCCGTGCCCCGCACGAGTCCACCAAGCCGGCCAATGCGGAGGAGCGGGCGCGCGGTGTCGGTAAGCCGCAGATCTGGCTGATCCCCGCCGACGGCGGCGAGGCGCGTCAACTGACCTACCAACGCCACGGCGCGACGTCTCCTGTCTGGTCGCCCGACGGCTCTACGCTCCTCTTCGTCGCCGAGACAGGCGACCTCGACGACCCTGAGGTGGACGATGCCGCGCTAAATGGCAAGAACCTGCCACGCGTGCGAGGGATCACGCACCTCAGTTACCGTTTTGAGGGCCACGGCTTCACCTACGAGCTGCGCGCCCACCTCTTCACCGTCCCCGCGTCGGGCGGCGAGCCGCGCCAACTCACCGACGGCGATTGGAACGACGGCGCGCCAAGCTGGTCGCCCGACGGATCGCACATCGCCTTCGTCTCCGATCGCAGCGATGAACGCTGGCGCTGGGCCGGCGGCGCGCTCTGGACGCTCGCGCTGGACGATCTCGCCACCACCCGCCTCACCGACGAGTCGCTGGCGTGCCTCGCGCCGGAGTGGGCGCCCGATAGCGCGCAGATTGCGTTCCTCGCCGCTCCGGTCCGTGGCGGCTCTGGCCACGACGACCTCTACGTCGTAGCGGCAGACCCCGCTCAGGGTCCCGCCGTCCGCCTCAGCGAAGATTTCATCCCCGTCTGCCAGGATCGCTGCCTCGATGACGTGCGCAGCGACCATCTGCCCGCTCAACTCACCTGGACGCCTGACGGCAAGGGCATCTACTTCCTGGCCTCACTGCGAGGCGCAACGCACCTCTATCTAGCGCGGACCGAGGAGAACGCGATACCCCAAGTCATCGCGGGTGGCGACCGGCGCATCTACGGCTACTCACTCGACACGGCGCGACAGTCGCTGGCGTTTGTCGCTTCCGATCCCACCATGCCTGGCGACCTCTTCGCGTGCTCCCTGGCGAGCGACGAGCATGACGAGCGCCGCCTCACACACCTCAACGCCGCACTCCTCGACGACATCACGCTAGCGCAGCCTGAAGAGTTCGCCTTCACCGGCGCGGACGGCTGGGAGCTTCAGGGGTGGGTGATGCGCCCACCGCAGTCCACGCCGGGCGAGCGCGTCCCCGCAATCCTCGAGATCCACGGCGGGCCAGCCTTTATGTACGGCTATAGCTTCTTCACCGAGTTCCAACTGCTCGCCGCACAGGGCTACGCCGTCGTCTACAGCAATCCTCGCGGCAGCGCGGGCTACGGGCGCCACTTCATGCACGCCGTGCTCCACGACTGGGGCGGCAAAGACTACGAGGATGTCATGGCTGGCCTCGACGCGGCATTGCAGCGCGGCGACCTCGATCCCGATCGCCTGGGCGTCGCCGGTGGCAGTTACGGCGGCTACATGACCAACTGGATCGTCGGGCACACCGACCGCTTCAAAGCCGCCGTCACCATGCGCAGTGTCGTCAACATCGCCAACTTCTTCGGCACCAGTGACACTGGCTGGTGGCTCGCGGTGGACGAGATCGGCGCGACTCCCTGGGAAGACCTCAACAAGCTGATGTTCCACTCGCCGATCACCTACGTCGCCAACGTGCATACGCCCTTGCTGATACTCCACAGCGACGGCGACCTGCGCTGCCCCATAGCCGACGCCGAGGCGCTCTTCGCCTCACTCGCCTATCTGGGCCGCACCACCAGGTTCGTGCGTTTTGAGGGGCAGAACCACAATCTCTCGCGCACCGGTCACCCGCGCTCGCGGCTCATCCGCCTGCGCGAGATCCTGAGCTGGTTCGCGCAGTATAACCCTGTAAGCGTCGCGGATTGAGCGCGGCCATGCCAATCGCGGTGCCCACCAGGCCGAGCAGCAGCGCGTTGCGTAGTCCGGCGGTGATCGGCACCGCAATGTCGGGCGTCGTCTGCAGAGCGATCAGCAGCAGACTGGTGTACGAGAGGGGATAGCAGAGCGTCGTCGCCAGGCAGACGAGGCACCAGCCCGCGAATGCCCGCAGGTTGCTCAGGCCGAACTCCCAGGCGACGATCGGGCTGATCCACAGCACATACTGCGGGCTGAAAACCTTCGAGCCGAGCATCGCCAGCGCCAGCACCAGGATCGCGGCGAGTCCCAGCGACAGCGTCCCGCGCCAGAAAAGCGCGACGACGGCGATCACGCCGACCACCGCGAGACCGGTGCAGAGGAGCGAAAGCGCACCCAGCGCCGGCGAAATCTGGCAGACGGAGTTGGCGCCATAGTTGAAGGCGAGCGGTTGCGAGCGCGCGGCGGCGATCAACGCCGAGAGCGTGGCGGGCAAAGACTCGACCTGCGTGCAGCGCCCTTGCAAGAACGTCAGCGGCGCGAGCACCGACGCCGGGTTCAGCAGCCACGCCAGCCCCTCTACCAGCGCCACGCTGCCAGCATACACGCTGGGGCCGCGCCAAAGCGGGACCGTCCGCCGCTGGCGCCACGACTCGATCAAGAAGAGTGGCAGAAGCAACACGGGGTAGAGCTTGAGCAGCGTGCCCACGGCCAGCGCGAGATAGCCCCAGGTGACGTGGCCACGTTTGAGGGCGATCAGCGCCAGCAGCGTACAGGCCGCCGGTACGACGTCGAAGCGTGCCGCGGCGGTAGCGGCGCTTCCGAGCATCACGTAGAGCAGCCAGGCATGGCCCGCGCCGAATGGACCGAGGCGATGCAGCACCACCCCGAGCGCCAGCACGACGGCCAGCATCTCCGCGGCGAGCAGCCACGGGTAGAACCCCGCCGGGCCGAGCAGTGGCAGCGAAAAGACCACCATCGCCAGCGGACCGTACTCTCGTGGCAGTGTGGCGAAGGCCGCGGGCGACGTCTGGCCGAGGAAACTAGCGCATTTCACCGCACTTGGTATCGAGTTGGCCTGCAAGCCATGCCAGAAGCCGACCGCGTAGCACTGATATTCGAGGGCGTCGTTGTGGTTGCTCGCAGCGCCAGCCAGCAACAGGAACACCGCGAGGGCGGCGAAGAGCCAGAGCGGTAGCCGTAACGGCCCTGGCTCTGTGTGGGTCTGAGTCGCGCGCACGACCTGTGTTCCCGGTGCTGCCGTCGGTCGCGCGAGCTCCCGCTCCGTAGCCGCCACGAAAGACCTCCATCGCTTCGTTCGCCATGCGCTGCCAGTGCCCGCGAGCACGCTGCAAGGTGGTTGCCGCCAGCGACCATTGCGGCGCATCGCTCGCGGCGCGTTAGCCCCGTGCCTTGATGTGCTGCGCGACGCGGTAGGCCATCGCCATCGTCGTCAGCATGGGGTTGACGCCGGATGCGCTAGGGAAAGTGCTGGCGTCGGCGACGTATAGCCCCCGCACGCCGTAGACCTCGCCCGAGGGATCGGCCACGGCACTCTTGGCGCTGCTTCCCAGGCGGCAGGTGCCCATCTGGTGCGCCGTGCCGAGGATCAAGCGGTTGGGCTCGATGCCCCGCCTGTCGATCTCGTCGAGGAAGGCTTGGGTCTGCTTCTCGCCGGGGTGGCCTTCGAGCATTAGGCGCGGCAAGAACGTCGTGCCGATATCGCGGGCGCCCGCGGCGAGGGCGACGCGCGTGACCGCTTGCATGCCCCGCGTCAGGTGGCGCCGGTCGAGGGCGTTGGGCCAATAGGTGATGATCGGGTCGCCATGGGCGTCGAGCGTGATGCGGCCCTCGCCTGAGTCGCGCGCGAGGACGATGTAGGCGGCGGCGTGGCTGGCGCGTGACATGTCGTGCTTGTACTGCTGGCCGCTCTCCCAGGGCATGCCGAGGGCCAGCAGTCCGGGATGCGCGGGCATCATCTCGATGCGGAAGCCATGTGCGCCGCTGACACGGGCGAAGTGGTCGGAGAGGACGGTTTGCGGCGAACCCTTCCACGCCTCGATCGGCTCGTCATGGACGCCGAAAACTACGGCGACGGGATGCAGCCGCAGATGCTGACCGATGTTGGGATTGGTGAGGCCAGAGCGGAGCAGCAGCGCGGGCGACTCGACGGAGCCGCCGGCGACGACGACCTGAGGCGCGCGCACCCTGACGCGGTGGCGCCTGCCGGTCGCCTCGTCAACCGCCCAGCCCTCGACGCCGACGGCACGGCCCGCCTCGATGGTCACACGCTCGACGTTGACATTGACGGCGATGCGCGCGCCACGGTCGTATGCGTCTTGCAGGAAGGTGAGCATTGTGCCTTGCTTGCGGCCAAACTGGCAGCCGTAGCCGCAGGCGCCGCAGCGCTGTTCGCAGCCGGAGGCGTTGCGCGGTAGGCTCGCCCAGGAGTAGCCGAGGGCTTCGCAGCCGCGCTGCAGGGCGGCGTTGTTGGCGTTGGGTGCGCTGTCGCCGGTGTTGACGCCCATGCGCCGCTCGGCCACGTCGTACCCCTGCTGGAAGTCGGCGCTGGTGGCTCCAGTGAGCCCGTGGTCGCGCTCCCACTCTTCGAGGACGTCGCCGGGGGCGCGGAGCGAGGTGCTCCAGTTGACGGTAGTGCCGCCGCCGAGCGTCGAGCCGGCGAGGACGACCATGCCGAGATCGCGGGTGGCGAGTGTGCCGCGGCGCAGATAAAGCTTGGGGGTCATCTCGGCTTCGCTGCCGGTGAAGTCAGACTCGCTGTAATAGCCGCCCTTTTCGAGGATCAGCACGTCTTTGCCGGCGGCGCTCAGCTCGGCGGCCAGTATGCCACCGCCGGCGCCGGAGCCGACGACGACCACATCGGCGGTGAGGTCTACCTCCCCGTCGATGGCGAAGGGATGGATGCGCTTGGGGGCGGCCTGGGGCGAGGGTGGTTGTGGTGGGCGGGTGTAGCCGATCGCCGGCCAGTTGGGGTTGACGCCCTCGGTATTGGGCGCGGAGAAGAAGATGAAGCCGGCGAGGCGCTTGACGGCCTGGAATCCCTGGCGCAGTTGGCCGCCGCCGATGGAGGAGGTGGACATGCGGCGCAGGGCGTTCTGGCGCGCGGCAAGCGGCATCTGCGCGAAGCCCTGCGGTCGCCCGGCGAGGAGCATGCCCACCAGTGGTTGATTGAGGGTGCCGAGCAGTTTTTTGAAGTCGGCGCGGGATTCAGGTGATTCGGCGGCGAGCGTCTCGGCGAGGAGCTGCGGCACCTGAAGGTCGCGTGCCGAACGGGCGTAGAGCCCGCTGGTGTCGCGTTCGCCGTCGGGCGCCGGGGCGCTGGGGAGGAGCGCTTCGCAGATCGCTTCGAGAGTGCGAAGCTCGGCGGCGGTAAGCCAGGCGACGCCGCTGGCGGTGGGCGGCGCGACGAGCTGCTGCTTCTTTGCCACGCTGAGATCTCCTTTGGCGGGTTGCATGCGGGTCGGTTGCATGCGGCATGTCGGCGGCGCGTGCGGCGATTGTACTCGTTTTGCGCGGCGACCGGAAGGGGGAATAGCGTACATGTGAACGATGCCCATCGCCGAGAGCGCGGATGACGCGGTCGGCGGCAGGCGGCGTTTTGATTCGCCAGGGAGCTTGGTGAAGTGATGGTGGCGGAATGGCGGGCAGCACGTTTGGTGCGCGCATTGTCGCGGGTGCTGAGCCATGTTACAATCGAAGGTGATTGTGCTTCAGTAAGCCCGGCTGGAAGCCGCCTGAAGGGATCGCACCGCTATGACGACGAACGCACCGAGGCGCGGCAAAGATGTGCCCATGCTGCCGCCACGCACCCCGGCGGAATACATCGCGGGCCAGCAGGAGGCCAACGTCCAACTGACGAGCCTCGCCGATATGCTGCGCTGGGGGCAGAACTACGCCCGCAGCCGCTCGATCTGGCCGCTGGGCTACGGGCTCGCCTGCTGCGCGATCGAGATGATCGCCTCGGCGCAGAGCCACTACGACATCGCGCGCTTTGGCTACGAGGTCTTTCGTTCGAGCCCGCGACAGGCGGACCTGATGATCGTCGCCGGGACGGTCTGCACAAAGATGGGGCCGCGCCTGGTGCGGCTCTACGAGCAGATGCCCGATCCGAAGTGGGTGATCTCGCTTGGCCAATGTGCGACCTCCGGCGGCGAGTTCTACGACAGCTACTACACCGTGCAGGGCGTCGATACGCTGGTGCCGGTGGATGTCTACGTGCCGGGCTGCCCGCCGCGGCCAGAAGCGCTGATCGAGGGACTGCTGAAGTTGCGCGAGAAGATCGAGAAACAGGGACTGAAGATCAAGGGCGAGGAGTAGGCGCATGCGCGGCATCCTCCAGGGGCTTGGGCTGACGCTAAGCCACGTCACGCGGCCCAAGGTCACCCGGCTCTATCCCTATGAGAAGCGCGTGCTGCCCGAACGCAGCCGTGGGCTGATCCAACTGATTCAGGAGGCCGGGCAAGACACGCCCTTCAACCTGAAGTGCGAGGCGTGCCTGCTCTGCGAAAAGGTCTGCCCGCCGCGAGCGATCACCATCGAGGCGCGCCCGACCCTGCGCTTCCGGCGGCGTCCGTGGTTCTCCGAGACTGCCGTGGCGGGCTTCTACACGCCGCGCATGTCGGAGTACGCGGTGAAATATCCTGAGCCGCCGCTCTCGCCGCCGTCGCGCACGCCGACCACGATCGATCTCGAAGATCCGGTGGACCTCTCGATCGCCGATCGCATCCTGGACACCGCCTCGCTCGACGCGTGGGATCTGACCGCGATCATCAATGAGCTCATGATCGCCTATGAGGGGTTGCCCTTGCAGGTGGCGTGGCGCGTCGTCGAGCGGCGCGGCGTGGATCTCAGCGACATCTTCGGCATCGCGACGTGCAGCCCGCTCTTCGCGCCGGCCAAAGCGCGGATGCCCGGCGTGCTGCGCAGCGATCAGGCCGAGCGCGGTCCCTCACCCTCGACGCGCGGCAAGTATGGCAATATCAACCACAGGAGGGGCCAGAGTGCCTGACGCGCCATATCGTCTCCTGGGCAATGCGGGTGATACGTCGCTCGCCACAATCGGCGCCTATCGCGCGCAGGGCGGCTACGCGGCGCTACAACGGGCGGCGACCCAGATGAGTGCCGCGCAGGCGCTCGCCACGATCCGCGCCTCCGGGCTGCGTGGTCGCGGCGGCGCGGGTGTGTGGACGGCGGAGAAGCTGGCGCTGGTCGCCGAGTCGCCGGTGGCGACGAAGTACATCGTCTGCAATGCCTACGATGCCGACGACCGCTCGCTGGTGGCGCGAACACTCCTGCAGCAACAGCCGCATGGCGTCATCGAAGGCATGGCGCTTGCGGGCTATGTCGCCGGCGCGCGCGAAGGCTTCCTCTATCTGCGCGGCGCGGACGAGGCGCTCGCGGCGAATGTGCGCCAGGCGCTTCACGATGCGTCGGAGAGCGGCGCGCTGGCGAGCGACACATTCGACTTCACGGTGACGTTGGTGGGCGTGGAGATGGGCTTCATGGGCGGCGAGGAATCCACGCTGATCCAGGTGATCAAGGGCCTCCCCGCGAAGGCGCAGCAGCGGCCACCGTATCCGACGACCTACGGCGTCTTTAGTAAGCCGACGGCAGTGCTGAACGTCGAGACGCTGGCGAACCTGCCGCTGATTTTCCAGCGCGGCGCCAACGCCTTCAAGAGCGTCGGATCGCAGTCGTCGGCGGGCACGAAACTGCTGACGGTGATCGACGCCGATGGTTCCGCGCGGCTGGTAGAGGCCCCATTCGGCTCGACGATCCGCGACGTGTTGAAGGGCGCGGGCGTCACGCTCAACGAGTCTACCGCGCGGGGCGTCGTCATCGGCGGGCGCGAAGGCGGCGTGCTGCCGCTCTCGCAGCTGGGCGTGGCGCTCGACTTCGAGGCGCTGGAGGATGCTGGCACGATCCTCGGCTCCAGCGTGATCGAGGTGCTGCCGCCGGCGACCTGCATGGTGCGCTGGGCCGCCGAACGCAGCGCGTATCTCTCGCACGAGACCTGCGGCAAGTGCGTGCCGTGCCGTGTCGGCGTCAAGCGCATCGCGGGGACGCTGGAGGGGATTTCGAGCGGCATTGGCGTTGAAGGCGATCTGGCGCTGCTGGAAGAGTTTTCGCGCTACGTGCCCGACGGCTCGCTCTGCGGCTTCGGCGTCAACGCCGTGCATCCGGTGGTTTCGGCGATGAAGAACTTCCCAGACGACTTCACCGCGCATCTCGAAGGACGCTGCCCGGTGGGCACCTGCCTGCCGGTGCGGTCGCATCGCTACGTCACCAAACACGTGCTGTAGGGCTGAATGCCGCGCGGCATTGGCTTTCTCTGGCAAGCTGTTGAGTGCTGGCTGCTCGATACCTAGCGACGAGGACTACTATGGCGATCACGATACGTGAGGATGCGGCGGCGGAGTCGCGTTCGCCGCGGGAGCGCAACGAAGTCGGCCAGCCGACCTTCGAGATCACCGTCGACGGGCGCAAGATGCGGGCGTACGAGGGGCAGACGGTGCTCAGCGTGGCGGAGGAGAACGGCATCCTCGACATCCCGAACCTGTGCAACGACGAGAAGCTCGAACCAACCTCGGCGTGTCGCATGTGCCTGGTGGAGATCGAGAACGCGGAACGTCCGTTGCCGTCGTGCAACACGCCCGCCGTGCCGGGCATGGTCGTTCATACCAAGTCCGACCGCCTGCAGCACATCCGCAAGACGAATCTCGAAATGATCCTCTCGGACCACAACGCGTACTGCCAGCCTCCGTGCCAGATCGGCTGCCCGACGCATATCGACATCCCTGGCTATCTAGAGTTGATCGCCAAGGGCGAGAATCGCGAAGCGGCGCGGCTCGTCAAAGAGGTGCTGCCGTTCCCGTATATCCTCGGTCTCACCTGCCCCGCGCCGTGCCAGGAGGTCTGCCGCCGCGGGCTGGTGGAGGAAGAGATCGCCATCTGCCGCATGCACGGCTACGCGGCGGAGCAGGTGATGGACGATCCGCCGACGCCGTGGGTGCAAGAGGCGCCGACCGGAAAGAAGGTCGCCATCGTCGGCGCGGGCCCGGCTGGGCTGACGGCGGCATACTATCTGGCGCTTCAGGGGCACTACTGCAAGGTCTTCGACATGATGCCCCAGGCGGGCGGCATGCTGCGCTACGGCATCCCTGAATACCGCTTGCAGAAGGACATGGTGGACAAGGAGTTCGAGGGCGTCTGGAAGCTCGGCGTGGAGAAGCAGTTCAACGTCAAGCTCGGCGTCGACTTCACCATCGACGATCTCTTCAACGAAGGGTTCGATGCCGTCTTCCTAGGCATCGGCGCGTGGACCTCGAACGAGCTCGGGCTTGAGGGCGAGAATCTGCCAGGCTTCGTCAACGCCATCAGCTTCTTGATGGACAAGACGCAGGGCTTGCCGCAGCCGGTGAATGAGACCAAAGAGGTCGTGGTGATCGGCGGCGGCTTCACCACCTTCGACTGCACGCGCACGTCGCTGCGGCTTGGCGCCAAGGTGCATACGGTCTACCGCCGCGGACGCAAAGAGATGGGCGCGACCTTCGAGGAGGTTGAGGACGGCGAGAATGAGGGCACAGACCTCCAGCTTTTCGCCGCGCCGTCGCGCATCGTGCAGGAAAATGGGCGTATCGCCGGCGTCGAGTTCCAGCGAATGCAGCTCGGCGAGCCGGACGCGTCGGGTCGCCGCCGCCCGGTGCCGATCCCCGGCAGCGAGTACGTGATCAAGTGCGATACGCTGATCCCGGCGATTGGGCAGAAGCCCGATGAGTCGGTGCTCCCCCCGGAGTCGGGCGTCAAGTGGACGAAGCGCACGACGATCGAGACCGACCCGTTCAACTTCATGACGGCGCGGAAGGGCGTCTTCTCTGGCGGCGACTGCCAGCTTGGGGCTTCGACGATCATCGAGTGCGTGGCGCAGGGCAAACTCGCGGCGCGCTCGATAGACGCCTACCTGCGCGGTGAGGATATGGCCGAGGTCTCGAAGCGCATCGAGGCGCAGGAGCGCAAGCCAGACCTCTTCGACATCGTACCGTACAAGCCGGTCGAACCGAAGGTGAAGATGCCGATGCTGCCCTACGAGGACCGCAAACGCAACTTCCGCCTGATCGAACTGGGCTACACGCAAGAGCAAGCCGAGCGCGAGTCGGGGCGCTGCCTCCAATGTGCCTGCCCCGCTGCGGGCCAGTGCGACCTCCAGAAGTACAGCCTCGAATACAATCTTGAGGAGAACCGATTCCACGACGGCGAGCCGAGCGACTATCACGACTACACCTTTGATCTGTCGCACAGCTTCATCCTGCGCGACCCGAACAAGTGCATCAACTGCACGCAGTGCGTCCGCGTCTGTCACGATGTGATCGGTCCGAACTGCTATGGCATGTTTGGGCGCGGCTTCGACACGATTGTCGAGACGCCGTTCAATGTGTCGCTCTTCTCGACGGACTGCGTCTCGTGCGGCGCCTGCGTACAGGTCTGCCCGACCGGCTCGCTGATGATGGCCGAGCGCGAGCTGGTGCGCTACGACTTCGCGCTCGACCGCTGCATCTTCTGCGGCGACTGTGTCGAGGTCTGCCCTCATGGCGCGCTGGGCGAGACGCCGAACTTCGAGCTCTCGTTCTACAACCGCTTCGGTCGCGACGTAAACCTGCCAATGGAGGAGCTTGCGCGCGCGCCGTCGTTCCTGGTGCGCCAGCGCGTGCCACGTCGCCCGGAAGACGGCCCCGTCGGCACGAATCCGCTGGTGCGCCCGCTGCCGCCGCGCAGAATTCGCGAGTAGCTAGGCGAGTAGCTAGGGTCGGTGCGATCATGGCAGCGCCGTCTGGGGCCAGATGCGTCTCGGGCGGCGCTCCACGTATCCGCGCATGATCGCGGGCAACGGCCCCTCGCCTGGACGCTGGCACACATGCCGCTGTGTAAGCGGATCGTTCAGGCGTGCGAGGCTCGACAAGACGCGGTAAACTGAGGCGAGCTTCGTGCGTCGTAGGGGCAGTCGGCGGCGATCGTTTCGGGAAAGGCATTAGGCAGTCATGCACGGAGTCCATCTCGTCAATGCGGAGGGCGCGCAGCCAGAGCCGGGTAGCGTGGCAAATGGCCGTTTGCTTTCGGTCGATCGGCTGGTGAAGCAGTTCTCTGTGGGTGGCGGGACGGTGACAGCGCTGCGCAGTGTCAACCTGATGGTGGTCGACGGCGAGTTCGTGGCGATCCGCGGGCGCTCAGGCGCAGGCAAGACGACACTACTGAACCTGATCGCCGGGCTGGATGATCCGACTGAGGGGCGCATCACGCTCTTTGGCCGCGATCTCTCGAAGCTCAATGAGCGCCAGCGGACGGAGCTCCGGCGCACGGAGATCGGCTTCGTCTTCCAGTCGGCGCATCTGGTGCCCGCGCTCACGGCGCGCGAGAATGTGGAGGTGCCACTGCGCCTGGCGCACGCGCCGCGTGAGGAGCGCGAGCGGCGTTCACACGAGGCGCTGGCGCTGGTCGGTCTGGCCGAACGCGAGCGGCATCGCGCACCGGAGCTATCGGGTGGCGAGCAGCAACGTGTGGCAATCGCGCGGGCGTTGGTGCATGCGCCACGTCTCGTGCTGGCCGACGAGCCGACGGGCAATCTCGACACCAACACGGGGCGCTCGATCCTCGATCTGATGCTCAGCGTGGCGCATCAGGCTGGCATCGCCTTCATCATCACCACGCACGATCCAGAGGCGTCGCGCGCCGCCGACTCGATCTACGACATCAGCGATGGAGTGCTGTCGCCTGGCGAGCGCTAGGTCCATACGGGCGGCGCGTTGTAGGTAGCGGTCCACGGGGTTCGCCGGACGCCCCCAGCGATGTAGCAGCGAGACGCCTCGATCCGCCATACCGACGACCGGCGAGCAGAACGTGGCATTATGCCCAGACTTCTACAGTGCCGTTGGCGAGGCCAACCACCCAGCAGGCGCGGTCGCCGCTGATGCCGCAACTGAGCGCTGTGACCTCTGCGGCGAAGCTCCAGGTTTGCATCACTTTGCCGGCGCGGGCATCCCACACGGCCAATCTGTTGCGGTTGGCGATGCCAAGGGTGGCGCCATCGGGGGCGAGCGCTAGCTCCGAGTCGGCGGTCAGGTCGGCGATCGAAATGGTGGTCACGCGACGCGCGCCGAGATGGTGAAGGCGTACACCCTGCCGCGCGTTGCGTGCGGCGAGCCACTGCAGGTCCGCACTGGCCGCCATCGGGAAGTCGAGCGCGTCGAGCGGCTCGGCGATGCGGGCGACGATACGCGGCTGCGGCGCGCCGCTGCGACCGCGCGGGGTGAGGTCCCAAAGCGAGGCAATGCGTAGCGTGGCATGGCCCGAGGCAGCGCTTGTGGAGACGGTGAGCAGACGTGCCCCGTCGCTAGAGAGCATGCGGCGCTGCACTCGCCACCCAACCTCCGCTGGCGCATAACGCTCGCGCGTGGCGGGCGCTTCGCTACAGCGCAGCGGAACCGCCCAGGCGGGATCAACGGCGCCGACGAGTGGGCGGAAGAATATCGCCGTGCCACCTCGCCCGGCGTGTGCCCAGCGAAATGGATCGTCATCGGCGATCGCCACGGGCGCATCGGGCAGTGCCATCCGCGAGAGCGGCGGCGCGTCGCTCAAAGCAATGTCGAGCACGCCGTTGGGACCGTTGATCGCGGAGTTCCAGAGCGGGTGGCTGGTGTCGGTGCGCCAGAGGCGAGTGCCCAACTGGAATCCCCACGCGGCGAGGAACGCCCCAGAGGGTGAAACGCGCACGTCTTGCAGCACACCAGCGCCGCTGCCAGCGTCGAACGAGAAGGTTCGCACGAGTTGGCGCGAGACAATGTTCCAGAGTGCGGCGCGCCCGTCAAGCAATCCCGCCGCGAGGAACGGCGCGGAGCCGGCGAGATGCAGGGCGGCGATAGGCGTCGCGTCGGCATGTTCCAGCGCGGCTACACGCTTGAGCGGCCCAGGTGTGACCGAGAGCGTGCCGCCGCGCTGAACGGTTCGATGGATCGGGGGCGCCGACTGCTCGCGCTGTGGCGGGGGGTCGTGGCGTGGCGGCGCTGGCTCGCTCGGTGGCGCTGGCGCGACGATGGTGTTTTGCAGATCATAAAGGCGACGCCGCTCAGGATTGCTGAGGACGCGATACGCGACGTTGATCTGGCCCATGCGCTCGGCGTACTCCGCGCCGGCAACGTCGGGATGAAACTTGAGGGCGAGTCGTCGGAAAGCCAGCCGTATCGCCGCTTCGTCGGCATCCGGCGCGATGCCGAGGATCGCGTAATAGTCCGGTTCGTGCTCAGCCATGCCATCCCCAACGCGCGGTAGAGTTCAACGCTGCACTTCAACTATACGTCGGGGTAGCCAGCATGGTGACGGAGTCTACCCAGGCTGGCGCCTTGCTCGCGCTCTACTGCGTCACTCGAACCCGTCAGTGGTCGCGAGTGAAACGCTCGAATGGACTGTGGCACGCGAGGCAAACGTACTGGCTCGTGGAGAGTTGCGATGCGAACGGCGAGAGCGCTTCGGTGCGTGGCGAGCCGCAAAAGGGGCAGCATGGCGGCGAGACGTCCACTGAGCGATCGTGCGGCGAGCTGTTTCGTTGCCGGGCCACGTTGCGCGCGGCGTCGTCCGCGTGATGGCTGTCGCTCATGTGGTGATCCGGGCCGATGCCGCGGCCTGGCCTTTCCGCGCGCTCTTCGCTGGTGATTTGGCGCTGGCGTGAAGGCGGTAGGTCGCCGTGTCCCACCGCTTCCAGGGGGGCGCTTCGGCAAGCTCGTAGCCGCCGGACGTCGAGCGCCGAATGGGGAGCTGCAGATCGAGCGACTCCATCAGCGGGGCGACGCGGTTGAGGTAGCGCGCGCGGAGTTGATCCGGCGTGGCGTCGAGGACACGCTTGGCGGCGAGTTCGTCGACCTCGCCAGCAGGACCAAACCAGCAGAGCACGTCCCACCACACACGTTGCAGGGCGGCTTCGAGCGCGGTGTGCACGCGGTCACCCTCGGCGTTCGCCATCCGGCGCACCCAGGCGTCGGCATGCATCGCATGCGTCGTTTCTTCTTGCAGCGCCTTGCGGCTGCGCGCGGCCAGCGGCTCGTAACTGGAGTCCGTGGCCGCCTCGAAGAGCAACGTGAGCGCGCCGTCGATGAGGTAATTGGCGGCGACGAAATCGGCCCAGTCGGCGAACGGCTGGTCGAGCGCGGCCATGTTGAGGAACTGCGAGCGCGTCTCGGGGTCGTTCTGCGCGCCAGCGCCGGGGTCGAGGGTGCGCAGCAACGGATAGAGCGCGCGTGCGTGGCCGAGCTCGTCTTGAGCCATCGCGGCGGCGGCCACGGCGGATTCGAGGGTAGGTGCCCCCGCGCACCACTCGGCATACTGCCTGCCGAGGAAATACTTGCTGTCGGCGATGCGCGCGATCAGCCGCGCCACGGCGGGCGAGGACGGCGTCGTATCGCTCGCGGACGTCATATTCGGCCTCCTCGTCGGCGCTTCCCATCGTCAGGAGCGCGGCCCATCACGACTCGATGACGGTGATCACGGCGTCACGCGGGACCACGGCCATCTCGATCCAGGCGAACTCGTCGTAGATGCTGCGCGCGTAGACGCAGGCCAACTCGCGCTCGTCCGCCTCCACCGTGCCGACCTGCTTCAACGGCTCGTCGTAGCCGCGACGCGCCAGCACAAGCCAGATGCGATCGGGCATGATGCGCGCGTGCGCTGGAGGCGTGCCTTCGAGCGCCTCTGGGCGCGTCTTCGGGGCATCGAGCGCGTCGTATTCAGTAACGTAACTCATACGGCCACCCCCAGGAGGCGCAGGGCGTCACAAGCGTCCTCGGTGAGTCGTGCTTTCGTCCAGATGGGATCCCACACCACGTCGATGGCGACGTGCTCGATGCCAGGGACGCGGCGCAGGCGCTCCGCGATATCGCCCTCGATCATCTCCGTCGCGGGGCAGCCCATCGCCGTATAGGTGATCCGGACGCCGACCTCGTTCCCCGTCTGTTCCACCGACACGATCAGGCCGAGATCGACCACAGAGATGCCCATCTCTGGGTCTTCGATGTCGCGGAGCGCATCCCAGAGCGCATCACGCGGGTACGCCGCGTACTCCGGCACGGAAGGGCTGGCGAGCATTACGCCGCCTCCATCAACCGCGCGAGTCCGCGGTTGCCGCGCTGCACGAACTCGACAAACTCCACATTTGAGGGGCCACGTCTCTTCCAGCGCAAGAGCACCTCATCCCATGAGATCGCGCCGTCTTCGAGGAGCCAGCGCTTGTGTGTTTCGTCAAAGGTAGCGGGGAAGGCGCAGTCAACCGTCCATTTCTGCGTGCCTTCGTCGAAGTGTGCCGGCACCTGAAAGCCAAGTTCCTGGCAAAGCGGCACAGCAGTGCTCATCCATGTCTGGCGCAGTTCGTCGTTGCTCTTGCCTTTGAAGCCAAACCCTAACTGCTCGGAGTGCTTCTTCAAGTCGTCGGGAAGTCCGAACCACTCGACGGTCAAGAGGAACATCCAATCGATGGCCGTCTGCAAGCGCTCGTGTTCGGCGGGGTCGGGCGCGAGCTTGCGCATCCACTGTTCGCCGTGGCGCAGGTGGAAAGTCTCTTCTTTGTCGACCTTCACCAGTGCCCGCTTCCAGGGGCCAAAGGTGGTGTTGCTGTAAACGTCGCCGAGCAGCGTGTAGCCAGCGCGGTCATAGAAGGCGTTGGCGATGATCAACTCATAGAAGCTATCGAGCGGCACGTCGAAGGCGTAGGGATACTTCCACTTGACGGGATCGCGGCGGTAGATCAATTCCTCGGTGTCCACCCCAAGGTCGCGCAGCATGCGATAGGCGATATGCGCGTGGGCTAGCTCGTCCTGGACGATGGCGATCGCCGAGCCGAACATGTTGAGGTTGGGCGCGTGGCGCGCAGCGTGGATGTACGCTGGAGCGCTGATCAGTTCCGTGTCGGCGGAGACGGTGAGGATGCGCTTGATGCCCTCCAGGTAGGCGGGGCTCATGTGCTCTACGGACTCGATCAGGCGTTTCTGTTGGATGCGCTCCAACACCTCGGCATCGGTCAACGGCGCGATCATGGCGCTTACCTCTCGACTACTGCGTCGAATCTGCTGGCTGATCCCATAGGTTCAGATGGAGATAGATCCGCATAGACATATGAATTCTACGTTCACCGGTCGGGGCCGTCAAGCGCGTCCAGCGACGAGGCGTCCGCCGCGTCATCCCTCCACCCGTCGTCGCGGAGTGCGGCCGCGGCGGCTTGTTGCTCGGCCTGACGTTTACTTTTGCCCTCGCCGCGACCGGCGATGAATTCGCCCAACGCGACCTCGACCACGAACACCCGATCGTGCGACGGCCCGCGCTCTTCGACGACGCGATACGTTGGGGTAAAGCCCAGGCGCTCCTGCGATACCTCTTGCAGCAGCGACTTGCTATCTTTGATAGTGTGCTGGGCGGCGATGCGCTTCAGTTCGTCGCGCAGAAATGGATCGAGAGTGCGTCGGGTTGCCTCAATGCCACCGTCCACGTACACCGCGCCGATGACGGCCTCGAAGGCGCGCGCCAGCAGCAGTTCACGCTCGCGGCCACCGGTAGCGTCTTCGCCGCGTCCCAGGCGCAGATGTGGCGCCAGCGCGATTTCCCGCGCGAACGCCGCCAACGTCGACGCGCGCACGAGTGCCGCCCGCAGCGTCGTCAGCTCGCCCTCGGTCGCCTCAGGGTAGGCCGCGTAGAGCAGGTCGGAGGCCACGATACCGAGCGCGGCGTCGCCGAGGAATTCGAGACGCTCGTTCGAGACGACGCCTTCCGCCGCGAATTCGTGGACGTAGGATCGGTGGGTAAGGGCGTCGAGGAGCAGTTGGCGGTCGGAGAATGTGTGGCCGAGCGCCGCCTCAAGCTCCGTCAACGGTTGTGTGCCCGCGCCATCCATAGGAATGTCACTTCCGCTCTCGCACCCGTCGATCCATCCGCCCGCATTGTAGGTGCGCGGCCGGAGCAACGTCAAACGTGCGCGAGTCGCCCGAAGCGAAAAAGAAAAAGGCGGAGGTACAAATGACCTCCGCCTCTCTGGATTCTGCCCACCGCACCAGGCGTGCTACGCGGGAACCTCGGTCGTCTCGATCTTGCCGTTCTGCGAGCTCCGCGGGAAGATGCCCGCCACAGTCTCGACCGCTCGCGGCGCCTGGTCGCGGACCGTCTGCACGACCTCCGCTGCCTTCGGCGCGATCACCTGGTACTGCTCGGTCGCAGTCTTTACCACGCGCTCGCCCGCCTTCTTCGCCTGCTCGGCAACGGGCTGCGTTTTGGCGATCAACTTACGCGCCGTCTCGCGTCCTTCTTTGCGCGAGAGCACGACCGCCACGGTCACTCCTGCCAGACCCAACGCCGCGCCCGCCAGCAGCGCGGCCACCTGCGTTCGTTTCATGGTTTCCCCTGTCCCTTTCCGCTTGTCTCGACGTGGGCCACCACGGCGCCACCTTAGTGAGACTCCCCAGAGCGTGCGGTCGTCACACGCTCGCTATCTCAGAATATACGGCTGGCGGGCGTAGAAGTTGTCTCATCGGCTGAGGCGTGGGTCACAGGTAGGTCACTTATGGCGTCGGCGGTAGCTCACCGTCAAGGAGATCGCGCCCATCCGGGCCGCTGAGAAGGTCCGCGGCATCGCTCGCCGCATCCGCCTGGGGCAGTGGTTGCCCGTCCTCTGAAGCGCCCTCAGTGATCGGCGCCACGCGTAGAATAGTCGATTGCGCGGGCATTTCTGCCGGTGCGACCGCCTCGTTCGTGGTCGCGGATGCAACAGGCTGTGCCGCCGATGGCACGAACAGTTGCGGGGCGGCGAGGACCCACGCCCCCCGTTCGGCGTCGGGCTGTTCGGGCGCCCGCTCGCGGCTCCAGCGCAGCGCCTGCGCGAATTCGACGGCGTTAGCAAAGCGCTCGTCGGCTTCGCGGCGCAGCGCCAGCAAAATGACTTCTTGGAGTTCCCGCGGGACATCACGGCGAAAGGTGGTCAGCGGCGGCGGATCGGCCACCATGCGTCGCGATGCCGCGGCCAGGGGTGTATCCGCCTGGAAGGGCAGATGTGCCGTCGTCAGCTCGTAGAGGACGATGCCAAGTGAATAGAGATCCGACGACGGGCCGCCAGGCTCGCCAAGCACTTGTTCGGGCGAGAGATAATCCGGCGTGCCGATGACCTGCCCATCGGCGGTGAGCGTGGTCATGTCGCCGCCCACCTGCCGCGCGATGCCGAAGTCGGTGAGCTTGACGATCAGCTCCATCCGCGCATCGGCGATCATCACATTCTGTGGCTTCATGTCGCGATGCACCACGCCCAACGCGTGCGCGCTCGCCAGCGCCGAGCAGAGTTGTTCGCCAATGCGCCAGACCCAGGTGAAGGGTAGGGGACCGAGCTTCCTGACGATCTCTTTGAGCGATGAGCCGTAGATATACTCCATCGCCACGTAGGGCACCGGCTGGTCCGGGTCCGCCTCCCAGGGCACGCGCTGCGCCGGAGCCACGGGGAGGGTGTAGCCATAATCGAGGACGCGCACGATGTGCGGGTGCGCGAGCGACGCGGCGAGGTACGCCTCGCGTTTGAAGCGTGCCGCGGCCTCCGGAATCATCGGCCCGTTGGTGCGCAACACCTTGACGGCGACGACGCGATCGGTGTGGATATCCACCGCGCGATACACCACAGCGGTGCCGCCGAGCCCTACGCGCGCCACCAGGCGATAGCGGTCGGCAAGTTGCGGGGGCCGCGCTGCGGCATCGCCCGGCGACGAGGGCATACTGCGTCCTCTCCATCGCGGCACCGCCTCCGCATGCATATGGCTGCCGCTTGCCCTCATTCTACACCGCTGGCTGCCTCCCGCGTCGCGCCGAGGGGACCGCCGAGCCGCGAAGCGCATGCGTGGAGGATTAACACGCCTATCGCAGCGGCTTAATCGGCGCGCGGCACCTTTCCCTTGGAAAGGCAAGGGAGGGTTAAATGCGCGTCGCGATCTTCTCGGAGAACTTTCTCCCGAAACTCGACGGCGTCACGCGGACGCTGGCGATGCTGCTGGAGCATCTGGAACGCCGTGGACATACGGCGGTGCTCTTCGGCCCCGAAGGTGGCCCACACTCGTATGCCGGTGCGAAAATTATTGGCGCGAAAGGCGTGCCGCTGCCCTTCTATCCCGAGCTGAGGGCGCTTTACCCCGCGCCACGCCTCGCGCGACGTCTGGCGCTGTTTCGCCCGGACGTCGTCCATGTTGTCGAGCCAATGCTGCTCGGCGCCGCTGGCATTCGCTGGGGAAAGCGACTCGGCGTACCGGTGGTCGCGTCGTACCACACGAACCTCGCGGACTACTGCCGGCACTTTCATCTCGGCGCGCTCGCGCGATCGGTCTGGTCGTACCGTCGCTTGCTCCACAGTCGCTGTGCCGTGACGCTCTCGCCCTCGGTCTCCACGCAGCGTGCGTTGCAGAGCCGTGGCTTTCCGCGGGTCTCCGTGTGGCGGCGCGGCGTCGACAGCGCGCTCTTCACGTCCGAGCGCCGCTCCGCCGCCTGGCGTCAGGCGATTGCGGGTGATGACGCGCGAACGCTGGTGCTCTACGTCGGTAGGCTATCGCACGAGAAGAACCTGTTGGCGCTTACGGAGGCCTATAAAGCGCTAGCCGCCGAGGATGTGCATTTGGTGCTGGTAGGGGACGGACCGGCGCGGCAAGAGATCGAGCAGGCGCTGGCGGGTTATCGTGCGACATTCACTGGCTACCTGCGCGGCGAGACGCTGGCCGAGGCGTATGCCTCCGCGGACATCTTCGCCTTTCCATCGCTCACCGAGACGTTTGGACAAGTGGTGAATGAGGCGATGGCGAGCGGATTGCCGGTGCTGGCCTTCGATGCGGACGGCGTGCGCGATCAGGTGGAGCATGGCGCGACGGGCCTGCTGGCCTCCCCCGACGCCCCAGCGGCGTTCGTAGACGGGCTGCGTGCACTGGTGCGCGATGCCGAGCTTCGCCACGACCTTGGCGTGCGCGCACGCGAGCAGGCCACCGCGCGCACCTGGGACGGCGTGATGGACGAGTTGATCGGCGTCTACGCCGGCTTCTCGGCGCCGACGCACCGGCTCACCAGCGCCGCCTGAGCCTGGGGCGCGATCTTGCCGCGCAACCAGGCAACGGCAGGTTCAAGCGCCCGGCAGCGCGAACGCCACGGCAACGATCATGGCGTAGAACGCCAGCAATTGCAGCCCTTCGAGCCAGGTCGTCTCGCCGTCCAGACTAACGAGCGCGTAGACGAAGCTCACCAGCCCAATGACGATCAGCACCAGCGGCTGGAAGATCAAGGCGAGGATCAGGTGCGCGTCCCCCATGGCAATGATGAAGCTCGCCAGCGCCAGCACAGGAGTGACGAAGAGCGCGACCTGCACGCTCGAACCTGCCGCCACCGCCATCGCGCCTTCCATCTTGTTGTGCCAGGCGCTGACCATCGCGCCCGCCTGCTCGCCGAGGTTGCAGACGATCGGGAAGAGGATGAATCCGACCGAGAGCGGCGTGAGGAACGATGCCTGTTGAATGGCGTTGTCCGTCACGCTGACCAGCAGCCCGGCGATGATCACCGTGGCCACCGTCACCGCCGCCAGCCCGACAAGTGCAATCGGCACGGCGAGCGGATGCTCGCGGCGCAGGGCGGCGCGCCGTTGGCGTTCCGCCTCCTCGTCATCTTGATCGTGAGACTCCTCGACGGCGACGATCTGCTCTGCCTCAGTCATCGTCCCGCGCTCATCGGCGAGCACGTTCGCCGCTCCGACACCCTCGGCGGATGCGCCCTTCGCCTGCTTGGCCGCCCGCTCCTTTGCTTCCTCGATGAGCGCGCGCTTGCTCGGCTTGCCGCCAACTTTGAAGACAGTGGAGAGCAGGTATGCCACATAACTCAGGATCAAGACCACGGCGAACGGAATCGTGATGTCAATCGCCGTCGACTGTTGTTCGTCGCGCGCGATCAAGCTGACCGCGATGGTCGGCAGCGCCAACCCAACGACCGCCAGCGCCAGCATCGAGGCATAGCCGGCGGCGCTGTCCGCGCTGAAACGCATGCGCCCGTTGCGCGTCGCGCCGACGAAGATCGACGAACCGAGCACGAAGAGCACATTGTTGATGACGGAACCGATCAACAGGCCACGCACCACCGCCAGATCGGAGTTCACGATCGACATCTGCCCTACGTGGACGTGCGCGTGGACCAGCAACGCGATGCCGATGGCGAGTTCAGGGACGTTGCCAAACGACGCCCCGAGCAATCCGCCGACACGGTCGCCAAGATGTTCTTCGAGCACCCCGGTGATACTACCGAGCAGGCTTGCCAGCGGGATCACCGCCGCCAGCGCCAGGCCGAATATCCAGAACGTGAGCTGGTTGGCATATTGACCGCTCCGGTCCAGATACCACGCGACGATCGTTGCAGGGATCGCCAGGAGTAGGACGTAGAGTAACCACTTCAGCTTCACAGACGCACTCCTCTGCCAGCCACACCCGCATCCGCACCCCTCGGTTGCGGTCTGAGCCAGTGTAACCGATATCGCAAGCGCTGGCTCTCAGTAAGAACGTCGCGTAGGACTACGTAGCACTTGTGCGTAGCATGCTACGTATGCTAGCCTATACGCGCTGTGGTCGCGTCCCACTCACCTCGACCCGCTGGAGCCTCGAATGTCGCATCACCCAACCACCCCCGCGACTCGCTCGGCGCACATCCGCATCGTGCTGGCCGACGATCACGCGATGGTACGCGCTGGCCTGCGGCTCCTCCTCGACGCTGAACCCGACCTGCTCGTCGTCGGTGAGGCGTGCGACGGTGCGGAGGCGCTGGCGTTGGCGCTGCGCCTGCGACCGCGGGTGGTGATCATGGACGTGGTTATGCCGCGCACCGATGGCATCCAGGCCACTCGCGACATCACCTCTGCGCGCCCGGAAATCGCCGTCTTAGCGATCACCGGCTTCGATGGTCCTGAGTACGTCGCGCAGATGCTTGACGCTGGCGCTCGCGGATTCCTCGTCAAGGGAGCGTCGCCTGCGGTGCTGGTAGAAGCGGTGCGGGCCGTGGCGCGCGGAGAACTGGTGCTGCCACCCGAGATCGCCGCGCATGCCCTGTTGCGGAGCGCCGCGCGAGCCCAGGAAAGCGCCGCGTCTCGTCCGCTCCTTTCAACCCGCGAGATGGACGTGCTGCGCGAGGCGACGCATGGCCTCCCCAACAAAGAGATCGCCCGCCAGTTGAATCTCAGCGTGCGCACCGTGCACACACACCTCGGCAATATCTTCGCCAAGCTCGGCGTCAACACGCGAACGGAGGCGGTGTTGCTTGCGCTTCGCCGTGGCTGGGTGACGCTCTCCGAACGAGATGCCGCGCCAGATAACGTGGCCGAGCCAGCGCGGTCCGGCCCCGAAGCGTAGCAGGTTCGATGGCCGTCCGCTTTTCCCTCCCCTCACAGCCGTCGTCTGGCATTCGGGGTCTGGAAACCAGCGATCGCGGCGGCCCACCGCCGCCCCTGCGTCCAGCGAGGCTCGCGCTGTCAGGCTGCATGAACCTGCGCGCGCCCTCGGGCCCATTGCGCGTCGAGCGATCTCGTGGTATACTCCAATTAGAACATATGTTCTTCACTCCGCGGTCTTGCGCTGATCTCCACTTTCCTCACCAACCACCGAACCACCTCCGCAGCGCATGATGCAAGGACTTCCCCTGATGCATGCCGACCCACTGCTCGCGCACGCGCGCATCTGCTCCCGCTCCGGAAAATGGGCGACACCTGCTTGCCGCGCCCTATTTCCGTGTCGGCCCGTCGCATGCCCGATAATGCCCCGGAACTGGTGTGATCGAGACCAAAAAAGCGGAAGAAAACGGAAATTAATTTCCGGGCGACCTTTATGAGTCGCTCTCAATCATCACGGCGCGCACGCCAGGCATTCCTCGCTACTGGCTTGGGGTCGCGGTGTCGGCTGGCGTCGCCGTTGGCACGGGCGTGGGCACTCCGGCGAGCGATGGCGCGAAGGTCGAGTCGGTGTTGTCGACATACCACGTGCCGCCGCGCAGAACGAGCGTCAGGGTGCATTTGTACGTGACCTTGGTGCCGCGCGTCACCTCATAAACAATGGTTGCTTGCTGGCTGCTAATGGTCGCCGGCTTCTGCTGAACGAATGCCGTCACCGCGCCGTAATCGGAGTCCGCCTGGGTGGCGCTGGTGATGAAGTCCTGCTGACGACTCGAAACTCGTTGCGTCGACGATAGGTAGGTTGAGTAGACCTGGCCGTAGTTGCCAGATTCCACTGCGTTCCAGTAGGCCGCGGCGGCGTCCGTCGGATTGGGGGTCTGGTTGAGGACCTGAATGCCGAAGTAGGCGCTGCCCGCACAGAACGCGCAGACCATGAACGAGGCCACGGTCATCACCAGCGAGAGGATCAGTCCGTTAGGGTGGTCGCCGACGATGGGATTGTCGCCGACGAACTCCTCGCGCATCGCCCGCAGGCGCAAGAGCCGCGCGTAGCGTTGTTCACGCGGCTCGCCTTTTTTCGCCTCTTCGCTGAGCGGCAGTTCGCGCAGTTCGCCCTCAAGCTCCTTGAGTCGCTTCGGCGCGTCACGCAACTCTTCGGGGGTCGCCCGATGACTCTGCGCCTCCGCAGCCACCCGGCGCCGAGTGCGTTCGCGCATCGCTCACTCCTTGTGTCTGCCGCGACGCGCCGTGCGCCGTCGAACTGGCTACGCGGGCGTACTATAGTGACGCACCGGCTCAGGTGTCAAGCCGATGGGAGAGCTTTCTTGCGGGCAGGGATCTCGTTTCGCGGGTCGCGCGGGCCAACCAGACACCCGCCCTACCAGTTGATCGCGCTGAGGATCGCCGCCGTATACTCCACAGAATGTGCTGCGCCAGCAACGTGGGCGAGCGTCGCTCTCGAAGAGGAGGCTGTGTTGTGGGTGCCTATCGGATCGCTGTTCTGGGCGGAGACGGCATCGGCCCCGAGGTGACGCGCGAGGCGTGCGAAGTGCTTCGCGCGATTGGCCAGCGCTTCGGCCATCGCTTTGACCTGCGCGAGGCGCTGGTAGGGCAGGCGGCGATCCAGCGCGAAGGCACATCGATCAGTGCTGCCACCCTGGCGCTCTGCGACGAGAGCGACGCGATCCTCTTTGGCGCCGTCGGCGGTGCTGGCGTCGGGCGCCCCGATGCCAAAGAGCAGCCGGAGTACGCGCTCTTCAAGCTCCGCAAGCAATTTGAGCTCTTCGCTAACGTGCGCCCCGTTCGCCCGTTGCCGGCGCTTGCTGGATCATCCACCATCAAACGCGCGGCGCTCCGAGGGGTCGACCTCATCGTCGTGCGTGAGCTTACCGGCGGCCTGTACTACGGCAAACCGAGCGAGATACGGCGAGACGGCGTAGAGCGCGCCGCAGTAGATACGATGGCGTACAGCGAGGGCGAGATCATCCGCATTCTGCGCTTCGCCTTCGAGGTTGCGCGCAGCAGACGCAAGCACGTCACCTCGGTGGATAAAGCCAACGTGCTAAGTTGCTCGCGGCTCTGGCGCGAGCTCGCCCAAGAGGTCGCGGCCGCATACCCCGACGTGACGCTCCGCCACATGCTGGTGGATTCCTGCGCGATGAGCCTCATCCGTCAGCCAAACGACTTCGACGTGATCGTCACCGAGAACATGTTTGGCGACATTCTGACGGACGAAGCTTCAATGTTGGCAGGCTCCATGGGCATGTTGCCGTCCGCCAGCCTCGGCACAAAGCGCACGGCACACGGTCAATTTGGCCTCTACGAGCCGATCCACGGCACCGCGCCCGACATCACCGGCCAAGGCAAAGCCAACCCGCTCGCGGCGATTCTCAGCGCGGCCCTGCTGCTGCGTCACTCGTGCGGCTTGAAGCGCGAAGCAGCGGCCATCGAACGCGCGGTACGTAACACGGTGCGAGCGGGTTATCGCACTGCCGACATCGCCACGCCACGTGGGCAACTGCTGAGCACCGCCGAAATGGGTGCCGAGGTTGCCCGGCGTGTCGGGGGATGACGCCCATGGCGGGTTCGCGGCGACTCGGCTGACTGCCGCGACGCCCAATCCCGCCGTGTTAGCCCATTTTGGCGCGCGGCGAAGGGCCAATCGCGCGCAATTGCGTGCGAAGCTGCTCGACCTCATGCGTAAGCCGGGTCAGCCGCTCGCGGTCGCGGCCGCCAGCGGGCTCGCCGAGAGCCGCCAGTTGCCGTTCGGATCGCTCCAGCCGCAGCCTGAGAATCGCGGCGTGCGCGTCCCAGCGGAGAATGCCCCGCTCGCGCCCCATGTTCATGCTAGAATCACATCCCTTTGCGCAGGGCCACAACGTGCTAGCTTGCGCTCTTCGACCGGATCAGCGCGTCTATCTTCGCCAACAATTCGTCGTCCTGATACGGCTTGACGACGTAATCGTCGGCGCCAAGCTGGCTCGCGCGCTGCTGATGCTTCGCCGCTGATCGCGAGGTGAGCACGATCAGCGGGAGGTGACGATACTGTGGTTGGCTGCGGATAGTAGCCATCAATTCATAGCCATCCATCCGCGGCATTTCAATGTCAAGCAGCACGGCGACTGGCGCCTGCCGCGCGATAGCTTCAAGCGCTTCAACGCCATCGCGCGCCGTCTGCACTTCCCAGCCGTGCGACTTGAGCATGCCGCTGACAACACGGCGCACACTGGGGCTGTCGTCCACAACGAGGACGTGCCCCGTCCGCACCACTGGTGGCTGCGTCACCATGTGCAGCCCGCTCGCGTCCTGTGGCGAGCGCGTGACGACGAATCCGCCCCGCGTTCCAGGTGCTTCGACGCTCGCCGTTGGCAGTGACGGAGTCGACGGCACGCCAGCAGGGTAACTCGCCGCGGGCGAGGACGGACTGGCAGCGGCAACCGTGGGAATCCGCGCCGCGGGTGCGCCAGGCTGCGAGGTAGCGCCGGGGGCCGGTTGTCGCACCCCAGGCGTCGGCAACACCAGCACGCCGCGCGGCTCGTCGGCAAGCAGTTCGAGCAGTTCGACGATGACAACGACCTGACCGTTGCCCAGCACGGCGGCGCCCGCCACACCACGCACGTCGCGCAGGTGGGGGCCAAGCGGCTTAGAGACGATCTCCTGCTGCGCGACAATGCCATCCACCAGCAGCGCCACCCGACGCTTGCCCGCGTTCACCAGAAGCACCGAGGCGCGCTCCTCCACCGGCGCATAGGGAACGTGGAGATACTGCCCCAGATGGGCAAGCCTATAGCGCTCGCCGTGCATTTCAATCGTCAGCGCATCGGTGGAGCTACGCGTGTAGTAGTCGAGTCGCCCGATCTGTTCGACGACGGCCATCGGGATGGCGTACGTCGAGCTGCCCACCTTCAGCAGCACCGCGCGGGCGATCTGTAGGCTGATGGGGAACTTCATAGTGAAGGTGGTGCCCTGGCCCACCTTCGATTCGACCTCAATCGTCCCGCGTAGGCGCGTGACGGCGTCGCGCACCACATCGAGCCCGACGCCGCGACCACTTTCTTCGGTGACGCTGCTCGCCGTGCTAAAGCCCTGCCGGAAGATCAGGTTGTAGGCATCCTTCTCTGGCAGCGGCGTGTAGCTATCGATCCAGCCGCGGGCAATCGCCTTCTGCCGCACGCTCTCCGGGTCAATCCCGGCGCCGTCATCGCGCACGGCGATCACCACCAGATTGCCCTCGTATGAGGTCGAGACAGTAATGCTGCCCGTGCGGCGCTTCCCCGCCCGCTCGCGCACCTCTGGCCGTTCGATGGCATGGTTGACGGCGTTGCGCACCATATGCACGAGCGGGCCGCTGACATCCTCGAAGACTTTGCGGTCAACTTCGATGTCGGCGCCCTCGGTGAAGAACTCGATCTCCTTGCCTTCGTGTGCCGCCGACGTGCGCGCCGCGCGGTAAAGGCGAGGCATAAGCGATTGCAGCGGCACGAGCCGCGCGCGGAGCAGGCGGTCCTGGAAGTCGGAACTCAGGCGGTTCTCCCGGCTGAACGACGCCAGCACCTCGCGGATGAGCGATTCCATCTCGTGCGACAGCGTCACAATGTCCGCCACACCTTCGCCGAGACCCCGCGAGAGCCGGTGGAACTCGGTGTAGCGATCCATTTCGAGTTCGTCGAAGTCGTGGTTCGCGCCGTTCTGTTCGGGGCGCCCACCATTCGGGCCAGCGCCGTTCGCCGCCCAACCTGGAGCGCCGTTGCGGTTCGCCGTGCCATTCTGCCCCGCGCGCCCGCTGGGCAGTGTCGCGGCCTCGAAACGGGTCTCAAGTTGTGCGCCCACATCACGAAGGTGCTCGCCGACGACGGCGGAATCGCTCACCATACGACCGAGACGCTCGATGCGCTCCTCAAGGACCGAGCGATTCACCAGCAGTTCGCCGAAGAGGTTGACCAGATCGTCCAGCTTACTGAGCTGCAAGCGTACGCTCAGGTCAGACTTCTCCGACGCGCCGGGCTGGTTGCCGCCCTGATCTTCATCGTCAGCCGTGGTGACCGCGATGGCATCTCCGCGCTGTTGCGTCGACGCGGAGGGCGAGGCGGCGGGCGCGATGGTCTTGCCCGTGGCCCGCGCGAAGCGGTCGATGAGTGTCTGCTGCGCTTGCTGCTGATCGATGTCTCCCGAGAGCAGGCCGCGAGCGAGCTGATCGAGCGTATCGGCGGTGTCGAGCAGTAAGCCGACGAGGTCTGGCGTCAGCGCGATACTGCCTTCGACGAGTCTGTCGAGCAGGTCCTCCGAGGCGTGGGCAAGCTGCTGAATGGCGCTGAAGCCCATCATCCCCGCCGCGCCTTTGAGGGTATGGGTCGCGCGGCGTACCGATTGCAGGGCGCTGGCGTCGCTGGGGTTCACCTCGAGGCCGGCGATGCCGGTGGTGATCGTCAGCAGGTGCTCTTGAGCCTCCTCACGGAAGACCTCAAGCGCCTCCGGCGAAAGCTCGTTGGTGACCTGCACCGGTGCCGCCACCCGCTCACCCATAAATGGCAGAGCCGGTGCTTTCGAGAAGCCTAACTCTCCAGTTGGATTGGCCGCTGCGCCCAGACTGGGCGTGAGTTCGGCCAGCAACTGTCGCCGCACCTGGATCTGCAGTTCCTGGCGGATGCGTTGTTCTTCTTCGCCACGCACTTCGGCGGCAACCTCGGTGCGCACCTCATCTTCGAGTTCGCGACGCAACTGCTCGCGGAGCTCGCGTTCGATCTCGGCACGCGCGCCGGGGGAAATTGCGTCGGTCGCCGGTTGTGATGCGCTGCCACCTGACCACGTTGGCGCCTGATCCGGGGTTGTCGGCGGCGCCGTGGGCGCCCATGAGATTTGGGCAACCGTCGCCTGGAATCCGCGATCCGGCGCGTTGCCTACAGACGCTATCGAACGGTAGATGGTGCCCGCGCCGTCGATCGCGCCACGCAGGTCATTGAGGGTCTCTTCGATTTGTTCCTGCGTCGCGGTGAGGTTCCGTCCCGAGGTGGTGAGCAGACCCACCAGTCTCTTGAGGCGAGTGGTGGTCACCCAAATGACCGAAAGGGGTAGGTAGCGACGGACCGATTCCGGGCTTTGCCGCAGATCCAGCCCCATCTGTTGGCCGGCCCAGTCTTCAAGCCGCTCAAGGGCGTCGCGGGAACCGTCTAAGAATCCGCGCAGTTCGGAGCGCTCGTCTTCCATACTCTGCGTGGCGGCGCGCAACTCCGCGATCACCGCTTGCAGCGAGCCGACCTGCCGCCGCACCGACTCTTCGTCCGCGCGGAGGTCCGCAAACACGTCCTGGTTCCCCACACTGCCAGTTGCTGCGTGCGACGAGAGATCGCCACGCGAGCCGGGCGGCAACCCTGCCGGCGTGCCCACAGCGGGCAGGGCGCTGGTTCCCATCTGAGTGAGATCGGGACGCGAAGGTGGCATGGCAGACCAGCCCACGCGCGGCATTGGCCCGGTGGGGCCAATCGGCTGCGAGAGCGGCGGAAGCGGCCCACTGGCCCAGCGCCCTCCGCCGCCCAGCTCTGGAGTACTATCATTTGCCTGCGTGGTGAAGGCGCGCAGAATATCGTCCATACTCTCAGCGCCCGGCGCGTCATCCCATGGCGGCACAATATTCGAGGGCATGCGTCCGGGCGACGCGGCGCCACCCGGCGGCAGAGGGCCGTTCGATCCGTTCGGCAATCCTGCCGAGACTGGCGGAAGGTCACTCGTGGGGTTGGCAAAGGCCGCCAGCCAGTCCGGGAGCCCCGCTGGACCTTGTTGGGTGGCGGCGGACGCTGGTTGTGGGTTGGTGAAGCCGCTCGCGCTGAACGGCTGGCTCGGCGTTGGCGCCGCGGGCGAGGCGGAAGACCAGTCCGTTTGCGGCGTGGCGGGCGCTGCTGTGCCGCGCGACGCGGCACGATCCGCGTCGTCCTCCTGCACGATAGACGTGTTCTCCGCGCCCGTCCGGATGTTATCGACGAGCCGCGTCAGCCGCGTTGCCGAGCGACGCAGCAGCCCTATCGTCGGAGCATCGAGCGTTGCCCGCCGGTCGATCACGCCGCCGAGGATGTCTTCCATGCCTTGGGCTACGTGCGCTAGCGCATCGAAGTCCATCATTGCAGCCGAGCCAGCGATGGTGTGGGTGCGTCGATAGGTCTCTTCGATTGTTTCGGCGTCATCCGGTCGTTGTTGCAGTCGGTCGAGATTTGCCTCGATCTCGGGCAGGTAACTCGTCACTTCATCAAGGAAGCTATCGAGTATCGCCGACTTGTCAAAGTTATTCGACATGGTTGCACACCAATCGCTTTTCTTTACGTCAGACCGTGCGCGCCAGCGAGTTGTGAGTCATTTCGACGTCCCTCAGACTGAGGCATCGCATATCTAGTACAGATCTCCGGTGAACGGCGCCTCGCGGCCCTGTTCTTCCGGCGGCTCTTCGATGATAGACGACACTAACGGACGCTGCGCGCTCCCCTGCTGGGTATCGTAGTAGCCCCCAAAGGCGCCGATATCGATGCCGCCGAGGTCGTAGCCACCGGAAAGGTTCCCGCTGGAGATGCGTCCGCCGTGCGCGTTGCCATTCGAGCCAGCGCCTGGAATCGCTGGAATCCGGCCCATATCGCCGCCCCACTGCGAATCGTCGAGGTATGGGAGGTCCATTGGCGGCGGATACATCCCCTCGGGCTGCGGCAACAGCGGAGGACCTTGCGGGGCCTGATCGGGTAGGCGGAAGGTAGCGACGGAAGCGCGCAACTGTTCCGCGAGTTCGGCGAGGTAGCTGACTGCGGCGGTGGTGTCTTGCGTGGCGCCATTGGTTTGTAGGGCGATCTCCGCAATGCGCGTCATCGCGGACGCCACAGCTTCTGACGTTGTCGCACGCTCGCGGGCGGCCGCCGCGATGTCCTCGATCATCTGCGCCTGCCGGTCCACTGCCGTATAGATGCTGCGCAGCGATTCGCCCGCGACGTCTGCGCGCCGCGAGTTATTGACGACCTCCTGCGTGCTCTCTTCCATAGCGACCTGCGCCTCGTACGTGTCGCCTTGAATGCTCTTCACGATCGTGGCGATCTTCTTCGTGGCCTCGGTGACGCGTTCGGCAAGCTGCCGAATCTCATCGGCCACGACCGCGAAGCCGCGGCCATGTTCTCCCGCCATCGCCGCCTGGATCGCGGAGTTGAGCGCCAGGAGGTTCGTCTGATCGGCGATGTCTTCGATAAGCCGGACGATCTCGCCGACCTCTTGTGATCGCTCGCCGAGTCGCTTAATCTTCTTCGCGGTATCTTGCACGTTGTCGCGGATGCGGGCCATGCCATCGATGGTTTGGGCAACGGCCGTTTGGCCGCCGTCGGCATTGTGCAGCGCTTCTCGCGCCGCGTCCGCTGCCGAGGCCGCGTTCCGCGCCGACAGTTGCACGAAGTCGGCGAGCCGCGCGACGGATTCCGTGGTCTGTGAAATTTGATTCGACTGTATGCCCGACGCCTGAGCGACTTCGGCGGAACGATCCAAGAGCCGCCGTGTCGCGTTCGTAACCTGGAAGGTGGTGGCCTGGACGCGCCCCACCACTTTGGCGAGCTCTTCAATCATGTAGTTGAAGGAATCGGCTAGCACGCCGAGCGTATCTGGCGTCACCTCGGCCTGCACGCGGAGATCGCCGTCGCCGACCGCGCTGACTTCCTGCAGCAGCTTCTCGATCTGTGCCTGAAGAGTCGCCGCTTCGGGCGAATCTGGTCCGCCTCCTCGTCCACCCGGGCCGCCGTCCGCCAGCGCGTTCACCGCAGACGCGAGTACGGCGAACTCGTCCTCGCCGATCACTTCGGCGCGCAAGCCCCGATCGCCCGCGGCTATTTGGCGGCAAATGTCGGCCAGTTCAAGCGTCTGAGCCTTTACCACCGCGCGCGATCGCATCCAAGCGAAGGCAACCACCACGACGGAGAATATTGCGGCGGCAAACGTGGCCGCCCACATAAGCGTCTCGGTTTCGGGCGGTATCAGCATCAGGCTGGTCGTCTGGCGGATCAGCCAGAAGCCGAGACCAAGCACGGCGATGGCTGGCACGACCAGGCTGAGAAACAGCAGCCAGCTTGTTTGCGCCGCGGGATTTCCGCCGCGACGAGAGTTTCCGTCCATAGTCCGAGCCTGGCCTCCCCTATATCATGATGTCGCCCCACCATCCCAGAGGTCATCGCTCGCGCTTCGTCGTGCGAAGCAACCCTCTCTCGTGTGCGCGTAAGCTAGCCGTCGAATGTGGCACGCCCCGAAATTCCGCCTCTTCCACCGCAGGATCGTGTCCCCAAGCGAACCGATAGACCCCAAAGTCTGCACTAAGCGTATCACGTGACCGTGTGACTTCGCGCGCGATGCCCCCCGTAATGCCTGGGTGGTATGGCGTGGCCAGTTACGCTAGTTCATCGCGGTAGTGCTGCATCTTTTCGGAAAATAGCAGCCGTTCCGGATCCAGCACGATCACGCTCCGCCCCTCCACTGAGACGCCTTGCTGCGCATAGGGCGCTGCCCAATCGGGTATCGCCGTCGTCCGTACTGATTGCTCGTCGAGCGGGCGCATTTCTGTGATGCCATCTACCATCAACCCGATCACCATGTCGCGTACGCCCGCCACCAAGAGCCGCGAACGCTGGGTGAACGGCTGCGCCGGAAGCCCGAAGAACGCCCGTAGGTCGACGACCGAGACGATTGAGCCACGGAGATGGATGATGCCTAGCACCCAGGGCGCGGTGTTCGGGACGACGGCGATATCTGTGACGCGCTCCACGGCCTGGACCACCTCCGCGGGGAGCGTGAACTCGAGATCGTGCAGCGCGAAGATAATCTGCTGCGGCACGCTCGAGACCTCGCCAGGAGTCGCCGCACCCATCATGCGCGCCAGTTCGCCCTGGCTGGTGGCTGGTATGCCTGCGCGACGCGCAAGCTCTTGCAGCGCCTCCGGCGTCAGCCCGCTCGCCCCCGCGCCACCGCTCGCGCCGATGCTGCGTAGCGCCTGTTGCAGCGTCTCGGCCATCGAGGCCCGCTGTCGCTGCCGTTCATCCGCGTCGGAACTCGCCGACGAGGAGGGATTAGGTGGCTCCGTCATGACATCTCCTACGGCGCCCAGGTTCGCCAATCGTTCGGGCAATCCGTTCGGCGCTAGATGAGGCTTCGCACGCTCGCGAGCAGCTCATCCTTGTTAAAGGGCTTGGTGATGTAGAGGTCCGCGCCTTGCTGCAACCCCCAGCGTTTGTCGAGCGCGGTGTTCTTCCCACTGATCAGGATGACGGGTATGTCACGGCTCTGCTCCATTTGCTTGAGCTTGCGGCAGAGCTGGAATCCGTTCTGTTTGGGTAGGATGATGTCGAGCAGCACACATTGCGGGTGCTCGCGCAGCACCTTTTCGAGCGCTTCGTCTCCGTCAGACGCGGTGATGACGTCGAAGCCGCCCTCGCGTAATGGCGTCGCGATCAACGTCAGATCGGTCCAACTATCGTCTACGACGAGCACTTTTGCCGGCATCGTAACACTCCCCTATGTGTGGCGATGTTCATCAAATCAGATGGCAAGATGCCAGCGGATGACCCCACTTCTCAGGCGCGTGACGGTACTGCACACCATCACCAAGCCTACATTCTTCGACGAAGTTGCTGACGCTGCGCAGATCGCTGCGCGGCCCGTTCGCGCACGGACGGCGACTCCAGATGACGCTTGACAGCCTGTACGAGTTCCGCGGAGTCGAAAGGTTTGGTGATGTACTCCGTGGATCCCGCCAGCTTGCCGCGCATCTTGTCGAAGAGGCCATCTTTGCCGCTCAGCATGATAATCGGCAGATCGCGGTACGCCATGTTCTTGCGTACCACCTGGCAAATGTTATAGCCATCCATGCGCGGGAGCATGACGTCGAGGAGGATGAGATCGGGTTGCTCGTCCGCAACAGCGGCCAGCGCGCTCAACCCGTCGCCCGCCGTCACCACGTGGATGCGCTCACGCTGAAGCGTCAACTGCACAATCTTGCGCACTGTCGGGCTGTCATCCACGACGAGCACCACGGGTTCATCCACTTAGCTCATCCTCCTATGTGCATCTCGGGATGCCCCGAGAGGAAACGCCGCGTATGCTGCATCGGGTGCGCCAACCGCACGGACCCCGCTTGAGGATGCGCGTTCCGCCTGCACGTTGAGAGTGGCACGGCGGTGGGCGAGGCGCGCGATCTCTTCATCAATCTCGCGGAAGAACTCCGCCCACAAGTCCTCAAATTGGCGTCCCGCGCGTGATTTGCCCACCTCGTCGGAGAGCACGCGATCGAATACCAGCCGCATCAGGTGCGACGCCATCTGCACCGCGTCCCAGTAAAACTCTCCCAACTCCGCGCCACGCACGACGCGATCCAACGATTCGACGTCGTGATAGTCAAGTTTGCCATCGGAGAGGCGTAGCACATCTTCCATGCGCGGGAACTCGCGCTCAAGCGTAGCAAGGAGCGGTTGAAAGGAGGCGTCTAGATAGCGAATGACCTCCGCTTGGGCGACTTCGCCCCGACCGCGGAGGGTGCGAGCATACGTGGCGTGATGCGCGAGCAGTCCATTGATGCACGTACCCATAGCGCGCACGAGCATCACCATGCGCGCTTCTGGAGTGGCACGCCCATCCAAAGTGAGTTGATGCTGGCTCTGCGTCAAGAGATTGACTAGGCTGCGCTCAAGTTCGGCCTCAAGCCGCGCGTCAACCACCTCGACCAGACCAAGTTCGACCAGTCTTTGCACTTTCTCGGCGACGTTCGGCTCGGGAATCAACAGCGCGTAGGCGATCGCATGCAGAGGAAACTGCCCATTCGAGAGGCACAGCACGCCAATTTCGTCGCCTTCGAGTCCGAGCTTGGTTACGTCGCCGGTGAACTCTGGCATCCAGCGCGCCACCGAGTTCCGCGTGAGTGCCAACGTGCTCGCCCTGCTCCATTCATCGGCGAGTTTCAGCGCTTCGAGCAAGATGTGGTCGACGTTGAGCGGACGTACCGCGCCAGAACGACCGTGAATGCTCGATACGACGCTGTGGAATTCGAAGCGCCCACGTTCCCAACGCACCGCGCGGCTCACCGCTTGAATCACACGAAACTCGACGAATTCTTGCATTTTTGCGGGGGAGATCAGGCCAACATGCCGCAGGTAGTCGAGCGCGGCGCCGGGATTGCTCGCCACAGCCTGCCGAAAGTCACTAGCCTGCGCGCGTGAGATGCGACCGAGCAGGCGAAACATATCGATCACGTCCGGCGGGGCAGTTCCCGGCTCTTCCAGGTCGACGATGTGACCGCCTTCTAGAAAGACGGCGAGGCGCTCCTGTCCCGACGCAACATGCAAGACGCCCGTTTTCCCACTAAGCGCCAGCATCTTGAGCGTTGCTTGCAGCCCAAGGGTTTCCAGGTTTCCGTCGAGAATCCGCCCCTGTTGCTCCATCTCCGCCCCCACTGAGATTTATCGGTAGCTATCGGGTCACCTGGCAATTGGTTCGATGCTGAGCGAAGGTCACCAACGTGAGCACGCGCGGCAGCCTTCACCACGCTACCCGCGGAAAACTCTACTGGCCCGGACTATTGTATCACACACTTTCCTGGGCACAACAACGCCCATGGCGCCGTAAGCAAACCAAGCTGCGAATTTGATCCTATTGTTCGCGCCATGGCGCAGAAGCGGCCTCCGCATCGTCGCTCGCGAGGACATTACGGCACGGCGGCGACCGAGGAGGAAGGCAACGATGCGTACCCGGTCAGTTCAACGTAGCCCTGGCCGCTCACGCCCTCGCCATTGACGCTGCCGGCGACCGAGACTGCGCCCTCCCAGTAGGCCACGCCGGTCGACTGTGCCGTAACGAGTTCCTGGTCGAGCAAGAGGGGGGTGAGGCGTAGGGCGGCATGTTGCGAGGCCACGGTGACGGCCCAGCCTGAGGGGTAGACGCCGTGCGTGACCGGGCTTATCCATGTACTGGCGGGCTGGCTGGATATGGCGCTGGGCGGAATCTCGACCGCATTGCCATCCGCGGGCACGTAGGTGCCGAACGTCGCCAGTGGCCGCTTCTGCGCGTCGCGGATCACGTACAGCATGTATTCGGTGTCGTTGGTGAGTTGAATGCTATACCAGTCCCAGCCGGAGCCGGCGAGCGAAACGAAATTACCCCACTGATGATCCATCCACGCCACGCCTGTCACGGCAAGCGACATGCCATGATCCGTGAGCGTCCCCGCTAGCGCCATACGCGTACGCGAGTAGTAATACGAGAACCCAGCGTCCCCGTAGGAAATTATGCCGTTGCCGCCGTGGAGAACCGCCGGCTTCGATGCGCTCAGCGTCGCGTCCAACGCATAGTTGGTCATGTTCGCATGCAGGTGATCGTGACCGTTCAACCCCGTTGCCGTCCAGTCGTCGAGCTTCAGCGAGAATCCGGCGGTTGATTCGGGCGCGGGTATCACCGAGGCGGACTCAAATCCCTCGCGCTGGTCGAAGCTGAACTGGTCGCGCGCAATGTCGCTGATGGCGAAGTGGGCGGCGTAGTACGGAGTGAGGTTGCCGCGCAGTGTCTGGAAGAAAACCAGCTCGAAGCCGTATTCTCGCGTAGCGCCCGTTGCGGCCCGCGCAAACAGGTGGCCGGTGTAGTACCACCACTCCGTGAGGTCATGATGTGGCGCTTCGTCCTGCGGAAACGTCACGGGTGGCAAGGGAGCGGGCGTAGCGCGCGGCGCGGCGGTTGGCAAGGAGCCACCCGACGCGATGGTGCCCGGCACTCCACAGCCGCTCAACAGCGCCGCGAACAGGACGAACACTAGTGCCCGCTTCGCGCCCAAATGGCGCGAGCAAAGCGCCAAGTAGGTTTGCAAGGCTTGTCGCACGCGAACCCCCTCTTACCGGCCGGACGGCGCAATTCCGTCGCTCGTGGGCACGTCGCTCGCGGATAGGTCGGGCTGACCAATTGCGAGCGCACGCGCGGGTCGTGCGGTGCCCGGGAGGAAGCGTCCGAGCCAGGCGGGCCACCACCAGTTGAGATCGCCCAGCAGCCGCATAGTCGCCGGAACGAGCAGGCCGCGAACGAGTGTGGCGTCCACCAGCACGGCGAGCGCCATGCCAACGCCCAGCGCCTTGACGATGACAATATCCGCCGAGGCGAATGACAGGCTGACGAGGATCACGATCGCCGCGGCGCTAGTGATGATGCCGCCGCTGCGCTCGAGCCCCATGGCGACACTCAAGGTGTTGTTGCCGGTTTGCTCATAGGCCTCGCGGATACGTGAGAGGAGGAAGACCTCGTAGTCCATCGAGAGGCCGAAGAGCGCACAAAACATCAGAATTGGCCCCGACGCCTCAACGTAGCCGAGCGGCGTGAAGTTCAGCAAGCCGCTGAGGTGGCCCTGCTGGAAGATGAAGACCAGTGCGCCGTAGCTCGCCATTATCGAGAGCGCGTTCATCACGATGGCCTTCAGCGGCAGCACGAGCGAGCGGAACTGCAGCATCAGCACGATGTAGGTGACCAGTGCCACCAGCAACAGCGCGACGGGGAACGCGCCATAGAGCGTGTTAACGTAATCGATGACTCCGCCGGTGCCGCCGTCTGTCAACGCGCTCAGTCCTCCAGGCGGCGGTGTGGCGCGTATTGCTTGAACCAACGCCTCTGACCGGGGATCGAGCATGCCGTATTTGCTGCTCACCTGCACCATCGTAATCGAATTGCCGGCATACCCCGCGAGCACCTGCGAAATGTATGGATCGGCAATGTGCGTCGGATCGCTGTACATCAGCTTGTACTGATCCAGGGTAAGGCGTGGGTCGAGTGAGACGATGCTCGACACACCCGCGACGCGCGGATCGGCCTCCAGCGAGCGCACGTAGGTGTCGAGCGCTGTGAGGTTAGCAGGGGTCAGCGGGCTACCCGGCGTTCGCACGGCGAGAATAATCGGCGAGAGTGCACTCTGATCGAAGCGCGACGCCAAGAGGTCATACGCCTGGCGCGATTTCACCGAGGCCGGCAGGATCGACGCGTCTGGCGCTGCAAGGCGGACGCTCAGGAATGGCGCTCCCAACAACAGCAAGAGACAGAGGACGGGCACGAGTGTCGCGATGGGATGTCGCATCACCGCGGTCGCCAGCCGATGCCAAAATCCCTGTTCGACCGCGGCAGAGCCACTGATCGTGACTTCGCGACGGCGTCCCAGACGCACCGGCAGCGCATTGACGCGCTCGCCGAGAAGGCTCAGCACCGCCGGCAGCAGCGTGACTGCCGCGAGGATCGAAAGCATCACCGTGAGCATGCCGCCCATACCCACGGACCGCAGCATCGAGAGCGGAAAGAGGATCAATCCGGCGAGGCCAATCGAGACCGCTAAACCGGAGAAAAAGACGGCGCGACCCGCGGTCGCCATCGTCGCGCCCACCGCCTGCTCTGCCGAAGCGCCGCGGCGCAGTTCTTCGCGGAAGCGACTGACCACAAAGAGCGAATAGTCCACGCCGAGGCCGAGGCCGAAGAGTGTCGTGATATTCAGGGCGAAGACCGAAACGCTGGAGATGCGCGCCAGCCCGTAGAGCAGTGCCAACGAGAGCGTGACGCTACACCCGCCGACGAGCACTGGCAGCGCGGCGGCGACGAACGTGCGGAAGACGATCAGCAGCGCGAGCAGTGCGAAGGGAAAGGCGATGAGCTCCGCGCGGCGCAGGTCCTCTTCGCTGACCGTCTGAATGTCGGCATAAAAGATCGGTCCCCCGCCAATGGTGATGCGTAGATCGGGCTGCGCGACGATGCGCGACTCCAGGGAAGCGAGCTGTCCAGGAGCCGTGTCGGCGTCGGAGGTGAGGAAGACCAGTGTGTACGCGGCGTGCCGGTCTCGCGAGATTGCGCCAGGATTCAACGAATACGGCACGATGCGAGACACCTCGGGAGCCTTTTGCAGTCGCGCGACTGCGTTTGTTGCCTGCTCGGCAAAGCGTGGATCGTCGGCGCTGAGGCTGTCGCTCGAGTAGATCACCTGCACCGCCGTAAACGTCGTGTGCAGTCCGGTCTGTAGCGCGTCAATCGCTTGTTGTGACTGCATGTCTGGCGAGGTAAAGCCGCCAGGCGAGAGCGCCTCCGCGACGCGCGGCGCAAAGGGAAGCGCGGCCAGCACGCAGACGCCCCAGACGACGATGACAAGCCAGCGGCGGCGGACCACGGCCAGCCCGAACCGTTCGAACATCTTCGCCTCACCGCTTCTTGAGATGGCCGTGACAAAGAAGTGTCCCGACGCCGCTCTGCGCTACGGCTAATCGGGACGCCTTTCCAACTTGTAGAGTGTTTGCGTCATCTTTTGCAATAGTAAAGTCTATGCTAGCGTACATGTCGCACCTCACGACATCTCCAATCTCCAGGTCCGCCCATCGCGCGAATGCAGAGCAGTTCATGCTATGTTATAGCGCGAAGCGGCTTGTGCGGCAGCGACATACGCTGCGGCGTGATTCGAGCGAGATAGCGCGGAGGAGAACCCGCATGCCTGAGCGCGACCACGTCGTCACGGTCAATCGACAGGCGTACCACGACTATTTCGTGGACGAGACGATCGAAGCCGGTGTTGTCTTGCGCGGCACAGAGGTCAAATCCGTCCGCTCCGGCCACGTCAACCTACGCGGTGCGTACGCGCACATCAAGGATGGTGAGGTGTGGCTCGACGGCGCCCATATCGCCGAGTACGAGCAAGGTACCTACATGAATCACGAACCGATACGCCCCCGCAAGCTGCTGCTCCACCGCCGCGAGATCGCGCGCCTGATCGGTCGTGTGCAGGCGAAAGGACAAACATTGGTGCCGCTAAAGCTCTACTTCAAGGAGAACCGTGTCAAGGTCGAGCTCGGCCTCGCCCGCGGCAAGAAGCTCTACGACAAGCGTGACGCGATCCGCGAGCGCGACGCGCAGCGCGAGATTGCGCGCGTCTTCAAGCAGCGCACGCGCGGCTAGGATGCTTTTCGTCCCAATGATCGACGGCGTTGGGCCTCGTGGTGATATACTGGAGAGACGCGAAAGCGTCACGGGGATGTCGGGTTTCGACAGGCAGGAGAAGGAATCGTTTGCAAGCCGAGGTGCCGGTAAGCACATCTCGTAAAACAACCGGCAAAAAAACAGCTGCCAACAAGCAGCCCGCTCTCGCTCTCGCTGCCTAAACACCAGTGAGGCGCATCCGTCCGGCTTCCGCCCAATGGGCCGGGTCACGGGTGTCATACAGTTGGGCTGGTCGGCGCAGATCGTTCGCTAAGCGTCGATAAGAGCCAGTGAACAGGCGTGAGATGACCGTGCCGATGCGGGCTTCTCGCGCGTCACAAAGCATCGGATAAGCTTGTAGCATATCGATTTCGTCGCTTGTTTGGACGGGGAGTTCGACTCTCCCCCATCTCCACCCGCCCAGCCCTGAATTCATCGGGACTGGGCGTTCCGTTTGGTTGGATTGACAGCAGTTCTCGGGGTCTCACTACCGATGCTATACTGAAGCGTTCACGCGGGAGGATGCTATGGTGACCGAGAACATGCAGCGAGTGATCGATGCGGTGACTGCCCTACCGCCGGAGGAGCAGGATCGCATGGCGGCAGCTATACAACTGGTATTGCAGCAGCCGTCCGTTACGTCCGACGAAGTGCGCCCCGACGTCATGGCCGCTTTCGCGGAAGTGATGGAACACTCCGATGCTGTGCTCGACTACCTGCGCGACAAGTAGGGTTGGGGTGTAAGCGCCGATGGCGGGACCACGCGCTATCATCTACCTCACCGCAGGCGAGGTGGTGGCATTCAATCGTGAGATATTGCGCCGGGCAGGGCAGCCCTCGGCGCTGCTCCGCGAACGTGGGCTGCTGGAGAGCGCGGTCCAGCGACCCCAGAATGGGGCGTACTATGAGGGTGCCGACATCCTTACGCAAGCGGCGCTCTACATGGTGGGCATCGCCCTCAACCACCCTTTCGTGGATGGCAACAAGCGCACGGGCTACGTGGCAGGCATGACCTTCCTGCTTGCCAACAGGTATCTCTCCCTCGACGCGAGCTTGAACGACCCGCAAATGGGCGCGTGGCTGGAGCAGGTAGTCGCTCGCTCCCTGACCTTCGAGGAGTTCGTTGAGCGCTTGAAGGAGCGATTGCGCGGCCACCTGTCCCAGCCGTGACAGTGATTTCAGACTAAACCGAGCTGCCTCGTTGGTGAGTGTTATGCGCTCTTGTTGCCGAAGATGTTCTCCATGACCTGGACTGCCGCGTCTTGCATGTGCGGCGTGACGTGCGCGTAAACCCGGAGCGTGATGGAGATGTCGGCATGTTCTGACACCTCATCTACACTTTGAAACGGTCGCCTACGGTGGCGTCCAGAAACATGCCGCCCGCTCCTGGGTGAAGGCGATCACCTCGACGGTGCTGCGGCGCCCTTTGGTCAGCTCCTCCTCGCGCGAATCCTTGCCGCCTCCCACGTGAAGACGCGCTTGAGAGCGGTGCGCAAGATGAAGATAATAATGAACAGGCCGACCTGGCTCCAGGTAGTGAGCGAGATCGTCTTGAGCAGCGTCCCCGCGAGCTTAAAGCTGAGGCCCGTGATGGCACCGTCCGCCACGAGTAGTCGCGCCTGTTCAAGGTCGCGCGTGCGCAGGAGTGTAAACAACGCCGCCGCAACGTAACCAACGATGATGAGCGCGCCGAGCATCTCGATCGCCGCCGCCCAGGACTCGAGATGCAGTGCGTCAGGGAGTTGCATCGGCGCCGCTCACTCCCGCTACCTTGTCGCGTGTGTCGCCAGAACGCGAGACGTTGATCGGTCGACCCAAGGCACTTCCTGTCGCTGACGGCGGACTTGCATGTCGAGAGGGCCCGTCCTGGATTGATGCGCTCGGGGCGCGGGCAGCTGCGCGATCAATCTCTTGCTGCAGGAAGTAGTTGAGGGCGGTCCGAATGCCGGCGATGGCGGCGAGCAGCCCAATCTCCTGCCAGGTCGGTGCGATGGCCGTGCGTAAAATATCCGCCGCCAGTTCGAATTCCAAGGCCACCGCAAGCCAACGTCCCAGGCGAAGCCGCAACTGCTCCTTTGCCCACGGTGGCGGATGCGGCGTCACGAAGACCCGCACGGTGCGAAAGGTAGCCTCGATTACGGCAAAGGCGATGATCAGCGCTGCGACAATCTCCACCCAGTTGGCGAGTTGGCCAGTTAGATTCTTGAAAAGCTGTGTCAGGTCCATAGTTCCAAGACGACCTCAGCAGTGGCGGGCGAATAGCACGGGAGAAGAGCAAGACAGGTCATGAAACCTATCGCAATGTGACTATCCGCAGGGTGTATGCCGTAGTAGAGGTCAGACCCATGAGCGAAACCTGTTGCTGTGGGCCAGAAACGGCTGCGTCAGGTCCTTCTTGACGAAAAAGGTGCGTACAATCGCAGGCAAACTCAGCCCAAACTCGCCTAATCGCTAGTGCGGACAGAGACCTGGCGGGCGAGCTGCCAGAAGGCGAGCGCCGCGAGCATTGCGAAGATGCCCGCCTGCGCCGCGTGGATCCCCAGCCAGCTCCCTGCGTCGCCCGCCCCGACGAGTTGCCGAATGCGGTCGCCGGGCCAGACGAGCGTGAAGAAGGCCAGGAGCCCGAGGGCGTGCGTGGCGATGCCTGGCAAGATGGAGCCGCACAGCCAGGCGGTCAGCCCGAGCATCGCGTCTACGGCGAGGTAGAAGGCGAGCGTTGGCCAGACGAAGCCCTGCGTGAGGGCGTGCTCCGGCGCCATCACCAGCGCGGTGAGGGCGATGCCACCCACGCCGCCGACGGCCCCTTGCAAATAGCCCTGGAGGTAGCCGCGGAAGGCGGCCTCCTCGACCACCGCGTTGACCAGCGAAGCCATTGCCAGCGCCAGCGCCACGGTGAGCGGCGGGTAGGCGGCGTAGTCCGGCAGCGCGCGCGGGGTGATCCCGGCAACCTGGAAGAGCACGATCCACAGACCGGCCAGCGCGACGATCGCGAGCAGCCCCGCGGCCAAGGCCCACACAAAGACGCCCGCCGGCACTGGCGCGGCGTGCAGCGACCGCTTGCGGGCCGCGGAGGTCGAGCGCGGCCACCCGGCCCCGGCGAGGTAGCGCCACAACCCCCAGAGCAAGAGTGCCATGGCGACGACTGCCCACGGGACGGCGGGGCTGGTGGAGAGGTTGGCGGCAAGGAGCGCCGTCCAAATACCGCCCGTCACGGCGGTGAGAAGGAAGGCGAAGACCGCCAGGCCAATAACGGCGAGTATGGGATTACGAGCCTTCCCGCGGGCATCGGAAGGCGCGGTGGCGCTTTTGCTCATGCGCGGCTCCCTTCGAGCGAGGCGGCCATGTATGTCGTGCGGCCGTGCCCGATGACGGATCTTCAGGCCAACCTACCGCGGGGGCTTGGGTATGCTGCCCCTGGCACTCAGCAATTCGACATTCGGTTACATGGCCGTGCTCTGGGGCTTGATTCGGGGCATGATCCAACGTACCGACACCCGACGCGGCGCTGAGAGCGCGCGGCATGCGGTCGCGTCATCCTGTGGCGGAGGTACCGGCAACGCGAACCAGCGGCACTCGCCTCCTCGGCGCGCTGGCCCCTACCTTGAGATAAGGACATAGCGTCACGTAGAACACATGTGCTACACTCCGTGGAGATGAGCAGGCAGCCACATCCTCTGTTGGATCGGTGGGAACCGCGTCGCCTGGCTCAACAGGCAGGAGACGGCGCCTACCTGTTGACGACTCGTATGAACTCTTTGCAGCGGAACCGTGATCGCGTGATCCGCTGCGCAAACGACGTGGGTGGTGGCGGCGCAATCTTCCGTGACCTCGACGCAGTTGATTAGTGTCGACAGCGGCCGGATGGTGAATCAAGGTTACTCGTTTGCGCCAAGTCCCTCATCAGCGGCGAATGCGTGGTGTGCTTTCCACGGATCGTGCTCGGGGATGACATAGCCCTGCAGCCGATAGAGTGAGCCCCCGCCGTCGACATGCAGAGTGGTGCCCGTAATGAAGGCCGCCGCGGGAGAGAGCAGATAGATCACGGCGGCGGCGATCTCGCTCTCGGTTCCCATGCGGCCCGCAGGCACTTCGCGCCCCACTCGTTGCAGATGCTCGGTCACACCCATTGGGTAGTGCTTGAGGCCACTGGAGTCGATGATGCCGGGCGCGACAGAGTTGATGCGAATGCCATGTTGCGCCCATTCGAGTGCCAGCGTCTTGGTCAAATTGACCACACCCGCGCGCGCGGCGCCACTGTGCGATACCAAGGGGAAGCCGTGCGAGTTTTCGACGACGATGTTGACGATGGCGCCGCCGTGCTCTCTCATCCCGTGGGCGTAGGCGGCCTGGCACATATAGAATGTGCCGGTTAGGTTGGTCTCTATCACCGCGTGCCAGCCCTTGGGCGAGATCGCCTCAGCGGGGCTCATGAACTGGCCGCCCGCATTGTTGACCAGCGCATCGACGCCGCCGTGGCGCTCGATCACCTCGTCAAAGAGCGCCGTCACCGCCTGCGGATCACGGATGTTGCACACGATCCCTTCGGCGTGGCCGCCTGAGGCGACGATTTCTTGGACGGTGGGGTCCAGGTGCTCTGGTGCCCGCGAACAGAGCACCACGAGAGCGCCGAGGCTGGCCAGTTCGCGCGCGGTGGCGCGGGCCGATGCCGGTGCCGCCGCCACTGACGATCACACGCTTGCTCGCGAACAGCCCGGGACGGAAGATCGAGCCAGCCGCCAAGTCAGAGTCCATCGTCATGCCACCATGCCTCCAGATCTTCTGGTCACCGTCGTCGCCACGCATCACGAATGGTATCGAGCAGTATGCGCGACATCGTACGACGTGGCAAGGTGGCGCGCCGCTGCGAGGTTCTACCACGAACTGGCAGTGCGGGTGTGTGCGCGCAGAGCCACCACTGCCGGCGCGTTGGTGCGCCGTAAGGCGCAAGTCTTGGCCTTGAAGCGCCAGTTGATCACCAGAGCGACCGCGTGCTCAATGAAGTCGCTGCCCACGGGAAAGCCGCTGGCCGTCCAGATAGGCGGCTGTTTGCTTCGAGTTCACAATGGGAGCGCTGTCTGCTGTCGCCAAACGCAGGACCTGCAACTGGGCGAGGCGGCATCGACCTTCCCACCACAGAGGTCAGGAATGGTGCGCTGTAACTCCCGGCGGCGCAGTTGCGCAGCGAGGTTTGAGGACCTCGCTTGGCGCAGCAGCCAGATCGGCCCCTTGCGCATCCCCGCCGTGCGGCGAGCGCGGGTAGGGCACCCGCACACGCTACTAGCCCTGCCCGATCGTTGGCTATTCCATGCTCTCATCCTGCTAACCGTTGTCACTAATGGAATGACCTGGGCCTGCCAGAGAGCCCCGTTGCCTGCGCCGCCAGGACAAGCTACAATGGCCCCACGAACCCTTGATTGGTGGTGCATCGCGGCACGTCAGGAGGTCACCCGATGCTGGGTCATCCATGGTCCGTGTGGCGCTCGACCGCTGGGGTTGGGGCCATCTGTGCGTGGGCGCTCGCGGTGTTACAGGCGCTAGCCTCTCTCGTTTACCTCCTGCTGCCCGCTGCCTTACGCGTCGGCGTGCCGGGCGCGACGGTCCTCCCCGCCTATCATCACGATCCTGGTTTGCTGCCGCTGGAGTTCACCTTGCTGGCGCTGGTGGGGGTCGTAGGGATCGGGGTGGTCCCGGCCGTCTCCGCGCAGACGGAGTCGCTTCCAATGGCTGGCTCCGCTGGCTGGCAACCCTGGCCACGGTGGGCTACGCCTTCTCCGCCGCGGGATACTTCCTCTCGATCGCGCGCCTCCCCAAGATCGCCGATGCCTATGTCGCAGGGGATTCTGCTACCAAGGCCGCCCTGCTGGCCACTTGGCGCAGTTCGCCTCGATCCCCAGGGCTTCTGGCAGTTCGCCGCCGTGGGGGTGTGGATCATCGTGGTGAGCGTCCTGGCGCTGCAGCGTAAGCAAACTCTGCTGCTCGCCTACCTTGGTCTCGTGGTAGGCGTGCTCTACTGCCTCACCCCCATCGGCGTGATTCAGGCGAATAGCTCGCTGCTCAACGGCCTGGTGGCGACGGTCGGTGTAGTGCTCGCCACCATCTGGTACGCCTGGATGGGGCTGGAGCTCTGGCGCCTGGCCCAGAAGGGCGGGTCGTCGGTACGGTGAGCGCACGGTGACCCCATTCCTGGGCGTCTTGGCGGCGATCGCAGGGGGAGGCGTCGGAGATCATGGTGCGTCAAGCGGGGCATGAGGCACTCTATCGTGCGGGAGATGACCTGGCCCGGCAGCTCATCCACAGCATTGAGCCGCTCCAGATACGCCCCGCGGCCACTGTTTCCGCGCGTGAGGCCGTCTTTCAGCTGCGTTACGCGGTGACGGTTGAGCAAGGCTGGGCAGATGAGCAGGTGTTGGCCGCTGGGCACGACCGCGATGCCTTCGACGACGAGGCGCTGCACCTCGGGCTTTGGGATGGTGACACCCTGGCCGGGACCATCCGACTGGTCTTTCCACAGGCGGGGTGCCTGCTGCCCACCGAAGCGGTCTATAGGCTCCGCATCTCCCCCCGCGGGCGGGTGGTGGATGCGAGCCGCATTGCCGTCCGTGACAGCTATCGCGGCTCCAGTCATCGGCTGCTCATGGCGCTCGCGGCACAGGCCTGGCTGGAGCTGCGCACGCGCGGCTATCACGAACTCGCGGCCACCGCGACTGAGCAGATTCTTACGCTGCTCCAGCAGGTTGGCTTTGCCCTGACCCCGCTCGCCCTGCCCCACCGCTATGGCGGCGAGTGGCGTGTCCCGTTTCGCTTCGATATGCTCACCACGATCCGCGGGCTGCTCGCGCAATGGGGACCGCCGCGATCGGAGAGCTCAGGATACCCAGCAACTCCATGAGGAACAGCTATCGCACGGTTCACCAGTGAGGCTCCGCCCACCGAGCGGTGTCGAGGATACGCTATCGCGCTGCACGTGGGCACATGGGCACGTGGCCATACCCCAACACCCAGGGCATTTCACTTCTTGAGATTCGGCCCTCAACAGTTTGTGACGCATCGCACACCACCTCGGCAACCAACTCCTTATCCACTGCCGCCTTGTAGATTCCACTGTCACAGCGCCGTGACGGCTTTACTACACTGGGTACGGTAAGCAAAGGAGCGGCTACGGCTGAATACCTGGCACCCAGTACCCTCGACACGACTATTCGACAGGCCCGGGAATGTGCTGGTTTTTCGCTGCGCAAATTCCGTAACCTCGCCTCCTCGGCGCGCTGGCCCCTACCTTCAGATAAGGACATAGCGTCATGTAGAACACATGTGCTACACTCCGTGGAGATGAGCAGGCAGCCACATCCTCTGTTGGATCGGTGGGAACCGCGTCGCCTGAGCATCGCCGCACAGGAGTGTCGCCAGGAGGAGAGGGCAGCATGAAGTATTTACTCACGTCCTCGGGCATCAGGAACGCGAGCATCCAAAACGCGCTGGTCGAGCTGCTCGGCAAGCCAATCGCCGAGTCCAATGCCCTCTGCATCCCCACCGGGGTGCAGCCCTTCCCCGGCGGCCCGCAACACGTCTACCAATTCATCAGCGGCACGAACTTTGGCCCGATGTGCGGCCTGGGGTGGAAGTCGTTGGGCGTACTGGAGCTTACCGCGCTGCCCAGCATTAAGCAGGAGTATTGGGTGCCCGCTGTCCAGGAGACCGATGCGCTGCTGGTGTGGGGTGGCAGTCCCCTGTACCTCTGCTACTGGATGCGACACTCCGGACTCGCCGACCTCTTGCCATCGCTGCGTCCCGAAATGGTCTACGTTGGCACGAGCGGAGGGGCGATGGTGGCGACTCCCGACTTTGGGGGCGCAACCTACGACGAGAGTGAACCGCTCACCGGCAGCGACAAGGCGCTGGGGCTGGTCGATTTCTCGGTGTTCCCGCACCTCGATCGTGAGGACGGCCTACCGCCTACCCCGCTGGAAGAGATCGAAGCGTGGGCCGCCGGGCTCTCCGTGCCGGCCTACGTGATTGACGATCAGACCGCCATCAAGGTGGTCGATGGCGTCGTCGATGTCATCTCCGAGGGACGCTGGAAGCTGATCGCCCGCTAATCTGTCAGTTCGGCCACGAACGGTTCGTCAGCGTGAAGTCACGGCGCGTCTTCGCCCTCGGCGAACGACCATGTACGCACCTACGCTGGGCCTCCTGCTGACCGCAATCCTGACCAGAACACCAGCGGACGACTACGACACCAGGCAAACCACGGCATTCGATGGCCTGGAAGCCCCCATAGCCACGATATCCATCGACTGCGGCCGCGGACTGCTACAACACAATCCGCAGCGGCTTGATGACCTGCTCGCTCGCCTTCACGTACCAGGGACGTGACTGCCACCCCTCCAGCGTGAGCTCGAATGCGTTCGTTTTGTCTGCCTCGAAGATGCGCTCCATTTGATCCGCGAGATCCGGGCTAACAACGACGGCATTGAGTTCGAAATTGCCAACCGAACTGAGTCGATCGATGTTCGCGGTGCCAATGGTGGTGACCTGCCCGTCGACTGTGGCCGTCTTGGCGTGGATCATGGCGTCCCGGTAGCCGAAGATGCGTACCCCTGCCTCGAGACATTGTGTGAAGTAGGCGTGGGACGCCCAGTCGGCCACCACGTGGTTGGAGATCCAGGGCACCAGGACCTGCACGTCCACTCCGCGCCGCGCCGCGGCCACGAGGGCGTTCAACACCACGTGGTCTGGGATGAAGTAGGCGCTCGTCAAGCGAATCTTGTGGTCAGCGCCGTCGATCCCAGTGAGGTAGGTATCCCGAATCGGGAACGTGAAGCGCATGGCGTCGTTGCTGCGCACCAACAGTGACGATCCGTAAGGATGCGGGTAGCGTCGCTCGATGGGATCCTTCGGCGGTCCGTAGCGATTCCAGAATTCCACGAACGCCTGCGCAAACAGGCTGGCTCCGGGCCCGTCGATACGCAAATGGGTGTCGCGCCACTCGGTAGCGTAGAGACTGCCGATGTTGTACCCGCCGATGAAGGCGACGGTGCTATCCACGACCAGCAATTTTCGATGGTCTAAGGCGTAGCGCCGCGGACGCAGCACGTGGCGCGGGCGCCGGATCCCACGGTATTTCAGCGTGTGGATAGTGGACGGGAAGTCCTTAAACGCCTTGGGGACGACCATGTTGCCAACCGCGTCGAAGATAGCGTACACCTGTACACCTTCTTCGGCCTTACGCATCAGATGGCTTTTGAATTCTTGCCCCGCCTCGTCGTCCTTCCAGATATACGTCTCGAAGTAAATGCTGTCCTCAGCGGCATCGATTGCTGCGAGCATCGCGTGATACAGATCGCGACCATAGGTAAAGACCTCGAAGCGATCCTGGCCAGCGACGACCGCGGGAAACTGAGCATGCGAGAAGTGCGCTGGCGGGCTACGACGGCGGCGTCTCCTGTCGACTATCGTGAGCGCGGCGATGACACCCGTCTGCAACAGTGTTACGAGAGCGACGGATACCGCGGTTGCGCGGACGAGGAAATGACGTATTCGCCGATCCGCAGCGCTTTCCGGCATAACGGTCCGCATATGGAGTCCTTCCTTTCACGCCGAATGGTTATCTCTCGATGACGGTATAGCCATTAGCCTTATGGATCGCCGGTAGGCTCCCGAGTTCCATCCCCACGCCTGCCGCGGGAGGCCATCTCGGACGGCGCCAACTTCAGCGCCCCAACTGAAGGGCAAGCATCGTCGGACGCCCCCGAACACTTCCGCAGCCTGTTACCGGTGGTGCTGGTTCGATGCGCGCCAGCGACCGCTTAGCTGGAAATAAGCGGGCTCCACCGACGTAGGGCGTGTGCTCAACGAGACTATGCTCACTGTAGCCTTCCGCGAACCTCCAGACCTTGGCTCTGGGGCTGACAGGTGTGGCGAGTATTTCGCTCGCCCCAGAGTGAGCGAGACTCGTCGTATTGCGCGTGCCAGGGCTGCCCATGAGCACCCTGCAAAGACCCCCGAACGCGCTCGCGTCTATGGGTCTTACATCTCGGCGTTCAGTCCGAGCGGCTTCAATGCCTATTGGCCTGGAGCTTCGGGATCGTACGACTGTCCCAGATACGAGTCGCGTGCCAAGACTTTAGCGAGCACTTCTCGCGCTAACTCAGCGGAATCTCCGGCACCACGAGTGTCGCGCCATGTTCGGGGGTGATACGCACGGTCGCGATTCCGCTGGGCATCGGGCCAAAGGCGAAACCACCGTTCTCATCCAGCGTCGTCGCCTCGCGCACCTCACCGTCTATCCACAGCAAAGCTACCGCGCCGTCCCATGCCTCAGGCTCGAGCGTCGCCAGCATGCCGGTTAAGTGGACCTTCTCGCGGGTCGCTGGCTGCACCTCAAGCGTGATCACCGTGTCACCCACCTCGGCGACCATCGGTTCACGTCCCATGGAAGTCCCACGAAAGGCCAGCCCTGGTGCGCGTGGCAGCAGCCTCGCAACGATCTCGTCGATGCCCAAGCGGGATGGTCGCGTCTGCCGTTCCGTCTTTTGCGCCACCTCCATAGAGTCCGCGGCGGCCGCTGTACGTGGCGCATCCGATTGGAGGAACTCGCGAAGGTCGGCCAATTCGCCCGAGCAGCGCGCGCAACTTTCCAGATGGGGTATGATCGCCCGCGCCTCTGCCTCGTCGAGAAGGCCAAATGCATAGTCGCCCAAGTGCTGTGCGCTCGGGCAGTCGAAGCGATGGAGCCTGCCGGCGAGTGTCGACTCGATGCGGCGCGCCTCTGCCACACGCGCGGCGCAAAAGCCGCAGCGTCGCAGGTGCGCGCGTGCACGTCGAGAGACGTTGCCGTCTACCACTGACGAGATCTCGTCCTCAGTCAGTGGCGGTGGTAGAGAGCAGTCCTTTGTCTCTCCGATGTCCATCATGCGACTCCTATTGCCTGCTGCGATCGGTCTGCCGTCGGAAGAACGTCACTGTTCTCATCAAGGCAAATCTGTTACCAATATCACACATCGCGGCTGCTCGCTGGCGCAATCCGCTCAACACCACGCTTGGAGGACGGGATCGGCGCGCAACGTGGTGCGCAAGCGGTAGAGCGCGACCGTAACCGCACGTTCACTCTGCCACAACGCTGGGAACGCCTTCACGATCTCGCGCGGTCGCATCCCTTGCACGAACACACAGTGGGCGAGGTGACGAGATCGCTCCTCTGGTAAGAGCTTACAAATGCAATCCCAGAGGGCATGCGCGTCGAGGCGCTGCTCCAACGACGGATCACGCACGCCTACCTCCGTCGCGGCTTCTTCCTGCTCGCTCGCCAGCGGCTGAAAGTCGCGCAGGAACTGCGTGATCACCGAGTAGGTCGTCATCTTGAGATAGGAGAGCGCGTGTTGCAGCGTGGGGAAGCGCTCAAACTTCGCGCCGCGCACTGCGAAGTAGAAATTACTGAGCGCCTGATTCACGAAATACTCGGCGCTCTCGCCGGTGCGCTGAAACCGCGAGTCGCGCTGCACCCAGGCAGACACCTGTGCGTGATAGATGGTGAAGACGTGACTAAACGCGTCATCCTTGCCGTGCAGCAGCGCGCGCCGCAGCAACTCGAAGCAGAAGCGATCGTCCGTCGGCTGGCGTAGACCGAAGCGCGCGGTTTCCTCCTGGCAACGCAGGGCAAGTGCGTCAACCGAAGCGTCTTCCACTCCCGGCATTCCAACGTCCTCGCTCTAGCCGGACTGCGACGGCGAGCGCCTGGTCATCCGATGCGCCTACAGCGCAACAAGTGGCGCACGCCAGCGCAAATATGCCTTGCGGCTCCGTTCCCCATCAGTTCTCATTATCGCGTGCCTCAAAATGTTGCGCAAGAGAACGCCTCCAGACCATCGCTCTGGCTGCGTTGAGTTCGAGCTGATCTCTACAAGACGCTCTGCGGCAACCTGTGATAATCCTCCACCCGCCACGCGTGAACCGTCGACGATTTGGTGTCCGCGGATGCCATTCCGCGGATGCCATCCATAACGAACATGACAAAGGCGTGTCGCTATCGAGGGATATTCGCGCGGAGAAAACCGCCCGTCTTGTCTAGCATGGCGGCCAGTGCTATACTCGCGGCGATCGACCGGCACGGTGGGATGTGCCCCTTCGCGAAGTCTACGATCCGCGGGGAATCTGCTATGGCCGCATCGACCAACTCCCAGGCTACGCAATCGGTCGGCCCTCCCAGAGATGCGCAGATCGACATCGCTTTGCCGACGGAACTTGCGGCGTCCCTACTCGCGCCAGAAGCGCGAACCAAGATCCTCGAGTGGAGCGGCGAGAGAGCCGCGTCTGTGGTGGCGACGCTCAAGGAAGGCGCCGACCGCCAATGGCTGATCGACCCCAACGCATCACTGCAAATGGCAGACGCGATCGTGCTCATCGGGCGAGTACGTGCCGATCCCCTCTGTACCGCACTCGGTATGATGGCGCGCGGCGATGCCCTCAAATATCTGGGGTCCGCGCGCGAAGCGTGGGAAGCATTCCAGCAGGCTGGAGTAGCGTTCCAGGCGGCGGGAGACGACGTCGGTTGGGCGCGTACCCGCATCGGCATGCTCGTCGTTTCTGCCAGCATCAACACGGTCGAGTCTGCGCTGTCAGATGCGACGCAGGCGCGTGCCATATTTCTTCGCCATGCCCAGTTCGACCTCCTGACACGCCTCGACATCAATCTCGCGCTCGTCTACTCATGGATCGGCGATCCGCAGCGTTCGCTGTTCCACGGCGACGAGGCGCTGCGACGTGCGGAGCCGCAGGGCTCCCCCTCGCGGCAGTTTCTTGGACTGATCTACACCAATTGCGGCAGCGTCCACGCGAATCTTCTTGGCGACTACCGCGCCGCGCTGGCCTACTTCCGCAAGGCGAAAGCCTTCGCCGAGGAACGCCAGGACACGAAGAACGTCGCGCTCGCCGAACTCGACATCGCCTATGTCGCCACGCAGCAGGGCCGATTTCGCGAGGCGCTGCGGCTGCTTCGTCATGCGCGTGAAGTCTACGCCGACCAACATCTGGCGCTTGACACGACCCATGTCGATCGCGAGATCGTCGAGTGCTATCTGCAGCTCTGTCGCTTCGAGGAAGCGCGCGACCTGGCGCGCAATGTCGTCGAGCAGTATCGACGCTGCGGCGAGGGCAATTACGAAGCGCACGCGTTGCTAAACCTGGCGGTAGCCTCGGCGGAGTTGGGCGAATATGCCAGCGCGCGCGCTGCATTGGACGAAGCCGAAGCCCTATTTCGCTCGCTGCACGCCTCCTCATGGGCTGCAAACGCTCGATTACGGCGCGGTCGCCTCATGCTGCGGCAAGGCGACGCCGCGGGCGCGCTGGCCGAGGCCGAAGGCGCCGCCGAACAATTCGCCTCCGCAGGCCACCCCTTACAATATGCCGCCGCGAGCGTCCTGCGAGCCGAGTCACTGCTCGATCTCAGCCGACCGCACGAAGCTGCTGATGCGGCACGCGCGGCGCTTGTCACGGCGAAGCAAAGTGGTGCGGCGCTCCTACGCTACTCCGCGCACCTCGCGCTGGGACGTATTGCCGAACACGAGCGCCTTTCCACGCACGCCATGCGGCACTATCGGGCCGCCATCGCCGCGGTAGATCGCGTGCGACGAGACCTGACCATTACGCTCCGTCCCGGTTTTCTTGAAGACAAAGGTCAGGCACTTCAGGCGCTGATGGGCCTGCTCCTCCGCGGCGGCGACACGCTCGGCGCATTCGAGACGTTAGAACGCGCGAAGTCTCAACCGCATATTGAGTACGCGACGAACCGGCGGCAACTGCATTGGGCCAGTTCCTCACAGCAAAATGGCGACTTGCTTGTCGAGTTCGAGGCGCTTCGCGATCGGCATCAGTGGCTCTACAATCTCGCCAACGTAGACCCGGAGTCACAAGAAGGGCGCCGTCAGGCGCTCTCGAAAGCGGATGCCATGCGTGAGCTCGTCCTAAACGAGCGTCGCATGCGAGCGGTTACCGAACAGTTGTATCTCAACGCGGGTGAGGATCAACTCGCTCAGCGCGCTTCGGCGCCGGCACTCCGCGAGGTGCAAAAGCGTCTCGAAGGCGATAGCGCGCTCGTCGAGTATTACCACGATGGCGCACGCCTGTACGCCTTCGTGGTCGACCGCGTCAGCATCACGGTTGAGCCGCTGACTTTGCCACTTGGGACGGTGGAGCGGCTGCTCGCCCAGCTTCAGATGAACTGTGCCGCCGTGCTTCGTCAAGGCCCCCACGCCGCGGCTGCGCGTGTGCTGCGCCTCAGCGCCCTACGGCTCTTGGAACAACTCCACGATTGCCTGCTGGCTCCAGTTCGCAACAGGTTCGGCGCATCTCGGCGCCTCTACATCGTGCCATTCGGGGCGCTACACTACGTGCCATTCCACCTGCTGCGCGCCGAAAATCGATACCTTCTCGAAGAGTTCGAGGTTGTCATACTCCCCGCCGCGGGATTGCTGACACGCCCGCGCCTCGAACGACCCGCGGGCGCACGGATCGTGGCGCATTCCGCGAACGGATATCTGCCGCAGGTGCTCGCCGAGGCCGATATGCTCGGCGCGGTCCTCGCCTGTGAGCCGTTCGTCGAGGGTGCCGCAAACCGCCAGGCGTTCGACGGGACGCCCCTGCAGATCCTTCACGTCGCCGCACACGCCGCGTTTCGCTTGGACCAGCCCGCCTTTTCCTATATCGAGCTGGCCGACGGCCAACTCTTTGCCGACGACCTGATGCAGCACGATCTCAGCTACGAACTCGTCACGCTCAGTGCCTGCGAGACGGGGCGCTCCCACATCGCGGCGCGCGATGAATGTATTGGATTAGGCCGCGGTTTCCTGTATGCTGGCGCGGGCGCGTTGATTGCCAGTCTGTGGCGTGTTGGCGACGAGATCGCCCTGCCGCTCATGCGCGATCTCTACGGAGCGCTGCTCAGCGGCAGATCGAAAGCCTGTGCGCTCAGATCCGCCCAAATGGCGATGCTCGCCGCCGCGCCCGAGATGCATCCGGCGTTCTGGGGTGCGTTTCAACTGCTCGGTGACGCTCGCCCACTCAGTCGAACGCCAGTGGCGCCAGGACAATACGCCGACGAGGAGAACTAGAAAACATGTGGCTACATCCTTCAGGCTTCGGTGCCTCGCCCATAGCGTTTGCGTCGCCCGCGCCGAATGCGCCTGCCACGAGCAACTCGGTGACGGTCCCAACTGCTGAGCTCGTCGGCGTTGCTCTCGTCGTCGTCCTCCTGCTCTTGCTCCTGTTGATTCTGCTGAGGCGCAGCGCCAAGTCTGCGCGGTCGTCCTCAAAGGCGCGTTCCAGCGTCGCCCGCCTCCATTTCGTTCCCGACGATATTGCCCTGATCGTCCAGCATGCTCCCGGACTAGCCAGCGATCAACTGCTGCGAAGCGTTGCCCAGGATCCGGCCATCGCATCTTCCGCGGAGTTAGGTCGCGCGCTCGTTCGCTCTGGCCGCGCAACCACCCTGTCGCGCGGAGGCGGCGTGGCGGTCTCGCTCGTCGCTGCGACCCTACAGGGTGTCAAGCAGGCGGATATGCTCAAGCTGATAAACCGCCTGAGCCGCCAGGTTGGTGCCGGACAGCGACGTCCCGCCGCCACGCCGAATCCGGGCACCACGGGCATTCGCATCGTTGCGGCATCGCCCAATTGGCTGCTCTCCGGCTGTCCCGCGCAAGGTGGCGGCGTCGGCGGACCAGGCGGAACGCCAGTCGCGCCCGCGACACCCCCTGGCGAAAACGCATGGCGCCTCAATCTCCCCGCGTCTCTGGCGGCGAGTGGCGAGGGCGAAGGCGTGCATGTCGCCATCCTCGACACAGCCCCCTGCCAAGCGGATCTCACGCGCGCCTACGCTCGCTGGGGCACCGCATCCTTAGGCCACGCCACAGCCTCGAATCCCTTGATTGCGTCGCTGCTGCGCCCGCAAGGCCCCCTAAGTGTCTATCACGCGGGCGGCGCGCACCTGCTGCAATCGGTCGATGCCCATCTAGAAGACCACCACTACCCCATGCCGGATCACGGCCTGTTTGTCGCTGGCATCGTGCACTCGCTGGCCCCCCGCGCGCGCATTCACCTGATCGAGGCACTTAACACCTATGGCGTTGGGTCGCTCGAATCCTTCGCCCAGGCGTTTCGCGTGGTGCAGTTGCTCGCCGAGGGACGCGACCCCGGACGCATCGGCGATGACAGTGGCGGCGACGTGGACGCGCTAGCCGCGTCAGCCGTGGGAACGGTGCCGGTCGTGCTGAACTGTAGTTTCATGTTCAACGTCTCGGCCAATCCCGCCGAAGACCCCACTCTGCGGCACGACGCCGAGCTGACGACCGCGATGGGTCAGTTTCCCAATGTCTGGGAGGCGCTCATCGGCAATGAGCATGTGCCGATCGTCGCCGCGGCTGGCAACGATCGAACAGTCGTCCAATACTCGCATGGGACCTATCCCTCCGAACGCTACCCCGCGGCGTTCGACGATGTGATTGGCGTTGGCGCGCTCGACAGCTCCGGCAATCCGACGATGTACACCGATCTCGCGCATACGGCGAAGACGAGAGGTATCGCGGTATTCGGCGGGGACGTCACGCCCACGAGTGGTCCAGATGCGCTCTCGCCGTATACCGCCGACGCCAGCAAAGGGCTCCTCGGCCTGTTTGTGGGCACCAGGTTCCCGGACGGCACGCCGAATCGCGGTGGCTGGGCGCGCTGGGCAGGCACTTCGTTCTCAGCGCCGATCATCTCAGGGTGTATCGCGCGCTCGCTTGGCGCTACCACGGCGGGCGCCGATGCCCGAAGCGTGCGCGACAATGTTCTGGCGCCGCTTGTGGCCGCGAGCACGGGGGAGACACCAGTCGGTAAGTCGCTGGCCGTTACCCAGGGTTGATCTCCAGCGCCGCACGCGCCCGTGCACCGAAACGTTTGCGCATCACACGTTTGCCTGCATCGGGTAGGCGACGGATGGCTGCGCACGTCGTCGCGTAGGAGCGACGCATGCGGAAAGTGGGCGTCCTTAGGCGTCGGGCGTGCCACTGGTGCGCGACCAGCGCAGGAGCGCGGCCGCGTGATCAGGATAGTGCGTGAACGTATCGTATCCAATCTCTTGGTAAAACTCATCGTGCTCGATCAGTTCAGGCGGCAGTGCTGCTAGCGCCTCGTACAGCGCGCGTCCGGATGCATCGAACATGGCGCGTACCTCAGCCATCGAACGCGCCTGATTCTCGGCGTACACCGCCGCGTTCACCTCGTCGGTCGTGCGCGGGTCGTCATCCTCGCCCATCTTGAGGCGCCGCACGAGATGCTGCTCCCACCAGGCGACATGTGCCAGCACATCCTTCGCCGTCCAGCCGTCATCCCCGATGGGATGGCTGAGCTTGTCGGCCGGGACCTCTGCCAGTGCCAACTCGAACGCCTCGCGGGCTGCGCGCACGCGAGCGATCATCGCAGCCTTGCGCTCAGGATGGGTCATAGGGCTGCCTGCCTTCCCAATCGGGTCGCCCCGCCACGCTGCGATCGGCGCACGTAGGAACTGGTACCGCTCCATACCGATTGCCTTTGGGGCCTTGTCGCTTCCGCCCAAGCGGCTGCGCGCTTACCTCCCGCGCTTCGGGCGACTCACTATGACATGGCCCGCAGCGCGAGTGATCAGTTGCTCTTTCTCCCGCGGCTTCAGCCGATCAGCACGCTTTCAGCCGCATTTTACGAGGCCCCTGCACCGAGCGTCAACGCGAATAAGTTGGCGCAAAGCCAACGGACCTCTAAGTGACGCACAGGTTCTAAACCCGACTAATTTGATAGGAATTGTCAAAAATGCTACAGTATCAGCGACGACGACCATCCGTTCGGCAAACGCCTGAGCCATCCCATTCGACGCTATCGACGTTTACCCATAGTCACAAGGAGCAGCATATGACGAGCACCGAAACCGCCCCCGGCGCGGCCAGCGCGGGCTACGTCCATCCCGAAGTGCTGGTAGAGACCGACTGGGTTGCCCAGCATCTCGATGACCCCAGCGTGCGTATCGTCGAGGCCGACGAAGATCCCCTGCTCTACGAGGCCGTCGGCCACATCCGCAACGCCGTCAAGCTCGACTGGCATACCGACGTGCAGGATCCCATCCGCCGCGACTTCGTCGACCGCGCCGCCTTCGAGGAGCTGATGAGCCGCTACGGCATCAGCAACGACACCACGGTGATCTTCTATGGCGACAAGAACAACTGGTATGCCGCCTACAGCTATTGGCTCTTCCGCCTCTACGGTCACACCAACGCCCGACTGATGAACGGTGGCCGCGCCAAGTGGGAGGCCGAGGGACGCGAGTACACCAAGGACGCACCCTCCTTCGCCGCTACCGCATATACCGCCAAAGAGGCCGACACCAGCATCCGCGCTTTCCGCCGCCAGGTAGAAGATGCCCTCGCCGGTGGCTCGACCGGTCTCGTGGACGTCCGCTCCAACGACGAATACACTGGCAAGCTGACCCACATGATCAACTATCCGCAGGAGGGGGCGCAGCGCGGCGGTCACATTCCTGGCGCGCAGAACATCCCTTGGGCCACCGCCGCCAACGCCGACGGCACGTTCAAGTCCGCCGACGAACTCCGCGCGATCTACGGTGACAGAGGCATCACGCCGGATCGCCCCGTCATCGCCTACTGCCGCATCGGCGAGCGCAGCGCCCACACTTGGTTCGTGCTCACGCAGCTCCTCGGCTACCCCGACGTACGCAACTACGACGGCTCGTGGACCGAGTGGGGGAATCTGGTCAACGCCCCGATCGCCAAAGGCGACAGCCCCAAGTAGCCGCCGATCCGCGGTATACTGCGCATAAGCGATATGCGACTCGGACGAACCACCAATCGCACTGTAGGGGCGCGCCATGACGCCCCAGCGTCTTGTACTCGCGCCATTCCTGACAGGCACTGTAGGGGTCGAGGCCCGCCTCGTTCTCTGCCCCTTGCGGAGCACCGCTGGTCTGGCGCACAGGCGCAATCCCCACAAAGCGAGCATCAACCTATGCCAATGGATCGTCAAGAAGCGATAGACATGCTGGTCGACTACTACCAGAATCCGCGCAACCGCGGCGCTCTGGAACACGCGGATATCCACCAAACCGGTGGCAATCCCGGCTGCTCCGATCGCGTCGAGATGTACGCCACCGTGGACGACGACGGCCATCTCACCGATGTCACCTTCGAAGGCGAGGGCTGCACTATCAGCATGGCCGCCGCCTCGTACGTTACCGAGCTCGTGCAGGGCATGACGCTCGACGAGGTCGAGAACCTCAGCTTCGAGACGCTCATGGACGACCTCGGCCGCGAAGTCGTCATGACGCGTCCGACCTGCGCTACCGTCGGCCTCGGCACCCTCAAGAACGGCGTCCACGAGCTACGCATGAAGCGCCTCGCCGCCCAGAAATAGCCGCCCGCCTAAATATCTGGCAGCCTGTTCCCCTCAATCGGGACACGGCCCTCTTCCAAGAAAAAGGCGTACGCCCGCAGGTAATCGTGCAGTTCGTTGCGGAAATACTCCAACCATCGCCCGACGCCAGCCCACGCGTGCGCCCCATGCGGCAGCCTCGCCTGCCGCTCTCGCTCGACCTCGCGCTCAATCTCAGGCCGCTTCTCGCTCCACCATGCTTGCACCGCGCGATATGACCAATGCGCGTCGCCGTCCAGTGCAAAGGCGTGGTGAGGGTCGTTCGAGGCAGCGCGCAGCACCTGCCGCAATTCCAAGCGGTTGGCGGGCTGGCGCCAAAGCACCGGAAATCCGCTGGCGTCGACCTCCACATTGTTCGGCGCGTCGAGCCCGGCGCTCACACTCGCTTCGCAGTCGCCGCAGTAGAGTGGCCCCGGCGTATTCATCCAGTGCTTCTCCGACCACGTGCCCTGAAAATGTCGCAGCACACTCCGATCTGGCCAGGCCGCCAACGCCGCCGACACATCGAAGAAGGGATCTTGGGGCATCGCGCACTCCACGCGGGGTAGTAAGGGCGCCGCACACCGCGCCCGTCTCATGCCGATTCACTCGGGAAGGGGAGCTTGGCCGGAGCGCGCCCTACGCGCAGCGAGATCGCCCCAGCCCTTCAGCACCGGAGAGCGCCTCCAGCGATACTCACCAGCCGAGGCACAACACCGCCCTCCAGAAACCTGCTCTCACCCGCGCTTGATGTACTTATACCCTTCGGCATATTCGAACTCGTGGCCATGCTTGCGCGCCTGATCGGCGGAGCCTTTGGCCCACTGCGTGATCATCGTCTGCATCTCAGCGGGATCCCAGCCGCGCATCTGGCTTTCGTGCGCCCGCAGCGCCGCGATCTTCTGATCCAGGAAGCCCGTGATATCCACCCAGCGATCCGGCTCATCGACCCCAGAGATGTACACTTCCGTCACCTCGTGCGGCTCCAGCCCCTCAGCTGCCAGCTCAGGGAAGGCCAGTCGCGTCCCGGCTACCGGAATGATCGCCCCCAAAACCGCCTCGCCCGCGATGCGATGATCGGGATGGTTGATATAGCCCTGGCCGCTCCAGTAGCGCGACGGATCCTGGCAAATCACCACATCCGGCTTCACCCGCCGGATCACCCGCGCGATGTCTTTGCGCAGTTCCAGCGTCGGCTCCAGCCGTGAGTCGGGATAGTGCAGGAAGATCACCGGGTGCTGCACGCCCTCCGCGTCGGCGGCGGCCTGCGCCTCGCGCTGGCGGATCTCCGTCAACCGCTCGGTCGTCATCTCTTTGTCGCCCTGGTCGCCCGCCTGCCCATCCGTGATCAGACAGTAATACAGATCGCGTCCCTCACTGGCCCACCGCGCCAGCGTACCGCCAGAGCCGAACTCACCGTCGTCGGGATGCGCCATCACGATCAACACGCGCTTCGGCGCTTGCGCCTCGTTCTCCGTCATCTATCTCCGCCTTTCACAGCCGTCGTCGCGTAGCCGTAACCTGCCACGCGGCATTTTACAACACCTTCGCGCGCCTACGCTGGCCGCTCGCCTCGCGTGCACCCAGGCGCAACGTCCCAGCGCCGCGCTCCGCGTGCTCCGAGCCTCCCCAGGCGGCCTTGAATCCGCTTTGTGACCTGTGTGAATTCTGCAGCTAAACCTCTATTCTGGATCTCCTGCTGTAGCTTCACAACCCCAGCTCCACACGCCACAAGCCAAGCAGCGCCAACGCCTGCGCCAATAGTGCCTGATGCTCCGGCGCGTTCAGCCAGCGACTCACCCCGGAGGGATGCGGCAGCGGCAGAATGCGCACGCCATTCCGCTCGAAGCCCCGCCCGATCACCGCGTCGAGCCGTTGCGGACCCAGGAACGCCTCGATCGCCATCCCACCCGCCAGCAAAATCGCAGCGGGCCGCAGCAGTTCAAGTTCCTCCAACAGGTAGGGGCGGCAGAGCGCCATCTCAGGTGGTGACGGCTTGCGATCCCCTCCCCCGCGCGGATTCTTCCCCGGATCACAGCGCGTCATCGCCGAGATGAATACCCGCGCCCGCAGCGCACCCGGCGCGAAGCCTGCCCGCGTCAGCCATGCGTCGAGCACGCGCCCGCCAGGACCCGAGAATGGCAGGCCCCGCTCCACCGAGAGATGCCCAGGCGCCTGCCCCACCAGCATGACGCGCTGTTCCACATTCCCGCGTGATCCCGCCACACTCTCCGCTCGCGCCAAATACCCCGCCTGCACGCACTTCTGACATGAGTGGATGCGTGCCTGAAGCTCCGCGAGTCGCGTCTCGCGGGCAGCGCGGTCAACCTCTGGGGGCGCCGGCGCCAGCGGCGTCACGAGACCCGTCATCTCGGCGGGGCGTCCGCCGCGCTGCGCCATCAGCGACCACCCTCGTCGCTCAGTGGCGCCTGTATGTACTGGCTGCGATAGTAGAGCAGCGGCTGCCCGTCCGACGACCCCAGCGCTTGTACCTGCCCGATGAAGATATCGTGATCCCCACCAGGGAAGACGTTCACCACGCGGCAATCCACGAACGCCAGCGATGCGTCGAGCACCGGCGCTCCCGTCGCTTCAGCATGACTCTTTGCCCCGCAGAAGCGCTCGAAACGTTCCTCCGATCGCCCTGCGAAGCAGTCCGAAAGTTGCGCCTGATCCTCGCGCAAAAAATTGACCGCGAATATCCCCGTGTCGCGCAGAATCTGATGCACCATGCTCGTGCGGTCGATGCAGACCAGCACCAGCGGCGGATTCAACGAGACGGAACAAAACGCGTTCACCGTAATGCCGAAACGCTTCGGACCGTCACAGGTCGTCACCACCGAAACTCCGGTGGCAAAGCGAGCCATCACCGCGCGAAACGTCGTCGAGTCAACCGGGTCTGCCGTCATCGAATGCTCACAGACGCAAGGGCAATGCAGCGAGGTGCACGACCGCACACTATCATCCGGGAACTATAGCGCCGCCCACCCGCGGCCAGCAATGCACCTTCGTACAGGTGCGCCACCTAGAAGCTCGCACTGCAAAGTTCGCATAGCCTCCGCCCACAGTATGCAGCGCAACTCCTGGGCTAGCGTTTGACCGCTATACCCACCTGTTGGCTTACAAGATCCCCGCTGATGCAGGGGCGAGGCGCGCCTCGTCCGTCGTATCTGTCCGTTGCCCCGTTCCGACAACGCCTGTTATGCTGCCAGTATGCCCTCACGTTCGCGCCGCCGTACACGACAACTGTTAGCGGACTGGCGTACGTGGTCTTCCCCCTCGAAAGTAAGAGAGCGAAACACCTGTGACCGACCCAACGAACGCTTCCACCGATCAGCGACCGCGCGTCATGGCGATCTTCGCCCATCCCGACGATGCCGAGTTCATCTGCTCCGGCACAATCGCGCGCTTTGTCGCCAACGGCTACCGCGCACAGTACGTCCTCGCGACCAGTGGCGACAAGGGCAGCGACGATCCCAACGCCACGCCCGAGGTACTGACCGCCACGCGCGAGGCCGAGCAGCTTGCAGCGGCCAAGATTCTCGGCGTTGAGGAGGTCACCTTCCTACGGCATCACGACGGTGAGGTCGAGGTCTCGATCCCCTTCCGCCGCGAACTCGCGCTTGAGCTACGCAAGGGCCGCCCGGATGTCGTCCTCACCTTCGATCCCTGGCAGCGTTATCAGATCCATCCCGATCACCGCGCCGTCGGCCAGACCGCGCTCGACGCCGTCGCCGCCGCACGCGACCACATGTACTATCCTGAGCAACTGACCGGCGGATTGCGGGAGCAGCGCGTGCACAACGTCTACCTCTTCGCCACCGATCAGCCCAACTACTACGTCGATATCTCCTCCACCATCGACATCAAGCTCGCGGCGCTGCTCGCCCACTCAAGCCAAATTCGCAGTGAGGGCCTCGCCGAACGCATCCGCATGCGCGCACGGCTCGTCGGCCAGGAAATCGGCGTCGAATATGCCGAGGCCTTCCACTACCTCCCGATGATGCAGCCGCCGTCCCTCATCCGTCACCCCATCTGGTAGGCGATCGGATCTCACCTGCACAGCCTCGCCAGTGTCTATCCAATCCTCAGTTGGGTGGAGCAACCAAAGGGGTCCTTGCGCCCGCCTGCAGAATGTCGAACAGCCTTGTCCACTCATCATGCGACAGCCGCCGCGCTCCATGCGGATTGCGAAGCCAGTCAAGGGTGGATCCGCTCAGGAAAGGCGCAAAGACGTATGCTCCAGTCGGGCGCAGTTCCGCAATACGCATCGTCGGGTCGGTCAACGCGACTACACGCTTCATGGGTAACCCTGCCAGTCTGGCGCTTGCGAGGAAGGCTTCCAGCCGTTGCGCGTTTGCCTTCACCTGAAGCGATGGGTTCTTGTCAGTGGGCATCCACGAGTGCGACGACGCCGACCAGTATTCCCACGTTTCGCCCAACACCCGGTAGATTCCTGCCCATGACTTCACCTCGAAGACAGTCAAGCCATGCGGTCCAACCAAAATTGCATCGATGTCGCCGCCGAAGTTATAGGGTGCTGGTGGCGTAAAGTTGCGAAACAAGCAGTACATGTGATCGAGTGTATCGAGCGATCGCGCAAGCGCGTCTTCGCCTTCCTGCCCCTTCGCCCAATATTCCGCCTGGCGCGCGAAAGAAGCCGCAATCTGGTCGAGTTCGAGCCGCTGGTCACGCTCACGTGCTCGGAGTATCCCGACGGCGCCCAGCAATTTCCAGAAGCCAGGACGTTGTTGCGCCAGGCTCGCTTGGGCTTTCTTCGCCTGCTCTGCGGCCATTCGGTCCGTGTGTTCTTGCCACCCAAGATACGTCGAACAGCGGATCACATACATGCGCCGATCCCCTCGCCCCCGATAGTCACGCGCGTCCTACACGCGTAACGGTTGAAGTGAGCGGCTCGCCGAAATGAATCGTCGATTACGTCGAAGCGCCAGCGTGCATCTGCCCTACATCGTTTGATACGCGATCGGGTCAGTCATCCCGTTCTCGGAAAACCCCTTCAGTCGCAGCAGGCAACTGTCGCACTGGCCGCAGGCCGCCTCGCCGCCCTCATAGCAACTCCACGTCAGCTCCCACGGCACCGCCAGCCGCGTCCCCTCGCGCACGATCGCCGCCTTCGTCATATAGAGCAGTGGCGCATGATAGCGCAGCCGCCGTTGATCCTCCGTCCCCGCCTTGGTCGCCAGGTTCGCCGTCTCCGTGAACGACTCCAGGAACTCAGGTCGGCAATCGGGGTAGCCGCTATAATCGAGGCTATTGATACCGAGGAAGATGTCGTCCGCGCCACTCACCTCCGCGTACGCCGTCGCGAACGAGAGGAAGATCAAGTTCCTCGCCGGAACGTACGTCACCGGGATGCCCGTGCTCATCTGCGTCTCCGAGCGGCCATGCGGCACGTCGATCGCGTCCGAGGTCAGTGCGCTGCCGCCGAACGCCCGCAGATCGATGTCGACGACCCGGTGTTCGCGGCAGCCGAAGTGTTCGGCGATGCGTTGCGACGCCTCGAGTTCGCGGGCGTGTCGCTGCCCGTAGCGGAACGAGAGCGCGTAGAGCTCGAAATTCTCCTCTGCTGCTATCGCCAGCGCGGTCGAAGAGTCCAACCCACCGGAAAGCAGGACGATCGCCGAACGTCTTGGTTGCGTCATCTTGAACAGACTCCTCGCATGCGGAATTGCGCCCGTGTGACCTTCTCGTGAACTACTCGATCATCTATTCTACCGCGTCGCATCCCGCTTCGCGCTTGACCGTCGCTCAGCGTCACTGCTATACTCGTCGGGATACTGTTGACATCTCGAAGCGTGCAGGAATACACCGCGATGATGCAGAACGCCGCCCACCCCATCCCCTCGTGTAGCGAGTGCGGGCTCGAATCGGCGGGGCGTTGCACCATTTGCCGCCACAATCTCTGCGTCGATCACTTCGGCTTCGAAGAGCATCAACCCTGCGCCACGCGCCTCGTTGCCCAGGCTCACGAGCACATCTGCTACGTCTGCGGCGCCGCCGTCCAACCGCAGCAATGGTCCACCTCCGTCTTCGCGCACTACGTAGACTCCGGGCGCTGCAAGGGCTGCGACCGCTACATCTGCGAACTCCACCATACCGCCGTCCGCGACGACGCGGTTGAGATATACCGCGACGGCCTCCGCAGCCACCGCTATCACGTCACCTATCGTTACTGCGGCATCTGCGCCCCCGTACGCCACTTCGGCGGCATCGTCCGCACCGTGCGGGTGCTGGCGATCCTCGCGGTCGTCGCCGGCATTGCCGTCTTCGCCATTCAGGCGCTAGCCTAAAGAGGGGGCGCTTCGCCCGCAGGCTGACTCCGCGTCGCCCCGTACAAGGAGGGTCCGGTGACAACAGGCCAGGCCGCCGCGCTCACCGTCGAGGTGCAGAGCGTCCTCATGCGCTACCGTGCCCAACTCAGGGATGGCCTCCGCGAGGCGCTCGCCCAAATCCGCGCCACTACCTACCCTGCCCCCGAGGCCGCGGCCCTGCTCGATGAGTTCCACGCCCAGATTGAGTACCACCTCGGCATGCGCACCTCCGCGCTCGAACCGATGGAGTGGCAGCCCGGCAAGCTGCTGCGGCCCACCCTGCTCCTACTGGCCTGCGAACTCGCCGCGGGCCGCGCGGGCCTCGGCAGCGAGCGCCGAGACGTGCTGACGCGACGCGCCATTCCCGCCGCGGTGAGCGTCGAGCTCGTCCACAACTTCTCCCTGGTCCACGACGACATCGAAGACGGCGACGTCGAGCGTCACCATCGCCCCACCCTCTGGAAGCTCTGGGGCACGCCCCAGGCCATCAACACCGGCGACGGCATCTTCGCCATCGCCCGCGCGGGCCTCTGGCGACTGGCAGACGATGGCGTCGACCCACGCCTCATCATGCGCCTTGCCGCGCTGCTCGATCGCGCCTGCCTTGAGCTCTGCGAAGGCCAGTTCCTCGACATGCGCTACGAAGGTCGCCGCGACATCACCGCAGAGTGCTATCTCGCCATGATCGACCGTAAAACCGCCTCGCTCATCGCCTCGTCCACCGAGATGGGCGCGCTCCTCGCCGCCATCGGTGACGACGCCACCGCCGCCGACCTCGCCGCGTTCGGTCGCCATCTCGGCCTCGCCTTCCAGCTCCGCGACGACCTGCTCGGCATCTGGGCAGCTCAAGAGCTTGGCAAGACAGCCGCGGGCGATCTCCGCCGCAAGAAGATGAGCCTGCCGGTGATTCACGCCTTCAACACCGCCCCCGACGCCGACCGTAATGAGCTTCAGCGCATCTATGCAGAAGTGGACCCGGCGACCGAAGATCAGATCGCCTACGCACTCGACGTGCTCGAACGCACGAATGCTCGTGAGCGCGTCCGCTCCGCGCTACATCAGCAGGCCACGCTGGCCCGCGCCGCGCTCGACTCCGCCGCCGCGGACGCTCCCGAAGCGCAAGACGCTCGCGCCGCCTTCGCCACCCTGCTCGACTACCTCACCGTCGCCGCCGACTGAATGTACGAGCCCGTCGCTTCGCGCGTTTCGCATGCTTGTGGAGCGGCGCTGTTCCTCACGTGGCGCCGCGAGATGGCATGAAAATTGCCTCCAGCATGAATTGATGACTCCCGCCGCGAGTGCAGCGCCACCCATAAGCTTCTCTGGCTATCATGGGCCTCAGCCGTTACCGCGCCTCAGCATTATCGTCTTTGGCTTTGAGTGCGCCGTGCGGAGCAAGTGCTTCGTGCCGGGTGTGGAGAGGTGTGGGTCCAGGTGGGGTTTGGCGTCTCTGAATACACGCTCGTCTTCAGGCGAGCGTCACATCGCGACCACTCACGCTCCGCGCACGCATGGGCGGTAGTACGTCCTTTACTGCACCGCCCGCGACAGGGGCATACTTCCCAGCGGCTAGTGACGAGTCCAGAAGAAATCTTCGCCGTTGCCATCTGCTCGACCCTCGCCCTCAGCGAGCTTGCCTACGAGCGTTTCCTCACCCAGAGCGGCGTACTGCACGAAGCCGTGGCCGTGCTCCAGCGTCACGCGCTGGTCGACGCCGCGGATGTCGAGATCGTGCGCCGCGAGATCCAGTCCCTGGTGATGGCCGCCGAGGTCGATGCAATCGTCTCAAGCATGACGAAGGGCGCCTAGGCCAGCCCTCCCCACGAGCGACGATGCCCCATGTGCCGACGAGCCACCACTCACCGCTCGTTCGCGCGCCGCTGCAATTCGTAGAGCCGCGTCAGCGCCTCAAGCGGCGTCAACTCGTCCACCGCTATCGCTTTGATCTCCTCCACCAGCGCGTCGGGTTCCGCGGCAAAGAGCGTTAATTGCAGCGCCGTGGGCATCACGGGAGCCGCCATATCGCGCATCGCGCGGCGTCGGCTCTTGGCGTCCCCCTTGCGCTCAAGCTCCTCCAGCACTTCTTCGGCGCGACGTACCACCTGCCGCGGAATCCCCGCAAGCTGCGCGACGTGGATGCCGTAACTCTTGTCCGCGCCGCCCGGCACAATCTTGCGCAAGAAGACCACGTGCCCGCCCTCTTCGGCGACGGCGACATTGCATGCCCGCACGCGCGGCAGGATCTGCGCCACCTCCACCAACTCGTGGTAATGCGTCGCGAACAGCGTCTTCGCGCCGCACCGCTTGTTATTGTGCAGGTACTCGACGATCGCCCGCGCAATCGCCAGGCCGTCGTAGGTGCTGGTGCCGCGGCCGATCTCATCCAGGATCACCAGGCTGCGCGGCGTCGCGTGATGCAGGATATTCGCCGTCTCGACCATCTCCACCATGAAGGTACTCTGGCCCGTGGCGAGATCGTCCTGCGCCCCGATACGTGTGAAGATACGATCCACAACCCCGATCCGCGCCGCCTCTGCCGGCACGAACGATCCGACCTGCGCCATCAGCACGATCAGCGCTACCTGGCGCAGATACGTCGATTTCCCCGCCATATTCGGCCCCGTCAGCAGCAGGATCTGCGCGTCGCCCGTCGCGATCTCGGTATCGTTGGGCACAAAGGGTGTCCCGCGCTGACTGGCCTCCACCACCGGATGCCTCCCGGCTACGATGTGGATGCAGTCGCCCTCATCCAACTCCGGACGACAGTAGCCATTGCGAACCGCGACCTCCGCCAACGCCAGCGCCACGTCCAGCTCCGCCAGCGCCCGCGCCGTACGCAGCACGGCCTCCGCCCACCGCGCGGCGATGTCGGCGCGCAACGCCGCGAACAGCTCCTGCTCCAGCTTGACGATCTTCTCCTGCGCGTTGAGGATCAACGCCTCGTATTCCTTCAGATCCGGCGTGATGAAGCGCTCGCCATTGGTCAGCGTCTGCTTGCGAATGTAGTCGTCGGGGACACGGGCGAGCTGCGAAGAAGTCACCTCCAGGTAGTAGCCGAAAACCTTGTTGTAGCCGACCTTGAGATTGGTGATCCCGCTCCGCTCGCGCTCGCTGCGCTCCAGATCGGCGACCCACTGCCGTGCATTCCGCGACGCGTCGTCGATCGCGTCGAGTTCGGCGCTGTAGCCGCGCCGTATCACACCGCCGTCCGCCAGGGTCATCGGCGGCTCCTCCACCAGAGCGCGCTCGATCAGCGCGGCAAGTTCCGGCTGCGGCGTCACCTGGGCGATCACCGGCGCCAGCCCCGCAGGCGCGCCCTGCAGACTCGCGCAGAGCCGCTCGACGGCGCGGAGACCCTGCGCCAGCGCCACCAGATCGCGCGGCGTGGCGATCCGCTGCAGCACTCGGTTGACCAGCCGCTCAAGATCGCCCACCTTGCCCAGTGCCGGCGCCAGTCGCGCCCGCAGCAAGGTGTCGCCCACACCGGCGGAGACTGCCTCCTGGCGCTGGCGCAAGCGCGGAAGATCGAGCAGCGGCTCCGCGATCCACTTTCGCAGCAGTCTGCCACCCATCGGCGTGCGCGTCGCGTCGAGCACCCAGAGCAGCGAGCCGCGCACATTCCCTGCGCGCCCCCCCTCGAAAAGCTCCAGATTGCGCCGCGTATGCGCATCCAGCGTCATGAATCCCGCCGTGTTATACGTTTCGAGCGCGGTGAACTGCGCCAACGCGCCCTTCTGCGTCTCGCGCAGGTACGCGATCACCACGCCGGCGGCGCGCATCGCCAGCGGCAGCCCCTCGCAGCCGAACGCTTCGAGCGAGACCACGCCAAAGTGATCCAGCAGGCGGGCGCGTGCGGCCTCCTCGCGGAAGGCGCGCGGATCGAACGGCGTCACCACCGTCGCGCTGTTCCCATCGAGCGCCGCCAGCCGCTCGGCAAGCCCCTCCGGCTCGTCCGGCGATGGCTCCGTCTCGGCGTCGAGCTCGGCGGAGCGACGGCCCAGGCGCAGCGCGGGCGCCTCCGTGGCTTCCACCAACAGTTCGGCTGGCTGCACGCGCGCCAACTCCTGCAAGAGCGCCGCCTCGGGCTCAACTGCGGCGATCTGCGTGCAAGCGAACTCCCCCGTGGTGACATCCGCATACGCGAGACCCAGCCCACCGCGCCCGACGACCGCCGCCGCCAAATAATTGTTGCGTTTCGCCACCAGCATCGCCGGGTCCACCACCGTGCCAGGCGTGACCACGCGCAGCACCTCGCGCTCCACCAGCCCCTTTGCCAGCGCGGGATCGCTCACCTGCTCGCAGACCGCGACGCGGAAGCCCTTCGCAATCAAGCGCGCGATATAGCTCTCCGCCGCGTGGTGCGGCACCCCCGCCATCGCCGTCTTCTCGCCGCGCCCCCAATCGCGCCGTGTCAGCGTAATCTCCAACTCGCGGGCCGCGATCTCCGCGTCCTCGTCGAACATCTCGTAGAAGTCGCCCATGCGGAAGAAGAGCAGCGCGTCTGGGTGCTGCCGCTTCACGCCGAGATACTGCATGCGGACGGGGCTGTGGCCCTCCACCGCGGCGCTCTGAGATACCTGGCTGCGCTGCACGAAATTCGCCCTCGCCACTACTGCCGTTCACCGCGCTCAATTCTCCTACAGTGATGACGTGCCGGGCAAGCGAATGGGAGCGCCAGGTCAGCAAGCCGCGCGCCTCCTCGCACGATCTCCACCTCGGGCGCGCCGCTCCCACTTGCGCCGCCGCACCTCCGATGGTATACTTGCCTTAGAACTTTTATTCTTGCCTTCCTGCTACTTCCGCATTTCCCCATTTCCGCCCTGCCTGCGCGCATTTCCCATGAATGCAGCCTCCGAAGTCGATCGTCGACGAAAAAGCGGAAGAAAACGGAAAAAAGATCCCGCGCGTCGTGCGACGACGATCCCGACGCTTTCCCCCTCCGTCCGCGTCATGCCGCAACCGTCCGCCCCATGCGCGTGTTCCATACCTCATCGCCTCCACCTCACCCTTGACAACCCGCCGGTACCGAACTAAAATCTCTGCGTGGAGGCGAAAACCGCATGTTGGACGAAATAGACACGACAATAGCGACAATCCTTCAGGATGACGCCCGCACCAGCAACGCCGACATCGCTCGCCACGTCGGCATGGCGCCCTCGGCCATCCTTGAGCGCATCCGCAAGTTAGAAGCGCGCGGCGTGATCCGCGGCTACCACGCCGCGATCAACCCCGAAGCGATCGACCTTGGCCTGCTGGCCTTTGTCTTCGTCCGCGCCGACGAGCGCGTCGGCAGCGGCGCAACCGGCGAAGAACTTGCCCGCATCCCCGAAGTGCAAGAGGTGCATCACATCGCCGGCGAAGACTGTTACCTCGTCAAGGTGCGCGTCGCCGATACCAACGCCCTCGGCCGCCTCCTGCGAGACAGTTTCGGCGCGATACCGGCGATCCATTCCACCCGCACCACCATCGTCCTCACTACCCTGCGCGAGTCGAGCGCTCTGCCGCTACCCGCCATCCAGCCCGAAAGGGAGCACCTCCGTGACTAGCGCTGCCGCGACCCCTCAATCAGCGAACTCGTCCGGGCTGAAACTGCTCGCCGCGTTCATCGCCGTCTACATCATCTGGGGCTCGACCTACTTGGCGATCAGTTTCGCCGTCCAAACCGTCCCACCGTTCCTCATGGCCGGCGCGCGCTTTCTCGTGGCGGGGCTGATCCTCTACCTCTGGGCGCGGCTCCGCGGCGTGCGTCGCCCGACGGCCATCAACTGGCGTGCCTCGCTCATCGTCGGTGGGCTGCTCCTGCTCGGCGGCAACGGCGTCGTCTCGTGGGCCGAACAGTCGGTGCCGTCGAGCCTTGCCGCCCTCCTGATCAGCACCGTGCCGCTCTGGATGGCGCTCATCGAGTGGCTGCGTCCAGGCGGCACGCGCCCCACCTGGCCGGTTGCCGCGGGCATCCTCCTCGGCTTCGTCGGCGTCGGCGTGCTCTTCGGCCCGACGCTGCTCTCCGGCGGCTCAAGTGTCGACATCCTCGCCACCGCGGCGGTCTTGGTCGCCTCGTTCGCCTGGGCTGCTGGCTCGCTCTACTCACGCCAGGCGCCACTCGCCGCCTCAGCCCCGCTCAATAACGGCATGGAGATGCTTGCTGGTGGCGCGCTGCTGCTGATTCTCGGGTTGGCGACCGGCGAAACCAGCCACCTGCACCTCGACCAAATCTCGCTCAAATCGGGTCTGGCGCTGCTCTACCTGATCATCTTCGGCTCGCTCATCGCCTTCAGCGCCTACATCTTCATGCTCAAGGCCGCGCCGGTGGCGCTCGTCTCGACCTACGCCTACGTCAATCCCGTCGTCGCCGTCTTCCTCGGCATCACACTCAACAACGAGCCGCTTTCCCGCACCACCCTGCTCGCCGCGGGGATCATCCTTGTCGCCGTGATCGTCATCACCACATTCCGTGGCCGCGGACGCGCCAAAAGCACGCCCATCGAACCCGCAAATGCGCCCCAGGTAGAAACGTCCACCCCGACCGACGACTTCGCCGTCGCGCCTTCGCGTTGACGCCCCCGCGCGGCTAGCCCTTGAAACGATAGCCTACGCCGCGCACCGTCAAGATCAGCGTCGGATTCGCCGGGTCATCCTCGAACTTCTCGCGGAGCCAGCGCATGTGAACGTCCACCGTGCGCGTGTCTCCCGCATAGTCATAGCCCCAGACATGCTGGAGCAGCCGGTCGCGCGTCAGCACCAACCCCTTGTTCCGCACCATATACACCAGCAGGTCGAAGAGCCGCGCCGGCAACTCGATCTCGCGTTCCCCGCGCCTCACCTCTCGCCGGTCGACGTCCACCCGCAGATCGCCAGCGACGAGCACGCGTCCCTCCGCCGCGGTGTCAGCGGCGGTCGCCGGCGCCGCCGGGGCATGCTCGCCTCGTCGCAGCAGCGCGCGCACACGAGCGCGCAGTTCCTTCCAGCTAAACGGCTTGGTCACATAGTCGTCGGCGCCCATCTCCAGCCCGACGACCTTATCCGTCTCCTCACCGCGCGCCGTCAGCATCAGGATCGGCGTGTTCGCGGTCTCGGCCTTGGCGCGCAACTGCCGACAGACATCCAACCCGTCGAGTCGGGGCAACATCAGATCGAGCAGCACCAGCGAAATCGGATGCTCCCGGGCGATGTCCAGCGCGGCGACGCCATCCGCCGCGGTCAGCACCGCGTACCCTTCGCCGCGCAGATTGAAGGCGACGGTATCGCGGAGGGTGTCGTCGTCCTCGACCACCAGAATGGTGCGCTGTGTGTCGGTCTGCGCCTGGTGAGCCGTCATGCTAATTCAGTTCCTCGATCTCGCCCGAGACCATGTAGATCACGTCTTCGCAGATGTTCGTGACCCGATCGCCGATGCGCTCCAGATCATGCGCGACGAAGAGCAAGCTGGTCGCGGCGGGAATCGTCGCCGGATCCTTGGACATCACGCCGAGCAACTCCGCGAAGATCGCCTTGTACTCGTGGTCGATCTCATCGTCCTTCAGGCAGATGTCGCGCGCCTGTTGCACGTTGACATCCACAAACGCCTCGATCCCCGCGTGCACCTGCTCGCGCACCAACTTAGCCATCTCCGAGAGGTCGCCGGTGATCTCCAGCGGCTCAAAGTCCTGCAGCCGCGCTACCTGCTTGGCGATGCCCACAGCATGATCGCCCATGCGTTCGAGTTCATTGATCACCAATTGCACGGTGATCAGTTCGCGCAGATCGCGCGCCACTGGTGCCTGCCGCGCCATCACGCTGATGCAGCGATTGCGAATGTTGCGCTGCAACTCGTTCACCATGCCATCGCTCGACTTCACGTCCTCGGCCAGCAGCGTGTCGCGCCGGACCAACGCCTGCATCGCGCGGGCGATGGCGTTCTCTACCAGCGAGGCCATCTGAATCACGGCCTCTTCGATCTCGCGCAGCTCTTGATGGAAGGATTGTCGTGGCATGTGCGCCTCCTCGGCTACTCGCGAACGTGGTGAGCATTCTGCCACGATCACCCAAAGCGTCCGGTAATGAAGTCCTCGGTACGTTTGTCCGCCGGACGCGAGAAGAGCTGCGTCGTCGGCGCGAACTCGATCAGGTTACCTGTCAAGAAGAAGCCCGTGTACTGCGACACGCGCCCGGCCTGTTGCAGGTTATGCGTCACAATGGCAATCGTATAGGTACGTTTCAGTTGGTCGATCAACTCCTCGATCTTCAGCGTGGCGATGGGGTCGAGCGCCGAGCACGGCTCATCCATCAGGATCACTTCCGGCTCCACGGCCAGCGCGCGCGCGATGCAGAGACGCTGCTGTTGCCCGCCCGAGAGGCTCAGCGCGCTCTGCCCCAAGCGGTCCTTCACCTCATCCCAGATCGCCGCCCCGCGCAGGCTGCGCTCCACGATGTTCTTCACCTCAGCCTTGGAATAGCCACCATGAACCTTGAGGCCGTACGCCACATTCTCGAAGATCGACTTCGGGAAAGGATTAGGTCGCTGAAAGACCATGCCCACGCGCTGGCGCAGGCTCACCAGATCGACGCCTGGCCCCAGGACATTCTCACCGTCAAGGATCGCCTCGCCAGTCACTCTCGCGCTCGGCGTGAGGTCGTGCATGCGATTGAGCGCACGCAAGAACGTCGACTTTCCGCAGCCCGACGGGCCCATCAGCGCCGTTATCTGGTGCTCGGGAATTTGGATGCTCACGTCCTTGATCGCGTGATTATCGCCGTAATACACATTGAGATTGCGCACGCTTACCTTTACCGGATCCAGTAAGGTGTACGGCCCGGTATCGCGCTGTGAGGCTAACGCGGGATCGCTTCGCGGATCGTTGGCTGCGGTCTCTGCCATATCATCTCCGCCGTTTCCCCGTACATCTAAGCCTGACTTCTCCGTAGTGCTAGTACTCATCCGAACCGTCCTGTGATGTAGTCTTCCGTCTCTTTTTGCTGTGGCCGCGCGAAAAGCTCGGACGTGTCGCCCACTTCAACGAGACGTCCGTGCAGAAAAAAGGCGGTACGGTTAGCGACACGCGCCGCTTGCTGAAGATTGTGTGTGACGATTACGATGGCGAAGGTCTCTTTCAACTGGCCTATCAGTTCCTCAACCTGCAACGTGGCAACAGGGTCAAGTGCCGAGCATGGTTCATCCATCAACAAAATCTTCGGTTCGATCGCCAGCGCGCGTGCGATGCAGAGCCGCTGCTGCTGGCCCCCAGAGAGGCCGAGGGCGCTGTCGTTGAGGCGGTCTTTCACCTCATCCCACAGCGCGGCGCTTCGTAGGCTGCGCTCCACAAGGTCGCGCAGTTCATGTCCCCGCGCTATGCCGTTTATCTGCACCCCGATCGCCACATTGTCGAAGATCGAGCGCGTTGGGAGGACGTTCGCCTGCTGAAACACCATTCCCATGTGTCGTCGGACATCAATAGCGCGGATGCCACGAGCGTAAATGTCTACACCTTCTACCTCCACAAGACCGGCGACTCGGGCATCTGGCACGGTCTCGTGCATACGGTTGAGGCAGCGCACAAAAGTGGACTTGCCGCAGCCGGAGGGACCGATAAGCGCGGTGACGCTGCGCGGCGCGACCGTCAAATTGATGTCGTGGAGAGCCTGGGTCTTCCCATACCAGGCGTTAAGTTGTTGCGCTTGAATCGACATCATGGGTACCGAGGGCGCCAATGCACCGCGGTCTTCACCATGGACAGGTCGAGTAGCCATTAGCGACCACCTCGGCGGAATCCGCCAGTCGCCAAGCGCACTAGGAGCGAGGCGAGAATGACCAGCGCTAGCAGCACAAACGAGCCAGCGTAAGCCTGGTTGATCTGTGTCTGATAGGGACTGAGCGTAAACACGAAGATTCGCAAAGGCAGCGCATCGATCGGGCGCGCAATGTTCAGGTTAAAGAACACCGACCCAAACGCGGTCATCAGCAGTGGAGCGGTTTCTCCCGCGACACGCGCGATGGCGAGAATGATGCCAGTAATGATGCCACTCAATGCCGCAGGCAGCACAACGCGCAGGATCGTGCGCGATTCGGTCGCCCCGAGCGCCACGGATGCCTCACGCAGTTCCTTGGGCACGAGACGGAGGACTTCCTCGGTCGTTCGGGCCACTGTAGGAATCATAATGATTCCCAACGCGACTCCGCCCGAGATTGCCGAGAACGAATGCGTCGGCACGACAATGAGTATCCAGGCGAAGAGGCCAAAGATGATCGTCGGAATGCCTGTCAGGGTATCGACGAGGAAGCGTACGACATTGGCGAGCCAGCCGCGACCGAACTCTGAAAGATAAACGCCAGTGAAGAGTCCGAGCGGGATGCCAAAGGCAGATGCCAAACCGATCAGGATGAGCGTGCCTTGAATCGCCGGAGCGACGCCCCCGCCGGTACTGCCGTCAGGCGCCGGACGTTCAGTGAAGAAAGCGAGGTTCAGATACTGGCTGCCCTGCTTGGCCACGTACACGATCAAATAGAGGAGGAATAGAGATGCTAACGCCGCGAAAAGTGTCGTCAGAACCACCACGAGGATGTTCGCCACATGCCGGCGAGCATAGAGCGATCCGCGCTGCGGGCGAAAAGGATTAGACTCCACTGGCATCGTGCTCATGCGACCAGACCTCCCACCCGCGAACGGCCCAGACGAGCCACGAGCAGCCGCGCGAGGACGTTCGTCACAAGCGTGATGATCAAGAGAAGTAAGCCAGCCTCTAACACCGCGGAGAGGAAATCGCCAGCAGTCGCCTCACCAAACTGGTTCGCAATCACACTGGAGAGAGTGTATCCCGTATTGAAGAGGCATGCGCTCGGTGCAGCGGCTTGATTTCCGATGACGAGTGTGACGGCGATGGTCTCACCGAGCGCACGCCCGAGACCGAGAATGCCTCCCCCAATAATGCCCGCCCGTGCGAAGGGGAGGACCGCCCGGCTAATGACTTCCCATCGGGTGGCGCCAAGTGCGAGCAAAGCCTCACGCTGCGCGGTGGGCACGACCGTAATGACTTCGCGAGAAATAGCTGTAATGATTGGCAGAATCATAACCGTAAGGATGAGGCCAGCGGCGAGCAGACCCACACCGCGCGGCGTGCAATTGAAGAATGGCAGGAATCCCAGGTGCTGTCGTAGCCACGGCTCCCCCGTGCTCTGCAGCCACGGTGCCATAACCAAGAAACCCCACAACCCGATCACCACGCTGGGGATAGCGGCCAGGGAATCAACCAGGAACGCAAGGGGTGCCCGCAGCCCGCGCGGACAAAACTCCACGAGGAAGATGGCAGTTCCAATACCAATGGGCAGAGCGAAGAGTAGCGCAAAGAATGAGGTGACGAACGTCCCGAAAATCGCTGGGGCGACGCCATAGCTGTCATGCACCGGGTCAAAGGCACTATTTGTAAGAAAATGGAACCCAAAGTCGCGTATTGTCGGGAATGATGAACTGAGCAGCACCCATGCCACACCGACGACGATGGCTAACACAATGAGGACAGATGCGGTCGTCAGTCCCCGAAACGCCAGATCACCCGGGCGCTTGGCGAGGACACGCAAGCGGGCGACTGCTGCTCGTCCCCGCCGTTGCGCTGAGCCTACGAGGACGACGGACACGAATCGCATTGTTCTCTACCCTCGCTCTGCGGGACGCTCACAGTCACGCTAACGTTTTGCGCCGGAACAACGGCGACCCGCTCGCCGCGTCCTCGTACTAGTGTGCGAGGCAGCCTTCTCCCCAAGCCGAACAGTTGGATCGGGGAAGAGGACCGCCTCACGCTAAAAGGAATCTCACAGGGTCATGCAACGTGCCCGTGGCGTCTCCGCGCGGACAGTCGAGCTAGCCTTTGTAGCAACTGCCGCCGCCGCACGTCATCGATTTGATCTGAGCCTCGTCCTTACTGACGATGCTCGCCGGCAGCGGGACATAGCTCAGAGCCGAGGAGGACTGCTGACCAGTGTGCACCATCCACCAGAGCATATTGGCCACGGCTTGGCCCTTGTCGGCATCTTTCTGCTTCTGGTAGACGATGACCCACGAGAAGCCGGTGATCGGATACGAGGTCGCACCTGGCGCATTCACGATGAAGAAGCGCAGGTCGGCGGGGATGTTGGCGAGGTCAGCGTTTGCCGCTGCTGCTGCGCTGTCCAACGACGGCAGCACATATTGGCTCGCGGCGTTCTGCACCTGGGCGTACTGAATCTTATTGGTGAGCACGTAGGCAAGCTCGTTGTATCCGATAGAACCCACCGTGGACTGCACCTGCGCGGCGACACCTGCGTTGCCCTTGGCGCCAACAGCGTTCGTGCCCGGCCAGTTCAAAGTGGTCCCTGCGCCCACCTGTGAACTCCAAGTGGGACTCTGCGTGGCGAGGTAATGAGAGAAGATGCTAGTTGTACCGCTACCATCCGAGCGGTGGACTGTCGTGATAGCCTGATGGGGAAGCGTCACCCCAGTATTCAGGGCCGCAATCGCGGGATCATCCCAATACTTCACCGTGCCGAGGTAGATATCCGCGATGACTGAGCCGGTGAGGCTCAGGTTTGCCGGCGTCGTCACGGTAGGCAGATTGTAGGTAACAGCGACCGCACCGATCGTGATGGGAATGTGGATGATCGGGCCATTTGTGCTTGCGGCGAGTTGCGTGTCAGTCAACGGTGAGTCAGTGGCGCCAAAGTCCACCGTCTGGGCCGTCAGTTGCGTGATGCCCGCGCCGCTACCGACCGAGCTGTAGGTGACCTGGGCGCCGCACTGTGCATCCACATATTTGTTGAACATCTGGGAGAAGAGTGGCTCGTCGAACGTCGAGCCAGCGCCCGTCAGTGTGTTGGTCTGTGGGCACGATACGGACGTGCCATTCCCTCCAGTGGAACTGCCACCGCAGCCTGCCACGACGACCATCGTCCCCAATGCAAGGGCTGCAAGCACCTTGCCGGAGAGTGAGCGGAATCGATACAAGGGTGTCTCCTCTTTCAAACCCACACAAAAGAGCGAAAAATAGGGAGCGGACCGGAGGCGTGTCGTACGAAGCTTCCTGCCTGTCCCTGTTCGTATGCTATGGCTGCGGCGTTAACGAGCGCTTAAGTCCGTGTGAAACCTCTATGAACACTAGAAGAAACACGTTAACGGCAGCTCAATATTGTGTTAAGAGGTCGTTATGGAATCGCGACAGGCCGCCACTGCCCGACCTCCGACCCAGCGTCATGCTATACTCGCGATGTGTGCTCGCTGCCGTTGTGGCGTCGACTCGCCATGTGCACGTTCCTGCTCGTGGAGTCAGCCGGTATGTGGAACGTCTTGATCTTCCTGCTCGCCGCGCTGCTCGGCGCACTACTCGCCGCCTCCGTCGTCTGGCCGCGCGCACCCTACACGCGCCGTCGCCTCAAGGCCGAGGCTGGGCTGCGTCGCGCCCGCGCGGAGTTGGCCGCTGAGCGGCAGCAAGCACAACACACCCGCGAGCTTTTCGGTGCGGTGCTCGATGCCTATCCGCACCCGATCTTCATCACCGACGGCGAGCGACGCATCCTCTTCGCCAATCCCTCGGCGGCGGCGCTCGCCAAACTCCCGCCCGATCAGCTCGCCGGGCGCATGATGGCGACCGTGATCCGCGACTACGACGTCACCTCCCTGCTGCTAGAGGCCGCGCGCACCGGTGAGTCGCAGGAGCGGTTGGTCGAACGCGCCGCCAGCGGCCAGACCTGGCGTGTCCAGGCGCAACCGATGCGCGTGCGGACGCCCTCAGTCGCTGAGGATTCAACCGTAACGCCCGGCAGCACGGAGTTCTTTGTCATCGCCATCGAAGACCTCACGGAGCTTCGGCGCCTCGAGCGCGTCCGCCAGGATTTCGTTTCGCACGTCTCGCACGAATTGCGCACCCCGCTCACCGCGCTCAAGCTGCTAGCGGACACACTGGCGGGCGTCATCACCGCCGACCCGCCGATGGCCGCCCAGTTCGCGCAACGCATCGGCGGCGAGATCGATCACCTCACGCAGATGGTGGCCGAGCTGCTCGAACTCTCACTGATCGAGTCGGGCCGCGTGCAACTCAACACCGAGCCGACTGACCTCGCGGGGATGGTCGAGGTCGTCTTCGAGCGTCTCGCGCCGCTGGCCCGCGAGCGCGACATCCAGCTCGTCTCCACCGTGTCAGAGGACCTCCCGCCGGCCCTCAGCGACGTTCGCCGGCTCGGCGAAGTGCTCGTCAACCTCGTCCACAACGGACTCAAGTACACGAACCCCGGCGGAGCGGTGACGGTGAGCGCCGAGACTGACATTGAGCCACTGCCGCCAGATCAGCAGTCGAGTGACGGCTCAATCGGCGGCGACGTGCCACTCCTTGTCGTCAGCGTCGCCGACACCGGCGTCGGCATCGGCGAGGATGACCTCCCGCGCGTCTTCGAGCGGTTCTTCAAGGTTGACCGTGCGCGCACCCGTGCGCCGAGTCGCGCCGCCACCCCGCTGGATGCCGTGGAGGGTGCGGCGGCGCCACAGACCAGCGCAGCCGCGGGCACCGGCCTTGGGCTTGCCATCGCCAAACACCTCGTGGAGTTGCACGGTGGCCGCATCTGGGCGCGCAGCCGCATCGGTCGTGGCAGCACGTTTTTCTTCACACTGCCTATCGCGCACGATGTCGCGCCCGACACGCAAGCGCCCCAGTCGGAAGCAGCCGACGCCACCGCTCGTGCGTGAACGCCGCGCGACGAGCACCTTGCACCTGCGCTCCCGGCTACGCCGCCGGCTCGGCCTCGCCAGATTCCGCCTCGGCGCGCACTGGCGGCAATTGGCGATAGAGGTCCGCGCCAGTCAAGTCGCTGCGCCAACTGCGCGACTGCGCCAGATCACTGACGAACTCAGCCTCAAGTTCGATCCCCGTCGCCTCGCGGACGAGGCTGATGGCGCGCCGCGCGAAGGCGATGTCGTTGCGCGGCTCGATGCGGTCAAGGTCCTCGAAGAAGAAGCCGCAACTGGTATACATCGCCTGTCCGAAATACTGCGCCTCAAGGAGTTGCTCCATGCGCGCTCGCGCCGCCGCATCGGCCACCACCTCTGGTGAGCGCGCGTGCCGTGCCCAGAAGTCGTCGGCTGTCAGCCAGGTGTTACGCAGCGCAAGGTAATCATCCCGCGCGGCCCAGGGGTCCCGTAGTGTCTCGCTCGCGACCTGCGTATAGGCCTCGCCGAGATGCAGAGCGAGATGATCGAGCGCCGCGCGTAGCGCAGGCTTCCACTCCGACGATCCTTCGGTGCAGTCGCAGCCGCTGCTCCAGCGGGCAACGCCGTGCGCGCAGCTCCACGCGCTCGGAACGCGCAGCGTAATGGTCCGCGTCGGCTGATGGTCGCGCAGATAGCGCCCGAGACTGACGACCTCGAAGCCCACCGCGCTGGCCCCGCCGTTCAGCAGGTGCGTGAGGAAGCGATCGCGCCAGGGCTTGTGATGCCCATAGAGTTCGCCATCGGTTGCCACGACGATCAGTTGATCGTCGCCGCGTTGCAGCTTATCCGCATTCAGGTGATTCGGCAGATAGGCGGCGGCAAAGGTGTCGGCGTTGTTCGTCGTATCCCAGTCAAACGAGACGCCGCCGCTCAATGGACCGTTGTAAAAGAACACGGTCATGCTCAAGCCATCGCCCAACGCGACGCGATATGGCTCGGTGGGGTCGACAGCCTCCGCCGTCTGCCACGGCGCCAACACCGTATAGCGCACGCCGCACTCGGCGGCGATGCGCAGCGTCTCAAGATCCACCGCTGTCTCGGCGAACCACATGCCCTCGGCAACGTGCCCGAAGCGGTGCTCGAAATCGCGCAGTCCCCAAACGATCTGGGTGCGCTTATCTTCGGTGGAGGCCAGCGGCAAGATCGTGTGATTGTACGCTTGCGCCAGCGCATTCGGTGTGCCGTAGCGCGCATAGTGGCGCTCGGCGGACTCCACGATCAGCGCATGGACGTCGGGGTGATAGCGTTCCAGCCAGGTGGCGAGCGTTGGGCCGAGATCGAAGCTAATATGCTCAAAGTTCCCCGCGACGGCGTTCGGGCGATAGCACTCAGCCGTAATCTTCTCGTTGTAGTTCTCGTAGGGCGTCGCGCCTGACTCGCGAGGCACCAAACCGGTGAACGGATCGTCGCGCGGCGGCTGATAGAAGTGCCCATACAACGTGACAAACTTCTGCGAGGACGTCGACACTACTGACCTGACTTTCCACGTTCACTCGTCGTAGAGTGGCTCGCACGGTCACCGGGCGAGCATCGCCAGCATGCGTATCAGGACGAACGCGGCTAGCGGGGCGCTGCGTGTATATGCGAAGTACCGTCGTCGGCTAGGGCCTCTGTGGCCCGCGCGTTGGCGCGCGTCAACGAGAGGGCCTCTGGCAAAGATACCTCAAGAATTCTCTCTATCGTACCAGATGCGCCAAGTGGCATGTGCCCATCGTAGCACGAGACGTACCAGTGGCGGCATGCGCGCACGCCTGCGTGCCGCCCAAAAATGAGACGCCGCCCGTTCTGTAGTGGGCGGCGCGATGCAGGTACGAAGGGATCCACCGGTGGCGGGCGGTCGTGCGTGCGCTACGCGCTCCGCACCTGCGACGAGACGAGAAAAGCCTCGTAAGCCTCGCGCAGCCGTGGATAGCGCAGCAGGAAGAACCCGGCATATTCCTGATTGAGCGGTCTGGGCGGCCGGATCAGGCGCATACCGACATCCTTCAGATTATGATTGCCCTTGCGCCCATTGCAGGCGCGGCAGCAGGCGACGAGGTTCTCCCAGGTGCTCTGCCCGCCGCGTGAGCGCGGAATGATGTGGTCGAGCGTCAGGTCGCGTCCACGCTTGCCACAATACTGGCAACTCTCATCGTCACGCAGCAGGATATTCGAACGCGTCGGGCGGAGGATCATGCGCGGCACGCGCACATTTGCCAGCAACTGCACGATCACTGGCTCCGCGACGGAGAGGTGACGCGCCTCGATGCCATCCTCGATCACACGGCGGACCTGCGGATCGACGAAGGTGACCTTCTGCTTGGAGATCAACACGACCAGACGGCGCTCAGGGATTACCGAGAGCGGCTGGAGCGCGGCGTTTAGCACCAGCACCGGCATGAAGCGACTCCCTTTCTTCCCAAACACTACGGCGCGCAGTTCACCGCAGCGAAGACAGAGAGTCGCAAGCACGCCGCGTGACCGCACACGGCGCCTGAATCACTATCTTCGCGGTCTGTGGCGACCGCTGCTCCAGCCAATCTGTCGCGTCACCGTCCGCACGTGGAGCGGCGACGAGCACGCCGGGCACACAAAAAGCACGCCCCTGCTGGTGGGGGTGGCGCCAGCGAACCTATCGCTTGCGTACACTGCCCTCGCCTGCATGGCGTGCTCCTGAGTACGACCCAGCCAGAGATTAGACGGCACAAAGCCCGAAGACTTTGCGCAATCTCACTCTTGGCGGCCTGGTCGGGGTGAGAGGACTTGAACCTCCGACCTCAGCGTCCCGAACGCTGCGCGCTAGCCAACTGCGCTACACCCCGAGAGACGACCTACTTTGGCGAGAACCACCGCTGTTTGTACAGCAGACAAGACGGCTGGCGGCTCCCCACGGGCGGCAGTATATCATAGGCTAGTAAGGCACCGCAAGTGCCGTTCGTACACCGAAGCGCGCGGGTTTCATACCCCTACATGCGCCCCATTTCGCGGTGCGAGAAGGCCCGTTGGTCAGGTGAACGAACTTGCGCGTCGCACAAGCGTATTGTCCTTTGATTGGTAGCACGAGGGAGCGCGCGTTCGCGACGTCGCGGGCGTGAGCGATTGCGGGGTGCGATGTGGCGGGCGTCACCGATGCGGAGAAACTCGGACAACTGAACCGTGAGTTGGTCATCCTCAACAGTATCGCCCAGGCGCTGAACCGTTCGGTGGCGATGGACGAAGCGCTGGGCGCGGCGCTGGCTCAAGTCGCCGAACTGCTCGGCCTCAGCACCGGCTGGATCTGGCTGCTCAACGAAGACACCGATACCTCCTACCTGGCGGCGGCGCAGAATCTGCCACGCGCCCTCACCAAGAACCCGCGCCGCATGACGGGATCGTGCTTCTGCCTGGATACCTACCGTGAAGGCGACCTCAGCGGTGCCGCCAACGTCAACGTGGTGAAGTGCAGCCGGCTCAGCGGCCTCGTCGACGACACCGACGGCTTGCGTTACCACGCCAGCATCCCGCTCTACGCGCATGGCAAGAAGCTCGGCGTCCTCAACGTCGCCAGCAAGGATTGGCGCGAACTGAGCGCGGACGATCTGCGCCTGCTCTACACCATTGGCGATCTGCTCGGCATCGCCATCGAACGCGCGCGGCTCTTCGCCCAAAGCGCCCGCATCGGCGCGCTTGAAGAGCGTAACCGTCTCGCCCGCGAGATACATGACACGCTTGCGCAAAGCATCACGGCGGTTGCGTTGCAGCTTGAGCACGCCGACGCGCTGCTCGACAGCGGGACCGATCCGCAGCGGGTGCAACAGGCGGTGCGCCAGGCGCTAACGCTCACCCGTGCGAATCTTGAGGAGACACGGCGCTCCGTCCACGATCTGCGTGCCGCGCCACTGGAAGGGCGCACGCTGCCAGAGGCGCTCGCCGCGCTCGCCGCCGAGTGGTCCGCCGCGGGTGAGACGCAGGCGACCTTCGCGCTCGACGGCGAGATCAAGTCGCTGCCGGTGCGTATCGAGACGGCGCTCTATCGCGCGGCACAGGAGGCGCTCGCCAACGTCCGCCGGCATGCCGACGCGCGCCACGTCACGCTCCGTCTGGAGGCGCAGCCCGGCCGCGTTCGCCTGCTGATCGAGGATGACGGCAAAGGGTTCGACACGGAGCAGGTGCGCGAGGGTCGCTACGGGCTGATCGGCCTCAACGAGCGCTTCCACCTCCTCAGAGGCGCGCTGCGCGTGGAGAGCTGCCCAGGCGATGGGACGCGGCTTGAGGCCGTGGTCCCCTTGGAAGCCCACTCATGACGGAAACCATACGCATCGTCGTCGCCGATGATCATCCTATCGTCCGCGAGGGGCTGATCGCCGTCCTCAGCACCCAGCCCGACTTTAGCGTTGTCGGCGAGGCGGCCACCGGCACCGCCGTCGTCCTCTGCGTCCGCGAGCGCTCGCCGGACGTGCTGCTGCTCGACCTCGAACTGCCAGAAATGGATGGCGTGGAGGCGCTGCGGACCCTGCGCGATACCGGGCACCCCGTGCGCGTGCTGGTCTTCACCGCGTTCGACACCGATGAGCGCATCCTCGCCGCCGTGCGCGCCGGGGCGCAAGGGTATCTGCTCAAGGGTGCGCCGCGCGACGAGCTCTTCCAGGCAATTCGCGTGGTGCATGCGGGGGGCTCGCTGCTCCAGCCGGTGGTCGCCTCGCGTCTGCTCAGGCAGGTCAGTGGCGACGGAGTGGCGCCGGCGCCAACACCGGCGCTCACGCCGCGCGAGATGGACGTGATGCGACTGCTGATGCGCGGGCTGCAGAACAAGGAGATCGCCATCGAACTGGTGATCACGGAGCGCACGGTCAAGTTCCACGTCAGCTCGATCCTGAGAAAGCTCGACGCCGGGAACCGCACGGAGGCCGTCGCCCGCGCCACGAAGTTGGGCCTGGTGCGGCAGGCATAACGGTGTCTTGCGAACTGCCAGCGTAGGGAGGTGTGCCGCGCTATACTGGCTATACTGCTGGTAGCGCATGCGGCGCGGGATGCGGCCAGCGTGGAGACTTCGATCGAGGGCGGGAGGCGAACGATGGTCAGGGCAGATGCGACGTCAGAGGCGGAGTTGAGCGTCTCGAACCTCTTGGACCCCGAAGTGCGACGCGATCCGTACCCCTTCTACAAGCGGCTGCGCGACGAGGCGCCGGTCCATTGGGACTCCAACGCCTTCAAGGAAGGTGGCTGGGTGCTCACCCGCATCGCGGACTGCATGGCCGCGCTCCGCGATCCGCGTGTTACGGCGGAGCGCCTTGAGCGCCCGGCGATGGTCGATCTGCTGCCGGACGAGTTCAAGCATGCCGCCGAGCAGGTGTTCCGCGCCATCCCGCACCAACTGCTCTTCCAGGACCCGCCGGACCACACGCGGCTGCGCGGTTTGGTCAACAAAGCCTTCACCCCTCGTCTGGTGGAGAACCAGCGCCCCCGCGTCCGGGCGCTCGTCACGGAGATGCTCGACGCCGCGGAGGCCAAGGGCGAGATGGACGTCATCGCCGACCTCGCCTACCCGCTCCCCGCGATCGTCATCGCCGAGATGCTGGGCGTGCCGCCCGAAGATCGCATGCAGTTCATCAAGTGGGCCGAAGATTTCGGCGGGCTGCTCGATAGCTCCGTGCTGACGCTGGAGCAGGCGTTGCAGGCGCTGGTCGGCGTCTCCGACTTCATGGACTACTTCCGCGTAATCATCGAGCGCCGCACGTCCGAGCCGCGCGACGATCTCCTCCAGGCGCTGCTCGCCGCCCGCGAGCGCGACGACACCCTCACCGAGGACGAGCTGCTCGCCAACCTCGTGCTGGTGCTGGCGGCGGGCCACGGTACCACGACGCACCTGATCGGCAACGGTCTGCTGGCCCTCCTGCGAAACCCAGAGCAAATACGGCTCTGGCGCGAGCACGACGATCTGACCGCCACCGCCGTCCCGGAGTTGCTGCGCTTCGACAGCCCCGTGCAGCTCACCGGGCGCACCGTGCGCGAGCCGATCACCATCGGCGGCGTCGAGATCGGCGCGGGCCAGCACGTTACCACCCTGCTCGGCGCGGCCAACCACGATCCGGCGCAGTTCCCCGATCCGGAGCGGCTCGACATTACCCGCCCCGAGGCGCGCAATGTCGCCTTCGGCTTCGGCATCCACTTCTGCCTCGGCGCGCCGCTGGCCCGGCTCGAGGGCGAAGAAGTGTTGCCCGCCGTCGTCCGCCGCTTCCCCAACCTGCGCCTCGCTCCCGGCGCCGAAGATGCGCTGGAGTACGCGCCGAGCGTGGTGTTTCGCGGGCTGCGGGCGCTGCCGGTGGAATGGTGAGCGCTTAGAGGTTGATCTCCATCGCGCGACTGGGAGCGAAGCCGAGGGACTCGTAGAGCGGGCGGCCCACGTCAGATGCCCAGAGGATCAGTCGCTGGAGTCCCTGGTGGCGCGCGGCGTCCATCAGCAGCGTCATCAAGTGGCGCGAGTGGCCCTGGCGGCGGTACTCGGGTCGCGTGTAAACGCTTGAGACGTAGCCGCGCTTACGCATGGTATCGCCAACATGCGGAGGCACGATCCAGACGACGAGGATCGCCACGGCGACGGCCACGCCATCGTCCTCGGCGAGCCACGCCTGATGCGCGCCGCTTGCGAGATCGGCACGAGTCGCGTTGACATAGGCGGCGAGATAAGCGTCGAAGGAGCCGCTCACGCCATGCATCTCCGCCTCCATCTGCCAGCGCAGTTCGGCCAGCGCACGGAGATCGGCGGGGGTCGCCGCGCGATAGGTCACGCTCGTCATTGGCTGGCTCCGTGTGTCCTGTCTAGCGTTCTCCGAGGACGAGAGTGCGTCCAGTCATGTCCTTCGGCTGGGGAATGTGGAGCAGTTGCAGCATCGTCGGGGCGACATCGGCGAGGATGCCGTCGCTCCGCAGGCTGGCGCTGGGCCACTGCGGCACGACGAAGTAGAACGGCACCGGATTGGTGGTGTGCGAGGTCAGTGGCTTGCCGGTGTCGTACTCGATCATCTGCTCGGCGTTGCCGTGGTCCGCGGTGATCAGCGCAGCACCGCCCTGGGCCAGCGCGGCCTCGACGACACGCCCGACGCCAGTGTCTACCGCCTCGACGGCGCGAATGGCGGCCTCGATCACGCCGGTGTGGCCCACCATGTCGGCGTTGGCGTAGTTCATGATCACCACATCGTAAACGCCACTCTGAATGCGCCGCACCGCCTCGTCGGTCAGCTCAACCGAGCTCATCTCGGGCTTGAGGTCGTAGGTGGCGACCTTCGGCGAAGGGACCAGCAGGCGATCTTCGCCGGGGTACGGCGCCTCGCGACCCCCATTGAAGAAGAAGGTGACGTGGGCATACTTCTCCGTCTCGGCGGTATGAAACTGCTTCATGCCCCGATCGGCGAGGATCTTCGCCAGCGGCTCGGTGACGTTGTCGGCGGGGAAAGCGACCTCGACCGGCAGCCCAGACTCGTACTCGGTCATGGTAACGAAGACAAGGTCATTGAGGCGCGGCCCGCGGTCGAAGCGACCCTCGGCCTGCGGTGGCATCTCCGGCAAGGCGAACGCCTTGGTCAGCTCGCGGCCCCGATCCGAGCGGAAGTTGAAGTAGATGACGGCGTCTCCGGCCTCAACCAACGCGACGGGATGGCCCTCCTCCATCACCACCATCGGCTCGATGAATTCGTCCGTGACCTTCCGCTCGTAGGAGGCGGCGATGCCGGCGACAGGATCGCTGACTGGCTGGCCTTCGCCACGCGTCATCGCCCAGTAGACGCGGGCGATGCGCTCCCAGCGGTTGTCGCGATCCATGGCGTAGTAGCGCCCGGAGACCGTTGCCACTTTGGCGGGGTGATCGCCCCCGATCTCGGCGGCGCGCGCCCGAAGCTCGGCCATATACTCCACAGCGCCAAAGGGTGAGGTGTCGCGCCCGTCGGTGAAAGCGTGGATGTAGACGTGCTCGACGGCATGCTTGGCGGCGAGCTGGAGGCAAGCGTACAGGTGACTCTGGTGCGCGTGGACGCCGCCGGGACCGATCAGGCCGCAGAAGTGCAGCTTGCTGCCGTTGCGCTTGACGTGGGCCACGGCGCTGAGCAGGGCGGGATTCTCGTAGAAACTGCCATCGGCGATGGCGGCGGAGACGCGCGTGTATTCTTGCAAGACACGCTTGCCAGCACCGATGTTGAGATGGCCGACCTCGGAGTTGCCCATCTGCCCTTCGGGGAGGCCGACCGCCGGGCCTGAGGTAGCGAGCTGCGTGTGCGGCCAGTCGCGGGCGATGCGGTCAAGGTTGGGCTTGCGGGCCATGGCGATGGCGTTGGCTTCGGGTCGGGGATTGATGCCGTAGCCGTCCATGACGATCAGCACGAGCGGGCGAGGCGTGGCGTGGCTGGAGGCCATCACAGACAACCCTTCTGGTTGCTCGACCGGGAAAGCGCGACCTGATCGGCGTCCTCTAGCATAGCACAGCGCACTGCCCGCGCTACCCCAACTGCCCAACGACAAGCTACCGGCACGCGCGGCGAAATTCGCTGTCCCACCCGGATTTTCGCGGAGCGAGGCAGCGCGCAGAGGTCGGACTGCCAGCCGAACTTCCGGCGGCAAATTTCCGTTTTCTTCCGCTTGTGCGTGCGATCAGCGCCCTGCGAGCGGGGAACGCAGCGCTCACACGCTTGTGGAAGGAAGGGAAAGCGGAAAAAGGTTGCTGGGTGGCGATGTCCCCCCTGAGGTACTCCCCTTGGTCAAGACAGCTTTGTGCTGACACGATGTTAAGCAGCAACCAGTGGAGACTATGGTAGCTCACTTGCCTTAGCCGTTCTGCGTGCTGGATAACGACTCGGCGAGTGCACGAAGACGCGCCAGCGCATGCTGCTCCCAGACCGTCTCGAAAGCGGCATGGCTGATCTCCTCGGGGCGTAGGCGCGGGTCAATCGGCGCCCCATCGGGAGCGACTCCTTCATATGCCGCACGAAGCATCTCGTCGGTGCCGTCCTCTGGGATACCGACTTCGTACGGTGCGACAAGCGTGTGATCCGCAAACACTTCGAAGCTGCGACGGGCTACGCCCTGTGCATATTCGGTATAGATAGCGCTCGTGGCCTCGTCCCTCTTCAGGACGGCGGGGAATGGCATCCGAAAGTAGCAGATAGCAGTTTCTGCGTCTTCGACTTTCTCGACTCGATCCGGGTGTACGACCGCCAGCTCGTGCAATCGTGCCTGAGCGAACTGCTCCCACAGGGACTCGAAGTCGCGCCACGCCACCACGCTAATGCCAGCCAGTGCCGGCGGCTCCGTCGCATGACTGGGCCCACGCAGCGTCAACTCGAATGGCGCCACAGCGGTTCGGTGGTCTGGACAGACGACAAATTCGCGGACGGTCCAGATCCCATCGTACTCGGCATACCATGTCCCCGGTTGACCATCGGTCAACCGCGTAGGGGCACGGTAGTGGCGAATGAACGGACGAGCGATCTGACTCACCTCATCTTGCCTCACTGTTTGGAGACGCTAGACGTGCAGTACACGTGTGCCCGCGTGGGGAGCGCGACGACGCTACGACTGGCGATACAGCCAGTGAAAGGAACCGAGCGGCAAGAAGTCGGCGGCGCATGTGTAGAACATAAGTTCTGTAACGGCAGTGTACCACGGCAGGCGCGGCGCCGCAAGTCTGCAGACGCGCATGTTGCTCCGCCATTTGGGCCTTCGTCCCGGCGGGCGGGCGAGACTATGATACAATTCAGGCTCGACCGGGTTCGATCAGGCTCGCGCATAGCCCGGCAGACGACGTGCGATGCGCTCAGCGCAGGAGAATGTGGCGTGCAGCAAACGTCACGGCAGGCGCCAGACCTTCCCCAGTACGCGCCGGAACAACCTCGACGTGGCTTCACGCTGCGCGAGGTCGCGGAGACCATCGGACTGACGCTCCTGATCTTCCTTGCGGTCCACTTTTCGATCCAGCCATACCGTGTTGATGGTCCGAGTATGCAGCCCGGTCTCCATACTAACGACTTGTTGCTGGTGAACCTGCTCACCTACGACTTCGGTCCCCCGCAGCGCGGCGATGTGGTGGTGCTGCACCCGCCGAGCGACGTTACGCAGAACTACGTCAAGCGCATCGTCGGCACCCCTGGTGACGTGATCACGCTGACGCAGACGACGACCGCCGTGAACGGCAAGGTGTTGATCGAGCCGTATATCGCCCCGGAACCAGACGGCCAGGGGGAGAACAACCTTGGCGGCGTTGGCGTTCCGTGCCCTGATCCTGGTGTGATGAGCGACCGTGACACCTGCACTATCACCCTTGGCCCCAAAGATTATTGGGTGATGGGCGACAACCGTCAGGACAGCACCGATTCGCGCATCTTCGGCGTCGTGCCGCGCAACCTGATCATCGGCAAGGCGCAGTTGGTGATCTTCCCCCTCAACGCGCTCGAATGGCTGCCCAATTTTTCCAAGGTATTCGCGGGGGTCAGTAAGTAGCGACCGCGGAAGCTGTCACGCGCCGCCTGCTCAATTCGGTGGATCTCCCGCCCACGCTTCACGCGCAGGCTGCTTCACTTCGTAGATTCTCCGCTGCGCGGGGACGCCCTTATAGGTGTTACAGGCGATCTGTTTGCCGGCCGGTTGAACGGCGGCTAGCGTATCGGGCTATCGTGCTGAGCGCGGCGGCGACCAGTGCTATAATTGGCGACAATTGGCGCGTCACGTGTGGTTGCTTTACGCTCCGCGCGAGACGCGTGGTAGCGGCGTTGGGTGCGACGAGGAGGTCGGAGCGTGCAGGATGCCCAGATTCTTCCTCCGGCCAGCGCGCGGCCGAAGCCGAAGCCATCGAACCGCTCTCGGCACATCGCGCGTGAGGTCCTGGAGACGATTGGCCTGACGCTGGTGATCTTCTTGGCGATCCATGCCTCGGTGCAAGCCTCGACGGTCCACGGGGTGAGTATGCAACCGGGCCTGCACGAGGGCGAGTGGGTGATGGTGAACTACTGGTCGTATCGCTTTGGCTCGCCACAGCGCGGCGACGTGGTGGTCTTCAAGCCGCCGATTACGATCCAGGGGGCCGAGTACCTCATCAAGCGCATCATCGCCATCCCTGGCGATACGATCTCGATCAGCGCCACCGCGGTTTTCGTGAACGGCAAGCAACTCAACGAACGGTACCTGTCGCCGCTGCCCGCCGATGGCGTGGAGACGGTGACGGGTGTCGTCTCGAACCTGAAGATGGGCAAAGACGAATACTGGGTGATGGGCGATAACCGCCGCGACAGTCTGGACTCGCGGAGCTTCGGCACGGTGTCACGTCAGGAGATCGTCGGCAAAGCGGAGGTAGTGGCGTGGCCCGTGAACGCGCTAAAGTGGCTGCCAACCTATTCGAGTACCTTCGCGGGGCTCTCGCATTGAACGCGGGCGCTGGCGCGTTGTGATCGCTGGGGAGCGGTGCGACGCGGCAGGTAGCACGACGCGGTTGACCGAGGCAGTATAGGAGTCTGGCGCAGAACGCTCGACGAGGAGGCTCCGTGCAGGAATATCAGACAGCGGCACGCTTGCACACCCCCGCTGAACGGCGGGCGCACCTGATGCGCGAACTGGTGGAGGTGGTGCTCTTCGTCGGGCTGGTTTTCCTGATCGTGCAGTTCGCCATCAAGCCCTATCGCGTGACGGGCACGAACATGTACCCGCAGTTGCAGCCGGAGCAGATCATCGTCGTCAATCGCGTCTCATACGTGTTCTCCGGCCCAGGGCGTGGTGATGTGGTCGTCTACGCGAACCCGTCTGACACGTCGAAGCAGGCCATCGGCCGCGTCATCGCCGTGCCGGGCGACACCATCGCCATCAATGCCACGCAGGTGCTGGTGAACGGCACAGCGCTCAACGAGTCGTACGTCAACGAGGTGGCGGGCGTGGGCAACCCGGTCGTCGTCCCAAAGACGAAGCTGGCCTCAGGCATGTACTGGATTATGAACGATAGCCGTCTGGCGCAGGATGACTCGCGCACCTTCGGGCCGATCGCCAAGGCAAACATTGTCGGGCGCGCGGTGGTCGTCTTCTGGCCGCTGAACAACTTCGGTGGCGTCTCGACCTACTCGAATGTGTTCAAGAACGTGCCCTAGTTCGAGCGCGACAGACCAGAGACGGGCGGGACCGACGCTATGCGCCGCGAAGGGCGTGACATGCCGCGTCTCTACAGCCTATGATCAACGCTTGGGCATCCGTGTAGACCTCACGAAGAATGGCGACCATTTGTATGCCTGAGCTGCCTGAGGTGGAGTATGTGGCGCGGCAACTGCGCGCCGATTTGGTCGGGCGCACGATCGTCTCGGCGCGGGTGACGTGGCCGCGGGCGGTCGCGGCGATGGACCCGGCGGAGTTTGAGCAGCGCATGCGGCAGCGGCGCGTGGAGGAGATCGGGCGACGCGGCAAGCATCTGCTGATCGCCCTCGACGGCGGCGAGACGCTGGTGATCCACCGTCGCATGTCGGGGAATCTGGTCTTCGCGCCGCCCACCGTGGATGAGGCATATGCCCGCGTGATCTTCGCGCTGGACGACGGACGGCGACTTCTCTACACCGATCCACGCAAGTTTGGGCGCGTGTCGCTGCTGGGAGAGCGCGAGTTGCAGGCGAGCCTCGCCGCGCTGGGTCCTGAGCCGCTGGCGCCGGAGTTCACCCCGGCGGTGCTGGCCGAGCGGCTGGCGGGGCGCGACCGGGGATTGAAGGCGCTGCTGCTGGATCAGAGCGTCGTCGCGGGGTTGGGCAACATCTACGCGGATGAGGCGCTGTACCGTGCGCGGCTGCATCCTCTGCGGCGCGCGAGCAGCCTGACGCCCGCGGAGATCGCGGCGCTGCATGCGGGCATCCAGGGTGCGCTGCGGACGGGCATCGCCCACGGCGGCACGACGTTCGGACGTCATCGCGACGTCTACAGTGAAGCCGGCAGCAATCTAGAGCACGTCGAGGTCTATCGCCGCACGGGGCAGCCGTGCTTACGCTGTGGCACGCCGATCGCGCGGATCACGGTCGCCCAGCGCGGGACGCACTTCTGCCCGAACTGCCAGCGCCTGCCCTAGCCGCGCGACGCGCGCTCGCGGCCGCCGCAAACGTCGGCGGGCCGAGGCGGACGCGCCACTATCCGTGCATCAGGTTGCGATACCGCTACGTGGCTCGAGAATGCCCCACGGCCAGCGAAGATTAGGGCGTCGGCGAGACTGTGCCGGTGGGCGTCTTCGAAGGGCCGGGCGTCGCAGTGGGCGCCTCAGTCGGGCTGGGCGTAAAGAAGGTAGCCGCGCGGTACGTCTTATTGCCGAGGACCACGGTAATCGTGACAGTGACCGGCACGCCGGAGTGCGGATCGTTGAGGTCGAACTGTCCGGTGGCGAGGCCACTCGCATCGGTCACAGGTTTGTTCGGGCCGTTCGTTACGTCGACATTCACCGGTGCGCCAACATAGATGTCGACCGTGGCGCCGACGACGGGTGTGGCGGGTCCACTCTGGTTCGTGGGCTGAGCCTTGCAGAGCACGTAGATGGTCATGCTCGCGTTGTTGGCAGGGGAATAGTTTGAGGGCCAGGCGCCAACGGTGAACGGCGGAAAAGTTGGCGTCGGCGAGGCGTCGTTGGGATTAGGCGTGCGGAAGACGTTGATATTCCCGTTATTGGACGAGGTGCTGGGTACCACGGTGGGTGCGGCGCATGCCGCGAGAATTGTCGCCAGCAGAAAAAGCAGCGTCCCCACCAAGCCAAACTGTCGAGCGCGCGTCCGCATTGACTCGTCAACTCCTCCGCCACCCTGCCGGCCATGCCCATTCGGCGGCGCTGCTAGGGAAGATTGCGCGGATTTCACCGCGGGCCATCTGGTCGCCGCGGTCCAGGGGAGTATACCGGGCGGACGTCAACTAGCTAGCTATTCTATGACTTCTGTCTCATCCCGAGACATTCAGCCACGGCGATTCGGCAGACCCACCCAAAAGGCCTATATCGCAGCAACAGCGATCGAAGTGTGTTGACAATAAGAGAGCAGTTAGCGTTTGTGGCCGCTCGCGTGCTAGCATGATGATGCGTACATGCTGGATTACTTCGAGCGTCGTGGTGGTTGGGGTTCCTTGTCGGTGGCGGTGGGAGGGCGTAGGGTGCGGCATCCTGACGCGCAGGCGCGTCCAGACTACTTCCGCGAGGCACGCAAAGGCATCCCAGAAGTGGTCCTGGCGGCGACAAAAACCGATGAGCAGGTGGTAACGATCGTGCGAGGGTTCGTCGAACACGGGGGGCACGCGGTCATCAGCCGCCTGCGCCCCGCGACGGCGGAACGCCTCGTCGGCGAGTTCGGCGTCGATCTGGTCGATCTGCGGCACGACGCGCGCGCCGCGGCGGTGCATGCGCGCGAGTATGTGCGACCCAGCACGGGGGGGAGAGTTGGCATCTTGACGGCGGGCACCGGCGATATTCCGGTGGCGGAAGAAGCGCGTCTGGTCGCCGAAGAGATGGGCTGTGAAGTGTCAAGCGCGTTCGACGTGGGTGTGGCGGGGATTCATCGTCTGTTTGATCCGCTGCGCGACCTGATCGAAAGCGATGTCGCCGCGCTGGTGGTGGTGGCTGGCATGGACGGAGCGTTACCGTCGGTCGTCGCCGGGCTGTCGCCGGTGCCGGTGATCGGCGTTCCCACGAGCATAGGCTATGGTGCCGGAGGTCGCGGGCGGGCGGCGTTGCTTTCGATGTTGCAGACATGCGCCCCTGGGTTGGTGGTGGTGAATATCGACAACGGCATTGGCGCGGGCGCGACCGCGGCATTGATCGCCAACCGCGTGGCCGACGCTCGCCGTGCCGCTGCTGTTTCGTAGTCTCCGCGTCCGCCCATTCGCGGCACGGCATATATTCCGCTGATTGCGGTCCGTCCCCTTGTAGTGCGTCCACGCAGCATCGTCCCTTGAAGCAGCCCGGGTAGCCGGCGTTTGGCATGCCGAGGCAACGCAGCTTCGTGGCACGGTTACTGCAAGAACGAGCGAGCAGGTTCCCGGCGCACGCCTCCTATGCGCCGTCGGGAAGCCTGGTTCGTGTGGTTGTAGACGAATGCTTTGACAGAGAGGTGCGCAACATGGCAACGAGCAAGCGTGGCCCAGAGCCTGGATCCCAGAAGGCCAAACACGGCGGCCAAGCAGTCCGCGAGAAGTACGGTCCCGAGTTCTACTCGAAGATCGGCAAGAAGGGTGGCGAAGCAGTCAAGGAGAAGCTCGGCCCCACCTTCTACGCGGAAATTGGCAAGAAAGGTGGCGAGTCCACCAAGCGGCAACAGGGCCCCGAGTTCTATTCTCGCATCGGCAAGAAGGGCGGCGAGCGCGGTCGCGGCACGCCGAAGCAGCAAGCATCTGACCGCCAGCGTGCCGCCGCCGATCGCGGGTAGCAGCAGGCACATACAGTGGGGTAGCGTCTGGGAATAGCCGGCGCTACCCCTTTTTTCGTGCTCGGCGAGCGCGGAGGGTATCCCTCCTCGTCGCTCACTCCTCCAGAGCGTTCTCGCCCGATTTCATCGTGCCGTGGCATGGCGTGTGCCGCGGGTCTGCGTGCGTACGACCTGCCGGCGGGATGCTCTTTAGCGCGTCGGGCGCAAGTGTTGCAAGGCATGGGCCTCCGCCCGCTTGCTACCGTGAGCGTCCTCAGCAGCGTCACCACCGGCGGCGTGTTGAGCATGAGCCTCGGCGCGTACCCTTCGGTGATCCACTCGCTGCTAGGCTTCACGTCGCTGACGCAGGGTATCAAGGCATAGCGCGCGAAGGCATAGCGCGCGGCGACGCGCTGCTCCGCAACCCGCGGAAAACCAAACGAGCGAGCGCGCCGCTTCCGGCACACCCGCCCGCTGGCAAGTAAGGCAATTCCGCGACGAGCCTGCGCTCAGAACGAGCGCTTCTCGGGCCGCTCGCGACGGCGCTCGGTCTTCTGCGGCTTCGAGGGCTTGCGCCGGCTGCCCCACTCGTCGTCTTCCTCTTCTTCGTCGAACTCAGCGTCGGCGAATTCGTCCTCAACACCTGTGGCGGCTTCCGGCTCGGTGGCCGCCTCGTCGAGGTCGAAGTCGGTGACGATCGGCGCGAGATCGCTGGTCGGCCCCGCCTCGATATCGGGCACCTCGTCGCCCTCCATCTCCGCCGAGCTCTTCATCAAGAGGTCGATGTTCGCCAGATCGGCGAGCGAGGTGAGCGAGGGACGCGACGGCTCGGGCTTGCGCTCGGGCGCCTTCGCCGGCTTGCGCACGACAACAGGCGGAGGCGGCTCACTGGCGATCGCCTCGAACTCCGGCTCTTCAGCTTCCTCGAACTCTACGTCAGACTCCGCAGTGGGCGCGGTCGTCGCGTCGCGCTTGCCCATTGCCACGTCGATCCAAAACTGTGAATAGAAATGCGGCCGATCCAGGTCCGCCGCGAGATCTCGTCTGCTCATCGTTCCTGCCTTGTCGCTCAGGCGTCACTCCCGCATGCCGTGAGAGAGTGATCGACCATCTCGACCCTCAGCCACGACGTCACCTATGCCCTTTTGCGAGCATATCGATCGATTCTATGCCTGTGCGAACGGGTGTGTCAAGCGTCGCATCTCGACCCGGGCGTATCAGTCGCCAAGCGCGCGCGTCTGACGGATCGTGTTCATCGCCGCCGTCGCCTTGTCGGTCAGCGACCTTCACAGGCGAGCGACCTGCGCGGGGGCAGCGGCGAACCTTCCGGCGTCCGCAACGTATACAACACGGTTGGCAGTTCCCCGTGTTGCTCCAGCATGTTGGATACTTCATAGACGAATGTGTTCGCGCCGTGTCATCCTTCCGCGAGGGCTGCGCGTCCATCCTGAACAGCGCGGTGTGGCCGCCGTCATGTTAGGGCTTCGCGCCACAGCATGCAAGTGCTCGCGCAGCCCGCTCACCTGAATCGAGGACACGGTGGCGCGGGCTCTCCGGGACCCGACACCGAGGCGTCGCCTCAACCACCGCCAGCCGTGGCGCTGGCCCTGCTTCACGCCCGCGAAGGTCGTAGGGCGCTCCTGCGAGGTTGCTATGCTGCTCCGCTCAGTTGACTCCACCGCCTGGCTCGATCTGCGCCTCCAGGGGACCGGCAGTGCAGCGCTGCTCTTCGCGCTGCGGCTCGCCACACCCACGCTGCGGCTGGCGCTCGATGAGGTCTCCTTCTCGCGTCGCGATCTGCGCCAATTCTCCGTCAACTGTCACCAACTTGCCGGTGGCGAGCCAATGCGGCTACGCTTGCGCGCTCGCGATCTGCTCAGCGCCGAGCTGCGCCTGCATCCCGACACCACGCCTGGCCTGCTGCGTCTCACCGCGGACCTCGCCTGGGTACGCGCTGGCGCCGGACCGGAAATGCATGCTGCCGCCGAGCGTGTCACCACGACCTTCGAGCTTGCTCCTGGCGAGTTGCACGCCTTCGCTGCCGCGCTCGCTCGCACGCTTGATCAGCGCGTTGGTGGCACAAGCCCGCGGCCTACGCCTCGCTCGTAACGCTGGCCAGCGCTTCGTCGGCCAGCGACGCCCATTCGCCTTTATGCGCGAATGGCACGACAATCCAAGCTTTCATCGGGCGGCCCATGCCAGAAGGATCGAAGCTGTGGGCGCCTTCCAGGCCCAACGCCCGCGTATGCGCAGCTCCCGCCAGCTTAAAGACCATCGCGCCGTCGGAGAACCCTGCGAACGCTTTACCGTCAGCCTTCAGCGATGGCATGCCGAACATCTTCGTCGCCACGACGCCCATGTGCTCGCGCACCAACCGCTCCGCGATCTGCTCGTAGTGGTCGCGCTCCGGGCCAGCAATCTCGCTTGTCTTCACAAGGAGTCTCCTTCTCAAGTGACCGCGTGCGCGGAGTCTGATGCATCCGCCTCATCCTCCGTGAAGGCGCGACCGCAGCCGTGCCGCCACCGACGCGCCACGCGGACCGCGCTGCTTGCGCAGGCGCCGTTCGGCTTCTTCGCGCGCCCGCAACCGCCGCCGCGCCACTTCGGCGGACCAAGCGAGCGCCAGCGGCACGCGTACCTCCACGCCCGGCGCCTGTGCCAGCAGCGCCAGCAGCCAGCGCCCGCCCGCGGGTCCCTCCCCAAGCGTTTCGAGCGCCGCCTCGTCGAGCGTCTGTCCCGCGGTCAGCGCCTGCCACGCCGAGGCCACCCAGCGGCACGGGATCGCCACCTCACCTTCATGGTGCTCTTCGCGCACCGGTGAGTACCAGACCACCACTTCGCGTTCGCTGGCGTACAGCACGACGAACGACCCGACGCCGATCGGCGGCTCACACGCGCCGGTCAATCCGCGCAGATAGCCGAGCAGTCCACTTAGGCCGCTCAGTTCTTCAATCGTCGCGCCAGCCACGCTCGCAGCCTTTGACTTCCGTAGACGAACTCCCGCGAGCCAACAGCGTTCACCACGCCTGCCGCGAGTACGCAAGCCGCATAGTCAGAAGCAATCGCATCCGCCCTTCGCGCGCTCCAGGTGCTCAGCGGTTAGGCGTCCTCCGGCTCGTGGAAAAGCTCCGAGACCGAGCGCCCCTCGTGGATGCGCAGGATCGCTCCGGCGAAAAGCTCCGCCGTCGAAAGCGTGCGCAACGTCGGGATGCGCTTCTCTTCCGGCACATGCACGGTATCCGTGATGACGATCTCCTTGAACTCCGAGCCGCGCAGTCGCTCGACCGCCGGACCCGAGAGCACGCCATGCACCGCGCAGGCATAGAGATCGCGCGCGCCGTACTCCTTCGCCACCTGTGCCGCTTGCAGCAACGTGCCAGCCGTATCGATCTCGTCATCCACGATCACCGCGTGGCGCCCGGCCACCTCGCCGATGAGGCCCAGGCTCTCCAGGTGGCCATCGTTGCCGATGCGCCGCTTCTCCACAATCGCCAGCGGCGCATTGAGCCGTTCGGCGAAGTTGCGCGCCTTCTTGGCGAAGCCGGTGTCCGTCGCCACCACCGTGAAGTCGGTCAGCCCCGTCGCGGCAAGGTGGCGTGTGACGATAGTGTGCGCCGTTAGCTCGTCGACCGGAATGCTAAAGAAACCCTGTATCTGCCCCGCGTGCAGATCCATCGTCAGCACGCGATTCGCCCCCGCCACGCTGATGCAATCGGCAAGTAGTCGCGCCGTAATCGGCACGCGCGGCTGATCCTTCTTATCCGTCCGCCCATACGCGTAAAAGGGAATCACCGCCGTGACACGCTTCGCCGAGGCGCGTTTCAGCGCATCGAGCATGATCAACAGTTCCAGGATCGACGTGCTCACAGGTGAGCAGAGCGGCTGCACCACGAACACATCTTTGCCGCGCACGTTCTCATCGATCTTCACGAAAATATTCTCGTTGGGGAACGAGAACACCTGCGCTCGGCCCAGCTCAACCTTCAACGACGCGCAAATGTCGCGCGCAAGCTGTGGATGCGCGTTCCCCGTAAACACCGAGAGATCGTCCATTGCTTCGCTGCTCCGCCCGCTGAATCGCGACTTACCTGCATCAAGCGCATGCACCGCTATATCGTTGAGTATAGCACCGACGACCGCCCGCCTCGCCCTGGCCTTGCGTGAGAGTTGTCTCATGCATCGCGTCGCACTGCGCCATGATCTGGGCTGAGATCGTCATATGTAGTGGGCGCCATTCGCGCCGATCAGACGATCAGAAGTACGAGGCCAGAGAGCATGCGCGGCCGTCTCCAACACGTCTTCGCGGATCGGACGATGCAGCGCCTGGTGGTTGCCTATCTCGTCGCGAGCCTGCTTGACCTTCTCACCACCTATGCCGTCCTCGAAGCTGGAGGAGATGAGCGCAACCCGCTCCTCGGCTTCTTCTTCGCGCGGTATCCCTTCGTCGTCGGTGCCGTGCTCAAGCTGCTGCTCGCCGCCGTCATCGGCATCTACATCCTCTGGAGCGCTACCTGGTCGCCGAAGTGGCGCCGCGCCGCCCGTTGGGAGCTTGCAGCCGCTCTGTTGGTGCTCACGCTCGTCGTCCTCAACAACCTCATCGCCCTCGGCGCCTAACCTACCGACAGTAGAACACCTGTGCTATACTGTCATCTGCCGCCGCTCGCGGACGTTCGTCGCCAGCGCAACGCTCTGCGCATCCTCGCTGTTTCTCAAGAGATGTTCGTCCTTCGCCGCCCCAGGCGATCTATCGCGGTGCGCAACAGCGGCGCACCTGCCGCGCAAAGGAGTATCCCGCGTGCCGAAGCGAAGCACCCTCCAGCTTACCCTGGCCGAGGCACGCGGCCTCCAGCTCGCGGCGCAGCAGCTCTTCGACACGCCGCCGCCCAACCCCGATGTCGAGGCGCTCACGCGGTTGATCGACCACCTCGGCGTGGTGCAAATCGACACCATCTCCGTCGTCGCCCGCTCGCAATACCTCGTCCTCTGGAGCCGTCTCGGCCCCTATGATGCCAAGCTCCTTGGCGATCTCCTGTATCCGCGGCGCGCCATCTTCGAGTATTGGAGCCATGTCGCCTCGATCCTGCCGATGAGCGACTACGCCTACCACCGCCCGCACATGCTCGCCGTTCAGGAAGACCACCCCTATGGTTCGGTGCGCGACTGGCTCTCGCAGGGGCACAGCGCACTCGGAGACACCCTCGCCCAAATTCGCGAGCGTGGGCCGCTTGCCTCGGCGGATTTCGAGCGCGCACCCGATGCGGCGCGCACCGGCCCCTGGGACTGGTACGGACCCAAAGAGAGCCGCCGTGCCCTCGAAATCCTCTGGATGGGCGGCGATCTGATGATCCACAGCCGCCGCGCCGGCCAGAAAGTCTACGACCTCCGCGAGCGCGTCCTCGCCGAAGCCTTCGGCGAACTTCCACGCGACAACGTCTTGCCCTCGCCCGCCGATCAGATCCGCTACTTCACGCGGCGCACCGCCAGCGCCCTCGGCATCGTCACCCCCGGCTGGCTCTGGGATTATTTCCGGCTTCGTCCACGCCTCAAGTACGTGACACTGTTGAAAAGCGGCAGAATCGGCAACGTCTCCCGCTCGACACCCCCCCCGAAAAGCGGCAAAAATGGCAATGCCACCTCGCACATCGCCGAGGGAAAGCCGCTTGGGTCGGCGAGTGCTCCGCGGCGTCCCAGCGCCCTCGCGCTTGCCCGTGCCGCGCTCGACGAACAGGTCCGCGACGGATCGCTCGTTGCCGCCACCGTCGATGGCATCGCCGGCCCCGCCTACGTCGCCGCCGAGCGCTTAGCCGACCTCGAACGTCTCCGTGCGGGCGCCGAACCCTCGCGCACGACGCTGCTCTCCCCTTTCGACAGCCTGATCTGGGATCGCGCCCGCGCCCGCGCGCTCTTCAACTACGAGGTCGTCTTCGAGGCGTATGTGCTCCCCGAAAAGCGTCGCTATGGATACTACTGCCTCGCCATCCTGCATCGTGGCCGGCTCGTGGGTCGGCTCGACGTCAAAGCCGACCGTGCTGCGAAAACGCTCCTTGCGCGCGCCCTCTATCTCGAACCGGGCGTCGCCGTCGATGATGCGCTGGTCAGCGGAATTGCCACTTCCTTGCTCGACCTCGCGCGCTTCCTCAACCTCCTCGCCGTCCGCGTTGGGACCTCCGATCCGCCCGAACTCGCCCCACGCCTCTTGGAATGCCTCGACCATCACCAGTAGATCCAGGCGCCTCGCGTAGAGCGCGTTGACCCCTGGATTCGCCACATGCTACACTGCTTCCAACCCATATCCATACGGCTTCGACGGGGAGAGACGCGGAGCGGAACGGGACGCATAGAGAGCGGCGCGGACGCACGTCCGCTGCAAGCGCCGCCGCCCAACCTTCCAGACGTGACACCCCCGAGCCGTCCGGCGAACCGAGACGCGCCGCCGCGCAAACCTTGACGAGGACCCTTCAGCGCAGGGAGCACGCTCCCCCGCACGACGTGTTCTCCGCATGCTCCGCGCGGCGCATCAACGCGCCTCTCCATTAGCCGGGTCCGGGTTGCGCCCGTTACCGCGCAACGGCTTGCAGATTCTGCGAGCCGGCAGAGGCCTCGGCGGCCAATCCGCCCGAGGCAAATGGTGGTGGCACCACGAACGGCTGATCGCGGCCCTCGTCCCCCAAACGGGATGAGGGCTTTTTGTCGTGCCCTGCAGCCGCCGCGTCTGATGCCAGAAAGAGGATTACCCAATGACCGACGATCACGACGCTCGCCTGGGGCGCGCCTGATCACCGCGGCGATGTTCTCCGCAGCGAAGCCCCTCAGCGCGCATCCCCATCCACCTCTGTTCCCACCTTTGGTGGGCTTCCTATTCTCCGAACTCGCGATGAGGAGCTTTCACCTAATGGCGAAGAACGACACCACTCTTGAGCGTATCCGCACCACTGAAGCAGGTCTACACGTTGGCGAGCGCGTGCTCGTCGCCGGCTGGCTCCACGCCCTGCGCCGACTCGGCGGCGTCAGCTTTCTCGTGCTCCGCGATGGCTGGGGGCTGCTACAGATCGTCGCGGCCTCTGAAGACGAGCTTGCGCCGCTCGCCGAGGCCGAAGCAGGCGTCGAGAGCGTCCTCGCGGTCGAAGGCGTCGTCACCGCCGCGCCTCAGGCGCCCGGCGGCATCGAGTTGCGCCAGCCGCGCATCGAAGTGATCACCCCCGTCCGCGAAGCGCCACCAGTCACGCTCAACAAGCGCGAGCTGCGGGCCAGCCTCACCACGCAACTCGACGACGCGGTAGTCGCCAACCGGCATCCGGCACGCCGTGCCCTGCTGCGCCTGGGCAGCGCCGCGATCGCAGGCTTCCGCGAGACCCTCGAGCCGCTTGGCTTCACCGAAGTGCAGACGCCGAAAATCGTCGCTGCCGCCACCGAAAGCGGCGCCAATGTCTTTCGACTCGACTACTTCGGGCGACCGGCGTATCTCGCGCAGAGTCCGCAGCTCTACAAGCAAATCCTCGTCGGCGTCTACGAGCGCGTCTACGAGATCGGCCCGGTGTTTCGCGCCGAGCCACACGACACCACGCGCCACATCAACGAATACGTCAGCCTCGACGTGGAGATCGGCTTCATCCGCGATCACTACACCGTTATGGCGCTGCTCCGCGACGTCATCGACGGCATCTTCTCCGCGATCGCCGCGCGCTGCTCCGCCGAACTGGCGCTGCTGCATGTCGTGCTGCCAGACGTGCCGCTGCAGATCCCGCAGCTCCACTTCGCCGAAGCGCAGGACATGATTTTTCGCCTCCACGGTGTCGACGTGCGTGGCGAGCCCGATCTTTCGCCGCAGGACGAGCGCTGGCTAGGCGAGTGGGCGCAACGCGAACACGGCAGCGACTTCCTCTTCGTTACCGGCTACCCTACCAAGAAGCGTGCGTTCTACACCGCGCCCGATCCCGCGCGCCCAGAGTACTCCAACTCCTTCGACCTGATTTTCCGTGGCACGGAGCTCGTCAGTGGCGGCCAACGCCTCCACCGCTACGAAGACTACCTCGCCGTGTTGGCGGAGCGTGGACTGCCGCGTGAGCCGTTCGAGGGGTATCTGCAAGCGATGCGCTACGGCATGCCACCACACGGCGGCTTCGCCATCGGGCTCGAGCGCCTGCTGATGCAGCTGACTGGTGTGCCGAACGTCAAGCTCGCCACGATGTTCCCGCGCGACGTGCACCGTCTCACGCCGTAAGCGCTGAACCAATGGGCACTCGCGACATTTCTGTCAAAGCCTCCCCTACAACGCGAGGAGGCTTTGGCGACAGTGTTGATAACTGCAGAACACTCTAGTGACTGCGGTCCCTGTTGGGCCTGATCCCGCAGTTTGTGTTTGCGTCCGGAGTATCCCCTGTGTAGAGGAGTGCCCTCTACGGCAAGTCTAGTCCAAATCTATCCTCTGTGGGGAGGCGTGATGGGACTCTGTACCCCATGCTTCATTGGCAGAGCAAGGCCAGCTAGCGCTACCACATCGTCCGGCGGGCAAGCGGTTCGTGAGTACGGCGCCAGTTTGCCGCGTAGTCCGAGGCGCAGAAGTCACAGTGCACGTGCTGTGCATCTCGATCTTGCTAAGGTCGTGTGCAGCTGACGTCCAGCAGGCGCAAGGAGGTATGTTCGATGGACAAGTTTACCCCTATTGCCGACCATGGGTTGATCGGAGACTTGCAGACCGCGGCGCTCGTGGCGACCGACGGCTCGATTGACTTTTACTGTTGCCCGCGCTTCGACTCGCCCAGCGTCTTTGCGGCGCTCCTCGACCCCCAACGCGGTGGCGTCTTCCGTGTGTCCGCCGACGAGCCGAATTTCGTGACGAAGCAGTTGTACTTCCCTGACTCCGCCATCCTTATCACGCGCTTCATGGCCGAGGACGGCGTGGGCGAGGTGATCGACTTCATGCCCGTTGACCAGCCCGAGGTAGCAACGGAACACCACCAGTTGGTGCGGCGAGTACGTGTGGTGCGTGGGACGATGCGCTTCGCATTGCAGTGCGCGCCGCGCTTCGACTACGGCCGGCAAGCGCACCAACTCACTCTGGCGGAGCGCGGCGCGGTCTTCTCCACTCCCCAACTCACCTTGACCCTGCACGTCGACACCTCGTTGGCGCTCGATCCCTCACTGCACGTCGGGAAGACTGCGCAGCCTCCCGAGTCAATGCGACTCGAGCAGCACGGGGATGACGTGAACGCTTCCTTCACCTTGCAGGCGGGCCAAGTCGCGACCCTCGTGCTCGAATCGGCTCCCGTAAGCACACCCGGATCAATCTCGGCCAAAACCGTCGACCGGATGCTCGTTGAAACCGGACGCTTCTGGCGCGACTGGTTGAGCCGCTCGACCTACCAGGGGCGCTGGCGAGAGTTGGTCAGCCGATCGGCGATGACCCTCAAGCTCATGACCTACGCGCCCACCGGCGCCCTGGTTGCCGCGGTGACGACTGGGCTGCCTGAGCAGATAGGTGGCGAGCGCAACTGGGATTACCGCTACACCTGGATCCGCGACGCGTCGTTCTCTGTGTACGCGCTGCTTGGCCTGGGCTACACCGCGGAGGCCGCCGCCTTCCTGCGGTGGGTCAATGCGCGTGTTAGCGAGGACACGAAGATTCGCGACGGTGCCCCACCGCTAAAGATCATGTACCGCGTCGACGGCTCGTCGGATCTCCGAGAAGAGAGCCTCGAAGGCTTGGCGGGCTATCTGGACTCGCGGCCCGTCCGGATCGGCAATGGGGCGTCGGACCAAATCCAACTCGATATCTACGGCGAACTGATGGACAGCCTCTACCTTGCCGATTCTCAGGGCTTGGGCATCGGATATCCCGGCTGGACACATCTGCGCGGGGTGCTCAACTGGCTCATCGACCATTGGGACCAGCCAGAGGAGGGCATCTGGGAGACGCGAGGCGGCCAGCAGCCCTTCACCTACGGGCGGCTGATGTCCTGGGTGGCGTTCGATCGCGCGATACGCATCGCGCAGCACCATGGCCTGCCTGCCGATCTGCCGAAGTGGACCGCGACGCGCGACGCGATCTACCAACAGATCATGGAGAAAGGCTGGAATGCTACCCGCGGCGCCTTCGTCCAGCATTACAACACCGATGTGCTAGACGCCTCACTGCTGCTGATGCCGCTGGTCGGCTTCGTCTCGCCCACGGATCCGATGTGGCTCTCGACACTGCGCGCGATGGACGGCGAGCTCGTCTCGGACAGCCTGGTCTACCGCTACGACCCCAGCGCGTCACCCGACGGCCTGCGCGGCCATGAGGGGACTTTCTCCATCGCCACCTACTGGTACGTGGACGCCCTCGCGCGCTCGGGCCGACTCGAGGAGGCGCGGCTGACGTTTGAGAAGATGGCGACCTACGCGAACCATCTGGGCTTGTTCTCGGAGCAGATCGGGCTTACCGGCGGGCAACAGGGCAATTTCCCGCAGGCCTTTACCCACCTGGCGTTGATCAACGCGGCGCTGAACCTTGATTACCAGCTTGACCACGGCGCGGGTCGCGTGGGGCTGGATGAGCTGGGAGGGCGAGCCCGCGGCGTGGAGCCGCCGCTGAGCGAGCTCACCGGGGCGCGCATGCACTAGACGCAGTACGAGGATCTGGGGGCGCGCACGCCGAAGTGAGCAAACACAGCACACCCCTGCGCTCACGACCAACGCCAGTCGGAGCCACTGCTCCCTTACGACTGGCGCTCGTCGTGAGGCGATCGGGGGATCAGTGGCGACTCATCCGCATTCGAAGGCGGCGAGCAGTTGGTGGTCGAGTAGACACCAGTGACCTTTCGCGCCCACAGCATGCGGCCTAGGCTCGACGCTTCGAGTCGCATGGTAGGTAGCCTTTGTCATGGCGCTGAGTCAAGGGCCCGCGTCTCGCCCACACCCCTCGATGTGACGTCGCACGTTCACAGCCGATGGTGCACAGCGCCCACCTTTGCGCAGGGAGGGCTAAAATGCCTACTGGGAGCGCGCCCAATCCGCAGGCGATCATCCGCAGCCGCGGCTACCTCGGCCTGCTCCTCATCGCCGTGATCCTGGGCGTCCCCGTCTCCCTGTGCGGCTACGGCTTCCTAGCTCTGACCAGTGGCCTGCAGTCCTGGGTCTATACCGCCCTCCCAGCGCACCTGGGGTCGGCGCCCCTGCGCCTTTGGTGGCCGCTGCTACCGCTGACGGTGGCGGGACTCCTCGTGGGCCTCATGGTACGCACCCTGCCGGGCCGCGGCGGTGTGGTGTCTGTCGAGGGCTTCCATGCCGGGGGTGCACCGCCGCCGGCATGGCTGCCGGGCATTGCCCTTGCGGCGCTCGCCAGTATAGGCTTAGGAGCGGTGATTGGTCCCGAGGCGCCGCTCGTGGCGATCGGAGGGGGCCTTGCTGTTTGGTGGGTCCAGTTCGCGAAGCGCTCGCTCGCAGCGCCCGCGACGACTATGGTCGGGGCCGCTGGCAGTTTTGCCGCCATTAGCACCCTGTTGGGCTCGCCCATCACCAGCGCCTTCCTGCTGATGGAAGCGTCGAGCCAGGGCGGAATGCTGCTCGATATAGCGCTGCTGCCGGGATTGCTATCCGCAGGCATCGGCTATCTCGTCTTCGTGGGCCTTGACGCGTGGACGGGACTCGGCGTCTTCTCGCTTAGCGTGCCCCACCCGCCGTCATTTTCCGGCCCGACGCTGGCTGAATTGGGCTGGGCAGTCGGCATTGGGCTCGCGGCGGGCGTCCTCGTATGGCTGATCCGCGCGTTGGTCCTCGGCGTGCTCCAACCGCGTCTCAGCCAGCGACCGCTGCTTGCAGGCCCACTGGCGGGCCTGATAGTGGCACTACTTGCCGTCGGCTTCGTGGCACTGACGGGGCAGTCTACCGCCTACATCCTCTTCTCGGGCCAGAACCAGCTTGATCAGCTGATCAATAACGACGCTCGCCTATCAGTGGGAACCCTGCTGCTCATCCTCCTGCTCAAAGGCCTGGCCTACGGTCTATCGCTTGTGGGCTTTCGTGGCGGCCCCACCTTTCCGGCGCTGTTCTTAGGCGCTGCTATGGGGATCTTGCTGTCGCACCTGCCGGGGCTGCCGCTGGTGGCGGGCGCGGCGATGGGGATGGGTGCGACGACCGCCGCGATGCTGAAGCTGCCGCTCACCGCGGTGCTCCTGGCGACACTGATTCTAGCCGCAGATGGGATTGCGCTGATGCCTCTGGTGATCGTGGCGGTGGTCGTCGCCTATGTAGCAACCATGAAGCTGCCACGGCCGGGTTAGACGGCTACGTCACCAGCCACCACGTAACCTGCGGACGAGTGTGGCGAGGTCTACTCCTAGACACGTATACACGCGGCTAGAGCTGGTTTGACCCCATTACTGACCCCTATGCCGGCGAACACTGCGAACATTGATGAAGATACAAGCTGCGGCACGGCGCGTGAACGCGAAGACTATGGACGTCGGCGAACGCCAGCGAACGAACCGCAGGGAGTTCAAGTTCGCCCAATCATGACAGCCAACCGGGCTAACAACAGCGCTCGACGGCGGCCCTGACTGCGCGTACCTGGAGGATAGTTGAGTAGCCTCGAACGATGTCGGGGAATGCACACGATGCAAGAGTTGTTTCCCCATCGCCGCGCCGATCACCTCCTCAAAAGGCGCCCAGCGTTCAGCGTGGAACCGCTTGCGAGATCGCGGCATGCGTGTTGAAGTGTAAATGCTGGCGTGTTCAAGCGTCTGCACCGAGATGCTGTTTCGGTGAGCAAGGGGAGGTTGCCAATGCGCCAGGCTCCCCGCCCGCGCCAGTCTATCACGCCTACAGTGGTCACTATCGTCGGCATCTTGATAGGCAGCATAGGGCTATTGCTGTTTTTCTGGGGCACTGGAGTGATTTCGCCGACTGGGATTCAGGTTGCCCGATTTGACTTCGCGGTGATGAATGCGATCCCAGGCATCATGCTCATGGCTATTGGCTTCGGGGTGGCAGCATCCGTACTGCTGCGTGCCATGTCAAAAGGGGCTACCCCCATGCGTATGACGGCACGCAGGAGGGGACGAATCCCTCTGGAACCGCCCGTAAAACCGCAAACGCGGCAAACGTGGGATCTGCTGGATGAGAGGCCGCCGTATTTCTCGTAGAGCGCTCACATGGCTTTTCCCGCAAGTGTCGGCCCAAGTCCTAGGTCTGACAATCGGCCAATTCCAGGCTCGTAACGCATGCGAGCAGGCGTTGGCGAACGCGCGCCGCACATCATGGCGCTTGCGACGCGCTTCAGGCCCCCAACCGAATTAAGCCCTCTGTGCGGGGAGCCAGCGCCAGTAGCGCTCCAACGTCACCCCGGGATACGTGCGACGCAGGCTCGTGCCGTATTGGCGCAGCATCTGGCGCATCTTCTCCTCGCTGCCAAAGAGTTGCGGCACCTGGCTAGCGTATTGGAGAATGGCGTCCTCCTTCGTCGGCACGAGTCCAGAAATCTCGACCAGTTCCGGCTCCATCGGAATCGCCAGCGCCGCCTGTCGCGCCTCTGGTCCGCCCTGGCGCGCCACGTAGGGAAAGTCTTCGTAGAACTTGACGTTGAGCTTGCGCTGCGCCAACCGATCCGCCGCCGAGCAGACAAGTTGATGATCGACGTGGTTGCCGATGCCGAGTGGCGCGTAGATCGCCGCCAGCGGCGCCCGTTCGGCAATGCTCTGGAGGATGGTGGCGATCTGCTCGTCCAGTGGCAAATCGCCCGGATTCACCGTGCCGAAGAGCGCCTCGTCGCCGGTGTAGTATGCGGGTGACCCACGGAAGATCGCATCGGGGAAGTCCAACCAGAACGTGTCCGCTTGGAGCACCTCTGCCGCCGCCGCGTCCTCCGCGCGCCGCCGTCGCACCGCCTCCGCCGCGTCCTGTCCGAGCCCCATGCGCTGCAGATTCTCGCTGGCAAAGCGGCTGAGTGGTGTACCCTGGGCAGGCACGCCTCCGAAAATGGTGACTATCAGTGGACGCTGGCCAGCGACAGCCTGAAGGCCAATCGCGCCGCCGCACGAGAGCGCGGCATCGTCGAAGTGCGGCTGGAGGTAGATGTGCCGGTAGTTGCGTGTGATTTGATCGAGCGACGTGACCTGCATGCGTGTTCTCCCCTAGCAAGCGATTATACCTGAGGCGCGAAACCTGATGCTATGGCAAGGTGGGATGTGGCTTCCGCGGCGTAGAGTTGTGCGTCGCCAAGTTCCAGGCGTGCGGCTGCCTCAGCAAGGTCCGTTGGAATCGGCGCCTCCACGCTGAACGGCAAGCCGCTGCCGGGATACGCGATCTCCAGCCGCCACGCATGCAACAGCATCCGTGCGACGCCGGTGTTGGCCGCCTTGCGTTGTGCGTAGGTCTCGTCGCCGAGAATCGCTGCGCCGCGCGCCGCCAGGTGAACCCGGATCTGGTGTGTCCGCCCGGTGAGTGGCTGCGCCAACACCAATGCCTGTGCCTCCGTCGCGCGCAGCGTCCAATAGCGCGTTGCCGACGCCTGCCCCGCCGAATCGACGATTACCCGTCGCCTATCGGTCGAGTCACGACGCAGCGCGGCCTCCACGACGCCACAGCGCGGCGAGATGACGCCGTCAACGATGGCGAGGTAGAGTTTCCGCACGCTGCGTCGCTCGAACTGGCGCACCAGCGCGCGCCGCGCCGCCTCAGTCTTAGCGAAGAGCACCACGCCGGAGGTCTCGCGGTCGAGCCGATGCAGCAGCCAGGGGCGGCCTTCGCCGCGCGCCGCCTGCCGCGCAAAGATGGCGTCAGCGAGGGTGCCGTCCGGATGCTTGTACGCGGGATGCGTCACCATGCCGGCGGGTTTGGCGACCGCAAGGAGGGCGTCATCCTCGTAGAGGACTTCCAGCGGCCACTCCGACTGCTCAGATGCGGCTTGATCTGGGGTCGCCTCGCGCTCCACCGTGCCAACTCGATTGGATGCCACCCGTCGCGCTCCGCTTCCGTATTGGTGAATTGGGGCCACACAGCCGCGCTCAGCCCATCCTAGTGTACTGGGGATAGGCGAATTCGAGATGCGGCAACGCATTCGAACAGAGTATACCGTGCGCTGCTGTGTTCGCGGCGGCTGCGGATCGATGTCGATATTCGACCAATGCTGTCGCGATGCGTCCGCGGACCTTGCGGCGACGCCCACGTCTACTCTAGACTGCAAGTACCACTCGTTCACGCCCCTCGCTGGCGAGATTGGGCGCTCGCGGCTTGTCTGATGCAACGCGGCACGGAAGCACGCGAGCGCCGCGTGTAGCAGGAGTGTTTCGGGAGTGTTTCGTGCGAAATCTGCCCAACCTACTGAGCCTGGGGCGCCTGCTCTCCACCGTCCCCCTCGTCGTGCTCGTGCTCATCAACACCGCGCCGGCGTATCTCATTGCCACCGCGCTCCACGCGCTTGGCTCCGGAACGGACTGGCTGGACGGGCGCATCGCACGCCGCTATCACGTCGTCTCGCGGCTAGGCGTCTTCCTCGATCTCAGCGCAGACAAGGTCTTCGTCTCGGCAGCGCTGATCGCCCTCGTGCAGGTGAGCGTGATCCCAGCGTGGATTGCCATAGTCATTGTCTCGCGTGAGTTTCTCGTGCAGGGGCTGCGCTCTCTCGCCGCCGCGCAGGGCGTCGTTATCCCGGCGGGACCTTCTGGCAAACAGAAGACGACGATCACGCTTACCGCGCTCGGCGGCATACTTCTCTCGCTGGGGCTGGGCGGCCATACGGCGTTCCCGCTCGGTCTCAGCACCAGCGCCGCCGGGCCGCAAGACTTTGCCAGTTATCTGCTCGCCGTCTCCGACGCGCTGATGCTGCTCGCCGTGATCTGGACGCTCTACTCCGCCTATGAATATCTGCGCGGCGGCTGGGGCCTGCTCACCGAGCCGACCAAGGAGCAGTAGTGTGCGCTGCTGCATAGCGCGGCTTGACCCACGGTGCTAGACTGCTTGCGGGCCGCCTGGCGAGATGTAGAACGCTCCTCCGCCACGATTGGGCGGCATGGCGCGCAGCATCGCGCCGGAAAGGGTCACGACATGGGCTTCTTCGACAAGATCAAACAGGCGGTCTCGGGTGCGGCCGGTAACGCGATTCAGCAAGCGGAGGAAAGTGCAACCAACTCCGTCACGGGCTCGATCGGCAGTTCGCTCTCCGGCACGGCGGAGAACGCCGTCAGTTCCGCCCTCGGCCACGTACCTGGCGTGCCCGGCAGCAGCATCCTCACCGACGCCGCGGAAGCGGGCGCTAATTCCGCCATCGGCAGCACAGTGAACGCGGCCACCGAGGGCGCGAACGAGTCCATCACCTCCAATATTCCGGGCCACGAGGGCTAGCGCATGTTGTCGCGTCTCCCGCGTCACTGCATCGCGCGGGAGGCGTGCGTGCTTTTCGGCGTCAGATACGCTCAGGTTGCTCGCGTGTGTTCCAAGTGACATGCGACAGCGGCGTGCTGCGGAGAGGGTGGCATGCAGTGTCCATCGCGGTAAGGCGCCGCCTTCGTCACTGCGCCGCTGAGCCAAGGCGCCGCTCCGTGCCGTGTAAGAGCCGCTCGATGTTATCGCGGTGTGAGAAGATCACGAAGCTGGCCCCGACGATGGCGAAAATCGCGTGTGGCAGATAGTCATGTCCGGTCAGCGCGAGAATCAACGCTGCTACGCCAACCACCGCCGCCCCTAGGATCGAGCCGAGCGAGACGTAGCGCGTGACGGCGATTGGAATCGCCATGGCGATCACGCCCAAAATACCGGCGACCGGCGTCACGGTGAAGATTGCTCCGGCGCCCGTCGCGACACCGCGCCCACCGCTGAAGCCGAGGAAGAGCGAAAAGTTGTGCCCGAGCAGCGCGCCAAAACCGGCCAGCGCCTCCGCCGTCGCCTGGAGGTTGTGTTGCGCGCCCGTCGCGTCCGCGCCAAGCGGATAGACGAGGTAGCGCGCCAGCAACACCGCCGCCACGCCCTTGAGGATGTCTAGAACCGCCACCATCACCGCGGGACCAGGACCGAGCGTGCGCAGGACATTCGTGGCGCCAGTCTTGCCGCTGCCCTGTGTTCGGGGGTCAACACTGCCGAAGAGTCGCGAAACAAGTACCCCGCTGGGAATCGAACCGCAAAGATAACCGAGGGCCAGGGCAACGAGAAACCGCAGAACGTCGGGGCCAGTCATCGCCCGCATCCTCTCCGCTGAGGAAACTGCCGTCGCGGCGCGGAGCGATGGTGGGCCGCGCGCCGCTCCAATGCTACTCTGCGTACTCGGCGGCGTCAACGGCGAAAACGTGACTACTCGCTAGTCGGCGAATTGCGGTGCGAATGCTTCTGCGCTCTGACCAGCGCCAGCACCAGCAGGACGACGGCAACGACCACGAGCGTCTCCGCCGCGTGATGCAACGGCGCGCGGGACGGCAATAGGAGGCCGATCCACGCCATCACCGTCAGTAGCGGCGCGAGCAACAGCCCACCGAACACGCAGATCGTCGTCGCGCGATCCGAGACCCACGCCCGCCGCGGGACGCCAACCAGCGCACCCAATGCCGGGCGCGCCGCACGCGTCCGGGCGGCGACTCGCGTGCGCGTCTGTGTTGCGCGCAGCGACAACCGCGCCACGCCTTCAGATATGCGGTCGTGCCGGGCTTCCGTATCCGCACTGAGACCGCGAAGCAGCGTCATTGGACCCACTACATTGCCTCCGTCGTGCCGATCGTCGTTTCCTCGACCAGCACCGTCATCTGCTTTCGCACGGTCTATGCCGCGAGATTGCGGTTAGCCGCGTACCGACGTATCAATTTCCACATGCCAACCACCACACCGTCATGGCTCTGGAGAGAAGATCGCTCTGTTGCTCCATCACGAGTCCGCCCTTTAGCCATAACGCCAGTGTATCCGCTCTGTAACGCCCTGCGGCTGCTCCTGACCTACCGTTCGGTCGCCACCGACTCCCAATAATAGCGGCATTCCGCCCGCAATGGACATCGCGAACATCGCGGACGCTGCGCAAGACAAATGGTCCTACCGTGGCGGATCAGATTGACGTGCAAAGTGTGGCGCCACTCCGGCGGGATCAGATGGAGCAGCTCGCCGTGCGCCGCATCTGCCTGCGTCTTCGCGTCAATCAACCCCAGGCGCCGCGTGACACGCCACACGTGCGTGTCCACCGGAAATGCGGGCTGGCCGAGCGAGAAGAGCAGCACGCAGGCGGCCGTCTTCGGCCCCACGCCGGGCAGCGTCTGCAAGTAGGTCAGCGCGTCCTCCAGCGGCATGCGCCCGACCGCATCCAACGAGAGTGGCGCGCCATCGAGTTGTCGCGTCAGTTCGCGCAGGATGTGCTGGATGCGCTCCGCTTTGATCCGCGCTAGGCCACCCTGGCGGATCGCCTCAGCCACCGCTTCTTCCGGCGCGTCGCGCACCGCTTCCCACGTCGGATATGTCTCGATCAATCGTGCATATGCACGCCCCGAATTGACATCCGAGGTGTGCTGCGAGAGCACGGTCGCGATGAGCCCGCCAAGGGCGTCGCCATCCGGCTCCCACGGAGGGACTCCGTATGCGTCCACGAGCAGTTCGTAGACCCGCGCCAGTTTCGCCCGCCGCTGCTCGACGTCAACGTCCGCCAGCGGATCACGTTCGCGGCTCCCGCTCCTTGGCTCGTGCCGTTGAATGCTCATGCACGCTCTCCTCCGATGGGGGCGACGCAGTGTATCGCCATCCCATCCGCAAAGCGTAAGCACATCTCCACGCGTTCGCGCCACCCATGAGCAAGATCGCAGTACGGCGCTGCTATAATGCCCTTTTGGAGAGCAGTAGGTAGCGGTTCCAGTCGGCGCCCGCGTGTCAAGGAGCAGATTCGATGCCCGAAGAGCGTTCGTTACCCGACTTTCTCAACGCCCTCGGCTCCGGCTCTTCCACGCCGGGAGGCGGAGCCGCGGCGGCGGTGGTCGGCGCGCTCGCCGCCGCCCTCGCCGAGATGGTCGCCAACTTCACCGTGGGCCGCCCCAAATTCGCCGCCGTGGATGCCAGCATGCGCCGCGCCGTCGAGCGCGCGACGGAACTACGCGATCGACTGCTCGCGCTGACCGAAGACGATGAGCGTGCGTTCGCCTCCGTCTCCGCGGCGTACAAGCTGCCCAAAGGCAGCGACGAGGAGCGCAGTGCGCGCGAGGCCGCGATTCAGCACGCGCTCTCCGCCGCCATGCGGCCGCCTCTCGAAGTGATGCGCCTGGGCTGCGAGGCGATGGAACTTGCGAGCGAGGTCGCTGCGGCCGGCAATGCCTCGGTGATCAGCGACGCAGGGTGCGCTGCCCTGTTTGGTGAGGCCGCCGTGCGCTCTGCCGCCCTCAACGTGCTGGCCAACGCCGTCTTGCTGCGCGATGAGCAGGTGTCCGCCGCTGGGCGCGATGCTGTCGTCGAGTACGAAGCGCGCGCCGCTGGTCTGCGTGAGCACACCCTTGCCGCCGTCCACGCACGTATGAACCTCGCCCACTAAGGGAGCTGCGTCGCGAGCAACCGCCGGACGAGTGAGACGTCAATCTCCAACTCGTTGTCGTGCATTTTGCCACTGGGCATGGATGCCCGCCACATGTGCGCTGTTCTCAACGCATCTAGTCGGCGTAGGAGCGACCAGCGTTTTCGTTCGAATCGCCGAGGCGCTCGGCTCGCGGCCCTAATCGCGGCGTTTCGCCTGAGACTCAAGCTCCAGGAGATGGGCGTTGTCGCGCGGGCGGTACTGGTGTCGCCTTAGGAGCGTGTCGCCGCCGCTCCCTGGTTGCCGATGGCGTCGGCTGCGCCGTTGGCGATGGGGTTGCCTGGGGAGACGAGGTAGGCGCGGGAGACGGCGATTCGGTTGGCGTGGGCGCCACTGATGGCGTCACGCTCGGCTCGCTTGTGGTGGTCGGTTCCGAAGTGACGGTTGGCGCGAGCGTGGGCGTTGCGGTCGGAACCGTCGTCGCGGTTGGCGCGGTGGTCATCGTCGCAGTGGGCATGGTCGTCGCGGTCGCCAACGGATTCGCCTGCACACCATTCGGCGAAGATCCGTTGCCGATGAATGGAAGCCCGGTCGTCATCGCCGCCACCGCGACGGCGGCCAGCAGCAGCACTACTGCGAGCGTGCCGCAGCCCATGCTGAACTGGTTCTCCTCGGCCCGGCGCAACAGCCGCTCGGCGACCGAACGCCGTCCCGGCCCTGGCCACCGGGGCGCAGATGTTGATCGCCCGGCAATTTTCGGCAACACTGGTATGCCGGGGTCCGTCGGCGCGTCCATCCATGCCGGCACGTCGTACTCAGCGGGTGGCTGCGGCTGCGCGCGCTCCTGCGGCGTGTCGGGCCAGATCCACTCGTCCTGCTCGCGTCCACTTCGCGGCGATCTGCTCATGATGCTCACGTCCCGCCACATGGCGGCTCGCGCCCATCCGACCCACCGCCACTTGAGCGCGATCACCTCAGCCGTACATCCACACACCTCACCTATCGCATCACCTGGACCACGCGCCGCGATCGCCTCTACCCCGCCAAAGATCTGCGCTCGCGCCTCCCGCGTGCTCAGTGGATTTTGGTGAAGCGGTGCACCGAAACGCATACGACCTCGCCATCAGGGGGCCATGCTCGTTCGTAGACGCGCTCATCGTCGCGCCATTCGCGCGCCCGTGCGACTTCGACAAACCGTCGCGAAACGCGGCGTCCCGGTTCCGCCAACCAAAACACGCCGCCCGGCGCCAGGACGCGGAGCGCAAGCTCCATCAGCGGCGCTATGTCCTCTTCCTCATAGAGCACGTCCGCCGCCAGCAACACCTCGACGCGGCCAGCGCTGACACAGGCTGTGCGGCCGGATTCGCCGCGCCAGTCTGCCAGCAGGGTACGCGGCTCACGTCCTGTGTTGCGCCGCGCGTTATACCGCGTGAAAAGCAGTGCCTCCGCGAAACAATCCGTCGCCGTTAGCGTCGTGCCGCAGTCGATTGCCGCGATTGCCGTGGCGCCGAGCCCACAGCCAAGTTCGAGCGCATTCGCGCGTCGCAACGTCTCGCGGTTGGTGAGCAGCGCCTCGGCGAGCGCCAATCCGCTGGGCCAGAGCAGCGCCCAATACGGCATGTGGGCGCCGCTTGCGACCGCCTGCCGCGCCTGCTGAGCAGCGCTAGGGACGGCAGCGGAGGACGTAGACGCCGTAGTCAACCCCGCGTTCTGCTGCTCGGAGTGTGCGGTGTTTTCGCTGAGCACGGCGGCAAAGCGGTCCAACGGCGCGTCGGGATCGGCAGGCAGCGCGACGATGTAAGGCTGCCTCGCGCCCTCACAGGTCACGCGCACTTCGCGCAGGGGATAGAGTGCCTTCGCGCGTCGTGCCAGGGCCGTCAGACGCCGCGCGGCTAGCGGATCGGTGGCTCCTGCCATGCGCCCTCTCGCTCTCCCTGCGGGGCGCCGCGCGGCGTGGCCTCGGGCAGCGCAACGGCAAAGACGCTACCTCTGCCCGGGGCGCTCTGCTCCAGCCAGACGTCGCCATCCATCGCGCGCAGGATTTGGCGGCAGATGTATAAGCCCAGGCCCGTCCCGCGGATTTGGCTGGCGCGTGCCTCTTCCGTCCGCGCGAAGCGACCGAAGAGCCGTCGCTGCTCGCTCAACGGGATGCCCATGCCCTCGTCGCGCACCTCGATCACCAGATACGGGTGTTCCGCCGCCTTCTCAAGCACCGCGGCTCGCGGCTCGCACGGATTGTCCGCGAGTTCGGGTGTGCCTGAGAGCAACGGCAGAATCTCCGTCGGCCGCTCGTCGATGTTAGCGCGACCCGGCATCTCGGCCTCTCCCGCGTCAGCGCGGTCGAAATGTGCTGGTGCACAGGTCACCACTACCCGGCCACCGTGCGGGCTGTACTTTATCGCGTTGCCGATGAGGTTGTCCAACACCTCTTTGAGCCGTCCCAAGTCCGCTCGCACGTAAAGTTCGGGCGCGACCTCCGCCACCAACTCATGCTTGTCGCCTTGCGCCACTTGCAGCGCACGGAAAGAGCGCAGCACTTCGTCGACAACCTGCGCCAATCGCACTCGCACGAGATGCAGGCCGATGCGGCCGGTATCGAGCCGTGACGTCTGCAACAGCCGTTCGGAGATCTCCGCCAACTCTTGCGCCGAGGCCGATGCCTGACCGAGGAAGTCTAACGCACGCGGATCGTCACGCGAGCCGGGATAATCTACCAGCAGATCGATGAAGCCCTGTACGCCGGTGAGCGGTGTACGCAGTTCGTGCGATGCCGTGGCGATGAAGTCGTCCTTCATGCGGTCGAGTTCGCGCTGCTTACGATACGCCCGTTCGAGTTCCACATAGGTGCGGGCATTCTCAATGGCCTGCGCCGCCTGTGCGGCGAAGAGCTCCAACAACCAGAGATCATCGTCGGTGAAGGCGCGTCGCTCGGCGTCGTCGAGCACATCCAGCACGCCAATCACCTGTCCGCGCTGGATCAATGGCACGGCGATGATGGCGCTGAAATCCTCTGCATCGTAGATCGCCGCCCGACCTGCGTAGGGCCGGTAGTCGTCCACGTAAAGACCCTGCCCGGTCTGTGCGACGTGACCAGCCAGGCCGACGCCGACGGAGATACGGCTGCCGACATAATCGCCCCGCAAGCCTTGCGAGACAATCACCTCGAGGTCGTCGCGGCGCGTATCGCGCACGTAAACAGCTCCCGCGCGCCCGTTCAGCAGCGCAATCGATCGCCGCAAGATGTCCGCTAGCAACTCGCGCGGATCCGCCCCCAACTGGCTGGCGACGGCGAGAGAAGTGGCGTGGAGGGTCATCATCTGCGCGATGCGCTCCTGGGCAACCTCCGCCGTCTCCTGCGAACGCTGCCGTGCCACCACCTGGCGTGTGACCTCCACCGCGGCGACGAGCACGCCGATTTCACCCTCGGCGAGCAGGCGCAACGGCGTGCTGGTGACGTTCCAGTACGTCATGCCGCGGTCGACGTGCCGCAGGGGAAGTTCGACCATTACCTGTGGTTCGCCGCCCAGTGCGACGGCCTCCAGGCGCAGGCTCGTGGCGAGCGATGCGGCGCGTTCACGCACAACGTCGCTGAGACTGCGTCCCGTGAGATCGGCGGCGCCGTCGACCCCTAGCAACAGGCTGAACGTCGGATTTGCCAGCGCGAAGACGTGATGCGGCCCGTGCAGTACGGCGATGGCGACTGGAGCCTGGCGCACTACGGTTTGCGCGAGCGCCTCCTGGCTGCTTGAATACGTGAGCAGGTGATAGCGATCGGTGGCGAGAGCCGTAACATCGGCCAGTTCTTCGAGCAGCGCGTGATGTCGCGCTCCCATTCGTCCCGTCGCGCCGACCAGCAACACGCCAAGAAACTGGCCTCGCGAGCGCAAGGGGTATCCCGCCAGGGTAGACAGCCCGTCGGGCCTTTCGGGGAAGCCCGTCTCGCGGGCCTTCATCGCAAGTAGGCCCAGGATCGCCTTACCGGGTTCATCCGTGTCGGTGCCATAGAGTACGAGCGGTCGCCGTGCGGCTGCCGCTTCCTCCACAAACGAGGCGGATCCGTTGGTGAATCGTGGCAGCGAGGTTGCCATGCCGCCGTCGTCAGAGTCGAGCGCGTCACGGACCATATCTGGCGACACAATCGCCGCCGATGCGCGCAATGTAAGTGTCGGCGCAAGCTCCTGACCGCCCGCGGTTGCCGTGTCGCCCGCGAGTGGTGATGCCTCTGGCAGCCAGACCTGCGCCACTGCCGGTGCTAGGGCCGCCGCCACCTGCGTCGTCAGCGACGTGAGCGCCTCGTCCAAGGGACGGTTGAGCAGCGCGTGTCGCAGGCTGGCGGTGTCGATGACCAGGCGATCGGGGAGCGCGGCGAAGTGCGATGCGCCCGCGTTCTGGCGTGCGCGTTCGCCCAGACCGACGATGCTGCTTTCCCGCGGACGCTTGCGGGCAGGCGCACGTTTGCGGGTCGCGGGCGCTCCAGGTGCAGCGCCCGCGAGTTCCGAAGGGGAGGCGTGCGTCTCTTCAAGGACAGCCTTGACTCTCGCCTTGGGGCTACGCCGCCTCCCAGTGGACGATTGCACCGCAGCGGCCTCATCGGTTGAAGTTGGTGCAGTCGCCATACGTGCCGAACCTGACCGTTCACTGCTCATGGAGGAGATTTCATCGTGCGCACTTCGCTGATCCGACATGTCACCCCCGGCTCGCGCTCCCGCGATGCAGCATACGCGCTCATCACGTCGCCGGGAATGCGGCATCGTTGTAGTGTACGCGCGTCGATCGCTGAGGGTCAACGCTTCCTGTGACTCGCAACGCGCGGGGGCTGTGCTTCGTCACCGCCGCGCTCCGAAGTCCCACGCGCGAGGTGCCGCATCTGAGCGATCAGAGTTGTCATGCCGTCAGTTTCGTCGAGCGTGCCGCCGCTGCCCTGCAGGAAAGCATAGGATACCGCTACGAGCTATTTCGCTGGTTAGCCGGCGCACGGTAGCAACAGCTACCCCGGCCATTGCGAGAAGGAGCGTCACAGGTGGAACCCGATGTCGAGCATGCCGAGGTGCGTGACAATATCGCCGCTCACCGCTATGAGATTGAGGTCGCGGGCGAAGTGGCGGTGCTTGAGTATGAGCGCGCTGCCGGCCGCATTACGATGATTCATACGAGCGTGCCGTCGGCGCTCGAAGGGCACGGCATCGCCGGAAAATTGGCGAGGTTCGCCCTCGACGAGGCGCGGGCGCAGGGGCTCGCCGTCATCCCGCGCTGCCCATACGTTGCGGCGTATATACGGCGGCATCCAGAGTATCTCGACCTCGTGCCTACGGAGTCGCGCCATATGCTGCCGACGAAAGGCTAGCCTCGCGCGCACCCGTCTACGTGATTGCTCGTGCGGTTCGCGCATGCGGCCCTGCTCTCGTGATGCAGAGAGGCCGCACGCTTGCCGCGGCGCGATCGCATAGGTTCTGCTGCCTGAATAAGGGAGCGGCACGGTGTCGCGGCCAAACGAGTGAGCTCGCGTGCGCGGCTGCGCGGTCTGGCTGGCCCGATGTCTGTCGGCCGTCGATAGGTGTGACGGCGGTGAGAGTGTATACGTCGCGCGGCAGCGCCAGATGTGATATGGGGATGATTTGCTTCGCGTGCGGGCGGCGCGGAGATGGCGTCGCGGCCTCGCGGCTCGCGTGGGTCGCTGGTCTCTGCGATCTCCCGCCTGGCTTATCCGCATCTCGTCCGTTGGAAAGGCGCGTCACCGTGCGAATCTTCCTCCAAATCGCCGCGGTTGTGTTCCTGATCTGGGTCGTGCTGGCGCTGATCGGCGCAGTGTTCAGCGGTTTGATCCACTTGCTGTGGATCGTGATACTCGTCGCGCTGGCGGTCTGGCTCTGGCAGAAGCTCTCGGCCACCGATCACCGACATACGGTGTAAGACCCTGCAGGCAGAGGCATAGCAAGGGGGTACCCGATCATGTCACCACAAACACCTGTGTTGGAGCGCCCGCCCGTCGCGACGTCGCAACCGGCAATGAACCGCCAGCCCGCAGCGCCGCAGACCGCATGGCCCGCGTACCCAGTGGCGCCCTACGACTGGCGGTCCGTCCCTGGCTATCCAGCTTCGCGCTCGCCTGATGTGCCGACCGCTGGTCAGCGACTCGGGCTTGCCATCGTGACGCTGGTGCTCATGATTCCACTCGTTTCCATCGCCCTTGGCTCGGTGCTCACCTCGGACAATCTCGTACCCGGCGGATGGGCGCTGGTGGCGGGCCTGGTCTGTGTGGCGCTGGTGAGTGCGGCGGCGGTGGCGATCAACGTAGTCTTCAACTTCGACATCTTGCGTCCACGCCGCTGAGCCCACGGTTGCATGAGAAGGCGTCGTTCTGCGGTACGTTGCGGCCCTGATGCGCCAGTTGGTGCGCCCTGCTGGGCGTGCCCCGATCTATCTCGCATGGCTGTCTCTGCATCACGAGCCTGGCTGGGGATAGGCCAATGGCGCAAACTGGCGACCACGAACAGTGGTCGCCAGCTGTGTTCATCGAAGGCGCCACGGAAATTCGTGGCGCTGATCACTCAATGCGTGGCCGCCGTCTTGACGTCGACGGAGATCGTCTTCGGCTTGATCTGCTCGGCCTTCGGCACGTGCAGCGTCAACACGCCATGCTCGTACGCTGCCGTCACGCCGTCTGGGCGCAGGCCAGCGGGCAAGGTGATCGAGCGGCGCAGCTCGCCCTCGTAGCGTTCGTGGCGCACATACGCGCCGGGCTTCTCGTCCTTCTTCTCGGTTTTCCGCGTAGTCTCAATCGTCACAGTGTCGCTCGTCGCGGTCACGTGCAGATCCTCGGGCTTGATCCCTGGCATAGACGCCTCGATGACGTACTCACCGGCGAGCTCGCGGATATCCACCGGGAACGTACGACCGAAGAGGTCGAAGCGCTCTAGGCCGACGAAACTATCCTCCAACAACCGATTGACTGCGTCTCGCAGAGGCGTCAACTCCGACACCGGCTCCCATCGTTGCATTGACATAGACTTGCCTCCAGCAGATTGACTCACTGGGCGTCATCCAGGCGTCCACACCTATGAATCTCACATGGCCGGCACAAGCGCGTCACCATTGGGCGCGCGCCCTCTCGCCGGCTTCACAAATAGGTAACCCAGACTCTGTGCCTAGCGTGAGCGGCGCCTGGAGAGGATGATCAGCGCAAGCAGGTAGGTGCCAAAGGAGCCAGAGAGCACGAGCACCAGCAGGAACAGCAGCAGCGAGAAGCCGCCGAATCCTTCGGGATGATACGCCGCGACGAGCAGTGCCATGCCGATGGTGAAGGCTGAGACGAGGATGCCGAGGATGATGCGGTTGGCGAGCACTTCGAGACGCGCGAGATAGGACTCGAAACTCTCTGGCTGCACGTTGACCTCGACGCCGCCACGCTCGATGTCGCCGAGGATACGGTGCAGCTGCTGCGGAAGCTCCATCCCCATCTGGAGGGAGTCGAGCCCGAAGATCGTCATATTCTTGAGCCACTCGCGCGGCGAGAACTCGCGCCGCATGTACGCCTCGGCGTACGGCACGTAGACCTCCATCATGTCGAATCGGCGATCGAGCGCCACGCCCAGCCCTTCGTCCATGGCCAGCGTCTTCACGAGCAGGGCGAGGTCCGCGGGAAGCCGCAGGTGATGCCGACGCACGACGACGAGCAGCTCGCCCAGGAACGCGCTGAGCTTGACATCGCCCAGTGACCGGTTGAGATAGCGCTCAAGGATGCGCTGTAAATCACGCCGCAGCCCGTGGCGGTCCACATGCACGTGGGCAGTGGAAATGTCGAGCAGCACGTCGGAGAGGCGGCTGGCATCGCTCGACGCCATGCAGAGCACGAGGCGGACGAGCATGTCTTTCGTGGGGCCGTCGACGTGGCCGACCATGCCGAAATCGAGAAGCGCGATGGTACCGTCCTCCTCGACGAAGATGTTGCCCGCGTGCGGATCGGCGTGGAAGAAGCCGTCGTCGAGGATCATCTTGAGCAGTGCCCGCGCGGCGCGTCGTGCCACGGCCCTCGGATCGGCGCCAGAGGCCTTGATGGCTTTGACGTCGGTGATCTTCACGCCGTAGATGCGCTCCAGCGTGAGCACGCGCGTCGTCGTGCGCTCCCAATACACGCGCGGCACGTGGACCTCGGGCTCGCCCGCGAAGTTGTCCGCGAACCGCTCTGCGTTCTCCGCCTCGTGGATGTAGTCGATCTCGGTGCGCAGGGTTTGCGCGAACTCTTGCGTGATGCCGTAGAGATCGTAGAAGCGGGCCGCGCTCCAGTGATGGCTCGCCTTCAGCGCCAGATCCAGCAGGATCTGGAGGTCCATCTCGACCTGTTGGCCGACGCCTGGGCGTTGCACCTTCACCACCACCTCCGTCCCGTCGAGCAGGGTCGCGCAGTGTGCCTGGCCGATGGACGCGGCGGCAAGCGGCTTGAAGTCGAAGGACGCGAAAAGCTCTTCCGCGGGCTTGTCGAACTCTTCGAGCAGGATCTGGCGCACCGCTTCAGGTGCGATCGGCGGCGCGTTGTCTTGCAGCTTCTCAAGTTCATCGAGATAGGGCTGCGGCAAGAGATCGCCACGAGTCGAGAGGATCTGTCCCAACTTGATGAAGGTCGGCCCAAGCTCTTCGATCGCCTCGCGGAGATGCTCCGGTCGTGTGGCATGGTTGTGGATACCGTTGCCGAGATTGCGGCGTAGCAGGTGGCTTGTGTCGAGCGGGTTGTGCGGCGCGACGAGGAATCCCAAGCTGTGACGCGCCAGGATGCGCGTGATCTGGCGATAGCGCGCGGCGATCTCGCGCTTACGATCCTGCGCGGAGGCGGCTGCCGCCGCGTCGGGGCGCGGAACGCTTACCGGTGAGTTACCGGGTATCGCGATCGCGACCTCAGGCAACGAGGGGGCGACCGGTTTCCCGATCGCCCCGTCCGCGGCCCTACGTCGCCGGCGCGCCAACTGTGGTTGTGGAGCGGCGACGGCTTTCATGGCGAGCACCTGCTCGTTCTAGTGAGCGCTACTGGTTATTGGTGAACCTTCGGCTCTTTCGACACGACACGAATCGTGTGCGACCTGGACTCTTCGGTCTTGGCGATCTTCACCGTCAAAACGCCGTGCTCGTATGTCGCGGAGACTTTGTCAGGATCGACGCGCGTCGGCAGCGTCAACGTCCGGCTGATCTCTGGCGTCGGACGGACAAGCCGCTCGCGGCGCAGATACGTGCCCTCACCGCCGTCGGCGTGCGAGGTGCGCCTGCTGCCTGTACGAATCGTGACCGTGTTACCCTCCGCCGTGACCTGGATGTCCTCGGGTTTCACTCCGGTGATCGTCGCTTCGACTACGTACTCCTCAGGCATGTCGAGCACGTCAACGGGGAAGGTGCGACCAATGGCGAACAGCCGCTCTGGGCTAACGACCCCGTCCTCCATAAACCGGGTAACGGCGTCCCGAATCGGCGTGAACGCATCAAACGGATCTCTGCTTACGGTACTCATAAATGTCCTCCTACCATGTAGGAAGGGGAGTGTCATCTCGTTGGTGACGCCTCCTCGCCTACGCTCTGAGTGTGTCACCAGACTCTCGCGAACTGGTCACGTTGTCCTGGTGCGCGTTCTCCAGGGGGTCACAGTCACTTTGCGCGTCAAACGCGATATGAGCGGGAGTCCGAGCGACGAAATGCACGCCAGCGCGGCCTTCCAACGAGAAGGTGTCCGTGTCGCCAGCCGAGACGTCAATGACGAGTCGTGGCTCTCTCCAGCGCGCGAATTGCTCCTTGTCCATATAGAATGGGCAACCCGCGATGTCGCCGAGATAAAGGTCATTCGGGCCGATCAGCAAGTCGCCTTCGCGCATACAGACTGGGGAGCTGCCGTCACAGCAGCCCCCCGATTGCACGAACATCAACGCGCCATGCTCAACCTTGAGCCGCTCGATCAACGCGAGTGCCGCATCGGTCGCGAAAACGGTGGCGCCCATGTGAAGCCCCCTAGAACAGACCGAGCGGCGTTGGGTCATAGCTGACCAACAGGCACTTCGTCTGCGAGTAGTGTTCGAGCATCATCCGGTGGTTCTCCCGGCCAACGCCCGAGGACTTGTAGCCGCCGAACGCGGCGTGCGCCGGATACAGGTGGTAGCAGTTCGTCCACACACGCCCGGCCTGGATGCCGCGCCCCATGCGGAACGTCCGCGCGCCGTCGCGCGTCCAGACGCCGGCGCCGAGGCCGTACATCGTGTCGTTCGCGATGTCGAGGGCTTCGGCCTCGTCTTTGAAGGTCGTCACGGCCAGCACCGGCCCGAAGATCTCCTCCTGGAAGACGCGCATCTTGTTGTTGCCCTTGAGCACGGTCGGCTTGTAGAAGTAGCCGCCCGCGAGTTCGCCGGAGAAGTGTGGCCGCTCGCCGCCGATGAGCAGCTTGGCGCCTTCGTCGAGGCCGATCTTGACGTAGCCTTCGATCTTCTCAAGTTGCGCCGCGGAGACTTGCGCGCCCATCTGCGTCTGCGGATCGAGCGGGTCGCCCTGGCGGATCGCCTCGATGCGCGGCAGCACGCGCTCCATGAACTTGTCGTAGATCGACTCCTGGATCAGCGCGCGGGACGGGCATGTGCAGACCTCGCCTTTGTTGAAGGCATAGAGCACGAGCCCCTCGATCGCCTTATCCAGGAACTGATCGTCGGCGTCCATCACGTCCGCGAAGAAGATGTTCGGCGACTTGCCGCCGAGCTCCGTCGTGGAAGGGATCAGGCGCTGTGCGGCATACTGCATGATCATCCGGCCGGTCGTCGTCTCGCCGGTGAAGGCGATCTTGGCGATACGCTTATTGGTCGCCAGCGCCATGCCGATCTCGGCACCTGGGCCGTTGACGATATTGATCACGCCCGGCGGGACGATATCACCGAGCAGCTCGGCAAGCTTGAGGATGGACCACGGCGTGGGGCTGGCCGGCTTGACCACAGTGCAGTTGCCCATCGCCAGGGCCGGGGCGATCTTCCACGCGGCCATCAACAGCGGGAAGTTGAACGGAATGATCTGCCCAACGACGCCTAACGGCTCCTGGAAGTGATAGGCGTAGGTATTCTTGTCGATCTCGGAGGTGCGTCCCTCCTCGGCGCGAATCACGCTGGCGAAATAGCGGAAGTGATCGACGGCGAGGGGTAGATCGGCGGCGAGCGTCTCGCGCACCGGTTTGCCGTTATCCCAGCTCTCCGCGATGGCGAGCGTCTCTAGATTGGCCTCGATGACGTCGGCAATCTTGTTCAGGACCTTCGAGCGCTCTGCCAAAGAGGCCTCGCCCCACTTTGTCTTCGCGGCATGGGCGGCGTCAAGGGCGAGCTCGATGTCTTCTGGCGTCGAGCGTGGCACCAGTGTAAAGGGTTTGCCAGTTGAGGGGCTGATGTCTTCGCTATATTGGCCTTTCGTCGGCGCGATCCATTGGCCGCCGATGTAATTCCCATAGCGATCTTTCACTTCCACGACGGAATCGAGGTTGCCGGGATGCGCATACCCTCGCGGCTTTGCGAGTGTTGTCATTGCTACTGTTCCTCCGACATGATGGTGGACTGTGTTCTGGGCGAGACGGCTCATCTGGCGGGCGCCATACGATATGCGTGCACGTCTGAGACATGCGGCGTGGCACGTATAGGCTCTGTAGGCGTAGCCAGGCGATCGATACGCCCGCTGGCGTACGCGCGGAGCGGGGAGTCTCTCGTCTCTTCCTACTCTCGTCGAGGAAAGGCGAGCGTCCGAAAGAATGTCTCTGGCCTTCCGTGGCGACATCCATTGCCAGCGCTGCGTCGAGCTCTCCCGTCGCCACCTCCCAATGTAGACAAGCTCAAGGCCGGATTCAAGGGCGTTTGAAGGCCTCGCGGCGATATGTGATCCGCCTGTGAGTCTGCCGGCGCGTCGCGTGATGCGGAGCACGGGGGACACATCGACCGGCGCCCTCCATCGCATCGTGACTTGTGCAGGATAAGTGCGCTATCGCGCTCAGGTTGCTCGCTGTGATACGCATTGGGAGCAGAACAGAATAGAATGACGTGAGGCCCATGCCCTCGCTTGTTTGCTACTCCAATCACGTTGGTCCCCCTCTGGAACGCTCCATGTATAGTTCGCCTGCTCTGCTCTCAGACATTCGCGCCGACGGGTACGTTGCGCTGTGGCTGATCATCTTCCTCGGCGGCGTCGGCATCCCGCTCCCCACCGATCCGCTGCTACTGGCGGCGGGAGCGTTGGCCGGGCACGGATCACTGAACGCGCTCGTACTGGCCGTCGTCGCCGTGACGGCAGCAGCCTGCGGCGATGGTGTCGGCTACCTGATCGGGCGGAGCGCCGGGGCGAGGGCCGCTGCGTGGCTGGAGCGCTCGCGACTGGGCCAGCGGCTGCTCCCGCCCAGCACGTTGGAATACGGACGTGCCTACTTCGTGCGGTATGGTGGGTGGGCCATCTTCTTGAGTCGCTGGCTCGCCGGGATCTTCAGCGGCGCGGTCAACCTGCTCGCGGGCATCCGTCGCTTTCCGTTCCCCTCATTTCTCGCGTACGCCGTCGCTGGTGAGGCGCTAGATACGGTCATCATGCTCGGGCTCGGCACTGCCTTCGGCGCGAGTTGGATGGCGGCGAATAACGTCCTGAAGATCGTCTTGCTGGTGATCTGCGGCATCCTCATCGCGGGGTTGCTCATCGCGCGGGCGCTGCCGTCATTTCGGCATGCTACCGCGCGGAAGCAGCGGCACGCGGTGCGCTAGCAGGTGCACGCGAGCGTCCCTGCCGCGGGCGGAAGGTGGCTAGGCAACGCGGCCGTCCCTCCAACGCGAGCTTTGCATCAAGCGATGCGAGGCGGGTGGTATGCTGCTCCCGGGCCGCACCGCGCGTCGCGATGGTGCGCGGCATGCCCCCACAATCCTCGCCAGTCGCCGCAGGAAGGGGGCACGCATGCCCGGCTCAATTCGCCTCTTCACGATTGCTGGTATCAGCATTGAAGTCAACGTGAGCTGGCTGATCATCCTTGTCTTGCTCACGTGGTCGCTCGCGCTGGAGTGGTTCCCGGCGGCGTCACCCAAGCAACCGGCAGTGGTCTACTGGGCGCTCGGGCTGCTCGCCGCGCTCCTGCTCTTCGCCTCGGTCCTCCTGCATGAGTTGGCGCACTCGCTCGTCGCCAAAGCGCGCAGGTTGCCAGTGAAGAGCATCACGCTCTTCATCTTCGGCGGTGTCTCGAATATCGAGCGCGAGCCGCAGAGCCCCGGTGTCGAGTTCCAGATGGCCTTCGTCGGCCCGCTGACGAGCCTGTTCATCGGCGTCGTGAGCGTCGCGCTCGCTAGGCTTCTCGGCAGCACCAGCCCGCTCGCCTCGGCGGTGTTTGCCTATCTGGGCGTGACCAACCTGCTCCTCGGCATCTTTAACCTAATCCCCGGCTTCCCCCTGGATGGCGGTCGCGTCCTGCGCTCGATCCTCTGGCGGACGACTGGTAACCTGCGCACGGCGACACGCTGGGCGGCCCTCATCGGCGAGGGCATCGCCTATCTGCTGATTCTGGTGGGCGTCTGGGTCTTCTTCGGCGGCGATGTCGTTGACGGCATCTGGTTCGGGTTCATCGGGTGGTTCCTGTTGCAGGCGGCCCGCGCAGAGAACACGCAAGTCATGCTCGAGGCGGTCTTCAAGGGCGTCACGGTCGGCCAACTGATGACGCCGCCGCAGAGCGGCGTGCAGGCCAATCTCCCCTTGCAGCAACTCGTAGACGCCTATATGCTGCCGTCCGGCGTGCGCACCCTCCCCGTGCTGCGCGGCGACGACTTCGCGGGTCTAATCACCGTGGAGTCCGTACGGAAAGTACCGCGCGAGCGCTGGGCCACCACGACGGTCGGCGATGCCATGATCGCGCTCGACAGCCTGCACGTGGCTCACCCCGAAGAGAACCTGAACGACGTGCTGCCGCGCATGACGGAGCGTGACGTGAACCAACTCCCCGTCGTGGATGCGTCGGGGCACCTCGTGGGGATGCTCAGTCGCGACGCCGTTCTGCGCTACGTGGAGATTCGCCGCGGCCTCGGCATGGAGCGAAAGGCAAACGCGGTGTAGGGCGCGTTTCGACTCGCCCCGCACGGCGCTTCAGGGGTGCGTGGGCATGCGCTGTTGGCTCGTAGGTGCGCTCGCCGCGACTTGGGTCTGCTGGGCTGGTTGTGTGTTGGTTGCCGCCTGAGGAGATGTGCTCGCCTTCGATTGCTTGACGAGCTGGATCAGCGACATCAGCGTGGCCTTCGCGTCGCCGAAGACCATCATCGTCTTCGGGTCGTAGAAGAGCTCGTTGTCCTCGCCGGCGAAGCCTGGACGCAGGCTGCGCTTGAGTACCATAACTGTATGCGCCTGATCGGCATCGAGGATGGGCATACCGTAGAGTGGGCTGTCCTTCTTGGTGCGCGCCGCGGGATTGACCACGTCGTTGGCGCCGACGACCAGCGCCACATCGGTGGACTTGAAGTCATCATTGATCTGCTCCGGCACGTAAAGCAGATCGTAGGGGACGTTGGCCTCGGCCAGCAAGACGTTCATGTGCCCCGGCATGCGCCCGGCCACCGGATGGATCGCGAAGCGCACTTGGATGCCCCGCTGTCGTAGCAGCGACGCCAACTCGGCCACGGCTTGCTGCGCTTGCGCCACCGCCATGCCGTACCCTGGCACGATAATGACAGACTGGGCCTGCTCCAGAATGAATGCCGCATCTTCCGGCGTGTAGCGGATGACTGTCCTCTCCTCTGCCTGAGTCCCCGCACTTGCCTTCACAGCGCCTACCGCGCCAAAGAGGACGTTGGTGAAGGAGCGGTTCATCGCCCGGCTCATCATCATGGAGAGGAAGAAGCCCGACGTACCGTCCAGCGCGCCAGCGACTATCAGCACCATGTTGCCAATGGCGAAGCCGGTCGCCGCGGAGGCAAGGCCGGCATACGAGTTCAAGAGCGCCAGCACCACCGGCATATCCGCCCCGCCGATCGGCAGCACCAGCAGCACCCCGATGAGGACGCCGGTTGCCACCATCGCAAAGAAGATCGGCAGCGCGCCCGGATCGACGATCAGAGCGATGAAGCCGCCGATGGCCAGCACGAAGAGCGAGACAGTGAGGATGTTCTGCATGGGGAACGTGATCGGAATGCTCGACAGGATTCCCTGGAGCTTGCCGAAGGCCATCAAGCTGCCAGTAATCGTAAGTGAGCCAAGCAGCACCTCGAAGCCCAGCGCCGTCATCTCGGCGCGCGCAATATGTGGCGCATGCTCGGTGTAGGTGATGATACCGACGAGCGTGGCAGCGAGTGCACCGAAGGAATGCGAAATCGCTATTCGTTGTGGCATGGCCGTCATCGGCATGAAGATCGCCATTAGCGCGCCGATGACGGACCCAATGGTGACGCCGACCAGGATCCACTGGAACTGCACGATCTCGTTGCGCAACAGCGTGCCGACGATGGCAAGCAGCATGCCCACCTCGGCGAGGATCAGCCCACGTCGCGCCGTCTCGGGCGAGTTGAGTCCCTTCAGGCCGAAGATGAAGAGCACGGCGGCCAGCAGATAGAAGATGTCGACCAGTGTGGCATTCATTTCGACACCTCTTCATGCTTGTGCCGGTCGCCGCGATGGAACATCCGCAGCATGCGGTCGGTGATCATGAAGCCGCCGACGACGTTGATCGTCGCGGCGGTGACGGCGATGGTGCCCAGGATCGTGCTCACTGCGCCCTGGTTGCTGCCGGCGGCGACGAGGGAGCCGACCAGCGAGATGCCAGAAATCGCGTTGGTGGCGGACATTAGCGGTGTGTGCAGCAGTGGCGGCACGTGCCGGATGACCTCGTACCCGACGAGCCCGGCGAGCACGAGGATGTAGATCGATTCGATCGAGATGCTGGTCATACCGCGACTCCCTTCGTGAGCGCTGCGCGCACCATCTCGCTCACGATCGCGCCGTCGCGCGTGACGCATGCCGCGCGCACGATGTCATCGCTCGCATCCGGCGGTGTCCCATGCGCGGGATGGAGATAGCGGAAGAGGTTGACCACGTTGCGTGCATAGAGTTGGCTCGCATCCGCGGGGACGAGGGCAGGCAGGTTACCGGCTCCTACGACGAGCACGCCGCCGTGCGTCACCTCGCGGTCCGGCTCGGTGAGCGCGCAGTTGCCGCCTTGGTCGGCTGCCAGATCGACGATCACCGCGCCGGCACGCATCTGCTCTACCATCTCCGCCGTAATGAGGACCGGTGCCCGCTTGCCGAAGACCTGCGCGGCGCATATCACTACGTCCACCTGCGGCAGTTGCTGGCCGATCGTCGCCCGCTCAGATTGCAAGAACAGGTCAGACTGTTCGCGTGCGTAGCCGCCTGCCGTCTCCACAGTCTCCGCGATCTCCATCTCGAGGAAGGATGCGCCGAGACTCTGGATCTGCTCACGAACGGCTGCGCGTGGATCGAACGCGACCACCTTGGCACCGAGCCGCTTCGCCGTCGCGATGGCCTCCAGGCCGGCGACTCCCGCGCCAAGCACGAGAACCATTGCCGGCGCAATCGTGCCTGCGGCCGTCATCATCAGCGGAAACATCTTGTCGAGCCGATCCGCCGCCAGCAGCACTGCTTTGTAGCCAGCGATGGTTGCCATCGAGGTCAGCGCGTCCATGCTCTGCGCCCGCGATATACGCGGAATGAGCTCGAGCGCGTAGCTCGTGACGCGCCGCGCCTCCAGGGCGGCGACCAGATCGGGATGCGCGAGCGGATCGAGGAGGCCGAGGAGGGCGGTCCCTTCGCGGAGTTGATCGATCTCGCTCGGCCCATTGCTCGCGCTCACGAGGGGTGGTTGCACACGAAAGATGGCGTCCGCCTCCGCGTAGAGTGTCTCGGCGGACGCGACGATGCGGGCGCCCGCCTGTGCGTACTGCGCGTCGGTGAAGTGGGCTCGGGCGCCCGCCCGCGTCTGCACGAGGACGCTGTGGCCGTCTCGCAGCAGCAGCGGCAGCACACCTGGCGTGAGGGAAACGCGCGTCTCATCGGCCTGATGTTCACATGGGATTCCGATTTTCATGCTGCGACCTTCATGTAGCGTGGGCGAGCCGTTTCAGCGCGTCACTGACGGTGGAGGAATCACCGTCCCTGGAGTGCCGCGCGTTGATGCCACCCACGAGGCTCTTAACTCATAGTTTGTGGACCTCTCGACCGCATCACGTTTCGGGGCAGGGTGGCACCGCAAACGTCACGAGCCGCGGCGAAAAGGTGGCTCAAGCATGGGACGCACCGCAGCGCGCATGCAGTGGACATAGCCAGGATCTCTGCCGGACATGAGCCAGCCTGGTCGTTTGCGGATTTCCCCAAAGTGGAGAGGTGGAAGGCTGCGGGCAGCATGGCGAGGCAACACGCTTCGTCTGGCGATGGCGTCTTTGCCTTTGACCCGGACGATGTGTCACGCCGTGGCGGCCCTTTGCGCTGCGATGCCCGCCGAGTCAATCCAGCACGTGCCGGAATCACGATGGCAGGAGGAGCCGTGCCGCGCAGTGATCACGGATGTTTGGCGTTCGCCACCATCGGAGGGGGCGACCGCCGGGAAATTGAGAGAGGAGCGGCGTGATGACGGCGTGGCGGTGCGTAGGCTCGTCGTGAAACGTCCGTGATGCGTGGCGTGTAGCCTTACGGCAGAGGCGCGGTGCAGATGTCCGTTCCCTCTGAGCGTCTGCGGCAAGGTCGCGGGAGAGAGTGCAGGCGACCATGCAAAGTCAACCTTCGCAGACCTCGTCCGCGACCAGTGGATCGCCGGTTCAGGCGGCGACGGAGAGCCGCCGCTACGAGCTGGATTGGCTGCGCGTGGTCGTCGTCTTGGGGCTGATCCCCTATCACGTCGCGGTGGTGTTTGCCGTCGGCCCTGGAGACTATATCCAGAATAGCCAGCGCAGCCTCGCTTTCGACGTGGGCGCGACGCTGGTCGCGTTTCTTGGTATGCCGTTGCTCTTCGTTATCGCCGGCGCAGCCACCTGGTATGCCCTCGGTCGTCGCAAGCCAACCACCTACCTGAAGGAGCGACTTCGCCGGCTGGCTGTGCCGCTGGTGTTTGGCATTCTGGTGCTCGTGCCGGTCCAACTGTACTACGATCGCCTCAATGGCGTGGGATATTCTCAGAACTATCTACAATTTTACGGGCAATTCCTCGTAGATTGGGTACACATTACGCAACTTGGCGTCTTCGGTCACGGCTTCCAATACTGGGGACACCTGTGGTTCTTGATCTATCTGCTCGCCGTCTCGATATTCCTGCTCCCGCTGTTGAGCTGGCTGCGTCGCGGATCGGGAGCACACTTCGCTGCGCAGGTGGCGCAAATCGCCGAGCGCCCCGTAGGCTTGCTCGCCCTCGGAGTGCCGCTCGGCCTGGTGGAGGTCGTCTTGCAAGGCCCGATTGGTCCACTTCCCGCTATGGACTACAGCAATCTCTATAGCGGCGCGGCGGGACTCGTTCTCTACGCGGTCGCATTCGTCTTGGGTTACATACTGGTGCCAGACGCCACGTTTCGGCGGGCGATCGTACGGTATCGCGCACACCTGTTGGCGCTGGGATTGCTGCTGCTGACGGTGCACGAGCTTGCCCTCGGCGCGCCGGGCATGCCGACGCTGAGCGGACCGCTCGCCCTGCCCACCATTCGGCTGCTGCGCGGGCTGATCACCTGGTGCCTGATGGCGGCGGCGGTTGGATATGCCTCGCGCTACCTGTCCGCCGGGTCACATCTGCTGGACTCCGTGAATGAGGCGTGTTTCCCAATTTACGTGCTGCACATGCCCATCCTGACCATCGTCGCCTTCTACGTGGTCCGCCTGGAGGCGCCGGTGCTCGTCAAGTTCGTCATGATCCTCCTACTCACCGCGGTCGGGACGTTCCTCCTGTATGAGGAGGTCGTGCGGCGCTTCTCGGTGACGCGCTTCCTTTTCGGCCTCAAGTCTGCCGCACCGGAGAGCGAGCCCATACCCGCCGCCCCCGCGTGCAGCCATACCAGCGCCGCGTGACGTCCGCACGCGAGTTCCTCAGCGGCGCGTCTACACCTCATTCCCCGCGCGTGCCCTCGTTGTCTGGGGCGCCAATCGGGGTAGATGTGTCCGCACGATGAGCGCCTGGGCGAAGATAGTCGCGATAGCGGCGTAGACGATCAGCTTCTGGCCGACGGCGTTGATCTCGTCGCCGAGGAGCGTCTTCGACGATGGCCCGAAGATCAGGAGCAGCACGTAGCCAGCGAGGATCACGACGAAGGTGCTGTTGACGACGAGGAGCCACGACGACACGCCCGGGGTCCGGCGGAGCGCCACGATCTCTAGCATAAGGGCAACCAGGAGACCATCGAATGCGCCTTGGACGCAAAGGAAGTGCCCGGCGGCGAAGACGTTCTCCGGAATCAAGGCGATGCCGACGAAGCACGCGGCGGAGACCATCCCGAACCGCGTCGCGATCCTGTTCAGTCGCAGGGCGGAAGGGGCCGCCGCCTTGAGCGTGAGGAACGCCGAGAAGGCGCGGAAGAAGGTGGCAAGCGCAATGCCGACGATGATCACGGCGGTGCTGAAGAGCAGCATGGAGGGATAGTTTGCGGCCCCCGACTGCGTGCGCGTCTGGCCGAGATCACTGAAGTAGTTGATGAAGAACTGATACCCGTGCGTCGCCGCGACGGGGAACGTTCCGCCGGGATAGACGAGCATAGCTCCCGTGGTCAGCACCACGAACGCGCCGCAAATGGCGGCCACAAGAATCAGAAGGTGCCGCTGCCGATGGGCGTGCGACGCGGCGTGTTCGGGAACGAGAGTCGAATCAACCTGTGCCATGTGTATGCTGTCCGCCTTGGGTCTACTTCTCGGTGTCCTGCGTGCCGTGCGTGACGGCACGCTGGCATTGAGCATCACGGCGCCGTGAACGTCAATCTAGCACTCTGCATTCTCGGCTGGCCGCGCTCGCGCGTAAACAGGTGCTCGTGACTTCGCCGTGTGCCCCGCACTTCTAGTGTGACACGGACGTGATGTTTTCCGGGTACACCTCCAGCACACAGTGCAGCGAGGCGAGGCGTAGTGATCGCCAGAAGCCGAGAAGGAGAGATATCATGCGTCCGTGGGAATTATTTGAACAGCTACGGGGTGTCTCAGCCCTCGACGAACGCTTCACGCGGAGCGAAATTGACCGCCTCGTTGCCCTGCGCGAGCGAGGCCAGGTAGCGCATCTCTGCTCCGAGTTTGATCTGGATCAGCGCCGCCTGCGGTACGTCCGCTGGCTAGTCGATCACGGGCGAATCGGAGAGGGTGAGGAGCACGAAGGAGGCCGCAGGGAGCGCGGGGCGGCGTGACGCGTGGTGCCGTGTCCGTCCAACCTTGACCTTGCCGCATACGTGGAATCGCGTCGTGACCATGCGCGAGAGGTGAACCGCAAGGCCTTCCTGAGAAAAGCCGCGATACCATGCAATGTGCCCTGATGCACAGCGAGCGAACATCGCTCATGCATCTCGCAGCCGCACGCATCAGTGGCATTGGCATTGATGCTTACTCGTGGATGGCTCCGCACAGTGTGGTAGTAGGCGGATACGGTGTGTCGTAGGGCATGGCAAAGGAGTAAGCGCCGTGCGATTTCACGATCGAAGCGACGGCGGTCGGCAACTCGCCGCGCGGCTTGACACCTATGCTGACCGGCGTGATGTGCTCGTGCTCGCCTTGCCACGTGGCGGAGTCCCGGTCGCGTTCGAGGTGGCCTCGCTGCTGCACGTCCAATTGGACATCCTGATCGTCCGCAAGCTCGGAGTGCCCGGAGAGGAAGAGCTGGCGCTGGGCGCGATCGCGTCGGGCGGCATCGTCGTCCTCAACGAGCAGCTCGTACGGATGCTCGACATCTCGCAAGACATGCTCCGCTCCATCGAGCGCCGCGAGAATGCCGAGCTGGAGCGACGTGAGCGCGTCTATCGCGGCGTGAGGCCGTGGCCGCTGATGCACGATCGCACGGCGATCCTCGTCGATGACGGCATCGCCACCGGCGCGACCATGCGTGCCGCGATCGAGGCCGTGCGGGTGCAGCATCCCGCGCGGATCATCGTCGCCGCGCCCGTCGCCGCCGCGGATACCTGCGCGCTGCTGCGGCGAGAGGCCGATGAAGTCATCTGCGTGCTGGAGACCGAGCGACTCACGGGAGTCGGCGCGTGGTATGTCGACTTCCCCCAGGCGAGCGATGCGGAGATCCGGGCGATACTTGCCCGCGCATGGCAGGAGAACGCGCACCACCCATCCTGAAGCGCCCGCCTGCCGACGGTTTGCCGCGCCTCATCACCGTCAGGAGCGGTAGCGCAGCAAGGCGCCGACGCCCCCTAGCCGTGTGAGCGTCTCATTCGGCTCCACGATCTCGATGCTGGCATCCGTCCGTGCCGCGAGCGAGAGCAGCGCACTGCGCTCCTCCGCCGGGATGGGTGCGTCGTCCGAGAGCACAAGGGTATCCGCCTGCCCGCTTTCGAGCGCGGCGCGCGTGGGATCGTGCCCCGCGACGCCCAACCCGCCGGACTGGACCCCGCTCACCAGCCGCTCGACGAGCGCGTGCTCCTGCTCAGCTGCGGCCTCCTGGATCAACGGCTCGACCTCCGCACGAATCACCTCGCGCGGCGCTTCGAAGTCGAGGCGAAGCGGCTCCTCATGCACGAGCGACGCGATCCGCGGCGAGAGCGACCGCCGCACGAGCGATGCGGGCCCCTGTTCTCCCGCCAGAATGACCCGATCCGCGCGTGTGCGGTCAACCATCTGCTCGATCCGCTCGGCGGCCTCCTTGCCGAACGTCTCGCGCCGCTGCTCGGTGTAGCCGAGATACCGGCCCTGGTTCATCGCGTTGGTGCCACGCACCTTGTGGAAGTACTTTGGGTCGTCGCTCTGGCCCCGTACCTCGCGTAGCAGTCCCGGCGCAAGGACGAACAGACGTGCGGCGTGGGAGTCGACCACCGCCACCACCGCCCGCTCCTGATCCTCTAAGAGGCGAGCGAGCTGGAAGAGGTCTGGCTTCGCGCGCGCGGAGACCTCATTGGTGAACGGCTCGGTCGCCGGAATCGCCTTAAATAAGTCGTGTTGTATGCTCGCAAAGATCGCGATCCCCGCCACATCGGGCGCTACGCTCGTGTCGAGGTAGGTCTCGATGCGTTCGGCATCCTCTCGCAGGGATTCGTAGGCCATGCCGCGCGGCAAGAATGTCTTCTCGATCTCGCGCATTCGCTCGCGCAAAAAGATGCGCGCTGGTCGCAGCTCAGGTCGCCCGCTGGTAGCCGCCGGGCGCAGATCGAGGTAGACACTCAGTACCGGCACACAGAGGCGTGACTGCCATTCGTCATCGAGATACCCGACGCCCGGCTCTCCCGAGGGGACAGCGAGGGGTTCCACCTCTGCCAACGTGCGCAGCAGCGCAGGGACATCCGTAGCCATAATATTTCCCCTTTCCCACAGGACGAACGCGGCGTACAAGCACCATGCCGCCCTTCGCCGGGCGGCTCGGCCTAATCGAGCGGCGAGACGCGAAGCTGGTCATCAATTTCCGTGATGCCGGGCGCCGAAATGGCCGATCCTTCGGCGGCGAGTCGCTCGGCGTAAGAGTGGACGCTCCCTCGCAGAATCACTTTCTGCCCTTGGACCTCTACGCGGATGCGGTGGGCATCGGTCTCGGCGTTCCGCACCAGCGCCCGCTCGATCCGCTGCCGCACGTCGCTCGGCGCTGGCTGTGGTGCGCGCACCATGAGTAGGTCGGTCACGCCCTTGACGCCGGTGAGACGATGAACCGCGCGCGTCGCTTGCTGCCGCTGGAAGAGCGTATCGACCGTACCCTTCAACGTAACCCAGCCGCGCGAGACCGTCACCTTCAGCGTGTCGGTCGGCACTTCAGCGTCCCAGGTGAGCGCCGTCACCACCGCCTCGGCAAGCTCGCTATCCGTCCGTTCGGCGCTGCTGGGCAGATGGATCTCAAGGTCATTGGCAACTGCCTTCACCCCTACGACGCGCAGCGCCGCCTCTTGCGCGGTCCATCGCTTGGTGAACGAATCGACGGCGCCGCTGAGAGTCACGACCCCGTCTTTGACGGAGACGCCGATCTCGCTCGGCTGCAGGCGGATATCCCAGTCCAGCTCGGCCAGCACATCGTCGCGGATCTCAACGTCGTTGCGGTGACTATGCACCGATGCGCTCATGAAGTCTTCCTTTCTGGTGCTCGCGAGCACCGTGGCTCAAGCCTGTTCACGCCGGCATGCTAGCCGTGCAGGCCCGTGCCTTCTATGGTCGGGCCACGCCCGCGTCGCGCGTCCGGCGCACATTCGGCGCGATAGCCGGCGGACCAGGCTAGCGTGAATACCTCGCGAAAAGCGCGCTCGTTGAGGGGCACGAAGGTTCGCAGGGCCTCGTCACATGCGACTTCGGCGGCGCACAAGATCGTTTCTGTGTCGGTCGCCCGGCCATGGTCTTCGCGGGCCCGCTCGCCCCCACGGCGGAGCGCCTCAGCGAGCACGTCCACGAGATCCTCACGGCTGCAAGCGATGTACCTGCTTGTGGCTATGCTCGGCTGTGGTCCACTCGCGGCCTCTTGCACAGACTCGTGATAGGAAATACTCATCCGTTGCCTCCCTTCGTCCGCCGTTGATCTCGGCTTCCGCCTGACCTTCCTAGCGGCTAGCGAGCTTTGGCTCGAACAACCTCGTGCATCGGACTCTCGACAGATGACTCGGGCGCGCGATGGCATCACGGAGTGGCGTAAGCTCCTGCGACTGGCTCCATCTTTCGAGAGCCATCTCATCCTCCTTCGCATGCCTGGCTCCGAGACGCCCCATCGACGTCCGTCCAAAGGGAATGCAGATTCCCATCACATGCACGTCACCGTCGGCGCTGATTTCCGCACGTCGCCCGCACAATCGATGGGTGCTCGCTAGAAGGCCGCGCACAAAGAGAAAGGCGGCGAGCGACCAGCCTATCTCGGACGGCGACGCCGTGACTGAGCGGTTCGCAGAGAGCGTCATACACCTCACACGCCCCGTGGCTTGAATCGTTGGGCCGGCCACATATCGCCCACCACTGTTACCTCTCCGTGATGTTGAGCTTGGCATCGTGACATGCGTGTGAACTGCCGTATCTAAGCTTGTTGTGCGCTCTTCGCTCAACAGGGCGAGGCGTTGATGCGGCTGGAGCGAGCTGCGCGCAACGACGCGCTGGGCTTGAGCGTGTGATACACCGGCACCGGCACACATGAGAGGATGGTCGGCAATGGCGTTCGTATTGGTCGCGCACCGGAATGCTGACATGCGCGAGGACCTGGCGAAGCTGTTGACAGAGCGCGGTCACGTGGTCACGCGCTTAGGCGACGGCACGCTGGCGCTCGCGGCACTTTGGGTGTCGACACATCCGCTGATTGTGGTGCTGGATGACGGCCTCGCGCCGCTGAATGCCGCGGACGTGTTGGAGCTTGCAGCTGCAGGAGAGCCGCCGGTTGCCCGTCACCAATTCGTGGTGATGTCTACCACGCCCTCGGAGCGATTGCGTGCCGCCGTGCGCGCCCTGCCGGGAGCGTCGCTGATCCCCCCTCCGGTTGACCCAGACGTGATTGACTTGTACGTGGAGCGTGCCGCGGAGCATCTGCCGGTGTGGTCTAGCGCTCCGCCACCGCCCGCCTCCTACCCGGAACGGGTCGCCCACCTCGTGAGCTGATCCGGTGGCGCCATTACCTGCGGCGAATTGCCGGCTGCTGCACAGACGATTGATACCCGTCGTCGCCACGAACGATGTCGCACGCGCTGCCTGGAGCAGTTTGTACATCTCGCGCGAGGTGCCGCAGAGTGGAGGCCCGCCGCTCCCTTCGCCGATCTACGCTTAATCTCTGCCGATCCGCTCCCTCGCCGCTGCGGCAATGTCCGAAGTCAGGCCGCCGTCAACTATGCTGACCGCGGCGCTCCCTCGGCTCCTTCGCTCTTGCACCTTCGCACCGGGCAGATCCGACGTTGACTCGCCTACCGCTGGAATGCCTCGCGTGATTGACTTGTGATACCGTGTGTGCTTTCATGGCTCTAGTAGGGTCGGTAAGGTCGACCATCCGCGGCTCAAAGTGCCTGCTTGGTGTGTACATCGCGCGTGCATAGGTGCGACAGAGCGCGTGAAGCGCGTTGGGAAGACATCCATTTGAGGTTATGGGATATGCGTGGTTTTGCCAGCACGAGCTGAAGCAGCGGAGGGCCAGTCATGAGCGACCAGCCTCAAGCGCCACCCGCGTCCGTTGCACTGGCTAAGAAGAAGCGCGCGAATCACGCACCCGCCGCAGGTGCCGCGGTGCCTGGCCCCTCGTCATCGATGTCGCAAACACTGCTCGCCCAGACTTTCCTCGAAGTTGCTCCCGACGCAATGCTCGTGGCGGACGTCGCCGGGCGCGTCCTGCAGGTCAATCATCAGACCGAAGTGCTCTTTGGGTATGCCCGTACAGAACTGCTGGGCAGCCCCGTGGAGATCCTCCTCCCCGAGCGGCATCATGTCCGGCATCGCGGTCATCGCGCCGCCTATGCCGCCGAGCCGCATACGCGCCCGATGGGGGCGAATCTGGCGTTGCTGGGGCGTCGTCGCGATGGGAGCGAGTTCCCCGTTGAGGTGAGTCTCAGTCCGCTGCGGATGGGCGAGGAGTTGCTCATCATTGCCAGCGTCCGCGACGTGAGCGAGCGGACCCGACTCGAGCACGAGCGCGCGGCGGATACCGCGCGGCTGCGCGTGCAGACCCAACTGCTCGAAAGCGCGCATGACGCCATCTTCGTCCGCGACCCTGAGGATCACATCGTCTTCTGGAACCGCGGCGCGACTGAGCTGTATGGGTGGACCGCGCAGCAGGCACTCGGGCAGGTGTCGCACATCTTTTTCCAGACGCGCTTTCCGATCGCCCTGGCTACCGTGGACAAACAACTCATCACCGAAGGCCAGTGGGAAGGCGAGCTAGTACACACCTGCCGCGATGGCCGTGTTTTGACGGTGGATAGCCGACAGGTGGTCGTCCGTGACGAGCATGGGCACCCTACCTCTACGCTGGAGATCAATCGCGACGTCACCGAGCGTAAGCGGTTTCAGGCGGTGCAACAAGCTGCCCTCGTTTCGGCGGAACGTGAACGGGCGCTGTTGCAAACCCTTCTCGATCAGCTTCCCGGCGGGGCGTATGTCGTGCGAGGATCGGATGGCCGGCTCGTGCTGGCGAATCGTGCGGCCCTGGCGACCTGGGGGGCGGCCTGGGCGGTGGGCCAGACGATGGCGGATTTCATGCAGTCAACGGGCGTGCGCTACTACGCCGAGAACGGGCAAGAGCTTGCGGCTGACGAACTGGCCACGATCCAGGTCGCCCAAGGCATCCCTGTCGTTCGGCAGCGTCGAGAGGTGATACGCAGTCAGGACGGCACACGCCTGCCGATCCTGGTCAGCGCGGTCGCCATCCCGCCCGATCTGCTGCCGTCCGATCTGCTGCCCTCCACGCGTGGGAGTGAGCCGTCGTCCGCGACACTGGTTCTCCTGCAGGACATCAGCTCGGTACAGGCGGCCGAGCAGCTCAAGGACGACTTTGTCAGCCTGGCCGCGCATGAGCTACGCACGCCACTGGCGGCGATCCAGGGCTTTGCGAGCATGCTGCGGGTGCAGACCGCGCTGGGCCGCGGGCCGGAGCTGGTCGATTGGCAACAGGAAGCGGTCGCCGAAATCGAGGCCGCGACCGTTCGACTCAACCAACTCGTGAACGACTTGCTCGATGCGACGCGGATTCAGGCTGGCCGCTTAGAATTGCACTTGGCGCCGCAGGATCTTGTCGCGTTGGCGCGCCGCAGCGTGACCCAGTTTCAATTGTCGGAAGCTGGATCCAGTATCGTTCTCGAAGCGCCAGACATACCCATCCTCCTGGCTGCGGATGAGTTGCGCCTCACCCAGATCTTGGGCAATCTCGTCGGCAACGCGATTAAGTACAGCCCGCTCGGTGGCGAGATCACCGTCACCGTGCTCGCGGAGCCAGCGGCTGGCAAGGCGAAGGTGCGCGTCCGCGACCACGGCATTGGCATCCCTGCGGATCAGCAGGCGCTGCTCTTCCAGCGCTTCGTGCGGGCGAGCAACGTCTACGATCATGGGATTGCGGGGTCTGGCCTCGGCTTGTTCGTGTGTCGCGAGCTGGTCGAGCGGCATGGCGGCCAAATCTGGTTCGAATCGGAAGAGGGCGCGGGCACGACGTTTATCGTCTCGCTCCCGCTTCTCCCGCCGGCTGCTCCGCTGGACGGTGCCGACGCCGACGTGATGGGCGAGCGGCAGGACCTCGCCGGGTAAATAGGAAATGCGCGTAGGTGCCGCCATGCGGGATGCTCCAGCCCGTTCGCCGCGGCGCCTGGCCCACGCGCAACGCACCTGATCTCCATTCTCTTTGAGGTGCCTGATCGCTCGCAAATCCTCGCCTGCTCCCCTCTACAACTGACGAACAGCGTAGCGCACACTACCCCCGGCCGTCTCACGCCACCGAATCCTGTCTTACACGCATGAGAATCGTGACGTTTATGCGTCGCCAGCCACGACCGCAATCTCGCCAGTATTGCCTGCCGTGCAACGATTGTGGCGCGATTGTGACGCCCAAGCCTATTTACAGCCAAGACGGTGAGCCTCATCGTGGTACATACGGAAAAGCCCCTGTTGCATGCCTTCCCGGCCAAGGGCATTAATTGCCGATATTGGCAGCCACTGTGGCGCGCATCCGCGATCAACGGTTCGTGGCAACGGGGCCAGAGCGTTGCGGAATGTTTTGCGATATAGCTGGGCCCGTTCACAGGGCGAGGAGAGCGGCCCATGCCTGCCGAGCCATTCAAAATCACGGTGGCGTCATCGTCGTCGCTCGCCCAGTTCATGACCCTGACGCTGCGCGTCGCTGGCTACGATTCCTATGCGATCGATCCGGCGATGGAGGACGGCGCTCTCGCGTCGCTCGTGAGCACGCAACCTGCTGCTCTCGTGATCGACGCGACGTCGGATGTGCAGGACCGGCTTGCGTTATGCGCGCGCATCCGTGCGGTCAGCCCGATACCTATCGCCTTCGCAGGGTGGCGAGACGAGGTGAGTGAATGGCAGACGCGGGCATTGCGAGAGGGCGCTACGGCGTGCCTGTTGCTGCCACTCGATGCGAGAGATTTGGTTGAGTGCGTACGACGCATGCTGCCGCAGACTCCTGATCAGGACGCGCCGGCTCTGTAGAGCGCACCAGCTGCCACAGCGGACGCTGTTGCCTGGCCTCTTGAGGCGGCTCAGAGCGATATGCCTGCGTATCGTTTGGGCAGCTCCACCTCGCGTCCACCCAAGCGAAGCTGCTCGGCCGCGCCAGGACATCGTCGCGATCGGCGCGCGCCGAGAATCCGTTGATGGTGTAGATACGCGCCGCTGGCCGTCGATGATCCTCCTGGCGAGGGTGCCCCTCGCGGAACTCGACGATCGCGACCATGTTTCCATGTTGAGGTCGCTATCCTCGTTGGGGCTTGCCCGCCAGGCCGCGCGTGACCGTCACGAGAACTTCTGCGGCTGCGCGAGGACTGGCGTCGGCAGTATGCCGAGCTGGCGTAGGCTCAGCGCATAGGTATGCAGCGTCTTGCTGACGCGGCCATTCACAGACTCCTCAGGATAAATCCCGTTGATGGTTGGCATGCCCGCAGAGACGCCGGTGAGCAGCTCGATTCCCTCGTCGATGGTACTGACCGCGTACAGATGGAAGGCTCCCGGCGCGTATGGCGTCTACCACCTCGGCGCGCAGCATGAGATTGCGCACGTTGGATCGGGGGATGATCACGCCCTGGCTTCCCGTTAGCCCCCGGCTGGCGCAGAGCTTGTAGAAACCCTCGACCTTCTCGTTGACGCCGCCGATCGCCTGCACCTCTCCCCGTTGATTGACGGATCCCGTCACGGCGAGCGATTGCTTGATCGGCAGACCGGCAAGACTGGAGAGCAGCGCGTAGAGCTCGGCCGAGGAGGCGCTGTCGCCTTCGATCTCGCCGTAGATCTGCTCGAAACAGATGCTCGCGGCGAGGCTCAACGGGAAGTCGGCGGCGAAGCGCCCCGCCAGGAAGCCGCCGAGCACGAGTATCCCTTTGCTGTGCGCGGGTCCGCTCATCATGGTCTCGCGCTCGATATTCACGATGCCGGCCATGCCCGGCGACGTGCGCGCGGTGATGCGCGCCGGCTTGCCGAACGCGAAGCCGTCGGACTCCATGACTGTGAGGCCGTTCACCTGCCCGAGCACCGCACCCGCCGTATCGATGAGTATGGTGCCTTCCCGCATCAAATCGTCCAGCCGATCGGGGATCAGGCTCAGGCGTCGCTCGTGACCCGCCAATGCGCTGGCGACGTGGGCGCGGCTCGTGGCACTGGCGCCGTCTCTGCGGGCAAGCGTGCCGGCCTCCACGGTGAGGTCGCGCAGCCCGCCGAGCACCAGAGAGAGCCGCTCTTGATCCTCAACGCGTCGGCTGCCTTCTTCAATCAGCAGCGCCACGGCATCGGCGGTGAGCGGCGGCAGCGCGGCGCGGCGTGCCGCGTCTCCGGCGAACTGCGCGTAAAAACGCTCGGAGTCCGTCGTGCGCGGCGTCGCGGTATCGAAGTCGGCGCGCACCTTAAAGAGCTCGGTGAACTCCGAATCCAGCACGTGTAGGAGCGAGTAGGTCTGAGCGTCACCGATGAGTACCACTTTAACGCGCAGGGGGATCGGCTCCGGGCGAAGCGAGGCGCTGGCGGGCATCGTCCCGACATCTTCCCCCGTTTCGAGGGTGATCGCCCCGAAGCGCAGCATGCGCTTCACGGCCTCCCACGCGCGCGGCTGGACGAAGAGATCGCGTGCCTGGAGGATCAGGTAGCCGCCATTTGCCCGATGGAAGGCGCCCGACTTCAACATCAGGTGATCGGTGAACGGGAGTCCTTCGCGCAGGCCAAATTCGATGTGCCCGACGAGATTCGCGTACGTCGGGTTCATCTCCCGCACTATCGGCGCCGTGCCCCGCTCCGCATGGCTGACGAGCACGTTCACGCGGTAGCGGCGGAGCAAGACCGCCACGTCAGGTCGCTCCCGCAGGTCTTCGTCGGTGTCGAGCCTCTGCGCTTGCTCGTCCGCCGAACTTGATACTGTGGGGGACGCTTCGGCCCTGCTGCCCTCGCTCCCCCCGCTCGCCCGCTTTTCCTTCACCTCATCGAGTGCGCGCAGTACGTCCGCATGGGCGACGATGTCGTCCTCCATGTGCCGCGCCCACTCGATGATCTGCTGGCTGTCGCTGTAGCGCGCGGTCAATGCGTCAATCAACGGGGTGACGACTTGCCGCGCGATGCTCTCGTCCAGCGCTTCGACGCGTGCGCGAGCCTCTTCATCAAGTCTGCTCAACTGTGGCAGCGTGCGCGCGATGGATTCGTGCACTACGTCGCGTGCCGCGCTCAACCGTTGTTGCTCTTCGGGCGGCAGGCTCTCGAACTCCAGCGGCGTCATCGGCTCGTCGCCGGCGCTCACTTCTTGGGGTGCGCCAGACTTCCCATCGGCGCCAATGTGGGCCGCGATCTCGGCGGGAGCCGCGCGCTTGAGCGGGATGATCGCCAGACCGACAGGCGTCTCCTGGATGACGAAGCCTAGCGCCAGTGCGTCGTGTTGCACCGTCTCCAGCGCCTGATCGCGCTGCGCGCTGAGATCCTTCACGACCTGCATCCGGCGGCTACGATAGCCTTCCCCGGCGAAGGCGCGGCGCAGCTCGCGGCGACTGCCAATCACGCAAGCGTCCACCGCACGCGCGAACGAAGGCGCCGAGCCGCTCGGCAATGAGAGCGCCATCGGCTCGCCTGGCCGATCGTAGTGGTGGACGTAGCACCAGTCGGCGGGTGCGGCGCGACCCTTTATCGCCTGCTCCACGGCGCGCTGTACCGAGGTGGAGCGGCCACTGCCCGGTTCGCCCGAGACGTAGAGGTTGTAATTTTGATCCTCGATGGCAAAGGCAAAGTCGATGGACTCGAGCGCACGCTGTTGGCCAACCACATCCGCCGGCACGGACAGTTGCGCCGTAGACTCGAAGCCCAACGTCGCGGGTTCCGTCACCCGACGCACATCTTCTGGGCTAAGCTCCAGCGAATCTATCGTGGCAGTCGACATAGATGGCCTCACCCTCTTGCATATTGGCAGACAACAGGAATCGCATCGCGGGGTGCGAGCGCTCCCTGATCGCATCATGCGAGACGCATCGCACGGTAACATCACGAAAGCGGGTGTCACTATCAGATCGCGATCACGACCAGGCGTGCGGCCATCGCCTCGACGATGGTCCTTACGGGCCACCACCGCGGCCTTCGGCGGGCGCAGCGGCGGCGCGCCATGCCTATGCACATGCCTATGCATGCGTAGCTGTGAACGTGATGCCCCCGTGACACTGCAATCCTCGCCGCGACCGATGCGTGATGCCACCACGCGATACTTCCGGTGGACTTTTTGCTGGCCCGTGGAGTGGCCCACAGCCGTGTACCAGGCTATCTCGCAACGTGGGAAGGAGCGACACGATGGCCGCCGAGATCGACACCGATCGCATTCTCGTACCGCTCGATGGATCAGCCCTGGCTGAGAGCGCATTGCCGCCGGCAATGCGTTTGGCGCGGGCGCTCAAGAGGACGCTGGTGCTTGCGAGGGTCATCTCGCCCGATACTTGGGCGTTCATGGGACCGAACGCCATGGTCCCGCCCGAAACCTATCAGCAGATGGTTGATGAAGAAGATCGCACCGCCAGCGAGTATCTGCAGGCGATCGCCGAGAGGCTGCAAGGGCAGGGCGTCTCCATCGGCATCGAGGTAGTCCGCGGCGAGGCGGCTACCACGCTCATCGATCTCTGCCCTCGGCTGCGCATCGGGCTTGTGGTGATGTGTACTCGTGGCCGCACGGGCATGGCGCGTATGGCACTCGGGAGCGTCGCGGATCAGATGGTGCGACGGTCGCACATTCCCGTGTTGCTGTTGCGCCCCAGCACCTGCGAGGCAGACGCCGCCCTGGAGCGCGCTGTTGTGCCGCTCGATGGCTCGCCAACGGCAGAAGAGGCGCTCGCACAGGTAGGTCTCCTCGCTGGCGTGATCCTCCGCAGGGTGACGCTGTTCCGCGTGGTGGACTCGTCGCACGTGCACGAAGCCGGAGTTGCGGCTGTCGAGGAGGCGGAGCGCTACCTCGAAGGCGTGCGACAGAATCTCGCGGCGGATCTCAGCGGGAGCGGCTGCGCGATCCAGACCGAAGTAGCGCAAGGCGAGCCCACGCAGCAGATCATCCGACGGTCGCAGCGCGACTGTGACCTCGTAATCCTGGCGACGAGAGGACGGGCTGGCGCTCGGCGAATGATGTTCGGCAGCACGGCGGATCGTGTCCTCCACGATGCCAGCGTGCCGTTGCTGCTGATCCACCCGAGCGGAGTGGAGTGAGCATGCCATAGGAGTGTGCGGCGCCGCGAGAGAGCGAGGCAGGTGCTGATGCGAACCACGTCCGCGAGCGATATTCAAGAGGCGTATAGGGCGGGGCAGCGCGACTTTCGGCGAATGCGGCTGGCAGGGCTTGACCTCTCCGGCGGCACGCTGGCCCACGCGAACCTCTGCGGCGCCAACCTCGTCGGCATCCAGTTGCAGGGTGCCAACCTGCGCGAGATCTATCTCGTCGGGGCAGACCTACATGGCGCCAACTTGCAGGGGTCCAATCTCCACGGCGCGAACCTGACAGGAGCCAACCTGCGCGGCGCGAACCTCTCGGGCGCGGACCTGACGGACGCCACGTTGACCCGTGCGCTGCTGGAGGACGCGACGTTGGAGGACGCGGATGCGGTCGCCACGCAATTGGACGATGCTCGCATGGGGCGAGCGGACATTCGTCGGGCCGAGATGGATGGAGCACATCTGGAGAATGCTCAGTTGGCTGAGGCCGATCTGCGTGGAGCGCACCTGCTCGGCGCCGAGCTGCACGACGCCAATCTGCGCAGCGCGAACATGCAAGGTGCGGATCTCCGCGCGACGGACCTCGCCGACGCTGATCTTAGTGGCGCCGCGATGGACGATGCCCAGTTGCAGGGCGCGTCGCTCACCGGAGCGGACCTCGCCGGCGCGAACCTCGACCAGGCGCAGGTGCGCGGGTTCGCGGAAGCGTGGGAAGACCTCACCGGCAGCGACCCGCGCGAGGCGAGTGGCGAAGGCGACTGAGCCTAGTAGCGGCGCGAGATCAGATCCAAAGAGAACACCCTCGGCGATATACGCAGATGCATCGTCGAGGGTGGATCGACTCGCGGCATGAGGGCACGCCGCGATCTTGATGCGTGTGCTAGCGCGCCCTTAGCATTCGCTGTAGCCGCAGCTCACACACTTCTTGCAGCCTTCCTCCATATAGAGCGTGTTATTGCCGCACTGGGAACAGAGATTGCCGGTGACGGTGTACAGCGCCAGCGTGCCGGGCGTATAGCCATGCCCGTTGCCGTTGCTGAAGCCATTCGTCTGGGACCCGCTACTCCCGTGACTCTCGGCGGACTCTTCGGTGACAGCGCTCTCCGGCACGGAACCTTTCTTCGACGGTCCCGCCAAATAGAGTTCCAGGGCGCGCGCCACCGCATCCGGGAGCGATCGCACGCGATTCTGGCCGAAGCCAATCGACGTGCTACCGCCGATGCTCGCCAGTTGATGCGCCACCTCGGCGGCACGCTCGTCCTGCGAGAGCGGGCTGTCGATACGCAGGTGTAGGGAGATCAGTCGGCCCAAAGCCTCGGCGAGCGCGGCGACGTCCGACCCCGCCTTGCCCACGTTGACGAAGACCTCCAGCAGGCCATCTTCGTCCCAGTTGAGCGTGATGTTGACCTTCCCCTCCGGCGACCGCACCTGGCGCGTGTAGCCCTGCACGACCTCGGGGCGCGTCTTCACGCCGTTGACGTACTGCTTGCGCGAAGTCGCGTTCGGTGTGACGGTTATCTGAGCCGCGGCGGGAGGAATCTCCTGTTGCGCCGTCGCGGTTGCCGACGCCGCGGTTTCCGCCTGCTTCTCGCCTTCCTTCACGCCAACATTGAGCACCTGCTCGCTCTTGCTGCCGTCGCGGAAGATCGTGATGCCGAGGCAGCCCAGGTCCCACGCCAGCCGATAGGCGTCGCGCACGTCGTCATACGTCGCGCTGTTCGGCAGGTTGATGGTGTTGTGCGACACAATGCCGTTGACCACATACTCGTGGGCGTCCTCGACCTCAATGTCGTACAGCGAGATAATCCCGGCATCCTCAACGGCAGTGACCCTGAAGACAGGTGTATCAATGGGCCAGCCGAGGCGTTCTGCAGTGCGGTTGTCGCAGTTGAGCCTGCCGCTCTGCCGTATGGCACGCAGGGCCGAGTAGTATGGGTGATCAGTCGACAGTTTTGTCTGCTCGATGAGCTCGCGGCTGACGAGGACTGGATAGGTCGCGTCATGCGAGCGGACATTCTTATGCGGCTCGATGCACGAGATACGCCCTTGCAATTCGTTACTCACAAGCACCTTGTACGCGATGTTGCCGCTCGCCGCCACGAGCGCTTGCTGCTGGCGTACCAAAGGTGCGCCGAAGCTTCGGCACATCTCGGCCACGCCGTAGGCGAGGTCTTTCGACATGCCAGCGTAGACGTAGAGGCCAAATTGCGGGTGCTGGTAGCCATCGAGCGAGATACCACGCAGGAATGCCAGTTTTTCATCCGCGCTGCCCGCCAGCACTTGCGATGGCACCCGCTTGTTGTAAGCTCCTTTACCGATGAGGCCCTCCACCCATCGAACGAGCAACCGCGAGTTCAGCGTGGCATACTTGACGTTCTCATTTCGCGCTTCGACGGTCTGACGCACATTGAGCCCGAACAACTCCTCCGCCAGGGACGTGAATTCGGCGATGACTTCATCGCTCGCGCTCGTCAGGCCAACAGCGCCTGTGGTCTCGGTGGTATGCCCATCCGCTGCGAGCATGCCGAGGAACTGGGCGAGCTTCGGTGACATGCGTGACGGGATACTAACCTGCTTGGCGTTTGTCCGGTACTCGCCCTGCTGCGGCAGTTTCGCCCCGCCCGGCCCGTGCGACTCTGTGAAGCGACCTATGACAAGCTCACCGACATGGAGATCGGCCATGCGCCGCCAGCCATCAGGCGTCAACACTTTGTGGCTCGCCTCGGAGCCTACCAACTCCGCCCCATTGTCGAAACGGATGCGCACTGCCGGCTGCTCACCGGCGTAGTAGTGCGAGAGGATCCGGTGCTTACCGGCACGGATGCCCTCGTCGGCTATGCTCACGAAGGTGTCCGGCTCATCCACGTCCGAGAAATCCTCGATCGCCATCAGGCCACGCGACGTTTGCACCAGCGTGCCGGCGGCAAGACACTTGCTGATAGAGTTGTCCACACCGCGCTGGAACGACGCCTGCATGCGAATGTGCGCGTCGGGCGGGATCTCGTGGGCGGTGACGTACGGGCGCAGCGCCGGATGCGACTGCGACGGATGGCCGTGCAGCGAGCCATGCGACCGCACGTACTCAAGCACGCTGGCCGTGTCTTCGATGTCGCTCGACTCAAGCGCCCGTAGAAAGAACGGATTGACAAAGTCGAGCACGCGATAGGAACCGTCCGGCTGCTTGACGCGGTGCTGGAAGGCCAGCGCAAAGATCGGCTCGATGCCGGATGAACAGTCCGCGAGGATGCTGATGGAGCCAGTGGGTGCGACGGTCGTACGCGTGGCATTGCGAAGCGTAGGACCGTCGCGATAGATGCTCTGCGCGAAGTTCGGGAACGCGCCGCGTACCTCGGCCAACCGGTGCGATTCGTCGGTCGACCACTCGCGAATGCGCGTCATGACCCGCTCGCCGAGCAGAACCGCCTCGTCGCTGTCATAGCGCATGCCCAGCTCGAAGAGCATCTCTGCCCAGCCCATGACGCCGAGGCCGATGCGCCGGTTGGCGTGCACCTTCTCGGCGACGATCGGCAGCGGGAACGGGTTGATGTCGATCACGTCGTCGAGGAAGCGTGTCGTCACCCGTGTGACGCGCTCGATCTCGGTCCAGTCGATCTCACCGTCGTGGACGAAGAGGCCAAGGTTGATAGAGCCGAGATTGCAGGCATCATACGGGCCGAGCCACTGCTCACCACACTGATGTGTTGCTAGCCCATTGACGATGATGCTGTGCGTGACAGGCTCGGTCGTGTCGTAGACATCGGCAAGCCCCGCGTCCTCGATTAGCGCTACGTTTGTTGTGAAGGGCTCGCCGTTCGACGCACGCTTCTTGTTGGCGATCCAGGCGAGGAGTGCCGAGTGCTTGCGCTCCTGCATGAAGCCGATTACCGTGGCAAAGCGGTCGCGATTCGCCTTGTCGATGATGACCTCGTACTGCGCCTGGGTCGCGTACTCCGCGGATTCACGGGCGGCATTGGGCATCAGGCGAATCTGCGCCTCGCGACGGAGGCGAACCACACTGACGATGCCAAAGTTGAGCAAGAGTTGCTGGACGTCTTGCGCCAGCCCCTTGGACGAGGTTGCCAACCGAACGCTGCACGTCCCCTTGTCTGCTGCGCCGATCTGCACACTGCCATCGGCGCTGAAGAGGCCGCGCAGGAAGCCGACAACCGCATCTCGCGGCGCGGCGAAAATGCTCTCCGGCACGCGCTTCTGATGGGCATGAGCGGATGTGAGGCCGAGGCCCCTAAGGAAAGTCGCGCTCGCACCTTCATATTGCAGCTGCGTATGCCCTTGGCGACGCGCGGTGGTGCCGGCTGCGCCGAACCAATCGCGGAGGCGCTCCTGCACGGTGGTCGCAAGACCGTCGTCCTCCGCAGCGACGGCAATGCCAAGGACGTCGCTTGTGTCACCACGGCGCACGTAGCCGTCGCCCAGGATATAGCCGACGATCTCGCCAAGTTCAGTGGACCATTCGATGGGAGGGTGTGCCTCGCCGCGCATCACCTTGGCGCGGAGGCGAGCGTCGCTCCGGACACCATAGGCGATCTCGGGTAGCGCGCGCTCTTCGGACCATGCGCCTTCAGCGCTTTGGAGCAGCAGCGTGTCGCCATACTGTAGCTCATCGAGACGCTTGTAGCCCTCGCTGGTGAGGAAGCGATGGTTGGGCGTCGCGGTGATCTCACTGCCGTGACTGGTGGTGAGCTTCCAAACACGGACCTGTGTACCGGTTTGGAACACAGGTGCCGCCTCGTGGAAGGTGACCGACTCCGACGAGACAGCGCCACCGTTGACCGTATTGGCAAGCTCCTGGCCGGGAGCGCGCCAGTCTGTCGCCACGCTGAGCTTCTCGCCGCTCTTATAAAGCGTATCCATGCGAACGAGGCCGCGGCCCGTCGCGAGGCGCGTCTCGCCGACGACGCAGGGGTTCGTTGCTTCGAGCGGCTCGACCTCGGGTGTGGGGTTCGCGGTGGAGCGATTGGCGCGATCGATGAAGACGAGCCCAGGATCGCCGGTAGCCCATGCGGCGGAGACAATGCGATCCATCACCTCGCGAGCGCGCAGGCGCTTCGTCGGCTGCTGCGTGTGCGGGTCGATCAGATCGTATTCCTCATCTGCGTCGAGCGCGCGCATATACTCGTCGGTGATGGCGACCGAAATGTTGAAGTTCGTTACCGAGCCGTCACGCTTGCAGTCGATAAAGCGCAGGATGTCGGGATGATCGACGCGCAGGATGCCCATATTTGCACCGCGTCGGGTGCCACCCTGTTTTACCGCTTCGGTTGCTCCGTCGAAGATCTTCATGAAACTGACGGGACCGGAGGCGACGCCGTGCGTGGAGGCGACCATGCTCCCCTCGGGCCGCAAGCGCGAGAAGGAAAATCCCGTGCCGCCACCGCTCTGGTGGATCAGCGCGGCATGCTTGACGGCCTCGAAGATGCCTTCCAGGCTGTCCTTCACCGGCACCACGTAGCAGGCGGAGAGCTGCAGGTTGTTGCCCTTGCCGGCATTCATCAGCGTGGGAGAGTTCGGCAGGAACTGGTGGCTCACCATCACATCGTAGAATTGTTGAGCCACCGCCTCCGGTGACTCGCCTGTGCGCTTGGCCCACTGCTTCTCGGCCTCCGCCACCGCCCGCGCCACGCGCCAGCACAGCTCGTCGGGCGTCTCGACGACCTTGCCCTCGCCGTCGCGTAGCAGGTAGCGCTCGCGCAGCACGCGCACCGCCGCCTCGGACCATTCGCCCTGCGCGCGTGTGGCCGGCGTTGCAGGCTTCGTCGCCATGCCAGCGGACTTCTTCTCTTTCACGCTCGTCCCTTCCTGTCGCTCTCCTGCGCTGGACTTCACAACAGGGTCTCCTCGGCCGTCCAACGCATCGTCCGTGCCGCACCTGCGCCTACATCGGTGGCACGTTCGGCCTCTAAAATGGCTGCGCAGCAAACAGTACAACACAACATGTGGATTCTGCAAGAGCAATGCCACAACATCTTGTGGCCTAGGAATATATTCGCACGACAGTACAACATCTTGTAATATGTCGCCATAAGACGTATGACCGATGGATGATCGCGGCAGGTAAAACGGGCCTTGATCGCGCGAAGAATGTCTAATCTCGCTCACCCCTGGGAGGTGAACTCGCGCCACTATAAGACGTAGCCTGCGCGCGATGCGTCACCGAAGCGACCATCGCCGCGTGCTACAATCGAACGGGGGCGCGACGCCTGCAGCTCATGACGTGGAGACGTCCCAGAAGAAGCGAGGTCCGCGCGTGCGCGCTGAAATCCTCTCGATCGGCACCGAACTCTTACTCGGCCACATCACCGATACCAACGCCACCTATCTCGCGCAGCAACTCGCTCCGCTGGGCATCGACCTCTACTTCGTCTCGCAGGTGGGTGATAACCTCCAGCGTCTCAGTGAGACACTGGCGCGCGCCCGCGACCGTTCGGACCTCGTCCTGATGACCGGCGGACTCGGCCCGACCGAAGACGACGTCTCGCGTGAAGCCATTTCCGCCGTGTTGGACGAAACGCCGAGCGTCGATCCCGCGCTCGAAGCGGATCTCCGCGCCTTCTTCGCGGGCCGCAACCTGACGATGCCCGAGCGCAACATCAAGCAAGCCTGGGTGATCCCGTCCTCGACGCCGCTTTCCAATCCCGTCGGGACGGCGCCCGGCTGGTGGGTCGAGCGCGACGGCAAGATCGTCGTCGCCATGCCCGGCGTACCCCACGAAATGATGCGTATGTGGGAGCACGAGGTTGTCCCGCGGCTGCGCCAGACCACCGGCGCGGCCCTCTTCACGCGCATCCTCCGCGTCGCGGGATTGGGCGAATCCACGGTCGAGGAGCGGCTCGGCGCGCTGATTCGCAGCGAAAACCCGACGGTTGCCACCTACGCCAAGCGCGACGCCGTTGACGTGCGCGTGACGGCCAAGGCGTCGACCGTGGATGAGGCACGCCGCCTGGTGGACGAGATGGACGCGCGTGCCCGCGACGTGCTGGGTACGCATATTTTCGGCATGGATGGCGACACACCGCAAAGCGTCGCGCTCCAAATGCTCGTCGAGCGTGGACTGACGGTGGGCACGATGGAGTCCTGCACCGGCGGCCTGCTCGCCAGCCTGATCACCGACGTGCCGGGTAGCTCGAATGCTTTTCGTGGGGGGCTGGTCTCGTACGCCACGGCACTGAAAGAGCAGTGGGGCGTCCCCGCCGACATCGTGGCCGCCCACGGCGTGATCAGCGTCGAGACGGCACGGGCGATGGCGCGAGCGGCCCGCGAGCAGCTAGGGGTTGACGTGGGCATCGGCATCACCGGCGTCGCCGGCCCCGATCCCCAGGACGATCGGCCCGCCGGCACGGTCCATATCGCCGTCGCCTCCGCCGACCGCGCCAGCGACACCTCGCAGCGCTTTCGCGCAGCGCGCACGGAGGTCAAGTGGCGCGCGGCGAACACCGCGCTCAACCTATTGCGCCTGCACCTGCTGCGCGAAACGCGGGTAATGTGATTCCGCGCCGCTACCCAACCTTCAAGGTAAGCTGATATTGATTCCCGTGAGAATCAGTTGCCAGCTCAGGGTAACTCTTGGCAGGTGTGCAGTATGCGCGAACATAGAGCGTTTGCGACGAGTGTCCAGACACAGAGCCGCTTGGGATCGCCGTTTTTGTATTTGGTACCGCTACTTCCGAGATGCCACCCGAAGCCTGGCACCGACTGGTGCGCCCAGTTCCAACTAATGGGTTGACCAGTGTTGTTATGGATGGTCTGAGAACCGATGCAGTAGGCGCCGAATCCAGTGGATTTTGCAACGCCGATAGTCAAAGGATCGAATGAGAGAGTCGGCGGCGTTGCCGTCGGCGCTGGTGGCGTGCCGAATGCTGTCGGGGTCGGCGGCCCGCCCGGCGTGAACGTCGGATAGGGCGTCACCCCAGGCCCGCCGTAAGTTGCGGTGGCGAATACGGTACTCGTGGACGTCGCGGTCGCGGATGCGCCACCACCTGGAGTGCCGTAATTCACGGGGCTTCCCGGCGAAGTGAACCCATGTAGTACCGCGAAGCCACTCAACGCGCAAGCGAGCACGATCACCAGCGCGATCCCCGACGCCGCCAGCAAGACCGAGCGCCCAGAGCGCGGTGCGCCTTCACGCACGCCCAGCCGCCAGGTCGGGCGCATGGCATCGGTGCGGGCGGCGAGCCCCAGCGTGGAGCGTGGGGTCGACACACCTGCTCCCAACGGCATGGTGCCCGTGTCCGGGCGCAGCACATTCGTCATCCGGCGGACGGTGGCTTCACCCTCGCGATGCAGCACCGCCTCGCGCAGCGCCAGCGCGAATGTGCGCATGTCGGGATAACGATCGTCGGGCTCCATAGACATCGCACGGAGCACCACATGCTCCAGCGCGGGCCAGATCAGCGGATTGCGCTCCGAGGGAGGTGTGATAACGCCGCCAAGCACCAGCGACGCCACCTCATACGGCGTGTTCGCTTGAAACGGTGGCGTACCGGTCAGCAACTCGTAGAGCACCACGCCCAGCGAGTAACCGTCGATGCGCGTGTCGCCTCCGTTGCCACGGAGCTGCTCCGGCGCCATGTACTCCGGCGTTCCCACCGGCAGCCCCGTCGCCGCGAGCGTTCGATTCTTCCCCGTCGCCCGCAAGAACTCCTCGTCGCGCGCGATGCCGAAGTCGGTCAGCAGTGCGCGGCCCTGCGCATTCAGCAGGATATTCTCTGGCTTGACGTCACGGTGCACGATGCCCTGCGCGTGGGCAGCATCGAGCGCCGCCGCGATCTGCACCACCAGCCGCGCCGACTCTGAGAGCGGTAGCAGCCGCTCGCGCTCCATCTTCTCGCGAAGCGATTCCACCAGCAGAGGCATCACGAGGTAGAGCAGTCCATGCTCTTCGCCATAGGCAAAGACTTTGACGACGTTGGGGTGATCGAGCGAACTGACGCGCGTGGCCTCATCGCGGAACCGCTGCACATATTCCGCATCGGCTGCCAGCGTCCTTGGCAGCACCTTCACTGCCACGGAGCGCCCCGCACGCGAGTCCTCGCCGCGGTAGACCTCAGCCATGCCGCCCGCGCCTAGCAGCGCCGTCAGGCGATAGCCGCCGAGGGACTGACCGATGAGCCCGCCCGCACCATCCTTGCTCAACGTCACCTCCTGGCGGCGCGACCAGTCGCCGAGCATCCAACCGACTCCGCTGCATTGTAGGGATGCGAGAACTGGCTGTCAACGCGCCGTGAAGTGATACCGATTTCGACTGGGACCTTTCACGTCCACGTCGGCGGTTCTGGCTCCCCTTCTCCCATGGGGAATGCGGCGGCGGGTTCCTCCTTTGTGGGCTTGTCCCCCTTGGGGGCTTGCGGGGGGAGGTCCGCGCCACGCGAGCGCTGAGTGATCGTCCTGTCCGCACCACGAACCCTCGCCGCACCTGTGCCAGCCCGAGGTCGTGCGCCAGACTTATTGCAACTGTGCGGTGAACGTCTGCGGGCGGCTCAGATCGTCGGTGAATGTGATCGTCCACGTCGAGTTATCGCCCGTGTTACACCCGCCGGTAGGCGTACCCATACCGTTGCGCGTAGTAGTATCCACCGCGACGTAGATCACGCTTTGCATGCCACCGTTCACATCAATGTCTGAGGGCGGGCTGACACTCGCGTCGTACCAGTTAGTACCGTTGAGGCTCCATTCCAGCGTATCCGATGACGTCGTCGATGGAACCCCCCACGACCAGCTTCTCGCCTGCGCGCCGGAATTACTAACGCTTTGCGTGTCTTCCTTCCAACAACTGCCAGGCGGCGTTGCCGTCAGCGAAAGGTTTGGCGTACCCGTCGTCGCCGACGTGAGCACAAGCAGTGGCGGCGGCAGCGGCGTGGAGGTCGCGGTCGGCATTAGGGTCGCGGTCGGCGTATCCGTCGGACCAGGGGTACCGGTGGCGGTCGCTGTCGGAGTCGTCGTGTTGGTCGCGGTAGCCGTGTTAGTCGCAGTAGCCGTGTTGGTTGCCGTCGCCGTCGGATGGAGAATCGGCGGCGGCGGCTTCAGTGACGTCTTTGGCGGACCTGGAATCGGCACGTAGTGGATGGGAGTGGGCGTTTTCCCGGATGTCGGTTTGCCCGAGGTGCTAGTCCCGGTGGGTGAACCAAACGATCTCGTCGAGCTGGCGGTCTGTGTAGCACTCACCGAGCCCGTCGGCGAGGCCGAGCTGCTGAAGAACAGATACCCACTGCCAATGACCACCGCCGCCACGGTAAGGATCAGCACGGCAAAGAGCAGCAGTCGTCCGCGTCCAATCCCTCGTGGCGTGGTCAGCGTGCGGACCGTCGGGATGGTGTCGATTCCCACGGGCGGGGTCAGCGTGCGGGCCGTCGGGATGGTATCGATCGCCACGGGCGGTGGCTGCGGCGCTCGGCTCGACGTTGCCGACTTCCCCATGTTGGGCGCGCTGGGGTGGAACTGCGGCGGCGTGATACGCGCTCCGCGCTGCTCCGGGTGCCCCTCCACTGCCGCGAGCAACGCCATCGCGAAGCTCCTGGCGTCAGGGAAGCGATCGCCCGGCTCATAGGCCAGCGCCGTCAATACCGCCACCTCAAGCTCTGGCCAGACTTTGGGGTTGTAGGCCGAGGGCGGCACCACCGGCGCGCTCAGCGTCAGCGCCGCGACCTCCTCAGGCGTGGGCGCCTCGTGCGGCGCTTGCCCCGTGAGCAGTTCGTAGAGCACAGCGCCCAGCGCATAGATGTCCACCCGCTTGTCCACTGCGGCCATGCGTAACTGTTCTGGCGCCATGTATTCCGGTGTACCGACGGGCAGCCCTTCCCGCGCGAGGGTCTGTGATGGGCGGATCGGCGCGCCCAGCGGCCCACTCGGCAAGCCCTGCAATTCGCGTGTCGTCTTACCATCGCGGGCGATGCCAAAGTCCGTCAGCAGCGGGCGACCCTCGGCATTCAGCAGGATGTTCTCGGGCTTCACATCGCGATGAATGATGCCAACCGAATGCGCGACAAAGAGCGCCGCGGCGATCTGCACGATAACGCGCACGGATTCGTAGTTTGTTGGCCGACCGACCCGCTCAATACGCTGCCGCAGCGACTCGGCCATCAGCGGCATCACAATGTAGAGCAAGCCGTCTTGCTCGCCGAGGTAGTAGACGGGCACAATGTTCGGGTGGTCGAGCGCCGCCACCCGCCGCGCCTCTTTACGGAACAGTTCGCGGTACTTTGCGTCGCTCGCCGCCTGGGGCGACAGCACCTTCACCGCCACCTCACGTCCGAGTGTCTCGTCATGGGCACGGTAGACCTCGGCCATACCGCCGATGCCGATAAGCGCGGTCAGCCGATAGTCGCCTAGCGTGCGCCCATTCAACTCGCCTGGCTCACCTGCCGCCACGACACACCCTCCGCCAGCAATTCCCCACAAGATCGCCCGCGCTCCCGCTCGCTGTTTGCGAAAGCCGGATTATTGTAGGCATAAGAAGGCGGGCTGTCAATAACAGGTGTCGAGCATTGTTGGCGGATCTCGGCGCAGCTTCGGTCGAGTCCCTCGTAACCCGGTTGCGCGTCTCGGCGTGCCCGGCGCCCAAGAGCGGACTACCGCTTATGAGTGCGTGTAACTCGCCGCCATCTCAACATCCGCCTCGACTGCGGCGGCATGCTCCACAGGCGCATCGTGCCGGACCGCTGTCGTCACTCGCGCCGGACGCCGCACGACAACCTCGATGCCGTCGACCAATTCGCCGGCGATCGAGCCTTCAAGCGTGCGGATCGCGTCGAGCGCCGCGTCCGTCTTGGCGATCAGCACCAACTCCGCGGGCACATCCTCGCCGCCGCGTAGCCATATGGGCTGGCCGAGTGGCGCATCGCGTCCGGCGACGCGAACGGTCGCCTGGAGGTCGTCGAGATGGTTGCCGGCAAGCGTCAACATCATTGGCGCCGCTTCTTGCAGCGGATTGCCCAGCCGGAACCGCTGCACCCACACATCCTCGTCAGCGCTCGCCTCGATTACCTGAAGATTGCGCCCAATCACCAGTGGATCAGCCGCTCCCGCCACGCGCAAGGTCGCGCGGACGCAGCGGTGCCCGCCGACCGTCGGCGTCCACGCCAACGTCGAAGTTCGGACGACGCCAGCTTCTGGCTCAAGGCGAATCGGCCCAAGAACGCCGATGTCTTCCCACTTAAGGCCAATGCCGAAGAGGGCAACCTTCACGGCGATCTGCTCTACAACCACGACGTCAGGGCCAGGGTTGGTGAGTGGAAAGCCGATCCTCATCTCCCTGCCCACGCGCGGTGGCTCGGGCTCGATCGCAATCATTCCCCAGGCATAGGGGCGGCTACGTGAGGGTCCATTGGGGAGAATAGCCTGCATGGGAACGCCTCCGTTCATGGCGCAACACGGCTGCTAATGTCTTGTGGCAACCTGCTAACCGTGCGTCCCCAGTATGCGCATCGTACGCATCACGAATGCAAGCACAGCCGTATCAAATATACATTTTCAATGGACATGAGCGCGGCCGCACGACGGCGTTAGTTCTGCCGTAGCGGAAAATCTTCGCGCTCGCCTCGCGACTACGCCAGTTCGACGGTCTCCGCCGGGGGAAGCGCGCTCGGGTCCGGCGCCGGTGGCCCGCCACGTATCGCATGCGCCGCCGTGATGCAGGTGAGCTCCGAACCCGTCGAGAGCAGTCGCACGATGATCGCGATCACCGTCGCCACGCCCACACCCGTCGGCCCCGCGGGGACCACGTGAGACTGCGTCAGCAGGATCACCGTCACCGCCTCGCGGATGCCCAGGCCACTCGGCGTGATGAACGACAGGAAGCCGATGTCCCACGCGAGCGCGTAAATGCCGATGCAGAGGATCAGCGCTGTCGCTGGCAGTGGCGTCGAGACGAGAGCCAGCACCACAAAGTAGAAGCCTGCGCCAGCGACCAGCCAGCTTCCACTCCAGCGGAGCGCGATCAACAGCACATCACCGTAATGCAGCGTCAGGCGCACTGGCTCGCGCTTCACGCGACGCAACCCCGCGTTCAGCAGGCCCTGAAGCAAGGGTGGATACAGCCCCAGCAACAGCAGGGGTACCGCTATCGCGCCAACGGTGATGAATGCCGAGCGCGGTACGCCGGCCAGCAATCCACTCGTGTCCTGCCAGAAGAAGAGACTCACCGCGAAGACCAGCGCTGCCGACGTAATCTTGGTCGCCAATTCGATGACCATGCTGGCGAAGCCGATAGTCTTGGGAACGCCCTTCCGCTCCGCCCACAGTACGCGCGTGATCACATGCCAGACGTTGCCAGGAATATAGCGGACGAACTCCGCGCCGAGATAGATGCGCTGGCTCGAGATGATGTCGAGGCGACTGCCGAGCCGCGCCAGAATCGCGCGCCAGATGAACGCGTAGGAAAGCTCCTGCGCGACCAGCAGCGCGAAACCGATGACGAGCAAGCCCCAGTTGACGTCCCAAGAGTAGTGCCCGAGATCGGACCAGCTCTTCCAGATCGCCGCCCCCAGGAAGATCAGCACCAACGCCAGCACGCCACCTTGAATGATCCGCTTATAGCGTGCGAAGAAGCTGCGCTTGGCGACGGTCGGCGAGTCGCCCTGCGTCTCGGTGGACGCCATCGCCGGATCGCTCACTCCAGCACCTGCCTCACGCTGAACTCCTCCTCAGGTCGGTAGGCAAAGTGGCGGATCATCTCGCTCTGCAGACCAGTGAGGATGAAGCTGACCCCGAAGATCAAGAGCATGATGCCAACGAAGAGCAGTGGCCGCTCGTGAATTGCCACGTGTGAGCCGAACGGCAGGTACCGATCACCCACGATATAGCCATCGACCGCCAGGCCGGCGAGTGTTAGCAGGAAGCCGATAGTGCCGAAGAGCCGCAGTGGCGTGCGCAAATAGCTCATCAGGAAGAGCACCATCAGCAGGTCGAGGAAGCCACGAAGGAAGCGTCGCGCGCCAAACTTCGACTTGCCGTACTTGCGTTTGTGGTGCCGAACCTTCACCTCGGTCACCTTAAAGCCGCGCTGCTGCGCCAGCACTGGAATGAAGCGATGCAGTTCACCGTAGAGCTTAATGTCGTCGAGGATCTCGTGCCGGTACGCCTTGAAGCCGCAATTCATATCGTGGAGCTTCACGCCCGTAGTGCGTCGCACCATGCGATTGAAGAAAAAGGAGGGCAGCGTCTTGGTAATCGGGTCGTGGCGCGGATACTTCCAGCCCGAGACCAGATCGTTGCCCTCGGCCAGCTTCTCCAGAAACGCCGGAATCTCCGAAGGGTCGTCCTGGAGGTCCGCGTCCATCGTAAAGACGATCTCGCCCCGCGCCTTCTGGAACCCCGCGACCAGCGCCGGCGTCTTGCCGAAGTTGCGACGAAAGCGCACGACGCGCACATGCGGATCCGACTCGTACAGCGCTTTCAGAGCGACGAACGTCCCGTCGCGACTGCCATCATCTACATACACGATCTCATAGCTCTCGCCGATCCGCTGCATCTCAGCCGTGAGCGCGTCATACAGCGGGCGTACGCTATCTTCCTCGTTGAAAATCGGCACGACGATCGAGATGGCGATCTTCGTCTGCGGCTCATCGCGTCGTTGCGGCTGTTCCCTCGCTAGGGTGCCCTGGGCCGCGCGCTCGTATCCTTCTAATTGCTGCATCGCTCAGCCTTTACTCGCCTTTCCGCCCCCGCGCCGCGTGCCACCACCTCACCGCCGCCGACCGTGTCGTTCGCGCACGCGCCGGCCCCTGAGTAGTTCTCCTGCGGCCTGTTTTTCAGCGTAACCATTATGGCACTGGTCAGATTGGCAGTCAACGACACGCGACGTACGCGCTATCGGGGCGGGTGCGCGTCTACGGCTTGCCCAGCGACACCACTACTCGTCACCGGCAGTACACTGCATATTCCTGACCGCGAGGAAGAGAACAACGATCCCCGCGAGGCTAGCGACGTGCTAGAATGGGCGTCGGACCCGCGTGGCGCGTACAAAAGCCAGGAGACCGAGGATGGCACTTGCGGTAGGTATGCGTGGCGACGCCTCGCTCGTCGTGACGGAGCGTGAGACCGCCGCCGCGTTCGGAGCCGGTGGCGTACACGTCTTCGGCACGCCAATGATGATCGGTCTGATGGAGAACGCCGCATGGCGGCTGGTGCAGCCCGAACTTGAAGACGGCGAGAGCACCGTGGGCACGCTGGTCAACGTCCGCCATCTTGCCGCCACGCCCGTCGGCGCCATGGTGGTCGCCAGCGCCGAGTTGATCGATATCGACGGCCGACGCCTCGTCTTCCGCGTCACCGCCCGCGACGATCGCCAACTGATTGGCGAAGGCTTCCACGAACGTGCCCGCATTTCGCTCGACCGCTTTCTCGCCCGCATAAACACCTCCTCATGAGGCATCTCGTTTGCAACAGCGGGCCCCTGCGATACAATACCTACACCTGATGCGTATCTATCTTGTGTTCGCCGCGCGCAGCGTGGCCTACTATGCAGAAAAAGGTCGCGATCCAGTCTGCGCCAGTTCGCCAAGCAAGGCGTCTGGCCGCTGCGATACACGAGTGTTACCGCTGAGGCAGGAGCCGATATGTCGCTCATCAACATGGCAAAGCGCGAGATCAATTGCAAGATCGTCTATTACGGCATCGGCCTCTCGGGCAAGACCACCAACCTCCACTTCCTCCACAAAACCGTCAACCCCCGCGACGTAGGCGACATGGTCTCCATCGACACCGAAACCGAGCGCACGCTCTACTTTGACCTGCTCCCGTTAGATCTCGGCATGGTACACGGCTTCCAGATACGCTTCCAGCTCTACACCGTCCCCGGCCAGGTACTCTACCAGCAGACGCGCATCTCCGTGCTCAAAGGCGCCGACTGCGTGGTCTTCGTCGCGGATTCTCAGGCGAGTAAGTTGCAAGAAAATATTGAGAGTTTCAACGAACTCCTCGAGCAGTTGAGCCGCATGGGCAAGAATCCCGGTGACTTCCCCCTCGTCATGCAGTGGAACAAGCGCGATCTCCCCGACACCCTCCCCGTGCCAGTGCTTGAGCAGTACCTCAACCTCTATCGCGCCCCCAGCTTCGAAGCCATCGCCGTCAGCGGGCGTGGCGTGGTGGAAAGCCTACGCGTCGCCATCAACGGCACCCTCCGCCGTCTGGAGCGCGTTTGACGGAGGAGGATGCCGCCACGTCTGCACGTACGCATCCACCCTTACGGTGTCCGTGACCGGCTATTCGCCCGCAGCCAGTCGCCCACCTCGCGGGCGAATTCCTCGGGGAGTTCGTCCTGTGGTAGTGCGCCGCAATCGAAGACGCGTAGCTCCGCGCGCGCATTCCCCTCGCGGAAGGCGCCGGCAGTCTCCAGCGGCGTGAAGCGCGCCTCTTTCCCCCAGCAGAGTAAGATCGGCTGCTTCAGCAACGGATAGACGCTCGCCACGGGCGTGTTCAGCGTGCCAGAGATGAAACTCGCTGCGGCAAAGCGGCTGCCTGGCTGGTGCGCGATGGCGTGGTAGTGCGCAATCATCGCGTCCGTCACCATCTGCGGATCGCCATAGGTTTGGCTCTTGAGGAAGTAGCGGATGCTTGGGCGCGAAGCGATCCCGTTATAGATCGCCTGCCCGACTAGCGGCGAACGCAGCAGCGCCAGTGCGGCCCGCCGCGTCAGCGAGTCACTCGCCTGTGCCAGGTTCTCCATGCCCGTCGGCTCGATCAGCGTCAGGCGCGAAAACAGCGCCGGACGCTCCGCCGCCGCGCGAATGGTGAACGCCGCCCCCAACGTTGAGGCGATCACCGACGTCGCGTGGTCCGCGCCGCCGACCACCTCGCGGACGAAATCCGCTATCAACTGCTCATAGAGCACAGGCGTGTAGACCAGTGACGGATGCGCCGAACGACCGAAGCCAAGGAGGTCGAAGGCGAAGACGCGATAGTCGCGCGCCAGCAGATCGAAGACCCGGCGATACTCGTAAGACGACGCACCCGCGTAGACGCCGTGGATCAGCACCAGCGGCTCGCCCTGCCCCTTCACCGTATACCAAATGTCGCCATACTCCCAGGCGTAGCGCCCCTCCTGCCCCGCAAGCTCAGTGGCGGGCAGCGAAGATCCTCGTGCGCTCAACCAGTTCGCCAGCGCCAGACCGCCCACGGCGCCTGCCGTCGCCAGCATGCCGATCTGCCAAGGCTCTAACCCACTTCGTCGCCTGATGCCCATCTGGCTACCTTTCGCTCCATAGACGTCGCTGGAAGTCTATTCCCCTGCACGCGAATACGTCCGTCACGCCGCGCGCCGCTGATATCTCACACACACGGTCAGCATGACACATGCCGTGCCGCGTCCGAAGCATCATTCTTGCCCCGCCGTCGCGTGCTCCGTCACACGTCGCGTCAGAATGTCCACGGCGTGGGGCAGCGCTGGGAGAATCACCATCAAGCACTCGCGCACGCCTTTTGGGCTGCCAGGCAGATTCACGATCAGCGTCTCGCCCCGAATACCCGCCACAGCGCGCGACAACATCGCCATCGGCGTTACGCGCAGGCTCTCGGCGCGCATTGCCTCCACCAGCCCCGGCGCCCCGCGCTCGATGACTGCCAATGTCGCCTCCGGCGTGACGTCCGTCGGGCTGAACCCCGTACCCCCCGTCGTCAGCACCAGCGGCAAACGCAGATCGTCCGCCCAGTGGCGCAGCGTTGCCTCGATCGAGGCGCGATCGTCGGTCACCACCGTCCGCGCCCCCACCGTAGCCCGCAGCGGTTCACCGGTCACCAGTGCTGCGATCGTGTCGCCAGACGTATCTTCGCGCTCGCCCACCGCGCCCTTCGTACTCACCGTGAGGATGCCGACGTGTACCATAGCCGAAATCTCCCAACACGCTTTGGTGTTATGTTCAAGCGAACGGCGCTTGACGTCCGTTCGCGGCGATCATAGACTTCACCCTGTCTCTGCTCTTGTGCAGTGACGACACTCGTATAAGCCCGAAATAACACGGTTCGGGCGTTTCTACCAGGCGTCCGTTATATCGCCTGTCTACGAGTGAAGTGCGCCTAGGGTTCCTCCGCGCCCGGATGCCTCCGACGCGGGTAGTGACCGAGCGGCGCAGGCGTATTGCCGCGGCGGCTGCCGCAGCGTATGCGCCACACCACGGGGACAAAAGCCCGGATGGCAGGTTCACTTGTGTACCTAGTGTACCGCAGCACCTGCCGCCGGGCATCGTTATTTTCCGGGCAGGCTGCGCGGATGGGCCGTCGCATGTTTCGATCCGTCGGTGGCGCGTGCTCCCTGGGCCAGGAGACCCGTGGGGGCGGTGGCGGCGTACCTCTCAACAAATTGACACGACCAGCACCACTGAAAGTGAGACAGCATGGCCAGCGTCATGACTGAAAAAGGCACGCAGACTACCTTCGAGGTGACCGGCATCGAGCGCGTCGCCGAGGATGACCGTGCCCACACGCAATTATGGGACACAATGTGGCTGTGGTGGTCGGCAAATGCCGTCGTCGCCACCGTCGCGCTAGGTTCAATCAACGTCTTCTTCGGGCTGGGCTTCTGGGGCTCAGTCGTCGTCATCCTGGTCTTCAACATCCTCGGAGTGCTGCCGGTTGCTTTTCTCAGCACGCTCGGCCCCAAGACCGGCCTTGCGCAGATGCCGCTCTCGCGCTTCTCGTTTGGCTTCCAGGGTGCCAAGCTCCCCGCGATCTTCAATGCCCTGGCCTGCATCGGCTGGAGCGCCGTCAATGCTGTCATCGGCTCAAGCCTGATCGTCGCCTGGAGCGCCGGGAAGATTCCACAGTGGGCGGCGCTGGTTTTCTTGGCCATCGTCACCACCGCCGTCAGCGTCTTCGGCTATTTCATCGTCCACCGCTACGAACGCTTCGCCTGGATTCCGATGGCGCTGCTCTTCGGATACGTCTTCATCGCCGGCATGGCCCACTTCAACACCGGCGTCCCGTCGTCTGTCGTCGGCCTCGATCTCTTCGCGGGCGTCGCCACCTTCGGCGGAGCGGTTTTCGGCTATGCCATCGGCTGGTCGTCATACGCCGCCGACTACACACGTCGCCAGCCCGCCACGACGCCCGCGAGTAGTGTCTTCCGCTTCGCCTTTTTCGGCGTGACGATTCCGTGCATCGTGCTCGAGGTGCTGGGCGTTTTGCTCACCACAGGCTTCCAGGGTGAAGATGCCGGCACATTGATCTCCAATGCCATCACCGGCAGCCCGCTCGCTGGTATCGTGCTCCTGCTGCTGGCATTTAGCACCATCGCCAACAACGTCCCCAACGACTACAGCTTTGCGCTCTCCACACAGGTGATCGGCCTGCGCGTCCGCCGCTGGCTGCTCACCATCGTCGGCGCGGTGATCTACCTGGTGGTTGCGCTCTACCTCCAGAATAACTTCAACCTCAACCTGGAGAATTTCCTGCTGCTGATCGCCTACTGGCTCGGCGCCTACAACGCCATCGTGCTGATCGAGAACCGGCTGCGTAAGGGCAACTATCCCGTGGCCGACTATGAATCCGCGAGCAAGCTGCCGCCCGGCATTGCCGCGATTATCTCGATGGTCGTCGGCCTCGGTGCTGCGGCTCTCGGCGTCAGTCAGCAAGCCTTCACCGGCCCGCTCTCGAAGCAGCTCCACAACGCCGACATTGGCTTCCCGCTGGCCATTGTCGTCACCGGCGTCCTCTACTACTTCCTCCGCAAGTGGGAATTGTCGCGTTACGGTCGCTAGTCCCTCCAAACGCTCTAGCCATTCGGAAGGCGATCCCATCCGCGGGATCGCCTTTCCTCTACCCAATCCTGTCTACCCAATCCCGTCGCCACGGCAAGGCGGGTCTCCGACCTGGGGTATGCGTTCACGCACTCGGCACGAATGTCACCGGCTCCTCAACGTCACCACGCAGCACACGGCTCGCGCTCGGCGTCGTGCTGGCGACGAGGCGCCCATCTTTGATCACAGAGAGCCGCGCGGGCATCAACCGCAGCGCGTCGTGCGCATCATGCGCGTCCACCACAATCAAACTGGCCGGCTTGCCTTCCTCGATGCCGTAGCGATCGCCAACGTTGAGCGTGCGAGCGGCGTTCGTCGTGATCAACTCATACATCGTCGCGATCTCGTCGCGTCCGCTCATCTGCGCCAGATGCAGCGCCAGGTTGGCTGCGGCCAGCATATCGCCGCGCCCTAGCGGGTACCACGGATCCATGATGGAGTCATGGCCGAGGGAGACGTTGACCCCCGCCTGCAAAAACTCCTTTAGCCGCGCCATGCCCCTGCGCTTCGGATAGCTGTCGAAGCGCCCCTGAAGGATGCTGTTGTCGTACGGATTGCAGACCACGTTCATGCGCCCACGCGCCAGCAGTTGCGTCACCTTGAAGGCGAAGGCGTTGTCCCATGAATGACTTGCCGTGCAGTGGCTCACCGTCGCCCGCCCCTGCCAGCCCTGCGTCAGCGTCTGCGCCGCCATCACCTCCGTGAAGCGTGACTGCGGATCATCCGTCTCATCGCAATGGCAGTCCACGTCGCGGTTATACTTCTTCGCCAGCGCGAAGGCATACTCCACGTCGCGCACGCCCATCTCCCGCGTCCACTCGTAATGGGGAATGCCGCCCACCACATCCGCGCCGAGGCGCATCGCCTCCTCCATCAACTGCTCCCCATCGGGAAACGACTGGATGCCGTCCTGCGGGAAAGCGACAAGTTGCAGTTCGCAAATATCGCGGACCTCCTCGCGGACCTCGATCAGCGCCCGCAGTGCCGTGAGCTTCGGGTCGCAGACGTCCACGTGCGAGCGGATAAAGAGCGTTCCCTGCGCCACCTCCCAGGTGATCGCTTCCAGCGCGCGTCGTTTCACATCCTCACGCGTCAGCGACGGCTTGCGCTCGCCCCAGATCTGGATGCCCTCGATCAGCGTGCCGCTCTGGTTGTGACGCGGCTGCCCCACCGTCAGCACCGCATCCAGGTGGACGTGACAGTCGATCAGCGGAGGCGTGACGAGCCGCCCGTCCGCATCGATCTCCTGCGCGGCACTGCCGCGAATCGAGGGCGCGATGCGGGTGATCGTGCCGTCCGCGATGCCAATGTCTGTCGTGGCCTCACGTCCCGCCAACCGCGCGTGCCGCACAATCAGGTCGAAGACCACAGCAAATCACCCCTCTCATAGGCGCCCATAGCCGGTCAAGTATGCCGTCCTCAGGCTTCCCGAACCCCGATCAGTCCAACGAGCAGCGCCTGTGGCGAACCACAGCCGCGGTTACGCAGTGCCGAAGCTCAATCCCAATTGCCTCAGCCAGGTGCGATAGGCGATCGCCGTGCGGTCGGAGCGTAGGTGAATCTCCGCTTGCAGGTCCAGTGGCAAGAGTTCGGGGCGCTGCGACTCCACGATCGGCACATCCTGCCAGGTGATCATGTTCTCGAAGTCGCGGATCTCTTGGTCCGTCTGCTCGCCGTAGTCCAGTCCTACGTACGTCCAGGCGATGCAGGCGTCTTCCCCCAGCGGCGTCACCGTGAAGTACATGGCGAAACGCGGCCCCGCCGATGACTTCACAAACCGTGCCGTGAGCGGCCTCAGTACCTCGTACGTGTAGGTCACGTAGGCGCCGACTCCCGAACCGTCCGGATCCGGCTGCCAGACCGTAATGTCCTTCGCCACGACCCCTTCTGGCGAGATCTGCACCTCATAGTCATTGATGCTCGCGTGCGCCGGATCGCCCAAATACCCTGCATGCACAAAGGGAAAGTGTGTCACATCGAGAAAGTTCTCAATGGCCCGCGGACCACTAGCCTTGAAGGCGTAGGGGCCACAATGCACCTTGCGGAAACCATCGTCCTCCCACGCCGGAAACGCGGGAATGTCGTGGGTCGGCGTCCCCAGCGTCACCCAGACCCATTCATAGCGCACCTGCGCCTGGTAGACTTTTGCGTGCGCCTTCGCCGGGGGCGTCTGCTCGGGATGTGCCGGAAAACGCACGCACTGGCCGCCCTCGTCATACGTCCATCCGTGGTAGGGGCACACCAGCGTTTCGTCACGCACCGTGCCCAGCGAGAGCCGCGTGCCGCGATGCAAACAGAGGTCGCGCCAAACGTGGACGCGTTCGCCCACGCGCCAGATCACTAGGTCCTCGCCAAGCAGACGCACGCCCAACGGCTTGCCTTGTTGCAGATCTGGCGCATACGCCACAACATGCCAGTCATTGACGAGCACGGGATCGTCGAGCATTGCACACCTCGCTACCGTCTCTCAGCGCACTGCCTGGATTGCCTTCACCACGCTTCGTCGGGTGAGTCAGTGACGCATCACCCGCGGGGCGCTTGCCGCAACGTTGGCGGCACCCTTATCGACGCCCATACCAGTGTAGCGCAGGGGGAAGCAATCGGCGAGTGAACAGCGGCGATGGTATCGACGCATCGCCGTTCAGCCCGGCCAACAAGAGCATTGCGTGTACCTGCCGCAAAGTGCTAGCGCCTCCCGCCCACGGCGAGCGGACTTCATGGCTGGCGGCAATCGCCGCGCAACGAGAAGCCCGCCACTCACGAGAAGCGGCGGGCCTCGAAAATGAAGACGGAATAGTCAACGTGCGAATAGTTGCCATGCGTCGTGTGGGTAGGAGTGCTCGGGTTAGTCGAGGTAGTCCTTCAGACGGCGGCTGCGGCTGGGGTGTCGCAGCTTGCGCAGCGCTTTCGCCTCGATCTGGCGGATGCGCTCGCGAGTCACGCGGAACTCTTTGCCAACCTCTTCCAGCGTTCGGCTGCGGCCATCCTCCAGGCCGAAGCGCAGGCGCAGCACCTCTTGCTCGCGTTGCGTCAGCCCGTTGAGCGCGTCCTTCACCTGCTCCTTCAGCAGTTGATGGCTCGCGGCATCGGCGGGCGCCAACGCCGTGTGATCCTCGATGAAGTCGCCCAGGTGGCTGTCATCTTCCTCGCCGATCGGTGTCTCAAGGCTCACCGGCTCCTGGCTGATCTTGATGATCTCGCGCACCCGCTCCGGGCTGATCTCCATCTGCTCGCCGATCTCCTCGGCGGTTGGCTCGCGTCCGAGTTCTTGCAGCAGGCGCCGGCTCGTGCGAATCAGGCGATTGATCGTCTCCACCATGTGAACGGGAATACGAATCGTCCGCGCCTGATCGGCGATCGCCCGCGTAATCGCCTGACGAATCCACCAGGTCGCGTAGGTCGAAAACTTGAAGCCCTTCTGGTAGTCGAACTTCTCCACCGCGCGAATCAGGCCGATGTTGCCTTCCTGGATCAGATCGAGCAGGCTCATACCTCGCCCGATATACTTCTTCGCCACGCTGACGACCAGACGTAAATTCGCCTCGGTCAGCTTCCGCTGGCCCTCTTCGCCATCCAGGATGATGCGAAGGTTCTGCTCGCGCAGCGGGCGCTGGCGCTCGAACCGACCGCGCTCCATCCGCTTGGCGAGTGACACCTCCTCTGCCGCCGAGAGCAGCGGCACGCGACCGATCTCGCGCAGGTACATGCGCACGGGATCGTCGAGGCTGCTTTCCAGGTCAGCGGTGATCGCGCCGAACCCTTCGCGCAACTCATCCCACTTGTGGCTGCCGGTCGTTTCGCTCTCTTCCTCAGTTGTGGCGGTTGCCCACACGTCTTTGGAAGGGTCAAGCGCTTCGAGTGTCATAGGCTCACCCTGCATCTTCAACAGACCGCGGAAGGGATCGTCTTCGCCGGCGTCCGCCAGCTCCTCGAAATCCGCGTCGGGCATGTGCGGCAGAGCGTCGGGTTCATCGCCCGTTAACTCGGCTGCTTCGACCTCACTCGCCACCGTTGGTTGACCATAGGCGGCGGACTCCGAAATCAGCCGGAGGCGCCTCTGCCCCGATACCGTGTCGCGAACATCGCGCGCATCGTCCACCTCCTCTGGAGCTGTGTCATCATCATCAGCTGCACCACCCCACTCAGCCACAAGCAAACCATCCCCAGGGGAGCTTTGCCGCGCCCGCCCGCCGGAATCGCGTCTGCCCATCTCGCGCTATTCCTCCTCCAAGCCATCACGAGCAAACGGCACAATTCCCGTCTGCCCGGCGCGGCGGTCAAGCCGCGCGCGTGAGAGCCTGTACTCGACGCCGCCAGCATGCTAGCGGATCGCTCCGCCAGGCGTGACGGTCAACCTTGAAGACCCGATGCGGCGTCGAGTGCCCGCCGCTGTGAGAGCAGATGCGACTTCCGCTTGAGGAGCGCGCGCAGACCCTCTTCGTCGCTAGTCTCTTGCGCGTCCCCTTGCAAGTAGTCGAGTTCCGCCAACTCTTCATTCAAACGTGTGCGCTTGAGGCGATAGGCAGAGGCGGCGGCATATTTGGCGAGCGCCGAACCTTCGGGGAGCGCGTTGGCGGCCACACGGTCGCGCGCGCTTTGCGCCGCCCCAAGGAGGAATGGGGGGAGCGATTCCAGCAGCCCTTGCGGGTCTAGGGAACCCATCGAAGGATCGGATTCCGCCGCCGACGAGAGCGCGGCGAAAATTGCTCGCGTCTCCGTCCCGGCGAAATCGCCATCCGTCAGTATGCCATGCACCTCCGCCCACACCGTCGGACGCTCAATCAGTAACCCGAGGCATTCCTCTTCCTGCGCCTGTGCGGCAAGAAGCCTGCCCGCGGCGCCCGTCGATGCGAGACTGCTCGCGGCTCCGGACGCACTATACGACGGCCCAGATCCGGGTCCCCCACTCTGAGAGTACTTATCTCCCAATCGCTCGACAGATTCGCTTGATTGGTCTTGGTCACTCCCTTCATCGCCTTCGCTGGCGTGGCGTGTCGGCCGAACCTTCGCCTCGCGATCCAGCCGCGCCCGCGCCTGAGCAAGGTCGCGGCGTAGATCGATCTTGTCGAGTCGCACCTTGGCGGCGAGTCTCCCCACGTACTCATCCGAAAGCGTCCGGTCGCGAATCTCCGCAATAATCGGCAGCAAGCGCCGCGTCGCCTCCATCTTGCCCTGCGGCGTCTCCAACGCCAGATCAGCCGTCTGCGCCTCGATCAAGAAATCGATCAGCGGTTGCGCCTGCTCGACGGCTGCGGCCCAGCCCTGCGGATCGCGCCGCACAAACTCGTCGGGGTCCTCGTGCGCCGGCAGTCGCACGACGGTGATCTCCGCATCCACCTGCTCCTCGAAGCGCACGATCCCGCGTGGCGCGCCGCGTCGCGTCGTCGCCGCCCCAGGCGCCGCACCCGGTACCGGCACCGCCACCCGGTCGAACGCTTCCTGTGCCACGGCGATGCCCCGTACCATCGCCGATTCACCCGCCGCGTCCGGGTCGAGTGCCAATGCCACACGCCGCGTCAACTTCTTGATCTGGCGGATGTGCTTCTCCGTAATCGCGCTGCCGATGCAGGCCACCACATTGCGAAAGCCATACTGATGCGGCAGCACCACATCCATATACCCCTCGACGATCACCACGCGGTTGCCGCGCCGAATGCCCTCCCGTGCCAGATCCAACCCATAGAGCGTCGCGCTCTTGTCGAAGAGCAGTGTCTGCGGAGTGTTCAGATACTTCGGCTGCCCGCCGCCCAATTCGCGCCCGCCGAAGCCGATCGTCTGGCCGCGTGCATCGCGGATCGGGAAGATCAGCCGGTTGCGAAAAAAATCGTAGACGCCGCCACCGCGACTCGCCTCGCGCTCGCGCGCCAGCCCCGCCTCCACCAATTCATGGGCGGCATAACCCTGGCTCTGCAAATAGGTCGCCAGCCGATCGCCATCCGGCGCGTACCCCAGGCGCCACTGCGCCAGCGTCTCGCCATTCACCCCGCGCGACTCCGCATAGGCGCGTGCATATTGCGCCTCAGTCGCTTGCAACAATTGGTGATGAAACCAGATCGCCGCTGCTTCATTCAGTGCGCGCAGCCGTTTGCGCGCCGCCGTCTCTGCTGATTCCTCGCCATCGCCGCGGATGAATCCCGTCTCAAAGGTGATCCCTGCACGCTCGGCGAGCAGTTCCATCGCCTCCCGGAACTCCAGCCCTTGCTGGCGCATCACGAAGGCGAAGATGTCGCCGTGTTCGTGGCACCCGAAGCACTGCCACGTCCCCCGTTCCGGAAAGACGTAGAACGACGGGGTGCGCTCGCCATGAAATGGGCACAGCCCCTTGAACGCCCTGCCCGACTTCTTCAGCGGGACGACCGCGCCGATCTCTTCGACGATATCGAGCTTCTGCTTGATGCGATCGATTGGGCTGGCTTGTGTCACCGATTTCCGCTCCACGCTGCCAGTGGGGTGCGCGGACGAGCCGTCCGCAAGGTGTGCCTATCATAGAACGCACAAGTAGCCCAAAAGTCGCAACCGAAATGTCAACTAGGACCGCCAAACCGCGCAAGTTCGCCCGCCGCTTGGCGATACGTCGACATCTCTGGCCGTGCCGCCCGCGCGGTGGCATGAGCCCGCCGCCATCCCCCGTCGCCGGCGCTGAACGCTATGCCCGCGAGTTCAGCCGCCTCACCAGGCTCGCAACCAGCGTCAATGCCGCGACGCCCACAACCAGCCCGCCCGCCATCCACACCGCCCGCTCCCTGACCCGCCCAAGCCGAATGCGTGGAGCGCCATTGCCCGCGGCAAGCGCCAAATTGCCGCGGGCGCCATGCATTGCGGCAGGTTGCATCTGCGGTTCGGCGAGCGCCTCAGCCAGTCGCTCGCAGCACTGCCGCGCAAGAAGCTGCAACGCCATCTCGCGCGCCGCACCCTCCTCCACCGCCGCAGTCTCCTCCACCGCGAACGTGTAGGATAGCAGCGTCTTGCCGCCCTGTCGCGCCAGCGAGACGGAACCGCGTGCCGCTCCCGCGCCTGCGGTGCCAATCGTCCGCGCCTCCACCTCGACGCAATCGCCCATCGTACTGCCGCGCACCCGCAGCGACACCGTCCGCACCGTGGCTCCCGTGCGCACGCGCGCCTCGAAGCGCACGCCATCTCCATCCCGCGGACCAAGCTGAATCACGCGCTCGCAGCCGGGAAGCGTGCGCTCCAGCATCTCGGCGTTCAACAGCGCGACATATGCCTGTTCGGCGGGAGCCTCCACAGTGTAACTACCCTCAATCCGCACAACCCACCCCCTTCCCGCGTACATCCCACTTTCGCTCGTCGCGGCGACCCTGCGGAGCGTCGCCACGGAGCGCCGCATGCAACGCTGCCCTATTCAATAGTAAGACGAACGAGCCGCGTTGCGCCGCGACGTCCCGTCAAAGCCTGCGACGAAGCCCGCGCGCGCCGCAGCTACCGAAGCATTCATAAAGAAAAATAAAAGTCTCGACATATTGCGCAGCTAGGTTCGGGATGCTATCATACCCTGGAGTGGCCCGATCCGCGACCGCTCGCGCCCGCCACCCGTTCTGACAATCGGACACGTCGCAGGGAGAAGGGGTCGATCGCGTGCATTTCTTATCCCAGTATCGCGCATACTTTCAGATCGTCCAGATGATCCTCGGGCTGGCGCTGATCGTCGCGGTGCTACTGCAGGCGCGCGGCTCTGGCCTGGGCAGCGTCTTCGGCGGCACGGGCACAGTCTTCAAGACGCGCCGTGGCGTCGACCGCCTTCTCTTCCGCATCACCATCTTCTTCGCCGTCGCCTTCGTCATCTTCTCGCTCATCACGTCGGCAATACCGGCGCCCGCATAGGCGTAGGTAGACCCGGCGTAGACCTGCGAGCGCTGCGGCATGGCGATGGAGCCGCGCCGCGCGGGGAAGACCCTGCAGACGCCAAGCCGAGCAATGAGGCCCGACTTCCGCGGAGGTCGGGCTTTCTAGTGGGAGCGTCGCGGCGGAGGATGCTGGCGATCGGGCCGCAGCGACGCTACGGCGCGAAGTAGCGGGCGTTCAGCGCAATGAATGGCGCCCACTCGTGGGGAACCGCGGACTCCTCGAAAATGGCGTCAACCGGGCACGCGGGCAGGCACGCGCCGCAATCGATGCACACGCCGGGGTCGATGAAATACTGTTCATCTTCCTCGCGTGCAGCGATGCAGTCCACCGGGCAGACGTCGACACACGATGCGTCTTTCACGCCAATGCAGGGTTGGCAGATGACGTACGTCAACGCGGCTCCTCCCAACAGAAGGTGCGGAATGTGAGATGTACACTCGCCGACTTCGCATTCTAAACCCCTCATCGTGCCGCGTCAAAAACGTGAAAAGCGGCAAAAACGGCAAGTGTGTCTGCGTCGCGCTCGTCCATCGGGCGTGTGCGCCGCGCCAGCAGCAAGTATCGGAGCGATAGCAGAGAGACGCGGGCCGCGTTGAGCCAGCGCCTCCTGGCACCCGCCGGAGACGGCGGAAAGGGAGACTTCACGCATGGCGATTCGCGAGCGAACAATGACCTTGGCTGGTATGTCCCGCGATCAACTGCTGCACATGCACGAGCAGATGGTGTTACTGCGCCGCTTCGAAGAGAAAGCGGCTGAGGAATACACCCTCGGCAAAATCGGCGGCTTCCTCCATCTCTACATCGGCCAGGAAGCCAACGGCGTCGGCGCCTTTTCCGCGCTCAAGCCCGAAGACTACGTCCTCAGCGCCTACCGCGAGCACGGCTATGCCATCCTCAAAGGCATGGAGCCCAAAGCCGTCATGGCCGAACTCTTCGGCAAGGCCACCGGCACCAGCAAGGGCAAGGGCGGCTCGATGCACATGTGGAGCAACGAGCATCACCTCCTCGGCGGTCAGGCAATCGTCGGCGGCCAGCTCGTCATGGCGGCGGGCGTCGGCTTCGCCATCCAATATCAAGCGGAACAGCGCATCGCGCTCGCGCTCTTCGGCGACGGCGCGGCAGACGAAGGCGCCTTCCATGAAGCCCTCAACCTCTGCGCCCTCTGGAAGCTTCCCGTCGTCTTCATGTGCGAAAACAACCAATACTCGATGGGCATGGCCGTCACCAAGGCATGGTCTGTCTCCTCGCTGGAGCCGCGCGCCGCTGCCTACAACATGCCGTATCTCAAGACCGACGGTATGGACGTGCTCGCCGTCCGTGAGGCGCTACTCGAAGCGCGCAAGCGTGCGGTCGCCGGTGAAGGCCCCACGCTGATCGAGTCGCTGACCTACCGCTTCCGCGGCCACTCGATGGCCGACCCTGCCTACTACCGCACTCGTGAAGAAGAGAAGCTCTGGAAGGCGACGCGCGACCCGATCGCCCTCTTTGAAGACAAGCTCAAAGAGGCTGGGATGTGCAGTGACGACGACATTCGCGCCACAAACGACAAGGTAGACGCCATCGTCGAGGAATGCGCGCGCTTCGCCAACGAGAGTCCCGACCCCAGCGAAGACGAACTGTATGCCGACGTAACCATCGAAAACGCTGGCGCCATCGCCTGGCGTAACCGCCCCAGCACCCCGCGCGACTAGCATCGCCGAGACGCACCCAAATGCTTCCGTAAGGTGCGGGCCTACCCCCGCACGAGCAAGGTACGGCGCGGCCCCAACCGCTTGCCGGATTTCATGGAGATTGAGACAGTATCATGCGGACCATCCCCTACCGCGACGCACTTCGCGAGGCCATCGCTGAAGAGATGCGCCGCGACGAGCGCGTCTACATCCTCGGCGAAGACATCGCCGGCTACGGCGGCACCTACTCCGTCACCAAGGGACTTATCGAGGAATTCGGCGACAAGCGCGTCAAAGATACACCGCTCGCCGAAGAAGTGATCGTTGGCACGGCGATCGGCTCGGCGCTCGGTGGCCTACGTCCCATCGCCGAATTGATGACCGCCAACTTCAGCCTGCTCGCCAGCGACCAGATCATCAACAGCTTGGCGAAGTTCCGCTACATGTTCGGAGGCCAGCCCAAGCTTCCCGTCGTCATCCGCATGCCGGGCGGCGGCGGTGCGCAGCGCGGTGCCCAACACTCGCAGATGCTCGAGACGATGTACGCCCACATTCCCGGCCTCAAAGTCGTCATGCCCGCCACACCCTACGACGCCAAGGGGTTGCTCAAATCCGCCATCCGCGACGACGACCCCGTGCTTGTCATCGAGCACGAGTTGCTCTACAGCGTCAAGGGCGAAGTGCCCGACGAAGGCGTCGAATACACCCTGCCGCTCAACCGTGGCATCGTGCGCCGCGAGGGTCGCGACGTCACCATCGTCAGCTTCTCCCGCATGGTCCTGATCTGCGAGCAGGCGGCTGAGGAACTGGCTGGCGAGGGCATTGATGCCGAGGTCATCGACCTCCGCAGTATCCGTCCCATCGACCTCGACCTCGTGCTGGATTCGCTGCGCAAGACGAATCGCGTCGTCGTCGCCGAAGAAGGCTGGAAGTATTACGGCACCGGCCAGGGCATCGCCGCGTTGATCTACGAGCACGGCTTCGACTATCTCGATGCCCCCGTGGGCCACGTCACCGGCAAAGACGTCCCCATGCCCTACTCAAAAGTCTTGGAGCGCGCTGCGCTGCCGAGCAAAGCGGATGTCGTCGCCGCCGTGAAGGCTATCGTGCCCGGTCGCGCGCCAGTCGCGGCCGGCGCGCGCTAAGGAGCGGAACGATGCATACCGTTGTGATGCCCAAACTCAGCGACACCATGGAAGAGGGCAAGATCCTCACCTGGCTCAAGGGCGAAGGTGACACCGTCGCCAAGGGCGACTCCCTCGCCGAGATCGAGACCGAAAAAGTCAACATCGAGGTAGAGGCATTCTCCGCCGGAGTTCTACGCAAGATTCTCGTGCCTGCAGGCTCCAGCGCGCCCGTCGGTGCGCCCATTGCCCTCACCGGAACCGCCAGCGAACCGATCCCCTCCGAGTTCGACACCGCCGCAAAAACTGGAAAAGCGGCAGAAACGGCAATTCCGGCTGCTTCCTCGTTGTCCTCCGCCAGCGCGGCGATCGCCACACACGGCCAGGCCAACGCGTCGCCAGAGGTGCTCGCGCCGCCCGTGCCCCAGCCCGCGAGCGTCGGCGCGCGTTACGGCTCGGCTCCCGCTTCGGCGTCCAGCAATGGCAACGGCTATAGCAACGGCCATAGCCAGGCGAGCAACGGCCAGACGGCTACTCTCGACCACGTCACCACCGCCAACGGACGCAAATTCGTCAGCCCCATCGCGCGCAACATCGCCGCCGAACACAACCTCGATCTCGGCTCGATCACCGGCACCGGACCGAACGGGCGCATCATCCGCGACGACGTCGAAGCCTACCTCGAACGTCAGCGCACAGCGCCGCAGACGGCCTTCGCGCCCACCTCGCCGGCGACGACCGGCGACGAGTTTGAAGCCGTGCCGCTCAGCCAGATGCGCAAGACCATCGCGCGGCGTCTCCAGCAGAGCATGCAGACCGCGCCGCACTTCTACGTGACGATGGCCATAGACGTCACCTCGCTGATCGCCTTCAGCGCCTCCGCTACCGAGTACGCCGCGGCGCTGCCTCAGCCGATCAAAGTGACCCTCAACGACCTGATCGTCAAAGCGGTAGCCTCCGCCCTCGCGCGCATGCCACAGGTCAATGTCTCCTTTGATGGCGAGCGGCTCCTCTACAAGAAGCACATCAACATCGGCGTGGCCGTCGCCCTTGAGCAAGGGCTCATCGTGCCCGTCATTCGCGACGCCGACAAGCGCGGCATTCTCGATCTCGCCCGCGAAACGCGCCGCCTGATCGACGCCGCCCGCGCGAACAAGCTCAAGCCCGAAGACTTCCAGGGCGGCACCTTCTCGGTCAGCAACCTGGGCATGTTTGGCGTCGAAGAGTTCACCGCGATTCTCAACCCGCCTGAATCCGGCATCCTCGCCATCGGCGCCGCCACGCCGACGCCAGTCGTCCAGAACGGTCAGATCGTCGTGCGCGACATCATGAAGGTCACGCTTTCAGTCGACCATCGTGCGCTCGATGGTGCCACCGCTGCCCGCTTCCTTCAAGAGCTCAAGCGTCTCCTTGAGACCCCGCTTGGTATGGTGCTCTAACCCGCATCCACTAATAGCAAGCGCCCTCGTAATTGAGGGCGCTTCGCCTCGCACACGCAACTCACCGCGACCGGAGACCGTTCAGACCTACTCAGGCAGCGCCGCGCCGTGGATCCACTCCGACGGATCGGCGAGCCCCAGATACACATAAGGCAGCGTCTCTTGCGCGAGCGCCTCGTGCAACAGATGCGCCATACCGTCGTTCTCGATCTCACTCGGCGCGCGGTTGCCCACCGCCACCACCGAGCGCGCCGCGAGCACCAGTCGGTCGCCGCGCATCCAGCCACGCATCTCGCGTACCTGCGGCAGCTTGCGCACCGCCCGCGCGAAGTGAACGGCGATGTCACGTGCGAAGTCCGCCCGGTACACAGCCCCCATCTCTCCGTCGAGCAGCGTCGGCAGTTCAACCTCGATGCACGGCAGCACCGTAACCTCCGGCTGATCCAGCGACGCCTGCCGCCAGCCGCCCGTCCATTGGCTCGGCTCTGAGCGTGGCATCGAGCCATGCTCACTCTGCGAATAGGGACTCGACCGTGGCGGCAGTGGCGACTGCTGCGGGAGTGGCGACTGCGGTGGCAGTGGCGATTGCAGTGACGGTTGAGTAGGCGATCCACCCACATATGGCTGGCTCGCCATCTCATCTGCTCTCGGCAATCTCCGCGTCTCACCGGTCCAACCAGACTCCGTCGCCCGTGGAATGGCAAGCATCCGCGGCGTCGAGCCCTGGGACGGCCCCGAATACACGGGCGGACGTGCACGTTCGCGTGCCTGTGCCTGACGCACGCTCTGCGCCCACTGCGCCGCCCTTTCCCCCTCGACACTCAGCGGCATCCAGGGTGGCTCCACGCCCGGTGGCGTCGGCGGGACGGCAGGGAACGTCAGCGCGAGCTTGACCCACACCTCGCGCTCTTCGGCACTCAATGACGTATCGCGCAGTGGATCGCGGAAAGCATCGACCGTCATGCCTGACGGCCCTTGCCAGCGCACATGGGTGAGCGTCAAGGGATTCTCCGCCCAGCGACGCGCACCCTGGAGTTGCCCACCTTGTGAGACAAACGCCAACAATGCCTGCAGGATACCTGTGTCTGATTCAGCCGGGCCTCCGTGCCCCCAGCCGGAACTCGCCATAGCGGCACCTCCACGAGGCTCCCAGCCGGAGTGGTGCGATGAACTAATGCCCACCCCGTTATACCCCCTCCGTGCGCGGCTACGAGCCGTCCGACGCGCACGAATGGGAGCCTCGCCCGTCTTGATGATTGCGGCGCCTGACAAACACCAGGCGCAATGATGATGCGGTCTGGCAAGGCCAGCACTCCTCGAGAGCGCAACAGCCATGCCACGAATCGCGTGGAGCGAGGAATAAAGAGGATCGTGGCTCCGCACGCTTCGTGGCGCGAGTATAGCACGCAGCCTCTGTGCCGGCAAAAATCAGGCACTTTCAGGTTAACGCGCACGGCACACTGCGATGCTACTCGCCAGGTTAGCGTCCCGATGCTTCAGCGTTGCGAGACGCGCCGCAGATGCCACAATAGACTTCGTTCGGCGGCATCACATGTCCATTGGCGCAGTAGCTCGCTGCGGAAGGGCGTTGCAACGGCGTGGTGAAGTCTGCGGGCTGTCCCATCGTGCCAAACGAGCTTGAAACCGTCTCTGGGTGCGTCCCCACCGCCGAGCTCGGCGGGGCGTTGAATGCCCGAGACGAAAACTGCGGCGGATACGATGGCGTCGCCTGTGGGCTTGGTGGCGCCTCAACGGCAACGGGCGCTGAAGCTGCCGTACCTGAGAGCCCCGTCCTGTTGGGCGCCCAGGGAGAGTCAAAGGCTGACGGCTGCGTCGCATTTGGTCGCCGCGTCAGATCGACCATCTCCGCCGACGTTGGCAAGTGCATCGGCGTGAACGGCGGAGGCAGTTGCCCACTGGGAGGTCCCGAAGTCGGGTACTGGCCGTATGATGGATAGCTCGCGTACGCGGGAGCCAAAGATTTGCGGCCCCGTCGCAACACCACCAGTAGCACCACCAGCAGCACGAGAATCAACAAAGCGGCGCCGGAGATAATGCCGACGACCAGCAGCGAGCGAGTCGAGCTTGTCGCGGTTGTCGTCTCCGTCGTGGCCGCTTGCGTGGCAAAGTCGCGGTAGGGCGCCACGCCGCGGAACGCGGGATAGCTGGTAGAGAGCGTGGTCAGCTCGCGTGCCGCGGTGTGCCAGTGTCCCGCCGCCGAAGACGCATAGTCGTCGAAAGCCTGCGCCCACTGCGCCTGAAAGGTCCCGCCGTGTAGGTTGAGGCTCGCCTGCCCCGCGAGCATTTTCGCGTCGTTGCTCGTGCGCAGAAAGAAAGTACCGACCGGGGTATCCGTCCCGCTATAGCTCACCACGCCCACAATCTCGCCCGCGGCATTCAACGCTGGACCGCCGCTGTCGCCATGCTCGACATTACCGCCCACCTGGATCAGCGAGTCGCCGGTGACGCCGGACTTAATCGCGGAGACGTAGAGCGTATTGAATGACGGCGTGAGCAGATCGCTCGGGTCATACGTGCCGTCCGGGTGGAAGAAATCTGCATTGCCAGGGAAGCCAATCAAGGTCAGCCGGTCTTGCACCGCCACGTCGCTCGAATCGCCAAGCGCGATATACGGTGTATCCGTCGCGGGCACGTGCAGAATCGCGACGTCGTCGTTCGCGAAGGTGCTCGACCGTTCAAGTGTCGCCGTCAGCGAGCTCGCTGCGAGTAGCGACTTCAAGAAGGAGTCTGAGGTAGTTGTCGAAAGCGCGCCACTGTAGGCGGTGTTCATCCAGACGCGAAACGTCGGCTCCGAGTACTTCGTCGTGTAGGGAATGCCGGCGAACTGAACGTAGCCGGCCAGGATGTCGTCGGCGGTAAGGGGAAAGCCAAGTTGCAGGCACGACGCGTTAGCGTTCAGTAGCGCAGCGATCGCCGCCGCCAGGCTCGGACTGCCGAACCACTCCGTATCGAGGTCGTCGTGCGAGATGTTGACGACGTGGTCAGCGGTCAGCACATCGCCATTCGAGGTGATGAAGGCACCGGAACCGGTGGCGCCCAGTGTGGCCGTGCCCGGCAGCGGCGCCGACACGCCGCAGAGATCGAAGGTAATCGTGCCCGTGAAGGTCGTGGCAATGCGCACGACTGCCGGCGCGGCGATGTCCACCTGACGCACCATGGGATTGCTGATGTCGCCGCCAGGGGCTCGTCCGGTGGCCCCTGCCGGAGCGGCGAGCGCAAAAAGAAGCGCGAAAGTGCAGAGCAAGGTCGCCAGCCGGAGCACCTGCGACGCGCCGCAGGTTGTGAGACGTGAAGCCTGAAATCGCATGACACCTCCGGCACGGGCAGGGACCGTCCATCGAGAACCATCGGCCCGATGCATGCCTCACTGTCGCGGGGTCACGCAGGCCGCTGACTAATTTGTCTAGATTATGCCAGCACGCTCGTTCGCGCGTCACGGGTCGGGCCATTGGTCATCGGCCACATAGCGTGCCGCTCGAATTGTGCCGACCTATTGCGTGCGAACCTTCTCAAAGCAGGTGCTACAGTAAACGGGCTTGTCGTTCCGAGGGATGAAGGGAACCTCAGCCTCTTGGCCGCACTCTGCGCACACGATCGCATGCATCTCGCGCGGGCCGCGTTCGCCGCGTCCCTGCCCCATGCCCTGTCTGCGTCGCTGGCGGCAATCCGAGCAGCGTCCTGGCTCGTTGAGCAAGCCCTTCTGCTGGTAAAACTCCTGCTCACCGGCACTGAACACGAACTCTTGGCCGCACTCGCGGCACTGCAGGGTCTTGTCCTCGTACATAGCTCTTTCCTCTGCCCCCACCCCGAGCATCGCCTTGGGAGGTCGCCGCACTGGCAACATCACCCAACCAACTTCGAGAACGTGCGCGTCATACGTGTTCTCGGCGTTCGTTGCGAACTCGCTCCGGCAGCGAACCGAACGCCGCGGCCAGGATACAGCATAGGTCGATACTTTACAATACCTATAGGTGTGCGTATCGCGATGGCGCGTCTTACCCAACAGACGACCCAGAGGCTTAGCGACAAAGGCGGAACGTATGACGGCGGGTAATGCTGCGCTGACCTTCGAGATTGTTGCGCGGTCCGCGACTGCGCGCGCCGGCACCATCCGCACGCCGCACGGAGCTATCCACACACCCGTCTTCATGCCTGTTGGCACCCATGCTACCGTCAAAGCCGTCGCGCCCGACGACTTGGAAGCGCTTGGCGCGCAGATCGTGCTCTCAAACACCTACCATCTGTTACTTCGCCCAGGACCCGATATAGTAGCGCGCTTCGGTGGTCTGCACGGCTTCATGAGCTGGAATCACCCGATCCTGACCGATAGTGGCGGATTCCAGGTGTTCAGCCTAGGCAAGCTTCGCGAAGTCACGGATGAAGGCGTGCGATTTCGCTCCCATCTCGACGGCGCGGAGGTGCAGCTGACCCCGGAGCGCGTGATGGAGATCGAGGCGTTGCTCGGCGCGGATATCATCCTGCCGCTAGACGAGTGCCCGCCATATCCCTGCCCGCCAGAAGAGGCGCGTGCGGCGACCGAACGCACGCATCGCTGGGCGACGCGGGCGCTGGCCTCAAAGGTTCGCGGCGACCAGGCGCTCTTCGGCATCCCGCAGGGTGGCATGGACGCGGAACTGCGAGCAGCAAGTGCGCGATATATCGGTGGGCTGCCTTTTGATGGGTTCTCCATTGGCGGTCTTTCGGTCGGCGAGCCAAAGCCTATGATGTGGCGTATGCTAGAAGCCGCCGTGCCGGAGCTGCCCGACGCCAAGCCGCGTCACCTGCTCGGCGTTGGCTCGCCGGACGACCTCCTCGAAGGCATCGAACGCGGCATCGACATGTTCGATTGCGTCCTGCCGACGCGCACGGCGCGCACCGGCGGACTCTACACCGCCGCTGGCCGGCTCAACGTGCGCGGCGCGCGCTACCGCGAAGAGCGCGGCCCGGTGGATGCCACCTGCGACTGCTACACCTGCCGCACCTTCAGCGCGGGCTACCTCCACCACCTGATCCGCGCCGAGGACGACGACTCGCGCGGCGAGTTGCTCTACTACCGCCTCGCCAGCATCCACAACCTGCGCTTCCTCATCCGGCTGATGGAGGGTGCGCGCGCGGCGATCCTCGAAGGCACCTTCCCCGACTACAAGGCGCGTTTCCTCGCCGGCTTCACCCCGCCCGACCAGGAGGCCGCCGAGGAACAGAAGGTGAAGAGACAATCGCGAATGTAGCCTTGCTTCAGCATCAGTCTAGCGACAAGGTATAAGTCTTGCCGTATCACTTGACAATCGCTGGGGATCATGTTACTGTCGTGCTTGCAAGGCGCTTGCAAGTCCAATGACACGGAATTGTCACAGTCAACAGCGCGTCCCCGCGTCCCCGCGTCCCCGCGTCCCCGCGTCCCCGCGTCCCCGCGTTTACATCGATCTGTGATGATTGTTGGCTTGTTGGCATGAGAGAGAGGATCGTGTATGATCAGGCAGGTGCATCGACTCGTGAGATCGGCGATTATTGGAGCTTCCTTGGTGGTGGCATTGGCCGCACCTTCAGTTGCCCTCGCCGCATCTAATGGTTCCGCTCCTCACGGAACCCCTGGTCACGATGGGCCGTCCCGCTCGCAACTCGTTTATTCTAGCGGACCCGTCGGGGTAAACGGCACAATAAAACCAAACATAGCCTTAGACGTGAACCCGTGGGGATGCTACAGCCAGAGTAACAACCCACATCTATCGGGGCATAATCCGGGTTACGTGTCTGCGATTGGTACGACCACCTGTACCTCTGTACCTCCTGACAACTACACGGAAGGAGTCTTGTATCGCCAAGATTGTTTCCTGTTCTTCTGCAGTTGGCCAGAGGTTGGTGATGCCTCACAAGACGTTCACTTTACGCTGCAAACGCGAGCAATCCCGAATCACCAGTGCAGCGATAACTCGTCGCATTTGTATGAGCTTGACACCTACAGCGAGGTGGACGATGGCGAGAACTTCTATTCCACAGTGACCTATCAGCAGGCGACCGTAAACTGCGGTTGACAGCTCGCTTTACTTCGCCGGTTGGCCACGGGAGTTCGTCATGCCAGCACTTGGTGAGGTCCTGGAACGGCTCTATACTGCTTGGGACAACCTTGGTAGCGCCCAGGGAACGATGCGTTTACGGAGCGATCTGCGGCGCACACACCAGGCATTTGAGGCCTGGCGGCAAGGATCTGTTCCCGGTAGCGTTCAGTTGCTGCGTACTTCTGTGACCGATCGTGATAGCTCGTCAGTGGCCGCGTCCATGGATGACTCGGAGCCGAACATAGTCGAGAGCGTTTTCTGTTTTTGGATGACAAAACCCTGGCGCTGGCGCGTTGAGACCTCAGTGATCGAGCAAGGGCAGATCAGCGCCCCTCGAGAAATACTGGTGATCAACGGAGCGACCTGGTGGACGTGGACCACAGATGGTGGCGTGTATACGAACGCAGGGGCCGCTTATCCGGAGCAGCTACAGCATAGCGGAGTTGATCATGCACTCCTGGTAATGCTCGACCCCGCACCGCTTCTTGGGACGCTCCACATGCGGGTTGATGGCAGTGCGGCAGCGCTTAGACGGCACGGTGACCTCGTGACTGCCACTGCGCGCAACCCGCAAATGGAACCGGGCTTGTGGCCAGGGGCGGAGGGGTACAGATTGTTGGTTGATGGGCAGCATGGCATCCTCCTCCGGGCAGAGGCACAGCAGGCAGGAGATACCTATGCGGAATCTTGGTTCTCTAATCTCGCACTGGATCAGATGATACCCGAGGAGCGGTTCGTGTTTGAGGCACCGCCCAGTGCCCAGATACACTACCGACGGTAACGCGGTCGTATTCTCGCAGACATGCGGCTATTTTGGTGCGGTAAGCTCAGAGGATGCACTCTAAAGCGAGGCCGGGTCAACCCGGCCTCGCTTGCTCTTCGAGAGACCCCTATGCCGTCTGGAACTTCAGCGCCACGCGGCCCAGGCGAATCTCGTCGCCGTCATGCACGGGGGTGGGCGTCTTAGGGGCGAGCTTCTGGCGGTTGACGAAGGTGAAGTTCGTGCTGTTCTGATCCTCCACCGAAAACTGATCGCCTGAGATGTAGAGCTTCGCGTGTGCGCGCGAGACGCCACCTTCTTCGCCACCATGCTCGGTGAGGTCCACGTCGGGGTAGATATTACTGACGGGGTCTTCGCGGCCCAGCAGCACCTCAGTCTTGCCTGCCAGATCGAAGGTCGTGTTGTCCGACTCAATGATCAGCTTCGGCCCAACAGCGGGCGCGGTGCTGAATGCGTCGGGCGCGGGCGCCGTCGCGGCGCCACCCTCCATGCTGGTCTGCGTCAGCCGTTCACCGCACTGATCGCAGAAGATCGATCCCTCCGGGTTCTCGTGTCCCTGTGAGCATCGAATGGTCATGTGTTCCTCCTCCATGCGTGTCGCGTCCCGGAGCCCGCGTGCGCGCCTGTCTGTTAGGCCATCCGCTGCGACAACTTACGCGTCTTATTGCCGATGTCTTTGACGTCCTCCGCCGAGAGCGTGCCGCCTGCCGCCGCCTCGTCGAGCAGCCGCTGCGTCTGCGGATCGAGAATGCGCGTGACGTTGGGATGCAGTCGCGTCGTCACCTTCCCAGTCTTCTTGAACTCGTCAAGTACACGCGTCACCAACCGGTGCGCGTTGGCCTTCTCAACGTAGTTCAGCACAACCGGATTCACCTCGTCGGGGCGCACCGTCTCGGTGGTGAAGGTAACAACGGCGTCCGCGCGGACCACCTCCGTCCCTTGCCCTGGCACATCATATCGCAATTCTGCTTGCGCAATACGAAAAGTACCGGCGGGCTTAGGCTCTACCAGCACTTCGAGCACAACTGCCTGCGGTGTATCGCGCTCAAGATCGCCCAGCGCCACCACCGTTTCGCGGTCTGAGAGCGCATCCTGTGGTTGCTCGCTGATCAGCGGCAGCACCTTGACCGACTTCTTCGGCGTGACGCCCGCGGGAAATCGCACGGTGAGTTGCACGTTCTTGACGGCTACCGCCTCGGCGCTCTGCAGTTGCCGCGCGAAGATACCAAGCGCGTCGTCCGGCCTGCGAATAAACTCGGCAGGCATGCCGCTGCTGCGCTGGCCCACGTTGTCGAGCAAGTCCTCATCCCAGTCCGCGCCGATCCCTAACGGATAGATGCCGATTCCTGCCGCGCCCGCGTCATCCGCGATTCGGCGGCAGCGATCCGCGTCGCCGTACGTCACGCCGTCGGTGAGCAGCAGCATGCGATTGACCATACTCGGAGTGGCAAACTTGCGCAGTTCGGTAAGACCGACGTTCATGCCGAGCGACATTGAGGTGCCGCCACCATCGCGAATGCCGTCCACCAGCGCGGTCAGCCCAGACTTATCAGCCGCGGGCTGCGCGGGCACGACGACCTTGACGTTGTCGTCGAAGACCGTCACCGAGACGATATCCGTCGGATCGAGCTGGTTGATCACCAACTTCACCGCATCCTTCACCGCCTTGAGCTTCGCGCCTTTCATCGAGCCCGAGTGATCCAACACCAGCGCGACGTTGAGCGGCATACGTTGTGGTGCCGTCGCCGTCGTGCTGGGCCGTGCCTCGACCATGACATATGCCACCTGGCTGCCACCCGTCACACCCATGCGCTCGCGACCCACCTGGCAGATCAACGCAACCTCTCCGGCCATGACCGGTTGCTCCTCTCGTATTCCCTGGCGACGGCGCGAGCGAATCACCTTCTCGACGCATGCAGCCGCCCGACATAATGCTACACGAAATACGCACCGATGACAGGGAGGTTGCGCTCACCGCGCCGACGCCGCATCAGGCCCGCGCTTCGAGCACGATCGCCGAGATATTGTCCTCGCCGCCGTTTTCATTGGCACGGGCCACTAGCGTCTCTGCCGCGTGCTGTGGGTCGGGCGCATCGGTGAGTAACTGCGCCAACTCATCGTCACGGATCATCTCCCAGACGCCATCGCAGCAGAGCAGCAGACGCATCCCCGGCTGGAGCCGCTGGACGAAGATGTCCGGCTGCAGCGCGGGATCGTCGCCCAGGCTCTTGTAGATCTTATTGCGCTGCGGGTGCGTGTAGCGCTCCTCCGGCTGAACGATGCCGCTACTAATCAGTTGCTCCACGAGGGAATGATCCGTAGTGATTCGGCGTAGCGTGCCATCTGCCAGAGCGTAACCGCGGCTGTCGCCGACATTGACGAAGTATGCCGTGTGATCCACGATCAACGCCGCCACCAACGTACAGCCACTGTCCATGCCCTGTTCCGCGTTTGCCTGGCAGAGCGCCACATTCGCCGCTCGTGCCGCCTCGTAGAGGAGGCCCTTGAGCACTTCATCTGGCTCGTCGCTGGCCACTTCGCCGACGAGAAATGGCAGCGCCAGTTGCCGCACCACGTACTCGGTAAGCGTGCGCACCACGAGGCGGCTTGCCTCCTGCCCGCTGGCGTGGCCGCCCATGCCGTCCGCGACCACCAGCAGCGCCAGTGGTGCCATTCGCGAGTCGATGCCGGTTGTTAGCGTCAGCACGCCTATGCTGTCTTCATTCTGTTCGCCGGGGCGCGTCTTGCCGACGTCAGCGCCCATGCCGATCAAGAGTCGCGGCCCCATCGGAAACGGCGACGGCTCTGCCTCGTCAGGCACCACGCGATAGGCGCGCCCTCCCTCGACGAAAGTGTGCACCTCAGGTGCGTCCGTCTCGCCCGCTGCATCATCCCCGGCCGCATCAGCATCGTCGGCGTCGGCGTCTGCTTCACTTGCTTCAGGGGCCGCGGTGCTGGCGTCTGCGACGGCCTGCCGCTCATACATGCGCAATTTGCGCCCATAGAGATCGGCGCCGCAGACAGAGCAAAAGGACTCCGACGCATGCTCCGCCCCAAGTTCGGCTCCGCATGACCAGCAGCGCTCGTAGCCCTGTAGGTCACGCACCCGATAGACGTTTTCGCCCGTCGCAGGGTCGTCGGTGGACTGAATGACCTGCTCGACACGATAGCGGCCACCCTTGATGATTTGAAGCGGCAGCGGCCACGAGAAGCCGCCAGGGTTCCACGCGGGCGCCGATGTCGAAGGCGACTCGACGGGCAGCGGCGTGATTGCCGGCGGTAACGATAGAGGCTGAACCACCGCCGCGTATTCCGCAGTCTCGACATTCTCCCAGTCAGGCGCCGGCGCCAGCGATTCGGTTTCGACGTCTTCCAGCGCAAGCGGAGTGGACACCCCCACCGCCACCGCTGCCGTTTCCTTCGCGATAGTCTCGGCGTCGCCTACTCCATCTCCTACTCCATCTCCCGCTCCATCTCCCGCGCCCGTTTCGGATTCAAGCGGTGGCACCAGGGTTGGCCGGGGCACGCGTGCCGGGCGTTTCGCGCGAGCCGAACTACCGGCGTCAGCGTCGGGCGCCTGCTCACTGTTCGCGGCCTCGTCCATTGGCGACTGTCCAGCGCCACAGACGTTGCAAAAGCGCGCGCCGGGCCGAAGTTCGTTCCCGCATTGGGTGCACTGCATGGACGGCTCCTCTATACTACCTGTCGCTCAAGCGTATTTCCTGCGTCGCGATGCGCGCTAAATCTCCCGCAGAAGGCGCTGCGTCTCCTGGTCGCTGGGATCGAGCTCTGTGGCGCGTCGTAGCGCGGTGCGCGCTCGTCCACGCTGCCCGCTCGTATGAAATGCGATGCCCAGTACCTTCTGAATCTCGGCAACATCGGGCGCGAGTTTTGCGGCACGCTCGAGTTCGCGCACTGCCTCTGGGGTCTGCCGCAGCATAAGCAGCGCCCGGCCGAGCTCCAGGTGCGCCGCGGCGTCCCCGCTTGCCAGAACCAGTGCGCGGCGATAGGTGTCGATCGCTTGTTGCCACTCGCCGCGAGCGCCGAGGACGCGTCCCAAGGTGACGAGCGCCGGCGCGAAGTCTGGTTGAGCCACCAACAGATCGCGCAACTCGCCTTCTGCTTGGGCGAGATGCCCTAACTCTAGGCAGACCTCTGCGAGCTGTATGGCGACCTCGGCGTTGCGCGGATCTAGCTGGCGTGCGCGCGTCAGCGTCACCAGCGCCTTTTCATGCTCATGCGCCGCCCGCCACTCTGCGCTTTCTCGCAAGAGTAACTCGATATCTGGCCGCAACTTCGCCGCCTCGGCGAATGCCGCCGCTGCCGCGGCGTGCTGCCCCAGCGCTCGATGCGAGCGTGCTAAGACCAGGTGCAGATCGGCTGTTGGTCGTCCCTGAGCCAGTGCCGTTTCGCCTTGGCGAATGGCCTGCTGAAAGTGGCCAGAGGTGAATGCCTCGGTCGCCCGCTGAAGCGTAATCGTCGCCGGTGGGGCGTTCGTCACGGCGGCAGCCGATGCACGCCGCGCGCCAGCCAGCGACGCCGAGGGCCGGAGCGCGACGCCATCTTGTGTGCAAAATCGAGCGTTGCGCCGGTTTACGAAGCCACAGCGCGGGCAGATGGTCACTCCCGTCGGCGAGGCGGCATTGACCTCGACCTGCTTCGCCTGCTGTTGCTGCCGTACCGACGGCACTGGTAGTGTGGCCACCGGCCCCCTTGCGGTCGTCACTGGGACTGCCGGGTGTGGGGCTGCCGAGCGTAGCGCGGGCTTCGGGCGCGGTTCGAGGCGTGCCAAACACGCCTGAAGCGCGGCGCCAAACTCTTCGGCGGTCTGGAAGCGTTGCGCGGCGTCGAGCCGCATCGCGTGGATCACGGCTTCTTCCGTCGCCGCGCTCACCCCCGGAGCGAGACGACGCAGCAGTCCGGCCGCGGGCGTCTCCATCGGCGTCGGCTCCACATTCGTCAGCAAATGGAAGATCGTCGCGCCAAGGCTGTAGATGTCCGAACGTGCGTCGGTCTGCGTCTGGCCGAGATGCTCCGGCGAGGCGTAGGTCATCGTGCCGAGATTTTCGGTATTGCTCTGCTTGCCCGGCTTATAGGTCCGAGCGATACCGAAATCGATCAGGTAGACCTCACCAGCGGGCGTCACCATGACGTTGCCCGGCTTCAGGTCGCGCAAGATGATCGGCGGACGCCGGCCGTGGAGGTAGCCAAGCACCTGACAGACGGCTATACCCCAGCGCAGCACCTCGCGTTCGGGGAGCGGTGCCCTTGCGGTTGCCAGGCGCTCCTCGAGCGTCACGCCAGGGATAAACTCCATCGCGAAGCAGCGTCGCCCCCCATCGGTCAGCGCCTCGCGGAAGCGTGGAATACGCGGATGCGTCAACTTCCGCATCAATGCGATTTCGTCGTCGAAACGGCGCCGCGCCCACGCCGCGTCCTCGGGGGACGCGTTGGCATCGTCGAGCAGTTCTTTCAGCGCCAAGACCACGCCGGGGCGAGTGAGATCCTCAACCTGATACACGCTCCCCATGCCGCCCTCGCCGATGCGGCGCAGGACTCGGTAGCGACCCGCCACCACGGTTCCATCGGCCAGGGACATCTCGCTCTGCCCCTAGGCCTCGACGCAGCGGACGAGCACCGCGGTGATGTTGTCTTCGCCGCCGTTCTCGTTGGCGCGGTCGACGAGCAGATCGCAGGCCTCCTGAGGGTCCTCGACCTCGCTCAGGATAGTCGCAATCTGCGGATTACGCACCATTTCCCACAGCCCGTCAGAGCAGAGCAACAGGGCATCACCCGCGCGCAGCTTTTCCGTGAAGATATCGACCTCGACCTCAGACTTATTCGCTCCGAGCGAGCGATAGATCAAATTGCGGTTGGGGTGGTCGTAAACCTCGTCGGCCTCGATCTGGCCGGCCTGCACCAGCCGCTCCACAAGCGAGTGATCCTGCGTGATGCGGTCGAGCTGACCGTCGCGGAAGAGGTACGTGCGACTGTCCCCGACGTTGGCGACGAACGCCTGGTCGCCGATAATCAGTGCGGCGGTTAGCGTCGACCCCAGCCCACGCGAGTCGGAGTGCTTGCGTCCATACTCCACAATCGACTCGCTGCTCTCCTCGACCGCCGCCCGCAGCTTCTCGGCATAGTGATCCACCACCATCGACTCCGTGAGTTGGCGCGTTTCGCCCTCATCGGCCGTCTCGTCGGGGCTTGCCGTCGCCGTCGTGGCCTCAACCGCGGACGTCTCTTCGGCGGCCAGCGGACGTGTCTTGTTGGGGTCATCTTTCGCGCCTGACCGCGGCAGCAGCCGCGCACCACGCGACTTCCCGCGTTTGCCCTTGTTCAGCCGCATTGTCGGCTGATTACTCGGAGGCGCGAAGAGCGCCTGTAATTGCTGGCTAATGTGCTCGACCGCGAGCCTGCTGGCAACCTCGCCCGCGTGGTAGCCTCCCATGCCGTCCGCCACGATAAAAATACCCGCGGCGCCACCCTCGTTCTCCACCACCTGCGCGAAGCACATGTCCTCATTCTGCTCGCGTTGCTTGCCGACATCGGTTTTTGTGGCTGTCTTCAAGTGCAGCGACATGCCACTTTCTCCCTCGTCATGTGAAGCGCCGGGCGACGCGCCGCATCCGCGGGGACACAGAGTGAGCGTCGGCGAGGCATCGATGGATGGACGGTTTTAGAGCGCTAGATGGGACTGCGGGGAACGACGTGGAAGGAATCGCGCTGGGTCGAGCAGCGTTCCGATGCCGACGCTGCTGGGCACTATATCACCCAGCATACCAGCATGCAACCTTGACCGGCAGTCCCATTGCACACTCTACGTATCATGTCGCGAGAGGTTGGAATGGTCAATGCCTGTCCCGCCCTCACGCGAAATGCACGCCACGGGTTGTGCCCACGAACAACAGTGGCGGGCACGCTGCAAGCGCCCCGCCACCATCGCGTATCAGGCTCTTCGTTTATGCGGTCGCCACGGCGGGCGTTACCACCGGCCGAACGCTGACGCGCTTCTTCGTGCGGCTTTCCCACTCGAACTTTACCGTGCCATCGGCGGTCGCAAACAGCGTATGGTCGCGGCCAAGTCCGACGTTGACGCCGGGATTGATGCGGGTACCGCGCTGGCGCACGATGATCGTCCCGGAGCGCACGATCTGCCCGTCATACCGCTTGACGCCGAGCATCTTCGGTTTGCTGTCGCGTCCATTGCGTGAACTGCCGACGCCCTTTTTATGTGCCATGCGCTACCTGCCTCTGCCTACTTCTTTGCTCTGCCAGTTTTGGCAGGCTTCACATTCTCGATCGCCTCTTCGTCGCTTTCGACCGCATCGTCGTCGCCAACTGCCTCGTCGAACGCCAAATCATCCACCAAATCGCCAAGCAGCCGCGCTTGGTAGCGCTCGGCAGCCCTGGCCGCCTGCTTCTCGAAATTGTGGCGTTCCTCGTCCGAGACGAGACTCTTGCCTTCGGCCTGGATATCGGTGATGGTCAGGTACGAATAGTCCTGGCGATGCCCCTGCGTGCGGCGATATCGCTTCTTAGACTTGTACTTGAAGACGATGATCTTCTTGCCGCGCCCCTCGCGGGTCACCGTGCCTACCACTGCCGCGCCCGACACCACCGGCTGACCGACGAGCGTATTGCCGTCGCTGGAGACGAGCAGCACCCGCTCAAGCGTGACCGTCGCGCCCGGCTCTGCGGGAAGTAGCTCCACCTCGAGGGTTTGGCCGGGGCGCACGCGGTACTGCTTGCCCCCCGTCTCGATTACTGCGTACATGCTGCGCGTCACTCCTACAGACGAGTACAGCGCTCGCGTAAACCTCGCGCGACCACAGCACTTCAGACGCGCCACGAGCGCGGAATGGTGCAGGCAGTGGGAGGAGCGTCACGAACGCGGGGAATCAACGATGCATTCTGCGAAAGACAGCCTGAAAAGCATACCATTCGTCCCCAGGTGTGTCAAGCAAGTGTGCCGTCCGCTTGCTCGTCATGCCGCCTCGTAAATCTTCCTCAGGCGAGACGTGGTGGCAGCAGCGGACCGTCGCTCGCGCGCCCGTCGCGGACGTGGCGAACGAAACGCCACCGTTCCACAGTCGACCGCTTCCGCCCAGGAGGATCGAAATGGTGAAACTATGGCAAGTGTTCAGCAGACGCAAACCCGTGCTGGCGCTGGCCTGCGCGCTGACGCTGCTTGCCGGCTGCAGCGGAAATAGCGCCACGCATGCAGCCACGCCGTCCACCGCACCCACAAACACCCCGAGCGTCTCCCCCCTGCTCGCCTCACGGACACTCTACTTTGGCGCGCAGGATAGCTATGTGCACGCGCTGAATGCCGCAACCGGCGCGCTCCGCTGGCGCTACAAGACTGGTGGCGCCGTCGATGCCGCTCCAGCCGTAGTGGATGGCATAGTCTACGTCGGTTCCAACGATTCGTATGTCTACGCGGTTCGCGCCGCAGATGGCGCGCTCGTCTGGCGCTACAAGACGAATGCTGCTGTCGAATCGTCGCCCTTCGTGGCGGCTGGCGTCGTCTACATCGGCTCCGAAGACGGCAGCGTCTACGCCTTGCGCACGCAGGACGGCACACTCTTGTGGCGTCACGCCACGGGCGGCGCAATCGAGTCCTCGCCAGCGGTGGACGCCACGACCGTCTACATCGGCTCGTGGGACAACGCGGTGTACGCGCTCGATGCCGCGACCGGCGCGGTGCGCTGGCACACCGCAACTGGCGACCGCGTGCGCATGGACATTGCCGCAAGCGGCGGTTTGGTCTACGCGGGCTCCGTCGACGGATACATCTACGCGCTGAACGCCGCGACCGGCGCGGTAAAGTGGCGTTTCGAAACCCAGGGGCCGATCGTCTGGCGACGTCCCACCCTGGCGAATGGCGTAGTCTACGTTGGCTCGCTCGACGCCCGGCTCTACGCGCTCGACGCCTCAACGGGAAAACTGATCTGGAGCTACACCACGCAAGGCGAGGTGCATACCGCGGCGACCATTGCAGACGGACTGCTCTACTTCGGCAGCGACGATGGCTACTTCTACGCCCTCCACGTGGCGGACGGATCACTCGCCTGGCGCTACAAGTCTGGCGGCACCCTCGGGACGAAGCCCGCTCTCGCCGAAGGCGTCGTCTATGAAGGTTCCGACGACGGCTACCTCTACGCGCTCGATGCCCAACGTGGCGAGCTGCTCTGGCGCCAGGGCTTCGGCGCTCCGGTGGATTCGAGCGTCGCCATCTCAGACTAACCCACCCTTCTTGCGCCTACCCCTCGCAGGCCACGTAAATATCCGCCAGCCTGGACGTGGTGCTGGCAGAACCGCTAGATCGCACTCGCATTTCCCGTGCATCGGACGCGCGGGCTGCCGGCATGCGTACCCGCGAGCGCATCCACTCATCCTCCGCTCCACCAGCGGCAAATTGCCTCTGGCGCCGAGCGTCTATGCGGCGGTTTCCGCGCGTCGCCAGTCGACGAACGCGACCGCCGAAAACTGGAGGTGCCCCAGTGCCACGCCGACGATACACATCGCTTCACCCGCTCCGCCTAATGGCCGTTTTCGCCGCGCTCATCTTCGCGGGCTGCTCCACGTCTACGGGTGCTACGCAGCCAACACACGCCGCGACCTCCACGCCTCCAACGAAGAATCAGCCAGCGCTGAAGTATAGCGGCCACAGCGCCGTCGTCTTCTACCTCGCCTGGTCGCCCGACGGGACCAAGATTGCTTCTGCCTCGGGCGATGATACTGTCCAGGTCTGGAATGCCGCCACCGGCGCGAAGCTCATGACCTACACCGGCCACCACTCCTCAGTGACCGCGGTTGCCTGGTCGCCCGACGGTTCGCGCATCGCCAGTGGCGCTGGATACAACGGCGGCATCACCGTCCCCGGCGATACCCAGGTGAAGATTTGGGACCCAACCACGGGGAAGACGCTCGTTACCTACAACGGCCATACACAGTATCTCAACTCCATCGCCTGGTCTCCTGACGGCACGAAGATCGTGTCGAGCGATGGCGGAGACGTCGTACAGGTGTGGAATGCGACCACCGGCAAGCAACTCTTTACGTACGCTGGACACAGCGACCAAGTGGGCTTCGTGTCATGGTCACCGGATGGCTCGAAGATCGCCTCCGCTAGCCAGGATGGCACCGTCCAGGTGTGGTCAGCCGACGCCGGCAAACTCGTGGCAACTCACCACGACGTGGCGCCGTGCTGGGGTGTCGCCTGGTCCCCCGATGGCACGCAGATCGCCTCCACCACCGCCGACCTTGCGGGTCAGGCCCAGCCTCCAGTCGTTGAGATCTGGGATCCCACAACCGGCGCGACGAAACTGACGTACTCCGCGCACACCCTCAACGTCTGGACCGCCGCGTGGTCTCCCGATGGACGCAAAATCACCTCCGCCAGCGGTGATGGCGTGCGTGTCTGGGACGCCTCCACCGGAAAGACAGTACTGCGCTATACCGGCCACACTGGCCCAACCTTGTTCGCTGCATGGTCGCCAGACGGCACACGAATCGCCTCGGCAGGCAACGATAACACCGTACAGGTCTGGTCGCCCACGGTCTAACCTTCAAGGAGCGATTCCTGCGCGACGCCAACATGGTCGAGGGGAATCGCTCTCGCCGCGCTCTCGGAAATGGACACGTACGTCAGCGTTTGGAGAATCCAGGGCTCTCATCGGCCGTAAAGCGACACTAACCTGGCGAGATTCCTACTCGCTGTGGGCAGCAGCATCTCCTCTGTGAAGCGCCATTCCCAGTTGCCGGTTGGACGCGATGGCACGTTCAGCCGTGCCTCACTGCCCAATCCCAGCACGTCCTGTAGCGGTACCATAGCCAACACGGCAACCGAGGCATATGAGGCACGGATCATCGCCTGCACCACGTGCGCCGCGTCGGTGCGCAAATAGTCGAGCGCGAACGCCCGCTCGTGTCGTGGCGCCGTCGCGAACCATCCGCGCGTCGTATCATTGTCGTGGGTCCCGGTATAGACCACGTTATCCTGCGTAAAGTTGTGCGGCAGATGCTCGTTCTCCGCGTCACCACCGAATGCAAACTGCAAGACCCGCATCCCAGGAAAACCGAAGCGACGCCGCAGTGCATGGACCTCAGGCGTGATCACTCCCAGGTCCTCCGCGACAATCGGTAGGTCGCCCAAAGCTTCGTGCAGCGCCTCGAAGAGCGCCGCGCCAGGTCCTGGCGTCCAGCGACCCGCCGCCGCCGTCAGCGCCTCCCCAGGGACTTCCCAGAACGCCTCAAATCCGCGAAAGTGGTCCAGCCGGATCGCGTCGTACATGGCGAATGCCCGCCGTACGCGAGCGATCCACCAGTCGTACCCCGACCGCCGCAACGCTTCCCAGTTGAACAGCGGCGTGCCCCAGAGTTGCCCCGACGGACTGAAGTAATCGGGCGGCACGCCGGAGACGACCGACGACTTCCCTTCCGCGTCGAGCAAAAATTGCTGAGGATGCGCCCAGACGTCTGCACTATTGTGCGCGACAAAGATCGCCAGATCGCCGAGGATCCGTACGCTGCGCGCCCGCGCCTCGCCGCGCAGTCGCTCCCACTGCCGCGCGAAGAGAAACTGCGCGAACGCGTGGAATGCGATCTCGTCATTCAACCGCTTCCGCGCCAGTGCCATGGCTCCAGGATCACGCCGAGCCAGCCCCGTCTCCCACTGATTCCACGGTACGCCTCGCATATCGTCGCTGAGCGCCGCGAAAAGTGCGTAGTCGTCCAGCCACTGCCGCTGCTGCGCCCGGAACGCCTCGAACTCCGCCCGCATGCCTGGCGCTGGTCGCTGGCAGAACGCTGCAAAAGCCCGCCTCAGCAGCGCCATCTTCCACGGCGTCACCGTCTCGTAGTCCACTCGCTCCGTCGCGAATACAGGATGATCGTCGATCTCGTCGCGCGTGAGCAGCCCGTCCGCCATCAGCCGCTCCGGCGAGATCAGCAAGGTATTGCCCGCAAACGCCGACACCGAGGAGTAGGGAGAGTTGCCAAGCCCTATGGGGCCAAGTGGCAACACCTGCCACACCGACTGCCTACCCGCCGCGAGGTAGTCGAGGAAGCGCTCCGCCGCTGGACCGAAATCGCCAATGCCGAACGGCCCGGGAAGTGAAGTGGGATGCAGTAGCACACCCGCACCGCGCGGCCACTGCATCATCGCCCTCCCAGCATGCCCTGAGCATCGATCTCGTCGCGCAGATAATGTGCGACCCCTCCGCGTCGAGACTAGTCGACCACAGGGATGCCAAGCGCGAAATGTGCAAGAAACAGGTCCGAGTGACGCGATTCAGCGTGAATGCGGCACCGGTTCGCGGCCTACGGGCGCGTCCACTCGGTGCCCGGCGCCGAGATAGACCCGTGCCTCGCTCACTCATCGTACACCCAAACGGCATGTCTCCAACCGCCTGAGGCCGACGAGTTGGCCCAACAATATCTTACGCCAACACTCATCACACCCAAAAGTAGCCACTAGGCCGCAACGACCCCATCTGATCTACGTGGACGAGTGCGAGGTCTATCCTTACCTGCACTGGCGAAAGTCTGGCGCAAGCGACGACGCCCGTTGCAGATCCAAGCCGCCCAAGCGAGTGCCCGGCGTTTCATGCAGCCCCGTCCGACAGGGTTCGACTCCGTTGGAGCGACCCACTGCATCGCGGTCTATGGTTCCCTGCCCCTGCACCAGAATATGCAACGTGAGGGAAGGCGGAATATGACCCATGCACCCTGGGCGAGTACATCCAGCATGACGATGGCAATCCAACGCCTATCGGTCTGCTCCCAACTCCATCCAAGCATACAGCTAGCTACAGAGCTACTTGCTGGTTGAACTGGCAGCACGATCACCAATTGGGTCAGCCAGGGACTTCGCAGAGCCAAGGGTAATTATCTGCGGAGACCGACGTTGACTGGGGCCTCGACGACGCGCTCGTAGAGCGTCTGATCGCGCGGCACGCCGGCGAGCGACAGCGCTTGCAACAGCACCCCAATCACGGGCTCCGTCTCCATGCGCAGGGAACGAACCTGCGGCGAGTCGCTGCGCACGCCAGCGACGATGGCATCTTCGAGCACGGTCGTCGGGTGGCGGAAGACGCCACCGGCAAGGACGAGCGGGTAAGCGATATGCTCGATGCCCACATTGCGCGCGGCTGCCAGGGCGATCCGCCCCAACGCGACGCCGTGCTCGCGCACCACCCGCAGGGCTACCTCATCGCCGGCGTGTGCCTCGTCGAGCAGGATGGGGGTGAGCCGATCAACGGCGGGTAGCGCGGCGGGGCGTCGACGATCATGGAACAGGTGCAGCACCTCCTCGACCTCACGCACGCCGAAATGTTCGAGTGTCCGCACCGTCAACGAGGTCGGTGGCTCGATGCCGAGGTGCGCGCGATAGACGGCGAAGAGTGCCTTCTGTCCGAGCTGGCTGCTGCCTTGCACCTCGTCCTGCCAGAAGCTACTGTGCCACACGCGTCCGTCGGGGGCTCGCGCGCCGGTCGCCGCGCCGGTGCCGCAAACGACGGAGACGCCGACGGCCTCGGGCGAAGCGACGGAGAGCACGCCGAGCGCGTCGTTCTGCGCCACGACGGTGCGGCCCATGCCGCGCGCGGCCATCGCGTCGCGCCAGAAGGCGATGTCCTCCGGCCAGTCGGCCCCGGCCATGTTGAAGACGCTGGCGGCCAGCGCGGAGGGCGAGACGTGCGCCGCTTCCAAAGCCGTCGCCACGGTGCGCTCGACAACCTCCAGCGCCGCCTGAGCCGCGTCACGCGCGCCACGGGCGCCTGCCGCGACCACATTGTAGATGTCGCTGCACCCACCGCTGCCCACGCCAAGGAGCTCACCCTCCAGCGTCGCGACTAGCGCGAGCGTCTTGGTATTGCCGCCGTCGACAGCCAGCACACAGTCCATTTTCACGGTCTCTCCACCCGGCACACAACGCGATGACACGGTAGATGACATGGTAAAGGCGAGCCGGCTCAACCCGGCTTCGCGGCGTCCCGTTGAGATATGCCATCGTCGGACGCCGCGGTGCGATCGGCGACGACGGTGACGCCCGCGCCGCGCCGCACATACGACGCCGGAAGCTCGGCAATCTCCGGACCGGAGAGCAAGCGATAGAGCGCGTTGCGCTTGCGCTCGCCGGAGACGAGGACGATCGTCCTCCGCGCGGCGAGCAGATTCGCCATGCCGCAGGTCAAGGCATGGGTGGGCACCGCGTCGGCACTGCCCCAATATGCTGCGTTGGCGGCGCGCGTCTCATCCGTCAGCCGCACGACGCGCGTGGGAGCGTCGGGACCGGTGGGCGGCTCGTTGAAGCCGATGTGACCGTTCTGCCCCAGCCCCAGCACGGCGACGTCCAGTCCGCCCGCGTCCCGCAGCGCGGCGTCATATGCGCGGCACACGGCAGCGGGATCGGCGGCATCCCCGCGCAGCCACGTCACCTGCTCCGCCGCGATCCCAAGCGGGTCGAGGAACGCGCGCCCAATCCATGCGGCGAACGAGCGCGGATCGTCGGGCGCGACGCCGAGATACTCGTCGAGCTGGAAGATGTGTAGATGCGTCGCGTCGAAGGCCCCATTGCGATGCAGCGCCGCAAGCTCCTCGTAGAGGCCGGCGGGTGTCGCGCCCGTGGGCACGGAGATGCTCGCGCCGGGATGCGCCCGCAGCGTATCGGCGACGAGGCGCGCGGCGAGGCGGCTCAGCGCGGGGTAGTCTTCGACAACGCGGAGATCCATGACAACGCCCCTCAGTGCAGCAGGCGATCGGGGAGATACTGGCGGTGCGCGGCGGCCAGCTCGTCGTAGAGCGCCTCGGCGGTGTGCAGCGAGAAGACCAGCGGGTGGCTCGCCAGCGCGCGGACGGCGTCGAGCCGCGTACCGCTCCAGGCGGCCTCGGCGGTCAGCGCCTGATACTCGCCGAGCATTTGCACCAGCCCGAGCACGTGGCGCGGCAGACGTCCCATCGCCAGCGGCCGCACGCCGTTGCGGTCCACATAGGCGACTGTCTCGACCACGAGATCGTCCGGGAAGTCGGCGAGCGAGCCGCGGTTGGGCGCGTTGACGTACCAGACCTCGCGGCGGTCGTTGTAGATGGCATCCATCACGTCGATACCTAGCTCCAGCTCGTTGATGCCGCCGCGCGAGCGGTCGGGGTCGAGCTGCGGCTCGTCGCGTGCCGCCTGCTCGCGATAATGCGCCCAGTAGTCCGGCACGCTCGCCATGATGTCCTGCGCGCGAGTGGTTGGCTTCTCGCGCAGCTCAGCCAGGATCTCGTCTTTGAAGTAGTAGTACTGGAAGTACGAACTGGGCAGCGCGCCCATACGGCAGGCAAGCTCCAGCAGGCGCATCTCCTCGCGCGGCGCCGTGGGATCGTCGCGCAGGCGTTCGAAGCCTTCGCGCAGCAGTGGCATCACGTCCGCGCCGTTGTAGAGGTGGCGTACCGACCACGAACCGTGGTTGAGGCCAATGGAGACGGCATCCAGCTTGTCGGGATCGAGGCCCACCAGCGACACGTACTCGCGATTGGTGACGATCGGCCCCTCGCAGAGCGAGACGGTGGGGATCGCCGTATGGTGCGTCACCGCCTCGGAGACGATGTTGACGGGGTTGGTGTAGTTGAAGAGCCGTGCGCCGGGGCTGACCGTCTCCACGTCCTCGACGATGCCCTTGATCACCTGGATCGAGCGTAGTGCCATGAAGAAGCCGCCGGGCCCCTGCGTCTCTTGCCCTATGACGCCGTGCTTGAGCGGGATGCTCTCGTCCAGGTAGCGCGCCTCGAAGCCGCCGGGGCGGAAGCTGGTCAGCACGGCGTCGCAGTCGCGCAGGCCGTCGCGTCGGTTCGTCGTGGCCGTGATCGTCAGGTCGAGCCCGCGCGCGCGGGCCATCTTCCGCGCGAGCGTCTCCACGATCGCCAGGTGCTCGGCGTCGAGATCGATCAGCACGACCTCGGAGCCGTCGAACGACTGCCCTTGCTCGATGAAGGAGGCCATCGTGCCGGCGGCGCGCGTGCTGCCGCCGCCGATATACGCCAGTTTGATGCGTGCCATGACGCGGTCTTCTCCTATGCTAAATGGATTGTTGTGCCGATGCATGTTCGGGAGCCGGGTCAATTGTGGAGGCGCCCTCGCCGTAGAGGAAGCAGTGCGTCCAATGGCCGCCGCCAAGCTCCGTGCGTCCAGGGAAGCGCTCGCGGCAGACGGGCATGGCGTGCGGGCAGCGCGGGTGGAAGCGGCAACCGCTCGGCGGCGTGATCAGGCTGGGGATCTCGCCGCGCGCCCAGAATGCCGCGTCAGTGGGGCGCAGCGGGTCGGGCGCCGCCAAGACGAGCAGTTGCGTGTAGGGATGCTTCGGGCGCTGGATCACCTCGTCGCTGGGGCCGCCCTCCACCGTCTGCCCGGCGTACATCACCAGCGTCTCCTCGGCGAAGTAGCGCGCGCTGGCGATGTCGTGCGTGATGAAGAGCACGGCCAGCCGTTCGGCCTCTTTCAGCCGCAGCAGCAGGTTGAGCATGTCCAGCCGGATCGAGACGTCCAGCATCGAGACAGGCTCGTCGGCCAGCAAGACGCTCGGCTGCACGGCGAGCGTCCGCGCGATGGCGACGCGCTGGCGCTGCCCGCCGCTGAGCTGATGCGGGAACTTGGCGATGAACTGCTCCGCCGGGCTGAGGTTCACCTTGTTCAACAGCGCCAGTACCTCGGCGGTCTCCTGCTCGCGCGAGCGGACGTGGCCGTGGAGGCGCAGCGGGCGGATGAGGTGATAGCGCACGCTGTGCGTCGGATTGAGCGAGGCGAACGGGTCCTGCAAGATGAGCTGCACCTGGCGGCGATAGGCCGACACAGCTGCGCGCCGGTTGCTCGTCGCGGGCACGTTCTGGAAGCGTATCTCCCCGGCAGTCGGCTCGTAGAGTCGCGCCAGCATGCGCGCCACGGTCGTCTTGCCGCTACCGCTCTCGCCCACCAGCGCCAGCGCCCGGCCCGGATAGAGCGCGAGCGTCATATCCTCCACTGCATGCACCACCTGCCGCGCCGCCCCAGGCCGCATCTGCCTCACTGGGAAGTACTTGCGCAGATGGACGGCCTCTAGCGCGGGCGAGCCATCAGCAGCGCCATCGAGGGCGGCGTCGCCCTGTCGCGCGGGCGCCACGCGGGGATCGGCTGTCATCGCGCGCTCCTTTCAGCCGCATCCTGCGCGTAGGCTGCCGCATAGCGCGCGGCAAACTCCGCGTTGGTTGGCGGCTCCGCCGAGGTGTGGCGCGGATCGTAGAGGTGGCACGCCACAAGCTGCTCGTCATCGGGTGCCGTGGCGGGGCGCAGCGCGGGCAACTCGGATCGGCACGGCGCGAAGGCCAGCGGGCAGCGCGGGTTGAAGGAGCACGCAGAGACCACGTCGCGCAGGTCCGGCGGCGAGCCGGGAATGCCCGTCAAGACGCGGCGCTCGCCATGGATCGTCGGGAACGAGTTGAGCATGCCGTAGCTGTACGGGTGACGCGGATGCCGCAGCAGTTCGTCGCGCGCCGCCAGCTCCACCACGCGCCCGGCGTAGAGGATCGCCACCGTGTCGGCCAGTTCCAGTAGGAGCGAGAGGTCGTGCGTGATGAAGATCACCGAGAAGCCCAGCTCCTTGCGCAGCGCGGCGATCTCCAGAAGGATCTCGCGCTGCACCACTACGTCGAGCGCCGTCGTCGGCTCGTCCATCACAATCACGTCGGGGCCGAGCGCCAGGGCGATGGCGATGATCGCGCGCTGGCGCATGCCGCCGCTTAGCTCATGCGGATAGCTGTGCAGGCGGTCGGGCGCAATACCTACCAATCGCAGCAGCTCCACGGCGCGCGCGCGCCGATCAGCGCGGCTCATCTCGGGCCGGTGCGCCTGGAAGACATCCATGATCTGCGCGCCGATGTCGATCACCGGGTTGAGCGCGTTCATCGCGCTCTGGAAGACGATGGCGAGCTCCTTCCAGCGCAGTGCGCGCAACTGCTTCTCCGAGAGGGCGAGCACCTTTACCCCCTCAGGCGCCGATGTGCCCCGGCCCGGCTCTGCCTCGGACTGTTGCCGCGCCCGCGGGTGATAGATCACGTCGCCGCCGGTGATCTCGGCGGGTGGGCGTAGCAGCCGTGTGAGCGCGTAGCCCAGCGTAGACTTGCCACTGCCACTCTCGCCCGCCAGCCCCAATATCTGCCCACGCCGCAGCGTCAGGCTGACGTCGGTGAGGGCATGCACTGTCCCGTTCTCGGCACGGTAATCAACGCTGAGGTGGCGGACCTCCAGTAGCGGCGCCGGCATGATGCGGAATGGCGTGCTACTCATCTGGCTGCCCCATTCTCCGCCTTCCTGCCTTCGGCGTGCGCGGCGCCTTGACCGTGCGCAGACGCGGGTTGGCGATCTCGTCGATACCGAAATTCATGAAGGCAAGGCCAGCACCGAGCAAGGCGATGCAGAGGCCGGGCGGCACGAACCACCACCAGTAGCCCAGCGGCAGCGCGTCCTGATTGCCTGCCCAATAGAGCATCGTGCCCCAACTCACGCTCCCCAGGTCGCCAAGCCCCAGGTATTCCAGCCCCGCTTCGGCCAGGATGACGTAGATGATCGTGCCCAGCAACTGGGCGACCACCACGCCGATCTCATTGGGGAAGATCTCGAAGAAGATGATGCGCCACGCCGGCTCGCCCGCCGCCTTGGCCGCCGTCACGTACTCGCGGTTGCGCATCGAGAGCGTCTGCGCGCGCAGCACGCGCGCTCCCCACGACCAGCCGGTGATCGTCAGCACGAAGCCGATGGTCAGCGGCCCTTTGTACGGCAGGAAGGACGCTAGCACGATCGCCAGCGGCAGCGCGGGCAGCACCAGGAAGACGTTGGAAACGACGGAGAGCGACTCGTCGGTCCAGCCGCCGACGTAGCCCGAGACGAGGCCGACCACGACGGAGAGCAGCGTGGCGACGATGCCGGTGATGAAGCCGAGTGCCACTGAGACGCGCGTGCCGACGACGAGCTGCGCCAGCACATCCTGCCCATAGCTCGTCGTGCCGAGCGGGTGCGCCGCCGAGGGACTCAGGCTGAGGTCCGACCCGAAGGCGTTGGTGTCGCCGCGCACGAAGAGCGGGCCAACGAGCGCGATCAGCACGAAGAAGAGCACGATAACGAGGCCTATCGTCACCTTGGTGTTGGCGGTCGCCATGCGCCACAGCGTCCGCAGGCGTGCGCCGGCGGCGATCTGCTCGCGCGCGGACTCCAGCGGGATCAGTGAGGTGCTCATCGCGGGCTAGCTCCTCTCGCTGCGTACGCGCGGATCGAGGACGACGTAGACGAGATCGGCGAGGAAGTTCGCCGCCAGCACGGCGAGGGTGATGATGAGGAAAAGGCCTTGAATCTCGGGGTAATCCTTGTTCTGCACGGCTTGCAGCAGCGCGTAGCCGATGCCGGGGTAGTTGAAGACGATCTCGGTGAGCAGCGATCCGCTGACGACGAAGCCGAGCGAGAGCGCGAAGCTGGTGATGTTGGGCAGAATGGCGTTGCGCGCGGCGTAGGTCGTCATCACGCGCCAGCGCGAGAGTCCCTTCGCCTCGGCCATGAGGACGTAGTCCTCGGAGAGCGTGCTCACCATCGTGTTGCGCATGCCAAGCATCCACCCGGCGATCGAGCCGACGATGATGGTGAAGGCCGGCAGGATGGCGTACTGCGCGGCGGAAAGGAAGAAGCCGAGGTCCCAGCCCGGCGTATAGCCGTAGATGTCGTAGCCGCCGTAGGAGGGGAACCAGCCGAGCGTGTAGCCGAAGACGAAGACCAGCGCCAGTGCGAACCAGAAGTAGGGGATGGCGGAGAGGAAGGTGAAGGCCGGCATCAGGATCGTGTCCGCCTTGGAGCCGCGCCACCACGCCACCGCGATCCCCAGGAAAGTGCCGATCACGAAGCTGAGGATCAGCGAGACGCCGACGAGCATCAGCGTCCACGGCAGGTCACGCGCGATCACCGTCGTGACCGGCTCGAAACTGGTGAACGAGGTGCCAAGGTCGCCGTGGAGCGTGTTGGCGAGGTATTGCACGTACTGGGTGAAGAGCGGCTCGTTGTTGCCGCCGTACTGGACCTCCAGCGCGTGCAGCGCCGCTGGCGAGATACGTCCGTGCATGCGGGCCAGCAGCGCCGCGGCGGGGTCGCCGGGTGTCAGGCGTGGGATCAGAAAGTTGAGGGTCACCGAGGCCCAGACCGCCGCGAGATAGAACCCCAGGCGCCGGATCAGGTGGCGCACGCTTCACCTCTCTTAAGAAGCCTGCTCGATCGGCCCCCAGGCCGAACTGCGTCCCGCGACTGCGGTGACGATACCCTGGGGGCAAGCTCGACCTTTCCCGCCCCCAGGATGCGATCGAATGCTATTGATGGAGGTTCAGCAAGACGACCTCGTCGTCGGGATAGGTGTACGGCGACGGCTCGGCGTAGAGGTTGCCGGTGTCGGGCCAGCCGACGTACTTCAGTGTGTTGTACTCGTACCAGTACGGCTCGTTCACCAGGAAGATCACCGGCACCTGCTCGACGGCGATCTGCTCGATGCCGTACATGTCCTTCTGCTGCGTCGCCAGATCAGAGGTGCTGTTGAACTCGTTGAGGAAGGCGTCCGTCGCCGAGTCAGACCAGCGCTCGAAGTTGCCGCTGGCCGTCTGGCCGATGGGCGCGGAGTTGCCGCTGGCGAAGAGCGCGTCATAGATGTAGTACGGCGTCGGGCCAGGCGTCTCGTACCAGATCGTCATATCGTAATTGCCCTCTTCGATGTCCTGCTGGACCGTGTCGGGCTGATTATCCACGACGTTGACCTCGATGCCGATGGCCTTCAGGTCGGTGGTGATGATTTGGTAGTCGGTGTCCCAGTCGGTATAGCCCGAGACGCCATCGATGGTGAACGAGAGCTTCTTGCCGTTCGGCCCTACTAGGATGCCGTCGGACCCCTTGGTGTAGCCGGCGCTGGCGAGGATCTGCGACGCCTGCCCGTCGTCCACCGTGAACGCTGCGTTGGCGTAGGTCGGGCTGAGGAACTGCTGGTTCGCCGGCAGGATCAGTCCAGTGGGGTGCGCCACCGGCTCGTAGCCGCTCTCGCCCACCGTCGAGATCTGTTTGCGGTCGATCGCCAGGTTGATCGCCTTCCGCACGACGGGATCGTTGAACGGCGAGCGCGTCAGGTTCATGAAGAGGATCAGCGGATCGCTCGGCGGGAAGTTGTAGTGATTATGCGCCGGGTCGCGCTGGATGAAGGTCTTGTGGACGTCGGGGGTGTAGAGTCCGTTCCAGTCGGTCTGGTCGGCGTCCATCGCTGGCTCGGCAGTGGTGTTGCCGTCGAAGGCGGGGAAGCGGATCTCCGGCACGATCGGTTTGCCTGGCTGCCAGTAGTGCGGGTTCTTGATCAGGTCGATCAACTGCGGCGTGAAGGACTTGAAGACGAACGGCCCGGTGCCGACCGGGTTCGAGTCCACATACTTGGTAGGGTCACCGACCGTGCCCCAGACGTGCTGGGCGACTATCCAGGTCTGCCCGGCCAGCAGCCAGAGGAGCGAACTGTTCGGCGAAGTCAACGTGACGATCACGGTGCTGCTGTCGGGCGTCGCCACCTGCTGGATCGAGCTGGCAATGCCGAGGTAATCAGCCGCCGGATACTGCTTAATGACGTTCAGGCTAAAGGCCACATCCGCCGAGGTGAAGGGCTTGCCGTCCGACCACGTCACGCCGGGACGCAGCTTGAAGGTGAACTGCGAGGCGTCGCTGGAGACGGAGTACGATTGCGCGAGCCACGGCTTGATGCTGCCGTCGGCGCGATTGAAGAAGAGCAGCGTCTCGTAAATCGGGCCGAACTGCCCGTAGCTGTTGACCGCGCCGTTGAGGAAGGGATTGAAGTTCTGGACGAGATCGCCGCCAGTGTTCGGCACGATGATCAGCGGCTGCGGCGGCCCGTTGCGCTTCGTTTGATTCGCGCTACCGCAGGCGGAGAGCAGCAGCGAGAGGACGACGAGCGCCGCGATTCCGAGGGTGCCAAGCCGGGTTCCGCGCGATGAGCGACTGCGAATGACCACAACACACCTCCAGCGTGAGGGGCACAGACGGCGTGCCCAGCTTCAGGGCGAGCGACGATGCGTCACAGGATCGGCTCTGAGCCTGCTTCCATCGAGGGGCGAAGGGGACTGGCAGCGTTCGCGGGGCTGGATGCCCCCGCGCCGCAGGAGCTGCGGATGATCAGCGTCGTGGGCAACACGACGACCTCTGGAGAGGCAACGGTACGGTGATCGACGGGGCGCAGGCCGTCGAGGTCGTCGTCATCGGCCAGCGCGACGAGATGCGCCAGCAGCAGCCGCATGCCCTCGCGCCCCATGTCGAAGGAAGGCTGCCGCACGGTGGTGAGCGGCGGAAGCACGTGGGCCGAGGGTGCATCGTCGTCGAAGCCGGCCAGCGCGAGGTCGCCCGGCACGGCGAGGCCGCATTCCTCGGCGGCGCGCATCACGCCGTAGGCCATCTGATCGGCGGCGGCGAAGATCGCGGTCGGGCGCTTCTCTCCAGGAAGATCGAAGAGCCGCCGCGCGGCGAGATAGCCGGACTGCGGCAGGAAGTCGCCCTCCAGGATCAGCTCTTCGTCCAAGGCGATACTCGCCTCGGCGAGCGCGCGCAGGTAGCCTCGGTGCCGTTCGTGCGTCACGAGGTAGTCGCGCGGCCCCTGGATGTGCGCGATGCGCCGATGCCCGAGCTGGATCAAGTGCCGCACGGCGGCGTACGCGCCCGCCTCGTTCTCCGGGCGGACCCAGGGCGTGCGCTGCTCCTGCTGGTCGTCGATGATCACCACGGGAACGCCTTGCTCATAGAGCTCGGTGAGCTGGGCCGAGAGCAGTGGGCCGGGATAGACGGCGAGCAGTCCGGCGGTCAGTTGCGAGGAGAGCAGTCGGTTGACGACCTCGCGACGGTCGCGCTGCAAGTCCTCGTCGTTGAAGGTGTAGAGCACCAACTCATACGAGGTCTGCTTGAGCATGTCGGTGATGCCACGCACGAGATCGGCCAGGATCGGCCAGGTGAAGACGGGCACCAGCATGCCAACGAGCCGGGTCCGCCCCGCCGCCAGGCCGGAGGCCGCCATGCTCGGAACGTAGCCGTGCTCCTCGATCACGCGCAGCACCCGCACGCGCGTCTCGCGGTCCACATCAGGCCGCTGATTCAGGACGCGTGAGACGGTGGCACGCGAGACACCCGCCAACCGCGCGATGTCCTGAATGGTGAGTTTCTTCGCCATTGCCCGCTCTCCCCTGGCGCGAATTTCGGCGACACCCCGCAATTGAGGTCGCTTCCGGGATCGCGTTCGGGATCGATTCCGGGATCGCTCTCGGGGGCAAGGATACCTGCCTACCACACATTTGTCAAGTGGGACAACATGTCGACACAGGAATGCGCCGTCGCGCGAGGAGGTGGGCGGGCACATCCGCGGGAGAGCAGCCTACTTGGGGCGGTCATCAGGCCGGGGGAGAGGAACTAGAGGGCGGGTTGGTGCTGGGGATCACCAAGACCTCGAAAAGCTGGCAAACAGACTATGGTCGGGGTGACGCGACTCCAATTGAACCCCGAGCTGGCGCGCTACCTGCGGGACGGCCCACGAGTTGACGAGCGGCCATCGTGCTTGCTTGTGGTATGCTGGCGCCTTCGCGATCGGTTGAGCGATCGGGATGTCGTGCGGCTGATTCTGGCCCACCGGACCGGGATAGCGATGAAACAGATAGGCTGTCCAATTCGGCATCAACGTGAAGAGCGCGAAGAGTTTCCTGCGGGAGCAGCGAGTGAAGCGCTGGTCGTGGAATGACCGCGAAACGGAGCGGCGACTCCCCCTGCTGATACGAACTCGCTAGTGGACAACAAGCCGCACCAGCCACTCGAGCGCGAACGCCAGCGCCAAACCCGACAGTGGTCCGATCGCCCAGCCGCGTAAGATCCCCAGAATCTGCTTGCGCTGCACCGTCTCGCGACCGCGAGCAAACCCGGTACCGGCCATGGCCCCGATCAGCGCCTGGTTCATCGAGGTGAAGAAGCCAAATGACACCGCCACGATGACCACCAGTGCCTGCACTCCCTGCGCCGCGCTGGCCATGGTCAAGTCCATCTTCACGACATCGAAGGCGACGGTAAGCAGGATGCGCCGGCCCCAGGTGAGCGCCCCGATCGCCATTGCCACTCCACCGATGAGGCCAGCCAGCATGAGCGGAAAGAGGTGCGTCAGGATAAAGGCGCCGGTCGCGTTCGACACATCGTTGGCGCCGAGTACGAACGAGGCAAACATGCCAACCGCGACCAGCAACAGGGGCAACCACCGCAGCGCCGCGAGCGTCAGCGTCGCCGAGCCACGCGCCGTAGATATGGCAGCGGAGCGGACCTGTGGCGGCAGCTGGCGGGCCAGCGCGACACCGGGGAACCAGCGCGCGAGCGGGCTCGCTGCACGTGATACTCCCCTCGCCACTGCCAACTGGGCGTGGGCTTCGGCCTGGGCCGCCGCCGGCGGAATGAGAAGGTCGAGCAGCCGCGTAAAGGCGAAGCCGAGCCCGAACGCGACGAGCGGCGCGCACACCCAGACGATGGCAAGCTTGCCAATCGTGTCCCAGTGAATGGGGATATGTCCGGCCAGGCCCGTTCCCACGACACAGAAGACAAGGATCTGAATCGTCGAGGTCGGCACCCTCCAGTAGTTGTAGAGCATGGTGAGCGCCCCGGCCGCGAGGACGATGACAATGGCGTCGGGCACGTGGACCACCTGGTCGCTGATAATGTGCTGGCCGACCGTCGTCTCGACAGCTCCGCTGGCGAAGGTCGCGCCGAGAATGGTGAGGATTCCGATCAGGATGAGGGCCGGCCGTTCGGCGATGGAGCGCGCCGCGAATGGCATGCCCATGACCGCGCCGGTGTAGTGGACGCCGAGGTTCCAGGCGAAGGCCAGCACGACAATGATCAAGATAGCGGTAGCAAGCATCAGTGCGCCGCCCTTTCTGTCGCCAGCAGCAAACTCGTAGTTACTTCCTCGACCAACTCGTGGTAGAGCTCAGCCACCATCCCTCGCGTGCCTCCAGACGAGCTGCGCGACGTAAGTCAATGGCTGTTGGACTGATAGACCTATGCTAGTTTGAGCTTGGGTCGACTACGTAGGGACTCAACTGGCGCAAGGGTGATGGGACCTTCCACATCGCACACAGGTCTTCTTCCAGCAATTTCTCTCAAGACGCCGTGATTGCTGTTCTCGGCTGGTCTCATCGCCTCATGCGTTGTGATGCTCGATGTCTGCCAAGTTGATCGAGACTCGCCAATGCAATTCGGTAGGCCTATCGTGGCCACTGCCTACCTCCTACCTGCCAGACAAGGTCGGTGGGTTCCGACCAGGAAATCCCGAACTCAATCGTTTCGGCCCTACAAGGCACCTGCTAGGATGGAGTGCGTTTTTGAGCTATCGTCTGGCCCCTCTCACCTGCATGATCGGGCTGGCGGCGGGCACCATCACTGGGTTGCTGAATGGCAACCTCGTCGTCGGGGGCTTTTCGGTGCCGGCCATCATCCTGTACGGCGTCGCGCTGTACGTTTGGTTCGAGGTGGGGCGAAGGGCATCACGCCGGGGCGCCACCTCGCGAGCCCTTTTCGCTACTGGCGCCGTCTCAGGCGCGTTGACGGGCTTCTGCATCCCGTTGGGGATGTTCGGCACAGAGGCGCTCACAAACACGCTGCCCCATGTGGGCACACCCATCATTGTGCTCGGCATCACGATAGAGACCGTGGGGTACATCTGCGTCTTCGCTGCCCTCGGTGCGGCATGCTGCGACATCGGCGCGCACCGCGCCTCCTGAGTGGTTGCCTCCATACTTGAGGACTGAGGCAAGCGATGAGCGTACTGACGAGGGGTGACGCCTGGTCGATGAGATTGGGTGCCGTACGGCTGGAGACAGACGCACGTAATGTCAAAGGCCGCGCCCTGTTGCTCCTGCCCGAAGCGCTGATGCAGGTACTCCACAGGAAGGGGTGATGCATCCGTATGCGCCGTCAACTCCTCCTCGCTTGGACTGTCATCGCTTTGATCGCCGCACTGTCCTTAGTCTCAGGAGTCTCGGGCAGCGTATATGCGGCGCCTTCCATCTCGGCCAACCTTGCTCTTACCATCTTCTGAGACACGCACCTCGGCTTCACACTCCACCTCCCCGCCGGCTGGTCCGCGACATCGACTGCTGCATCCCACGAACTGCCTGGTGGATCAGACCAATACGCAGTCGCACTTAGCTCCGCACGTTGACGTGCAATCCTATTGCAGTCGTATTGCTTCCAAGTTCCAAGGCCCGGTATTGATACAATTTGACAAACGTACGAAAAGCTGGCAAACAGAGTATGGTCGGGGTGGCCGGATTCGAACCGGCGACCTCATGGTCCCAAACCATGCGCGCTGACCGACTGCGCTACACCCCGCGAGTGCCCTTCAAGAGCCAGAGCAGTATAGGCATGCCGCTCAGGGACCGTCAAGCGACGTGCGCGACGTCAGTTACCCCTACATGCGTGACTGCCCTCGCTTCCCACTCGCCTCGTCCGCCAATCCCCACCATGCACCGCTTCATCGCCGCACATTCCGAAAAGTATCGCTGGCTCCGGGCCAGACGACAAGCCCGCGCGGTTGCGCCCGCTTAAGATGGCGTGTCGAACGCTCAGAGTTGCGCCAGAGCAAGCGCGACAGGCGGCGTGGCCTGCTATAATGGCTGCACCACCGCGAACCATAGCGGTTGCTGAAACATCAGCATGGGTCCAAGCGCCCAAAGTCGTCATGCAACCCGCGTGTCTCGCAGTTCCCTATCCGCCACCAAGGAGCCATCCACATGAGCGAACCGTTCCTCGAACGCCTGCGCCAGGGTCCACTACTCTGCGACGGGGCAATGGGTACGGTGCTCTATGCGCGCGCGCCCGAAAGCATCGTCCACGGGCGCTGCTTCGACGAACTGGTGCTGACCGATCCCGGCTTGGTGCAAGAGGTGCACCGCGACTATATCCGCGCCGGAGCGCAGATTATCGAGACGAACACCTTCGGCGCAAATGCCGTGAAGCTCGCTGGCTATGGCCTGGCCGAGAAGACCCGGCTGATCAACCGTCGCGCGACGGAGTTAGCACGCGAGGCGCGCGACGTGGCGGGGCAGGAGGTCTTCGTCGCCGGCGCGGTTGGGCCCACCGGACAACTGAACATCCCCCAGGCCAATGACGACGATCCGCGACTGGTGGCGCTCCGCGATGCCTTCCGCGAACAGATCGAGGCCCTCGTAGAGCGTGGCGTCGATCTGCTGATACTTGAAACATTTGCCAACGTTATCGAACTGCGCCAGGCGGTGCTGGCCGCGCGTGCGGTCGGCAGCGTGCCGTTGGTGGCCCAGGTGACGTTCGGTGAGGACGGCCAAATGCTCTCCGGTACGACGCCCGCTGCCGCCGCGCTGAGCCTGGCGCAGCTACAGGTGGACGTGCTTGGCGTCAACTGTAGCATCGGTCCCGCGGGCACGCTCGACGCCCTCGAAGAGATGCGCGACGCGCTCGCCTCAGGCGACGCCGGCAGCCAGCATGAGATCTACCTCTCCGTCCAACCGAATGCCGGCCTGCCGACCCGCGTCGAGAATCGCTTCCTCTACTACTCCACCCCGCGCTACTTCGCCGACTACGCCCAGCGATTCGCCACGGCGGGCGCTCGGATCATCGGTGGCTGCTGCGGCACCACTCCGTCGCATATCGAGGCGATGCGCGGGGCGCTGACCGAATACCTGCCGGCGCAAACGCAGCGGACGTTCACGGCAGTCGCTGCTCCGCGCAGTCCGCTCTCGGAGATCACCGCACGCGAGTCCCAGATCGAGGCAGCGGCTGAGGGTCAGTCGGCCACGCGGCTCCAACGCGCGCTCCGTGCCGGGGAGTTTGCCGTCTGCGTCGAGCTCGATCCACCGAAGGGACTCAACCCCACCAAGATTCTCGACGGCGCGGCATATCTGCGCGAGATCGGCGTCGAATTCATCAATATCGCCGATAGCCCGATGGCGCGCGTCCGCATGAGTAGCATGTCCCTCGCGCGATTGCTGCAAGAGCAGCTCGATCTCGAGACGATCATCCACTTCACCACGCGCGACCGCAACCTGATGGCGATCCAGGCCGATCTCCTCGGCGCGCACGCGCTCGGCGTCCACAACATCCTCGCGCTGACCGGCGATCCCGTGCGCGTCGGCAACTATCCAAACCTCACCGGCGTCTGGGACGTGGATTCGGTGGGACTGATCGGCATTCTGCGCGACATGAACGAGGGACGCGACGCCGCCGGCGCATCGCTGGGCATGCCGGCGAGCTTCCACATCGGTGCCGCGCTAAACCTCAACATGGAAGATGAGCCGATCAATCTCGCCCGCGAACAGGCGCGACGCAAGCTGGTCGGCGATCTCGCGGGCGCCGCCGGTGAAGAAGGCGACGAACACGTCCAGCTGACCGAGACCGAGCTTGAGCTACACCGCCTGCGCCACAAGCTCGACGCTGGCGCGCAGTACATCATGACGCAGCCGATCTACAGCATCGAGCCCCTTGAGCGCTTCCGTGCGACCTTCGGTCCGGTGGACGTGCCGATGCTCCTCGGCGTAATGCCGCTGCACAGCTCGAAACACGCCGAATATCTGCATAATGAGGTGCCTGGCATCGCCGTTCCCGACGAGGTGCGCGAGCGTATGCGCGAGGCCGGCGACCGTGGGCGCGAAGTGGGCATCCAACTGGCGCGCGAGGTAATCCTCGCGGCGCGCGCGCGCGGCCTGATCCAGGGCTGCTACCTCGCGCCTTCGTATGGCCGCTTCGACCTCGTCGGCGATCTGGCGCGCGAACTGCTCCGCACGCCACAGACACTGGCCGAGGCGCGCTGAGCGAGCGCTACGACGGCACGACCTCATAGAACGAGACGCCACCGCCCTGCGCGCCCGATTGCCCCGAGTGCGCGTGTCCGGCGACGAACTCTGGACTGTTGGCCCAGCCTTCGAAATCCTCACGCGTCTCCCAATGCGTCAACACGATGTAGTGACCGGCCTCCGTGCCGTCGCGCAACACTTCAAGCCCGCGGAAGCCCGGCATTGAGTCCACACGGCCCGCACGCTGCTGCCAACTCTGCTCGAAGCGCGCGACTGCCTGCTCCGGTACGCTGACGTGAAACATACTCACAATCATCCTGATGCTCCTTCTACTACTCGTCGGTGCTCGCGCCTGGCTAGCCCGCATACCCGACGCGCAGTGGCCAAGGTACCGCTCGACGCCAGCGCTGCGCCAGTCAGTTGCCGCCTTCGAGAAACAGCACAAAGTCTGCCTCGCCGCGCACGTCAGCCGTCACTACGATCTCGCCCGTCGGCTCGCGGCGCCAGCTCGCGGTCCCCGTGGTACATTCGGCGCGCAACGGCGAAAGTCCCGCGGGGAACCAGATCGAGAATGTGCCGCGTGCGTTTCGGCCCAACTTCGAGTGCCATCGCAATGCGCGCTCACCCAGATCATAGCGCCACTCGGTCACGTCGTGGGCTCCCTGCGAAATGTGGAAACTGGTGGAGAGCAGCGTCGGCTCCGTCGACATGGGGCGCAGCGCCAATAGCGCGGCTCCGTGCGGCGTGACGTGCAGGTTCTGCCCTGTGGGCGAAGCGCCGAGATACCGGCCCGTCCAAAACTCCGTCGCATGATACGTTCCCTGCGGCAAACCCAACGCGTCCCACGCGATCGATACATCGCGGTCTCGGGGCGAGCCATTGAACACTCCGACGAGATGCACCACGCCCGCCGCGCCCGCTAGCGTCATGCTGGCGCGCTGCGGGATGCCGAAGCTGAAATAATCGTCCGGCAGTGCGCGCTCCGCCAGCGGCGGCAGCAGCCGCGAGACGACTTCGAGGCGCTCAGGCGGCAGATCCGTCAGGCGATCGGAGACGACGACCATGCCGCCGCTGAGGCCCACCGCCGTGGCAAAGGCGCGTACCTCGTCAAGCGTCAACTCAGACCGCAGTTCGCGGACCAGCAAGCAGTCGGGGTCATTGGTCCAGAACGTCGGGCTCATCCATGCGCGAGTGAGTGTGTTGCGCAGCGCACCTTCCATCGTCGGCAAGGCGTGCGCCTCACTGAACGGCACGGGCAGACCTTCGTACCGTGGTGACCAATACGGTGCGCTATCCGGTCCGATGCGCATGGCATCCACTATGCCCACCGCATTGAGCAACGGGGCGCCGCACCCCAGAAGATAGACGTCATCTCCCACCACCTCGCGAATGAGGGCGAGGCCATCGCGGAGGGCGCTGGCGCGCGTGGCACGCGGGTCGTAGCGCGTGCCTTCAATCGCGGCGCAGGCGAGGAAGTCGAGCTTGAGGTAGTCATAGCCCCACTCACGGACGATCGTGGTGAAGACGCTGCGCAACCATGCGCGTGCGCCCGGGTGCGAGGTGTCGAGCGCGTGGAGATCCGCGCTCCAGTTGTGGCCGGCGAACGCTGGCTTGCCGTTGTCCGCGCGCACCAGCCACTCGGGGTGCTCGCTGGCGACGAGGCTCGTCGCGGCGACGGTAAACGGCGCCAGCCAGATGCCAGGTCGGTAGCCAGCGCGGCGGATATGCGTCGCCAGCGCGGCCATACCGGAGGGGAACTTGGCATTAACGCTCAGCCAGTCGCCAATCGCGGTCTGATAGCCATCGTCGATCTGCACCAGCTCCACCGGCGCGGTCTTCTCCAGCGAACCCAGCGCCGCAAGATTCTCGACGATACCCGCCTCGCTCACCTCACTGAAGTAGTAGTACCAGCTACACCAGCCGGTGGGAGCGTCCTGGCGCGGGCGCCTGCCGAGTTCAGCGGCGACGGCCTCGGCATAGGCGCACGGCAGCGCCGTCTGTGCGCCAAGCGCCAGCCACAGCGGCGGCAAACTGAGCGTTTCGTCTGGCTCCAGGCGAATGCCATCCAGCAAGACGACGGCGGCGAGCGCGCCCTCGCGTCGCTGGTAATACACCTGTCCCAACCAGGTGGAGGCAGAGAGGAATCCTGTCAGCAGCGCGCTGGGCAGTCCACTGGCGCCGAGCATACCCATCTCTTCGCTGACCACGTCGACGACGCCCGTATAGGGCTGCGCCGGCTGCGCGCCACCGGGACTATGCCATGCGACCATCGTGTGCACGCGCGGTCGCGGGTCCCGTTTCTCTGGCGGCAATCCACCCGCGTAGCTCCACGATTGCCACCCGTTTTTGTAGACCGAAAATCGTCCCGCGCGACCGGCGAGCCGCAATGTGTCGCGCGCCCACCATGCACCGCTGACGAAAGGAAACGCCCGCTGCAAGTCCACCGCTTCGGCACCGCTGTTCCGCAGGGTGACGCGCAGTGCCACGGCGTCCTGGTGCGCAAACACGCGCAGGTCCACCTCTGCCGCAATGCCCAGCGCCTCGGCGTGAAAGCCTCGCGACACGGTAAGTCCCGTCCCTTGTGCATCCGCGAATGGTGTGGGTTCTGGCAGCGCGTCCGCGGCCGCCAGGCGCAACGGACCAGAGACACCCGCCCGCCGCGTGGTGGCCAGGGTGGGCTCGATCAGCATGCCGCCGCTGACCCGCGTGCTCGCGTCGTCGCGAAGCGAAAGGGTCAGTTGGCCCTCCGCATCCCACGTCACCACGAGGTTTGCCGCGTGCAGTCGCAGCGTGTCTCCACGCGCGCCTGGCTCGCGGCTGAAGGTCACGTCGCCCGCGCCACTCATTACGGCCATCGACAGTCCATTTCCGTGAGGGAGATCGGCATGAAAGTGGCCCGCCCGCGCAATCGCAGGGAGCGTACCATGCTGCTGAGCGCGCGGGCAATAGTCCACGGCGCCGTTTGGGTTGGCCGCGTTGTGTCGCCGCGGCCCGGCTGACTATACTGGGGCGTCCGCGAGTCGATGAGGATAGTAGGCGCATGGACGAGCGAACTGCAGCGCGACGGCGCATTGAAAATCCGACGCCGCCCCGCGACGGGTGGGGTCCGCCGCGCTGGCTGGGGCCGTTGGGCCGTGTCCCTCTGCTGCTGGGCGCGGTCTTCGGTCTGGCCATCTGTTTGATCGGCGCCCTGACGCTGACGCTGCTGCACAGCGGCGCGCAGCCAATGCCCCCCGCGCCGGACACGACCGCACAGCAGATCTGTACGTACCTCGTCCGGCAAGACTACGCGACGCTCTACGGGCTGCTCTCCACGACGAAACAGGCGGAAGGCACCCAGGCGCAGTTCGCCGCAAGCCAGCGCCAGCTCGACATCGCCTCCGGCAACGTCACCCAATGCGCCGTCAGCGTCGCCGCGTCTGGCGAGCAAGCCTCCGCACGGTTCACACTGACGCGCGGCGAAACGAACGTCGCCAACGGCTCGGCATCGCTGATCTACGCTCGCGGCGGCTGGCGCCTCGACACCTACGATCCGGCAGTGATCTAACGTCAGTGCGCCGCACGAACGCCGCAAGCGCCGCGCCTCTAGTTCAGCATGGAGCGGTCCGGCTTGGGATGCAGCACACCGCCCTGCAGTTGTCGCGTGAGCGCGTGCGATTCCTCGCGCAGCACCTGCGTACCGCGGCGCAGCCGCTCCACGATCGAGGTGATCTCAAGCAGGTGCTGTTTGTCCTCGTCGTCGGTGAGGCACATGCCGATCAGGAACGAGAGTTCACGCGCATCCTCGGGAATCTCGATGTGACGCTCTTCGCCGCCGATCAACGTCATCACCAATTGCAGGTACGTGCGTAGCGCCTCGCGCGCCGCGTGCATCAGCGGGCGTGCGGCGACGTCGCGCTCCTCAATGTCGCGTACGGGTCGCACCATGCCGGTGAGATACGACTTATCACTGCGCAGTTCGGCAAGCTCGAACCGCTGCGTCCCCATCGCCAGCAAGTTATAGCAGCCGTCGGGCAAGCGTTCATAGTCCGCGATGCGTGCGAAGGTGCCGATCCTGGCGGTCGCTTCGTGCGCTCCGTCCACATCTGTCGAGGCCAGCAGAATCCCGAATGGCGCCTGGTCAGCCAGGCAGTCGGCGGTCATCTCGCGGTAGCGTGGCTCGAAGATGTGCAATGGCAGCGCCATGCCGGGAAACAGGACCACGTTCAGCGGGAATAGCGGCACCACGAACAGTTCATCTGTCATGCCGTGCTCCTACTCCAGCGAATTTTCCGCCCACCCGCGTCGCCTCTGCCGTCGACCAGGGCGCGAGTGCTCTGCTTGCCCGGTCAGCGGAGCGGGAAACCTTGCGCAGAATGTATCATGGGTGTAGCGGAGCGTGCCAACGTCGAGCGGCGTGGCGGCGGTGAACTGCGTGTGTTGCGAGCGGAGATGACTCTGATGCGAGAAACGGTCGGCCACGCGCAGACCTGGCAGCGGCTCGCCAGCGCCTACGACCGTGGTCAGGTACATCATGCCTATCTCCTCGCCGGCCCTGAGAACATCGGCAAAACCACCTTGGCGCTCGACTTTGCGCGGCTGTTAGTCTGTGAGGCGAAAACGCCGTCCACCGAGAAGCCGTGCGGCGCGTGCACCGCCTGCCTGCGCGTCGCGCACGGCAATTATCCCGATGTGACGCTGGTAGAGCCTGAGGAGGGCAAGCGGCTCCTGGGAGTGGATGCCGTCCGTGAGACCGTCGTACGCATGGCAAACCAGGCGCCGAGCGCCGGAGCCTGGCGCGTTTTTGTCGTGCCGAGGGTCGAGCGCATGACGGCCAGCACCGTTAATGCCCTGCTCAAGACATTGGAAGAGCCGCCCCCAGGCGTCGTCATCGTGCTCACAACCTCCGAGCCGGAGGCGCTCTTGCCGACGGTCATCTCGCGCTGCCAGATGCTGCCGATGCAGCCACTGCCAACGGACGAACTGGCCGCGGCGCTCCAACACCGCTGGCACGCCTCCGAAGATGATGCACAGCTCCTCTCCTCGCTCGCCCAGGGTCGCCTCGGCTGGGCGCTGCGCGCGCTGCGGCAGCCGGAGTTAGCCGAGGAGCGTGTGCAAACGCTCGACCAGTTGGCGGGTCTGACCACCGCGTCACGCGACCTGCGCCTGCGGCAGGCGGGCGCGCTGGCCTCCGATGTCGAGACCGCGCGTGCCACCCTCGCGCTTTGGATACTCTGGTGGCGCGACGTCACCCTGGCCGCGTGCGGCGCGACGCACCTGACGTCGGCTGGCGAGCTCCGCGCCGAGGCCCTGCGGCAAGGGCGCATACTCGGCCCGCGGCGCGCTGAGGCGTTCCTGCGCGAGATGCTCTCGGCGCAGGCGGGTTTCGACGCCAATGCCAACCCCCGGCTGACCTTCGAGGTGCTGATGCTCGCACTGCCCTCACTCGCGACAACGGACGTGCCTTCTCGCTGACCACTGCTGCCGTGCGGAAATGTGAGGTACGTGATACATCTCAGCCGCCGCGCCCCTCTATACTCAGAACAGCGCCGCGCGAGCTGGCCGTGCCAACCAGCCGAGCGGTTTCGGCGCGCTTGCCGTAAGCGTGAATATCGCTCACTTCTTGGGGGAGTATGCGATGATGACAATGCCCGTGTCGCGCGGACGCTTGACGCGCGGCGTGGCGTCTCTACTCGTCGGCGCGGCCATCTTGTTCGTCGCGGGTTGTAGCTCGTCCACGAGCACATCGGTGACGGCCTCGGCCACTAGCTCGGCAACGGCGACGACTGTCGCGACGGCGACGACCGCGCCAACCGCCACCACCGCCAGCTACCCGGTAAAGGTCTACTTCTCGAAGCACCCAGACTCCGACAACAATCCAGACCTGGTATTCGCCGTCGCTCGCACGGCGCCCAGCCTGGCCGTGGCGACCTATGCGTCGCAGCAGTTGCTCGCCGGGCCGTCTGCTTCCGAGACGGCGGCGGGCTACTTCACGCCATTCCAGGGGACGCTCTCCGGCGCGTCGAATTGCGGCGGGCCGGACTTCACCATCACGCTGAACATGAAAGGGACCACTCCCGAGACCAACACCGCCACCTTCAAGTTCTGCCGGATCGTCAATGTTCCCGGCGAGGTCGCTGGCGGGCAGATGAAAGCCGAGCTCAGTGCCACGTTGACGCAATTCTCGAACATTCACAAAGCGGTGATTCTAACGCGCGATGGCGGCTGCTTCGAGGATTTGAGTGGGATGAACCTCTGCTTGAACTAGGCGCGAAAAATGCGCAGTCTTCGCTCGTGGGAACCAGTGACTGCATGCATGCGTCGTCTCATTGGCGAGAGCGCCGCTGACATTTGGCTGAAGTTTGCGTAGAGTGGTGAGGTCTCTCGTACATACTCTGTGGCGGCATCACATCTGGTGACGGCGTACGAGCCAACCGTACCCATGTCACCAAATGCTAGCTTGTCCACGGAGTGTTCCAGAGACGCTTGTTAGGCGTTGCGCATCAGGTTGTGGATGTACGAGGCGGGGGACGTGTGCATGGAAGGACATTCCGACTGGGAGTTGGACGAACTTCCGCGGAACCAATCGGATATCGACGAGCAGTACTACTCCGCCGGGCCTGACGACGCGTTCGAGCCACGTCCCGATGGTGGCGCGCCGACGCTCCCGCGCCGCAACCGTATGGAGTCGTTGCCGAGCGAAGCGCGTCTAGCGCTGGCAAGCGCACCCTACACGCGACCCGCTCAACATCAGCGCCGTAAGAGTTGGCGTCGTCGACTGATCCTGCTCGTCGTCGTCTTTGCCGTCTTAGTGGCGATCGCCATCCCCGGTGTGGTCGCAGCGGTCAGCGGCCTGCGCGACTACGACGAGATCAAGGCGCTCGGTCTCACCGGCGTCCGCCACCTGTTGAGCGCCAAAGACATCCTCGAAGGCGTGCAAGTCACGGGCACCGCCACGAGTAGTTGCGCCACGCCGACTCCTTCCGCCACCCCCACCTCAGGCTCGACCACCAGCGGATTTTCCATAAGCTCGCTGCTCTCCGGCAACCTGCCCGATGCCACAACGATACAGAAAGCGCAAGCTGAGCTTGTCGCCGCGCAAGCCAGCTTCCAGCAATTGCAGGGTCGCCTCGACCATCCCGACTGGATCTTGAGCATCGCCGGCAATCTCTCCAACTTCTCCAACGATTTCTCCACGGCACGTGGCCTGGCGAATGCGGGCTACGACATCTCGGCGATGGGTGTGGAGCTTTCGAGCGCGGCGTTGCCCCTGCTCACCCGGCTCCACGGCGCGAACCTCGGCGGACAGTCGCTACTGACCCAGGCCGACGTGACGAGTCTCCAGAAGGCGATGGACGACTCAGTGAAGCGCCTGGCGGACGTACAGACGCAGGTGGCCTCCGTCAGCGTCGCCAATTTGCCGATCTGCGCCGCGCAGAAAACCGAATACACGCAGCTCATCGGCGAGTTGCCGAAGGCGCAGTCCTACCTGCAACAGGCCGACGGGCTGATCCAGCCGATTGGGTTGGCTCCTCGGCGTCGATGGCCCCCGCCATTTCCTCGTTCAAGAGCTAGACAGCACAGAGCTTCGCGCGACCGGCGGCTTCAGCGGTCAATATGGCATCCTCACCGTCCAGAACGGCAAAATCGGCGCGTTTTCGCTCCTGCCGGTCGACAATCTCGACTATCGAGAGCCGCAGTTCGGCGGCTTCAGCAATGATTGGACGAACGGGCGCCGTCCACCATCTACGTACTCGTGGTGGCCCATCGCCAATTGGGGCCTCCGCGACGCCAACCTCAATGCCGACTTTCCGACCGATGCCAAACTGGTGATGGGCGTCTTCAAAAGCGAGGCGACCAATGCCTATTTCAAGAATCTCGGTGGCGGCAAAACCGATGGACTGATCCAGTTCGACTCCACCGCCATCGCGCATGTGCTGCTTGCCACTGGGCCAATCACCGTCCCGGTGTACAACGTCAGCGTGACGGCGGCCAATCTCGCCGACTTGATCCATTACTACCAGCTTAACCCCGCCGGCGAGGCCGAGAATCTCAAGCTCTTCCCAAAGGATGGCACGATCGCCAACGCTCGCCACGAGTTCGCGCAGACGCTGGCGACCGCGCTTGAGGCGCGTCTGCGCGGCCTCAGTCTCAAGGCGCTCGTCCCAGTGGCGAAGCAGGCGTTCAAAGACATGCAAGCGCACGACATCCAGTTCTACGTCACCGACCAGAAACTCGAAGACCTGCTCCTCCACCACTCGGCGGGCGGCGCCCTCAGCACGCAGTCTGGCACGGACGGTTTCACCGTCGTACACACGAACTGGTCGGCGGGCAAGATCAACGATCACATCAGTTCGCTCGAGCAAGACGACGTCACCCTCGACGACAAAGGCGGCGCCACGCACAACCTCACGATCACCGTGACGAACTACGTCGCGAACATCATCTACAAAGACTTTGTAACGTACTGGGATTACGTGCGCATCTACGCCCCAAAACAGGCGCAACTCAAGAGCGCTTGGGGTTTCCAGAGCACGACGCAGCAATGCACGTCTTCCACGTGCAAGGGCAACCCGTATCCTGGGTATCTCAACTGTCCGAGTGGCAGCTACACTCCGGGGACGCGCACATATACGTTGCTCGGCAACGATAAAGACCCGCCGATGATGAAGCTCGGCGGCCCGACGGCCACCAAGAGCGACGTGCCGAACCTGACGATGTGGGGCGGCAACATCGTCGTCCCGCTCGGCTGCACCGCCACGTTGCAGCTCTCCTGGTACGTTCCGGGCGTCGCGCCCTCATCGTCAGCGAAGGTAGCTGCCGGCGCCGTGCCCTACACCGAACTGATCCAGCGGCAGGGCGGCACCGAGTACCAGGCGAAGGTGATCCTGCATCCCGCGCCGCATGTCGCCTCCGAGGGCAAGAAGACCGTTACCTTCGTCGCGTCGCTCTCGACCGATCTGCGCTTCACCTTCGGCGCCGCCCCGCAGCCACCATCGCCATGAGCGCGCCAGCACAGGACTTCGCCCTTGGCCTCGATCTCGGCACGTCGAGCCTCAAAGCGCTGGTGATCGATGCCTCGGCCCGCGTCGTTGCCACCGCGTCGCGCGGCTACCCCTTGGAGCGCCCCTCTCCGGGTCGCGCCGAGCAGCAGCCCGAAGAGTGGTGGCGCGCCGCGACGGGCGCGCTTGCCGATCTCGCAGCGCGCGGCGTTCGCCTCGATCGCATCGCTTCGGTCGGGCTCAGCGGTCAGATGCACGGTCTGCTCTTGCTCGATAGCGACGGCGCGCCCATTGCGCCCTGCCATACCTGGGCAGACGCGCGTTGCAGCGCCGAGGCGCGCCAGATCACCGAGCAGATCGGCAACGCGCGCTTGCGGGCGATCACCGGCGGCGCCAGCCATACCAGCGCCACCGCCGCCAAGCTGCTCTGGCTCCGCGCCCATCAGCCGGCGTGCTATGCCGCCGCGCGGCACCTCGTGCTCCCCAAAGATTACCTGCGCTGGCGCATGACCGGCGACTACGCCACCGACCCCAGCGATGCCAGCGGCACGCTGCTCTGCGATATCACCACTCGCGGCTGGTCCAGCGAACTCCTCGATGCGCTGGAGATTCCCGTGGACCTTCTGCCTCGCATCGTCGAGTCAGCGAAGCGCACTGGCGTCTTGACGGCAGATGCCGCCCGCCAGCTCGGACTGCGACCTGGAATACCCGTGGCCGCCGGCGGCGGAGACGCTGCCTGCGCCGCCCTCGGCATGGGACTCCTCGGCGACCCGTCCGACGCCGCGTCTGCTCTTGCGACGCTCGGTACCGCCGGACAATTCTCCGTCGTGGCGACCAATCCGCTGATCGACCCCCTTGGGCGCATGCAAACCCTCTGCCACGTCATGCCGCGTCGCTGGTATCTCATGTCCGCGATCCTTGCTGGTGGCTCCGCCCTCGCCTGGCTTGCGAGCATCCTGCTGCCCGCACAAGCGACAGATCGCGCCCTCGACGTGCTGCTAGAAGAGGCCGCGAGCGAGCCGGTGGGCGCGCGCGGGTTACTCTTCGTCCCACACCTCAACGGCGTGCGCCTGCCAGATGCCGACACCTCCGTCGCTGGCGCGTTCGTCGGCCTGCGCCCCGAGCACACCAGGGCGACACTGACACGCGCAGCCGTCGAAGGCGTGGCGTTGTCGCTACGCGACGGGTTGGTGGCCGCGCGCGAACTCGGCATCACCATCGAGCGCATCCGCCTGGCCGGCGGCGTCAACCGTGCTCCGCTCTGGGCGCAGGTGCAAGCGGATGTCTTTGGCGTGCCGGTCGAAGTTGCCGCGTCGGCCGATGCCTCGGCACGTGGCGCGGCCCTCCTCGCCGCCGCCTCCACTGGCCTGATCTCCGCGCTCGCGGAAGGCTCGCCACCGCACACCGAGGCCACGCGCGTTTTCGAGCCACACGCCGAGGCCAGCGCCCACTACGCGGAGCTGCACGCGCGCCTCACGCACATCATTGCCGCGCTCCGCTGAGGTGCCGCATGCGTCCCAACTCCGCGCCATGCCGTCTAGGAGTCTCGCCTCACGACGCAGGTACACCGGTCCACGTGCTATACTGCCGCGTCTACCAACGAAGTGTACCCAGGAAGGATGCGGACGCATGGCGGCGACAGAGTATCCGGTAGTGCGCCTGCGCCCAGGACGCGACTACGCCGTGAAGGCGGGGCATCCCTGGCTCTTTTCTGGGGCCTTCGAACAGCTTCCCGCCGACCTCCCCGCTGGCTCCGTTGTCGACGTGGTGGCCAACGGCGGCGAGTGGGTTGCGCGTGGCCACCTCAATGCCAAGAATAGCCTCGCCTTCCGCGCCTTCACCCGCGACTCCGAGGAAGCGATCGACGAAGACTTCTATCTACGTCGCCTCAAACGTGCCGTTCGGCTCCGCGCGCTTCTCTCCGCGGACCTCAACGCCTATCGCGTCGTCAACGCCGAAGCCGACTTCCTCCCAGGCTTGATCGTCGATCGCTTCGACCGCGTGCTCGTGGCGCAGTTCCATACCGCCGGCGTCGAGCGCCAGCGCGCGATGATCCTCGAGGCGCTGCGCCGTGTGCTCGAACCCGACGGCATTCTCGCGCGCGATGATGTCCGCGTGCGCCAGCGCGAGGGCGTGCCGATGGGCGGTGCGAGCGTCGCGTGGGGAGCCGTCCCCGAAACCGTTGAGATCGACGAATACGGCGTGCGCTACATCGTCGATCCCTGGGGCGGCCAGAAGACCGGATTCTTCCTCGACCAACGCGAGAAGCGGCGGCTTGTCGCTGACCTTGCCCGCAACGCGACCTCGCTGCTCAACTGCTTCTCCTACTCAGGCGGCTTCGCGCTCGCGGCGCTGGCGCACAATCCAGCCTTGCGCACGGTGAACGTCGACGCCTCGGCCCCCGCCCTCGATCTCGCGCGGCGCAACTTCGCCCTCAACGGCCATGATCTCGATGCCCACGTCTTCCTCGACAGTGACGTCTCCCGCTACCTCCCCGAACTCGCCGCGACCGATCAGCGTTTCGACGTCGTGGTGGTCGACCCTCCGGCCTTTGCCAAAAACATCGGCATGAAAGAACACGCGCTCCACGGCTATGAGACGCTCAACACCCACGCCGCGCGCGTCACCAGCCCCGAAGGTCTGCTGCTGACCTGTTCCTGCTCTGGCGCCGTCGATGCCGCCGAGTTCGAAGCCACCGTGCGCCAGGGACTCCTGCGCGCGGGCCGCGCCGCCCAATTGATCGCCACCTTCGGCCCCAGTCTCGACCACCCCTGGCTCCCTGGCTTCCCCGAAGATCGCTACCTCAAGGCCCTGCTCTTCCGCGTGCTGTGACCGCGCTTCCACGGTGTACGAGCGACGTCCTTTCGCAAAGGGGGCGACAATGCTCCCAGAGCAAATCGGTTGTAAAGAACAAGCGTCGGACATCCAACATGAAGCGGATGCCCGACGCCAAGGTAAACTGGAACTACGCTGCCAGGACGGTCACGCCCGCTTCAATGGGTAGGTCGGACGGCAAGTATGTCTTGCCATCAATGCCAACGAAGTAGGTCCCGCCGTTGGCACCCTTGATGCGCCAAATCGGCCGCGTCGCGTCGTCGCCGCCCCCCGTCCACGATGGCGCCTGACCGGGAACCGGGGCTAATTTGGCGTTATCGCCTGCGAAATAGACCAACTGCGCCTGAGTTCCCTGTGCCTGCGCCACTTGACGCTCAGATTGCAAGGCAGCCAGCGCCTCGCTCGCCGGGTCGCCATACCAAGGAAACGCCTTATTGTAGCCCGGATCCGTCGGTTGCTTCATGCCGAACGTGACAATCTTGATGGCGCCGTTCGCACGATCGTATAGGAGATCATAGGTTACGCTGAGTTTGCCGTTTATCGCTGCCTGTACGATCCAGTGCGCCATATCATTGTCCGCATCTGCACTCCCCCGCGTGGCTGGCAAGATCAGGACTGGCGACGTTGTCAGCCACGTGACCGAAGTGTTGCTCGGCAGGGAAAAATCTTGGATTGGACTTCGATAGTCGGGACACTTTTGCAGCGCTGCCACGATATCTGCTGGCGCTTCGGATGTTAGCCGCACCCATGTATTTGGAAGCGGAGGAAGAGGTGCGCAGGTAGGCTGGTCCGGCCCGTCGCACGTTTGCTTTCCCTTCTGACCGGCGATCGGCGTGGTCGCAGCGGAACCTTGTTTGCCCGGCGTATACCCCGGCAGTGGAATGCCGGTCGCCGCGACGATCAGTGTCGTGGCAGTGACTGCCGCGGCTAGGAATGCGAGCGCTGCGCCCAAACGGGCGAATCTCCAAGTACGTGAGTTAACCCCAAATCCGCCGGTCTCCATTGTCCGCTCCTTGTGACCGTATGGTTTGCAATATATCTGACGTCCAGCTCAGCGGTTGCAGCAACTTCAGCTAGTTGTGCGCCACCGGATTGCCCCAATTGTCAAGGGCAATGTTTTCGCTATATGTGCCAGGGGGAATATTGTCTTGTTCGATGGTAACGTAGTTGCCACCCCAGTGATGAGCGAGCGGGGGAGCATTATAGGGGGGGGGCGGGCTCCTTTACAGTCAGATGTACCGCTTTTGGGCGGCGGCAAGACGGCGCAATGAAGGTCGCTCTTAGAGAGCGCTTCCTCGACCTTCGGGCCGAGTGTACAAGTACCAGTGAAATTAGTCAATAGGCCACTATGGTAATCGCAGTGTGGTTCAGCCTGTGCCGTTACAGGTCAGGCGGAATTGGGGAGCAAGCGTAGCATCGAGGCGCGACGCCCTTTGGCGGCACACTGCCTGCTGCTCTCCTAAATGGTCTGGCGATACTCGTCAAGCGAACTGGAGAATGCCGTGAACTCAGTCGTGATGGAAGTGAACCCCGCGCATACAACCATCTCTGTGCCCGACCTGCGCGAAGCGGTAGGGTGGAGTCGCATGGACTCGGATTAACGCCAGCTTTGGCGAGCGCCTTACCCGTTTGCTGGCGCGACCGTAGATGGGCGGACAACTGCGCCGTCGGGTCGCCCAGGCCACCGAGATAGATGATCCTCCGCACACCCGCGGCTTTGGCCGCCTGACCGAAATTGCGGGCAGCAGTGAGATCCCGTTGGTCAAAGTCGGAGCCGAGCATCAGGCTGTGGACGAGGTAGTAGGCGACATCAACGCCGTCGAGCGCGCCCTCGAGACTGTCAGCCGACAAGACATCTCCTTTGGCCACGTCGACCTGCTCAATACCATGAGCGTCCCTGCAGTCGCTGCGGATCACGCGCCAGAACACGTACGGGATAGCCTGCCTGGAGCAGGCGCGGCGCTAGGAGACCGCCGACGTAGCCGGTGGCGCCGGTAACTAAAACATGCGGTTGAGTACTCATGAAGACCTCCTACAGGTGATTCCAAAACTCAGAGTGTTAGAGTAAGATAGCGATGTCTGGTGACTCCGGCCGGGTGGGGCCAGCTGCGATGTGGATGAGACTGGCATCGGAGGGGCCACAAGAAGGAGCAGGTAGGTGGCGCACCGCGCTCGCATTGGCTGGACGAGGCGAATGGCAACGGGGCTGGTAGTGGCACTGCTGAGCGTGCTGTTGGGATGCAGCCTTGGCCCGACGAGTAGCCCGGTCCACGTCGTCACCAGTACTCCTGGACCGGCATCCGAGGTGTCGACCTCGACGGTGACTGGAACGGCTTCGTGCGCACCGCGGAGCGCACTGCCGCAAGGATGGACGTGGTATGAGGATGCACGCTATCCCTTCCGTGTCGCCGCTCCCCCGACGTGGCGCACTGGTTCCTTCGAGTACACCCCTTCCGGCGACGGGCTGGGTACGGCCTCGCCCGAGTATAGTCACGTCGTCGACTTCTTCGGACCAGAAAGCGTCGGGCAGTCCCTAGCGAGCGGCGGCAAAGATCGCGCGGACACCTCTTCACCCGTGATCACGATCACCGTGGGCGTCGGCCAGGATGCGCGCATCGACGGGTTTACGCAGAACGCAGCTTTTCACGCTCAGCCGACTCCCGTCTGCGTCGGCGGCGCGCTCCTCGCACTGTATGTGTTCACCAACTCCCAAGGAGACGTCGAGCGAGCCGCACTGCTCCCCTCGGGACCGGACGGCTATGCCTATGCCTTCCTCGTCGCCTCACAGGCGGGCACGGCAGCGCGCGATGGGCAGATCTTCCTGACTGCGCTTGGCACCTTCGGCGACGTCGCGGGCGGCTGACAACGGGACGGCCACGGCGAGGACGGATCGTTGGGCCTGGAGCGCCCGCTCGCTAGCGCAGGAGTCGCTTGATACAGATGAGCGCCAGGGCCACGGTAAAGAAGGCGCGGTAGACGTGGTGGAGGTGTTCCCAGCGGATGAGCAACCGCCGGTAATTGCCGAGCCACGCGAAGCTGCGTTCCACCGTGTAGCGCTGCCGATAGTCGTTCTTCTTCGCGACGATTGGCCGTCCCCGCTGCCGACGCCAGGTGGCTGGGCGACGCTTGGCCGGGATGCACATCTGGATGCCGCGACGACGCAAGGCACGCCGGAAGTCACGGCTGTCGTACCCCCGATCCGCCACCAACTTCACCGGTCGCTGCTTGGGACGACCGCGCGGCCGGGCGATCCGGATCGTGTCCAGGGTTTGCTCGGCCAGCCGCACCTCCGCGCGGTTGGCGCTGTCGAGATGGAATCCCACGGGCAGGCCGTTGCCGTCGACGACCAGCATCCACTTCGTGCCTTTGCCCTTGCGCGTCAAGCCGACCCGGTCGCCGCCCTTTTTGGCGGGCGCGAACGATCCGTCAAGAGAGGCCATGGACCAGTCGAGCTGGCCGCGCAGGTCGAGGGCCGCGAGCGCTGCCCGCCAGAGGCGCTCCCAGACGCCTTCCTCCCCCCAGCGTTTGAGCCGCTGCCACACGGTCGTCACTGCGCCGTAATCGCGTGGCAAATCCTGCCAGCGGCAGCCCGTGATGAGGACGTAGAGAATGCCTTCGAGGGTGCGGCGGTCGTCGGCGCGTGGTCGGCCGGTATGCGCCGGAGGCGGAAGGAACGGCTGAACGAAAGCCCATTGCGCGTCAGCGAGATGAATCCTGCACATGCAGCCATGCTAATTCATCCCGCCAGTGTTTCGGAACTGCCACTAGATTAAAACGGCCGCAAATACCCACCACGCCAACAACGATTTAGCTGTTAGGCTCAGCAGTATGTACGCTTTTTCTCCGAAAATGTAGTCCTGCCACTTCCCTATCCTGTGGTACTGCAACCACATATTCAACGCAAAGATGTTAAAGAAGATGAACTCTGAAATTACGATCCCATACACAAAACCGGGTGGTGTAGGACCGTTAAATCCTGGCGTTAGTACGTAGATGGCAACTATGACCCAGGGGATAGCCCCGGCAAAACAGCCAAACCAAAAACTGAGCCAATTGGTCTTCCCAGGCGTTTCGTATTTTTCGAGGAGCAGACCAAACAGAATCATACTCGCGTTGACGCCAAAAATGGCAATGAGCGCAGCTATATCGCTGACCCCTGTGAGCATCGCTATAAGGACGATCATGATGCTCGAGCTAAGGAAATACTCGATCCAACGGGCGTAGTTCCTGTCTTTTTGAAGATTGGCCCTATACCATTCATAGACTCTTGGCGAGGCAATCACAAAGAGGGCCAGCGAAGAAATAAGCACAAACGCAAACACTCCCCAGCCCAACGGGAAGTTGAACAAATGCCTCAGCTGCGAAGGCGTGCCGGGAGGACCGGACATATAGGTCGCCGTTACCGGCAAAGAAAAACTATTGGTCAAAACTGCAATGGCTGCAGCTTCTACAGCTAGAACCAAGCCTACGGCAATATTCCAGGCCCTAAGATTGGCAGGGGGGCTAGTTTTCATGGGAAGCGATGCTCCTCTTGCGTCACACGCGCGTCGCCCTAGTAGGGGTTTACACGCACTGCGTCTCGGACTATTCACGAATCGGTGATGCGACGTCACATTGCCCCCACATGATCACTGGGAAGGGGGAGTGCTATGATACGCGCACTGGCCACGGAAAGCCGCATAAAGGATGAGTAGGCCGCAGATACATGTGTCCTGCGCAAGTCCGTGCGGTTACGCACATCCACACAACACACACAATCGCGCGAAAAGACGCAACAAGAGTGCCATTTTCGTTGAATAATCATAACGTCAACGACGCACCGCCCTGCGCCTTCGACCGCGCCTAGCGGTGCATCAGCCCAGGCTCGGCACTCATGCGGCCCTCGAAACGTAGACGCAGCCAGGCGGACGGTATCGCCGCGAGCTTTCCAGCAGTTGAGACGTGCGCGCGGCGCGTAAACACGTCGTAGCCGTTGCCACGGATGCGATCCAAAATGGCGCGATATAGCGTACCGCTCAGAGCAATCGCCAGCCGAGAATCGGCGCTGAGCAGGCGCACGCCACGCATGCCGCGCGCGTAATACTCCTCCGCCCGCCCGCTTTCGAACTGCATCAGCCGCACGAACGCGGCGTTCCGCACGCCGGAGAGCAAGTCCTCTCGCGAATAGCCGAAACGCGCCAGGTCCTCCGCGGGCAAGTACACGCGACCGCGTGCCGCGTCCTCGCCCACGTCGCGTAAGATGTTGGTGATCTGCATGGCGATGCCAAGATCCGCCGCGCACGCGTTGGCCTCGTCACCCGTGCCTGGCTCGTGCCCCAGCACCGGCGTCATCAACAGACCCACCGTCCCGGCGACGCGATAACAATAGCCGCGCAGTTCCTCGAACGTCTCGTACCGGACGCCGCGCAGATCCATCTCCACCCCGTCCAACAGCTCCAGCGCCGGCTGCAGTGGCACGTCGAAACGCCGCAGCACGTCTGCCCAGGCCACCATTACCGGCCCGCGCGGCCTCCCGGCATACGTCTCGCACAGCGCCGTGCGCCACGAGCGCAATGCCTCAAGCGGGCTCGTGAAGTCGAGCGGCTCGTCCGCCATGTCGTCCGCCATGCGGCAGAAGGCGTAGAGCGCCCACGCCGCGCGCCGTTTCTCGCGTGGCAAGAAGAGCGAACCGTAGTAAAAAGTCCGTGCGATCTGGCGGGCGATCTCGCGGCAGCACGCATACGCATCGGCGACTGACAGGCTCGACTCGGCGCGCGCCAGCGTCGCCGTCAAAATATTGTGAGTGCCCCCGCGCGCCGCGATCGCGGCGAGGTCGCTACCGGCCAGCGCCGGCACGCTGCGCGAATCGCTGAGGCTGCCATCCCACGCTGGCGAGTCGCCCGAGATCAGCATGCATTCTTCCCCGCGGCCACCAGAGCGCACGCCGCACCGTCACGCTCAACTGCAAACGATCATTCTGCCATCCATGTACAATCCTTGTACAATTCTGCCAGACAGACGCACCTAAAGTCAACGGCATCCTAAACTCCGCTAACGTCGCGCCGCCCGCCGCGCCGTGCTGTCGCCGCGGGAGATACAACCCACGCGCCAACCTCACGTAGAAGCAGGGACATGCAGGGGACACGTCCCTCCGCCACTCGCAGCGCACGTTTCGGACCACTTCGCACTACGCAAACACAGGAGCCACTGGTCATGCGGTTGATTCTCTATCTCGGCAAGGGTGGCGTCGGTAAAACGACCATGGCCGCGGCCACTGCCGCCCGAGCGGCGGCGCTCGGCAAGCGCACGCTCGTCGTCAGCACCGACCTCGCCCACAGCCTCGCCGACGCCCTCGACATCTCGGTCACCGCCGAACCGCAACAGGTGGCGGAGCGGCTCTGGGCGCAAGAGATCAACGTCCTTGACGAGATGCGCTCCCATTGGGGCCGCGTGCAGGAATATGTCACCACCGTTCTCAAAAAGCAGGGAATCAACGACGTCGCCGCCGAGGAAATGGCGCTCATCCCTGGCATGGACGAGATTGTCGCCTTGCTCAATATTCATCGCCAGGCGCGCGACGGCGCCTACGACGTGGTGGTGGTCGACGCCGCGCCCACTGGCGAGACGGTGCGCCTGCTCAGCATGCCCGAAACCTTCCTCTGGTACGCCAACCAGGCCAAAGGCTGGAAGGGCCTCGCGCTCAATGCCGCCAAGCCGCTCCTCAAGGCATTCTTGCCCGGCGTCAACGTCCTTGAGTCCTTGCAGAAGCTCAACGAGCAGGTCGCCGTGCTCCGCGGCGTGCTCACCGACCCCGATACCAGTTCGTATCGCCTCGTCGTCACGCCGGAAAAGATGGTCGTCAAAGAGGCGTTGCGTGCCGAGACGTATCTCGCGCTCTTCGGCTATCCCATCGACGGCGTCGTCTGCAACCGCGTGCTCCCGGAGCCCGTTGGCGGCCACTACGCCGACGCGCTCCTGCGCGACATGGTGCAGCAGCAGCACATCTATCACGCGCAGGTCCACACGACCTTCGCGCCACTCCCCGTGTGGGACGCACCCTACCGCTCGCGCGAAATCCTCGGCCCCTCCGCGCTCGCGGAGCTTGGCGCCGAAGTCTGGAATGGGGCGGACCCCACGCAAGTCTTCCATCGCGGCTCGCCGCAGGAGTTGATCAAGCTCGGTGACACGTACCTGCTGCGCCTGCCACTGCCGCACGTCGAGATGGCCAAAGTTGGTATGCTCAAGAAGGGCGACGAGTTGATCGTCGAGATCGGCAACTTCAAGCGTGACATCGCCCTGCCTGCGGTGCTCGTGCCGCTGGAGGCTACAGTCGCCCGCATGGTGAACGGCGCGCTCGAAGTCACCTTTGGCCCTGCCGTCGCCGCCAAGAGCGCCTGATCGCTACGGGTCAGTGGGAGCGACCGCGGAGATGCCCGAAGAGCCAACCTCCTCCACACCGCCAGTGGCGGATGCCGCAGCCGACGGCGCGCCGCGGATCGTCGAGCGCGGCGTCATGGTCGCGGGCCTGCGCCTTGTCGCCGCAATGAACGACGCCCCCCGCGGTCTCCTCGCGCGCGTGCCGCTCCTCGTGCTGCCCGAGATTGGCTTCGTCTGGCAAGACTACCTGCCGCTGCTCGATCGCTTCGCGCCCGATCGCCGCGTCTTCGCGCTCGACTGGCCCGGTTTCGGTGCCTCCGCCATCCCCGCCGTCGGCGACTCCTACACCGTGGCGAGCTACGTTGAGGCGCTCTCCGGCTGGCTCGACGGATTGGGAATTGCGCGTGGCGTGCTCGTCGCCAACGGCATCGCTGGGGCGGTTGCGCTGCGCTACGCCGTCGCCCATCCGCGCCGCGTGTTGGGGCTTGCGCTGCTCGCTCCCGTCGGATTTTCCGCTGGCGTGCGCTCCTCGCGACTCGTCTCGCGCTTAATTGGCAGCGCCGCGCTCTTCGCACGCCTCGAACCGCTGGCGACCTCGCTGATCCTCGGACCCGACTCGACCGCCGAGGCCAAAGCCGCGAGCCAACGCCACCGCGCCATGCGCGCGGCCAACGGCTACCGCGCCTCCCTGGGCGCGCTCTCCGCTCTCTGGCGCGACGTCACGTTGCCAGAGGCGCAAGCAACTCTCACGGCGGCGGCCAGCGCGCTCCAAGCGCCGGCGATCGTCGTGCGCGGCGCACTCGATCCGCTCGTCACCGCCCCCGAAGCGCACGCGGCGGCGCAGACGCTTGGTGGTCACGGCGCGCTCGAAGTGACGCTGCCAGATGCCGGCCACCTGCCGTTCCTCCAGCAGCCAGGGCGCTGCTACGCCGCCATCGATGGTCTCCTCGGCGCCGCGGAGCTTGCCGCCGCGCAGATTTCGTAGCGTTCGCGGCAAGGAGACGACCATGGATCGCCTGCGCCTGACGCTCGCCCGCCTGCGCCGCTGGGGCGAGGAAAAAGCCCACGCCGCCGAACAGCACGCGCCCGCCCGTGCCGAAGACGCCTCGGCCTTCCTCCAGGAGGTGCTGACGCGGTTTCCCTACACCGACGCTGCACGGCGCTGGCTCAGTACGGAGATCGCCTTCGAGGTGATCGACCTCAACAGCACGCATGGCGGCGGCTTCTGGATTCCCGACCAAAATAAGGTCCAGCTCTTCACCGCCCAATACGAGGCGGCGATCCACGAACTGGCGCATGCCTGGTGGCACACCCGGCGCATCGGCCAGGAAGAGGCGATGATGCAAACCACCATCGACCTCTCCAACGAGACCGACCCACGCTACGCCCGCATGGCGCGCCTCGCCTACGGCTACATCCACGGCATCCCCGAGCAGCACTGGGCGGGCATGCTCGTCGAGCGCAACGACTGGGAGATGTACGCCGGCCTCGCCAGCGGCATGATGGCTGACCTGCGCCTCATCCCGCCCTACGTTCGCCTCTTCTACGACGGTATGTACGCCCTACTCCCCGACGACGCCCCCTCCCCCGCCGCGCTCGCTCCCCACGGCTGACGCGCTCGCAGCGCATTGCGCTAGCCCTCCACCCGTTGCAGCGTCCCGCCCGCCGCGCGCCGCAGGCGATCCCAAATCGCCAGTCCCAATCCGTTCGTACCGAAGGTATGCGCCAGCATCACGTCGAGCCCTTCCGCGTCCAGCTCGCGCAGTGCGGCGTAGAGCCTCCGCGAGACCGCCGCGAGATCGTCACCCGCGCCAAGCGTCACCACCGTCACCGGCAGCGCCGCGAACGCCTCCGCCTCCTCGTCCGCCACCAGCACGCCAACCCGCTCGCCGCGCGCCAGTGCCGCCCCCGCCGCGTCGCGCATCGCCGCCACGGCATGCGCCCCCACCGCGTCGAAGACCACCAGCCGCGCCCGCGGCGCATAGTGGCGCTCCATCTGCCCCGGCGCAGTCGCCACCCTGCCGTCATCCGTTGCCGCGTTTGCCCGTGGTCCCAGCACCTCCGGCACAACCGTGCGCAGCGCTTCCAACGTCACCCCACCGGGCCGCACCACGCGCGGCGGCTCGCTCATCAGATCGAGCACGGTTGATTCAACGCCGACCTCGCAGGGACCGGCATCCAACACACAGTCGATGCGCCCGTCGAGGTCTGCCAGCACATGCGCCGCCGTCGTCGGGCTGGTGTGCATAAAGCGATTCGCGCTCGGGGCCGCCACCGGCACCTCCGCCGCGCGCAGCAGTGCCAGGGCTACCGGGTGCCGCGGCACGCGCACGCCGATGGTCTCGCCGCCTGCCGCCACGGAGGCGCAGACCGTAGCCCCTCGCGGCACGATCAGCGTCAGCGGACCCGGCCAAAAGCGCTCCGCGAGCCGCTGCGCCACCTCCGGGATGTGCGCGGAGACCGTCGCCAGACGCGAAACGTCCGCAATGTGGACGATCAGCGGATCGCTGTGCGGTCGCTCCTTCGCCGCGAAAATCCCCTCCACAGCCGTAGGATTCGTCGCGTCGGCGCCCAACCCGTAGACCGTCTCGGTCGGGAAAGCGACCAGGCGACCCGCGCGCAGCAGTTCTGCCGCCCGCGCCACCGCCGCGGCCGATGCGTCGTCGGGCCCCACGCGCAGCACCAGCGTCGGTCGCGCGTTCCCACCCGTCGTCATTGAGGTCCGCGCCTTTCGCTATCTGCCGACAATGGCTTGCACGTCACTTCCGCGCCGCCCAATGTAGTGAGCCGCTCGGCGTTGTCATTCGTTGTATAGGTGCAGAGCATTGTAGCGCATCGGCCCGCGTGACCTGGCAAGCCGCCCGTGCCCTATCTGGCAGACTTCGTTGCCAAGTGGTCGGGCGGGGTGTAGAATAGGCGGCGTCCGCGCGTGAGGACGGCGGGGAACGCAGTGGCGTAAAAGGCCCAGTTGGCGGGGGGTTGGTGTTGGGCAAGAGACTTCGCCTGGCCGCGGCTGGGCTTACGGATGTCGGTCGCCGTCGCGAGCGCAATCAAGACAACACGACGCACCGCGTCCCCACCGACGAGGCCGAGCTGGCGAAGAAGGGCGCTCTCTTCGTCATCTGCGACGGCATGGGTGGCCACGCCGCCGGAGAAGTGGCCGCGGAGATCGGCGTCAACACCATTCGCGACGCCTATTTCGCCTCGACCAGCACCGACATCATCGACAGCCTCGCCGACGCCATTCGCGCCGCCAACGAAGCCATTTTCGAGTACGCCGCCGAACATCCCGAGCTGACCGGCATGGGCACCACCTGCGTTACCTTGCTGATTCACGGCGGCCGCGCGTACTTCGTCAACATTGGCGATAGCCGTGGCTATCTCGCCCGCGACGGCAAGCTGCGCCAGGTCACGCTCGATCACTCCTGGGTCGCCGAGCAGGTGCGCGCCGGCGTCCTCACCGAAGATCAGGCACGCGTCCACGCCCACCGCAACGTGATCACCCGCAGCCTCGGCACCCAACCGATCGTCAATGCCGATCTCTTCATCGAGAAGCTGCGCGAGGGCGATCGCATTCTGCTCTGTAGCGATGGTCTCCATGGCTATGTCGACGAGCAGGCCGTCGAGAAAACCGTGCTGGAGAGCTCCCAGCCCGACGAGAGCGTCCAGGCGCTCGTAGACATGGCGAACGACAACGGCGGTCCCGACAACATCACCGCCGTCCTCGTCCAACTCCTCGAAGTGCCCGCCATCACCGATACGCTCTCGCTCCCCGATGCCACCACCAGCCCCGACGGCGCGATCACGCAGCCGCTGCCGATCTACTCCTCGCCGCGCATGCCCGCGGTGAAGCGCACGTCCTCCGCGAGCGAGCCCGCGCTGGCAAGTGTCCGCCCGAGCAAGCCTGTCGTCAAAGCGCGGGCGCCACGCTCCAGCGGCCGTCGTGTCGCGCTGAACGTCGCGCGGGTGCTCGTCGTTGCCGCGGTGATCGTGCTCGGCTTCGGCATCTGGGACTTCACCAACGGCCCGTATGCCGCCTCGCGCGCTGCCACTGAACACGCGCAGAACGACATCAGCAGCGCGCGTCAGACCATCGCGGCCGCCCAGAGCCAGGATCCCGCGCAGGCGCTCGCCGCCCTCGCGCAGACGCAGCAGGTGCTCGCCGCGGATCTGCACGACTCCACCCTCGACGCCTCCAACATTGCCAGCATTCAGACGGTGCTCACCACGGAGCTCACGCCCGCCGTCCAGAAGACGCTTGAGCGCTACAACACCACGAACTCCATCGATCTCGTCTCGGCGACCGGGATGCTGACCTACGCTGTGACCTGCATCCCCGCTGGCGCCACCGACGGCACGCCCGCGCCGCTCAGCAACGTCACCGGCTTCACCTCGGTCGAGGCGCCGGCTGGCAAGCCTGGGGCCGCGCCGCCCACCACACAGACGCTCTTCGCCCTCAGCGGCGGTGCCCTCTACCAGATCAGCGCGGCGCTCGACGGTAACGGCGCTCCGTCGTCGAACGGCGAGTCCTGCTATCCGATCGCCCTCCCGGGCACTACTGGCGTGCTCTCGGTCGCCGCCGACGGTGCGACACTTTATGCCCTCGTCTCGCTGGTCAGCGGCGCCACGCAGGTCGTCGCCGTGCTGCCCAACGGCGCCAACGCCGACGGTTCGCCGAAAGTCAAGACCACGCTGCTGGTCAACGTGCCGGTTTCCGCCGGGCAGACGCCGAGCGCGCTGGCCGTTTCTGGCGCTACCGCCTATGTCGCCTTCTCGGGCACGGGTGGCCCCGGCGTCTGGGCGCTGGTGAAGGGTGCCAAATCCGCTGCGCCCGTAATCACGCTGCCGCAGCCCGCCGCCTCCCTTGCCGCCACGCCCACCGCCCTCTACGCGCTGCTCTCAGACGGCACGCTTGGCACGGCGGGCGCCGATCACACCTTCGCCACCATCGCCACACATGCGCAGCCACCGGCATCTTTAGAGGCGCCCGACAGCTACGCCGGCGCCACCGTCCCCATGCCCGACGCATCGAGTTCGAGCGTCTTTGGCGCCAGCGCGACCCTGGCCATCGATCCCGCGCTGCCAACTCAGGCGCTGGTTGGCGACCCGATGCACTCGCGCATCCTCCGCCTGACCACGGGCACCTCCGCCAGCGCCACCCTCGCCGACCAATACGTCTATGGCCGCCCAGTGACGCATCCTGGCCTCTTCGCCATCTCCTCCAACAAGACATTGCTCGACGTCTACCTCTGGAACGGCAGCGACCTGCTGGCCTTCAGCGTCGCCGAGCCGACCGCGTAGGCTGAGCACCTGCCACGGGGGACGCCGCACCACTGCCGAGCGCGCGCAGAAGTCGCATAGACACCGCGCGGTGGCGTACAGTAGACTATGCCGGTCTGTCCTTCGCTTGAGCGTGCGGTGGCCGCACATACCCCGCGCGTGCGGCCCTCTACCTCGGATGATCGCGGCCACAAGCCCACGGCGAATCCCGGCATAGATCGATCTGCTCCGCAGGCGGTCTCGACAGACCTCGTCTCCGAGGTATGCCCGCTGAGCGACTGCTCGGCAATAGATTGATTCCGACAGGTTCGAGGAGAGTATTACGGTGTCCTCTCGTGCTTCCCGCGCCGCCAAGGGCGCTTCCCCCGCGTCGGCCTCCACGTCGCCCTCCACGCGCTCGTCGCTTGCCACCACGCTGCGAAGCGCCACCTGCGGCGAGCTAACGGCGGCCAACGCTGGCCAGCGCGTCGTCCTCACCGGCTGGGTCGCCCGCCGCCGCGACTACGGCCAACTGATCTTCATCGACCTGCGCGACCGCCACGGCGTGACGCAAATCGTCTTCGACCCCGATCGCTCGCCGGAGGCCGCCGCCGCGCACAAAGTCGCCAGCGAGGCCCGCCTGGAGTACGTCCTCAAGGTTGAGGGGGTCGTCGCCAAGCGGTTGGAGGGTAAAGAGAACCCGAACCTGAAGACCGGCGAAATCGAGGTCGAAGCCCACGCCGCCGAGGTGTTAAACACCGCCAAGGACCTGCCCTTCCCCATCAACGACCGCGTCACCGCGGACGAGGCGCTGCGCCTGCGCTACCGCTACCTCGACCTGCGCCGCGATTCCATGCGCGCCAGCATCGAGTTGCGCCACCGCGCCGTCAAGCTGATTCGCGACTACATGGACGATCGCGGCTTCCTCGAAGTCGAGACGCCGATCCTCACCAAGAGCACGCCGGAGGGCGCGCGCGACTACCTTGTGCCGAGCCGCCTCTATCCCGGCGAGTTCTACGCGCTGCCGCAGGCGCCGCAGCAGTTCAAGCAACTGCTGATGGTCGCGGGGATCGACCGCTACTTCCAGATTGCGCGCTGCTTCCGCGATGAAGACCTCCGCGCCGACCGCCAGCCGGAGTTCACCCAGCTCGACGTCGAAATGTCCTTCGTCACCGAGCCAGACGTCATGGACCTGATCGAGGGGCTGCTGATCGAGCTCATCCAAAAGGCCACCAGCAAGCGTATCAAGCAGATTCCCTTCCCGCGCATCACCTTCGCCGACGCCATGCGCTTCTACGGCATCGACCGGCCAGACATCCGCTTCGAGATGTTACTCACCGAGGTGGAGGCCGCGGTGGCGCGCGCTGGCGACTTCAAGGTCTTCACCGACGCCCTCGACAAAGGCGGCGTCGTCAAAGGGCTGCGCGTGCCAGGCTTTGCCGGGGCGACGCGCAAGGAGACCGACGAGCTGCAAGAGTTCGCGCGGCAGCTCGGCGCCAGGGGGCTGGTAACGCTGGCGCTGCCCGCCGAAGGACCGAAAGGTCCGCTCACCCGCGCCCTCCCTGAAGCGGACCTCCAGCGGCTCATCACCGCGATGGGCGGCACCACCGGCGACATGCTCTTCTTCGTCGCCGACGACTCCAAGGTCGTCAACGATGTGCTCTGGCGGCTGCGCATCCGCATGGCCGAGCGCATGGGGCTGATCGACCCCGACGAGTTGGCGCTCTGCTGGGTGGTGGACTTTCCCCTGCTCGAAACCATCGAAGAGAATGGCACGACGCGCTACCATGCGACGCACAACCCCTTCTCCGGCATGAAGCCCGGCGAGGAGCCGCTGCTCGATACGGACCCGCTGGCGGTGACGGCGCGGCAATACGACATCATCTGCAACGGCTACGAGATCGGCGGCGGCAGCATCCGCATCAATCAGCCGGAGCTGCAGCGCAAAGTCTTCCAACTCCTCGGCCTCGACGATGCGCAGATCGCGGAGCAGTTCGGCCATATCCTCGAAGCCTTCGAATACGGCGCGCCACCCCACGGCGGCATCGCCCTCGGCATCGACCGCCTGGTGATGCTGCTGGCCGGTGGCGAGACGATCCGCGACGTCACAGCCTTCCCCAAGATGCAGAACGGGCAGGATGCGCTGATGCATGCCCCCTCGCCCGTCACCGACGACCAACTGCGCGAGCTACACCTGCGCCTGCGTGACCCGGAGAAGCGGTAGAAATACCATCCTGGCACGCGTGGACACCCCTGGGCGCGTCGCTTCGCGCCCAACGCGTTTTTCCACCCTCGGGATGGACCCCTGTTCACTCGCCGGAGTGCATGCGCCGCCTCAGCTGCGTCTGCGCACCCGGCGTAAGCATACAGGCGCCGAACCGTCGACCTGCCGCGCCGCAGCGGGAAAACAGCGAAATCTCAGCGGCTACTCGCTGGTACACATCCTGCAGTAACAGACGAATGCCGAGAGCGGCAACCCAGCGCCGCGAGTCACAGACACCAGTCATGGACGCCCTGGACGCGCCGCAGCGCACGTGAGGTCAAGTGAGGTGCGGAGGCTCGGCGGGCGCGAACACCAGGCACGATTGCCAGAGAGAAGTGCGGGTCCACGCAAAGTGCGCGAGAAGAGGAGCGCGGCATGTCGTTTACGCAAGTGCAAGTCTTCGCTGTGGCGGTGATTCTCGGCGCCTGCTTCGGCACCTACCGTGGGTGGCGACGCGAAGTGATCACCCTGGCGATCGTGCTCGGCACCGTCACCTTCCTGCTGCTCCACGGCGTCGAGTCCATCATCAATCTCTCGACCGGCGCCTCGTCGTCGTTCATCCCTGCCGCTTCGGCACATGCCCTCAGCGGCGGCGGGACCTCAAATGTCTCGTCCGCTGGCGGCAACTACCCGCCCTACCCAGAGCAGGTCTGCACCAACCCAATCAACCTCGCGACCATCGAGATCTCCATCTTCTTCGTGATGTCCTTTCTTGGCTATCGCCTCGGCTGGGCCTGGGGCCCTCGGGCTAAGAACAGCAACGAGCGCATCGTCGGTTTCGTCCTCGGTGCCGTCAACGGCGCGGTGATGATGTACTATCTCAGCAAGTCCGTCTTCCAGGGCAAGACCATCACCCTCTTCAGCCCGAACGGATGGCAGGCAGGCGCGTACCTGCCGCTGGTCCTCGCCGGCGCGTTCATCGCCGTCGTCATCCTGTTGCTGATCAGCACCCAGGCAAAGCGTTCGTCGGGCGCGGGCGGCGCCGCCCACTAAAGCACCTCGCGGCTGCCTCTGCGTGCCACGAGGTGTGCGGGGTCACAGGTATGCGGGCCCACTCGACCGACCTGAAAGAGCGCTTAGTGCGGCGGTGGCGGGCGGTCAGCCTGCGCGAGCAGCCGCTCGCCACTTTGGAGGAGTGGTGACCACCGTCAAACGCGCCGGCATGCACGAGCGCGAGACTGGCTCGCTCACCCCAAACCCATTCCGATTCGCCCACCCACGATCAGCCGCAAGCAGGAGACGATCCTGCGCGGCCTCGGCGCTCGCGCCCACGGAACGCTCTAGGAAGCCGTCCGCCTCACCGCCGAGGCGATCGCCCCCGAAGACGCGGCAGCCTGGTTTGCCCATACGGCATGCCCGCCGCCTGCTCAACCAACCTGAATGGTGCTCCAGGCGCGCAGGCGAGTAAGCGACCTTACTGAGCACTGCCGCAGGCGCACTGGCCTCCCACCGCCCCTGCATCAAGCACGGCTACCGCATGGTGACCTCGTCGGGCAGCGCCACCCTGCGACGCGCCGTGCCGATTCCGCTGCCGATGCTGCCCGCAAGAGCCGCCACAAGTGGGGCCACGACGAGGCCGATCAATCCGACAGCCAGGGCCGACGCAATGGCATAGCTCTGCACGTCGGGCTGGTGCCACGCCAGATAATCCGGGTTCGCCAGCTCGAGCTGCACCAAGCGTGGCAGGGCGAGGAGTGTGCTCGCCACTTCCCCGACCGCACCCACCAGCGCGCTCACCATGCCGCTCAACAACGCAGCGACGATACCCAGCCGCCAAGAGCCACCGGCCCGGATGGCCAGGAGACCAGCGAGCCCCCAGCTGACGGGCGCCGCGACGACGACGAGTCCCCACATCGCTAGACTGAGCGGGGAGTCGAAGCTGCCCAGCGTCTGGATCGTAATCGCCAGGAGCGCCCCGCACCCTAGGAGTATGCCAATGCGCGTTGCCCACTGCAGCGCCCAGAGGCGCAGAGCACGCACGCGCTCAGTGGCTCCAAGTCGCGCACGGAGGAGACCAAAGGCGACAAGACCGTAGACGAGCACGAGCAGCACCAGACCGACTACGCTGCTCAGCGCGGAAGCGCCCCCGTGGGGCGCACGTAGCAGCGCCGGAGACAGCCACACGCGCAGTCCAAGCAGCAGCAAGAGTCCTGCAACCACAGTCAGGACAACCGACCCTCCGGTCCGCATAGAACTTGTCCTTTCGTTCATGGCCATGCGCATAGTCAGCCAGTGTTCGCGGACCACGCTGCGTCCAACATCGCCGAGCACGTCGCGCCAGTACAAGAGCGCGCGCTCTTCACACATCTCGACACGGTCGCGGTATTGGTCCTGGAAGGTCAAAAGCATCTGCTGCCCAAACGCCCGCCGGTGGGCCTGGGGATAGAGCCGGAGAAGCCAGGCGTAGACGCGTCCCGCACGCCGCGTGCGCTGCTCAACATTGTGCTCTCGCTCACTCATCGTCCGCCCTCCACCCCCACTCCCGGTAGCAGGCGGTGCTGTGAGGCAAGCGAGACGACGCGGTCATAGCGCGCCAGCTCCGCCGCGAACGCCTCCCGGCCCAGCGCGGTCAGCCGGTAATAGCGCCGCCGCTCGTCATCCGGCGTGGGATTGGGTCGGTCGTGCGCCTCCTCGATCTGCCCATCGGCCAGCATACGCTTGAGCGAGCCGTAGAGCGTGCCGGTGCCCATCTTCACCTGGTCGTGGCTATCCTGCTTGACCTGCTTCATGATCTCGTAGCCGTGCCGCTCGCCGCCAGCCAGCGCGAGCAGGATGTAGAAGACCGCAGGGGTCAGGGGAGAGAGAGGCTTGCTCGTATCCATGCGCGTAATATAGGTCCGTCACGGACGTATGTCAAGGGAATGGTTGGCCCGCTTGCCACTTTGCGAAGCACGCTCTCATACCATATCGGCCGCGGTAGTTGTAGCAAGCCTGGCTGCAGACCACCTCCACACGGCTTGTCCGTGGTCAGGCCATACCGCTCCCTGCGGATCCCTGCGAGATTGGCGTCATCCCGTCTGCGTGACAGCCAGCGCGGCATGCCTGGCGCGCGCACTCGATTGTCGCCAGGGGTAAGGTGTATGCGCCCCTGAAGTGGTAGAATGAGCGCACGCTTGGCGATGCCGCAGCGAGCGAGCGCGCTCCAAAGCGAACAGAAGGCGAACAGAGAGCGTGAGGCCAGCCGGTGTACGACAACTTTTGGGCTCTGCTCACGCTCATCATCATCGTCCCACTCGCAGTAGTGGCGCTGGCAGTCGTGCTGGATAAGCGGTCACGGCGGGGTTACGTGCTCGCGGCGCTCGCCCTCGGAACGCTCATCCTCGATCTCCGGGCCTATCGGGCTATCTACTGGCAAGAAGACCTGAACCGCCCAGGCCTCACCTTTATCATCGTCTGGGGCGGACTCTCAGTCGCGCTGGTGCTGATGCTGGGCGCCATCTGTGAGGCGCTCATCGCTCGCCAGTGGTGGTGGTTTGGGTTCGTCGTCATCGTGAGCGTTGTTCCGGCCCTGCTCATGTTGATGAGCCCCTCGGCGGCGCTTGTGTTCAACCTGCTGGGCACCATAGGGCTCCCAGCAGAGGCGGGGTATCTGGTAACGCTGCTCCCGCCAGCGCTCGTCGCCTTCGCCTACGCGATGGCCCGCAGCATCCGTCGACCAATTGCCGGCTGATGTTCGTGGTCGGCGCGGTCAGCATGAAGCCAGCATCGTGTGGCGTCAGATCACGTCAAGTGTGGCCGCGCTTCGAGCACAGCTGTCGACAATGTCCGAGGTGAAACTGGTATCTCTGTCTAGTGCGTGGCTGGCGGTTATCCTGCCTGCGCGGGCGCACGTCAACCGGTGCGGTAGATGTGGTCTCACCGCGGCCGGTTGAGATAAATCTTCACCTCACTCTCGGCGAAGGTGTCCCGCAGCGCTCCCGCCACCTCCACATCGTAGTCGTGCGTGTACTCGTGCCACGTGCCGTCGCCCGGCCAATTGGGCACCTCCACCTCACCGGCAAACGTGTCGCGCAGATTCGCGACCACCACCACGACCCCCGCCGCCTCGTCCCACCGCTTGAACGCGAACATGCCACGCTCGCCATCGGCCAGCAGCGTCTCAAAGCTGTTGCTCTGCAGCGCCGGCGTCGCCGTCCGCAGCTTCACCAAGCCGGAATAGAAGCGCAGCAGATCGGCGTTGGCGTCGGATTGCAGCAGCGCCCATGGCAGCGGTTGGCGGTCCGTCGACTTGGGCGAAGGCACGCCGAACTCCTCCCCCATCCACAGCATCGGCACGCCCGGTGCGGTCAGCAGCAGCGCGGCGCCCAGCTTATCACGGCGGAAAGCAGCCTCGCCAAACATCTGCGCCACGTCGCCCAGGAGCTTCATCGTCCGCTCCTGATCGTGGTTTTCCAGGTAATTCACCACGTTGACCGCCGCGTTGAATCCCTCGCTGCGCGGATCGATCGTCCCCGCCAGCGCCCCCATGTTCTCCGGCTGATGCCCCTCAAACTCCGCGCCGAGGACGGTTGCCGTCAGTTGCTGGCGCAGACTCTCGTGCCATGCCGCATCCAGCGGCCCGCTCGGCCCGGCGACACTGGGATCCTGTGGCACATGCTCGGCAATAGTGTAGAACGGCTTCTGCGCCGCGCGTGCGTTGATCTCGCCGTGCAGCCACCCCAGAAAGTCGTAGTTGTTGAGAATCGCCGTAGCATCAAAGCGGATGCCGTCGATGTGGAAGCGTTCGACCCACGTCAACACCGCGTCGCGCACATACTCACGCGCCGGAAACACGCCAAGATGCTCGTCGTAGTGGCCGTAGTCGAACTTCGGGCCAAACTGTGCCTCAGGCGCGTCGGGATTTTGCTCATAGTACCAGTACGCGTAGTCGATGTGCGCCAATGGCGCGTCCTTGTCGCTGTGATTGTAGACGCCATCGATGATCACGCGAATACCGCGCGCGTGGCATGCGTCCACCAGTTGGCAGAGGTCGCCGGGGCTGCCGTAGGCGTTGGCGACGGCGAAGAGGCTCAGCGGATTGTAGCCCCACGAGTGCTCGCCCGGGAACTGATTGCACGGCATCAACTCCACGGCGTTCACGCCGAGGCTCGTCAGGTAATCGAGCTTGTCGATCACCGCGCCAAACGTGCGCTTCGGTCTCGCGTCACTATCGTCGCCCGCGCCGCCGCTGAAGTCGCCCACGTGGAGTTCGTAGATCACCAGCGCGTCGTTCTGCGGCAGCGGCACGTCGTCGTGTTGCCACGTATACGCCACGTCCACCCGCCGCCCATCGCGCACGCTCAGGCAGGCGTTGCCATGCCCGTCGCGGCTCCAGCGCAGCGCCCGCGGGTCCGAGACCGTCACGTCCTGCCCCAGCGCGAAATAACTATTGGACCGCAGGCGAAACTTGTACTCATAGTCGCCGTCCGCCAACTCCACCCGCGCCCGCCACCAGCCGTGCTCGTCGCGCGTCATCGCCGTGGGATGCCACCCATTCCAACTGCCGAGAATCCGCACATGCTGGTTATATGGCGCGAACAACCCGATCTCGATAACCGATCGCTTGATGCCGCGTACCTTCGGGCGCAGGCCGCCAATCTTTATCGCCGAACGCTTCACCGCAGAAAAGACAGTCGAAATCGCCAAACTCGAACCTCCAAAATGCGCCTCCCGTCCGAAACAGAGACGGGCGCGCCTCGATGCCGCTCAACAGCGGCCAGTTACCCAAAGCATACTGCATGCCAACTCCACAGCGGGACCATCGTATGCCCTGAAGCATACCCGCCACCTTCTGTACACATGCTCTCCTGTGCGCCTGAGAGCGCGCCAAGGGCGGTCCGAGGATGAACGCACGCATAGTTTGCTCAGTGTGCTCGCCTGGCGACGTCAGGTCGGCCTAGCCACCTACAGGCGAGCGCTTTACTGGTCGCGCTTGCCGTCGTCCGCTGGCAGCGTCGTGGCGTCGCCCTGCGCCTGTGGCACGCGCCACACGCGGTCACTGAGCTGGGTCATCGGCGAGGAGTCGCCGACTGGCAACGGGATCTCGATGCCGCGCAGCGTGAGGCCGAAGAGGTCGCCGCGTCCATAGTGGCCGACCGCGTCAAACATGCGTTTCGCGTGGAGGGTCTCGGCCATATCCGCCTCGGCGTAGAGGATCGTCTCGACGCCGAGCGCCGGTCCGGCGACGATCTCCGCCTGCGGGTTTACGATCACACTCCCCCCCGAGTGCAAGACGGAGCCATCTTCGATAAGGCCCAACGCCGCCACCTCCGCTGGCAGATCGCTCGTCCGCACGAGATTACCCACGCTGACCACCCACATCCGTCCCTCGTTGGCGATGTGGCGCATTGCGGCGAGCCAGCGCTCGCTGGCGTGATTCAACGTCGGCGCGACGTGGATCTGCTCGCCCTGCGCATAGAGCGCCGTGCGCGCGAGTGGCATGTAGTTCTCCCAGCAGATCAGCCCGCCGATGATCCCCTGCGGCGTCTCGATGACGCGCAAGGTCGTGCCGTCTCCCATGCCCCAGACCATACGTTCGGTGAAGGTCGGCACCAGCTTGCGATGCCGCCCCAGAATCGAGCCGTCGGGACCAAAATAGAGCAAGGTGTTGTAGAGCGTGCCGGCTCGCGCGGGCCGCTCGGTGACGCCGATCGCCACGGTCAGGTGATGGGCGCGGCAGGCGGCGGCAATGCAGTCGGTCTCGGGGCCGGGGACAGTGATGGCCTGTTCGGCGAACCGGCGCTCCAGCGCGAGGAACGGCTCGCTAAATGGCAAGGTGTAATTGTGGTAGAGCGGATCCCCTGGAATAAACGTCTCCGGGAAGACGGCGAGCCAGGCGCCGTGCTCCGCCGCCTCGGCGATGCGCTCGGCTGCGCGTCGGGCGCAGGCCATCGCGTCGAGGTAGATCGCCGGTGTCTGGACGGCGGCGATGATGCCCATAACTGGCCCTCCTCGTGCGTATGCCTTGCGACGCCACCCGTCGGTATACGACGAGACACGGCGTCACGATTGTACTCCGCGCGCTAATCAATGCGCCGTGAAATCCTGCCAAAAGTGGAAGACGCGCTCACGCAGCAGCCGGTGCTCGAACTGCCTCAAATACGGGTCCACCGACCACAGCCACTCCGCCTGCGACCGCGCCTCCGCCAGCAGCGCCGTATCTGCCAGTCGCGCCACCTTCAGTTCCGGCAGCCCGCTCTGCCGCGTGCCGAAGAAGTCGCCCGGCCCGCGCAAACGCAGATCCGCCTCCGCCAGCTCAAAACCATCGCTCGTCTGCTCGAGAATGCCCAAGCGTTCGCGCGCCGTCACGCTGGCCTCCTGGCTCAGCAGATAGCAGTACGACTGCCGCTCGCCGCGTCCCACGCGCCCGCGGAACTGATGCAACTGCGAGAGTCCAAAGCGATCGGCATCCTCAATCAACATCACCGTCGCGTTCGGCACGTCCACGCCCACCTCCACCACCGCCGTCGCCACCAGCACGTCGATCGCCCCCTCGCGGAACGCGCGCATCACGCGATCCTTCTCGGCGGGCTTCAGTTGCCCATGCACCAACCCCAGCCGCAAGTCGGGGAACACCTCCGTCTTCAGCCGCTCGAACTCGGCCACCGCGGATTTCGCCTCCAGCGCCTCCGACTCTTCCACCAGCGGACAGATCACGTACGCCTGTCGCCCGGCGGCCACCTCCTCCGCCACCACGCGGTACGCCTCACTGCGCTGCCCACCTGCCCGCCACCGCGTGACAATCGCCTTACGCCCCACCGGCATCTCGTCCAACACCGAGACGTCGAGGTCGCCGTAGAGCGTCAGCGCCAGCGTCCGCGGGATCGGCGTCGCCGTCATCACCAGCATGTGCGGGCTAATCCCCTTCTGGCGCAGCGCGTCGCGTTGCTCCACGCCGAAGCGGTGCTGCTCGTCCACCACGGCGAGCGCCAGACTCTTGAAGGCCACCTCGTCTTGAATCAGCGCGTGCGTCCCCACCGCAATCGCCGCCTGCCCGTTCGCCAGCATTTCGCGCGCCGTGGCACGCTCCTTCGCCTTCTGGCTTCCCGTGAGCAGCACCACATGCAGCCCAAAGGGCGCCAGCAGCGCGCTGACCCCGCGGTAGTGCTGTTCCGCCAGAATCTCCGTCGGCGCCAGCAACGCCCCCTGATGCCCGTTGGCGGCGCAGGCCAACAATGCCGCCGCGGCCACCACCGTCTTACCAGAGCCGACGTCGCCCTGCAGCAGCCGCACCATCGCCTTCGGCTTGGCGAGATCGCCGAGGACCTCCGTAATCGCCCGCCGCTGCGCCCCCGTAAAGCGGAACGGCAGCGACGCCTCGAAGCACGTCGCCCCAAGCGGCCACAACCCGCCGCCGAGCGCGGGAACGGCGCCGTCGACCGGCCGCGTCCTCACCGCCTCGTCGGGCATATCGGCGAAGATCAGCGCGGGCGGCACGGAGAGTTGAGGCGCGGGCGGCCCATCCTGCCAGTTGGCGCGCCGCGTCAGCATACCAAGCTGGATCAGCAGGAGCTCGTCGAACGCCAGTCGGCGCCGCGCCGCGCGCAACTGCTCCGCATCGTCGGGATAATGCATCTGCGCCACCGCCTCAGGCAGCGGCAGCAGACCCGCCCGCGCGCGCAACGCCGCCGGCAGATGCTCCGGCAGGAATGGCGCGCAGCGATCCACGACCCACTTGGTGAACCGCCGCAGCACCTTCGGCGACAACCCCTCCGTCAGCGGATAGACTGGCACCAGCCGTCCCGTGTTGACGAGATCGCCCTGCTCAGGCAGTTCGTGGCTCCGCACGCCGAACTCGACGCTATTGCCGAAGCGCTGCTTCACCCCCGTCACCACGATGTACGCGCCCCGCGTCAACTGCTTCAGCAGATACGGCTGATTGAACCACGTGCAGCGGATCGATCCAGTTTCGTCGTTGATCCGCGCCACCGTGCGTGTGCGTCCCTTACCGGTGCGAGTGTTCTGCACCTCCCAGATCAGCCCCAACACCGTGCGTAGCTCGCCGAAGGGCAACGTGCCAATCTTCTCCAGCGTACTGAAGTCCAGATGCTCGCGCGGATAATACGCCAGCAAATCCTTGACGCTCAGGATGCCGAGCTTGTGCAGCCGCGCCGCCTGCGTCGCCCCCACGCCAGGTATCGCCGTGATCGGCTGGCCCAGCAGGTACTCATCCTCGGGCCGCGGCACGTAGCGCGGTGTCGGCTCCGACGCGCCCCGCGTGCCCGGCAGCTTCGGCGGCTCCGGCAGCGGCTTCGCCAGCGGCCACGGCTCCTCGTGCGCAGCCACCGGTGCCCGGCGGCCCGGCACGTTGCCAAACTGCGGCGCGGCCCGCGGCTTCTGCCCCGAAGCCGGCGTTCCAGCCTGCGCTGACCCCATGTGCGCACCCTGCCGATCCGCCGCGGGTCGTGCGGGCGTCGCCTCGATGCCTGCGTCAAGCAGCGCCAGCGCGGCGCGCACCTTCGCCGTGCGCTGCATCGGGTCGAGCGCGTGATAGCCGCCCAGCAGCCGCGCCACCGCCTCCTCCACCGGGACGCCAGACGGCTGCGCAGCGAAGACGATGCCGTGTCGCCGTCCCTCGCCCACATCGCTCGTCCAGCGTGCGATAAACGCTTCGAGGCCACCCGGCTTCACCGCGGCGTCTAGGTGGCCGGTCCGCTGCTCGTGCAGCAACACCCGGCGTGCCCGCTCCACGATCGCCCGCGCCGCCGCGGAAACCTCGCCGCCGCTTTGCCGCTCGCTCGCCACTCGCGCCTCCCTACGTCAAAGCTGCGCCACGCAGCCTTCCGCAGTATAGCCCGCTGAGCGCAGCCGAGCCAAGCAGCTAGCACTACGCCCCGCACGCCTCAGCCGACCTCCCGATCCCACGGGCATGCCGCTGCCTGGCAACTCCACCCCACAGAACCGCGAGTACCGCACGAACGCGCCCCCCACCTCGCACACACGCCCGCAAAGCCCGCGCAGGCTGTGGTGAACATGATACTGTGTGGTGAGGAGCGCGCCACCGTTCCGGCGCCAGCGCCCAGGCAACTGGCAGCGCGACCTCCCCTACGCTACCAATGCCTATTCCTGCGATGCGCGACGTCTTCCACCGATCGCGCTCACATCGACTCCACTCCAACCGAACGGGAGGCGCGCCATGGGCCACGTTATCGCCGACATGACCATGTCACTGGACGGTTTCATCGCCGATCCCAGCGATGGCGTCGAGCAACTTTTTGGCTGGTTCGATAACGGCGACGTCACGACGCCGAGCGCCTCTCCTCAGTGGAGCTTCCACACCACCGAGGCCAGCGCGCTACATCTGCGCGACGCGCTCGCCACCGTCGGCGCGCTTATCGTCGGTCGCCACCTCTACGATGTCGCCCAGGCGTGGGGCGGCACGCATCCGGTAGGCGTGCCGGTCGTCGTCGTCACCCACACCCCGCCGGCCTCCTGGCCGCGCGGCGCAACCCCGTTCACCTTCGTAACGGACGGCATCGCAAGCGCGGTGGCACAAGCCAAGGCAATCGCCGGAGAGAAGAACGTCGGCGTCGCCAGCGCCAACATTGCGCAGCAGTGCCTCAACGCGGGCCTCCTCGACGCCATCTCCGTCAGCCTTGTCCCCGTCCTGCTCGGCAGCGGCATCCCCTTCTTCGACCATCTCACCATCGCGCCCGTCGAGCTAGAGAACCCGCGCATCCTGCAAGGAGACCGTGTGACACACTTGTACTACCGCGTCAAATCCCGCTGATCCCGACCCAACCAAGCCCGCGCAGCCCAACCTCGTCAACGATCGGTGCGCCCGCTGGACGCCCGTCCTCCCTACCTGCGGCTTCACCCGCCTGCCTATCCCTCACCACAGCCAACAGAAAGGAAACCCCGACCATGGATTGGAAACTCGAAGTCGTCGTCATCCCCGTCTCCGACGTGGACCGCGCCAAACAGTTCTACAGCGACCAGGTCGGCTTCCACCTCGACGTCGATCACCGCGCCAGCGAATCCTTCCGCGTCGTCCAACTGACTCCGCCCGGCTCCGCCTGCTCCATCACCTTCGGCGACGGCCTCTCACAGATGCCCCCCGGCTCCCTCAAAGGCCTCCAGCTCGTCGTCTCCGACATCCACGCCGCCCATGCCGAACTCGCCGCTCGCGGCGTCCCCGTCAGCACCGTCAAGCACTTTGACGACGGCGTCATGGGCGACGGCCCCGGCGGCGACTGGAACTCCTTCATCTTCTTCGACGACCCCGACGGCAATAGCTGGACCGTCCAGCAGAAGCCCGCGCAGACCGATCCCACCACCTAACGCCATGCCGCACATCTCGACACGTGCGGATTCGCCCTGCCCTTCAGGGCAGCCATCCTTGCCTACATCGCCCCGCTACTTCTGCCAGGCCGTCGCCTCCAGCGCCGTCATCTTCCCGCGATTCCGCATCGCCATCTTCAGCGCCGCCTCGTGCGCCCGCTCCTCGATGCCGTCCGGCAGCTTCGCGAGCGGCGCCACGTCGCCATAGCGATGCCGCAGCCCCTGCAAAATCAAGTGATCGGTGAACCACGGATTCTTCGGCAACACCGGCCCATGCAGATACGTCGCGTAGACCTGCCGGTAGCGCGCGCCCTCGTAGCCATCCTCGCCGTTATTCCCGCTGCCGGCGATCACCTTGCCCAGCGGTTCCACCTTCGCGCCGAGGTACGTCCGCCCGCTGTGATTCTCAAAGCCCACCAGCGTCTGCGCGCCTCCGCCGCCAAACGTGCACTCCGCGGCCAGATGATTCATAAAGCGCGTGTTGCCGCCCTCGGTCCGCACGTCAATCGCCCCGACCCCTTCGAGGCGTGCACCCTGATACTGCTGATAGTAGTGGCCGAAAAGCTGGTACGCCGCGCACACCGCCAGCACCACCACATCCGACTCGACAGCCTCGCGAATGCTCGCCGCTTTCTCCGCCAGATCGCGTGCCGCAACGTCCATCTCTTTGTCCTGCCCACCATGCGAGAGGATCACGTCATACGCGGCAAAATCGGTCGTCTGCCCCACGCCGATCTCAGTCACCTCCGTCTTCAGCCCGCGCCACTCGCAGCGCCGCTGCATCGCGAAGAGGTTGCCGCGATCGCCCGCCACGCTCAGCAGCGTCGGATACAGGTGGCAGATGCGCAGCGTCATCGGCTCCATACGTGCCCTACTCCTCCCAAAACGGCGCGACCCAGCCGCGCTGCTGCATCACGCGCCGCAGTTCATGCAACGGCGTATAGCCCGACAAGATGTACAGCGTGCCGCCCGCGGGAACGTTCGCCAGCGCCGCGTCAAGCGCTGGCTGTCGCTCAGGAATCACCTGGATCATCTCCTCAGGCACCCCCGCGTACTTGAAGCGCATCGCCAGTTCCTCGGCCTTCGTCCCGCTCGTCACCAGCGAGGCCAGTTGCGGCGGCAATTCCTCCAGGTCGATGTCCCACAGCCAGGCAAAATCCTCGCCATCCGTCTCGGCATTACTGTGAACCGAAAGGATGTGCTTCTTGCCGGGGCGCTGCAAGATCGTCCGCAGCGTCGTGTTGTACGAAATCGGATTCTTGACGAACGCCAGCACGATCTGCTTCTCGCCCGCCGCGATCTCTTCGAGTCGGCCAAACGCGGGCTTCAGGCCGGCGAGCGCTGGCGGCACGGCGTCGAGTTCCAGGCCCATCGCCAGCGAACCGGCAATCGCGCCCGCCGCATTATAGACGTTATGCAGGCCGTTCAGCGCCAGCGCGAACGTCAACGGCCCCGCCGGCGTCGCCAGTTCGATAGTCGAAGGACCGCTCGGGTCGAGCAGCGCCCGCGTCACCGCCACGTCCAGCGGTGGCCGCGCGAACCCGCACTGCGGGCAGTGATACGCGCCGAGGTGCGAGATGTAGACCTTCTCGTAGTCCAGATCGTGCTGGCAGCGCGGGCAGCGAATCGTATCGGCGGCGTGCTCCGGCACCTGTGTGCCCACGTCTGCCGTCGCCATGCCGAAGTAAAGCCGTTTGCAGCGCGCGTCGGGCGCGAACGTGGCGATCAGCGGATCGTCGGCGTTCAGCACCACCGTCGCCTCTGGTGGCAGCGCACGGATCATCGTTTCGAGCGCGCGGGCGACGCTATAGAGTTCTCCGTAGCGATCGAGTTGGTCGCGGAACAGATTGTTGACGATCACCACGTCCGGTTCGATCTCAGGCACAGCGCGGCGGATCGTCGCCTCATCGATCTCGAAGACCAGCACGTCGGCGTTCAGCGTGCCCAGCAGGCTCGCACCGTTGACCGCCACCGCCGTCACGCCGCCCAGCAGATTTGACCCCGAGCGATTCTGCGTCACCCGCCGTCCACCGCTCCGCGCGATCGCCGCCACCATCCGGCACGTCGTCGTCTTGCCATTACTGCCGCAGACGACGATCTTGCGCGCCCCGCTTGCCCCCACCACCTTACGCAGCACGCGCGGATCAATCCGTCGCGCCACCAATCCAGGGAAGCTCGTGCCGCCGCCGATCTTCAGCAGTCGGCCCGTCTTGCCCGCCAACTTGCCCGCCGAGAGCGCCAGCGCCAACCGCGCCGTGCCCACCGGTCCGCCGCGCCCCCCTCGCCTGCGTGACGCCTTCCTCACCGTGCGCGTCCCCGCTGTGGTCGTCGCCGCTCCGTGCGCACCCGTGGTGGCCGTCTCAACCTGCTCATCTGCCATAGCTCTGCCGCACCCGCCATCCTTATCCGCCACGTCGCAGCCCGCGCCGCGCGCTCACCCGCCATCAATCCCCGCGAGTGTAGCACGCCGCCAGCCCTACAGCAACGACACGCACCGATCGTATCTGAGCCTAAGCATGCTCGTCTGCCGCACCTCACCGCGCGGCGGCCTCGCTCTCTCCGCGCCATTCTACCCAGTCGTACGGCGCGTAATATCCCCAACGCAGCCTCACCCGACGCCCAAAAAGAGACGCCGCTCGACGCTTGACGCCGCGCAATTTCCGGAATACAATGACACGAACGGAAGTTCTAGGTAGTTCGCAACCACACTGGCGCGCTCAACTCAACCGCGGAAACTAGGACGTGCCCCATCCATTCGACGCATCCACTCTGCGTTTCGCATCGCCTGGGCTACTCTGTAACCAGGGAGCGGCGTGGCGCGCCTCTATAAAGCGTCTCCAGCATAGTCCCGCAGCCCTCGCGCCGCTCACCACCGGCCACCGAGCGCGGCGTTCCCTCACGCACATGGTTGCTGTGCCGCTCCCAGATCGAGTGGAGTGCCCCATCCGGTCGGGCCGCGAAATGCCTCGTGCGCGACGATCCCAATCCACAACCTACGCTATCGAAATATGAAGGACTGGTAGGCAACTGCCATGATAGCATCCGGCATCCTCTGGTACGACGACGACAAAAGCCGCAGCGTCGCCGAGAAGATCGGCGAGGCCGCCCAACGCTACCGCGAGCGCGTCGGCTTCGAGCCGACCACCTGCGAACTCAACACCTCCCAGGCGGCGACCCCGCAGCAGCTTAAAGGCGCGCCCCGGCGTGGATCGCGTGCCGCGGTCTCGGCGGCGGCCATCCAATCGCTGCGACTCATCCCCACCGATCACCTGCGCCCCAATTACTTCTTCATTGGTGTCGCCGAAGGCGAACGACTCCGGCGTCCCGCTGGCTGGCGTCCCGACGCCGACTACCAGCTCGCCTCCCTGCCCAACACGCGCCGCTCCAGCGCCTCCACCGCGCGCCGCGCTCACGCCGCCCCTCGACCTGCGACGCATTCCGTGAAGTCGGCAGAATCGGCAAAACCTGATACCTCCGCACGTGCGCAAACAGCAAAATCGGCAGAATCGGCAGAATCGGCAAGTACCACAGCCGCTCGTGCCTCCTCGCCAGCGCAGACGCCGCAGCCAGCGCAATCGCCAACGCAGGTGCCAGTCGCAAACACCAAGGCATCGGCCACCGTGCCGCCCGCGACCGCCACGCTGCCGGCCAAGCCATCTGCGCCTCTTGCGCAGAAATCCGCGACCCTGAAGTCCCCAACCACGCCGGCGAAATCGCCAAAAACGGCAGAATCGGCAGAAATCACGCCGCGCATCTCGGCAAGCGGTGCGACCCTTCCGCGGCGGAAAACGCAAAATCCGGCAAGATCGGCAAAAACGCCGCGTGTGGCTCCCGTGAAAGCCACGCCTCCCGCCGCGCGCTCCGCGTCGAAGCCCTCAGCCCCTGCGCCCACTCCCGCCACCACCAAATCGCCCAAGTCGGCACGTTCGGCAACAGTGGCAGCCGTCGCGCCCGCCACCACGTCTCCCGCGATGACGCCGTCCGCCGCTCCAACGCGCCGCAAAGTGCAAAAACCGGCAGAAACGGCAAAGCCGTCGCCTGCCAAAGCCGTCAAAGCGGCAAGCTCACCCGCGCTGAAGCCTGCGCGCTCCGCCGTCGCCATCCCTACGGCAAAAACGCGAAAACCGGCAGGATCGGCAGAATCTTCCACCGCATCATCTACCGCGACCCCCGCAAGACGCGTCAAAACGCCAAAGCCGGCGCAATCGGCACTGCCCTCATCCACTGACCGCACCAAAACGCGAAAACCGGCAAAAACGGCAATCGCGACGCCGGCAGCCAAATCGGCGAAGTCACCCTCGCCCACGCCCGCCACGGCGAAAGCCGCCAGGCCACAGCTAGCAACCGCGCCGAAGCCCCGCGCCACTGCCAGGCCCAAAGTACCCGCAGCCTCGGCCCACAAGCCTGCCCCGCGCCCAACGCCTGCCGCTCCCGCACGCAACGCGAAGTCGTTGACCCAACCGCGCAAAACACCAAAATCGGCAGAATCGGCAAAAACGCCGAGCACCAAGGCGACAAAAACGCCGAGCCCCGTGGCGACCAAAACGCGAAAACCGGCAGAAACGGCAAGATCGGCAAAAGCGGCGACGCTGCGTCCACTCCCCGCCGACCGCACGGCAAAGCCCACGCCTCAGCGCCACATCGCGCCCGCCGCCCAGATCGACCTCTGGGGTCAGCCCACGCCGATCCCCACGCGCCCGCGCCGTCACTCCGCCTAACCAAATTGCCGCCAGCCTGCTAACCCGCTCCGGCAAGCCACACGCCAACTCGCCGCGACCTCAATTTCGCCTGGCTGGTCGAAGTTGCGCCGCCAGCGCCCGAACCGAAGCTCAAGTGACGTCACACGTAGCGTCCCGCGTAGTCGCAGCCACGATCGCCCAGTCACGATCGCCGCGCCACTTTCCTCCGTCGAGCCTACGCTTCCGCTTCCTCGCGCAAGATCGTTCGCCGCAGCGCTTCCTCGCCCTCGCCCGTCACCAACGCGAAGATATGATCCTCCGCCTCAATCGTCGTCTCGCCCGTCGGCTGAATATTGCGGTCGCCGCGCATGATCAACGCCACATTCACCGCGTTCGGCAAGCGCAGCGCGCGCAGTTCTTTGCCCGCCGCCGGCGAATCAGGAGGCACCGTCACCTCCATGAAGCCCAGCCCCGCGCGGCGCAGTTTCAACAGCGGCACCATCGTATGGTGGGGAATCTCCGCCTCGATCAAGTGCAGAATCGTCTGCGTCGGGCTCACCGTCACGTCGATCCCCAACTCATGAAACAGCTCGTCATTCCGCGGATTGTTCACCCGCGCAATCGTACTGCGAACCTTGAACCTGGCCTTGGCGATCTGGCAGATCACCAGATTATCCTCGTCGTCGCCAGTCACCGCGATCACCAGGTCCGCCCGCTCCACGCCCACGTCCGCCAGCGTCCGCACCTCGCAGGCGTCGCCCTTCGCCACCGACGAACCCAGCTCCTCGCCCAACTGGCGAACCCGCTGCGCGTCCTTATCCAGCAGCAGCACCTCATGGCCCTGCTGAAGCAAGCCCTTGGCGAGGTAATAGCCGACCTGGCCGCCGCCCCCGATCAAGATGTACATGATATTTCCTCGGTGCCGCCGCTCCCACAGGTTCCCCGGCGGCCGCCAATGCCAGCAGGCTTACGGGCGCTGCGGCGCCGTCTCCGGCTCAATGCGCGTCACCGGCACGCTTTTGCCCGCCGCAATCGACTGGTGCGCCGACGAGCTGCGCACCACCGGATTCAGCAAAGCGTCGCGAAAGAGCTTCGCGCCCACAATCGTCGGACTGATAGACTCCAGCCCCAGCGAGTTGTACGTCTCTTGCCGAATCGGATCGTAGATGCGGCACATCACCCGCTTCACCGTAAAGCGATGCTGCGCGATCTGCGCTGCCAGAATGTTGCGGTTGTCGCCGTTCGTCGCCGCGACGAACGCGTCCGCCTTGTCCAGTCCGGCGCGGCGCAACACATCCTCATCCGTCCCGTCGCCGAGCACCGTATTCGCCCGCGGAAAATCAGCGCGCAGCCGGTTGAACGCGTCACTGTTCGAGTCGATGATCATCACATGGTGGCCCTCGGCCAGCAGCATCTGCGCCAGCGTAGAGCCGACCCGCCCGCACCCCAATATTACGAACTTCATGGCTTTGCCTTTGTCTCGCCCCGGTCGTGCGATGCCCCCAACACATCGCGCCCTCGCGAAGTCCCTACCGCCAGGCAGATCTCCGCGAGGGATGGGCGATCCTTCCATTATACGAGCGGGTCGCCATCCCGCGCCGCTCTGCCCATTCGGGCTAGTACGCCTTCGCGAAGATCGCCCAGCGGCCCGCCTCCTGCCCGCAGTGGATGCACCTCCCCGCGCCGTCGGGGTGCTCCAGCGGCAGGCAGCGGATCGTCGCCTGCGTCTCGTTCTTCACCTCGTTCTCGCAGGCGGCATCTCCGCACCACCAGCCCTCGACGAAGCCCATCCGCTCCTTATCGGCAAGGATCGCCCGCATCTCGTCGTAGCTCCCCACCCGATACGTGCGGCTCGTGCGGAATGCCAGCGCCGCCTCGTAGAGCGTCCGGTGGATCTCCTCCAAGAGCACTGGCAAACGCTGGGCCACCGCATCTTTACCCACCGTCTCCTTCGCCTGCCGGTTCGTCCTCGGCACCAGCACCACCTGCCCATTCGCCGCGTCGCGCGGACCAATCTCGATCCGCACCGGCACGCCGCGCAGCTCCCAGTCGTTATACTTGAAGCCGGGCCGCTCCTCGCGCCAATCCGCCTTCACGCGCACACCCACCGCCGTCAGCGCCTTCTCCACCTCGCCGGCCAGTGCCGCCACCGCCGCGCGCTCCTCATCCTTGCGCCAGATCGGCACAATCACCGCCTGAATCGGCGCGACCCGCGGCGGCATGCGCAGCCCATTCTCGTCGCCGTGAACCATCACCAGGCCGCCGATCATGCGCGTGCTGGCGCCCCAGCTCGTCGTCCACGCCGTCTTCACCTCGCCGTCGGCATCCTGGAAGCTAATATCGAAGCTCTTAGCAAAGTTCTGCCCCAGGTTATGCGAGGTCGCCGATTGCAGCGCCTTGCCGTCGCCCATCAGCGCCTCGATGGTATAAGTGCGCAGCGCGCCGGGGAATTTCTGGCTCTCGCTCTTGAGCCCTGGAATGCCGGGGATCGCCAGTTCCTTCTCGAAGAAGTCGTTATACACCTCATGCAAGATGCGCAGCGTCTCCTCCTCCGCCTCGTCCTCCGTGCGGTGCACCGTATGCCCCTCCTGCCAGAGAAACTCGCTCGTCCGCAAGAACGGACGCGTGCGCTTCTCCCAGCGCACCACGTTGCACCACTGGTTGTAAAGCAGCGGCAGGTCGCGATAACTCTGCACCCACTTGGCATACGTATGGCCGATCACCGTCTCCGAGGTCGGGCGCACGATCAACGGCTCAGTCAGTTCCTCGCCACCGGCGCGCGTCACCACCGCTACCTCCGGCGCGAAACCCTCCACGTGCTCCGCCTCGCGCTCCAAAAAGCTCGCCGGGATGAACAACGGGAAGTACACGTTCTCATGCCCAGTCGCCTTGATCCGTGCGTCCATCGTCCGCTGCATGTTCTCCCACAGCGCATAGCCATACGGCTTGATGATCATGCAGCCGCGCACCGGCGACTCGTCCGCCAGCCCCGCCTTGTAGACCGCGTTCAGATACCACCGCGAAAAGTCATCATCTTTGTCCGCGAGTTCCTCGACGAACTTCGTCTCTTCCGGCATCGTCAGTCTCCCTCTTACCACTCAACGCGATCCGCCCGTGGACCCTCAACCGAAGGCCGAGGCGCATCCTCACTCGCCGCGCCCAACGAAAAAGCCCGCCCACCGAAGCTCACTCGCTCCGAGGACGGGCCAACAGCCCGCGGTACCACCCCGCGAAAGCGCCGCCTGCGCGACGCCTCACTCATCCCACGCGCCAGGTTCGGCTGCGTGGCGCCCAGGCTAACGGTCGGGCCTCCGGCGGCCTTTCATTCCCTGTCTGGGAATCACGGCCACGGCTCGCGGATCGGTTCAGCGCAGCCTCCGCGCCGGCTCGCACCCACCCGGCTCGCTTCAGCGGCTCACGTGCGCCTACTAGTCCCGCTTCACAGCACCATCTGCACCTTCGACGCCAGTGTATCGCCGCGCCTTCGCCGCCGTCAAGTCAGCCGTGTATCCGCGACGCAGCAGCATGCCAAAGCACTCCTCACGCCTTCGATGACGCCACCTCTGCCTCCGTGACCGGCGCGCCCTTGCCCAGGCGTCGCAGCGCCGTATCGAAGAAGGTGCGTGCCCCCGTTCGCAGTAGCCCCGGATTGCGCCGCAGTACGCCGAGGAAGAGCCCGACACTATAGTCGCCGCGCAGCAGTTCCGCCGCCTGGCTCGGAGAGAGCCGCCGCAAGATCTCCATGCCCTCGTCCCAACGGTCGTCGCTCCACCCCGCGATGCGCTGATTGACAGAGTACGAGATCTCCATCTCACGCCCGAAGCGCGCCCGCCACGCCCGCTCGTAGCGCCCCAGATATTCTGCCGACGCATCGCCCGCCGCAACAGCCTCCGCCGCCGTCGCGCCCGCCATCTGCCCGCTGTAGATTGCGAAGCGGATGCCCTCGCCCACCAACGTCGAGCCATGCCCGGCAGAGTCGCCCGTCGCCAGCAGCCCGTCCGAGACGAAACGCTCGACCACGCCGACCGACGGAAACAGCCCCGTGTGATACTCGACGGGGCTGGCCCCCTGGAATGCCGGAGCAAGTGACGGCAGTCGCTCGGCGAACGCGTCGAGATACTCGCGCGCGTCAGCCTCCACATCAGGGCGTATCACCCCGACGCCGAGCCGCACGCGCCCCTTGCCCCGTGGGAATGCCCATGCATAGCCCGATGGCGCCACCTGGCTGCCCATGATCAAATACAGCGCATCCTGATCGTAGTTCGGCGCGAAGAAGTCATACTCCGCGCCATACCCGTAGCGTGTGAAGCCGCCGTGCAGACCCGTTCGCGTGCTGAGCGTGCTAGAGAACCCGCTCGCGTCGATCACCACCGCCGCGCGCCACTCGCCGGCGCGGTTGCGGTGATCCTTGGCGACAACGCCGACCACTCGGCCATCTTCCACAATCGGGCGTTCCACCGGCGAGTTGGGGTGCAGCTCGGCCCCCGCGGCGACGGCCCGTCCGGCAAGATGCTGATACACCCCGCGCACGTCGAGCACGCAGCAGACCGGCTCGGCGTAGGCAAACGTCGCCTCGCGCTTCGGCGAAAGAAACGTCACCCGGCGAATGGGAAAGTACAGTGCGGGCGGGATGCCAAGCGTCTGCATGTCCTCGATCCAGCTACCGCCGCTGGTATGTATGGGATAGCCGATCTCCTTCTGCCGCTCCAGCAGCGCCACCCGCGCCCCGCCCTTCGCCGCCGCTTCAGCCGCGCTCAGCCCCGCCGGACCGCCGCCGACCACCAGCACGTCGTAGTGCCGCGCTGCATCCCGCGCATCCAACTGCCCCGTCTCGATCATGATATCTGCCTTGCCTCGCACTGCGCCTCAGGCGTTCGCCGGTCGTTGCCCGCCACGAAAAACGCGCCCAGTGTATCACACGCATCGCATCCCTATACACGTCATCGCACCTCCGCGGGCGAAAGCGTGAACGTGAAGAGTTCGACAGGTCGCAACACGCTAGTCTTATGCGTCACCCAGAGGCGCATTACCCCGCGATCCCACGAAGCCCCCTGGAACGCCTCGTTAGCCGGGACGACCAGGGCGAGCTTCGACCACGCGGACCCATTCCACACCACCAGGTCAGACGACGCCACGATGTTGCTGGGCTTGTTCCCAGCGTCGGGCTGCGTAAACAGCATGCTGCCGCTCGGGCCCTCCGCGATGGAGCGCTGCCACGCCCCCGCTGGGCGCTGAAATCGGCTTGCCGCGTTCGGCGCCAGTGACAACACGGTCCACCGCGGAACCGCCGCCCCACTCGGCTGCAATGGAGTCAGTGTCCACCTCGGCTCGGCGAACGTTGTCGCCAGCGTTGCTCCCGCCCCAGCATTGCCCAGCGTCGGAGGCAGCCCCCGCAGCGAAGAGCCACTCGCCGCGCCAGCGTAGGCATACAATCTGCCCCAGCCCCCGTGAGTAGTAGCGTCAGGGTCGCTCGCCGCGTAGACGGTGGGTTGCGTACCCGGCACCGTCATCAGGAACCGCCAGTGCGCGCCGGCGTCGTCGCTCTGCCATAGCACCGTGCTGCCCTGTTGCGTCGCATCGATTCCCTGCGCGAGCAGCCTTCCCCCCGGCCGCAACGCCACCAGCGAAACCCTCGACAGGCCCGCGAGATCGCCATCCGCGACCCTCCACGTCGCGCCCCCATCCGACGTGACGCTGATCTGCCCCCCGTCTAGCGTCGCCGCGCCAGAGGTCACCAAACGCGAGTCACTCTGCGCGTACAGCCGGCCTCCCTCCAGCTCAAAGTGCAACGTGCATGGGGTCAGCGCTCCCACCGGCCACGGCAGCGCACGCCAGTCCGCGCCTCCATCCTCCGAGCGGAACAGATCGGGCAACGCGCAGGAGGCATCCCCGACCGCCGGTCGATTCAACACCAGCACCACGCGATTGGCGTCGGTCATATCGGTGACGGCTGTGCAGCCCGCCGCATGCGCGATCGGCGGCGCCAGCAACGTCCAATTGTGCGGGTCCACGGCGTACAGCGCCACGTGCAACGCCGCGACGTGTACACCGAGTTGATTCGGCGATTCGTCAACCCAACAAGCGTAAGCTGCGGCGTTCGGCCCGTTCACTGGCGACAGCGAGATCTGCGGATTCACCGCGGTGATCGAAGGCACCGGCACATCCAACACGCCCGACGTGAAGGGTCCGGCGGCCTGCGCGACGGGCGCCGGCGCGACCGTCTCCGCGATGCTGGCGAGCGATGCCAGCACCGACCCAGGTCCGCCGAGCAGCACGACCACGATCGCCAGCGCCACGGCAGCGCTCACCGCGCCACGAATCGTCTTCTCGCGCCGCGTCAGCCGCCGCTCCCACGAGCCGCCGCTCTCCGCGATGAACGTGCGCTCATCGTCCTCGTCGCCGGTTTCCGCTGTCGCGGCGAGAATGCCTGTCGTGCCATCATCCAACTCATCGTCGAGCACCTCAACATCGCGTCGCCCAATCCACCAGAACGCTGAACGGGGCATCGTTGCACCCTCCTGAGCGCAGGTATCACGCTGAAGTCCACCAGCCGCATCGCTCCGTGTTATTCTCGTAGGCGCAGAGCGCAAAAGTCCGCGCTGCGCCGAACGTAATTAGACTCCACCCAGCCCACAACCGTCGCACGCGCCAGTGTCCGCGGCGCGTTTGCCTGCATTGCACGCATGCGCGCTGATTCAAACGTCTGGATGTTCCGCTTGAAGCTCTCTACGCCACTGGTATACAATTTGAAGTATGCCGCGTGCGTGAAGGTTTTTCACAGTGCCGCGCAACCAAGTCTTTGCTCTCGGTTGAACATAGTGTTGTCATAATTTCGCGGAAGTTGAGGAACGCCGAGTATGAGTCGGAGCACGGTTCTGGGCACCGATGGCGTCAGCGCCAGTGCCTCTGGCGCACGTGTTGGTACCAACTATAAATGGTGGGCACTCTCCTGCACGAGTCTGGGTACGCTCCTCGCCACGCTCAACAGCGGCACGCTGATCATCGCGTTGCCCGTGCTCCTGCGCTCGCTGCACACCGATCTGATCACGCTGGTGTGGGTGCTGCTGGCGTATATGCTGGCCCAGACAGTGCTGGTGCTCACCGCCGGACGTATGGCCGACATCTTTGGCCGCAAGAACCTCTTCGTCATCGGCTCCGGCGTCTTCGGCCTCTCATCGCTTGTCGCCGGTTTCGCCACCAGCGGCGGCCAGCTGATCCTCATCCGCGTCGTCCAGGGCGCCGCGGGCGCGTTCATGATGGCCAATAGCTCGGCGATTGTCACCGACGCTTTCCCCCGCAAGCAGCTTGGTCTCGCCCTCGGCACCAATATGATCGTCGCCGCCGTGGGTATGATCCTTGGCACGATCCTCGGTGGCGTGCTGACGACCTTCGGCTGGCAGTGGGTCTTCTGGTTCAACGTCCCCTTCTCGATTGTCGGCACCGTCTGGGCCTTTCTGATCCTCCGCGAGCAGGCGCAGCTTGACCGCAATCAGCGCTTCGACATCGTCGGAACGCTCACCTACCTCGTCGCCATCACCGGCCTGCTGATCGCCCTGACCATTGGCGGCATCCAGGGGTGGGGCCAGCCCATGGTGATCGGCGGCTTCATTGCCGCGGCAATCTTCCTGCCGGTCTTCATCGTCGCCGAGCTGCGCGTGCGCCAGCCCATGCTCGACCTGTCGCTCTTCCGCGGTCGCCTCTTCGCCATGGGCAATCTCAGCGCCTTCCTGAACGCACTCGCCCGCATGGCCGTCACCTTCATCTTCGTCTTCTACTTCCAAGGACCTGAGCAAAAGGATCCGCTTACCGCGGGCATCTTGCTCACGCCGCTCGCCATCGGTATGTTGATCCTCTCGCCGATCTCTGGCTACCTCTCCGATCGTTACGGCTCGCGGCTGCTGGCCTCGTTGGGATTGGTCATCTCGGCCATAGGCCTGGCGGGCATGGCGTTCATCCAGATCGACACGCCATATTGGTACATCGCGCTCGTCATGTTGCTGGTCGGTGGTGGCTCCGGCCTCTTCAACTCGCCGAATACTAGCGCGATCATGGCGAGCGTGCGTCCGGGTCAACGCGGCGTCGCCGCTGGCGCCCGCACCATGCTCATGAACACCGGCGGCGTCTTCAGCATCGCCTTCGCGTTGGCCATTGTCGCCAGCACGTTGCCACAGAAAGTCATGTTCCAGATCTTCGCCGGCGTCACTGCGGGCATCCCTGCCGCGACGTTGCAGCCATTCATCAATGGCATGCACATCTCCTTCTGGTTCATGGCGGCGATCTCGCTACTCGGGGCGCTCGCCTCCGCACTGCGCGGCAAGCACGCGCCACACGTCGAAGAGGCAGAGACTCGCCCCGAACAAGACCTGGCGCCGCTCGCGCCCGCATCCCGCTAGCGGCGTGACGCCATCCCTTGCTCACGCGTCGCAGAATGCACAGAAGACCCCTGCATCATGCGGGCGTGCGTTCGTGGGGCGGAGCAGAGCGATGTTGGTCTTGTCCTGGTACGATGCCGCGCTTCGGCTCGGCGCCGCCACGCTCTTGGGCGGCCTGATCGGCCTCGAGCGCGAACGAACGACGGGTTTCCAACGCGCCGCCGGGCTGCGCACCATGGCGCTCGTCGCGCTGGGTTCGTGCCTTATGACGCTCGTCTCCGCCTATGGCTTCGCCGCATTCACCAGCGGCGCCTATGCCAGGGTCGATCCCACACGCATCGCTGCCCAAGTGATCAGCGGCATCGGCTTCTTGGGAGCCGGCGCCATCCTCCTGCGCAGAAACGTCGTTCGCGGACTCACCACAGCCGCCTCCGTCTGGGTCGTCGCCGGGCTCGGGCTCGCCTGCGGCACAGGGTTCTACGTACCCGCGGTGATCACCACCGCCATCGGCCTCATCGTGCTCGAAGCATTGCGCCCGCTCGAACGGTGGCTCTTCCCCGTCTCAGATCGTATATCCCGTCACACTGTCCCTCGCCCGTGACGCGCCGCAAGCGGAGGTATTGGCGAGCGTCTATGCCATCCTTCAGCGCCACGAAACCGCGCTCGCCGGCCTCGACCTGCGCGCAACGCCACGCGGCGAGGACCTTGAGCTCCGCTGTCGCGCCCGCACACCCGAGTTCATTTACCGCGCGCTTGGCGAGCTACGACCATCCCTGGCGTCGTATCGCTCCGCGCCGAGCTTCGTGGCCAATCCGAGCGCGCCGCCCGCGAAGCCGCCTCTGAGTGACCGGACGACCGCGGGCTCATCACTGCGCGCTGTGCACGTCGCTCTCATCGATGAGCACCGCAGGTAGTCACAACGTCGACGCTTGGCCGCGCCTTCACCACAGTCCACGACCGGCGCTCTCCGCGCGTTTGGCACGCTTCCCACTCGTCACCATCCGACTGCCACGCCCCTACCCGGCGTGCGTCGCCGATGACACAGCGCCCGTGGTGACGGGACGATGGCGCAGGAAGTGCGCGCGCAGGCGGCGCAGTGTCAGGTGCGTCCACAGCCGGTGCAGCACGATGTAGAGAACCACCACCGCGAGAACCACCGCCACGCCGCGCCATCCGACCGCATCGAGCGCCTTCAACGGACGCTCGTACCCGAGCACTGCGCCGATGGTGACGAAAATACTGCAATACAGCGCCGATCCGGCGACGGTCCCGAGCACGAACGTCGGCAGTGGTACGTCGGCCGCGCCCATCACGAACGAGCCGAAGGTCCGCACCATCGGCGTCAGCCGCGCGATGAAGACGCCGAGCGCCCCCTTACGCCGTAGCCACAACTCCACATGATCGGCACGTACCTGGTTCAGCCCAATGAAACGTCCCACCCGCGCGATCGCCGCCGTGCCGGTGCGCTTGCCGATCGCGTATGCCAGCGAGGCGAAAGCGAGGCACCCCAGCGTGCACGCCGCAATTGCCAGCACGGGATTGACGATGCTCCCGGCCACCGGCGAGGCGAGCGACCCGACAAAGAGCATCATCGGCTCGATGGGCACGCCAATTCCCGCGCTCTCCAGTCCCATCCACACCGCCGCGATCACGTAGATGACGGGGGAGGGGACGCTCTGCATCACCGAAACGAGATTGGTGAAGAGTTGCTCCACACGTCCACTCCTTCTCCATGCCGTGCGCCACGCGGCCACGCCACAACAACATGACAGTATCGCGCCGCCATACTACCACTGCGCGGGACTCCGGGCTAGCCTCTCGCTCTGCCCTTCTACCTGACTGTACCAGCTTGCTGCCGCGTTGACGCTCCACCGCGCCACGCCTATACTCAAAATCACACGGCTGCCGAGGCAGCACCGTGTTGCTCGCGCCCAGAGAGGAAGTGGCAGCATGAGCGGCAAGGTCAAGATGCGCTGCGCCCAGTGTGGCAAGCCGTTCAAGTCGGCCAACGCCAGGCAGATACTCTGCGACGCGTGCGAGGCGAAGGAGCGCGCGGCGCGTGCCGCCGGCAGGAGCGCCGCCGCGAATCCTTCCATCGTCGCGCCGACGCCGGTGGCCAAGCCCAAGATCGTTGGGGCGGGAGCACGCATCCTCGATCCATCGCTGCCGCCGGAACCTGCTCCTGCGAGTGTGCCGCCTGCGCACGCGCGTGCCTCGGTGGCGCATGATCGCCCCGCGCACGAACCCGCCCACGAAAGCGCCGTCGCGCCCTCGCCAGGAGGTCGACCTGCGCGCGCGAGCAGCGCCGCACTCACCCCACGCAAAGATCGCCCCGCGCGGAGCGACGCATCGCCCCAGAAGCGCCCGCCCAAAGCCCCCAGAGCGCCTCGTGCGCCACAGCCACCGGTGGAGCTCACTGCAGAGCAGCGCTCGGCGGTTGAGGCGCGCTACCTCGAGCTCGCCACGCCCGTTGAATTCGACGGCATACGCACGCGTATCGCCGCCGACTTGGGCCTGCCCAAGAGCGCCGTCAAGAAGGCGGTCGCCGACCTCCGCCAGCGCATGCAGATGCCAAGCTGGTGGGAGCTCCAGGCCTATAAAGGTTCCGAAGAGGACCTCGAACGCGTCCGTCGGGCCTACACGCCCTTGCTGCCGCTGCCTGAGGTTGGCGTCCACAAACGCATCGGCGCCGAGTTGAACATCGACCAGATGGTCGTCTATCAGGCCATACGCCGCATCCGGTCAGAGATGCGCCTGCCGCAATACAACCCGCGTGACCAGGCTCCCATCGAGGCCGCCCCGCGCAGCTAAGGCATCGCCACCGAGAATCGCTGACGCACTGCTCAGGTGGTACTTTTGGAGCGGCGAATACTCGCAATTCAGTCGCAATCTGGTCGTGGTGCAGTCCGAACCTCGCCGCCGATTTTCAGCGTCGCCCGCTTGCGGAGATCCATGTTCGATTCACCTGTTCTACCAGCCTGGCGTCCCGTCGCCACCGCGCGACGTACTGACGCCAACGCGCGAAAGCGAACCCTCAACTGTACATAACCCCTGGAATGACGGTCAGCAGAGCCATATAATTCGGCCATCGCGGCGGAGGAAGTCGCCCAGCGGAACGCAGCCGCCGAACTCCCAGGCGGGCGTTGTGCCGAGCATGCCGTGAGCCATCCCCAGCACATCGTCGTGCGCCATGTGCCGCCCACGCTGCGCGCATTTCGTCTTGAACCTGGCCCTGAGTCGTGTCGCTGTCGAAAGAGGGTTCCACCCGAGTATGCAAACGAAATCCCCCAAGTCACCGAGGCCCCGTGTTGTATTGTCCAATCGCATTCGAGCGGCACTCCTGCTTGGTGCGATGGTACTGCTCGCGGCGGTGATCTTCACGGCCGTGGCCCTCAGCGGCCGGCGCGATAGCGGGACTGTGGTGCATCAGTCAACGATCAGCACGGTCCTCAGCATGGCCGACAAGCATCAACTGAAATCCGCCACCATCGTCGGCGACATCGTCACCGCGACGACCACGAATGGCGCGAAATATACCGCCGCGAAGGAAAGCGGACAGTCGCTAACGCAATACCTCCGCAATGACGGTGTGCAAGTCACCGTCACGCCGAGTGACCAGGGGCCTCCGGCATGGCTCTCGGTCCTTCTGGATCTCACACTCGTGGTCGGCCTTGGCGCCTTCGTCGTGATCATGGCGCGTCGTTCGAGTAGTGGCGCCTCCGGTCAGACGATGCCCTTTGGACGCAACCGCGCCGTGCGCTTCAACGAGTCGCACCCCTCCGTCCACTTCGAGGACGTCGCCGGCGTGCAAGAGGCCAAGGAAGAGTTGCAAGAGATCGTCCACTTCCTCAAATACCCCCAAAAATTCGAGAAGATGGGCGCACGCATCCCCAAGGGCGTCCTCCTGGTCGGCCCTCCGGGAACCGGCAAGACGCTGATTGCCCGTGCCGTCGCTGGCGAAGCGGGCGTCGCCTTCTACAGTGTCAGCGGCTCCGAGTTCGTCGAGATGTTCGTCGGCGTCGGCGCCAGCCGCGTGCGCGACCTCTTCAAAATGGCCAAAGAGAACGCGCCCTGCATCCTTTTCGTCGATGAGATCGATGCCGTCGGGCGCCAGCGCGGCGCCATGCCCACCACCGGCAACGACGAGCGTGAGCAGACGCTGAATCAGCTCCTCGTCGAGATGGACGGCTTCGACAAGCACACCAATGTGATCGTCATCGCCGCGACGAACCGCCCCGACGTGCTTGATCCCGCCCTGTTGCGTCCCGGTCGCTTCGACCGCCAGGTGATGCTCGAAAAGCCCGATCTCGTCGGTCGTCGCGCCATCCTAGACGTCCACGCCGCCGGCAAGCCGTTGGCCCCCACCGTGAGCCTCGAACGGCTGGCCCGCCAGACCTCCGGCTTCTCCGGCGCCGACCTCTCGAACCTGATGAACGAAGGCGCGCTGCTTGCCGCCCGGCGCGACGAAGAGTTCATCGGCCAGCACGACCTTGAAGAGTCGATCCTGCGCGTCATGGCCGGACCAGAGCGCAAGAGCCACGTGCTCACTGAGGCCGAGAAAGCCATCGTGGCCTACCACGAGATGGGGCACGCCATCGTCATGCGCTGCATCCCCGGCTGCGACCCCGTCACCAAAGTCTCCACGATCTCGCGCGGCATGGCGTTGGGCATCACCGTCTCCGCACCCGCCGAGGACCGCTCGCTGATCCGCCGCTCGGAATTGATCGCCAAACTCGCTGGATTGATGGGGGGCCGCGCCGCTGAGGAAATCATCTTCGGCGACATCACCACTGGCGCCGCGCAAGACATCAAGATGGCGACCAACATCGCCAGCCGCATGGTCCGCGAGTTCGGCATGACCGCGCTCGGCCAAGTGTTGATGGAGAACGACACCATCAGCCCGCGGCTTGCCGCGCGGATCGACGTCGAGATCGCTGCGCTGGTCGACCAGGCCTACGCCACCGCCAAAGAGACACTCACGCTGCGCCGCGACCAGTTGATCGCCATCTCAGAGCACCTCATGCAGGTCGAGACCATCGATGGCGCCGAGCTCGACCGTATGCTCTTCGGCGTCCACGCGCCGCATCTTGCCGAAGTCGATGCCCTCCCCGCGGAGGCCGTCGCCCTCAACGAGATTGGCCGCTCGGCCTAGCCGTACCTCCACCTCACAGAAAAGCCTCCCTGAACGTCACACGCTCCAGGGAGGCTTCTCCCACGCCTGCTTCCCGCTACAGCATGCCCGCCGATGCCTATCGACACGTTGCGCATCGCGCCTGCGCGGCATGCTTTGTGGCGCAGCGGCGCCCGTCGGACGCCTTCCCTGCCCACGGCAACGTGCTGTCGCCGCTTATATCGCGCAGCTATCGCCCTCGCAGACCTCCGCGTCGTCCACCGCGCCCGCGCTCACCAGCGTCAGCGGACGCGACTCGGCCCACGCCGTCTCCAGCGCCTGCGTAAAGAGCGCCGTCGGTTGCGCCCCCGAAATGCCATACTTGTCATCTATGACGAAGAACGGCACGCCGCTGATGCCGTAAGCGCCCGCCAGCGCAAGATCGGCGCGCACATCGTCGGCGTACTCGTCGCCATCGAGCGCCGTTCGCGCCTCATCCAAATTCAGGCCTATCTCCCCCGCGAGTGTCACCAGCGTCTCCGCCTCGCCGATGGGCTGCCCCTCAGTGAAATAGGCGCGCATGAGCCGCTCCTTCATCTCGCCCTGCAACCCATGTTTCGCCGCGAGATGAATCAGGCGGTGCGCGTCGAAGGTGTTTCCCGGTCGCGCGCGGTCGAGATGATAGGCGAGCCCGACCTCCGCGGCCAGCGCCGTCACCCGCGCGTTCGCCGCCTTCGCCCGTTCCAAGCTCCCCATCTTCCGCGCCAGCAGGTCGTCGAGCGATCCCTGGGCCTGCTTCGGCGACTTGGGATCGAGTTGGAAACTGCGCCACACCACGTCAATCTGCTCGCGCTGCGGAAATGCGTCCAGTGCCGCCTCGAACCGTCGCTTGCCGATGTAGCACCACGGGCAGACCACGTCCGACCAAACCTCAACCCTCATCCCGATACCCTCCGTCGCCAATACTACGTACCTGGTAGCCCAGGACTCGATATCTGCTATTCCGCCACGCGCAGCACGATGCGCCCGCGCCCGTGCCTGCTCTCGCTCTGCCGCTGCGCGGCGGCGGCGTCGCTAAGCGCGTAGATCGTGCTGACCGGCGCGACGAGCGTTCCAGACGCGACGAGGTCCGCAATCTGGCGCTGGATCTCCCCAGTGCCTCCGGCGATGCGCACGTTCGCCGTGCGAACCCCATGCTCCGTGGCCGCCTCGACCGGAGCCATCCCCGCCACCGCGACGAGAATGCCGCCCGGCTTGAGCGTGTCCCAGGCCGCCGCTTGTGCCTCGCCGCCCACCGTGTCGAGCACAATGTCGATCTCGTGCACCTGCTCCAGAGCCGGCGTATTGTAGTCGAGAGCCTCGTCAACGCCCAGAGACCGTACGTAGTCCAGGTTCGCGGCCGACGACGTGCCATACACCTGTGCGCCCTTCCAGCGCCCAAGCTGTGCCGCGTACGCACCCACGCCGCCCGCCGCGCCCAGCACCAGTAGGCGCTGACCCGCCTGCAAACCACCGACGTCGAAGAGGCCCGCCCATGCGGTTGAGCCGCCAACCGGTATCGTCGCCGCCTGCTCAAATGAGAGCGCATCGGGCATCACAGTCAGATTCTCCGCCTGCGCGACGGCATACTCGGCGTACGTCTGGCTCGCGCGCCCAAAGACGCGCTGCCCTATAGCGAACGCTCCAGCGCCTGGCCCAACCGCCGCGACGACGCCGGCCAGTTCATTGCCAGGGATCAGCGGCAGCGTCACCGGCATGAACGCCTGCAACGCCCCACTACGTAGCTTCCAATCCACCGGGTTGACGCCCGCTATGTGGACTCGTACGAGCACCTGTCCCTCGCCCGGTTCAGGTCGCGCAACCTCCTCCACGACCAGTTGCTCTGGTGGCCCATACGCATGGAAACGAATCGCTCGCATCGTATCCGCTGACATTGTCTTCCTCCAAAAATGAACCCCGGTGCTTACGGCGCGTATCTGCTGCGTCCCATACAATCTCGCCCCGCACCCCTCAGAAAGTACAATACTTTACAACGTGAAGCAAGGCCCATGCTGAGGCAACTGCCGTCAAACCACTCCCAACACTGCGCCTTCGCGCTCCCGGCTCCCCATCCCGCGCAGGGAAGGCGGTGGCGGAGTCCCCCTTGGGGGCTTGTCCATCTCTGGCGGCTTGCTGGGGACAGGTCCGCCCAATCTGATGCCGCATCATCCCGCGGTCACCTGGTCGCCCCCGCTTTCCGCGTGATGGTACGATGGTGAAACCAGGGCGCCACCGCGGGCGCACCGCTAATGCGTGTCTGCGACTTCGCTGACGAAGGGTAGGGAGCGCGATGGGTCTGGCGATGATTGTCCACGGCGGCGCCGGTTCCATCCCGCCAGAGCGCTACGCGGCGGCGGCGGATGGCTGTCGCACGGCAGCGCTCGCCGGTTGGCGCATCCTCCAGAGCGGCGGAAGCGCGCTCGACGCCGTGCAGGCGGCGATCGTCACCCTCGAAGACGATCCCGGCTTCAATGCCGGCACCGGCTCCGTCCTCACCGCCGACGGACGCGCCCAGCTCGATGCCGGCATAATGGACGGCGTCGCGCTCCAGGCAGGCGCCGTAGCGGGCGTCGAGCGCGTCAAGAACCCGATCATTGTCGCCCGACGTGTCCTCGAAAGCCCCCACGTGTTGCTGATGGGCGAGGGCGCTGAACAGTTCGCCGTCGAATCAGGGATCGCATTGATCGACCCCGCCGATCTGGTCACACCCGCGCAATATGCGCGCTGGCAGCGCGGCTATCGCGATGGCGACGATGCTGATGTCGCCCCCGGGCCAGTGATTGCTGCGCCCACCTCACCGGACATGCCAACCCGTGCCAGCGCCGCTGCCCGCGCCGAAATCGCTCCGATTCACAGCGACGGCCACAAGCACGGCACCGTCGGCGCGGTCGCCGTAGACACACGTGGCGATGTTGCGGCGGGCGCCTCTACCGGCGGCATCGGCGCCAAGCACCCAGGGCGCATCGGCGACACCCCGCTCGTCGGCTGTGGCTACTGCGCCGAGAACGGCCTCGGCGGCGTCTCCAGCACGGGCCACGGCGAAGACTTCATCCGCTTGCTCCTCGCGCGGCGCGCATTGGACTCTCTAGCGGGCGGCCTCTCGGCGCAGGCTGCCGCGTCGCGCGCGATCCGGCTCCTCGCCGAGCGCACCGGCGGCTATGGCGGCCTGATCCTCCTCGACGCACAAGGCCGCGTCGGCTACGCCCGCAACACGCCCAGCATGGCGCACGCCTTCATCCTAGAGGGCATGCACGCGCCATTTGCCGGAGTGTAGCTCCCGCACCCGCACACGAGTCCGGCCTCCCACACGCGGCACACCAAGCACACGCCAATTCCCTCACACTAATGTCGTTCGGGTGCTTACCGCTTCCGCCCCAGCGCCTCCGGCTCCCCTTCCCCATCGAGGAAGGCGTGGTCCCGCTCTGGGGCTTGCTAAGGGGGTAGGTCGGCCCACCTCGATGCGGTATCAGCACGCGCCTTCAACTCGAATTGCCATAACGCGTAGTACTTTCGGTGGTGATCGGGCGCCAGCGGAAAGACTAAGGAAAACCCTGGGGTGCGAGCACGCATCCACTTCTATACTTCGTCTCACGTGAGGGAGCGAAGGATCGGCCAAGACAGCGATGTCCTCGGGCGCAAGGAACCGCGCTATGCGCCTCACGATCTGACGCGAGTCCGTCGACCCGCACCGCTATGCGCTTCACGGAAAAGTATGGCGCACACTCGGGCAGCCCGCCACAAGGACGTGGAAAAGCTGCCCCCTCCTTTTCCCGACGCGGTGCTAGCCCTGGTATTTGGCGCGTCGCGTCGCGGAAGCGCAACGTCGGCGCGACAGTGTTCGCCTACCCCTCGGCGCGTGCTTGGGCACGCTGCCCGGCGATCCCACCCGCTCCATCCCCTACCAGCCGTCGGCTGTGACCAGCGTCCCTCTCGCAATCCCCCATGATGCCGCACTGCTCACCCCGCTCCAAATATCGGCAACGCGCGGTCGCACCTTGCCCACGCCCGCGCGGAATGGTATACTCGGTCGGTCTACCACTTGTGACACACGAAGGGTCCGCCCGAGGTCTCCTGAGCGGACAAACGTTGGGATGTGGCGCTCACTACCCAGACGGCGCCCCTCGTCCTCGATAGTCCCGACGTGGGCGCACGAGCAAGACACGCGAAGTCGCAGGCTCCATGCACGCCGGCACCTCCATGCGGATTGGACGTGCATAAATTAAGAGTCTGCGCGGTTGCCAGAAATATGTGAGCGCCGGCGTGCGCTCGTAGAGCACCAAAAGGAGGAGGCCGCCGCACCGGTCGAAGACATCGGGTGCGTCAGGCCGCGAACGCATGGCACTGCAGACCGAAGACAAGGCCGAGATTATCCAGCAGTATCAGATCCACGAAGGCGATACGGGTTCACCTGAGGTGCAGATCGCCATCCTCACGCGCCGCATCCAGGAGTTGACCGCCCATCTCTTGGAGAACAAGCACGACAATCATTCTCGCTTGGGCCTACTCAAGATGGTTGGCCAGCGCCGCCGCATGTTGAAATACCTCAACCGCAGCGACCCCGAGCGCTATCGCACGCTGATCGCCTCGCTCGGTCTGCGCCGATAAGCGCGCTTTCCGCCCCTGCGAGGCGCACCCAAGTGTGTCTCTCCACCTTTCGCCGGTTGCTGGCGTGTCAGGCGGACGGTGCGAGCGCATGTCAGACCCTACCGCGACGGCTTCTGAAGCCGTCGTCGACCCCTTTCTGAACGTAGCATGGGCGCCGGGCAAGTCGTATTGTCGCCTCCCCACGGCGCCCCGCGAAGCGAGCGGCTCGACCCCAGGTGCGGGTGGCCGCTGAAGGAACACTCATGATCCACAAAGTTGAATTGGACGTAGCTGGTAGGACGCTCAGCATCGAAACCGGCCGCGTCGCGGAGCAAGCCGGCGGCGCGGTATTCGTGCGCTATGGCGAAACCGTCATCCTGGCGACGGCAACCGGCAGCCAGGAACCGCGCGAAGGTATCGACTTCTTCCCCCTCACCGTCGATGTCGAAGAGCGCATGTACGCCGCCGGCAAGATTCCCGGCGGTTTCATCAAGCGTGAGGGACGTCCCACCGAGCATTCGATCCTCGCCGGGCGCCTCGTCGACCGCCCCATTCGCCCGCTATTCCCCAAGGGCTACCGCAACGACGTCCAGGTCGTCATCACCGTGCTCTCCGTCGATCAGCAGAACGATCCCGACATCCTCGGCGTGATCGGCGCCTCCGCCGCGCTCTCCCTCTCTGATATCCCCTTCGCCGGACCCGTCGGCGCGGTCCGTGTCGGCTACCTCAACGGCGCAATCGCCATCAACCCCTTTCAATCGCAGATGAGCGAGAGTGCCCTCGACCTCTCCATCGCCGGGACCTCCGACGCCGTAGTGATGGTCGAGGCCGGCGCCAAAGAACTCCCCGAGGAGACGCTGATCGAGGCCGTCAAGCGCGGCCACGAGGTCATTCAGCAACTCGTTAAGATGCAGCAGGATCTCGTCGCCAAGGCTGGCAAGCCAAAGCGCGCCTTCGTCGCTGCCGCACCCGATGCCGCGCTCGCCAAGGCCGTCGCCGACTTCGTGCAGCCCCGGCTCGAGAAGGCCGGCAACGCCGCCACAAAAGCCGATCGCGACGCCGCGATGAGCGCCATCGAAGCCGACCTCATGGCTGCGCTCGCCGCGAAATACCCCGATCGCGGCAAAGAGATCGCCGGATTCTTCGAGAAAGAGACGAAGAAGTTCGTCCGCAAACAGATCCTTGAGAAGGGCATCCGACCCGACGGCCGCAAGACCACGGAGATTCGCCCGATCTGGTGCGAGACGAGCGTCCTGCCCCGCACCCACGGCTCCGCGATCTTCACTCGCGGCCAGACGCAAGTGCTCAGCATCGTCACGCTCGGCTCACCCGGCGACGAGCAATCGATCGACGGCCTTGGCCTCGACGAAAGCAAGCGCTACATCCACCACTATAACTTCCCATCGTTCTCTGTCGGCGAGACACGCCCCTCTCGCGGCCCTGGTCGCCGTGAGATCGGCCATGGTGCGCTGGCCGAGCGCGCGTTGTTGCCGGTCATCCCCGAGAAGAGCGAGTTCCCGTACACGATTCGCGTCGTCTCGGAGGTGCTCAGTTCCAACGGCTCCACCTCGATGGGTTCGACCTGCGGCAGCACGCTCTCGCTGATGGACGCCGGCGTGCCCATCAAAGCGCCGGTGGCTGGCGTGGCAATGGGCCTGATCACCGAGGATGGCGAGACGCTGAGCAAGTACGCGATCCTCAGCGATATTCAGGGCCTCGAAGACGCCATGGGCGACATGGACTTCAAGGTCGCCGGCACCGCCGACGGCATCACCGCGTTGCAGATGGACATCAAGATCAAGGGCCTGACGACCGAAGTATTGGCCCAGGCGATGGCCCAGGCTAAAGAAGGCCGCATGTTCATCATGGATAAGATGCTCGAAGCGCTTGCCGAGCCCCGCGAGGCGCTCTCGCCCTACGCGCCACGCATCCAGTCTATCCGAATCAATCCTGAGAAGATCGGCGCGGTCATCGGGCCGGGCGGTAAAACGATCCGTCGCATTCAAGACGAGTCTGGCGCCAAGCTGGACATCGACGACGACGGTACCGTGCACATCTCTTCCACCGATGGCGAGGGTATGGCCCGCGCGATGGGAGCCGTCCGCGCGCTCACCGAAGAGGTGGAGATCGGCAAGATCTACACGGGTACCGTTCGCCGCCTGGTGGATTTCGGTGCTTTCGTCGAGATCCTGCCCGGCAAAGAGGGCCTCGTTCGCCTGTCGCAGCTCGCGGATTACCCCGTCAACCGTCCGGAAGACGTCGCCTCTCCAGGTGACGAGATCACCGTCATGGTCATCGAGGTCGACCCGCAGGGGCGTATCAACCTCTCGCGTAAAGCGGCGCTCAGCGGCCAGATGCCCTCCCCAGAGGAACTTGAGGCGGAGCGCGGCCCGCGCGGCGGTGGCTTCGGCGGTCGCGGCGGTCCTCGTCCCGGCGGTTTCGGCGGACCTCCCCGCTCGGGCGGCTTCGGTGGCCCACCGCGCGGCCCAGGCGGGCAGAGCGGCCAGCGTGGCGGCTTCGGCGGCGCGCCGCGCGGCGGCGGTCGTGGCGGTCGCGACGACTTCTAAGCATTCCGCGGTCACAGCGTGGGCGGGGAGCAATGCGCTCCTCGCCCATGTTGTCTATCACCCAGCCGCGACTTGGGATACAGTATCCATAAAGCGCCGGCGCCACCATTCCCGTCATCGTTGACCACGCGAACCGTCCGGATTGAGCCCACATGTCCCAGCAACCGCCAGTCGATACATCCAAGAGCGAGCGTCATCCGCAGCCAGATGCCACGCGCGAGGAAGTCCTTCGCGCTGACCTCGTGGCGCACCTCAGCGAATCCGGTGTCCTCGTCGATGCCGCCGTCGAGCGCGCGATGCGCAGCGTGCCGCGCCACCTCTTTTTGCCCGCCTCTTCGCTCGCCGAAGCCTACGCCGACGCCGCCGTCGCCACACACTGGGAGAATGAGATCGCCGTCAGTTCGGCGTCGCAGCCAGCGATCGTCGCACTGATGCTGCAACAATTGCAGCTCTCCCCGGGCTTGCGCGTCTTGGAAATCGGCGCCGGAACGGGGTACAACGCCGCGCTGCTCGCCGCGCTCGTCGCCCCTGGTGGGTCGGTCACGTCCGTCGACATCGATCGACAGATCGTCGAAGAAGCCCGCGCGCATCTTGCCGCCGCGGGCGTCACCGACGTCGCCGTCCACCTGGGCGACGGCCGCCAGGGATGGCCGCAGAGCGCACCGTTTGACCGCGTGCTGCTCACCGTCGGCTCAGACGACATCTGGCCGGCATGGCGCGATCAACTCGTGGAAAGCGGCCTGCTCGTGCTTCCCCTCGAATTGGCCAATGGACAGGCGAGCGTCGCCTTCCGTAAACGTGGCGAAATCCTCTCCAGCGAATCGATAACGCCTTGTGCGTTCATGCGCCTGCGCGGCGGCCAACGCAGCGTCGCGGCGTACGTCTCACTCGCGGATGGACGTCGACTCGCCGGAGTCCGGGTGAGCGAGATCGCCGAATCCGTCAGCGCGTTGCTGCGTATGCGACCTCGCGTCCTCGTCGGTCGCCGGCTGGACGCGAGCACGCTCCAGCGTTTGGGCTTCGCCCTCGCATTGAGACGCGGCTCACCAAACGCCCCTGGCTCGTCGCCGCTCGCCGTAGATGCCGCTCCGCGACTGGTGACGCTTTTCCCCCGTGGCTTCAATGGGCGCGGTCGGCGCGTGCGCCACGGCATTTACGCCCAAGGGGCAGACGGCCCCTCCCTGGCGCTATTCGGGAGCTTCCTTCCCTTCCTCTTCGTCTTCGGCGGAACCGCCGCCGAACGTGCCCTCGATGACGCGCTCGCCAGCGACGCGCAGGTCGTTCTGCCGATCGAGCGTTGGCGCATCGAGGCGCGGCCCCGTGATGCTGTGATGGCTCCCGTGCCGCCCGGCGCGAGACGGCTGACCCGGCCGCACTGCATCTTCGATATCTGGCCGAACGGCTGAGCCATCCAGCGCCTCAGCGCTCGCCCTCCGCACTCAGCCGCTCAATCGATCCGAGATACGCCTCGATCAGCCGCGCGAACGTCACGTTGACGTCCTGCGGCAGGCCGAAGCCCCCCGCGAGCTCCAGCGTCGCGATGCCATGCACGATCACGCGAAACGCCCGTACTGCATGGATGGTGTCGTCTGGCGAAAGTCCAAACGCCGAGAGCGCGCGAGCGGCGATCTCCACCACCTCTGCCTGTGCCGCCTGCAACATCGCGTCGTCCGTGTCGGCGGCCGATCGCACCGTCGCCGCATAGACCCCCGCGTGTCCCTTGATGTACGCGCGAAACGCCTCCGCCATCGCGACGATTGCCTCCGCCCCAGCCCTGCCCATCACGGCGTGGCCGAGCGCCTCAGCCTGTTCTCGCAAGCCGAGCAGTGCCAGTTCGCGGCGCAAGCCGCCCAAACCGTCGACGTAGTGGTAGAGCGTCGGGGTACGCACGCGTAACTTTTCAGCCAGCCATACCATAGAGAGCGTGTCGAGGCCAAAGGCGTTCGCATAGTCCGCCGCGGCGTGCACCACCGCGGCCTTCGAAAGCCCCGCCCTAGTTGCCACGTGCGACCTGCTCCCACACCTGCTGGTGCAAGAAATCGAGGATTACGGGTCCCGTCAGATCCGGCATCTCAGCCTGTGGATAGTGGCCCGCTCCCTCAATCATACGGTACGTGCCGTGCAAGCGCTCGGCAATCCAGCGAGCTTCCTCCTCCGGCGAGGGGAAGTCGGGGTCGCGTGTGCCCATCACCACCAACGCTGGCGCACGCACCCTATCCAGCGCGTCTGCCTCCGCCGCGGTTGACGTGCCCGTAATCATCGCCCGCAGTGCCCGCAAGCGTCCCGGCTCGCGCAGGTTCGCCAGCAGCGCGGCAAAATACTGCGGAAAGTCGGCAGGCTTGCGCGTGGGAAAGAGCCGTGGATAATACGCCTTCCACGCGGCCACGCCCCATGGCCTGGCAAAAAGCGCCGTGTAGAGCGCCCGGTCGCGCCACTGTTTCCACGAGGCGCCGTTATAGCGCACGAACGGCCCGATCAAGACCATCCCCGCGACCAGCTCCGGCGCCTCAGCGGCCGCACAGACCGCTGCCCCACCAGCATACGAGGTGCCCACCACGCACGCCTGATGTGCGTCGAGATGGCGCAGCAGCGCAACGGCATCCGACCCGATCGCCGCCTTCGAATAGTCCTTCCACCCAGCGCTCGATTCGCCGTGCCCGCGCAGATCCATCGTGACGACGCGGTATCCAGCGTCCACGAGTTGCTCCGCTAAATAACGGTACTCGCCGCGAAGATCGCCCAAACCTGGGATGCAGAGGACGAGCGGGCCGCTGCCACGCTCATCATAGGCGATGGTTCCGCCGGGCCGATTGAGAAACAGCGTCTGCATGCGAAGTCTCCTTTCGTGGCTACACGGTGTGGCTACACTCGCTGGAGATGGGTATCCTTGAAGGCCGTGGGGTACTTGAAGCCGTAACCCGCAAGGTGATCCATGCCGAGGTGGCAGAGCCAGATCAGACCAACCTGCAGCGCGAGTGCCTCGCCACTGAACCAGCCCGCAACTATCAGACCCGCTGGCCAGAGCAGCAGGTGAGCCAGGTTATAGATGCGAGCGCCAACCCGCGGATTCGCGAGGTAGCCAAGCATGCCGAGATCCGGAGCGAAAAGCACTGCGGCGAAGAGCAACCAATTCCCGCCAACCTGCCAATAGGCCAACACGCCCGCGATCAGTACGATGCCGCCCTCGACATGCAGCAATGTGCGCGGAGAGTCCAGTCCCATAACGCATCTCCAAATCCAACCGTCCACCGGGCCATGTCTAACATATATAGACCTTAATCTAAATGTATTAGATTGTCAAGAGCAAGACCGTCGAGTCCGTGGAGTAGCAAGGGACGCCGCGTGCGAGTGGTGCGGCGCCTGCGCTCATTGGCGCTGGATGCTTGCGCGAGCGATGCCGCCTGAGCCTCCATAAAGTGTCGCGCAGTAGTCGATGAGCCGCTTGAGCAGTGGCATGGTCGCCAGCCAGCGACGGTCGCCGACGAGGATGAGCTTGCGCTGCGCCCGGGTCAATGCCACGTTGAGCCGATGCGGATCGGCGACGAAGTCGGCTCCACGCTGGTCGGGCAGCACAGTCGTTCCGCTGATCCGGCCGCCGAACGAGACGAGCATCACACGGCGCTCGGCCCCCTGGAAGCGATCGACAGTGTCGACCGTGATCTCCGCCTCACCACTCGCCGCGAGCCGCTGGCGGATCGCCGCCACCTGCGCCCGATACGGAGCGATCACGCCGATCTCCTCCGCCGCGATGCCGCGTTCGCGCAGGGCAAGCGCCAGGCGCCGCACAACGTCCGCCTGGGCGAAGCTGACCTTGCCATGCTCCTCGCCCTCGCGCACGTCGATAAAAATCATCGGTCGTTCGCCGTCGAGGATCGCGAAGAGTGGGTCGGCGGGGTCGAGCCTCAGATCGAGCAGTGCCGTGCGAGCTTCACCCGCGGCCTCCAGCGCGCCATCGTAAAACTCGGCGCTGGGAAAGTGGCAGATGACGGGATGCATACGATACTGCGCCCGCAGCGTACAGGTCGCCGTCGTGCCCCAGCGCTCGCGCAGCGCGACGAAAAGCGAACGTCCCAGGCCGCTCTCCGACGCTTCGCGGCTGACGACCAGCGGCGGGAGCTGGCGTTGATCGCCGACGAGCACGAAGCGTTGCGCGAAGCGCAGCGCGCCGAGCAGCGCGGGCGTCGTCAACTGGCTGGCCTCGTCGATCAGGGCGAGGTCGAAGGCCAGCGGCTCGCCAGCCTCGTCGTATCGCTCCGCCGACCAGGTGGCCGTGGTGGTGGCGACCAGCGGCGCGTGCAGCAGCGTCTCGCGCAGGCGGTCCGGGTCGTGGATTGTGTCGCTCGGCTGCCCGGTGCGCCGTCGTGCCTGCTCTGCCAGGCGGTGCCCGTGCAGCGGCGGCGCGATGCTGAGTTCGTGGCCGAGGCGCACGAAATTGTCGTACCCCTCGCTCGCAAGCCGCAACAGCACGTTGTCCACCGCTTGATTGGTGAAGGCGGAGAGCAGCACACGCTCGCCGCGGGCCATCGCCTGACGGGCGATCTCGGCGACCACGCGAGTCTTGCCCGTCCCCGGCGGCCCCTGGATCAACAGAAAGTCCCGCGCGGCGAGCGCACGTGAGATCGCCGTGCGCTGCTCGGCGTTGAAACCGTCAGGGAGAGCGTCGGGTGAGGCACTTCCGTCGAAGGCCGGAGCGCGGCGCCCCGCGACCAGATCACGCAGGCGAGCGTCTGTCCGCAGCCAGCGCCAGAGATTGCGCACTGTGCGATCGTGAACGATATCGCTGGAGTAGCGGTCGAGCAGGGTGGGATGCGCGATGCGCTCTGGCGTCCAAACGGTGACGCCGTGCTCGCTGAGCCGCAAGATCGATCCGGTGACCACCTCACCCCGTATCGGATCTCCGTCGCTCAGCAACACTTGGTCGCCCTCACGCAGCTCCGAGGCATTCTCGCAGGTGAAGCTATACTCCCATTCCCCGCTCGCCGTCGGACGTGGCTCGCCAGTGAGTTGCAGGCCACCGAGCGCCATACCGGCGTCGCGGCGCGCTCTCGGTGTGAGGTTCCAGAGCGCGGTCGATTGGGCTTCGGCGGCGCGCCCCTCAATCCGCAAGTGTTCATAGGTCGTGGCGAACCAGGCAGCGTCTGCCTCGCTGACCTGTTCGTCCGTCTCGGCGCGCTCGTCGCTCGGCGGCGCACTCCACGCGAGCAGGCGAGACGCCCGCAAACAGGTTTGTCGCAGCATACAGCGGCCACACTTCGCCGCACCCGGCGGTGGCGGCACGTGCCCAGTTGCATGCGTGAAGACGAGTTGGTTCCGCAGGTCGAGCACGCGATGGAGTTCCCGCAGCGCGAAGGGTACGCCATAGCTCGCCGCGCGGTTCGGAGTGCCGCTGTACAGCAACGTCGCTCCAGGGCGGTGGGCATCCACCGGGCGACGGACGGCGAGCAGCGTTTGGTAGCCGTAGACCTGCCAGCGATGCTCGCGCTTGGGCAGGTTCGCGGGATCGTTGCGGACCTTGCCGGTCTTCAGTTCAAGGAGTGACCCGCCGCGTGCATCGTGCAGCAGGAAATCGAGCCGCCCTTTCAAGCCAACTTCGGGCGCGAGGAGGAATGTCTCCGCGCGCACCTGACCGTGGGTGTCCCAGAGGTTGCCGCGCTCGGCAGCGTGCCACGCGGCGAGCGCGTCGAGGTCGGGCTGCGCTTCGGCGGCGAGCACGTCGGCAGGGAGTTGGCGCAGCGCGAGATCGGCGTCTGAGGCGTGCAGCGCGCGGTCGAGGTGGGCGCGCGGGTCGCCTGCCTCGCCCTTCAGCATCCCGCGAAAGGCCGCGTGAAGGATAGTGCCGCGCAGCGTGGCGGCGGTTGGCGGCGAGGGCGCCATGCGCCGCAGCGGATACTGGCGCACGCAGTACTCGGCGTTGTTAATGTCGGTGATGTTGAGCAAGACGTCGGGCTCGAAGATCACCGCGCTCACCGGGGTACAGCGCAACGTCCGTCGGCGCGGCTCAAGCTCGGATGGTTGCTCCACCGCCCGCATCAGGTGGAAGGCGCGAAGCGTCAGCGTGTGCAGCAACTGGGGTGGCAGGTCGAGCAGCAGCGTCGTGAGTTGTCGGGCGTGTTCGGGGAGCACGACGGCGACCTCATCGCCGTTAGCCTGCTGAAGCAGCACGACCGGCAGCGACCCTTGGATACCGTGAGCCGCGACGCGGAGCAGCGTGCCCTCGACGCTGGCGATGTCGCACGAATGGTCACCGAAAGGACAGAGGAAGCACGGTGTAAGCATCCGGCCCTCGCCCTGCCCAACGTCCGCGGCGTCTGCTGCCATCCATCCTCCTGCCGCTTCCCATGTCGCCTCGACGAGCAGGCGCTCGCGAAGCGCAGTCTATGGCGCATGCAGGGCGCGGTCAAGCAGACGTGACCATTCCCCAACTTCCTTGCCGTTTCCGCCCCGGCGCTCCTGGCTCCCCGCTCCCGTCCGGTCCCCCTCTGGTGGCTTGCTGGCGGGCAGGTCCACGCCAGCCGATGTCGTCCACCAGCGACCAACCAACCGGTGACACCAGGCTCGCGCGTCAACTCGACCGTGGCAGCGACGCTCGCAGGAAACGCAGCCAGTTCGCGCCCAACACGCCCTCTCGCGCCTCATCCGGCACCACCAGGCCGACTCGGTAGAGGTCGCTCACTGTGTCGATCTCGGCGGGGCTTTCTTCGAGGCCCAAGCCGCCATCGAGATCCGAGCCGATGGCGACGTGATCCCAGCCACACAGCGCGGCGATGTGGCTCGCCTGGCGTCGCACCTGATCATCCAGCGTGACGGGGATCGATTTGTCATGTCGCCAGCGCGGGTCGAGAAACGCGTTGTAGAGCACGAGTCCGATCACGCCGCCGCGCCCGGCCAGTGCGCGCACCACGTCGTCGCTGAGGTGGCGGTCGGTGGGGGTAAGCGCCTGGGCGTTGGCGTGTGACGCGAAGACGCGAGGGAAGCCCAGGTCAAGTCCCTGCCAGATGCCATCTTCGGCGAGATGCGAGACGTCCCAGAGGAAGCCGATCTCCGCCATCGCGCCCAGCAGCGCCATACCCTCCGGCGTCAGGCCGCCGCGCCTGAAAGGTGCGCGGCCACCGGCCACGCCCGTGCCATACGCCGTGTCGCCGTAGGTTAGGCCGATCATGCGCAGCCCGCGTCGCCACCAATCGGGCAGATCGCGCACGTGGACGATCGGATCGGCGCCTTCCATCAACAGTACGAGTCCCGGTTTTCGGTCCACGCGCCAGAGTGCCAGATGATCGTCGAGATCCGCGACGGATTTGATTAGGCGCACACGGCCCTCGCGCTCCCACTGGGTATACAGCGCGATCTGGCGCAGCGCCTGGGCCTCAGCCTCCTGCGGGGTCGAGTAGAGCGCCGAGTGCGGCTCGAAGTCTTGCCCCACATCCGCGGCGAGGAAGCCCGCCGTCACCGTGGCGAAGGCAACGGCGATGCCACCATGCTCCAGTTCGGGGAGCGACACGGTAGCTTGCTGAGTCGAGCGTTGCTCCTGCGCGCGCCGCTCGGCCACGCTGACCGTCAGATCGTAGCCGAACAGCGTCACATTCTCGGCAAGGTCGAGATGTCCGTCGACGATGGCAAACGGCGCCGCGAAGCGCTCCATGCGCCCTCCATCTGCCTGCGCGTCGCCTAGCGTCGCCTACGCGCTCGTGGCCACCGTGGCAACCCTGTGGGTCTCTCGCGTGCGCAGTTGTCCGCACGCGGCGGCGATGTCGTCGCCACGCTCCGCGCGGACGCTATTGCTGACGCCCCCCGCGCGCAGCGTCTCGCGGAAGGCGCGGATCGTCTCGCCGCTGGGGGGCAGATAGCCCGCCGCGGTGACGTTGACCGGGATCAGGTTGACGTGGCCGAGGTGCCGCAGCGGCGCGAGCAGGCGCGCCAGCTCCTCCGCGTGCGCGACGCTATCGTTCTCACCGGCCAGCAGCACGTACTCAAACGTCACCTGCCGGTTGGTCTGGGCAACGTAGTGACGACACGCCTCAAGCACCGCCTCGATCGGATACTTGCGCGTCACCGGCATCGTGCGCAGCCGCATGGCATTGTTCGGCGCGTGTAGCGAAATCGCCAGATTGATCTGCAGCGGCTCCTCCGCCAGCCGCAAGATGCCGGGCACCAGCCCCACGGTGGAGACCGTCATATGCCGCGCGCCGATGTTCAGCCCTTCCGGCCCGTTCAAAATGCGTAGCGCGTGCAACGTGTTCTCGTAGTTGTGCAGCGGCTCGCCCATCCCCATGAAGACGAGATTGGTCACGCGGTCGATCGTTGCCCCGTCCGGCGCCTCCCACGGCTCGCGGCGCAGTTCGCGGGCGAAATGCAGCACCTGCGCGACGATCTCTCCTGCCGTGAGGTGGCGATCGAAGCCCATCTGCCCCGTCGCGCAGAACGTGCAGCCATAGGCGCAACCCGCCTGCGTCGAGACGCACACCGTCGCGCGGGCACGTCCCTCGCTGGAGGCGGGATAGAGCATCAGCACCGTTTCGATCAGGCGACCGTCGCCCAGTTCCAGCAAAATCTTGCGCGTGCGCCCATCCTTCGATGCCAACTCCGTCCGCACGCTCGGACCCGTTATACTCGCCTCCGCCCGCAGCCGCTCGCGGAGCGCCGTCGGCAGTGTGCGCATCTCCGCGAACTCGGCCACCAACGAAGTGTAGATCCAACCGGCGATCTGCTTCGCGCGAAAAGCGGGCTGCCCACGCTCACTGAGCCACGCCCCAAGCTCGTCGTAGGTCAGGCCGAGCAGATCCGTGCGCGACGGCGTAGGCGTGTCGGAGGGTTCTGCCGTGGGGAGTATCGTGTCGGTGTCGAGCGTCAAAGTGAGGTTTCCTGAATAGCGCGTCCGCATCAAAGACAGCAGTGGAAATAGGCCACATCCCTCGCCGGCTCAAGGCCGCCTACACCGTTTGTGTGGCGTCGGCCACGAGGCTACGGGATAGCCTTTCAGCCTACCCAAATCGCGCGTTGGCGAGCGTAGGGTGGCCGCGCAGCACCTCGTCCGCCGGCAGGGCCTTGCGACCCTCCAATTGTATCACCTCAAGGGCGAGCGACCCGCTGCCGCAGGCGCAGCAGAGCAGCCGCGCGCCATCGGCCTCCCGCGCGACAAAGCATGCCCCTGGCTCGTTCGCGCCGCCGGATGCCGTTGTGACGGCGCGGGCGCGCAGCACCTTCACCTGCTTCCCCTCCCAGGTGGTGAACGCGCCTGGCCACGGCGTACACGCCCGCACTTGCCGCGCGAGGCGCGCGGCATCCTGCTTCCAGTCGAGTCGCCCATCGTCCTTCGTGAGGATGCGCGTCAGCGTCGCAAGGGACGCATTCTGCGGCTCAGGGGTGATCTCGCCCCGCAGCCAGCGCGGCAGCGCCTCGGTCAGCAGATCGCCGCCGAGGGCAGCCAGCCGGTCGAAGAGATCGCCTGCCGTCTCCTCTGGCGCGATGGGAATTGCGGCCCGCGCCAGCATCGGACCCGTGTCGAGTCCCTCATCCATCAGCATCAGCGTCACGCCCGTCTCGGCGTCGCCCTCGAGGATCGCGGCATAGATCGGTGCCGCCCCGCGATGTCGCGGCAGCAGCGACGCGTGGATGTTGACGCAGCCGAATCGCGGCAGCGCCAGCACGCTCGGCGGCAGAATCTGCCCAAACGCGGCGACGACGATCAGGTCCGGCGCCAGCGCTCGCACCTGCTCGAGCGCCTCAGGGCGCCGCAGCGGTCCCGGCTGCACGACCGCAACGCCCAGTTCCTGCGCCACCCGCTTCACCGGCGCAAGCGCCATCTGTCGGCCGCGACCCGCCGCTTTGTCGGGCCGTGTGACGACGCCGGCCAACGTCACCCCAGCGGGCCAGAGATCGCCCGGAGCGGTATGCGCCGCCAGCGCGCGCAGCGGCGGCACAGCAAAATCCGGCGTGCCCATGAAGACGACGCGGAGCGATCCTTCGGCCTGAACCATGTAGCCGCCTTTCGTGCCAGCATGTGCGGCGCTACGGCCCTGAGCCCAGTCGTCCGCGTGTCCGCTTTGCCACATGGTACACCACGCGCCGGGCGCCGCACGCTCGCGCCTCCTATGCTCGCTGGTCGCTACTGTGCGTGATCGTAGAGGCCGCCACGGAACGTGCGAACGGTATCGATCAAGGTAAACAACGCCATCAACCCAAGTGCCAGCCAGGCTCGCTGCGGAATGCCGGGATAGGTGAGGATCAGCACCATGCTGCTCGTCGCCAGCACCGACTCCAAAAGATCGAGCACCCGGCTCCGGCGAATCTGCCCCCAATACGCCTTATCCTGGAACGGAAGCCTGCCGATAAACAGTCGCAGCGCATCGTAGGCCACCCAGATCAGCGTATAGCCAACGTATGCCACGAAGAACGGGGCAACGTGCGTGGCAATCATCGCCAGCGCGATGCCCATCACGAAGAACACCAGCGCCTGCGCGTAGGCCGAGAGCGTTTGCAGCAAGAGCAGGCGGCCTCCCTTCCGTGCCTCGAAGACGCCGCCCGAGAAATCGCGCCACTTGAAGACGATACCGGAGATCAGGTTCGTGCTGACCAGCATGCAGAAGACCACGAATGTGGCGATCCCGTAGGGCGTGTACGAGCTACGCAGCACGCCCGATCCTTCGGTGAAGAATGCATAGACGCCCGCGGTGAGCGCCAGAGTGAGGAAGATCGTATCCAACAAGGTGAGCGCCGTGCGCGAGGCTTCCCGCTGCTCGCGCAAATACTCGTAATAGTCGTCGTTGTCGCGCATCAGGTGCTCCTTCGCGTGCTCGCTGGCCCTCCACGCCCCACGGCGTCAGTCATGCCGTGGGTTCGTCGAGACGCCGGACGAATTCCATTCGTGAGGGATCTGTTCGTGAGGGATCTGTCGCCCGCATCGCCCGCCCGCACCGTGCCGCCGCGGAGCAAGCGCTCGATTTCTGCGGGAAGCTGGCAAGGTAACAGCATCTAGCATGCCCAATCGCAGCGCTTCGTCACAATCGCCCGCCGCTTCGGCCAAATGAACTCAAGTGTGGCAAAATGTCGACGGCGCTGCGTCCACTCCATGCGCTCGTGGCCGCGCGTGCGGTCAAGGCGAGCGCGGCGGTATACTTTACGGGCGACTCGCGCCGTGGAACTGGCGAGCGTGCATTGGGAGAGGCGGCACGACGTGACCCGCGACGAACTGCTGGCCGAAGCCCGCGAGGCGGCGCGACACGCCTACGCGCCCTATTCGCACTTCCGCGTCGGCGCGGCGCTGCTCGTCGACACGCCAGCGGGGCCGCGCACCGTCACCGGCGTCAACGTCGAGAACGCGTCGTACGGCCTGACGCTCTGCGCCGAGCGCGCGGCGCTGGCGGCGGCGCTTCTGGTCGGCGGGTCCTCAAATCCTGAGCCGCCGCGCGTCCGCCAGGTTGCCATCGCCTGCATCGACACCGCGCCCGACGCGCCCGACTCGCGACGCACCCCCTGCGGCGCCTGCCGCCAGTGGCTCGCCGAGTTGGCCCCCGACGCCGTCTACTATGTGGACGGCGTCGCCGACGATCTCCATCTTGACGATCTCCTGCCACGCGCTTTCCGGCTCGACACCCAGCCGTCAGCATCAGAGCCGCGGAAGGCGCCCGCACAGAACCAGGTAGCGCGATCACCACGGAATACAGGCCAGCGCAGAAAAAGGGAGTGAGCGACATGGCGAGCAGCGCGCAATCGAGCAACCGCGTGAAGAACAGCGTCGGTATCTGGGCGTTCGGCCCCAATGGCACGCGCTTCGTGCCGCCGGGCTACCATCCCGAAGTGGTCGGCGAAAACATGATCGCGCGAACACATCGCGTCGTCGAGGGCCTCGCCGGAATCGTCGACGGGCTGGAATACCACTACCCCGGCGAGATCCACGAAGACACGCTCGACGCCATCCGCGGCGCGCTCGGCCCGATGGACATCTACTGTATCGCGGCGGGCCTGCATCCCGATCCCACCTATAAGCTCGGCGCCTTCACCAACCCCGATCCGGCGCTCCGCCGCCAGGGAATCGATACGCTCAAGCGCGGCATCGATCTCGCCGCCGAGGTCAACGCGCACTTCATCATCTGGCCGGGCGCCGAGGGCTACAACTACAACTTCCAGCGTGACTATCAACGCACCTGGGACGCCTTCATCGACGCCGTGGCCGAACTCGTCGCCCATGCCAACGACAAGGGCGTCACGGTCTTCCTGGAGCACAAGAACTCCGAGCCGGCGATGAACATCCTCATGCGCAATATCGGCATGTGCCTCTACACCATCGACCGCGTGCGTCGTGCCGGCGTCGATACCACCCACCTGCAAGTCAATATGGACTGGCAGCACCTGATCATGAACGGCGAGAACCTCGGCGAGTACGCGGCGCTCCTGGCGAGCGACGGCAAACTCGGCCACCAGCACGCCAACTCCGGCTGGGGCACCTTCGACGACGACAACATGACGGGCGCAAGCTTCTTCATGCAGACGCTTGAGCTGGCGCAGGTGCTGCAAGACGTCGGCTATGGCGCCCACGGCGAGCGCGTCGGCTTCGACCTGTATCCCTACACCGAAGATCAAGTGCAGGCCGTGCGCCAATCCGTGCTGCAATGGGAGTTCATCGACGACCTCGCCAAGAAGATCGACCGCGCCCAACTCGCCGAGACGCGGAAGATGGCGGACGCCGTCGGCGGCTACCGCAACATCTACAACGTGCTCGGCCTCACCCCCGACTACGAGAAGCAGATCCTCGAACGCCACAAATAAGCGATCGCGACGCGCCGTTCACGTGCGCGTCTGAGATTGCTACACGGAGGAGTCGAGAGTACACGGCGTTCGGCGCGGGCTGGCAGCGCTCACCCTGGCCCTCCGCAGGGTAACCGCGAGTTCTCGCGGACTCGCGCAAGCTGTCCGCCCGCCCAGCAATGCCGTGTTTCAACCGATCAGCACTTCCCCGATCCGCCTCACATACGTCTCCGCGCTCGTTGCGCCCGCGCCGTAAATCCTGTAGTGGCAGGAGGGCACTATGGACTCGCTGCTGGTCCTCGGCATTGACGTCTCAACCACCGGATCGAAGGCGTTGCTCGTGGATACGAACGGCGCCGTTGTCGCCAGTGCCTCCACGCCGCACACCCTCTCGACGCCGCATCCCCTCTGGTCCGAACAGGATCCAGAGGAGTGGTGGCAGGCGACGGCCACCAGCATCCGCGCCGTGCTCGCCGCACTCCCTGGCGCGGCGTCGCGCGTGGTAGGTATCGGTCTCACCGGCCAGATGCATGGCCTCGTGGCGCTCGATGCCCTCGGCAATGTCCTCCGCCCCGCGATCCTCTGGAACGACCAGCGTACCGCCGCGGAGTGCGACGAAATCCGCGCCCTCGTGGGCCGCGATCGACTGATCCGCGTCACCGGCAACGATGCCCTCCCCGGCTTCACCGCGCCGAAGCTGCTCTGGGTGCGGCGCCACGAACCCGAAATCTATGCCCGCATCGCCCACATTCTCCTGCCGAAAGACTACATCCGCCTGCGCCTCACCGGCAGCTACGCCATGGACAAAGCCGACGGTTCCGGCACCCTGCTCTTCGATCTCGCCGCCCGCGACTGGTCGCCAGAGGTCTGCGGCGCGCTAAGCATCCCTGCCGCCTGGCTTGCGCCGACCTACGAGGGTCCCGAGATCACCGGCGAGGTGACGCAACGCGCGGCGGATGCCACCGGCCTGCCCGCTGGCGCCGCGGTAATGGCGGGCGGCGGCGACCAATCCGCGGGAGCCGTCGGCATGGGCATCGTGCGCCCTGGCGTCGTCTCCGTCACGCTCGGCACCTCCGGCGTCGTCTTCGCCGCGACCGATGCGCCGCTGATCGAGCCGCAGGGGCGCCTGCACGCCTTCTGCCACGCCGTGCCGGGTCGCTGGCACGTCATGGGCGTCACCCTCGCCGCCGCCGGGAGTCTGCAATGGTATCGCGACACGCTCGCCCCAGGCGTCGCTTTCGATACCCTCCTCGACGAGGCGGCTGAGACGCCTCCAGGCAGCGACGGCCTGCTCTTCCTGCCGTATCTCTCGGGCGAGCGCACCCCATATCCCGATCCGCTCGCGCGCGGCGCGTTCGTCGGGCTCACGCTGCGGCACCGCCGCGCCCACATGACACGCGCCGTCCTCGAAGGCGTCGCCTTCAGCATGCGCGACTGCTTCGCGCTCCTAGAGGGCGTTGGCATCCGCGACATCGCCGAGGCGCGTCTCTCCGGCGGCGGCGCGCGTGGCGCGCTCTGGCGGCAGATTCTCGCCGACGTGCTCGGCGTGACGATGGAGGCCGCCGTCGCTGATGAGGGTGCGGCATACGGCGCGGCTCTGCTGGCGGGTGTCGGCTCCGACTTCTGGCCAGATGTCGACACCGCCTGCGCGTCCATCCCCGCCGGGGCGCGCACCGCGCCGCAGGTTGCCAATGCCGAGCGCTACGCCGCGCTCTACCAGCAGTACCGCGCACTCTACCCCGCGCTCACACCAACTTTCCACGCGCTCGCCACGCCGTAACGCGCGAGCGCGCTCGCTACGCCACGATCGACTTGTGGAACGTATACGTGTGCGTCCCCGAGGACGATCCGACCACCACGCATTGCAGCTTGGTGCCCGCCGAGTCGAGCAGAGAGAGCGAAAGATTGTCCGTGAGCCCGCCGCCAAAGTCGAAGAGTACATGGAACGGATCGGCGGTGTACGTGCCGCTCCGCGTGCCCCAATCACAGTCGGTTGGCGTGCAAGCGCCGTAGCCGTGAACGGTAAGCGCCGTGCCCAATCCATTGATCAAGAGTTCCGTCACGCCCGATGTGTGCGCATCGTCGTTTATCCACGCGCTTACGTACAGGAAGGCTCGCGCCTCCGCGGTCGATGCTCGATGCATGAAATAGGTGCTCGTGCCGAAATGCGTGTCCGCGTCAACCACCTTGAGGTTATTCGATGAGAGTTGCATCGTCAGCGCGGCGCTCTCGCTGCCGCCCAGCGTAAAGTTCACCGCCAGATTGAACGCTCCGACCGCTGAGGTCGCCGTGTGCCAGTCGCACTTCGTGCCGCAGAGGCCGTAGCCCTGCACCGTGGCGACGTTGCCAGAATTGGTGATCACCAGTTCGCCCGCCTGCCCACTCGAACCGGCGACGTTGTCGACCCACGTCCCGTCATAGCGGCTCGGATTCGGCGTCGCCGTCGGCCCCGGTCCAGCCGGCGTTGCCGTCGCATCGGGCAGCGTAGTGCCGCTGGCCGTTGTTGGCGTGCCGCTGAAGACCGTCACCGTAGCATCGGCGCAGCCCGCGAAGACCAGCGTGGCGAGCGTGACCACCGTCGCCAGAAGGATCGACCCAAAACGTGCTCTGTGTCGTGCCGAGATCAGTCCGTGGTTGCCACCCATAAGCCCTCACGATCCTTTCGCATGTCGCGCCGGTGCGCGGCGGGTCGCCGGCGAGCTTGCGCGGAAAAGGGAAAGTCGCGTATGCCCGCACGTCTCGCGTTCGGTCTAGCAGACGCGAGGATAGCTTGCAAGCCATCCTCTCACACTATCAAGGCAGCGGCGCGCAGTTTATCACCGCATCGCCGCGCAACCTGTGGACGCGTCACAACGCCTTCGAAGCAAGACCATAGCTGGCGGCACGCTACGCTGCGCCGCAACGCGTCGGACACGCGATCATCACCCGGCGGTGGACGTCCACTTTCCGCACCCTGTCGCCCCGCCATCCGCCTGCCGTCATACCAGCGGCGTCGTCTCGCCCAGCGCCATGCGATACACCTGCGCGTAGTCGAGGTAGTGCCGCACGCCATCGATCGAGCGCTGGCGTTCCGCCTCGCTCACTGGCCGCACCACCCGACCAGGGACGCCCATCACCAGGCTGCCCGCCGCGATCTCCTTGCCCTCAGGCACCAGCGACGCCGCCGCCACGATGCAATCCTCGCCCACCGCCGCGCCATTGAGCACGCTGGCGTGGATGCCGATCAGCACGCGGTCGCCCAATGTCGCTCCGTGGACGACCGCGCCGTGCCCCAGCGTACAGTCCTCGCCAATCACGCAGGGCATTCGCTCGTCGACATGAATCACGCAGTTGTCTTGCACGTTGCTCCGCGCACCGATACGCACGGCGGCGCTATCCGCGCGGATCACCGCGCCGAACCAGACGCTTACCCCCGCTTCGAGCGTCACATCGCCGGCGACCACCGCCGTTGGCGCGATGAAGACATTCGGCGCAATCGTCGGCCAGACGCCATTGTACGGCAGGATCGGCATGCAAGTTCTCCCTACGTCGCTAGTGGCCCAGACCAGCCTGGCCTCTAAAGTCTCCAGTCGAGCCCGATCAGTGATCGCCCCACGCGTCCCATACCGCGCGCAGCGTGCGGCCAAGCGCGATCCGCGCCGCGGCGGGATCGGCTTGCTCCGCCGTCAGAATGCTGAGCGCCACTGCGTCGCCCGACGGCAAGCTCAACAGCCCGGCGACGGAGAACACCGCGTCGTCATGCCCCGTGCCCTCCTGCGTTCCAGTTTTGCAGGCGAACGCCGTTCCCGGTGGCAGCCACGCCAGCAGATCATCGGCAACGCGCTGCGCCAGCAACAGCTCACGCAACAGCGGTGCGCCCGGCAGCGCGCGTCGCTGCACGAGCGCCAGCAGGTGCGTCATGTCGCCAGCCGTGGTCACATTGTCGCGCCCCGAGTCCCGCGCCGCGTAGTCCATAAACCTGCGCGCCAGCTTCGTGTGATGCAGCCCCATCCGCGCGATAGTCTCCTGAACCTCGCCCATGCCCACCAGGTCGAGCAGCGCGTTCGAGGCGGTGTTGTCGCTGACCGCGAGCATCAGGAAGCCGAGATCGCGGAGCGTGAAGCTCGTCCCCGGCGCCAGGTAATCGAGGACGCCGCTGCCGCCCACGCGTGGCTCACGCTCGGTATCGATACGTTCGTCGAGCCGGAACTGACCGAGATCGACGCGGCGAAAAACCTCCACCGCGATGCAGAGCTTGATCAGGCTCGCCGCCGGAAATGGCGCCTCCGCGCGCAGCGCGACCTCCGCCAACGCATCGGCGTGCGCCCCGTCATCGTCGTCGGTCGGCGCGGTTCGCTTCGCCACAAGCGGCGCCAGCCTGCGTGCGGCGAATGCCGTGCGCCCACCCAGGGGCGCGAGAATCGCCTCCACCTGCTGTGCTAGCGCCGAGCTGCCTGTGTCCCGCATCACGCCGTCCTCGACTGCCCGAATGTGCTGACGGTGACCCGCCGCGCTCCCATGTAGATCGCCGCCAGCGACGCGGAATACTCCGTGTCACGCGGGTCGAACGACGTGATCAAGACGCGACTCTCCGGGCTGCCCTTCGCGTGAATGAAGCGCTCGCCGCCAAGCGAGAGCGCCACGTGGCTGATCGCGCCGTCACGACCGAAGAAGATCAGATCGCCCTGCTCCAGCTCCCCCCGCCCGACGAGATAGGGCAGCGCCTCGAACTGCGGCCCCGCGTCGCGCGGAATGTCGCGGCCCGCCGCGCGCCAGCAGACCTGCACGAAGCCCGAGCAATCCGCGCCGTCCGCCGTGACGCCACCCCAAAGATACGGCGTGCCCAGGAACCCTCGCGCCATCGCCGCCGCGGCCGGCGGCCCCGCCAAGGGAAAAGCACAGCTTGCGGGGCGCACGTCGGCATCCACAGCGGCGAGCCAGCCCTCTCCGCCGCCGGGCAGCGCCACGCGCATCTGCGCCGGAGACGCCTCCACCGCCAGCAACGGCAGCATGGTCGTGGCGTACACCTGCCCGCGCACGGCGTCTCCCCAATTGGCGGCGAAGAGCGGCGCGCGCGGCGAACGCACGACCGCGACATGCTCGCGGCGCCGCGGCGGTTCGGCAAGCGCATCCGCGGCGATCCACCCCTCGTAATCCGGCAAGCCCACGCGCACCCAGGCCCCAAAGGCTTCCCGTGGGACGGCGGGCATATTGAGCAGCGCCTGCGTCACCAGTTCCGACGAAGCGTCCGGTTCGCGGCGCAGATCGGCCACACCCCAGGCGACGGCCAGCGCGGTCTCTCCAGCGAACATGGGGCGCCTCCCCAGTCGGCAAATCGCACGCAACCCCTCACCAGGCAGTATACCGCCGCGCAGGTGCGCACTGCTGCGCGCCACATTCCCGCCTGCGTTCTGGCAGAGCGTGCGCGTCGGCGCCTAGCCGAGCGAGGGAACCGCAGACCTCGTCGCGGCGACAGCCTCAGCGTCAGCGAGTCTGATCGCCCGCCGCGGCGAAAGCCCTGCAATTAGAGACTCTCGCATGTACAAGTGCATGTACAAGTACCTCAGCGGGCAAGCTCGCCGTCAACTCATCGGTAGACAGCTCGAAACCCGCGCTGCGCCTAATCGGGGTAGGAATTAAGTCCTAATAGAATAGCAGATCTGCTCGCCCCTGGCAGTGATCCCACATTATTGTGTATGATGTCGCGCGGGCCCGAAAAATTCAGCCTTTCGGGTGCTAGCGTCGGTGTCTCGCGGATTTGAGCATCGCGCATCTTAGCGTTGACGTGTGGCGGGGTGGCCGCGTGGCAGTGTACCTCGCGACGCGTGACCGGTCCGGCGCGCTGTGGCCCGCCTGTGAACGGGCATATCGGTGCCGGGCACGGAAGTACACACGGCTGGCGAAACGTCCAACGATGGATGCTCGCCTAACAGGAGGATTGAAACCATGGCCATCGGACGTCAAGAACTGATCAAGATCGTGGCGACCAAGGCGGGCAAGAGCGCCAAGGAGACCACGGAGTTCGTCAACGCGACGCTGGACGCCATCAAGGACCAGCTCGAAAAGGGCGAGACCGTGCGCCTCGTCGGCTTCGGCGTCTTCCAGGTGAAAGACACTGCCGCCAGCGTTCGCGTCAACCCGCAGACGCGCGAGAAGATCAACGTCCCGGCACGCAAACGCGTGAAGTTCAACGCCGGCAAAGAGCTCAACGATGCCGTCGCCAAGGTTCCGGCGGCGCCGGCCAAGTCCAAGAAGTAACCCACACCGCGCGCCTCGGCAACCCGCCGATCACGCGTGGCGCTCTGGGGCAGGTCTCGGGGGTGTATCCCCTGAGCCTGCCTTCTTTCTATGGGTATGTGCCTGGCTAGATCGGTTCGCGCAGCAGCCGGCTCAACAGCTCGAAGAACGCGTCGAGCTCGAACGGCTTCGCCAAAATGTCGCGGACGAACTCGCCGTGACGCGCCGCCACCTTTTCCGCAAAGCCTGGCGTCGTCGAGGCCAGCAGCACCGGCATCCCGTGCACATCGTCGCTAGACTCAAGCGCGTCGAGCAGCACATCGGCATCATCGTGGAAAGGCACCACGTCGAGCAGCAACAGATCGGGCCGCGCCGAGCGCAGATTCTGCACCGTCACGGCGACGTTCGGGCGCATTTGCTCAAGCGTCACCCGCACGCGCGAGTCCGACAGCAGTTCCGCGATCATCTCCAGAAAATCGGCGTCCGAGTTGACGACGTAGACGTGTGGCAGATCGCCCGCCACTGGCGCGGGCGGCAGCGGTAGCTGAGTGGGACGCTTAGTGGTCATAGGTATCCGTGTGTCATGGCTTCGCGTGGCGCCGGAGGCCACAGAGCATCGCAACAAATCGACATAAACAACGCGCTTCACTCTACCACGAACAATTGCACCCCCGCGACCCACACGACTTTTGGGGAATGCCGCGTTCAGGTGCATCTCCGCGCCACTAGCGCATGCTACACTCTATGCGGCCACCGACCATGGCGGCACGAGCAGTCAGACGCAGTCTAGTGGAGGGCGCGCATGGAGGCGGAAGCGACGACCGAGAGCGCGACGCGCGCGACGCCGCCGCCCACCGGTCCTTCTGGCTGGCGCTGGGGGCTGGCCACGCTCACCGTAGTCGCCCTCATCCTCGGCGGCACCTTCGTCACCCATGGCATCGTCGCCAAGCGCAATCATCCGCCCGCCACGCCCGCCCCCGCGCTGCCGCCCCTCGCCGTCGTTGCCGTCACCGCGCCCGGCGCCGACTACGAGCTCACCGCGCTCGACCCCTCGCTCGGCCATCTCATCGCCCTCGCCGCCGACCGTCAGCCGCACTGTCCGCCGCTAGGTGCCTGCCCCGCGCCGCCGGCGCTGAATCGCATAGTCCTGCTCGACGACGCGACCGGGCAGATACTGGCCTCCACTTCCTTCACCGCCGAGCAGACCGCATATTTCGCCGCCGCCACGTATCTCACCGTTGATCAGCAGTCCCACCGCGCCTATGTGATTGGCCCGCGGTACGTCGCGGTGATCTCCACCGCTACGGGCCAGTTCATCAGTGCCTACCAGCTGCCAGTTCTCGCGGACGCGTCTTGGGTTGCCGCGGCCTTCGATAGCGCGCACCAACAACTCCTGGTCATGGCGAGCGATGGCTCGCTGGCGATCCGCCTCTTTGACTTCCCGCCCCTTCCACCAGGCGAGAAAGCCGAACCGGTAGGCCAATACAACGGTTTGGCGCTGGATGCGCAAAGTGGCGTGGTCTACACCCTACGACGCGGCGCAGCGGGCCAGGGCGCCACGCTCCTCGCCATCGACACGACGACGCTCGCCACCGTCGCCCAAACCACGCTTGCCACGAACGCTACTCTCGGCCCCATCGATCCCACGACCGGAGCGCTCACCCTCCTCGGCGCCGACGGCAAGACGTATCGCGCCACGCTCGCCGCGGGTCAGCTCAGCCTCGCCAGCGACGGACCCGCGAACGCCCTCGCCCTCGGCTGGAATCCGGCGCTGAACCACACCTACGTCGCCCACGCCGACGACCTGCAAGTGCTCGACGTGACCGGCAAACCAGTGGCGTCGCTCCCCCTGCGCCACTACGGTGGCACGACGCTGCTCGTCGATCCAGCGCGCGACCTGCTCACCCTTACGGCCAACGACGGTTCGCTGATCCTCGCCCGCGACGCCGCGACCGCGCCTGCTGAGGTGCCCAACGCCGCCACAGCGATCGTGTTGGCGCGCTCGGCCCTGGTGCACTACCTGCCCGACACCAACCAAGACCCGCCCTTCCTCGACGGCGAGACCTTCTGGCCCGGCGCCACGACCCCGCTCGCCAGCGGCGGGGCCACCGCCACCCTCGACCGCGATTTCTGGATCCACTTCTCCGGTCGTGGCTGGATCGGCCCCTACTCCGGCAGCGCCTCGACCAGTTATACGCCACTTTCCGGCCAGCCCAACACCAATCGCGTAACCTTCGCCATCACCTGGGAGCAGATCTTCCAGCGCTCACACACCTGGACGCTCGATGTCGCCCCCGATGGCTCCGTCGCCTACGTCTCCGATAGCGGCGACGCCGTCCCGTGACGCCTCTTCACCCGCCTCGCAGCGCACACACGCCGTTCGCGTGCGCCCTCACGCAAAGGAGCTACCCATGCCTCGCGCCGATGGCCGCGCCGCCGACCAACTGCGCCCCGTCACCGTCACAGTGGACTACCTGCGCCATGCCGAAGGCTCCGTGCTGATCGAGTGCGGCGACACGCGCGTCCTCTGCGCCGTCAGCATCGAAGACAGAGTGCCGCCGTGGCTCGTCGGTCGCGGCCAGGGTTGGCTCACCGCCGAGTATGCCATGCTACCCCGCGCCGGCGATACGCGCTCGAAGCGCGAGTCCGTCGCCGGCAGGCAAGGCGGCCGCACGCACGAGATCCAGCGGCTGATCGGTCGCTCGCTCCGTGCCGCCCTCGATCTCCGCGCGCTGGGCGAGCGCACCATCACCATCGACTGCGACGTGCTCCAGTCCGACGGCGGCACCCGCACCGCGTCGATCACCGGCGCGTGGCTGGCATTGCAACGCGCATGCGCGGCCCTGCAAGCCCGTGGCGCCCTCACCGGCAACCCGCTCCGCGCTGGCATCGCCGCGGTCAGCGTTGGCATTGTCGACGGCACGGCGCTGCTCGACCTCAACTACGCCGAAGATTCCCATGCCGAAGTCGACGCCAACGTCGTGATGACCGACCAGGGCGACTTCATCGAGGTGCAAGGCACCGCGGAGGGCAAGCCGTACAGCCGCGCCAACCTCGACACGCTGCTCGCCCTCGCCGACAAAGGCATCCGCGAGTTGATCGCGATTCAGCGGCAGCACAGCGCAAGCGCAACCTAACGTCTTGTGGTCACAGCAGCGCGCATGAACACCGCGAGCGTCAGCAGTGTCGCCTCACGCGCCTTGCCGCGTCCCTGGTGGCGTCTGGCTAACGCCCGTCTCACCCATCGCGCCACGCGGTCGCTCACCGCCCCAACGCCTCCACGCGACTCGTCGTCCCCTGACTCCTTCTGGTACCCCCTCGCCGCGAAAAGTGATCGGGGGGTGAGGGACTCCTTGACACCTACACCCCTCACCAGCTATACTTCAATCACTTCATTGAGTGAGCGTTCAGTCAACGAGTTCGCCATGACCACACCGACGAAGCGCGATCTCCAGGCGCAGGAGCGTCGCAACCAACTGATCGACACGTCGCTGGCGCTCTTCGCCGAGAAAGGCGTCGCGAGCACCACGATCAAAGACATCGCTGAGCGCGCCGGCGTTGCCCAAGGCTTGGTCTACCACTATTTCGCCAGCAAAGATGACCTCTTTGACGCCATCATCGACCGCCACAACCCGTTGCCCGTGCTCAGCGGCGTCTTGACCGACGTGTCGCATCTCCCGCTGCGCGATGTCCTGCTGCGGCTCGCCGAAACCGCCTACAACCTCATGCGCGAAAAGCGCGAGATTCTGATCGTCGTCGCGCGCGAAGCGTTGACCCGCCCCGATCTGCAACAGCGCATCTTCGCCCTGCAAACGCTGGGCATCAACCTCTTTGCCGAGTTTATGCGCGGGCGCATCGCGGCGGGCGAGGCGCGACCGCATGTCCCCGAGGTCTCCGCGCGCATGTTGATCAGTTCCGTGCTCGCCCTGCACTTGACCCACGCGCCCGTCACCTACTTGCCCGAGATCGTCGACACATTGCTCCGCGGCATCGGACCTCAATCGGCCCTACCCGTTGCGCCCGTAGCTGAGTGACCGCTCACGGAGCGACTCGCGAGGAGGCTCACCCCCATGAGTGCATCTCTGACCCCCGCTAGCCCGGCGCCAGACATCGAGGCGCCCATCATCCTCAATGCCGTCACCAAGCTATTCGGCACCGTGCGTGCGCTCGACGGCGTCACGCTGCGCGTCGAGCAAGGCGAGACCTTCGGCCTCATCGGTCCCAACGGTTCCGGCAAGACGACGTTGATCCGTCTGCTGCTCGGGCTCGGCAGGCCCACCAGCGGCACGGTGCGCGTCCTCGGCGCGGCCATGCCCAACCGCCGCGTCGCCCAGCGCATCGGCTATATGACCCAGGCCAGCGCCCTCTACGGCGAACTGAGCGTCCGCGAAAATCTCGCGTTCTTCGGCTCCCTCTACGGACTCAAAGGCGCCACGCTGCGCGCGCGTATCGCCGAAACGTTGGCGCTGGTCGAGCTCACCGACCGCACCGATGCCCTCGTCAACACGCTCAGCGGCGGCATGCGCCAGCGCGTCTCGATGGCCGCCGCGCTCGTCCACCGTCCGCGCCTGCTCTTCCTCGACGAGCCGACCGTCGGCATCGATCCCGAACTGCGCATGGCCTTCTGGGACTATTTCGCGCGGCTCAACGCCGACGGCGTCACCATCCTCGTCTCCACGCACCATCTCGACGAAGCGGCGCGCTGCGATCGCCTGGCGCTACTCCGCTTCGGCAAACTCCTCGCCGTCGATTCCCCCGACGGCCTGCGTCGCGACTCCGGCGAGCAGGACTTCGACAAAGCCTTCCTCTTCTTCGCCCAGCGCCAAACACCCGAAACGTCCGCCTCATAGCGCCGCGTCGTTCATCGTCGTTCATCCACGAGGAGGCCACCCCATGTCCCTCCGCCGCGTCAGCGCCCTTGCCCTCCGCATCATCCGCCAATTCCTGCGCGACCGTCGCTCGCTCGCGCTGATCTTTCTCGCCCCTCTGCTGATCATGACGCTGCTCAACTTCGTCCTCAACAACAGCACCAGCGGCGTCACCCTTGGGGTCGTCCCGCCGCAAGGGCAGACCGGCGCGGCTATCCTCAGCGCGATCCGCTCGCAACTCGCCTCTGCTGGCGGCGTCAGCGTCGTCACCGTCTCGCCCGACGCCGTAGACGCGACCCTCCGCAACGGCGACGCTGATGGCGTGCTGATTTTTCCCGCGTCCCTCGCCGCTGGTGCGACCTTTAGTCTCCGCTTGGAGGGATCGAGCCCTGCGGTCGCGCAACAGATCCGCGGCGTCGTCTCCCAGCTCGTCTCAAGCATCGCACAGATCGCCCAATCGTCTGGTAGCACGCCTCTCGCTGCTCCCCAACTCACCGTCTCCTACCTCTACGGTGGACCTCAATACACCGAGACCGACGCCCTCGCCCCGCTCTTCATCGGCCTCTTCGCCTTCTTCTTCATCTTCCTGCTCACCTCGGTCTCCTTCCTCCGCGAGCGCTCGCAAGGGACCATCGAGCGGCTCATGGTCTCGCCATTGAGTCGAGGCGAATTGGTGCTCGGCTACGTCCTCGGATTCACCGTCTTCGCCCTGCTGCAATCGATCATCATCCTGCTCTTCGTCATCTACATCCTGCGCGTCCACTACGCCGGCAACCTCGGCCTGCTCTTCCTCGTCACGCTCGCGCTCACCGTCGGTGCCGTCAACCTCGGCATCTTCGTCTCCGCCTTCGCCCGCAACGAGCTCCAGGTGATCCAGTTCATCCCGTTGCTGCTCGTGCCCCAGGCACTGCTCGGCGGTCTCTTCTTCCCCGTCAAGACGCTGCCCATCGTCCTCAAGCAGTTCGCCTACATCATGCCGCTCACCTACTCCAACTTCGCCCTCAAAGACGTCATGCTCCGTGGCTTTGGCTTCGCGGACATCTGGCCCGATCTCGCCTTCCTCGTCGGCTTCGCCCTACTGATGATCGTCGCCTCCGCCTTCTCCCTCCGCCAGGAGCGCGTCTAGGCGGCCTCGCAACGAGTGGTAGATTGCTTGAGCGAGAGCGAGCGACATGCTATGCTGAGGAAACAGTCGAGCGGTCTGCCACTCCGGCGCCTGTATCAGGAGGCTGCGGCCATGTCTGCTCCAACCCCTCAACGCCTCGTGCACCTAGGATTCCGTGGGCGCTCTGCCAACGGCGTAGAGTACATTACGCCGCCTCTCTGCAACGTGCCTGCCGGTTCGTTCATGATGGGAAGCGACCCCGCTAAGGACAATAAAGCGTTCGATGATGAAAAGCCGCAGCACAGAGTAACGCTGCCCGCCTATTCGATAGGGACTTATCCGGTGACGTTGGCCGAATACGCCCGCGCCATGCGTGCCGGGGCGGTGTCCGATCCCTGGTCCTGGGGCGATCAGTTCACTGAGTTCGATCAACTGGCGGAAATCGATCATCCTGTTGTCCGAGTTTCATGGAATACAACGTCTACGCCACGGGTTGCGAAGCATAAGCCAGCCGGGCGCCTCCCACCGAACGGAGTGGGAAAAGGCGGCTCGTGGCCCGGACGGCAGAGTTTATCCTTGGGGCGACCAGTGGGACCAGACACGGGCGAACACGGGCAGCGATGGGCGCCTCACCACGAACGCTATAGCCGCCTATGCGGGGCGAGGTGATGCCAGCCCATAGGAGTGCACGATTTAGTTGGCTATGTCGCGGAGTGGACTTGCAGCGCCCTTTGGCCGTAACCCTACACCCCGAAAGATGGGCGCGAGGACCTCAAAGCCACTGGATGGGAATACCGGCGCACGCTGCGTGGTGGCAGTTGGAGCCTCAGTTCGCGGAGCGCTCGCGCAGCCTACCGTGACTGCCTTGATCCCGACGAGTACAACAGCGCCGTCGGATTTCGTCTCGTCCTTGCGCCGTCTGGCGTTTGAGGCTGAGCTCAGGGCACACTGAGCATGAACGAGTACGAGGTGGTGTGGAGAGATGGATGTCTCGCTGGGATAAGGTCCTGCAACACGTGCTTGGCGGTCAGGCAGACCACAACATCCGCTTCGATGACCTGCGCGGGCTTCTGACGCGGCTGGGCTTTAGAGAGCGCATCCGCGGCGATCACTTCATCTACACGATGAAAGGTGTAGTGCGCGAGATCATCGACTTACAGCCGCAGAAAGACGGCAAATCGAAGACCTACCAAGTCCGGCAGGTGCGTGCTATTCTGCAACAGTATGGGTTGACGCGCTTGCCGTAAGACGCAGAGAAGATCCCCGAGGAGGGCACTATGTATAAGTATCGAATGAATGTGTGGTGGAGCGAGGACGATCAGGCGTTCCTCGTGGAGTTGCCGGAGTTGCCTGGCGCAATGGCCGATGGTGCGACTCCAGAAGAGGCGGTGGCGAACGCCCAGGTAGTCATCGAGAACTGGATCACTGTCGCGCGGGAGGAAAGCCGCGAGGTGCCCGAGCCGGAAGCGCTGACGGCACGCGCGAGCTAAGCTGCACCAGAAGGAAACCGCCGCCATCATTCGCCGGTTGGCAGGCCGTCGCGGCATCAGCACGCACCTCTCGCGCAGCTAGCTCCATCACCGCCTGTCCCCTCACCCGCCATACACATCAGGCCTGCGGTTCGCCAGCGACGGAATGCGCCGCCGCACGTCCGCCACGCGCGCCAGATCGATCTCCGCCGTCACCACGCCCGGCTCGTCGGGCGCCTGTGCCAGCACCGTCCCCCACGGATCGACGATCATGCTGCGGCCAAACGCCACCCGTCGCGGCGGATGCTCCCCCACCTGCCCCGCCGCGATCACATAGCAGCTATTCTCGATGGCGCGTGCCCGCAGCAGCGTTTCCCAGTGATCGCGCCCCGTCTGCAACGTAAACGCCGCCGGCAGCGTCACGATCTCCGCTCCACCCAGCGCCAGCGCGCGAAACAGCTCCGGGAAGCGCAGATCGTAGCAGGTCGCCAGTCCCAGCTTCAGTCCATCTACCTCCGCCACCACGATCGCATCCCCCGCCCGCGTGGTCGCCGACTCGCGGTACGGCGTGTCGCCGTCGCGCGGTGCCGCGTCAAACAGGTGAATCTTGCGATAGCGCGCCACCAGCGTCCCGCCCGTGTCGAAAAGCACCGCCGTATTAAACGGCTTCGCCTCAGCCGTCGCCCCCGCCTCCACTTCGAGCATGCTGCCGCCGTGCAGCGTCACCGCAAAGCGCCGCGCCAGCGCCGCCAGTCGCTCCGTTACCGCGCCCGGAATCACCTCCGCGTTCGCCCGTGCCCCCTCGTCGCGTCCCAGATACGTCCACAATTCTGGCAGCACGATCAGCTTCGCGCCCGCCTCTGCCGCCGCGACGATCCCCGCCTCCGCCGCCGCGAGGTTCGCCGCCTTCTCTTCGCCAGAGTTAAGTTGCACCGCCGCCACGCGAAGCCGCATACGCATCCTCCTCGCGCGAGTCACCCACCGCGTGCCCGGCGGCGGATCGTCTCGATCACATCATCCGTGCCAGCCTCAGATCATGTACCCGCCCGTCAAGAAGTACACGGTAAACACTGCCTGCAACGCGAACCCGCCGCCAACAATCAGCGTGTCGAGTGACGGCCGCGTGCGTATCCAGCGCCCCAGCAGCAAGAACACTGGCACAGCCGGCAGGAGATAGCGCCCGACGGCGGCAAGCGGGATGCCATTGTCCGTCTTCGGCGAGATCAACGAGACCACGAGTAAGCACGCCATATACAACGTGAAGCTGAACGGCACCTTCCGCACGCCGATCAGCGCGACCACCGCGATCACCAGCAGTGGCAACGCGTCAACCCACAGCCGCGCATCCCGTGGCGACCAGAACCGCGACGCCTGAAACGCATGCCGCGCGAGCGCCAGCGTCTGCCACGGAAACGCGTTGCCGCGGTGCCAGAGTTTTGCCTGCACGTGGATGAACGCCAGCGCGTCGCCCAACTGCCACAGCAAGAAGAGTGCGTACCCCCCGACCGCCACCGGCACCGCCAGGACGATCGCCGCCAGTTCCAGCCAGCGTCGCACCGGCCGCATGGCCACCACCGCGCGCCATCCCCCGCGCCACCATCCCTGCTGCTGGCCGAACTCCCAGACCAGCGGCAAGGTCAAAATAATCCCCGTCGGACGCGTCAGCGCCGCCAGGAACGCGCATCCCGCCGCCGCGAACCACATGCCGCGCCGCGCAAAGAGCAGCGCGAAAACCGCGCAGGCCACCAGCAGACCGTCCGCATACGCCGCGAACGTGAAAAGCGCCAGCGGATACGCCACGAAGACGCGCATCGTCGGCGCGCTTGCCTCTGCCCCCGCCTCGTTCGCCGCCAGCAGCCCAAGCCCAAAGATCGCCGCGAGCGCCGCGAGATTGCTGACCAGCATCCCCGAAAAGAGCAGAAGATTCCCCAAGAAGAGCGCGTGAACCAGCGACACCAGCGACGGATAGAGCGGGAAGAACGCCGACCTTCCCACGTACGTGTAGCCATGCGCCACAATGTCGAGGTACCAGTTGGCGTCAAGCTTCTGCCACGCCCCGAAAGACAGCACTGGCAGCGAAGTCCCCGCCACTGCGGGTCGTGCCACCGTCAGTAGTTGCGCGAAATATGTCAACAGCATGAAGACGATGCGGCTCGCCGCCCATACCAGCAGCGCCTGCACCAAGATCGCCCGCACCGCCAACGGTGGCGCGTTACCCGCTGCCGCATCTCCGCTATCGGTCGACGTCGCCGGCTCCGCGCGGCCGCGCTGGCGCACCAGAACGTTCGTCAGTCTCCCCCATCCCATGCACACACCTCTACAACTGCTCACCAACACGACCTTGGCGTATTCTACTCGTTCCACCCCGACGCGCAACTGTTTCCACGAGCGCTGAAGGCAAGCCGCGTCCCCATCGATCACCGCCGCGAACTCCAGGGCAACCGCACCGACGCACATCGCGCCAGGCAGCGTCACGCGCCACGCACTCCCCACGCGTCCCGCTACCCAGGACTTTCCGCTCACTGCCTCAGCAAATCGGGCTATCAACGCCAGCTCTCGCCGCCCGGTCGCGTATCATAGAATCCGCGCCGTGTAGTTGGCTTTCCCCCGTCCGCGCAGGTGCGGCAGCGCCGCCCGCGCAAGCGGTGGACATCGCGGCGTGGCGTGCCCTCAGGGCATTCACCCATCGGCAGACCTTCGGAGCAAGCACCCACATGGCCACCTATACAGGACAACGCGAGCAAGATCTCGCCCGGCGCGTACGCCGCATGCTCATCGAGCAGAGCGCGCTGCTGCAAGACGAAGCGCCCGACGAATTCACCTGGCTCACCCGCCATTTCGACGACGAGCAGCGCTTCTTCGAAGATGAGCTTGGCGCGCACCTCGAGCTGCGCCTCGGACGCTGGGCTCGCGCCTACTGGCCCGCCCCTCCCCGTCAGCGCGAGCTGTGCATCGCAGACATCTTCGAGCTCACCGCGCGCAAACAGACCGCCTACGCCTGCCTGATCCGCGCCTATCGCAGCGTGCGCCTCCTCGAATCCGGCGAATCTGCCAGCACCTTCCGGTTCGCCGACCTCTTCCGCTACGTTGCCGAAGAAGGCCAGCGCCAATCGCCGTGGCTCAGCTTCGACGAAGGCGCCATCAACGAAGCGCTCGCCACGCGCGGCGACGAGGCCGTCGAGGCCGACGACGAAGAGCTTGTCGAGGCCACCGCCTCCGCCAAGGGCCGCAAGCGCGCGGGTGCCAGCGCGCCCGCCCGCGCCAAAAAAGCCCCCACCGTCGCGCCCAAGCAGATCGGCGCCGCCCAGCGCGTCCGCGCCAACCAGCGCGCCTTCTACCAGGCATTCGCCGCCTTCGAGCGCCATCGCCTGCTGCGTCGCATCGGCGCCGACGACCGTCAGCGTCCCGAAGAGCGCTACAAGCTCGACGAGCGCGACTTCAGCGGCATCTATGACTTCACCGATCTCATCGACCGCTTCCTCCCACCCGCCGGCCTCGTCATCTACGACGACCTCAACCCCGACCGCGACGAAGCCAGCGCCTCATAGGAAGGAACCGCACGATGTCGCATGCGCCTTGGGCGTTGTACGCCCTCCACCCCCTACGCCGAGACGACGGTGCCGGCGCCCGTGCCGCGGCCAATGCGGCGCCGCGCTCGCGAACACCCCCATGCCTCATGGGAGTGCGGGCCGAGGTATGAGGCCCATCCCGCGCATGCCAGCGTCGTAGCCGCCAGCGCCATCTGGAGCGCTACGCCCCAAGTTACCGCATCACGCGCCAGTCGCCTGGAGGCGCCGCATGAGTACCCCTAACAACGGCGCCCGCGTCGTCCGCGCGGTCGGCTCCGGTGGACTCAGCAATCCACGCAACGCGCGCACCAAAGCCCCCGGTCGCGCGTGGATTCGCCGCATCCGCCTGATCAACTGGCACGGACACGAAAACGCCGTCCTCGAAGTCGCCGGCGACATGCTCGCCATCATCGGCGAGAACGGCTCCGGCAAATCGCTGATTCTCGACGCCATCGACTGGGCGCTCTTCCCCGCGCCGAGCAAAGTCTTCAACGCCGCCGCCCGCGAGGGCAGCCGCACCAGCAAGCGCACCCTCAGCAACACGATCCTCTTCTTCGATCCGCACGGCATCGAGCGGCCAGACAAAGGCTGGCGCCGCCAGCGCACCGTCGGCTACTGCGCCTGCGAGGTCGAGCACGAAGGCGAGGGCCGCTGGGTCTACGGCGCCGCCGCCGCCGCCACACCGCACGCCGCGCATCCCTTCTACTACGCCCTGCCTGCCGCGCTCGACCAGATCGCCTTCCTCGACGTCACCCCCAAAGGGCAGGTGCCGTTGCAGATGCCAGAGTTCCGCGCCGCCAACGACACCCTCATCAACACCGGCGGCGCGCTCTTCAACGCCACCCAGGCCGAAGACTACAACCGCCTCGTCGCCCGTCGCCTGCTCAATATCGAAGGCGCCGACTGGCAGCGCCGCTACGATGCCCTCTACGACGTGCTACACCGCATGCTCGGCCTCAAGGTTGACGACAACCTCGTCTCCGATCCCAGCGGCGTCGTCCGCCAGTTCCTCCCCGTCGTCGACCGCCCGCACCTCGAACGCCTCGTCGAGGGCCTCGAAAGCATCCAGCGCATCCACCGCGATATTGAGGAATATCAGAAGCTCCACGCCACGCTTTCCGGCGTCGTCGAGCAGCGCAAAGAGTATCACAAGTCCGTGCTGCACCACGCCGCGCTCGCCTGGCTCCGCACCGCCTGGAACGCCGACGACGCCGCGCAGACCCTCACCCGCAGCGAAGAAGCGCTCCGCGACGCCGCATCCAACGCGCGCCAGGCCGAGGCCGAAGAAGAGGCCGCCTACGCCGAGGAACACGCCGCCCGCCACGAGCTCGAATCCCTGCGCCAGCTCCACCAGGGCGACGTCGTGCAAGCCGTCACCCGCGCCAACGAAACCCTCACCGCCGCGCAACACAACCAGGATCGCGCCGCCCGCGATCTGCGCCAGGCGGAGGAGCGCCTGAACCGCTCCGAAAGCGCCGTCGCCGCTGCCCGCCACTCCCTCGACGCCGAGCACCAGGCCTCCGTCGCGCGCCTCACCGAACTCCGCGCCCGTGCCACCACAGCGCTCGGCGCGCTCCCCGATCCCCTGCGCGTTGCCTGGGAGCGCCTGATCGACGTCCCCACCGACCAATCCCTCGCCGACGCCCTCCACGCCGCGTGGACCGCCTCCGACGCCGAGCTAGCCGCCCTCGAATCCCACGTCAAGCGTATCGAGGCCGCCGCCAGCGCCACCACCAGCGCCCGCCAGCACGAGCGCGACTCCCGCGCCCAGCACGAGGCCGCCCAGCGCGCCGTCCAGTCCGCCCGCCAGGCCCTCTGGACCCGCTGGGACAAGATGGTGCAGCGCTGGCCCGCCGGCATTGGCAATGCCCCCGGCGCCGAGCCGTCGACGATGGCGCTGCCGCCGCTGGTAGACATGTCGCAGAAAGAATACGACGGCGCCCACGCCGAAGTGCGCGAGGCCAGCGCCCGTGCCGCGCGCCACGAGCTGCGCATCGCCGAGTTGGATACGCGCCTCAACGCCATCGAAGCCGAGATCGGCCAGACCCAGACCGAGCCGCGCCCCTCCCTCTCGCACGAACGCGAGCGCGCCTTCGCCCTCCTCCCCGACTACGACCGCGCCCTCGTCTACCGCCATCTCGATCTCGCCCGCGAAGGCGCGCCCTGGGGCGAGGCCATCGAGGGCCTGCTCGATCACGCCGACGCCCTGACCCTGCTCGTCTCCTCGCCCGCGCTCGATGCCGCCCGCAGCCAACTGACCAACGAGGTAGACTGGCACATCCTCGCCTCCGGCGCCGCCAGCGGCAAGCAGCAAAAGAACTCCGTCGCCGCCGTCCTCACCACCACGCAGCCCGATCTCCGCAAGTATCTCGACGCCGTCTTCGGCTCCGTGATCCTCGCGTCGGACCCGCAGCGCAGTGGCGACTACCTCTGCCCCGACGGGCGCTACCGCCTCGGCGACGTCAGCGGTGTCGTGCGCAAGGCCAAGCGTTCCGAATCCCTGATCGGCGTGGTGCGCCGCCAGGCCGCCGCCGCCGCCCGCCGCGAAGAGCTGACCCGCGAGCGCAACGATCTCCACCGCGAGCGCGAGTCCGCGCGCGAAATGCTCAAGGTCGAGCGCGACAACGCCGCCAACGCCGAGCAGCGCGCCCGCAACCTCAGCGAGCTCGCCCACATGCTCGACGAGATCGAGCAGCGCCGCGGCGAGGTCCGCACCCTCCGCGAGACCGAGGACGGCGCCGCCGTCAAGCTCGCCGCCGCCGCCCGCGACGCCGAAGACGCCGACGCCGACGAACAAGACGAGCGCGCCCGCTGGTCCGACGTCACCCGCCCCTATCCCGGCCTCGCCGATCCCGCCAACCTCGCCAGCGCCCGCCTCACCCTCTCGCAGATCGTCGCCGACGCCGTCGCCCGTGCCGCCGAAACCCGCGGACGCCTCACCCAGCTCCAGACGCGCCTCCGCACCGCCGAAGAGTCCCACGGCGCCGAGAGCGAAGTCTACGGCATGTCCCGCGCCGCGATGGATCAGGTTGACCACGACGTGCAAGAGGCGCAGCGCGTCCTCAACCAGGCGCGCGCCGCCCTGCAAAAAGCTGGCCTGCAGGATGTCGAGGCGCGCATCACCCAGCTCCAGCGTCGCCTCAAATCCGCCGAGGATCGCGCCCGTCAGACCGGCGTCGCCAAGGGCATCGCCCTCCATCAAGTCGAGGCGACCAAGCAGTCGCGCGAAGCCGCCGCCGCCATCTCCGAAGACGCCACCAAAAAGCTCCAGGCGCGTACCCACGACTTCGGCGCGCTACTCAACGCCGTCGCCGACAGCCTCGATCTCCCCACCGCTCAGGTCGACGATCCCGCGCGCTACGCCCGCCAGATGACCAAAGGCCGCGACAGCCGTGCCCGCCTCGAAGAAGACCTACCCCGCGCCTACAGCGCCGCCGAGCGCGAGCAAGAGAGCTTCCTCGTCGCCGTTGCCGAGTACCAGGCGCTGGTCGGCGCCGATGATCGCTTCGGCCTGCGCCCGCCCGTGAAGCACGAGCTCCACCTTGCCCCACAGGGCTGGCTCCTCGATGTCGCCCCCCGCCTCGAAGGTACCGGCGACGCCCGCCTGCTGCTCAACCACCTCGGCGTCACCATCGACCAGTTGCAGCAGACCCTCGCCCAGCGCGTCACCCGTGTCGTCCGCGACATCATCCTCGGTGAGGTCGTCAGTCACCTCGTCGATCAACTCGTCCGCGCGCAAGACATCATCGAGGGACTCAATCAGCGCCTGGTCACCGCCCGCTTCTTCGCCCGCAACACACGCTTCACGCTCAAGATCGCCGTGCGCCTCTCGCGCATGCCCGACATTCCCTTCGACCACGTCGCCGTCGCCACCGCCCTCATGGAGCATGGCCGCGCGATGCCCGCCGGCATCCAGGCGCAACTCACGACCATCTTCGCCACCTGGCTCGACGAGACGATGAAAGCGCAGGCGCAACCCTCCGTCGAAGCCCTGGTCGAGCAGCTCGATTACCGCCGCTGGGTCGAGATCACCCTCCTCCATGCCGACGACGTCGACCCCCGCGTCCGCCCGTGGGACAGCGCCGTCTCCGGCTTCGGCTCCGGTGGCGAGCAGCGTGTCCCCGTCTACGTCCTCCTGCTCACCGCCGCCGCCATGCAATTCGCCGTCTCCAACGCCCCGCTGCGCCTACTCATGCACGACGAAGCCTTCGCCCGCATGGATCAGCGCAACGCCGACCTCGTCATCCGCTTCGCGCAGCAGCTTGGCGTCGGCCTCGTCATCGCCAGCCCCAACATCGACCTCTTCTCCGAGGGCGTCAAATACGCCACCGCCTACCGCCTGCGCCAGCTTCCCAACGGCCACATCGCCCGCGAAGCCCTGCATCTCAAATCCGTCCCCACCGACGACGACCCCGACGCCCAAGACTCCGTCGACGGCCTCCCCGTCCCGCAGCTCTCCTCCCGCGACGGCCACGGATGACGCAGCGTATGATGACGCAGCGTATACAATATCCCCGCATTCTACGCCCTGCTGCCCCAACGCATCGCCGCCTCCCAGTGCGGCGACGAAACGTCTCACGAGCGCACCAAAGGGGATGTCTGCATGGACTTTGACGAAGTCGTCCGCAAACGCCGCTCGATCCGCAAATACGGGCCCGAGCCGGTCGACCCAGCGCTACTCGATCGCATCCTCGACACCGGCACTCGCGGGCCGACCGCTGGCTACTCTCAGGGTCAGTCCTACGTCCTCGTCACCGATCCCACCATGATCCAGCGCCTGATGGCCGAGATGGATCGCCAAGAGCAGGCGCTCCTGGGCAACCCGCCACAAGCGGCGCAGACCGACCCAGAGCCGCCAGCCTTCGGCGCGCCCGTCCTCGTCGTCGCCTGCACCAACGAGGCCGACTATCACCGCCGCTACCAGCGCCCCGACAAGCTACTGCCCGACGGCTCCGAGATCCCCTGGCCCGTCCCCTACTGGTACGTCGATAGCGGCTGCGGCATCATGCTCATGCTCCTGGCCGCCGTCAACGAGGGGCTTGATGCCTGCCTCATCGGCGTCCCCTTCGACGTCGCCCCCTGGCGTGCGATCCTCGGGATGCCCGAAGAAGTGATGCCCGTGGGCACCATCCTCATCGGCCATCGCGCCGCCGACGAGCAGAGGCGCGACCTCAGCGCCCGGCGCCGTCCCCAAGAAGACTACCTGCACCGCGAACGCTGGTAAAGCCCAAGCGACGCAAGACCGCTGCTCGGCGGCAAGTCCCCAGCGCCCCACCCGCGCGGGAACCCCGCCGACGCGCACAGCTCTCGCACAGCGATGCCAGGGGCTACCCCCTCCCCGCAGCAACAGCCATCGACGATATACGGCCTCTGCGCGTAGCGCCTGACCATCAGGGTCTGCGCGCCGGTGATACCGGCTATCGTCACATCGTCACGTCTGCTTGCACCCAGTTCGCCTCGTACCGCCCACAGCGCGTGCCGCCGCTGACGACGCAGCACTTCGCATGTCGCATCGCTGGCGATTCCCCCGCTCCACGCACGTATACAACGGCGACTGACCATTTGCCCCTTGCATGATGAGAAAATATGTTCTATACTGCTCCCAACCAATGGTGAGCTCCAACCCAGCGCCATCTCCTCGCCACCCGCCACACGAGGATGTGGCGCTCGTCGTTTCCCTCCACCTTCCTCGACCCTCCCTCCGCACGCCTCCGGCTCCCCCTCTCCGCGTGAGACCTGCGCTAGGCAGTGAGGTGCCCCACGCCCCACGAAACGCCCCACGAAAGGAACGCGCCACATGCCCACCCCCGCGCCAGCACACGCCGCCGACACGCCGTCGCCCTCCATCCCCCTCAAGGAGCGCGTCTTCGCCCTCGCCTGCCAGGGCATGCGCTCCCCCGCCATCGCCCAGACGCTCAACGTCCCTGAGCGCACCGTCCGTGCCTGGATGCAGAAGCTCCGCGACGAGGTCGCCGACGAGCGCAAAGCCACCCGGCGCACCGATCTCGCCCTCGCCATCGAGCGCCAGCTCGCCATCTCCGCCGCCGCCTGGCAGGGCTACGAGCGTGCCGCCCTCGCCGAGCAGCATCTCATCCTCCGGCTTGACCTCACCGAAGTCGACGACGATCCCCTCCCCTTCACCCGTCTCAGCGGCGTCGGCGCCCGCTACCTCAGCGTCGCCCAGAGCGCCCAGCGCGAAGCCGCCCGCCTGCAAGCCCTCTACGACATGCCCGAAGAACTCGAAGAACCCCAGCAGCTCCCCTTCCTCGTCATCAACGCCCCTCCCACGACCCCCGACGCTCTCCCCCCCGAAGACCGCGACGTATGGGACGCCTTCATGGCCTGGCGTCGCGCCCATGCCCCTGACGACCCAACCCCCTTCACCTACTCACCCCATCCCCAGACGTCGCCCTCTCCGTCCTCCGCGTCTTCACGCTCAGCGCGAGATGCCGCGGCGCTCGCCGCCGCGCCCTCCGTCGTGCAAGCCGCAGCTCCATCCCCCGAAACTGAAAAACCGGCAGAAACGGCAACATTCGCCAGCGACTCCCTCGATGTCAGAGACCTCCCTGGCGTCCAAACCTACCCACCCGACCTTGCCAACCCGGCGCCCGTCACGCCTCAATTGCGCCGCCATCTCACTGCGCGCAGCGAAGTGATCTACTTGCCCGCGCCCATGCCCGCCGCCGTCCGCCGCAACGGACGACCAGCCGCGCGTTCACGCGCACCGCGCCTTGGCATCCCGCCGCCACACCGCTAAAATCGCCTCGACACCGCCACTCCCCGCCACTCGCGTAGCCACACGCGCCGCTCATCCGTCTAGCAAGAACGGCGCAGTGTCAATTTGGCCGAACAGTGGCATGTCAAACGCCATGGCGAACCACACCTGAACAGGTCGCTAGCCCGCAAATCAAGCCGATTTGATCGGGCTACGCGGTTTGACACGCCTACTGCTCTCGTCTATACTGCGGCTGAATCACGTCCGTTACATTCCCCGGAGTGCATCCGCATCGCGCGGCCATCGCTCCCGAAGGATACCTGACGGCGGGCTCCTACGCCGCACCGGCAAGCAGAGCAGCGCCGCCACACCCGAGGACGACCTAACGAGGGAGAAGCGTTCCATGCGACGCCGCACGTTCGTCATGTTCTTTGTCATCGCCCTGCTCGCCATCGGCGTCTACTGGATCGACATCGGCTGGGGCGGCAAACAAAGTACCATCGATATCGGCGGCTACCAGAACAGCCTCAGCCTCAAAGAAGGTCTCGACCTCCAGGGCGGCCTCCAGATCATCATGCTCGCCTCCTGCCCGCAGACCGACCCCAAGTGCGACATCGCCGCCAGCATGCCCGGCGTCATCCAAAATCTCCAGCAGCGCATCCAGGGCGGCCTCGCCGTCAACGACGCCGTCATCCGTCAGCAGGGCAGCGATCGCATCTCCATCGAGCTCCCCGGCCTCAAAGACACCAACCAGGCGCTCAGTCTCCTCGGCCAGACCGGCCAGATGTACGTCATCGAGACGCCGTCGCTCCTCACTGCCGGCACCGACGTCACCGGCCAGACCTGCAACGCGAACTGCCAGTCGGGTCAATACAAGATCGAATTCCGCGGCCAAGACCTCGACACCAACTCCGTCGCCGCCGGGTACGACTCCACCTCCGGCGCGCCGATTGTCACCTTCGCCTTCAGCAATCGCGACAACGCCCGCAGCCGCTTCGCCACCTATACCAGCAGCCACATCAACCAACCGCTGACCATCATCCTCGATAACCAGGTCGTCGAGTCGGCCAATATTCAGAGTGAGATCGACGGCAACGGCCAGATCACCGGCATCCCCAGCATTGCCGCCGCCCAGAACCTCGCCACCACCCTCAAGTATGGCGCCCTGCCGCTGCCACTCAAGGTCGACAGCCTCAATCAGCTCGCCCCGACCCTCGGCCAGCAGGCGCTGACGGATAGCCTCCGCGCCGCCATGATCGGCCTCGGCCTCGTCATGCTCTTCATGCTGATCTACTATCGCCTTCCGGGCCTCCTCGCCGACGTCGCGCTGCTGCTCTACGCCGGCCTGATCTTCGCCTCCATCAAGTTCCTCGGCGTCACCCTCTCCCTCCCAGGCATCGCCGCCACCATCCTCACCATCGGCATGGCGGTAGACGCCAACGTGCTGATCTTCGAGCGCATCAAAGAAGAGTTACGCTCTGGTAGAACCATGGGCGCCGCCGTCGACATCGGCTTCAAGCGCGCCTGGCCCTCCATCCGCGACTCCAACGCCGCCACCCTGATCACCTGCGGCATCCTCTACTTCTTCGGCAACAACTTTGGCGCCACCCTCATCGTCGGCTTCTCCATCAGCCTGGCGATCGGCGTCGCGCTCAGCCTCTTCACCGCCGTCACCGTCTCCCGCAACCTGCTCAACCTGCTCCTGCTCACCGGCGTCGCCCAGCATCCCGCCTGGTACGGCTTGCCGCGCGGCGCGCTCCCCGGCTTCGGCACCTACCGGCGCCCCGTCTCGCGTGTGGCGCTGGCCGAGGCGAGTTCGCGCGTCGTCGTCCCCTCACGCGCCAGCGAGGATGACGACCAGGATGATCAAGACGATGACGTCGACACCGAAGATCTCGAACCAGTAGGCAACGTCAGCAACGGGCGCTCACCGCGCGCCTCGCGCAGCAATACAGCCGGCGCGCCCGGCGGCGTGGAGGACTAGTCGTGTTTCACCTGACGCGTTATCGTTACATATTCTTCGCCATCTCCGGCGCCATCATCGTGCCCGGCCTCCTGGCATTGATCTTCTGGCACCTCAACCTCGGCATCGACTTCACGAACGGGTCCACCGCCACCCTGCGCTTCCAGAACGCCGCGTCGATCGCCACTGTTCAGAAGGCGTTCCAGAGCAAAGCCCAAGATCTCAACGTCCTGATCTCCACCGACACCGCTAACGCCAACCAGATCGTCTTCTTGCAGTTCAGCCGCCCCATTGGCAAGGGCTTCGAAAACGACGTGATGAACCTGCTCTCAGACTCGAAGGCGGGTCTCCCCGCCGTCACTGAGCTGCACGTCGATTACATCTCCGCCCTCGGCAACGGGCAGACCGGGCTGATGGTCGTCCAGTTCGACAAAGGCGTCAAAGTCGCCGACGTCCAGGCAGCGCTCAAGAGCCTGCCGCCAACCGACGCGCCGCCCGTAGGCGTCACCAGTCAGTCCTTCGCCGCGACCGCCACCCCGAACGGCAGCGCGACCCCCGCGCCGACCGACACCCCTGCGCCCACGGCGACCGCGGCGCCAAGCGGAACCGCCACCGCCACCGCCACGCCCAGCACCTCGAACCAGACCTTCCCCGTCACTCTCACCGGCGTCAACCTCGCCGCCAACAAGCAACTCTTCCAGATCGAAACGCAGACCGACCTCGCCAGCACCCCGCAAGAGTGCTCTGCCAATAAGAACAAGCCCTGCCTCGACAACATCATCGGCACCCTAGAGCAGCAATTCGGCCCGGTCTACGTCGTCGAGTCCTCCTCAGTAGGGCCGGCCATCGCCAGCGAGACCACCCTCTTCGCCATTCTCGCCGTCGTCGCCGCCTCCCTCTTCATCATGATCTACATCGGCATTGCCTTCCGCCGCGTCGGCAGCATCGCGCTCGCCTTCCGCTTCGGCGCCAGTGCCATCATCGCCCTCCTGCACGACGCCTTCGTCGTCCTCGGCCTCTGGGCGATCTTCGGCCACTTCTTCAACTTCAAGGTAGACTCGCTCTTCGTCACCGCCGTCCTCACCGTCATCGGCTTCTCGGTCCACGACACCATCGTCGTCTTCGACCGCATCCGCGAAAACATGTCGCGCCACACCTCAGAGAGCTTCGACACCGTCGTCGACACCAGCCTCATCCAAACCTTCTCGCGCTCACTCAACACCTCGCTCACCGTGCTCGTCGTCCTCTCCGCCGAGGCCCTCTTCGGCGGCGCCAGCACCCGCGAATTCGTCCTTGCCTTGCTGATCGGCATCGCCTCCGGCACCTACTCGTCGATCTTCAACGCCAGCATGATCCTCGCCGTCTGGCAGAACGAAGAGTACAAACAATGGTTCCGGCGCAACGGTCAGGCCGCCGTCCAGGTCGCCGCCCCGTCACGTCGCACCCCCGCCGGCGTCCGCTAACCGTCATCCGTGGAGGGTCGGGCCACCTGCCTCACCCTCCGCCTCTGCCACTTGACTGCCTGGCCCCACGGCGGTATACTCAACCCCGTTGTTCTCCTGCCTCGCGCATCCATTCCTCGGTAGCTCAACGGTAGAGCAGGCGGCTGTTAACCGCAAGGTTAGAGGTTCGAATCCTCTCCGAGGAGCCAATTCCCCTCGTCCGCTACGACCCCCTTGTTGTGGGCGATTCCAGTTTCTACTGGATGCGCATCACCTCCTCCAAAATGCCCGAACATCGTCAAGGTTAATAGGTGCGGAAGCGCTGTTCCCCTGTGATCCAGACCTCTAACCTGTCCGAAACACCTGTACCCCTCCGGACCTTCCTACCACCACGAAAGCAGGTGATGCGCCTCGTCCGCCTATTCCGCTAAGCCATTCTGCCGCTTCGGCTTCGAGGCTGAAGCGTGGTATCTGGCTCGCTCAGCGGTACGAGTGCATGATGGTCTCGCTCGAAGAGAGCGTATTGCCGTATCGCCGCGTGAGGGCGTCCGCCAACTCGGCGATCTTCGCCCTTTTCACCTCCTCTAACCTAGACTTGTCGTGCCAAAGTAAGTGCTGATCGGGCATTGCCGGCGTGAGGGCATTCCATTTGTCGCCTAGAAACAAAGAACAAAAGCGGCAATGGCGTGCATTGGTAGCGGGCCAGCTTTTTCAACTCTTCGGAGAGATGCGGAGGAAGGCATGAAGGCCGAGATCGGCGCAATCCTGTTGTTCGTGCAAGATTTAGATGGCGCTACTGCATTTTATCGGGACACGCTCCAACTGCCGTATCTCGGGAGTGAGGCCAATCTGGCCGCATTTAGGTTGGAGGATGGGAAGATGGTGGTCTTGCTCTCCCAGGCAGGGGCCGAAGAGATCCTCAGGGAAGGGGTTACGGCCTTGTCGACCGCGAGCGGGCCGCGCGGGCTGGTGTCGCTCAAGGTGGCGGATGTCGATGCCACGTACGAGGAGCTCACCGCCAGGGGTGTCACGTTCGTCTTGTCCCCAACGGATCAACCGTGGGGCATCCGCATGGCGCACTTCGTCGATCCCGAAGGCAACATCTGGGAGATCAACCGGGAGGTCGAAGCGCAGCCTTCGGAAGAGGCAAAAGCATAAGCCCTAGCGTCTCTCACGACCCCATTGACTCAGGCAGCACGCATCCCTTGGGGGTTGAACAGCCCGCGCGACGCCATTCCTGGCGTCGAAGCCGGTCACCTTGTCGTTCACCAAGTGGCGATCCACGTCGGCATGCACCCGCATGATGAAGCAGCGCTCGTCGCCCCCCTTAGCGCAGACGACACGCCCGACTCCATCCCACCACGCGGTAGAAGTATCACAATGTGATAAAGTTCTCAAAGGAAGTGACCGTCCACGCTCCGGCAGGTTCAACGCGATCCTACCGGCAGCGCTTGCAGAAAGCGGGTCATAGCATATGACAGCCCCCACATCCTCGCCGCGCACCGCTGCCCCTCCGCCCAAGCCACCGCGAGGACTTGCTCGCCTCGCCTTTCGCCTGCCAATCCAGCTCTACCGTGCGCATCTCGGCTGGTTGCTCGGCCATCGCTTCCTCCTGCTCACGCATCGCGGCAGAGTCTCGGGCCGCGAGCGTCAGGTCGTGTTAGAGGTCGTCAACCACGACCGCGCCACCCACGAGTACGTCGTCGTCGCCGGCTTCGGTCCCCACTCCGATTGGTATCAGAACCTGCGCGCCCACCCCGCCCTCGAAATTCGTAGCGGACGAGAACACTTCAAGCCCGACCAACGCTTCCTCACCGCCGAAGAAGGCGACGCCATGCTCGCGGAGTACGAACGTCACCATCCGCGCGCCTTACGCTCACTTTCTCGGCTGATGCACTATCCCTACGACGGCACACCCTCAAGCCGTCTTGCGATGGCGAAGGCGCTGCCCATGGTCGCCTTTCGACCTCTTCAGAAAGAGGCGCCGCCTGCCGGACAGCATCGAGCCTAATACTGCTTTTCTCTGGTTCCTTGCCATTGCCGCCCCGGCGCTTCCGGCTCTCCTCTCCCGTGCTGCCCCTGTCCCCTCGTGAGGAAAGCGGCGGCGTGGTCCCCCTTGGGGCTCGTCCCCCTCGGCGGGCTTGCTGGGCGTCAGGTCCGCCCCCAGCCTATGCAGTCTAACGCGTGCCGTGCGCCACCATACTCCGCGCGAGACCACACCGCCGTATGAGTCAGCGCATGCTAAACCCGCCGCGCAAGCATGCCACGCCACCGGCGTCGCCCGTCCATGCGGAAGGCTTCATCAGTCCGCGTCTACTATTTTCCCCTCACGCATGTCCCTGGCAACATCCTCCACTTCCCTCCTGTGCCAGGCCAGCGCCACAAGCCTGAAGAGCAGCGCCACCGCGAAGGTGACCACGAGCAGCACACCATTGCGCGCCAGCGACTTTGCACTCCCGCGCATCGCGCTGAGGAATGCCCCTGATCTTTTGGAATAGTGAGCTCATAGGACTGAAAACCTTTCGCATCAAGCTGCCGAACCCCAATCGCGTCTTCATGCGCGGATCGGCAATCCCGTAGCGCTGCTTGAATTCCCGTGCGGTCGCCCGGTCGCCCTTCTGCAGCGCCGCGAGTCCGGTGATCAGCGCACCCGTGAGCATCAAGCCCGCGTGGAGCGCATTCTCGAAGATCCATGGAAAGTCCGGTGGCCCCCCCGTCGTGCCTTCGTAGTTGCCGAACGCGATATTGCCGCTGCTGAACAGAACCAGATAGAGGCCCGTCAAAACCAGGGTGAACAAGTGCGCATAGTGTCCACGCCGAAACGTGCCGCAGAAGATGCCAGCGACGCCGGTAACCAAATAGATGCAGCTCATGCCCACCGAGTCGCGCAGCACGTGAAAGAGCAAGTCGCCGCGCGTGAACTGCGGGATCAAGCCCACGATCCCCAGCGGGGTGAGCGTAACGCCGACGAGCAGCGCGAAGTACCGTGGAATCGGCGATCGGATGATGTAACGCCGCTCCTCGCGAAACTGCTCCACCCGTTGCTCGTGGAAGGCGCTCTCCTGCGGCTGCGACGGCTGCTCGACTGTTGCGGCTGCGACTGTTGCGGTTTCGACTGCTGCGTCAGCGCCATGTTCCTGCTCCCGTTCTGTCGGCGAACCGCGAAATGTCGTCCAAACGTCGCGCCGCGCAGTGTCCGTTGCCTTGCCCCTATGCCGCATGCCGCGGGCCAACAAGCGCTAACCCGGTGTGGCGTCGATCTTGCTGGCATCGAAGACTGCCGCGACCACGTAACGCGAGACGTCACGTAGCAGAATGTCGCCGCACGCGCAGCAAGCAGAGGGGGAAAGCAGTGATTGGCAGCGCGACCCCGCAAAATGAGGTAGTCCTTCGACCGATTAAAGACACGCCGATCTTTCTCTGGGTGCGGACGACGGATCACAAACGCATCGGTCTTATGTATATGTATACGGCCTTTGTCTTTTTCTTGCTTGCCGGTATCGAAGCCACCATCATCCGCACGCAGTTAGCCGTGCCCAACGCCAACGTCGTCACGCCAGACCTCTACGACGAACTCTATACGATGCACGGCACCATCATGATCTTCGCCTTCATGATGCCCTTCTTCGTCGGTCTCGCCAACTACGTCGTGCCCCTCATGATCGGCGCCAGCGACATGGCGTTGCCGCGGCTGAACGCGATGAGTTACTGGTTCTACCTCTCCGGCGGACTCGTCCTTGCCACGAGCCTCTTGCTGGGGCAGGCGCCCGACGCCGGCTGGTTTGGTTATGCGCCGCTCACCGAAGCGATGCCGTCTTGCCTCTCGCTCACGCTCTCGCCGCAGGCCGCGACGCAGGCCGCCGCCACCGCTGCCGCGCAGGGGGTCCAGGGGTGTTTCTCCCCTGGCGCGAACATCGATTTCTGGGTGCTCGCCCTCTCGCTGCTCGGTGTCTCCTCGATCATGTCTGGCATCAACCTCATCGTCACCACCCTCCGCACGCGGACGCGTGGCATGTCCATCCGCCGCATGCCGCTCTTCGCCTGGATGATGATGATCACGGGATTCATCATGATCTTTGCGCTGCCGAGTCTCACCGTGGCCGGCTTCCTATTGTTCTTCGATCGACACCTCGGTACGCACTTTTACCAAGCTCCTGCCGGCGGCGATGCCCTACTCTGGCAGCATCTCTTCTGGTCATTCGGCCATCCCGAGGTCTACATTCTCATCCTGCCGGCCTTCGGCATAGTCGAGGAGGTGCTCCCCGTATTCTCGCGCAAGCCCATCTTCGGTTACGCCTCGATAGCATGGGCCGGCGTCGCTATCGGTTTCTTGAGCTTCACCGTCTGGGCGCATCACATGTTCGTCGTGGGCATGCCGCTGATGGCCCAGGCCGCGTTCGCGGCAACCTCGACGATCATCGCCATCCCCACCGGCGTCAAGGTCTTCAACTGGGTCGCCACCGTCTGGGGTGGCAGGTTGATATTGAAAACGGCGATGCTCTTCGCGCTTGGTTTTGTCGTCCAGTTCATCATCGGCGGCATAACCGGCGTCATGCTCTCAGTAGTCCCCTTCGACTACCAGATCACCGATACCTACTTCCTCGTGGCGCATCTGCACTACGTCTTGCCTGCGGCAGCGGTGATGGGGCTCTTTGCGGCGCTCTATTACTGGTTCCCGAAGATGAGCGGGCGCATGCTCGACGAACGACTCGGCAAAATCCACTTCTGGCTCTACGTGATCGGCGTCAACCTGACCTTCTTTCCCATGCATATCCTTGGCCTGCTAGGGATGCCGCGGCGCCAGTACACCTACCCCCCTGGCCTCGGCTGGGACGGCTGGAATCTGGCCTCATCAGTCGGCGCGTTCATTCAGGGCATAGCAATCCTTGTGTTCATCGCCAACTGGTACATCACCGTGCGCAAGCCTGCCGACGCCCCGGCGGATCCGTGGGATGGCAACACCCTCGAGTGGGCGACCTCATCACCTCCGCCGCCCGAAGATTTCGAGCCTGGTATGCTGCCCGAGGTCCGCAGCGCCCGCCCGCTATGGGACGTCAAACATCCCGACAAGGCCGACTGGCGGCAGCACGGCTGACCTTCGGAGCGTACTATCCCCGCTCAGGCAATCGCTGCCAGATACGCAACGAGGCGCTCAGCCACAACGCTGGGTGTGCGCAACCCGACGCGCCTCGGCGAAGTGCCGTGTGGCATCCATAGTGCGGATAGCCACTGATATATCATGCAGCGATATATAGAGGGCTCCAAATGTGATCCCACGGCGAAAGTCGCCGCGAATCGAAGGAGGATTCGATGACAAACGATGCACAACGCCCCGAAGTGGTCGTAATCACTGGGGCGTCCGGTGGCGTTGGCCGTGCGACGGCGCAGGCCTTCGCGCGCAGAGGCGCGCGCATCTGTCTCGTGGCACGCGGGCGTGCGGGACTTGAGGGTGCGAAACGCGACGTCGAGCGCGCGGGTGGCGAAGCCATCATCACCCAGGGCGACACTTCGGACCCTCAGACGCACCAATGGGCGGCGCAGCAGGCCGAAGAAGCGTTCGGCCCAATAGATACCTGGATCAATGTCGCGTTCACCACCGTCTTCGCGCCGTTCATGGAGATCACGCCAGCCGAGTATAAGCGCGTCACCGAGGTCACATATCTCGGTTACGTCTACGGAACGCAAGAGGCGCTTCGTCACATGCTCCCGCGCGACCACGGCACGATCATCCAGGTTGGCTCAGCCCTTGCCTATCGCAGCATCCCGTTGCAGACCGCCTACGACGGCGCCAAGCACGCCATCCAGGGATTCACTTCGGGCCTGCGCTCAGAACTCATCCACAACAACAGCCACATCCAACTCACTATGGTGCAGCTTCCGGCGGTGAATACTCCCCAATTTACCTGGGGGCGCAACAAACTGCCCAAGAAAGCGCAACCCGTGCCGCCGATCTATCAGCCTGAGGTGATCGCCGAGTCGATCTATTGGGCGGCGCACCACAAGCGACGCCAACTCTGGGTCGGGGGGTCAACAGTCATGGTCATCGTCGGCAACAAGATCTTCCCTGGCCTGGGCGACTGGTATCTCGCAAAAACGGGGTACAAGAGCCAAATGCGTGCTCAGCCGCGAGACCCCAACCAGCCAGATAACCTCTTCTCGCCGGTCGATACAAAGCGCGACTACGGAGCCCACGGCGCGTTCGACGATCGTTCGCGGCAAAGCAGCTACGAAGTCTGGGCAGCCGAACACAAAGGCGTCTTGGCCGGAGCCGCCGCGGCGGCCGCCGGGCTTTCAGTTGCTGGCGGACTGCTTGTAGCCAATCGACGGGGGTAACAGCAGATGGCCGCGACTGTCACGCGCCAACATGGGCGCTCTGGTCGGGATGCCTCTGTGCCTCCCGGTTGGTCGTCCAACCCCTCGGCGTGGCGTGAGCGCTTGCCATTGCTCGGCCTTGCCGCGGTGGGGTTCTGCGCCGCGCTCTATATCGGCCTCACGCAGATCGGCGCTCTGCCGACCATCTGGGATCCCTTTTTTGGCAGCGCCAGCGCCCATGCCGTGACGCACTCCGCCTTTTCTCGGGCCCTCCCGGTCCCCGATGGCTTCCTGGGCGTCGCCGGGTACCTGGGCGATCTCTTCTTCGGCGGTTTGGGCGGCGCAGATCGCTGGCACCGGGCGCCTTGGATCGTGCTTGCCTTTGGCGTGGTTATCACCTGCCTGGCGCTCGTCGGTATTGGGCTCACCCTCTTGCAGGCGACAGTCATCGGGCACTGGTGTACGGTCTGCCTCGTCTCCGCGACGGTCTCGGTGCTGATCTTCATCCTCGGCTTCCGCGAGCCGCTGGCGAGCGCCGAGGGACTCGCTAAGGTGTCCCACGAACGAGGCTGGGGCGCCGCGTGGCACGCGCTCTGGACGGGCTTCGACAACGCCTGACGCGACCCCATACACGGTCTGGCGACATTCGCTGCCTGGCGACATACACCGCTCTATTACCCAATACTGCGTCACTCCCATTACCCAATACTGCGTCACTCCCGACGCATGCCGTAGACGAAAATGGGGCGCCCCGCAAGGAGGCGCCCAGCCGCACCGGTCACAACGCGCTACCGGAAATTACACCACTTCGCGCACCTTGTCGGCGAGCACATCCTTGATGATCGCGAAGCGATCCTTCTGCCCCTTCAACAGTGCCTCTGCGAAGTGTACCGCCTGTTGCGTCTTGATTTGCCCTGGCAGCGGCGGCTCGTTGGCATCCACCACCGCCTGAATCAGTGCCGGCCCCGGCTGCGCGAACGCCGGGCGCAGCACGTCCTCCGTCTTCGTAGGATCGTCCATGGTATAACCGGGTATGCCGCAAGACTCCGCGTAAAGGGCGAAATCGATCGGCTGAAGCTCAACGCCATATTGCGGGTTGCCCTCCATGACCATCTGTTCCCATTTGATCTCGCCCAGCACGTTGTTCTTGATGATCAACACCTTGACGTTCAGGTTGTACTTCCGAATGGTGGCCAGCTCGCCCATCAGCATGGTGAAGCCGCCGTCACCCACAATCGCCACCACCGGTCGGTCGGGATAGGCCACCGCCGCGGCAATCGCAAATGGCAACCCTTCCGCCATCGTCGCCAACATCCCGGACACCATGAACTTCATCTGCCCACGAATCATCAGTTGCCGCGCCGCCCATGTCGTCACCGTGCCGCAATCGCAGGCGATGATCGTATCGTCGGTCAAGAACTTGTTGAGCGCGAATGCCGCCACCTCAGGCTTCATCGGCGTCGCGGTGCTGGTGCCACGCGTCTGCATCAGTTCGAGCCAGTCCCGCATGTTCTTCTGCGCCTGTTCGAGGAAGCTGCGGTCCTCCTTCCGCTGCAGCAACGGCAGCAATGCCTGCAGTACCTCAGCGGTGTCACCAACAAGCCCGACCTCCACCGGATGCCGAAGGCCAATCCGCGTCGGATCGATGTCGATCTGCACCGCCTTGGCCTGTCCGGGCTTCGGCAAGAACTCCATATAGGGAAAGTTCGTGCCGATCATGACGAACGTATCGCAGGCGTTCAGCGCGTCCGCCGAGGGTGCCGTGCCAAGTAGCCCGGTTCCGCCCGTCGTGTAGGGGCTGTCATCCGGCAGCACTGCCTTGCCAAGCAGCGCCTTTACGACCGGCCCTGCCACGGTCTCGGCAAGCTGCGTCACCTCGGCTCGTGCGCTAAGCGCACCTCGCCCGACGAGAATCGCCACCTTTGACCCGGCATTGATCACATCAGCAGCGCGCTGCAGATCCGCCGCGGCCGGCCTCGGGTTCGGCGGTGAGAACACCATCGCGCTATGCGCCTTGATATTTGCCATCGACCGCTCGCTGTCGGAGGTCGTCCAATCCTGGATGTCCTTTGGGATGGTGAGATGCGCTACTCCGCGATAGCCCAGCGCGTGCTTGATCGCCGCATCCACCACGCTGACGATGTGGTTCGGCCCCATCACACGCTCGTTGTACACGGAAACGTCTTGGTAAAGCTTGATGAGATCGACGTCCTGCTGATAGTGCGTCCCGATCAGGTCGTGGAAGGTGTGCCCAGTGATCGCGAGCACCGGCTGATTATCCATCTTCGCGTCATACAGGCCGTTCAGCAGATGCACGCCCCCTGGCCCGGAGGTCGCCAGGCAGACGCCGAGCCTGCCAGTATATTTGGCATAGCCACATGCCGCGAACGCTGCCGCTTCCTCATGCCGGACTTGGATGAACTTGAGTTGATCCTTATGTGTGCGCAACGACTCGAAGATGCCATTCACGCCATCACCCGGAAAACCAAAGATCGTATCCACACCCCAGTCGATGAGCCGCTCCACGAGCAAGTCGGCCGTCCGTTTCTCCATCTGCCTGTGTCCTTCCCTCGAGCTGCCACGTGTGCTGCGCTGACCTGAAAAAGTCGCCACTGATCCACCGATGCGGAGTCGCCAATGCCGCGCCTTTGCGGTCAAACACGTGCTCCGATACATCGTGTGCGAGTCTCTCGCCTCTCCCGCACATTTTGGACCGCGAGGCCCCCTCCGCGGTCGAGGCAGATAGCATGGCATGCCAAATGCGGTTCCTAGGACTCCAGAAGGTAGTAGGGAATACGACAAACTCCGTGGCCGAGACGAAGGGTTGCTATCGCGGCGCTCACTTCAGTGGTGATCCGCGTCTCCGCAAAACAGACCTCCCAGCCACGCAAGGGCAAGGGATGATCGTGGCGACGCACACAACGGCCCTGAAGGTAGATCGCATCGACACCTCGGCGTACATCATTCCGACCGACCAGCCAGAGGCAGACGGGACGATAGCTTGGGACTCAACCACGCTGGTAGTGGTCGAAGCGACGTCCGGTGACGTGCGTGGCCTCGGCTACACGTATGCCGATGAGGCGACCGCGACGCTCATTCGCGATAAACTCGCCGCCGTCGTCAGTGGGCGCGAGGCTTTCGATATCCCCGGCACGTGGGCGGCGATGGTCCATGAGATTCGCAACCTCGGTCGACCGGGTATCGCTTCCATGGCGATCTCGGCCGTCGATGTCGCGCTGTGGGATCTCAAAGCCAAGCTGCTCGATCTACCGCTATGCAGCTTGCTCGGACGTGCCCGCGATGCGGTGCCGGTCTATGGCAGCGGCGGGTTCACCAGCTACAGCATTCGCACGTTGCAGCAGCAACTCCGTGGCTGGGCGGAGCAGGGTATTCCGCGCGTCAAAATGAAGATCGGCACCCATCCCCGAGATGACCTCGATCGCGTGCGCGCCGCCCGTGACGCCATCGGCCCCTCCATCGAACTGTACGTGGACGCCAACGGCGCCTACGACCGCAAGCAAGCGCTGGCTCAAGCGCAGGCGTTCCAGGAGCTGGGCGTCGTCTGGTTTGAGGAACCGGTCTCCTCCGACGACCTCGAAGGACTGCACCTCTTGCGCGACCGCGCGCCTGCAGGCATGCACATCGCCGCGGGCGAATACGGCTACGACCTCTGGTACTTCCGCCACATGCTCGAATCCGACGCGGTGGACGTCCTTCAGGCCGACGGCTCGCGTTGCGCCGGGATCACCGGTTTCCTCCGCGCCAGCGCGCTGACCGAGGCGCGCAGCCTCCCGCTCTCGGCCCACTGTGCGCCGTCGCTGCATCTGCATCCCGCCTGCGCCATCGCCAAATTGTGGCCCATCGAATACTTCCATGATCACGTGCGCATCGAGCACATGCTCTTCGACGGTGCTGCTGTGCCAAAAGACGGCTCGTTGCATCCAGACCTCTCACGTCCAGGGCTTGGCATCGAGTTCAAGCGCAAAGACGCAGAGCGTTACGCGCTCTAGTCCAACCACCCGGCGCGTGAGGTGAGCGATCGTTCTGAGTCGAGGCACACATGCGGCATGACAGAAGTGGCGGCAGCAGATGCCACAGGTGAAGATGGCACAGGTGAAGGAGCGGGCGGCGCACATTCGTGTTCGGACGAGCGCGCGAACACATGGCGTCAGCGGCGAACGTGAGGCAGGGCAGTGCACGTCAAGCGTAAAGACGCCAGGGCCCAGAGACCGCAAGACTGATATTCGGAAGGAAAGGTCATGGCGCTGAAGCTTCCCACCGGGTGGGCTGACGCGATACAGGCAACGCCGATCGCTCGCGAGTTCGCCCCCTCGCACGCGCAGCGCGGTCTCGTGCGCTTCGTACCAGGCGCGCTTCTGCGCGAAGGCGTGACTTTCGATCACCGAATTCGTGAAGGCCGCTTCCAACGCGGACTGGCGCTCATCGCTGGTGGCTCCGCGCTTCTCGGTGGGCTTGAAGTAAGCTACCAGCATGTTCAGGGCAGCTATAGTCAGCGCATCATGTACAGTCCCGTCGCGCTCAGCGGCGCCCTCGCGCTCGCCGGCATCTGGGGCGCGTCAGACCGTCGCGTCGCGCGCACCTTGCTTCCTGTGGCCTCCGCCGCGTTACTCGTCGATGGCGTGACGGGTTTCGTCTTCCACATCCGCGGCGTCGCGCGAAAACCCGGCGGTTGGCGCCTCCCCGTGTTCAACGTGGTGATGGGGCCGCCACTCTTCGCACCGCTACTGCTCGGCATCTCCGGGCTACTCGGCCTCATCGCCTCCGGGCTGCGCCGTGAGGACGATCCGCCGTCGACTCGCCTCATTGGTGGTGCCCGTCCGCGATCCGGATGGCTTGACCTCGTTCCGCGCCGTCTCGCCAGCGAAGGGCTGGTGCTCGAACAACATGTGCGCGAGGGACGTATCCAGCAACTGCTCGCCGCCGCCACTGCGGTCTCCGCCCTCTTCAACGGGCTCGAGGCGCTCTACTCGCACTACAAGACCAACTTTGCCTACCGCGGCCAGTGGTTTCCCATCGTCCTCAGCCCGGTAGTCATAGCCGCCGGCCTTGGCGCGGTCCGCAGTCGCCGCGTCGCGCGTTCGGCGCTGCCGCTCGCCTCCGCCGCTGCGCTCGTCAACGGCGGGCTCGGCGTCTTTTTTCACGCTCGCGGCATCCTGCGCCAGCCGGGCGGTCTCAAGCACCCCGTGTATAACGTCCTTTACGGGCCGCCGATCTTCGCGCCGCTGCTCTATGCCGCGACGGGTTTTCTGGGGCTGCTCGCGAGCCTCCTCCGAAGGGCTGATTGACCTATGACACTTTCAAACTTCACGCCGAATGCTCCAATGCCCCCCAATCCTGAAAGTCCCCGACCCGATGTTGATGGTTCGCTGCCCGCCTCGGCGCCAAAGGGCACACTGCCGATCAGCCTGCCTTCGGGCGAGCCGCTTGAGCCGCGGCCCCAACCCGGCTACTATCCGGGGTTCTCCACACTCGCGCAGCGCCAGTTCTGGGACGACGCCACCCGCAAGGTCGTGCTCGACCGTGTTGATAGACAGCCGCCATTACGCTTCTTCACCCCCGAAGAGGCGCGACTGATGCAAGCGGTGATCGATCGCGTCTTGCCGCAAGACGACCGCGACGCCGCGCACCGTGTGCCCATCCTCCCCGTCATCGACGACCGGCTCGCGAGCGGGCGTATCGACGGCTATCAGTACACCGACATGCCACCCGACGGCGTGGCTCATCGTCTCGGCCTCCAGGCAATCGACTCCATTGCGCGCGAAGTCTGGGGACAACCATTCATCTCGCTGCAGCCCGATCTGCAAGAGCGCGTCCTCCTGACCATCCATGACTCTGAGCCGCCTGCCGCCCACGACATCTTCGCGCGCATGTCGTGCACGCGCTACTGGATGTTGCTGATGCAAGATGTCGTGGAAGCGTATTATGCCCATCCCTTCGCCTGGGACGAGATCGGCTTCGGCGGTCCCGCCTATCCCCGCGGTTACATGCGCCTTGAACATGGCCGCCCCGAGCCTTGGGAGGCGGAAGAGCGCCGTTATGCCTGGTGCGGACCGCTTTGGGCGGTCTCCAATGACTACGGGCCGATCGGTAGCGGTCACGAAAGCATTACCCCTGGCCAAGAAGGCAGCCACTAGTTGCGAAAGAAGGAAGTCTGCGTATGAAATCGCCGTTGTTTGGCGCATTTCACCGTTCCGCTGCCGAGCGAGACGGCCATCAGCACCGCCTCGGCCCCAACCAAACGCTCGACACTCCCATGCGGCATTTCGGGCCCACCGACGAGGTAGACTACGTCATCATTGGGGTTGGCTCCGCGGGCGGTGTCCTCGTGCAACGGCTGGCTCGCGCGGGGTTTCGCGTCGTCGGTTTGGATGCTGGCCCCTTCTGGGATACCGAGCGTGACTGGGTGAGCGACGAAGCCGGCTCGCGCAATCTCTACTGGAACGACCTTCGCATCACCGGTGGCAGCCATCCCCTCGCCCTTGGGGCGAACAATAGTGGCAAGGGCGTCGGCGGTGGCTCGGTCCATTGGGCGGCATTCACCCCGCGTTTCCACCCGTCCGATTTCCGCACCTATTCTGAAGACGGCGTCGGCGCCGATTGGCCCATCTCGTATTGGGACCTCAAACCCTACTACGAGCTGATGGAACGTGAGATTCCAGTCGCCGGGCCGAGCCACTACCCCTGGGGCGACCCGCATGGCTATCCCTATGGCCCGCATCCGCTGGGCGGCGCGGGCAGTGTGTTGATGCGCGGCTGCACGCGCCTCGGCATTCCCGTCTCGGCAGGCGGGCCCGTCGCCATCACCTCTGGCTCCCATGGTGACCGCCCTCATTGCATCTATCGAGGCTTCTGCATCCAGGGCTGCAAGGTCGGCGCCAAGCAGAGCACCCTGATCAGTCATGTGCCCGACGCAATCCGTCACGGCGCGGAGATCCGCGACCGCTGTATGGTATCGCGCATCAATCTGGGCAGCGACGGCAACGTCACCGGTGTCACCTATTTCGACCCAGAAGGCAACCAGCGTGAACAGCGCGCGCGCGTCGTGCTCGTCTGCGGCTACAGCATCGAGACGCCACGTCTGCTCCTCAATTCGGCCTGTGCCGGCTTCGAACACGGGCTTGCCAACTCGAGTGGTATGGTTGGCAAGTTTCTCATGGCGCAGGCGGGCAATGTCGTGCTTGGCCGCTTCGCCGAGCCAATTCGCATGTACAAAGCGCCGCCAGCCCACGCGTTGACCGAGGAATTCTACGAAACCGATCCATCACGCGGCTTTGCGCGCGGTTTCGCCATCCAGACCGTCGGCCCGCTGCCGATCGCCTTCGCCAAGCAAATGATGGTTGCAAAGGGCGCCTGGGGCTGGGGCATGCGCAGGGTCATGATGGACTACAACCACTGGTCAGCCCTGGGCTTCCTTGGCGAAATCTTGCCCTGGGAAGACAACTGCGTAGAGCTTGCCGACGAGACCGACCGTTACGGCCTGCGCGTCGCCAAAGTCAACTTCGGTCTTCACGACAACGACCAGAAACTCATCGCCTGGGGTGTCAACAAGACGATGGAAGTCATGTCCGCCGCCGGTGCCGAAGAAGTCGTGCAGGAGCCTCGCTATGCCCATCTGATCGGCGGCGCGCGCATGGGCATCGACCCGAAAGCGTCCGTCGTAGATAGTTTCGGGCGTACACACGACATCCCCAATCTCTTCCTCTGCGACGGCAGCATCTTCCCAACGCAAGGTTCGGCCAATCCCGGCCTGACGATCCAGTCGATCGCCGCGCGCACCGCGGACTACCTGATCGCCGAAGGCGACGCCGTCGCGCATCGCCCCGGCCGCGTGCACATCGTGCCACCCATCAGATACGACCTGTCGCCGCGCAGCACCGCTGGGCGCGGCATGCCACGCCTGAAGTCCAGCGCACATGGCATCGAGATCGGCCTGGGTGGTCTGGCGGTTGGTAACCATGACTAAAACGTTGTGCCCGCTGCGCTCTTCGCGTGGTTGCCCTCGGCGGGACGCCTGCGTGAAGTCAGGCAAAACGAAAACGATGCAACCTTCATTCATCCCATATCTTTCCATCAACAACCATGGTACGGTGGGCGACCGTCGCACGGCGGCGCTGGTTGCGGCCGACGGCACGGTAGATTGGCTCTGCCTTCCCGACTACGATAGCCCGCCCGTCTTCGGCGCGCTGCTCGACGCTGCTCGTGGCAGCTACTGGCGCTTAGGGCCGTCACCGCTGGCGATTGGACGACAGTCGTACAGGGAACAGTCCGCTTCACTGGTGACGACCTGGGCGTCAGACTCCGGCGAACTGGAACTCACCGATGTCATGGTCTGGCCGCAGAAAGATCGTGCCCAAGCGGACGCAGCGCGTCGCGTCTTTGTCCGTCATCTGCGCTGCACCTTCGGCGCTGCAAACTGCGCTATGCGCATCGTTCCACGCCTGGACTTCAACGCCAGCGCGACCGTTGAGCGGACGCATGGAGGGCTGCGATGCGATCTCGGCAACCATACGCTCGGCCTGTGGACCTCCCTTCCCATGCAGATCACCACCAACGGCGCTGAGGCGGCGTTTTCACTGCGCCACGGCGAGGAGATCTGGGCGGTGCTTGCCTGGGACGAGCCGCCAGACGAGTGGAGCGTCGAGGCGGCCCGTCGCGCGTCAGCAGAGACGTTGCGTTACTGGCAGCAGTGGCAGGCACGCCTGACGTACGCCGGTCCTCGTAGTAAGCGCATCGAGCACTCGGCGCTCATCATCCACCTTCTCGGCTATGCGCCCACCGCTGCGCTCGTCGCTGCCCCCACCACGTCGTTGCCAGAGCAGATCGGCGGCGAGCACAACTACGACTACCGCTATACATGGGTACGCGACGCCTCGCTTTCGGTCGCGGGGCTGTCGCTGCTCGGCGATAACGAAACCGCCGCACGCTACCTGGGATGGCTTGCTACGCTCAAGTCGTCGGATGGCACTCCGCTTCAGGTGGCCTATCGCGTCTCTGGCGCCACCGACTTGCACCAGCACGATCGCTATGATATTGCTGGCTATCGCGGTTCGCGACCGGTGCGCATCGGCAACCGCGCGTTCGACCAAATCCAACTGGGCTCCTTCGGCTATCTCGCCGATTGCACGTTGATCCACATCGACCAGGGCGGCAAATGGCAGCCAGAATATTGGCCGATGATTCAGCGCATCGCTGACTGGGTCGCCGAACACTGGAGCGAGCCAGACAGCGGTATCTGGGAATTACCCACGAAGGAACACTTCACCAGCAGCAAAGTGATGAGCTGGGTGGTGCTGGATCGCGCCGTGAAGTTGGCCGAGCATGCCGGGCACTCGCACTATGCCGCCGCCCATTGGCAACACCAGCGCGATGCCATCCATGCGGACGTCATGGCGAATGGGTGGAGCGACCAACGGCAATCGTTTGTGCAGCGCTACGGCGCCGAGGCGCTCGACGCGTCACTGCTGCTCATCCCCGTCATGGGCTTCTTGCCCATAGACCATCCGCGTACGCGCAAGACGGTAGACCGTATCGCGGAGCACCTTGGCATCGATGGCCTCATATATCGCTTCGATCCGCTGGAGACACCAGTAGACGATCCACGGCCTGTAGGTGCGTTCGAGGGATCTTTCCTCCCGTGTACTTTCTGGTTGGCTACCGCATACGCGTTAGCTGGGCAGACGAACAAGGCCGATGCCACGCTGCGCCGAGCGGAGTCGCTCACGCAAGAGATCGGCCTTTTCGCCGAGGAGGCCGATGCCCGCAATGACGAGATGCTCGGCAATTATCCTTTGCTGTTCTCCCAGGTCGAATACGTGCGCGCAGTGCTCGCCCTGCGCCAAGCGAGCATGCCATGACGACGTCAAGGCGCGCAGTTCGCCTTGCGCTGGAGCGAGGTAGCGAGAGGACGTGCAATTACGGCCCCGCCTCCCACGACGCGACACTCAAGCGCGTTATCCAAAAGGAGTTGCCAAGTGAATGATCCGCAGCGGAATCGGTGGATTGCCGAGGCCATGAGTCGCGGCGACTACACGGCGCTCATTTGTCGTCTTCCGCAGAACCTCGTCCTGCTCACCGGGTATCAGCCGATCCTCGGCAACACATTCTGCGTTCTCACCTGCGACGCATCGGGGCAGCCGCAAGTTCTCCTCGCTGCTCCCCGCGACGAGCAAGAATTTATCCCTGATGGCGCCGCGATCACGATTGTGCCCTACGAAGAAGAGACGCTGGACTCCATCAGCACGACGATCCCCGCCGTCCGCCAGCCGCTTGCCACACTGCTCCACGAGGCCGGGCTCGACCACGGTTCGCCCATCGTCGGCATTGAAGGCTCCGGCTCGCCCGTTGCCGGTTACTACACGCAGTTCGGCACGCCCGGTCCCGCCACCTACGACCTCTTCCGCGACCTGCTGCCACAAGCGCAGTTCCGCGACGCTACCGATCACCTGCTCGCTCTGGCCGCCACCAAGTCCGAAAATGAATTGGTTTGGATACGTCGCGCTGAGCAGGTCGCTGCCAAGGGCTTCGCCGCGGCACGCGCCGCCATCCACGTCGGCGCCACCGAAGCCGAAATCCACGCCGCCACCTACAGCGCGCTTCTTCTTGCGGGCTACGCGACGCAAGACGCCTGGCACGTCACGGCGCACGTCCACGTCATGTCTGGTCCACGCGCCGCGAACGCCTACAAAGCCTTCAACCTCACCTCATCCCGCGCGATTGCCCGCGGCGACACCGTGAGCGTCCAGTTGGAGGTCGCGCTCAACGGCTACTGGGTGGAACTCACCCGCCCATTCTTCGCGGGTGAGGCCAGCGACCACTGGCGAACTGCCATTGCGGCCTGCGTCCGCGCCCAAGACGCCGCGCTCTACGTGATCCGTGATGGCATGACGGGCCGCGATGTCGATGCCGCGGCGCGCTCGGTGATGACAGACGAAGGCTATGGCAAGGACTTCCGCCATGGGCTGGGGCACGGCTTTGGCTTCCAGGCCATCAATCATGACGCCGAGCCGATTCTACACCCCGCCTCGCACTCCACGCTGCGCGCAGGCATGGTGCACAACCTGGAACCCGCCGTGTACCTCGACGGCAATGGTGGCGTGCGCCTCAACGACAACGTCCTTGTCACTCAGGAATCCTGTGAATTGCTCTCCAGCGCCGTACCACGTAACCTCGAGTGGTTGCTCGTCTCTGATGAAAGTGCAAGCTGACTCCTCCCGACAACGGCATGGCACCTTCGTGCCGCACGCAAACGTACAGCGTGTCACGCCACACCCTGGAAATTGCGACGACCGCAGGCGCTGCTCCCCACCTAGCCCGCACGCCGAATAAAGGACAAGCCCCCAATGACCCGCCAGCAGCAATCCTCGACCCAGGACGTTCCCAACCACTCCTCAGGCAAACAAGCTTCCTCCTCCCATCACGGAAGCGAGTCTGCGCCACACGCCGATGATGACGCGAAGTCCGGCCAGCACGACTATTCCACCCATATCAGCGATGACCGAGCCGCGACGACGCTCAAATACAATCAGGTCTTCCTGCTGACCGATAGCGCGGGCGACATCACCCCGCAAGACAGAGGCAATGGCCTCTACTTCCGCGACATGCGCTACCTTGACCGCATGGAGATACTCGTCCAAGGGCGACACTGTCTCTCACTCGTCTCCGACGTGCCGAACAAGTCAGAAGCGGTCTTCGAGCTCACCAACCCCCAAATCGCCCTCGCCAATGGTCATGCTCTCGCCAAAGAACAACTCAGCATTCGGCGCGTGCTCACACTCGGGCCCGAGATCGTGCAACGTCTCGATGTCCGCAACTTCAGTCAAGACTCGGTAGCGTTCGATCTGAGCGTTTCCTTCGTCAGTGCGTTCGACGACATGTTCGCCATCCGGGGACGAAAACCGGCCAAGCGCGGCGTGCTCCGGGAACCACTGGTCACCTCCGATACTGTCGTGCTCGCGTATGACGGCGCTGACGCCCACGTTCGCACGACCACCCTGCGCTTTTCTCCCGCGCCAGACCAATTGAATGGCTCTGAAGCGGTCTATCATCTCACGCTGGCTGCTCGCGCAGTTGTGACCCTCACTGTAGGCGGTGAACTGAGTGATCGCGCGACCGGCGACGGCGAATCTGCGAATGACCACACCCATCAGAGCGGCGCCGAGAATCATCAACGCTTCACCGACGAATTAGCGCGCGTACCAGACGTCGAAACGAGTAATCAGCTCTTCGACCGAGCGTTGAGGAGGTCGCTCGAAGACATTAGGTTGCTCGCTACCGCGAATCACGATGATCTCTACCTTGCCGCCGGTGTTCCGTGGTACGTCGCGCTGTTTGGTCGTGATAGCTGCATCTCCGCCTTTGAAACGTTGGCATTCCATCCGGCGCTCGCGAAAAGCACCTTGCTACTGCTCGCTCGCTACCAAGGAACGAAGGACGATGCGTTTCAGGACGAAGAGCCCGGCAAAATCATGCATGAGTTGCGTCTCGGTGAGATGGCCAACCTGCGCGAAGTGCCGATGATTCCCTACTACGGCACCGTTGATGCCACACCGTGGTTTCTCATGCTCCTCGCCGAATACGTCCGATGGACCGGCGACCTGGCGCTCTTTCGTCACGTGCGCCAGAATGTCGAACGTGCCCTCGCCTGGATTGACGCCACCGAGCGCGATCCGTTGAATATCCCCGGCTTCCTCAATTACGGCTCCCGTTCCGAGAAGGGTCTACGCAATCAGGGCTGGAAGGATTCGAACAACGCCATCGTCAATGCTGACGGCTCGCTATGTCGTCCCCCTATCGCCCTGGTCGAGGTCCAGGGGTACGCTTACAAAGCGCGCATAGAGTGCGCCCAACTTTTTCGCCAGGTAGGCGACGAGCGTCGCGCGGACGAACTAGAGCAACAGGCTGCGGCGCTCAAGCAGCGATTTGATGAGCGTTACTGGCTCGACGACCTCGGCTACTATGCCCTCTGTCTTGAGCGCGACGGCCAACCCTCGCGCGCGATCGCCTCAAACCCTGGTCAAACGCTCTTCACACGGATCATCGCGGACGAGCATGTAAAGCCCGTTGCCGAACGCCTCCTTTGTGACGACATGTTCTGCGGCTGGGGCATTCGCACGCTCTCCTCGGACGAGCGTGCCTACAATCCTCTCGACTACCAGGTCGGGTCCATCTGGCCGCACGACAATGCGCTCATCGCGCTTGGCTTGCGACGTTGGGGCCTGAAGCGACCGATGGCACGTCTCTTCACCGGCCTCTTCCAGGCGGCACAGCGCTTCGCCGAGCAGCGTCTCCCCGAAGTCTTCGATGGATTCGGCAAGCAGCAGTATCCGAATCCCGTGCATTATCCAGTAGCCTGTAGCCCGCAGGCGTGGGCCTCGGGAGCGATTCCGCTCCTAGTACAGACGGCATTGGGGTTGGAGCCCGATGCTGTCCATCAGCGGCTGCTCATCGATCAGCCATATCTGCCAGAGTGGCTCGCCCACGTCACCTTGCGCGGTCTACGCGTGGGCGCTGCAACCGTTGACCTGCACTACCAGCGGGACGGCGAACGAACCCACGTGGACGTGATGAGTCACACCGGCACACTCCAGGTGCAGACGCAGATCTGAATCCTGGCAACGGCGACCCCGACCCACATTGAGCAACCATGTGCCTCGGCGTCGCGTCGCATTTTGCATCACGCGGGCAGCGATGAGCGCTCGCGACTCTCTTCTCCGGCACGGGCCGGCGTCGGCGCTGCCCACAGCGGAAACTGCACGCCCGCAGCGCGATTGATGACAAACGCTTGAACCGCGAGCACCGCCACCGCCCCGACGAGTACCGCCAGTTGCCTGGGGCGGTCTATCGTGCCTAGCGCTACGAGCAGGGTGGTCGAAATGGCCGGCGCATGCTCGAACTGCCCGAGCACCATGCCTCCCGCGGTGCAACTGACCGCCAGGCCAACAGCCAGGATGCGCGCCCAGCTCATGCCTACCACCAGCGTTGAGCCTGCGGTAGTCAGTCCGGTAACCACGAGACTCAAGTACCCCACAGCGGCGCCGAGTCCGTGCCCAAGCAGCGCGTTGCGTGGTGCTGCACTCGGTACCGTGGGCCGATAGAAGAAGAGGAAAGCCGTGGGACCCAGTGAGGGGAAGACCATCGGCGCGTTGAGGACGAGCGCAACCACCGAGAGCAGCGCAATCGAAATCCCGCTATTCACGAACGTGAACGCGGCGAGCACCGGCCTGCGGGAATAGTGCCGTTCGAGGCGCGAGAGCCGTAGCCGTCTTCCGAGGCCGGCGACGATGTCGGCCATCTTGGCGTACGCCGATTCAGTGCCATACTGCTCGCGCATCAGAATGCCCCTGGCAGTCGCCCGTCTCCTCGTCGCATCGCTCTCTGCTCACTGAGCACTGCTAGCGCCGAATATTAGGCGCTCGGTGACCACGGTGCGGGCACGCAAGCGTAGACCATTTGGTTGGACGAAGTTGAGCAAGTTGAGCCTTTCCATCACCGAAAGCAGAGTAAGGCCAGCTGCTTCGGTGTCCACTTGGCGAAATCCGCCAAGGTCGATCCCTCTTTGCTCCCGGTTTAGCGCGCCTCGTTTCCCCCGGCTGTCCGGCTTGGCTCGGTGTCGCCAGGCAAACCATACACCGCCAGCACGTCGCTCCTCCGCAACAAGCCGACCGGCGGCGCGGGCAGCTCCTCGGCTACAACCGGCAGCTGGCGCAGCCCGAGACGGTTCATGCGCCGCACCGCGGTGCGTAGCGTCTCCTCAGGGCGAGCGGTCACGAGGTTACGTACGGCAACGTCGCCAACCAGGATCGCTCGCCCTGTTTCCCGGTCCTGCCGGTCGTGCAGATCGGATCGCGTGACGATACCGACGAGCCTGCCCTGATCGTCGACGACCATCAGCGCCGCGCCACGCTCCTCGATGAGCTGGCGCGCATGCGAGATGGGACTGCTTTCCGCGATCAAACGTGGCGTGGTGAGCATGGCCTCCGACACCGTCGTTCGTTGCAGCGGATCAGCGCTGTACGACGTGAGCGCGGCTTCGTCAGCGTCGCTCAGCTTTCCAGGACCACTCAGCGGACGGGATTGAACTGGTACGTCGTCGTCGCTGATCGAAACGTCCGCCTGGGCCGACTGCAAGACACGAGCCGAGTCCTTCCGGGTCGCACCCACCAACTGTGGCACCTGCAACATCTGCGAGATGGTGCGGCTCGTCACGATACCTAGGAGGCGATCGGATTCCGCCCGATCAACAACCGCGAGTTGGCGCACCCCCGCACGCGTCATGCGCAGCCACGCGCGATAAAGCGACTCATCAGGATACGCGCGCAGCACGCGTCGCGACATCACCTGCCTTGCGCGCGCGAGCGAGAGATCATCCACCGTGACCCGTGCAAGATCCGCCGCCGTCACCATGCCGACCAATCGGCCATTGTCGATGATAGGAATGCTCGCCGCGACTTTGTTCTTGAATACCGCGGACAACGATGAGAGCGGTGTATCCGGTGTCGCCGTCGCAACTGCCCCATCAGTGCCCTCCGTCATTGCGTCGCGAACGGTGAGGCTTTGCAGCAACGGCAACGCGAAGTCGTTCTTGTGTGCCGGCGAATCGAGTCGAGTAGGCACCTGGCTCTCGTAGATGCTCGCGTCGCCCGTGACCAGATAGGCCACCATCGTCGCCAGCATCGCCGGAGCGATCAGCGAATACTCCCCGGTCATCTCCGCGACCATCAAGATCACGGCCAGCGGCGCTTTGGCAATGCCGCCAAAGAACGCCCCCATGCCCACCACCACGAAGGCCCCGGCATTCGTGCCTGCCACGAGTCCCGGAGCGACGGCGTGGAAGCCTGCCCACAACGCCCCGCCCAAGAATCCGCCAACCACCATGCCAGGACCAAAGACACCACCGCTGCCGCCAGTACCAATGGTGAGCGACGTCGCCAGAATTTTGACAAACACGAGCGCGAAGAGCAGCCATGCGGCCAAATGAGTGAAATCGCTGTTGATGCCGAATTGGACGTACCCGTACCCCATGCCCAGCGCTTCTGGTAAGACCAGACCGATGAGCCCAACCGCGAGCCCACCGATCGCCGGTTTCAGTTGGTTGGGAATGCGAATGCGACGAAACAGATCGCGCACACCATACAGTGACTTCGGATACAGCAACCCCACTAACCCGGCGCAGACGCCAAGGATCAGATAGCCACCCAGGCTAGAGACCTGCGTGAACGTATATTCATTGCCCGGACCAAACACTGGTGTCCATCCGGACCATGCGCCGTAGATCGTGAAGCCGATCGCTGAAGCAACGAATGAAGGAAAGAGTGCATCGACCTCGAAGTCACGCTTGTACAAAATCTCAGCGCTGAGCAGTGCGCCGCCGAATGGCGCCTTGAAGATCGAGCCGATGCCGGAGCCGATGCCAGCGGCCATGGCAATGCGCCGGTCATGATCGTCGAGATGTAAGATTTCCCCAAGCCATGAACCGAACCCCGCGGAGATCTGCGCGGTCGGCCCTTCGCGGCCTGCGCTCCCGCCCGACCCGATGGTGATGGCCGAGGCGATGAGCTTGATCAGCGGGATGCGCCCTCGAATGCGCCCCGACTTCTCGTGGAAGGCCTCGATCGCGGCGTCCGTACCGTGCCCCTCTGCTTCGGGAGCCAGTGTGAAGACGATTAGCCCCGTGAGAAGACCGCCGAGCGTCGTCACCACCGGCAGAAGCCACCTGTTGCCGATCGGCCTCAGTAGCGTCAGGCCTTCTCCCGACGGGTTGGGCGGATAGAAGCCAGCGATATTCCCAAGCAGGATGTGCGTGCAGAACGAGATCGCCGATGCGAAGAGAATGGCACCGAGGCCCGCGACCACACCAATCAGCGCGCCAATAACGAGCCAGCGTTGGAAATAGGCGCGACCGTAGCGGTTGAAGGATGCCAGCACGCCCTGCTCGGTCGCGACGCTTCCCGAGCGTCCGAGTAGCCGCACTCGACGGATCGAAAGGATATCCCCGAGTCCCGACAGCCACCGCTGCAGAGACCCGTACAGTCCAACCGCAATGCCAGTTCGATGATTCCCCCGCTTGCTAGGATCAGAATCGCTCATTTCCAGTCACCCTCTTGCGGCCGCAGTCCGCGCCAAAACACATCGTTTACAACCCCCCGCCACGTAGAGACGTCGATGGTCTCCGATCCAAGCGCTTCGGGAAGAAGCGCCAAAAGTTGCAGATTGCCCAGCAAAAACATCGCCACGACCTCGGAAGAAATCGGGCGAATCGTTCCCGCCGCCTCCTCGGCTTGAAACGCCTCCGCCAGCGTTGCCGCGATCCCACGCAGCACTCCGGCGCAGACCTCCTGAAACTGCCGATTCACGCCGAAGAGTGTGCTGGCCTGCAGCCGGATAAAATCCGGGTGATCGACGGCAAGATCGGAGAAGGCGTGCACTAGGTCATGCAAGCGCCGTTCGGGCGGGTGTCCCGTGCTCTCCGCCAGCGAACGATCCAACACCGAGGTGGTTTGGCGCCCGATCTCCTCAAGCACATCGCGAAATAAGCGCTCTTTGCTGGCAGCGTAAAGATAGACCGTGCCCTTACCAAAGCCCGCATTTTCCGAGATCGTATTGATGTTCGCGCGGTCAAAGCCCCAGCGTGCGAACTCCCCCGCCGCCGCCTCGAGGAGGCGCTGCCGTTTCGCCTGACGCACGCTTTCAGTATCGCGCTGTCGCACGCCGCTTCCCATTTCGCTCGTACGCTCCCGCCTTTCGCTGAGTCCCGTTCATCACGCCGTTACGTTGATCACCACAACGTCGCGCACTATATTGGGTGACTACCCACCCACATTCTATTGTAGCGCTTGTCGCCCGCCAATGCACAAGGAACGTGCGGTTGCGTCGTTCGACTTCCGTCACCATCGTCGGCGTGCTATGCTACAGGACGGAACATCTGCGGCCCCGTAGCTTAATGGACAAAGCACCCGCCTTCTAAGCGGGTCATCCGGGTTCGATTCCCGGCGGGGCCACCGTGGTAGGCTTCGCCCAACGAGAGGTGCGCCTGTGGACTACTTCATCGTCGACGCGCACGAAGACATCGCCTTCAATGCCCTCAGCCACGGACGCGACTTTCGCCTCTCCGTCGCCGCGAAACGCGCCCACGAGCGCGCAAATCCCATCGCCGACGGCGGACTCATCGCCGGCATGTCGCAGAGTGTGATGCTGGGCCTACCAGAACATCAGCGCGGTGGCGTCGGCCTCGTCTTTGGAACGATCTTCGTCCCACCCGGCGACGCTGCGTGGATGACCGCCTCCGGTGAAGCGCAGCTTGACTACTACACTTCTCTCGCCGCACAGGACGTCGGCGTGCGCATCGTCGCCTCGCAGGCGCAGCTCGCCACGCTGCGCGCCGACTGGACCAGTGCCGATGTAGCCGCGCGCCCCCTCGGCCTCGTCCTCTTGATGGAAGGTGCTGATCCCCTACCCGACCCCTCCGCCCTCCAGGGCTGGTTCGACCGTGGCCTGCGTGTCCTTGGCCCCGCCTGGAGGGGCACCCGCTATGCTGGTGGCACGCGTGCCCCTGGGCCGCTCACCGAACTCGGCCTCCAACTCCTCGACGAGATGGCGCGACTCGGCATGGTGCTCGATGTCAGCCACCTCGCCGAGGAGAGCTTCTGGCAGGCGCTCGACCGCTTCCCCGGAACGATCATCGCCAGCCACGCCAATTGCCGCGCCTTCGTCCCCACCGACCGCCAACTCAGCGACGACATGATCCGCGCCCTCGCCGCGCGCGACGCCGTCATCGGCACGGTGCTCGCCAACCAGTTCCTTGTCGATGGCTGGACGCCCGCTGACGGTCCCGTTACCCTCGACGCCGTCGTGCGCCACATCGACCATATCGCCACACTCACCGGCTCCGCGCGTCACTGCGCCCTCGGCAGCGACTTCGACGGTGGCTTCGGCGTCGAAAGCACCCCTGTCGAACTCGACTCCGTCGCCGATCTCGGTAAGCTCGCCCCAGTCCTCGAAGCCCACGGCTACGCGCCGGCCGACATCGAAGGCATCCTCGGCGGCAACTGGCTCAACCTCCTACGCCGCGCCCTCCCTGCATAGCCGCAATTTCGCGTTCGCTCGCCGTCCAGCTTCCGCATCGCAGCGCCGGCGCATCGGCATGCGCTCGCCTAGAGGCGCTCTTCGATGGCCGCTCGCACCCGGTCGGCGAGCGCATGTCCAGTCGAGAGTTCGGCGGCGAGGCGTACCGCGGCGGAGAGCAGCGCGTTCTGCCCGTCACTGCGTAGCCCGCGTGGCAGTTCGAGATATTCTTCGGCAGCGGCGGCCACCAGCGGCAAAACGTGTGCGCTCGCCTCTGAGCCACCGGTAGCGTCGCGCGATGCGCCCACGCTGCCCAAAATCCCCGCCAACGCCCGCGGTGGATGCCCCATTTGGAGATAGCGGCGCGCGCCGGCGAGCGCAGTCGCAGTATCACCTTCGATCAAATGCTGCTCAAGCGTTCGCAACATGTTAGCGGGCAACATGCCACCTAGCGGCACCGACGCCGTCGCGCGCGCGCCCTCCGAAACCCCGCCACCGGCCGCGACCGCCTTGCCGGCGTTGACGGCGCAGGCCGCCGTATAGAGCAGCGGCCAGACCTCAGGATTCTGCGTCTGCGACATCGCCGAATGCACTGCGTTGACGTAGAGCAGGATGTGCCCGGCTCGGTACAGCGCGTCGCGGTCGCCTGGCGCAACACTGTTGATCAGTTCAGCGGCCGCGAGCGACATGCCCGCCGCGACGCCCGTCGGCGTAGCGCCGCCGCGCAATGCCTGCAACACCGCGTCGCAGGCGGCGTTGGCGTCCCCAGCGACCAATGCGCGCTGAAAAGCCGGACCAGCCGCCTCTTCTTTGGGAATCGAGAGCCGCGTGCGCAGCCAGCCAAGGTCATGATCGGCGCCCGCCGAGTAAGCCTTTGCCGACTCGCCCACCGCGGAGTTTGGCGCATCTGAGAGGATCAGCGGAGTCAGCCAATAGAGATATGCCGGGACGCGGTCGCCCCAGTCGGCCATGTCGAGCACGCGGCTCCCACTCACCACAAAGGTCAGCGGATGACCGCCCTCGGGATAGCGCTGTGCCAACGCGGCATAGATCTGTGTTAGCAATGCCTTGTAATCGGCACCCGTCGCATAATATCCCAGCAAGATGCGGCGCGTCCGTTCGAGTTCGCGCGCCGCCAGCGCCTCGCGCAGCGCCCCCAACGGGCCATCGGCGTGGGTGACCTCCGCCGGAGGGATGCCCTGCGGAAGCGAAGGGTGCGGCTCCGGCAAACCGCTACGTACCGCGGCCGCTACTGCCAGGAATCCCTGGACCAGTGGCAGCGCCGGCGCCAGTTGTCTGCGCTCCTCGGCCTTCGCATCGGTGCTGAGGGGAATCGCGCGCATCCACTCGGCGACGCGCCCCGCCACCGAGAGGACGCTCAGCGCGTGACCATCGCCGCCACCCCATGCCGCCGCCACCCCGACCCGTGCCGCAACCTTGGCCGGCGGCACCTTTTCGCTGCCGAGCAAAGTCAGCGTCTCGCGGATCACGCCGCGCTCGTCGCCCGAGGTGATCGCTTCTAGCAAAGTGGTGATGTTCGCGTGAACCAGCATTGCCATACGAGACCTACGCTCCTCTAATCATCGCGGCCACGTCCGATGCCTCTTGAACACTCAGTCGCCAGTGGGTTCTTCGCCAAGCGCCTGCCGAATGCTGCGCTCGATTGGTGGAATGCCCGCATAGTCTTCGTCCACCAATTTGTACGCGCGCTGCAGATACAGTTCGGCGAGTTGCGCGCCTGCGGCGTCCTCGCGCACTGCGGCGCCAACAAGCTGTTCCGCACGGTACTTCTCAGGCAATGAGCGCGCGATGCGATGCATGCGCTGTGTCACGTCTTCCAGCGCCTTGCGGTCGTGCCCTTCGCTAGCGTAGCGCGCCTGACTGATCAGCCGGGCCAGTTCGCCCAGCCGATCGCGCTCCGGCATCACCTCGGTCATCACATCCTCGACGTCGAGGTCGTCGAGCGGCGTCGATTCGATCGCCCCACGCTCCGAGCCAACCTCCGGCCACCGCGCCTGGTACGTCGCATACAACTCGCCATACGACTGGCATGCCTCCGCCGCGTATCCCATGCGTTGCGCATCGTCCGTAGTGAAGACGTTGCCGAGATCGCAGAGATCGTCGCCGCGCCTTTCCGCCATCTGGCGCAGCGCGGCAAGACTGTCGACATCCTCCAAGATCGGCGGGATCGGCAGTACGCTCGCAGCGGAGGGATCCGGCATGCTGCCCATCGGAAGCTGCCCGGAGAGGATCGGCGGCAAGAACTTTCCAATGGAAAACTGGATCGGCGCCACGACGCAGTAAGTGGCGATATAGCGGTCGGCGTTGCCCGCGCGGGCATAGAGGATGGCGTGGCCGCGCGGCGTCTGGGAATCGCCCAACTCGAAACGAAGCTGCATCGTGCTGCTCTCTTTCGTTCCCGGCGTATCGCACCGCCGCCGTGCTCCTGCCGCTCACCGCTCTCGCACCTATGCTATCATAGCCCCACGGGTGGCCGCCTGCAAACAGACGGACTTCGCAGCGCCAAGCGGCTCTCAGGAGATGTATGCTCTTCCTCTTCGACATCGACGGCACGCTGCTGCGAAGCATGCCCCCAACGCATCGCCAGGCGATCAGCGACGCCATGCGTGCCGCCTTTGGCATCGACCTCGCCGCCGAGCATCTTGGCCAGACCGCTGGCATGACGGATACAGCCATCGCCTCGCGCATACTGCGGCATGCCGGACTCACCGAAGAGGCAATCGCCGACGGGCTGCCACGCTTCTTCACCCTCGCTGCGGACTATTACGAGGCGTATGTTCCCGACGACCTGAGCGCATACACCACGCCGCACTGTCGCGAAGCACTGGACTGGCTGGCCGAGCTAGGCGCCTCGCTTGCCCTGGTGACGGGCAACATCGAGCGCATCGCGTGGAGTAAACTCCGCGCCGCCAAGATCGACGCCTACTTCAAGTGCGGCGCGTTTGGCGACGAGGCTGAGTCCCGCGATGCCCTGCCTCCGCTCGCCATGAGCCGCTCCGCAGAGGCCTTTGGGCGCACGTTTGCGCGAGCGGGCACCTTCGTCGTCGGCGATACTCCGCACGATGTAGCTTGCGGAGCCGCCTCAGGCCTCCGCACCGTCGCGGTTGCCACCGGCCGGTACCACACCGTCGCAGATCTGCGCGCATGCGGGGCGGAGTTCGCCTTCGACGACCTTCGCGGACTCCTCACGCTCGAGCTTTCGTAGCGTCGGCCCCTGGTGTGGTGTGAAGGTCCAGCCAGGCGCGCCAGATGCCGAGCACGCTGGGCGCGTCGCGGATCTCACCGCGCAGGCATGCCGCTACCGCCTCCGCCAGAGGGATGCGCCTCAGCGTGATCGCTTCGGTGCCCTCCGGTCGTGCCTCGCCGAGTTCCAGTCCCCGCGCGAGGAAGATCGAGCTAACCTGCGTCGAAATGCCCACGCTGAGGTAGTACGCGCCGAGCGCAGACCACTCGCGAGCGGAGATGCCTGTCTCCTCCACCAGCTCCCGTCGTGCCGCATCCTGTGCCGCCTCGCCCTCCTCAACTTTGCCACTGGGAATCTTCCATTCGAAACGCTGTATCGGATACGAAAACTCCCCCGCGAGCCAGAGGTGCTCCTCCTCATCCAGCGCGACGATCGCCGCGTTGTCGCCAGGATCGACGATGCCATAGATGCCAGCGGTGCCGTCCGGTCGAATCACCGAGTGCTCGCAGACCGTCATCCATGGGTTGCGATAGACCTCGCGCACGCCAAGCGTCTGCCAGGGACTCCTATACTCGTCACCCATCGGTTGGCGTTGAACCATCGCACCCTCCAGCGCTACGTAAGAGAGCAATACTGCGAGTTCGCGGCCCCGAACGTGCCCAGGCCGCCCCGCAGACGTATGATACAGTGTGGGTACGCTACGCCTCTCGTGGCCCCAAAAATGACAATGATCCGTGCCGCGCGGACTAAAGCACTGCTGGCCTCGTCAAGTGATGTGGGATGTGGGGTTCAGCGGAGTGAGGAGCACACGATGCCGCGGCAGACCTCCCGGTGGACGCAGCGCAGCCAGCTCGCGCGTGCGGTCCGCATCGCATGGCTCCTGATCACCACGCTCTGGACGATCTATCGGGAACGAAGCCGGGTAGTCCGTGCGCAAGCCCGTGGTGACCTTGCCGCGGAGCCAGACATCGAGGCGCTCAAGCGCATGCTCTGCGGATTCCGCAAAACCGCCATCACCCATGGTGGCTTGCTGATTAAATTGGGACAATTCCTCAGTTCACGCGCCGATCTCCTTCCGCAAGAGGCCCTGGCCGAATTGGCAACACTGCAAGACGAGGTGCCCGCTGAGCCGTTCGACGATATCCGCGCCGTGCTCGAACTCGAACTCGGCGCGCCACTCGAAGCGATATTCGACAGCATTGACCCCATACCAGCTGGCTCCGCCTCCTTCGGGCAAGTACACCGCGCGCGGCTCCGTGACGGGCGCGTCGTCGCCGTCAAGGTCCAACGCCCCGGCATACACGAGAAGGTGCGCGGCGATCTCCGCACGCTGCACCTCGTCCTCAGTGTCGTGCGGCACATCTCGTCCCAGGCAGACTATTTGCTCGACATTCGTGGGTTATACCGCGAGTTCAGCCGAATGGTTCACGAAGAGCTGGACTACGAGCGTGAGGGCCGCAACGCCGAGCGGTTCGCCGAGGTGCTTCGCGACGAGCCAGATGTCGTCGTGCCTGCCGTGCTCTGGCCGCAGACGACGCATCGCATCCTGACACTCGAATGGGTGAGTGGCTACAAGATGACGCAGATCGAGCATCTCGACGCCGCTGGCGTAGACCGCGACGTGCTCGTGCGACGCATCGCCGATCTCTACCTCAAGCAGATACTCGAGATCGGCTTCTTCCATGCGGACCCACATCCTGGTAATATCTTCGTGCAGCCCACACCAGACGGTCTGCGGCTGGCGTTTGTAGACTTCGGCATGATGGGCTCTATCACCCCGCGAATGAAGGCCGGTCTTCGCACCTCGTTCGGAGGCGTCGTCCAGCAGGATGCGGCAATGGTAGTCCGCGGGATGGCCGACCTCGGCTTTCTGGGCGAGGCCGCGCAACATGACGTGATCGAGCGCACGGTAAGTCTGCTGCTATCGCGCTACGCCTCACTGCCGTTCTCGCAGATCCGCACGCTCGATCCCGCCGAAGTTTTGGCGGAGATCGGCGCGGCGCTCTACGACCAACCCGTGCGCATGCCGTCACAGTTCGCCTTCCTGGGGCGCGCGGCAAGCATGCTTGCTGGCCTCTGTGCGCTGATCTCGCCCGAGTTCAATCTGATTTCCGCCGCCGAGCCGTTTGCGCGGCAGTTCATGCGACGCAGCCCGGTCTCCGGGATGCTCGCGCTGTTAGGGGCTGAGAGTATCGACCAGCTTGGGCGCGATCTCGTTCGCGAGAGCATCGGCTTCGCGCGCAGCATGAGCGCCTTGCCGCGGAAGTTGGAGCATGTCTTGGATCATGCCGAGCGTGGCGAGCTACGCCTCGTCATCGAAAGCGCCAGCTTTAGCCCTACCCTCAAGACACGTGCCGGCCGCCGCCTGGCGGCGAACATGCTAAACCGTCCCGTGCCAATATGGATTCCGTTGGGTATGCTCGGCGCGATTCTGACGACGTTGATGATGAGGAGGCGCGCGACGAGTGACTAGTTCCGAACGCGAGCGCGGCGACCCGAACTCAGCTCCAACGGCGGTCGCCGCTCGACCCCGGACGGCAGAGGCCACTGAACTGCTACGTCGCGCGCCTTCAGCCTATCTCTGGAATCAACTTGGCTCGCTCTGGCTCTTCGCCGCGTCGTTCTTGCTCTCATTGATTGCGGCGCGCGGCCTGGGCGATAAACAATATGGCATTTTTGCCATCGCCCTCACCTTCTTCAACACCGCCGTCTACTTCGCCGCGTTCGGGTTGGAAGATGCCGCGACAGTTTTCGTCCCGCGCACGCTCGCCGAACGCGGCCGCGGCGCGGCGGGTGCGCTACTCCGGCGCCTGCTGTTGACGCGTGCCGCGGCTGTCCTTACCGTCTGCGCGGCAATTTACTTCGCCGAGCCATTGCTGGCCGGGCTGCTGCGCGGGCTGCCCGGTGCACGAGGCATGGCCGACGCGCTCCACGTGCCAAACTTCAGCGTGCTAGCGCTGCCGCTTCTGGCATACGTCGCCGGTACCGGCATGATGAACGTGCTTGGGGCACTCTTCACTGCGCTCCTCCGCACCAGACTAACGCTCGCCGTTGGTGGGCTGGCGCAGGTCGGCAATGTGGTAGGGGTCCTCTTTGCTACAAGCCAGGGTTACGGCGTCGAGGGTGTGATCGTCGCGTTAGCCATCGTCACCTGGGCTGCGGCGGCAGTCTACCTCGTACTGCTCCTGCCACTGCTCCGCGCGAGGGATACTGCTAGTCAATCAAGAGCGCGCACCCCGTTTGCCCCTGTACTGCGGCTGGGCGCCGTTGCCTGGCTCACCAACTTGATCAGCGGAGCTCTCCTCAAGCAGTCTGTAGTTTCACTGATGCAGTATTTTCTCGTGGTCGCCGCCTCCATCGGCTACTTCAACTTGGCCTTCCAACTGAGTCACGCGGCCGCTTTCTTGTTGATCGCCGGTCTCGGCGGCGTCGGCATGGCGGCGATGGCCGCGGCCTACTCTGGCGAGAACCGCGAAGGATTGGGTACCGCGTGGCGCTCGGTCAGCAAAGCGCAGATTCTCCTGGCAACGCCGGTGCTGGCATTCGCCTTCGTCCAGGCCAACACGATTGCCGTGCTGCTCTATGGCGCGCAATTCGCGGCCGTCGGCGCGCTGATGCAGATTTTCCTCGTCTTCAACATCGTGCAGCGGCTCGCGGGCGGCGGCTCGCACCAGGCCGCGCTCTACGTACTGGGGCGCCAGCGATGGGCGTTCGCGGCACAGGTGATAGGGCTGCTGCTGACGCTCGGCGTTGGCGCGGCGCTGATCCCCCGGCCCGGCTCGCTTGGCGGACCGGCGGGCGCGCTGATCGCCGTAGGCGCGGGGCAGGTAGCCGTCGAACTGCTGCAACTCGCCCTCGCCTGGCGCATACTGCGACGTGCCTATCCGATCCCATTCGGCCTACGCATCGTGCTTTCGCTGGCGCCCGCGGTGCTGGTTACCATGCTCCTGCGAATCGACACCACGCGGCTGCTCTCCCCTTTCCTCTACTCCACGCAACTGCCTCAACTAATCGCCAGCGCGTGCAACCTCGCGCTTTCGGCGCTCATCTTCACACTGCTGCTCTTTGTAGGCATGCTCGTCGCGCGGCCAGTCGAACCAGACGACGTTGCGCTGCTCACCCAACTCAATCCTCGCCTGCGACCGATCCTCGCGCCGTTCTCGCACCGCGCTTCGAGATCCCAAACTCAGTCGTAGGCGCCGCACTTTCATAGGAGGGAAAACCGCGTGGGCGATTCCGCACGCTTCATCATCCTGCATACCAACGACGTGCACGGCCATGTCGAAGGCCTTGCGCGCGTCGCCACGCTCGTCGAGCGTATTACAGCCGAGCATGCCAACATGTCCGTGCTTTATCTCGACGCTGGCGATGTGGAAGAACACACCAATCGTCTGAGCAGCCTCACCAAGGGCGCCGCGATGCACCGACTGCTTAGCGCCGCTGGCTGTCGCGCCCACGCCGTTGGCAACGCCACCATCCTGCGCTACGGCGCCGAGTCGCTGATCGATCAGGTGCGGGCTGCATGCTACCCGCTGCTGCTCGCCAACTTGCTCTTGCCAAACGGCTCGCTGCTCCCTGGCGTCCAGCCCGCTACGATCCTTGACGTGGGCTCGCGTCGACTCGGCGTGATCGGCATCACCTCGCGGGTAGACGGCAATTATGAGAAGTGGTATGGGCTGACCTACCTGCCACCGGCGCCGCTGGTGCGCCAGCTCGCGGCCCAACTACGCGCCGAAGGTGCCGACGGTGTTGTACTGCTCTCGCATATGGGCCTCGACGAGGACCGCCGCCTCGCCGCGGAGCTGCAAGGTGAAGTCGCGGCAATCGTCGGCGCGCACTCACACAACTTGCTGCCAGACGGCGAGCGTATCGGCTCGATTCTGGTGGCTCAGGCCGGACAATTCGGCGAACACCTTGGCCGCGTCGACTTCGAGTGGACCCCAAGCGGACTTGTGGCGCAACGCGCCATCGTCCTGCCGATCACCGGCGAGATCACGCCTTCGCCGCGGGTGCTCGACGCCTCCGCCAGTGCCGAGCGCGACCTCGAAGACTTTCTCAATATCCAAGTCGGCGAGCTGGCGCAGCCGCTCGACTTCGCATATGACCGTGAGTGTGGCGTGGGCGACTTGATGGCCGACGCTCTGCGCGAGCGCATGACGGCAGACCTTGCGGTTCTCGCCATCGGTCACGCCTTCAGCGGACCCCTCGGCGCCGGTCCACTCAAGCGCGGCGCGCTTTGGGACGTCTGTGCCTCGCCAGCGAATCCCGGCGTGACGTCGCTCTCCGGCGCGCAGGTGCTGGCGATGGTCCAGCGTGGACTCGACCCAATTCGCGCCGCCCACTCCTCGCGGGTCACCCGCGGGTCGCCCCAGGGCATCTTTCATCTCAGCGGGGCAACAATTCGCGACGGTCGCCTCTACATCGGCGGTACGTCGGTCGACCCGCAGCGGCTGTATCGTGTCGCTGGCACCGACTGGGAGCTTGAGAGCGCGATGGATGCGGTGGACCCCAACGTTCAAGGCTATAGCGATCCCACGTGGGGCAACGCCGTGCGTTACGACATCCCCGTGATCCTCCGCGAAGCCATCGAAGAGTACCTTGCGCGCCACCGTCCCACCATTGTCGAACTTGGCCGCGTCGTCGGTCCCCTGCCGCAATAGTGTGCAGAACCGGGTCACTCACCGCGATCGCATCAGCCCCCACGCACTTACCATCGCGATCGCGGACGCCTGCCCCAAATACACCGCATTGGGATTGTCGTCAAAGTCCCAGCCGCCCCCGCCACGAGCGTATTCGTTGGGCAGGCGACCGAGACCGTGCTCGTCGAGCCAGCGTACACAAAGCTACCGTGCTGTCCAGGACAACTCGGATAGACCCTCACCCTCCTCATGCTCTCCCGCGGACTCGTTGCCTCGCGCGTCCCTCCGCCTCACTCGTTCGGCAACACCAAGCCAAAAGCATACTGCGGCTGCCAACCGGGGGAAGGCGAAGGGTTCACGATCGCGCCGTGCGTGGGTATCAGCTCATGACGCTATCGGTAGAAATAGGGGTCGAGGACGCGTACCTCGGTGATCTTGTCCACTGGTAGCTCGTTGCGTCGTGCCGCCCGACGAATCGCCTCCGGCGATGGCGCATCGTAGATGCAGAATGTCTTGCCTTTGTCTTCGGTCACATAGGAATGAACCCAGGTGACCGCATCTTCGGCATTGTTGGTGACGACGTTGAGGCAGATCGTGGCGCCTTCCTGCGTCACCGGGATTTCGAGCCTATCAGGGAAAGTGCGTTCGACGAGATAGCGTGGCATGCTGCCCTCCTCGCCTGGTCGACGCGTTATTGCGTCCGACGCACCAGGCACTGGCAGCATACCTGCGCTGGCCCCCGCGCCTCATCGGGGACAACCCCCATTTTGCCCGAATCATCCCCCCTATATTGCCGCCCGCGCCTCGACGCGCGGCGCCTGGCTGCTCTTCGGATGCGCGTCGCGCCTGGCCCATCACCGTTCGGCGTGCGGGGCAAGCAAGCGCCAGTGCCACTTATACGGGTTGTGCGTGGGTTCAGTGGCACGTTTCAGCGCCGCTGCGTCGTCACATGCACCACGACCTCGCTCGCCCGTGCCCCCGCATTCGTCATCCGGATGTAGCTCACGCGCACGGGTGTTCCATCCGCGAGGCGTTCCAGCGTCCTGCGGATATCGTCCACAGTGGCGACCGGCTTGCCATCGAGTTTGTAGATCACGTCCTGCGGCTGGATGCCCGCGCGCTCCGCCGGGCCGCCGGGAATCACCTGCACCACCTCCACGGCGCTTGGCCTATCGATCTGTAGCGTGCGGCGCAACGACTGCGGCAGCATGCCCGCCTGCCCTGCGATGCCCAGGACCGATCGGCGCACCACACCGTTGCGCATCAACTGCGCAGCCACCCAATTCACCGTATTGATTGGGATGGCGAACGAGAGCCCCTGCGTCTGTTGCAGCACCGCGACGTTCAATCCCACCACCTCGCCGCGCGCGTTCACCAGTGGCCCACCGGAATTGCCCGGATTGATCGCCGCATCCGTCTGGATGATGTCCTCGATAAGTCGCCCACCGTAACCAGGCAGCGTGCGATGCAACGCGCTGACGATCCCCGCCGTTACCGTGCTCTGCAATCCCGCTGGACTACCGATGGCGATCACTAACTGCCCAACCGTCAACTTGTCCGAATTGCCTAGTGGAGCGGTGGGCAGATTTTTGCCATTGGGCGGCGTGATACGCACCACCGCCACGTCTGTCTCAGCATCGTCTCCCACTAGTGTGCCGCTGATGTCCTGCCCATCCGCCAGCGCGACCGTAATGCTCCGCGCGCCGTCAACGACGTGGCTGTTGGTGAGAATGTAGCCATCGGGCGCGAATATCACCCCAGATCCCGCACCCTCTGCCAACCGCGGCATAATCCCCGATGATGTGCGCCCCATCACCGCCTTCGTCACGCCTACCTGCACCACCGCTGGCCCAACTTTGTTCACTGCGCCGATAATCGTACGCGAGTACTCATCGTGCAAAGCAGCTTCGTCGACAACTGGCGTCGCTTCCGCGCCATTGTGTGCCCCAGGACGATCGTCACGCGGGCGCCCAAACCACGCCATATGTCTCTGCCTCCTCGTCCAAGGGACCGCCGACTTGTGGTACGCCGGTCACAGGGTGGAGCGGCTCGTTCCCAGACTGTATACGCGAATGGGAGAGCTGCGTTGTGCCTCTGCGGCAGAGTCTATCACAGCATGCGAGGTGCCAACGATCACGCGTCGCGCCGTTGGTGGCGCCACATCTTCACACGCCGAGGAAGTCGCGAACGACGGGGTACAAGCGCACCACAAGCCCCACCACGAAGAACCCAAAGCACATCCACAGTGCAAAAGCATACGCCGCGCGGAAGGCCTGCCCGACGACGAGTTCGCGCGTGCGCGTTGTCTGTGCACGCAGCGCACCCGTGAACGGAATCGACGCCGCCGGCAGCGCGAGCAACGCGCCAAGCGCTCCATGATAAACGCCCGGTTGCAGCGCCACGATCGTCGACACGACAAACGCGGCGATCAGGCAGGTCGCGCCAAAGAGCTTACCGCCGCGCTCGCCCAGCACCAGCACCAGCGTTCGCCGCCGAAACTGGCGATCCGTCGCGGCATCGCGCAGATGGGTGAGTTCCAGCAGCGCCAGCGCGTAGAGCCCAAATCCCAGCCCCAACAACACGTCTGGCCCGCTGACGGGCTGGCGTTGCGCCAGCAATGTGCCCACCACGAGCGCAGGGCCGAGCGCTAACGCCACCGCCAATTCGCCCGCGGGGAGTCGCTTCAGCGCGTAACTCGTCGCCGAGTAGAGTAGCGCGGCAGCCACGCCAGCCACTCCTAGCAACAGCACCAGGGGGCCGCCGTTCAAGACCAATGGCACCCCGGCAATCGCGCCAAGCACCAGTAGTGTCAGGCTCACCCGCAGCGCGTCGAGCGGCTTCACACTCGACCGTTCGAGCGCCGTCTCGGGCATCTGCGCCTCGCGTAGCACCGGACCGCTCTGGCTGACATTTCGCTCGTAATCGAGGTACTCGTCGAGCATGTTCGCCCCCGCGAACACGAGCAGCACCGCCACGAGCGAGCAGACAGCCGCCAACACGGAAAGCTTCGCGCCACCCGCCCAGACACGCAGCAAAGTCGCCGCCACCGGCGCCACGGCGAAGACCAACGTCGCTGGCCGCATCAGTGTGAGCCAGTGCGCGGGCGTAGGCGGCACGGCGGGTGGCGCCTCGGCCTGCTGTTCCTCGCCAGAATCCTCGGTAACAAGCGAAAGCATCTCGTCGTCCGCGAGCGGCGGAACAGTCTGCTCACCGCGACCAAAAGACGTCATGAAATCATCTCGGGGCCATTCAAGAGACGACGCGCCGCGCGCTGGCACTGCGGGCAACGTGGAGAGATGGCTGCTCTCCCGGAACCATTGTAGCGGGTTCGCTGTCTCACCGGAGACCGCGTGGGACCAATGCGCCTCGCACGATCACGCCTCCACCGCGCCTCGCACGACCGTGTCTTCTCAGCGAGACAACACAACAGGCGACCTCATCACAAGCGGTCGCTCACCGATCTCGTCGCGCTAAAAGTCGGTCAGCCGCTCCAACCGCTGCTGCACGCGTTCCATCGCCGCGTTGAGGCGTGCCTGGCTGACGCCCAGCGTGAGGTCGCCGCGCGTCTTCTCCAGAATGCCGCGGGCCGTATCGGTCGTGCGCCGCAGGTTCCCCGTGATCGCGTCGGGGTAATCCAGCGTGATCAACAGCGCGTAGATTTCATCCATATCGCTCAGCAGCGACTCGCACGACTCCGTCCTGCCCAGGCGCATGCGGTCGAGAATGTAGCGGCGCAGCTCGCCGAGCGCCTCACCCATACCATTGAGGAAGGGCGCCCACTCCACGCCCAAGTCCTCAGGCGTCGGCAGTGGCTCGCGCTGAATCAGCGCACAGGTCAGCGCCGCCTCCGCGTACTCTTTCTGCGCATCGGCGACGAAGCCCGCATAGAAGATATCGAGATGATCGTGCAGGTCGGCAGCCATGCCGCGTAAGAGCCCTCCCGCCTCCGAGACCAATTGTCGGGCAGCGTCAAACTCGTCACGATGCGCCGCGCGGATGGCGTTGGCGCAGAGGCGGATAGCGTGGCGCGACTTCGGCAGCGCCCGCTCGCGCGCGGCATGCTTCGCCGCAAGATAATCCTGTGCGGCCCGACCAAGAGTTGGAATGTCTGGCACGATACTCACCTCTGCTTGTTTGGCTGAGATGCGCTGGCGACACTGCGCCACCAGAAGATGGATCGTCCACCGCCGCAGCTCGCGAGCATCCCTGCGCCGAAAGACCGGCGAGGCCTCCTGCGTCATTCACGCATAGTGTACAACAGCCTGTTCAGCGGTGTCTATGACTGACCACCAGTGCTCGTTCGTTCCAGACCCAAGCCGGTTCGTGGAAAAGTGGTAGGTAAGCAAGGGCATCGGCGATTGCAGCGTTTTCCGACCGGATTGGGGTCAAGACGCATACACAAGCTGCACGCATAGGCAACCTTTCTCAGACGGACGTTCATGAGTCATGAACTGACAGCCACCGACCGAGCATGCTGTATGGGCAGAGTGGTGGCAACAGTGAGTTGGGTTATCATGAGGTAGAAAGACACAGGCGTCGAACACAAGGGTGGGTATGCAGCGGAGCCAGACGATGCAGATGCAGGCCAAGGGTGATGGACTAGTCGGCGAGATCGTGCCCGCAGGCGACGCTGCCCTTTTGGTACGTTTCGGAACGGACGCGTCTGCTACGAACCATGCGCGAGTCTTGGCATTCCTTCGTGCGATGGATCGTCGTTGGCCCTCAGGCATGCGCGACTTGGTGCCGGCATATGCCTCAGTCTTGGCCATCTACGATCCACTGATGGCCGACCGCGCCGCCCTTGAGGCAGACATTCGATCAGTGCTAGCGACCTTGCGCTCTCGCCGTATTGGTGGGGGGCGATTGGTGCGAATCCCCGTCACGTACGGCGGCGCGAATGGCCCCGATCTAGAGGAAGTTGGGCGTCTCGTTGGACTGTCGCCAGAAGAGGTGGCACGTCGCCATGCAGAGGCGGAGTATCGCGTCTACTTCCTCGGATTCCTTGCGGGGTTTCCCTACTTAGGCGGGCTACCTGCCGATCTGGTCGTTCCCCGTCTGCCTGTCCCGAGGACTCGCGTTCCAGTAGGAAGCGTCGCGTTGGCGCAGCAGCAGACAGGCATCTATCCCGTTTCGGCACCTGGTGGTTGGCGAATTATCGGACGCACCGCTGTCCAATTATTTGATCCGATGCGCGATCCCCCGTCGCTCTTGCAGCCTGGCGATCGTGTGCGCTTCTATCGTGTTCACGAGGAGACCGAGGCGGCAGATTCGGACGCTCATGCCGTCGAGCGCGGAAGCACCGAACCTCGTAACACGGAAGCCCATACCTCAGACGATGGCGCCATAACGACGACCTCCGTGTCTGCAGAATGTATTCCTTGGGTGTCGATCCGTACAGCCGGTCCATTAGCCACTGTGCAGGACCTCGGGCGGATCGGCTTCGCCCGATATGGAGTCTCTGCCTCCGGTGCTGCTGACGCCGAGGCGGTGCAGTTGGGGAATCGTCTTCTCGGCAATCCGACGGGGTTTGCTGCCCTCGAGTTGACGTTCGGGAATGCAGAATTCTCCATCTTGAGCCCATGCCTCATGGCGGTGACTGGAGCACCGTGTACCCTCCGACACAATGGTAGGCAGATACCCGCCGAGGTCGTGATCGCGTGCGAAACAGGTGACACGCTCGAGGTGGGCGCGGCCCACAGTGGCGTACGTACCTACCTCTGCGTGGCGGGCGGAGTACGCATCACCCCAGTACTGGGGAGCCTTTCTACCGATCTGCGGGCCGGCCTGGGTGGACTCGAAGGGCGTTCCTTGCGTGTAGGAGATGTGCTCTGGCGCGGCCAGTCCGACCAGTCGCCACACCTGTACCCAGGTCGCACTACTCCCTGCGGCAGTAGTCGACCGCTACGCCGACACTCGACCACCCACGATTCGCATCGTAGCGGGGCCACACGCAGAGCTATCCCGGCATGACTTGGATGCGCTCGTCTCAAGCGCGTTCACTGTCGACACCCGATCCGATCGTACTGGGGTCCGCTTGGAACGCGAGGATCTTGACCAAACGAATCGCCCGATCGGTGGAGAGACGATCTCGGAAGGCATGCCGCGTGGGGCGATACAGGTGCCACCAGGCGGTGAGCCAATCATCCTGCTGGCGGATCACCAAACCACTGGTGGCTATACAGTGCCTGCAGTCGTTGCCTCAGTGGACTTGTGGCGTGTAGCCCAACTCCGCTCCGGTGAAAAGGTGCGCTTCGCCCTCGCGACACCTGCGGAAGCGGTGGCAGCACTGCATGAGCGCGCCGCATGGTTGGAGAGACTCGGCGCGGGCGAAGAGTACGAGGCCATCAACGATGCCGTACTCATGCGTGGCTTCGCCGAATGGAGCGAGGAGGCGAGCGATGAATGATGACCGCACCGGTGGCAATCTCACCGACTCGAACCAAAGGGCTGACGAAGTGCCCCAAACTGAGGCGCCAATTCGTGCGATCGACCTCAACTGCGATGCTGGCGAGGCATTCGGCCCCTGGCCGATGGGTGACGACGAGACACTCGTTCCGATGATGACGTCGGTCAACATCGCCTGTGGTGCCCATGCAGGAGATCCCGTCGTGATGCGCCGCACCGTGGACCTCGCCGTCCGGCACGGCGTCGCCATTGGAGCGCATCCTGGCTACCCCGATCTGCAGGGTTTCGGGAGGAGGGCCATCGCCTTCACCCCCAGCGAGGTGGAAGTCTACATGCTCGCGCAGATCGGCGCGCTTTCGGCCATCGCCCGCGCCGCTGGAGCTACACTGCGGCATGTCAAGGCTCACGGCGCGCTCTACAATGCGGCGTCCGAGGATCTCCAGTTGGCGGCTGCGGTCGCGCGAGCGGTGAGGAGTTTCGATCCAGGTCTCATCCTGGTGGCACGCGCAAATTCCCTCCAGGTCCAGGCAGGCAAAGACGCTGGATTGCGCGTGGCAGAAGAGGCGTTCATCGACAGGGGATATGATGCGATCGGGCGGCTTCTGCCGCGTGCTCATCCAGCGGCAGTGATTACCGATTCGGCAACTGCCGCCTCCCGCGCCATCGAACTCGTGCGTAGTGGCAATCTTGCGGCGGCAGACGGAACACTGCTCACTTTGCACCCCCACACGCTGTGCGTTCACAGTGACACGCCGGGAGCGGCTGCGCTGGCGGAGCAGGTGCGTACGTCCCTGACTGGTACTGGGACGCGGCTGCGACGGATGCTCGAACTGTGACCCACCAACAGTTTGACCTTTTAGCAGTCTCCCATGAGATTTCTGTCGTATTGCGTATATCGTATTCGCCTCGGTTGCTGACGGCGGGTGACGTGAGATGACCTAAAGTGGCTTGAATTCAGCGTCGATACACCACGGATATGTGGGTGTCAAACGTGCCGCGTCGCCACTCGCCTTCGCGCGCCTCAGAGAAATTGCGCTGCGACCAAGGTGCTTGCGACTGTGCCCAACGCTCAGAACCACACGCCGTCTGGAGGTAAGTGATGCACTCCGCGAACCACGCTCAGCGAGCGGTCGTCGTGCTGGCCAGTTTCATGATGGACCTCGTCGCACGCGCGCCGCGACGTCCCCGTGCGGGCGAATCCGTCTTCGGCACGGACTTTGGCATGTTCGTCGGCGGCAAGGGCTGCAATCAGGCGATCGCCGCTGCGCGCATAGGCGCCCCTGTGCGTGTCATCGGTCGCCTTGGCGACGACATCTTTGCGCCATTCTTCCTTGAAGCGCTCGCACGTGAAGGCATCGATGCCGCGTGGATCTCCCGCGACGCCGAAGCGGGAACGGGCGTCGCTATGCCCCTCATCGAGCCGAGCGGCCAGAACAGCATCGTCGCCATCCCGCGCGCCAACTGGCGCGTCACCGACGATCACGTGCGCCAAGCGGCAGACGCATTCACCGGAGCGGCTGTGGCGCTGACGGGATTCGAGATCGCCATGCCAGCGGTCGTCGAGGGGCTGCGACTCGCCCGCGAGCGCGGTGTCCTGACGCTGCTCAACCCCGCCCCCGCGCCAGACCCCTCGCCCTCGCTAGACGACCCCATGTGGCGGCTGGTCGACGTGTTGCTACCGAACGAAAGCGAGGCCGAGTCGCTCTCGGGAGTCACCGTGCGCGACGACTCGGGCGCCGAGCGAGCGGCACGCGTCATGCTCGATGCTGGCTGCGGTTCCGTCGTCGTCACGCTCGGCTCACGCGGGGCGCTCTGGCTTCCTGGCGTCGGCAAAGCCGCCGTCCACCTCGGCTCATTTCCCGTGACGCAGATCGACGCCACCGCCGCAGGAGACGCCTTTTGCGGCGCGTTGGGTGCGTCACTCGCCGAGGGCATCGACATGCCGGAAGCGCTTCGTCGCGCTGGCGCTGCGGGTGCGCTCGCCGTCACTCGCCTCGGCGCCGAACCCTCACTGCCCCGCCGCGCCGAAGTCGAAGATCTCCTCGCCCGTGCCTAGCCACCGCTCAGCTGCTCACCGCGCCACACGCGCGAGATAGGCGACATGCGCGCGATCCGTCGCGCCCAACTGGCGCTCGCCGAGGCGTTCATAAACCTCTGCGCGCGCCGCATAGACCTCCGCCGCCTCAGGCTCATATTGAATCGCGCGCGACAACGCGTTGAGCGCTTCGCGTGCGCGCCCGAGCGCCGCCAGCGCCTTGCCCACCGCGTAGGCTCCCCGATAGTCATTCGGCGCAACCAACTCCATGAACTCGCCGACGTCCAGCGCCTCTGTTGGCTCACCAGAACGCAACAGCAAATCCACCTTGATCATCAGTGCCGCACAGTCGTCCGGATCCGCCGCCAACACCCGATCGACCTCAGCCAGTGCCGACCCGAGATCACCCCCCTGCTCCGCCCGCCGTGCCACGGCGATCAGCGCCGTCCGCGTCAAGAGGCGCGTCGCCGTCGCGCGCTGCTCCTCACCGGGCAGCGGCGCATCCGCCAGCGTCAGCCGCCCAAACGGTGCCTGATGATCGACATCCGGTGATGACCCGATCGCCACGAGGGCGCCCTGCTCGCCGAAGTCGAGCTCCGTGCCGGGAGTAAGCAGCGTGCCGCCCGCCACACTCGCCGCCACTTCATGCAACAGCGCGTTGCCCTCGTCCAGCAGCGACAACGGCACCGCGATCAGTTCCAGCTCGGCGCGCCCCAGCTTCTGCAACCCGTGAGTGTGCAGCCAGCGCGTCTCCGGGTCCCACGCCGCATCGTGAAAGTGGACGTGCGCCAGCGGATCGGTGGCCTGCAATCGCTGCATGTCCGCACGTCCGAGCGCCCGCTGCGCCGCGAGATCGATGCACGTACCCTCAGATTGCTCCATCAGCACCGTCAGCACGCGCAGCGTCCAGTCCAGCCCCACCAACACCCCCTCCTGGGGGATTGTCACGCGCAAATCCAGCGCGACGCTGCCTTCCTTCAGCGCACGCAAATCGCCGGCGTCGAGTCCCCGCGCCAACTCGGCGAACATCGGCGCGCCCATCCCCGCCGTTACCGCCTCGTCATAGCGATACACCAGAATCCGCGCGGTAGCCCGCGTCTCAGGCGTCGTCGCCGCGTACGTGCCCAGTCGCCGCCTACCCGTTGGAGCCGTCGCGGTCTCTGGCGGGGGCGCTGGTGTGTAATCGAAGACCCCTAGGCCCGCCGCGGCGAGCGCGCGCGACACCGCCGCCGCCGCGGGCGGCTCGTGGTGCCCGATAACGATCAGATAGTCCAGGTCGAGATCGTGGGGCATGGTGCTCCTCGCGAGCCATGGATGCATGCGTCAGCCCGCTTGCCAGCAAGCCGCGGACGCGTGCCATTGTATCACCTTGTGCCGCGAACTCGAACTGCGCTTGCGTGCCCCACCGCATCTGTTTATCCAAGCATGGTACGTCCGTACATCAAGCTACCAGAGGCCATGCCCGCGCGTCCCTACGAATGGCTCGGCGAAATGACCGCGACGATCACACTCGTCGCGCCGAGCACCACCACTGGAAGTACCTCCAAACGAAGCGGGAGCCTCCCGTCATACGTCTGGGAATAGGGAGCAGGGGGTGACGTATCCCTGACCTGGGAGGGGCCACAAGGCCGTGTGAGGGTGAAGTTGGGAAGAGGAAGAGGACCGTTATGACCACGTTGCCGACGCATCTACACATCACGTATCAACTGCAGTTTCGCAAATGTGGCAAGGCCAGCTGTGGCACCTGCAAGCGCGGCCCCGGCCACGGCCCGTACTGGTATGCCTACTGGCGCGAAGGCTCCAAGCTCCGCTCCGGATACGTCGGTAAGACGCAGCCCGCTGGCGTCTCGCCCGCGGTTGCCGCCCGCGCCCAGGCTCGTCTGGGCTTGGCCCTCGCCCGCGTCCACTAGAGCGTCCTGCCCACGGCAGCCATCAAAAAAAGTTCGAGCCCCTCCGATACTGGAAGGGCTCGATGTCGTTTCCCGCGCGATACCCGCGTCTCCGCAAGCTCGCCGCTAGGCCGAGAATTCGTCCAGTACGCCCCGCTCGACAAGCCACCGCGTGAACCGCAGCCGTCGCAGCGACGCCTCCGCGTCGCGAGCCTCGCGCGACGTTCCCAGCCGCACCGAGAGATCGATGATCCGCGCCGCCTCGTCGTTGGTGAACCCCTGGGCTATCAGTTCGTCTCGCGCCAGATCGTCATTCGCCTGATCGACCGCCGTTTCGACCGCTGGCTTCACCGTCTCCACGTTGCGCGTCGGCACACGCAGCTCAATAATGCCATCGTCGCGCGTGCGCTTGCGTCGCGTCTGCCCCGCCGCGGCGGGACGGGCAGCGCGCTTCTTCCGCACTACAGGTGCCGTATCTTCATGCCGCTCCGCACCGCGGGTCTCCTCGTCTGCGGGCGCCGGCGCAGCTTGTGTCTCGTCTGAGCGCGCGGCCTCCCCTTGGGGAAGCTGGGCCTCGTCATCATGTTCCGAAAATTGCGTGTTCATGATCTCGTCCTCCGGGCATCTACGCTCCACTGCGCCGTACTGCCGCTTCGTTGCGTGCCCGGCATGCCATGCCGTGTTAACAGTTCACTACGATTATATCACCCGCCGTGTTGTCATGTGGAAATTCTGTTCGACTGTCTTGTAACCGGTATATCTTGTCATGAGCGACAAATTCGCCGCACAATGCCACTGCACGCGAGCGGTCCGATGGCGTTCCTCAGGAGCCGCCTTCGACGCCACACAGCCGTCGCGGCGTTTACGTTCTGCACCATGTTCTCGCAACACCGACCAGTGAAACTGTTGAACTCATATCCACGCTGGTATCCACACTGGCGAAGCGGAGCCGCCCCATGCAGAGCGTCATCCTCTACACTAAACCAGGCTGCCATCTCTGCGACGAGGCGCGCGAATATCTCGACGATCTCGCCGCCGATCACGACTTCGATCTCGCCGAGGTCGATATCCGGAGCGACGACGCCCTCTTCGAGCGCTACCGTTACCGCATACCCGTGGTGCTCGTCGACGGCGCGGAGCGCCTCGAAGGGCGTATCACACGCGAAGACGTCCGCGCCCTGTTTGCCGCCTGATCGCTCACAGCGCGCGGCGTAGCCGCCAACGCACCCAATCACACACTTGCTCTCTGCGTTGCCGTATCGTATACTGTTACACAGAATATTCTTTCAACTTTGCGACGCTGCACCTTTCCAATTTCCCTCCCCATCCTTCCGTCGGCGTCTCCTCACCTCCTCCCAGGGTCCAGCCGAAACACCGAAAGCCACAAGCTGCATCCCTTGCGTTTGCCCGTCCCGGGACCAGAATCTGATCGGCGTACGCTGCGGCAATTTCCGCACGAGGGGGCGAGCCGCCCACGGCGTCCTTGATCGAGAGGCAAACCTCGATCGCGATCAAAAAGCGGAAGAAAACGGAAAAAGTGTTGACGTCGCGGCACCGCCTCAGCTCGCCACCATGCCCAATAATTCAGGATTTCCCATGAAATCCTATCTGCCGCGTTACCGCCCGTCTGCAAGCGATCACACCGCGACACCCTTGGATTCCACGTTCGCGACTATTTTCCGCTTCGCGAGCGAGTGCGCCTTCCGCTGACAGCGCGTTTGCCTGCCTCTCCTCCTCCGAACCGCCTGCAACCTGAAGCCCACGTCGTGACTATTGTCACTGTTGGGCAGTATTGGCGCGCACGTATACTTTCCATGTCCGGGCGTGTTTCCAGTCTTCATCGGCGCATCGTGCGACCAGTGAAGGCTGGCAAACGTACATCTTTCGGCTCGCCCGACGTCATCATCCCGCATGGTAACCCACCATTGGTTCGCTGACATCGCCGTACGATGTCGGTCCTCGCACAGCTTTGGCGTCCGCAAGCATGCTAAATTTTGGAGGCGCGTATTCATGGCAACCGAAACCCAGGCAATCGTCGCCGAGAATCTTCACAAACACTACGGCAAGACCCAGGCGGTCGATGGCATCAGCTTCACCGTCGGCGTGGGCGAGATCTTCGGCATGCTCGGGCCTAACGGCGCCGGCAAGACGACCACCATCGAGATGATCGAAGGGCTACGCATCCCCGATGAGGGTCAAATCACCGTGCTTGGCCTCACGCAACCGAGAGATGCGCGCGCGATCAAATTGCGGATCGGCATCCAGCTTCAGACCACTTCGCTGTATCCCAAGCTGAGTGTCACCGAGCTGCTCGACCTCTTCCACAAGTTCTACCCTGGTCGGCAAACGCTTCCGACAGACGAACTGATCACCCTCGTTGGGCTCGAAGAAAAGAAATCTACCCGCAGCAAAGAGCTCTCTGGCGGCCAAAAACAACGCCTCAGCGTGGCCCTCGCCCTCGTCAATGACGCCGATATCCTCTTCCTCGACGAGCCGACCACCGGCATGGACCCGCAGGCTCGCCGCCAGCTCTGGGACGTCATCACCGGCCTGCGCGATCGCGGCAAGACGATCATGCTCACCACGCACTACCTCGAAGAGGCCGAGGAACTCTGCGATCGCGTCGCCATCGTCGATCACGGCCACATCATCGAGCTCGGTGCGCCAACCGAATTGATCCACCGCTACTTCAGCGAGATCGCCATCGAGTTCCAAAACGGCCACGGCACGCCAGACTCCTATCAGGCCCTCCCCGGAGTCTCCAGCGCCACCATCGAAGATGGCCGCGTCACCGTCTTCAGCCACGACGTCCCGCAGACCATGGCCGCGCTGCTCACCCAAGAGACCGGCGACGGCCAAACCTTGCAAGGCCTCAGCGTGCGCAGCGCCACCCTCGAAGACGTCTTCCTCAAACTCACCGGACGCGCCCTTCGCGACTGAGCGCTCACTGCCGTCAGTCGGCCACCGACCGCCACGCGACCAAGCTACTTCTTCCCGCCAAAGGAGTTCTTCGCATGTCGACCATCGTCAGCCTCTACACCGCCAGCATCAAAGAGTTCATCCGCGACCGCATGGCCATGTTCTGGACGCTCGCCTTCCCCATACTCTTCATTGTGCTCTTCGGCGTAATCTTCAACGCCCCCAGCAGCTCGTATGACATTGGTATCGTCAATAACGATACTGGCGCAACTGGCACCCAACTCGTCCAAACCTTCAAAGACATCGAGTCGAACGGCTCGAACCTCTTCAAAGTCAAGACCTATACCTCCCTCAACACCGCCCTCACCGATCTGCGCGCCGGCAAGCACGACATGGTGATCGTCATCCCGTCCAGTCTCAGTGCCGACGCCGCAAGTAGCACCCCCGCGCAGATCCCCGTCTACTACGATCCCTCGAAGAGTTCCTCGGCTCAGATCGAGCTGGGCGTTGTGCAGGGCGTCACCACCAGTTTCGCCGCGCAATATCTGCATGCCGTCCCGCAGTTGAGCGTCAGCGAACAATCCATCCAGACCCACAACCTCACCTACATCGCCTTCCTCGTCCCTGGCATCCTGGCGATGTCTCTCATGCAACTCGGCCTCTTCGGCACCGCGCCCGCGCTCGTCTCCCTGCGTCAGGACGGTGTGCTACGTCGCCTCGGCGCGACTCCACTGCCGCGTTGGCAACTGCTCGTCAGCCAGGTGCTGATGCGCCTCACCATCGGCGTCGTGCAGACCGCCCTGATCATTGGCATCGGCGTCGCCTGGTTCAACGTCCAGGTTGAGGGTAACTGGCTCGCCCTCATCGGCGTCGTGCTGCTTGGCGCGCTCACCTTCGTCGGCATTGGCTACTTCATCGCCTCGCTAGCCAAGACGGTCGAGGCCGCCAGCGGCATCTCCTCCGGAGTCAACTTTCCGATGATGTTCCTTTCTGGCGTCTTCTTCCCGATCGCCTCGCTTGCCAGCGTGCCGATCCTCGCCGTGATCATCAAGATCATGCCACTCACCTATCTCGGTGACGCGCTGCGCCAGATCACCGTCCAGGGTGTGCCCGACTTCCCGATGGGCGTCGATCTCGCCGTCCTTGCTGGCTGGTTCCTCGTCTGCTCCCTGCTGTCCGTCCGCTTCTTCAAATGGGAGTAACCGGCCTATGATGCGCAGTCCATGCATGTTGGCCGTCGAACAAACGGCAGGCGGGGCGGCAGCAATGCCGCCCTCGCGCGCTCACTGTCCCAGAAAGATGAACATCGCCATCGCGTCGAGCTTCATCACATCATCCTGCGATCCCCTCGTCTTGATCGCCCCCTGCATATAGTTCGAGGCCGGATCGGCATCACCCCAAAAAATGTTAGCAAGGTCCTCAGCGGTCCCCTCCACAATCAGGTCCGCCTTGCCGATCAGCCCATCCTCGACCGACACCAGTTCGCCGTTCCTAATCGTCGTCGTAAACGCCGCCTCTGCGAGGTCGGTCGCCTGGATGTGCAGCACGCAGTTCCAGGTGCCGAGCGTCTTCTTCACCCGCGCGCTGGCCTTGGCCCGCGCCGTATAATCGTCCAGCGCCTCGCGCAGTTCGCTCCGGGTTGCCATCGTCGCCATCTCCTCATCAGCAAAGACACATCATCGCCCAGCCTGCCAAAAGTCATCAGCCGCCGAGCGCCGCAAGCACCTCTTCTGCGGCCCGTTCGCCCGACCGCACTGCGCCATCCATATAGCCGTTCCAGACCGTCGCCGTCTCCGTTCCCGCCCAGTGAATGCAGCCGATCGGTTCTCGCAATGCCTCGCCGTACTGCGTCCACACCCCCGGCGGGAAGTTACCGACGTAGCACCCGCGCGAATATTCCTCCTCCGCCCACGACTGCTCGATATACTCACGCGGCTCACCAGCCTTGGCGCCATAGAGTCGGGTCAGGTCTGCCAGCACCGCCGCCCGCCGCTCATCGGCGGTACGACGAGCCCACGTCGCCCAGCGGTCGCCACCCTCAATGAAACCCATCAAGACACCCGGTGTGCCCGTCTCCGGCGAGTTATCGAAAGTCAGGCGCAGCGCGCCACTGTCGCTCGTCGCCTGTCCTGTGAGTCCCTCGTCGCGCCAGAAGGGTGTGTCGTAGACACAGTGAATCTTGAACGTATTGCCCATCGGCACGCGCTGCGTCAACATGTCGCGATAGCCCGGCAGCGCCGGCGCGTAGCGGATGCGGCCCGCCAACGCGGGAGGCAGCGCCACGATTGCTCGTCGCGCCTCGACGGTGGCCGCCTCGCTCACCACACGCACGCCCGTCGTGCCTCGTTCGATCGTGTGCACCGGGGCATTCAGCAGCACCCGTTCGCCCAACGCCGCCGCCATGCGCGTCGAAACCGACTGCGCCCCCTCGACGAAGCGACTCTCCTGCGCGCCGCCCGTTACGCCGATCAGGTTCATGATGCCGCCGCCCGAGTGGATGTAGAAGAGGCAGTGCAACAGCGAGAGTTCCCCCGGCTCAGCCGAGAAGACGGCCTGCACCGCGAGTTCCACGAGCGCCCGAGCGTCAGGCGAGGCAATCGACGTCTGCATCCACGTCGCCATCGTCTGCGCGTCCCACTCCGCCGCGGCAGGCGCCTTCCACGGCGCGTCCAGCGGTACCTGCGACGACATCGTCGTCAAGTCGAGCAGCGCCTCGATCACGTCGCCCGCGAGTTGACGGTCAGTCGTCGGGATCGCTCCTGCATATTCCGACCGCTCACCCTTGCGCCACTGGAGATTCTTGCCAGTATCAAATGTCTTGAAGGTCGCGCAGCCCAGCTCGGCGGCGAGCGCGGCCAGGTGATCCTGTGTCGGACCGATCCACTGGCCCCCAAGGTCGATCGGTGTGCCGTCGGCAGCCGGGCGCGTGTATGTTCGTCCCCCCACGCGATCGCGCGCTTCCAGCACCAACACACGTACGCCGGCCGCTGCGAGCACGCGGGCGGCGGTCAGACCGGCCAGCCCCGCGCCAATTACCACCACATCGGCGCGCCGCACGTCCTGCGCGGGAGCGCTCTGCACAGCGTTTGCTGGCGCCGTCTCAGGTGTCGTCGGTCCCTGCACGCGCCGGTCGCCGCCCAGCATACGCGAGAATACGCCCATACATCCTCCTGCGTGGTCGCCCTCTCGCCGGCGGCGTCCAGTTCGTTGCTCTCAGTTCAGGTGCGCCAATTCTACCATGCGCGCTGATGCCTGATAAGCTCCCTTCAACCCGCTCGTTAGAGCGTCACCCCGTGCTCGCGCTACAATCTGAGAGGGTAGAGATCCATCCGTCACGAGGACACATCCATGACTGACGAACGCGAGCGCAGCGACGCGCCAAAGCCGCAGGTACCCAAGCCGTCTCCGACAGATCGCGGCGTTCGGGGCGATCGCATGAGGCGCTGGAACGACATCGTCGAGGAGAAGTTGACACAGGCCCGCGAGCGCGGCGAATTCGACAATCTCCTCGGCACCGGCAAGCCGCTCAACGTCGACGTCAATCCCTTTGCCGGCGAGAAAGCGCTCGCTTACAGCCTCCTCAAGAGCAACCAGATCGCCCCGCCCGAGATCGAGCGCGGCAAGGAAATCGACGCCGACCTTGCGCTCGCCAATGCCACGATCTCGGCGCTGCGTGACCGCCGCGAAGCCCTCCTCCGCCGCGCGACTGCCGCCGAGCGTCGCACCTATAACGTACTGCGCGACAAGACCGAGGCGCGCTACGCGGAAGCGTTGCGCGCCATCAACAGCAAGATCCTCAGCTTCAACATCGTCACGCCCGCCCTGCTGCATCGCCGCCTGTTGCATATAGAGAATTTGCTGACTGCCTTTCGCCAAGAGTTTCCACACCTCCCCGACTAACACCCCGCGACCGCGAGAAAGGGCGTTGCCCATGCTGCGCCGCGAACCCGGAGAACATCCAGGGCTCTTCACCGACATGTATCACCCAGATGCGGCGTACATCAGTTGGGTTGCGGGCCGCAATGGCGCCACCACCTTCGATCTCTACGCGCGCTCCGCCCCGTTCGGCGGCACGTTTCTGCTGTTGGCTGGCCTCGAATCGGCGCTGACGTTCGTACAGGCGTTTCGGTATCGTCCCGACGAGCTAGAGTTCCTGGCGCGCATCCGCGACTACGATGCCGCCTTCCTCGACGAATTGGCAACTCTCCGCTTCACGGGTGAGATCCTCGCCATGCCAGAGGGATCGATCGCCTTCCCCAACGAGCCGTTGCTCCGCGTCACCGCGCCCTTCCGCGAGGCCATCCTCATGGAATCAGGGCTGCTCCAGGCGATCAACCTCGCCACGCTGATCGCCACGAAAGCGGCGCGCGTCGTCTGGGCCGCGGATCAACGCCGCGTCTCGGAGTTCGCCTTTCGTCGCGCGCAGAATCCCATGGTCGTCTCGCGTTCGTCCTATATCGGAGGAGCCGCTAGTACCTCATTTCTCGCCGCGGCGTTCGACTATCGCCTGCTCGCGACCGGAACCGTGCCGCACGCCCTCATCCAGCTCTTCCCCACCGAGGAGGACGCCTTCACCGCCGTCGCCGAATCCTTCAATCGCTACACCTTGCTGCTCGATACCTACGATCCACGCCGCGCGATCCACATTGCCATCGAGGTCGCCAAGCGCGCCAGTGACCGGCTAGGCCACACCCTCGCGGCGGTTCGCCTGGATAGTGGAGACCTCTTGAACGACAGCCGCTACGTGCGTGAGCAGCTCGAAGGCGCCGACATGGCCGACGTGCGCATCCTTGCCAGTGGCGACCTTGACGAGTTCAGCATCGCCGACCTTCTCCATGCGGGAGCCGAGGTAGATGGCTTCGGCGTTGGAACCGCGCTCGGCGCGGGCATGGGCAACGTTGGCGAGGGTGTCGGCGGCGGTGCGCTGGGCGGTGTCTACAAAGAGGCATGGTACGTTGAGGAAGACGGCGAAGAGCGCCCGAAGCTCAAGGTGGCGGGAGACAAAACCACGTGGCCGGGTCGTAAAGAGGTCTACCGCCACCCGCATTGGCTCGAAGACGTGGTGCAACTCGAGCGCGAGCCAGCGCCCGAAGGCTACACGCGTCTGCTTCGCCCGGTCATGCGCAACGGACGCATCGTTCCGGGCAGTCTGCCGCCGCTCTCCGAGGTCTGGGAACTCGCCCAGGCCAATCTCCATGCCATGCCAGCGCACTTGCGCGTTCTCAAGGCCGAGCAGCCGTACCCCGTGCGCTACAGCGACGCGCTACGCGCGATGCGCGACGAGGCGAGCGCCGCGATCGCCGCAGTCTCCACGGTACCCAATGCAGGCAGTGACGTGAACGCTGTGCCTCCGAAGGCGTAGAGCGCCACTCACGCTCGGCTCTCTCCACAGGGAGGCGATGACGAGGTTCAGGCCCTCCGTTCGCCTATCGTTCGCCTATCGTAGGAACTCGTCGTCGCGGTAGGCTTTGGGGTCGTCTTCCTCGTCTGGGGCATCGCCAGATGGCGGCCCAAAGCGTGGCATTTGCGGTGGGGTCCACCGCGGATCGCTACGCCACGGCGCGAAACTCTCTGCCAGGCTTTCCTCGGCGGCGGTCGGGGTGTCGTCGGGATCGTTCGCCGCGCCGAGCCTGTCGTAGTACGGAGCGCCATCGCTCATAGCCGCGGGTTCGTCGCTTCGAGGAGCTTGCGGGCCAGGCGTTTCCGGGTTCTGCTCGTTCACGACTAGCTCGCTCTGCGACTCGGCCCACAGTTGATCCAGCGAACCGGCGAAGCCGCTGGAGTCAGCGCCGAGTTCCGGCTTTGACCACGTGTGGCCGCTCGCGAGCGATTCCGGGGGGTGCAGCACAAGTGGCGTCTCCGCCGCGCCGCGCCGCGCTTCCGAAGGTGACGAGGCCAGCCAGGATGGGATTGCCGTCTCGGCATCGCCACGGTCGACGACCTCGGTCGCGAGCGTCTCAGACTCTGCATCACCCGCGGGCGCTCCCTCCGCGAAGGGATCGTGTGGCCCCTCGGCTCCCGAGAGGTTCGCGGGCGCGGGCTCGCGCACAAGCTGGTCGCTCGGCACGGCGACAGGGCGTATAGACTCGGTGGCGGTAGCTCGGCGTCCAAGGCGCTCATAGAACTCGATCCACGCCAAGAGTTCATCTGGTCGAGCCACGCGGTGCAGTGCGATGCGAATCTGGCGTCCCGTGCCGCGCAACGTCAAGTATTCTGGCACGCGCGGATACCAGAGGAAGCTCTGCACGCGAGCGTCCGTCCGCGCCGCCAGTTGCACGAGAAATCGTCCGACCGTGATGCCAACGGAGAGCGCGCCACTGAATGGGTGCCGCGTACGATCCACCCGCGACACGTCGCGCCAGTACAGGCGTAATGTGCGCATCATGCGGCTCGCCGCCAGCGACTTTGAGTCCACGATATAGGTTTGGCGGCGCAACACCAGGCGCACCGCGAACAGCGCGCAGACCGCCGCAATCGCCAGCAATATCGGCCCCAGAAGCGCCGTCTCATCTGGCAGGAGCAGCCAGAAATACAGGCCGGGCAGTGCGACCAGCCCTCCCAACACCAACCACCAGACCATCATGCTCGAAGTAGCTTCGCGCGCGGAAAAAGGCCCCGCGCCACCGGTCGCCCACGTGCCACCGTGATCCTGGTACAGCCGATAGCGTTCGTAGACCTCGAAGCGGAAACGCGCGTAGTTCGCCACCATGTCTTCGCGGATCGAGAGTTGCCTCCCATCGCGAGCGTAGGCGATCACCCAGCGATAGCGCGTCCCTTTGCTCGCCTGCGCCCGCTCCACCAGGCGATCTACCTCACGCCATGCCAACTCCGTTCGCCACGGCCCGCGCACCACGGCCAGCCCATGAGGACCGATCCGTGCGCTTACCGAAAGCTTGAACGTGTAGACCACCGCCGCCCAATACGCGCTGAGCAACAACAGCCCAAAGAGGACGGCATGACGCACATGATCTTGGCTCTGCCCCAGTTGACGCCAGAGGATCACCCCGTTGATCAGCAAGACCCCGACGACAAGCGCGAGCAGCATGGCGTCGCCCGCCCGCGATCCGTAGTACACAGACTCGCGTTCCGGCAACGGCTGCGCGGGCATATCGCGCACGGGCATCGTTGCGCGTGGCGGGCGCGGCGGCTCATTTCGGGCTGTTTGCGGAGATCGGTACACCCTGGCGGATTCTCCCTGGCGGGCTCGCGCACGCCAAAACAGTCGCGCGGCACCCATCGGCACGCCGCGACGCAGAACGAGTATAGCAAGGTCGGTCAAACGCGATGGTACCGTTTCCTGTGTAGAGCGTCGCGCGCCACGTCGAGGCTGTCCTTGCCGCCAGGCCAACGTCAACGCTCCGAAACCGATCCCCGCAGTCCCACGGCATCCCGCGCGGCGCGCTCGCGGGCGGGAATCGAGCGCGGCATCCTGGCGCTCGCGTCCATCACCTCGGCTGAACTCTCCATCGGTACCGTGGGCACGGCGCGAAAGAGTGGCGATCCATTGGCGAACCGCTCGTAGTAAATCTGAATCATGGCGAAGGCGACCGCGGCGATAGGGCCGGCGAAGAAGGCACCCCATATGCCGCCAGCCTTCGCGCCAATCAACAACGCCGCGAAGAGCAGGAGTGGCGGAATGCCCATCACCTTGCCAAAGATGCGCGGGGCCAGGAACTGCAAGACGATCTGCTGGGCGACAATCTGGAGAGTCACCAGAATGATCAAGTTGCGGAGCAGATCATCGCTCGACGATTGCAGCAGCACCAGTAAAACCGGAGGAATCACCGCGAAGAACGTTCCGATGAACGGTATCAGCATGATTGCGCCCGAAAGCATCGCCACCAGCAGCCCATTCTGCTGGCCCAATGCGAGCAGCGTCACCCAGGTCAGCAGCCCATACAGCCCGCCGATGGTCAGTTGGGCGCGAAAGAAGCCTCCGAAGACTTGCTCAACATTGCGCTGGAACAAGCGCACGTCGCGCTGCCACAGTGGCGGCAGCCGCGTGACGAATTTTTCGACCAGCCGGTCACCGTCGAGCATCATGTAGAACGAGATAATCATCACCAGGAACGTATCAAACAACACGTTGAGTATCGACGTCAGCAGCGTCGTCGTCGTATTCACGGCGTTGTTGGCGAAGTTCAGCGCGAAGACGGGAACCTGGCTCGAAATCGATGAGACAATGTTCTGCGCGTCCTTCTGGCTGAGGCCGAAGTGACGCAGCGTGACGACGGCGTTAGAACTGAGCGTGCTGAGATTGTCGGCGGAGAGCGCAGTCGTCAACTCCGACGAAACCAGCTTGACTTCCTCTTCGATAGACGGTAAAGCCAGGACGATCGCGCCCGACACGACGACCAACAGAGCCAGATAGATCATCGCGACGGCCAGCACGCGCGGCACTCTGTGCTGTTGGAGCACGATGGAGACTGGCTCGAGAATGAAGGCGATCACCCAGGCGAGAAAGAAGAGCAGGATGACGTCGCCAATGAACATGAGCGCAGACCAGATCAGCCCGGCGAGGAAGATCACCAGTAGGCTAATGACCAGCGAAATCAGGATGCGCAGCGAGCGGTGGCGCTCGAAGATGTCTCGCTGCATAGAACCCTCCGGTGATGACGACGACGACGGATCGCTTTCGCTGAGAACGTGCCGTCGCATGGTCGCATGACCAGTATCGTATCACAGCGAGGGTGATGCCTTAGGACCGCCGAACGAATGCCTCGCACGGCGTCTGACTCGGTGGGCGCCGGTGGGCCATTCCTACTCGTCGCGCCCTAACGTGACTACGCCGCGAGCAACCAGCGCCGATTGCGCCATACCCACACGATAATCGAAACGCCGAGCGTAAAGGTGAGGAGATTGATGATGATTTCAATAATGGGACCTGTGGCGTCGGCGCCAGCGCGCACAGAGTAGATGCCGTTTTCGAGGTCGAAGAGCACGTCCATGCACCCCAGGTAAATGCCCGCGCCGCCAGCAAGCAGCGTCCACATGAGGCCCGCGGCGCGCCCGCGGGCGAGGCCCACAACACCGAGAATCAGCGTCGCGACGAGCCAGGCGTCGGCCAACGGAAACGCGTTCTCGA
>CAWAWP010000001.1:0-985941 GCA_963785845.1 uncultured Chloroflexia bacterium | reverse complement strand
CCAGGCGGCGAAGGTCTCCGCCTCGCGGTCCGGCAGGAGATCCGACAGCCGGGTCACGTTCGAGGTCGACCAGAATCGCGCCGTAGCGGCGTCCGCGCAAGAAGCACCAATCGTCGACACCGACGACCCGCGGCACCGGCATCGCTGGCAAGGGCGCTCGGCGCACCTGCCTGAGCAGCGTGTCGGGACTCGCGGGAGCGAGCCCGAGGGTGCGCAGCAGGCGCGTACCCGCCTCGCCTCCCAGCGCGAAGCCGACCGCACGCAGCCACGCGTCGAGCCGGTCAGTGTGGCGAGCATGCGGCGCGACCAGGCCGGGAAGGCGCTCGGCGAAGACGACGCGGGGACACGTCGGCTCGTCGCAGAAGAACCGGCGGACGTGTAAGCGCAGCCAGAAGGGGACCCCATGCCAGGGCACATCGGCCACCGAGCGGACGTAGCGCGAATGCCTGCGGCTCGAAGGTTGACCACACAGCGGGCATTGCGCGCTTCCACCGGTCGTGGCGACGACCGCCGTAATCGCCGTCGCGGTCGCCGCGAGGTGCCGCAACTGAAGCCGTTTCTGATAGGGGAGGATCGTCGCTGGTATTGGCATGGGCACCCCTTCCTCTCACTCGAGATGGATGCCACTCTAGCACCTGCCGTACCGCTTCGCCGGGCACTTTTTCCCACTCACCAGAAGTGCGGGAGACCCGTTCCAAATGGACACTCTCATTGTCGCAACAAACTACCGATGCTGCCTGTTTATCTGCGGCAATCTTCGACATCCATTGAATTCAACTCGAGAACGTGTATGATGCGAGGTGCAAATATCCTGTCTCGTTACTGGTTCAACAGTCATCGACGTGCACCGAACGGGCCGCACGAGGTAGTTGGACGGTTTCATGGAACACATTGCGGCGATTCAGTGTCTGATCGTTGGTTCGCTTTTCGCGTGGTCGGGCTCGTGGAAGGTATTTTCGCCGCGAGCCAGAACGCTGGCAGAGCAATCAGCGCTTGGCAAGCTGTTGCCGAATCGGCGACTCGTGGCATCGCACACTTCTCCGTGGGGATAGGTGGGATCGCGCTTGCCGGGGCGCTGCTCGCAGTACCACCCGCGCGCTGGTGGGCGATACGTACGGCGACCGTTTTTGCGGTGGGATTCCTCGTCTACCTCGGACTTGCGTGGCGCATCGCGCCGATCGACCATGCGCCTGCATGGGTGGCCGCGCGACGAAGATATCGCGGCGATCGCTGGCACGGGCCGCAGCGTTGCTTATCATCACGCTCGTTGGCTGGTCTGCACCAGAGTTCTGGGTCGCCGCGATCCTCGCAGCTCCGCTCGTGATCATCGTCATCGCCGGGGAAATGGCCGGGCTCTGGCTGCTCTCCCCGGAATTCCGACCCGTCTCGCCACACGATATGGCAAGAGGCTGGCAGCCACGCTGAGCAGGTCGACACGCTACCTGCTTGATCCTGGCTGTTCGCGCATGCCGTTGGACTGGGAACAGGTAGAACGGGATTTGCGCGGCACGTTCGTCTTCGGTCAAGTTGCTCCGCATCTGGACCGTCGGACGGATGCGTGGAGCGAAGGCTGCTGGCGCTTCATCACCTTCGGCGCGCACTACCAGGATCGCCAGGCCACCGCCGTGTTCGCCGTTCCTGCCATATTCGACGCGGAGGCGATATCGGCATCCCTCGTCGACGATGAGGACGGAGCCGTCATGGTGCGACTCGGCTCGGCGCATTCACGCATACCTGCCGCACCCGAGGCCGTGAACTCGTAGGTAGCCTGCCGCACCTCATGCCGAGTGCACCGCACTGCGGAGCGTTTGGTAGCCCCACCTTACCCAGGCTGGAGGCCCCCAATGGAGCGCCCCGCTGAGGAAGGCGAGCCGTTGACGCGGACCACTAAGCGCCAGAAGGTACCGGAGAAGCGATGAAGGGCTATATTGGTGGTCCTGCGCGGAGTGCCACCCCTTGCGCTCTTGCGGCGACTCCGCTGCACGGATGAGATCGTCGAGCACGTTGTCGGGCACCTCTGTACCAAGCAAACGCTTGGCGCGAGCGAGCGCGACTGCTGCTGGCAACGCCAGCCCAGACGAGATCGTTTCCGAGACGAACACATCCCAACGCCAGGGTGCTTCTTTTCGTCGCGTCCCCGGGCGATGGCAGCAACTCGGCGATGTCTACAAGCCAGATGAGGCGTTGCGCCTGGTGTTGTGCGGCGTAATGGAAGCAGAGATAGCGCAGCTCGTCGTAGGGGTGCAGATGCTGGACGACGCGATCTTTGATACGTAAGTCATGCAGGCGACCCCATATGTCGGTAGCCTCGAGACGTCGGGCGTAGGGCGGCAGTCCCGTGAGCGACCAGTGGATCTCTTCCCTGGGCCGTCGGCTCGCTCGAAACCTAGCGCACGGTTCCGAAGCTGGAAAGCGTGGGGTGCGCATCCCCGGAATCGGGCGAAAGCCCAGCTTCGCCAGCACCGTCGCGCTCGCCTCGATGTCGGGCCAACTGACGAGGAGGTCGATATCGCCCATGGGGCGATGCGCGATCTCGCGGTAACAACGCAACGCGAGCGCCACACCTTTGACGCAGGCCGCCCGTACACCTTGCTCCGCAAGGGCCTCTAGGAGGGCGAGCGTGCCGTTGCGCATCTTCAAGTTCGTCACAAGGGTGCCGCGATAGACGCTCGAAAACGTCTCGCGGATGCGATCTGGCATGATAGGCAGCAGGCCAGCCGCTGCAGCGTGCGCGTAGGTCAGGCACTCCATGCGCTCAACCAGCGCGTTGCCTAGCACCTCGTTCCAGTCACGCTCATCGAGTTCTAAGCCTCTGCGGTGTAAAGCCTCGAGTGTCGGCGGATCGAGCGATGCGTGTCCGCAGGCCTGTATGAAGGAAACTGCGCCGCGAGGATCGCTCACGGAGCCGCGGCTCTGGCAGCCTTGCCAGATTAGTCTTCCCGGTGATCATTGCTTCGGCGCCCCGCTCTCCGTCGGCCCCAGACTCTCCCGACATAAAGCGCACCAGCAGCATATGCATTGCGTGGCTGCCGGTGCGACGACGCGAGTCGGCAGCAAGCCCCCTGCAGGCAGCACAAGACGATCGGGTAGATCGTCCGCTTTACAGTAACGTCCTGCCGCGGCAGGGCGATAGGTCGCCGGGACTTAAAGAAGGAAGCGACATAACTAGCGGACAAAACAGGGTTTGGATTTCGCCATGTCGTGGTGATATGCCGCTTGGTTTGCGCGTAACAACGCGCCGTACCACCGTCTCTCTGTCGAGCCTTGCCCCACGATAGAGTATGTACAACGTATCTCATAAATGAGGTAACACTCCGCATCCTGGAGGAGGGTAAAGCGCTCTCTCGTTTGGCACTAGCCTTCGGCAAGGTAGCGCAGCGTCATCTCCACCCAGGAGGGGAAGCTCCGCCCCGGTAGGCGCCATCGCCCGCCACTCGTTCGCGGCCAGTTGCACCATGGCGAACGAATGCTCCGCTCTCAGCCAGCCAGTCCTTGAACCGCTGGCGCGCTGGGGCTGGCCAGAAGGACGAGGTGAACGGCTCATAAACCGCAACAGCCAAGTGGGCCAACGCCGGGCGCGTGCGCGTGCCGCGCCACACGGCCAGGTAGCGGTCCAGCGTGGTGAATTGTGCGAGGAAGCACAGGCAGGTCTCGGCGTCCAGTGTGGTGGGGAAACGTGCGAGCAGAGCGCCCCGACATGGCCTCAAGGAAGCGACTCCACCGCCTCCCGCTCCACTGCTGGCCAGCCTGCGTAGCCAGCGAGCGCGAGCTTGCTGCCGAGGATCTCCTCGTTGAAGCCGAGATGCTCCCCGGCTCCCCTGGCCTCCAGCTCACGTGCCAACAGCTCCAAGAGGCGCGGGAGGAAGTGCTTGAAATCCTCTGTGTCGCCGAAGGTGGTCATCGCCTTGGTGGCGTAGTAGCGCACGTCGTCTGCGGTCAGTGTGTCGAGCGCCCGCACATGGAGGGCATCAGAGTCCGCCCGAGAGACACAGTGCGGACAGCCTGCAATGACACGTCTGAGCGGATAAGAGGCGAACGTCGCGTAGAGGTCGCCAATCGCGGCCTGCAGCGCGATCTGTTCGGGGAAAACGTGCGAGTCGGCCATAGTTCTGTTCCTCCGGTGCCTCGCAGCATGCGAGATGCTCCTACGGCGCCTCATCAGGCGCACGGGCGAAGACAACGTCGAACTCGCCTTCGGCCCTAAGTGCATGCATCACCTGCTCACCGCGTGGCCGGGAGACGTCGTCCCTTCAGCATCATGTCGCCGGTCCAAAAGTACCAGCCTCGTTTCAGAGAGCATGACAGTATTAACGCCGGGATATTATTTGGCAGGAAACGCCCAGATAAAAGTTGTCGCTCCCTCGCTTGGGGATACTGTGGTGGAAGACGTGTCGAGTCCACCCGCAGGTCCCCCGTGCTCAGGAGTCGCACCGTGCACCAGATTCACGACTTGGCCCTGCAAGGGACGCCGATCACGGAGATCGCTCGCCAGCTGCAGATCAGCCGACCGACCGTCCGCAAGTACCTCGAGGGCGCGCCCGTCCGCCAGCGGCGCGAGCGCAAAGCCACCCAGTTGGATCCCTATGCGGCCCAGATCCGGCGCTGGGTCGAGCAGGATCATCTCTACAACTGCGTGAGTATGCTGGAGCGGCTGCGCCCGCTGGGCTACCGCGGTGGCATCTCGCAACTCAAGGCGTTTGTGCATCCGTTGCCAACGGCCCGCGCGGGAAACGTGCGATTCTGCGCTATGAGACGAAGCCCGGCGAGCAGCTGCAGTTCGACTGGGGCGAGTTCACCTACGAGGAGGAGGCGCGGCGCACAAAGTCTTCGGCTTCCTCGCCATCTTGAGCTACTCGCGGATGCGCTTTGCCCAGTTCACCAAGCGCACCGATGCGCCCACCCTCATCCGCTGTCTCATGGCGACCTTGGAGTATTTTGGGGGTGCGCCGCGCGCGGTCCTAACGGATCGCATGAAGAGCGTCCTGGTGCGGGTCGAGGGTGGGGCGGCGCAGTGGCACGCCGACTTCGGCGACTTTGTGGCCAGTCTGGGGATCACGCCCCGCGTCTGCCTGCCTACACGCCCCAGACCAAAGGCAAGGTCGAGCGCACCGTCGGGGTGCTGAAGTCGGGCTTCTGGCCCGGCGTGCGCTTCACCGACCTCGACGACCTCAACGAGCAGGCGCTGGCCTGGTGCGAGCGGCTCAACGGGCAGCCTCATGCCACCACGCGAGTCGCGCCACGCATGCGCTGGGCCGAGGAACGCTTGCGTCCCTTGCCGACCAACTGGGCGTGGCACCGCTTCGCCGCCGAGGAACGCCGGGTGAGTTGGGATGGCTATATCTCCTACGACGGGGTCCTCTATGGCCTGCCCGCCCTCGCCCAGGGCAGCCGCCTCTCGTTGGCGCCACCGTACAGGTGCGCGAGCGCCCGGGCAACTCGCGATCTGGTCGGGCGGTGAGCGCCTCCTCGTGGTGGCCAAGCATGCGCAGTCCCGCGCGGTGGTCCCGCATCCCGAGCAGTTCCGCGGCGTCGCCCCTGCGGCCGCGGCGCTGCGTGCGACCACCCCGCTTGGGCACCGCATTCCCGCGCCGCTGGTGGCGTTGCGCGACCTGGGGGAGTATGACCGCTTGTGGGGTGTCAGCGTGCCCGGCGCCACTCTCGACGCCGTGCGGACGGAGGTCGCCAGATGAGCCTGCTCGAGCCCGTCGGCGGCGATCTGGTGACGACCCTCAAAGCGCTCGGCCTGACGGCGCTGGGCGCGGCGCTGCCCACGATCCTGGAGCAGGCGCGGCGCCAACAGCCCACCTACGACGCCTTCTTGCGGCTGGCGCTGCAGGCCGAAGTGACCGGCCGCGCGGAGCGGGCGCAGGCCCGCCGGCCGCGCGCCGCACGGCTGCCCGCGCGCAAGACGCTCGCGAGCTTCGATTTCCGCTTCCAGCCCAGTGTGCCGGAGCGGCTCATTCGTGAACTGGCGACGTTGGGGTTTGTCGAGACGGCGACCAACCTGATCTTCCTGGGTCCGCCGGGGGTGGGCAAGACGCACCTGGCCGTCGCGTTAGCCGACGCCGCGCTCGGCGCCGGGCACAGCGTGCTGTTCACGACGCTCGCCACACTCGCCGAAGCGCTCGAAGGCAGCCCGTCGCCCACCGCCTGGCGTACGCGGCTGCGTCGCTTCGTCGCGCCGCGCGTGCTGGTGATTGACGAGGTCGGCTACACCCGCCTCACTGCCCGAGCAAGCTCATGCCCTCTTCGAACTCGTCACGGCCCGCTATGAGAAAGGAGCCATTCTGCTCACCAGCAACACCAGCTTCGCCGAGTGGGGCGCGCTGCTGGGCAATGACATCCTGGCCAGCGCCTTGCTCGACCGCCTCCTCCACCATGCCGAGGTCGTCTCGATCGCCGGCGCAAGCTACCGCATGAAGGACCGGGCCGCCCTCCAAGCTGCCCTCCCACTGTCGACGGTGGCCTGTCGCGTCCTAACCGACCAACCGAGCGACAACTTTCCCGTCGGCGATCCTGGCAAATTTCACACCGGCGTTGACAGACGGAGCAGAATGAGGACGCAACCAAGTTGGACGAAACCGAGGTAGTTGAGCGCGTGGCGCTCATACCGGACAACCAGGCGGCGGAAGTTGCCCGAGCCAAGCGAAGAGCCGCTCGATCTTCCAGCGGCGGCGGTAGCGGCGTAACGATCTGCCGTCTTGCGTCCTGGGTTTCTTCCTGTTTCGCCGGTGTGGCGCGATCATTTCCACTCCCAACTCGGCTAACTCGACATCGAGCGGATCGGCGTCGTAGGCGCGGTCGCCGATGAGTCGCTGGGGCAAGGCATCTACGAATCGAGAGTCAAGAGTGGGAGCGACGAGACGACTCTCGTGAGGCGAAGCCGAGGCGGCACAGACGGCGAAAGGTAGACCAAAGCGGTCTGCCATTGCCATGAGCTTCGTACCCTTGCCCCGCTTGGTTGGACCCACGCATCCGCCCCTTTTTTCGCCACGATGAACGTGCCGTCAATGAAACACTCCGAGAGGTCGAGTTTGCCCCGCTCCTTGAGATCGGTGGCGAGCGCCTCCAGGATCCGTTCGAACATAGCCCTCGCGGACCCACCGTTGATAGCGTCGGTGACAGGTCTGATACGGGGGATAGCGCTCCGGCAGATCCGCCCATTGCGCGCCCGTCCGCAGGATCCACAAGATCCCGTTCAGCACCTCACGACTATTGCGCCAGGGCCGTCCGCGGCCATCCGCACGACGCGGCATCTCGCCGACAAGCGGCTCCAACACGGCCCACTGCTCATCCATCAGGTCCATCGTCGCCGCCTCCTCCACGGAGGCATCTTACCACCCATTTATGAGATGGCTTGTAGTTACTGTAGCTTAATTGCTACGTCTATCGTAATGGCATCCCGAGCGCACTTCATACTGTCCAGTTTACAGATGGGCATAGCAGCTACAAGGGATCGGGGTTTGGTATCCAGTGGTGTTCCGCCATCTTGACGACCGGCGCGATGCCAATGGAGCGGTGTACTCATCAATCGCAATTGAAGTCGTACAATCAGGAAATTCTGCACAAGGTAGTGGCAGCGCGATGGAGAGAAAGGTATGGAATCTGGGCGCGACGAGACTTCAAACGGGGATGTAGATCATCTCCAGCCACAAAACCCGACAGCTTCAGAGCCGGTGGGCGTGCCACAAGACTCTGGGGCCGAGGGTCGCCGTGGCGCGTTCTCCGATCCGACGAGCCGGAGGCGGTTCCTGCGCGCGACGGTCGCGGCGGGAGCAGTCGTTGGCGCCGTTGCGACGGCTGGCGGTATCGCGTTTGCCGCGGATGGCCCGCAGATTCTCAACAGCCTCCATGCGGGGACGGCGACTCCGAGCGGGCACTGCGTCAAGATCACCGAGGGCTGCAAGGGCGGATCCAACCCGAACGATTATATTCAGGTGAGCACGTGTGACTTCCTCACGTACATCGGCACTATTGACGGCTATACCTCGAACGGCGTGAAGCATGACAATTGCGACCCGACGAAGGGCACCGGCACCGTATTCGTCATCACGCATCCTGTCGCGGTGCTAGTGGACAAGAACGGGCACCTCGACAACGTAACTTTGTGCCTCACCAGTGCGACCTATAAAGCCCACAATGACAAGGGCCACATCTCGCTGTTTTGTAACCCGTTCACCTTCACCAAGAACGGTAAAGCAACCAACGAAACCGACCCTGAAGGGTCCTGCCTCTACGTCAATCAGACCGCGACTTCATGCTAATATGCGTGGCGACGAAGGAAGGCGGAACGCTCCGTCTTCCTTAGCGCTACGTGAGCACTGTGTGGTCGGTAGTCACGCTCGCCCTCGTGGCGTGGCACGACGCCTCCCCGATTTGGGGGAAGCGTCGTGCCACCGCGCTGTCGAACCGGTTGGTGTTGACGACTGTGGAGGAGGTGGTGGATGAAGGGCGAGACCTCTCAAGAGCGACCTCGGCAACAGCCCGAGGTCGAGACACATGTGCTGCCCGACGGCACGTGCCTCCTGTTTGACAATCGTACCGAAATGGGCCATGTCCTCAATGCGATTGGCGCGCTAGTCTGGGACTACTGTGACGGCACGCTCACGGTCGACCAGATAGCAGGTGAAATTGCCGGCTTGTTGCCGGAGCAGCCCCTCGTGCGCGATGATGTAGCTCGGCTCATCGCAGAGTTGCGCACCCTGGATCTCTTGCAATCTCCGTCGCGCGATACGCTCATCCATACGGGAGTGCTCGGTGTCCCACAAGCCGCCAGCGCGTTCGAGGCGCCGTGAAGCGTCGGGGCGGCATTCCGACCCGCTCACGCTTGACGTGGTGGGCACATCCGTGCGCGTCACCGGGCTGGAAGGCGCATCACGCCGGCGCTTCGCCGCGCTTATCGGCGGATTTCTCGTCGATGAGCCTGTAGCGCGCTGCGATACGCTCGCCCTCCACATGGGGTACAGAGCCGAAGACGACCAGTGGGTCACCTCGTGCAACGGGGTGGAAGTTTCGGCATTTAGCGATGTGGGCGTGGCGCTGACCCAACTGGAATGGCAAGCAATAGCTGGGGGCTTGGATGCCAACGCCAGCTTCGCCGTGTTCCATGCGGCGGCGCTCACGCGTGCCGCCACGACCCTCATCATCGTGGCTCCCTCGGGATCCGGGAAAACGACAGTCTCGCTTGAACTGCTACGTCGCGGCTGGCGACCCTACGGCGATGACATCACGGTGCTCGATGTCGACTCGCTCGCGCTACAGACATTTCCCCGCTGCTTCCATACGGATACGCCCGCGGTGCAGGCGCGGGTAGCCGCTCCCTGGGCAGAGCCGATTGCTGGCGTGCCGGGGTATTCGAGGCCAGGGCATTGGGCTCAGTCCGGCAAGGTCCCTTCCGTCGTCATCCAGATGGCGCGCGAGACCGCGCAACCAAGTGCGCTGACCCCACTGACACGCGCCGAGGCGGCCGGCAGCTTGCTAGCGGCAGCCGTGCGCAACCAACTGGCTCGCAGGGCAGTGGCCGAGGCGGCGGTCCGCGTCGCCGCCTGCGTCGACGCATGCTACACGCTCAATAACAACGACCTTGACGACACACTTGCGCTCTTGGACGTATTGTAGGCGATGGTGAAGCGGGGCGACCTCAGCAGACTGGCGAAGCCTCCAAACGCTGTCGGAGTGTCAGGCAAGCTTAGACCGCACGGCAGCGTGCTGCGTGTTGAGCCTGCCGTCTACATACCAATGGCGTGGTGACTCGATCACCGCCCGGCGTCGCTGAAGTAGTAGATCGCGCGTCCGCTGACCACCGCACGCTTATATCCCATGCGCGGGAGATCGCTGCTTGCGAAAGCTAGTGCCTCACCTGTACTGGCGGTAAGCAGATAGGCGGGATGCGGATCGCGCGCCACCGCTAAAACATAGGGAGCATAGCGGTTGAGCCATATCTGCGGGGCGGCTCGGCCATCGGCGCCCAACACCGCGCAGACCTGACGCTCATTCGACTCGAAGGCATATCGGTAGCACGTGTAGTAGCTATCTGTGTAAAAGGTATGGACCTCGTGGGCGTCAAAGAAGGTAAGGATCTTTGCGCTTGCCGGCGGCTCAGGCAGCGCATAGAGTGATGTATTCCCAGCGTCGGCTGCCATAGCGAAGCCGTCCACGAGGCTTAGCGCGAGCAGCACGATCAAGGCGGCACCAGCCAGGTAGGCTCGCGCTATCGCGCCCCATGTAAAGTACGGCTTCGCGGAAAGCCGCACCTCAGCATCTGGGCTTGACACGCGCGCGACTGCTGGCGCGGCATGCCGAAGGAGGTGGGCGAGACCGGGACGCAGCATCTCGTAGAGCGTTCCGAAGAGGACTGGCGTACCCAGGTAGACAGGGACCAGATAGCGTGACTTGGTCAACGGATTGGCCAGGTCGGCGGGATTAATCACGAACGCGATCACCCAGGCAAGTGTGGATGCGATCATAATCCCACGCAGCCAGAGCTGTGCCGTGCGGAGTGCCACCTCATCCGAAAGAGGAATATCGAGTTTCCGCCAGAGCCGCGTCACGGCGGCTGCAGAGAAGAGCGTTCGCGGTGACTGGTAGCGCGTATGTGCGCGAATTCCCCTGAGCGAAGCGCGTATCGCTTGCGCCAGAGGCCACGTGGCAACCACGAATAGGACCACGATGACGGTTGAAAGGGCGATATTGGCGAGGCTGCAAGTACTTCCAAGTGGGCCAAGGTGAGTTATCCAGGGATAGGACTGTAGATCCGTCATGGATTGGACGCACACATGCGGGCTACCGACCGCCGCCGGCAGGTCCATGGCAGCGAGTTGAGCGATCGCGATGGGGAGTTGTGAGAGGCGTGAGAGAGATGAGGCTCCGCTGGGGTTGCTGAAGTAGAGCGCTTGATGGAGTGACGCAAATTGCTGGGCGAAGTTGAATTGCAAGAATGGGAATGCGGCGACCACGAACCCCGCTATCAAGAACGCCGCGGGCCAGAAGAATAGTTCGCGCGGACGCACGAGTGCCAGCACAAGTAGAGTCGACAGCACCACGGGCGCGATTAACCAGTCCGACCACACTCCGAGACCACTTGCGGCCCCGAGAAGCCCATAGGTCGCCAGGCAGGTCAACCAGGCGCGCCGACCATGTGGCCTCCGTTCGGAGAGCTTGAGACGAGCCCAGGCGCAGAGCATGACCACGCCGGCTAGCACGAGCATCTCTTGCTTGCCGCCAAAGGTGGTCAGCTCGCGGTCGACGGCAAGCGTTGGGCCTAAGACGAGCCAGGCAAGCGCTAAAACACCGGCGACCGGCCCATAGGCGACACGTCCTAGCACGTAGATGATCGCCAGGAAGAGGAGGACGAGGGGAACCATTGCCAACCTAAGACTGAAGATGGACGAGCCGAAGAGGGAGAAGAACGGCACCGCCGCGTAGGACTCCACCGGCCCCATGTAGAATTGGCCATAGAAGAAAAGTGGGTGCTCGCCGTTTAGCCAAATGTGACGTGCCATAAGGCCGATGATGGCCTGGTCGCTCTCGAACACCGGCCATCCGTTTGATATGAGCGCTATCCGAAAGAACCCTGCGCTGATGAGGAGCCCAACCGCGAAGTACGCTGTAGCGCGCGCAAGGGATCGCTCCTTGTCGGTGATATGAGCAACTTGGTTTGGGGAGGCCTGTCCTGACGTGGCGAATGTGCCCCGAGGCTGCTCGATAAGTACGGTGGATGATCGCCGCGTTAATCGCACTATCTCTACTCGCTCCCACGTGCTCTGACTTCGCGGTGGCGCCACCGCATACCACGTCTCCCCGCTAACTGAGCCACGCGATCAGCGTGGTGTCCGTCAGTAGCTGAGCCGTGCTCCACGTGGCGTATCCTTTCACGATGACTGAGGGTTGGGACGCATGGATGGCATACCCCTGTGGGGGCGCGATGGACACGCTGGTCTGCACTTGAGAGCCGGCCTGCCGCTGGAGTAGGAACTGATAGCTGGCGGGTGCCCCTGCGTGGCCGTTGCCGCTGGAGCTCGGCGGCGTGTACCAACTTGCGTGGAGGACGATGTGTCCGCCCACATTGAGAGACATTTGGCAGCCAAGCACGACGTGTCCGGCCTCTGTCGTCGGCTCGCGGGTGCAGTTTCCGCTGATTTGGGCCTGTCGCGCCGTTGCGGGCAGTATGACGCGCACGAAGTCGGAGTAATGATCGCTGGTCGTATATCCGTGCACGTTGCTTGGGAGGTCATAGGTGATGGTGAGCGAGTGAGTCGCGCCGAGGTGAGCGTCGAGTGACACGGCGTCAACGATGCTCTCCTTCACATCGGCATTGGCATAGGTGGCGCCATCATTAGTGTCTGCCACCAACAACGAATCGGGAGCGGTTCTCACCTGTCCGGCAATGTTCGCCTGCTCAAGTAAGGATTCGATTGTGGTATCTGCGCTGTAGAACTGTACGTCCTTCTGTGCGAGTCCCTGCTGCAGGCTTGGTCCGAGCGCCAGCAACTGCTTCATCGTGAGGCCGGAGAGTTTTGCGGTGAGCGCCTTGCTCAGCAGGACGTCGAACACCTTGAAGACGCTCGTCCCGAGTGCCGTGGCAGAAATGCCGAGCTGCTCGCCAATCTGCGGATTCTGATGGTAGTAATGCAGCTTGTCCTTGAGGTTCGCGGCAGTGATGGTCTCGTGAAACTGCGGCACGCTCAGTGGCCCAATGCCTTTCAGGAGATCGGCGATGAAATTGGGGGTCAAGAGTATTATGCCGTCGACGGCCGGGCCGCCATCCGCGCGAAACATCTGCGCCATCAAGGTGGCGGACGTTGGGAGATCTGGGTCGAGATTGGAGTCGCGCAGACCAAAATGCGCGGAGCCGTCCGCGAATACGTCCGTCTTGAACCACGCGTATTGTGGGGGATTGGCGCGTACGGGACAGCTACCGGCGCCGCTCGCACTGCTCGTGCTTGCCGGGCAGTCGAGTGTGTAAATATCGTGGAGATGAATGCCCGAGGTGAGCAGACCCTGTGACAGGGTGAGCAGCGCGTAGTTGCCTAGGTACCCCCCAGTCGCCCGCAATTCATCGGAATCCATGTCGAATAGGAGGAAGTTCGCCGGATGGTCTAATCCAAATAGGGTCGGCGCGCTTGCGAGCAGCGATGCTAGGGTGGAAAATGCGCCCTTGATCTTCGGTGCGATGCGGTCCAGCTTACTCAGGTACGTGCCGATGCTCTTAACGGGAATGAGCTTGAGATCGCTGGGTCGCACCAATCTTCGCTCCGCCTGCGAGCTTTCCCATGCCGTAAGCGCCTGATTGAGGTGCTGCGTCACTGAGGCGAGGACTTCCGTGGTCAGAGCGGGCGGGGCCGAGACATCCGTTCCGGTCGGCGGTTTAGCGACACTCAGCAACAGAGCCTGAAGCTCTGGCCGCAACAGGCTCGCCATCGCGATACCCTGTTGGCCGACGGCAATCAAATCCTCCGCCAGCGCGAGCATGTGATGAATGGTCGGTAGGGGACTGAGCGCGCCCTGAAATGGGAGGAGTGAGTCCAATTTGTGAATGTCTTGATCCGCGGCAGTGAGGTTGGCCGCGTAGGTCGTGAGCTTATCCTCACTGAGCACGTCCTCCGGGCCGAACGACTTGGTCAGGCTGTCCACCTGCACTTGGAGGTCGTTCACCGCGGCATGTGCCGAGACAAAGGTCTCGAACAGCCAGAGACCGCTCATGCCCAGGACGTTGAGAGCGATGATCGTCAGCAGCAGCCAGCGTGCCAGGAGTACGTCTCGGCCCCGGCGCGTGACCTTCTTCGCTGGAACCTGAGGCTCCGCCGCAATCTGCACCTATTGCCCTCGCTTCCGCCTGGGGAGCATGTTTCGCCAGCCCGGCAGTACCGTCATCGTAGCGTCTCGGCCTCCATGCGAGCGAGTTCACGTGCCTCCTCGGAGAGCGGTGTCGTCACCCCTGAATTCCGGCGTCTCAGCGCGCCAGAAGGGCGCAGAAGCCCGCCTACCCACTTGGGCGCGAGCAGAACGAGGAGGCCGCTCCACATCACCAGCACGATCGCCGCCGCCAACCACCATGGCGCCGCAGTGTACTTCAGGACGAGTTGGCCGACGAGGCCGGCAAGTGTAGCCGTGAAAGCGGCGAGCAACACTCGCCATTGCGGTAGCCAATCGAGGTGCCAGAAAGCCACAGTAGCATAACATATCGTGACCACAAACTCGGTGAGCAACGTCGCGAATGCCGCACCCACGGGACCCAACGTGGGAATCAGCACCAAGTTGACCCCGACATTGACCACGAGTCCGACGGCGCTCACGATAACGAGCACGCGTCGCTTGTCCAGCGCGCTGATCACGGGCAGGAAGACGTTGGTGACAAGCGTCGCGGTTGCAGCCCACGCAAGGATGCGGAATACCGGCAGCGAAGTGTCGTAGCGACCTCGATACAACACCTGCAGGATTTGGGGGCCGGTGAGGTTCAGCGCGAGCCCGATGAAGAGTCCTGCCACGAAAGCCAGTTCTAGGTATTGCTGCGCGAAATGCACCAGCCGTTTCCGTTCCCCCACTTTTGCCAGCTTCGCCATTTCAGCGAGCGCGATGGCAGATGCCGCCGCCGGAAGCAATGTCAGCACATCGAGGATACGGTAGGCGCTCGTATACACGGCGACTTCATCGCTGCCGCCCAGGAGCGCCAACATCGGCACGTCGATACGATAGTAGAGGTACACCAACGCAAGCGAGAGACCGTACGGTAGCGCGGATACCAGTAGCCTCCAGACTGCCCGCAGGTGGAGTGTCAGGCGGGGCCTGAATCGCACGAGCAGCAGCACGAGTGTGGCGATTCCGGAGAACGCTACAGTAAGGAGCCGCACCCAGGCGAACGCGACGGCATCTCCACTTTGGATAGCCAACGCGACGGCGAGGCCGATGCCGGTCAACGAGGCTATGCAACTTACGACCACGATCGGCCAGAGCGATCCACGGCTGCGAAATACGAGTGACAGCGAGGACAGGGCGGAAAACACCAGGCATGGGCCGAGAATGCGCAGCAACGACTCCGCATTTGTGCTGAACGGCAAGAACGCCGTGACGCCGACGGTCACCAGTGCCGCGGCGCAGCCCAATCCGACGCGTATGAAGATCTGATTTGCGATAAGCGCCGGCAACTCGCGGTCATCCGCTTGAGCGGTCTCGCGCGTTGCGACCGTGGTCAGGCCCACGTCGGTGAGCGCCGCGCCAATGTCGAGTACCCCCATTCCCAGCATCAGATCCCCAAAGGACGTCTGCGACAGCACACCCGCGGCCAGGACGGTCCACACCGCAGTCGCCAAGGCAGAGAGCAATTTGCTCATTAGAAACAGCGCAGTATGGCTGAGAAACCGCTTCCGATGCACGACCCGAATGATACCGGTCGTCGAAATCCCCTCCGCGGGCAATTCGGTGTTCAGTACCTCGGTCTCGATCAGCGCCCGGCGAAATGCGCGTACCGTCGACGGGAGAGCGTATCGTGCCTGTACGTAGCGACGGCCCTCCAAGCCCATCGAGCGGGCAAACGCGGGATCGTCTAGCAGTATGTTCGCGGCGATGCCAATCGACGCTGCATCGCCCGGCGGTACCAGGACGCCAGACCGCTCGTTAAGTATCGCCTCGCTTAGGCTAGGCATGTCGCTTGCAATCACCGGCACGCCCGCCGCTGCTGCCTCCAAGATAATCGTGGGCAATGGCTCGGCGAGATCGGTTGCGGGGAACACGAAGACGTCGAAGCTTCGCAGCAGCGCCGCCGTATCGGCGACAGGGCCGAGGAAGTAGACGTGATCCTCCACGCCCAAACGTCGGGCAAGTTGCCGAAGGCTCCGTTCGTAGGAACCGGTGCCCGCGATATGAACGTGAGTAGTGGGATGCCGCTCCAGGATGCGCGGCAGGGCCATAATGAGGAATTGCGCGCCGCTTCCTTTGAGAAGGCGAGACACGAATCCGATGGATCTCTCCGTTGGGATGGATTCCTGGAGCAGCGGAGGTCCTGCCGGCACGAAGTGATCTGCCGGAACGCCGTCAGGGATGATGACCACCCGCGAGGAGGTCAGCGCGGCCCGATGCCATTCGGCCCCCTGATGGTGCGAGGCCGCGACGATCATCGTGGCCCTGCGGGCAAGGCGTGCCTGCAGCTCGCTGAGCAATAGACGGTGCGGCAGATAGCGTAAGGGGGATTGGAGCATCCACACCGCGCGTACGGCCCGGCTCCCGCGCAATTTCGTAAGGAGCAGTTGCTCGCGCAAGAATGGCGCCACGAAGAAGCTCGGCTCTTGCGCGGCCAGCTCGCCCACCAGGTCATTGAAGCGCCGGTGTGTCCAGGGGAGCAGAAAGGTGAGTGTCCCCAGGTAGCCACGCCAACGTCCCAAACTGATGCCCATCTGAGCGCTGAGAGTTGGTACAGTGGCCGCGCGGGCTCGACCAAGTAGTTCGGTTGCATTCGGAGGACAGACGACAAGCACCCGGCAGCCTTGAGCCTGCAGTTCTGTCGCCACGTTAAGCGCCGCGAGCTGCGCATCGCCAAAGCCATCGCTGTTGAGCAGAAACACCACCCGAGCGGTGAGTTCACGGGTCAAAGGCACCGTCGCGATCGACGACGGACGATACACGTCCGACGGATCCGCTGCGGCAGCGGCATCGTCGGCAAGTGGCATGCTGCGTGGGTAGTACAATGAGGTGCTGGTAAGTCCGACCAGCGCGCAGAGCAATCCCGTCACCTGCCAACTATAGAATGTCGGGTGGATCGTCGCATCGAGTAGAATCGCGAGCATGCCACCCACTGTGCCGGCGGACCAAGCCTGATCCTGCCAGAACTCGCTGCGTCGCAGCGCGGCGAGCGCGCGCCGTATGCCTCCGACGATGGCCGCCAGCACCGCGAGCAGGCCCACAATGCCGATGTCGACGAGCACGTTCAGATAACTATTTTCAGCGTTGTTCTCACGCCGACCATGATAGAGGTCTGACCAGGGCGCGCCGGATTGGAACTCCAGATGCCGTGGCCCCAAGCCGAAAAGCGGATGTTGTGCGAAGCCCTGCAGCGCCCACTGCCAGATCGACAGCCTGCTTGCAGTCCCTGAGGTCGACGTCTCAAATAGCGAGAGCAACTTCGCGCTCAGTTGATGATCGACGAGTACCGCGCTCGCAAATACCAGCGCCGCACCGATCGACGCAACGATGGCTACCCGGTTGCCGACGAGCAAGAGCAGTAGGACGGGAATGACGACGGCAGCGACGACGTACGCCGATCGCGTGTAGGTCAGAAAGACAAGCAGACAGCCGACTAGCGTCAGCGCACCCAATCCCAGCTGGACAAGCCGATCCGGGAACTTGTAGGTGAACGCGATGAATATCGGGAGGAGTAACAGCAGGTAGCCGTCGAATTCGTCGGAGTAACGGAATGTAGATGCCGCTCGAAGGTGGGCAGTGTTGGTGACATATGAAGGAACTTGTTGGACGTTGAGCAGGGCACGACCCAGGTTTGGCAAACTGGGCGCGATTCCGATGAACCCGAATGCAAGTACGAAGCCAAACCCAAGCACGAGGCTGACAAACGCTCTCATACGGACGTTTGGCCGCCCGCTCACTGCGCATGCCAGCACAAAGATGCCGAGGTAGCAGGCATATTTCGCTACATCGCGTATCCCCACTCCCCGATGTGCCGCTCCGACGAGGGAGAGTAGTCCGGCGCACACCACCAGCCCCAACGGCACGAATTGGGTCCACCGCAAGACAAATGGTGAAGGCATGCCCACCAGCCGTGCCACCACGACGGTGAGCGCGAGAACAACATATGCCTCGAAGAGGAGCAACTGGGAAAGAAATAGGCCGGAACTATGGCCAGGCAGCGTGAGATAGGGATCTAGAGGAAGAATGAACAGCAAGATGTACAACAACCACTCGACCACCTTCGCCAGGCCCGAGACCAATGTCCTTCCTCGGCCGCTGGCCTCTCCCAGTGATTGCTCATGTTCGCCACCACGTCCGCGCAGCGCGCCAAGGGAGGCATCTTCTGCAATCTGTGGGGAGATGGTGACTTCGCTGGTCATCGATCGTCGATCCTACTCCCTGTAATGTTGACTACCAGGCGAGTGTAACGTACCGCCGCTCAGTGAGGCAATCCGACGACGTCAAAGACGTCCATCGAGTGAGGCGATCAGGCGAGAGTCTCCCGAATCCTCGGCGGCGGTGCTTGATTGTACACTCAACAGTGCGCTCACTTCACGAGTGATGCCCTCCCGGAAGTGCGCTTCGTCAAACCGCTCGGCATGGGCGCGGATAGCTGCGGCGTCGAACTGATCCGCGTCGAAGGCGCGCAAGGTGTCGGCCAGTGTATCCGCCGATTGGGCGAAGAAAAGCCGACCAGTGATGCCGTCTCGAACGGTATCAAGTGCGCCGCTTGCGCCATACGCAATGACTGGTCGGCCCGACGCCTGCGCCTCAAGCGCAGATATGCCGAAATCTTCCTCGCCGCACTGCACGAATGCGTCGCACTCGGCGTACAATCGCGCCAACTCCTCGCGCGAGACCCAGCCAACGAAACGCACAGTTGGGCCGGCGATGCTCTTGAGGTGTGGCAGTTCAGGGCCGGTGCCGACGACAACAAGCGGCATTCCCAGGCGCGTGCAGGCCTCGACCGCGAGATCCACCCGCTTGTATGGGAGGAGTTGTGAGACGGTAAGGAAGAATGCTCTTCGACCTCGCCGTGCTGCCGGTTGGCTCGGTCGGAAATGAGCGACGTCAATAAACGGATGGACAACGGTACTGGTGCGCCCATAGAAACGGGCGATGCGCTGCTGCACGGCTGTAGAGTTGGCAACGTATCGCGTCACACGTTGTGCCGCCGCATAATCCGCGCGGCGGGCGTACCTCAGCGTCCAGCCGAGTGCAGCGCGCTTGAGCCGAGATTGCTGCGACGCGATAGTCGCCTCGTATTCGGTCCACGCATAGCGGAGGGGCGTGTGACAGTAGCAGAGATGCTTACCCGCCACGCGCGCCGCATGACAAAAACCGCTGCTGCTGCTAATTACAACGTCATAGTCGCGCAGGTCGAGGTTGCGCGCGACGATGGGGTAGAGCGGCAGCAGCGAACGGTAATACGCTGCGGACCCAGGCACGAAGCGCAGGGGCGACACCCGTATACGGGGCGCATGCGCCTCGGTGGGCAGCCAGCGCCGGCCTCCGACCAACGCAAAGCAGTCAGCGTCGGGGAACATGCGTGCAAGCGCCAGGTAAATGCGTTCGCCCCCACGCAACCGTACGACGTAGTCATGCACCAGCGCGATGCGCATGGTATCCACCATCCTCCACCGCCCAACCTCGTGAAACCTGTGAACGTGCCTGGGTGAGTAGCGACGGCAACATCTGGCGCCCACGACGTAAACAAGAAGGGCTACATTCTGTCCAACGCCAGGTACGCCGCCGAGTAACCTCCACAGCCGAGCGGACCATCAGCTACCGCGCCTTCGTCGCGCTCACCCCCTCACGCGCATCGGACATGCGAGTCGTCGAGCGAGTGGTCGTTGAGGCATTGCGCGAACGACCCGCTCGAAGGAGTACAGCACGGTAGAGCCAGGCGAGTCGCTCAGCCTCATGCAGTTCGCGCGCCGCCAGTATCGTGCCCGACATCCCTGCATCCGCGCCAGTGTCATCGAGTAGTGACAAGACTGCCTGAGCACTTTGCTGGAAGTCGCCGTTCGGCACCGCGATCACCCCTGGCCAGTGCTGATCGCGCAGATCGCCCAGCCGAGCGAGGAACTCGCTGGGCATGACAACCGGCATGCCTGTCACAAGCGTTGCGCCGACTCGTCCTATGGCGACACCGTCGCCCTGTGACACGATGGCGCCTGCTGCCCCTCCCAGCAAGTTGAGCCAATCCACGTGCCGATTCGGTAGAGCGATTCGGGCGCGCACCTCTTCGGGTAGGTTCGCTGTCGCTGCCTGGACGACGCGCCGTGCATCTGTCTCGAAGACCAAGTGCAGAGTATCGTGGGCGAGCAGAATAGGTGTGAGAAGACGAACGGCAAAGTTGACGCTCGCAATGTCGGTTTCATCGCAGAGTACGGCGAGCGTCTGGTGGCTTGAGGGCGTGGCTTCGGGTCGCTCGACAGGTCGCCTGATGAGAGGAGTGATGAGCGCGAGCGGTACGCCAAATGCCTGGCTCAGATGGGATGCGGCGTCTGTGGTAAGGCACACCACCTGCGTGGCACATTGATAGACCGCACGACCGAGCCCCTGTTGTCCTTCTTCGGGTGCGACGCCAAATGCCGCATGCTCTGGGTTCACTTCGACGATCGCTTCGGCGCTTGCACGTCGCGCCGCTCGCACCAAGGTGCGGGCGTCCTCAAGCGGAACATCCGCGCCCACGTGGACGATGCCTGGACGAAAACTCGTCAGTAACCGGCGCCACCCGCTGGCAGAGCGCACTCTTCTACCGCTTCCGGTCACCACGAACACGTACTCCAGGCCGAACGCGTCTGCGTCCGAAGCGTCCTCGGGCCGAAGTGTAGCAGGCGCCACCGCCACAAGTAACTGATCACCGTCGCTTCGCAGGGTTGCCGCCAGCGATCGAATGCGCTGGCGACACGGTGGAGTGGACGGGGCAAACGTCACGTAGAGTACCCGCAATGCCTATCTCCGCATCCCGCGCAGCCCCTCACGAGGTACATGGTGTGCACTGTAGCGCGCTCCACGCCCAGGCAACGTCTTCGATCCGCCTAATTATCTCATGCATTCAAGTAATAGAGCATTTTGGTCACACAGCACCGTCGCGCCGCAAAACGGCGGGAATGGTGGCGAGAAGGATGGCGATGTCCGTTTTGAGCGACCGCTGAAAATAATAGGTCCGGTCGTACACAACCCGCAATGGATACGGTAGATTCGACCTCCCGCAAACCTGCCACAAACCGGTAATGCCGGGCCGCATACTCAGCCGTAACGGAGAGAAGGTACCGTACCGTTCGAGTTCCGCTGGCCGCACATAGCGCGGGCCGACCCACGTCATGTCCCCACGTAGGACGTTGAACGTTTGCGGCAATTCATCCAAGCTCGTCTTGCGCAAGAAGTTCCCGATGCGCAGGACGCGTGGATCCTCGGAAAGCTTGTAGTTTTCCAAGTAAGCTGCTCGTAGCTCCGCATGGCTGTCGAAATAAGTGTCCGCGTCGCGCCGCATGGTGCGGATTTTGTATACGTAGAACGGTTTGCCGTTCATACCGATGGCTTCCCCACGATACAGCAGAGGCCAGCCATCCTCAAGAAACACGAGCAGTCCGATGGGGATTAGCAACAGGAGCAGGATGAAAATGGCCGGGATACAGCAAACGATATCAAGGAACCGTTTGGAGAGAAAATAAGCGGCAGGTGGTTCGCGAAACGCATCCGCGTGAATGCCGTACCCGGTATCAGCCGACCACTCCGCAGCATGGCTTTCCGTCGCCACTGCGGTGACCAGCCTCACCCTTCGAGACGGGAGATTCAGGTGAGTGACTCGAGCTGCGGCCCGCAAACACATCCATGGGGACTACCCAATCTCACGCCAACGACCATGAATTGCACCGTTCGACCGGTGAGAAGTGTCACATACAGGAACGCAGGTCGAGCAAGGCAGTAACGATTCTGGAGTTGAGGTCCGCAGTGTCGCGCGGACGCTTGGCGAGGTTTTCTGATGGCAACGCAGGTCGTTAGATTATTGGCTGCCGCTGCAAGCACGGTCCCTTTTGCCCTCGGCAGCTTCACATCTCCGCTGGGTGCATTGCGAGGCTTGGCGCCGTGTGCAACCAGCCAGACGCGAAAGCCAGCGTCCACAGGAACTCGCACGCTTCGAGCGACAGGACGCCTGGTCGCCTTGCACGGTTGACCATTGTACGGATCATGGGTAGGTTCACGTAGTTACGAAGCTGATTTTGAGAAGACAGCACCACGTCCTGTAAATAGGACTGCATAGCAGGTAGCGCGAAAATGTTCTCGTGCGGCGGCGCAAAGCCGCTCTTGGCACGATACACGAGGTCTTGTGGGACTCGATTCGCTAATAGCGACTTGAGGACGCCTTTAGCTTCACCTCGCGGGCACTTCTGTTCCCAGGAAAGCGATGAACTGAGTCGAATCATCGTGGGTTCGAGGAAAGGGTAGACGGGCTTTATCCCCTGAGCGATCAAAGGGCTAGAGGATTTGGAGGCGTATCTCCCCGCGCAGACGAACATGAGATCCAGCAAACTCATTCGCTCTTCCGCGCAGAGTCCCGCGCTGAACCCCTCCAAATAGCGTCGAGAGGCCGCGCCGATTGCTTCGCGCACTCCAGACGGGATGGCGTACGCGATGCCGTCAAACGAGTTCAGCGCCATCACGGCAGACTCATACAGCGACATCTGCACACTGCGACGGCAAACGCGCGCGAGGCGAGCTGCGGGCCTACCCGCGCGCCAAAGTTGAAACGCATTGTAGGCTCCAGACATGGCCTGTCGCGCGATGCTGGGCGATGCGTAAACGCGCCGCCATGACGTGTATTTCATGCCGACGCCGAAGGCCCCGTCGGCCCCCGTGCCATCGAGCACAGCCCCCGGCATCGCTGCCGATTGCGTAACGGTGTGCAGCAGAACATTGGTTGGAAGGACAGAGAGATCGCCGAAGGGAAACCAGTAATCTCGCCCTATACGGTCGAGCACCGCGATGAAGTCGGCGGAGGTGGCCTTGACCTGGTTGCATGGCATCCCTAGAGCCGCTGCCATGCGGAGAGCGTGTGTTCCTTCGAGGTCATCATCGCCGAACGCAAGATTCACCAGGCGGATGTCTTCGCGACCGACTTCGAGTGCGCGGGAGGCCAGCAGCGCTGAATCCACACCACCGCTGAAGAATAGGAGCGTCTCTCGTGGCACGCCCAAAAGGTTCTGGTCGAGCACCTTCAGAATCTCACGCCCTGGATCATCTATGTCGCCCGTATGTACCGAGTCTGCATAACTTGGTGATGGCATGACCATGTGGCCGCCGGCGGTTGGGGTAGCTTCAAGCCGATAGCCAGGAGGCACCCGCGAGACACGCTCGAACAGGGTAAATGGCGGGACGATCGCGCCATATTGCAGCAACGAGAATACCCCACACTCGTCGAGCGTCCTACCGCCGGGGCACGGTATCGCACGCAGGTCGTTGCCGAAGTACAGCGCACTGGACTGTGTTGAGTAGAAGATGTGCTCAGGATGTGTCGGGGGCACACCTATCGTAATGGAGCCCGATAACAACGACGCTGAGACCACTATCTGGTTTCCGCCGGCGCTTACTCCTGACATACCTGACATATCAGTACGTACGAGAGCATACGAATCCGCGTCGGGCACCTCGCCTGAGGTAGAACAGACAAAGTGCTCAGGATGCCTTTCGACGACCGGACGGAAATTGGCCTCCGGCAACACGAGCCAGGCGCATGCGAGCATCCAATCATGCGAGAGAGGCTGCGTTTCAAATACCGGAAGGCGCGCGATAGATTCCCCAAATGAGCGTATTGCCCGTGTCCACGTCGCGACGCCTGCGGATGGGCCGTGATAAGCGCTGAAGGTCATGAAGGTGTGCCTCCGCACTGCTGACGCTGGAATCCTCGACAGCCTACGCAGACCGGATGATTGCGCCCAATTGTCAACCCGACGGAAGATTCTGGCTTCGCGATTGTCCGCAGTTGCCGATGCTCTCCTCAGTCAACAGGCTGAAGTACTGATAGGTTGCTCTGTTCAATCTCACGTATCACTTGGAGGAAGCCTTCTCCCATGTGTATCAGCGAATACTCTTTGCGCACAAGTTGCTGGCCCGCACGCCCCATCTTGCGAGCGAGCTCTGGTTTTTCGAGGAACTCGACGACGGCACCTGCGAGCGCCGCAGAATCTCCGGGCTCGACAAGGATGCCGGTGCTGCCGTGAATGACCTGATCCGGTATGCCAGCGATCGAGCTCGCGATCACCGGGGTGCCTGCGGAGGCAGCCTCCAGAATTACCGTCGGCACGACTTCGCCAGGGTCCACCGAAGGGTGGACGAAGACGCTTAGCGAACTGAGATAGCCAACCACATCGGATACCTGCCCAAGAAACCGAACGTGATCGCCGAGGCGGAGTCGTCGCACGTGCCATCGCAAGACGCGCTCGTATCTCCCCGATCCCGCGATGTCGAGCCGAGCTGACGAACGACGAGCGAGGATTTCCGGCATCGCCTCGATGAGATACTGAATACCTTTAGCCCTCACTAGGCGCGTCGCCGTCCCGATGACGTCCGGCTCACGGCGCACAGATGGCTCCCGCGTCGTCGCCTCTGGCACCGCGTTTGGTATCACCCGCAATTTATCCAGAGATCTCCCTTTCAGTTGCAGCGTGGAGGCTAGGCGTGCCGACACCGTCACAATCGCCTGGGTCTGGCTCGCAGCGCGATGCCACACTGGCCGGAGGATGAACTTATGGAGTACGTAGCGAAATGGCGAATGCACTACCCAAATGCTGCTCACGACCCCCGGTTGCCGCACCCAAGCGGCGAGAATCTGCTCACGCGGATGAGGACACATGAAAATGGTTGGTTGCTCGCGCGCAAGCATTGCGATCACGCGAAGACTTCGACGGCGACTCAGTGGATTGATGAAGGCCAGCATTCCCGCAGTGCCATGCCAACGTCCCTCGCTCAGGCCTAGCTGGGCGGATCGCGTCTCGATTGCGCGGTCCGTCGCTCGACGGTGGATTGAGTGGTTGGGCGGAGCAACGATCAAGACGCTTAGTCCCCGTCGCCGCAGTTCCGAAGCGAGATTGAGGGAATGCTGCTCGGCTCCTCCATAGGCCCGCCCGTTGACCAGGAACACGATGCGCGAGGCAACTCGCGGGTCAGGCGTGTTCACCAAGAGTTCCCCCGACGTTTCACTGCTGTCGCCCTATCCGATGGTCATTGCTGACGTGTTGGCCGCGTGGCGATTAGGGCGTGTCTGATGAATCGAAACGGACGCAATTTTCCGCTGCTTCGCCCACTTGGATATTATCGAGCGGTGTGTTATGAAGGCCCAGACGCCTGAACTATTCAGACCAGAAGCGCAAATGACCCGTGTCGCCCAATCCACCGAGTCGACCTGGCTCGCTTGTCCCCCTCATTCGTGAGACAGAATCTAGTCGCTGGCCGCCTCATGCAGGGCGTACCAATCGTCTCATTGTCATCTATAGAAGATCGAAGCGCCAGCTACTTCACCGCGTGGCCCAGCCATCCGCATAACACCGCCGAAACCACCGCACCGTCTGCGCGAGTCCCATCGCGCGGTGTTGTTCGCGGCACGTAACCTAAGGCGCTGTGTATCTTGGCGATATTCGCGTGCGTTTTGGCCTGATCGCCTGGCCGCGGTGGTTGGTATACGATGTTCGCTCGCCTCCCCATGATCTCCTCTACAATACGAATGCCCTCCCCCGTCGTCAGCGCCGTGTCGGTCCCCAGATTAAAGATCTCACCCGTGCAGACGTGCAGTCGATCGAGCGCCGCGATCAAGCCGTCCACGATATCGGAGACGAACGTGTAGCTGCGCAGATGCAGCTCGCTTCCCTCGAACAGTGGAAACGCCGTCCCATCGAGAATGCTATGGATGAGCTTGGGAAAGAGTTTATCCGGGCGTTCGCGCGGTCCGTACACAGAGAAGAGCCTGAAGGCACACGCGGGGAAATTGGCGTCGCGGTACCGCGCCAACACGAGCTGCTCTGCAGCAAGCTTCGTAACCCCATAGTACGAAGTGGGCTTTGGCTCGGCATCTTCGGCTCCGCTAGCGTCAGAGCCGTAGACTGATGAGCTCGAAACGTGGATGAATGCCTGCAAGCTGCGAGAGCCATGAAGCGCTTCCAGCAGGCGATAAGTGGCGATCACATTGTTGCGCTCGTACGCTGCGAAGGAGGTAGCCGAGAGTCCCGGCTGCGCCGCCAAGTGATAGACGACCTCGGCGCCACGCACCACTTCCCCAAAGTCATCCTCGGCCAGATCGAGGGGCAATACCGGCACGCCTCGCTCGGCAAGCTGGCTCACATTGCGCGCCTTGAGGGCGACGGAGTAGAAGTCGGTGAGCACGTCCACTCCCAGCACGTCATGCCCTAATGCGGCCAGCTCCTCGGAGAGATGCGAGCCGATAAACCCCGCGGCACCGGTCACCAGCACGCGCATCGGGAACTCCTACTTAGGCATCGTCGCCACTACTCAATCAGTCCGACACTCGTACGCGCCGCCCGTATCTCGAAACGAGAGATGACACGCACGGCGGCACGTGACCGTGTTGGCTGGCAGATATTCATCAATTTGCACCGCTCGGTCGGTTCAGCTTATGAGATAACTCGCGTTGTTACACCGGCGTGGATGTCGCCGCATGCCAGTTCGCCCTTGGTGCCGTGGCCAGTCGTTCGTAGACATCGCGATAGCGCGCCACCATCCACTCGGTCCTGTACTCACTGACGGCCGACGGACCGGCTTCGCTGAACCGCCTTCGCAACTCCGGGTCGTTCAGCAGTTCTAGGATGCCCCCTGCCAGTGAGCGCGCATCTCGGGTGGGAACCAACAAACCGTTTTGTCCGGAGCGAATGAGCTCGGACGTTCCCTTCATGCGCGTCGCCACGACCGGCATACCGATGGCGAGCGCTTCTATGCACGTCTGCGGCAATCCCTCGAAAAGGGAAGAAAAGGCGATGACGTCGCAGTTTGCCAAGATGCGCCAGGGGTGCCGGACAGCCCCAACGAATCGCACGTGCTCGTGGATGCCTAACCGATGGCTGTGCGATTCGAGTTCCTCACGTAGTTCGCCATCGCCAACGATGAGCAGCATAGCGCTGGGTTGTTGCGCGATGACCCTGGACGCGGCATCCAGCAGGTAGCGCATGCCCTTCTGAGGAATGAGCCGGCCGACGGTGCCGATCAGAGGAGCATCGTTTGGGATGCCCAGTGCTGTTCGTGTCAAGCGGTCGCGCGCTTGGCCCGTGAAGTCGTCGAGCTCTATTCCATAATGACGCATCGCGATCCGCTCCGAAGCGATCCATCCCCGCGACTCAGCGAGCCTTGCATTCTCGCGACACGCGAATGCCATTGCATTGGCATGCTGGCAGATGGAGCGTTCGATGAGCATCCAAGGAAACCGCGCAACACTCCGACGAGCATCGAATGAAAAGAGGTGCTCGCTATACATCAATTTTGGCTTCTGGCCAATTCCTCCGAGCGCCCGCAGTACATACCATGCCGCGCGAGTTCCGTGCGCGCTCACGATGTCGGGCCGCTCACGCGCGACAATTTCGGCGAGCTCGCGATATTGCTTCAGATTGAGGCGGCTGTTGGATATAGGCAGGGGCAGGTAGCGCGCACGGTGCCGTGCGCACACCTCGGCGAGCCAAGGCGAAGCGGGCGAAATGACTAGGATCTCAAAGCGCTCGGGGTCGAGGTGTTGAACGATCCGCGACACACATTTCGTACCGCCACCGTCGGCGTTCCCGACGATCTCTAGAATGCGAATTCGTTGCACGCTGCAGCCACCTGCCCCTAAGGCCCTACGTCACACAATCTGACCTTGTGACGGGCTACCTCTGCATTGGTAACGATAGTCAGTTTGGGATTAGAGAGGTATCTTCGATTGGCTATGACGCGGTGTACCGAAACGCGTCAAGTCTGGAGGGAGGTATCGCCGTGAGTCTACTCGGCCTCTTCTGCACGGTGGGCGAGTTCTGGCAGCGCTTCATACCGCCTTCGCCGTCGCTGCATATGCGGTGGACAGGATGCGGACGAGGTAGAATGCATTCACGCACCATCGCCGTCGCACGTAGGTGGACGCCATCGCTTCGCTCGCGGTTCTTCTACGACTAAGCGGCGACATGGTCATGAACACGCACGAGGAAAGGCGGTCCATCGATGGCAGAGCCACCCCCCAGCACGGCTGCCGCGCCACCTACAGAGCAAGCGACCATACTGCAACTACTGAATGGTTATCGGGTAACCCAGTTGCTCGCTGTCGCCGCCCAATCTGGGCATCGCCGACCTGCTGGTGGGCGGCTCACAGACGGTCGAGGAGCTGGCGAAGGCTGCAGACGTGCAGCCGGATGCGCTGTATCGCGTGATGCGCGCCCTGGCCGGCCTTAGCGTATTCTCCGAGGTCACACCTCGGCGCTTTGCGCTGACCCCGCTGGCAGACGTATTGCGCGCCGATCACCCGCTCTCGATGCGCGCGCCGGCCCTCTTTCACGGTGGAGAAGCATATCGGGCGTGGGGCGACCTGTCGTATTCAGTGCGGACGGGCGCTCCGGCCTTTGATCACGTCTATCAGATGGCGCATTTCGACTATCTCGCCCAACACGCCGACGCGAACGCCGTGTTCAATGGGACCATGAGCGTGAACACGGCACAATCGGTTGCCGCGGTCGTCAGCGCCTACGCGTTTCCCGCCACCGGCGTTGTCGTGGATGTGGGTGGCGGGCATGGCGCGCTCCTCGCTGCGGTGCTGCAGGCCCATACTGGGCTGCGCGGTGTCCTCTTTGACCAACCGCACGTGGTAGACGGTGCGATGCCAACGCTGGACGCAGCGGGCGTGGCAGCGCGCTGTTCGCGCGTGGGTGGTGATTTCTTCGTTCCACCGCTACCCACGGGCGACCTTTACCTGCTCCGCCAGATCATCCATGACTGGGATGATGAGCGTGGCGTCGCCATTCTGCGCGCCTGTGCCGAGGCGATGTCGGAGCATGGCAAGGTCTTGGTCATCGAGGCGCTGATCCCACCCGGCAATGACCCGGCACCCGTGAAGTTCCTCGATCTGCAGATGTTGGTGATGCTTGGGGGGCGCCAACGCACAGAGGAGGAGTATGGCCAGTTGTACGCCGCCGCCGGCCTTCAGCTCACACGCGTCATAGCGACGCGATCAGCATTCAGTTTGGTCGAAGGGGCTCGTGCCGCCTGAGTGCTCATGCTTCCTTGCCGGTTCGCGACACCAGCATCAGCCGAGCGCCATGATGGATAATTCGCCCGCTGTGCCGACCGCGCGTCATCGTGGAGTCTGAGTTGGGGCACGTTACAGCGGAACAGCTATCGTTGGGGGCTTTGAGTGGAAGTGTCGAGGTCGCCGATGTGTACGGGTTGCTAGACGAAGATAGTCTCACGCAGTCCAAGCGCGAATGGCCTACTGCGATGAGGTGTGCGCACCAGGGCAGTTATGCTGGCAGTTATGCTGTCACCAAGCCAGCGGAGCCAATCGGGGCCGAAGCTCGCGTGCCCCAGATACTGAATTCAAGGCGAAAAAAAGCTCCCACCGTTGTGCGGGAGCTCCCTTTGGTAGCGCATACGGGATTCGAACCCGTGGTCTCCGCCTTGAGAGGGCGGCGTCCTAGGCCGCTAGACGAATGCGCCGAGTGAGGCATTGCGGGACGAGGAATCGGCCCGCGGACGCCATTGTACGCCGAGGGCCGCCAGCGCGTCAACCCAGCGGACGCGGCACGTCGGGCATGTGGATGTGCAATTGGCATTCAGCTGTAGCTCACAGGCGGGCTTTGCCCCATGTATGCGTGATACAATTCGCGCTGGCAAATGGGAGATACGCCCGCACGCCGATACGTTGCGTCGCGCTCGACAGTGTGGCCGGGCGCGGAGGACTGTTTCCTCACTCACGCTAAGAAGGAGGCGACCACTCTATGGCAGTCATTCGCGTAGGCATCAACGGCTTTGGCCGCATTGGTCGACAAAGTCTGAAAGCCATTCTTGAGCGTCATCCAGGAGCGATTGAAGTCGTCGCCATCAACGACATCACCGATACTGCTACAAACGCACATCTGTTTCGCTACGACTCGACGTATGGTCGCTTTAATGGCGACGTTGAGGTTGTCGACGCCAACGATCTCGCGATTAATGGCAACCGCATCAAGGTCTTTGCCCAGCGCGACCCCGCGCAGATTCCCTGGGGAGACGTCGGCGCGCAGATCGTGATAGAGAGCACCGGATTCTTCACCGATGGCGCCAAGGCCGCCGCCCACCTGCGAGATACCGTCAAGAAGGTAATCATATCCGCGCCCGCCAAGGGTGAGGACATCACGCTGGTCCTTGGCGTCAATCAAGATACGTACGATCCCGCCAAGCACAACATCATTTCCAACGCGTCCTGCACGACAAATTGCCTGGCGCCCGCCGCCAAGGTGATCAACGATTCGTTTGGCATAGAGCGCGGCCTGATGACCACGGTCCACTCGTACACAAATGATCAGCGTATCCTCGACGTCGTGCACAGCGATCTGCGCCGTGCCCGTGCCGCCGCGCAGAATATCATCCCGACGACTACGGGCGCTGCCCGGGCGCTTGCCCTGGTGATCCCGGAGCTCAAAGGCAAGTTTGACGGATTCTCGCTTCGCGTCCCAACGGCGACGGTCTCCGTGGTGGACTTCGTCGCAATTCTTGCCAAAGGCACATCTCGCGACGGCGTTAATGACGCATTCAAGGCAGCGGCGAGCGGCGCGATGCACGGCATCCTTGACTACACTGATGAGCCACTTGTCTCTTCGGACTTTCGCGGCGACTCGCACTCGTCGATCATCGACGGCCAATCTACTATGCTCGTCGGTGATAACTTCCTCAAAGTGATCGCCTGGTACGACAACGAGTGGGGGTACTCCAGTCGCGTCGCCGACCTGACGCAGTTCGTCGGGGAGCGCCTGTAGCATGGACAAGGCCACGGTCCGCGACATCGACGTGCGGGGCAAGCGGGCACTTGTGCGTGTGGACTTCAATGTGCCGCTCGACGGCCAGGGGCACATTGCAGACGACACACGCATCCGCGCCTCTCTGCCGACAATTCGCTATTTGCTCGATAACGGCGCCTCGGTCGTGCTGATGAGCCACCTGGGTCGCCCTAAAGGTAAGCGCGACCCGAAGGAGAGCTTGAGGCCCGTCGCCGCCCGCCTAGGTGAATTGCTCGAAAGGCCCGTGACATTCGCAGACGACTGCACGGGGCCAGAGGTGGAGCGGTCGGTGGCCGCGCTGCAGCCTGGGAATGTCCTCCTGCTGGAGAACCTGCGCTTCCATGCCGAGGAAGAAGCCGACGATCTCGATTTCGCGAAGCAACTCGCGGCATTCGGCGATATCTACGTCGACGATGCATTTGGCACGGCACATCGCGCTCACGCCAGCACCGAAGGCGTGACGCACTTCATACCGGTTGCCGTCGCGGGGCTGCTGATGGAAAAGGAGCTCAGGTTTCTTGGCGCCGCACTCGACGATCCTAAGCGTCCACTCGTGGCAATCTCAGGAGGAGCGAAGGTCTCCGACAAGATTGCGGTACTCGACAGGCTGATTGATATTGCCGATTCCCTGCTTATCGGCGGTGGCATGGCGAACACTTTCTTCAAGGCAAATGGTCTCTCCGTTGGGGACTCTCTTGTCGAGGACGACAAGTTAGATGAGGGCCGCCGTCTTTTGGCGAAGGCCCAGGCCGCGGGCAAACGCCTCGTTCTTCCAGTGGATGTGGTCGTGGCCGACCGTTTCGCCGCAGATGCCGAAAGAATCATCACCACACCGGACCAGGTGCCGGACGGTTGGCGCATCCTCGACATCGGCCCGCAAACGTTGGTGGCGTTTGGCGAGGTGCTGGCCGACGCGCAGACCGTGTTCTGGAACGGCACGATGGGCGTCGCCGAGTTCCCCGCCTTCGCGCGTGGGACCGACGCGCTCATTGCGATACTTGTGGAACGCACCTCTGAGGGCGCTACGACGATTGTCGGCGGTGGCGACTCGGCTGCCGCCGTGGAGGCCGCGGGAGTAGCGGCGGGTTTCACGCATGTTTCGACCGGCGGAGGCGCTTCCCTTGAGTTTCTTGAGGGCCGAACCTTACCGGGCGTTGCTGCGCTCTCCGACCGTGATGCGCTCGCGACACGGGATCCGTCACACCCCTGAGGTTCCATCAGGGTGAGGGCCGGTTTAGGCTGCTGTGCCCGACGTCTGTTGCATTGGAGAGATTGCTCAGCAGCCTGCGCAACCGATATAGGCAACACTGAGCGCTGCGTTCTTCCAGGAAGGTGGATCTCATGACAAGCGCGATGACTCCGGCCCGCACGCCAATCGTCGCCGGAAACTGGAAGATGCACTACGGGCCGAGCGCCGCGCAGGACTTCGCTCGCTCAATCCTGGAGGGGTTGAATGCCGTCCACACTGTAGAACGCGTTATCTGCCCGCCGGCGATCTCGATCCCGGCGGTACACTCTGTTGTCGCCGGCAGCGAGGTCCGTCTGGGCGCGCAAAACATGTATTTCGAGGAGAAGGGCGCATTTACCGGCGAAATCTCCCCCACGATGTTGCATGGCCTCTGCGACTACGTCATCCTGGGCCATTCTGAACGGCGGTCCTACTTCGGCGAGTCAGATGAGCTTGTGAACAAGAAGGCGCGTGCCGCCTTTAACCATGGCCTCAAACCTATCGTCTGCGTGGGCGAGCGTCTTGAGGAGCGCGACGCGAACCTCACGGAGCGTGTAATCACCGCACAGATTCGTGGAAGTCTTGGTGACCTGCCGCGTGAACGCATACGCGATCTCATCGTGGCCTACGAGCCCGTCTGGGCTATCGGTACCGGACGTGCGGCGACCGTGCAGGACGCCGCGGACGTGGCGGCGATCATTCGTGCGCTCGTCGGCGAAATGTACGGAGCGGATGCGGCACAAGCGATTCGCATCCAGTACGGCGGGAGTGTCACTGTGGCAAACGTTGCCGATTTCGCCGCGACCCCCGAGATCGACGGGTCGCTGGTGGGAGGAGCGAGTCTCAGCGCAGACTTCGTCGAACTGGTGCGCAGAACGGCGCAGGCGAAAGGGCTCGCTTAGGCCACCATGCTCTGAGATACGGTTTTCCGAGGGGTGCGGAGATGGAGCGGCGAGAGCACGGCGTCAAGCGACCGCCTTCGATGGGTGAAATGAAGCGGGTGGCCGACGCTCAGGCGCTAACCTTGCGCGTTGAGTTGCGTGCGGCGATGCGCGCCCGCGGCATGTCGGTAGCAGATGTGGCCGACATCATCATGCTCGACGTCCATACGCTTGACGCCTTCCTCGATGGCCAGTCAATCAACCCACGATGGCAAGCGAAGGTGGCACGCTGGCTTGAAGGCGATTCAAGCGAAACATTGCGTTAGTGCTGACGGTCAAAGATCTGGACGCCAGCCGGGCCACCGACGAAGACTCGCTCCGTAAGGCCAATGAAGAGGCCATGCTCGACGACGCCCACGGTCGCCTTGATCTGCGCCGCGAGTATCTCTGGTTGTGTGAGCGGGCCGAAGGCGCAATCGAGGATATAGTGACCGCCATCGGTGACGAAGGCGGCAGCTGCAGGGTCGGCGGGGGTCGCCTCAGCGCTGCGGCGTAAGATCGGGCGCGCGCCTAGCGCTACCAGCTTGCCAGCGGTGTGTCGCCAGCCGAACGGTACGACCTCGACCGGTACTTGATGACGCGCCAGCGGGCCACTGGTGAGTTTGCTGGCATCCACGATGATGATGCGATAACGGCTGGCCGAGGCGATCATCTTTTCGCGGAGCAAGGCGCCGCCCAGGCCCTTGATCAGGTCGAGACGCGGAATCGAAACTTCATCGGCGCCATCAATGCTCGCGGTGAGGGCATCGACATCATTCAAGTCCGCCAGGGGGACGCCGAGACCTGTCGCCACCTCGCGAATGCGTTCCGAGGTCGGAACTCCCGTAACGCGCAGTCCGGTTTGAAGGCGCGCGGCGAGTTCTTCTACCATGATCTCAGCGGTCGTTCCGCTGCCCAGGCCCAGGACAGCGCCATCCTGTATGGTCGCTACGGCTGCGCGTGCCGCAAGACGCTTCCACTCTACGGACGAGCCATCCACAGCACTACTCATGCTGCCCTCCTCGCTCGGCTGGCATGCAAATACTACCGCACGGGCTGTTGGCGGTCGACGGTTGACTGCGGCGAGTCTCCGGCCCGGATGCTCTGCGCCGTCGCGCGATCCTTATTTGCTTCGGCGAATAGCATGGCAAATGACCGGTGAAATGTGCGGTCGAACTCGCGTGCCCGTTTCTCGGTCTCTGCCGCACGGCGTTCGAAAGCGTGTGCGTAGAGATCGCGTTTCTCCGCGTCGGGGAGAGCGGTTGCGAGCAGATATGCCAGGACGAAGTCCGGCTTGCCGCGCGCGGCATATGCCCTGGCTTGCGAGGCGGCGTCTTCGCCGTGTTCCAAAGCCTTAGATACAATCGAGCGAAAAACATCCTTACAGGTGCGTTCGTACTGCCGGTTGAACTCGTCAACAGCCGAAGAATTCGCCATGTGCTTTCCCCTCATTCTGTCGCTAAGAGTATAGCGAGTCTTGCCGTTGCGTGGCAGAGGCAGCAGTTCCGTACGACGTTCCCAAGCGTTTTCGGTACGTGAAAGCGAACCGTGCGACGGAAACTCGGGTTCTTGGCACGAGACGTGGTATGGGAATACATCAAGAGGTCTGGCAGCACCAGACTGTCGAGAACCGGTCACTCTAGGACGGGCCACTAGTAGACCTTGGCGCGTCACGCGACGAGGAATGTAGGACATTCAAAATGCTTCAGGAACTCAGGCGCGACGCGGTGGAACACAGCTATAGGAATAGGGTGATTGAGGCAGACTCACGACATGTGCCGACCCTGACCGACACCAAGCGATCACATATATCCAGCCGGGGTGCCGACGACCAAAGCGCAAACCGACCCTCCGGACGACAACCACGAGGCGACAGATTTCTGCCGGTGTTCGTCGTCGTCTTTGCCGTACTCAATGCCGCAGACCTCATCAGCACCTTTGTGGGGCTGCATCACGGGATGCGCGAGGGCAACCCGCTGATGAGTATGTTACTTGCGACGTATGGATTTGCGGCATTGGTGTTCTACAAAGTCATCGTGGTTGCCGCAGTGGCATTCGGTGTACGCTTGTTACGCGAGTTTCGCGTCTCCGTGGCAAAGGTGACCATCGTCGTCTGCAACTTACTGGTGCTTTTCGTGGTCATCGCCAACGTGGCACAGTATTTCCTCAGGACTTGATTGCTGCTGAAGCAAGCTTGCTAGGCACGCGTCTCTTCGCCGTCAACGGAGTACGCATCGGCCAGCATGACGCCTGGCGTCGGTCGGTGCCGCAGCAGGCGAAACGGCGCGAAGACGCCAAGAAGCGGTCCTGGCAACGCGCCTTCAATATGCGTTCCCGTCTCATCAAGGTGCTCGTGCCGCACGATTCCCCTGCGATGAAACGCCTCTACCAGTTCGCCGTGATCGTAGGGAATCAAGACGCGAACAGGTACCATGCCGTCGGCGATTACCTCTCCGACGCGCGTCAGCAACTCCACGAGTCCGCTGCCGGTCAGCGCTGAGACGGGTACCGCATTTACATACAGCGATAGGTCCGCGTCCTGCGGATGTTGCAACAGGTCGATTTTGTTGAGGGCAGTGACGCGAGGCTTGTCCGCCGCGCCCAGTTCGCCCAGTACGTCCGTAACCGTCGCGCTCTGCTCGATTGCGTTGGGATGCGTCACATCCACCACTTCAAGCAGCACATCGGCTTCTACGACCTCTTCAAGTGTTGCGCGGAAAGCCGCCACCAGATTGGTCGGCAGCTTTTGGATAAAGCCCACCGTGTCTGTCAGCAGAGCCTCGCCGTGGGACGGCAAGACAACGTGGCGGGTGGTTGGATCGAGGGTGGCAAAGAGTTTGTTCTCGGCGAGCACTTTGGCGGAAGTGAGGCTGTTGAAGAGCGTAGACTTGCCGGCGTTGGTGTATCCCACGATTGCCACCACTGGGATGGCCTTCGCGCTGCGTTGCCGCCGCAGAAGCGCCCGCTGTTGACGCACTGCCTCAAGCTCGCGACGAACCTCGGCGATCCGGCTGCGAATACGTCTGCGATCGACCTCTAGTTTCGTCTCGCCTGGTCCGCGCACGCCAATTGAGCCACCCGCTCCCCCTCCCGAGCCGCGTGAGCCTCCACCGACCCGAGACATGTCGCGTCCGTGTCCAGCGAGGCGGGGCAAGCGATACTCGAGTTGCGCAAGCTCTACCTGGAGTTGGCCCTCGCGAGAATGTGCATGCTGCGCGAAGATGTCGAGGATTAGCGCCGTGCGATCGATTACCCGCACGCCTGTGACGTCTTCGAGGTTGCGCTGCTGCGACGGAGATATCTCGTCGTCGAGAATCAGCAGATCGAAGCCGAGCTCGTCGCGAAGCGTCGCGATTTCATGGGCACGTCCCTTGCCGAGGTACGTGGTGTGATCGGGCGCACGCAGCCGTTGAATCATCGTCCCGGCAACGTCCGCGCCCGCGGTTCGCGCCAACGAGGCCAACTCCTCCAGTGAGTCTTCCGCGCTCCAGAGGGCCTCGCTATTATGCGTTTCCACCGCAGCCAGAAACGCGACTTCCTTCGTATGCTCAGCGGTCAGGTCGATGAGATTGCCATTCTTCGGCGTAGAGGTATCCTTTCGGCTGCCCATCCCGTGGCGTGGAACAGGTCGCGTTCCCATGTGAAACGAGTGTCGCCAGTCGGCGCTCGCGGAGTCATCCTGTAGAGGCGACGCCGGGTGTGGTACGGCTCAAGCTATCCGTCAACTGGGCACAACGCGTGAGTCGCATTGTAGCATCGCGCGTGGCTGACCTCCAACAATTGCCCATCACTCGATCGGGGACCTGCGAGCAGATTTCCCAGAGTCACCCAAGCGGTGTCGCCGTGGCTTGCTGGCTCGGAGTTCCATCCGTCAGTATCGGCAAAGCCGGATCGATCGCGTCGATTGCCCACGCGGATTGATCGTTGGTGAGGGATAGCGTGCCTGTGAAGGTGCCCGCGTTACTGCGCGTCATCGTCACGCCGATACTCGCGCTTGTGGACGAGGACGAGAAGCTGCCGCCGCTCGAAAAATCGACGTCGCAGCTTGTTACCGTGCCCTCAACAACGTCACGAGCGGTACTCTGCGCCAGGAACTGGTCGCGAGTCATGGTCGCTTGCAGCGTCGGGGAGAACTGATCGTAGGCAGCGCTGTAGTTGGCGCTGACCTCGTCCTGGCAGAACGTCTCAACGACGGCAATCGGCTGCCCATATTGCTGGTATGCCTGACCGATGGTGTCACCAAAGGCATGAGCGAGCAGGCCGCAGCCCACGCATGCGCCGATCACGACTATGCCGACAATGCCCAGTATCACCCAGAGCGCCGTGTTGTTTTGGCGTGGGGGCGGAGGTGGAGGATAACCATACGGATTGTAGGGTGGTGGATAGGAGCCGTAGGGATACGGGTAGCCTTGCGGCTGAGCCGGATATCCTATCGGTGGAGGAGGGGTTGACGGTGGATAGGGCGGATAAGAAGGATGTGGCGGCTGAGATGCCGGAGGAAGGTCATAAGGTGGTTGATTCGCGCGCGAATCTGCTGGTTGCGGGGCGCCATTTGGATCGAAGGAGGAGGACATGTTACGACCTCGCCATGCGCTAGTGCCCCTCGTCAGTTTCGCGCGACGACGGCGCCGGACCGTAGAGGGAGTTGGCTTCGCTCACCTGGTGCACTCACCTACTACGAACACACGAGTGGCGGCGTTACAGGAGGTGGCGCAGGACTCCCGGCATTGTCGAGGACGTGCTATTCCTCCGGAATCAGTGGGAATTCCGTATCGGTGGTTGCGGTAAGGCGTTCCGCTGCCAGCGCCACCGACGACACTAGCGCTTCTTTTGCGAAAGGCTTGGGCAAAACGCGGATGGAGAGGCGACGTACCAGATCGATGAACGCCTCGGGAAACGTTCCCGCCTCGGAAGTGATGATGATATATTCGTGCTTCGAAAGTAGCGCGCCATCTTCAGCAGCATGTTGCAGGAGCTCGAAGCCGTCCATCTTTGGCATGCGATAGTCCAGCAAAACGACGCTCGGCGCATCACTCGCGCGGAGTTCAGCGAGACCCTGTTCGCCGTCCACCGCCTCGCGGACCGTGAAGTCTTCCTCCGCGAGCATGGCTTGCACCAATTTGCGAATACTCTCACTGTCGTCAACAACCAGCACCGGTGTCATCGTACTACCTCCGCCGTCCGCTCAGCCCAACTTCGCTTTCCAGGGGTGGGTGTTGCTTCAGCGACCACGAGAAGCCTTCGCATTGGGTACATCAGCATGGTGAAGAACCGAATGTGAAGGATGCTCTGTTCAATGTCTCACAATGTAGCAGACGGCGTGGCCTCGCTGTTATAACATCCATCCCAAAAACGGACACGGCGAGCATCCGCCGACGGGTTGATGTCTACGTGCGATTGGAACTGCCACACCTTCTTCGCTGAGTCAACTCATTTCTCATCTTGCTGCCGTATCGTGCATACTAGATACGTAAAGGCGTTCTGTATAGCGATGTGCCGGGTACGCGGCGGCTTCACGTACTCGCGGTGATGCGGACGCCTCGCGTTGACGGCGACCGCCCGTGTATCTCCATCGCCCGCGCTGGTTTGGAAGGCTTCTGCATGCACGTATTAGTGGTTGAAGATGAGCGCCGCCTTGCCGCCCTGCTCCAACGGGTGCTGACCGAAGAACGCCATGTAGTCGATGTTGCTAACGATGGCTCCAAGGGGTACGAACTTGCTGCCAGCGGCAGCTACGATGTGGTCGTGCTCGACCTCATGCTCCCTGGGATGGACGGCCTGGAAATTTGCCGCCGGGTGCGTAAGGACGGCGTGCAGACGCCGATCCTGATGCTCACCGCTAGAGGCGCCATCGAAGATCGTGTCGCCGGTCTCTCTGGGGGAGCCGACGATTACCTGGTCAAGCCGTTTGCGATGGAGGAGCTTCTCGCGCGCATCAATGCACTCCTTCGGCGCCGCGACCGAGCCCTTGACATTGCTCAGCAATTGCGCGTGGGCGACCTGACGCTCGACCTGGTGCGCCATGAAGCGCGACGCGAAGGCACGGTCATCGAACTCACCGCCAAGGAGTTCGCTCTGCTCGAATATCTCATGCGCAACCCGGGACACGTACTTACGCGCGGCCAGATCACCGACCATGTCTGGCGCTACGACCTGGATGCCCTCTCTAATGTTGTCGATATATACATCCACTACCTGCGGGATAAAGTCGATCGCGGCTTCGCCCGACCTTTGATTAAGACCGTGCGCGGCATCGGCTACAGGATCGACCCATGATTCGCCGACGCACCCCGCTCGGTTTGGCGCGCATTCCCGAGACCTCCGCCGCTGCCAGGGTCGCGACTGCTCTACCCAAGGCATGGCGCGATCGCTTCTTCCACAAAAGTGATCCCGTGGCGCTGAGGGCCGACGACCCATCTAGCCAGATGTTTCGCCGCATCCGTACGCGGCTCACCCTATGGTATTGCGGCGCACTTGCGGCGATGCTGATCGTCGGCGGCACACTGCTCTATTTCGCCGTGCAGCAGGCCCTCCTAGGCCCTGTGCCTGGCTATCTCGCCAGCAGCGCACGCCTCATCGGCGAACGCTGGTCTCATGAATGGTCGGAGCATGGCCCTGTCGCGTGCGACAGTCCAACCTTTGTAGGCATCATACCGATCGAAGCGGTGCAGCACGTTCCGTACATTATGTGCTACCAACCGGGCCCGCACACCAATCAAATCGGTGGGGGGCCGGACGCCTTCTACTCACTCGATCTCATCAACGAGGCGCTGTCGAGCCCGAGCGGCGAAGCATACGACAGTGTGGTCGGTCAGAATGGCCTGGGCGTTGTGCACCGCTATGCGCTCGTCGTACACACGAGGGACGGCGACGGTGATACTCAGCTTGTCGGTGTTATCCAGGTTGGCATTCCTATCCAAGGGTCGTTGGACGCGTTGCATGCACTGCTTATCACGCTGCTGCTGATCGGTGCGTTGACGATCATCGGCGCGGCGATCGCAGGTCGTTGGCTTGCCGCGCGCGCGATGGAGCCAGCTCAAATCTCCTTTACCCGCCAACAGGCGTTCATTGGCGACGCCGCCCACGAGTTGCGCACGCCTCTCACCATCATGCGCGCGGATGCTGAAGTATTGCTGCGTGGTCGTGAGCACCTCCAGGCAGACGACGCTGAACTTTTGGAGGACATCGTCTTGGAGACGGCGCATATGGGCGCGCTGGCTACTAACTTGCTGACGCTCGCGCGCCTCGACGCTGGTAGGGTTCAATTGGAGCATAATCTCATCGACGTTGCAGACATCGCCGAAGCGGTTTCCCATCGCGTCAGCGCACTCGCACGCGAGCGCCGCAGCACCGTCACGCTGGATGTCCATCATGCGCTGACGCTGGGCGACCAGGCGCAACTTGAGCAGGCCGCGCTGATTCTTGTCGACAATGCCATCAAGTATAACCGGCCCGATGGAACCGTCACGTTGCGCGTGTATCATGACGATCAGCATGCCTATTTCAGCGTCACGGATACAGGCATCGGCATTTCGCCGGAGCATTTGCCCCATCTCGGCGAGCGATTCTACCGTGTCGATAAAGCGCGCTCGCGCGAGGCGGGCGGCGCGGGCCTCGGTCTCTCCATCGCGCGTGGTATCGTCGCCGCTCACGGCGGAACGCTCACCTTCGAGAGCACACCTGGCTCCGGGACTACCGCTACCATACGCCTACCCATCGCCAATTGACGTGCCACGGCGATGACTGTTCTCCGGCGATAAACGCATTATGGCTTCAGGTTCCCCGGCAGTTGCATCCTCACCTTGAGAACTGGGACGACGATGAGAAACGTCTCACAATTCTTCAATGGGCCTTTCATCTGGCGCCGATAAAGTGGGGGAGGTGTTGGGATGAGATGGCCGTACCGTTGGCTCGCCGGCTCCCCGCGCGGCCCAGTTCTTGCCGCCACATTCCAATACCACTCGATAGTCAGAGCGCGCCTATCCTGAGCGAGCTAGAAGCCGTTGTTCGAAGCGGAGTCATGTATGAGCCTGCCACCGAATTCGTCTCCTCTACAGCAAAGTGATTCGACCAGATCCCCAGATCAGGTTCCAAATACGTCTGATTATCCACCTTCGGGAAGCGGCTATTCCCCAGGCCCAACCGGTTATGACTCGTTGCCGCCACTGTCTTATTCCCAGCCGGGAGGATACGGTGGGATGCAGCCTCCGACGCCACCGGATCGGCGCCGCTTGTACTACGCTGCCGGTGCGGGCCTCGTGATCCTTGCTTTGCTGGTCATGTTTGCCATTGGTCGCGCCACTGGCTCGCCTTCGGTATCAGCACAGTCCACACCTGGCGGCGGAGCCACTGTCGCGGTTCCGCCGGCAGCGCAAGACTTGCAGCAGACGGTCATCAATGTTGTGCACACGGCGCAGCCTTCAGTCGTCGAAGTCACGAGTCAGGGACGCGCGGGGCAGGCAATCGGGTCGGGCGTCATCTTCACGGCTGACGGCTACATTGTTACCAATGATCACGTGGTCACTGGCTTTTCGACGTATTCGGTCACGCTCTCCAACGGGAGTAGCGTTAGCGCGCAACTCACTGGTGAAGATGCCCAGGACGATCTCGCCGTTCTCAAGGTGAACGCGAGCGGGCTCCGCCCCATTGCGCTCGGCGACTCCAGCAAGGTAGTGGTGGGACAGTTTTCCATCGCTTTGGGCAATCCGTTGGGGCTACAGCAGTCGGCCACCTTTGGTATTGTCAGCGCGCTCAACCGCACGGCGAGCGAAAGCCCGACAGGCCCTGCCGGCGAACTCACTGGGCTCATTCAGACGAGCGCGCCAATCAATCCGGGCAACAGCGGCGGGGCGCTCGTCGATCTCTCGGGGCAACTCATCGGTATCCCTACTCTCGGCGCGGTGGACAGTCAAACGGGCACGACCGCACCGGGCATTGGGTTTGCTATTCCCGTCAATCGAGCAGTTTACGTCGAGCAGCAGCTTGTGAAGAACGGCCATCTGACGAGCACCGGCCAGGGCTTTCTTGGCATCCAGGGTGAAGACGTCACGCCCCAACTGGCTTCCGCCGACGGTCTCTCGGTGCAACAGGGCGTGCTGGTCACCAATTTCGCGAACGACGCGGCAGGCAGCAGTCCGGCTCAGAAAGCTGGCGTGAAGACGGGCGACGTTATCACCGCCGTCGATGGCCACACGATAAGCGGCAATGCAGATCTTGCCTCGGCCCTCCAGGCGCAGTCGCCCGGAACTACCGTCACACTGACGATTGAGCGCGGCTCAACTTCAAGCACGCTCAAGGTCACGCTTGGCGAGCGCCCTACTAACGTGCAAGGCTAGTTTCACGCACTCTGACGGCCGCACGAGGAGGATGCCTGCCAGTTGTCGACGGTCAGTCATCGCCGCCGGCGTCGTCCAGCGCGGTTTGGCAAGGTACCGCTGTTATGGAGTCGCCTTGTCAACCCCGCGCATACTGAGTTGCACACGCCCACGCGCGAGATCGACGCCAAGCACCCGCACCCGCACGACCTGCCCAACTGCTAAGAGCGCGTGCGGGTTGCGCACGAATGTATCGGCAAGTTCCGAGACATGCACCAGGCCGTCTTGCTTGACACCAATGTCGACAAACGCGCCGAAGTCCACGACGTTGCGCACTGTCCCTTGCAGCGTCATGCCCTCGTGCAAGTCTTCCAGCTTCAGCACGTCTTGACGCAGAATTGGCGCGGGCAGCGCGTCGCGTGGGTCAATCCCCGGTTTCTCAAGGTTGTCAAGGATGTCGGTTAGCGTCGGCACGCCGACCTCAAGCTCCTGCGCGAGTAGTGTGATCGCCGCATCCTTGCCGCCACTACGGGAATTCATCTCCGCCAGCAGCCGCCAGTTTCGCACACGGTCGGCGACGCGGCTGCCGTCATCGCGACCTGGGAGCCTTTCGAGTACGCGTCGCGCGACCGGGTAGCTCTCGGGATGGATGAATGTGTTGTCGAGGGGCTCCGAACCGCCGGCTATCTTCAGGAATCCTGCCGCCTGTATAAAGGTCGCCTGACCGAGGCCCGCCACTTTTAGCAGTTGCGCACGCGTCTTGAACGGACCGTGGGCCTGACGATAAGCAATGATCTTATCGGCAATTCGACCGGTGACGCCCGAAACCGAGCGCAGAATCTGCGCGGATGCCACGTTGAGGTCCACGCCGGCGAAATTCACACATGAGACGACCACGCGATCAAGAGCTTCCGCCAGCGCACGCTGATCGACATCGTGCTGATAAAGCCCTACACCGACGGCCTTTGGATCGATCTTCACCAGCTCGGCGAGAGGGTCTTGCATGCGTCGAGCGATGGATATCGTGCCGCGTTGTGTCGCGTCGAGGTCCGGAAATTCCTGGCGAGCTACCTCAGAGGCCGAGTAGACGGATGCGCCGGCCTCGTTGACGATGACATATCCTAGCGACCCGGCGGGTAGACCCATTTTCTGAAGGTCGCGGATGACCTCGGCGGCCAACTGCTCAGTCTCGCGAGAGGCGGTGCCGTTGCCCATCGCGATGACAGCGATGTGGTGTTTGGCAATCAGTGCCTTGAGCGTGGCTTTCGCTTCATCCCACCGTTGTGTCGGTGGGTGTGGATAAATCGTCGTGGACTCGACGTACTGCCCGTTTTCATCGACAATCGCCACTTTGCAGCCGGTGCGGTAACCCGGATCGAGGCCCAACACGCGCTTACCACGCATCGGCGGCTGCAACAGGAGATTCCGAAGGTTTGTGGCGAACACGCCGATAGCGTGTTCTTCGGCTTGCCGTGTCAATTCGGCTCGTACTTCGCGTTCAAGCGCGGGCGCGAGTAGACGGCGGTAGCCATCGGCAATAGCGGTTCGCAACTCACCAGCGAAAGGTGAGCGCTCGTCGGGCACATAACGACCAGTGATGCGTGGCGCCGCGCGATCAAACGGTAGCTCGACGCTGATTCGGATGACCTCCTCGCGCTCGGCGCGGTTCAGGGCGAGCGTTCGGTGGGGCACCATGCGAGACACAGGTTCCGCGAAATCGTAGTAGAGCCGGTAGATGCCCTTCGGATCCTTCTCTCCTGCCTTCTCAGGGTCGACGGTGAGGCGGGCGCCGACAAGTCCCTCGCGGAAGAAGAGCGCACGCACCTCGCCGCGTACCGCGGCGTCTTCCATGATCGTTTCAGCGCAGATGTCGCGCGCACCTGCCAGCGCGGCAGCCACGGAGTCAACACCCTTCTCGGCGTCCACAAAGGGTAGCGTCGCGGCCTGAAGCGCCATCTCGGTCGTTCCGGAAATTCGCTCTTGGCGCAGGATCATGTCGGCCAGCGGCTGGAGGCCGCGCTCGCGTGCGACGCTCGCCCGCGTCTTGCGCTTCTGCCGATAGGGCAGGTAGATGTCTTCGATCGCTTGAAGTGACGTCGCGCCCACGATGGCGACGGCGAGCTCTCGCGTCAGCTTCCCCTGTTCGGCGATGAGGCGCAACACATCTCGTTTGCGAGCGTGCAGCGCGCGGAGCGAGAACGCGCGATCTTGTACCAACTGAATCTTGACCTCGTCAAGGTCGCCAGTCGCCTCCTTGCGATATCGCGCGATGAAGGGAACTGTATTTCCCTCGTCCAGCAATTGAAGAGTCCGTAGCGCCTGTGAGGACTTGACGCCGATCTCAGCGGCGAGCGTCCGGGCGACGACCTCAGATTCGAGGAACTCAGGGAATTCCACCTGGTCGAGCGCGATGGTATCAAGCGCTGTGGCGCTGGATGCCATTGAAGAATCAGCATTGGTGGGCAAAGGGGAAGTCCTCCTTGGGATCGGAACCCGCGATCGGGACGCCGAGGGAAAGCTCGTGAAGGTGAGGCAGAGTATAGAGCGCGCAGTCCCAGCGCGCTTGCATTCAACTCTCTAATGGCCCATACTGCCCATGACCTGGAGGTTCCACGTCCCTCCGCTTATGTCCGTCGCGCGGGGCCGCCGCACGGAGTCGGTGCGCGCTTGGCCGGTGCACGCTTGGCGGCGGAGCGACTCGAGGAAGCAGCATGTCGCACGCGCGAAATCGTCCCGAAGATTTGGTCGAACAGCCCAGCCTCTTTTTCCCGCAGGCAGTGACCTCCGACTCTGACGGGATCAGCGAGCATGATGACGATATCATTCGCCCGCCCGCGCTGACATCTACCTCGACGCTTGGCGCGTGTGCTCTGCCGTACGATCGGTTCCTGCGGCGCACCGACCACTCGAAGAATACCGTTACTTGCTTCCTCTCCGACCTCCATATGCTCACAGGTTACCTCGGACATGCCGCATTGCTGCGTGACATCGACAAAGCACAACTGGATTCATGGTTGACCTATCTGCGGCACGACCGTGGCGAGCGGCCCGCGCCGAAGACGATGGCGCGCCGCGTGACCTTTCTGAAGAACTTCTTCGGCTGGCTCGCGGCGGAGGGCGTTATTGGCGTCGATCCTACGCAGCAGATTGCGTTGACGCGGCCTGCACCGCCGCTACCTGAACTGCTCTTCGAGGACGAGATAGTTCGCCTAGAGAAAGCCGCCGCCGAGGATGTGCGCTGTGCCGTGCTCGTAGGGTTATTGGTCTATGCGGGACTGAAGAAAGAAGAGTTGATGCGCTTGCGTCCTCGCGACGTCGACCTGTCAGAGCCGGAAAGCCCCGCGGTTGAGGTGCACTTTCCGGGCGAGGCCAAACGACGGCGCGAGCGGCGCCTGCAATTGCCTGCCGCTTGGGCGGAGACATATCTTCAGTACGCAGAGCATTATCAGCCGCAGGAACATGTCTTCGAGTGCACAGATCGCAACCTCAACTATGTGCTCGACGCCGCCGTCCGGCGCGCTGGCCTCGAACGGCGGGTAACGTTGCAACTGCTGCGCGACGTGTATGCCGTACGGCAACTGCGAGCGGGTGTCCCGATGGATGCCCTTCGTGAGAAGCTGGGACTCTCTGAAGAGGCCTGGTACGAGACCGCCGAGAAGTATCGCAAACTCGCTTTCCCAGCGTGACTTGGTTCGAGTTGTAGCAGGAGTGCGTGCGCATGCCCCTCTCACCTTCGCCACTACTCCCTGGTATCTCACCCTTACCCGCTCCGGGCACGCAGCCCCCTGGCGCCGGTGCGCGTCGCCTCGCGGTGGTCATTTCGCTGCCGATATTGATCGTGCTGCTGATCGTTGGGCAGATATTCTTGCCGAAGATCGTCTTTCTCGCTCCCGGTCTACAAGCACAGGCAGCGGTGAACTCGCCGGGACAGGGAGATGCCTCGTTCCAGGGATTCCAATTCCCATGGGATGCAGTGCAGCAGAAAGGCGGCTCTGGCGGGTACTCCACGCCCATGTCGCTGCAGAACATGAAGTCTCAGGTTCACGACTTCCATATGAATGCCGTGATCATTCCTGTGATCGCCGACATGCCCGACGCAAATGATGGGTACATCGCGTGGCATCCCTCGGACAAGGGTGATGTGCATACTCTGGCCGAGAATGACTATATCAAGGCCATCAAAGATGCCAAATCGGCGGGATTGCTGCCGATCTTGGAACTCGAGGTCTATCAGGAGTCGACCCCCACTTCGGAGTCGCCCGCGTTTATCGGCGCGAACTGGTCGGGTAGTCGATCCAGCGCGGGCATTGCCGTCACGAGTGGGACGAAAACTATCGGCCAGCTCGAAAAGCAGTGGTTCGACAATTATACGGCCTTCGCCATCCACTGGGCTCAGATCTCGGGCACGAACAACCTGCCCTATTTCATCATTGGCGACGATCTGACGAATGTGAGTTATGACACCGGCGCCACCAGCTATAAAGGTGACCCCACGGGACGTGATCGAACCACCGCTGGCGAGCCTCCGTGCGTGAATGGGCGCCGTGACTGTTCGTGGCGTCATGTCATCCACGCGATCAAGCAGCCGGGTTACCTCACATTGGCAAGTCATCAGAGCGAGGTGGGCGCGAGTTATGGCGGCAAATTGATTTATGCGGCGAGTTGGGGCTCGGCGGACGACCAAGGCGTACCCGGTAGCGGCGCGACGCAGCCGGAGTTTAGCAGCATAAGTTGGTGGGATGCGGTCGACATGATCGGTGTGGATGCCAATTTCCCGCTGGTTTCGGCGCAGGCGGCGCCGACCCTGGATACGCTGACGAAGGCGTGGCATGGTCAGGGACAATATCTGGGAGGACAGGGCGACATTTATGGCAAACTGGACGATCTTTCGGGGTCGACCAACCGGCCGATTGTCTTCACGTCCGTAGAGTACGACAGCGCTACCGGCGCTAGCTCGGGCCAGATTCTTTCGGCTCAGGAGGACGACGGCGAGCAGTTGCAGGACATGCAAGCACTCTTGTTGACGTTTGCGGGCACATCGTGGTGGACCGGAGTCTTCTGGTACGCCGACGAGCCGCTGTTCCCACGCAGCAAACAACCCAACTGGAATGTCTTTGGCAACTGGGCAGGAGACGATCTGGCGCACGCCAAGCAATCTGGGAAATGGCTGGCGACGTATTACAAGTCTGCTCCTATCAAGTGATGACGCGGACGACAGCGCGGACGAACGGCCTGTGCGCTCGCTGAGCGGAGAGACGGCGAGCGCCTTGACGCATCTCGCGAGCCACGACTATACTGCATCTGCTCTTCCCACGGAAGCGCACGCCTGCCGGTGTGGCGGAACGGTATACGCGGCAGTCTCAAAAACTGCTCCCTACCAAGGGTTGGGGGTTCGAATCCCCCCGCCGGCACCCATCTCAATCCCCGTTGAATTCAGCGTTTGTGGCATGTCTCCTTCACACTCTCGCGCGGCTTTTTTTCACGCCAAAACGGACTTGACGCCAACCCAGGCGGTCATCGGCGTACGCGGGCCAACACGAGCAGGCATGGAGTGCCTAGTCTTCCTCACTTGACGGGCATTGGCGAACGATGGCAAACGCGACGCAGCTAGCTTGAAAACAGGAGCAGCCTCGGAACTTCTGCAAGGTCCATCGACCGGCCCTCGTAATTTGGTAGACTTGACTGCGAATACGCATTTCCGTGTAGGCACTCCTTCTACGAGGAGGGTGATTGTCTCCTCTCTAGGAGAGGCGGTGATGCAAGCCAGGCAAAGGTTGAGGAACATGTCCTCTGGGGAGGACAATTTGCCAAGTCTCGAACTCGCTCTTGAGCTCGTACGAGAACAAGCCAACAATCAGCGTGAGCGCGTGACAGCGCTAGACACGAAAGCGAACTTCGTGCTCGGGTCTGCCAGCATTGTCACGGGGTTATCTTCTCTTCAAGTGGGGGTGCGCGTTGGCAACGCGCTATTGCCAGCCCACTTCAGTTATCGCAAATCGTCCGACAATGACGTACGCCGGCAGACGGTTATGGACTGGGCGCGGAAAATCCTTTGTTCGTGGGTGCCCAACGGACGCACGTTGAGGCAGGATCGGCCTCTGCTTGCGGTCGTGTTGGCTCGATGCCGCTTTGAACTTCGATAGCTCAGACGCTATCGGCCGTCAGGACATCAGCGTGGCACCCCAGCGATAGCTGGTTGCGCGAGTCCGCCCAGCCGGGATCTAACCAACAGCGCCTGCATGCCGAGCGTCATGATCGCCACGTACACGATCACCTTTTGTCCCACGACGTGGATCTCTTCCCCGACAAGCGTACCCGTCGTCGGCCCGAACATGACCAGCATGATATAGCCGAAGAGGAACGCGACGAAGGACACATTCACCCAGAGCATGGAGTTGGGGACGCCGCGACTGAGCCGGATGGCCGGGATCTCCAAGGCGATGGCCACCAGGAGGAAGCGGAAAGCCCACTGCGCGAAGGTCTCGTGTACGACGTACCACAGGTTGTACGGCGTTACGCCCACACCGACGAAGCAGAGTGCGGCCACAATCCCAAACCCCGCGGCGACCCACGCGAACCACGTCGCCCATTTGTTCGTTGGCCCATGGGCGAAATACCGGGCAAATGCGATGAAGAAGATGGCCAGCCCAGCTCCCGCCGCGAGCATGGCGGTGGTAAACAGGAGCATCGATGGGTAGTTGTATGCACCAGACTGCGTGCGTGTCTGCCCGAGATCGCTCAGGAAGTTGACGAAGAACTGGTAGCCATGCGTCTTAGCGATCGGGCTGGTTCCACCGGGGTACAGCAGCATCGCGGCGGTCGTCAACAACACGAACAGCGCGCAGACGCCCGCCACCGTCATAAAGAGGTGGCGATACCAGAATGCGCCCTGGGGATGCGAATATGTGGTGGCGGTCATTGGCTCCGGATCAGTCATACAGTGAGTCGGCCTTTCTCGGCGTTGGCACCGCGAAGGTGTGCCGCTCTGAAGTAAGCTTTAAGCAGTGGTCATATGTCAACTCGGGGTCAGAGGACGTGCAGCATTCGGGCTCACGGGATGGCCCAGTGTCGTCAGGAAATGCACTCCGCCAACTGTGCGCCGTGATGGGATTGTGATACGTCAGCGTGCTTCCGAGCCTCCGGCGCGAGATATGCACGCAAAAATGTGATCGCAGTGAAATTGGCCCTTTGTCGGGTCGCAATCCGCCGACGATTTGGAGTTGTGCGCACCTAACAGCAGCAGGGTGACCGATCCGTCCAGGCGCGGACAGATGCGATGGGGGCGACGGTGAAGACGCACACGGTACAGTCCACTCGCTTCGCCGCATCGGGCGGGGCTCAGCAGGTGCCTGCCACCGATATCCGCCGCCCCGAGTTGGACTGGCTGCGCACGATCATCGTTCTCGCCATCATCCCATATCACGCGCTCTTGTTGTTCGTCACGACAGGTTCGACGGTCATCAGGCACCCCATTCCCCTGCCAATGGCGTCGCTCGTCTACAGCACCGTGGACACCTGGGGCATCTCCCTCATCTTCTTGCTTGCGGGTGCGGCGAGCCAGTTCGCGTTGAGGTCCCGGTCGGCACGGACCTACGCGGCAGCACGACTTGCGCGTTTGGCGATACCGGCTGTGTTGGTCATCTTGCTGTTCACGCCGATCCAGGCGTACTTCCTGCAACTGAGCTCGCAGCATCTCGCGAGTGCCCCGCCGATCACGACGTCAGAGCGACTACAGGACATTGCATCGTTCTTTGTGCGGTACTGGGCGAGCGTTTTCATACCGGGAACGCCCATGGTGGTCAGGAATATCCTGGCGCATCTCTGGTTCGTTCCTCGTCTGCTCATCATTTCGCTGCTCTGTGCGCCGTTGTTTCGCTCCCGCATCGGTCGGCGGTTGCCCTTCATCGATCGCCTCGCGCAGTCGCCGTTCTCAGCGGAGGTGCTCGTCCTGGCTGCCGGTCTCGTGCCTGCCGCGCTCGTGACGGTGCTTCGCCCGGGCTGGCTCAATCGCTTGACAGCGTTCTCGCCCGTGGTCGATGACTGGACTATAGCATCGCTCGATCTCGCTATGTTCGTGTATGGCTACCTGCTCTACTCGGATGGCCGGCTGCTTCGAGCGGTTGCGCGCCTCACCAAGCTATCACTAGGGGCGGCAGCGACGAGCTGGGCGATACTCCTGGCGATCCTGCTCGGCGGAGTCTGCGCCCGCGAACGACGGCACAGCACCCTACTTTGCCTTCTCGCTAGCACAGGTATACGCGATTTGGCTGCTCACTCTCGCCGTGCTCGGATTGGCGCTACGCCACCTATCGAGAGCCTCATCCTTGCAGCGCTATCTCGCCGCTGCCGCGTTCCCCGTCTATGTGCTCCACCTGCCGCTGCTGATCATGTCAGCATACTACCTTCAGGCGTTGCCGCTGCCGTGGTACGCGCAACTCCCCCTTGTCATTCTGGCGACCGGCGCGATTGCGTTCGCTCTCTACGCGTGGGTCTTGCGGCGGACACCGCCAACGCGCCTGCTATTCGGGCTGAAGTCCGATCGCTATAGGCATGACGATAGCGTGCGACGATTCCGAGGAGGATTCGACGCATCGGGAGCGAAACGCCAGCCGCCCCAATCGACGCACGGGCGAGATCTGGGGACGATCAAGGGCAATTCTATGCGGCGAGCCGCGACTGCAGATGATACATGCCTTGCGACGGCAACTGGACTGAGGCGTCGACGCTGTCTCGGCGAGCGTGAGCCATGCAAGACAAAACGGGTGCCGGAGCCCAAAAAAAGCGCTCATCCTTAGCCTCTCGGCTTCTAGATAAGCGCTTCGTCGCGGTTGGTGAGGGTAGCTGATCCTCACTCGGTCGGACTTGGCAGGTTCCCCTTTGCATGTACACGTAGGGGAGCTACTCACGACCCCGTTACCACGGAACGATACGCGGTTTCGAGGACCCTTTTGCGTGAGCGACGCTGCCCGCGTCGGGTCGTTCTGCTGACACCACTGAGCCTAGCACATCGAGTCCCGCACGTCCAGGGATGAAGGCCATTGCTCGGGGATCGTGACCGAGTTGAGAGGTTCCGCTGTACATGTCTGGGCGACCACAGACGGCCGCGAACGGGCGATAGTGAATTCTGTGCCCGCTTCGGTTTCCACTATCTAGCATGGGAAGTTTGACGCCAACCTGGGCGAACATCGGCGAACAGTGACGGACAGGCGAATGCGTGAAACCTCCAAAATTCGGACGTTGGCGGGCATTGGACTTTGGATCAGAGGATCATTGAAAACCGGTCAGAATGCCACGCAGCGAGAGACTGGGCAGATCGCCGGGGCCTCGGCGAGTTGGCGGGTCAGGGGGAATTGATCCGCCCGTGGTCTTGCAGGCGTCTGAGGCAGGTGGAGGGCGCGGGCAACGCGAAGCAGCTGCCCGCGCCGGAAGTTCACGACGCCCAGGGATAAGAGGCGTTGTTCTGGAGCAATACGCCGGTGGGCGATCCGACGGTGATGGTGTAAAGGGAGGACCCGCTCGGACCGGTTCCCTGCCCCGCGACGATGAACTTCCTGCCGTCGGGCGACCAGACTGGGTAGTCGGCGCTGGGGCCTCCGCTTGGCAGCGTATACGAGTGGAAACAGGGGTCGCTGTGGGTGCCCGGCGAGGAGACGCAGCCGGAAATGATGTCGGGCAGCGACTCGGCGCCGGTGACCGCGACCTTCGTGCCGTCGGGCGAGATGGTCAGGTCGATCATGGTCGTCGTCGTCATGTACTGCAGGATCTGGCTGGCGCCGCTGCCGTCGGCGTTGGCGTAATAGACCTTCGAACTGCTGAACCCCGACGGATGGCTCGTACTGACGCTGGCCGCCGTGGTGACTTGGTAGACGACGTGCGCCCCGTCGGGCGAGGCGTCCCACCCTTGGAAGTGGAAGTCGCCGGGAGAGCTGTCGGTTGGAAGATCGAAGCCGCCGACGCTGATCGGGGAGCCCAAATCGGTGTGGGACGTCAGGCTGTAGCGATGGATGGCTGCCGTCTGCGGGCCGGGGCTGCCGCCGTACGTGGCAGCGAGGTAGAAGAGCGTTCTGCCGCGGACGACGGCCTCGACGGGCGTGGTGGTTCCGGGGAGCGCCGTCGTGCTGCCGGCGCCGAGGGTGTAGGTCTCCATAGTGTTGTTGGCGAGCCACACCGTGGTGTTGTTGAGCCAGCCGACGGAGCGGGGTTCGGTGAGCGTGTCGCTGCCAGGGATGGCAGTGAAGCTGCCGCTGCTCACGTCGATGACGTACGCATAGCCGTGATACGGGCCGTCGCCGCAGCCGGCGCCGCCGGAGACGACGAGGTGTGTCCGATCGGGCGAGAAGACCGGTGAGCCGAGGGCGCTCTGGCCGCAGGGATCGGTGCTGGGGTTGTGCGAGATCTGGTGCACCGGCCCGCCGGCGATGCTTCCCCACACGTCGGGGACGCCGGTCCCGCTGACCTCGATCCATGCGAGCGTCTGCGGCGGCAGCGGCGTAGCGGTCGGCCCGGCGTGGGTGGCGGTGGCGGTACTGCCGCCCGGCGTGCCTGTGCCGCTGCCCACCGTGACCGTAGCGGTCCCCCCGCAGGCGAGCAACGTACATACAGTGACGATAAGCGGCGCGATGACGGTCTTTCGGCGCGAGACGTGTAGGCGCATAGGGTCTCCCTCGCTGGATCGTAGGTGACACCAAGCCGACGATACCCCGATGAATGCGTGCGTGCTCCATTTATCACAACTGGCAAGGGAACGTAGTGTAACGAAGTGGAGTCGATGAGAGGTCGATCATCGTCGGCGTGCGCCGACACCAGTGCCCACCGCCCCGCCCCCCTTCTGGTTTCGTAGTCATAGATACCTCCTGCGAAATTATCACCCTGCAACGCGCACACAGACAGCGCGGAGGCGATGTCATGGGGAGATGCAATGCCGTGGGGCAGGGACTTTCCTAGCCACGCGCTAACACGTTAGGGCTGATTACCCGAGCGGGGCGCTTGGTTGTGTGACCGAGAACGAGAGCGCGGCCGAACATCCGGTGCCGGTCGAGTTCAGGGCCGCAGTCGAGCGAACAATCCCCTTCAATCCCATTGGGCCAGAGGGGATTTACGCGGAACGCTGTGGGTCATGTCAGCGGTCTGGTAAGAAGCACGCGGCGAATATTCTAGTGCGGCAGTGAATTGGGGAGTGGCGAGCCGCAGAAGGTGCAGTCGCTCCTTCTAGTCCATTCCCGGCTGCCGACGTGAGTACCTAACAGAAGAGGCTCTACAGTCAACAGCCTCGAAGACTGTTTCTGGCAATGCGCGGGGGTTTCGACTGTCCTAGCCAGCACCTTCATTACCCACCAAGGAGGGGATTCATCGATGCTGCGCCGTTAGAGGAAGGCAAAAGACGAGAAGATCATTGTTTGAAGTTGCGCGTCTTCAGGGCCGCTCGCCTGATTGGGCAAGAGCCCGAGGATAAGGAAGGGCGATTCGTCGTGGGCAACCGCGAGGAACTCAGCATCTGAAGTGACGCCGCCATTGGATACGTCGAATTGCACATCGATGCCAGTAGTTCCGCTGAGATCGACAGTGGCAACGCAGCAGGGCGTGACCGAATCGGGTCGCAGATGGTTGGCCAGGAACGCCGGTCCCATGTTCTGGACGAAGAGCTGTAGGCCGTCAGAACCACTGGGAACCTTCATCGGTCGCGCAGGTAATACGTAGACGCTGTATCTGCCGTCGGGTGCGGTGGCGACGATCCCGTCGGAGAAAGGAGATGAGGCAAAGCAGGTGGCCGACCATCCTTTGGGGACCGTCACTTTGTACGTGCCGTCCAAACTGGTGAAGGCGGTCTTGCCATCATTGGGGACGCTGCAGTGCACCGCGGTCGCTGCCTTTGGCGCTGAGGCGGAGGTGGCGCCACATGCGGCGAGCGCCGTCAGACCTACGAGTAGAAGCGCCGCGAGCAGTCGAAGGTCGACGATGCGGATGGTGCGCGGGAGATTTCGCATGCCTATTTCGTCCTGGTGCGGCGGGTGACGCGAAAATTAGGCGTGCCCGAAGAATCGTGTAGGTGTGGCGAGTTGCGGCCTCGATAGTAGAGTTACTCGGTAGTGTATGCCTGAAAGTATGCTACAGATCATCGACGCTGGCAACGAGGTGCGCCGATCGGGGTGCTAGCATCAAAGGGGCGCGCCCTGATACCATGTCTGTCTCGTTCGCCAGTGCTGTAGCCAAGCGATCTCGTCACGATCGACACGTTGGCTGCTCTCATCCGATTGGGGACACTGCACTGTTCGCAAGTCGCATATGAAATCGGTCTCCGATGTCACCCGGACGAGGTATCTGCCGGGCGCGAAATGCCAATAGCCTGTCTACGGATTCAGGGATCGGGCTTGGCTAGCGCGGCCTCGACGTGGGCAGCATACAGGCGCTCGCCGAGGTGGCGCAGGATGTTGAGCGCAGCAGTCCAGTGGGATCGGGCGGCGGTCGCGTCGTTTCGCGCGCGGCAGAGCATACCAAAGGTGTAGAGCACCTTTGCCTCGGCGTAGGGATACGGCATGGCGTGGGAGAGGTCGAGTGCACGGCGCAAACGAACCTCGGCGTCAGCAGTGGGCAAGGTCTCAAGCTCAAGGGCAATGAACGCTTCCACGCGATGTGCGTCTACGAGCGCAAGGTGGATGTGCTCCGCTTCGGCGCGCGTCAAGCAGGCGTGCAGATGCGCGCGTGCGGAGACTTGATCGCCGCTTGCGGCGCAGGCCCAGGCGAGATACGGCAGTAGATAGGTGACGAGACCCTCCTGTTGGCCGGGACGGTCGAGCAGGGGTTCGAGCCGTTGGCGAGCGGCTTGTGGGCGCCCCGCGAGGAGATCGTACTCGGCAAGGGAGGTCTGGGCCCACCGGAGAGCCTGAAGGTCGCCACTGTGCTCGCTCAGATCGACGGCCTGGCTGAGGAGGAGCGAGCCACTTTCGCTCTCGCCGCGCGCCAGATTGAGCTGACCAAGTCCTATGAGCGTGTACGCGGAGACCCAGGCAGGCCCAACCTCGCGCATTCTGGCCTCGGCGCTCTGATAATCGGCCAGCGCATCGTCCCATGAGCCGAGGACAAAAGAAGTCATGCCACGTCGAAGCGTCATGAGCGCGAGGACGATGGGATCTCCGAGCCCTTTTGAGAGATCCAGGGCGCGTCGCACATAGTCGCTGGTCTGCTGCAACTCACCCTGCAATAGGAACACGACGCTGGCGTTCTCAAGTGCGAAGGCGAGCGTTTGGTCATCACTCGCCGCGACAGACGACCGAATTGCCGCCTCAAGGACCGTCGTTGCCTCGCGCATGCGACCGAGCATGCGGAGCGCGTTGCCGTGGCGCATCTGAACTCGCGCAGCAAGGCGCGCGTCGCCAGTGATCTCCGCAAGATGGGTGGCGCGCATCGTCGCGGAGAGTTGGTCGGTATAGCGGCCACCGACATTATAGAGTTGCGCGAGCGCATCCCACAGCTCGGCGTCTTCCCGCGCGGGAGTTGCGGCGTTTTTCTCATCGTGCGCGCCACCGTTGGCGAGTGGTTCCAACCGTTGAATTCCGTTGGCGGCGTCACCACTCGCCGCAAAAGCGAGCCCGATTTGGGCGACAACGCGGCGCTCGCCCTGCTGATCACCGAGCGTTTGGAATGTGCTGACCGCCGACTCCAACGCTTCGACCGCCTCGGAATAATGACCGGCGACGGTGAGCACCTCTCCGAGTTGCTCGCGAGCGATGGCCGCCTCGTGTGGACGCGCAAGTTGATCAAGCGTCTCGCAGAGTTCGCGGTAGCGAGCGGTCGCGGATGAGAATGCCTGCATTCCGCGTGCGCGTTTCGCGGCTTGTTCTAGATACGGAACAGCGCGATCGAGCCGCCCGCCGCGCAGGAAGTGGTACGCAAGTGCTTCGACGGGTTTCTCGCCTGGGGATCTTTCTAGCGTTTCGGCGATTCGGCAGGATAACGCGGCACGACGAGCACTTCCGATATCGCGAAGCACCACGTCGCGGGTGAGATCGTGGACAAACGTATAGGCGTCGTCGCCTTCCTCGACGAGCAAATGGGCTCGACATGCTGCATCGAGTGAAATCGCCAGCGAATACTCGTCCGTCAGCTCGCTGGCAGAGGCATAGAGCAGCGCGCGCTTTACACCTGGGCCCGCCAGTGCGGCTAACTCGAGGGTTTCATGGGCAGCGGCAGGGAGTGTCGCAATCCGTTGGCGAATGGTCTGGGCGATCTCCCACGGCACATCTTCGCCAGACGAGTACGCGCCCTCGCCGTTCGATGCCGCGAGCGACTGTGCAAAACTGACGAGATAGAAGGGTACGCCCGCACTGCGCGAGACGATGCGTTGGGCTACGGCGTCGTCTTGGCGATCATCTGGTAGCGCCTCATGGGCCAGCGCTAGAGCCTCATCTGGCGACAATGGGTTGAGCGGATAGTGCACAACGGTACCAGATGCCGCCATGTCCGATAGATGCGCGGCGAGCGGGCTGTCAGGTCGTAGGTCTCCGTCACGATAGGCACCGACTACGCGGAGCTGTGCCGTCAGTGGAGAGCGCAGGAGAGATGCGAGGAGATCCAGGGCGTCGGCCCCAGCCCACTGAAGGTCATCCAGTATGAGCAGCGGTCCCGGACGTCCGCCGACGTGAGCGAGGTATTGTGCGACGGCGGTGAAGATGAGGCGGCGCTCCTGCTCTGGTGGTAGTGCCCAAGTCGTCTGGGGAGAGGAGGGTGCGACCTCGGTGAGTTCCGGTAGGAGGCGGGTGAGCCAGGGTGCGCGCGATAACGCCTTTCGCACTGCTGAGCCTGGCAGTTCGGTGATGTGGCGCTCGATGGACTCGAGGAGTGGTGTATACGGTTGCTGGGAGCCGCCGCGCTGCGCCGTACTTGCGAGCGTCACCCAGCCGCCAGCGATGCCATGCGATCGCGCCTCGGCGAGCAAGCGCGACTTGCCGATACCCGGCTCGCCGCTGAAGAGCAGAAGTGGAGGGCCATCCCCGGTGAGATGACGGTCGATGCGTGCAATTTCGGCGGTGCGACCCAACAATGGCGGCTGCGGCACGGTTATGCGTGAGAAGCGTGGCGGGTTGGGGATCGCGACGAGGGTGTCGCGACCGTTGACCGCGGCGCCGAGTGTCGCCCGCTCGCTGCTGGTGAGGCCGAGTGCGTCGGCGAGCAGTTCGACGGTGGCGCGCACGGGGACGCGTTCACCGCGTTCGAGCATACTGATGTAGCTGACGCTATAGCCTGCTTGCTCGGCAAGTTGCTCTTGGGTGAGCCGTGCATCGCGGCGGTGACGCTTCAAGAGCGCGCCGAAGCTGAGAGGGGCTCGCTGCTCCATGCGTGCCGCCTCCTTCCCGATGGGCGGCAGAGGGGTATGAGGTGGAGAGAATCAGGCCGAAGCGCACTGCCGCGAGCGGTGCGGCGCGTGCGCTGGCATTGTAACACGGACGCGAGCGGACGGCTGTGTACACCGTCGCCTCTCCCGCGCTGCATATGCCGAGGCCGCGAGAGAGGCGCGCTGCGTCACGGCTTAGTGAGCGCCGATGCCGGCGAGCGCCTGTTGGGTCAAGGCGGGGATGTCGAAGATGGTATCCGCGACTGGTACGCCCGCGGCAAGCAGCGCGTCGACCTTGCCTTGCGCGGTGCCGGTGTTGCCGGAGATGATCGCGCCCGCGTGGCCCATGCGCTTGCCCGCCGGCGCGGTGCGCCCCGAGATGAACCCGATCACAGGTTTGGACATCGTCGCCGCGAAGGCAGCAGCGTCTTCTTCGTCACTGCCACCGATTTCGCCGCACATGACGACGGCGTCCGTCTGGGGATCGGTCTCGAAGAGTCGTAGGCAGTCGATGAACGTGGTGCCGATGATCGGGTCGCCGCCGATGCCGATGATGCTTGACTGGCCGATCCCGGCGGCGGTGAGCAGGGCAACGACCTCATAGGTGAGCGTGCCAGAGCGCGAGATGAAACCGACGCGTCCCTCACGCATGATCTGGTACGGCATGATGCCGATCTTGCCCGCGCCAGGGGTCGCTACGCCGGGACAGTTCGGGCCGATGAGGCGGGTTGGATGCTCTTTGAGGAACGCGGCAACGCGCGTCATGTCATTGACGGGGATGTTCTCGGTGATGCAGACGACGACCTCCATGCCGACCTGGGCGGCTTCCATGATGGCATCGGCGGCGCCAGCGGGCGGTACAAAGATACATGAGATGGTCGCGCCGGTTTGTTGCTTGGCGGCGCGCATGGTGTCGAAGATGGGCAGGTCGAACAGGCTTTGGCCGCCCTTGCCAGGGGTCACGCCACCGACGACGCGGACGCCGGAATCGACCATGCGCGGCGTATGGTATTTGCCTTCGCTGCCTGTCATACCCTGGACAAGTACTTTGTCGCCCTTGTGATAGAGAATGCTCACGTCATTATCCCTTCGCGGCGTGAAGGCCGCGGCTCATTTCATCGCATCGGGGGCCGACCGAAAGAACCCTCACGAACGGCCGCTGGCCACACAGCCCGCCTGCGCGGGGCAGGAGTTGATCCTGTTCCTGACTAGTTGACGACGGACTTGGACCGGATCGCGGCGACGATCTTCTCGGCGCCCTCACGCATGTCGGCGCCCCAGGTGAGTCCCGCGTCGGCGAGCAGGGCGCGGCCCTCGGCTTCGCCCGTGCCTGAGAGGCGCGCGACGATTGGCATGCCCGGAGGCAACTCGGGTTGTGCGAGGATGATGCCTCGCGCGACCTCTTCGCCGCGGGTGATGCCGCCGAAGATGTTGACGAGGATGCCTTTGACCTGGGGATCGCGGGCGACGAAGAGGAGCGCCTTCTTCATCACTTCAGCTTTGGCGCCGCCACCGATATCGAGGAAGTTGGCAGGCTTTCCGCCAGCGCGCGCGACCATGTCGAGCGTGGTCATTACGAGGCCCGCGCCATTGCCAATGATGCCCACATCACCATCGAGCTTGACGTAGGTGAGGCCTTCGGCCTTGGCCTGGAACTCGAGCGGGTTCGCCTCCTCAGGCTCGGCCCAGGCAGCGTACTCTTGCTGGCGCGGCAAGGCATTGTCGTCAATGAGCATCTTGGCGTCGGCGGCGAGCACCTGACCGTCTTTGGTCAGCGCAAGTGGATTGATCTCGGCGAGCGTCGCGTCGGACTGGGTGTAGGCGGTGGCGAGTGAGGCGAGGATTGCGCCGCCCTTGGCGACCACGGTGGAGGGCATGCCGGCGCGCGCGAGGAGGTCGCGTGCCTGTTCGGGGAGCAGGCCCCAGCGTACGTCCAGCGGCTGCTTGATGATCTTTTCGGGCGACTCTTCGGCGACCTGTTCAATGTCGATGCCGCCGGCGGCACTCACCATGACTACAGGCGCCTGGCTGGCGCGGTCAAGCACGATGCCAATGTAGTACTCCTCGGCGATGTCGACGGCGGGGGTCACGAGTACTTTCTCGACGGTGAGGCCCTTGATGTCCATGCCGAGGATTTTGCTGGCGACTTCGCGAGTCTGTTCGGGGGTTTCGCCGAACTTCACACCGCCCGCTTTGCCGCGTCCGCCGACGTAGACCTGGGCCTTGACGACGACGGGGACGCCGAACGCTCGGGCCGCGGCTTCGGCCTCGTCGGGAGTGGTGGCGACGGTGCCGGGCTGCACCGGGACGCCGTAGCGGCGCAGGATCTCCTTCGCCTGGTACTCGTGAATCTTCATCGCTTGTGTTCCCTATCTGGCGTTGCAATCCTCGTCCGGTAGAAGGGACCGGAGGCGGTGGCCGCATGCAATGCGGGCGGAGGCAGGGGAGCGCCCCCAAATACTGCATCATAGGCGCGCGGCGTGCAGTGCGTCAAGCGAGGAGCGAGCAAGCGGTTCTTCCAAGCGAGCAGTGCAGTTAGCCAGGGGAGGAGAAGGTAGCGCGCCAATTTTTGCCGATTCTGCCGATTTTCATGTTTTTGAGCGCGAGTAGTTGCCGTTTCTGCCGGATTTCAGAAATTCGTCGCCAGCGGCATTGCCGATTCTGCCGCTTTTTCAGTTTTCTCGCGGAAGCGGACGCCGACGAACCTGCCATTTCTGCCGCAAACTTTGGCACTGGGGAGGCGAACAGGCATCCTGATTTGCCGATTCTGCCGCATTTGGCATGTTGCATCTCGTGTTTGCTGTTCGCGGGTCGCGGGGTCGAGTCGCACGCCGCCCGCACGGTGTTGCCGTTTTTGCCGGATTCTCACTTTTGGCTCTCGATTGACTGACGGGGAGGACGTGAAGGGAGGACGTGATCCATGGTGGGTGATGAGTGGTTGGGGAGGGGATTGGGAGGTGACCGCTGCCAGTGGGAGGATGGAGGCAGTATACCACTCGCGAGCGGCGGGTGCATACGTTCGAGGGCGAACGCATGCAACCCATCGTCCACGTCACCTGGGCGATGGTAGAGACGTGGGCGGGAGTCACCAGCGATGGCGGGGAGCTACTGCGCCCACGCGGCTCATGATTTCGAGAGCGGCGGTTGAGACTTGCCTTTCAGGCAACCGCCTCGTCGGCGATAGCAAGTCCCTCGTCGATGATGGCCAGGCCCTCGCGGAGCTGCTCTTCGGTGATGGTGAGCGGTGGGTTGATGAAGAATGTGTTCCAGCGCACCAGGGTGTAGAGGCCGTGCTCGCGGAAGAAGGCATTGAGCTTTGGCATTGGGCCGAGTTCGCTCGCCTTTGGATTGAACGGCGTCATTGGCTCGCGGGTCTCGCGGTTCTTGACGAGCTCGACGATGCTGAAGAGGCCAATGGAGCGCACGTCGCCTATCGAGGGGTGCTTCTCTTTGAGTTTATTGAGCTCGACGCTGAGGATCTCGCCCATGGCAGCGGCGTTTTCGATCAGGTGATCCTCTTTGTAGATGTTGATACAGGCGACGGCGGCGGCGCAGCCGACGGAGTGCGAATTGTAGGTCAAACCGGCGTAGAGGGGACGATCCTCGAATTGGGAAGCGATGTCGTCGCTGACGATGGTGGCGCCAAGGGGGACGTACGCGGAGGTGAGGCCTTTGGCAACGGTCATGATGTCGGGCACGACGCCCCAGTGGTCCACGCCGAACCACTTGCCGGTGCGCCCGAAGCCAGCCATGATCTCGTCGGCGATCAAAAGGATGCCGTGCTTGGTGCACAGTTCGCGGAGACCTTGCAGGTAGCCATCTGGAGGGATGATGATGCCATTGGTGCCGGTGATGGTCTCGACGATCACGGCGGCGACGGTTTGCGGCCCTTCGAAGGTGATGACGTCTTCGATGTGCTGGAGGCAGTCCATGGTGCAGGCGGGCTTGTCGCCACACCAACGGCAGCGATAGCGATAGGGGTCCATCACACGGACGACGCCGGGAATTCCTGGCTCTGCCGCCCAGCGCCGGGGATCGCCGGTGAGGGTGATCGCGCCCGCCGTGGCGCCGTGATATGAGCGGTAGCGGGAGATGATCTTCTGGCGGCCGGTGACCCAGCGCGCGATTTTGATGGCGTTCTCGTTGGCCTCGGCGCCGCCATTGGTGAAGAAGGCTTTGGAGAGATTGCCGGGGGTAATCTCCTGCAGCATGCGGCCAAGTTCGGCGCGGACGCCGGTGGTGGACGTGGTTGGCGCGACGTAGCAGACCTTTTGCATCTGCGCGGTGACGGCATCTATGACCCGCTGGTCGCCGTGGCCGATGTTGACGCACATGAGCTGTGAATTGAAGTCCATGTACCGCTTGCCATCGGCATCCCAGATGTAGATTCCCTTGGCGTGATCGATCACCATCGGCGCGATCGTGCGTTGCGCGGTCCACTCGTAGAGCGTGGTCTCACGCGAGAGGTCGAGGATCTGCTGGCGGGTCAGGTTGCCGATGGCCATGGATGCCTCATCTTTCGATGCAGGTGCGGCTGGGACGCCGCCTACTGTCACAGGGAGGTCGTTGCTTGCTGCCGAAGTGACGTCAAAAGGTCAGCGTGGGCGGGCTGCAGCCCGCCCCGATCAGGTGGTCGCGGCGCTGTTCGCGCTACTTGCCTTTGGCGCCAGCGGTAGCTTTGGCGCGCGTGGGTGCAGACTTTTCACTGTCGGCGTCGCCCGTTTGGCCGAAGCGCTGGCGCTTGAGGAATTTTCCGGCGCCTGCGTGTCCTTTCCAATCGTCACCGTCGACGATGACGCTGCCGCGCAAGAGCACGGTTGACGGCACGCCGGTCACTTTCATGCCCTCATAGAGATTGTAATCGGTGTTCTGGTGGCTCGTCTTGGCGCTCAGGGTGCGTGTCGCGTTGGGATCCCAGACGACGATGTCGGCGTCAGCACCAGGGGCAATCAGTCCCTTGCGCGGGTAGAGGCCGAAGAGCTTGGCGGGATTGGCGCAGCAGAGCTCGACCCAGCGATTGAGCGAGAACTTGCCGCCGCGCACGCCCGCAGTATAGAGCACCATCATGCGATCTTCGATGCCGGGCACGCCGTTGGGGATTTTGGAGAAGTCGCCTTTGCCGAGCTCTTTGCCGGCGTTGCGTCCATCTTTGCCGCCCTCGTACCAGAAGTCGCAATGGTCAGTAGATATCACCTGGAGGTCGTTCACGGCGACGGCACGCCAGAGCGCCTCTTGGTCACTCTTTTCGCGGAAGGGTGGCGAGCAGACCCATTTGGCGCCCTCGAAGCCGGGTCGCGCAAGGTCATCTTTCGTGAAGAAGAGGTATTGTGTGCAGGTCTCGCCGAAGATGCGCCCCTTGCCGCGTGTGCGTGCGAGGCGGATCGCTTCGACCGCGCCGGCGTTGGTGACGTGGACGACGTAGAGCGGCGCGCCCGCGACTTCGGCGAGGCGGATCGCGCGGTTGGTGGCCTCGGCTTCGAGTTCCGCAGGGCGCGTGAGGGCGTGATATTTGGGCTCGACCTGGCCGGCGGCGAGCGCCTGGCGCACGAGGATGTCGATGGCGTCGCCGTTCTCGGCGTGGACCATGATGAGCAAGCCGTGCCGCGCCGCCTGTTCCATCGCGCGGAAGAGCGTGGCGTCGTCGACCATTAGCGACCCTTTGTAGGCCATGAAGAGCTTTAGGCTGGTGACGCCCCACTCCGGGGCGTGTTGGATCTCATCCATGACGCTTTGCGGGAGATCGGTGATGGCGAGGTGGAAACCGTAGTCCACCGCCGCTTTGCCGTTGGCCTTGGCGTGCCACATCTCCAGCGTCTCGCGGAGGGTGGAGCCTTGGGGCTGGATGGCAAAGTCGATGTGTGTGGTGGTGCCGCCGAAGGCCGCGGCGCGATGGCCGGTGAAAAAGTCGTCCGAAGCGACGGTGCCGCCAAAGGGCATGTCGAGGTGCGTGTGGACATCGATGCCGCCGGGGATGACGAGCTTGCCGGTGGCGTCGATGGTGGTGTCACCTTTGGCGCCGTGGCCCACGTCAATGATTTTTTCGTCTTCGATGAGCACGTCGGCCACGTAGGTGTCGCTCGCCGTGACGACAGTGCCGCCTTTAATTAGTGTCCGCATCGCTGCACTCCTTCATTGACGCATCGCGGCACGGGGGCCACGGTTATTCGTGCATGGAGAACGTCGAGAACATCGCCGAATGACAACGGCAACAGTCGTCAGCGCGGCATGCGCGCCGTGCCCGCTGCTGTCAACGCCGTTTGCCCGCTGACTTCTGTGCTGGCTTCGCCCGCGACGGCTTCGCGGACGCGCTCGAAAACTCTGGAATGATCTCCCGCTGGTAGACGTCTAGCGTATCCTCTTCGTCGCCGTTCATCAGGTAGATGTTGAACTGGGTGACGCCGATGTCGGCAAGCTCGCGCAGGCGGCGCTTCTGCTCTTCGACAGGGCCGACGATGCAGAAGCGATCGACGATGTCGTCGGAGACAAAGCGCGCGTTGTCACTGCCGACCTCGGCGTGGTGCTGATAGTCGTAACCCGGGCGATCGCGGACGAAGGTCGTCAGCTCCGGCGGTAATTCGTCGGGATTGTAGCGCGCGATGAGGTCCATGACGTGGTTGGAGACGAGGGCCGGGAACCACCGCACGCGGTCGCGGGCCGCGGGCAGATCGTCGGAGACCCAGACGGGGGCAGCGGCCATCACCTGAATGCTGGCGGGGTCTCGCCCGGCTGCTTCGGCGCCCTGGCGGAGGAAACCGAGGCACCACTTGATGATGTGGGGATCGGCGAGCTGGAGGATGACGCCGTCGGCGATGCGGCCAGTGAGCTGCAGCACCTTGGGGCCGTAGCCGGCGATCCAGACGGGGAGATCGCCGCTCGCCCAGGGAAGTGTGATCTGCTCACCATCGTAGTCTACAGGACGGCCCGCCGCGAGCGTGCGGATGTCGGAGACCGCGGCCTCCAGGTCGGCGAGGGTGGTGGGTTTCTTGCCGAGCACACGCCGCGAACTGTCACCACGCCCGATGCCGAGATCGAGACGGCCTCCTGAGATGCGGTTGAGCGTGGCGAGAAGGCTGGCGGTGACGGTAGGATCGCGCACGGCGGGGTTGGTGACGCACGTGCCGAGGCGCATATGCGTGGTGTTGAGCGCCATCATCGTCAGCAGTGGGTAGGGCTCCAGCCAGAGGATGTGGGAATCGAAGATCCAGCCGTAGCTGAAGCCTGCTTCCTCGGCTTGCTTCGTCAGCGAGACGATGCGCTCGGGCGGCATATCTGGCTTGAGGGTGATCCCGAAGGTGAGCATGCGCTCGCTCCCTTATGCGCCAACGATGGGGCCGTACTGATCAGGGCGGCGATCGCGGTAGAACTGCCAGACATTGCGGACTTCGCGGTTCTTGTCGAGGTCGAGGTCGGCGACAAGCACCTCTTCCTCTTTGTCGCTGGCCTGGGCGGTGATCTCGCCGCGGGCGTTGACGAAGTAGCTGGTTCCGTAGAAGTCGTTGTCACCAAGCGGCTCGACGCCGACGCGGTTGATGGTGCCGACCCAGTAGCCGTTGGCGATGGCGTGCGACACCTGCTCGATCTTCCAGAGGTGCATCGAGAGGCCGCGGGAGGTAGCGGATGGGATGTAGACGATCTCGGCGCCGTTGAGGCCGAGGCAGCGCGCGCCTTCGGGGAAGTGACGGTCGTAGCAAATGTAGACGCCGACTTTGGCGTAGCGCGTCTGGAAGACGGGATAGCCCATGTTGCCAGGGCGGAAGTAGAATTTTTCCCAGAAGCCGGTAACCTGGGGTATGTGTGTCTTGCGGTATTTGCCGAGGTAGCTGCCATCGGCGTCGATCACCGCGGCGGTGTTGTAGTAGATGCCCGTCTGCTCAAGTTCGTAGAGCGGCACCACCAAGACCATCTCGTGTTGTCTGGCGATCTCTTGCATGCGTCTGACGGTGGGCCCGTCGGGCACGGATTCGGCGAATTCGTAGTACTTGGGGTCCTGTACCTGACAGAAATAGGGGCCGGTTGCCAACTCCTGTAGGCAGGTGATCTGCGCCCCCTTCTCGGCGGCCTGGTGGATGAGGCTGATCTGCCGCTCGACGTTCTCTTCCATGCTCATGCTGCCGTAGGTTTGGATCAGCGCGCTGCGCACAACCGCCATCAATCGCCTCCTCTTCGAGCGGAGATCGGGGCCCGTGGGCCACTGCTCACTATGCCTGCCGGACCGGCCAACGCCGGTCGGTCTCGCGGAATACTGCTGTGAGACCGGAAATTGAGTGGTGAGGGCACGACGAGTGTTCGAGCGAGTAGATCTATGCGGAGGGGGAGCGAGCGGCAAGCAGCGCGACTCGATTCCGGGGCAAGGCGACAAGCGTCGTCGGTTACGTAAGCCAGATTGAGTATCGTTCGTTATAGGCCATGGCGGGCGCAGCGTCAAGCCAGCGCCACACAACATAATAGGGCGACGAGGCGCTTTCTCGGACGTGGGGCATGGCCTCCGTGATAGGATGCAGGCTCAGATGTAGCTGGATCGAGATGGGAGGAGACAGGCGATGCCGACAGGTTCCTATATCGCGGGGCAGTGGGTCCATCCCAATTCGACGCGGCTGACCCGGAACGTCAATCCCGCCGATCCAACCGACGTGATCGCCGAGTTTCCGTCGGCGACGGCGGCTGACGCGGTGCGAGCGATCGAAGCGGCGAAGGCCGCTGCTCCCGCGTGGCGAGCGACACCTGGGCCGGAGCGCGGGCGCATTCTCTGGAAAGCGGCGGAGATTGCGCGCCGGCGGGCGGAAGAGATCGCACGGACGATGACCCGCGAAGAGGGGAAGATTCTGCGCGAGGCGCGGGGTGAGGTGACGCGGGGCATCGCCGTGCTTGAGTTCAACGCGGGGGCAGGGTTTCGTGTCGGAGGGAAGACGTTACCGGCGGAGGCGCGCGACACGTTCACCTACACACTCCGCCAGCCACTGGGCGTTGTCGGGCTGATTACGCCGTGGAATTTTCCGTGGGCGATACCGTGCTGGAAGACCGCGCCCGCGCTCGTCGCCGGTAACGCGGTGGTGCTGAAGCCAGCGGAGTTAACGCCAGCCACCGCCGCGTTGCTTACGGAAATTTACGAAGAGGCGGGTGTGCCGGCAGGCGTCTTCAATCTGGTGATTGGGCCGGGGTCGGAGGTTGGCACGGCGCTCGTGGATCATGTCGATGTACGCGCGATCTCGTTTACCGGGTCCAACGCCGTGGGGTTGGCGTTGAACGAGCGTGCGGCGCGGCGCGGCGTCAAGGTGACGTGCGAGATGGGCGGCAAGAATGCTGTTGTAGTGCTGCCGGACGCGAACCTGGACAAAGCCGCGGCGGCGATCTCCGCGGGCGCATTCGCTTCGACGGGGCAGCGTTGCACGGCGACGTCGCGTGTGGTAGCGCATCCTGCAATCAAGGACGAAGTGATCGAGCGGGTTGGGGCGCTCGCCGCCGCGATGAAGATTGGCGCCGGTCTCGACGAGTCCTCGGATTTGGGACCAGCGGTCAGCGAGGATCAGTGGAAGACGGATCTCTCGTACATCGAGGTGGCTCGCGCGGAAGGCGCACGGCTGGTGCGCGGCGGGCGGCACGCGGAGGGCCTGCCGGGCTACTTCGTGGAGCCGACGATCTTCGATAGCGTGGAGCCGGCGAGTCGCATTTTCCGCGAAGAGGTCTTTGGGCCGGTCCTTGCCGTTTCGGCAGCGGACTCGCTGGAACGGGCGCTGGAGATTGCCAACGGCGTGGAGTATGGCCTGGCAGCGTCGATCTTCACGCAGGACATCGACGCGGCACTGCGCTTCGTCGAGGGGGCGGAGGTTGGCATGGTACACGTGAACGAGGCGACCGTCGGCGGCGAGGCGCAGTTGCCGTTTGGCGGTAGCAAGTCTACCGGCGTCGGCGAGCGCGAGATGTCGGAAGAGGGTGTCAACTTCTTCACCGAGTTAAAGACGGTGTTCATGAATTATGGGCAGAGCGGCAAGCCCTCTTCGATGCGGTGAGCCGATGAACTCAATCGTCGAAGCGGTGTTCGGACACGCGCGGCGCGAGCCTGACCGGCCAGTGATCTGCTTTGAGGGCGAGACGATCTCCTATGCGGCACTGGCGGAGCAGGTCGAGCGGTTTGCGCGCGCCGCGCAGGTGCGGGGCTTGCGCGCGGGCGATAGGGTCGCGCTCTTCCTGGAGAACTGTCCAGAGTTTGCCGTGGCCTATCTCGGGGCGCAGCTCGCGGGCGGGATCGTCGTGCTCGTGAACACGCAGTATCGGCAGGTCGAACTCAGCCACATTCTCAGTGATGCGGGGGTGCGGTTCTGTGTCACCAGTCTCGAAGGCGCGGCAGAGCTGACTCGACTGGAGTTGTCCGCGCTGGAGCAGGTAGTTGTCATTGGCGGCGTGGCGAGGGAGCGGTCACCAGCGAGTGGGCCGGAGTTGCTGAACTATGGGCAGTTCATGGAGCATGGGGCGGCGGACGATGCCGGATTCATCCTACCTGATGCCGAGGCGCCGGCGGTGATCGCCTATACCTCTGGGACGACGGGACGCGCCAAGGGAGCTATGCTGCTGCAGCGCAATCTCGTCGCCAACATCGCCGCGTTGACGCAGGCGTGGCGTTGGGAGCCCGACGACCGCCTCTTGTTGACGCTACCGCTTTTCCACGCGCACGGATTGATGGTTGGGCTGCACGGTACGCTGTACACCGGAGCGAGTGTGCTGCTTCGACGTAAATTTGATGCGGCGGAGGTGCTGAGGACGCTTCGCGAGGATCCCGCGATTTCACTCTTCTTTGGGGTGCCGACGATGTATGGGCGGCTGCTCGCGGAGGCGGAGCGACCCGATGGCGGTGGCATACCCGAGCACCTGCCGCGACTTTTCGTGTCGGGCTCAGCACCGCTAAGCGCACAGGTCTTTGGCGAATTCGAGCGTGTCTTCGGCCGTCGCATCCTCGAGCGCTATGGCATGACTGAAACCATTATGAACATGACGAATCCTCATGATGGGGAGCGGCGACCAGGGACGGTTGGCGGGCCATTTCCGGGCCAGGAGGCGCGGGTGGTGGATGTGAGCAGCCGTAAGCTGGTGCCGCCGGGAGCGATCGGCGAGATCGAGGTGCGGGGGCCACACGTCTTCGCAGGCTATTGGAATCGTCCTGAGGCGACTACAGAGGCGTTCAGCGCGGATGGATGGTTTAAGACGGGCGATCTTGGCTGGGTCAGCGATGACGGATATTTCACCATTACTGGGCGTGCTCGCGAGCTGATCATTAGCGGCGGATACAACATCTACCCCCGCGAAATCGAGGATGTGCTGGCGACTCATCCGGGCGTTGCCGAGGTGGCCGTGCTCGGAGTTCCCGACGCCGATTTCGGCGAGCAGGTGGTTGCCGTAATTGTGCCGCGCGAGGGCGATGCGCCGAGCGCTGAGGAGATCGTCGCCTTCTGCCGGGAACGCGTGGCGGCATACAAGAAACCGCGGCGCGTACTCTTCGTGGAGGCGCTGCCGAGGAATGCGCTGGGCAAGGTGCAGAAACATCACCTCGTGCCACTCGTCACTGGCGAGCTGGCCAATTGAGTCCACGCAAAGGCGCGGTGAAGTCATGCGACCTCAACAGGTAACCATCAGGTTCTGCGCCTTGACCGGCGTGACACTCGTGGCGTTGCTCACACTGGGCGCATGTACGCAGTCGCCGGCTGGCGTTGCCCGGGCGACCGCTACCCCACTCGCGACCGTGACGGCGACGGCGATGCCGAGCGGCACGCCGCCGACACAGATTGCCGGCAAGCCGGGCGACACGGCCATTTGCGCGGTCATCTCGCCGGACGAGTTTTCGCATGTAGACGGCGCTACGGCTACGGAGATCACCTCGGGCGCGACGGAGGACACGTTGACGGGGCTCGCGGAGGTCTACTGTATTTATGCCGATACCTCGGTGTCTCATCAATACGTCGGGCGCGGCACGATGAATTATGAGTTCGCCAGCGACACGCAGACGGCGGCGGCAATCTTTGCGCGGGTCAAGCAATCGTTCGGCGGAGCTTCGGACGTTACGGGCGTCGGCGATGCGGCGTTTATCGGGACGCCGGGAGGCGCGTCGTCGGGTACGGGCCTTGTGGTGCTGCGTGGAACGCTGCTCTTGTACGTGAGCGTGCAGGGAGACGCGCAGACGGTGACGCGAGTCGCGACGGCTCTCGCGCTGCTCGCCTTGAGCCGTGTGGCATAGTGTGCCTGCCGCGCGATGTGGGCATTCGCTGCCGCGTGGACGGAGAAGTCCAGACGTATTACGTTTCCGCAACTGAGGGGGCGACGACATGGCGGGCGAGTGGATTGACGTCTCGGTGCCGATACATAGCGGCATGGTGCACTGGCCAGGCGATCCGGCGGTCGAGATCACGCGGGCGCTCAGCAGGGATCGGGGTGACGCGGCGAACGTTTCCAAGTTGGAGATGGGGGCGCACACGGGCACGCATATGGATGCGCCGCTGCACTTTATCGACGGGGGCGCAGGCATCGATACGTTGCCTTTTGACGCAACGGTGGGCCCGGCTCGCGTGATCGCCATCCGCGATCCGCGATCTATCACCGCGGAGGAACTGGCGCCGTATGCGCTGCAGGCGGGCGAACGCGTGCTCTTCAAAACGGCAAACTCGCCGCGCTGCTGGCGGACGGATGCGTTTGTCGAAGACTCGGTCTATCTGTCACTCGGTGCGGCGCGCCATCTGGCCGAGTGCGGCGTGCGGACCGTGGGCGTTGACTACCTCTCGGTAGGAGGCTTCAACAACGATGAGGGACCTGAGATTCATCGCGTGTTGCTGTCGAACGGCGTGTGGATCATTGAGGGCCTCGACCTGACGAACGCCGCGGCTGGGCCGGTCGACTTGATCTGCCTGCCGCTGCGGATTAGCGGATGCGATGGCGCTCCCGTACGGGCAATACTTCGGCAACTATGATGCGCTTCGGGGGGCAAATGCCAGATGCGAATCGCCTGGCGGGTTGCCGGCCAAGCAGACAGATTTAGCTGGGTCTTGGCGGTTGCACTGTGACTTGACGGCGGAGGGTATGCGCATGGCGAAAATCCGATGGGGCGTGTTGAGCACGGCAAATATCGGCGTGGGTACGGTGATTCCGGCGATGCAGCAGTGTCAGTTTGGCGAGCTAACGGGCATCGCGTCGCGCAATGCGCAGACGGCGGAAATGGTCGCCCAGCACTTCGGCTTTGCCAAGTCGTATGGCTCCTACGAGGCATTGCTGGCCGATCCTGAGATCGATGCTGTTTACAATCCGTTGCCGAATCACCTGCATATTCCCTGGTCGATCAAGGCGCTGGAAGCTGGGAAGCATGTGCTGTGCGAGAAGCCGATCGCGCGTACCGAGGCGGAGGCTCAGCCGCTCTTCGATGCCGCGCAACGGTTTCCCAAAGTAAAGGTGATGGAAGCTTTCATGTATCGCTTTCATCCGCAGTGGCAGCGGACGCTGGAACTCGTGCGCTCGGGGGAGCTCGGCGAACTGCGAATGATTCAGGTGTTCTTCTCGTACTTCCTGGACGATCCCACCAATATTCGCAATAAGGCGGAGATTGGCGGCGGCGCGCTGCTGGATATTGGATGCTATCCGATCTCGGTGGCGCGCTTGCTTTTCGGCAAAGAGCCACAGCGGGTCCTCGCGGTCGCCGAGAACGATCCTCAGTTCCAAACCGATCGGTTGATATCGGGCGTGCTGGCGTTTGACGCTGGAGGCACGGCGACCTTCACCTGTGGAACGCAACTCTCACCGCATCAGCGGGTTACGGTCGTTGGCACGAAGGCGCTCGTCGAGATCGAGATACCCTTCAATGCGCCGCCCGACCGACCGTGCCGCATTTGGCTCCAGCGTGATGGCGTGCGCGAAGAGATGCTGTTTCCCGTGTCGAATCAATACACCCTCCAGGCCGATGCGTTCGCGCGAGCTATTCTCGACGACACGCCCGTACCAACACCGCTTGCGGACGCGCAGGCGAATATGCGGGTAATCGACGCGATTCGTCGGAGCGCGGAAAGTGGGACGTGGGTGTAGGACGAACGGGACGTGCAAGGGGCGCGAGGGCGTATTACGCAAACCGTTTGCTCGCCCAGGTTTGCTCGCGCCCCGTCAGCCTGTTGGCAGCCGCGGAGACGGGAAAGCACAGCTTGCACACAAAATCGCAGGTGACATCGGATAGTCGCTGCTAACCCAGTAAAGAGTCTTGACAAACAAATCGCTGGCAGGTAGACTTGCGCCAATACCAAAGGGGGTATCGGCGCAATGAGTCGCACCGTTCGGCGTATCGTGAGCGACATGCGTTCCCGCAACGGGCGGGCGCAGATCGGCTCGGACGCGATGAAGCGTGCCGATCCTAGCTTCATGCGCCAGCACAACCGATTGCTCGTGCTCAACTACGTCCGCGAGCATGGGCCGATCGCTCGCGCCGCGATCGCCAGGCAGACTGGCCTATCGCGTACCACCGTCAGCAGCATCATGGACGATTTGCTGCGCGAGGGGTTTGTGCGCGAGGGCGAGATGCAGAGCGCGACCTCCGCGGGCGGCCGCCGCGCCATTTTGGTAAACTTCAACGCTTCCGTTGGCTATATCGTCGGCATCGATCTTGGCCGAAGCCATTTCACGTTGCTGCTGACCGATCTTGCGGCAGAGGTGGTCGCCAAGCGCACTGGTCCTTTTCACACGGAGCAAGGGCCGGACGTGTGCCTGCCGCTGCTTCTCGACGAGTTGATGGGATTTCTCGCGGAGCAGGGCGTGGAGCGTAGCCAGGTGATCGGCGTTGGCGTCGGCATCCCAGGCCCGATGGATTCGACGCTCCACAAGCTGTATTCACCGCCGCGGATGCCGGGCTGGCATGGCGTCGATGTCGAGCGTATTCTGCGGCAGCGCCTTGGTGTTCCGGTGTACGTCGAGAATGACGCGAACGCTGGGGCGCTTGGTGAGAGCCGCTACGGCGCGGGGCGCGGGGTCGCCGATCTCGTCTATGTGAAGATCGGCACCGGCATCGGCGCTGCGCTGGTCATCAATGGCCAGATCTACCGAGGTAGCCGTGGCAGCGCGGGCGAGATTGGTCACGTGTCGATCGACGAGAACGGCCCGAAATGCGCCTGTGGCAATCGGGGCTGTCTCGAGGCTATGGCGGGCGGCGGCGCGATTGTTGAAGAGGCGCGGCAGCTTCGTCTCAAGGCGAATCGCGACGTACAGGTGTCAGATGCTCCGCCCCCGTATGCGAGCGCGCTCACTGGCGACGATCTCGACCTGGCGAGCGTCGTCCAGGCGGCGCTAGATGGCGACGTGGCTTGTCGCACCGCGATCACGCATGCTGGGGAGCATATTGGCGTGTCGCTCGCGGGGCTCGTGAACCTGATCAATCCTTCCTTGGTGCTCTTGGATGGCGGGGTTACGCGCGCGGGAGAACTGCTGCTGGAGCCTATACGCCGTGCAGTGGCCGGGCGAAGCCTCGCCGTGGCATCGCGCCATTCGCGCATCGCTATTGGTGAATTGAGCGACAACGCAATCGCGCTCGGCGGCGTCGTGACGGTCATTGACGCGGCATTCGGTCCTAGTTCACCCGCATCGCTGGTTCCGCATTCCTTGGCACACGGCGATGTCTCAACGCTTGCTGATAGGAGATCTGACAACGGCACACACGGCAATATTGTCGAATCGGTCTCCCGCACCGTGCGTGTCGCGTTCACTTCGCGAACGTTGCGCATGAGAGCCAACTTCGCCTTTCGCCGTGACTGCTTCGCAGCGGCCGCGGACGGTCAGGTCATCATGTTCGCGATGTTCACAGGGGTGCGAGAAATCCGCTCGACGCGACGTACCTCAATCGTGGGCAGAGCCATCACGTCAGATGTTTCGGCGACACGCCGGCTCGCTTGTCTAACGAGCCGAACTTGCATGACGCCGGGAACCAGTGAGGAGAAGGGAGGGTCTTGCCAGGGTTTCGCCTAACTCGAGACGCCAGAATGGGTCATCATCACGAATGGAGAAACACGCAATGCGCATGACTCGGTCACGGCTAGCGGTGGCAGGCCTCTTGGGAGTTGCCGCGCTAGTTTCCGCCTGTGGCACAACCAGCGGTGGTACCGCGCAGATCGTCAACGGCAAGAACTGCAAACACGTCGGCTTCCTGCTCCCCGAGAGCGCGACCGCTGCCCGTTGGGAAGCAGCGGACAAGCCAGATGTCGTCGCGGCGGTGCAGAAGTACCTGCCGGGCGCAAAGGTTGACGCGCCGAACGCTCAGGGCAGCGAAGACACGCAGATTACTCAGGCACAGACTGAACTGACGGCTGGTGCCTGCATCTTGATTGTGGCGCCGGTGGACAGCACGGCTTCCGCGCCGATCGTCGCCATGGCCAAGGCCAAGAACGTGCCGGTCATCGCGTATGACCGCTTGATCTATAGCGACGACCTCAACTACTACGCGTCGTTCGACGGCAACGCGGTTGGCGTGGCCCAGGGCAACTACATCAAGGACCACTACCAGTCGTACGTGACGCAAAACGGCAATAACAACCTGATCATGATCGACGGTTCCGACACCGACAACAATGCCCACCTCTTCGCGGGCGGCGCACACTCGGTGCTGGATCCGCTGGTGACAAGCGGCGCCCTGAATAAGGTCTACGAGCAGTACACCCCAGGTTGGGACAACCCGACCGCTCAGACCGAGATGCAGGCTGCTTTGACGGCGAACCATAACAAGGTTGCTGTTGCTTACGTTATGAATGACGGCATGGCCAATACGGTTATCGCCGCGCTTCAGTCCGCTGGCCTCGCTGGTAAGGTGCTCGTCACCGGCCAGGACGCCGAAGTTAGCGGCATCCGCAACATCCTGCTCGGCACGCAGAGCATGACCGTCTACAAGCCGATTGCCAAGCTGGCTGACTCTGTTGGTCAGTTGATTGCGGCGATCAGCAATGGCACGGACACGTCTTCGCTGGCCAACCAGAAGGTTAAGAACCCGAACGGCGCGGCCTCGGTTAGCTCGATTCTCAACCCGGTCACCGAGGTTGACATCTCGAACATCAAGACCACCGTCATCGCTGACAACTTCGTCAAGGTCTCAGACGTTTGCCAGGGCGTGCCCTCGGGTGCTGGCGGCGTCTGCCCGTAACGCGTTTGGCTCGCGGTGAGGGCTTCGCCGGTTCGATCCGGCGTCGCCTTCTCCGGGGCCATGGAGTCGGGTGTGGGTAGCGGTTCGCCGCTACCCATTTCCGTATGGCAGACCTCTCACAAGCGCATCGACGCAGAGTGAGCCAGAACGTGTTATCTTAACAGGCAACTCCCGCTGTCTCGGCTTTTGCCGCGGTTCTCACAACCCTGCCAACGGGTGTGCTCGCGTTACGATTTTCAGCAGTTGCTTGCCGACAGAGGAGGTCTCTAGTGGCTGAAGAAGCACGTACCGCGCCCGGTACACCTGTAGGGACTGAGCCACGACTGCGGTTGACCGGTATCAACAAATCATTTGGGGCCGTGAAGGCACTCACGAACGTGGACTTCGAAGTCTACGACGGTGAGGTCGTGGGGCTGGTAGGTGACAACGGCGCCGGCAAGTCGACGCTGATCAAAGTGATCGCGGGTGTGAACCCTGCCGACAGTGGACAGATTTTCGTCTCGGGCCAACCTGTCTCGATCCCGACGCCGAAAGACGCAACGCGTTTGGGCATCGAAACCGTCTATCAGGATCTTGCTCTCTGCGATAATCTCGACGTTGTCGCCAATCTGTACCTGGGCCGTGAAGACACCCTTGTCCGTGTGCCAGGCGTTGGCGGTGTCGTCAATGATAACGAGATGGAAGCGCGCACCCTCGAGGTGTTAGCCGAGCTGGACGTAAAGACCGTCAAGTCGGTGCGGCAGCAGGTCGCTACGCTCTCTGGCGGACAGCGACAATCCATCGCGGTGGCCAAGACCATTTTGCGCAACCCGAAAGTGGTGCTGCTCGACGAGCCAACCGCGGCGCTAGGTGTGGCACAGACTCGCCAAGTACTCAATTTGATCCGTCGCTTGAAAGAACGTGGTCTGGCGGTGGTGGTGATCTCTCATAACCTGGCGGATGTCTTCGAGGTGGTCGATAGAGTGATCGTGCTGCGGCTGGGCCAGCGCGTCGGCACTTTCGACGTGCGTAACACGACGCCCGAGCAGGTTGTGTCGGCAATCACCGGCGCGGAGTTCGGCGAGGTGCAGGCCGAAGAGAAGTCTTCCGGCGAGCGTTGGCAGGGGGCATAACGATGAGCGAGAATATCAAGTCTGGAAATGAGCCCCTTGTCGCCGAGGCAAGTTCTCACGATGCGAGCGACGGTGGCCAAGCGACTTCGACGTCCGCCAAGACGGGTTTCTCCTTCGGCCAGTTCTTTAAGGGAGACGTCGGCTTTCTGCCGGTATTCATCGCACTCGCTCTGGAGATTATCTTCTTCCAATTCACGACCAATGGATTGTTTCTCAACGAGGGCAACATTTACAACCTTGTTGGTCAAATGATCACGACGAGCATTGTGGCGCTGGCGGCGGTGATGGTGCTGCTGATCGGTGAAATCGACCTTTCACTCGCGGCGGTTTCGGCGATGTGCGGCGCGGTGATGGGCGTGCTCGTAGGGCGCCACGGCTGGTCGGCTGCGGAGTCGATCGCCGCTGGCGTAGTCACCGGCATCGTTATCGGCTTGATCAACGGCTTCTTCGTGGCTATGCTACGAATGCCCTCGTTCATCGTCACGCTCGCTGGGTTGATCTTCTATCAGGGCCTTATCAGCAAGATTCTTGAGCCGCAGACGACGCTCCCGGTTTATGATAAGACCATCGACGCATTAGCGCAGAGCAATCTGCCAGACGTGCTCGCGATTGGTCTCCCACTGCTCGGCCTAGCGATTTATGCAGGAAGCGTCGTCTTAGACTATGTCGGGCGTCAGAGACGTGGACTAACAGTAAAGCCAATTCCTCAGCTTGCCGTACAGTTGGGCATCGTAGCGATTGTCGTGATCGGTACCATGACGCTCTTTGCTTCGGGCGGGGGGACGCAGCTGACCTTCGTGATCTTGATCGCGCTAGTGATCATCTTCTGGTACATGTTGACCCGGACGGCGTTCGGGCGGCACGTCTACGCCGTTGGCGGTAACGTCGAAGCCGCACGGCGCGCTGGCATTCGCGTTATTGGCCTCAAGATCGCCATGTTTACGCTGGCGTCCACGCTGGCGTCGGTGGCAGGTATGCTGGAGGTCTCGCGTTTGACGTCGGCTCGCGCCGCGGTCGATACGACACTCCTGCTGAACGCTATCGCGGCGGCCGTCATCGGCGGTGTGAGCCTTTTTGGCGGACGCGGCTCGGCGTGGGCGATTATTCCAGGTTCATTGGTGGTGTTAAGCCTGTTCAATGGCCTTTCACTGCTCAACCAGCCGGCCGCAGTGGTCCAGATGGTCGAAGGCGCTGTGCTGCTCGTCGCCGTCCTGGTGGATGCATTGTTGCGTAGGCGGAGTCAGACTGGATATCGGTGACGCACCGCTACGCAAGCATTAGCGGAACTCCTGCCACCCTGGACTTCGTTTGGGGTGGCAGCGTTGTGTGACGTGCGGCGCAGCAGGTGTGAAGACGTGGAGACGGCATCTTGACGAAGCGCACTACTATTTAACCAACTGGTTTGACCGTGTGGTTAATAGTACGCGCTTGGAGGTGTCGATGCACGCCGCAGAACGCAGACACCAGCGACGCGAACGCGACGCGGAGCGCGCACGGGCTACGATACTCGCGGCGGCTGAAGCAATCTTTGCGCGCGATGGCTTCAGCGGTGCTCGTGTGGATGATATCGCCGCGGCTGCTGGCTATAACAAGGCGCTGATCTTCCACTATTTTGACGACAAACTGAGTCTCTACGAGACGTTAGTAGCGCAGGTCAAGCGCGAGAACGGGGAGCGTATCGCCGATTTGATGCGCCGGCAGTTCCCGGATGACGGCGTCCCTCTGGACCCTTCACGGGTGCGTGACTTCATCGCCGCCGCAGTTCGCTGGACGTTCGATATGTATACGAGTCATCCGGGACTGCCACGCATGCTCGCCTGGGAGGCCGCTGAAGGCTGGGACACCTATATCGCCTGTCCCGCGCCGAATGGCCAGAGCACGTGGATCACCGGCGCCCGCGATCTGATTCGCCGAGCACAGGCGGCGCGGATTGTGCGTGCGGATGTCGACCCAGAAATGCTTATCGCCAACGTCATGGGCATGACGTTGATCTATCTCATATCGCTGCCGCGCTACCGGAAGCTCTTTCCCGAGAAGGATCTCAGTTCTCCCGAAGCGATCACACGCGCGCGCGAACAACTTGTGGCGCTCGTGTTGCAGGGAGTGCTGTCTTCATCGGTGGCGGCAGGGGTACCTCAGGAGGCTGTTGGTGAGACTCAGTTATAAGTGGCGTGCAGCAATCATCGTCGCCGTCGGCCTCTTCATGGCTGTACTCGACAATACTGTGGTGAACGTCGCCTTGAAGGAGATGGCAAACTCCTTTAATACGGACTTGACAACGATACGCTGGGTGGCGACCGCCTATTTTCTGGCGCAGGCTGCCGTGATCCCTGTGTGCGGATATTTGAGCGATCTCATCGGCACGAAGGTGGTGTTCTTGTCGGCGCTCGCGCTGTTCACCTTCGGCTCTGGCCTCTGCGCGATCGCCCCCAACGAACACTTGCTGATCGCCTTCCGCATCATCCAAGGCATTGGTGGTGGCGCGCTCTTTCCCATCGCGTTTGCCATCGTGTTTCGCGTGTTTCCACCTGCCGAGCGCGGCCCGGCGAGCGCGGTGATCGGCGTGCCGGTGTTGTTGGCGCCGGCGTTTGGTCCGACGATCGGCGGCTACCTGACGACGAACTTCGAGTGGAACGCGATTTTCACGGTCAATCTGCCCATCGGCGTGTTGGCCTTTATCTTCGGCTCGATAGTGCTCCAGGGTCGCGACGCCGAGCGCGCGGCACTCGGCACTGGCCCAGGCGGACCTGAAGGACCGAAGACGCGCCAAAGATTCGACATTCTTGGCCTACTGCTCTCTATGTCTGGCTTCACTACGCTGGTCTACGGGATCTCGCATGCCGGCGACCTGAACCCGAACAATACGACGGTTGGCTGGGACAATCCTGAAGTGCTCGGCTTCCTGGTTGCCGGAGTTGTGCTGCTCGGGTTCTTTGTGGTCAACGAGCTTTTGGTCAGTGACCCTGTGATCGACGTGCGCCTTTTCCGCATCTATACGTTTACGTCGGCAAACGTTTTGACGTGGGCATTCAGCGCGCTCTTCTTTGGCAGCGTCTTCCTGCTGCCGTACTTTTTCCAGACGGTGCCGAATCCGCCGCTTACGGCGCTAGACGCGGGCGCGGTGTTCATATACCAGGGAGTAGCCGCCGCACTGGCGACGGTGGTCGTCGGGAGACTGTACAACCGCATTGGTCCGCGGATCTTGATTACCCTGGGATTCACCCTGGCGACGGTCGGCACGTATGGATTGACCCAGTTCAGTCTCACTACGACGGGTGCGTCAATTCAAGGTTGGCTGATCTTGCGTGGACTTGGTCTCGGCTTCACCAACATTCCATTGCAAACGTTGGTCGTTTCGGCAGTCTCAAATCGCGCGATGGCTCGCGCCTCCTCACTGGTCAATGTGCTGCGCCAGGTCGCGGGTGCGGTGGGCGCCTCGTTGATTATCACCTTCTTTAGCCAGCAGACAGTGGCAAACGTGCCCACAGCGACGAGTGAATTCCTCCACAGCGCCGCGGGGCAACAGGCACAAGCGGCATGCGCGTCCCAATTTGGCGCGACTTCGGCTGCCGCCGTGCGACAGTGCATCCAACAGGCTGCCACGCCCTATGTGACAGCACATAGTTTCACGCTCGGCATCAATGCGACGTTCATGATAGTGACGATCGCTACCGGCGTTTGCGCTGTATTGGCGCTGTTTGTGGGGCGGGACCCCAACGTCGTCGCGGTCCGCGAGGCGGCTAAGCGCGGAGAGGCTCCCGGCCCGTCGGCGCGACCCGCGGTTATTGGTGAGTAGCGTGACGACAAGGGGCTCGACACGGTGCGCACGACTCCGTGACTTCCATTTGAGTCAGGCGGATACGCCGCGTTTCACTACCTCGTACAATGTGTGGTGTATAGGGGAGGGCGCGGCGCAAGACACCCATGAAGCATCTGCTGGCGGTCGATTCGGCAACACGGGGCGCGTTGCTGCGAGGCTGCCCGCAGACGGGAGCACTCGAGAAGTCGGCCCACGATCTCTTAGGCATGCGGCGGGTGCAGTGATGCCTCATCGATGGAGGAATGCGCGTTGGGCAATCATGACCTGTCGATATTCTATTTGCTTGGAGGAATAGGATTCATCGTCCTGGCGGTGATACTCTTCGTCAGTGGCCCGAAGAGTGGAATGGACAGCGTACTCGGTGTCGGCGGCGAATTATTAGCCGGCGTCTTCCTGATCGTCGCCTATTTCGGCATGCGGAAGGCGCGCAACAAGTAGAGGCGCCGCGGCTTTAAACCGGGGCGCCTCGGTGGCAGGGTTCGCAGCGGCCGGCGCTACGCGGAGGCTTTTGGCGTGTGCGTCGAAATGAACCGTAGCATCCGCATCCAGGCGTCCGCCGACTGTTCGTGATATTCGACGAATTTGCGGTCGAAAAAGCTGTGCGGTGTGCCAGGATAGATGACCATCTCATTCTCGATGCCTGCCTGGTTAAGGGCGGCTTCAAAGGTCTTCACATCCGCGGCAGGGATACTCTGATCGTCGCCACCAAACAGGCCTAAAACCGGACACTGGAAAGCTGAGACACGCTCGACTGGCGCTGGACCAGCGCGGCGATTCGTCACCGGCGCGCCATAGAATCCGATGACGCCCGCAAGGCCATGCTGATTAGCTGCTTGCAAGAACGAATTTGAGCCGCCGAAACAGAAGCCGACGGTGAAGATTGCGTTTGGTGCGCCGGCTGGAGCGGATCGGAGCTGGGCAATTGCAGCCGCCACATCTTCGGCGATCTGCTCGGGACGTGTCTGCATGACGTGAGGCATGTAGTCGAAATCTTCACTGCGCGGCGCGAGCCCAGCCGTGCGCCCGAAATAGTCGATGGAGATCGCCTCGATGCCCGCGGTCGCGAAGCGCTCGGCGAGATCCTTATAGAATGAGAAAAGGCCGCGAACATCAGGCAATATTACGATGCCCGCACCAGTGGGCACCTGCGGCTTGGCGACGAATGCGGCGAATTGCGTGCCGTCGCGCGAGGCGAGCACCAGGTCCTGAGTCGAAGCAACGCCGCCAGTTTGCGCTACACCTGGAGATAGTTGGCCGCCATCTTCAGAATGATGGAAGTGAGGGAGGTCTGGGGGTTGCGCGTCGAAATTGAAGCACATAGGAAAACTCCTCCTATTGAAGACGGCGTATCTTGACACGATAGCGTACCAGCAGATATCTGCGCCACTTGTCGACCTGAGTGACACGAGCCGTGCCGTTGATGCAGCGATCGTATGTGACAGTCAAGCGAGCCCGAGCAGTTTGATGAGCCGGGAGGTCGAATAGTTCTCAATACGCGGCGTCACCACGCGCAGCTCCACGCCTATGCCACGCATGGCGGCATCTTTCGCGGCGAGATATGGGTCGTCGGCTGTTACCGCTAGATAGGTGGCGCCGAGAGGGCTTAGGAGTTCGGCGTAGTATTCCGGGTCAACGCGTGCGCCCTCGATAAGAAAGACGCGGTCGACAACGCGCAGCGAAGCGATGAGCTCGCCGCGGTCGTCTTGCGATTGTATTGGCCGCCCCGATCCCTTCCACCTGCGCACGCGATCGTCGGCTTCGATCCCTACAGCAAGCTCATCGCCGAGAGCGCGTGCCGCCGCGAGAAAGCGAACGTGCCCAATATGTAAGACGTCAAAAACCCCTGTGGCGACGACCAGAGTGCGTTTGATAGCACGATTCGTCAAGTTCGTACCGCTCCGCCTCAAAATCCTACATGGACGATGGCTTCGATGCCCGCAAGTGGCTGACATGGCAAGAAACCAAGTATATTGTACATCTTCTGACGCGCCAAATGAGAGGTCTCACCGAAAATTCGTGTAGTCCTGCGACTCCGACGACCTCTCGACGAGGAGCCGTCCTTCGCACGCGACGTGGCTGCTATCCCTCCTGGCTACGATACTCGTCACCGACAGGGTTCCCAGGTAGAGCGATATCGCTGCAAACCATTTTGTGTGGTGATCAATACTGCAAATATGCAAGCTTGTACGCGAGTGCTTCTACCTTTGACATTCGGGCCGATCTTGCAGAGTCCGCTTGGCAACTTCCTGTTGGGACTATAGACAATATTTTCCCAGATTACGCCGCTCCAGGGCACGAAACTTGCATATAGCAGATCCCTGCTAATCGCATGCTTTCCAGGTGCATCGTGTAGTGAGTATCTGCGCAGTTTCCGATTGCTTGTCAACTTCTTGCAAATTTGGCGGTTGGCTTCGCTACTTTCCGGTCTTGACTGCGACAGTATAGCCACTATATAATTGCGTTATCCTAGTATCCCAAGAACGACTGCATTGGTAAGCCGAGCGGAATTGCGATCAACACTTGTTGAGATTGCCGTGGCAGTACGTCGTTCGCACTCTTCGGTCGATTAGAAGGGGAGATCGGGCAATTTTCCTGACAGTGGTCGTTGCGAAGGGAAGTGGTGGTTGCGCAGAGAAGCATTCCTGATGTCTTGGTACTTTCCGTCGCAAGCGCTTACTTCTCAGCGTAAGCTGATAGCAGAAGGTGCCCACATCACGTGTTCGATGTGACGATCCGTGAGGCAGATGCTTACCACGCACTGCCAATCTCGCTCAGGTCGACTGTGCAGTGTAGTCGGCCCTATTGGCGTTTTCCTCGTATTCAATGCGGAGAAGGCCGCGCGCAAGACGCGCGGGGTGTACGCGGGCTTGCTCGCTTTTCTAGCGCCGTTCGAAAGGAGTTCGCATCGGTTTTCTGACGCGTACGTGACGGGCAAACGTCGTCAGTTTCGACTGTGTCCTGCAATTCGATTAGCAGTGCATCTCGCTGCTTAGCGACTGAGGGGCCATCAGGACAGCAAGTTCGGACATAGATAAGGTGCAACCATGAATCCAGTTGAGACCGGCGCTTCCACTAGGGATGCGTCCGCATCCGCAGCACAACGACTCGGCCAACGACTGCGCAGGGCGCGGCTAGCGCGCAACTTAACTCAAGGTGAAGTAGCGAAGAATCAATTCTCAGTGTCATACGTTTCTGCTGTAGAACGTGGTCAAATTCGACCATCACTAGGGGCACTGGAAAAGCTCGCCGAGCGATTGCACGTGCCATTAACCGACCTGTTGAATGAGACACACAGCGATCAGTCATTTTCTTCGCTTTCATCTGAACGTCGCGAATCCGGTGCCGACCGTTGGCGTGAAGAAGTGGAGTTGCGCCTCCTAGAGGCGCAAAGGGCGATTAGCGATGGCAGAATTGCCTCACTGAATGACGCGGTGGAGAATTTGACGCGCCTTTCTGCTCGTCAGCTCACTCCGCGTGAGACCGCGCTCGTGCATCTTTATTTGTCTCAAGCATACGTGGCTCAATCGAAGGCTGCCGAGGCAAGAGATGAGGCGCAGCGGGGGCTCGTAGCTGCCGAACGTGCCGGCGATCCTGCTCTTGCCGAACGCACTCGGTTTCAATTGGGAATCGCCTACTCGGCGCTTGACAGCCATGCACTTGCGGTCGATAGCTTCAAGCGCGTATTAAGCGCCTTCGATGACAACACGTTGCGCGATCCACTGTTGAAGGTATCAACACTCTCCCGCTTGGGCGAGGAGGTACGGCAAACAGGGTCCTACGACGAAGCCCTGCACTATTTGCGCGAGGCAGCTCAAACGGTACCGGAGGCCGCGAATCCGCGAACGCTCGGTGAGGCGTACGCAGTTATCGGGCAGAGTTATAGCGCGCGCGGCGACATTACTTCTGCACGTTACTACCTCGTTCGTAGCATCGCCGCGTTCGAGGAAGCAACCAACCGCCGGGAGGTCGCGGCGGTTCATAGTCAATTTGGCCGTGCGTTGGCGCAGTCGGGGGATATAGATCAAGCGTTCGCCGAGTTGCGTCTCGCGCTTGATGCCGCTACCGCACAGCAAGACGCGGTGGGGGTGGCTGAAGGTCAGCGCGCCTTGGCCCAACTCTACCTTCAGGTTAATCGACTCGATGAGGCGCGAAAGGCCGCTGAGGAGTCGGTGCAACAGGCTGAGGGTCTCAATGACACGATCGAACACGCAAAGTCGCTGGTGACCCTGGCCCTCGTCTTGGAGGCACTCAAGCAGGTTAAGAAGGCTGACGAGCGTTTCAACGAGGCGATCCAGTTGCTGAACTCGGCTGGGCCGGCAGCAGCGTCGGCTCTCGCTGCCGCATACGAAGCCTACTCAGGATTCCTCGAAACGCAGGGGCAGGCTGGCAAAGCCTTGGAGATGCTCAAGAATGCTCGCGGCATGAACTCTGGTGCCGTGCGAGTCGCCGCCGGGGGCGCACCCGCACGCTAGCAGCTTGACTCGTTCAAGCGCCACACGCCGCGCTACCGTGGCTCACTTCAGCCGTCAAGTCCGCGAGCTTAGGCTCGAAGGGACAGGCGGCTGAATTGCGTTTCTAGCTGCGCAACCTTGCCGGCGAAGCATCCCCGGAAAATTTGACGTGACGATAAGCGTTATACTAGCGTCACGTGTCACAATACGGAGATGGCGGGTACTGTTGGCACGGTCGTAACGGCCAGAAAAGCGGGGGAGCATTGCATGCGCGTGGGAGTTGCTCCGAATGCCGGTGCGAATGGTCCATCGGGGCAGGACCCACGCGGGGCGCCGCGAACGATGGCGCGCGTGGGCCTCACCGCGGGGCGGCGCGCAGGTGTCTTCTCTCCCGTGCGGCTCGCCGTCCTGCGACTGTCTCGTGGGTGGGCGTTGCTCCTTGCGGTGGCGCTGGGGATTTCGGTCGCCATCGTCTTGATCTGTGCCGTACCTTTGTACACGGCATTTGTGGGTGACATTCAACTTCAAAAGTCGTTGAGCGAGATATCGCCTACGGATCTCAACCTTCAGGCGCAGGCGCAGAGCAGTCAGATCGCCTTGGCATCTCATGACAGCGTCTCCTCGCAGGTCGAACGCCTTGCGCAGACGTATGTAGATGGGTTCGTTGCACGGTCTCCGACGTACTTCGTCGTGTCGGACCCGATGCTGTTGCTTCAGGTGGGCAGCGAAACGTTCAGCCCTACCGATCCGCGGGCACGACAGGTGACATTCGAGTCGTTTGATTTCACTGCTGCCGCTTCACATATGGACTTTCTTCAGGGCGGCGCGCCCGCGGCAGACGCCAATCACCCAGAGGTCGTCGTCGTGAAGGAGATGGCCTCGGCGTTTGATCTCACGGTTGGCAGCTACCTGACCGTGACAGAATTTGGCGACCACAGCAAGCAGATTGTGGCGCAGGTGTCTGGGGTGTGGCAGCCGCGATCAGCGAGCGATCCGTACTGGAACGGGATTGACTTCAATCCAGACGATACGTCACCACCAGTCTTTCCGGTGCTGATGGCGAGCGGTGACTTCTTTGGAGATCTCGCGCAGTTCAGCGACGTGGGTATGCGGCAGAGCTGGGTATACAGCACACAGGTTCAGCGGATAAGCGCGGCGAACAGTGCAGCAGTGGCCAGTGACATTGCTCAGTTCCGAGCACAATTGAACAGTGACGTCCTCGGGAGCGGCGACGTTGCCTCCGTTTCACTGGCTACACAGCTCGATGCCACCATTGGCGCCGTCCAAGACGAGCAGGCACTGCTGGCGCTGCCGCTGTATATCATCGTGGCGCAAATCGTGGGGCTTGCGCTGCTCTTCGTGGTGAACATGAGCGGTCTATTAATCGACCATCAGAGCCAAGACATCGCGACGATGAAGAGTAGGGGCGCGAGCGGTACCCAGGTGTTGACGACGTTTACGATTCAGGGCGTCTTCCTTTCGCTGCTGGCGATGTTGGCCGGTCCCTTTCTTGCGGTTGCACTGAGCCTTGCGCTGGTAAATTGGTTCATTCCGGCACAGGCGCGCAGTGGCGCGAACTCGAATTACCTCACTGCGCTTGCTGGCCCTCAAGCGGTGATCGCGCCGGCGATTCTTGGTGGGCTCCTGGGTATCGGGGCGATCTGCTTCGCGGCCTGGCAATCCGCGCGACGCGACATCGTAGCGTTTCGCCGTGAGCAGGGGCGAGGGTCTGGTGTGGCATTGTGGCGTCGCTACTATCTCGATGTGGCGCTAGCGGTGATCTGTGTGGCGGGATACCTGGAGTTGAGCAGCTTCGGCGCGGTCTCAACCCGAGAACAACTTGGCGTTGGCGCAAGTCCATTGTTGCTTGCGGCACCGGCGCTGCTGTTGTTTGCCGGCGCTTTGATTGTCCTGCGGGTATTCCCACTAGGAGCGGCGCTCGGCGCTCGGTTGGCTGCGCGCGCCAAGGGGGCAACCGCGCTGCTTTCGATGGCGCAGGTGGAGCGGAGCCCGGGACGCTACAGCCGGCTCACCCTGCTGTTGGTGCTTGCCGTTGGGCTCGGTCTGTTCGCGCTTACGTTTAGCGCGTCGTTGACGCGCAGCGCAAGTGATAGCGCGCGGTACACCGTTGGAGCTGACGTCCGCGTGACCGAAAGCACTGGCCTCGGCAACGGCCAGGATGCAGTGACAGCGGCGCATCTCTCGAGTCTGCCGGGAGTGGTTGCGGTCTCGCCGGTGTACCGGACGACGGCTTCGGTGACGCAGGACGAAGGCGGGAGTCCGGTGGATGTGCTGGCCATTGATCCCGCTACATTCGGCCAGGTAGCGGGGCCGGTCTCGTGGCGGAGCGACTATGCCAGCCAATCGCTTTCAGCATTGCTTTCTGGCATGCAGCAGAACGTGAGAGGGACGGGCGCTGGTGACGGCGGTGCACCCGTCTGGACGATGGTGAGCAGTGTCTTTGCAACACGCTATCATCTCAGCGTCGGGGAGAGCTTCGCCTTGCAGTTAGATGAGGCGCCAGCGGGCACGGTGTCCTTCGTGGTTGGCGCTATCATCACCGAGTTTCCCACGCTTTACCCGACGCACGCGTCCGGCAGCTTTATCGTGGCCGACAGCTCGGATTATTTTGCCGCCATCGTGCATGTCTTCTCTGCCGGTTCGACGACGCAAACGACTGGGAGCCCGGCGGGCGGTGCGAGTGTCGATGCTGCGAAGCTTGGCGCGAATGAGTTCTGGCTGCGCACCGACGGGAACGCCCAGCACGAGAATGCATTGCTGAGCGATCTGGGCAAACCGGATCCCACGCAGTCAGGCGTCATCACGCTGCGTGATGCCCTGACCGAAGCGGCGACGAACCCAATCTCGGCGGGAATTCGCGGGCTGCTGCTGGTGGGCGCCGTTACCGCGCTGTTGCTGGCGATACTCGGTAGCGTCGTGCAGTCGCTGCTGGCTGCACGGCAGCGCACCACGCAATTCGCCGTGCTACGGACGGTGGGTATGTCGACGCGGCAGTTGGCTGGGCTCTTGCTCGGCGAACAGGCGGTGGTGTACCTCTTTGGGCTGCTCGGCGGTACGTTGTTGGGACTACTGCTCGTCACGTCAACCTTACCATTCTTGCAATTTAGCGATACGGCGGTCGACCCGAGTCGGCTCGGCATTCCACCGTATCAACTGGCGTTCGATGCGCGGACGCTGCTGCTCTTTTATGTGGCGCTGATTGTCGCCTTTGCGGTGGCGCTATTGTTCGCGGCGCGGTACGCGGCTACGATTGGCATCGGCAAGGCCCTACGCATTGGGGAGGACTAACGACGCGCCGCATTTGGCGTGGAACGTTGGCCGGCGAGAGGAGCTGACTCGGTGGCGGAGATTTTAGTCGAAGCGCACAATCTCGTGAAAATCTACAAATCGGCGGATATCGAGGTCGTCGCGCTGCAGGGACTCGATCTGCGCGTGCCACGGGGTGAGATGCTGGCGCTCGTCGGGCCATCGGGTGCGGGGAAGAGCACGCTCTTGAACATCCTGGGCGGCCTCGACACGCCGAGCGCCGGGCAGTGCGAGGTTGCCGGGGTGGACTTGACGCACTTGAGCGCCAAGGAGCGGCTGCTCTACCGTCGACGCATCGTCGGTCATGTCTGGCAGCAGACGAGCCGCAATTTGCTCAGCGATCTCTCGCTGATCGACAATGTGATGGTGCCGATGGTGCTGGCGGGTTATCCGGCGGGCAAGCGCAGGAGGCGCGCTCAGGAACTGCTGGAACTTGTGGGACTCGGCCCGCGCATGCACCACAAGCCGGAACGCCTCTCTGGCGGAGAGCAGCAGCGTGGCGCGCTGGCAGTGGCGCTTGCCAACAATCCGGTGCTGTTGCTGGGCGACGAGCCGACAGGCGAACTCGACAGCGTGACCGCGCGCGAGGTGCTGCTGTTGTTGAGGCGCTTGAACGCGGAGCTTGGCCTGACGACGATTCTGGTGACGCATGATCAGATTGTGGCGGAGGCGATGGACCGCTCGGTGGCGATCCGCGACGGGCGAACGAGCACAGAGGTGTTGCACGCCGAGGAAGCCGAGGAGACGGTGATCATCGATCGTGTGGGGCGGCTACAGATTCCGAAGACGCTGCTGGAGGCGATCGAGTTTGGTGGACGTGCACGCGTGCATCTCGCGGGGGATCACCTGGAGCTCTGGCCCGCCGGTTCGGCGCAGGCGTTCGACGGGGCACAGAATGGCGCGCGGACGGGGGCGGTCGAGCGGTAACTAGTGTGCTGCTCACGTGAGAACGATGATTTGCTCGCTCGTCTGCTGCGTCGCTTTTTCCGATGTGTTGCGGCATAGCGCAAGTAGGCTGGTTTGAGCGCCGGCTGGCGTTTCGCGGCTTTGCCGATGGTGCTGGATTTACGGAAACGCGTACAACGGATTGCTGCGCGTTTCTGCCGATTCTGCCGATTTTCATGTTTTCGATGACGGATACGGATTTTGCCAGGGAGGACCCCGGGGCCGCGGCAGGAGAGACATTGCCATTCTTGCCGGATTTTGAAAATTTGACGGTGCCAATTCTGCCGATTCTGCCGAATTTCAACATTTGTGTGCGGGTCGATCTTGCCGAATCTGCCGCTATTTCAATCTTTTGCATGTCGCTCTACTCTAATGGCGCAAGGAGGGTCGGCTGTCAGGCGTGAGGGCGTGTGGTTGGGGCGAAGTCGCGGGGCGTAGGCGAAACTCGCTGGCATGATTCACGGAACATCATAAGGATCAGGCGGGAACGCAAAATCGCCGCCCTCTCCCGTAGGAGAAAGCGGCGTCGTTTTCGGACTCACCGAATTTGACTGGAGTATACCACAATGGCGAGGAGGATGTTGCGGTTTCTTCGAGTCATAGCGTATCAGCGGCATGGACCTCACCCCCCACCAAGCTCCCACGGGGGACAAGCCACCAAAGGGGGACAAGCCCCCAGAGGGGGAGCCCGCCGCCGCCTTTCCCACAGGGGACGGGGAGCCAGAACCGCAGGAGTGGAAGCGGCCGCGCAGAGTGGCGCCTTGGCTCTGCGGTGGCGGCTCAAGAGAGGGTGCCGCGCAAGCGTAGGGCGTAGTCGCGAGCGTGGGTGTGAAGGGTCATTCGGGCTCGGGGCCGTAGTGGCCGCTGGCGAGCAGATCCGTGCCGCTCCACATGCGGGCGAAGACGTCCTGGGATTCGGCGGGGGTCATGATGCGCGGCTGGCAGCGATCGACGTCGATGACGGGGACGAAGCGAATGCTCGCCAGGGTCGACCCGCGCCAATACAGGTGCAGTAACATACCCTCCATCGTCGGGCGGGACCAGTCCTGGTCGAAGATGAAGTTGCCGAAGGAGTAGATAATCAGGCGGCCCTTGTACGTCTCGATGCCCTGGGTCCAATGCGGATGATTGCCGAGGACCATGTCCGCGCCGGCGTCGATGGCGGAGCGGGCGATGTGCTGCTGGTCTACGGTTGGGTCTTTGGTGTATTCGATGCCCCAGTGGAAGTAGGGGAGCACGAGATCAGCCCGCTGGCGCGCGGCCTTGATGTCGTCGGGAAGAGTCGTAAGGTCGACTGGCGCGAGGCCGGTGGAAGATGCGGTGGCGAAGGGTCCCTGTGGGGCGATGATGTCGTAGCCGAGAATGGCGATGCGCATGCCATTGACTTCGTGTATCGCGGGAGTGCGCGCCTCATCAAGATTGTGGCCGCCACCACAGCTCTTGATGCCGTGGCTGTGCAAGGTGTTGAGCATGTCGAGGAAGGCTTCTGGCCCAGGTCCGTTGGAGTGATTGTTCGCTACGGTGAGAATGTCGAAGCCGGCGTAGGTGAGGCCGTTCACCGCTTTGGCGCTGCTGACGAAGGTGAAGGTTGACGGGTCGGTGGGCACCGGCACGAGATCGGTGATGGTGCATTCGAGATTCGCCACGCGGAGATCGGCGGACTGCAACTCGTCGCGGATGGCTCGATAGGGAAAGAGGTAATCGCCGCGCGCGACCATTTGGTTGTTGACGCCGCGCCCCAGCATAATGTCGCCGACAACCGCGACGTCTACGGTCGTCTGCGCGCTGGCGAGGAGTGGCGACACGGCGGCGGCGAGCACGCGGGGAGCAAGCCCTTGCTTGGCGAGGGTTTCGGAGACGCCGAGCGTCAACGTATATGGCGGAAACGCTGGCGTGTTTGCCTGACCGCGACCCTGGGCGGGATACCAGTTGCCAATGCCGAGGTTGCGCAACGACCAGTCCGCGAACTCAAGGGGGACCAGCGCAAGACTGCCCGGCTGGCTACGCAGCGCGCTGAGAAGCGAGCCAACGTCGGCGTAAGACCTGGCTTGCGGGGCGAGCGTGACGCCCGCGGGAGCGGGGAGAGCAGCGAGAGTGAAGACGTGTGCCGGGAGGCTCGCCGGGGAGCCGACTGCGCTCCAATCGGAGATCGTGGCGTCGAGCAGTGCTTTTGCCTGGGTTGGGGTGACATTGTCGACGGGAACGCGCAGGTGGGTCAGGAGTGTCGCGGCGCTGGCGCCAACTGCTATTGCGACGTAGCCAGCGGGAGGAGCGCCGTAGGTGAGCACGAGATCGGCAGCGTCGCCTTTCTTGGCGGTGACGACCTCGGAGAGACCTGCTGTGCCGGTCAGCCGTAGCAGGGCGGCGGAGGCCAGCGCGGGAGGCACGGTACCCCCGCTCGCAAGGGTGGCTGTGCGGTCGAGCGAGAAGCGCGTGGGGGTAGGCGTGGCGCTATGGCGGGCGATCGGGGCAGCACATCCGGCGAGCGTTGCCGCTGCTGCGGCGGTGAGCAGCGTGCGGCGCGTCACCCGAGACGCGGAAACACTTGCGATATCGCCATTATCGTTGCGGTGGGCAGGGTCTTCGCGGGTACTCGCGTCGCTCGGCATACGTTCCCTTTCGCCTTTGGTTGCCGTCGCAGAGCGCTACTGCTCGCTGGAGCTCGACATGGGTGAGAGCGCTGCTTCGTCGAGGCCCGATTGCGCGCGAATTTCGTCGCGGCGGAGGTCATAACGGCGTAGTTTGTCTGATAGGGCGGATTCCAGGTTGGTGAGTTCTGCGAGGCGGGCGCGAACGACGCTGAGTTGACGCCGCACCACTGCCTCGCCGCGTTCGAGCAGGGCAATGCGCGCGAGGGGATCGGGGTTTTGTGCCCAGGCGTCGCGGAAGGTCTGACGCGCTTCCTCGCCCTCGACCATTTCTTTGATTTCGGCAAGCGACGCACCAAGTAATTCGCGGATGCGCTTGACGCGTTTGATGTGATCGAGGTCGGCCTGGGAGTAGAGGCGATAATTGCCTTCGGTGCGCGTGGGAGGGTCGAGCAGGCCACGCTCTTCATAGTATCGCAGCGTGCGCTTGGTCATCCCGGTGAGTTCGGCAACTTGCTCGATGCGGAAAAGCTCGTCGCCGCCGGCATATTCGGCATCGAGAATATCGGCGCCCGCTCGCTGATCGGAAGGCGTTGGCGCGGGTTTGTGCTGCTTTGACATGGCGCTCCGTCATCCCGGTTGGCGTGGCACGGCTGGTTGACTCTCAGGCGCTCGTCCTCTATTATACGCCCGGCCATTGAGGGTGGTGGTCACATGGGGGTACACTGCGGGCGACGAACGCAGGCGATGGGCGGCGAGCGTGGGATCGACAGGGCAAAGAGTGGGTGAGGAATGGCGAATGTCCGTGACCTGCTGAACCGCTTTCTCAGCATTCCTGGGGTGAGGTCGGCGGTGCTCGTGGGCCGAGACGGATTGCCGATCGAGACGGCCGGGCGCGGCGAGCTGCGGTTTTTAGAGGCGCTTGGGGCGTTTGGGGCGAGCGCGCTCGGGACAGCGGAGGCGGTCGGCGCGGATCTGGGCCATGGCCCGACGGTGGCGGCGATGATGGAGTATGAGGATGCGTTTGTCAGCGTCGATCCACTGGGTGCTTACGCGGCGATTGTGACGCTGGCGGAGAGCGCGGCGAGCCTGGGCGCAATCCGCCGGGCGGTGCGCGGCAGCCGCGATGAGTTGATGCGTCAACTCGATCTGACGCGATGACTGGATGAGGTTGACGTATCGCGGCTAGGAAACAACGAACCGGCCGGGACGTTTGTTGATCCCAGCCGGTTCTGTGCGTGTCGCCTTCAGGCGGGGGACGGGCTAGTAGTCGCGGTCGCCGCCGTAGCCGCCGCGAGAGCCGCCACGACCACCGCCGCTGCGACCACCGCCTCCGCCGCCGTAGCCGCCACCGTAATCACCACCACCGTAACCGCCGCCACCATAACCGCCGCCACCGCCGCCGTAACCGCCACCGCCGTAACCGCCGCCACCGCCGTAGCCGCCACCGCGCGGACCGCGTGAGCCTTCCGTGCGCGGCTGCGCCTCGTTGACGCGGATCGTGCGGTTGCCGAGCATTGTGCCGTTCAGCGAGGCGATGGCGTTGCGAGCAGCTTCGTCGTCCGCCATCTGGACAAAACCGAAGCCCTTGCTCTGGTTGGTGGCGCGATCGATGACGACGGTGGCCTCGACGACCTCTCCAAACGCGCTAAAGAGTTGCGCCAACTGCTGATCATTCGTGTTGTAGGGGAGGTTCCCTACGTAGATGCGGGTAGCCACTCAGGCTCCTTCGAAACTTGCAGGTTCTGGCTTCACTGCGCCAGCAATACCAAACAACAGACACCAAACGCGGTTCGCTCGACAGACGCTCAGGGGGCTTACTGAGCCAGAGGCGTGGTACTTGAAACCACCAGAAGACATGCGATCGAGATTACCTGCGCGCGTAGCATATCACATTGCGAGAGCCACTGCGCAAGGGTATTTGGGCGGACACGGCGCCGCAGAAGCCGTCGCTGTGGGCGCCGCGGCATTCGGCATATACTACGGGCGCGACAGTCGTGGCGACACGTGCAGATTACGCGGAGAGGAATGAATTGGTGGATCCAATCGATACGCTGCGGGAGAGTCTCGCGCCCGCTCGCGGCTTTATGCATCTTGACGATGAGTTCACCGCGTTCGCGGGGGCGCGCGTGGTGGTGGTGCCAGTGCCGTTCGACGGGACGACGTGTTACCGTCCGGGGACGCGCGAGGGGCCGCAGGCGATCATCGACGCCTCGCGCAACCTCGAACTGTACGATGCCGAGTTGAAGCGCTCGCCGTACCGCGTGGGTATCCACACGCTGCGCGCGGTGGAGGTGGTGGCAGGGAATGCCGCGGCGATGGTCGAGCGTATTGAGCACGTGACTGAGGCGCTGCTGGAGGCGGACAAGTTCTTGGTGACGCTGGGTGGCGATCATCTCACGACGATCGGCGTGGTGCAGGCGTTTGCGCGACGGTACGGCGACCTGAGCGTCTTGCAGATCGATGCTCACGCCGATCTGCGGGAAGAATATGAGGGGTCGCGATGGAGCAGCGCGACGATCATGCGGCGGGTACGTGAGGTGTGTCCGCGGACGTCGCAGGTGGGCATACGCAGCCTCAGTGAGCCCGAGGCCGAGCTGGTGAAGGAGCAATCGCTGCCGATGTGGCTGGCGAGCGAGATTCGCGCGCAGACGCTGCACGGCCGCCAGGATTGGATCGAGGAGGTTGTCGCTTCGCTCTCCGGGAGCGTCTACGTGACGGTGGACATTGACGCGTTCGATCCGTCGCTGGTCCCTGGGACGGGGACGCCGGAGCCTGGGGGATTGGGCTGGTACGACGTAGTAGATCTGCTCAGCGCGGTGAGTCGCGCTCGGCGCATCGTGGGCTGCGATGTGGTGGAACTATCGCCGCTCGTGGAGGGGCACGTCAGCCCGGTGGTGGCGGCGAAGCTGGTCTATAAAATGATTGGATTGGCGCTGCCTGAGGGGTAGTGTCGTCGGAAACAAGCGTCTGGTGCGGAACGTTCCGCATGCCAAGGGGAGGACGAACGCTGCGCGACATTGTGCCACTGCCAGGTAGTGCTAACTGGGGGTGTCGCGGGTCGTTCCGTCGGTAGCGTCGGGGCGGGAGCGAGAGGGGAACGGTTCGAGGGTTGTGGGGCGCAGGGTACGCCGGACGCGGGGCGTGAGGAAGCCGCTGCCCTGTGGCGCGAATGTCTTGCTGGCGTTGGTGGGCGCCGGCGAAGGGGGGTCCGTGTGCGCGGGCAGCGGCTGAGGGGCTTCATGCGTGGCGACGGCCTGCAATGCGCGGAGATCGGCGCAGAACTCCGCGGCATCGGCGTAGCGTTCGTCGAGGTCGCGGGCCATAGCTTTGGCAATGACACGCTCTAGCTGTGGGCTCACTGTTGGCTCAAGCTCGTTGGGTGGCGTTGCCGTGGCGCCGAGGATTGCTTTGCTCATCTCGGTGAGCGATTGGCCGCGATAGGGTCGCACGCCGGTGACCATCTCGTAGAGGCTGACGCCGAGTGAGTAGACGTCGGAGCGCCCATCAAGTTCGCGGCCCAGGAGCTGCTCAGGCGAGACGTAATAGAGGCTGCCAACGACGGTGCCTACGCGTGTGATGCTTTGCAGGCCGGCGACTCTGGCGAGGCCGAAGTCGAGAACTTTGACGCGGTACCAACGGTTGACGAGCAGGTTCTCTGGCTTGATGTCGCGGTGGACGAGTTTGCCATGTTGGTGGGCGTAGGCGAGCGCGTCGGCGGCTTGCGCGGCGATCTCCAGCGATTGGCCGACAGGGAGACGTTTGCGGTCTTTCAGCATGCGACCAGCGGTCACGCCATGAAAGTATTCCATGACGAAGTAGAGGTATTGGTCTTGCCGCCCGGCGCCGAAGACGCGCACGATGTTGGGATGCGAGAGGTTGGCGATGATGCGGGCTTCGCGGGTGAAGCGCGTGATGAAGGATTGATCGCCAGTCAGCGCGTCGAGCAGCACTTTGATGGCGTACTGTCCGCCACGTTCGACATGGCGGGCGCGGTAGACGATTCCCATCGACCCACGCCCCAACTCGGCTTCGAGGATGTAGTCGCCAAGTTGTTGGCCATTCAGTGACTGCACCGCGGACCGTCCCTCATAGCGGCGTAGGATCGCCGCGCGACCACCGCGCGGGCGCCCTGCAATCATAACGGCATCCGGGCGGGTTTGTCACCTCGGCGTGACTTCTGTTCGCAGTGTAGTCGGTCGAGTGGCACTGCGACGAGCGGCTTTTAAACTGCATTGTCGGAGCGCTCGTCGGAGAGCGAGATAACTGGCGTCGGAGATAAGCAGGGCCAGGGATGTTTGCCTGGCGTTGGAGCGGCTCAACCGCGAGGTCAAGCGGCGCACCGACGTCGTCGGCAGCTTCCCCAACAGAGTCCGCCCAAGTCTAGCGTGCCGGTAATCGGGGCGCTCAAGGCTTTGATGTATCCGTATTCGTCCGCTTGCGTCCACGGCGTTGGCTACCGCGTTGGCTACCAACCTGATTGTCAGCGCCATGCCGTTCAGGACGCATGTGATCCGGTTCACGGTTGGAGGTGGTTTCATGCCGATCAACCTTGCGGCGGGCTGCTCTCGTTGGGATCGGCGGTTGCTCGCCTGTGAGAGTGTCGCTGGCGCTATTGGCCAGGGCGGGCGCAAGTGGCAGGGTGAACCAGAAGGTGGATCCTCGCCCCGGCTCGCTTTCGACGCCGGTCTGCCCGCCGTGCAGTTCCATCAGCATCCGCGCGCTGTAGAGACCCAGACCCAGGCCGCCCTGCACCTCGCGGGCGTTGCGGGCGCGCTGGAAGCGTTCCCAGATGGTGTTCTGCTCCTCGGGGGGGATGCCCAGGCCATGGTCGCGCACCTCTATTCGTGCGACCGACAGGCGATCGGTCACCCGCAGGGCAACCTCGATCGGCGTATCTTCGGGGGAGTACCGCACGGCGTTGGCCAGGTAGTTGGTCAGCACTTGCGCCAAGCGGTCTGGATCGCCCTCAACTGACACGGTTTGTTCGCCGGGCTGTTTGCCGTTCATGCCCATCCTGGCGCCGTCCGCGTGAGTGGGCACATCCAGAGAGATCGTGCGCCCGGGAGCGAGCAGGCGCTGTTCTTCGACGCTGCGCCGCACGAGGTCCACGAGATCGACGCGCTGCCGATCGAGGACCAGCGTCCCCTCGCGGATGCGCGACACGTCCAACAGTTGCTGCATCAGTTGCCATAGCCGGTCGAGGCTCTGCTCCGCTGTCGCCAGGGCGCGGGAGACCTCGATAAACGGGAGGATCTGCTGGGCAATGGCGCCGCTGGCCCGCTTGGCAGCCCGAGTGACGTGCTGCTGGGCTACGTCCAATCCCAGCTTCGTCACCGCCACCGGGTGGCGCAGATCGTGGACGGCCACGTCCACAAACGTGTCCAGGCGCTGGTTTACGTCGCGCATCGCCAGCTCGCCGGCGCGTGCCTCCTCGCGTTCGCGCGCCAGGCGGTTGCGCTCGGCGCGGTCCTGGAGGATGAGCACCGCTCCCGTCACACCGCCGCCCGAATCGCGCAGGGGCGCCACGCTGGCGCCGACCTCCAGCTCACGGCCGTCCAGCGCGCGCATGCGGAGGTCCTGCATCTCCGTGGTGCCCGGGATGCCACCCTGCAGCGCGCGAGTCACGAGCCACTCGTCGGGCGAGATAGCCCGCTCCCCGCCGTGCACCTGGTGGCGCGGGGCATTGAGCTCGGCGCGCTCGGAGACCGACAACCCATAGAACCCCGGCGGAGCCACATCCAGCGCCAACAAGCGATGGGCCGCGGCGTTGGCGCGCACGACATGCCCGTCGGCGTCATAGACGAGGACGGCGTCGCCAATCCCTTCGAAGATGCGGTCCAACTGTTCGGCCTCGGTTGCCAGGGCCTGCGCCAGCCGCTTGCGCTCGGTGATGTCCGTGAAGACGATGACGAAGCGGTCACCGCCGCGCGGCACCCCCACTGCGTCGTACCACCGGGCTGAGATGGCCTCGTAGTACTCGATCCGCTGGGACTCGCCCGTCTCAAGGACGTGTCGGATGAGGGCGATCAATGCCTGGTTGTCCCCGCCCAGCAACTCGATCAAGGTGTGGCCGACCATCGTTCGCGCCGGGACGCCTGTGTGCCGCTCAAAGGCGGGGTTCACGTCGGTGACGCGGGCGTCGACGATCCGGCCCTGCTGGTCGCGGATCGCCTCGCAGAGTTCAATGCCCTCGTCCAAGGCGTCGATCACCGTCCGATATTCCGCCGCGAGTGCGCGCAATTCATCGTCGGCGCGATCGTGCTCCGCATCCATTGTGCTGCTTGGCCGATTCCGGCGCTGAGACTGCCGATCCATTGCATGTCTCCTTGCACTCGCAGCGGGGCCTTCGACTCGATCAGCTAGCCATACACTATGTCATTGGCCCTACAGCCGCACCACCACAACGGGAGCGCGCGTCACGAACGCGTCACCGGATGAGACACAGCCGAGGATCGAGAGGGAGAGCTTGCTGCCGCGCGAGTTCGGCGCAGATCAGTGCGGGTGGCTCTGGTTAGGCGAGGGCTTCTTGCGCGTGGGCTTGTCGCCTGGCTCTGCGGTGGGCTGGCCCTCGTCCCAGACGGGGAGGCGGACCGTGGAGACGACGCCACGCCCTTCCGGTGAGCGCACTTCGATTTGCCCGCCGTGCGCCAGTACCACTTGCTGGGCCAGGTACAAGCCGATGCCCAACCCGCTCCGAAAGCTCACACCGCCCTGCGGGGCCTGATAGAATGGCGCGAACACGTACGGCAGATCGCCCGCTGGGATGCCCGGGCCGTAGTCCTGCACCTCCACCTCGACCATCTCGGCCTCCGCGTGTTCGCGGACCCGCCGGATGCGCGCGTCGACGCGATCGCTTTCCGCCCCATACCGGAGGGCGTTGGCGAGCAGCGCGCGCAGCATCTGCTCCAGGCGCACGGCGTCGCCGAGGACCACCAGCGGCCCGCGATCCGTCTCTGATCGCACGACAATCGGCGTCGGGATCTTCCCCACATGTGCGACGAGCGTGAGATCGTTGACGACGCGCTGCGCGAGCTCAACCATATCGACCGGCCCGACGGCGAGCTGGGGCGTCTCGGTGGGCGCGCGCTGCAGGTCCGCCAGGTCGCCGAGCAGTAGCGTCAGCTGCTGGTCCGCGTGCAGGACGACGTCGAACTGTGATCGGAGCTGGTCGTCGCCGGGGGGCAGTTGGCCTGAGAACGCCTGAAGGCGGGCGCTGAGGATCTCCGATGGGAACGCCAACTCGCTGGTCGCCTGTGCCAGAAAGTGCTCGTACACGCTGCGCAAGGTACGATTTGAGAGGTCACGGATGGAGACCACCCCGCCGACGCGACGCCCATCGACGAGGACGGAGCGGCCCGAAGCCTCGAACCACCGCCTTGTGCCATCCGCCCCGCGGAGTGTGAAGCCCATCCTGAACGGATCTCCGTCGAGGACGCGACGCCAGGGCGCCGCCGACGGCGGGAGCGGCTGGCCTTGATCATCTTCGAGCACCGTGTGCTCCGCGTCGCCGAAGAGTCGCTCGAAGGCCTCGTTCGCGATCAGCGTGGCGCCTTTGGCATCCGCTGCGAACACTGCGTCACCGAGCCCTGAAAGGATGGACGAAAGCCGGGCCCGCTGGCCTTCGCTGTCGCGCCGCTCCACCTCCCGACTCTCGGCGATCTCCTGCAACTCCTGGTTGCGGGCGATCAGGTCATCGTTCGTGGTGTGCAACTCCTCGACGGTGGCCTCGAGTTCCTCGTTGAGCGTCTCAAGCTCCTCATTGGTGGCCTGCATCTCCTCATTGAACGTCTTGGTTTCCTCGGCGGACGCTTGCACCTCCTCCTGCGAGACGGCGAGGCTCTCATTCGAGCGGCGGAGTCCTTCGTTCTCTTGCCGCAGCTCCGCAATCGCCGTCTTCAGGTCGTGCAGCTGGGCGCGTTCCGCCGCGAGGTCCGCCGCGAGGTCCGCCGCCTGGCGCCGGACCACCTGATCGGCCGCCTGGGCAGCTGCTGGCGTGTCGGCGACCGCTCCCTCGATCTCCAGGGCACCCTGCTCGCGGGAGATGTCGGTGATGAACAGGATCACGGCCTCCGCCTGCGGCGTCGGACGGTCCGCGATCGCGGCCGTCGCTCGCACGTACGGGTAGGCGGTGATCCGCAGTTGGCGCGGCTCCTCCTCGTCGACACGCTGCGCCGTGACCTGGACCTGCGCTGCGGCGAAGACAGGGACGGGGAGGGCCCCCTCGAACGCCTGGTCGATGGCCGCGCGCAGGGGCTGGGTAGGGATCCGTTCGGCCATGTGCAAGAGATCTCTACCAATGATAGGACGGTAGATGTCCAGCAGGGCGTAGGCGGCGCTGTTGACGGTCAGCACGTCGTAGTTGCGATCGATCACCACGATGCCCACCGGCAGACCGAGGATCTGCTCGGCGAAGCGTTCGCGCGGGCTCGGGTTATAGTTGCGCTGGGCGAGATCCTGACTCGGCGTTCCATTCTCGACTTGCGGGGCGGGTGTAGGTGTCTGGAGTGGTGGCACCAAGCTCAACTGCGGCGGAGACAGCGCCCCCTCGGACGCCGGGGTGCGACGCTGGCGCTTGCCGCCCACCGGCAACGGTGGCACGAGCACGCGGCCCCCCTGGCGGCGAAACACCTTGAAATGGGGCGCCACGACGGCGAAATTCGCGGCGAGGGCACTGGCGGACTCGGCGGTGCCCAGCACCAGATAGCCGCCATCGCGCAGCGAAAACGCGAAGAGCTGGAGGGTGCGGAGCTGCAGCTCGGGCATGAAGTAGATCAGCACGTTGCGGCAGAGCACCATGTCCACGTGAGGGAAAGGTGCTTGCTGCGCCAGGTCGTGCTCGCCAAAGATCACCATGCCGCGGAGGGCCTTCGCGATCTCGAACCCGTCGTCGGACGCGACGAAATAGCGCTCGCGGAAGCTCTCGGGCACGTTCGCCAACGTCGACGCGGGATAGCGACCGCGACGCGCGAAGGCCACCGCGTCGGCGTCGACGTCGGTGGCGAAGATGCGGACAGAGAACCGGAGCAGGTCTTGCCCCAATGCGTCGTGGAGGAGCATGGCCACACTGTAGGCTTCTTCGCCGGTCGAACAGCCCGCCGACCAGACGCGGATCTCGAGAGGATCGCTGCGTGCGCGTGCGCGCGCGATCATCTCGGGCAGTATTCGATCGCGCAGGAAAGTGAACAACGTCGGATCGCGGAAGAACTCGGTCACGTTGATGAGGAAGCTCGAGAGGAGGTGCGCGTATTCGTCGGGGGAGTCGTCCAGCACACGCTGATAGTCTGGGACTGTGGTGGCACCAGTGGCGACGAGCCGGCGATGCAGGCGGCGGAGGATCGTCGCCGGCTTGTAGCCCGAGAAATCCACGCCAGTGTGCTGTCGCACCTGACTGAGGAGGCCGGGCAGCGGCTCCTGCTGGGTTCCGTCAAGCTCTGTCGGGGTCGCCACCACCTGCAGACCGCCAACGAGATTGGCGAGGGCCGGCCCAAGCTGCTCGAGATCTAGCGCCAGATCGACGACGGTCGGCGGCAGCGAGCCGGGCATTGACGGATAGCTGGCCGTCTGCGGATTCTCGATGAGCACGGCGCCACCAGCGAGCTTGACCTCGCGGGCGCCCACGGCACCGTCCGAGCCCGAGCCGGTGAGGACGACGGCGATGACGCGCTCGCCGTAGGCCTTGGCGGCGCTGGTGAAGAGCCGGTCGATGGACGGCATGGGATGGAGACCCTTACCGCGCTGCAAGCGGAGGGAACCGTCGGTCACCTCGACGTCGTGGTTCGCTGGGATCACATAGATGGTTGCCGGCTCCAAGTGCTCGGTCGCGCCTTCCGTTACCACGTTGACCGGCATAGTGCTGCGCCGGGCCAGGATCTGGCCGAGGTGGCTTGGGACGCGCGGATCGAGGTGCTGGGCGATCACGATGGGCACGGGCAGGGGGGCGGGGAGCGTCGTCAACAAGACCGAGAGGGCCTCGATGCCACCGGCCGAGGCGCCGATCACCACGAGGGCATAGAGGTGCTCGTGGTCAGCGGGAGTGGTCTGAGGTGTGGTCATGCGGGCACCGCCTCACGATCAATGCCGCTAGCGAATGCCGCCAGCGAGACGCGATACAGGGCTAGACCACACAGGTCTCGGGTACATCACATGACGCGGCCCGCGCGGGGGCGACATTCGGAAACCGCCCGACACGCGGCTCCAGGGAGAGTTGTCGCACTCCGACATCGTAGGGTCATCGCAGACACAGGCGACACTCAAACGAGTTCCCGAGCGGCACAGGCGCGTCATGGCATCCTGGTCGCCCTCACACACCCATGCGCGACGGGAGCCGTGGCTAGGAAGCTCGTTGGCAGCACCCAGTATAGCATGGCTAGCGCCGGGCCTGCGGTAGGCATCCGGTGGGCCGCGGCGCCACGGCGGATGCGGGTCGCTCCCCGCGATGGGTGGCTTCCGGCGACGGCACGCGGGCAGTTCGACACCAAGAGCAGAGGGGCTTCTCTCTTGCACGGAGGAGCGCCAGGGCCGAACTCACTGGTGAGCCGATCTCGCGGTGGGACGTGGGCATCCTACCTCGCGTCGCACGTGGTCGGCGCTGCGCCGGTCGCGTTGGGGTGTCCTTCGCAATACGAGACCACGCAACGCTAGGCCGCCGTCAAGTACCCGCGAAACCACATCTGCTGCATGAATTCGCACACCCAGAGCCAGTCCTCGCGCGCCTGCAGGTCGAGCGCACTCCACGCTCGTCGGGCAAACGTAGTTGCGCGACCTCGCTGTAGGGGAATCGGCCACTCGGCGATGATGGCTCTCACCCGCTCGGCGGCGAGCGGATTGCGTCGCGCCAGATCCTGCACGATCAGGTCCCAGAATTCATCGCGCAACGCATGCATTTTCTGAAGGCGGCGCTGCAACTGGGACACATCTTTCACGTCAGTCTCATCGCTCACCGATGCTATAGGAAGACGCATATCACACTCCGTTTGATTGACTTTCCAGTGGTACCAGAGATATTGCACTTTCCAAAGAACCGTTTGCAAATCATTCCACGTCACAAATGCATCACAGTCCCCACGCTGCGAGGGCTGAGGGCCTGCTTTTGAGCGGCTCATTACGGTCAAGCGGCGCTGCCTTGCGTCGTTCGCGCGAGGAGCGGACATAGCCTTTGGCCGAGAAGGCTATCATCTCCTCAGTGGCTACGGAACCCGAATCTATGCTGGTTCCGCGACACGCACAGCACGGCGACCTGGCGGAGAACCGGCGTGCGGCAATCCCGTGTACGCCCGATGAGTGATTCCCCGGATCGCGTCGAGCGGGCCGCCTGAGCACGGTGCAGTCTCCCTGAACTCGCCGCCCTGCCATGGTATACTTCACGCGTCTATGGATGTCGTTCATCTCATTCTCTTCGCGCACGCTCTTTGAGCGACGTCTCGCGCGCCGGGTCGCGGATACGACGTGCCAGGCATCGGAGGACTACCATGGGGAGCCAAGGGCCAGACTCTGAGCCCTTTGGGTACTACTACAGCGGCGAGGGCGCCGCGGTGCTGGTCGCGGCGCGTGTGGCATGGCCGGACGGTGCGGTGCAGGGCGATATGCCGCCAAGCGTCGAAGACGGATTGACGGCAGCCGGATTCACCGAATCGCCCGAGCTCGCCAGCGACAGCGCCGGCGGCATGCTCGTTTACTCGCGCGACACGACGATTCTGCGCGCGCCACACCTTCGCCTGATGCATGCCGGCCGGCCCGCACGCTTCGCTGTGGTGCTGCGTCATGGCGAATGGACGAGCCCGCCGTTGTTCATCGCCGATTTCGCCATGCTCGCCGAATTCCAAGCGGCGGTGGCGCCCATGATGCGCCTGCTCGGCGCGAACGCACGCGGCCGGAGGGCTGTCTGAACGGTATACGGCCTCCGAGATAGCCGTCGGTGCGTGGATGGTTTCCCCGGTCGCAGCCGTCGCTTGACTCGTGCGCTCGGCGAACCTCCGTCATATGCTCACCACGCGACCGCGCGTGCCGCATCTCTCAGGTGACTTCTACCCGTGTCAGCGGCCGAATGTTGGCGCAGGATTGGTTCGCCTTGGAACAATGCGCTATTCTCACGCAATTGGAGGTCGGTGAGAGGTTGGTGGATGCTTACGCTGAGCGATTTCTGAGCAACTGGTGGGCGATCCGAGCACTCTTGGATAAGGCGATTCTTCAGGGAGTGCGTATCGCGTAGTGTCGCGCATTAGGCAAGCCAGCTCGTCACGGAGCACATTCTTTCCCTCGCGAGGCGTCCGAGGTCGTCGGCAGCGACAAAGCAAGGTGGCGCGACAGTACATGCGCTGCGGCGAATTGATCGCGCGAAGCGACATGTGCGGGATTCACAGAAGCCAGACGAGTGCGCGTCATGAGCAGATGGGAGCATGAGTAGCTGCTCGTGGCGCGAATATGCTTACGTGCCTTGAGGGGCTGGGACGTCGCGGGAGCGAGCAGGAAGCGCGCTGGACGCAATGGGCTTGACGTCCCAGACGCCTGTGTTGCATATTCAAGGCGAATGTACATCTTTGCCTAGAATATGCAATCGCTCAAAGGACACGAGGACGACATGGGCACCGCGAAATCAGAACGGGTGCTCGAACGCGTGCGGCGCGCGGGCATCGTGCGACCACGTGACCTGGCCGCTGAGGGTATCAGCCACCAATACCTGCAGAGTCTCCATCGCCGCGGGCTGCTCGCGCGGACCGGGCGCGGACTCTACGCGCTGCCTGACGCCGCCGAGCGCTTTGACGAGCACGCCGCGCTCAGCGAGGTCGCCAAGCGTGTGCCGCGCGGCATCATCTGCCTGCTCTCCGCGCTGCGCTTCTATGACCTGACCACCCAGGCTCCCTTCGAGGTCTGGATCGCCATCGAGCATAGCGCGTATGTACCGCGGGCTGCGCATGCGACGGTGTCGCTGCGGGTCGTCTACTTCTCGGGCGCGGCGTTCACCGAGGGTGTTGAGGAGCACGCAGTCAACGGCGTACCGGTCCGCGTCTACAGCCCGGCCAAAACCGTTGCCGACTGCTTCAAGTACCGCAACAAGATCGGGCTGGATGTGGCGCTGGAGGCGCTGCGCGAGACCTGGCGCGAGCGGCGCGCGACGATGGACGAGCTGTGGCGCTATGCCAAGGTCTGCCGGGTCGCCAACGTCATGCGCCCCTACCTCGCCGCCCTCGGCGCCTTCGCGGGGTAAGCTATGGCGGAAAAAGACACGAAAGACCTGACAGCCACACCTGGACACCGGCGCGGACAGAATATGGCGGCGTCCGTGCGCAGCCGTCTCACTATGCGTGCGCACGCGGAGGGTGAGGAGCCGGAGTATGTGCTGACGCGCTACGCGCTGGAGCGCCTCCTCTATCGTCTCGGCAAGTCCCCGCACGCCGACGCGTTCATCCTTAAGGGGGCGCTGCTGTTTGCGCTCTGGGAGGGACGTTCCCATCGCGCTACGCGCGACCTGGACTTGCTCGGCTTCGGCTCGAGCGACGTGAACCGCGTCGAGCAGGTCTTCCGCGAGTTATGCGTGCTGCCGGTCGAGGACGACGGCCTCAGCTTCCTGCCGGAGACCGTCCACGCCCGGCCGATCCGTGAGCAGCAGGAGTACGGCGGCATCCGCGTCTTGCTCCAGGCGACACTTGGCACTGCCCGCCTGCGCGTGCAGGCCGACGTTGGTTTCGGTGACGTGGTCACGCCGGCTGCCCAGGAGGTCGATCTGCCGACACTGCTCGACCTACCAGCGCCGCATCTGCGTGTCTACCCACGCGAGACGGTGGTGGCCGAGAAGTTCGAAGCGATGGTGCGTCTCGGTCTGACGAATACCCGCATGAAGGACTTCTACGACCTGCTCATCCTCGCGCGGCAATTCACCTTCGACGGCTCGACGTTGGGCGCCGCTATCCAGGCGACGTTCACTCGGCGCGGGACCCACCTGCCCTCTCCGCAGCAGCCTCCGCTCGCGCTCAGTGACGAGTTTGCCGAGGACGCCGCGAAGCAAGCCGAGTGGCATGGCTTTCTGCGCCGCAACAAGCTGGAGTCAGCCGCGCTCACACTGCGCGCGGTCATCGTGGAACTGCGCGCGTTCCTGATGCCATTGGTAGACGCACATGCCGCCGACGCCGAGGTCAGTCGCCGCTGGATGCCGGGAGGTCCCTGGCTGGCGGAGGAATGAGGTGACCAGACAGTGGTGACAGGTGAAGCCCCTCGTCGGACTTTTTGATCAGGGCGAGTCGAACTCCACACCGCCCATCCGCTGATGTCTATGAAGGTGCGCCGAGTCTGGAATTTCTCGCCCTCGGCGCCTCCGCGCATCCACTAATGACCATGCACAGTCACCTATGCCGAACTTTGCTGTCGCCAATCATGTAGTCGGGTTCGGGAGCCGAGACCTGGGACATGGCATTGATAGCGCAGTCTGCCGAACGTCGTTGTCCACGGCCTCTGTCACGACTGGAACTGACGCCACCATCCAGCCGGAGCGTCGTCGGGCGGCTGCTGATGTGGTACACGATGGGGTATCTAAGTCAATCGCCTTCGTGACGAGCGCAACAAGAAACCCAGGCCGGAATTAGCCTGGGTTCTTGGGGGTTGGAGCGGGAGACGGGATTCGAACCCGCGACCCATTGCTTGGGAAGCAATTGCGCTACCACTGCGCCACTCCCGCGTGGTAGGACAAGTATACCCAAGCGTGCCTGGAGCGTCAAGGCAGGCACTACCAGCGACCTCCCGCTGAGATTGACTGCAAACAGCGCTGTCGATATACTCGATTGATGGGAAGCTGGCCTCGGATTCACGGCGCAGGGAGGGCATGCCTATGGAAATGGCGAAGACGCGGCGGCCTGCACGGCGAGAGTCCAAGCATCCGACGATGGAGATTGCGGATTTTCTGGATGTGGCGGGGCACGAGTTGCGCGCGCCATTGACGGCACTGAAGGGTCACGCGCAGATACTGCAGCGGCGTTTTGCGAAGCGGACGGAGCGCGACGCCGACGAGATCGAACTGTACAAGATGCTGTATCAGATCGATCGGCTTGAACAAGAACTTGACGTGTATTTGGAGGCGGCTCGGCTCTTCTCGGGACACTTCGGCTTGCTGACAGGCGAAGTTGATCTCGTCGCGATAGCACGGAAAATGGTCGACCTGCAGCATAGGGGAGCGGCTGAGGACCTGTTGCGGCTTGACTGTGAGCCTCGGGAACTGGTGGGCGAATGGGACCGGCGCAGGATTGTGTTGGCGCTCGGCGCGCTGCTTTCGAACGCCGCGAAGTATGGGTTGGGTAGGGAAGCCGTGCTCACGTTGTCTCGCAGTGCAAACGGCGCACGGGTGGAGGTGGAGGATCGTGGCATCGGCATCCCGCCGGAGCAGCGGCGAGGCATTTTCGGAGCATATGTGACGGGCGGCAATGTGTCGAATGCGGGAGTAGGGCTGGGTTTGTACGTCGCACGAGAGATTATCAGACGACATGGCGGGAGGATCGGTGTGCGCGCCAGGGCGGGCGGCGGAAGCGTCTTTTGGTTCGAGTTGCCGATACGAGTAGCGGATTCCATCGACGGGCAGCGCGCGGTAGACAACGGAGCGGCTCGCTCGACGTTGCGCACCACGGTCGCTGCGCACTCTGCCGACTCAGGTTGATTGTGTTTCGACCGCAGCACAGGGATCAGGTAGCGTAACGGCTAACCAGCCAACCGAAGTAAGTAGGAGACCCGCGCGGCGTGGGGAATACGGCATCGGCTGGGAACAGACCTACCCACCAGCAAGCACGCAGAGGGGGACACGCCCCCAAGTGGCGACCCCGCCGCCGCCTTCCCTACGAGAGAGGGGGAGGCGGGAGCGCCTGAGTGGAAGCGGCGGAGCTAGACATGAACCGACTAAAGGTCTGAGAGGGCATCGGCTGGGTCGCGCCTACGGCCCAAGAAAATGGGCGTGTCGCGCAGCGTGTAACGGCGCACTTCCGTGGCGCGGAGCGACTCCATCATGCGGCTGATCTCGGCGGGATCATCCGACTCGTTGGCGAGGATGAATTCGTAGTCACCGAGGCCGAAAGCATCGACGGTATTGGCGAGGACGCCACCAGAAGTTGCTGGAGCCTTCTCGGCGACGGCGGCGCGCGACCGCGCAGTGGCGCGGGGTTGCGACTCGGTCTCGGTGAGTTGCTCACGCGGCACGGCGTACCTGCGCCCGACGAGGCCGTGCTCGGCCATCAGTTCGCGCCGCCGCTCGTAGGGCAGCAGATACCATTCGGTGGTCTTGATGAACGGGTAGACGCTGATGAACGTCTTTGGCTTGACGCCGAGCATGAACGCGGGCAAGTGGCCGGGGTCGTACCGAGCGGGTGAAACCACGCCAATGTAGGTCGCAGTGGAGCTGAGATAAGCGCCAAGGCCGGTATGGCGGAGCGAAACGGCCAGATGCTGCATGGCGTCGAGATCGGTGCCGATGACCCAGAACATCAGATCGGCGTCGTCGCGAAGGCCCACGAGTGAGTAGCAGCCGCGGAGCTCCACCTTTTCGGGTAGGTGCTCGACCGCGGAGAGAAATTCGGCCTTTCCGAGCCTTTGGGCGTCTTCGGAGATGCGATGAAAGGCCGGGTCGAGTCGAAAGATCCAGAAGGCCGCATAGGTTGTGGCGGTAGGGACATCTGACATGGGGCACCTCGACGGACGCTATCGGTGTTCGGCGGCGGAAATATGCACGCTCGTGCCGCGCTCACGGTCTGCGGAGATTGTAGCATTCCTGAGGCCGTATGGGACTATGCCGTTGGCCTTGACTAATGAGAAGGCTCCGAGATGGCACGGAGGCGCATGCTATACTGCCGAGCGTGTGTCCACCCCGTCAAATGAGGTGGATATTTCGGTCAGTTGAAACGCGCTCACACGAGGGCAATTGCTTGCACGACGTGTACAGACGACTCGCCGAGAGAGGGCAAACAAGCCTGAGAGAAGCGCTGCGAAGCGGTTTCTTCGGTTTCGTGGCGCGCGGGAGGCGCAAATCGCTGAGCTTGGTGGCGTGCGCCGCGGCGATCCTGGGCGCGCTCTTCGCCGCGGGCTGCTCGGTGCACACGGGTGGCAGCGAGGTGGCGTATCTGCGAAACGGCCAGTTGTGGGTCGTGCAGAGCGACGGTACGGATCCGCGCATGCTGGCGAGCGGGGGCATCGTCAGTTTCGCCTGGTCGCCCGACCATCACTCTCTCGCGTACCGGACCGTGAAGAGTGGTACGGAGTCGGGCGCGGACGCGGTCGGCGGCATCTTTGCGATCAGCGTCAACGGCGGCTATCCGCTGCAGATCACACCGGATGACGCGGGCGTGGCGCTGGGTGACCCGTCGTGGGACGCTGACGGCAATCGCGTGCTGTATCGCGAGGCGAATCTTGGCTCGCTGAACGCTCCGCTTTTTATCGTGTCGCAGACTGACCAGCCGCTGGGATTGGCGCGGAAAGTCGTGGCGAATGCAGTGAGCGTCCCGGCGTTGTCCGCCGACGGTCAGCAGGTGGCGGTGATCGATGCGGCGGGCAATGTGCTCGTGGGAAGTCCGGGCGGCGCGGCGTCAGTTGTGGGCACGGGAGCGCTCACCACGCTGCCTGGGACGGGACGCGTGGGCAGAGTGCTCTGGCAGCCGCAGCACGACGCGGTGTTGTACGCGGAGGCGGCGTCGGACGGCGTCAAGCTGGAACTGCACGCGAATGGGGGCGCGACGCGAACGATCGCCAGCGTCAACGCGTTGTTGGACGCATCGTTTTCGCCCGACGGAACGCTCCTGCTCGTGCGGACGCCGACGGAGTTTGCGCTGTGGAACACGAAAGGCGATGCATCGCCGCTGTTTACGTGGGCGGAAAGCGACGCGTACGCGCTGCCCTGGTGGTCGCCGAATGGCCGGATGCTGGTGGTGGAGGATAGCGGGGGGGTAGTCCGTGTCGACGTGCAGACGCACAAGGTCGACACGTTGCTGAGCGAGGCGGAGATCGCTCCTCCTACAGAGCAGCCGCTGGGGTGGCGCGTGGCGGTTGGTAGTCCGTTTAGCCCGGACGGCACCGCACTTGTTTTCAGTTCAGAGGGCGGGGCGACGTGGCACGGTGGAAAGCTCAGTGGCTCGGGGCATCTACACGGCAACTCTCAGCGCCAGCTCGGTTGGCGCAGCTATCCGTATAGCAGGCTCGGACGGGTCGGTGCCGAGTTGGGGATATAGTGATCCGGCAACGGAGTTTCTGATTGGCGAGTGGTGACCGCGAGGAGGTGAGTATGCCAGCGGACGAACGCGACGATCTCGATATTAGCGGAGATCTCGACGTGGACGGCGATGATTTCGATCCCGCCGAGTATGGCACGATGGTCGAGTTGGAACGCCTGGAAAGCCTTGAAGAGGAGATGATGGAACTCGGCGTGACGACACTGGAAGCGGTGCGGGCGCGAGTCGCGGCGCTGCACAAGGAACTCGACGCAGGAGAGTAGTGGAAGGATCGTATGCGGCGGCGCCTTTGCACGAGCGCCGCCGCGATCCTTTTTCAGTTGCGGAGGGGTTTGCCGGTGGTGAGCAGGGCCTCCATCCGCGCTTGGGACTTCTCCATACCGCAGAGGCTGAGGAAGGCTTCGCGTTCGAGGTCGAGGATGTCTTGCTCGGTGAGGGCGTCGAGCGGCGAGCAGTTGCCTCCGGTGAGCACGTAAGCAAGCTTGCTGGCTATGACGGCGTCGTGCTCGCTGGCTTTGCCTTGCAGCCTGAGATTATCTACCACCTGCTCAAGTACGAGACGGCCACCTTCGCCGGGAAGTCGGAAGGTCGGCGGCGTCGGTGGTTGCCACTCGCCGCGATCTTTGGCCGCAGCGAGCGCAAGGGCGTCGGCTTTGGCGTCGGTGAGGAGGCGCTCGCGATCGAGGGTGATGGCGTCTGACGGCTTGAGGAAGCCGAGCTGTTTGGCCTGAGCGGCGCTGGTGGAGACGGTGGCGACGGCAACAATCTCGAATGCGTGACGTGACGCCGCGAAAGGACCGTGCTCGACTGCGAGCGACTGCCAGCGGGCGAGCATCTCTTTGCAGCCGCCGCCCGCGGGAATGACGCCGGCTCCGACCTCGACGAGACCGAGGTAGGTTTCGGCTGCCGCGCGGACGTGCTGGCCGTGGAGCACGATCTCGCAGCCGCCGCCGAGGGTGCGACCGGCGGGAGCGACGACGACGGGAACCGGGCTGTATTTTAGCGCGAGGTTGGCCTGCTGGAGGCCAGAGACCGCCTTGCCGATTTCGTCCCACATGCCGGCCTTGGCGCCAAAGAGCACAGCGACGAGGTTGGCGCCAACGGAGAAGTCCGGCGCGTCATTGCCGACGATGACGGCACGCCAGTTTTGCTTGGCTACTGCTAGGGCATCGGCGAGCATGGCGGTGAGACTGTCGTCGATGGCGTTCATTTTGGTGTGGAACTCGACGAGGAGGACGCTGTCGCCGAAATCGATGAGGGAGGCTGCCTCATTCTCCTTGACGGTCTTGCCGGCCTTCTTGAGTGTGAGCAATGGTGCTGAGGCACTGGTGGCGGGCAGCGGCTTGTAGCCGCCGCTGGTGAAGTCGAAGTAGCTTCGCCCTGGCGTTTCGGCATAGAAACTGGCGTACTCGGTGCGGAGGGCGCGCTCAACGAGCGCCGGTATCTGGCGACCGTCCGTACTCATGCGATCGGCAAGCGCGCGGACGCCAAGTCCGTCCCAGGTTTCGAAAGGACCGGACTCCCAGTTGAAGCCCCAGCGCATGGCGCGATCGATGTTGACGATGTCGTCGGCGATTTCCTCGGCGACGGCGGCGCTGTAGAGCAGCGAGTCGGCGGTGATCTCCCAGGCGAGCTTGCTGGCACGATCGTCTCCGGCGAGGACGATGCGCGTGCGCTCGTTGACATCGGCCTTGTCGCGGGCGGCGCCGATGGAGGGGAAGCGCACTTTCTGTTGGGGACGATACTCGAGGGTTTGCGGATCGATGACGAGGATGTCGCTACTTCCGCTCGCGCCGCGCATTTTCTTGTAGAAGCCCTGGCCGCCTTTGTCGCCGGTCCAGCCGCGCTTGACCATCTCGCGGACGAAGTCGGGCATGCGGAAAAGCTCACGCTGCGGGTCGTTGGGCAGATTCTCGTAGAGGTTATCGGCGACATGAAGCAGCGTATCGATGCCGGCGATGTCGGCGGTCCTGAATGCCGCGGATTTGGCGCGACCAAGTACCGGTCCGAAGATGGCGTCTACCTCTTCGAAGGTGTAGCCTTCGTTCAGGGTGCGGTGGAGGGTCGCCATGAAGCCGTAGGTGCCGATTCGGTTGCCAATGAAGTTGGGAGTGTCTTTGCAGTAGACGACGCCTTTGCCGAGCCGCTCAGCGCCAAATTCGCCCATGTAGGCCATCATCTCAGGGTCGCTGTCGGGCCCCGGTACAAGTTCGAGCAACTTGAGGAAGCGGACTGGGTTGAAGAAGTGGGTGATCAGGAAATGCTTGCGGAAGTCTTCGCTGTGGCCCTCGACAAGCATGTGGGCAGGAATGCCCGACGTGTTGGAACTGACGATGGAGCCGGGGCGCCGAACGCCGTCGATGCGGGCGAAAATGTCGTGCTTGACGTCGAGCTGCTCGAAGACGGCCTCGACGATGAGGTCAGCTCCGGCGATCGTGCCGAGATCATCGTCGACGTTGCCGACGGTGACGAGACGGGCCGACTGCGGGACATAGAAGGCAGAGGCCGGCCTCGCTTTGAGGGCGCGATCTACGCCTGCTTGGGCGAAGCGGTTGCGCGCTGAACGGTCGGTCGAATCTTTGGCGTCTGGCGGCACGACGTCTAGGAGCGACACGGGAATGCCGACGTTGGCGAGGTGGGCGGCGATGCCCGCGCCCATGATGCCGGCGCCGATGACCGCCGCGCGCGAGATGTTGTAGGCCATGTCGTCGCCTCCATTGGGCGGGAAGAGTGGAGAATTTTCCCCACGAAGGACGCAGAGGTCACGGATTTCAGCGAGGGGCGGAGGAGGTCACGTAACGCTTCCTCCTCCGCGGAAAGCCGCATCGCGGGCGATTAGAGGCGCTCGACGATGGTGGCGACGCCCTGCCCGCCGCCGACGCAGAGGGTGGCGAGGCCCAGCCGCTTATCCAGCAGTTCGAGGTCGTTGAGCAGGGTGACGATGAGGCGGCAGCCAGAGGAGCCGAGTGGATGGCCGAGAGCGATGGCGCCTCCGTGCGGGTTCAATTTCTCTTCATCGATGCCAAGCTCGCGGACGACGGCGAGCGATTGGGCGGCGAACGCCTCGTTAAGCTCGATGATGTCGATGTCCGAAAGCTGGAGCTTCGCGCGCTGGAGCGCCTTGTGGACGGCGTCGACCGGCCCGATGCCCATGATGTCGGGCCGGACGCCGGCGACTGCCATCGAGAGAACACGCGCGCGGGGGCGAATCCCAAGCTCCTTGGCTTTCTCGGCTGACATGAGCACCGCGCCCGATGCGCCGTCGTTGAGGGGGCTACTGTTGCCGGCGGTGACGGTGCCGCCAGCTATGAACGCTGGCTCGAGGCTGGCGAGTCGCTCAAGCGAGGTGTCGCGGCGCGGGCCTTCGTCGGTGGTGAATTGCTCGCCGTTAGGCAGCGGCACGGGGACGATTTCTTTGGCGAACGCGCCAGAGTCAATCGCGGCGATTGCGCGCTGGTGGCTGCGCAGGGCGAACACGTCCTGGTCCTCGCGGCTGATGTTGTGCTCGCGGGCGAGATTCTCGGCAGTCATACCCATGGGGATGTATGACTGCGTGAAGTCCATGCTTTTGGTGGCAGGCATGCCGCAGACTTCGATGCCTTCGGGGTTGTTGATCAGCTTGGGGTTGAAACTGGGATTGAAGCCACCCATTGGCACGCGTGACATGCTCTCGACCCCACCAGCCACGAGGACGTCTCCCTGGCCGAGCATGACGGATTGCGCCGCCATGTTGACGGCCTGAAGGCTGCTGGCGCAGAAGCGATTGACGGTGACACCGCCCGCGCTGACGGGCAGCCCGGCGAGGCCGGTGACGATGCGGGCGAGGTTCATACCTTGCTCGCCTTCGGGGAAGGCGCAACCGAGGATCACGTCTTCGATCAGGTTCGGATCGAGGTTGGCAACGCGCTCTACCGCGGCACGGATGGCGACGGCAGCGAGATCGTCGCCGCGGACGGTGCGCAGCGCACCCTTGTTGGCGCGAGCGATGGGCGTGCGCACGGCGCTGACGATGACGGCTTCTGGCATGAGGCGGCTCCTTCTGGCTTTCCGTCACCACGCTCGTGGCGACCGCAACAGCTTGGTCTCTGCGGTTAGGGATACGGGCGGGTGAGCGCCGACGTGCCTACGAACACTGTCGTGACGACGCAGGCGACGCCGGTCACCTTCGCGGGGTGGTCAAGCGAGCGTGACCCGTCTCGCGCACCTCGTCGCGGAGGCGACCACGCCCGCTTAGAACCACAGATCCGCTACTTGATGGGGTAGCCGCCGCGCTCGGCGACGATGCCCGCGAGTTCGCGTTGCAGGGGAACGATGTTGGTCTGCGGGTCGCCGAGATAGGCGCGGACGGTCGCGATGTGCTTGGCGCGCTCGGCGCCATCGAACGCCATTGTCAGCACGCTTTCGATGGCGGCACGCGTCTCCGGCAGCAACCGCAGTACGGCGATCTGCGCGAGCAACTCGTGCGTGTGAGCGTCGGCCTCGCCGTCGGCAATGGCGTCGAGCGCGCGAGCGAGTGCGCTATCGCTGGCGAAGAGCGTGATGATCTGGTTCGCGGTTGCTTCGAGGAACTCTTGTTCTTCGCGGATGTTGGCGGCGAACTTTGGGGCCGCTTGCATGATGGCGAAGAGTGAGGCTCGTTTGGCGCGCTCGACGAGATTTACGCTCTCGCGCAGCGCTTCGGGTATGTCGCCGGTGGCGAAATCGCTCGCGGTACCGCTGGTCACCTCCGCATCGATCGCCGGCATCGCGCTCATAACATTGACACGGCCTTCGAGCGCGCGCTGGAGCAGCGTCCCAGCGGCGACGAGTCGGTTGACCTCGTTGGTTCCCTCGAAGATGCGGTTGATGCGCGCGTCACGATAGGCGTGGCTGATGGGATACTCGTCCATAAAGCCGTAGCCGCCGAAGACCTGCACGGACTCGTCCACGCAGCGACCGAGCGCCTCTGAGCCGTAGACCTTGGCGATGGAGCACTCGATGGCGTACTCCTCGATGGCAGCGAGCTGCGCCATGCGATCTTCACCGGCAGCGACGCGGGCATCTTCGACCATGCCGATGGTGCGGAAGGCAAGCGCCTCGGCGGCGTAGACATCGGCAGACATGTAGGCGAGCTTCTTCTTGATCATGCCGAAGCCGTGCAGTGGGCGGCCGAATGCCTTGCGCTCGTCGGAGTACTTGGCGGCGAGGTTGAGGGCCGCGCGCGCGCCTCCGGCGGCGCCAGCGCCGAGCTTCAGGCGGCCGATGTTGAGGATATTGAAGGCGATCTTGTAGCCTTTGCCGATGACGCCGAGGACGTTCTCCACGGGAACCTGCACGTTGTCAAAGTAGACAGTGCGGGTGGACGATCCTTTGATGCCCATCTTTTTTTCTTCGGCGCCAGTGGAGATGCCGGGTGTCGCCGCCTCGACGATGAAAGCGGTGTGCTGCACATCATCCACCTTGGCGAAGACGATGAAGAGATCGGCGAAACCAGCGTTGGAGATCCACTGTTTGGCGCCGTTGAGGATGTAGTGGGAGCCGTCGGGCGAGAGCGCTGCGCGCGTTTTGATAGACATTGCGTCTGAGCCGACGCCGGGCTCGGTGAGGGCATAGGCGCCGATGAGCTCGCCAGTGGCGAGGCGTGGCAGGTATTTGCGCTTCTGCGCGTCGGTGCCATAGAAGACGATGGGCAGGGTGCCAATGGTCGTGTGCGCGCCGTGGGCCACAGCGAACGACGCCTGGCGCATCTCGTGGGCAACCAGCGAACTAACGACGAGGCCGAGATCGGCGCCACCATATTCCTCGGGGATGTCGATCATCAGCAGGCCTTGCTCGCCGGCCTGCTTCAGCAACGTGGGCATGACGCCTGGTTCTTGCGCATCGATCGCCTCGGAGCGCGGCAGCACCTCGCGCTGCACAAAGGTGGTCGCCGCCTCTTGCATCAGTCGTTGCTCGTCGTTGAGTTTTTCGGGCGTAAGGAAGTGCGCTTCGGTGACGGGCTGCGTGAGAAAGGCCGCGCCTTTTTCGAGTTTGATGCTGGTTGCCATGCTGTGGGTTCCTCCAAACCTGGGCGGACTGTGGACTACGAGCGATGTGCCGCGCAAGCCTGTGGCGTGGCGGGCGTCGAGGGTGACGCGGTGGCTTGAGGCGGTCTCCGGCAGACGTTGGGACGGTCGCGGCGGCGCGAGAGGCTGTGGTGTACGTGGGGACGCGAGCCGTGAAGCTGGCGATTGGAAGGGCGCGCTTGCGGGGGCGAAGCGCGTGGGACGCGATGGGGCGCACCTGGCGGATTAGGCCCGGAGACTTGCCGCGACTCATCGAGAAGATGAGGGAATGCGAGGGGAAGAGCGGCCATTTGGGAGGGGATCATATCCATCGTCACTCCTCATCGAGCGCGAAGATTCCGATGCGCCCGTTCATGTGCGCTAGGCACAGTATACGTTCGCGCTGGCGCCGTTGCGTCGTAGCCAGCTAACGTTATTTCTGCGGTATACTCGCTACCAGCTAACACATTGCGGAACGATGACGAGGCGGTGTCATGACTATTTCGGTTGATGAGACGATAGAACGCGACGGCACGGAGACCCATTCTACCGAACGCTTCGGCGCGCTCGTCGCGCAGTTTCGGCAGCGGCGTGGCCTCTCGCAAGGGCAACTGGCGCACGCGGCGCTGCTCTCGCGCACGTATGTCTACCATCTGGAGACGGGACAACGCCGTGCGCCTTCGGTGCGGGTTACGCGGTCACTGATGAGGGCGCTGGAACTGCGCGGCGAAGATCGACGCAGACTCTTGGCGGCGTTCGCGCGGCTGACTGGCCAGCAACTCGACGATGACCTCGAAGGGGCAGACCTGCTGGATCAGCACGATCTGGCGGCATTGCTTGTGCGCAATTCTGCGTTCCCGGCCCATAGTCTCGATCGGCTCTGGTATATCCGCGCGTGGAATGACCCGGCGACGCGCCTGTTTGAGGCCGATACTAACGTCTTGAGCCTGCACAATCGGCATTTGTTGGCGTTTGTGTTCGATCCGGCGTATCGATCGAGGTTCCGGCCCTGGGAGACCCTGGCACGCCGCCTCTTGACCGACTTCAAGTATTACTCACGGACAGTGACATACTTGCCGGAATACCGGGAACTCTGGCGTTCGCTACGCACGCTGCCAGACTTTCGGCGAATCGCGGATTCGTCCGATCCCGCTTCGGGTGCCGCGGCGAGCTTTGTCTTTCATATGCGCCATTCGCGGCTGGGTACGCTGACACTGAGGACGACGGTAACGGTGTTCAGCGGGGCGTCGGACTATTCGATCGTGACCTATGTGCCCGGCGACCAGCAGACGCTGGACATTTTCGCCGCTAACGGGTGGCAATCGAGCGGAACGGAGTAGGCGGCGCTCGTGAGCGAGGAGACGACGCTCGTGCGGTGAAACGTCTCTGCGTCGCGATCCTGGCATCTGATGTGCTTGAGTTATCGCGTCTGGTGATGACTAGCTTCGATGCGGAAACGAGACGTCGGCGTGAGAACTGGCCGGAGACCTCGCGACATTCGACGGGTGTGCGGATACATCGTCCTGGCTGTGGGGCTGGTGGCGATGGGAGCGTTTGGCGCGGCGCGACTTGGCGCGGGATCGCATGCGAAGGCGCGGGCATTCGCGGCCACCGCGTCGCCGACGGCAAGTGCGACGGTACAGCCGCCCGCCAGCGACACGCCGCTCACGCTGGCGGTGCTTGGCGCGTCGGACGCGTTCGGCGTCGGCACTGCTAACCCGCAGATGGAAAGCTGGCCGGTGTTGCTGGCGCAGCAACTCAGTACGAAGACGCACCTTATCGACCTGGGGATTCCCGGCGCGACTGTCGAGCTTGCGGCCCGCGACGAGGTACCAGTTGCGCTTGCGGCGCAACCAGACGTGGTCACGATCCTCCTGGGGATCAACGACCTTGACGATGGCGTCTCGCTGGCGAGCTTCGATGGTCAACTGCGCGACGTTGTGCGCACCCTCAAGAACAACACGAGCGCGACGATCTACATATCGAATCTGCCGGACCTGACGTTGCTTCCCTATTTCGCCAAGGACGACCCGCTTGCGCTCTCGGTAGAGGTGACGAACTGGAACGCGGATATCTCCGCGATCTGCGCGGACATGGGAGTGAACCTGGTGGATTTGTTTGCGGCATGGAACGAACTCGCGCAGCATCCAGAGTACATCAGCGCCGATGGGTTGCATCCTTCGGCCACCGGCGCGGCACGGATCGCCGCAGCTTTCTACGCGACAATTGATGGCGTATTGCCATGATGATGGAATTGGGCATGCGGCTCGCCAGCACGACGAGCTTGTCACCACAGTCGTTGGCGTTGCCGCTGGTTGTTGCGGTGGCTATTGGCGTGGCGGTACTGGCAGTGAGGGCATGGCGCTCGCCGTTCCTCGCGCGCATTGGCCTCAGAAATGTCGGACGGCGCCGCTTGCGCAGCGGGCTGATCGTGTTGGGGCTGATGCTGGCGACGATGTTTGTCTCGACCGCGCTGACCCTCAACGATACGATGGTGCGCGCGGTGCAGAATGTCGCGGTGTTCAGCCTTGGGCGTGTTGATGAAGAGGTGGCGGGCGGAAGCGGCCCGTTAGGGATGTTCTCGGGAGAAACGGCAACCGTCGCGCGCAATGCGCTTGCGCCGGACCAGCACGTTGCGGACGTGGAGGCGGCGATTGAACTGCCGAACGTCTTGGTTGAGGACGAGACGACGCGCCAGGTGCGTGGTGATGTGCTCGCCGTAGGCATCGATCCCACGGCGAAGGGCACGTTGGCAGATGTGCGTGATGCCGCATCGGGAAGTAGCCGACCGATCACGAGTCTGTCGAGTAGTTCGCTGTATCTCAATAGTGAGACGGCGACCTTGCTGCACGCCCGTGTTGGCGACTCATTGCTGCTGTTCTCGAGCGCGTGGCCGGGCCAGCGTTATGCATTTGTGGTTGGCGCGATCGTCTCCGGCGGACCGCTGGCGGTACAGCCTTCGCTGTTGATCGCGTTGCCAACCCTGCAGCAAATGCTCTCCTCGCCCAATCAGATCAACCGCGTCTATGTGGCAAATGCGGGGGACGGCATTTCGGGGGTGGGCTATAGCAAGTCGATAGCGGCCGAGCTGCGCAAAGAGCTGCCGACCGGACTGCATATCACCACCGTAAAGGCAGATGGCGTCGCCTATGCGCTGAGCGCGCAGGATATCTTCGGACGCATCCTCACACTCTATGCGCTTTTCGCGCTTTCGATTGGCCTGCTGCTGATCTTCCTCATTTTCGCGCTGCTGGCGGCGGAACGACGGACGGAGTTGGGCATGGTGCGCGCCGTCGGCATGCATCGTGGCGAAGTCGTCTGGATGTTGCTCTTCGAAGGCGCCGCCTACGACGTTGTCGCCACTGGGCCGGGATTGCTGCTCGGGCTGGGGCTGGGCATTTTGACGATAGCGGCGGTCAGCCCGACGATTGCGCAGTTTGGGTTGCCCCTGCAACTCGTCATCGAGCCGAGCAGCATCGTGGAGGCGCTTTGCCTGGGGTTGTTGTTCACGTTGGTGACCGTCGCTCTCGCCGTCGGCACCGTCAGCCGTTTCACCGTCGCCGCAGCGCTGCGCGGGCTTCCCGAGCCTCCACCGCCCGCACCAACATTCTGGAGCCTCGTGCGGCAGGCAGTCGGGGCGTTCCGCCGCAGCGCGCCCATGCGCGAAGTCTCGGCCGCATGGCTGCTTGTGGCATGGGCGCTGGTCGTGCGCGGCCCGTTGCCATTGGTGATTGGCATCGCGCTGCTGCGAGGTGCCTCCGCGACGCAGAGCGCCTTCGCGATCTCGTTGTCGATCTCGTTCGTCTTGGCGGGTTTGGGTTTGTTAGCGCGGTCGGTGGTGCTGGCGTTCGCCCGAGCGCTGGTTGCTCACCAGACGCCTGGAGACGCGCTGGGACGACTCGCGCGTATCACGAGTCGCGTCGATCGTGTGACGTCACTGCTGGTCGGCGTGGGTCTGGCGCTCTATTGGTCGCTACCCTTCGATACGCTGCAGCGGCTGGGCCTGCCACGCTATGGTGGCGGGATTGAGGTGATCTTTGCCGCCGGAGTGATGATGGTCTTCGGAGCCGTGTTGGCAGTGGCGCCGAATCTCGACCTCTTGGTGGCGCCATTCCAATGGCTCTCGCGCAGAGTGGGGAGACCGCGGCACGTGGCCTACATAGCCATGGTCTATCCGTCGCAGCAGCGGTATCGCACCTCGATCGGGTTGGCGATGTTTTCGCTTGTTTGCTTCACCATGGTGGTAATGGCGTGCATCGCGGCATCGACGACGCAGCGCTACGGCAACTTTGGCGCCCAGTCTGGCGGCTATGATGTCGTGGGGCAGCCGCTCTTCAGTTCGGCGGGTGGCGTCGATCAGGTGGCGCAGACGCTGCAAACTGGCGCGCCGGGAGTCGCGCGAGATGTGCAGGCGATCGCGGCGGCGCAGACGATACCGTTGATCATGATTCAGCCGTCGGCGCAACAGGCGCGATGGGGCGTGTACCCCGCGGCGACGATAAGCGGGGCGTTTCTACACGGGACAGGGCTACCGCTCGTCGCCCGTGCCGCGGGCTACGCGACTGACGCCGAGGTGTGGCAGGCCATGCGCGATCAGCCGGGACTTGCGGTGATCGACGCGGGCGCCCTCAGCGCGGAGGATTTGGCGACGCTCGGTCTCGATCCGCCGGCTCCGGTAAGCATCGAACATTTCGTTGCGCCGCCGATCGCGTCGGGCCTCCTCGGCTTTTCGGCTCTCGAGTCACTTGCGGGTCGAACGGCGCAGTTGGACGCCAGCAATCGCGTGCCAAGCGACGTGCGCGACATCCTCACGGACCCGAAGAAGCTGGCGGAATATGCGCTGAAGCTCGAGGGCATCGCCACTGGGCCGGGAACGATTGGCCCGACGTCACTTTGGGTCGCCGATCCGCGAGGCAACGCGCCACAGCAGGTGCAGATCATCGGCATTGTGGACAACTCGACGGACCAAAATTACGGCTTGCTGGCCTCACCCCAGACGTTCGCGCCGCTTGAGGCTGGACTCGAGCAGTACGGAGGGGAATTCTACCTGTTCAAGCTGACGCCGGGAGCAAACGTGCGCTCCGACGCCGCCATAATCGGTTCGGCGCTGTTGAGTGTTGGCTTTGAGACTACCGTGATCCAGGATGCGCTGCTGAACGCTAACGGTCCCGCGGTGTTCGCGAGCCGACTGCTCACCGGATTAGTAGGATTGACCCTGCTCGTCGGCATGGCGGCGCTGGCGGTGTCTGGAACGCGAGCGGTGGTCGAGCGACGCCAACAGATAGGCATGCTACGTGCGCTGGGCTACCGCAGGAGGGACGTGCGCAGGATGTTCGTGCTCGAGGCGCTCTTCGTCGCAGGTCTGGGAGCCGCGCTAGGCTTGTTGCTGGGAATTGTGCTATGCCGCAACGTGTTCGCCGTGAGCTTCTTTGAGAAGGCACAGTCGGGCATCGCGCTGGTCATTCCGTGGGGCGGCCTGGCAGGCATCCTTGCCGCTGCGCTCGGCGCCGCGCTGCTGTCGGCGCTCATTCCGGCACAACAGGCGAGCCAGGTGACGCCGGCGGACGCGCTGCGCTACGAGTGAGTCTTTCAGTACTAGGGAAGGTATCGGGCATGCGAATTCCGTTGCCGCGAGGAAAAGATGCACCAGCCTCCACAACTGTCGGCGATGTAGTAGGCGCTCCGGTGGTTGTGGCTGAGGGCGTTTGCAAGACGTATCGAGCATATGGCGTTGAGGTCGCTGCGCTGACGGATGTCGATCTCAACATCGCGCGCGGCGAGATGGTTGCGATCATGGGACCGAGCGGTAGCGGGAAGACGACGCTGCTCAACTGCCTCGCTGGATTGGACACGGTCGATTGCGGTACGATCCGCATCCTCGGCACGGACCTGGCGGCGTTGAGCGATGGCGAGCGCACGGATTTTCGCGCACGAACGATGGGATTCATTTTTCAGAATTTCAATTTGCTGCCGGTATTGAGTGCGGTGGAGAACGTGGAACTGCCCTTGCTGGTACTCCGTCACCCGCCGAGAAAGGCGCGGGACCGGGCGCGTGAACTGCTGGCGGCGGTTGGATTGTCGTCACGCGAGCGGCACACGCCGGCGGCACTCTCAGGCGGTCAGAGGCAGCGCGTGGCGATTGCGCGGGCGCTTATCGCGCAGCCAGCGATTGTGTGGGCCGACGAGCCGACAGGAAACCTCGATAGCGAGGCAGCGGATGAGGTGCTCGAACTGCTGCGCGAACTCAATGCGACGTTCGAGCAGACACTGGTGATGGTGACGCATTCCGCTGAGATTGGTGCGCGGATGGGGCGCACGATTCTGATGCGCGATGGACGCATCGTTGGCGAGCGCCACCTGACGTAGACATCTGGGCCAATTAACGGTCCCTAGCGAGCAAGATTGCGCTGTGGTGCGAGACAGGGTTACGCTTGTTGAGGTCGGGGAGGCGGCGACGCTTGGACGCATGCGCCAGGTTGGGGGAGTTGGGTAGGCGTGCCTGCCCTCTAGGTGAATGCCGCGGCGAGTCCTGTTCGTCGAGGCTGACACTCGCCGCTTGTAGTTCGTCCTAGGTGTTCGTGGGCGATGAAGAGCAGCAGTCGGGCATATGCGCGCAGATTCGTGCCAGAATCAGGCGCCACGAGAGGCTGGACCAGGGATGAACCGATTGAGCGGGGAATCGAGTCCCTATCTGCTGCAGCATGCACAGAACCCTGTAGATTGGTTTCCATGGGGCGGCGAAGCCTTTGACAAGGCCAAACGCGAAGACAAGCCGATCCTGTTGAGCATTGGTTATGCGGCCTGCCACTGGTGCCACGTGATGGCGCACGAAAGCTTCGAGAATGCGGCGACGGCAGCCCTGATGAACGAGTATTTCGTCAGCGTCAAGGTCGATCGTGAAGAACGGCCGGATCTCGATGCGCTCTACATGGACGCTGTGGTGGCGTTGACCGGTAACGGCGGGTGGCCGATGACGGTGTTTATGACCGCCGACGGCGCGCCCTTCTTTGCCGGGACGTATTTTCCGCCGACAGATCGTTACGGAATGCCAGGGTTTCCGCGGCTGCTGCGCAGTGTCGCCAACCTGTGGAGCACGCGGCGCGACGAGGTTGAGCGTCAGGCGGACGCATTTCGCGACTTCTATCGGCAGGGTTCGACGGCGCGGCTGCAGCCAATAATTGCCAGCGTGTCGGAGGAATCGGCGGGCCTCACCGTAGAGATGCTCACTCAAGCGGCGGCGACTCTGGTTGAGCAAATAGATACGGTACACGGCGGATTTGGTGGCGCGCCGAAGTTCCCACATCCCATGGCGCTTGAATTTCTGCTGCGCAGTGTATCGCGCTCGCCGCGGGGGAAGCCGGAGGATGATAGTGATACGCTACGGTTGGTGCGGCTGACGTTGGATCGCATGGCTGAGGGGGGTATCTACGACCAGATTGGCGGGGGCTTCCACCGCTATTCGACGGACGTGGTGTGGCTCGTGCCGCATTTTGAGAAGATGCTCTACGATAACGCGCTGCTGGCGCTGGTCTATCTACACGGATGGCAGGTCACCGGCGAGGCGCGCTATCGCCGTATCTGCGAAGAAACGCTCGACTATGTTCTTCAGGAGATGACCGACGCGGAAGGGGGCTACTATTCGACGCAGGATGCGGACAGCGAAGGTGAAGAGGGCAAATTCTACCTCTGGACGCGGGCACAGCTCAACGAGGCGCTGGGCGATGAGGAGGCGCAGATCGTTGGTCGCGTGTGGGGCGTGTCGGAGCGTGGCAACTTCGAGGGACGCAACATTTTGCACCGGGCGCGCTCCGCGTCCGAGGTCGCCGGCGAATTAGCGATTCCAGTGGAGCAGGTAGCTGATGCGCTCGTGTCGGCGCGTTCGCGGCTCTACGAAGTTCGTTCGCGGCGCGTTTGGCCGGGACGCGATGACAAGGTGATCGCGGCGTGGAATGGCTACATGTTGCGAGCGTTTGCCGAGGCGGGACGCGTGCTCGATCGCGCCGACTATCGGCAAGCCGCAGTGGCGAATGCGTGCTTCGTGCTCGACCAATTGGTTGATGACGGACGATTACGGCGGACATGGCGCGAAGGGCGCGCAAAGATCGACGCGTTTCTGGAAGATTACGGATCAGTTGTCAATGCACTGCTGTCGACTTATGAGATGAGCGCCAATGTTCGCTTCTTTGATGCGGCGCGAGAAATCGCCGGCTCGATGCTCGACCGCTTCTGGGACGACGAGGCGGGTACATTCTTCGATACGGCGCGCGACGGCGAGACGCTGATCGGACGCCCGCGCGAACTCAGCGACAACGCGACCCCCTCCGGGACGAGTCTCGCGGTGGAGGCGCTGCTGCGCCTGGGAGCGTACACGGGCGAGGGGCGATTTGGGGAGATAGCGTCACGTGTGCTGGCGACGCTGAGTAGCGCGGCGCTGGCGCAGCCGTCGGCGTTTGGGCATTTGCTTTGTGCCATGGATGATTGGGTGGGCCCCCTCCGCGAGATCGCCATCATCGGGAGCCCTGAGAGTGTGGAAAGAACGGCGTTGGAGCGCGCCGTAGCGAGCCGCTATTTGCCGAGGATGGTGCTGGCGATTTCAGATGGCGCGGATGCAGACGCTTCGGTGGTGCCGTTGCTGGATGGACGAGCTTTAGTGCAGGGCAGGGCTGCGGCCTATGTGTGCCGCGGATTTGTCTGTGAACGTCCCGTTACGGAAGCGGAAGCTTTGGCGGCGCTGTTGGACGAGTGAATCGTAGGGTCCAGAGGCCCTTCGACATCGCTTCCGTTTCGCTGGTGAGCGGTTGGAAATGCCCAGCGGACAAACGAATCCACCCAGTTGCGGTCCCGCTCGCTTGCCATAAGCCATAAACTCGCATGCCATGCGGGTCCAAGAGTCCTGTTTGGGCAGCAAAGTATGTCAAAATGTGATAATATAAGTAGGCGTGATTGGGCGCTACGCGCGCTGTAGTGGCTACCAGGGCGTGCGTTGGGAGCAGCGAATTGAATTTGACCTCCTCAGCACTACACTCCCCCTTCGTGGCATCCACAACGACACAAGCGGCCATATCCCTGACATCTTTTGGTCCGCGCGCCGGACCTGTCATTTTTTGCCGCATTACGCGCGGTATCGCGCGGATGCGGTCAGCACTGTTGAGAGGACGAATACGGGGTGTGGATGCCATCCTCGCATGAGTCGAGTTGGTAGACGCCTCCGCGTTGAAGGGGCAGAGACATTCATGGCAACCGCGAAGACCGCAGTCGAGGACAATACCTATACCGCCGCTCAGATCGAGGTACTGGAAGGGCTCGAGCCGGTGCGGAAGCGTCCCGGTATGTATATCGGCAGCACCGACATTCGCGGGCTACATCACCTGGTGACTGAGGTGGTGGACAACAGCATCGACGAGGCGATGGCAGGGGTCTGTCACTACATCCTGGTGAAGATCATGCCCGACGGGTCGGTTTCAGTGCAGGACGATGGGCGCGGCATTCCGGTTGAGCCGCACCCCAAGATGAAGATCTCGACGCTCGAAGTTATCATGACCGTCCTCCATGCGGGCGGCAAGTTTGGTGGCGATGGCTACAAACAAGGTTCGAGCGGACTGCATGGCGTCGGCGTTTCGGCGGTCAACGCGCTGTCGGAGTATTGCCGTGTTGAGGTGAAACGCGGCGGCAAGACGTATATGCAAGAGTATCGCCGGGGTAAACCGCTGGCCGCGGTACGGGCGATAGGCTCCGGCGAAGGCACAGGCACCAAGACGATCTTTAAGCCTGACCTGACGATTATGGAGACGGCGGACTATCAGTTCGACGCGTTGGCACAGCGCTTTCGCGAGATGGCGTACCTCAATCGCGGGCTGACTATCAAACTGGTGGATGAGCGCGAAGGCCGTGAAGCGGAAGTGACGTTTTACTTCGATGGCGGCCTCAAGTCGTTCGTGCGGCATCTCAACAAGAACCGCAACGTGGTAATGGCACGCCCAGTTCACGTGGAGCGCCGCGTGGACAAGACAGTGGTCGAGGTAGCGCTGCAATACAATGACGGCTATAGCGAGACGTTGTTCTCCTTTGCCAATGGCATCAACACCGTAGATGGTGGCTCGCACGTCACAGGCTTTCGCGCAGCGCTGACGCGGACGCTGAATGAGTATGGCCGTAAGACGGGGCAACTGAAAGAGTCGGACGCCAATCTTACGGGCGACGACGTGCGCGAAGGCTTGACCGCGGCGATCAGCGTGAAGTTGCCAGAAGCCCAATTTGAAGGGCAGACAAAAGGCAAGTTGAACAACGCCGATGTGCGCACGCAGGTGGAAAATGTCGTCTCCGATGAGTTGGCCCGCTATCTGGAGGAGACGCCGGGTGAGGGCAAGCGCATCATCGAGAAGTGCATCAATTCGGCGCGCGCACGGGATGCTGCCCGCAAGGCACGCGAACTGGTCCGCCGCAAAGATGCGCTGGACTCGACGCTGCCGGGCAAACTAGCGGACTGTTCCGAGCGACGCTCTGACCGCTGCGAGCTGTACCTCGTCGAGGGCGACAGCGCAGGTGGGAGCGCAAAGCAGGGGCGCGATCGGCACTTCCAGGCGATTTTACCGTTGCGCGGCAAGATTTTGAATGTCGAGCGCGCGCGGCTGGACCGCATGCTTGCCAGCGAGACGATCAAGGACATCATCACCGCGCTCGGTACGGGGATTGGCGACACGATCGATTTCGCGCGACTACGCTATGGGCGTGTCATTCTGATGAGCGACGCCGACGTGGATGGCAGCCACATCCGCACGCTGTTGCTGACGTTCTTCTATCGTCACATGGAGCACCTGATCACCAATGGGCAGTTGTTCATCGCCCAGCCGCCGCTCTACCGCATTCAGGTGGGGAAGAGCCGGCACTATGTCTTCAGCGATCAGGAGCTTGATGAGTTCGTCGGACGTCTGGGCGAGAACAAGCACCCAGCCGTAAACCGCTACAAGGGGTTGGGCGAGATGGACCCGGAAGAGTTGTGGGAGACCACGATGAATCCGGCGACGCGTACCATTCTTCAGGTGACCGTGGACGACGCCATCAAAGCGGACGAGACCTTCTCGATGCTGATGGGCGACGAGGTTATGCCGCGCAAGCGCTTTATCGAGGCGCACGCCAAGAACGTCAAGAATCTCGACGTGTAGAGAGCACAGCAACCGCAGCGACGAATCCCTGGTGTGGCGTTATCGAAAGGTGACGCTCCGCGCCAGGGATTCGTCGTATTCTGGGGTAGTCCCCTTTCATATAGCCGCAGACTACAACGCAGGCAAATTGGTCTAGTTGCTGTGACGATCTCTCCTTCTTGCAATGTGAACCAGGTAAAGACCGTATGCTGCAGGTGGGGCGAGGGCAGCAGCGCGCAGGTCGGGCGCCTACAGGCTGCCGGCAAAGATCATGAGTCCGCCGTCGATGAACAGCGTCGTGCCGGTCACGTAACTGGCCTCATCGGAGGCGAGCCAGACCACGGCATTCGCTACGTCGGTTGGCTGACCGAGACGCTTCAGCGGAATCTCGGCGAGCAGGGCGGCATGCTTCTGCGCATTTTCGAGGGTTGCTTTGTTGATGGGGGTTTCGATCGCGCCGGGACCGATGTTGACGATGCGAATGCCATATGGAGCAAGTTCGTTGGCGAGCGTGCGCGTGAGCATGCGCAAGCCGCCCTTCGCCGCACAGTAGACGGCGTTGCCCACCATCGGTAGGTCTTCGTGGACCGAGGAAATGTTGATGATGCAACCACCGCCGCCTTGGGCCACCATCTGACGGGCAGCGGCTTGCGCGGCGAAGTATGGGCCTTTGAGGTCCGTGGCTATCTGGTGATCGAAGGCATCCTGCGCAACTTCGAGGAAGGGTTGCGGCTGTTCGATACCGGCATTATTGACGAGGATGTCGAGCCGCCCGAATGTCTGGACCGTCTGTGCGATGAGGCCCTGCACGCTGGCGACATCCGAGACATCCGCCTGTGCGACGAGCACCTTGCCGCCTCCAGCCTGGATTTCGTGGGCAATGGCGTCCGCCGCGTCACTATGCACATGATAGTCGAGGGTGACGGAGGCGCCCTCTTGCGCCAGGCGATGCACAATGCCCGCGCCGATGCCGAGCGAACCGCCGGTGACGATTGCTACCTTCCCCTGGAGTCGCATGTGTTCCCTTTCTGTTGCGTTCGCGCCCGCTGTGGAGTGGCAGAGCGCTTGACGACATTGGACCGGAACTCGGACGGTGTGGGTCAGCCCGATGCGGCGAATGGGCGCTCGATAGCGGTGGCAGGGCGTGTGGACAGCGAGCGGAGGCGGGCGACGATGGCTGGCAGTTGGTCGATGACGTAGGTAACATCCTCTGGAGTGGTGCTGTGCCCGAGCGTCAGGCGAAGGTGTCCTCGCGCTTCGGAAGGCGTCAGCCCCATGGCGGTGAGGACGTGCGATGGCTCGACCGAGCCGGTGGTGCATGCGCTACCGCTCGAGGCGGCCACGCCGAGGAGGTCAAGATTCAGTAGCAGTGATTCGCCCTCAACTCCTTCGAACGCGAAGCTGGCGTTGTTGGGTAGGCGTTGTGACGGATGACCGGTAAGCCGCGTCGCAGGGATCGTGAGGACGCCGTCGATCAGGTGGTCACGCAGCGCGGTGAGGCGTGCAGACTCTTCGGCCGCGGTCTCCTGCACACGGCGAAATGCCTCAGCGGCGCCGACGATGCCAGGGACATTCTCGGTACCCGCGCGACGGTTGCGTTCCTGAGAGCCGCCAAGCACCTGCGGCTGCAGCCGGCTGCCTTGACGAACGTAGAGGATGCCGACGCCTTTCGGTCCGTAGAACTTGTGGGCGGATAACGTCAGAAGGTCGACTTGGAGCGCACGTACGTCGAGCGAGACCATGCCGCCGGCCTGTACGGCGTCGGTGTGAAAGAGAACGCGGTGTGCACGGCAGATCGCGCCGATTTCGGCGATCGGCTGAACGCTGCCGACCTCATTGTTGGCAAACATCAACGTGACCAGTGCCGTCTCATCGGTGATTGCGGCTTCGACGGCGGCAGGGTCAACCAGACCATCGGAATTTACCGGGAGGTAGGTGACAGTAAAGCCTTCGCGCTCTAACTGCAGGCAGGTGTGGAGGACGGCGTGGTGTTCGATGGCGCTGGTGATGATGTGCATGCCTCGGCGGCGTGGTGAGTAGGCCACGCCTTTGATCGCCAGATTGTCGGCCTCGGAGCCGCCGCCGGTGAAGACGATCTCTGTCGGACGGCAGTTGAGGCGCTCCGCAACTATCGAATGGGCTTCATCCACGGCGGCCATAGCGCGGCGCCCAAGCGTGTAGATGCTGCTTGGATTGCCGAAGGACTCGCTGAAGTATGGCAGCATAGTCTCAAGCACAAGCGGATCGAGAGGGGTTGTGGCGGCATGGTCGAAATAGCGGGTTCCGTCTGGAAGTGGCATCTGGGTCAACCTTTGGCGCATAGGTCGTGCGCGTTGCATGCGCCGGATTCGGGATGTTGGTGGTGAGCGCGTTTCTGCAATGAACGCGCTTCACAGAAGGATTGTAGCACGAAGGCTGTGTCAGCCTTCGGCTGCTGTCGGTCTTGCCAGCGCGTGCGGCGGCGCCTCGTTGTTGACGTGAGCGCCGACGGCGTGCTATCTTTTATACGGTACCCCGGTAGGGTATCTGGGCGATTCTCGTAGGCAGTGAGCATCGAGGAGAGAACGATGGCACAGAACATAGTCGAGGTGACAGACCAGACTTTTGACGAGCTGGTCTTGAAGTCGGAAAAGCCGGTAGCGGTGGATTTCTGGGCACCGTGGTGCAAGCCCTGTCTGATGATGGCGCCGCTGTTCGAAGAGTTCGCGGTAGAGTTTCAGGATCAGTTGACCTTCGCGAAGTTGAACACCGACGATAACTATCAGACGGCCGGCAAACTCGGCATCCAGGGCATCCCGACGTTGATTTTCTTCCACAAGGGCCGTGAAGTGAAGCGCGTTATCGGTTTCGAGCCGCGCGAGCCGCTGCGACGGCGTATCGTGGACGCGATCGCGGCGACGGTCTAAGGATCGCGCGTCCCGCGGGCGTGGCGAGTTGCCCGCGCGCGAGGTACCGGCGGAGAGTTGATCCCGCGAGGCACATGATGACGAGCGAAAAAGGTCAGTCCGACGTGCAGATGCGACTGCGCCGCGTCGAAGGGCAGATTCGCGGCATCATCGCGATGCTCGACCAGGGCAAGACCTGCGAAGAGGTAGTGACGCAGCTATTGGCGGCGCGAGCGGCGATGGATGGCGTCACCACTGAAGTGCTCAAGTGTCACATCGCGGAGGCCATGAGCGACAACTCGCCAGATGACGCCCGTAAGGCAGTAGAACGGGCCATAACGCTGCTCGCGAAGGTGTAGCGCATCGTACGTGTTTTGAGAACTTGCCGCGGCATGCGATACTCTTGCGTGCCGCGGCGTTCTTTGTTTTCCGCGGCGTTTGCTCGACCCTCAGGAGACGTTGACGCGGACAGCGCGCCGATGGAGACGTGATTATGTCGGCTGAAGTTGCACTGAAGACTCCACTGCTGCTCGAAGGTAGTTTGCATGAGACGATCTGGGGTGGGCAACACCTCGCCACTGTCGCGGGTAAGCAATTGCCTCCTGACGCGAGGGTTGGAGAGTCGTGGGAAACCGAGGTGCGATGTCGGGTACGCAACGCTCCTTTTGCCGGTGAGTCGCTGGGTTCGCTGGTGAGCCAGTTCGGAGAGAGCCTAGTTGGCTGGCGCGCCGTCGAGGTGTTTGGCAGACGCTTCCCGCTGCTGACTAAGTTCATCGATGCGCAGCAGAAGCTCTCCGTGCAGGTGCATCCCAATGACGACTACGCCGCGGCGCACGAAGGCGGCAAGTTGGGCAAGACAGAGTGTTGGTACATCCTCCGTGCGGAGCCGGGTGCGGAGTTGGTGTACGGCTTGCGGCGGGCGGTGACGCACGAGGAAATGCGGCAGGCAATCGCGGAGACACGCCTGGAGGACCTGCTGAATTCGATTGAAGCGCACGCCGGCGATATCTTCTTCGTGCCCGCGGGGACCGTTCACGCGATCGGCGCTGGCATCGTCGTCTATGAGTTGCAAGAGTATTCGGATGTGACGTATCGCCTCTACGATTATGGACGTGTGGACGCGACGGGACAGCAGAGGGAACTGCACGTCGAACGTGCGCTGGACGTGATGGACTTCACGCCCGCGAGGACGTCGCGTTTCACGCCGATAACGCTGCCGCTTGTGGATGGACTGGTGATGAGGCGCGTACTGGTGGCCTGCGACTACTTTGTGCTCGAAGAGATGCGAATCGAGGGCGGCTTCGAGAGCGCCTCGCGCCCAGAGAGCTGCGAGATCCTGACAGTGCTGGAAGGTACGGCGAGCGTAGTGTCAGCAGGGGCGCCGCTCGCGCTCATTCAGGGCGACACCGTGGTGGTACCGGCGGCTTGCGACGGATATCGCATTGAGGGGACTTCGGCGCGGGTGGTGCGCTCTTTCGTGCCAACGCAAGCGGACGATTCGTTGAGCAAGTGGCTCGCGGCTCAGCGTGGGATATCGGCCTGAGCAGACCAGCGCGCTAGCACCTGCGCGTAGTCGTCCTCGGTATCCACATCGAAGCCTGCGGCGACGTCGGGCCATTCGACGAGGCGGAGGTCGTGGGCGTGGTTTGCTATGACGTTTCTACCGCCTTCGTCGGCTTGTAGAGCGCAAAGCTCAGCGAAATAGTGCCTGGGGAAGTAGACTGGGTGCCCCCGCTGGCCCGCGAAACTGGCGGCGACGATAGCGCGCGGGTGACGCCGCGCCTCGGCAAGGATATATTCAATCAACGTGGGTGTCACCAGCGGCTGATCGCCGAGTAACAACAGCGTTCCGGCAGCCTGCGCTGGCAGCGCATTGATGCCATGTCGGAGCGAGGATGCCATGCCCGTCGCGAAGTCGGGATTGACGGCGACGGTGATGCCCTGTTGCGGCAATGTCGTAGAAACACGCTCCGCGTCTCGGCCAAGTACGACTATTCTCGGCGATGCGCCGCTCGACGTTGCGGCGGCCACAGCATGCGCAAGCAGCGGGCGATTGCCCAGCGGCAGCAGCAACTTGTGGGCGCCCATGCGCGTAGAGGTGCCCGCCGCGAGGATGATTACCGCTATTGAACTCGATGTTGACCGTAGGTGTGACATGTCCTGTCCGTCCCGGCAAAGTCGGAGTAAAGTTCTACCTGGGCCGCTGCTCCGTGCACAGGGTATCCGCTTACGAGCCTTGGAGGCTATGTGGTCAGCGCGCCGGGCGGGCGCACTCATGTTGATGTTCCAGCGGCTCCGTCGAGGATAGTATGCCAGAATCATCCACCGCTCCGTGGAAGCGGCGAGTCGACCGCACACGCGAGGCGCTTGGAAACGCTGCAGAGGTCATTCCCCTCGCGCAGATCGGTCGGCGCTTGTCGGACGCGACCAGCGCGGAGATCGCGATTGTCACGGGGAGCGCGGTGACGCAATCTGCTTCGCGAATCGGGATACTGTCAGGCTCCTTCAATCCGCTGACCAATGCGCACGTCGCCCTTGGAAACGCGGCGATCCATGCTGGCCGGTTGGACGCGCTGATACGGTGTTGCGCCGTTTCGACGATCGACAAGGAGGGCGTCACGCGGGCAACGCTGGCGGATCGGCTGGTGCAGCTACGCTGCTACGCGGCATTTGAACAGCGCTCCGCGGTGGCAGTTGTCAATCGCGGCCTGTATGTGGAGCAAGCGGCACTGGTGCGCGGGTACGTCGCGGAAGGGGCAGAGATCGCGGTGATTGTGGGCTTCGACAAGGCCGCGCAGATTTTCGATCCGCGTTACTACGCCAATCGGGATGCGGCGCTCACAGAGCTGTTCGAGCTGGCGCGATTGATGGTCGCGCCTCGGGACGCGCACGACATGAACGATCTCAGGGTTTTGCTCGCGCGACCGGAAAACGTTGCGTTCGCCGCCCGGGTCGACTATCTCCCCCTATCCCCTGATATCCGCGCGGAGTCGTCGACAGAGGCACGAACTCTCGCCTCGGGTGCGATCGCAGACGCTGAGATCAAGCGACTACGCTCAACGCTGCCACCGGAGGGGTTTGCGCTCGCTACTACGGATCGCCCCTATGCACACGCGGCCAATGACACTGAGGACGCTTATCTTTGGCGCTCACGTTGGGTGGGCGAGCTGGCACGACATACGGCGACGCCTGTGCAGTCGCTGCCCACACTGCGGTCGCTTGTGCAGGCGAGTGTGCGGACGGACGACCTTGGAGTAGCCGTGCGCAAGTGTTTGCTCGAAAGTCTGGATGCAGCGGACGCTGACGCACTGCTGAGGGCAATCAGTCTCGTCAGGTCCGCTGGGTAGGCTGGTGTTAGCTGCCGTCGGCATCGGTACCGTGTGTGGAGTGTGGCCGCGTGCCAATTTTGTCCCATTGGCCGCGCAGCAGGAGCGCGCCGGCGAGCAGCGCTGCGCTGAAGAAGACGACCGAGGCGAGCAAGAGAACGACCAAAAGCTGCATGCATGGCCCTCACAATGCGAACGACTGAGATAGTTATGCCATATGAAATTCTGGGATATTTTGTCACGTTGCCCCACTACACGCAATGCGATGGCGAAATCGGCACGGGTTTTGCTTTTAGTGCTGCGGGTGCCGGCGCTTGGCTGGCAATCGGGAAACGCAAAGGCCTCGCTGGCGCGCGTGAGACCGGTAGGGCAGAGGGAGAGGTAGTCAATGGACGGCATGGACATGCGCTTCGATCAGTCGCTGGCTCCGCAGCAACAGACGGTGATTTCGCACCGCCAGATCGTTGCCGTGCGCGTGTTGCAATTGCCGAGCCAGGAACTCGCGGCTTCTATCGCCCGCGAGCGCGAGACTAATCCCGCTTTCGAGGCAGAGGAGCGCGAGAGTTGCCACCGCTGCGGCGGCGCGCTGGACCGCGGCTCGATCTCTTGCCCGGTCTGTGGCGCGGCTCTCGGAGGCAGCGACACCAGTCACGACTCGATGAACGACTACTATGGCGGCTCGACGCTCGGCGGCCAGTTCGAAGATGATGGCACCGATCCCATGCTGCGAGTGGCTTCGACCGCCGGGCGCGGTGACGGACTTCTCCAGATGCTTTGCGCCTCGCTTGCCGACGAAGACGAGGAGATCGCCGAATATATCGTCGGAAGTATCGATCATCACGGCTATCTCGCCGAGGGCATCATCGAAGACACCACAGATGCACTGAACTGCCCACCGGAACGCGTCGAGGCGGTGCTGGAAGCGCTCCAGCGCATGGATCCGCCGGGTATTGGCGCACGCGGCCCGCGAGAGTGCCTGCTGCTGCAACTGCGGCGTCTGCGAGAGAGCGGGCAACCTCGTCCGCTGGCGGAAGCACTGGTAGATCAACACCTGCAAGCGCTGGCGTTCCGGCACTTTCGCGAGGTGGCGCGTGCGGTAAATGAAACGCCGAAGGTCGTGGAGGCCGAGTGGCAGTTCATTCGCGATCACCTTTATCCGTTCCCCACGCATGGCTTCGATCCGGACTTCGGCGATATCGCGGAGGCGGCGCCGCATATCCGGCCAGACGTGATCATTCGTCGCGTTGACGCTGGTTTCGAAGCTGAGGTTGTTGAGCGACAACGCTATGACGTGCAGATCAATCGCGAGTACTTGTGGGCGCGCAAGAATATCTCTGACGCGGTGACCAGTGACTCTGAGAAGGCACACATTCGCAATTATGTCGACCAGGCGCACTCCTTCATTTCGGCTCTGCGTCAGCGGTGGGACACGATGCAGCGCGTTTCAGACGCGTTGATTGAGTTGCAGCGAGATTTTCTCGAACGCGGGCAGGGCGCACTGAAGCCACTCACTCGCGCCGATGTGGCCAAGCGAGTGATGCTGCACGAGTCGACGGTGAGCCGGGCGACCGATGGCAAGTTCGTCCTGCTGCCGAGCGGTCGCACGGTACCTTTTGACGACTTTTTCGACTCTTCGCTGCCGGTGAAGAAAGCATTGCGCGAGTTGATAGCCGCGGAGAGCCCGCGACGTCCGCTCAGCGACGAGCAGCTTGCACGGGCGCTCGTGAAGCGCGGGTTTGAAATTGCCCGACGCACAATTGCGAAATACCGCGAAGAGGAGGGCATCTTGCCGTCGCGTTTGCGTCGCAGCCGAGCAGTGGCGGCCCCGGCGCCAGTGAAAGAACTGGCCTACGCTGGCATACGCTAGCAGGAGCGCGAAACCCAATCACAGCTCGCGATTGACTGTTACCACGGGAGTAGCCATCGCCGTTCCAGCATCGGTATTTTGCGCTTGCCGGCATATTCCGTCAGGAAACCGCGCATGAGAGTAGCCTGAGCTGTGGTGAGAAGCCCGGGCCCAGGAGAGAGAAGCCGCTTGGCGCCTCGAAAGCGAAGAAATGCTTCTCCGGGCGAATATTCGATCAGCTCAACATCTGACCATGCGATGTGACGCGAGGCAGGGATTAGCACGCGCCCGAGCGACACGCCTGTCTCGTTGATGCGCACGCTTTGCAGCGTCCAGAGTAGGATTGTGCAGGCGGCAAACGCGACGGCGGCCATCGCGATGCCGAGCGGCAGGGCGTAGCTTGCGCGGGAGACGGCCAGCAGATAGACGGCGGCGACTGTCGAAAGAAGCGAAGAGACAGCGAGCGACCAGCGTACACGCGGGCGCACCTGAATTGTCAACGTGCCAGAATATCCGCCGCCAGGTGTCGAGCGGATATCGCTGGCGAGCATGCCCTGCCCCTTGCTGGCAAAGCGACCAGTGAGAACATGAGACGAGAGGCGCAACAGCAGATGGCGTTCAAGTCGTTTGCCCTCGCGCAGGAGGCCGGGCACGAAGGTGATGTGGCCCCCTTGAGCACCTTGCAAGCGCACGAAAAGGCCACGCTGTTCAACGCGCTCCACGTCTTGCCAGTAAATCTCAACCCATCGGCTCCAAGGACGACCGGAAGCGATCGAAACAGTGCTTGTGCGGACGGTCAGCATCGAGAGCCAAAGGACGGGAATGCCCGGCAGCCATAGGAGCAGAACGAAAGGCAGCCAACCAGGGATTTGCGATGAGGTATTGAGATACAGCGCAGCACCACCGAGGGTTACGAGCGCCGGCAATACGAGGATGGCGATGACGATATACGGTCCGGGCCGGTAAATCTGCACGTCCTGGAGTGGTGAGGAGGTCGCGCCTTGCCCGAATCGGATGGGCACGCTTGTGGGGCGCGGCAGTTGGTCTCGTGCCATGGCTTCACCTCGGAGGCATTCCAGAGTCCACCGCGCATTATAGGGAGTCGCGTGCCAGCCTTCAACCGTTCGGTACTTCTGAACGCGTCGCAGTGGCCAATCAGGGACGGGCGCCACGTGTGACGGGTTCAGCAAGCGATAGGTGGATGTGCTACGACTATTGACGAGATGAGGGTCAGCCGCTACGCTTGGGCGGGTTAGTGCGGCAATGCGTGGGGACGTCTTGATGGTGGGGGGAATGTGAGTCGTCAGGTCGAGCGAAATTTTCAGAGAAGGTCTGGGTCGCGGAGTGAGCGAACAGCTGGCCCACGCGCCGCTCGACGCACCACGTCGCTGCTTTCGCACGAGCAAGCATCGGAAATGCTCGTGGACTTCGAGCTCGGACGCCTGTCGCCGCGCAGGAGCAGCGCTGTCGAACAGCATGTGCGCACCTGTGAGATTTGCAAGAGTCAGGGGCTCGGGCATGCGGTCACCGAGCGCCGGCAGATCATACGTAAGCTCGATCGCGTGCGGCCATCACGCCGCGTCTTCTCCAAGCGAGCGCGCGGCGTCTTGTTAGTCTTGGCGGTTGCGCTGCTCTTCGAGTTGATCGTGTTTGAACTGTTGCAGCCTGATTCGACACTGCATCGGCTGCTGGGTGTCTCACCAACGGCGGTGCCAATTTCGACCGAGACACCTTCTGCGTTTCAGATGGATGACTCGTTCGGCTTGACGAGCGTCATAACAGTGGTCGCGCCGTCGGGTCTGCTCTAACATCGAGCGACGGAGCGCATCCCTACACGTTACGGCAGCCGTAACCTGATGTGCGGTAAACCAATGGAGCAGTGCGGTGGACGTGGTGAGCGCGATTAACCCTGAGAGCGTGCCTGCGGCTGCGTGGTGGGCTCAGGGCGATTTCCCCGTACGCGATGGGTGCTTCGTCCAGCCGCTGATCGACGGGCGAACCGCGATGTTGGCGATGTGTGTGGCGTTTCTCGGTGCGCGCAGATATATCTTGCTGGCGGGTTGGGACCTGGAGGTGGATCTGCCCCTGGTGCGCGGCGAAGATGCTCGCCTAGGTGCGGACGAGACGCCAGTGCAACGAGCGCTGCTGGCGCGCCTGCGTCGGGAGGGTCTTGACGACGAGGCTATCGCCCTGTGGACGAGCGGGCGTCTGCGTGTCATCGACGTCTTAGGGTTCGCGGCGCGGCGCGGCGTGCGAGTGGGCGTGTTGTTGTGGGACGCCTACCACCTTGGCAGCCATCTCACCAACGATCCGGCGAAGCAGCGTGACCTGCTTCATGCGGCAGGGGTCGACTGCGTTTTGGATGACAGCAGCCGGGCAATTACGCATATTGTGCAGTCGTTGCACCAAAAGTGTGCTGTCGTCGATGGGCGTGTGGCTTTTGTCGGCGGCATTGATCTGACCGTGCAACACGGAGGCGACTACGACCGTTGGGACACGCACGTACACCCAACCGACTCGGACGAGCGCGTGGTATCGCGTTCGGCGTCGGCGCACCCCTGGCACGATGTACACGCCCGCATTTATGGTCCCGCGGTGGCGGATGTGCTGACCAATATCGTGGAACGCTGGTCTGAGGTGGCTGCGCGGAGCGGCGACCCATCCTGGCCCTCGCGCCTCGACCAGAGGCCGACAGCGGCGCTGCCTGGAGGCTCACAGATCCAAATCACTCGCACGATACCGGCGAATACGTACGCCTTCGCGCCCAAGGGAATCTCGACGATTAAAGAAACGTATCTTCGGGCGCTGGCTCAGGCGAAAACGTATGTCTATCTCGAAAATCAGTACCTGTGGCCAGAGATCTACCTTGGACTTGACACGCTGCGCTGGGGCGAGCGGAGTCTCGACTCCGTCGAACTGCTTAATGCGATTGGGGGCGCCCTCTACCGGGGAGTCCATGTCGCGCTGACTTTGCCAGACCATCCAAACTGTGGTCGTCGCTTCACCGACGGAGGGATCGGCGAACTGCGCATGGCGGCCGCGCGCATGGGCGCGCTTGACCGGCTGCACGTCTTCACGCTGGGCAATTCAGGCGTCTCGTTAGCGCCTCATGCCGGACAGGCGGTATACCGTCCCGTATACACACACGCAAAAGTGGCCATCGTCGACGACGAGTGGTGGACTGCTGGCTCGGCAAACCTGAATAGTCGTGGCTTGCGTTCGGACGCCGAAATCAACGTGGCCGTTCTCGACGCAGTGCAGGCTCGGCAACTGAGACTAGCACTGTGGAACGAGCATCTGCAGCCTGCTGCCGATGTATATGCCGAAATGATCGACCCGATCGCCGGACTGGCGTTGCTTGGGCGCGCGGCACAGGAGAACGCCGAACGCATTCGCTTGGGGCAGCCACTGAGCGGGCATGTTCTGCCCTACTATACGGAGGCAGACGCCGGCGAGCAGCAGTTCGTGGTGCATCATGAGCATGGTTGGCTTGATGCACTCCCCGGCGGTGCCGGCGCCCTGCCTGCCCATCATGCTGGGCGCTACCTCTGAGGTCTCTCCACCGTTTGGTAGCATGAAGAGACCTCAGAGGTTGTTCTGCGGGATCGCCTAGTCGGCGACGGCGACGAATCCGGCCTCAGTACGCACGGCGAGGGCGTGCATCTGCAACGATGATGCCGTGGACGACGCCGAAGACGTAGCGCTCAAACGTCGAACGGAGTCGATGTACTCTTGCACGGCCTGGTCGGTGAGGAAGAAATCTGGATCAATGTCGAATGCCTGCGCGAGAATGACACAGGTCACCGCATCCGGTTCCGCCTGTGCCCCCTGGCGGAGGAGCGCGACCAAATCGTCCGGCGAGACACGCCCTCGCGTGCGTGCGGCGACATCGTGTAGTGAGAGCGTCGTGCCCTCGTCATCGAGCCGCGTGCGCAGCAAGAGACCGAGCCGGCGGTAGAACGTCCACCGCACGGCGGCGGACTGCGAAGTTGGCGTGTCGGATGCCTGAATCACGGCAGTACCTTTCCTCCCTGTCGCCTTCTGGTGAGTTTTCCACGAAGGTCGGACAGCAAATGTTGCAATCGCATGGCGCGCTCGTTGGGCTCCCGGAGTCGTCTCGGGCCGGACGCACGAGCCTGAGCATACCATCCCGCATGGGTCGCGAGCAAGCAAATGAATGTTACCGCACACATGCGTACCCTCCCTCATGCGGTGGCGACCGTGTAACGTGCGCGATACCGTTCCGTGGCAGTACCCGCGTCCGCATCTGTTGTCAGGGGGAACCGACCGTGCTAGGATTGGCGGCAGCGGGTGACCGAATGGGAGAGTGCGATCCATGTATTACAGCCGGCTCGAACTGCGCTTCATGTCACGAGGATGGACCGGTGGGCTGTTGTTCGAGGGCGCGGTCGACGGTTTAGTACGTGGCGTTGCAATTGAAACCACCAGCCGTCAGATTGAGTACACGCTGGTGCAGCCGAACCGCGGAGCGAAGCGGCGACAGGCGATTGCACACTCAGTTGGCAATGCGCACACTGGACTGCCGGCGGACTTGGTTCGAATCACCTCGCGGACGCGTGTAGAGGCGGGCGGGTCGCAGGTCGGCTGGGTCTCGTGCGTGTGGTGCGACCGCGTCTCACGTGAGCTCACACACGTTCTGGTGCAGTCGCGGCACTCACTGTTGGTGCACAGCCCAGAACGTGTCGTCGCGTTGAGGTATGTGGAGTCGCTGCGCGAAGGCGTGCTCAGTCTTAAGACGTCGGTGAGTGGATTCGCCGCCTTGCCGCCGCATCGATCCGACGGGGCGATTCTCGCCGACGTGCGCCTCGTCTTTCAATCGGCGCTGCCCGATCCGCACGCGCGCCGCGCGATAAAGTTGCGCGTGGACGACGCTGAGGTGACACTCTCCGGGCAAGTGGATACTGCCGAGCAGCGTGCGAGCGCAGCGCACGCCGCTGCATCGGTCGTCGGCGTGCGTGGAGTGGTCAATGACATCGTCATTACGGAAACGCTCGCCGCGGCCGTCGACGCCGCCATCGCCGCCGCGCTTCCGGATCAGCGCTCGCGGGGCGCCGTGCGCGTGCTCTCCGAACATGGTATCGTGTACCTTGAAGGACGGGCCGCGAACGCCACCGAGCGCGCGGCGCTAGAACGTATCGCGATCGCAGTGCCTGGCGCGCGGGTAGTGGTCAACAATCTGCTCGTCGAGGGCGAGTCTCCCGAACGAGGGCGCGAGACGGGTCCATTGACGCACTTCCGCTGAGGGTGTCGCGGACGCCTCCCTCTCAGAAGCCGATGCGCCCGCGACGAAGGAGTGACGTCAGGTGGTTGAACAGCCGGCGCGGCGACTGGCAGAGGATCTCTGGCTCCTCGACACGCTGTACCAAGGTGAACCGGGCATCATCGCCAGTTACCTTCTGACGGGCAGCGCCGGGGCGGCACTGATCGACGTAGGATCGGCGGCGACCACTGACCAACTCATCGCGTCGATGCGACTTGCTGGCGTCGATCCACGCGAGATTCGCCACATCGTGCTGACCCACATTCACCTCGATCACGCGGGTGCAGCGGGGCAATTGCTGGGCATGTGTCCCGAGGCAAAGGTATATGTGCATCCGAGTGGAGCGCGACATTTGAGCGATCCCTCACGGCTGCTCCAGAGCGCCGAACGGATCTACGGCGACCGCATGCAAGCGTTGTGGGGAACGATTGTGGCAGTGCCTGCCGAGCGCCTGCGTGTGCTCGCCGAAGGGCAGGCGATTCGAGTGGGCGAGCGGACGTTGCACGCGTTGCACACGCCAGGACACGCGACGCATCATATCGCCTATCATGACGCTGCGCGCGGCGAAGTCTTCGCGGGCGACGTGGCCGGAGTGCGGCTCGAAGGCATCGATCTGGTGCGACCGCCGACGCCGCCGCCCGATCTACAGCTGGAAGACTGGTATTCCAGCATTGACCGCCTGCTCGACCTGAATCCGCGGAAGCTCTATCTCGCGCATTTTGGTGAAGTGCTGAATGTTGGCGAACATTTTGGCGCGCTGCGCGCCCGCCTCTCCCTCTGGGGCGAACGCATACTCGACGGGATGCGGCGTGGGTACAATGAGGACGAGCTGACCGACGTGCTGGCAGCACTCTCCGCTGATGATTTGGCGAGCGTCCGTACCGCCGTCGATGACGATCAAAGGTTGCGTCGCCGCTATGAACTCGCGGCGAATCACCGCATGAGCGCGCAGGGATATGTGCGCTACTATCAAAAGTATCATCCCGAATTACTGGCTCATTGAGAAACCAGTCGCTGCAGGTGTTCGAGCGCGCGGCGCGAAGTGTCCAGGAGGAACCATGACCGCGAATTCGCGCACGGCCAACGAGTCATCCGCAGGCGATCCGCTCGATCGCGGCGCGATGCAGCAGATAGTGGAAGGGCGACACGGCGCGCCGTTTGACGTCTTGGGCCCGCGAACGCTTCAACTAAATGGCAAGACCGTTTGGAATGTGCGCGTGTTTTCGCCGGGAGCGACGGCGGTGTGGGTTGTGCCAGGTTCTTGGCAACCCGAGGTACATAGCGGTGCAGAGCTACCGGATGGTGCGTTGCCCATGCGTGTGCTGCACTCCTTGGGGCTCTTCACCGTGCTAGAGGAAGGCCAGGAGGCGCCGGCCTATTACCTTGCGATCGAGCGACACGGAGAACTCTCCTTTCACGCCGATCCCTACACGTTCCCGCCGCTGCTCTCGGATCTTGACATGCACCTTTTTGCCGAGGGCACGCAGCGGGACGTCTACGAGCACATGGGCGCGCACCCACGGCATGTTCGCGGCGTGGTGGGAACGTCGTTCGCCGTCTGGGCGCCGAATGCCCGACGCGTCAGCGTCGTAGGCGATTTCAATGCCTGGGACGAACGCTGCAACCCGATGCGGCTGCGACCCAACGGCGTATGGGAGCTATTCCTGCCGGAGGTGTCGGCGGGCGCGGTTTATAAGTATGCCGTGCTCTCGTGGCAGGCTGGCTTACATGTCCTCAAGGCGGATCCCTATGGATTCTATGCTGAGGTCAGGCCAGGTACGGCGTCTCGTGTATGGGATCTCGGTGGGTACCGCTGGCTCGACGACGCGTGGATGAACGAGCGTGCGACGCATAATGGTGACGCCGCGCCGATTAGCATCTACGAGGTACACGCCGCCTCGTGGAAGCCCTCTTCGTCACCCGATGGCGGCGCGATCACCTACCGCGATCTGGCGCACCAACTGGCGCCGTACGCCAGGGACCTGGGGTACACGCACGTCGAACTGTTGCCGATTTTCGAATATCCTTTTGATGGTTCGTGGGGCTACCAGGTGACTGGTTACTACGCGCCAACCAGCAGGTATGGCACGCCGCAAGACTTCATGTATTTCGTCGACTATTGTCACCAGCACGGCCTAGGCGTCTTGCTGGACTGGGTGCCCGCCCATTTTCCGCGCGACGAACACGGGTTGCGGTTCTTTGATGGAACGCATCTGTATGAACATGCGGACCCGCGCAAGGGTGAACACCCGGAGTGGGGCACGGTTGTACCCAACTTCGCCAGGAATGAAGTGCGCAACTTCTTTGTCTCCAACGCGCTCTTTTGGATGGAGAAGTACCACATTGACGGGCTGCGAGTCGATGCGGTTGCCTCGCTGATCTACCTTGATTTCGGTCGCAAGCCGGGCGAATGGGAGCCGAATGAGCTCGGCGGACGTGAGAACCTGGAGGCCGTTCGCTTCGTTCGCGAATGCAACACTGCCGTCCACGAGCAGTTCCCCGCAGCGCTGATGATGGCCGAGGAATCGACGGCGTGGCCGTACGTGACGGCTCCCGCGAGCGAGGGGGGGCTGGGGTTTTCGCTCAAATGGAATATGGGGTGGATGCACGACATTCTTGGATACATGCGCCTGGATCCACTTTTCCGCAGCGCACATCAGAACGAGATGACGTTTTCATTTACCTATGCACATTCCGAACGCTTTATTTTGCCGTTGTCGCACGACGAAGTGGTGCACATCAAAGGCTCGATGCTGAACAAGATGCCAGGTGATATCTGGCAGAAATTCGCCAATCTGCGTGCGCTTTATGCCTTCATGTATGCGCATCCTGGCAAGAAGCTGCTCTTCATGGGTGGCGAGTTTGGGCAGTGGTCGGAGTGGAACTTCGCGGGCTTCCTTGACTGGTACGTGTTGGATGAGCATGGTTCAGATGGCCCGCTGCACGCGCAGCTGCGCATGCTCGTCGGCGACCTGAACGCATTGCTGCGTAAAGAGGCCGCGCTCCACGAGCGGGACTTCACGCCGGACGGTTTCGCGTGGATCGACGGCTCAGATGCAGCGCACAGTACGATATCGTGGATACGATATGGTAGCGACCGGCAAAAGCCGCTGGTCATCGTGGCGAATTTCACACCTGAAGCGCACTATGGGTATCGAATCGGTGTGCCGGGGCCCGGGCACTACGTCGAGATCCTGAACACGGATGCACAGGTGTATGGTGGAAGCAACGTGGGCAATCTCGGAGGGGTCGCGTCTGAGCACATCGCCGAACACGGCTATGAGGACTCGATTGCGCTCGCTCTGCCGCCACTGGCGGTCGTCTATCTCCGCGGGGAACCCATCACTCCGACGAAGTCGGCCAAACGCAAAAGCGAGTCGACTCAAAAGCGTGCGACAAAACAACCGCGACCCGCGTAGTCGCGCATGTAGGTCCTTAGATCATTGTGATTGACCAAAGAGCGCTGGCAGGTAGGCGGTGCTGGCCCGCAGGCAGACGGCGCCCGTGGATGTGTGCCGAATCTCCTGATCCATCCTGGCGGGCAATCTCGATGTGCTCGCGCCCGTGGGGACCGCGGTGTAAGTGCGAACTTCGACGCGCTCACCGGGCGGTGTCGGCCTGACGTATTCCAGTGCATAGTAACGCGGTCGCGCCATCGTTGCGTCGCTCAGTCCGAATTCTCCGGCTGCCTGGAGTGCGGCTTCCCAGAGCCAGTCAACATAAGCGCAGTTGTTGACATGCTGCTGGCTGTCAACTTCGTATTCGCGAGCGACAAGTTCGAATGTCGTTGGCGCAGTTCGCACATCCGCAGCCAAGGGGGGCAGCGAGCGTTTTACCATAGCAGCGCCGAAGGTGGCAAAGCCGAAGGTCATAGCTTCAGGAAGCCGGACGGGGATCGCCTGATAGCGATCGACGTATGCCCACCTGGCCGAGGCGCGGGCCACCAACGCGCCTGTGGTGATATTCCAGATCGCATATTCACGCAGCGCCTGCACTCGACGGAATTCAGCCACCCATGTCGCCATGCCGAGCTGGTCTCCATAGCGCGGAGGCAGACCAAACAGGATGTCCATGTTGCGCACCACCCAGGCCGTGCCCTGGACTACATACCAGTCGGGCGCGAAGCCAGCGGCAGAAGAAGCGCCTGTGGCAAGATTTTCGAGGTAGCGAAGGAGTGTCGCCGGACGAACGGTACCACGGCGCCCAACTTCGTAACTCCGGACGGTGAGTTGCTCTCGATATGCCCCGGACGGGATCAAATCCATCCGCGCCTTCATGATGGCCGCGCCTCCGTGCTGCTTGCTCCGCCTTTGGCCTCGAGATAGCGGGCGAGGATGAAGACAACATCCGAGAGTCGGTTGAGGTATTTCAGCGCGTCGCCGTTGGCGATGACGCTCTCGTGATAGAGCTTGGCGACGAGGCGCTCCGAGCGGCGGACGATCGTGCGGGCAAGGTCAAGCGTCGCGCCTTCTGTGGTGTCCCCTGGGATGATGAAGCGATTGGGTATGTCGACCTGCGACTTGAGCTCTTCTGCCAGGGTCTCCAGCCAGGCAACGTGGTCGGCAGTGATGCGCATGCCGACCGCAGCAAGGTGTTCCGGCGGCGTGGCGAGCTCGGCCATGAGGACGTAGAGATCTCGCTGCATATGCAGCAGCGCCTCTTTCGCCGTAGCGTCCGCTATGGAAGCACGGGCCAAACCGAGCGCCGACGTTGCTTCGTCGACGGTGCCGAAGGCTTCCGGTCGCTCGTCGTATTTGGGTACACGCTGCTCGCCAAGCAGACTGGTGAATCCTGCATCCCCGGAACCGGTGGTCACTTTTGCCACGGAGTTGCTCCTCTCGCGCCGCTCTGCGTCTAGTCGATAGCATCATAGCGTGCCGCGTGCTGCATGAGCCATGCACTTCATATAGTCGGGGGCTACAAACCCCCATCCAGTACCTACCAAACAAATGTTGTACTGTTGTGTCAGTGAGCAAGCCGAGTTACAATGCGAGCCACCTCACTACTATCCTCTTCGTCACTGCTTTCGCCGTTGGAGGAAGTTCCCGTATGGCAGTTCTCGAGCCAATTCTCGCCGTTGACGACAGTGCACCCATTCGCGAAATGATCGCCGCGATCCTCACGGCGCGTGGACATCGCGTGGTCAAAGCCGCGGACGGGCGTGAGGCACTCGATCGGCTCCGAGACGCCTTCGAGCCATACGTAGTGTTGCTGGACATTGTGATGCCGAGACTCGATGGGCTTGCTCTCTGCGCCGAAATCGCCCGCGATCCGCATCTCCGTGACGCTGGACATCGCGTCATTCTCATGTCGTCGACGCTGCGTCTCTCGGCACTCGACGCCTCGATAACGGCGGGGCAATTGGCCAAGCCGTTCTCGCGCCAGCAACTGATCGACGCTATTGACGCGGTTCGGCAGACAGCATAACCGGTGCGGGAGCGAACGTGATGGACCCGGTCCCTTACTCACGTCAGGCTGAGGCGCCTAGTGAGGCCGATGCGCAGGGTTCTTATGGCCCTATCGAGGATCGTGGCGCGTCGAGTGAGTTGGAGTTGCAGCTCGTCGAGGAACAGCGTCAGCGGAGAGGGCCGCACGGCGAAGCATCCCAGCCAGTGGGTAGGACGTGGCGGCAAGAACTGCCGCGCTGGCTCGCGACGCTGAATCCAGGGCGGACGGGCATCGAGTACGAACGGGCGCTTAGCTACTTTTTCGAGACGCCTGGCGTACCAGCGGAGTTGGCGGCGATCACCTTCGACCTCCTCTTAGCCTATCGCGGGTCTCTTGCCATGCGCGCTTCGTCGCCTGACCGCGCACACGCTAGGCGCGACGCACACTCATCAACGCCTCAGTCGCAGTCGAAGCTCGGTCCCGCTTGGATGGCGGCGCTGCCCCGCACCGCTGATGAGCCCGCGTCCGAGACAACCGAGGGGGCGCGAGGACCAGCATCTCGTGGGCTCCTGGCGCCGGCGACAGTGAATATTCGCTTGACCGCGCTCCGCCAGTTCCTGGTCCACTGTGCGCTGGTCGATCTACTTCCGACGCTGACGCCGGACCGCATTCGCGGCGCGCTGCGCCGACTAAGTATCGAGCGGCGACGGCCCTATCAAATACTGGCTCAGCCGGAGTGGAACGGGTTTCTGGACGCCGCGCTTGCCCCAATTTCAAGTGGTCAAATCGAGCGTCGCTCGCCCGATGTCGCGCATGTTCCTGTGGACAGTACGCAACCTACGCCACCGAGCCCGTGGGGACTTTCGCGAGCAGAGCGCGTTGAACGTCGCCGCAGCGCCACGACTGCTGCGCAGCATGACACAGAGCCAGATGATGTGGCAGGAACGTCGCCATCGAACAGTGATAAATCGTTTGTGCGATCGACGGCAGGACTGACGGGAGTGCGAACGGCTCAGCGCGATCATGCGCTGTTGTCGTTGGCCTTGGCGACGGGGCTACGCGCGATCGAACTCGTTTCGCTGGATGTCGGTGACTTGGTGCGCGACTGGCACGATGGACACGAGGAGTGGTGGTTGGTCCTCCAGGATTCAAAGACCAAAGGACAGCGCGGCGGGCGCACGCTGCCACTGGCGCCTTCCCTGATGACGATCTTGCTGGCATACATCACGTCGACGGGGCGGCGCTGGGAAGCAGCGAGCGACCGCGCGACGCCGCTCTTTCTCTCATGGCGCGGCAGAATCTCGAGTACATCTGACGCGGCTGCTGCGACGAGTGCTCGACGAAACCGTCTTACGGTTCGACAAGTGGAGAGAATTGTCGATCGGGTCGAGAGCCAATGGAGCAACGCCGAAGGTGCCAATAGGAACGCCAGCGCCGTGTCGCCCCACTCTCTGCGCCATAGCACAGCAGTGGCGCTGCTCGAAGGCGACGTCGAGTCGGGGCGAGCGCCAGCATCGGTTGAACATGTCCGCGGATGGCTAGGGCATTTCGATATACGGACCACTCAGGGATATCTGGCGCATCTCGAAGGCCGCAAGCATCGCCGGCCGCTAACGATATCGCTCGCGGTTGCCCCGCTCCACCGCTCTTGGACATGACACCGCACCAACCGACGACTCCTCCGACGACTACACCACCGGACACTGCCACCCACAGCTAACCGCACGTACTCCACGCGACTCTCTCTGGCAACTCACTCGCGAACTTCATTCGCAATACTTCAACCAGCATATGCTCATCCAACACCACTGTCAATTTATGTTGAATAGAATTACGTCGTCAAATTGGTGTTTGCCGACATTTGACGGAAGCGACATACACCCAACTCGCCGCAACCAAGTGTTGCATATATGCAACGGAACAATCTCGCGCGTTGATATGGTGTATGAAATGTCAATTGTCGTCAAAGGCCACTTTGCCGACAAATACTGTTTTAGACATAAGTGTACAAGGAAGTAGCGATCTGGTTTTGTGTTGGCCCGCCCTAACGTAAAATCGAATCTGTTCACACCCAATGAGCGTCAAGTGCGCGGTGGGCGTAACGAAACGGATGCGAGACTCACTATCAAGGGGCTATGTCTGGGGCTATGTCTGGGGGTATGTCTGGGAACCTGCTGGCCATTTGGTAGGGCACTTTGGAGGATTCACACACTACCCAAAGGGAGTTGGCAATGCGCGATAGATATACGTGAAATGCTGGCCGTATAAGACACATAGACGGCCGTTTACGGCCACTTACGCTTGTGGCCGCGTCTGTGCGGCTGCTTCTACAATTTCAAGCGAATAGCATTGATGAGGTTTCCCCTCAGAGCTCGACCAAGTTGGAAGGTGAACATGCACGAGACCGAGGAACGTGCAAACGACGCGGCCGAGTGGCTGCTGGACTGGGGGAGGCTGCTGCGCATTGCACGGCAAGTCGCGGGCCTCAGCCTGACCGAATTGAGTGTAGCCAGCGGCCTTTCCAAGGGGCATCTCTCAAAGCTAGAGTCCGGGCACCCGACCGCGGCGAATCCCTCGCGAGCGACACTGGCGGCATTGGCGAGGGCGCTGCCGAGCTTTCGGCCGCTCGCCAATACGTTGGAGCCGAATGTTGCGATCACAGCGCTGGCGTTTGACTCTAACGAGGCTTTGCCACCACCTGAGATCGAACCCGCGGCTGATCGGCGATCGCGTCCGGTTGCTCTCGGGTGGCGGGAACTCGAGGTCGTGATGGCGTTGCTCGCCATTGAGTCGTCGGCATCTCCGGTGCCGATCAGCGCGTTGCTGCTGGCTCGCGCGGTCGGACGCTCGATCGGCGACGTCGAGCCGATCCTCCAGCGACTTGTCGCCTCAGGTGTATTAGATGAACGACCATTGGCAAGCCATAAGGCACCAGTGACATATGAGCGAGCAGAGCAGTTCGAGGCTCGCACCGGAATCGTGCGCATCGGCGACGCGCTGGTGCTGGCCGCGGGACTCCTCGCGCAAGCGCCATCAAGTCGAAGCGTACACCGCTCTCGGCGTGGTGCAAAAACAGACGAAACGTGACAGCAGTAACGGCAATTAACCCCGTTGCGCCTAGCATGAGGGGGATGTCATGACAGCACCGCAAGATCCGAATCTCGGGCCGAGCGATTCCCCCATATCGGTCTCCCGTGAGGCGCTAGGGAGCGTCTCCGCTGTGCTACAACCGGCGATTTTCGCGGCAACACTGGCGCTTTTCGCTGCGTTGATGGGCCGCTTCCTTCTGGGACTGTTGACTCCCGCGGAGGTCTTCTCCGACCGCCTGACCCCGCTCATTCCCCTGCCGATCTTTTCGCGACTACTCGACACCTTCGGCCCCAACGCGAAGCACCTGTTTTTCGGTGGGCTGTTGCTCGGAGAGGGCGTTCTAAGCGCTATAGCGGGGTACCTTTACTGGTATACGAGGCAGCGGCTTATGCAGGGCTCACCCAGTCTCAGAGAGAAGTCCGCTACGAGGATCGGTGAAATAGCGGAGATCGTCGTGCTTTTCGCGCTCTTCTGGCTGCTCTCCGCAGGCATCCTCGCTCCGTTGATCGGCGGCGGTTTGTTCGGGAGTGGACTACAAGGCGGCGCGTTAGGGGTATTCGGATCGGAGCTGCTGCCGAATGGCGCATTCGCCATCGCCTTTGTCATATTTGCGCGCCGTGCCGTTGCCGAGAGTGACGCACATGGCGCCTCGGCACGCGTCTCCCGCCGGCGATTCGTCAAACAGGCTGGCCTCGCCGTCGCGGTAGTTGCTGCTGGGGCAGTTGCCTGGGACTTCATCACCGGAGGACTCGCCCAGTTGGCGGGCGTCGGCGGCTCAAGCGAGCCGGGGGTGAATCTCGGCGACGTGCCATCCCACGTGACACCGCCAACTCCTACCTACGCCACCTGGTCACCGGTACCGGGACAAACCAGTGAGGTAACGCAGACCTCGAACTTCTATTACGTTTCCAAAAACCTCACTTCCGACCCGCAAATCGACCAGCATAGTTGGAAATTATCGATCGGCGGGATGGTGGACTCGCCATACAGCCTCACCTACGACGAACTCCTCGCGTTGCCCAGGATCGAGCAATATCACACACTGGGCTGCATCAGCAACGTGGTGGGCGGGAATCTGATGAGCAATGCACTCTTCACCGGCGCCAGCTTAGCGGACGTGCTGCAGAAAGCCGGCCTCCAGGCTGGTGTGAGCGAGTTAGTCTTCCGCGCGGCAGATGAGTATAGCGATCGGCTGCACTTGACTCAGGCGCTCGACGCACGCTCGCTCATCGTCTACAACATCAACGGTGAGCCGCTACCGCAGGCGCATGGGTTCCCGGCGCGGCTGCTGATTCCTGGCCTCTACGGAATGAAGAACGGCAAGTGGCTCACGTCACTGAGTGTGGACTCGGGCGACTATACGGGCTACTGGGAGCAACAGGGCTGGACCCGCGAGGCCAACATCAAGATGACGACGCGGATCGACGTCCCGGCAAGCGATCAACTTCTCACGAACAAGCCGACAGTCATCGCTGGTATCGCGTTCTCAGGCGACCGCGGAATCGGGCGCGTAGACGTCAGCACCGATGGCGGCGAGACGTATCATCCGGCGACGTTTCACACGGCGACACTTCGTCGGCCGCTTGGTCCACTTACATGGGTACTCTGGCAATACGAATGGACTCCTCCCAGCGGGGGACGCTACGTGCTGATTGCGCGAGCGGTGGATTTGGTGGGCAACGTGCAAACTCCGACCGAGGCTCCGCCGTTACCAGATGGCTCCTCAGGGTATCACCGCATCAGCGTGCTCGTGCAATAGGTGCCGCATCTGCAGTCACTTTGTGGAGGTGACACTGCACTCATACTTATTTGAGTTCGTTGCCAGCATTGGTTTGTGTAGCCTATGGCTATATGAAGAACGTGCCAGACATTCAGGCGAAAAGCGCTCTTAAGCAGAGAGAGGGCGGCCTCAAAGAAGCGCGCCCTCAGCGACTTTCGCGAAGTATGTGCGGCGGATTAGCGACTTACTTGATTTGGCTTTCCAAGCGGCTGAAGAACTGCTCGACCTGCCCCTTAATTAGTCCCTGGACCATCGTCAGGCCAGCGCCAACCGCGCCCGTTCCAGTGACCGTGCCCGCGTAAGTTAGCACCGTGCCGGCGCCATCAGCCGCGAGATCAACCGCTAGCGCGCCGGAAACCTGCGTACGATTCACCGAAAACTTCATATGGGTCGGCGCGGCCTGTTCGACAACCTGTGCGGTGAGCGTGCCTTTGATCGGCCCGATTCCACCAGAAACCGTCACGGCGTTGTCACCCTGCCATGTGATCGATTCCGCGGCAGGTATAGAGTTCTTGAGGATTGTGTCGTTGTGCAATGCGTTCCACACCGTTTGGGGCGGCGCGGCGAATTTCTGCGTGCCATTCAGTTCCATGATGTCTGCGCAATCCCTTCCTGAAAGGAGCAACGTCTCTCCTGACCCAGGGTCGCGGAGATGAAAGCGTCGCTCGCGCTCCCGCTCATGCACCTCCGCCCAATGGACATCGGCAGCCGCCATTATACGGACCTACGGTTGAGTCCGCAACCCCCGCATGTTTCCGCAGGCGACGTCACGTGCCCGCTCAGATCGATGGAGTCGCCCCGCCGTCGAGGATGAAGTCTTCCCCGGTAGTCGTGGGCATCAGGTCGGAGGCCAACAACAACGCCAGGTTGGCGATCTCGTCAGTCGTGACGAGGCGACGCATCGGAATCAATCGCGCCTCGTTGCGCTCCACATCCTCAGGCGAGAGACCCAACGTCGCCGCCTGCATGGCGAATTTGCGCTCCTGGCGTTCGGTACGCGTCCAGCCAGGGCTTATCGAGTTGATGCGCACGTTGTGGCGCGCCAGCTCACGCGAAACGCCGCGCGTAAAGTTCACCAGTGCGGCATTGACCATGCTGCCGATGATGAAGTCCTCGGCTGGCGTGCGGGCGGTATTGCCGACAATGTTGATGATGGAGCCGGCCCTGCGGTCCATCATATGCGGCGCGAGCGCGCGAACCATGCGCACATAACCGAAAGCTTTGACTTGCCACACCTCTTGCAGTTCACCCTCGGTCAGGGCGAAGAAGCTGCCGGTGGTGGCGCGTGCAGCATTATTCACGAGAATGTCGACATGCCCGAGTAAGCGTATAGCGTCCGCGACGACTCGCTCGACCTCCGCCCGCAGCGACAAGTCCGCGGCAAGCACATGCGTGGTGGCCCCCGCAGACGCGGGAGTTGTACGCTCGACGTAGCGCTTCGCCTGCTCAAGGCTCTGTGCCGTCTGCGACACCAAAGCCACGGAGACCCCTTCCGCGTACAGCGCACGCGCGATTTCGCGACCGATGCCCTGGCTCGCCCCGGTGACAACTGCGGTTTTGCCGCTCAACCCTACTTCCATTCGTGTGCTCCGCTCTCAAAGTCCCCGCTCAACGCTCGCGGCCGACCGCACCTACTCGTAACGCGATGACAGTCCGCTCACACTATAAGGTACACTTGCAGCCACTCACCGCTTCGCTCATAATCTCACACAACCGTCTGGGAAACGAACGCGGCCGAGCTTTCCGCCGTAGGAGGATACACCGTGAACCTCTCCAATTTATTTGGACCAAAAGGATCATCCAGCACCGAGAAGCGCGTTGACGGCTCCGACAGACTCCCTCCTGGGCAGTATTTGACGAAAAAGTGGCCGGTGCTCAGTTACGAACGAACGCCAAAATTCGACCCGGACACCTACCGATTCAAGGTCTGGGGCGAAGTCGAGCAGCCGCTGGAGTTGACGTGGAGTGAACTGCTGGCGCTGCCGCGCACCTCATTGACCTCAGACATCCACTGCGTGACGACGTGGAGCCGCTACGACAACGCGTGGGAAGGGATTCACATCCGCGAGATCTTGCAACGGGCGCGACCGACGCCGAAGGCGCACTTCGCCATGGAGCACTCATGGACAGGATACACCACCAACGTACCCCTCGCGGCGCTGGACCAAGATGACGTCATTATTGCGCTCAAGCACGATGGCCAAGACATCGAGGCGGAACACGGCGGGCCGGTGCGGATGGTGATGCCCAAGCTCTATTTCTATAAGAGCGCCAAATGGCTCAACGGCATCGAATTCCTCGAACAGGATCGCCCCGGTTTCTGGGAGATCCGCGGGTACAGCAACGCCGCCGATCCCTGGAAAGAAGAACGTTACTGGGACGATGCCCCTCAGGCACGATAGATAGCTGTGAAGTGATGGGGAGCGACGATGGAGCAGTCGGTTGATGTCATCGTCGTCGGCGCGGGCGCCGCTGGACTGGCAACGGCCGCGAGCCTTCAGCAGCTTGACGTACATACTGTTGTGCTCGAGGCTGGGGACGCGGCGGGGCGATCCTGGGCCGCGGCATACGACGCGTTGAGACTCCACACGGTGCGGCGCTACTCAGGCCTCCCGCTGCGACCAATGCCTCGCTCCTACCCACGATACGCGTCGCGCGACGAGGTTGTGACGTATCTACGAGACTATGCCGCACGCTTTCACCTCGACATTCGCGCCAATTCTCATGTAGAGCGGGCCGAGCGCACGGAAGACGGTTGGAGGGTCCTCGCCGGCAACGATGTGTTCGATTGCCACGCTTTGGTGGTGGCGACTGGCATCGCCGCGAACCCAATTACCCCCACTTTTCCCGGCTTGCATGACTATGGCGGGCAACTGCTGCACTCCTCCGAATACCGCAACGCCACGGGATTCGCGGGCAAGCGTGTCTTAGTGGTTGGCGCCGGAAACTCGGGCGCGGAGATCGCGCTCGACCTGATGCGAGGGGGCGCACAGGTGACGGTCGCCATTCGCCAGGGCGTCAATGCAGTGCCGCTCAGCCTGCTTGGCGTGCCGATTCAATACTGGGCGCTCCTTGTGGCGAAGTTGCCCTCCGCGATTACCGCGCCGCTGGCAAAGGTGCTGCTGCGGCGCTCTGCGGCTCGCCTGCGGAGCGCTGGCATCCCACAGTCGAAGGAACCGGTCCTGAGCGCGCACGGCATCCCAATCATCGGCCTGGGGCTGCTCGATGCGGCGCGCGAAAAGCGCGTTCGGATTGCGGGAGCGCTTCAGGGTTTCACCGCGTATGGCGTCCAGTTCGCCGACGGAAGCGTAGAATCGTTCGATGCCATCATCTTCGCCACCGGCTTCCGGCCCGCGCTGGACTTTCTGGGCGAAGCCATCACGTGTGATGAACGCGGCTTCCCTCAGCGCGCCTCCGATGGCGTGCGCAGTATCGACCAGCCGGATCTCTACTTCGTGGGATTCACCTACAACGTCGCCGGTACCTTGAACAATATTCACCGCGAAGCACCAGTAGCCGCGCGTGAAATCGCCAAGACCTTGCGGCAACACGTCAGGAAAGATGACCAACACCGCAGCGCCTAATTGGTGATGGCCGTCGCGAACGGCGTGATCCGCGTAGGGTCAAACGTCGCCAAGAGCTGATCCAAGGTGGCAGGCGCACCATGCGGCCAGAGACCGCAGCTTGCCGCAAGCGCGCCGAGAACGCGTTCAGGGCGCGCTCCCTCGGCACGCATCGCATCGAGCCCAACGGAGTCATGGCGCTTGGCCATGCGCACGCCGTCTTCATCCACGGCGAGCGGCACGTGCGCGAAGTGCCTGGGAATCTGATAGCCGAGTGCGGCGTAAAGTGCGAGTTGCCGGGGTGTAGAGCCGAGAAGATCGGCGCCGCGCACCACCTGAGTGATGTCCATCAATGCATCGTCCACGACGACTGCTAGCTGATAGGCCACCACACCGTCGCTTCGCCGCACGACGAAGTCGCCAACGACCGCAGCGACGTCTTCCACAAGTGGCCCAGTGAGAAGGTCTGTGAACTCGATTGGCGTTTCAGGGGCGCGAAACCGCAGCGCTGAACGTCTACCTGAGGCGTCGCGACGGCGGATCTCGCGGGCGCTAAGGTCGCGGCACGTCCCTGGATACGCCGGAGACTCGTCGCCCTGTGGAGCGCTGGCGAGTCGATTCAGGTCCGCGCGTGTGCAGTAGCACGGATAGAGTAAGCCGGCCTCGCGCAGATTCGACAATGCCGCATCATACATTCGAGTGCGCAAGCTCTGTGTGTACGGCCCGAACGGTCCGCCGAGGTCGGGGCCCTCATCCCAGTCCAGACCGAGCCAGCGCAGGTCGGCCAGTTGCTGCCCAGCACTGTCGAGGCGCACCCTCGGGCCGTCGAGGTCTTCCATCCGCACCACAAAGCGACCGCCAACAGTGCGCGCGAAGAGCCATGCCAACAGTGCGGTGCGGAGATTGCCTACGTGCAGCGGGCCAGTCGGCGAGGGGGCGAATCGGCCGCGAATCGGCGCTGCGGTCACCTCTCGCCACCTTCACCCGCGACCGGCAGACGTGCAGCGATGTGCGGATACGGTGGCGTGCAGCGAGGCGACCACCTACACGCGCCGTCGGCGCCCAAATCCGGCGCGGTGGCGACGCCAAGTAGAGCGGCAACGATGCAAACGGGCAAGCCGATGACGCCAAGGTGGCAGCCGGTGAAGCGCACAACCGGCTCGAACTGAGCGTGTTGGATAGAGTAGCCGCCCGCTTTGTCATACGGGTCGCCGCTGGCCACGTAAGCCGCCACCTCGTCGTCGCCGTACTCGCGCATCAACACTCGCGTCACCGAAGCAGCTATCACAATCTCATCGGTGCCAGTCGAGCCGAGCGCGACACCGGTGGCGACGAGGTGCTCGCGACCACGCAGCTTCTCCAGCATGCTGCGCGCCTCTACAGAGTCGTGTGGCTTTGCAAGTGACTCGCCTTCAAACAACACCGTCGTGTCAGAGGCGAGCACGAGTCCATGCCTTCCCGCGGCTTGCAGCGCATCGCGCGCGGCTCGCGCTTTGTGGCTGGCGAGAAACTCTCCTAGCCCGTCGAGCGCACCCGAATAGGTCGCGGTGAGCGCGTCTTCGTCCACGGGTACGGCGAATAGGTCGAAGTCAATGCCCGCCTCGCGCAATAATTGACGTCTGCGCGGCGAAGCCGAGGCGAGAAACAGCGGCAAGTGTGCATTCATGCGGGCTCCAGCGCCTCCAAATACGCCACGTTTTCGACGTGTGCAGTTTGCGGAAACATGTCGAGCGGCTGCACCGAAATCAGGCGGTACGCGGCAGTGGCATTGCAAAGATAGGCGAGGTCGCGCGCGAGCGTATCGGGGTCGCATGAGACGTAGACGACAACGGGCACTCGCCGCATGGCGAGCGCATCCAGCACCGGACGCTGGCAGCCTGCGCGCGGCGGATCGATCACCAGGCCGTCTAGACGCTGCGTCATCTCCGGCAACACGTTCTCGACTTTGCCCTCGACAATCGAGACATTCGGGGCGTCGCGGAGATTCCACCGCGCATCTCGAATCGCGCTTGCCGACTCTTCGATGGCGATTACCGTTGCGGCGTGCGGGGCCATCAGTCGCGCGAAGGTGCCGACACCGCAATAGGCGTCCACTAGAGTCACGTCTTCGCCGCGTGGCATCCGACTCAACACTAACTCGGCCATGCGGTTTGCCTGCCGCGTGTTGGTCTGAAAGAACGAGCTCGGTCGGATGCGAAACGCGACACCGGCGAGGAATTCCTCCATGGAGTCGTCACGCACCACTAGATCGCATGCCTCCAGACGCTCTCGCACAGTGGCGCTCGGCGTGGGCTGCAGCATAATCTGCCCGCTGGCCTCAGCGCTGCGCACCAACATCTGTGGGCGCATGAGCTGTTCATCGCCGAATGCCACGAGCGCCGAGTTGATATTTGCGTCGGCGATGGGGCATGCCGAAAGCGGCAGAATGTTACGGGAGCCGCGCTCAGTGAGACCCGCGCGTCCCTGGCGATCAACCGAGAAGCGCATATGGTTGCGATAGTGCCAAGGAGGTTCACAGGCGAGCGCCGGGAGAACGTGTGGTGCGCTGAGACCAGCCGCTACCAGTGCATCGCGGACGCGCTCCGTCTTCCACGCAAGTTGTCGCGGATACGTGAGATGCTGAAGCTGGCAGCCGCCACAAATGCCGAACACATTGCACCGTGGGCTCACCCGATCCGCTGACGACTCGTGGACAGCGACGACGCGGGTACGTGGCGGCGGCACGCGCCGCGCGCGTCTGCGCCCGGGCCGCGGCAGAGTCCAGATCACTTCGACTTCGATCAGCTCGCCAGGCAGTCCGCCCACGACGTTCACGTGTTCGAGCGCTGCAGCGCTCTCCCCCCTGCCCGCCAGCACCAACCTCTGCTCCTCATCGGACGGCTCAGACACCGCAGCGACGACACTCCCCATTGCCTCACCACTGGCCGCTAGCGCTTTCACACGGACGAGATAACGCCCGCGCACGACGCGAGGCATCCCTAAGTCGTGCTCGCGCCCACTCGTCACGTGCTCACTCCTCGTCTGCCGCTCACCCAAGCAAGCCTACGCGCGGACGTATATCCGCGATTGGCACAGCATAACACCACGCCGCGACCGGGCGCCGCGATTCGCCGCCATCGCCCTTTGCAAGTTCTAGACGACCGCTGGCTACCAGTCGAAGGCATGTGCCAGAAAACGCTTACTGTACCTCAAGATCAGAGGACTACCGTGCGGGCATACCGCGTACGTGCGCACGCCACGCAGCGCTTCTAGGAGCGAGCGTTGCTCCTCCGGCGAGAGGGTCTGGCCACGGCGAATCGCGCTTCTGCAAGCGAGCGAAATACGCACATGATCCAACCAATCATCGGCATCCTCCGCCGCGTCGCGAGCGATGTCGCGGGCGATCTCTGCCGGATCCAAGATACCCGTGGGAAGTGGTGGAAGTGAACGTACTAAGAACGCCGTCCCGCCGAAGTGCTGAACCTCCAGCCCAATGCTGGCGAGTGCGTTGAGCCGGGAGAGCAACAGGCGCGCTTGAATTGGTGACAACTCCACCAACACCGGCATCAGCAGCAACTGGCCCGCGAAGTCCGGGGAGTCTGGTCCCGTCAGCAAGCTTCCTGACGCTGTTGCTTCGCGCTTTAGCACATCGTAGAGTATGCGCTCGTGTGCGCGGTGTTGATCTATTAGGAAGAGGTGTCCCGTTTTGGTACGCGCGACGATGAGCGCATCGTCGAGCTGACCAAGGGACTCCAGTTCGGGCAGCGAGCCTGCCCCGAGGTCCTGCTCATGAGCGCCAGCGAGATAGCCCATGCGGCCCTCGGCAAGTGCTGCGCCGCGTCGAGAACGAGAGGCGGGTAAGCGCAACTGCACTGCCCGCCCGAGCGAGGCGCTGGCCGCCGAACTCACCTGGTCGCCAATGGCGGGCGGAACATTGCCCAGCACATCGTGAATCGTAGATCGCAACGTCGCCGCGATCGCCTGCTCGCCGCGCAGCAGAACCTGCGCCTTCGCGGGATGTATGTTGACATCGAGCTCGTCTGGCGGCGCCGCGAAATGCACGACAAGCACGGGATGGCGTCCCTTGCGGAAAAGCGGTCGATAGCCACCCTCGGCCGCGGCAAGCAAGGCCCTGTTGCTGACAGGTCGCCCATTGATCGCCAACAGCACGTGGCTGCGGTCGGGCGCATCTATTCCCCGTGCAGAGATAACGCCGTGAAACGTCACGTTGCCAACACTGAGTGGCCCGAACGGCACGGACGAACGCGCCACATCCTCACCGTAGAGCGTCGCAAGGACGTCCGACACGTCCTTCCCATTCGTCTGAAGCACAAAAGAACCATCGGAGATCAGCGTAAAACGAACGGACGGATGCGCCAAGGCATACGCACGCACGACGGCGCTCACGCGCGATGCCTCCGCTGCAGGGCCGCGCAGCAGGGCGCGACGCGCCGGCATCTCAGAAAACAAGTGGCGCACCGTCACCATGGTGCCGCGCGACCGCGATGCCACCGTTCGCTCAGCGGCATGGCCGCTTCCTACGGCGAGCACCGACGCCAACCCCGAATCGTCCGGCGCACTGGCGATCTCAATCTCCGCGACGGCGGCGATGCTGGCAAGCGCTTCGCCGCGAAAGCCCAGTGTGCGAACACGAGTGAGATCGTCAAGCTCGCGCACTTTGCTAGTGGCGTGTGGCAGGCAGGCCAGTTCGAGGTCGTCGGCAGAGATGCCAAATCCATCATCGGAGACGCGGAGCAGCCGCATTCCGCCCTCGCGCAGCTCAACGCGCAAATTTGTGGCGCCTGCGTCGAGCGCGTTCTCGATCAACTCGCGAACCACCGAGGCTGGGCGCTCAATGATTTCACCCGCGGCAATCCGTTCGATCACCGCAGGTGGCAGCAAGCGCGATGCGCTGCGCGGCGCCCGGCGCATCCTGGCGCGTCTCCGCCATCATCAATCCCCTCTCTGCAGAAGCGCGACGGCACGCTGTTGCAGCGAAAACAGTAAGTTCAGCCCCTCAAGGGGCGTCGTCGCAGCGATATTGACGCTGGCCAGCGCAACCAGAATCTGCTCGGCGACCAGAGAAAGTGACGAGACCGATGCATCGTGTTCAGGCACGACGTGATGCTGCGCGATCTCCCGTGAGGCGGCGATATCATACGCCGCGCTCATATCGGCGATGCGCGTCGCGCCAGCCGAACTCTGTTGCAGCAGGTCGTCCGCACGGCGCGTGACGTCCAGAGGTATACCGGCCATGCGTGCAACGTGAACGCCGTAGCTCTCGTCGGTCGCGCCCGGAACGACGCGGTGCAGGAACACAATACGCCCTTCCCGCTCGGCGACTTCCAGATGGAAAAGGCGAAGCCACGGCAGCGTCTCGGCAAGCCCAGCAAGCTCGTGGAAGTGCGTAGCGAAAAGCGTGCGCGCGCGTACTTCGTCGTGCAGGTACTCAATCACGGCGCGGGCGATCGCCAGCCCCTCGCGAGTGCCCGTGCCACGACCCACTTCATCCAACGCCACCAGGCTGTGGACTGTGGCGTGACGCAAAATAAACGCGGTCTCTAGCATCTCAAGCATAAAGGTGCTCAGCCCCGCCGAGAGATCATCTTCAGCGCCTACGCGCGTGAAAATGCGATCGACCATGCCAATGCGCGCGAACTCAGCGGGTACGAAGGAGCCAATGTGCGCCAGCAGCGTGATGAGCGCGACCTGCCGCAGATAGGTCGACTTTCCGGCCATGTTTGGTCCCGTAAGTAACACTATGCGCGACCCTGATGCCGACGAGTCTTCCGGGGCGCAGTCGTCGAATGTGATGTCATTCGGCACGAAGTCACGCCCATCGAAAGCGCCGTCAAGCATCGGATGGCGGCCCGCGCGAATGACCAGGTCGGTGCCCTCGGTGAGCTCAGGTCGAACGTAACGACCGCGCCCCGCGACTTCGGCGAGCGAGAGCAGCACGTCGAGGCGCGCGAGGGACGCCGCGGTGGCCCGCATGCGCTCTCTGTAGCGCGCAAGCTCCTCCAGCAGTCGAGCGTAGAGCTCGCGTTCAAGCGCCGCGATGCGCTCCTCGGTCTGCAGCACGCGCGACTCGAAGACCTTCAGTTCAGGCGTCACATAGCGCTCGCCGCCGGTCAACGTCTGGCGCCGCTCGTAGTCTGCGGGAACACGCGCCGTGTTGGCATGAGAAACCTCGATGTAATAGCCAAAGATTTGGTTGTAGCCGACTTTGAGCGACTTGATACCCGTGCGTTCGCGCTCGCGGGGCTCCAACGCAGCGATCCAGGCGCGCGCCTCGCTGCCCGCGGCGACAACCGCGTCCAGTTCCTCACTGAATCCGTCACGCAATCTGCGCGTAGATCCTGGTGACTCATCTTCGATCGCCGAGTCGATCAGCGCCTTGGCCTCGTCGCACCGGTCAAGGTGATCTGCGATCTCGCGCAGTCGAGCCGCGTGCACACCAGAGAGCGCCACGGTCATTGCTGGCACTCGTGCGAGCAGGGCCGAGATCGCCAGCAATTCTCGTGGTGTCGCCGTGCCTTGCGCGATGCGAGCGACTAGCCGCTCACCATCACCGATGCCTCTCAGTAGATCACTTAGTCGTTGACGTAAGGCAGCGGACCCAAGCAATTCTTCAACCGCGTCCAGCCGCGCCTCCAACTCAGCGCGATCGCGGGTTGGCCGCAGCAGTTGTCTGCGTAGTGCGCGGGCGCCAGCGTTCGTGCGCGTACAGTCGATTGTCGCCAGCAATGTGCGCCCGTTCGTTGACTCGCCGCCACTGAGCTGCTTGACTTGCGCGGGTTCGACGACCTCCAAAGCGCGCCAGGTACGTCCGTCGATCGCCACATTATCACTCGCGTCCGACGTGCGGAGTTCGCTGATGGCGCGCAACAGTGCGGGATTCATCTGTTGAAGGTACGCCACCACGGCGCCGGCAGCCGATGTGGCGGTGACCATTCCCTCGCAGCCAAATGCGTCGAGCGAGTACACGCCGAGGAGCCTGCAGAGCCGCGCGTGCGCGTCTTCCGCATCAAAGTAGCCGCGAGGTACGGTCGTTGGGGCGACGACACCCGCGGGCCATCGCTCCAGGCTGGACCCCCAGGCATCATGCCGGTCCGTGCCACGCCAATATTGGACGGACCCATCAGCGACCAAAATTTCCGCGGGACTCAAGCGTTCCAACTCCACCGCCAACCTACCCGGCTGCTCAGCGTCATGCCACTCTGCGCACGCGAAAAGCCCACTGCTGACCTCGACGTACGCGAGACCAACCAGATCGCGGTCCCTGCTTCGCGACTTTTGTGTGGCTGTACACACGGCGGCGAGATAATTGTCGCGGCGTGCCGGCGCCATTGCGGGATCGGCCACAGTTCCAGGCGTGAGGATGCGCGTCACCTCACGCTGTACGAGTCCTTTGCCTGGCGGGCTAATCTGCTCGCAAATGGCAACCTTATGCCCTCGCTCCACCAGGCGAGCCGCATAGGTCTGCACAGCATGGACCGGAAACCCGGCTAAGGGCACACGCTCCTCTGGCCCGTAGCCGCGGCTCGTGAGGACTATTTGCAGTTCCCGCGCGGCGACATGCGCATCGTCGTCGAACGTCTCGAAGAAGTCGCCGACCTGATAAAGGAGAATTGCGTCGGTATGCTTTGCCTTGATCTCCAGGTACTGCCTGCGAGCGGGGGTCGTCATGGCTGGAGGAGATTTCGTGGACTATCGGACTCAACATTGGATTACACGGCCCCAAAGGCCATCTGAGCCCGGCCATTATAGCATGCGCGCCATCCTCAGCGCCCACATGTACGGACGTTCAGATCGCCAAGAGAAAGCACGGCGGCAACGCAGATTAGGCGGCATCATCGCTGCCGTGAGGCGCGTCGATCGATGTATGTCAATCGTCATGCGCGGCGAGTCGCACTACCGCGCGGTGCCAGCTTTCATAGCGCCAGCTTGCATACCGCGGTTCACTCGCGGGCGCGCCACGCGCCCGGCGGCGGCAAGAGGATCCTGACGTGCGGTGGGCGTACGACGCGCTCGTGGCTCTAGCAACCCGTCGGGTGCGCCGACATAGCGTGCGTTCTGCGCGCGATGGGTCGAAGGAGCCAGCGCGATGGCCAACACATCGTCCATCGTGTCTACGCCCAACAACTTGAGGTGGCTGCGGGCGTCTTCTTGCAGGTCATCAAGGTCGCGAAGATTGCGGCGCGGCATCACGACGGTCGAGATGCCCGCGCGATAGGCGGCCAGCACCTTTTCCTTGACGCCACCGACCGGCAGCACTCGCCCACGGAGAGTAATCTCGCCAGTCATGGCGACGTCCTTCCGCACGCACGCGCCGGTCAGCGCAGATATGATCGCGGTCGCCATTGTCACGCCCGCCGAAGGGCCATCCTTCGGTATGCCGCCTGAAGGCAGATGGATGTGGAAGTCGTGCGATTGGTGGAATCGCTCGTCGAGGCCGAGCTCCTCGGCGCGCGAACGCGTGTAGGTCAGCGCGGCCTGGGCCGACTCCTTCATCACGTCTCCAAGTTGACCCGTAAGTTGCAATGCGCCTCCGCCTGGCACCGCCGAGACCTCGACGGTGGTGAGGTCGCCACCCGCGGCGGTCCACGCGAGCCCCGTCGCGATACCCACCTCATCGCGATCTTCCGCCTCGCTCGGATAGAACTTCTGCGGTCCGAGGTAGGCGTGCAATTTCTGGGGGGTGACGGTCACCTTCGCCCGGCGACCTTCCGCCACACGCCGCGCGACACGCCGATAGATCGCCGCGATCTCGCGCTCGAGATTGCGCACGCCGGCCTCAAATGTGTACTCGCGGATGACGCCACGCAGCGCGTCGTCGCTCAACTCGACCCGCTCGGCGCTGAGGCCCGAATCGCGCAGGAGCTTAGGCACCAGAAAGTTGTGCGCGATGCCAAACTTTTCGTCTTCGGTGTAACCCGAAATCTCAATGATCTCCATGCGGTCGCGCAGTGGCGCCGGAATCGTGTGCAACACGTTCGCCGTCAAAATGAAGAGCACTTGGGAAAGATCGTACGGCACTTCGAGGTAGTGGTCGGAGAACGTCGCGTTCTGCTCGGGATCGAGCACCTCGAGCAGCGCCGCCGACGGATCTCCGCGATAATCGGCGGCGAGTTTGTCGATCTCGTCGAGCACCACCACAGGATTCCGCACCCCTACGGTCTTCATCGACTGCAGAATGCGCCCAGGTAGCGCGCCGACATAGGTGCGCCGGTGGCCGCGAATCTCTGCCTCATCGCGCACGCCGCCGAGCGAGACTCGCGCGAATGGGCGATTCAATGCCTCGGCGATCGAACGGCCAAGCGACGTCTTACCGACGCCGGGAGGGCCGGCGAAGCAAAGTATCGGCGCCCTGCCAGCCGGCGCCAATTTGCGTACGGCGATGAATTCGAGGATGCGATCTTTGACTGGTTGTAGCCCGAAGTGCCGCTCATCGAGGACGGCGGAGACGCGCTTCAAATCCAGGCAATCGCGCGCAGTGTCTTGCCACGGCAGAGCGATCAACCAGTCGAGATAGGTCCGCACCACACCGGCTTCTGGCGCCATCGCGGGCATCGCCTGGAGTCTTTCCAGCTCTTTAAGTGCGCGCGCCTGTACGGCTTCTGGCATCGACCGTGCGACGATTGTCCGCCGCAGATCGTCAAGTTCGCTCGTGGCAGCATCGGTCTCGCCAAGCTCACGCTGGATGGCCTTCAACTGCTCACGCAGATAGAACTCGCGCTGCCCGTGATCCGCCTCACGTTGCACCTCGTCGCGGATCTTCTGCTCAAGTTCTAAGACGCTGAGTTCGCTCTGCAGCAACCGGCAGGCGGCGCGGAGCCGGGCTACCGCGTCCCATTCCTCCAGAAGTTCCTGGCGTACCGCGAGCGGTGGCTCCAACTGCGCGACGATGAAATCTGCCAACGCACCCGGAGTCGTGACATTGAGCGCCTGGATGTAAACCTCTTCGGTCAACCGCGCGCCAAGTTTGCAACATGCTTCGAGATATCCGAGCGCGCTACGCGTCAACGCCTCCACCCGCGTCCCGCTGACCTCGCCATCTTCTTGATACGTGCCGACGACCCGGCCATGGGGCTCAAACTGCAACCACTCGTCTATGCGTACGCGGCGAACGCCATGCACAAGCACGCTCGTGCTGCCGTCGGGCATGCGCAGCGTCCGCGTGACGGCGCACTCAGTGCCAACCGAGTAGAGATCGTCCGCTGTAGGATTCTCGATTTCCCCATCGCGCTGTGCCACGACGAGGAGTGCTTGATCCTCGGCGAGCGCGGCTTCCACAGCCCGTAGTGCCGCATCGCGCTCGATGTAGAGCGGAACGATCATATTCGGCAGCAGCACCGTGTTGCGCAGGGGGAGGACGGGGAGCTCGCGACCACGCATGGCCAATGCACGTGGCTTGCGGGGGAGGCTTCCACCAGGAGCGATTACCAAAGGCTCTGTCTGCGTGCGCACGCGACGGGGCCTCGATACCTGCCGCTGGCGGCTCTCCATGGTGCTCCTCCGAGAGCGAATATTACCTACAACTACCGACTAACGGAAAATGGGGCTTTCCCAAACTTGTCCACCAGAACTGCACCCGACTGAACTTGCCGCTTGTTTAGCAGTATAGCCCAGCAAGCAGCGAACGGCAATGCATCGTAGTGCGGATAGGACCGGGGGGTAAGGTCGCGAGCGTGCAGCGCCTACGCCTCCAGAGTTACAACGGCTGAGCATCCCATGTGGACACGCCGCGACAACTAGGTGGACAAGATTGGCCTCTGGGCGCCGCTTTCGTGGATCAATACTTGCTCACACGATAGGCGCAAACGGCTTCCGGCGAGAATCCATCCACAGTAGCCGTGTGTTATACTTCTGTATACGGTTTTCCGAGCCTCACTCACCGGGCGACGGACAACGTGCAGGTGGCGTTCCCGCTTCTGAACCACGCTGTTGCGACGAGAGCTATGGGGTGCGGCGGAGGTGGACATGGGGGAGCGAACGGAAGGGGCAACAGGCGTGGAATTCACGTTTCCGCAGTGCCGAAAGTGCGGTTCCGGAGACCTGGTACCGCTCTCGGATTTCGGCAGTCAGGGTGCTTCAATCCAGTTTAAGGCTTGGGTGTGTACCAACCCAAACTGTCTCTACAACGTCAAGATTCGCAACGGTGACATCATCATCAACGAACCGGTGAGCGATGGCTCGATGCATTCATACCGCTCGGGACGCTAGCTGGGCTGGTTCGCGCAGATTTCGGAGGGCGTAACCTCGCGGTGTCTCCGACGAGCATCCGCGAAGTCTGCGCCCTCTCTCTGCGCCCAGCGCCCCTACCTTCTCATACCAAGGATAGTGCAGTGTTTAGACGACTACGCGACAATCTCTTCGGGCGCGGCGATGAGGCCGAAACTGAAGAACTCGTGAAAGACAACGACGAAGACCAAGATCCCGCGGCGTATCCCGAGTCCGAAGATATCCAGGGCGGCGCGGTGAGAGTCGCCGACCCTGTGGCGCCGTCGCTTCCAATGGCACCCGACTCCGTAGCGTATCCACCAGACGACTTACTCGACGAGACTGACCTCGCCAGTGAGAATGACCAGCCGGATGAAGTCGAGCGCCGAGGACTCTTCCGCAATCCATTTCGCATCGGGCTGGGCCGCACCCGGCAACTGTTCGGTCGTGTCAATCAAGCAATGGAGGCCGACGAGATCACCGATGACCTCTGGGATGAGCTGGAGGAAACCCTGATCAGCGGCGATGTTGGTGTATCCACGACCGAGCGGCTGATGATCGCACTCCACGAGCGGGTCGAGGCCGAGCAACTGACCCGCGGGTCCCAGTTGCGCGACGCCCTCAAGGAGGAACTTGCGATTCTCCTCGGCGACATCGATCCGCTCGTCTTCTCTGACACGTCGCCCATCTCCGTCTTCCTCGTCGTCGGCGTCAATGGTGTGGGGAAGACGACCAGTATCGCCAAGCTGGCAAACCTGCTGAAGCGCCAGAAGCATCGCGTACTACTGGCGGCCGGCGATACTTTCCGAGCGGCGGCGACCGAACAGATCAAGACCTGGGGCGAACGTATTGGTATTCCGGTTGTCAGTCATCAGCAGGGCGCAGACCCCGGCGCAGTCGTCTACGATGCGATGCAAGCGGCCCAGGCGCGAGGCGCCGACGTGCTGATCGTCGACACCGCGGGACGGCTGCACACGAAATTCAACCTGATGGAAGAGTTGAAGAAAATAATGCGCGTGCTGCAGAAGTACGACCCCGAAGCGCCCCACGAAGTGCTGCTCGTCATCGACGCGACCACGGGGCAGAACGGCTTTCTCCAGGCGAAACAGTTCGTCCAGGATTCGGGTGTCAGCGGCGTGATCCTCACCAAGCTCGACGGCACCGCCCGCGGCGGCATCGTTTTCGCGGTCGCCTCTGAACTCGGCGTGCCCATCAAATTTGTGGGCACCGGCGAAAAAGTCACGGACTTCGCGCCGTTCGACCCCGACGAATTTGTGGACGCCCTCTTCGCGGAGGAGTAAGATGCTTGTGGGAGATGCACGCCTGTTGACTGGCTAACGCCTTTTGAGGCATCATTGCCGGAACGGACACATGTCATCTCCATGGGGTGCGCGCGTGCTTTCCGCGGGTAGTGCGTCGCCTGGTGTGAAGAAAGTGGGGCTGTGGTTGAAGGAAGAGTCGCTCCCAGCATTGGAGCCGGGCAGCAGCAACGGCCACCACGCCGATACCACCATCTCGGGGCTCAGCGGGCGGCTCGCCATCAAATGCCCAAATTGCAAAGAACTGCTGGTCCACCGCGACTTCGAGAAGAATCTTGAGGTTTGTACTCGGTGCGGCCACCATTTCAGGCTGTCGGCATGGCGTCGCGTCGAACTGACCGCCGATGAAGACTCGTTCGAGAATCTCACGCCACAACTGCGGTCGGACGATCCCCTGCGTTTTGTCAGCCGCTCCGAAAGCTATACGTCGAAGCTAGAGAGCCAGCGCGAAGCGACTGGCCTCGATGATGCCGTCCTCATGGGGCGCGGCACCATTGAGGGGCTGCCAGCCATCCTTGCCGTGATGGATTTCGCCTTCATTGGTGGCAGCATGGGCTCGGTGGCGGGAGAGGTGCTCACCCAGGCGATCGAGCGCGCGGCCGCGGAGCGACTCCCGCTGATCATCTTCACGGCATCGGGCGGCGCCCGCATGCAAGAGGGCATGATCGCGCTGATGCAGATGGCGAAAACGACTGCCGCGCTCCACCTGCTCGCCCGGGCGAAATCTCCGTTCATTTCGGTGCTGACCGACCCAACCACCGGCGGCGTCGCCGCCAGCTTCGCGTTCCTTGGCGATATCATGCTCGCCGAACCAAACGCGCTTATCGGCTTTGCCGGTCCGCGTGTGATCGAACAGTTCATGCACCAGCGACTGCCGAAGGATGTGAATACGTCCGAATTCGTGCTGCAGCATGGCATGATCGACGCCATTGTGCCGCGGAGAGCGATGCGCCCCACCTTGGCGCGCCTGCTGCGGCTGTATCAAGCCAACGCGGCCGCCCAGCACTAAACCATCCCATTCTTCGACGCCCAACATCGACTCCTGCGGCGTTTCTCGTGGAGGTGCCATATGGCCTACGATCTCGACTTTGAGCGCCCGCTCGCTGAACTTGAGAAGAAGCTCACGCATGCGCTCCAGCGGCGGAGCGACAAGCAGCGCCCCGAGGAGCGGCGTCAGATCGAAGAGCTTGAGCGCCAACTCGAAGAAATGACGCGCGCCATCTACGCAGCGCTGACGCCGTGGCAGAAAGTGCAGGTTGCGCGTCACCGCGACCGGCCATACACGGCGGACTATATCAAACTGATGTGCGAAGACTTTTTTGAGATGCGCGGCGATCGGCGTTATGGCGACGATCGCGCGCTCATGGGCGGCATAGCGAGCATCGACGGCAAGACGGTCATGATCATGGGCCACCAGAAAGGTCGCGACACTAAGGAGAAGCAAGAGTGTTCGTTTGGCCTAGCCCACCCCGAAGGCTCGCGTAAAGCGCTGCGCCTGATGCAGCACGCCGAACGTTTCCACATGCCACTGGTGACGCTAGTAGATACCCAGGGGGCTTCGCCGGATCTGGAGTCGGAGTTGCGAAGTGTCTCTCAGGCAATAGGCGAGAACCTGCTGGCAATGGCAGTACTTCGGACGCCCTCGGTGGCCATCGTGATTGGCGAGGGCGGTAGCGGCGGCGCCCTCCAAATTAGCATTACTGACCGCATTCTCATGCTAGAGCACGCGTTCTATACTGTGGCCGCGCCCGAAGCGGCCGCCAACATACTCTGGCGCGATACGGGGTTCGCTGCCAACGCCGCCGAAGCGATGAAGATCACCGCGCGCGACCTCCACGATCTGCGCCTCATCGACGGCATCATCCCCGAACCGCTCGGCGGCGCTCACCGCGATCACCGTCTCGCCGCCGCCGCGGTCAAAGATGCGATCCTCTCTGAACTCACCCAGCTTGAAAGCATCCCGCTGGAGACCTTGCTCGCCCAGCGCTACGACCGCTACCGCCGCATCGGCGCCCCCGCCAGCGAACCAGTCGGCGCCAGCGCCCGCTAGCAGCATCGTGTCCGAACCCACCGGCGCACGTCCCCGAAAAACAGAAGCGGCCGAAGGTTCTCCCCCGGCCGCCTCATTGGCGCTCATCGTGTCACGGAGCGGTTACGCCTCGGTATGCCCGCGCTTCGTCTCCGCGAGCCCACCCTTCTTGCCAATGCGCGCATAAAACTCCGCGCCCTGGCGCGATTTGGTCGTCTCGCCACCTTTGCGACCGATCTGCGAGTAAAACTCGGAGCCATGCTCGCGGCGAACGGTGTCGCCGCCCTTCTTGCCGATTCGCGCGAAGAAGTCACGACCGTATTTCGCTCGCACCGCCTCGCCGCCGCGTCGAGCCTCCTCGGTGCCCGCCACGGGGCCCCGCTTTCCGGCAACCTTATTCTCTGACTTCGCCTCTGACATGCCTGTGCTCCTCATATCGTCCGTCGGTGAACTGCGCGGTTAAGCTGGGGCTAACGGCTGAACGGTCCAAACATCGAAGGTCGATTCGCCGGTATGCGTGACTTCATAGTCGCCCAGAGTTCGCGTGTCTGTGATGCGGGTCGAGTTTAACCCCTACAAAACGCTGACAATGAAGCAGTAATCAGCTTCAGAACATAATACGCACGAAGGTTGCGCGGGGTTTCGATCATCACTCCTCTGCTCGACCATTTCGTAGCATCCGCCGCCAGTGAGCGACCACGCGTGCTATACTCCTCACCGGTCGTTGCCTTTGCCACTGAAGACCACCAACCCTCCATCTGCAGAGGTAGTCTGTGACGCTTCAAGCTTCCTCCCCGCGCAGGCCCAACATCCCTCTCCCAAAACCCACCAATTCGTCGCCCGTCACCCTCCCAGTGCGCATCACCGTACATGCTGACGTGGACACAATTTCACCGCACCCTTCCGCTGGCACCTCCGCGAGCGCTGGCGCCGCCGACGGCTCCCCGATATGGTATCGGCTGTTGCTCGCCTCCCAGAAACTGCGACCCACGACCACCTTCGACAAATTGCTGGCAGCCACCACTCTGGCCGACCGCGTGCGCCCGCTAGAGTATCAGACGCGGACCGTCCGGAGGGTCCTCCGCGAACTCGCGCCGGCGGCGATTCTTGCCGATGAGGTTGGCCTGGGAAAAACCATCGAGGCTGGCTTGATTTACAAGGAGTTGGCGCTCCGGGGCATTGTCCAGAGTGCTTTGGTGCTTGCTCCGAAAGCCCTACTCGGGCAGTGGCAGAGCGAACTGCGCGAACGTTTCGACAGCGACTTCGTGCTGACCGACGAGACGCGCTTCCGCGGTTTCGCCGAGGAACCGCAGGTCATCTGTTCGCTCCCACAATTCGTGCGCGCATTCGAGCGGATCAACGTGCGAACGTGGGATCTGCTGATCGTGGACGAAGCGCATCTCCTGGCAAATCTAGATGCTAAGCGCCGGCGTAGCGTCGCCCAACTCAGCACGCGCTGGCGGCTGTTTCTTACCGCTACTCCCATCTCGAACAAGCTCACCGATCTCTTCAGTCTCGTCGATCTCGCGGTGCCTGGCCGCCTCGGCACGCCGCGTGAATTCGAGCAAAACTACGTGGCGGACCGCGGCACGGCGCGCATCGCCCGGCCGGAGCGTGTCGAGCAACTACGCACCATCGTCGCCGGCGTCATGTGCCGTACGCGACGTTCTGAGGCTGATATCGCCTTCGCCGGGCGCACCGTGTCAACGCGCAACATCACGCCTTCGCCTGACGAAGACGCGCTGATCGAAGACGTGACCGCGTATCTGCGTTCGCTCTATCGGCGGCTGCCACTGCCGCGCGCGTCCAAGGCGCGCACCGACGACTCGACCGCGGCGACCACCCACTCTGCCAACCGTGGCGCGGTCATTCGTGAAATCATGGCGCTGCAGCAGTCGTTGAGCAGCAGCCCGCGCGCCATCGAGGACTCGCTCAGACGTCGCGCTCAAGCACACGCCGACGACCGCGATACCTTACTCCACCTAGCAGAGAGATGCCGCAGCGTGACCAGCGCCAAGGAGACGCTACTGCGCCAGACCCTTGGCGAACTGGGACGCGAACCCGCGTTGGTCTTCACGCTGCGCCTTGAAACCGCGTCGCGCCTGCGCGACGTGGCGCGCGCCACGGGTCGCACGGCTGAATGCTACGTTGGTGCGCTATCACGCGCCGAACGCGAACACCTCGTGGATCGCTTCAATCGTGGCGATCTCGACGTGCTCATCGCCACAGACGCCGGCGCCGAAGGTTTGAACCTTCAGCAGCGCTGCTCGATAGTGATCAACTACGACCTGCATTGGAATCCGATGCGCATAGAACAGCGCATCGGCCGCGTGCATCGGCTGGGGCAGATGCGCGAGGTGAGCGTCTACAATTTCGCCCTGCGCGACACAATCGACGATTATGTGGTGCAACTGCTTTTTCAGAAGATCAACCTCTTCACGCTCACCATCGGCTCGATCGAAACGATCCTCGCCGACACGCAGGATACGGAGCTTGATATCGAAGAGCGCATCCTCGAAACGCTGCTGCGCGCACCAGACAAGTCTGCGGTCCAACGAGAGTTGGCAGCACTTGGCGACGAGATGCTGCGCGCCTCGGGACGCCAACACGACGCCGAATCACTGACTGCCGAGGTTCTGGGATGAGGCTGCTCTTCTGGCGCAAATCGAAACCGGCGACCAAGCCTCCAACGGCGCGGCCAGACAAAGGTTTGCCGACTGCCGAGCAGGGCGCAATTCTTGACTTTGCGCGAGACTACCTGCACGCGCGTGGCGCACTCCTGACCGCCGAGTCAGCGAACTCCATTGCTGCTACGTTGCCCCATGGCGGCGAGGTTCGTTATGTCACAACACCCGTGGAGGCGCAACAGCATGCCCCAGCGGAAGTATTGTCGCCAGGAGCGGCGGCGCTCACCGCGATTATTGATGACGTCGCCTCGCGAGCCCGCATGGTCTCGCTGCGCTTGCCGCCAAGCGCTGATGTAGCAAACCTGCTTCGCGATGCCTTCCTGCCACCCGCAAAGGGCTGCGACCGCTGCCTGGCGATGCAAGGAGAGCCCCTTGACGCTTGCGACCTTTGCCCGCTCTTAGAGAAAAAAAACGTCCTCGGCGATTTCCGTCGCATCGCCTCCACGTCGGTGCTGCGCCAGTGGGAAGATGTCAGCGTCGAGTTCGCATTCGCGTTTACGACGCGCGATCGCTTCGGCCGCACCGACGATATCGTGCGCATTGCGTGCGACGAATTCGGCGAGGCGCTGCCGCCCTTGCGTGACACTACGCTTGCCCACGCCGAAGTTTTCCTTGTACCTCTGGACGCGGAAGCCCGCCTCGCCGCGGCGTCTGGAGCAGTTCGGCCCATCATCGAACATTGCAGCCAGGCGAGCGCCGCTTTCCTCCGGCTCCGTGGATCGTTCGAGTACCAGCGCCGCCACGACGAGATTACCGGCGCGTTTGCGGCGCTACAAAGCGAGCCAGATGCCGACCGCGCGGCGACTGCACACGCGCTCAAGCTCGAACTCAACCGTCTCGCGGATGCCTTCGGCGCCGACGTCGAGGCACGGCTAGCGAGCGTCGTTTTCGTACGCTCGCCCATGGCCGAGGTCGAGATGAAAGATGCCGCACAGCAGACCCTGCATGCCACGCTCGATCTCGGACGCGCGTTTGTACGCTCCTTCACGTGGGATTCCCCCAGCGGAAGCTCGACACCATCCGCAGCGCGTCCACAGGCGCAAGCGCGGACGCGAGAAGACACCCGGCTTACGGTCGAAGCGCTCCAAATACTGCCGCCGGTGGTCTTTACGAATTGCGTAAGCTGGCTTCTGGAACGTTCCGGCGCCACGATTACGTCGTGGAGCGACAGTGAGGGCACATGGCGCTTCCAGGGAATCCGCAACGGCAACGCCTTCGAAGCCTTCGTCAAGCCTTCAACTGGGAGGATGGCGCTCGCCGAGCGCGACGTGCGCCAGGCGGCAGCGCTAGTCAGCGGTAAGCGCGACACCAGTTGCCTGCTCATTGGTACAATATCGGCCACGGAGGCGGCGCGCACCGAGGCCAAACGCCTGGGCGTCGAGCTTTGGGATCGCGCCACCCTGGAAGATCTACTTGCCCAGCAGTCTGGCAGCTACGAGCGCGCGGCCCGCGAGCGCGCTGCGGAGCAAGCGGCACACATCGCCACGGCAATCGAGCTGCGAGCACGGGTGCTGAGTGTCATCGAGGCGATGGAAGCGGCGCTCACAGAAGCGCGTCCGAGCGAGAAGCTGAGGACACACGCGAAGGTTTCTCGCGCGATCGCCGACGTAGAGCAGAGCAAAGTGTCCGCGCAACGCTCATTCCTCGCACTGCGCACGCTCGTCGACGACCTGCGCGCCTGCTTCGGCGAGCGCCCGGATCGCGACGGTTCGCTTGGCATCGTGGCGACGGCGACGACGTTCGACGCCTTGCCCGGCCGCATCGACCACCTCGCGCCGATTGCCGTGTCGGCGATCCGCGAAGTCGCAGCGACACCCACTTCCGGCGATTTTGGCTATTCCACGTGGCGCAAAGTCGTGACCGAGGAGCTCACCGCGCGTTGCGAAAGCCTGCGCTGGCGGACCGCCGCGCTCGACCCGGCGCAGTGGCGCGATTTCGACAAAGCGGTCGACAACCAGGCGATCATCCAGTCCGAAACCAAGGCGTCCGTAGCGGACCGCGCCGCGACGCGTGCGGCACACCTCGTTGCCGAGATCAACGGGCGCGCCGTCACCCTCTCTTAAGCGCCCGCCGCCGCTTGCACCCCAAATGCGCGTATGGTACGCTGAAGAGACAATCGTAGATCAACCGCGAAGAACGAGAAAAGTACGCCACGCCCGGTGTGAAGAGAGTCGGCGGCTGGTGCAAGCCGACGTCCGGGCGGGCCGAAGCTCTCTCGGAAGCCGCGACGGTGAACCTCAAGTAGCCGACGCCGGGTGCTCCCGTTAGCGAGCCTGGGCGTGTTGGCGCCCTATGAGGTCGCTGTCGCGAGGCAACGACGAAGCAAGGTGGGACCGCGAAGGCAGACTGTACACGCCTTTCGCCCTTGTCGGGGCGGGAGGCGTTTTTCGTGCCTTGTGCGGCCGAGCACGTTGCCGCCCTTTGCGGAATACGGGTCGCGTGGCACATATGCGTCACCAACAACCGCGACCACCACAAGAGCGGGAGAGTGCCATCATGGCGAGGAAGATTCCAGATCCGAAGCGTGGAGACACGCCGCCGAGCGAGCCAACGACGGTAGCGATCAAACGCAAAGTGGCGGCACGCCGCGCGTATGACGTGACGGCCGTCGAGTCGAAGTGGCGCGAGCGCTGGGAGGAAACCGGCATCTATCGCCCCGACCTGCTCGCGGCCAAGCGTCCTTATTACAACCTGATGATGTTTCCCTACCCCTCAGCCGAAGGGCTGCACGTCGGCAACATGTACGCGTATATCGGCTCGGATGTGCAGGCGCGCTGGCGGGCGATGCGCGGCTACGATGTCTTCGAGCCGATGGGCTTCGACGCTTTCGGCATCCACAGCGAAAACTATGCAATGAGCGTCAAGAAGCATCCGAGGGAGCTGACGGCGCAGAATATCCCTCGCTTTCGCGAGCAGTTGAAGCGTATCGGCAATCGCTTCGATTGGTCTCACGAAGTACAGACCACCGATCCCTCCTATTATCGCTGGACGCAATGGATCTTCGTGCAACTCTTCAACGCGGGATTGGTGCAGCGCAAGAGTGGCGCGGTAAACTGGTGCCCCAAAGATAAGACGGTACTTGCCGATGAGCAGGTCATCGACGGACGCTGCGAGCGCTGTGACTCCATCGTCGAGCGCCGCGATCTCGAACAGTGGTACTTCGCCATTACGCGCTACGCGGATGCGCTGCTAGACGGCCTGGAGACGCTCGACTGGTCCGAGCGCGTCAAAGCGGCCCAACGCCACTGGATCGGCCGCTCGCAGGGCGCGGACATCTCGTTCACCGTGGTGCCCATCGAGGACGGCGGGGAAAAAGCGCAACGGATCATAGTCTTCACGACGCGACCAGACACCCTCTTCGGCGTGACCTTCATCGCCGTCTCGCCCGATTCGCCGCTTGCTGCCACGCTCGCCGACGCCGCCCATCGAGACGCGGTGGAGGCCTACGTCGATGCCGTGCGGACCGCTCGCGTTCCAACTGAGCGCGAAGCGGACCGACCCATGACCGGTGTATTTACCGGTCGCTACGCCACTCATCCGCTGACCGGCGAGTTGATCCCAATCTGGATAGCGGACTACGTCCTCGCGGCATACGGCGCGGGAGCGGTAATGGGCGTGCCCGCCCACGACGCTCGTGACTACGCCATAGCGCAAGCGGTGGACCTGCCGATTCGAACAGTCGTCACTCCCACCGATGGCGCGGACGCCGCCGAGAGTGGCAACCTGTTCACCGGTCGAGGTATCCTCACCAATTCCGCCGATTTTAGTGGGATGCCATCCGACGAGGCCTCGCGAGCCATAGTGGCACGTCTCGCCGAGCGCGGCTCCGGCGCGCCCGCGGTGCGTTATCACCTGCGCGACTGGCTGGTTAGTCGCCAGCGCTACTGGGGCACCCCCATCCCCATCGTCTACTGCCCCGAACACGGCGCAGTCGCCGTCCCCGACGATCAACTGCCGGTGCTCTTGCCAGAGGTCATCGACTACCGCCCGACAGGAACGGGCGTCTCACCGCTCGCGACGGTCGCCAGCTTTGTCGAGACGAGTTGCCCAGTCTGTGGCGGTCCCGCGCGCCGGGAAACCGACGTCTGCGACAACTTTCTCGATTCGTCGTGGTACTACCTGCGCTACCCGTCGAGTGACGACAACACCCAACCCTGGGACCCCGATATCACGCGCAAATGGCTTCCAGTGGACATGTACGTTGGCGGCGCCGAACACAGTGTGCTGCATCTGCTGTACGCGCGCTTCATCACGCGGGCGCTCCATGATCTTGGGCACCTAGACTTCGCAGAACCATTCACCCACTTCCGCGCCAACGGCATGATCACGTACAAGGGCGCCAAAATGAGCAAATCGCGCCAGAACGTGGTAAATCCCGACGAATACATCGGCGTCTACGGCGCGGACGCCTTCCGCACCTACATGCTTTTCACCGGTCAGTATGAATCCGGCGGCGACTTCAGCGAGGAGGGTTTGGAGGGCGTACTGCGCTTCCTTGATCGCATGTGGCGCTTCGTCGATCGCCACGCCGCGGTGGCTAGCACGCTTGCGGCAAATCCGGCGAAGGGTGAGTCGCTGCGACGTATGCATGCGACGATCCAGCGCGTCGCCGACGACATCGGCGAGCTGAAGTACAACACCGCCATCGCCGCTCTGATGGGCTACCTCAATTGGCTAGAGGCGTCCGGCAATAGCCCTTCGGCTATAAGAAAGGGAGTGCCCAATATCTCTCGGGCGGAGTTGCATACGCTGCTCAAACTGCTCGCGCCTATCGCTCCCTTCGTCACCGAAGAACTCTGGTCTCGGCTCGGCGAAGCGGACTCTATCCACGTGCAGCCGTGGCCAGAGGTCGACGAAGCCGCATTGCGAGCGACCACGTTGAACTTGGTAGTGCAGGTAGATGGACGCGTCCGCGGCCACCTGAACATCGCAGCCGATCTTCCGCAGTCTGAGATTGAAGAGCGTGCTCAAGCGCTCGCCAGCGTGCGGCGACAGCTCAGCAGCCGAGAGGTGACGCGGATCGTCCATGTCGCCCGAAGCGACACGCACCTCCTGAACATCGTCACCATGGCAAGACAGTGATCGACCACTGCTGCACATGGGTATGGCGATCGATCAGCGCGGGGCCAGCGGAGGCAGCTTGCAACAATGCCCTCCGCAAGGCACCCGTGCTGTAACCACGCGCGCTCGCTTTCGAGCCCCAGAGCGCCACGGTCTGAGATTGCGAGGGAGAGTTGTCTCGCGTGCGCGGTCGTCTCGAAGAAGCCGCCGCGCACTTCGACCACGCGCTCCGCTGGACCATTCGTGCGAGCCAGCGCGGCAATACCGTGATGCCGCGTTAGGCGCGCTCGGTCGCTCGTAGGTGCGCGAAATGCATCCGCGGCCCAGCCCCGATGACCTCAGTTAGCATGGCATCAGGATCAACACGATCCAGTGCTATAATACTCTCGGCACCAACTCGCGTAATAGACCTAGATCGAATATGGCGGCGCCCCAGGCGCCACATCCTGGCGCGTACGCTCCAGGCCAACTCCTACAGTTTGCGAAGGAAAGGACCGCGGCGCACCGGCGCTACGACCGCCGCCAAGCAGTCCGCACGATACGCCTCCATGGATCAAAGCCGCATTCGCAACTTCTGCATCATCGCGCACATCGATCACGGCAAATCCACCCTCGCGGACCGCCTCCTTGAGTTTACAGGTACGATCTCCAAGCGCGACATGGCTGAGCAGGTCCTCGACCAGATGGACCTCGAGCGCGAGAAGGGCATCACCATCAAGGCGCAGGCGGTTCGCATGCGCTACACGGCAGACGACGGCGTCGAGTACGAACTGAATCTGATCGACACGCCCGGCCACGTCGACTTCAGTTACGAGGTCTCGCGCAGTCTCGCCGCGTGCGAGGGCGCGATCCTTGTGGTCGACGCGACACAAGGTATAGAGGCGCAGACGCTCGCCAACCTTTACCTGGCCGTTGAGGCCGACCTGACCATCATTCCGGTGATCAATAAGATCGACCTCGCCAGCGCGGAGCCGGAGAAGGTCGCCCGCGAGATCGAAGATGTCATCGGCATCGCCAAAGACGATGTCGTGCTCGCCTCCGCCAAAGAAGGCATCGGCACGAAGGGCATTCTAGAGGCCGTCGTCCGCCGTGTCCCTCCTCCGCGAGGTGAGCGCGAGAAGCCACTGCGTGCGCTGGTCTTCGACTCGAAGTACGACGCCTACAAGGGTGTTATCGCCTACCTGCGCCTGATGGACGGCGTCATCACGCGCGGCGACCGCATCGTCATGATGCAAACCGACAGCCGCACCGAAGTCTTAGAGGTCGGCTACTTCAGCCCGACGCTGGTTGCCGCGAACCGCCTCGAGGCGGGCGAGGTCGGCTACCTCGCCACTGGCTTCAAGAACGTCAAGGATTGCCAGGTTGGCGACACCGTGACGCTCGCCAGTTCCCTAAGCGAGGTCGAGCCGCTTGCCGGCTATCGGCCCGCCAAACCGATGGTCTTCGCCGGCGTCTACCCCGTTGAGGGAGACGACTATCCCCTGCTCCGCGACGCGCTGGATCGCCTCAAGCTCAATGATGCCTCGCTGGTCTATGAACCAGAAAACTCCGCGGCCCTCGGCTTCGGCTTCCGCTGCGGCTTTCTCGGCTTGCTACACATGGAGATCATCCAGGAGCGGCTGGAACGCGAATACAACCTCGACATTCTGATGACCGCGCCGAGCGTAGAGTACCGCGTGACTCGCACTAACGGCGACGTGATCTTCGTGCACAATCCCTCCGAGCTGCCTGCCCCGAACGAGTACACTCGCGTCGAAGAGCCGGTGATGGACATTTCGGTCTTTACGCCCGCCCGCTTCATCGGCACAATCATGGATCTCGTCACCACGCGCCGCGGCGTCTTCCGCAACATGCAGTACATCGAAGAGGATCGCGTCCACCTGACCTATCGCATGCCGCTTGGCGAGCTCATCGTCGACTTCTACGACCAACTAAAGTCGCGGACACAAGGCTATGCCTCGTTGGACTACTCCTTCCACGACTACGAGGAGTCCGACCTGGTCAAGCTCGATATCCTTGTCAACGGCGCGCCCGTTGACGCGCTCTCGATGATGCTGCATCGCAACAAGGCGCAAACTCAAGGGCGCCTGCTCGCCGAACGTCTCAAAGAACTGATACCGCGCCAACTCTTTGAAGTGCCCATCCAGGCCGCTATCGGCGGGCGCATTATTGCCCGCGAGTCGGTGAAAGCCATGCGCAAGAACGTCCTCGCCAAGTGCTATGGCGGCGACGTCTCGCGCAAGCGCAAGCTCCTTGAGAAGCAGAAAGAGGGCAAGAAGCGCATGAAGCGCGTCGGCAACGTCGAGATTCCGCAGGAGGCATTCATGGCGATGCTCAGCCTCGAAGGCGATTGAGCGGCGTCGCGGGCGGTGCGCTTCTTGCCAATCTTCGACGTCCTCGCCAACACAAAAAAAGGACTGGCCCGCGTCGGCCAGTCCTCATCTTCGTAACATCTATACTGCTGGTGCGTGCACATCAGTTACACGCGCGAGCGTTTCAACAAACCCCTGTGGGCCAAGCGTGAAATCAGCGCACTTCTTGGGGTTTGCCAGGTTAGTCGACCTTCCGAAACGCAACTCCCGAACTGTTGTCGTGATACCGCACTTATCGTGGTCGCTTCTGCGTGACCGGCGGTTTAAGAGCTTTGAGTCTCAGTTCCGACTAACCTTGTCTGCCCGGATTTACGGGCGCCAATTGTCAATTTGGAACACCACTGCAAGGAGTCGAATCGGCTTCTTCATCGGGAACATTGGTCCAGTTCTCCTTTTCCGTTGTTCCTTGGCCAACGATGGCTTGATTGCCCTCGCGTTATCCCTCTCGGGATAGGCCCAGTGTACCCGGCGCAGCACAAGATGTCAAGTGCTGGAGGTGGTGTTTTCCTGATTTCAAGGGGTTGCAAGCGAGCACATGAATTGTGGCCGCAGCGCCCGCGAGCTGCGCATCCACGCCACTATAGACGCCCTTTTAGACGCCCTTGCGGTATGCTGTGGTTCGTCAAACTGAACCCAACTGTGCGAGGAATGTGACCCATGCCAGACCTGCACGACGATCTCTGCGACGTGCCCGGAATCCTCGTCGGCCATGATACCGATGCCGCCGCCGGAACTGGCTGTACGGTGATACTCTGCCCCCCTAACACCCTCGGCGCGGTTGACGTGCGCGGCGGTGCTCCGGCCACCCGCGAAACCGACCTGCTCCATCCGCTCGCCTTCATGCGCGAGGTGCATGCCATTCTGCTGACCGGCGGGAGCGCCTTTGGGCTGGACGCTGCCACTGGCGTGATGAGTGAGCTAGAAGCGCGCGGCATCGGCTTCGACACTGGCATCGCGCGCGTTCCCATCGTCCCCGCCGCCGCACTCTTCGATCTCGGCCTCGGCTCAGCCGTCGTGCGCCCCGACGCGGCCTCCGGTCGGCGAGCCGTTAGTGCGGCAGCGGCCGGCCCTATCGCACAAGGCTCCGTCGGCGCTGGCACCGGCGCGACCATTGGCAAAATGGGTGGCCCCGCCCGTGCGGTCAAAGGCGGGATCGGCAGCGCCAGCTCGCGACTTCCCGACGGCCACATCCTTGGCGTGCTCGTCGCCGTGAACGCTGCTGGCGACATCTATGACGAGAATACCGGCCAAGTCGTCGCCGGCGCGCGCAACGTCACGGACGACGGCTGGCTGGCGAGCCAGGCGCCTACTTCGCCGCTGTCGCCAGGTACTGTCGCGCCAGGCGCGAATACCACGCTCGCCGTGGTCGCCACCAATGCACCGTTCGACAAGTCTGATCTCGCCAAAGTCGCTCAGATGGCACAGGATGGCCTCGCCCGAGCGATCCGTCCCATTCACACGCCGATGGACGGCGACGCCGTCTTTGCGCTTTGTAGCGCCGCTGAAGGCCGGTCATCATTCGCAGCGACCGGCTGGCAGCTCAATCTCGCCGTCGCTGGCGCGCTCGCCGCACAGACGCTCTCACGCGCCATCGTCAAAGCCGCCCGCGCGGCCACAGGCTTGCATGGCGTGCCCGCGCTCCGCGACCTACCCTTTGCCTGAGACCACTCTCGAGGCGCTAGACCGGTGGAGCGCCGTCTCGATTGAAGAGCGCGCTGAGCGAGAGTCCGCTGTGCAGGTGCTGGATCGCGTTCGCCAGCAGTCCCGCCACCGAGACGACGCGCAAATGTGGCAGCGCCACCCGCAAGCTCGGCGATATAGGGACCGTATCGGTCACGACAATCTCGACGATCGCGGGATGCGTCAGCAGCGTCGCCGCGTCCCCCACCAGCACGCCATGCGTCGCCACCACGCGTACCTCGGGCCGCGCTCCGGCGTCGATCAGCGTATCGACTGCCTTGCGAATCGTCCCGCCCGTGGAGATGATGTCGTCCACAATGATCGGGTATTTGTCGCGTATGTCGCCGATCACCGCCGCAATCTCCACCTCGCGCGCCGTAGCGCGACGCTTATGCAGGATCGCGATCGGCAGATCCAGCATGCGCGCATAGATATCGGCCCGCTTCACCCCACCAGTGTCCGGCGAGACGATCACACTGTCGCGCGGGATGCGATCCATGAGATCTTCCGCCAGCAGTTGAATTGCCGAGAGATGATCCATGCCGATGTCGAAAAACCCCTGAATGGCTGGGCTGTGCAGATCGACGGCGAGCACGCGCGAAGCGCCCGCGGCGGTGATCAGGTTGGCGACGAGCTTCGCCGTGATCGGATCGCGACCAGTAAACTTACGATCCTGTCGCGCATAGCCATAGTATGGAATAATGGCCGTCACGCGACCAGCGGAAGCGCGGCGCAGCGTGTCGATGAGCAGCAATAGCTCGACCAGGTGCTCATTGACTGGCGTGCACGTTGGTTGGATCACATAGGCGTCGCGCCCGCGCACGCTGCTCTCGAATCGCACGTACAGCTCGCCGTCCGGGAACCGGTCGATGCGGCGCTTCAGCAGCGGAGCGCCGAGTTTCGCGGCGATCTCTGCCGAAAGCGCCTCGTTCGCCGTGCCAGAGACGATCGCCGGCGGCGTGACTAGGCTGGCGACATCCTGTCCGTCCGCGGTGAGCACCTGCAAGCTGATCGTCTCCTCAGCCCGCTCATCAGGCATGACAGGCGACATGTCTAAGCCTCCCAGATGCAGCTAGCGAAGCGTTACCAGTGCCATCTACCCGATCAACGCAATTCTGCCCAAAACGATATACGTCAACAGCAAGCGAATTCACGCGGAGGTCGAGATATGGGCGGCAATGCGTGGCGTCGTACCAGTCGCGTCAGCATCCTCACGCGTCTGAGCGGCCCCCGAAGGCGTGCCACGATACGCGTTGGTCAACGGCAACCGGCGGTCGCGCCCAAATGCTCGCTCAGTGATCTTGATCCCTGGTGGCGCCTGGCGACGCTTGTACTCGCTGCGATCCACCAGGTCCATCACGCGTCGCACAACCGTCGCGTCGTACCCCAGTCGCACGATGTCGTCCAGCCCACGATCTTCCTCGACGTATGCGATCAAAATGGGATCGAGCACATCATATGCCGGCAAGCTATCTGTATCCTTTTGGTTCGGGCGAAGCTCCGCCGAGGGCGCCTTCGTCAACGTACTCTCCGGAATCAGTGGAGCGCCTGCCCGAGCGTTGCGCCATCGCGCGAGCTCGTAGACCCGCGTCTTGTACACATCCTTCAACACGGCGAAGCCGCCCGCCATATCGCCGTAGAGTGTGGCATAGCCAACCGCCATCTCCGACTTGTTACCCGTCGTGAGCACGAGTGACCCGAACCGATTCGAGAGCGCCATCAGGAGGTTGCCGCGAATCCGCGCCTGAAGATTTTCCTCCGCCAACGAAGACGACGCCGGGCTGCTCGTGGTGAAGGGTTCATCAAGCACCTCCATCAGCGAGAGAAACGGACCCGAAATCGGCAGCGTCGACAGCAGAATGCCGAGATTGTCCGCCAGGTCGCGGGCGTCGTCCTTACTTCCAGCGGAGGAATACTGCGAGGGCATCGAGATGCCCCATACATGTTCTTTGCCGAGCGCATCCACCGCGATCGTCGCAGTCAGCGCGGAGTCGATGCCGCCCGACAGCCCGACGACGACATCGCGGAAACCATTCTTCCGCACGTAATCGCCCACCCCAAGCGTCAGCGCGCGATACGCATCGTCCGTTGCTGAGGGCAGCGCCTCGATCCGCGCCGTAGGCCCAAGGTGTGATTCCGCCGAGTGAGGCGCCTCCGCACGCGCACGTCCCAGCGCCCGCTTGGTCGCGCTAGTGACAAACACCGCCTGCGTGTGTGTGTCCTGACCTTGGCTCCGCTCCTTGCGACGCCGCGGATCGTGGAGCCGCGTACGAAACACATCTTCAAGGTCGAGATCGACAATCAGCAGGTCCTCATCGAATCCTTTGGCGCGTGCCAGCAGTTCGCCGCGCTGATCGAAGACGACGCTGAATCCGTCGAAGACCAGTTCATCCTGCCCACCAACGAGGTTGCCATATGCCACAATTGTCGAATTGTCCGCCGCGCGCGTCGCCAGCATACGTTCGCGCCCGACCTGCTTCCCAACAAAGAACGGCGACGCGCTGATATTGACCAGCAATTCCGCACCGGCGGCAGCCTGATCGGCGGCCGGACCCGTTGGATACCAGATGTCTTCACAAATGTTGACGCCGACGCTCACCCCGCCAATCTCGAAGGTCGGAGCCTCTGCGCCCGCGCTAAAGTAGCGATTTTCGTCGAAGACGCCGTAATTCGGCAAGAAGTGCTTGTGATATACGCCAACCCGCTTGCCACCGTGGAGAATCGCCGCCGCGTTATACAGATCGCCCGCACGGTCGACAAAGCCGAGAATTACGGTAAGGTCGCGCAACCCAGTGGTCGCGGCGGCAACATGGTCGAGCGCAATCAGGTTATCGGCGACGAATTCCGGCTTGAGAAGCAAGTCTTCCGGTGGATAGCCGGTCAGTGCCAGCTCTGGAAACGCGATCACGTCCACGCCGTCGCGTGCCGCACGCTGCATCTCGCCGATGATCCGCGTCGCGTTCCCCGTCAAGTCACCAACCGTTACGTTGATCTGGGCGAGAGCAAGGCGCAGATGACGTGAGGCAACTGTTTCCTGAGAAGTTGTCATAACGCTCACTCCCAATGTCGCGCGTCTCCTCCGCCACCAACCCGATCCGCCAAGGGAACAGGCCGCAGCGCGCACGTGCGACTCCTTTCACATTCCAGTGTGAGTCTACCACAGGACGAACTCGGCACGATGGGGACGCGCCACCTCACTGATTCAGCGATGCCACTCGTGCGGCTTGGTATACCTCCAGCGCCGCGAGCGCCTCGTCGATCGTCGCGAATGTCCGCAACGCGACCGTCCGGCGGTCCACAAAAATCGAGAGGAAAAACGTCGCCCGCGCATCTCCTTCCACGCCCCAGCGGCCCGGATCGAAGTGTTGGATACCCACGTACGCCTTCAGCCCTAACGCATCGTGCGCATACTTTCCCAATCTGCGGCTGCGCCCCCACTTGACCACACCTGCCTCGACGTACCGGTCCGGCGTCCCGTCCCACGCCGCGACATGCGCCGAAGACCATTGAACCGTCACCATCGCAGCATCACCCGCTTGAGAACACTCTCGTGGAAGACACCCGCCGCGTCTCTGCGCCACACACGGAGTGTACCGCCTCGCCACGTACCAGCCATCCTCTTCACCAGCATTCTACAGCCCCTCGGCCGCCGCCTATCATCCCACCCGTCGCAGACACCTTGAGGGCGAACGCTGACACCCTACTGCTTATACGTTTGGATGGAAGGTCGATCTTTGCTCCGCGCCAGCGTGCCCGGCATTCACCCCAGTCCGGGGCCAACGTTGAGCTCGGAAACGACAAGAAGCCATGAACACACGCCGCCGTTTGGCGCTGCGTACGCAAATCATGGCCCGATTCTCCGCGAAGATGTATTCGCCCGTGACACGCGTCCAGAATTTGCACTTCCTTGAGCCACGTGATATGATTGTCGTAGAACTTATATTCTATAGACGATTCGGCCTTCTGGTCAATCTTTCGTCACGATCATCCCCCCTTTCGCCCAACACTATCTCCCCCGTTGGCTTGCCGAAATGACTACCGAGATCCTCCTGTGCCCACGCCTACCCACTCGCCGCTCCGACGACGCCGCCAACCCGTGCACTCCTCCGATTGCCGTAGCGCTGGCTGCATCTTCGCCGACGGGACGTCGAACTTGAAGTCAATTTCCCCTGCCGCAATTTCCGCTTTTCCGCGCCCTGGCTGGTGAAGCCCACAAATTCGCCCCCGGAACGTGATCTCCGACCAAAAAGCGGAAGAAAACGGAAATTAATCCTCAGCGGACACGCCTATACTCACCGGCCTCACGCCGCCATTTGCTTGCACTTCGACCACGCGCGCGACCTGCGCCCCGCTCGTCGCTTCTTCCGCCAAAAGCATAGAGACTCCGTGGCGGCCAGCGATACCCACGCACGTGCGCGCGTCGCGCCTTGACACGCCCACCACCGCACCGTATGCTTTTGCACACCGCGAGCCAGCAAGCCATACGCTCGACTCGCCTACCCTGCCCTGCTTCTGGAGGCTCATATGGGTCGTCTTGATGGGCGCGTCGCCCTCGTCACGGGAGCTGCTCGCGGCATTGGCGCCGCAACCGCCCACCGACTCGCCGCGGACGGCGCGCGCGTGGCGCTCGCGGACCTTGACGCCGCCGGGGCCGAACAGTCGGCCGCGCAGATCGTGCAGGCAGGCGGAGAAGCTATCGCCCTCACCTGCGACGTAGCCGACAGCGCCTCAGTCCAGTCCACCGTCGACGCGGTAGCTGAACGCTTCGGCCAGCTCGACATTCTCGTCAATAATGCGGGCATCATCCGCGACAACCTGCTCTTCAAGATGACTGATGACGAGTGGGAACGCGTGCTCAACGTGCACCTCCGCGGCGCTTTCCTCTGCGCGCGGGCGGCGCAGGCAGTGATGACGCCGCGAAAATATGGGCGCATCATCAGCCTTTCTTCGACCTCCGCGCTTGGCAACCGTGGGCAAGCAAACTACTCTGCGGCGAAGGCCGGCTTGCAAGGGCTGACCCGCACTATGGCAATCGAACTCGGGCCGTTTGGCATCACGGTGAACGCGGTCGCCCCCGGCTTCATCGAAACCGACATGACGCGAGCCACCGCCGCGCGTATGGGCGTCTCCATGGAGGCGTTCGAAGCCGGCGCCTCGCAGATGATCCCCTTGCGACGCGTCGGGCAGCCTGGCGAGGTCGCCAGCGTCATCGCCTTTCTTGCCTCCGAGGACGCCAGCTACGTCAGCGGCCAGGTCATTTACGTCGCGGGCGGTCCCGCCGGTATTCTCATGTGAGAGACGTGTCGCGTTGAAGCGACCCACGTCTCCGTTCGCACGCACAGACGCGAGGTGATGCATGGATCTGGGCCAAATGCTGGCGCAAACGACCGAGCGCTATCCCAACAAGACTGCGGTAATCTTCAAAGATCAACAGACCACTTTCTCGGAGCTCAACGCCCGCGCCAACCAGGTGGCGAACGCGCTCATCGCGCAAGGCGTCGAGCCGGGCGACCGCGTCGCGCTCCTCATGCATAACCTGCCGCTCTTCATGGAGGCCTACTACGGCATCCTCAAGGCTGGCGGCTCCGTTGTGCCGATGAATCCGCTCTACAAAGCCGGAGAAGTCGAGTACATCCTGCAGGACTCTGGCGCCAAGGCGCTCCTGACCTTCGTACCCTTCGCCCAGACGGCGCTCGCCGCTGCCGCAAACGTGCCTTCCGTCCGTTCGGTGATCGTCGCCTCGCCACAGGCGTTGCCCGGTGCCCTCACCTGGGCCGACACCGTCGGCGCCGCCTCCACCACGGCGCCCACTGTTGAGGTTCATCCAGAGCAAGTTGCCGTCATCTGCTACACCTCCGGCACGACGGGTCGCCCCAAAGGCGCGATGCTCAGCCATCGCAACCTGATCGCCAACTGCGACCAGTGTATGCAGATCCCGAATGTGCGCACCGAGCCAACGGACGTGGTGTGGCTGGCCCTTCCGCTCTTCCACATCTACGGCATGAACGTCGGCATGAACCTCACGTTTATGAATGGCGCTACTATTGCCCTCATCGAGCGCTTTGAGCCGGCAAGCAGCCTCGAAGTCGTGCAGAAATACAAGTGCACTGTGCTATACGGCGCCCCGCCGATGTACGTCGCCTGGGTGCAGATGCCCAACATCGGCGAATACCAGGTCTCCACGCTGCGCTATGTGGCCTCGGGAGCGGCTGCGCTGCCCGTTCGCGTGCTCGAAAGCTTCCAGGGCCTTGCCGGAACGCCGATCAGCGAAGGATATGGCCTCTCCGAGGCGTCGCCAGTGGTGACCTCGAATGCCGCCGGTCCAGTGGTCAAACCGGGCACCGTCGGTCCGGCGATTCCTGGCGTCGAGGTAAAGATCGTCGACGCCGAAGGCAACGAGCTCCCGGTTGGCGAGATGGGTGAGTTGATCTGCCGCGGCGCCAATGTCATGATGGGCTATTGGCACCAGCCCGAGGCAACCGCCGAGGCGCTGCAAGATGGCTGGCTGCATACCGGCGACCTGGCGACGATGGACGCCGACGGGTACTTCACCATTGTCGATCGCAAGAAAGACATGATCAACGTCTCCGGCTACAACGTCTATCCGCGCGAAGTCGAGGAGACGCTTTTCCGCCACCCTGCCGTCGCCGATGCCGCCGTGGTGCAATATCCCGATCCGTATCAAGGCGAATCGGTAATGGCTTACGTGGTCCTCAAGCAGGGGCAGACCGCCACTGCGCAGGAGCTCATCGACTTCTGCCGCAACGAGATCGCCGTCTTCAAGTGCCCGCGCAAGATCGAGTTCGTCGCCGAATTGCCCAAGAATATGACGGGCAAAGTGCTGCGCCGCGAGCTTCGTGACCGCGCCGCCCAGGCCTCGTAGCGCGGCGCAGCACGACAGCACAGCGAGCGGTCAGCGTGTAACACAGCGTGATCAACTCAACTTCCAGGAGGGAGCACGATGATCTCGGCGCTAGTGCTGCTCAACGTGCGTCGCGACGCCGTGAACACGACGGCCCAAGCGTTGTTGCGCATCCCCGGTGTCGCCGAAGTCTATTCCGTCACCGGGGAGTATGACCTCGTTGCCGTCCTCCATCTCGCGCGCTATGAAGACCTGGCGGAGGTCGTGACCGAACGCATGATCGCACTCGACGCCATATCGCGCACGCAGACGATGATGGCTTTCAAAGCCTTTTCCCGTGAGGATCTCGAACAAGCCTGGGATATCGGCGTAGAGTGACGCGCCGCCGTCCTCCTTCGACTCTCGGCGCGCGGGTCGCTACAGCATCGCTCGCGGCTACACCTGGGCGACGCCGTCGGCCCGCCACGCCAAGTCCACGTCTCGTTGCGTGATGCCGCCTTCAGAGTGGGTCGAGAGCCGCAGCGTCACCTCCGAATAGCGAATGTCGATATCTGGGTGGTGTCCCGCCTCTTCGGCCAGCGTTGCCACTCGCGTCACGAAGGCGATGCCATCAGCGAACGACGCGAACCTGTACCGCTTCACCAGCTCACCAGCATCCACCGACCACCCCGCCAGCGTCTCTAACTCCGCCCGCAAGGCGTCCTCGTTCAGAAGTGACATCGTGTCCCCTCTCAAACCGCGCCACTGCGCACGTTCGCCATCCAGAGAGCCGAACCTCGCCTACGCATCTCCGGCGTATCAGCGCTCTGACTCCGACTCCCATTTCTTGCGAAAATAGGCCCGATGCCTCGCCTGTCGCTCCAGACTCTTCGGCGGCGCATTCAGTCTGCGGCGTAGTTCGTCAACCGGCGCGACATCGCCGCCTATCCCCTGGACCGCGTGCCGCACATCCATGTCATCCGTCGCCACCTCCACCACAGAGCCGCGTGCACACTCCTCGGCCGCGATGCGCTTGAGCACGGTGTCTGCCGACTCCGACCAACGACTAAAGATGATCCGCCCGCGCATCTTGCGCGCAATGGGCTCGCTGGTCTCTACCGCGCCATCACCATCGAAGACCACGATCACCGTGTGGGGCGTGTGTCGATAACGCGCGACAAGTTGGCTCAGCAGCGCGGCGCGACCAGCTTCCAGATTGACGCGCTCGGCGGCGGCAAGCGCCGGTATTCGACGGATCACGTTGTAGCCGTCAATAAGGATAGTACGGGGGCCCATGTACCGCTCCGTATCGCGATGGTCGCTACGCCCCACGATCCAGGCAGCGGCGCGTCAGTGGTGCAGGCGCTGCCACAACATCTGCATCTGACTGGCGAACTGCGCCAGCATCTGGCGGATGTCGATATGGATGATACCGCGCAATGCCGCGTTCGCGCTGGTTGAGGCCTCCGCGGCGACGATCATGCCGACGAAGAGCGCCACGACCAACAGCAGTATCCATCCCGAGAGGCGGTCGAGCACAGCAGCAACTTTCGCCACTCGCCCCATCGGCGCCGCGGGATAGAGCACTTCGCTGAGCATGTGGCCGCCAGCGGCAGTTGCGGAGCCGCCATTCGCCGCAGCGGCCAGGACCCGGCGTCGCTTGCCGCGTTCGGGTGGTGGCGGGGGAACGGTGGCGACTGGTGCCATGCCACCGGGGGTATATGTTGGGGCTGCGTGTGCCAGTCCGTACGGCCTTGGCGTCACCGGCACGATCCGGGTGCTCACCGTGCCCTCTTGGTGACTGGGTCGCGCCCCCGCGTCGACGAGTGCTGATCCAGGTGCCTGTCCGGTGCCACTCCCGGAAACGTCACGCTTCGTCGCCGCCAGGATGTCGGGCGAGAGTGGTGGAAGCACGCCGGACCAGCCACGCGGCCTGGAGAGCCCCGCGCCGCACGATGCGCATAGCACCGCTTGTCCAGCGTTGAGCTTCTCACAATTCGGGCAGATCTGCACGAGTTGCAGTTGGCAAGCGGTACACTGCGTCACAAAGTCGTAGTTCGGCGTGCCGCAGCGTGGACACGCGACCATCGCGCCGTTCGCATTGCCTTCGACAGCGTACACACCAGCGCCGCCGAACGACGTGCTTCCCTCATCGGGCGGCAGAACGGGAGGCGGCAACGGCTGCGAATTCGGCGCGGTGGGAATCTGCTCCGTAAGTTCGCTGGCGAGCGTACGCGCTGGCGCCGGCACGATGGGGGCACCGGGGTACACCTCGCGAGCGTGATCGCCCGTCGTTGTCAGTGCGAGCATCCAGGGTTGCATCGAGGGATCGACCTCGGCCGGCGCCGGGTCGCCGGCATTAGTGCCCTGCCCCGAGGCAATCAGATTCCCCACCCACGCCGGCTGTGCGACCCTGCTGTATTTGCCGCGATCGGTCAGCACCAGACGGCCATCCACGAGTGGGCCCTGCGTGGGCGGAGAGAAGGGCGCCCGCGCCAGTCCGCGCGCATCTGCGCACTCCACGCACATGCGACTCTCGGCGTCCCAACACTCCGGGCACGCACCGCGACCGCAGCGATAACAACTGACCTGCAGATCGCGCCACGCGACATCGAATTGGGCGAGCGCAGTCTTTCGCATCTCGCGGATCGGGGCTCCCGTGGCCCCCTGCGTCAGAATTGGACGCGACGCGTACTGTGCACCGCAAATACCGCATTGGCCACCGAAGCGAACTTGCTGCCCATCCGAAAGGTCCATATAGCTGGGCTGCCGCGGCTCCCCAGTCATCGCTGCCTCCCCACCACCCAGGCGCGATGCCGGCAGAACCGCCGAAACATCGCCACTCGCGCGCCCGTGTGTCAGTCGCGGCGCGCATGCACACGCCGTGCCCGTGCTGGCTCACAGGGCCAAAATAGTATGCTCTCGCGACAGCGAAAAGGCAAGCGTGTTCCGCGCCGGTCCTATGAATCCGAACCCTCAGACGCCTCGGCAGACTGCTCAGGCATATTCCAACCGCGCTGTCGCCAAATCTCGTAAAGCGTCAATGACCCCGCAACTGAGGCATTCAACGATCCCACATGCCCACGCATCGGAATGCTGACCAAGACGTCGCAGTGTTCCCGCGCCAACCGACCAATGCCCTTGCCTTCGTTGCCAACCACCAGCGCGATAGGCCCCTTCAAATTTGCCTGATCGTAGCGTTCCTTCGCCGAGCCATCGAGCCCAATACACCACAGACCGCGCCGCTTGAGTTCATCCAGCGTCCGCGTGATATTGGTCACGCGCGCCACTGGCAGAAACTCGACCGCCCCCGCGGAAGACTTGTCCACCGCTGGCGTCAGGCCAGCCGCGCGGTGCTCTGGAATCACCACACCATGTGCCCCGACGATCTCGGCGGTGCGGATCAGCGAGCCAAGATTCTGCACATCCTGAATGGCATCCAACACGAGCACCATCGGCTCCTCGTGAAGTTCTTCCGCTCGCCGTAGAATGTCGTCGAGATCGGCATATTGCCGCGCCTCGGCCACCGCCATGACGCCCTGGTGATTCGAATTCTTGCTGAGATCGTCGAGGTGGCGACGTGATACCGTCTCGACGGCTACGCCCACGCGACGCGCCTGGTCGACCACCTGCGTCAGCGACGCATCGCGCGGCCCCTGCGCCACCATGATGCGATGCACGCGCCGCTTTGAGCGCAACGCCTCGAGGACGGGGTATCGGCCCCAAATGTAATCCGCCATTGCTCCGCCCTCTCAGCGCGGCCCCGTGTCGTCACACCTCGTGATGCTTGACGCGGATCCCGACTACTTACGCACTGTCCAGGTCGCTCCCTGTGGAGTGTCCTTCAGCGCAACGCCATAATCCTGTTCAAGCGATTTGCGGATGCGATCCGCCTCCGCCCAGTTTTTCACCTTCCGCGCCGTCTCGCGCTCGGCGAGTAGTGCTTCTATCGCTTGCACTTGCTCTTCGCTGAGCGCGTCGTCGCGCGACGTCTCTTCCAGCGCGATACCAAGCACGCCGGTCAGCTCCTCTAAGGTCGCCAGCGCTTTCCGTAACGTGCCAAACGTCGCGGCACTGGGCTCGCCGCCCAAGCCATGCGCGTATGCGTTGATGGCGTGTACCAAGCCGTCGATCGCCCCCAAGGCACGCGACGTATTGAAGTCATCATCCATCGCCGCGATGAACTCGGTCTTGCTCACGTCGAGCGCCTCGACAAGCGTCTGCTCCGCGGCAGTCGTCGCGGCGGGCTCGCCCACGGCGGCGTGCGGTTCGGCCCAACTGAGTAGCCGGGTGAGCGTGGCCTTAGCCTCCGCCCAGCGCCGCCAGCGCGAAACCGTCGCCCGCAGCGACTCCTCCGAGAAGATCAGCGTGTCGCGGTAGCGCAGGCTCAACAAATAGGTGCGCAGCGCTGGCGCGGGAATGCCGCCGTCCTCCAACGTCTGCCGAATAGTGATGAACTTGCCCGAGTGTGCGATTTTCTGCGGCCCATCGGCGTCATCTTCGGCGGGCAGACTCATCATCCCGGTATGCAGCCAGTAGCGCGCGAATGGCGCCTTGCCCGTCAGGCTCTCGGTCTGGGCGATCTCGTTTTCGTGGTGTGGGAAGATCAAGTCGGAGCCGCCACCATGGATGTCGATCTGCTCGCCGAGCGTCTTTACCGCCATGGTGGAGCACTCGATGTGCCAGCCTGGCCGCCCCGGTCCCCACGGGCTCGGCCACGACGGTTCGCCCGGCTTTGCCGCTTTCCACAGGGCAAAGTCGCGAGGATCATGCTTGCGCTCATCCGGCTCGATGCGCGCACCTGACTGCATCGCCTCCTCATCGCGCTTGGAGAGCTTGCCGTAATCTTTGAAGCTTGGCACCGAAAAATACACGTCGCCGCCTTCGATGGCGTAGGCGTGCCCCGTATCGATCAATCCCTGAACAAACGCGATGATTTCAGGAATGAATTCCGTCACAAGCGTGAACTTGTCGGCCTGCCGGACGTTGAGTCGGCTCATCTCGCGAAAGTACGACTCCATATAGCGACGCGCAGCCTGCGACGGAGGGATACCCTCTCGCGCTCCAGCGTCGATGATTTTGTCGTCAATATCGGTGAAATTCTGTACGTAGTCGACGGCAAAGCCGCGATACTCCAGATAGCGCCGCACCGTATCATTCACCACAAAGAGGCGCGCATGTCCCAAATGTGGCTCGTTCTTCGGCGTCAGCCCGCAGACGTACATTCTCACGGGCGTGCCGATAGGTTCAAAGTGCTCGTCGCGACCAGACTCGGTATTGTAGACGTGGATACTCGACATCAGATTGGTTCTCCGTGGTTCGTGTGCCATCCGCCTCGGCGGTCGATACGCTACCTCTCGCGGCTATCCTCGTGCGAGATACGTGCCGCGGCACATTCCGCGTTGACGGTGCCACGCCAGAGGACAGTTCGCGGAGAGGCATCTCTGAGGAATCATGGCTGGGGAAGCGCCCGTCGCCTGGCGGCAGAAACGCGGCTCCATGCGCGCTGCGAAAGCGTGCGCATCAGCGACGGGCGCGGCTACACGAACAACACGGTCGGCGTGTGGCGAAACTCGAAGCGTGTTCGGGCAACATCAAGAGAGCGAGGCAAATTCTCACAACGGCGGTCTCCATACTTCGCGCGCTCAGCACGCATCCTGCATTATCATCCCAAATCGCCAGCGCCGTCAAACACCAGAAACGATCGCCGTCCTACCACATTGCGACTCCCGCCAAATGCGGTACAATACGCGATATTGCACGCGGGCTTCGGGCAACGGCGCACGACCGGCGGGGACTGACGATTCCCCCAGGCGTGCGCCTTGCGTCTTTTGGCGCGCCATTCCGCGCGCTTCACATGCTTGTATGAAGACGGCGAGACATCCATGGCGAACGAGGCGCGCATCGGTGTTGCGGTGGTCAACGGCTCCGGCTATGGGGGCGTCGAATTACTGCGTCTGCTCCTCCGCCACCCGCGCTTCGACGTCATCGAAGTGACCGCACGCAGCGGCGTTGGAAAACGCGTGGCCGACGTATTTCCGCATGTGTCGGCGACCAACCTCGTGTTCAGCGAACGCGTAGAGCGTGCCGAGCTCGTCTTCCTCGCGCTGCCCGATCATGCCAGTGCCGAAATCGCCTCAGAACTCCTGGCGTCAGGGCGCCGTGTCGTCGATCTCTCCGCGGCATTTCGCCTCCGCGATCCCGCGTTGTATTCGCAGTGGTACGGCTACCAGCATCCCGCACCGGCGCTGCTCGAAGAGGCGGTCTATGGCCTCACAGAGTTCGCCCGCGATACGCTTCCCGCCGCGCGCCTCGTCGCTTGCCCCGGCTGCTTCCCCACTGCGGCGCTGCTGGCTCTCGCCCCGGCATTTCGTCACAACCTCATCGATTCCGATGTCATCGTAGACGCGAAAACCGGCATCAGTGGCGCTGGCCGTACCCTACGGCTCGACACGCACTTCAGCGAAGCCAACGAAGACGTGGCACCGTATGGCCTCACTGGCCACCGCCATGCGCCAGAGATTCAGCAAGAGCTTGCCACATACTCGCTCAAGCGACCCACGCTCACCTTCACCCCACACCTCGTGCCGATGACGCGCGGCATCCTGGCAACGTGCTACGCCACGCTTCGCGATGGCGTGAGCGCGGAAGACGTGGCCGCGGCATATACCGATGATTACGCCACCGAACCCTGCGTCCACCTTGCGTCAGCGCCACCCCACACCAAATGGACCTTTGGCTCGAACCTTTGCTTCGTCTACCCTACCGTCAACTCTCAGAGTGGTCGCCTTGTGGTTATCAGCGCGCTCGACAACCTCGTCAAGGGCGCGGCTGGTCAGGCGGTTCAATGCGCCAACGTCATGTACGGACTGCCGGAGACTTCGGGAATACCGTTAGAGGGAGTCTACCCGTGATCGGCGACGGACCCGCCACCACCGTGCAAGACCTCGCCGAGGCCGGCAAAATTGGCACACATGAAGTCATTGCCCAGGTGTTGAACGAGGCATTGCCCTACGTTGACGCCCTCCGTGGGCACACCATTGTCATCAAGCTCGGCGGCAGCACGCTCGAACATCAACGCGCGGCCCTGGAAGATATCGTCTGGCTGCGCGGCCTCGGCGCGCGCCCCGTGCTCGTCCACGGCGGCGGCACGGAAATTTCTGACTGGCTGACGAAATTGGGCATTCCCCCGCGCTTCGAGCGTGGCTTGCGCGTCACCGACACCGCGACGCTCGAAGTCGTGCGTATGGTGCTTATCGGCAAAGTGAACAGCGAACTCGTCTGCCTCGTGGGTCAACTTGGTGGCCGCGCGGTAGGTCTCTCGGGCTTGGACGGATCGCTCCTCGTCGCGCGCCAGATAGCTCCAGAGTTCGGCTATGTTGGCATGGTGACCAGCGTCAATCCCGGCCCTATCGAAGCGCTCAGCGCTCAGGGCTACATTCCGGTCGTCGCACCGCTCGCGCTCTCGGAATCGGGCGACATCCTCAACATTAACGCCGACGACGCCGCCGCCGACCTCGCGCGCGGTCTCAGCGCCGCCAAATTGCTCTATCTCACCGATACCCAGGGAATCCTCGATCGCGCGGGACGCCTCCTCTCAGTGCTAACTGGCGAACAGGTCCGCGATCTGATCGCCGATGGCACCATTTCCGGTGGCATGATCCCCAAAGCCGAGGCGTGCCTCAGAGCTCTCGACGTCACCGCGCGCGTCCACATCGTCGACGGTCGCGAGCCCCACGTACTCCTTCGCGAGCTGCTCACCCACGAAGGTGCAGGCACCATGATCGAGCGTAGCACTGCCGCCGTGCCATCACTCTAGCCGACGACTTTGCTTCGAGACCTCCCAGCATGCAGGGTCCGAGCAAACATCTCCGTGCAGCAGGCCTCGGCGCAGTCATGATGCGCACCGGCGACTGACGACCGAACAGGCCCGCCTCCTGTACGTTTTGCCAGCTCTTACGCCGATCGCTGGTGATCATCTTGACACACCTCCCCTCTTTCGGACTATCTGTCTCTGCGGACGGCATTGAAGCCGCATCCGGTACTGATGAGCCTTGCGATCCGCCTCGCCACGCGCACGCGACGAGCAGGGGCGGCGCTGCGGCGGAGGAAAGTCACATGGCATTTGAGCTTCCACCTCTCCCCTACGAGTACAACGCGCTCGAGCCGCACATCGATGAGCAGACGATGCACCTGCATCACGACAAGCACCATGCCGCGTATGTCACCAACCTCAACAACGCCCTGCAAGGCCAGACGCAGTTCGAGAACACCTCGGTAGAGGACCTCCTGCGCAACATCAACGCAGTACCCGAGAATGTGCGCACGGCCGTACGCAACAACGGCGGTGGCCACGCGAACCACAGCATGTACTGGGATATCATGACTCCCGGCGGCAGCCAGCAGCCCACCGGAGCGCTCGCCAACGCAATCAACGCGACTTTCGGCGGACTCGACCAGTTCAAGGCCGCATTCAACGATGCCGGGGCCAAGCGGTTCGGCTCTGGGTGGGCGTGGCTCGTCCTCGGCAGCGATGGTAAACTCTCGGTGATTTCCACCGCCAATCAAGATAGTCCGCTGATGGACGGCCAGTTCCCCGTCTTCGGCAACGACGTCTGGGAGCACGCCTACTACCTCAAGTACCAGAATCGCCGTGCGGATTACCTTGCCGCGTGGTGGAACGTGCTCAATTGGGACAAGGTGGCCCAGCGCTATCAGCAAGGCGGCGGTCGCTAACGCCGTCGAATCCGCACGTAGGCAGGCGAGTGGCCTGAGGATGCGGAGAACAGCCGAGTCGCATATCGGCCGCAGCGGGCGCGAAACATCGCCCTTACCGAAGCGCTGATGCAGCGTAATGCAACTCTCGGCCACTCCACCTTCTTCGCTGCTCTCTGCCTCCGTCAGCGATTGGGGCCAGACGTGGATCTCTTACGCACGCCCGACGACCGCTTCGAGAACCTTCCTGGGTACCCGTTCGCGCCGCACTATGTCGAGGTCGACGGCGTGCGCATACATTACCTGGATGAGGGACCGGTGGACGCCGCTCCGATCCTCTTACTCCATGGCGAGCCTTCGTGGTCGTATCTCTACCGCAAAATGATCCCGCCGCTGGTCGCCGCTGGCCATCGCGTCATCGCCCCGGATCTCGTTGGCTTTGGCCGCTCCGACAAACCCGCTGCGCGCGACGATTACACCTACCAGCGCCACATGGATTGGATCTCCGGTCTGCTCGACGCCCTCGACCTGGGAGCGATCACGCTCTTCTGCCAAGATTGGGGTGGCTTGATCGGTCTGCGACTCGCCGCCGAGCATGAGGATCGCTTTGCCCGAATCGTCGCCGCCAACACATTCCTGCCGACCGGCGACGTAGATCCCGGTCGCGCTTTTCGCGTTTGGCAGCGCTACTCGCAGGAGTCGCCCTCGTTCCGCGCCGGAGGCATCGTCAAGGGCGGCTGCCAGACCGAGCTTTCACCCGAAGTCATCGCCGCATATGATGCGCCATTTCCCGACGAACGCTACCTCGCGGGTGCCCGCCAGTTCCCCCTCCTCGTGCCCACTACACCAGACGACCCTGCCTCAGAGCCAAACCGCAGCGCCTGGCGCGTCCTCGAACGCTGGACCAAGCCCTTCCTCACCGCCTTCTCGGATGGCGACCCGATCACCCGCGGCGCCGACCGCGTCCTCCAGCAGCGCATTCCCGGCGCCAACGGACAACCGCACGCCACCATCGTCGGCGCGGGTCACTTTCTTCAGGAGGACAAGGGCGACGAGTTGGCCGCAGTCGTCGCCGACTTCATCAGCCAAAACGCGTAGACGCTCACGCCGTCTGAGCCCTCTAGACGCTGCGCCGCCGAGAGAAAACCCGCGCGCTCGTACCACCTCCCTGTGAGCGTGATCGCCTCGCCGCGCTCGCCTCGCGCTGCAACTTGCCGCAGCGCCCGACGTACAGTGTGAGGAACCAACCGCGTCCTCCTGACGCGACACGAAAGCGAGAACACGCCGTGCCGCAGCATCTCGTCTCGGTCTTGGGCTACTCCGTCGCCAACGTGGATCTCAATCCCGGTGGCTGCTGCTCCTGGGTACTTGCGTCGCTCGTTGCCGGTTGGCTCGCGGGTGCGCTGGCACGAGGACGCGGCTTCGGCTGCTTCGGAGACATCGTGCTAGGGCTCATTGGAGCGGCGGTCGGCGTATTTCTGCTCAGCGTTCTTCAGGTAAGTCTGCCGTCTCAACTCGGGTTTTTCGGCACGACGGCGGTCGCGTTCCTCGGCGCATTCGTCCTTGCGCTGCTGGGCAGGCTTATCGGCGGCTCGCGACAGCAACAGACCACCCAATACCGCGATTGGCCACACTAACTGGCCTGATTGGACAGGCGTGGCCGCAGCGTTCACCCTCACTCGCTGCGCGAATCTTGCGCCGGAGAACCTCGTGGGGGCCTTCAAGTGGCGCGGCCCCATCCCCACTGATGCTGACGCACCGCCCTGATACGCCGTAAAAGTCCCCCAGGGCCTACGCCAGTGTATTGATCGACAACAGGCGCGCCTCCCGATGCTGTGTTAGCCTTCAGCCAAAGTGTGCAGGCGCGCGAGGTAATAGCCAATTCCCGCGAACCACAGAGCCAGTAACGCCAACGCGGGTGCCGCCAGCGGTGCCTCTACCTGGGCCGGCTGACCGACGAACTCGAATGCGGTCGCCGTCAACAGCGCCGCGGGAAAGAGGCCCAGGAATCCAAGCCAATCTGGGAAGACGCGCACCTTCTGGACTCGCGCGATTCGCACGCCGGTCAACAAGATGCACAGCGCGACCAGAAGCCCACCCACCACGTGCGAGAGCAAATTCTGAATGGCGAAGCTGTTGGCGTAGGTCGCTGCCGCTGAGTTAATAGCCGCCGCAGTGCCGATACCCGCTGTGCTGCCGGCGGCGAGCCCCGCGAAAAGGCCGACAATCAGCGCCACCGCGTAGCAGGCAAAGCCTATCTGACCCGTCCACACCATCAACACACTCCATCTGTTGGACGGCGTAGGCAACACTCGACGGAGTGCGCGTGGTAATGCCAGCACCAGCACGAATGGCGCCGCCTCCACCACATGCAGCGCGAGATCCGGGCCGGGATCGAGCGCCAGCCACTCCACCAGCGGCGCAAAAGACTTGTGCGCCGCCACCGCGTTCACAGCATCGATATAGCCCAGAGGCGCGAGAAATGCCCCTTCGAGCAATGGAACACCGACGAGCAACAGCACGCCCGCGACTATGGCGTACCAGCCCCGCAGCCGTATCCGCGCCAGTTCATAGCCTGTAGACACCCGCTCAGACCCTCCCGCCCATGCCTCTGAATGCGCCCACGCAGAGTGTAGCATCGCTCTCGCGGAACCAGCCATTTCCACGTCTAACCCTCGCCGCAAGATTGGCCGACGCAGGGAACTCTAGCGCTGGTGGTGCTCGCGCCACCGTATACTTCCAATGCGTCATCAGATGATATGTGAACGGTGGGCACATGACCGCACCCACACAAGGCGACACCAAGACACCAACTGCCGCTCGGCACGGCCATCTCGGCGAGGTCGCCACGGTATTCCTTCGGCTTGGCTTCACCGCGTTCGGTGGTCCCGCGGCCCATGTCGCCATGATGCGTCGTGAAATCGTCGAACGCAGACGCTGGATTGACGACGCGCGGTGATTGGCCTGCTGGCGAAAGCCGTGTTTCGGGTGTAGGGCACTCTCAGCATGTCCCGCAAATCTGCATAGCAAGCATGCTCGTCTACCATCGCGGCGATTGCCTGGCGGGAGGCAGTGCGCGCCCGCCACCAGCCGCGCTATGATTGGGTGGACGCACAGCAACCCCTCGTCTGCGCCTCACCCCCCTTACTGCCACGGATTCGGAAGGTGCCCCATGCCGCGTGATCTGCCGCTTGCCAACGGACGCCTGCTGGTCAACTTCGACAACCGTTACACGCTGCGCGACCTTTACTGGCCGCACGTCGGCCTCCGCAACAACTCGGAGGGGCATGCCAACCGAACCGGCATCTGGGTGGATGGCGCGTTCTCATGGTTCGCAGACGACGAGTGGCAGCGCGACCTGCGCTACGAGCCAGACTCCCTGATCACCCAGGTCACTCTGGTGCACCCACGCTTACAACTACGCCTCACCTGCTCCGACGCCGTGGACTTCGACCGCGACATCCTCGTGCGCCGCTTTCGCCTCACCAACGATGCCGACCACCCGCGCGAAATCCGCCTCTTTACCCACCACGACTGGCACATCGGCGAGAGTGAGGGCGCCAACACCGTTTACTACCAGCCACGACTCAAAGCGCTCGTCGCCTATAAGGACAATTGCTACATCCTGGTGAACGGCTTGATCGGCGAAGACCTCGAAGGACGCCCCGAAGAAGCGCGCCTCGCCCGCTACGGCATTTCGCAGTGGGCCACCGGACAGAAAGAAGTCAACGGCCAGCAAGGCACCTGGAAGGACGCCGAAGACGGTGCCCTTGGCGGCAACCCGATCACTCAGGGCTCAGTAGATAGTTGCGCCGGCTTTCAGATCGGCACGCTGCCCGCGGGTGGGCTCGCCACGTGCTATACCTGGCTGGCATTCGGCGCCCGCTTCCAAGACGTCGAGGCGCTTGATGCGCTCGTCCACGAGCGCGGCCCTGAAAGCCTACTGACGCGAACGCACAACTATTGGCATCTTTGGGTCAACACCAAGAACGCGGACCACTGCGACCTCTCGCCCGATTTGATCGACCTCTACAAGCGTAGCCTCCTCGTCATCCGTACGCAGATAGACAACGACGGCGCGATCATCGCCGCCACCGACGGCGACGTCTGGACCTTCTCGCGCGACAGTTATGCCTACATGTGGCCTCGCGATGGTGCCCTCGTCGCCAACGCCCTCAGCCACTCCGGCTACGGCGATATCACCGCGGCTTTCTTCCACTTCTGCGCCGATCGCATCACTCGCGACGGATACCTCCTCCACAAGTTCACGCCCGAAGGCGCTCTCGGCAGCAGTTGGCACCCCTGGATGGCTCCGGATGGCACGCCCCAGCTTCCCATACAGGAAGACGAGACTGCCCTCGTGCGTCTACGCCCTCTGGCAGCATTACTCCATCTTCCACGAAGTCGAGTTTGTCCGCCCACTCTACAGGCCACTCGTCAAAGCCGCCGCCGATTTCATGGTCGGCTTCCGCGAGCCACACACCAAGCTGCCCGCGCCCTCATGGGACTTGTGGGAGGAGCGCCACGGCATCCACGCCTACACCGTCGCCGCCGTCTATGCGGGCCTCACCTCCGCTGCGCGTTTCGCCACCGAGTTCGGCGAGACCGAGCTTGCCGCCACCTACGCTCAGGCCGCTCAAGAGATACAAGACGCCGCGCTCCAACATCTCTGGAGCGAGGAGAGCGGGCGTTTCCTTCGTATGATCAACATCCTCCCCGACGGCACGATTCAGCCCGACATGACCATCGACTCCAGCATCACCGGCCTCTACCAGTTCGGCATGTTCGACCCTCGTGGCGAGCACATAACACGCACCATGGAGGCGATCCAAACGCGCCTCACCATCAAATCGAACGTTGGCGGCGCCGCACGCTACGAGAATGACTACTATCATCAGGTCAGCCAGGATACCGCTAACGTGCCTGGCAACCCGTGGTTCATCTGCGCCTGCTGGTTAGCGGAATATCACATCGCCCGCGCCGAGACGCTCGAGGAACTCCATGAAGCCGTGCCCTGGCTCGACTGGGTGCGAGCGCACGCGCTCCCCAGCGGCATCCTCGCCGAACAGGTCGATCCCTATACCGATGCGCCGCTCTCCGTCTCGCCGCTCACCTGGAGTCATGCGGAGTACGTTTCCGCAGTGCGGTGGTACGCGGGCAAGTTTCGCCATCTCACCGGCCAGGCCGGCACCGTCCCTCATGAATAGCCATACTCTAGTTTCCCATGCCAACCGATGCACGTCCGCAACCTTTTGCTGGCCGCCTCGTAGAACTATACACTGACAATAGTGCGTGTACTAGAACCGCGTGGCATCGCTGTCAAAAATGCCTTGGGGAGACCTCGTGACGCGCAACTCGCAAGACGCGGACAAGGCCGCGCTCGACAAAGTGCTATCATTGGGCGCCACCAACCTCATGGAACGCGCCGCACGCGGACAATTGGCCCACGCCTACGGCCGCGAGACTGAAATCGCGCAAGTCTTCGAGGCGCTGCAAGCCCGTCGCAGTGTGCTGCTGCTCGGCCCAGCGAACGTCGGCAAAACTGCGGTACTCGACGAAGTGATCGGCCGCATCATCCACAACCAGTGCCCCGAGTGGGCGACGGGCAAGGTCATTGTCTCGATTTCCACTGGAGGAGTGATGGTCGGCACGCGGTACCTCGGCGAGTGGCAGACGCGGCTCGGCGAGTTGGTCGAGGCCGTGAAGTCCGCGAGCAACCTCTATCTCTACTTTGAGGATATCTGGGCATTGCGCGACGCCGGCCGCGCCTCCGATAAATCAGACGGTTTTTCGACGTTCCTCCGCCCCTTTCTTGAGCGCCACGAAATCGTCCTGCTGGGCGAATCCACGCCCGAAAATTTCAATCCAGACACGTACGGCGCGCGAGCGCTGGCCGACGACCAGTCGCTGATGAAGCTCTTCGCCACAGTGACGATCGAAGAGCCGAGCCTTGACGCCACGCGCGGCATACTCAACGCCGTCGCCCGCGACCTGCAGCGTCATTACAAGGTGCGCATCGAGCCGCCCGCCGTTGAGCGCGCCATGGAGTTGACACGCCGATTCCTGGCATATCAGGCGTTCCCCGGTAAGGCAACTCACCTACTCGATGAAACCTCCTCGGCGCGTGCCAAGGAGGCCGCCGCCACCATCTCGCGCGTTCCCGGCGTCGATGTGCTCGTCACGGTAGACGCTGTCAGCGCGACATTCTCGCGCATCACCGGCCTCCCCGAGCGTTTCATCTCAGACACGATTCCGCTCAACCAGAGCGAGATCCGCGGCTATTTCGATGAGCGCGTCGTCGGCCAGGAAGAGGCGGTGAACGCGGTCTCCGACGTGGTGACACTCTTCAAGGCGGAACTCAACGATCCCGCCAAGCCCCTGGGCGTGCTCTTCTTCGTTGGCCCAACCGGCGTCGGCAAGACGGAACTCGCCAAAACGCTCGCCGAATATCTCTTCGGCAGCAAAGACAAACTCATCCGGCTCGACATGAGCGAGTACAAGTCGCCCGCCAGTTTACCAGATGTTCTGCAGCAACTTACCGAAAAGCAGCGGCGCCAGAGCTTCTCCGTCCTCTTGCTCGACGAGATCGAGAAGGCCAGCCCCTATGTCTTCGATCTCTTCCTCCAGGCATTCGACGACGCACGGCTGACCGACTCCGCGGGGAAGACCGTCTACCTCAACAACACCATCGTCGTCATGACCTCTAACATCGGTACGCAGAACGACGAGCGCACCAGCCTGGGCTTCTTGACCACTGAGGCCCAGGACGTCGAGCGGCGCAAGCAAATCATCCAGGCTGTCTATGACTATTTCCGCCCGGAATTCATCAACCGCCTCGACAAGATCGTCGTTTTCCGACCGCTCGGCCAACCGGAGATGCGCCGCATCGCTCGCCGCGAGCTCGGCAAGGCGCTACTGCGTGAGGGCGTTCGCCGGCGCGACATCCTCCTCGACTTCCGCGAAGACGTCCTTGACGTCCTGGTCATCGCCGGTTTCAGCCCCGCGCATGGCGCCCGGCCGTTGCAGCGTGCCGTCAACGAGCGGGTGCTCCTGCCTCTAGCCCGCCGCATCGCCGAAGAACCGTCGCTGAAAGAGCAATTGCTGGAACTGATCGTGGTCGACGGCAACATCGTGCCAGCGTCGATCCCGATCAATCCCGTCGCTCTGGCTGAGCCACCCGAAGAGACGCCGGAGGCTCTGCGCGAGCGCCTCTCCATTACCGACGATGAGAGCGGTCGAACGCGCAAGCTCGACCTCAAGCAACTCCAGGGTGTTGTCGCGGCGCAGCAAGCACGCATCCTCTCCAATATCGAAGGTGAGCGCTACCAGGCGCTGACGAATAACGCCAAAGCCTTGCTCGACGAAACCGCCCGCCCTACCTTCTGGGACGACCCGATCGCCGCCAAGCACATGCTTTCAAGCGTCTACCAGATCGAACGTGTCACCGATCGCTTCGTTACCCTCCGTAACCGCGCCGAGCGTCTCGTTGAGCAACTAGATCAGGCGCGCCGCCACCACGACAAAGCGATCCTGGCGCGCCTTGCCACTACCTACGAACAGCTGCAGCGCGATCTTACCCTCGCTGAATTGGAGCTCTTCGCTTGCAACGACGGCTCCGTGGCGACCGAGGCCGTTTTCATCGCCATATCGGGCTACGTCGCGCCGCGCGCCGCGGCACCGGCCGATTGGCCCGCGACCCTCCGCGATATGTATGTGTCCTGGGCCTCGCGCAAAGGGCACGAGGTCGAAGTGATCTCCGAGACCGACGAAGCCGCGCTCATCCTCGTGCGCGGCCCCAGCCTCGCGAACGTCCTCGCTGGCGAAGAGGGCCTCCATAAGCTGCAGCGCGAAAGTGACTCGCCGAGCGAATTCCAACAACGGCGACCTCATGTCCAACTCGCCCGTGTCGAGATCTTGCCGTCGCCCGGCCCGTCCGAGCCGTCGGGTGTGACTGACGGGGTGAAGATAACGGTGCTGGGTGATCGTCGCACAGACCAGCCACAAATCGTCGAGGCGTCAGACCCAACGAGTGGCGTGCAGGTACGTGTGCGCGCGCTCCATGGCAAAGAGACCGCGCTAGCGCTGCTTGAAGCTCGCCGGGCGCGGCATGGTGCCCTGCCCGTGCCACAAGATCAAGTGGCGCGCGTCTACCATCTCGCCAAGACGCAATACGTCCGCGATCCTCGTACGGGCCACCGCACGGGCCGCCCGCGCGACGTACTGGGTGGCGCTCTCGACGCCTTCCTACTGGCGTATCTCGGCCAGCAGCCGACAGAAGCGCCGCGAAACGTCGTCGCCGTCGTTGGCACGAAGGGCGAGATACTCGAAGACTAGCCAGCGGCGAGGTGCATCGTGCTTGATCGGTTGTCTCGCGCTTCTCCAGAAATCGATTCTGCTCCAAGCACATCCATTAGCGCGGCATGTGCGTAAGCGTGGCGATGACGATGCAGACTGCGAGGGTCACGCCGAAGACCAGGTGAAGTTGTGAGGTGCGCTTGATACCGACCACAAAGCTGCGCCGCTCTTTGGCTTTGAGCGTGTCCTGCGCCAGGCGGTGCGCCATCGGCAACGTCACCACAACGCCGAGCGAAGCCAGTGGAAGTAGCCCGACCGCAGCGAAGACCGCCGTCGCAACATATGCCCCGTAGAGCAACGCGGCGTGGTACCGCTGGCCGAACAGCCGCCCAAACCGCACCACCACTGTCTTCTTCGCCACCGCCAGATCATCCTCATAATCACGAACATTGTTCATATTGAGGATGCTTACTACCAGCAGCCCAACTGGCACGCTGGCCGCGAACGCATGCCACGACCAGCGTTGAAGCTGCACATAGTACGCGCCCCAGGTCATCAACAGGCCCATCGCCAGGTAGACGAGCGGATCACCAAGGCCGCGAGACGCCAACTTGAAGGGCTTCGCGCTATAGAAATAAGCGATCGCCATCGCCGCTACGCCGAAAAGCACAATCGCCGGCCCCACGGCCGCGATCAGATAGGCGCCAAACATCGCCGCGACCACGAACGACAGCACGCCGCCAAGCAAGACCTGCCGCGCAGTCATCTCGCCCCGGAAGATCACCGTGCTTGCCCCCAGCGAACCCGCATGGTCGAGTCCATAGGCGTAGTCAAAGTACTCATTGAAGAAGTTCGCGCCAATCTGCAGAAAGAGGCCCGACAACAACGCTGCCGCGAAGCGTGGCACCTCGAACGCGCCTTCGTAGCCCGCCACAGCCGTGCCAACGAGCAGCGGACTCACAGTTGCGGTGAGTGTCATCGGTCGCGCCGTCTTCACCCAAACATGCCACGACGCGCGACGTACACTGCCGCCAAGCGTGTTCTGCGCCTGCATGATATTTCTCTACCCCACTGATAATCATCGGGCCGACAGAGCCGACATGCAGTCCTAAAACGTTCCTGCGACGATATCTCGATCACCGTACGCCACGTAATCATATCTGCTCATAGAAGCACTCGACACCCAGATTGTGCGACACCCTCGCAACCGAGAGGCACCCATCACGGCGCTTTAGGCGTGACACCGACCCGCGGCATTCGTCGCAGCTTCCGCACGACTTGCCATTCGTCTCATCGCGTGATATGCTGAGATTAGAGTAAATGTTCTGCTCACATAGCCCGCCTCTTTACTCCACGCATTGCTTCTGCATCCCCCACCCTCTCCACCACCTCGAAAGCCACCCCCATGAGTTCAACTTCTCCGCGATAGCAACGATTTTCGGCGAAGTGCGCGCCCCCGTCGCCTAGCGAGAGCAAATCTTCCGCCCTCCACCGAGTTTCCGCCTTCGCACCGCAGATCGCCATCACTTCGGCACCTATTCCATATTTGCGACGCAAAAAGCGGAAGAAAACGGAAAAACACTTACCACCTCACGTGGCCATCGATCGCGGTGCGCGACGGCGCAGACCCGCCTCCCATTCATGTCTCATAGTGGAGCGCCACACCGCGTGATGGTAAAATGCAGCGGCGCGGAAGAGATATCCTCACCGCGTATCGCGAATGACCGTAGCTAGAGGACGCGTAAATGGACGAGCGAGCGACGTCTGAGCAGGCAGTGGAGCGTGCGCTCGCTGGCGGCATCGAAGGCAAGCGTATACACGGCGTGGGCGCGGGCGGCAGCGGCCTCTCCTCAACGCTCTGGCTCGCTCAGGAGCGCGGCGCAAACGTCACCGCCTGTGATATCGCCGAAACTACCATGACCCGCATCCTTGCTCGCCACGGCACGCCCGTCGCTCTCGGGCACGACGTCTCGCACGTCGAAGGCGTCGACCTCGTCGTGATTTCACCCTTCCTGATACATCGCAACCCCAATCTGCCCGAACTCGTCGCCGCGCGCACGCGTGGCATACCCGTCGTACGCTGGCAGGCGCTACTAGGAGCGCTGATGCGCGAGCGAGTCGCCGTATCCGTCGCCGGCGTTCACGGCAAGGGCACCACCACCGCGATGCTCGGCAGTCTTGCCATCGCTGGTGGGCTCGATCCCACCGTTGAAGTCGGAGCGGCTGTGCTGGATTGGGATCTCAACGCACGCTTCGGCCACGGATCGTTCTTCATCAATGAGGCCGACGAATGGGAGTACAACTTCCTCTACTATCACCCGCGCGTCGCCGTCCTCACTGCCGTCGAATACGATCACCCCGAGTTCTTCCCGTCCTACGAGGCCATTCGCGACGCGTTTGTCAGTTTTATCCAAGGCATGGATCAGTCCAGGCGCAACGCGGACGTGCTTCCACCGACCCTCGTTATCAATGCCGACAGCCCGGGTTGCCTGGACGTTGTGAGCAAGCTCGGTCCCGACTGGTCTGGTACAGTTCGTACGTTCGGCATCGACAGCCCCGCGGCGCAGGTCCGTGCCACCGACCTTGCTCCAGCGGGTGACGGCACATTTACCCTCGTGCTGGACGGCACGTCTCTCGGTCGCGTCTCCCTGCGTATGCCAGGTCGCCACAACACCTACAATGCGCTGGCCGCCGCCGCAACCGCCGACATCCTCGGCGTCTCTCGCTCGACGCTCGTCCCCGCGCTCTCGGCATTCAAGGGACTTAAGCGTCGCTTCGAGGTCATCGAGGATGGCGACGTCACGTTCATCGACGACTACGCGCACCATCCCCACGCGGTGCGAGAGACCCTCGCCACGACACGTCAGCGCTTCCCTGGCCGACGCATCATCGCGGTCTTCCAGCCAACGCTCTACACGCGGCTGCAACGCTTCCTCAAACCCTTCTCCGAGGCGTTCGATGCCGCCGACGAAGTCGTCGTCGTCGAGATACAGGCATCACGCGAGGCCGATCTCGGCGTCACCCACGGGCGCGACCTCGTCCAGGCGATCGTCGCCCGCCCGCCCTTTGACGCAACTCCCCAGAACGTCCGCTACGGCGGATCCTACGAAGAGACAGCAGCCCTCCTTCGCTCACTGCGGCAACCGGGCGATGTAGTCGTCGTCATGGGCTCCGGCCCCGTCAACCACGTTATCCCACTCGCCCGCAGCACCGCCAGTTAGCTACACCAGCGCGCATCGCGAGGCGCAGACAAACGACCGAATAGTGCGGTTTCCGAAAGAATGATCAGACGTCACACCACTCCTCGAAAAGCGTGAGTCTCAATTCTTGTCGCTTGTCGCAAAGCGCGAAAAAATCGGTCTTCGTGAGGCATTTTGCCTTGCGAAACGCGACATAAAGTGATATAATCAGAACGTCAGTTCGAGGGTATTCCTGTCGCCGCGAACACCTAGTCAGCGCGTGTTAGTTTCCGCAGAGAGAATGACGCCATGTTCCAATTTACCCAGTCTGTGCAACTCGTAACAGAGCCGGGCGAGCAGGTAGATGATCTCCTTCCCGCCCACGTCAGCAACCAGCGTATCGCTGAAGTGCTCTTCAATATCGCCACCATCCTTGAGATGCAGCGTGCCAACCCTTACCGCATTGAGGCGTATCGTAACGCCGCACGCGGGATCACTGCCCTCAGGGAGCCTGCCGCACCGATCTTCGCGCGTAGTGAAAAGCCCCCTGTCCCTGGTCTCGGCGAGCGCCTACGCGCCAAGATCACCGAGCTCGTGCTCACCGGCCATATGACCTTCTATGACGACCTCTGCGAAGAGTCGCTCCCCGAAGACGTGCGTGACCTGATGCGCGTGCCCCACGTAGGGCCGCGTACCGCGCTACGACTGGCCGGCGCAATCGACATCCACTCGGTGCCTGAGTTGCTGCAGGCGGCCGAGCAGCAGCGCCTGCGCACCTACTACGGCTTCGGCCGACGCAGCGAGCAGCGCATCGCCGAAGGCGCACTACAGGTCCTGGCGACCGCCGCCGCTGCCTAGCCAAGCGCTTGACGCCCACAACTACTCACCGTATACTCGACGCCGAACGATGCCTCCTCCCGCGCCGACGCCAGCGCGGCAGCCTCCAGGAGCGAACCGCGTGAGCAAACAGGACTTTCTAGAGCGCGTGCGTGCCGGACGTGCCGAACTCAACGCGGCGATTAGCGATCTCAGCGAAGATCAGATGAGCCAGGATCTTGTCACCAGCGAGTGGACCGTGAAGGACATCCTGGCGCACCTGGCGGCATGGCAGAGTGAGACGCGGCTGGTTCTCTTGCGAACCGCGGCTGGCGAAGATGTTGGCCCCATCATCAACGAGAGCGTCGAGGAGTGGAACGCGGCCCGTGTCAACGAGCGGCGCCGCTTGCCCCTCGTCGACGTCATGCAAGAGTTCAATGCGGTCTACGACGAACTCATGGCCACACTGAGTAGCTTCCCCGACGAGAAAGTTCCGCTTGGTCCCGCTGGGTGGGATGAGACCGCGCAACTTTGGTGGCTCACCGATCACGACCGCGAACACGTCGAGGCCATCGAAGCATATCGACGGCGCGTCACCCAGCCATAGCGCGCCCGCGCCCAGCCACCACCGTCAACCGACTGGTTGTACCTCGTACCAGTTGCGTCCCCGTTTGAGCTCCACTTTCACCGGTACGCTGAGATCCAGAGCGCCTACCATCGCCTCTCGCACCATGCCGCTCGCGCGCTCAACCTCTGCGTCCGGCACCTCCAAGACGAGCTCGTCATGCACCTGAAGAATCATGCGCGTGTCCATCCGCTGTTCCGTCAGGTTCCGCTGGAGCCGTACCATAGCGATCTTGATCATATCTGCGTTAGTACCCTGTATCGGCATGTTGATCGCTTCACGCTCCGCCGCCTGTCGTTGAACGATGGGCAGCGCGGCGAAGTCGCCGAAATACCGCCTGCGCCCAAGCAGCGTCTGCACATATCCCAGTTCGCGCGCCTGTTTCAAGGTCGATTGGGTATAGTCTTTCACCATTGGGAAGGTCGCGTCATAGTTGCGAATGAACTCGGCTGCTTCACCCATGGGCATGCCAGTCACGCGCGCTAGGCCAAACGCCGACTGCCCATAGAGCACCGCGAAATTGACCGTTTTGGCGAGTCGTCGCTGATCGGGTGTCACCTCGCTGAGGGGCACCTTGAAAAGTTGGGCCGCAGTTGCCGCGTGAATGTCCTCGTCTGCCTCGAACGCCGCGACCAGCGCAGGCTCGTGCGTAATGTGCGCGAGAATGCGCAGCTCGATCTGCGAATAGTCCGCGGCCAGCAGACTTGACCCGGGATCGGCAAGGAAGGCCCTGCGGATTCGCCTGCCGGTCTCCGTCCGCACAGGGATGTTCTGCAAATTAGGGTTGGAGGAACTTAGGCGCCCCGTCGCGGCGATCGTCTGATTGAACGAGGTGTGTACGCGCCCGTCATCCGCATTGACCACTTCGAGGATGCCGTCCACATAGGTCGATTTGAGTTTCACCAATTCCCGATACTCGCGGATGTAATCGACGATCTCATGTTCGCCGGTGAGGCTGTCAAGCACCTCCGCATCGACGGAATAGCCGGTCTTCGTCTTACGACCTCGCTTGAGCTTGAGTTCGACGAAAAGCACATCCGCGAGCTGCTTCGTCGAGCCGATGTTGAACTGATGTCCCAGCGACTCATAGATGCGATGCTCGATGGCTCGCGCCTGCTCGTCAAGTTCGGTCCCCAGACGGCGCAGGAACTCTGGATCGACCAAAATGCCGGATAACTCCATGCGCGCCAAGACGGGAACGAGCGGTAGCTCCACATCGTTCATGAGCGACTCGAGATGTCGTTCGCGCAGACGTGGCTGAATGGCGTGCAGTAGGCGCAGCGTCATGTCTGCATCGGCGCCCGCGTACTCGGCTGCCAGGCCAATGGGAACCTGCGCCATAGTAATCTGCTTCTTACCCGACCCGATTAGCTCCGATATAGGGGTCATGATGACGCCGAGCACCTCGAACGCCTGCTCCTTGAGACCGAGGCTACGCCGGCCTGGATTGAGCAAGTACGCTCCTACCATCGTGTCGAACGTGAGACCTGCTACCCAGACGCCGTGTCGCGCGAGCACCATCATATCGTACTTGGCGTTGTGCCCTACCTTGCCCACCGCGGGATTGGTCAGCGCGGGGCGAAGCGCGTCGAGAACCTGGTCCACCGGAATCTGGCGACCGACCTCCGACCCGTCGGCGGCCTGTGTATGGCCCACGGGCACATAGAACGCCTCGCCTTCGCCCAGTGAAAACGAGAGTCCCACGATGTTCGCCACCAACTCATTGGTCGAGTCAGTCTCGAGATCGAAAGCGAACACATCAGCCGTGGCAAGGCTTCGTGCGAGCACAGACAGCGCCTCGGGCGTATCGATGACCAGCGTGTTGGTGCTAGCGTTTGTGGGGGCACCAGACGCTCGCTTCAGGCCAGGAGGTAGTGAGGCTGGGACGTCCACTCCGTCCTCTGCCAAGGTCTCAAGTTCTTCCTCAGAGAACAGGCTCGGCTGTACCTCAGCCTCCGATTTGCGCGCAACAGTGTCGCCTACCGGTGTCTGCCGCCGAATTGCCGTGACAGGTTCGGCGGTCTGCGTGGCACCGATCGTCAGTTGACCGCTACTGTCTTGGCGCGGCAAGCGGTCCACCAGGCTGTGGAACTCCAACTCGCGAAACAGTCTGAGGACCGTGTCGGGATCATAGCGGAGTGCGCGGGCTGCTTCGAGTTCCAATGTTACCGGCGCGTTCCGTACGATTGTTGCCAGATACTTGCTCTGTTTCGCCTGTTCCGCATGCTCGCGAATCAGGGCCTGCGTCCGCCCGGGTATTTCGTCGAGATGTGCCAGTATTCCTTCCAACGTGCCGTACTGCTCGATAAGCTTTGTGGCCGTCTTCTCGCCCACGCCCGGCACGCCAGGAATGTTATCCGACTTGTCACCGACCAGCGCTTTGTAGTCGACGAGTCGCGGCGGCGCGAACCCGTATCGCTCCTGCACTGCCTTGACGTCGAAGTACTCGAACTCGCCACGCCGGGGCGAGCGAGCGAATGTCACACGCACCCACTCGTCCACTAACTGAAGCGTATCCAGGTCACCAGTCGCGATCACCGTCCGAACGCGCTGTTGCTCGGCCTGTAGTGAGAGTGTGCCGAGAAGGTCGTCCGCTTCGAACCCATCGAGTTCATAGACCGGCATACCAAAAGCGGCCACCACCTCACGAGTGCGTGGCCATTGCGCCTTCAACGAGTCGGGGAGCGGCGGACGATGTGCTTTATAGGGGCCGAAGGCTTTGTGGCGAAACGTCGGCGTGGGCCGATCGAATGTCATCGCGAGGTAGTCGGGCCGGATGAAGCGCATCACATCGAGGATCATGCGCGCGAAGCCAAAAACGGCGTTGGTTGGTTCACCGGCGCTCGTGCTGATCTCGTCTGGGAAAGCATGAAAGGAGCGGTGATAGAGCGCGTTGCCGTCGATGAGCACCAGCGTCGGTCGCGACGAATCTGCGGTGCCCGTCGTCGTCTCCGCCGTCGGATAAGGTAGCTGCGCCATGCTCACTCACTCCTGTTGCCAGCCGAATAGACTATCTACCATCACAAGCGGTACTTTGAGAGCGATCCTCGTCACTCATTCTGTCGCATCCCAGCCGATGCGGCAATCGAAAAGGCTCAGAGCACTCTCAGCAGATTGCGACCGCGTGATGTGGCTTGCGGGAGTGACATGTTCATGGCAGATAGCGACGTTTAAGAGCCGAGAGAGCACGCCGAGGCGGCTAGGCAATAGTGAGCACGAGCGCATCGTTCTCCGTCTTGAGGCTAGTCACATGGGCAGACGTTGGAATCTGATTTAGAGAGTCGTTGAAGGTGGCTTCCATTTCATCGCCGCTTTCGATCATGCAAAGGGGGCAATCAACGCTTGTTCCCCGCGCGACAACGCGCCCGTCGACTACACTCAGATTTGTCGATACCACACCGCTACTGCCCCAGAACGAATACGAGACGATTTCCTGGCCGTTGGCGAACGAGACGACAATGTTGGTAACCGAACTATCCTTAGGAACGCGACTGGCCACCAGGTCGTTGAGTGTCTTGGCAAGAATTGCATGATCGCCCTTGGCAATGGTCCCCGAAAAGCTCGCAAATACCCCACTATCGAGAACAGTGCGCATCTGCGTATCGAACGTAGTGTGCATCGAAGGGCCAACGAAAAGCGCCCAGGTGCCGAGCGACCCTACGGCCACCACGACAAGTACCGCTCCAATGATCGCTGGAATGCGCCACCAAGGTGCGCTTCCTCCCGCCAAAGAGTTGCGCGATGGTCTGGACCGTCGCCCGGTCGTCACACCCGGCCACGCTACCTTATCGGTCGGCAGAGGGTACATTGGCTGGCCGGGAGCCGGGAGTGGTGGTGCCGCAACGCCGGCGCTTTGTCCTTGCAGCGTCGGTGCGTCGTGCGACACCTCGGGCGGGATCTGAGTGTTGGCGGCGCTGCCCGCATATACGGTCGCCGCGGGATCGGTCGTGCGAAGCGGGTTGCCACATCCGCCGCACATACGCGCCGTTGGCTCATTCCTCCAGCCGCAGTTCTGGCAAATGATGTCAGCGGGAATCACGTCGGGAACGACCTTTCATGGAGCCGAAGGCGGCATCCCAACTCTCGGCAGCACGGAGAGCTCATCGTCCCTCTATTGTCGCACATGCAAGCGACGTCGTCTCAGTCGTCGTAGGATCGCCCCTGGGCTGCTACGGACCCGTTTGATGACGACATCTGTAAGCCGCTCACGCACCTGGGCGTAGATGCCAGGAACGCGCGACGATGCCTCTTCTGAGAGCCCACCGCCCCAGCGCTCGCGGGCGTACAGCGCACTCAAATCCCGAAGTGACGCGCGTTCCTCAGGGATGACCTCGCTGAGAGATTCGCCGTATTCTCTCGGTGTCTGGGCACGCCTCGGGGGCGCGCCTGCCCACGACCCTAACTGCGAAAGACGTCCAAACGCGGCCGAGACAGGCGAAAGCCCTCGAAACTTCGTCCGCCACCACAGGCCGAATACGGCCACGCACAGCAAGAGCAGCGCGAGCACGACACTCAGACTAAGACCGATCCCGACGAGCACAGGCCCAGGTCCGCCACCGGAGCCTATTCCAGGCACGCCAACGCCGCCGTTCGGCCCGGTTGATGGGCTAGGTTTAGGCGTTGCCGTCCCGGAGCCAGGTGTGGTGTTCGGCGTAGGTTGCCCGATGTTGCTATCCGTCGGCCTCTTGAATTTGCCGAAAGACTGCGTCGGCTCGAAGTTTATCCAGCCCCAGTGTGGGAAGTATATTTGCGTCCACACATGCGACTGCGTGCCGCGCACCTGATAGGTCTGGTTGGCTGCATCATACGTACCGTTGGTGAAGCCTAGCGCCAAGCGTGTCGGCATGCCGAGCGCTCTTGCCATCAACGCCATAGCTGAGGCGAAATACGAGCAGAATCCCGTCTTTGAGGTGTCAAGGAAATATTCCACCGCATCCTCTCCGGGCGGCGGCGTAGGACTTTCGAGGCTATAGGTGAACGTGCGCAGATAATCCTCCAGCGCGTTCGCCGCATCGTACATGTTGGTGGTGCCCTTTGCGGCATTCTCCGCCAACTGCAAAATTCGCGGCGAGATAGCCGGACTGCTCGGGAGGTATTCATTCAGAAGCGCGGCGGGGTACGCGTCACTCAACGCCTGTCCGCTGAGCGCGACTGGATAGGGCGCCGCGCGGAGATTCTGCACGGTAGCGTCCGAGACGTAACCTTCCGACTGATACTCCGCACCTACGGCGAGGGGATGGCGAGAGGAATATGCGACGGATTGTTTCGTCGCCGCACTGGTGATGACCTGAGAGTCTATGTTGAATGATCGAGCCTCGACGCCCGGCGCGAGAATACGGGTTGGATCGGGCAATTGATCGTAGACGATGTCATACGTGTCTGGTGCGTAGGTGTTGTATGGCCCCGCCGGCAGGATAAGCTGGTTCGCTGGAGTGTCGACCGCCTGACTCGCCGACTCGGTCCATCGGTTTTCCCCGTTGTAGGTATCCAGGGTTTCGGTGACGAGATACTGCGTGGGGTCTGTATTGGCGCCGAGCGTCTTGTAGTGCAGTACGACGTAATCGGGCAGGTGAACCGAACCGGTGAGCTCGAGACTCGAACTGAAGAAGCCAAGCCCTCCAGAGCCACCCTTGTCGCCGTGTGCCCCGCCGAAAGCCTCCTGCCAGGCCGATTGCAGACGTTGCCAGGGATTGGCGGACGAATTCCAGAAAGTGAGAATGGCGGAATTAGGCGGGCCAGCGGGAAGCAGATAGGCCAACAACATCACGACGACCGCGAAGAGGGCGCCAGCCTGCATGAAATCCCAACCGAGGTCGGGAGAGAAACGCAGCCCACGAGCGCGCCAATTGCGCGTGTTCTCGGCAAGGGTGAACCGCACAAGCAGGAGTAGCGCGGCCAACAGGAAGATCACGAGATAGATGACGGTTTTCTCGTCTGTCGCCCAGTTCAAATTTATCAGCAGCACGACGGCATTCGCGAGGCAGGCGAGCCAGGGGCGGCGTGTATGCAGTATGAGCCACACGCTTATGTAGGCCAGGAGAAAGCTCAAGATGGTGAGGAAGAGCAGAAATACTGAGTTGTCACTGCTGCTCAGGTGATCGATCACTGCGCGCCGGAACCAGACGGTTGTATTGCGCCAAAGCGCTCCCCTGTCTCCGCGGAGAACCGCGTCCGCCGTCAGCTTGAAGGCGATGAGTACGCCCAGAGCTACGGCGACCGTGTGCACGAACGCCGCAGGCAGCCGGCCTTGCTGCACGGCGAGATAGCTGAGAATCAAACCGGCGGCGGTGGCGCCCGTTAGCGCGTCGAGGCCGGGCGCCCACTTGACGCTTTCGATGCTCGAAATGGTGGTGAAGACAACCGCCGAAAGCAAGATGAATGTCAGCCAACCATCTACTGGCACCAGTCTCAACCACGGCGGGCTGCCGGGAGGATTGAGCGCGTGACGCAATCGTGTAAGACCCGCACGTACTTGCATTGTGGTGGCAGCTCCAATCCGAGAGAGCACGCAGGTGGCATCGCGGACATTGCTGTTATTGTGGACCTTGCTCTAACACGTGAACGAGGGGATCGCCCCGCGCAATGGGAATGAACGGTATTCCCGCAGCGAGCAAGGCTTCATGAGCAGGCTGGTTACCTGCCCGCTGATCGTCGAAACTGTGCGGATCGAGAGTCACCACGAGTGGATGCACTCCGCGCCGCTGCACTTGGTACAACACCTGTGTCCAGTCAAATTCTGCTGAAGGCGTTATCACCACCAAGACGGTATTCCGAGAGAGCCGCGCATCTTCTAACGCGATAGACTGAGCGAGTGGCACGGCTGGTCCCGGATGCACGACCGCCAGCACTTCGAGGATGCGGTCGAGTTGGCGCTCACCGCGGTCCAGCGGTAGGCTTGCTTCACTCACGCCGCTGACCGACAGAGCCACAGCAAGTTCTTGGCGGCGGAGGAGGTACGCGGCAAGCGAGGCGGCGATAGTAACGCCATACTCTTCAGTGGAGCTATCACCCTCGCCGGCCTGCACCCCGCGATCGAGATCGAGGAGGATCACAACGTCGATCGTTGGGTCTAGATCGAATTCCTTGACCATCAACTGCCCGACCCGGGCAGTGGTGGGCCAGTGAATGCGCGTGAGCGCGTCGCCAGCAACATAATTGCGGACGGTGACGACGTTGGTGGTCGTTTGCAGCGATCGCTGCGACCCTCGCCCGCGCCCCGGCATAGTACCAGCGAAGAGATCGACATGCGAGAGGGGCAGTACCGGCGGGAGCACGAGCAATTCATGCTCGGGCGCCAGTTGCAGATCGCGTTTGAAAAGTCCCAGCGGGTCGCCAGTAGTGGCAACGACAGGGCCAAGCGTGAAGCGGCCACGACGTCGGCAGACCGTGCGCGCGCGCCACGAAATGCGCTGGTGTGGACCAACGCTGGAGACGTAGCCGGCGTGGTGGCCGGGCAACGTCGAGCCATCGGCCACCTGCACCCAGAGCTTTGGCACCCACGAGTGGTTTTCGAGGGCGAGACGTTCTTCGACGCGCTCGCCGACCTGCGCTCGACCGCCGAGAGCCGAACGTTTGAACGCGAGGCCGCGGGTGCTGAGCGCGAGCCACACCACGGAGAGCACGAACGCGGCGACGAGCGCCCACGCGAGTACCCAGAATGGCTTCCACCCCAACGAAAAGGCGAGTAGCCAGACGAGCGCCGTGAGCAGCCCCATTTGCCACGGACGCATGGACTAATGCCTTCCGTTGAACGAGGCGAGGTTGCCCGGCACGGGAACCATCCCGACCACCTCATCCAGGATCGCCGAGGCGGTGACACCGCGTACGCGAGCCGCCGGCGCAACTATCAATCGGTGCGAGAGCGTGGGCTTGAGCAAGGCCTTTACATCGTCGGCAATCACGAAATTGTCGCCACGGAGCATGGCGAGCGCTTGTGAGGCATGAAAGAGCGACAGTGAGCCACGGGGGCTCGCGCCCAGATAGACGTTTTGGTGCGTGCGAGTGCCGTTGACGAGCTGCACGATGTAGTCGCGAATCTCGGGATGTACTTGCACTTCGCGCACCTGCCGTTGGAGGTAGCGCAGGTCGATATCAGTGAGGACTTGATCGAGTGAATCAATCGGGTGGCTGCGTTGTTGACGATCGAGAATCTGCACCTCGTCGGCGGGCGAGGGGTAGCCCATGCTGATGTTGAGCAAGAAGCGGTCGAGTTGGGCCTCGGGAAGTGGGAACGTGCCCTCGTACTCTATCGGGTTCTGCGTCGCCAGCACGATGAACGGGTCGGGCAGGCGGTACGTCACACCATCTACGGTAATCTGGTCTTCTTCCATCGCCTCGAGGAGCGCTGATTGTGTCTTCGGGGTAGCGCGGTTGATCTCATCCGCGAGCACAAACTGGCTGACGATTGGACCGGGGCGGAACTCGAACTGCTCACTGCGCGGACTATAGATCGAGACCCCTGTGACGTCGCTGGGCAAGAGATCGGGGGTGAACTGTATGCGCTTGAAGGTGCAGCCAATCGAGCGAGCGATGGCCTTCGCGAGAACAGTCTTGCCAACGCCAGGGACGTCCTCGATGAGGACGTGGCCGCGACAAAGGACGGCGACGAGCGTCAGCCGCACTGCCTCGTGCTTGCCGATGATGACGCGCTCTACGTTGCGCACGACTCGATCCGTGGCGTCTTTCACTTCGGCGGCTGTAAGCGTCTGACTAGTTTCCAAGTTCACGCGCAGTCGCGGCCCTTGCTACCGCCGCCACTCCGTTGAGGCGGACGATGCTCCGCGGCCGCACTCCTTTCTCAACTATCCCAACTTCGACGCCCGCAATACGAGCACCTGCACGGCCTGCTCTAGGAGGAGAACTCCGAAACTCTTTCGATTTGGGACCCCGATTAGCCTTCTTCGTCCGGTGACGACAGCGTGATCTTAGATGTATTGTACCGTGAAGTCACTGGCGACCGCGCGGCCTCCGACTCATAGTGCAGCGGCCCGGCGCTCGGTGCTCCCGCGATGTAACTAGGGGACGCTTGGCCACCACTTCCATTTACATTTCGCCGCACCAGATGGTACGTTCCCGCGATACCAATGTTGCGCGGGAGCCTTAGCTGTCATGCTTGATTCGATGCACACTGAGCCGAAACCGTTCGGTGGGCGTAGAATGTCTTCACCTTGGGACTTCTCCGAAAGATTCGGCATTGGCTGTGCGGCCGTTGAGCGATGAGGAGCACTACATGAATATCAATGCGCTGCGGGCGGCGGTGGCCGACGCCGGCGTGGATGGCTGGCTGTTCTACGACTTTAGACGATCGAATCCCATCGCGCACCGTATCTTGGGTCTTCCGGAGCGGGCGTTCTTTAGCCGCCGCTGGATGTACTATGTGCCTGCGCAGGGAGAACCAACCGCGCTGGTCAGCGCCGTCGAGGCGCACGTGCTTGATAGCCTGCCGGGGGCCACATTGGTGTACCGCTCCTGGCGTGAGTATCAGTCTCTCCTGGCCGAGATGCTGACGGGCGCGGCTCGCGTGGCGATGGAGTATGTGCCCGAAAACGCCATACCTTACTGCTCGCGCGTCGACGCTGGCACCGTAGAGTTAGTGCGCCGCCTTGGCGTGGAAGTCACGTCGTCGGCTGACTTTGCGCAGCGCTTTGAGGCAGTGCTGACACCGACACAAATCGACTCGCATCGAGCGGCGGGCGAAGCGCTGTTTCGCGCGCGGGATGAGTTGCTTGGGTGGATCAGGAGTCAGGTTTCACTGGGTGCCACCGTCACCGAGTACGACCTCGTCGGGGAGTTCGCGCGCCTGATGGCTGGCGCGGGACTGAAGACGGGAGACGACTACTTGCCGCACGCCGCGGTCAACGCCAATGCCGCTAACCCGCATTACGCGCCTACCGCGGAGCGATCGGCACTGGTGAAGAAGGGCGATTTGCTGCTGCTCGACTTCTGGGCGCCGCTAGAGGGCGACGGCAACGTCGTAGCCGACTATACCTGGATGTATATGCTTGACGACCATGTGCCGGAGCGAACTGCCAGCTTGTTTGCCGTCGTTCGCGAGGCGCGCGACGCTGGCATCGACCTGCTGCGGCGGCGGTTCGAGGCGCACGAACCATTACGCGGCTTTGAGGTGGACGACGTTACGCGGGCGGTGATCGCAGACGCGGGGTACGGCGAGGCGTTCGTGCATCGCACCGGACACAATATCGGCATTGAAACACACGGAAATGGCGCGCATCTCGACAATCTGGAGACGCACGACAGCCGATTGCTGCTCGCCAACACCTGCACGAGCGTGGAGCCCGGCATCTATCTTCCTCAAGAAGGCATTGGCCTGCGTTCTGAGGTCGATGTGCTGCTGTTGGATGGCGCGATCGAAGTGACTGGCGTGCCTGCGCAGCAAGAGGTCATCGCGCTGCTGGCGTGAGCGCCGCCGAACGGAGGCCACTTATTCGAAGGCGCTCAATCCGGTGATGGCCTGACCGACGACCAGGGTGTGGATCTCGTCGGTGCCTTCGTAGGTGAAGACCGACTCCAAGTTGTTCATATGGCGACTGACGGGATATTCAAGCGTAATGCCGTTGGCGCCAAGAATGCCGCGCGCGGTACGCGCAGTTTCGAGCGCTTGCCGCACGTTGTTGCGCTTGGCAACGGAGACCTGGACTGCATGCGCCAGGCCCTGATCTTTCAGCCGACCAAGTTGTAGCGCCAAGAGCTGCGCCTTTATCAATTCGGTGACGATGTCGGCCAATTTGCGTTGGGTGAGCTGAAAGGCGCCGATGGGCTTGCCAAACTGGACTCGCGTCTTGGAATAGTCGAGGGCAGCTTCGTAGCAAGCGCGAGCCGCGCCATTGACTCCCCAGGTGATGCCGAAGCGCGCCTCGTCAAGGCAGGAAAGCGGACCGCGCAGCCCACGAATATCTGGCAGCATCTGCGAGGCGGGAATGCGGCAGTCTTCAAAGTGCAGCTCGCTGGTGACTGACGCACGAAGCGAGAGCTTGTGGGTGACATTGCTGGTCGTGAAACCACTTGCGCCCCGCTCGACGATGAAGCCGCGAATACCGTCTTCGCTCCTTGCCCACACTATGGCGAGATCGGCAATACCGCCATTGGTTATCCACATCTTCGTGCCATTGAGGATGTACGAGTCGCCATCGCGACGGGCAGTGGTCTGCATGCCGTTCGGGTTGCTGCCAGCATCCGGCTCAGTCAGGCCAAAACAGCCGATCAGCTCGCCCGCAGCCATCTTGGGAAGATAGGCGCGCTTCTGCTCTTCGGAGCCGAAGGCCCAGATCGGGAACATTGCTAGCGAGCCTTGTACCGAGACGAACGAGCGCACACCACTATCGCCAAATTCGAGCTCCTGGCAGGCAAGGCCGTAACTCACCGCGCTGGTGCCCGCGCAGCCGTAGCCTTCGAGATGCATGCCAAGCAGGCCCATTCCGGCGAGCTCAGGAACAAGCTCCCTGGGGAACGTGCCTTCCTCGAAGTGCTCGCCGATAGTCGGGAGCACATGATCCGCGACGAACTTCTTGACGGTATCGCGGACAAGGCGCTCGTCCTCGCTGAGCAGAGAGTCGATGTTATAGAGATCTCCGGCGGGCGGCAAGGGAACATGGCGGGCGTTGTGGCGAGTCACAGGCTCAGAAACGATATCCGCCATACCTGGTTGCTCTCTTTCGTTGTGCCGCCCGACTGTTGGCGGTCCACGAGTGGAGGACGATCCACTCCAGTGCTGCGCATCGATGCAGTGGCGTTCACAGCCAAGCATATCATCCCTAGACCGTCTGAGCCAGACGCTGCTCAGCGTCTCTTCAGTGACTGTTCACGGCGGCCCGGAATGCGCCGTCTGGCGCCTCCCGCATGTACCTGACGCCTGGTCTACCTGCTCAGGAACAGCAGAATAGACCTGGAAGCGTCTTTCGAGCCGCTAGGGGTAGACCTGGCCGGATGGTCGGATGATGACTTCATTGATGCCAACATGCGCCGGCATTTCAAGGGCGAAGAGTACCGCGCGGGCGACATCGGGGGGAACCAGCGGCTCCGCGCCTTTGAGCATGTTGGGCACGATGTCGGGGGCGTAGAGCGCTTTCTCTTGGAACTCGGAGATGACGACTCCCGGCTCGATCGAGGTGACGCGCACGCCCTTGGGGCCGATCTCTTGACGCAGCGAGTCGCCGATCGCCGAGGCTGCGGCTTTCGTGCCACAGTAGGCGGCGCCGCCAGGGGTGGGCACGACCCCGGCGATCGAGGACATGATGACGACGTTGCCCCTGCCGCGCTGCAGCAAGGGCGGGACGCCAAACTTCAAGGTCAACAGGAGACCATAGACATTGGTATCGATCATGTCCTTCCAGCGCTGAATGTCGTTGTCGACCAGAGCGCCGCGGTAGCCAAATCCGGCGTTGGCGATGAGGGCGTCGAGTTTGCCCCAGCGGTCCAGGGTCGCGCGCACGGCGGATTCTACCTGGCTCGCCTCGCGGACATCACCTGTGATGACCAACGTCTCGCCGATTGCTTCGGAGGAGGGATTGGACTGTAGGCGAGCGGCGAGCGCTTCAAGACGGTCGGTGCGGCGGGCGAACATCGCCACGTGCGCGCCCCGCCCGACGAGAGCCTCAGTGATGGCTTGGCCGATGCCGCTGCTCGCACCGGTGACCAGGGCTACCTGGCCTCGGAGATCCGTGAGGGGCGGGGTCGTCGACGGCTGATCCGGCATAGTGCGTCCCTTTCGAGGTAGCGAGACTCTGGCGAGCGACTAAATCGCCACTGACTATAGCACTCGGTGCGATTGCTGAGTCTTGGGAACGCGTGATGCATGACTGCGTGCTGGAACAATTTCCGTTTTCTTCCGCTTTTTCAACGTGTATTTGCGTTTGGGAGAGGTTGTGGGAGGACGGCGCTATTTACTCGGAAAGCTCGGAGCGAGCCTGCGCCCGGCGCGAACGCACATTCATGGCAGTCGATTGGGGACACATGTGCACCTTGCGGAAATTTCCGGTAGCTCCGCAGCGGAAGAATCGGTTCGATAGGATTTCGACATGCGGAGGTGGACGTGGACATGGATGCGGGGCATTTTGGTGTCAGAGGGGCGACAAGTCATGGGAGGAACTGTTCGACTGGTGGATGGGTTAGCGCGGAGGGAGAGGGGAGAGTGGCATCTCTAGAACTTGTATTCTCCAGTATACCACAGGAAGCGGAAGACCGTCAGCGTGAGACTGTGGCGCTGGTGTGAAAGGGTGAAGGTTCGCGGTGGTGCGGAGTTTTCGGGTTGCAGGATACCGGCGCGAAGTGTCTTGGGCACGAACATATGCCGCATCGTGAGGCGCATTGATGCCGGCCTGGCGTGTCGGCGAGATGTTTGCTAGCCCGACAGTCCTGTTGACGAATGAGAATATATATTCTACAGTTGCAAGCGAGCTTGACCATACACTGCTCGCGGGCCGGCGGTTGGGGAACCGTTTGCTCGCGGGTTGGTCGGGCCACGTTCTGGCGCTGCGCGCAGCCTCGCGCGCGGTACGGTGCGGGCGCCTTCCGTTCGCATCGGCCTGAGGTGTCGTGTCCTCGCTCGGCCCTCAGGCGTGGCCTTGTTGGCGGCGGTACGTCTTGTCCGCTGTGGGACGTCTTCTGGCACATCAATCAGGCTGCGAATTGGCGATATTTGGTGCATGGGCGGAGCGGCAGCCCATCGACTATACTGCAAGGCACGTAGTGGCCGGTTCTGAGGATTTGATGAGGGGAGCGACGCGCCGTGGCAACCGCCTCCGCATTACCGCGATGGAACATGAGTGTTGTGTATCCAGGGCTCGACTCGCCGGAGTTCAAGCAGGGATTTCAGTCGGTTAGGGATCAGATAAGCGCGCTCGGCGACGTGTTCGACCAACTTGGCGTAGGCGAGAAGGCGCAGTTGAGCCTCGATGACGCGACGGTGCGTGCCGTTGAGACGGTGATCGGGCGGGTCAACGAGCAGATGGATTCGATGCGCACGCTGAGCGCGTACATCTCCGCATTCGTCACCACCAACACGCGAGACACCCTGGCGCAGGCGATGTATAGCGAATTGCAGCAGCAGAGCGTGGCGTTGAGTCAGTTGATGACGCGCTTCGCGGCGTGGATCGGCTCACTGGATGTCGAGGCGCTGATCGCGCGTTCGCAACTGGCGAGCGAGCATGCGTATATGCTGCGCCAGACAAAGATCCGCGCGTCGCACCTGATGCCACCGGCGGAAGAGGCGCTGGCCGCGGAACTCAACGTCACGGGTGGCAGCGCGTGGAGCAAGCTGCACAGCAACGTCACCTCGCAGGTGAGCGTGCCGGTAGAGTTGGGCGGCGAAACACGCGACTTGCCGATGAGCGCCGTGCGGAATCTCGCCTTCGAGGCAGATCGCGAGGTGCGGCGGCGCGGTTATGAGGCCGAACTGCGTGGCTGGGAGACTGTCGCGGTCCCGCTCGCCGCAGCGCTGAACAGCATCAAGGGACAGGTGAACGCGTTGACGGCGCGGCGGGGCTGGGCGACGCCACTGGATGAGGCGCTTTTTGGCGCGAGCATCGACCGGCAGACGTTGGATGCCATGATGACCGCGGCGCAGGAGTCCTTCCCCGATTTTCGGCGCTACTTCGCGGCGAAGGCACGGGCACTCGGCGTGCCAGTGCTGGCCTGGTACGACATCTTCGCGCCGGTAGGGGCAAGTGGGCGCAGTTGGGGTTTTGCGGAGTCCTCACAGTTCATCGTGAGCCAGTTTGCGACGTTTTCGCAGCGGTTGAGCGATTTCGCCGCGCGAGCGTTTCGCGAGGAGTGGATCGACGCGGAGCCACGGCCCGGCAAGCAGGATGGCGCGTATTGCATGTCGCTTCGCGGGGACGAGTCGCGTGTTTTCGCCAACTTCAAAGCGGCCTACGGGGGAATGAGCACGCTGGCACACGAGTTGGGGCACGGCTATCACAACATGAATCTCGCGGGTCGCACGATGCTGCAACACGGTACGCCAATGACGCTGGCGGAGACGGCGAGTATCTTCTGCGAGACGATCGTGCGACACGCCGCGCTGCGCGCCGCCGAGCCACAGGAGCAGCTGCTGATCCTCGAGGCGTCGCTTCAGGATAGCACCCAGGTAGTGGTCGACATCACCAGCCGTTTTCTCTTCGAGCAGCGCGTCTTCGAGCAGCGGCGCGCACGCGAGCTTTCGGTGGAGGAATTCAAGTCGTTGATGCTCCAGGCGCAGCAAGAGACCTATGGCGATGGCCTGGACGCGACGCAACTGCATCCGTACATGTGGGCGGTGAAAGGGCACTATTACAGCACGGGGCGGTCGTTCTACAATTTCCCCTACATGTTTGGCCTGCTGTTTGGCCTGGGGCTCTATGCCGAGTATCAGCGCGATCCGGAGCGCTTTGCGGCGCGATACGACGATCTGCTCAGTTCGACGGGGATGGACGACGCCGCGACGCTCGCCGCACGCTTTGACATAGACATCCGCACACCGGCGTTCTGGCGCTCTAGCCTCGACGTGGTGCGCGGTGACATCGCGCGCTTCGAGACATTGGTGGGCTGATGGCGTGCGAGGGCGGGCGAGCCGGATGACTCTCCCGCCCCATGGCAACGATATGCGACCCTTACGAGAAGGCACAACCATTCACTTTGTTGCTCCATTCTTGCTGGAGCAGGTAGGGGTCGCCGTGGAGCACGACATTGCTGTCGTCGGCGTTCAGTGTGCCGAATGACTGTTCGCACTTGTCACCGATCTCGCCCTCAAGCTTTGCGGCGGAACTGTCGTCATACCAGCCAGTACCGGCGGTCGGATCGGAGACGGTCTCGAATTGTTCGTGTGAGACGGAGTCGAGGGTGGCATCGGCGATGTTGTCGTGATTCGGCCCACTGAAGTCGCTGGGCAGGCTGCAGCGGCCACCACCGTTCGCGGCGCTGGGGATGTAGGCATACAACGTAATGGGGTTTACGTTGACGGCGGGCGCACTGAAGAAACTGTGGTACGCGCAGTAGCTCTGTTGGCTGGCGCTGAAGGTGCAATCGGCGCTTCTGCTATCGGTCTGGCACTCTTCCGAGCCGGCGGCGGTGAAGACGAAGAATTCGTTGGTGGGATCGGGCTTCCACGTGGGGTTTGCCTGGAACGAGCGCAGCACCTCGCCCTGAATGTCTGAGTCGACCAGGGGATCTGACTTAGTGGCGGTGGCCGGAGAACAATGGGTGATGTTCGTGCCGCAGTGGAGATAGGCGCCGGTATCGACCCAGACGCCCGCGAGGGATACCGAGTTCTGTACGTTACCCTGGTAATCAAAGTACTGCGAGAGCAAACCGTAAAACGGGGTGCCGCCGACATCGTTGAAATAGCGTTTGACGAGCGACTGGAATGAGGCGTCGCTACCGCCCGGCTCGAATGTTGTGCCTTTTGGCTGCCAGAAAATCAGATAATCGTGCTGCGTGTGCATCACCGGACCGCTATGATAGTGCACCGCATGGCAGGTGGCGTCGCACACGGTGAAATTGGCGACCGCAGTTTCTCCGGCCTGCACGGTCAGTTCCTGGCGAACGGCGTCGCCTTTGGGCGAGTAGGCGATGCAGGCAACCGTGCCTGAGCGAGACGTCTCGACGGTGTAGTTGCCCTGGGCATCGACGGTCGCTTCCGGCCAATCGTAGCCAGCGGAGAGACCCTCCGCCGTCGCCCCGGTGTTGGCGCAGACTACGTTGCCGCCGCTGGCGGGACCACCTGTGGTGAACTGGACGACTCCATGCACCGTTCCTCCCCGAATCTTGAGCGCGGCGCACTCGACGCTGTTCTGGCCAGGAAACTGTGAGCAGGTGGACTGCTGAGGCGTTTCGAAACTGAGATCGATGATGTCGCCGAAGCCGGTGGCGGCAGATATGTCGACCGAGACGCTGCCATATTGCGGGGCAAGCGACGCAGAACAGGCGTATTTCGCCGCTTTGGGCACGCTAAGCAGGAAGGATCCATCGGCCGACGCGGTTGTGGATGCGCCATTGCAGGTGACTTTCGCGGCGAGCGGAACTGGCGTCGTGGCGGCTAGTGACAGCGCCTCGCCGTAGACTTTGCCCTTGAATTGCACCTTGGCGATGCTTGACGCGCTCGAACACGACGAGACCACCAGGCAGACGAGTGCTGCGAGCGCGACGATCTGCCCCTTACGAAGCGTTGACATGCGAGGGTACCTACCTATCGTGGTGCTGGTCAGGCCGTGGTGCAGCATGCATCTTCGTCCTTGGGGGATTGCAGCCCGCTTCCAGCGTGCGCGAACGCATGATATCAGGAACTCGCAACCCTGAATAGCCAGCGGCAAGGTGTATCCGAACAGGGACGCGGCGCCAAGCGACGACGGCACGAACGACAGCGACGGCATGCGACGGCTATGCGCTGAAGGAGAATCTGGGGTACTATATGGCGAGTTTGAGCGGAGAGACGTCGGGCGAGCGATTCCCGACAACTTTGGCCGCCGACGGCGAGCCTGGGTCGAGTGTGGAGTGACGAGCAATGACGCAGCGTGTGGTGATTACTGGCATTGGCCTGGTGACGCCTGTTGGCAATGACACCGAAACGACGTGGCAGGCTTTGCAAGAAGGCAAGTCAGGCGCGGCGCCGATCACGAGCTTTGACGCGTCGCGACACGACGTGCGTTTCGCCGCTGAGGTCAAAGGCTTTGATGCGCTGGCGTACCTGGATCGCAAGGACGTACATCGCACCGAGCGATTCATTCACCTGGGCTGGGCGGCGGCTATACAAGCTGTCGAAGATTCGGGGCTGGATATTGCCTCGATGCCCGATGAGGTCGGAGTGGTGCTGGGGTCGGGGGCCGGCGGGCTGCACGTTCTGGAGGAAGGCTTCCACACGATCTATGACAAGGGCGCGGAGCGGCTGGGGCCGTTCGTGATCACACAGATGGTCGCGGATATGGCCTGCGGCTTCACCTCGCTGAAGCTCGGCGCGCGTGGACCGAACTTCGCCACGGTCTCGGCCTGCGCGACGGGGGCAAACGCCATCGGGGAAGCGGCAGAGATCATCAAGCGCGGCGATGCTGCGGCGATGATTGCCGGCGGAACGGAAGCTGGCATCACGGCGATGACGGTGGCGGCGTTCGCCAACATGCACGCGCTTTCACGGCGCAACGACGATCCAACGCATGCCAGCCGACCGTTCGACAACGAACGCGACGGCTTCGTGCTCGGCGAGGGCGCGGGCGTGGTGATGCTGGAAGAGTTGGAGCATGCGCTCGCGCGCGGCGCCAAGATCTATGCGGAGGTGATTGGCTACGCGGCGACCTCGGACGCGCATCACGTCACGGAACCGGCGCCCGGCGGCGCGGGACTGGCGCGGGCGCTGCGGCGGGCGCTGAAGAAGGCCGATCTCGCACCGGAGGCGGTGGAGTATATCAACGCGCACGGCACCTCGACGCGCTTTAACGATCGTGACGAGACGGCGGCGATCCGCGCGGTCTTTGGCGAGCACGCCAAGAAGCTGGCGGTGAGCTCGACGAAGTCGATGACGGGGCATTTGGTGGGCGCGGCGGGCGGCGTGGAGGCAGGCATCACGGCGCTCGCGCTGCGCGATGGCATCTTGCCGCCGACGATCAACTACGAGCATCCCGACCCAGAGTGCGACCTCGACTATGTGCCGAACGTGGCGCGACCCGCAAAGATTCAGGTAGCGGTCTCGAACTCGATGGGCTTCGGCGGGCATAACGCGGTGCTGGTGATGCGGAAGTACGCGGAGTAGATAGTTTCGGAGCGCCCACAACTTCGGGCGCAGCTCATACTTCCACCCTCGCGCCCGATAGAAACTCTAAATTGAGTACGATGGTTTGCTATGGAGCGCACTGAACGTCAAACGAACCGAGCGCCTGAGGCGAAAAATCCGCGGTGATTGTGGCGTGTGCCGTGCCAGAGCCAAGTGTTGAAGGCGCATTGTAGGTAAGAGTTAGCGTTCCGGTCCGTCGGTGACGCCAGCGGGCTGAAACTGCGTGATTGTGCCGCCAGGAATTCCTGGGACGTTCTCAAATGATGACAGATACGCCAATGTTCGGTTTGCTCGTATGTAATGACGAACTTGTCGGCTTGATTCGCGTGCCATGTACCGGTTAGGCGATCGCGTAGCCAGTCACTGTGCCTCGGACTGCCGCCGCCTCCGCCGCAATTGGAAACGCAGGGCGTGGCGGTCGCCGTATCCGTGGGGGTGGGGCTAGGCGTGGCGGTGGGGATCGGCGTGCCTGAGGTCGGAATGGTGGCGAAGGGGATAGAACCCGCGGGGCCAGGTGTGACGGTGGTGACGGCAAACGTGACGACGCCTTTGATGTCGCTGCCGGTGCTGCCCGTCTGCCCCGGTCCATCATTCGCCGTCGAGCCGATGCCCATCGCGTGGAGTACTGAGTTGGCCCCAGTTGAGACGACGCCGACGCAGGCGCAGATTGTGATGAGGAAGACGAGGCCCAGCACTCCGGACATCGCGGCGCGGTACTGGGAATTGGTTTCCCAGCGATGCTGGAAGCGTTCGAGGAAGTCGTCGATCCAGGTCTTGCGCGTCATACGCCCCCGCCACTCCACCTGTTAGCCACCGACGTCGCGCAGGCAAAAGAACCTGTGGCGCTCGCGGCATCGAAGCTCTGCCTTCAGCGGCTTATTTTAGCAGTGCGGTGCGCGCGGCGGCAATTTCAGGGGCGATGGTCAGTACTTCTGTCCCTGTGGCGATGGGCAGCGAACGCGTGATGGATGCCGGTCACTTCTTGAGGATGCGCAGCAAGACGATCGAGAGTTCGAAGAGCACGGTGAACGCGACGCCAATGATCACGGGGCTATAGGGATCAGCACCTGGGGTGATGAAGCAGGCGGCAAGCCACAGGCCAAACAGGATGTACGCTCGCTTGCCACGGAGGGTTTGGCTGGAGACGATGCCGACAATGCCGAGGAAGGAGAGCAACATCGGCAACTCGAAGACGATGCCGAAGGCTAAGAGGAAATACGCCACGAAGCTGAAATATGCGCCCGCGGTCGGCAACAGGACGAAGTCTTGGGCGCCGAAGTCGATGAGCCAGGCAAGCGGGAAGCGCAGCACGACGAAGCCGACGGCGATGCCTATCGCGAAGAGCGTCACGCCGAGCAGGGTAAACGGTAGCGCGTAACGGCGCTCTTTGCGGGTAAGCGCGGGTGAGATAAACGCCCAGACCTGGTAGAGGATTACCGGCGAGGCGATCACGATGCCCATGGCGATCGAAAGTTTCAGGGCGATGACAAACGCCTCGCCAACCTCGGACTGCACCAGTTTATGACCGTCGTAGCCGACGAGCTTGTTCGAGATGGTGGGCAGCGGTGTGAGCAAGAACTGAAGAATGCGCTCCCAGAAGAAGAAGGCGACAATGGTGCCGATGGTGACGGCCGCCAGCGCGGTGAGCACACGCTTGCGCAACTCTTCAAGGTGCTCGACGAGCGTCATCGAACCGCCAACGTCTTCGTCGTCGGTGTTCTGGGGCTCTTCCGCTGTCGTGAGCGGCGTGGCGAGGGCGCCGCTGCCGGGGACGTCACTAACCGCCATAGCGCCCTCTCCTCCACACTGGCATCAGGTCGGCGGTGAAGGCGTGACCTTGCGCCGCACCTTCACCGTCGCTTGCGCGTCTCGTGGTCACAAGCGGCCATACCACTCCTCAGACGACTATGCGGCCGCCTAGGATACGGATCCTGCCGTCACATGCTAGCCGTACAGGCTGGCAATAGATCGCGCGTTACTCGTGCGAGGCTTCGACTGAGGTGGCCTGTGGCTGCGGCATCGCAGGAGTCGCCATTGGGGCCACTGGGGGCGCCGAGATCTGCGCACGGTCGGCGGGTGGCGCAACTGGGGGCGCCGGGGGCGTGGGGCTATCCGAGACTTCGCGCATCGATCGCTGGAATTCGCGAATGGTCTTGCCCACTGCTGAACCCATCTCAGGGAGCCGCTTAGCCCCAAAGAAGATCATGCCAACAAGCAGCACGATCACGAGAATTTCCCAATGGTCGCCCATCGCCTTCGCTCCATTTCTTGTGGCTACGCGCCTGTAGAAGCGTTTCGCCCTATTATAGCCCAACTTGCATGCGCGTGCCGTCTGCGCCGAAGGATCAGCAGGTTTCGCGCCAGAACCTTCCCTGGCAGTATACGCGCATCGCGAAGCATTGGACGGCTCACTTGAGGCGCTTCGTGCGTGAAAGCGCGGCACCTACCCGCCCGTCCACCTCATGCCAGACGGTCGGAAGCGGGGTATAGGGCGCCGCGGAGATGCGGGTATGGCGAGGCCACGAAGGCTGTGCTACCATCCACAGTGTATGCGCGCTGCCGAGAATGGTGATGTAGCCGTTCTTCATCCAGCATCCCTTATTCGCCGCTGGAGGCCTTCATAATGCCGACGAAGTTTGACACACGCAAGAAGCATGTCTTGCTCTCCGACGAGCGCCAACTCGACCTGCGCCCAGACGAGTTGCTGCGTGAACTGGGTATCCGCGAGGGGCAGACCGTGGCCGACGTGGGCTGTGGGCCGGGCTTCTTCACGCTGCCGGCGGCACGCATCGTGGGCGAGGAGGGGCAAGTCTTCGCCGCCGACATTCAGGGTGAGATGCTGACGTCGGTGCGAAGCCGCGCGGCTGAGGCGGGACTCACGAATGTGCATGTGGTGAAAACGAGCGATGCGGAGATCCCGATTCCGAACGAGAGTTGCGACTTCGTGCTGCTCTTCTTCGTGCTCCACGAGATCGGGCAGCGGGCGCATTTCCTGCATCGCGCTGCTCGGCTGCTGAAGTCCGACGGCAAGATCGTGGTGATGGAGTGGCGAAAAGACGACACCACTCAAGGTCCGCCGCAAGAAGATCGCGTGGACGCGACCGAGCTTGAGGCCGATGCGCAAGCCGCTGGCCTGCGCATTACCGAGCAGCGAGACATGAGCGATCGCCACTACATCGCCACCCTCGGGCCGGTGAAGCGTGCGGAGTGATCCAGGCCGTAGAATCCATTCTGTGACACAGACACGCGAGGCTGCGTATAATAGACTAGGTGGGGAGTGGAGAATGGCGAGTGACGGGTCGCCGTCCATCCGGCACGGCTTTCCCCGCTGGAGCCGGAAAGCGTGGCGGTACGAAGGGAGCCAGACGTGAACGCATACGAGCAGTTGGAGGCGATTCGAGATCGGCTCGAACAGAACGGCGCGAGCGAGGACTCGATCAGTTTGGTCGAGAAGTTCATCACTCGCGCCGAGTCTGAGCGGACGAGCCAGGTTTCGGTTCCGCAGATCATGATGCTGCGTCACCTACTGCGACAGCGTGAGGCGTTGGACAACTACGCCATCTACAACGATCTGCAAGAGGTCATGTCGGAGTTTGAGGAGCGCCGCGCGAGAGACGACGATGTGCGCCCGGCCTACGAGGACGAGCACGTGCCAAAGCCGCACAGTTATTACAAGACGCTGCGTGAAAAAGAGCAAAACAAGAAATAGCGTCTGGTTCAACTGTCGTTCGCGCTTCGGGGTCGCTGGGGAGAATCCTCAGCGGCCCTGTCGTTTCTTCGGCGTTTCTCATCTTCGCGGCGTATGCTCTTGGATAGGACTCGGCAAACTCTTTTCGCTGGTAGCGGGACGGTGCAAGTAGGCAGCAGTATTGGCGTGGGCATTAATCATGCGGCAGCGCTACGCTGGGGCTTGCAGACACTGACGTGCTGGCCTGCGATCTGCCACCTTCGCACTGATGATACGTAGATATTTCGGATATAGCGTGAAGACGCCGCGCCTGCTGGCGAACGAATTCGCGGCGCGGCGACAGAGGAGCGACCTGCCATGACACTTCGGGGCCGTCCGCGTTGGTACAAGCCTGACACTGGGCTCGCGGCGCGTATGGTGTTCACTATCTTTTTGCTTGGCCTGGTATATGTCGCCTTCGCGGCCGTGCTCGGAGTGCTGTTCCACCTGCCGATCATCGTCCTGGTGCTCGGCGCCGTGATCATCGGCAGCATCCAACTCTTTTTCGCAGACAAGATCGCGCTCGGCTCGATGGGCGCGCGCGAGGTCAGTGAGCAGGAAGCACCGCAACTGCATGACATGATCGGGCGGCTGGCGATGCAAGCGAATCTGCCGAAGCCCAAGATCGCCATCGTCAACTCCAGCATTCCGAACGCGTTCGCGACGGGACGCGACAAGAATCATGCGGTCGTTGCCGTGACGAGCGGTATCCTCAGTCAACTCAGCGAACCGGAACTGGAAGGCGTTATCGCCCACGAGCTGACGCACGTCATCAATCGCGACATGTTAGTGATGACCGTCGCGACGTTCTTCTCGATGGTTATTTCGCTGATACTGCAGAACATCTTCTGGATCGGCATGTTCGGCGGTTTCGGCGGAGGTGGCGGCTATGGCGGACGCCGGCGTAACGACGAAGGCGAGGCGATTATCATCGTCCTGCTGGTTTCAGCGATAGCCTACTTCCTCAGTTTCGTGCTGATTCGCGCGCTCTCGCGCTACCGCGAGCTAGCGGCAGATCGAGGCGCCGCACTGATCACGGGCGCGCCGCAGAATCTCGCCTCAGCTTTGCAGCACATTAGCGGGGCGATGCAGAGTCCGCGCATCCCACAGCAAGATTTCCGCAAGGCGCAGACGGTCAACGCGCTCTTTATCGTGCCGGCGCTGCGCGGCGACTCGCTGCAGAATCTCTTCTCGACGCACCCTTCGGTTGAGGTACGTATCAAGCGGCTGATGGAGATGCAGCAGCAGATTGAGCAAGCTGGTTATCTCTCGTAGGAGAGCGGAAGTCGCCGCTGCCAGGTTGCTGTCTGGCGGCGGCATTCGTCTATGTTTCGACGGATCGCATAAGAAGAAGGAGTGCACTCGGCCATGGGATTTCTCGATACGCTGCTGGGACGTTCCAAACCGGTGCCCGTCGGGCCAGAGCGGCTTTTCGCCATCAGCACCGCGCAGATCACTCTTGAGGCCGAACAGTCGCTCACGCCGACGGGAACTGCAGCGATGTGCTTCAAGAACATCACCTCTGGTCCATTCACAAAACTGCAGCAAGACCTTGATGCGATGCTCAAGCTCTCCGACAAGACGACGCAGGGCGACACGTCGGCGAAGTACCGTGCGTATAAGGATGACCTGGGCTACTCGTGGCTGATCTTCGAGAGCGCGGACTTTCAGACGCTGGTGACGACGATCCACGTCTCCAGCCGCACGCTGCTCGACGAGGGGTATGACAGCCAATTGCTCTTCGCGATTTTCGACTTCAAGGCCGAATCGGGCAGTCATGTGTATTGGATATACAACTATAAGCGCGGATTCTTCTATCCATTTGTGCCACAGCAAGACAGCCACGACAAACTGCGTCGGCGCAACAATCCTGAAGAATTGCGCCTGGCGTCGGCGATGACCAAGGACCTGCCGGTTGAGCAGGAAATCGAGCGCTGGTATCCGGTGTGGGATCTGCCGTTTTAGGCACCGGCGAGGTTCATCGCGAGGCGATTGTGGCTCAGGAGCCCGACGAGACCGGAGCGAGCGCGAACGCCTCAAGCGCGTCATGGAGCAGGTCGGGACGATCTGACATCACTCCGTCAACGCCCCAGGAAAGCAGGCGGTCCATCGTCTGGCGATCGTCGACGGTCCAAACGTGGACGGCTACGTCGAGTCGGTGCGCCGCACGTATGAACGTGGGTGACGTTACGCGGACGCGGTTGTAGATCTCGGGCACCTGAAGGGCGTCGTAGGCGGGACGCAGCAGACGGGTCATGCGCGCGTAGGCTGCCAGGACGAATGTGCGAATCTCTGACTCACAGGCGGAGGTAGCGACGCGACCCTGCGAGAGCGCGCGGAAACGGACGATAGGCGCGGACGTCTCGGCGGCCACGAGCACGCGCTCGTAGGCCTCGAACTCCTGGATCAGTCGCCAGAGGCGCTGCTCGCGCTCGGGCGAGCTTTCTTTGAGGTCCATATTGATGCGCAGCGCGGGAAATCTCGAGAAGACCTCGCGCAACGTCGGAATGACGATACCTCGCCCGCGAAAGGGAAACGTCTGACCGCCGTCGAGCGTAAAGCGATACCCAGCGTCGAGACGGCGCAGCTCGTCCAGCGAGAAGTTCGCGACGGGTCCGCTCCCGTCTGTGGTGCGGTCAACAACGGCATCATGAATGACGACCAGTTCGCCTTCGGACGTCGTCTGAATGTCTAGCTCAAGTGCGTCTGCCCCGAAGGACGCGCCGCGATCGAAGGCGACCAGCGTATTTTCTGGGGCGAGCAGCGAGCCACCGCGATGCGCGAAAGCAAGCGGGCGCTTGGAGATCAGATACGGCCGTTGCGTGCGAGGCATGGACGCCCGTCCCTTCAAGGCAGAGAGTCAACTCACGCCAGGTAGTCGAGCGCGGCGCGGGTCAAGACCTCGGCGCCGATACCCAGGCTGGCCTCGTCAATATCGAAGCGTGCGCTATGATGCGTCGCAGTGATGCCGCGCTCAGCGTTTCCGGCGCCAACCATGATGTAACAACCGGGTACCGCGGCGAGGAAGAGTGCCATGTCGTCACTCACTGACTGGCGTTGGTCACCAGCGGGAATGTGGTCGGCGCCAACGGTCGCTTCGGCGGCTCGACGCATCAGCGCCGTCACGTCTGCGTCGTTGACACAAGCCGGCACTCCCGGTCCGATGCTGATCTCGGCCTCAGCGCGAAGCGTATTGGCCACGCCCTCCGCGATTTCGCGAATGCGGCGATGCAGGTGTTCGCGGTCCGCCTCGTCATAGGCCCGCACGGTGCCCACCAGCTTAACCTCGTCTGCGACGATGTTGCCCGCGGTGCCGCCGTGGATGGACCCGAAGGTAACCACCGCGGCGTGGAGCGGCGCGATTTCACGGCTCACGAGCGTCTGCATGGCGACGACGATTTCGGCCGCGGCGACGATTGGATCGACGTTGATATGCGGCATCGCGCCGTGGCCGCCACGCCCGCGAACCGTGACGTGAATCTCGTCGGCGCTGGCAAAGAAAGGTCCACTTTGGACGACGACTTCGCCGACGGGATACGTGCTTGCCAGGTGAAGTCCGATCACCGCGTTGACGGTGGGATCGCGGAGCACCCCGGCGGCGATCATCGGCTCGGCGCCGCCTACGCGCTCCTCAGCAGGCTGGAAGGCGAAGACGACGTTGCCACTAAGCTGATCACGTCGATCCATGAGCAAGCGGGCTGTGCCAAGCGCGATGGCGATGTGCCCGTCATGACCGCACGCGTGCATCGCGCCGGGCCGCTGCGAACGGTAGTCTACGGCAGTAGCTTCGGTGATCGGAAGCGCATCGATATCGGCGCGAATCAGCAAAGTTCGCGCGCGCGGCGCCTCCGCCGCTGAGTATGCCGACGACGCCAGTGCCGGCGACGCCTTCTCGAACATCGAGGCCGATGTCGCGCAGATGACCTGCGATGGTACGCGCGGTTTCGTGCTCTTCGAATGAAAGCTCGGGGTGCATGTGAAAGTGACGTCGCAGCCGTACCAACTCCGGTTGGAGTTGCATCACCGCGGCCTTCAACTGGTTGGTGTCGGTCATGGGCATGAGGTGTCCTGTTCTTTACCTGCGGTCAGAATTCAGTCCGAGCCGTCTGCTAGTGGTCGAAGTTGCGCTCGCCTGCGCGAATCGGTACAGTCAGCCAGTTTTCGCGAGGGGCGAGCGGGCAGGCCCACCGAACGTCATAGCAGCAGGATGGGTTATAGGCGAAGTTGAAGTCGAGCGTGATCCGTCCGCCTGGGTAACCTGAGGCCACGCCAGCAGGCCCATCAACCTGCTCGAAGTCACTCCCCTTTACAGTGTCAAAGAGATAACGGCCCGCGCCGTAACTCTCGGCAGGACACGTCGAGTCGCGGAAGGGTAGAAAAAGTCCGCCGCCGTACACATCGATCCAGAAGACGGTGAGACGCACGCGCTCGCCTGACGTGTCGAATTCGACTGAGGCAGCACGGCGCAGCGGCATGGCATGCGGTCCACTAGAGGGGGCATCAACGGCATCGTCCGCCTCCATGGGCGTGAGCGTTGCCGTCACCCGAAGCTGCGGGTCGTAGTCGAAATAGCGGAGCCCATCAAAGGTGGCACGCTTGGTGGGATCTAAGGGTGACTGCGGGTGGCTGGCGAACAGGGCATCTTTGGCGACTCGAAACCGCGCTACGACCGCTTCAAGATTCTCGCCGGCGCGGTGCGCTGCGTTGCGATCGCGATACATCTGCGCGACGCGGCTGCGCCAGTCGTAAAGATCGAGCCAGGTCGGCGTGGAGGGCGCAGTCACAACGGCTACCTTCCTTCGAGGTCGACAATAGGGTCGCGTCGGCGACCGCATAGGCGCAAGTGTATCACGTGCGCTCGGTTCGCGCGGCCCTCACGCCGCTCCCACTTCATTCAACAAGCAGATCGTTCGCGCTAACGAGGAACGCGGCCACGCTTGCCATTGTTCGCGGAGAAAGCGGCAAACTTCCGGCGACCCTCATGTAGGCGTGATTCGAGGAGCATGCGCGGAATGGGCTTTTGCCGGGCGCGTACGTTGAGTCCCTCGGGATCCGCCGGGGTGCGATGCTTGGGGCGGTTGGCGAGTACATCGAACTGCTCGTCGTCTACGGCAAACGAACGAGGGCCAGACCACGGCGCGGGGACGGCGGAGGCGTCGTACGCGAGGGCGTATGCGGCGGCTTCGTAGTTGACGCGCCAGCCGCGGAAATCGGGCCACGCTTCGTCGGCGGTGCGTTCCAACGGGAAACCGGCAAGGCGCAAGTGTTCGACCCCAGAGGCGAACTCTTCAAAGGTGAGGTCAAGTGGATCGGTCGGCAACGGATCATCATCAATGGGATGCCCCTGGGCACGAGCTAGCGTGCGCAGACCAACGAAGCCCATACGCAGGCATTGGCGCGCCTCCGCGGGAACTTTGCCCGGGACGAGGGTGATATAGAGGTTCGCGGAATCGAGCACGGCGAGCAAGCTGACTATCCAGGAGTTGAGGTGCGAGGGCGATCGGAAGGACATGAGCCAAGGATAACTGCTGTGGGATTCGGCGATGTCTGCGGACCAGCCCTCCCAGGCAGCATAGAGGGCGGGCAAAGAATCCATTGCGTCCGAGAGGCGATGACGCGCCAATATCTCGGGACCCCAGGCTGGCGCGCCGGCGCGGCTGTTGAGTGAGGTGACGAGGGTTTCGCGACGGTTGTAGGCCCCGTAAATCGACGGAAGGTAGCCGATCTGGAGCGCGACGACGACGACGCCTGTGGCCGCGGCGAGAAATTCAAATGCCGTGGGGCCGGCCTTACCAGCAGTGGCGAAGCCGAGCGTGAACATCGAGGATCCACTGAGTTGGAGCGCAGTGCCGAAATCGCCTGGGATCAGCGGCCAGAACAGCAGGGCAAAACCCAGAAAGAAGAGTGCGAGCCAACAGACGAGCATAGCAAGAATGTATATGGGGGAGAGATACGCGAGCACGCGATCTTTCGCTTCATAGTCAGAGAAGCGTCGGGCGGCGTGGATGAAGATGGCGCGAACGGCGAGCCAGCAGCGATAGGTGATGTTCGAAGAAGCAACACGAGGAAGAATCACGGTGTTGACGATGCTCTTCCAGGTGACGAGGAACAGGAAGAGGCCGACAACGAAACCAACCCAACGGACCATTTCTAGCATGACTTGCGAACGCTCCAAACAACATGTTCAACCAGATGTATCGTCGTGTCATGACCCATCAAACGATGATAACAGATTCGGTCCAGCTCCAGTGGTTGGGAAGTCATCAAGCGGGTGATATTACTCGCAAGACACACATTCATGTACCGTGGAGGAGGTCAATCAGCAGCAGCATTCCAAGACGGCGAACTCGTCGATCTTCGATCTCGCGGGTAAATTCGCGGGCATTTTCGCGGATTCCGCCTGGCTCATTCGTCAGGCAGCAGGCATAGTATCGCTGTCGTAGGCAGATTTGGCAATTAGGCGAGGTGATCCTCAACGGGCCGAGTGTAGACAGGGGAAGAAAGATGTCACGACGAACGCACCTGATCGTGGGAATACTGCTAGCAGGCGTGCTCGCCTTATCCGCGTGCGGCGGTACGACCAGTGGTTCCGGGAATGGGACGCCTGACGCGAGCGCAACTACCGCAGCCACGGCGACGAATACGGCGAAACCGGAACCCTCCTCGTTGCCACCGATCACGCTCGCGTATTGCCAGCAACTGATGACAACCGCAGAAGCATCGCAGATCATGGGTCTGACAATCAACACGATCGTGCCGGATGACGGCGGCGACGGAGGCTCATGCACGTACAAAGGCGGATCCTCTATCGATCTGACCATCTACTTCATCACCGGGCACTACAATGGGCCCAAGCCCATACCACAAGACTACCTCACTGGCGCGTTGAGTCAGGCGGAAGGTCTCCCCGGTGTCACGGTAGATTCCGCCACGACAGTTGATGGCGTCGGTGATCAGGCGGTATATATGGCCGCCTCTGGAACGAAAGACAACTTTACCGGAAGTATCCACATCTTCTATGTCCTCTACGGCACCGTGCTCTTCGACTGCTTCACTACTCACCGTCAACGGTATCAGCGGCTTCGGTCCAGAAGGCACGCAAAGCCAGCTTCAACAGTGCGCCACGCAGGTTGTCAGTCGGATGTAGCCTGTATTTCGCCAACCGGCCATTCCACTACACTGCACCGAGGCACGCGGCCAGCATGTCTCGGTGCGGGAGAGCATTTTTGGAAGGCTGCCACGATTTTTCGTGGCAGAGTTCGTCGCGTTGGCCGCGCTTGCCGGATCGGTCTGCGTCGGTGACTCAATCACTCTCACGCAGACCATGGGGTGCCATCGGTGCCGTCGCGCGCCGCAATCCCGTTTCGCAGTTCTCACCGTGTTACAGGCTGCCACATTGCTCGTCGTTTCAGGTCAGGCGTTCGCGGTCGCGGGATGCGAACTGCTAGTGCCCCGCGCTGTAGTTGGGGGAAGATGACGTGGGTTTTGGTATCGGCGCTGCCACTACGAAACCGAGGTATCCACGCTATTGGCCGACGCCGCAACCTGCCCACGGTTTGCAGTGAAGTGATCCAGTGATGCAGCGTAGCGGAGCCGCGCTCAGTCCGCGAGTTGGTTGAGCCTGTCGAGTGAGAGAGCGCCGACGCCCAGCAGTACCGTGCAGAGCAGCACGTTGAACGTATTATCCATAGTGGTCGCGCGGAATACGCCCAAGATTGGGTCGCCGCTAACGCCGCCGGCAAGGCCGAGGAAGCCGAAGAAGAGGCCCAGAGAGATCGAGAGAAGGCGACCCCACACGAAAGTGGGCACTAACGACGCGACGACCAGTGCGGCACCGGAGACAAGCCAAAGTACGCTCATCGAGGCGTCGACCCGGAACACGACGAGGAAAGTCTGGCCTTGCGCGAGCACTGTGACGAGTGTGCCAATCCCAATTACGACGAGCACCGTTCCCACAGCGAAGATACAGGCACGGGCGATTCTGTGGCGTCTCGGGGAGCTTGACAGTGTGCGTGGCGACGACATTGGTTCCGGCGCTTTCGTCCAATTGCGGCGCTTCGTAGATATGGAGGTCGTGTCGTGGAGAAGCGCAAGTGGCGTGCCGAAGCGACACATTGGGAGAGCCGACTAGCCACCGAGGTGAATGCCCTGTAACGCGCGAATGAGCGCCCACGTGACGAACGCAATGACTGCGGCGACATCGGCATAGCCGAGTCCCAACCCAAGAAGTGCCACGTTCCGCCGCGCAGACGGCTCGCGGGACCCCGCTGCGCGGCGCACGCCACCAATTCCCGCCGAGATGGCGCCTATTGAAGTGAGCGCGCTAATCACGACAGCAAGCAGACCGGGCCAAAAGTCGAGCCGGAATCCGACGAAGAGCCCCACGATCCCCGCGAGAAATATGCCAGCCGGTACGACGAGACCAAGCGCAAGACTGATCCAGGCGAGGAAATTCGGAGCTTGCGACGATGAATGCACCGAGTGGGAGGAGAGCTCCCGCGAGGGTGGCAGGCGACGTGTGGTAAAGGGCATGAAACCTCCCTGGCGCACGTCCGACGCTCAAAATTCGCGATCGAACGCCGAGTGAGGGGCGTATGCGACTTCCTGCGGAAAAGCACGGACGCGGCCAAGCGCCGGAGCGCTCAGCCGCGAACGGTCTACCCTTCTCCCAGACTGGAGACGGCTAGTTGGTGAAAATGCGGAAGATGTTGCGGCCCTTGCCGTCGCTCTCATCCGGCGACGATTGGGGTCCGGTTCGCTGAGCGGCACCCGCACCGGAACTGTAGTAGTTGCCCGAACTGGTGGCAGAGCCCGTATAGCCAGACTGGACGCTCGGCACTGGAGCGGTTGGTCCATCTTCGGCGCGGCTGCGATTCGCCATCCAGTCGGGAACATTCGTGCCACCCGCCGCAGGTCGCGCGCTGCCAGTACTGGGCGTTCCGGCGGACTGGTTGATGCGCTCGTGATCGATCCAGTCGTATGCACCGGAAAGCGCATGCTCACACCACGTCGAGTAGTCCTTCGGAGCAAGTCCGGTGCGCTCGAAGTGGTCCAGCCGACGCATGGTGAGGACGAGCCAATCTTCGCCCTGCTCTACCATACGGTCGAGCAGATCCATTCCGGTCACGCCGCTGCGCTTGAGGCGTTCAATGGCCTCTTGCTCACGGGGCGTCGGGCAGAATGAGGCTTCTTTGGCGTCGTTTTCACGAAGCTCTGCGCGCAGGCCAGCGGTCGTCTCATCGAGGTGGCGCGTCACTCGGTCCACGTACCAAGCCATGTAGCTTTCGGAGACCTGCTGCATGGACTCGAGTGGTATTTGTTCGTAGAGTTTAGTTACTGCCGTAGGGTCTGAAGACATCGCCCCACCCTTCCCGTCTTGCCAATGGCCCGATGTCACCTGGCGCCTCCTATCGAGGAGCACCAGATAGTGAGAACGAGTCAGTTCCCGCCGTCGGTCGTCTAGTCTTTATCGTCGGCGCGCTGGCGTTGAAACCAGCTGCCTGCGGAGCCAGCCTGCGGCGCCTGCGCCTTGCCCGGTTGGGCCGAAGAGGCAGGGGACGCCGACCCTCTGGTCGCCGGTGGCTCCGAATTCGCAGCCCCACTCGAAAGCTCGCGGAGCTGGTCGAGGGGATCGATCGGCATCTGTTGCGCCCGCGCCAGTAAGCTCGACACCACCGCTGAGTCACCGGCCGGCGCAGTCCTCGTGGCGGGCGCTGGCGCAGGTGCGGCGGGTGCGGTGCTACCCGCGGGCCGACGTTGGTCCGGGTCGAGATCCAGTTTCGGCATCGCGGCCTTGATTACATCAATGTCGCTGAGCTTGTTGCCGGCGCGAGTGTAGTTCAATAATGCCGCGATAACTGGATTCTCAAGCTCCGGCAGCGCCGTCGGATGGGTCGGAGCCATCTTCTGGACGCGTGCCCGCTCTTGTTCGAGCGTGTTGATCTGGTCACGCAGTCGGCGACCGATCTCTTGGTGATGCAGCCACTGCTTGTACTTGCCCATGTCTCTCCCGCCTCTGCGCGGGGCCGCGCAACCGCCACCCCGCATCCCGGCTCGGGCTCCACGTCTTCCACGTCCACCCGTGCCACCGCCGCCCGGCCCGCATGCTCCACGCCCGCAGGCTTGACCCGGCAAGTATAGCATAGCCACAATGGGTGGGCAATCGCTCACTACTGCGTAACACGGATGGGCTATCGCCTGCGATCGCACGGCTTTCCTGCCTGGGACTTTACCACTGTCAAGAATCCGAGCCTCGGACAGCGCTCAGCGCTCCTAGCTCGCCGAGTCAGGTGGCAAGCCGAATGCTGATGCGTCGAGCGGGCCATACGTGGCGAGCACCGAATTGGCCGTGTACGGATAACGGTCAAGGACGCGTCGAACGTCGGCGAGGGTGACCGCTTCGATCTCCGCCATCTCTTCTTCAATAGTGCGCAAGCGGTGCTCAGTGACCCATGTGTAGGCGAGATCCTGCATGCGGCTGTATGCAGACTCGCCGTCCAGCACCGTGCGACTGATCAGTTTGTCTTTCGCGCGGCGTAGTTCGTCGTCCTGAACTCCATCGTCCTGAACGCCCTTCATCTCCGCTTTGACCAGTTCCAGCACGCCAGGCGCGTGATCAGGGGTCGTGCTGATGAACGCCACCATCATGCCCGTTTGGTCGAACGGCGAGAGCGAAGCGGCCACGCTCTCAGCGAGGCCCTTCTGATAGATATTCCAAAACAAGCGCGATCCAGAGCCATCGCCGAGCACCATTCCGGTGAGCATCGCGGCGTACACGTCGTCATCGCCTTCGCTCACCGAGGGCCAGGCGAGAAGACAGATTTGTTGCTTGAGCTGGGATTTGACGACCACTTTCGTCCTCGATTCGAGAGGAGCGTATGGAGTGGCTACGCGGCCCGACTCACCCATAGTCCACGTGCCGCAATGCTCTTGCGCGAGGTCAAGTACACGCTGCCACTCAAAGTTCCCGGCGACGGACAATATGAGATTATTCGCGGCATAACGACGGGCAGCATACGCGCGCATCTGGTCAACGGTGAGGTTGGCGATACTCTCTGGCGTCCCTAACACATCATGGCCAAGCGGCTGCCCGGCGAAGTAGGTCTGAATAAGCTTGCGGTACGCCTGACCAGTGGGCGCATCTTCGGAACGCGCAATTTCTTCGAGGATCACGTTCCGCTCCATGGCGAAGTCCTGCGCGTCGAGGCGCGGCCGCATGAGATCGGCGAGCAGATCTATAGCTCGCGGGAGGTATTCTCCGAGTACTCGCGCGTAATAGACCGTCTGCTCAACTGAGGTGAATGCGTTGAATTCGGCGCCCATGGTGTTGAAATCGAGGGTGATCTGCTCAGCGTCGCGACGCGAGGTACCCTTGAAGACCATGTGCTCTAGGAAGTGTGAGACGCCGAAGAGGGACGGATCGTGCTCGTCGCGCGCCCCAGTGCGCACGTGGAAGCAGGCGGAAATGGACTCTAGGTCCGGCATGCGCTGGCCGAGTATTTGGAGGCCATTCGGAAGCACGGCTTGATAGAGCTCCGACGCCGATGAACCCGCCGTTGGAGTGGCGTGCGCCATGATTCGACCTCACTTCCGCGTCGCAGAACCTAACATATATGCTGACAGTGGACCGTGCTACTTCACTCGCCCACCGTTTCACGATGGTGACGCTAGTGGTCGTCGCGCTCGCTCTCCAAAGAAGAGCTGAGACAAGTTTTTCAAGCTAAGGTGCCGGTTGTCAGCGCAGTAGCACTGTGGTATTCTACCGCGTGCGCAGCGCCTCGGGCAGGGGCAATACCGGTGGTGGCGCGGAAAGAGGATTAGGATAGTTCTCTTTGCGAGGACTAGAGGCGCCGGTCCCGAGAGGATGTCGCGTGAGTGGGCCGAGTTGGCAAACGTATCTTGAACGCCGTGCCGCATGTAACGTGTTTCGGTTTGTTACTTCGCAACAAGGGATGTCACATGCCGCCGACGCCGCAGCGCCCTTCGGGTACGACGGGGCCGAATGATGCGGACGCGCTACGCCCATCCATGTCCTGGCAACCCGCCAACTCCTACAGCTCTCCGAGCATCCCAGATCGCGAGCCGATCTCCACATTTGCCGAGTTTTTCCCCAGGCTCTGGATGGCGCGATCGCATTAGTTCACGCGGACGGCGGCGAGATCTCCACGCTTGACGAGTCGGGGCACATGCTTGTGCTGCGTGCCCGTAGCACGCGTTCACGGATCGACCCCGCTGGATCGCTTGGCGCTGTGGCACGTAAGTCGCAGCCGCAACGAGCGCCTCAGACGGGACCTGGATTCCGCGGAGGCTCGCCGCCGGCGACACCGTTTCCGCAGCGGGCGGAGAGTTCGCGAGGTTTGGGCGCAGCGCTTGAATCTCTGGACAGCCAATCGACGCAACTCTTGCCGGCGACGCAGCGCACGCGGACCTATGGACCCGGCGAACGCTTGATGGGCACCTGCTGGCAACGCGGTGAGGCCATCGTCATGCGTGGCGAAGATTGCCGACAGTTGCACGGAGGAGAGGCCCCTCGCGACCCAGAGGCGGCGTGGCATCTCGCTGTTCCGATAATGCGCCCTGGCTCGCTTGCCACGCTGCGGCCCCCGACCGACGTGATCGGCGTCATCTCCGTCTTCAACCGCGACCCGCTTTGGCAGTTTAGCCCGCGAGACATGGAGCTGCTCGTGCTCCATGCCGACCGAGTGGCGCGGGCGCTGCAAGCCGCCGAACTTGCGCAGCAGAATCAAAGTCAGATCGACCTGTTTGGAGCTCTCGGAGCCGCCCACGATACATCGCAGACGCAGGCACTTTATCACCAGATCCGCGATACGGTGAGGCGGGTGATGGATGCGCCTTCCTTTGCCATCCTGCTCAGCACCCCGACGGAGCTGTGGTATGCACTGGCGGAACGCGATGGGCAACCTGACCTGACGGCACGCGCTTCGAGGAATGCGATGCCTGCATGGTGGAACGTGGTATCGACTGGCGGGACGATTTGCATTTCGGTGCCTGAGGACCGTGCGCTCCATCCAGAACAGTGTGTCTTAGGCTGGGGTGGTCCGCAGCCCGCACAGTCGATACTCGCGGCCCCGCTGATATCCGGCGGCACACGCTTGGGAGCGATTGTGGCGGCGAGCCAACGGTCTGACGCCTACATGCCTGAGCACGCGCGGTTGTTCACGTCTATCGCGCAGTCAGCGGCGATCCTCTTGCAAAACGCGCAACTGGCGAGCGAATCGCGCGAATCGCGGGCACGCACGCACGAACGTGAACAGCAACTCGCATTACTCAATAATGCGACGCTCACCCTCAACGCATCGCTTGATCTTGACGCAACCATCAGCGCGCTAGCACTGCGGGCCAAAGATCTCACCGAAGCCGCCATCTGCGCCGTCTTCATTAAGGAGAATGATGGCCTCTTCTGTCGCGCCGCCGGGCTCGCGAGCGCGAAGAACGCGACGCTATTGACGGGTTTGCGCGTCGCCGAGGGGCAGCCGGAAGTCTACAAGTTGCTTGACGACGGGCAGCATGCGGTCTTGAATATGCTCGAATGCGAGTGGGAACCGGCAGAGGGTGAAGATACGTCGAGCGAGAGCGCCACACTCGCGCAGCACTTGAAGCGCATCCAATCGTGCCTCATTGTACCGGTTATGCACCAAGAAACCACCAATCGGCATCGCACAGCGCATTCCGACGAAGCCAACCAGAGCGGGCGGTCGCGCGAGAAAAGCCTAGGGGCGCTTGTCGTCTTCACACCTGGTCAACGACATCATTTCCTACCGCAAGAGATCGGCTTGTTGAGCGCACTGGCCAGCCAGGGTGGAAGCGCAATCAGCAATGCCATGCTCTATCGAGAGTTGCAGCGCGCGTATGAAGAGCAACAGGTGCTGGACCGGCTCAAACAGGACTTCATCCTCCAGGTTTCGCACGAGTTCCGCACTCCAGTAACCGCCATCCAGGGATATGTGACCCTTATCGGTCGGCACGGACAAAAGCTTGAGCAGTCGAAGCTGGACCAATATGCCGAAGAAATTCGACAGTCTACCGGTCAGTTGATGGGCATGGTAAACCGGCTTCAGGATGCTAGTAGCATCGGCACGCAGCCGCTAACTGTTTCTCTCGGCCCTGTGAATGTGCGAGATGCCGCTTTCAAAGCGCTCGCCGATCAAGCGCCAGACGCGAAACTGCGAACCGAAATTCTGGCGCCTGACGATCTCTGGCTAATGGGTGATGCGGAGCGGGTGAAAGCTGTGCTCTCGAATCTATTGAGCAATGCGATGAAATATTCGGAGAAGATGTGCCACCTGACGGCTTCTGTTGCCACACGTGAGACGCTGGCGAGGCAGGGGCGTCCGCATGCGATGCGAGAAGACGCGGCAGAGCAATGGGTAGTCGTAGGAGTCGCGGACGAGGGTGAAGGCATCCCTCCAGACGACCAGGCGAAGCTGTTTCAGAAATTCGTGCGTCTGCCGCGGTCGCTCACCACGTCTGTACGTGGTACGGGCCTGGGACTCTGGATCTGTCGACAGTATCTCGACGCGATGGGCGGGGACATCTGGGTGGAGAGCACATTCGGCAACGGATCACTTTTCCAATTCGTTTTGCCGCTGGCGGCCCCGCCAACGTCGTGACACAAGGAATCCGGCACGCTGCATGGTAGACTTGGCGGGGCGAGGCTTTGCGTCGCCACGAAGGGTTATGAGGGGAGTTCTAATTCATGGCGAATCTGCCAACTGTTCTCATTGTGGACGACGATCCAAGTATTCGAAAGATGTTGATCGAGGTGCTACAACTCGAGGGCTACCCCACTGAGACCGCGACCAACGGACGCGAAGCGATGGATATACTTGCACGCAGCGGCCCGAGAGTCGTGCTACTCGATTTGCTTATGCCTGTGCTCGATGGGCGCGGTGTGCTGAGGGAATTGGACGAGATGCCGGAGGCGCGGGAGAAGCATACGGTCATTCTGGTGTCGGCATTGGACAGACTTGAAGCCAATGCCGACATTCTCGGCTGATGGCCGGTTACCGAAACCGTTCACAGTAACCGACTTGCTGAATGCGCTCGGGCAAGTTAGCGTTAGGCGGTAGATTGCTGGCCTGCTCTGCGATGCGGTTTACTGTGGCCCGCTCAATCGGTTGAGGACGCTGCGTGTTCGCTCGCGGCAGGCGAAACGCCTGTAGTAGAGGAGGAGCCTGCTGCGCGGGGAGTCGTTACAACGATTACGCTTTCCCTAAGCTTGCTGGTGGAGGCGGTACGCGCTCCGATTCCGCCCAGGCCCGCACCGAGGCAGACAAACAATAGCCCGGCAATGACATTTACCCCGAGGTCATGCACCGAAAGGCGTGTGAACGGCGGGAAAGCGATAACGGCCCCCACAAAGCGGGTGACAAGCCAGTAGATCACCATGACCAAACCGCCGGAGAGCACGGCCGGTAGTCGGTCACCCGTCGAGGCGAGTGAAACGCCATCAGGCGCAGAGCTGGCAAGTTGATCGCGTCCGACACGCATCCCGCTGTAATAGGCTAGGCCGAGCGCCACGCCCAGTGCTACGAGCACAAAAAGACCCCGGATCAAGACAATTGGGATCACCGCTTCTCCTGTGGTGACCTTCGAGGTCAGAGGCGTGAGGAAAGCACCGGCGAAGTAGGCGAATACGCCCAGTCCGGCGCTCAGTGCGCCAAGCCAGCCGCCCCAGCGAAGACTGCTCTCTGGCATGTGGATTGTCGCTTCCTCGTTCCCGCTCGGTGCCGCGCACGACCAGCTAGCAGACATGCCCGATTGAGAGAGTTTCGCACGTCGTATTCCCTTGGCTATACACGTGCGAGATTATCTGGCGCGTTGACGACGACCGACATTAGCCATCGGCGTCGACGATCAACGGATTGCGAATAATCGGCGACTTGTTGGTGCGCTGGGAGATCTGCGGTCGCTGTTCGATGCCGCCCATGCGCTGTGGGGCCGCTTCCTCGCCGCCATCCAGCACGACTAGGCTCTGGCGGAGCGAGTCGAGGTCGCGCAAGAAACACGCCACTGCGCTCGCTGCCGAACCTTTCGTCTGTGCGCTCTCATAGCGACGCACCATCGCGTCGAGCGCGGATTGCATGGCCGGAGAGTCTTCCAGGCTGAAAGAGTCGCGATAGATCTCTTCCCATCCGTTCCAGCGACCACGCAACGGCTTCCAGCCAAGCTGCGAATCACTGACGGCGCGCCACTTTTCCTCCGTATATGACATCCAATCGCCGATCAGTTTGGAATACTGCGTGAGGAGTTCGCGCACGGCCTCGCCCTGCTCGTCGAAGCGGCGGCTGATCTGCGGCTGGCGATCATATGCGCGGTACTCATCGTACTCGGCAGGCTCGTCATACCGTGCGCCGTTACCATATGCAGGACCACTAAGAGCGCCACCGGCGTAACCCGCGCCCAGATATCCGAGTGCTGCCGCTCCGAGCTGCCCCTCGTGAAGGCCCCCGTCTTCAGTAGCAAACATGTCGGGACGCAACCCGCCAATGATGATCTCCTCGGTGCCCAGTGCGTCGAGCAGGCGCCAGGCGAGTCGCGGATTTCGAATGACCCAACCGGCTTTGCGTAATAGGTACACGAAGGAAAAGGCGAAGTTGACGAGCAGCCAAATGATCGCTTTGACAGCAATCCAATTGAGCGCGCCGAACAGAAGCCAGACGGGTACTGTGTTGTTGGAACCGCCCTCTTCAATGACCGTGAGAATGACGGCAACCAGCAGGCTCGGGTCGCGAATCGGGTTGATCAGCCCGAACAATCGCGAGCCGACGCTTCGAGAGCGCCTGCGCTCGGCCTTCGCCATAGTTTCCCCTCCGGTCCCTTCTCGGCCCTGCCATACCGTGCGCCGACGCACGTAGAAGTATCTGAAGCGTCGGCGAGTAGCGCAGCCACACCATGCGCTGGCGGCAGAATCCTCGTCAGGCAGTTAACCTATCGGCGATGACCCGTCCCGCGCGGAATGCATTCTACCTGAATCGAGGCATGTAGCGGCGTTCAGGCCCCGATTGTAACACGCGCCCCAGGTGGCAGCAATGAGACGGGCCATTCATCTCTATCTACACGCGACGCGCTCTTCTTCAGGAGTCACGGCGAGCGAACGGTGAAAATGACAGTAGGAGGATAGTACTCAATCGTCGAGCAGGTATGGGGGGTGTGCGGCCGCGGCTACGACTGCGAACGGCCTCCTGCAATCGCGCTTGGGATCTCCCTGGCCGACTGCCAGCTGCGTGACGCCGCGCAACAACGGCGCAGCGCGTGGTACGTTCATTGGGCACACGCTCCCTCACATCACCACCGTCACCCTTAAGGAGAAAGGCTGCGTTCAATGGATACCAGCAGGACGGAAATAGATGGCCAAATGCGCGGCAGCCGCGACGATGGCTGGGTCGAGGCGACCATCGAGATACCACGCGGTAGCCGGAACAAGTATGAGTACGACCATGAGCGGGGCATCTTCCGCCTCGATCGGGTGCTGTACTCGGCGGTGCATTACCCGACAGACTATGGATTTATCGACGGCACACTTGGTGGAGATGGCGATCCGCTCGACATTCTCGTCATTGTAGAAGAGCCCACTTTTCCAGGTTGCCGCGTACGGGCACGGCCGATAGGGACCTTGCTGATGGCGGACTCGAAGGGTGAGGACGAGAAGATACTGGCGGTGCCGGTTGACGATCCACGCTTCTCGGATCTCGTCACGCTTGAGGATCTACACGGCCATTGGCAGCGCGAGATCGCGACATTCTTCCGTACCTACAAGGAACTTCAAGGAGAGATGACCGATGTCCGCGGGTGGGCAGACGTCGAAGCGGCCTGGCGGGTCATCGAAGTTAGCCGACAACGACACGAGGCGCAACACAAGGGCACATAATGGCGCTGTACGGATCAGGCTTGGCATGCGTGCGGTCACAAGCTGAGGACTGAGGAATTAGAAGATGCAACCGATCAACGTTCGCGACTTCGAGGAACTCGCCGCTACTCGGCTTGAGGCGACCGCCTGGGATTACTATCGCGGCGGCGCGGAAGATGAAGTGACGCTCCATGCTAATCTTGCGGCGTTTGAACGCGTCCGCCTGCGACCGCGGGTGCTGGTCGATGTCAGTTCGGTCAATGCGAGCACCACAGTGTTGGGAACGTCGGTGAGCATGCCAGTGCTAGTAGCGCCAACCGCATATCACTGTCTGGCCTGCGTCGACGGCGAGTGTGCGACGGCCAAGGCGGCTGGTGCCGCGAATACGCTTATGGTGATGAGCACGCTTGCGACGCGACGGCTCGAAGATGTCGCGGCGGCGGCGAGCGGACCGCTATGGTTCCAGCTCTATGTGTACCGCGACCGCTCGGTTTCGGAGTCCTTGGTGCGACGCGCGGAGACAGCGGGCTTCAAGGCGCTGGTGTTGACGGTAGACGCGCCACGGCTTGGCACGCGAGAACGGGATGTGCGCAACGGCTTCGGACTGCCTCCGCATCTGCGGATGGCAAACTTCGAAGACGACTCTGACCTTTCGGCAATTAATGGCGTTCCCGGCGCATCTGGCTTAGCCACGCACGCCAACGCACTTTTCGACACCTCGCTGACGTGGGAAGCGCTTTCGTGGCTTAAGGGCATCACCGATTTGCCGGTCGTAGTGAAAGGCATCGTGACGGCTGAGGACGCCATGCTTGCAGTCGACCACGGCGCTGACGGCATCACTGTTTCTAACCACGGAGGGAGGCAGCTCGACGGCGCACTCGCCACCCTTGAGGCGCTGCCAAACGTTGTCGATGCGGTCGCTGGCCGCTGCGAAGTATACCTAGACGGTGGAGTCCGACGCGGTACAGATATCCTCAAAGCGCTGGCACTCGGCGCACGGGCGGTGCTCGTCGGCCGGCCAATACTCTGGGGCCTTGCCGTGGATGGCGCAGACGGCGCGCTCGCCGTGCTCGAACTATTGCGGCGCGAACTCGAACTGGCGATGGTGCTTGCCGGAAAGCCGAGTCTCGCCAGTATCGACCGTGCACTTGTGAAGGTGCCAGCAGACTTTTGATTTCCGCGCCTTCACGGATGTCAGTGAGCCTCCACTGGCACCTCAGTCCAAACACGCGGCCGCGCGACGCGCGGCAGCGCGAGCATCGCGCACAATCCGCTCGATCAACTCGCGCGCGGTAGGCACGTCGCCGATCAGGCCGATTACCTGGCCGGCCCAGGCAAAGCCTTCGTCCAGTTTGCCTTCAAGCGCGGCGCGCTTATTTACCTCGCCACTGATGTACGGCAGAAGTTCTACAAGCGCCTCGTCGCGCGTCGCGCCGCGATGTTCGAGGTCGGCCTCGACGGCGAGGATGCGATCGACGAGTGCGCTCTTGATGACGCGTGCGGGCCGACCGATGCTGCGTTCGATGAGCGTGGTATCCGTTTCAACGGCCTGCACGAGCGCATCCTTGTAGCGCTGATGCGCGACACATTCTTGTACGGCGACGAATCGTGTGCCCAGTTCGATGCCCTCAGCGCCGAGCGAGAGTGCGGCGGCCAGTCCGCGCCCGTCGCCAATTCCGCCGCTCGCCAGAACGGGGATGCTCACGGAATCCACAACACGCGGGACAAGCACCAGAGTACCGATATCGTCCCGCCCGAGGTGCCCACCACCTTCGTATCCAACGGCGATCACGGCATCCGCGCCGAGGTCCTCTGACTTCTTCGCGGCACGTGTACCCGCCACGAGCACCATCGTCTTGGGAACCTGCGCGACTCCGCTCTGCTGAATCCGCCGCAGCATCGCCTCGGGATTCCCAGCCGTTATTGAGATTACCGGCACCGCCTCTTCGAGCGCTACGTCGAGGAACGCGTCGAGGGGACGGTGCCCCAGCGGGAAGTTGACGCCGTACGGCAGGGGCGTTTGCGCCTTTAGCCGACGGATATCGGCTTGGAACTCCTCGGGGGTTTCGAAGCAGGCAACTCCGATCTGACCAAGTCCGCCGGACTCAGAGACAGCGACCGCGAGTCCCGAAAGCGAAAGATGTGCCAGGCCACCTTGAACGATTGGGTAACGGATGCCGAATCGTTTGGTGAAGCGAGTATGCACCGGAGCGAGCGCGGCGTCGGCGTCTCTGTCCGTACCGTCATTCGTTCGAGCAGTTTCTTCCAGTGGCATCTCGTCCCCTCCAATATGACGAACGTATCACTGCCAACTTTTGCCGGGCCATTATAGCGCGTCACGCGGAGGACATGCGCTAGCGAGAACTATGCGGCTCGCAGGTGGCTGGCGGTCGCTTCTCTGTGCTATCCTGCCCAGGCACGAGGGCCATACCGCGGGGCAGTGGTGGAATGGCAGACACAAGCGACTTAAAATCGTTTGCGGCGTGAGCCGCGTGCGGGTTCGAGTCCCGCCTGCCCTACCGTACGAATCCCGTGCATTCGCCAAGTCTCCCGGCCATACACCCATGGCGGAACGACTTCGCGCGACGCGTTCAACCGCCGCGTACAGCCAAGTATACAGACAACTTCACCGATCACTTCAGTGCGTAGCAATCGATTAAACGGCGCACCGCCTACCTATTCAGACGCTTTTTGCAGCAAGCCGGGCGACGGTGCGGGACTTCGCTCCATCGAACGCAACACAGGTATGGATCCCCATACCGCCGAACTCAGCGGTCAATATAGCGACGGTGCCTTGAACAGTGGGAACAGAGTGACCTCGTCCATAACATCTCGGGACATCATGAACGAGGTCACTGGGTATACGTGATAGAAATGCCAGTGCAAACGCTCAGCGGTTGTTAGCTGGCATAAACATCAGTGGCAGGTGGCAGTGCCGGAATCGACGAAATTGGCGCCCTGGCCGTCCGGCACGAATTGCCAGTCATACGAGTCCGCATGCAGCGTCAAGCGCAAAACACCGAACGCGACATTGCTACGCACAAGGCTGTTGTTGGCAATGCCGACGAAGGCCGTCTGGCTCCTGCCGCCAGTGCCAACAATGAACTCTGTTATCCCTCGGGTTGGATCGTAATTGCCGTTCGGATCCTGTGGGGCGAAACGCTCGTAGTCGTGATCGTGCCCGTTGAGCACGAGATCAACGTTCGCGTTGTAGAGATCCGTCCAGATTCCGTACAGCTCCGTGTCACCCAGGTTTGTGCCCGACGTGTAGTATGGGCGGTGCCAGTAGGCCAGCGTGCAGGCGGAAGGATGCGCAGCGAGATCCGCCTGAAGCCACTGCTCCTGCGGGCTGCCCGCCTGACACCCGCCTATCTGAGCGCACTCGCTGTTCAGCACCACGATATGCCAGCTTCCGAGGTCGTACGAGTAGTAGCCCTTGCATGCGATCGTACAGTTGGTGTCTTGCGGCGACGCGGCGGACCCGAAGTAGGTGTAGTAACCGGGTGCGCCCGAGACAGCACCTGGGCAATCGGCGGTGTCGTACTCATGGTTGCCAACCGCTGGGTAGGTGATGGACTTCACCTGGCCCCAAGTGGGATCGTACGACTGCTGATACGCCTGGAGCAGCCCGCACTCGTACTGGTTGTCTCCCAATGGCAGAACAGCTGTCGCCCCACCGAGCAGAGCCGCAGTCCAGTATTCATGGCAGGCTGTCGCCGTGCCTTGGCCACCGATAAACGAGGGATCAGAGGGGTCGCACGCGATGTCTCCCGCGGCAACGACAGTTGGATCTCCCGACCCTGTCGATGGAGTCGGAGTCGGCAGAATTCCCCCGGCGGCCAGATAGTGACTTTGGATCTGGCTGGCGGTCAACGCGGAACCATAGACTGCTGCCTCGTCGACGCTCCCGTTGAAGTAATAGTTCGAGTAGCCGCCCGATCGCCCGATCGCCAGTATCCCTGTGCTTGTGTTGGTTGGACCAGAGATGCTGTTCATATTGACGATCTGACCATTGACGTAGAACGCCAGCGTCGAGCCGCTACGCACCATGGCGAGGTAGTCCCAGCGGTTGGTGCTGGGTGTGTCCAAGAAGTCGATTACTGCATATTGCGCAGTCCCGACAAAAAGGATTCCCTTCCACTGATTCGTGCTGGTCAGACTGAGGCGATACTGCCATCCCGGTCCAACGTCGCTGCTTGAGTCGCCCTTCTGAAGGACGGTTTGCGTCGTGCCATTGAGCGCGCCTGGCTTGGCCCAGGCTTCGACTGTAATGTCTCCCGAGGAGTCCAGAGCAGGGTTATCGGGGACGCTCACATAGCCAGACGACCCATTGAAGGTCATGCCGGTGTTGGAGTCGCCCACAATGGCGCCCGGCGTACCCATCGTAACGTTGCCTTTTATCGCGCCATCGAAACTTCCGGCGCCGCTATCGTAGGCGGTAAGCCCAGACTGCTCGCCAAGGCGCCAATAGCCCGCTGGTCCATTGTTCTGCACCGTTGACACGTACGTTGAACCGTTGGCGCCTGGGCTGCCACCGGCAACGTAATGAGTCAGAATTTGGCTGCTGGTAAGCGCCTTGTTATAGGCAGCCACCTCGTCGACGCCGCCATTGAGATAGAAGTTGGCAAACGAGCCGGCGCGTCCGAACGCCAGCATTCCTGAACTTACGTTGGTCGCACCTGACACGCTGATTGTGCCGACGTTCTGCCCGTTGACATAGAACGACAGCGTCGAGCCACTGCGCACCAGCACCAGGTAATCCCAGCGCGACGTTCGCAGAGTGTCCACCGTATCGGTGAGTTGATAGGTCGTGCTGCCAACGTAAATCGCGGCCTTCCATTGATTCGAGCCGCCGATGCTGATGCGATACTGCCACCCAGGCCCAGCGACGCTGCTGGAGTTGCCCTTCTGGAGGACCGTCTGGGTGCTGCCATTGAGGAGGCCTGGTCTCGCCCACATCTCCAAGGTCATATCGCCAGTCATATCAAGGTTCGCATTGTCGGGCACGCTGACGTAGCCGGATGTGCCGTCGTATGCCATGGCCATGTTCGTGTCGCCCGCGATGGCTCCTGGCATTCCCAAGGTGACAGAGCCGTGGACCGTGCCAGTATTGCCGCCGGAGCCACTGTCGACCACTGCTGAGCCAGATTGCTCGCCCAATCTCCAATAGCTAACTGGCCCATCGGAGAGGATTGTGGCGGCGTAATTCGCCCCGGCGAGAACGCTCGCTATCGGGAATGCCGAGACGACCGAACTCATCACCAGCACAACCGATGCGACTACGAGACCTCGCTGCCTAAGCCGTCGTGCTCCCCCACCCCGCATACTTCCCACCGTCGTATTCTCCACCGCACTTCTCCCCCCACACCCCGGATTGCTCTCCTGCACTGACAAATTCTGACGTGCTTCACCCGATGGTTCTCTCACAGACGAAGCAGAGATAACTCCACGATCCCCGTCCCACTAGTGAAACAGGGTGGACGCGACTACACCGTGCACAGGCACGCGGTACGAACCAACGCTACCGACAACGCTAGCGCCGTGGAGGATGCCACCTTTCGCAGACGGTGCATTTGTTCTCCACGTCATCACAATCCGGACGCCCTTACCGACGACATGGGTGAATGTGGCAATCTTGCTGGTATCGACCGTGAGCACGATGAGCGATGGTGTTACGTGCACGGCTGATGTAGCAATCACGCCATACCCTGCAAGCACGGTCTTTTCGTCTAGCACGGCGCTGTAGCGCAGGCAAAAGCCGCTACTGAGCGTGTCCTGACAGTCGTTTGCGTCCTGAGTGATAATCAGGTTGAGTTCGAGATCCTCGCCCTTGTAGGGGGTGTCAGCATGCATGTCGGCGCGCGCGAGCAGGGCGGGACGAACAGCAACTGTGCTCGTGTTGGTGGCGCTCCCATTTGCGTTTGTAGCGCTCGCGGGATGTTGGCCGGACATCGCCAGCAACACGGCTGCTGCCAACACTAGGAACAGCGTCACGACGCCCGGAACGAAGCCACGCGGCGCTCGCGCGTCGCGCGGAGTTCGCGCGGGCCAAACCCTTCGCGACTTAAGATGGAGTTTCACCGCGGCAGTTCCCTTCACAACCAAACCTCAAAAAATGCGCGGCCGACCTAGGAACCCGTGCGGGCCGCACGCCGGGGCACTTTGCAGCGCCGAATTGAGCACTGCCGATGTAGCAGCACAAACCGAGGTAGTTTGATCGCACGTTCGTTCAGTTACCTTGGCGCAGCGAAGAGATTTGCCGCGCGGGGTATCAGCCCGCCCTACCGCCCCGAATCCCAGCCCACATCCCCACTTGCCCCAATTTTCGAGAGTGCCAGCTACCGATCACCGAGATAAATTGCCAAGAGGCTGCATTGGTCAAGAGAAATAGACGATTTATACGGTCGGCCATGCTCATCTATAGGCGCGATCACATTGTCCATCGCTTTGCGGTATGCGTCACGTAGGCGGCGTATCAGGTAGGCGTACCATTCGTATCATGCCGTGTATCCTATGCTCCTGCCGCTGTTCAACAGAGAGTGCGAGGCGGTGAGGTGAGTCGGAAATTGTCCGGGGAAGTGCCTGAAATTGAGGACAGTATCATTCACTGAGCCTACGTGAAGCCTGGACTGGATGAAAAAGCGGGAGTGCGTAACCAAGGTTCGTCTGATGCACACACGAAGGCCGCCCGCCTCATGTTGAGTTCCATCGCCGTAGCCGGCCCGGCGAAGTACGAGAGGAATCATGTCGTATTTGCCTATGTTCGCTCCGTTCGCTTGTCATGTGAAACGCGCCACGACTAGCTGGCGTTCGGTGAGATCATCGCTCGCCATCTGACTCGACGTGCATGCCATTCGGCTGAGTCGAGCGCGGCGCACGATCGCGTCATGTTGCCAATTTCGGACGCCGAAATTTTCGCTAGTGTGCGGCGATCTTCGCCGCAACCAGTAACTCCGCAACATCGGCATAGATGTACTCAGGCTTCTGGTCGCCGGTTGCGGCTTCGGCCTCTTCGCGGCTCGTGAGGCCCGTGAGAACCAATGCGGTGGCGACGCCAGCTGCGTGCCCAGCTACGACGTCAAGCTCCAGCCCATCGCCGACCATCAGCGTCTCCTGAGGGCTCACGCCGAGAAGGTGCATGGCCTGATTGACGATGCCAGGGGCGGGCTTGCCGACGATCTCGGCGCGAATGCCACTGGCGTATTCGAGCGCGGTCGCAATCGAGCCAGTGCCCGGGTCGACGCCATCTTCCATTGGCAGGCGGTGATCGCGGTTGACGGCGATGAAGGCAGCGCCTCCGAGGATCGCGCGAAGGCCGCGCCGAAGTCGATCATAGGTCAGCGACCGATCTAGTCCCACCAAGATGGCGTCGGGAGTAGGCCCCTCCATTGCTTCACTCCAGACAGGCAGCAGTCCAGCCTCAGCAGCCATACGCTCGATTGAGGGCATGGCCAAGACAAAGATGCGTCCGCCGGGAAAACGTTCGGCAGCCAGGCGTACGGCGGCGTATCCAGCGGTGAGCACTCGACCTTCGGGATGTGGCATGTCGAGTCGCGCCAATTTTGCTGCAACCTCATCAGGGGTCTGAAGTGAGTTATTGGAGAGATAGAGCACGGGCCGTCCGGTGGTATCGAGCCACTCCACTAGCTCGCGGGCGCCGGGAAGGCGCTGCTCGCCGCGATAGATCACGCCATCGAGGTCGATCAGGTATGCGCGGTAATCATGCATGAACTGAAACACCCTCATCAGAAGACGTACGGACAAACTTGTCGGACTATAGCGTAAGAATGCCTCGCCTATCGTGGCCCGCCACCGGGAGATTTGGAACTATAGCGCCAGGGGGACGCCGAATCCTGGGGGCGCACCATACGCTGATGCTTTCCATTTCCCAGCGTCCAGATCTCTCAAGGCAGGGGCCACACGTGACAGGATATGCATTACATCACGCGAAGTCCTTGCGAGAATGCCGATCTTCGAGTACACTGGCGTCAAGGTCGTGTTTCAAAGCTCGGGAGAGCGTTATGAGCAGCCAAGACCCCTCATTATCGCGGCGTGACCCGGTAGGCTATCTCCGACGCTACCAACCATTCAAAGGCTATCATCTCGCGACCTGCTACCCCTGACGACTTTTACCCCCCCTTACTGCCTCAGTCGCCAACGCGCGCGCACTGCTCGTCTCGTGGCGTCCGTTCGTGCATCCACAGTGACACTGGTCTGTCGGACGACTGAGCCCCCACCGTATTCGCGAGGTTGCTTTGCGCTTCCGCGTATTCGAATTCGCGGAGCGGGCGAGTGATTCATCGCGAGATGCGGCGCATCGACAATTCCCTGATTTGTCGGCAGCGTGCTCCACACAAATTGCCCGGCAAGCGGAACGGGAAGTGGAAGCACCATTCGTGAATGGGCCAACGCGCCAGCCACATATGTCGTGATGTGATGTCTCTACCCGCCATCTGGGCTTCGTTCAGCGGGTGGATGCCCACACGCACTGCGAGATGACATGGTTGTGCATTGCGCTCGAACTTCACCGCAGGTGAAGTTCCCACGCTGCCGAACGCTCCTCCGCGCAAAGAGGGACCGTATGAGTACCAAGCAGGACCCAAACCTACAGCACGCACTCGACACGACACGGAAGTACCTTGACGTTATCCATGCGAAAACGCTGAATCGCCAGCAAGCGGAAGAACTTGTTGCGATGACCGTCAGCAATTTTGCGAGCCACTACAATCCCGGCTTTCTTGAGTACCGCAAGTCGGTCACGGAGGGCGGAGATTTTGCCGCGGTGGAGTGGAGTGGACGTGGGGCAACGTTCACCGATGCGCTAGGACGCAGCTACTTAGACTGTCTCGGCGGTTACGGCCTGCTGAGCCTCGGCTGGTCGCATCGCAAGGTTGTAGACGCCGTAAAGGCGCAACTCGAACGGGCGCCGATGCCGACGCAGGAGTTGCTGGATTGGCCGCGTGGCATGTTGGCGCAACTTCTGGCGGAGATTGCGCCAGGAGACTTGCAATACTGTTTCTTCGTCTCCAGCGGCACCGAGGCCGTCGAAGGCGCGATGAAATTCGCCAAGGCGGCGACAGGCAAGTCGGGTTTCATCGCGGCAGTGCGGGGCTTTCATGGTAAGACAGCGGGCAGCTTAAGCCTGATGGGCAAGGCGAAGTTTCGCAAGCCGGCGATGCCGCTGTTGCCGAACGTGTTCCACGTGCCCTTTGGAGACGCCGACGCCGTCGAGCAGCAATTGCGCATCGCGCGCGAGGTCGGCAATGAGATTGCCGCAGTGGTGATGGAGCCCGTGCAGGGCGAAGCTGGCGCCATCGTGCCACCAGACGACTTCTGGCCGCGACTGCGCGCACTCTGCGACGAGTACGAGGTACTTCTGATCGCCGACGAGGTGCAGACGGGTCTGGGCCGCACTGGCGCACTCTGGGGTGTCGATCATTGGGGCGTCGTGCCCGACATCATCACCAGCGCCAAGGCGCTCGGTGGGGGCGTGATGCCCATCGGCGCCTTCGTCGCTCGGCCACAAGTCTGGAAGACTTTCATCGACGATCCCTTCTTCCACACGACGACTACCGGGGGGAATCCACTGGCGTGCGTCGCGGCAATTGCCACGATCAACGTCGTGCTCGAAGATGACCTGCCACGCCAGGCCGCTGAGAAGGGCGCTTACTTCATGGAGCGCTTGCAGCCGCTAGCACGCAGGTACGACTCCATTTACGAGAAGATCACCGGCAAAGGCCTGCTGATCGGGCAGCATTTCCACGATGGCGACGTCGGCTATCAGGTGGCGTCGGGTCTCTTCCGCCGCGGCGTATTGATCTCCGGGACGCTTACCAACGCCAAGACGATCCGCATCGAGCCGCCGCTAGTAATTGAGTACGACGAGATCGATGAGGTGCTCAATCGCCTGGAGGATACGTTGAAGGCGGTCTCTGGAGCACCCGCGAGCGGTGACGTACTGCAGTTCCCCGTCACGGATACTGTCACTTCTGCTGCGACGAGCAACGCCCACGCCAAGCCAAAGGTACATCCCAAGGCGTCAAGGCAATCTGCGAAGAGCGCCGCGATGGCGTAATGCCAGATGGAGTGGACCGTCTAACCACTGGGAGCAAAGGACGTCAGGCGGCTGCCGTGCGAGGCTCCTGACGTCGATTTGCCGATTTCCGTTACGCGTGACTCGAAGCTGTTTGCACGATAGGCCGCGGGCGGCGTTGCCCGCGGTTTCCGTGCATGGTAGGAGGTTGATATCGTGCATCTTGTGGTGCTCGGCGGTGGAGGCGCTATGGGACGCGTCACCGTGCGCGCGCTGGCCGAGGATGCGCGCGTCTCGCGCGTAACGGTTGCCGATCTTCAACTCGCTGCCGCCGAACGAACGATCGCATGGTTAGGTGCCGGGCGGGAAAAGACTGTTGCAGTTGCGTGTGACGTACGCGACAGCGGGGCACTCACTGGTTTGCTGCGTGGGGCCGACGTAGTGCTGAATGCGACTGACTATCCCTTCAACATGGAGGTAATGCGTGCCGCGCTCAACGCGCGGGTCCACTACGCCGATCTCGGCGGACTCTTTCACATGACCAAACAACAATATGGGCTCGACGCGGCCTATCGCGAAGCCGGGCTTACAGCAGTACTTGGTATAGGCAGTACGCCGGGTATCACCAATATTTTGGCGCGTGTAGCAGTCGACGCACTCGACCGCGTGGAGCGGCTAGACGTGCGTATCGGATCAGGTGACTATCGACCCACCAACGCCCCATTTGTGCCGCCGTACTCGATTCGCACAATTCTTGACGAATGCATGCTGGAGCCGATGATCTACCGCAACGGTAGATGGAGCGCCGTGGCGCCGATGAGTGGGCAGGAACAGATCGAGTTTCCCTCGCCAATTGGCGGCGTGACGGCAATGTATACGCTACACTCCGAGGTGGCGCTCTTTCCGGTCTCGTTTCGCGAGAAAGGACTGAAGCATTCCTCGTTCAAAATCGCCTTCCCCAGTGAGTTTTTGAAGCAGATCAAGCTGCTGGTGGATCTCGGTCTCGGCGGCACGCAACCCATCGAGACTCGCGGGCCGACGTCTGGGCATGTGGCGCATGTCGCCCCGCGCGAGGTGTTAGCAACACTGTTGGCGAACCGGGATGCGCCAGGGGGCGCACCGGATGACTGCGATGTCTTGCGCGTAGTAGCGGAGGGAACGCGAGACGGCCAGTCGGCTCGGCTTGTCGAAGAGATGGTGGTGCGACCGCACAACCTGTGGGGCATAGGTGCGGGCGACCTGGATACCGGCGTTCCCCTGGCGGTCGCCGGAATCTTGATGGCCGAGGGAGAAGCGCGCGTTGCGGGCACACATGGCGCAGAGTTGGTCTTCGAACCCGCAACGTTCCTCACCGAGTTAGCGAAGTTCGGCATGCGGGCGACAGAAACGAGCACCCGTGCGCTGAGTTAGCACCATGTAGAGCTCGTATTTTGGCCTGGGACGCGACGAGCGGCGTGAGAAGATTCGGCGTTGGACGTTGAGAGGGAGCGAGCATGAACATCCGCAATCAAATGTGGATCAATGGCGAGTTTACCGACGGCGTCAGCGGCAAGACCATCGACGTGCACGACCCTGCGACTGAAGAGCTAATCGAGCGTGTGCCAGCAGGGAACGCCAGAGACGTGGCACGGGCAGTGGATGCAGCCAGCGCTGCCTTTGCGCTTTGGCGGCGCATGCCAGCCGGTGAGCGTGGCGAACAACTGCACGAGGTGGCGCGGAAACTCAGCGCGCGCACCGAAATGCTGGCGGAGTTGTTGACGCGTGAGGGCGGTAAGCCGCTGGTGGAGAACCGCGACGAGATCGGCTGGTCGGCGGCGTGTTTCCGCTATTATGCCGAAATCGGCAGAAACTCACGGGGACGAGTGATCCCTTCGGTGGAATCATCGCAACTCAATCTGGTGCTGAAAGAGCCTTACGGCGTCGTGGCAGCCATAGTGCCCTGGAATTATCCGATCCTGCTTTTGGCCTGGAAGGTCGCACCGGCGCTCGCGGCGGGCAACACAGTCGTGATCAAGCCCTCGGAAATGACGCCACTCTCGACGCTCGCCTTGTCAGAAATTTTCGAACACCTGCCGCGTGGTGTTGTGAATATTGTTTCGGGCTATGGGCGCGAGGCGGGCGAGTCGCTCGTGCTCGATCCCCGCGTACGCGTGGTCGCGTTCACCGGGAGCCTAGAGACTGGGCGGCAGATCGCGCGGGTAGCAGCGGACCAGATCAAGAAGTTGCACCTGGAGTTGGGAGGCAAAGATGCCTTCATCGTTGCCGAAGACGCCGACCTTGATGTCGCCGTGCCAGGCGTAGCGTGGGCGGCGCTGCTCAACGGTGGGCAGGTCTGTACCTCGACCGAGCGCGTCTACGTTCACAAAGACATCGCTCAAGAGTTCGTCGAGCGCATCACGGCATATGCTCGCGGCCTGCGCATTGGGCCGGGGATGGAACCCGGAACCGATGTCGGGCCAATGATCGGTGAGACGTATCGCGCCAAAGTGGAGGCGCAGGTATCGGAGGCACTGGCGCGAGGAGCGCGCGTGTTGACTGGAGGGCGGCGGCCCCCGTCGCGCGAGCGAGGCTATTTCTATGAGCCGACGGTGTTGGTCGATGTCGACCACTCGATGCGCATCATGCGCGAGGAGACCTTCGGCCCGACGATTCCTATCATGCCGTATGGTGATTTCGACGAGGCGATCCGCCTGGCGAACGATAGTCCGTTCGGATTGGGCGCAAATCTTTACACACACGACGCTCGGAAAGTGAAACAGTTCTATGAGGAGGTGCAGGCAGGCACGCTCTGGGTCAACGATCCCTTGACGGATAACGACGCGGGCCCTTTCGGCGGCATGAAGATGAGCGGACTGGGGCGCGAACTCGGAGAGGAGGGACTGGATGAATTCCGCGAGACCAAGCATCTCCATTGGGATTTCGAGGGCGGAGCGAAGCCCTGGTGGTATCCCTACGGGCAAGGGTAGTCGCGAAATGGGACGTGTTGTAGTGACCGCATGGGCACATTCTGAACTCAGGTCATTTGCACGACTTGCTCGACTGTGTATACTACAGCCAGCGAGCGCCACCCCGTCTCGGTAAGGTGTGGGGATGAGACGCGTCGCGCGCTCAACGTCGGGTATCTGCCCTACGGTGCGGCGCTCCACAGAACGCCCGCCCCTGTATATCCTCGACTCAGGTCAACCTTCCGCGGTCCACGAGGAGCGCACGATGGACACTCCCGACCCGAACGTTTCCGGAGCGGCCGCACCGCCAGGTGCCGCGATGGTCGCGCCCGACGCGACGCTGATGATTGATGTACGCGGACTCAACAAATACTTTGGTGAGCGACACGTCCTCACCGACATCGATTTTCCGGTGAAGCGCGGCGAATGTGTCGCGGTGATCGGGCCCAGCGGCTCGGGCAAGAGCACGCTCATACGGTGCATCAACTACCTGGAAACACCGACAAGCGGAAGTATTCGCATCGACGGACAGGAAATTTCAGAGCGACTTTCCGCGCGCCAGCTGAGCGAAATGCGCCGTGAACTCGGGATGGTGTTTTACAACTTCAATCTCTTTCCCCATAAGTCGGTGCTTGATAACGTGACGCTGGCGCCAATTAAAGTGCGTCACGAGTCGCGCGAGCAGGCCGAGACCACCGCTCGCCAATTGTTGGCAAAAGTTGGCCTTGCGGAGAAGGCCGATGCTTTCCCGGCACAGCTTTCAGGCGGCCAGAAACAACGTGTTGCCATCGCCCGTGCGCTAGCCATGAATCCAAAGGCGCTGCTCTTCGATGAGCCAACCTCGGCGCTCGACCCCGAATTGGTGAGCGAGGTGCTTAAGGTGATGCGCGCGCTCGCCGAAGAGGGACGCACGATGGTGGTGGTGACACATGAGATGGGATTTGCGCGGTCGGTCGCCGATCACGTCGTTTTCCTCGATCATGGGCAGATCGTCGAACAGGGCGATCCTGAGCAGGTTTTTGGCGCGCCCCAGCATGAGCGAACGCGCGCGTTTCTCGATAGGGTTCTCCATCCGGTGTAGTCGCGAACTCATTGTCTTAGTCAGTGCATGCGGTCGCTGGGCGAGTCGCAAGACGGCATCGCGGCGACGACGAATCGGAGGATAGGTGTATGACGCGCGCACTACCGACCTCGTGGAAGCTGCGGAGTCTGCTCGTAGGTCTCGTCGTCTTCTCGATCGCGTTGAGCGCTTGTGGTGCGGGGAACGCGCAGACGCCGACGCCGAATACGACCAGCACAGTGGCGAACGTTGGGCACGCTGGCACACTCATCCCTGGCGAATTCAAGTGGGGCGCCGACTCAACGGGCGGCATGCCGTACATCGTTCCCGCTGACTCCAATAATCCAAAGAGTGCGAGCGATGCGAACAAGGACTACTACGGCTTCGAAGTAGACCTCGCCGTGGCGATGGCAAACCTCATGGGCATCAAGCAGGTGCCGACTCAGATCACGTGGTCGGACTGGCCACAGGGCTTGCAATCTCAACAGTTCGATTTCTTCATGAACGGTCTTGAAATCACGCCAGATAACGAGACGTCGGCCAAGTTCAGCATCCCCTACTACGTCTACACGCAGTCGATCGTCGTGCTTTCGTCTAACACGACGATCCACAGCTTCGACGATCTCGCGGGCAAGACCGTGGAAACTGGCACCGGCTATAAAGCGGAGTCGATCATTGACGACTACAACTCGTCGCATGCCGTCAAGATCAATAAGGTCACGAGCGACAATCCAACGCCATTCAACGATCTGACGTCTGGGCGGGTGGATGCGTACTTCCTCGACACGCCGATTGCCAAGTGGTATGGGAGCAACGACCCGAGTGGCAAGTTCAAGATCGTTGGTGGCGACCTCGATCCGGGGTACTACGGTATCGGCTTCGATCCGGCCAACCCGAACACGCCGACGTTGGTGAAAGAGATCAACCAGGCGATTGAGGTGTTGTGGAACAACGGCACGCTGAAGAACATTTACCAGAACGGCGGAGCCTACAACGTCGACGCGAACAACAACCCGGTCTTCGTGAAATACGATCTCTGGAACAACGACCAGGTGTGCATCGAGAACTTCCTGCCAGACAATCCTCAGAAAATCGAGGGTTGCCCGGCGATAAGCTAGCTGCGGCACAACGCGGGGACTTACAAGCGACCGAGGTTGATGCGAACGCATCCGTCTCGGTCGCCTTCGCTTACGCCGGAAGGTGAGGCAACATGCGGAAAGCGCCAACGCCACGTTCTGTGGCGGTCGTCGCGTCGCTGGTGGTGATCTTTGGCATCGGAGGCGCAATCGTTTTCGGCGCGTTAGACGAGGCGCAGACCGGAACACGCGAGAACCTCTTCGATCCCGCTGTGCTCTGGGGACACGTGTCGCATTTCTTCTCCCAGGCACTTCTCGTCGTCACCACCGGCTCCTTCCATGGGACGCTGTATCGCACGTACCTGATACGGGGCCTCGGCACTACCATTGAATTCTGTTTCCTGGCGATGCCGCTGGCGCTTCTGTTGGGCTTGATGCTGGCACTGATGTCGCGCTCGAAGAGACGGATCTTGCGTGTGCCGGCGCGGGGATTTGTCGAGTTCTTCCGTGACACGCCATTGCTGGTGCAGCTCCTCGCCATCTACTGGGCACTGACGTTCCTCGGCCCATCCCTCGTGAACGCGTTCACTGCGGGCCTGGCGACGCTCGCGCTCAACTATGCGGCCTACGAGTGTGAGAACCTGCGCGCGGGCATCGAAGCGCTGGACCACGGGCAGGGCGAGGCCGCGGCGGTACTGGGGTTCAGCCAAGGGCAGTCATTGCGGCTCATCGAAATCCCGCAGATGATACCTATCGTTTTACCGCCGGTCATCAACGATCTCATTTATCTATTCAAAGATTCCGCCATATTGAGCTTCGTAGCGACATATTTCCTCGCAGCCGGTGAATTGACAACGCAAACAAACGTGCTCTCAAAACATGTTGAGAGCCTTTCATGGCAGTTCTACCTCTGGGGCGGAGTCATCTACTTGTTGCTTAGCCTGCCCCTTGCGCGCGCGGCGCGTGTGGTCGAGGCGCGGCTCAAGTCGACCGCCTTCGTTCCACGGTACGATCTCATCACGACAGCGCTAGTGGTACTGGGCAGCATGGCCCTGGTGGGATGGCTCTGCGGCGTGGCCGTGGCAGGCTTCACCCCGGCAAACTTCGGCCTAGCGGTCCAACAACTCTTCTTAGGATTAGCGCTCACGCTCGGCGTGTTGCTTTTCGCGCTCATCGTCTTTGGCGTCGTGCTCTACCTTCCGCGATCACTATTTCGCGCACGCCGTAGACGAGTGTTGGATGTTGGGGATGCTGCTCCCCTCGTCTCACTGCCGAAGTAAAGGGAGGAGGAGCAGGGACTATGAATAACATCCTCAATCCCGTAACGCAAGCGCTGCCAGACATCCTCCAGGCGACGCTTTTCACCATCATCGCCTCGCTGTGTGGGATGGCGCTGGCGATGATTTTCGCTGTGCCCGCTGGCCTGGGCCGCTTGTCGCGCTCGCCGATTCTGCGCAGTATCTCCACCTTTTACGTTGAGACCGTACGCGGCACGCCGCTGCTACTCCAGCTGCTCATCTGGGTTTATGGCATCAAGACCCTACTGATCGTGCTTCTCAACTTCAATGTTGATGTGCAGTTTTACAATCTGCTGACCGCACTCAATTCGAATAACCTCTATCCAACCGCTGGTGCGGGCGTGAGCACTATCTTCTTCGGCGTAGTGGCATTGGGATTCAATTACGGCGCTTACCTCGCTGAGGTGATACGCGCGGGCATTCTGACGGTGGACACTGGCCAGACGGAAGCGGCGGAGTCGCTCGGCCTGAGTCGCTTCCAGGTCGCTCGGCTTGTGGTGTTGCCTCAGGCGCTGCGGTTGATGATCCCCCCGCTCACCAATAACTTCATTACGTTGGTACAAGATACAGCGTTCTTGGGGTTTGTGGGAATCGCCGATCTTTCACTGACCATTCAGGGACAGGCACAACCGACTAGCAATAACCTGGTCCGCTGGGAGTTTTATCTCACCGAACTGCTGATCTACTTCGCCATCTGTTACAGCATTTCCCTGGTCGGACGCCGCTTCGAAACTGGGTCCACTCCGCGTCCAAGCTTGGCCAGACGGCTCTTTGGACGGGGCCGCTCGACCTCGACGGCGCAGGCGTAGACTCGCAATTCGCGGCTCGCGAACGGGTGAGGTGCCGTGAGGATGAGGCAGGGTGCCCCCAGTTCGGCACGCCACACAGCTGAAGAACGAGCAAAGAGGAGACACGCCATTGTGCCTCCTCAAGTGCGCGAACCGCACGTGTCCGTCACGCTCGCTTTACGAGTTGCCGCCGCCTCACTGCCCCCGCCGGAGACGCCAGCCCCAGCATAGATGAGCGTGCCGCTTCAGACTTTTCCTCCTCGAAATCTGTCTAGGCTTACGACTCTCGTTCACCCGCGGGCACTTCAGCCAGCGCCTCTATCTCTTCAGCGGCGTTGGTTTGTGCATCTGCTTCCTGCGGCTCCGGCGATTCGGCGGCGAGTTCGGCGAGGGAGACCTCATCCTCCGGTATTGCTACTTCGTCAGCTACCGGCTCGGCCGCCTCTTCGCTTGCCGGCTCCGCGATTGCCTCGGCCTCAATCTCGACCTCGGTCGCGGGTTCGTCGCCCGCCTCTGATGTAATCGAGTCAGCTCCGGCATCTTCGGCTACAAGGTCTTCCCCTACGGTTTCTTGCGCTACGACGGACTCAACTACAGGTTCCTCGGTTGCGGTTTCCGATGCTCCGGCGTCGTCAGCTACGATTTCCTCGGCGATGCTGTCGCCATCTCCGCTGGCTTCGGCTACAGGTTCCTCAACTACGGGCGCTTCCGCTACGACTTCGGCCGACTCGGGTTCCTCAGCTACGACTTCCGCAGCTACCAGTTCATCATTCTCAGCATCGGACGCCGCCTGGGGTACATCCTCTTCGCTCGCCGTGACCGCTTCGGCCTCTTCCGTCGCAGCTTCAGCATCTCCCCCCTCATTGGCTTCGGCTAGCGGTTCCGTGAGGGTTGTCGCGCTTGCTTCTTCGGAAGCCTCAACCTCAATGGTTTCCGCCTCGCCGTCGACAGGCATCGGCGTCTCCGCCTCGGCAACGACTTCGGTTTCTTCTGAGGCAGCGGACTCGTCTGCGGTCTCAGCTGTCGCGGACTCCTCGGCAGCAGTCGTGTCGTCGGGCGCCACGCTCGCCTCGGCTGGTGCGGCGGTTTCGCTGCGGCTGGTGCCCGGCGCGAGGAGATCATGTGACTGATATTGGCGACGGTCGCACTGAACGACGCGGCCATTTCGCTCAATAGGTGATGAACGGTGTCGAGCAGGTTATCATCGTCCGCCGGCGGCGCAGCGGACTCTGCCCCCGGCTCCGGCGCGGCATCAACGGATTCGGTATCACCGGAATCTGCAAGGACCGCGGCGGGATCATCTTGAGATGCATCCGCCTCGATAGTCGATTCTTCCGGGGCGGATTCTGACGTCGTATCTTCGGCGCTCACATCGACTGTGGGCGCGTCGGCTATCGCAGTATCGGTGGGTGAGGTCTCGGCGCTATCCTCTGTCGCCTCAGTGGCGGTTTCGGCGATTTCATCGCCCCCGTCTGCTTCGTCGGATAGCAGAATAGCTTCGTCGGGTCCTACGTGGCGCTCGTCGGCTTCCATATTGCCCCCTGATGCGTGGCGCTCTCGGACGTCGTGCTCTACGGCACTCGCTACTAGTTGGCGATCCGTTGTGGTCTCAGGAGTCTGGCGCGTGCTGTGACGGTTCTTCGGAAACAAGGCGCGGAAGCTGGAGGAGTCCGTTGTGTCCTGTTCGTCCCGGCTATCGAACGACACGCCTTCGCACCGGAAGAGCGTCGTGTCGGCTCCGGGAGCGCAGCGAACGGCGCACGCTAGCACGTGGCGCCAGGTTCGAGCATGCAGTTTGGGGGCACCATTCCGCTGCAAGTCTGCCGACCACGGACGGCTTCGTCCGTAGGTGAAGGCAGTGCCCGCGAAATGGAGGCACGCGCTCGTCTGGATGGCCTACCGCGGCCTCACGCCACCCGGCAACGACTAGTATCCATCGTGAATACACTTCTCGTACACCTATCCTTGGCGTTTGAGTCGAGAGACGATGGAAGCGTTACACTCATCTCTTCGCAAAAACATGCAGAAGCCTCGCCGCGAAGGACGCATCAAGGCGGACAGCATATCAGGCTAGGGAGAAGGGGGGATAAGGCACTTAGCGTTCGCAACGGGCAAGAGTTTTGGAGAAGTCGCCCTCTAGCGCCCACTCGCAACTCATAAGTCAAGTATATTCATTACCCAGGCTAAGGTCAATAGTGAATTTCGGCCAAGTCGACATAGGACGCCTATAGTACTAAAGGATAATAGCGACGGTTTCGAGCAGCGGCGCAACTTTGATCGACACCTCGGTCAGGGCGGGTCTCTGGGAGCTATGTAGGGCCTATGATACGATGACGCCGGTAGTGTGCATCTGGCGGGCAGCGGCGAATGTGACCCGCTGCGCGAAGGCTCGGGAGGGGTAGTGAGGACGCTCCCGCTACTGTGGCGCTCGGCCAAATTGAAGACCGCGACGCAGGCCGATCGCGTGAAGAGTGACGCCATGTCACTTCGCGATCTCGCGCTCGTCGTGGCCGGAACCCTGGCGACTCTCGAACTCTCGCGCACTGCCTGGGACACAGCGAACGGCGACGTTGATGGCTATTATCGGGCCGCGCTCTCCTTTTGGGCGGGGCATCTTCCATTACGCAGTCTTCCCGTCGAGTACCCGCCTGGCGCGGTCCTGCCCTTCGCGCTGACGCTTGTGCCATTGGGTGATCCGGTGCTGGCGTTCCTGCTTGGCGCAGCGGTCGCCTTCGTGCTCGGCTACGTGCTTTTTGTGCGCTTCGCGGGTCGGCGCGCGGCGAATCTCTACGCCGTCTACGCGCTGGTGGGCGCGCAGGGTACGCTGTTGGATCGTTTCGATATCTTCCCGGCATTGCTGACAGTTGGTTCGCTCTGGCTGACCCAGCGCAAGCACTTCACCCTCGCATACGTCCTGCTCGCAGGCGGCATCGCCGTCAAACTCTATCCAGTCATTTTGATTCCGGCGATTGCGATAGCCCATTGGCAGGTGTTGCGCGACTCTGCTAGCGGGTCGAGACCAGCGAAACGCGTGGGGCAAGTCGCAGGTGGTCTGGCCGTCTGCGTGGTGAGTATTGGCGTGTCGACATTGCTGCCAATGGCGTTGTCGCCGGACGGCTTTTCCTCGCTGCGCTATGCGCTGACTCGTCCCGTGCAGATTGAGTCGCTTCAGGCAACGATCGTCTGGATAGGCACCCTTCGCGGCATTCCGGGGCAGTTGGTGTGGGGCTTCGGCTCACAGAACATTAACGGCGTACTGGCGCAGGCGCTGCCGGGTCCGGCGTTGGTTGTGATGCTCGCTGGTTGCGCCTGGATCTATCTTCGGCAATGGAGAGGCACGATAGGCATTGGATGGGCGTTTCTGGCGTTGCTCTGTGTCGTGGTGCTGACGAGCAAGGTCTTCAGTACCCAGTATGTTGTATGGCTGCTGCCACTGGCCGCAGAGACTGGCGGATACGAGCTGCTGTGGATTGCCGTCGCGGCGCTCACGTCGCTCGATTACCCGCTGCTGTATCCGTTCTCGCAGGGCATCCCGCCTCTGGCTGATGTCTGGCCGTATATGCTCGCCGTGGCTCTACGCAATGGTGTGTTGCTGGTCCTTACGGCGCTATTGCTCTTCCGTCGCGAGTCAACGTCACCCGCGGCGCGAGAGCATATAGGCGGGAAGGACGCGCAGGTGCGGCGCGGGAGCAACGTTGTGGGTGGGAGTCGTGGAACGCGCTTTGACGTGGCCGGGGAGGAAGGCGGCGCCCGCGGCGGCGAGCGCAGTGAGGAGGACCGCCGCAACGACTCGCCGCGGGAGTGAGCCCAGCAGCCGGCGGGAGCGGAATGCGCGCAAGGAGATCGTCGATTTCACGCGGAAGGACAGCACTGGAACCTCCCTTCGACCGGCATACATCCGATGAGCAAACGGCGCGTGCGCTGTACGGTTGTGTAGTATAGAGCAAGGCGCATCGAAGTCAAGCGGGCCTGGAGGGCTCCCACGAGCTTTCGATGGTAGGCGAGGAGCGTGAAACCATGGGCAGCGCGGAGGTTCCGAATGAGTCCGGAGGTGGGGATACCTGGCCGCGAACGATCGCCGAGGCGGCGCAGGCACTGCATAAAGGTCGAGTAACGGCGGTAGAACTGGTCGAGCGTTGCCTGGAGCGCATTGCGCAGCAAGAGCCCTCACTGAGAGCCTGCGTAACGGTGATGGCGGACTCGGCACGAGAGCGCGCAGCGCAAGTAGACACAGCCCTGACTGCCAGTCGCGAGCGCCGTCCCTTGCTCGGAATCCCGCTGGGCATCAAGGACTTGATCCAGACGAAGGGTGTGCGTACGACGGCTGGTTCGCGCGTCCTCGAGGACTGGACTCCCGACGAAGATGCAACGGTAGTGAGACAGCTGGCGGATGCCGGCGCTATTCCTCTCTGCAAGACCAATACGCACGAGTTCGCCTTCGGCACCATGACGCCTCCCACACGCAATCCCTGGGATCTTGCGCGCTCGCCGGGAGGGAGTAGTGGCGGATCTGCGGCGGGCCTGGCGGCGGGCGAGTTCCTCGGCGCGTTGGGTACGGATACCGGCGGCTCGATCCGCATTCCGGCGAGCTGGTGCGGCGTGACAGGGCTGAAACCAACCTTTGGGCTGGTGAGTCGGGCGGGCATCGTGCCACTGAGCGGATCCTACGATCACGCTGGGCCGCTTGCACGGACGGTCGAGGACTGCGCCCTGCTCCTTGACGCACTCGCCGGGCACGACGCTCATGACCCCGATAGCGTGGATGTGCCGCTGCTCGACTTCGCTTCGGCGGTACGGTCGCTGCGATCGCCGGATGAGTCGCTGCGTGGCACGAGAATCGGCGTGCCTACGAGTTACTTCTTCGCGCAGGTGGAGCCTGAGGTTGAGCAGGCGGTACGAGCGGCGCTCGATCTCCTGGCTCGTCTCGGCGCGACGCTGGTGGAGGTGCGGATGCCAGATACGCTCAACGACGAGCTGTTCGACAAAGGCTACCGCAGCGTCCAGAAGCCAGAGGCCTACACCTACCACCTCGACCAGGGGTGGCTTGAGGATCGAGCGGACCGCTATTCAGCGGAGGTGCTGGCCAACATTCGTGGAGGTGCGGAGTACTCGGCGGCGCAGTACATCCGTGGGCAAGGTTTACGCAGGCGGCTCACCGAGGAGATGCGCGGCGTACTTGGCGCGATCGATCTGCTGGCGACGCCGACGACGCCGATCGCGGCGGCGACGCCCGAAGAGTTCGCGGCAGGGCTGCGAGTAAACGGCGAACCGATCATCGGCACGACGATGCGCTGCACCTTCCCTTTCGACCTGACGGGACAGCCAGCACTCTCGATCCCCTGTGGCTTCACCAGCAGTGGGCTGCCGGTGGGGCTGCAACTCGTGACGCGCCATTTCGGTGAACCGACGTTGCTGCGTGTGGGTCATGCCTATCAGCGCGTCACGGATTGGCATTCGCGCGAGCCGAAGGTGTAATTGTGGACAAGGTACGGCGTGATGCGGCGGTTCGCGGTGATTGACAGCGCATCAGCTTGTGTCGGACCTACCCCTCAACAACCCCCCAAGGGGACAAGCCTCCAAGGGGAAACCCCGCCTTCCCCGCGGGGAAGGGGAGCCGAGACTGCCGGAGCGGAAGCGGCAGGGAACCAAACGTGCGCGGTATCAGAGCGCTACTCGGAGTCGGAGATGAGATGCCGAAGCATTCTGGGGCCTTCGTGGTGATACCTTGAAGACTTCGCGCAAGTGAGGGTAAGCCGCGCGTTGCGGCGTGTCCCATACTTCCATTGGCGGCACTATTGCGGGTTGGGATCGGTCTTCCACCAGTCGATGGTGATCTCGACGTGGCCGAGGTGGAGGCCGAGATGTTCTATCGTGTGGGTGAGGCAGCGACGATTCATGCGGTCGCCCGCGGGGTGACGACTGATGCGGGCGAAGTCGTCGGTGGACATGGCAGCAAGCAGCGCTTCGGCGGACTGTAGGAAGGCGACGAAACGCGGACGCAGTTCTTGCCACGAGACTTCGACGGCGAATTCGGCGTCGCGATTGCGCTCGATGGGGCCGTCGCCGACACAGCTCAGCACCCACCATTCGGCGGACGAGATGGCATGCACGCAGATTGCCGCGAGCGAGTTGGCAAGCGGTGACGGCGGCTGCCAGGCGAACGCCTCGGGTGGCACCTGATCCAGCGCTTCGAGATACCAGGTGACGAGGCGGCGAAGATGGTAGCGATAGAGCGTGGATTCGTCGGTCGGTTCTTCGCCGGGCTTCGGCGGGGTGGGCATTGGCATGACTAGCGACCCTCCCGTTTGACGAGCGTGTTGCGCAGTACGCCAAGCCGCTCGATCTCTAGCTCGACGACGTCGCCGGGGAGCAGCCAGCGGTGGCGCTCAGTGCCCAGTTCGAGGATGCAGCCGGTGCCGCAGGTACCAGAGCCGATGACGTCGCCGGGGCGCAGACGGGTATCTTCGGAGGCGCGCTCGATCATTTGCGGGAAGCCGTAGTACATAGTCTTGGCGTTGTCGCTGGAAAGCTGATCGCCGTTGATGCGCGCCGTCATGGTGAGGTCGTAACGCTCGTCTTTGCCCGATCCGACACGGCGGTCGTCAAGTTCGTCGGGGGTGACGAGCCAAGGGCCGAGCGACGTAGCGAAGTCTTTGCCTTTGGCGGGGCCCATGCTCAGCGGCGCCTCTTTGCGCCAGCGATCACGGGCGCTCCAGTCGTTCATGATCATATATCCAGCGATATAGGAGGGCGCATCCTCGGCGGCGATGTCGCGGCCCTCGCGTCCGATGACGGCGGCGATCTCTAGCTCGAAATCGACCTCCTGACTGTGGCGCGGGAAGGGGACGGGCTCGTCAGCTCCGTAGAGTGAGGCGACGTTAGAGAAATAGAAGACAGGGAACTCGTACCACTCGGGAATCATGCCCAGCCCGCGGCGCGCGCGAGCGGCCTTGACGTGTTGCTCGAAAACGTAGAAGTCGCGCAGGGTAGGTGGAGTCGGCACGGGAGTGCGCAGCGACACGTCAGAAGATGCGTAGGCGAGGCCCGGTACGGCGTGGAGGTCTTCAGGACGTGCAGAAGCGGCCAAAGTGAGCGAATCGCGGACGGCGGCTATTCCCGCTGACCCCATCTGGAGCAAGGCGAGCGTGGTGGATGGCAAGCCAGCTTTGGGGAGCGAGAGGCCATTGCGCGCCGCCCATTCGCCCAGGATGGCGAGGTCGAGAATACTGTCGCCGTGCAGCACTCCGGCATGCTCATCGGAAGCACCCGCGCTTATGGGCGCCATTGCGGGATCATTGGGGACGTAGGTTACGAGTTTCATAAGTCACTATCCATCGCTGTCGGTCGGCGTTTAGAAATCCAGAGATAGCCGCTTGGGTCCGACCACATGAGTCATGGTCGTTCGCCTAGATCCGCCGCCGGTGGGATCGCTGCGGCGGTCACCGCACATTATAGCGGTCGAGCGCGTGTCGTGTGTATGCAGACCTCTGGCAATACCTCGCGCTATAGTGCGCCGACCGGGAGATCGCTCGCACTGGAACTTCAGTTGCGCGAGCAGCGCGTGCGGCATCAGGGCAGCATGCGACGTGAGATCGCTGCGCGCACCGGCGTACTTGATTGGAGATCGCACGCGCTTGGGAGGGCGCTGCCATGTCGGCCACGCACTCTGGACTCGCAATACCTCCATATACCATTCCTAGACGTCAGGGCGTGCGGGCAATGGCGATATTCTGCGGAAGCTGCGGGGTGGTCAGTCTAACCTGGGGGCCGCCATCGGCTGGTTGGCACAGGCGCGCGACCATCTCAGCTCGACAGCATCTCGAAGTACATGGTGTGGCGTTACGCACTGCATGGTGGCGGCTCCTCTCGGATCGATGCGTTTGGCCCGGTTAAGGCACGGCGAGAAGTTACCAGGTCATAGTGTGGCAGCGCGCTAGGTCGCGGTAGGTCATGGAACGCGGAGTTGTGGGCGGTTCCGATGGCTGGGGAAAGCGATGTGTGCAATTGCGCCGCGAAATTAATTTCCGTTTTCTTCCGCTTTTTCGTCGCGATCACACTTCCCTGTGCGGACTCAAGGCAAACAATGCGGAATACCGGCGGGGAGTGCGGAAACGGAAGTTTCCAGGCGGTGACGGTAAGCGTTAGGGCGCGAGGATCATCTAGAACATAAGTTCAGCACATTGTACGATACCGTGGAGGCAAACGCAAGCGCGGCGCACAAATGCTGTTCAACGGTTGGAGCGTGCTGAGGAGTTGGCGCATACGGTCACGAGTTGGCGCGTTCGCCTGATGAAGCAGGACGTCCGTACGCCACTTTCGGCCACCGCGTCTTTTGCGATGATGGAGTGGCAATCGTTGGCGCGATGGGCAGTGACACCGCTGTCCAGTTTCAGCGGCATTGGGCGTTCTAGGTGTAGCAGCGCATGCAGCGTGCATGAGGCTCGTCGGAGGGGCGAGATGGGCGACACCGTTGGCGATCCCTGGTTCGAGAGCCTCGTGACGACCTATCAAGACCGCCTGGTGTGGTTTGTCGCAGCTATGCTCGCGGACGAGCAGAACGCACTGGACATCGCCCAAGAAACGTTCGTGGCGGCGTGGCGCGCTCGCCAGCAGCTTGCTCCACCATTTGCCACGGGACTGGACGGCGTCGGCGCGCGCCGCTGGCTCTACCGCGTCGCCTATAACCGCGCGATCTCGCAGTTGCGCCAGCGCAAGCGCGTATCGCTCAGCTCACTCGATGCGTTACACGACGCGGACGAGACGGCATTCTACGCGCCGATGCCATTTGAAGACCGTGTGGCAGAGGCGGAGGCGATGCGCGGCGTGCTCGCACAGATGGAACCGGACGATGCGGCCGCCGTGCTGCTGCATGTCGTCCACGGCTTCACCGCCGCCGAGATTGCCCAGATCCTCGGCGTGACACTCGCCGCGGCGACGAAACGCATTTGGCGCGCGAAAGAGCGCCTGCGTGCCGCTTATTTTTCGCAGCAGGCGCGTCGAGCATCCATGCAAGGGCTGGCCTAACCGTGCAGCACAACAATCAAACGCCAACACCGACCCCTTCGCCGCTCTGTGCAAGCTTTGCGCCCCGACTGGCGCTGCTCGGCAGTGATTCGCTTGACCCGCAAACAACCGCCGCAACCCGTGCGCACCTTGCGACCTGTGCGTGGTGTCGGGCGAAATTTGCCAACTTCGAGATCGTCGATGCGGCACTGGTGCGCGCTTTCGGGGCCGACCGCCAGGTGCATCCTCAGGGCATGTTGGGTCTGCTCACAGACTTTGGAGACGACGAGCCGACGGAGAGCGATCTCTGGGCTGAGCCTTCGCAGCGTCCACCGCGCAGGCGACCCACATCAACGCTGCTGGCGATCGCCTGCACCATCGCGCTCGTCGTCGCCGCGGGCGCGATCTTCAGCGCGCTCCCCCGTGGGTCGGGCGCATCCTCCTCGCCGGTGCGGACGGTGACGTCACAGCCAAGCGTTCCGCCAACAGTGGCACCGACGGCTACGCCACTCTCCGCCTGCGGGCTGCTCACCGGCGCGGGCACGCCCTTCCAGTCCTTGTCACTCGTGCCAGGGCTGGTGCTGCCCTCGGGCACCTATATCAGCGCAGCGAGCGATACGGGCGGCGGAACGGGGCGCTATAGTGTGCACTCGTATACGGTCTGTTATCCCGGTGCGGAGGCGGCGGTCGATGGCGACGTCCTGTCGCCTCACGGGACGCCGACCTCGTCGCTCAGTTTGCTGGAGCAGTCAGGTTGGACCGCGGGCGAACTTTTCCCGAGCGATGGTGACTTCTCGCTGCTCGATCATTGCACTGGCTTTCGCTACTGCCTGAATGACGCGGGCACGCCAGCGCCATTCACCTTTCTGGCCGTCGATCAGTTCTTCACGCGGGCGGGTGGACTCACCACTTTTCGGCTTCAGGTGGCGACGATTCCCGCGCCGAGATGCTTGAACAATCCGGCATATTATTCCGGGACGCCGCGGTACACGTTGTACGAGGGGGAAACGCGCCGACTGACGCCACCTACTATTTCTTCATGCCGCCAGCGACGCGGATAAGCAGTTACAAAGACAGCGGCGGTGGAGGAGCCCATGACGTCTTCTTTTGCAGCGCCGGGACGACGGCGAGCATCATCAACGTCCTTGAGTTCACGATGCAGACGGACGGCTGGTCGATTGCCGTGACCTCAGCCAGCACCTTTAGCGCGACGAAAGGCGGCAGCCCGAGGTACCGCATCGACGTCAACGCCGCGAATCCCAGCAACTACTTCTTGCGCATCTACGATCCGTCGTGAAGTTGGCGGGCGGTTGGAACCTCGGCGATACCGCGGCGCGCCTGACGATCTCGACGTGAATCGGAGAAACATTCGCCGCGCGTGCGATACTCTATATGCGATACGCTACAGGGGTATCACGAGGTGGAGCGAGCGGCGAGGGCATGAGCGCATGACGGTAGAGAGCCGGTACCTTGAGGAAGCGCGTCGTCGGGTCTTGATCTACGACGGCGCGATGGGCACGCAGATCTTGAATCTGGCGCTGACCGCGGACGACTACGGCGGCGCCGCGCTGGAAGGCTGCCCAGAGATCCTCGCGGTGACGCGGCCCGACGCCATCAGCGGGATACATCGCGCGTATCTGGAGGCCGGCGCGGACGTCGTGGAGACGGATACGTTCACCGGCACACGCCTCAAGCTCGACGACTATAAGCTCGGCGACCGCACGCACGAGATCAACAAGGCGGCAGCACAGCTGGCGCGTATTGCCGCGGATGCGTTTAGCACGCCTGAGAAGCCGCGGTTCGTCGCCGGATCGATGGGGCCGACAGGCATGTTGCCATCCTCGGACGATCCGGCGCTTTCCAACATTACGTACGAGGAGATCGCCGAGCTATACCGCGAGCAGGCGGCGGCGTTGATCGAAGGCGGGGTCGATCTGCTGCTGATCGAGACCAGCCAGGACATCCTCGAAGTGCGGGCGGCGGTCAAGGGCATCCGGCTGGCGTTCGCGGAGACCGGGCGCACGCTACCGATTCAGGCGCAGGTAACACTGGATACCAGCGGGCGCATGTTGCTGGGAACTGATATCGCGGCGTCGGCGACGATCGTCTACCACCTTGGCGTGGACTTGATCGGGCTGAATTGTTCGACAGGTCCCGAACATATGCGCGAATCGGTGCGCTGGCTCACCGAGAATATACCGCTGCCGATCTCGACGATTCCGAACGCCGGGCTGCCGCTAAATGTAGGCGGCAAGGCGGTTTATCCGATGGAGCCGGAACCAATGGCGGAGGCGCTTGCGGAGTTCGTCGGAGAGTTCGGCGTCAACATCGTCGGCGGGTGTTGCGGCACCACGCCAGAGCATATTCGACAACTCGTGGCGAGGGTGCAGGCGCTAGATTCCGCTCGGGCGCGGCGTCCTGTCGGCAGGCTCGAACAGTTCGATCCCGCAGTCGTCGCCCGCACCGATCTGCTGGTGGCCTCGGCAGTGCATGCCACTTCGCTCGCCCAGGATCCTTCGCCGATGCTGGTGGGCGAGCGCGTCAACTCGCAGGGCAGCCGCAAGGTGAAGCAGGCGCTGATCGGCGACGACTACGACACGCTGTTGCAGGTGGGACGTGCGCAGATGGACGGGGGAGCACACGTGCTCGACGTCTGCGTCGCGCTGACCGAGCGCGGCGATGAAGCAGAGCAGATGCGGCGCACGGTAAAGAAGCTGGAGATGGGCGTCGAGGCGCCGCTGGTGATCGACTCGACTGATGCGGATGTTATACGGGCAGCACTGGAGACGTATCCAGGGCGCGCCGTGATCAACTCGATCAACCTCGAGAACGGACGGCAGCGGGTGGAGGCCGTGCTGCCGCTGGCGCGCGAGCATGGCTCGGCGGTGGTGGCACTCACCATCGACGAGGAGGGCATGGCCAAGACGACGGAGCGGAAGATCGCCATCGCCAAGCGCATCCACGAGATCGCTACGACAGAGTTCGGACTGAAGCCTCAGGCGCTGCTCTTCGACGCATTGACCTTCCCAGTAACGACGGGGCAAGAGGAGTTGCGCGACTCGGCGATCCAGACGCTGGATGCGATTCGCGGCATCAAGGCGGCACTGCCGGGCGTGCTGACGATCCTCGGCGTGAGCAATGTCTCGTTCGGCGTGGCCCAACATGCGCGGGCGGCGCTGAACAGCGTCTTCCTCTTTCACGCCGTGCAGGCAGGGCTCGACGCAGCGATCGTCAATCCGGCGCATATCACGCCGTACGCGGAGATCGCCGAGGAGGAGCGTCAGATCTGCGACGATCTGCTCTTCAATCGCTCGGAAGACGCGCTGGCACGCTTCATCACCTATTATGAGCAGCACGGCGGGACGGTGCGGAAGGAAGAGCAAGCCGAACCCACCGAGGGCATGACGGTCGATCAGCGCATCCACTACCAGATCTTGCACCGCAAGAAGGAAGGGGTCGAGGCGCTGATTGATGCGGCGGTGGGGGCGCGTGTGCGCGGCGACGAGGGCGGAGCAGGCGCGATGGTGCTGGTCGCCGAGGGCGAGGAGTGGCAGACGACGCCGGAGCTGTCGCGAGCGGCGGTAGAAGTGTTGAACGGCGTGCTGCTGCCGGCGATGAAAGACGTGGGCGACAAATTTGGCGCAGGCGAACTGATTTTGCCCTTCGTGTTGCAGTCCGCAGAAGTGATGAAGAAATCGGTGTCGCACCTGGAACGTTATCTGGAACGCTCAGAGGGCTACACTAAGGGGCGCGTGGTGCTGGCGACGGTTTTTGGCGACGTGCATGACATCGGCAAGAATCTGGTCAATACGATCCTCTCGAACAACGGCTACACCGTCTACGATCTCGGCAAGCAGGTGCCACTCAACACGATTCTGGATAAGGCGCAAGAGGTGCATGCGGACGCCATAGGCCTCTCAGCGCTGCTCGTGAGCACGTCCAAGCAGATGCCGCTGTGTGTGCAGGAGTTGTACCGGCGGAAGATCGACATTCCGGTGATCATCGGCGGGGCGGCGATCAATCGGGCATATGGGCGGCGTGTGCTCTTCGTCGGCGAGGAAGGGGCACAGGAGGCCTTCGCGCCGGGAGTATTCTATGCCAAGGACGCCTTTGAAGGGCTGGAGATCATGGACGCCTTGATGGACGTCGAACGGCGTCCGGCGTTCGTGGAGCAGGTGAAGCGCGAGGCGGTCGCGGCACGCGAGACCGAGGCGAAGCGGGAGGCCGCGCGGGCATCGGGCGCGGTGACCGTCACGCGGGCCGCGGAGGTGGCGCCACAGCCAGCGGTTTCGCCGCCATTTCTGGGTGTGCGCGTCTTGGACCGCGTGGCAATCGAGGATGTGGCGAAGTACCTCGACTTTAACGCACTCTACCGTGGGCGCTGGGGCGGTGTGGCCCATGGGGAGGCATACGCGAAGCTGGTGCACGACGAGTTCGAGCCGCGGCTCGCGCGCATGCTGCGCGAATCGCGACAGAAGCGCTGGCTGCACCCGAAAGCGGTTTACGGCTACTTCCACTGCAGCGTGGAGGGCGACGACCTGCGCATCATCGATCCCAGTGATGAGGGACACATCCTAGAGACATTCGGCTTCCCGCGGCAACCAGACGGCGAGCAACTCTCGCTGGCGGACTACTTTCACGCTGACGGCGAGCGACGCGCCGTAGTCGGATTCCAGGTGGTGACGATGGGCGACCATGCCTCGCGCGAGACGGAGCGTATGCAGGCGGCAGGCGAGTATACCGAGGCATACTTTCTCCACGGGTTGAGCGTGCAGATGGCGGAGGCGATGGCCGACTACGTCAACGCGCGGATCAATGTCGAGTTGGGTCTGGGCGAGGGCGAGGCGGGCGCGCGACGCTACAGTTGGGGCTACGCGGCGATCCCGGACCTGGCGGATCACGAACGCGTCTTCAGGCTGCTCGGCGTGCCAGAGGCGATTGGGGTTACGCTCACGGAGTCGTATCAGCTTGTGCCCGAACAGTCCACCGCAGCCATCGTCGTGCCGCATCCTAAGGCGGTCTACTTCGCCGTACGTGCATAGGTGTGGTCACGGTAGCTGCGACTGCAAATCTCGAAGGTATTGGTTGAACGCGCTAGCGAGCGACGCCTCCAAATTCGACGACGAGCAGGTCGAGCGCCATCTCGGCGGTCATGCGGCTGCTCTTCAGCGCGGTGTCGACGTCGAGGAGGCTGCGATGCGCGGCTTCGAGTTGGGCGAAGCTAAACTGTCGCACGAGCGCTAGCGATTTGTCGACGATGAAGGGCGCCATTCCAGCGCTCTGGGCGATCTGCGGCGCGCGCAGTCCTCGCTCGGCAAGCGTTTTCACTTGCAGGAGCGATCGGGTGGAGAAGGCGGTGAGCGCAACGATGCCGAGTGGCGACTCGCCAGCGGCAAGCAGTTCGTGGAGGAGCGCCAGCGCGCGCGCGCGATCGCGCCGCGCCAGGGCATCGGTGAGGTCAAACACCCTGGCTTGCCGCGATGATGGTGTGAGCGCTTGGACATCCGCGACGCCAATCTCTCTGTCTCTGCCCGCATAGGTGGTTAGTTTCGCCACCTCCTGCGCGAGCACGCGGAGATCGTCGCCAACCTCGGCGGCCAGGGCACGTGCGGCTTCTCGCGAAATCGAGCCGCCTTCACGCGTCGCGCGCTTGGCGATCCAAGTTTCGAGTTGAGCACCTTTTGGCGGTGTGAACACCGCGACGCTTCCGAAGCGCGCCGCCTGGACGAGTGGGTGCGCCGGATCGAGAAGTTCGTCAACCAGTACCGCGAGTGTGGTGGTGTCGGGCAGTTTCGCGGCGCAGTCGGCGAGTCCCTGGGCGAAGATCTTGGGATCCGCGCCGGCCGCGGACTTGCCCTTCTTGGCGCGCAGGGGCTTGGGCGACTCGGGCTGCGCCGGCGCTTCACCGTCGTCGCTCTCGCCGCCGTCGGACTTGGCGCCGCGCTTGCGCTTGGGCAGCCCTTCGACGAGCACGAGACGCCGCTCGCTGAGGAACGGTAGCGTCTCGCAGGTCTGGCGGATCGTCTCAAGGTCCGCGGTGGCGCCGGCAAAGACGTCCACGTTCAGCGTGAAGTCGGGGGAAGCGCGGAGCGCAGCGACCGCTTCGTGGGCCGAGAACTCATCGGTGCCGTGGAATAAAAGGAACATGGTGGCATTGTATGCCCTGGTTGAGCTGGCGGACAAGCTCACTGGAGGCAGCCGTCGAAGTGCGACGGGCAGACACTCGTATGTGTCGGCGGCGCGGTTAGACAGGATTTGGAGCCAGCTTGAGTCTCGCGGCTGGAACTCATGAGCGTCGAAGACGTCTGGCGTCCTGGGAAAACGAAGCAAGGAGAGCATTTGATCTTAAGGTGCTGACCTACGCGCTTCACCTGGGGTACACTTGCTGGCATCGTGATGATGGCGGCCTGAGGCGAGAGGAGCAGGCGAGTGAGTGTAGATAGCAGCGCCCGCGACAATACACCGCTCGCTTTCCCCGATGGATTTCTGTGGGGCGCGGCAACCTCGTCCTACCAGTATGAGGGCGGTAACTTTAACAATCAGTGGTATGCCTGGGAGCAATCAGGGCACATCCATACGGGCGAGCGGGCGGGCGACGCGGCGGACTGGTGGCGCGCCGCCGAGCGCGACTTCGACCGCGCACAGCAGATGGGATTGAACGCGCTGCGGCTCTCAATCGAATGGAGCCGCGTGGAGCCGCGCCCCGGCGAGTGGGACGTGGGAGCACTCGACCGCTACCGACAGATGCTCTCGGCGCTGCGCGAGCGCGGCATCGAGCCGATGGTGACGCTACACCACTTCACCGATCCGCTGTGGTTCGCCGAGCGGGGAGCATTCTTGGCGGGCGACGCCGCCGAGACGTTCACGCGATACGCGACGCGGGTAGTGGACGCACTCGGCGACCTATGCGATCTCTGGTGCACAATCAATGAGCCGAACGTGTATGCGCTGATCGGCTACATCCTCGGCATGTTCCCGCCGGGAAAGACGGGCGATGTTCGCTCAGCGATGCGCGTGCAGGCGGCGATGGCGCACAGCCACGCGGCGACCTATCGAGCGATCCACCGAGTGCAGCCAGGGGCGCGCGTGGGCTGGGCGCAGAACTACAACATCTTCGATCCGGCGCGCCCGGGTTCGCGGCTTGACCGCATGTTGGCGGGCCTCCTCGATACGGCGTACAACGATGTATTCCCGCGCGCGGTGCGGTCGGGGGGCACGTCGCCACTGTTCCGCGCGTTCACCGGTGGGCTGCGAGATGTGCGCGGCACGTGCGACTTCCTGGGGATCAACGTCTATTATCGTGACCTGGTGCGCTTCGATCGCCACGCTCGCCGAGAATTTTTCGCGCGGCGTGAGGTGGCGGCTGGCGCGCCACGTAGCGATCAGCCGGCAGAGGGCAGTTGGGGCGAGGTGTATCCCCAGGCGATTCTACGCGTCGCGCGGCGACTCGCGCCGCTCGGCAAGCCGATTTATGTGACTGAGCACGGCGTTGCGGACCGCGACGATCGGCTGCGTCCGTGGCTGCTGGCCTCCGCCGTGCGCGCGCTGCACGCTGGGCTGGCGGAAGGCATCGATCTCCGTGGCTACTTCCACTGGTCACTGGTGGACAACTTCGAGTGGGCAGAGGGGTGGTCCACCCGGTTCGGGCTGTTGGCGCTGGACCCGCAGACGCAGGAGCGCACGCCACGCCCAAGCGCGACGTTGTACTCGCAGATCGCGCGGGCCAATGCTCTCACGCCAGCAATGCTGACGGGCTTCGGCGAAGCAACCGCGCGGGCGGGCTTTCCGATTGCCGATGGGTAGGGGAAGGCGAATGCCGCTGCGCCGACTCAAGCCGGCTGCACGCATCCGTCTCCACGAGGATCAGGTATCGCCAAAAACAGCGCATACCACGCTCGCTGCACGGCGTGCTGACCGTTAGCTCGCGACCTGCCACGCCAGGCGCATGCCAATTTCCGCGGCGCGCTCGCCGACGTAGAGCTGGGCACGGTAGGCGCAGCGGGCGGATGAAGGGCTGTCGTCCCAGGAGCCGCCGGCAAGATAGCCCTTGTCTGTGGTCGTGCCGCTGCCCCAGGGACCGGGGCGGGCGAGCGGCGAGTCTGGCGGAATGCCGACCCACTCCTGCACGGTGCCGGCCATGTCCCAGACACCGTAAGGGCTGACGCCGCCGGGATACATGCCGACAGGGGTGGTGTCGCCGGGGCCGCCGTCGCTGGTGTTGGCGCGGAGTGGTTCCCAGCGATCGCCCCAGGGATAGATGCGCGCGTCGGTGCCACGCGCGGCCTTCTCCCACTCTTCCTCCGTGGGGACTCGCCAGGGCTCGCCGGTGACTGTGGCGACCCAGCGCGCATAGGTGATGGCCTGTTTCCACGTCATGAGGACGACGGGATGCTCGGGACGCTGAATCTGCCGCGCCCACTCTCCTGGCGCACGCACCGCTTGCGCCTGCACAGCCCACGCGTATTCAGCGACCGTGACGGGATAGCGTGCGATGCGATATGCACCAAGCTGGACGGTGCGCTGCGGAAACTCGGCGTCGCTCGCCTGCGGATCGCGGCGGGGATCGCTGCCCATGATAAAGACGCCAGCGGGAACGTCGCAGAGCGGCGGGGTAATCACCGTGACGCCGTCGATGGTACGCCCACTATATCCCAACTGTTGCAGCCGCGGCGGGACGAACTGCGGCGCTGGCGTCACAGATTTGGCAGCCGGCGCGGCAGGAAAGACGGCGGGCGCACTGAGCGCGGCGAGCACACGCTGCGCGGCAAGATTGCCGGGGAGACCAACTACATCGATCCACTGGCGGGTGAGCAGGAAGCCGCCGACGTTGGTGGGCAGGTGCAGCACCGGGAGGATTGTGCGGCGCGTGGCGAGCGCAAGCTGCACCTCTTCTTGCACCCACTGCGAGGCCCAGGCGTCGGGGGTGAGAATCAACAGGAAGACGTCGCGTGCCTGAAGTTCGCTCTGCAACGTGTTGACCCAGTTGGCGCCACCTGAAAGGCCGCGTTCGTCGTACCAGGCGTCGAGTCCGGCGCCCGCAAGCGTCGCTACAAGTTCACGGCACCAGGCGTTATCTTGCGAGCTATGACTGACAAACAGGCGTGTCGTCGCGGCCATGTGCCCCCCAGCCCTTCACTGTCCGCCCCAAGACTTGCTGGTCACGAGAGGAGCGGCCCGTCACTTGTACTGTACAGGCAAAGGGGACGCATGCCTAGCGTGCACGGCACAGTTAGTCAATGGCGGCAAGCTCTGGGGTGGCTTCCACGCTGCCTTCCAGGGCACCTGGCTGAACGCGAGCATCTTTTTCGCGCTCGAGCGCCTCGAAGAGTGCCTTGAAGGTGCCGGTGCCGAAGCCGCGGGCGCCCTTGCGCTGGATCACTTCGAAGAAGAGCGTCGGGCGGTCCTGGGCGATGCGGGTGAAAATCTGGAGCAGGTAGCCTTCGTCGTCGCCATCGACGAGGATGCCAAACTGCGCGAGCTTGCCGAGATCGGGGATTTTGTCGAGGTAGTTCTCGCCCTTGATTGGGTGGCCGCTGGGGCCAAGCGTTCCGAGCCCTTTGGCCATCAATTCGTGGAGTTGATCTTCGAGGTCGGTGTAGTAGCGCAGCACCGGCGGCAAGAACTGCACGCCCTGCGCCATCATCTGGCTCACCGTGGCGACGATGTCGTCGGTGCGCATGGCGATGTGCTGCGCGCCGGGGCCCTCGTTGTAGTAGAGGTATTCGTCGATCTGGGACTTCTTCTTGCCGACGGCGGGCTCGTTGATCGGGAACTTGATGTAGCCGTTGCCACTCTGCATGACCTTGGACATCAGCGCGGCGTACTCGGTCTTGATGTGCTCATCGTCAAAGTGATCGCTGAGCTTGAAGCCCATGACGTCTTCGTAGAATTTGACCCACGCGTTCATCTTGCCCAGTTCGACGTTGCCGACGATGTGATCGACGCGCAGGAGGCCGGTATTTGCCGGGCGGGGGCCGCCTTGATATTGATAGGCGACGAAGCCGGGGAGGAAGGGCCCGTCATAGGCCTGGCGCTCGATGAAGCTGTGGATGACCTCACCATAGGTTTTGATGGACGAGCGCTTGACCGAGCCATGACCGTGGGAGTCCTCAATGATCGTTGGCTCAAGCACGCCCTCCGCACCACGCCTGGTGGTTTCGCGATACGCAGAGGCAGCATCGCGCACGGTGAGGGCGATGTCGCGGACGCCATCGCCGTGGCGCGCGACCCACTGGGCGATTGGGCTGGTCGATTGCAGTGCCGAGGTCACGACAAAGCGCATGTCGTGGCTCTGCAACAGGTAGCTGGTGCGGTCGAGAACGCCGGTTTCGAGTCCGGCGTAGGCGGCGATCTCCATGCCGAAGGCGTGGCTGTAGTAGAACGCAGCTTGCTTGGCGTTGCTAACGTAGAACTCGATGTGGTCCCAATCGACGATGGGCAAGAAGTCTTCGGCCATCGGACCCTCCTCTTTGGGGTAGCGGAGCCACGTCGCTCCGCAGTGAACGACAGCGGTGCGCGCTCGCGTTTGCGCTTGGTGAACACGTGGGTATCCTGCCCGCTCAGACGGGCGCATGTCAAGGGAGGTCGCGCAGGCATCCATCAGGAAGGAGCCTGACCATGAGCCGAGCATGCTACAACGCTTGCACGCCAGAATTGGCGTATAGGATGGCGTGCATACGCGCGAGCCAAGCATCGTCGAGGGCACGCGAAGGGGCTACTTCGATGGTTCGAGGACGGTGGTGCTGACGGAACCGGTTGCCGCATTCCCCGTCTCAATGGCGCCGCCGGCGATTTCGTCCTGCGGGAACGGCGATCGCTTGCCGCGCAGGAAGGACGCGATAGCGGCGATGACGCAGAGCGCCGCCGAGATGTAGAACGTGGCATGGAGTCCGTCCATAAAGGGCGCAGAGATGAGATGCGGAAAAAATTGCTTGCCGAGGAGCGTGGCGCGGTTGGTCGACGAGAGTCCTGCCAGAACTGGCGGCGGCAATAATTGCTGGATGGGGTTGTAGCCCAAAAATGCGCCGAAGAGCGCGGCGGTGGGCGGCAGATGCGCGATCTGCGTCGCGGCATGCGAAGGGACGCCATTGGTCGTCAGACCGGAGTAGAGCGTGGTCGGCAGCGTCGCTGAGAGGCCGAGCGTGACGACGGTGAAGAACAAGCCAATGCTGACGAGGCTGGCGGAGTTCTGGAACGTGGCGCGCATGCCAGAGGCGACGCCGCGCTGCGAAGGCGGTACGCTGCTCATCACGGCGCTAGTGTTAGGCGAGGCGAAGAGGCCTGAGCCGCAGCCAAGCACAAAGATGATCACGCCGAAGACTGGGTAGGGAAAGTTGGCGGGCAGGAAAGTCAACGCGAGGAAGCCGACGCACTGGACGATCATGCCAAGCGTGGAGAAACGTCGCGCGCCGAAACGGTCTGAGAGGAAGCCGCTGATCGGGCCCATGACGACGAACCCCAGCAACAACGGCACCATAAAGATTCCCGCCCAGAGTGGCGTTTCTTCAAAGCTGTAGCCATGTAGGGGCAACCAGATGCCTTGGAGCCAGATAATGAGCATGAATTGCAGACCGCCACGCCCAAGCGCGGAAAGGAAACCGGCGATATTGCCAGCGGTGAATGCGCGAATTTTGAAGAGTTCGAGCCGGAACATCGGTTCTGCTACGCGCGTCTCGATCCAGATGAAGAAGATGAGAGACACCACACCGAAAACGATGGCTCCAATCACCAATGGATTGCTCCATCCGACCGCCGAGGAGCCGTAGGGCTGGATGCCGTAAGTGATGCCGAGCAGCAAGACCGTCAGGCCGACGGCGAAGGTTACGTTGCCGACCCAGTCTATGCGCTGGCGACCGCGGATGGTTGCCGTCTCGCGCAGCATCAAAAAGGCCCAGACGGTGCCAATCAACCCGACCGGAACGCTGACGAGGAAGACCAGGCGCCAGTTGATTACGGCGAGCACCCCACCAAGGATTAGTCCGATGAATTGGCCAGCGATGGCGGCGATTTGGTTGATGCCCAACGCCCGCCCGCGTTGATTGACAGGGAAGGCATCGGTGAGGATCGCGGCGCTGTTGGAGAAGAGAAAGCCCGCGCCCAGTCCCTGGACGAGGCGGAAGACGATCAGTTCGATGGCGCCGGTGTTTCCGGTTCCTGGAGTGAGAGAGAGCAAGAGGCTGCCGAAGGTGAAGATGGCAAAGCCGACGTTGTACAGGCGGACGCGTCCCAGCATGTCGGAGATGCGACCGAAGGCGACAAGGAGCGTGGTCGTGACGACCATGTAGCCGAGCAGCAGCCAGAGGAAGTATCCGGTCTCGCCGGGGGCGAGCGGATTGATGCCGATGCCCTTGAAGATGGCGGGGAGCGATATCAGTACGATACTTCCGTCGATGCTCGCCATCAAGGCGCCGAGCGTTGTGTTCGTGAGGGCAATCCACTTGTAGCGTGGACCGACGGGGCGCCTGAGTCGCTCCGCGCGGGCGCTCGCGCTTAGGGCAGTAAACTGACTGAAAACCGTCACAGCGCTTTCCTTGACAAGCGTAACGTGGGGGAATTGGCGCGACACCGCGAACGGCCCGGAATACGATGGCGATACTCGCATGGTGCAGCGTCCGCGGGCATGGAACGCATTGTAGTCCAAGGTTTACGCACGCGTCAATGTTACCAGTTTCGCTGCAACAGAGCTGATGCAACGGATACTGTCTGCTACCTGGTGGACAGCGTAAGGATTTCGCGCCTGTTCGTGTTCGTCCTGCCAACGTCACTGGCAGTGGCCACAGGAGAGGGGAGAGCACAGTATTATTCGCGGTCGCGCCGTGGTGCGCGGAAGTTAGTGGGCAGGCGGCGCGCTGAAGGATCTCACTATCAGGCTCGGCAATTCCGGTAGCCGATTCGACGTGCCGGCTTCGCCCAAACCAAATTAAGGTGTCCCGTCGCTTGACTTTCCGACGCTCTTCGCGGCGTTTGGGCGGATGGGTCGAGCGCCTGCCGGCGAGCGGTTCGCTACGGGAGTCGCGGTAACGATTGGGCCGTGTTAGCGTGCGCTGGCTGTAGGTGCGTCGTCGGAATGTTGGGCGGCACCACTCAAGGTCGTCGCAAGTTCGCTGGTGAGCCACTGACCAGCGAGCACGACCAATGCGACGATGGCGGCAGGGGCGAGCACGACGGTGCCGAGCCAGCCGAGGAAGTCGTTCGGCGCGACGCCGAGGCGATAGGGGGCGATGAAGGGAAATAGGGTAATCCGAGCGACGAAGAGTACGCCGCCTAGCAGGCCGGTGGCATAAAAAGAGGCAACCCCAAGTGTCAGTAGCAACAGCGCACCCAGACGCGCCAAGCGCGGGGCAATCGCTGACGGCAGACAAACGATAAGCGTCGAGAGAAAGGAGCAGGCGACGATCAAGCCAAGAAGACCGGCCAGCAGCGGACCCAACTGCAGGTCGTGGAAGCGTTGAAAGGCGAGGGCCAGCCCGACGAGGAAGAGGCAATATACTGCGCGGATGAACGAGGCGGCGAACGCCAGTCCACCGACGGTGGGGATTGCGCCATATTTGCGAGCTAACGGCACGTAGTCGTCGGGCGGAACAACATCGTGGACGAGGCCAAAGCCGCCGACGACGCTCAGCATGCCAAGCAGGAATGCCGCGCTGGTGAAGAAGCTGACGGTATCGAAAGTTGAGCGGAAGCAGAACATGAAGACGGCCAGTACCAGTGCGGAGTCCACGGCAAACCACGGGTTGCGGAGGTAGCGAGCGAGCGAATGCCGTGTGATGTGCGCCAGCGAGTTGGCTGCTGACTGGACATCCGCGGGTGGCTTTGCAGTGGCGCCGATGAAGCCCGCCTGTTGGCCAGCCGGAGCTGAGAAGTGGATGGTTCTTGCAGCATCGGCATTCGTCGAGGGTTGAGACTTCGAGGTGACGACGAAGGGCTGCCCTGAGTCAGCGACGGCGCGTCGTTTGGCGACTCCGCCGGGTGTGCTGCTCGGCGTACTTTGGCTGTCGTCGCTCACACGCATCCCCTCTATCCTTGCGTGTCCCCGTCCATGCACGCACGAGAGTGATGAGTTCTCGTGTGGTGCTCCTGTTTAGGAACTAGGCAGTTCAAACGCGCGAGTGACGTGGCCCGCCATACACGGGCACGTGAACTCGCCTCATGGGAGTATAGCATTGCTTCCGGTGCGCGGTCTGACTGCGCGCGACGGGCGTTCGCATGTTATGCTTTCCAGGCGCTACGGGAGGACGGATGCGACCATGAGCACTCGCTTCGACGATGAAACCGCGCTGGATCCCCGAGGAGATGGCGTCTACCAAGCGACGCTAGATGAGTCGTGGTGGATCGAGCGCGGCCCAAATGGCGGACTGATCGCTGTTCTGCTGTTGCGAGCCATGCAACAGACGGTGAATGACGCTGGACGCGAACCACGGTCGTTGACGATCCACTTTCTCGAACCGTCCGCCTCAGGCCCTTGCCAAATCGCGACGAGTGTGGAGCGCGAGGGGCGCAGCGTGACGATGCTCTCGGCGCGACTGACGCAAGCTGGCAAGACGTGCGCGCTGGCGCTTGCCGCGTTCGTCGCGCCGCGTCCGAGCCTGGCGTTCGTGGAGGCCACTGCTCCTCGCGTGACGCAGCCAGAGGACCTTGCGGCGTTTCCGCCTGAGGGAGTCAGCTTGCCGCCATTTGCGCAACGGTACGAGTATCGCTGGGCGTTTGGCGACCTGCCGTTCTCAGGCTCGCAATCTTCGCGCGCCGGCGGCTGGATACGCCTAGCGGAGAGACGCAACGCAGATGCGCTGCTCATCGCTGCGTTCTGTGACGCCTGGGTTCCCTGCTTGTATCCCCGGCTTACTGAGCCGATTGGCGCGCCGACGCTCGACTTGACGATCCACTTCCGCGCTCAAATGCCAATCGAGGGCGCAAAGCCGGACGACTACTATCTTTGCACGTTCTCGTCGCAGCTGGCGCAGTCTGGCGTCTTCGACGAGAACTGCGAGATCTGGAGTCGCGATGGGCAATTGCTGGCGCAGTCGCGTCAGTTGGCCATGTTGCCGACTCTACGCGGATAGGTTGTGCGGACCGCTCGTTGGGAACCTTGCCGCCGTGCCTCAGCAACGATCCCCAAGTGTTCTCCGGCCATGTTCGGATGGATCACAAGCGCGCCCGCAGGTATACCTCTATGGATGCCAGGTGCACCTAGGTGAAACTGCGCTACAATTCCGGGAGCGCGTGGAACGTCAGGGAAAGGTATGCTCGCGTGATCCGAGCACCTATTGAAAGCCCCACACGCTTAGGAGGCGTCCGACGCTCCGTCTGGGCGCTTCTGATCGCGGCGGTGGTGCTCGCGCTGCTCGTGCCGGGCATGACTCTCTGGCGCGCGGCGCATGCCGCTCTCGATGCACGCGCCTGTGTCTGGCCGGCAGTACCAACGGTGGGGCAACCCGCGGAGCTGCATGTGACGTTACCCGAGGCCACCGATCGCGCAGACGTAGGCGGCCCGTGGGGGAAGATCGTCGCCGCGTGGGATATGCCGACAATGAGAATGCAAGAGCAGCGCGAGGCGATGTCGGGCGATTCGACGCATAGCGGTGCGTATGTGCTCCCACTTACCTTACAGATGGCCGGCCCGTGGCGCATTCGGGTCGCGCTACATACACCAGGGCGACCCGACTGGAGCGCCTCTCTTGCGCTAGAAGTGCGTAACGCCACGGCTGTATTATCGCCAGACGCAGCCGCGTTGACCGGTACGCCGCCATCAGGCGGTTCTTCGCCTTCAACCTGTACGTCTGTGTGAATCGAGACGCCTCATGACTTCACTCACGACGCGACGTGCGCTGTTTGTGCGCAGCACCCGCCACCTGCGCGCGTTCACCACGTTTGAGAAGGTGATCGTCGCCAACAGTGGCGTCATCCTGCTGGGCACGCTCGCCGGGTGGTGGATCACCCAGCACAACCCCGAGACGTATCACTATCTGATCGATACGGGTTTCATCGCACTGGCGGCGCTGGCCGGACTGGCGATCAACTTCTTGCTGCTGCGCGCAGCGTTCGCACCACTCCACGGCGTGCTGGCCACGATTCGCGCCGTCGAACGGGGCGATCTCGAGGCACGCGCCGAAGCGCAACCGCGCGATCCCGACGCTGCGGAACTGGCCCGCGGCTTCAACGCAATGTTGGATCGACTGGAACTGGCACGACACGAATTAGCGGCTCGCGTGTTGCAGGCTCAGGAAGAGGAGCGCCGTCGCCTGGCGTTGGAACTGCATGATCAGACGGGGCAGAGCCTCACCGCATTAACACTGCATGCGGAGGCCATCGCCCAGAGTCTACGGATGCCGACTCCGGAGACCAGTGAACGCGCGCGGCAGCAGGCTGAGCGCCTCAGCGCACTCGCGCAGCGCACACTCGCCGAAGTCCAGGCGCTCTCACGCCAGCTCCGTCCGCCGATGCTGGACGATCTGGGCCTCGCCGCGGCGCTTCGTTGGCTGGCGGAGGACGCGAGCGATCGTCTTGGCGTCGCGATTCGCGTGCGCGTGCGGCTTCGCGATGATGAACGGATGTCGAGTACGAGTGAGTCGGCACTTTTCCGCATTGCGCAGGAGGCAGTCACCAACGCGGTGCGACACGGACACGCCAAGGTTGTGCGTCTCGCACTGCGACGTCTCGACAAGGCAGTAACGCTCACGGTGGCGGACGACGGGTGCGGTTTCGCCACGAGTGCCTCGACGAGCTACAGTGGTCTTGGGCTTGAGGGGATGCGCGAACGGGCACGGCTGGCACAGGGTACGTTGACGATCCGCTCAGCACCCGGCCGAGGGTGCACCGTCCGGGCGCTCGTGCCACTGCAATCTACCGGCCTCTTGCAAATACCCCAACGGTCCGGAGGAGAAGCCAATGCAGCGCCGATTGCATGACTCAGTGTCGGTGCATCTGGGCAGCGATGACGCCGCGATTCGTGTGCTGCTGGCCGACGACCACGACATCCTGCGCGACGGCCTGAAGGCGCTGCTCGGTATGGCGAGCGACGTGGAGGTGGTGGGCGAGGCGCGTACAGGGAGCGAAGCGGTGGCAGTGGCGGCACGGCTGCGACCAGAGGTCGTCTTGATGGATATCAGCATGCCGGAACTTGATGGCGTGGAAGCGTGCCGGCGTATTCGGCAGCAAGCGCCTGAAGCACGGGTGCTCTTTCTGACCATGCACGAATCCGAGGAATACTTCTTTCGCGCACTTCAAGCTGGCGCAGCGGGTTATATCGTCAAACGGACCGCAGCGGCGGATCTGCTGGCGGCGGTGCGTGCGGTGGCGCGCGGCGAGTCGTTTCTCTCTCCGAGTCTGGCACACGCGTTGGTGACCGACTACGCGGAACGCGGCTCGCGGGCCTCAGCAGCAACCGCGGAGGCGGCGAGCGATAGTTACGAAAGCCTCACCAGTCGCGAGCGCGAGGTTTTGCAACTTGTCGGCGAGGGCAATACCAACCAGGAGATCGCCGTTCGGCTGCACATCAGCATTAAGACTGTGCAGTCACATCGCGCGGCAGTAATGGAGAAACTTGGTCTGCGAGACGTGACACACCTCGTGCGTTATGCGGTGCGCCGTGGATTGGTCGACCCGGAATGCTGACAGCAACACTCTCAGACCGCACTGTTGGCGATGTAACGACTTTGCCAACGGGATGGAGAGGGCATGGTAGAGTAAGGTTAGACGTGCGGCACAGCTGCATACGGGATTCTCGGCATCACTCCACAGAAGTTGCAGCACTCAAGACGCGACATTCCGCTGCTAACGGTCTCTGCTGCGTGACGGAGTGCACGACCTGATCGCCGTTGCACGACCATATGCACGGTGATTCCTCCAAACTGCGGTATGCCACTATGGACAGGCAGGCGATGAGCGCATTACGCTATTCCGCTGGCTCGACGGTGCGTGCGCGCGTGATCCTCACCGGCGTGGCGCTTACGGCCATGCTCGCATTCGGCCTCATGGCGCCGCTGTCGGCGAGAGCGGACGGCGGCGCACCAAATCTCGCCTACGTGGCGGGCGGTGGCGATGGCGGCAATGATCTGGTGGTAATCGACATCGGCAAGCGCGCCGTCGCGTGGAAAGTCGCCATTGGCGGCGATCCCGCGGCCGCACTGCTCAGCACTGACGGCCGCTTTGCTTATGTCGATGAGTCGTCGAAGAACGTAGTCGCCATCGTCGATGCGCGGGCGCATACGATTGTCGCCAGAGTGCCGGTTGGGACCGCGCCGGAGGGTATGGCGCTCGATCTTTCGCGGAGTCCCAATTTGGTCTATGTCGCCAATAGCGGCTCGAATACGCTTACGATGCTCGATCCCGACGCGCGAAAGGTAGTGGCGACGGTAAAGGTGGGTCAACATCCAACCGGCGTCGCCGTCGCCGTGGCCGGCAGTGGCATCGCAAACTCGGACCCTAATGATGCGGAGATTTACGTAGCGAACAGCGGCGACGATACTGTCTCGGTGGTCAGCGCTGAACATCACACGATCATCGCGACCATTCCGATAGCTGGCGGACCGCTAAACGTGGTGGCGCCGGTAGCGGGTGGCGTCGCCTATGTGGGCACGCGCACGGGCACGGTCGTCGCCATCGACCTTGGCACGCATGCAGTGTTAGGGACGATTCTCGCGCGTGGCGCACCGGTTGGAGCGATGGACTACGATGCGGTAACCGGTCAGATCTACGTTCCGGTCGCGACGGCGAATACCGTAGACGTGCTGCGACCCGCCTCGCCCGCCAGCGGCGGCACCGCGCCCCCGTTGCCAAGTGAACCGCTACGCGCACTGCCCTTCACCGGCGGACCGGCCGCCGTCGCCATCACCTTCGATGGCGCATATGGCTTTGTCGCCGAGCAGGGCAGCGGCAACGTATCTATGCTCGACGTGTCCGCGTCTACGACGCTGGCGACGATAGCGGTGGGTGGTGCGCCTCGCGGCATCATCACCGGATCGTATCCGCCAGTTCTCGATCGAGCAAGCGCCACAGTTATCGCCATCGCCGTGACGATTCTGCTGGTCGTGGCGTTAGCCGCGGGCATATTCGTGGTCATTCGCGGCTCCCGAAAATCGGCACCCAAACGCGCGGGAGGGCGCGCATGAGACGACTGATGGCGCTTACTACAGGTGCTCGTCTGGCGCGTGCGCTTGCCTTTTCCGCTGTGCTGCTCGGCGTCCTCGCAGGCTGCGGAGGTTCCAGCTCGACTGGCCCCTATGGGGGCTCACAAAATCACTTGCACGGCATTGTGGCGCTGAGGGGTGTACCGAACACGGTGTTGCTGGCAACGCATATCGGCCTCTATCGCTCCGCGGACGGTGGCTCGACCTGGTCGGAGGTCGCAGGCGGCGCGGGCCAGCATATGGATGGGCTGATGATCTTCAAGATCGCCCAGAGTCCGGTTGACGTCAAACGCATTTATGTCCTGGCGGTACCGCGACCGGAAAACCCCAGCGCCGCGAAGGACCAACCTGGCGTCTATACCAGTGACGACGCGGGGGCAACGTGGACCCTGGCGGCCAAGGCATCGACCTTCCCAACAGGAACAGTCTTCTCAATTGGCGCGGGCGCGGCGAGCGCGACGCAGGTTTTCGCGATCATCTCGGGCCTCGGCAACAAGGGGCTCTATGTGAGCGACGATGCGGGCACACACTGGCGCCAGGAGCCTCAATTGCCGATCACCTCGCTCAAAGGCGTACAGGGTGATCCGATGCATCCACAGCGCGTGCTGCTGTGGAGTGTTTCCAGTGGACTCTACATCAGCCCGGATCTCGGAGCGACCTGGGCACCTGCCGCGGGCGTCACAGGCGGCGTCTTTTCCGTTTCACAAGCGGGGTCGACCTTCTACGTCAACAGCGACTCCGGCGTTTTCGTCTCTACGGATGACGCGGCATCGTTCAGTGTCGCGAACCCCAACGCTGCGTACAGTGAGGTCGTCGCCGTCGCTGGCGCACCCGACCACGCCTGGGCCGCGACCGGCACGAATGTATTCACGAGCGCCGATACGGGGAAGACGTGGAAACAGGTCACCGCTACGAGCGAGCATCCGACACTACTCGCCGCAGACCCTACGGACGCTCGCGTCGCATATGTCAGTTCGTCCTATCCGCTCGGTGTCTTCGTCTCCACCGACGGCGGCACGACGTGGCGCCAGACGCTGCCTTAGTTGTTGGTGAAAGGAGCACGTCACTGCACGAGTGCATTCGCTTACCTGCGTACGGCTTGCGAGACTGGGCGAAACATTCGCTCGATTCTTTGAGGCAAAGCGAGCCGCGCACCGCGTCGACTGGTGTGAATGCACCATGTGTCCTCCAGCCTGATATGCTATGTCCTGATTACGAGGTATTCTCGTCGCGTCCACAGCTGCTAATGAAGGCAGGTCGTGCGTGGATTTCACATCGCTATTGACCGAGTGGTCCTTCCAACCGTTGGTGACGGTTGGCTTGCTAGCGAGCGCATTTCTCTACGTGCGCGGCCTCGACTATTCGCTGCGGCATGGCATCGGAGAGCCGGTACCGTTATGGCGCGTGTTGTGCTTCTTTGCCGGGCTGCTGTTGGTGCTTATCGCGATTGAATCGGTGGTGGACGTCGAGGCTGGCCAACTGCTCTGGGTGCATATGGTTCAGCACGATCTCCTGACGATGCTCGCGCCTCCGCTCTTGCTGCTGGGTTTGCCAGTTTGGCCCATGTGGCGTGCGATTCCACGTGGTGCACGCGTAGCGTCGCTGCGTTGGGCGCTACGAAAGCCCGGAGTACGACGAGCTACGACGGCTATCGCCCATCTTGTGGAGAAACCGCGGGTCACCTTCGTGATCTTCACAGGCAGCTTTGTCCTGTGGCATCTTCCGTCGCTCTACGATCTCGCGCTGGAGCAGGAAAACATCCATATTCTCGAACATCTAACATTCATTGCTACCGCTCTGCTGTTCTGGTCACAGGTGATCCCGTCGCGCGTCGGCAAGGCAACGCTCAGTTATCCGTTTCAAGCGCTATATCTCTGCGGCGCGGCGCTTGTGCTCAACGTACTTGGTGGCGTTTTCGTCTTCTCCACCGGGCCACTGTATCCGTTTTACGCGGCGCTGCACCGCTCAACGAGCACGCTGCCGCTGCTGGTAGATCAACATCTCGCGGGCGCGACGATGGACGTTCCGGGGACATTCGTTTTTTTCACCGCCGTGATCATCATCCTCTGGCGCTGGCTCGAACGCGACGAACGCGAGGCTGCCGCCGAGGGTGTACGCGCCCTGCCATTGCACCGCGTTCAGGAGACCCCGCTATGAACCCTCGCACCCGCTCGACCTTGATCACCGTGGGGCTGGTCGCCATCGTCGCCGCCAGCGTGCTGTTCTTCAACCATCTGGCGAGCGGCTACGCAGCGAGCACCACGCCATCTACACTTCAGGCTGAGATAGTGATTTCCAAGCCAACACCGGCGGCGGACTTCAGCTTAAAGGACCAGAACGGGCAAACCGTCACGCTCTCGCAGTTCAAGGGGCACCCGGTCTTCTTGATATTCCTCGACTCCCAGTGTCCGCACGGTGACTGCGAGCTGGAGGAACAGCAATTCGGTCAGGCATACCGCGACATGGGGGCGAAGGCGTCGCAGGTCGCCTGGATTGCCATTACCGCGAACGTCACCGACACACCCGCGACGGTGAATACCGCGCTGATGAACAACAACGTCCACATTCCCAATTTTCACTGGCTGCTCGGCACTGAAAGCGAGCTCAAGCCAGTGTGGACAGCATACGGCGAATATGTCGACGCAACCGATCCAAAAGCCGTGATCCACAACGATCAGACCTTCATTCTCGACAAGTCCGGGAACGAGCGGCTCTATTGGGGCGATTACTACCTTGAGCACAAAATGATCGCCTCCGACCTGGAGGCGCTACTTGCGCAATGAACGCGCATGCTGCTATCAGTGGCTGCAGACTGGCGCCGTGCAAGTATGATGCAGGTGTGGCACGAGTCGAACGAACTGGATCACGGCTCAACCCACGATCTGGCGATCAAAGGCAAGCTGTTTGTCGGGAGAATACAGGCGCTCTGTAGCCTCAACACGTATCCTTGATGAACCTTAGGCGGCGATATGAGACAGAGCGGGAGCATCTAACGCATGGCAGCACGGCGAAAATACGCGAACGCGTGGCGCGCGCTATTTGGTGCAGCTCTCACATCGCCACTGGTGTTGGCGCTGGCTCCCAAAGCGTCAGCGCAATCGCTCTCCTTCGGGCAACCACTTCATGCGGCGCACCAATCGGGTTACGCCACCGCTAGCGGGGCGTTAGACGGTCCATCGCTACTTCAAGCTGCCTCTACCTGGGTTGCGCTGCTGGCTTTGACCTTTTGGGTTGGCGGGGTGCTTTGGGGCGCGTGGATATCTCCTCCCACGAGCGCACTGGCGAGCGAGCCAAGTGCCGTTGCCGCTCGTCGCTTTCGCACGCTCGCGCCATTCGCGCTGGGGTTGACGTTGATCGCCGACTTCGGCGCGGTTGGGTTTGGCACCTTCTGGTGGCTGCGGCAACTTGTCGCGCTGGCCGCGCTTGTGGTGACCATCGTAGGTGCTCGCGCTGCGGCGTCTGCACCGGCACAAACGGTGCTTCCTGTGGGGGACGTTCCGAGAACACCGACATACCCCATCTGGCGTAGCGCATTGATGGCTACGTTGCAGGGCGTCGGCGCGTTGCCGGATCGCGTTGTCGCTGGCTGGCGTCGTCTTGAATGGCTCGGGCGCCTCGAATTGCTGCTCGCCGGTACGCTAATCGTCGCCTTTGCCCTATCCAGCGACTCCGCTGGAGTACCGGCTGCACTGGCTTCCTACGCCTTCTTTGTCTATATGCTGCAACTGCTCGCCGCGGGCGCGTGGTTGGGTGGACTGTTCTACCTCGCCATCATCCTGCTGCCCGTTAGTTTGCGGCTCAACGCACGACAGCGTGCTCGTATGCTCGCGCTCGACCTGGATGCATTCGGCGCGCTCGCGCTCGTCGGGGCGGCGATTTTCGCGGTAACCGGTGCGCTCAATGCCAAAATTCGCCTTGGCTCGATCCAAGATCTGCTCGCCACAACGTATGGCCGCACATTTATCGTCGAGTTCGAGTTGTGGCTGATCATGGTCGCGATCAGTGCATACCTCGTGCTGTACCTGCGCCCACGACTGGCGATGGAGGTAGGCGACGAGACTCGGACCACGCCGGCCAGCACGGCGGGCAGCGATCTCGTAGAGATTGGCGCGGGTGCTCGCAGCGCGAGCGGCAGCCGCAAGCGGGGCAACTCTTCAACCGCGAGCGAACCGCCGACCCCGGGGCACCGCGCACCGGAAGACAATCGCAACCATCCACTATCACCACATGCTACGAGCCTGGAAGAACGCATCCGCGACTGGTTACGGCGGCAGGCGCTCCTCGGCGGCGCGGTGCTGCTCTGCCTCGCGCTCCTCGGTATCTTCGCCGGCTCCTTGATGTCGGCAGCACCTGGGCCGGTTGGCTCGGCCAACGCGACACCCACACCGTTCTCCGGCCAGCATTCGATCGCGGGCCTGGACATGCGCCTGACGGTAACGCCCGACGCCTTCGGCCCGAACACCTTCACCGTCGCGGTAAAGGACATATCCGGCAAGCCAGTGACCGACGCGCTCGTCTTCGTGACCATCACCTCAACGGATATGGACATGGGCGTAGAGAACCCTCAACTCCAGCCGATCGCGGGCACGCCAGGCAGTTATTCCGCCGAGGCGAATATCACTATGGCTGGCAACTGGCAGGCCGTCGTCGCCGTGACCGCTCCGGGCACGAAGACGTCGATACAAGCGACATTCCTGTTTTCCGCGGGCTACTAATGGTTGCTTTGCCATGCCGATCCTAGCTGCTCTCGTCGCCATCGCGTTGATCGCAGTCGTCCTTTGGGACGCGTTCGAGACGATCGTGCTCCCACGGCGCGTGCGCAGGCGCGTGCGGATCACGGGCATCGTCTACCGCCTATCGTGGGAACCGTGGTCGGCGCTGGCGCGCAAGATGCGCAATGGCGACCGCCGTGAGTCGTTCCTCAGCGTCTACGGGCCGATCGCATTGATCGTACTGCTGGCGATTTGGGCGCTGGCGTTGATCCTCGCCTTCGGACTCTTACAGTGGTCGCTCGGCTCGTCAATGGCAGCTCTTGGGTCGCACGGCGGCTTCGGCACGGATCTGTATTACAGCGGGACGACGTTCTTCACGCTTGGGCTTGGCGATGTGGTTCCACGCAGCGGACTGGCCCGAGCGCTCACGGTCGTCGAGGCGGGTACGGGGTTCGCATTCCTAGCGTTGGTCATCGGCTACCTGCCGATCCTCTACCAAGCCTTCTCGCGCCGCGAGACCAGTGTTACCCTGCTTGATGCGCGCGCAGGCTCGCCGCCAACCGCAGTGGAATTCTTGCGGCGTCACGGACCTGGCTGTCCACCAGGTGAACTCAACGCGCTGCTGCGCGACTGGGAGCGCTGGTCCGCCGAACTGCTTGAAGCGCACCTTTCCTATCCAACACTGATGTACTTCCGCTCGCAGCACGACAATGAATCGTGGCTCAGCGCGCTGACCTTGATACTGGACGTCTGTGCGCTGATACAGGCGGGCATCGATGACATGCCGACATTTCAAGCGCGGCTGACCTTCGCCATCGCGCGCCACGCCGCGGTGGACCTGAGTCAGGTCTACACGATTCCCCGCCACAAAAAGCCGCGAGAGGAGGAGCGCCTGCCTCCCGCCGAACGGGATCGCCTCGTCGCCACGCTGGCAGCCTCGGGCGTGCCACTGCGCCAACCCGACGAGGCGCTTGCCAACCTGCGAGACTTGCGGGCGATGTATGAGCCTTACGTCTCGACTTTGTCATATCTATTGATGGCCGCGCTCCCCACTTGGCTTCCCGGAGAGGGCGCAATCGACGACTGGGAAGCGAGCCCGTCGGAGTGATCGCGCGCTCACCGCGAGTGCGGGGATCATGAGGGGGCAAATCGTGTATGCGTCCGAGCAGTCGCGCACGAGGCATGCATCTGATTGGACCCACTATCCGAGACAGCGCTAGCGCTCGACTGTGGAGCACCTCACGGTGGCGCATCAGGCGGCAAGCGCGCGCGCGCGGAAGCCGCGACGTAGAGCGAGCACGGCGACCGCTGTCGCCACAGCCATCACCACCACGATGCCGAGCCAGGTAACGAAGGAGAGCGAGGTAGGAACTTGCGCGCTCCATCGCTGAAACTCCACGGCATCATCCTGGCTGGCGAAGTAGCCAAACGCAAGCGTTGCCACGAGCATCGCCAGCATGGCGGCAGTCGCCACGGTCTCGGGCAGCAATGCGAAGCGGTAGAGCTCCAACCCCACATCGGCACGACGCACCGCGGTCGTCACCGCCCACGTGCTAACAACTGCCGCGACGATGAAGAGCAGGCCATAAAGAATACCCAGCATGATGGCGCTGCTGCTGACCGGCGTGTTCGCCTGGACGCTAGCCATACTGACCGACTGCCTTGTGAGCACCATCGCGACGAGAATCCCGGGGGGAACGGCGATGACGACGAAGCACGCCACTGGCACGAGCAACAGCTTTCGTTGCGCGGGCGAGTTGCGCCAGACCGCCCAAGCGATCGGCACGCCGCCAACCACTACGGCGAGGAGGGAGACTACTGAAGCGCCCATGAGGAAGTACCACGGTGCCGCAAGCTCGGTATGCGCGTCGAGAATGCGGGAAAGATGCGTATCGTCCATCGCCCCGTTGAGGGCAAGTCCGGCGAGGACGAAGGCGATGTACGCACAGAAGATCGTCACAGCGCTCGTGCGTAGGCGGCTCGCCATAGAAAACACCCTTTCTGGCGCGAGTTCGGGATGCAGATGGGCATCCGCCGCGCCAATCAGTACGTCACAGACGACGTAAAGTGAGAGCCGCGTCTCTGCCAACAGCGACGAAAACTCGTCGCCGTAGCGGTCGCGCCATGCGCGCGGATAGAGTCGTAGAAGCCAGCTGCCCTCGCTTCGTCGCATATTCGCCTCATTGAGATCGAGGAGTCGACCTTGGCGCCCGGCATGGCGCAGGCAGACCCAATGGAGAAATGAACTGCTGCTCCGGTGCGTTGACACGACCTTTGCGCATTGGATCACTGCGGATGACAGACATCTCAGTCAACCCCGCACCATCCCAGTGAACTGCGCCGCTACCCCGTCTGGACTCCAAGACGTTGCAGGCCCACCGCCGCGAATCGTTCGAGCTGCGTCAATTGCTCGCGCAGTGCTGCCACACCTACGCCAGTGACGCGATAGGGGCGCCTTCGGTCGTCGGCGGGCAACGCTTCGATCAACCCGCGCTGTTCCAGGCGAGCGAGGGCGCCATAGAGTGTACCCGGCCCAAGCGTGACGCCGCTCATCTGTTCGATGTCTTCGATCATCGCGTAGCCATGCTTGGGTCCGCCCGCCAGGCTTGCCAAGATCAGCAACGACGGATCGGAGAAGCGCCCTAGTTCGTCGAGTACATGTGCCAAGGGATGTTTCCTCTCCCGCGCTACTACGTTTCACGCTCTATCGCTCCACGTAGTATATCGCATGGCGTAATAGTACGACATATCGGCGATGCTGTCAAGGCTATGCACATAACCTGGATGCGCTCGATCGAACAGGTGGCCTGGTCTTTAGTGCGGTGCTCTGTTCACAGACGCGGTGAGGCGTGCCACCGTGCACATCTCTCCACCCATGCCTGCGGGCCCCACCGCACTACGTCGCCCGCTGGCACGATCTCTGCTGCGAATCGTGCTGAGCGCCCGTAGTCGCGACAGGCCCCGGGCCGCGTGGCACTCGCGTGACAGGAGGATCGCAATTGGACACCACACCCACGCTTGATGAGCCCAGCCACGAAGAGCGTGACGCCGCGACCGAGGCGCCGCAAGTCATGCGAGCGATCACCATCTCACGGCAGTACGGCAGCGGCGGCGGCGAGATCGCGGCACGCCTGGCGAGTGCGCTGCATTGGCATCTGATCGACCATGAAGTGGTCGCGCGGGTGGCACAACTGCTCGGCGTCACGCCGGAAGAGGCCGAAGAGCGCGATGAGCACGTTGAGGGCTTGGTGTCACGCCTCGTCAGTTCGATGGCGCTGGCATACCCCACGGTCAGTGTCGACGTACCACCCGCCGTCCTGCCAAAGCTCCAAGGGCAAGCCTATCAGGAGGCGTTACGTCGGGTGATCGTGGCCGCGGCGAACGAAGGAGGGTCGGTGATCGTCGGCCGTGGAGGGCAATCCCTCTTGCATGCGCGGCGCGACGTGTTGCGCGTCTTGGTGGTGGCGCCGCTTGAGCCGCGCATCCGTTACGTTGCCCAGCGCGAATCGCTCGACGAGGCCACCGCGCGGAGACGCATAGAACAGAAAGATCGCGACCGCCTACGCTACGTGCAGGAGGCATTCCACTGTTACGCCCTCGATCCCGCACTCTACGACCTCACGGTCAACACCGAGATTTTGGCGCTCGACGCCGCGGTCGATTTAATCTGCCGCGCGCTTGCGCTGAAAGGCTCGCTGCTCAGCGTCGCGGAAGATCAACTCGGGCCCGATGCGCAGCTCGGCGGCTATCCCGGCCAACCCGGCGACCTACCAACGCCCACAGATGTCGCCGAAACTCCACGCTGATTCCGGACACGCGCAACCGCTGCACGATCGCCCAGTTGTCGTCGCCCGCAACGCCAAACCGCTTCAAACTCTCCCACTGCTGCGTGAAACCTGACACTACCTGTCCGGATTAGTAGTGTAGCATTGAATTCGCGTATTGCTAAACGGCGGCTTATGAAGGCGAATCGACGTCGTATGGCAAGCGCCACCGGCGAGAGGAGCATGGGATGCGCTATGGGGTTACCCTGCCAAACATGTACCTTGGCGACGACCCACGTGTGATTGTCGAGTTGGGCGAAGAGGCCGAGAAGGCAGGCTGGGATGGCGTCTTTGTGTGGGATGCGGTCCACATCGTGCTCTCGACTGAGCCCATCGATCGGCCGACATTCGATCCGTGGATCGCGCTTGCGGCGCTTGCGGTACGGACGGAACGGGTGAGGCTCGGCACAATGATCACGCCGCTTTCGCGCCGCCGTCCGTGGAAGGTGGCGCGCGAGACAATGACGCTCGATCGACTTTCCGCGGGGCGCTTGATTCTGCCGGTCGGGCTAGGCGCATTGGACGACGGCGCATTCTCAAAAGTCGGCGAGGAACTGGATCGCCGTAAGCGCGCAGAAATCCTGGATGAAAGTCTCGACATTCTCGCAGGTCTCTGGAGCGGCGAGCCATTCAGCTATGCGGGCAGCCACTATACACTCGACGAAATGCGCTTCTTGCCGACGCCGATACAGCGGCCGCGCATCCCGGTCTGGGTTGTCGGCGCTTGGCCACGCATGAAATCGATGCGGCGCGCGCTGCGCTGGGACGGCCTCTTGCCGAGCAAGATTAGCGATGACGGCAAGCAGCAGGACGTCACGCCCGACGACATACGTGAGATGCGCGCATTCATTGAGGCACAACGATCGCCCACCGAGGCTGGCGCGCCATTCGAGATAATCTGGGAAGACGAGACTCCAGGAAGCGATCCAGCAGCCGCCGCGCAACTGGTGCGCCCGTGGGCCGCGGCGGGCGTCACGTGGTGGCTCGAAGCAGTGTGGAAGGGGCCAGAGACGCGGGCCGGTCTCGAAGGCATGCGTGAACGCATTCGCCAGGGGCCACCGCCTGAGGTGTGAGCGGCCACGCATACGGTCCTCATCCGCACTTGGCACGCCTCCCTGCGGATACACCAATTATTGCCTCCTCGCGCCGCAGCGGAACAGCGTTGCTACGCTGCGGCGGGACGCTGTCGCTGACCCTTGAGCAGGTTGTAGAAGACGCCGACGATCAGCGCGCCGATCAGCGTGGTGATAATGCGCACCCCCTCCACATCGATCTCGAAGGGCAGCGAAACGTACGCGGAGACGAGGAACGCGCCAACCAATGTGAAACCTACGGCGCGCGCCAATCCCCCCGTCTTACGAGAAGTAAGCCGCTCGATGATCACATTCACGGTGAAAGCGAGCAGCGCGACGATGATCAGGCCAATGAGAGTGAGTCCATATCCTCCACTCGGCTCTCCGAGCACGCTCAGCGCGAACCACGTGCGATGGAAGATCAGGTCGAGGATGCCGGAGTCGGGTATGAAGGTGTAGGTGGTCGTAGCGAGGGTGATCATCGGCGGAACTCCTCGGTGGATGTTTGCGCATCAGCGAAAGGGCAGCAGCGAGTACAAGCTGTCGCCATAGTCGGTGACAGCGCGCTGCTTGTCAATCTGCCGTCGGAGTCCGTTCCTGGCGCGAATACCTGCGGGCGCGGCACAAAGAGTCGGCTGCGCCCTTCGCCGAGTGCGAAACAATTCGGCTGCTGCTCCGCTCATACGAACGGTTTGTCGGCAGGCAGGGCAGTTGACAGCTACCGCTAGGAATCGCATCGTGAAAGTCATTGGCGCACCGCCCGACGTTGGGTCGCACAACCCAGGGCCGACTCAGACCCCTCGCTCGCCTGAGCTCGTGCGGAAACCGCTTCTGCGCGGTTGGTCGCACGCCGTGGCAGCGGTGGCTGCGGCCGCGCTTACCGTGGTCTTCTGCTGGCTCAGCCGAGACGATATGCCGCGCATGATCTCGCTGCTGGTCTACGGGCTTAGCATGGTGGAACTCTACAGTGTCAGTGCGATCTACCATATTGGCACATGGCAACCCAATACACGGCGTGTGCTTCGTGCAGTGGACCATGCCAATATCTTCGTGCTGATCGCAGGTACCTATACGCCGCTCTGCGTGAATTTATTGACCGGGAGCCTGCGCACTGGCATGTTGGTGGTGATCTGGGGCCTGGCGCTGGTCGGCATAGGTTTGGCGGTGATCAACGAACGCATACCGCGTCGCGTCAACGCGAGCCTATATGTCGGCATGGGCTGGGCGGCGATCATCGTGACGCCCGCGCTGATTACGCAGATGCACTGGGGTGCGGCGTTGCTGCTTCTGGGTGGCCTGCTCTACAGTGTCGGCGCCGTCGTCTATGCACGCATGCGCCCCGATCCGTTCCCGCGCGTCTTCGGCTTTCACGAAGTCTTCCACCTATTCGTGATCGCCGGGAGCGCCGCATTCGCGGTGGCCGTCTGTCTGTATGCTCTGCCACACGCGTAATTCGGCAGCGATGTCTGTTGCCAGATGCACAGCATGAGAATAGATGCTGGTCGCTGGAGGAGTACGACTGCGTTGGGACGTATAGCGTGCGGCGCGACTCCTAGCACTCATGGTTTGCAGTACTGTCTTGGTCACCGGCTGCGGATCGCCCGTGAGTGCCCGCGCAACGCCGACGCTTACCGCGCACCCCACGGCGACACGCGTCGCGCCGATGCCGACGGAAGTTCCCGCTCAGCTCGGCAAAACACTGCCACCTGGAACTCCGCTGCCGAGCGAAGCTATGTGCGCTGAGGCGGTCTCGAAATGGACGTAGGAGCCGCGCCCGACGAATAAGGTGCCGAACGCATCGGTGCCAACAGCTGCGCAACTCGCCGGACTGGCGCACTGGGACGCGAAGAGTCAATACGACCCGCACGCGGATGCGCTGCGCGCCAAGATCACCAGCAACCACACCGGAACGGCCGTCATGATCCCGCAGTGGGCCGCGTGCGTGTGGTGCATGGATCCCAACGTGATGCGAGCTATCGCGCCGCGGCGATCCTCCAAGCCAATCAGTTTCGCCAGCGCAAGATACGAAAAGACGTGCCGGCTTTCCTGGGATAGCTCGGCACGTCGAACGGTGAGAAACCGCATGAGGCAGGATGGCTTAGCTAGCGAGCGCCCGCACGCGCGGCGCGCTTATTCTTAGGCTGCGGCATGTACTTCTGATGCGTGCGATAGTTGCGATACGCGTCGAGATCATTCTTGTACTTGAAGATGAAGTAGATGGCCCAGCGAATGGCGATCGCCGCGAGCCACACCAGCCACGCGTAGCGCCAGAAGCGCCAGGCGAAGAGCGAGCTATCCGCCGCCCAGCGGAAGAACATCACGAAGAAGCCGACGAGCCCGATGGCAGCGAAGTTGTTGAGCACATTGTCGAAGATGCGCTTATTCAGTGCGTGCCCGCCAAAGAGACGGCGTCGGCCTTCAACCTGGTAGTAGCCCCAGATCACGATCACGCCGATGCACAGGGCCAGCCAGAGCGCGTAAAAGTGGAACGTCTCGGGGTTCGGGCAGTCGGCGTTGCCACTGGCGGGACCGCCGCCCGCCGAGCACGGATCGGTGAACAGCCACTGGACCAGATTGAATTTCATAGGGGCGCGTTCCTCTTCTCGCCGCTAGGTAGTGCGCAGGAATTGCGGACTCCGCCGCGTGCGCGCAATTTCCATGATAGCAGAAGCCATTGCGAGGGTCAAACACGAGTCCTGGGGAAATCTGCCTTGCGCCGCGGACCGGCATCGCATACACTACTGACGCTATGTCACTCGCAGTTATCTCCGATCTCGCCAAATACTACGGCGCCGACCTCATCTTTGCCGGCGTCTCCTTTCGCGTTGAAGCCGACGACCGCATCGGTCTGGTCGGCCCCAATGGTGCCGGCAAAACCACGCTGCTGAAGCTGCTGGTGCGCGAACTGTCCCCAGACGAGGGGTCCATCTCCTACGCCACGGGAACACGCGTCGGCTACCTGCCCCAAATCGCCGAGTTTCATCCTACTCGCTCGCTCTACGACGAGATGCTCGCCGTCTTCGATGCGGTGCGTGCCTGGGAAGACGAGCTCGCCACGTTGGCCGCTCGCATGGGCGATCCTGAGTTGATGGCGAGTCCCGACGCCTATGCCGCGTTGCTGGAGCGCTATGCCGAGGTGCAGGAGCGTTTCGAGCATGCCGGAGGGTACACGATTGAGCAGCGCGTGCGACAGGTGCTCGACGGACTCGGTTTCACGCGCGAGCAGCAAGCGGCGCCCGCCGCACATTTGAGCGGTGGCCAAACGACACGCGCTGCCCTTGGTAAGCTGTTGCTACAGGATCCCGACGTACTGCTCCTCGACGAGCCGACAAACCACCTGGATCTCGCCGCTCTCGAATGGCTCGAAGACTATCTCAACGCGTGGAAGGGTTCGGTAATCGTCGTCTCGCACGACCGTTACTTCCTTGACCGCGTGACGACCCGCACACTGGAGGTCGCCTTCGCGCAGGCACATGAGTATCCTGGCAACTACAGCAAGTACGTCGCGCTGCGCGGCGACCGGGTTGCACGCTGGTGGAAAGAGTATGAGGAGCAACAGGAGTACATCGCGCGCACCGAGGACTTCATTCGGCGCTACAAGGCCGGCCAGCGCTCACGCGAGGCCCGCGGCCGCCAAACTCTGCTCGACCGCCTTCCTCGCATTCAGCGGCCCCCAGCCGACGCCGCCTTGAAATTCAAGCTTGGCGCCACGATACAATCGGGCGCGGTCGTTCTCACTACCGAGAAACTGGTGATCGGATACGAAGCTGGGAGACGTGCCGACACGGAAAGCAGTCAGAGCGCGGGACTGCGTGTTCGTGTCGCGGACGGCGAGATCCGTCGCGGCGACCGCGTTGGACTGCTCGGGCCAAATGGCGCGGGCAAGACGACCTTGTTGCGAGCGCTGGTGGGCCAACTTCAGCCCCTCGAAGGTCGCGCGCTCCTCGGCCACAACGTACAGATCGGCTACTATGCCCAGACCCACGAAAACCTGAACCTGCGCGCAACCGTTCTCGATGAGGTGCGCCGCGCCAGCCACCTGAGTGAGGAGGGCGCGCGCAGCTTTCTGGGGCGCTTCTTATTCAGCGGCGAGGACGTCTTCAAGCCGGTTGGTGCGTTGAGCGGAGGCGAGCGCAGCCGCGTAGCGTTAGCGAAACTCACGCTCCAGGGAGCGAATTTCCTTGTGCTCGACGAGCCGACCAACCACCTTGATCTCGTCGCTCGCCAGGTGCTCGAGGAGATTCTGGCGGAGTACGACGGCACGATTCTCTTCGTCTCCCATGACCGCTACTTCATGGATGCTCTGGCGACCAAGCTCTGGGTGCTCGCCGATGGCGCTGTGACGATGCATGTGGGCAACTACACGGCGTTTCGCACGCGCGGCGCTCGCGCCACCGCGGAAAGTGCTGTCCATCCCCTGCGCGACGCCGGAACACGACCAGCAGCGGCGACCACGCCATCCAAGCGTGGCGCGATCTCTCAGCGGACGGTCGAACGTGTCGAGTCCGAGATCGCGGCGCAGGAAGAACTGGCGGCGCGCATTGAGCGCGACCTAGAGGAAGCCAGCGGCGCCGCGGATGTAACGCGGATCCAACAGCTGGCGGAGCAACACGCGCAGGCGCTCTCCGCGCTCGATGCACTCTATGAGGAGTGGCAGGATTTGGCGTCGTAGCGTCGCGCCAGTCAGGATGCGCGTCGCATCCCCCACGTCGTATGCCAGCATCGGGTAGAATGAACGAGGGAACGGCAAAGGAGTCGGGACCATTCGATCGAGACGAGGGAGCACGCATGCCGTATATCCTCGGCCTGACGGGCAATATCGCCAGCGGCAAGACGACGATAGGTCTCATGCTGCTAGAGCTTGGCGCCAATACGTATGTAGACGCCGACCTGGTGGTGCACGAACTGTATCTGCCGGGACAGCCGATGGTGAGCGAACTTGCTCGTGCGTTCGGCCCAGGTGTTCTCGATTCTGGCGGTGGGATCGACCGTCGGGCGCTCGGTGCGCTGGTGTTTGACAACGCTGCGAAGTTGCGGCAACTTGAGGAAATTGTCCACCCTGCGGTGAAAGCTGCACTGCTCGCCCGCCTCCGCGAGATACCCGAGGGGGCTATTGGCGTCTTCGACGCGGTCAAACTTGTCGAGTCTGGGTACGCGCCGCTTTGCGATGGCTTGTGGATTGTGACCTGTCCGCCCGCGACGCAACTGAGCCGCTTGATAGAACTGCGTGGCTTGACCCCGGAAGAAGCGCGCGCACGCCTCGCCGCACAGCCACCAGTGGATGATAAGGTTGCGCTCGCCACGGAAGTCATCACCAATGACGGTTCGCTGGATGATCTGCGGCGCCAAGTCGCGGCGGGCTGGCAGCGTTTCACCGCGTCCCTCGCCGCGAGGACTTAGGTCGTTCCGGTGCCCGGTTCGCCGCAGCAAGTGCCTATCCCCTGGAGGCCACGGATGTCCCGACGCACAAAGATCGTCTGTACGCTTGGGCCCGCCACCGATGGCGAGGAGCGTGTCGAGGCGCTGGTGCGCGCGGGAATGGACGTCGCGCGCATCAACTTCTCGCACGGCACACTCGCCGATCACGAACGCCGCATCGCCGAGGTGCGCGCAGTTGCCGGGCGCCTGGGGCGTTCCGTCGCCATCCTGCAAGATCTCCAGGGGCCGAAGATACGCACCGGGTCGCTCGCGGGCGGTACGCCTGTTGCGCTTGAAGCTGGCAAGGCGTTCGTGATTACTACAGAGCCGACGGCTGGCGATGCTACGCGCGTGACGACCACCTACACCTCGCTGCCAACCGATGTCGCCGAGGGCAATCGCATCTTGCTATCGGACGGCGCCATCGAGCTACGCGTGGAGTCTGTAGCCGGAGCCGAAGTGCGTTGCCGCATCATACATGGCGGACTTCTCGCGGAGCACCAGGGAATCAACTTGCCGGGAGTCGCGGTCAGCGCACCGGCCCTCACCGACAAGGACAAGGCAGACCTTACCTTCGGCGTACGGCAGCAGGTGGACTACATCGCGCTCAGCTTCGTTCGCCGTGCCGATGACATTCGTCAGGCGAAACAGCTCATTGCCGCCGCGTGCGCGCAGGTACGCGAGACATCGCAACCGCACGGCGAAGGCAAACAAGCTTCGACAGATGCCGTAGTGACAATACCGCTGATCGCTAAGCTCGAAAAGCCCGAAGCTATCGAAGATCTCGATGCGATCCTTGAGGTCGCCGATGGTGTGATGGTCGCGAGAGGCGATCTCGGCGTTGAGATGCCCCTGGAAGAAGTGCCACTCATTCAAAAGCGTGTGATTGCGCGGGCCAACGCATTCGGGCTGCCGGTGATTACCGCGACGCAAATGCTCGAATCGATGATCCACAGCCCGCGGCCCACGCGCGCCGAGGCCAGCGACGTCGCCAACGCCATCCTTGATGGCACCGATGCCGTCATGCTCAGCGGCGAAACAGCGGTAGGCGAGTTCCCTTTCGAGGCTGTACGCGTGATGGCGCGCATCGCCGAGGAGACCGACGGTCACTGGACGGCACAAGTCGCCGCGCCAGCTCTGGGGCGCACGGGACATGCCCACGCAGTCTGCTCCGCCGCGCATACACTGGCCGAACGCGCGCATGCCGATCTGATTGTCGTCTTCACGCGGAGCGGCGCGTCGGCGCATCTCATGTCGAAAGAGCGCCCCAGCACCGCCATCATCGCCTACACGCCGCTCGATACGGTCTACCGCAGGCTAGCGCTCTGGTGGGGCGTTGAAGCCCGCCACAGCACGCTGCAAGGCAACACCGAAGACTTGATCGCGTGGGTCGACGCTCACCTCCGCGACGAAGGTTTGGCGACGCGCGGAGACGACGTAGTTATCGTCGGCGGAATGCCCTTCGCCGACCACGCACGTACAAATTTCGTCAAGTTGCACCGCGTTGGCGAGCATTAGCCCACCCACCAACGCGCATCGCTCGCGCAGTACCGATCGCGCCGCGCTGCACCACACGGCCAGCCTTCTGGTGCACGAGTGGCGCAGCGTGACGACTGCGGTGAACGTTTACCGCTGATCAATCGGCTTGAAGGTAAAGCCCTGAGGTCCGACATACTCGGACTGCGGGCGGATCAGGCGATTGCCGATGAGTTGCTCCAGCACGTGTGCCGACCACCCCGCCACCCGGCTCACGGCGAAGGTGGGCGGATAGAGGTCACGCGGCAGACCGACGGAGTTAAGCACCGTCGCGGAGTAGAACTCGACATTCGTGTAGATGCGATGTCCCTCTTTGCGGTTCAACGCCTCCACGGCGTAGTCCTCAGTCCCCTTGGCGAGCGCCCAGAACTCCGGGGTCGACGCTTGGTGCGCCATCTCGCGCAGGATCTCAGCGCGCGGGTCCGTCGTGCGATAGATGCGGTGGCCGAAGCCCATGATCTTCTTGCCACCCGCGACCATTCCGTCGACCCACGGCTGAATGTTGGAGACACTGCCGATCTCGTCGAGCATGTCCATCACCAGCGCCGGAGCGCCGCCGTGCAATGGACCCTTCAAGGCGCCGATGCCGCCCACGATGCACGAGGCCAGGTCCGATTCGGTTGACGCGATCACCCGCGCGGTGAATGTCGAGGCGTTCATGCCGTGATCGGCCAGCAAGACAAGATACGTGTCGAGGCTCTTGACGTGGTTCTCCGAGGGTCGCTCACCGGTCAGCATGTACAAGTAGTTGGCGGCGTGGCCCAGCGTCGGGTCGGGCGCGATCGGCTGTTTGCCGTTCCGCAGTCGGTTGAAGCCCGCGAGAATCGTCGGGAAACATGCGGTCAGCGAGACTGCTTGCGCGAAGGACGGTGTCCCGCGTATGGGAAGCGCGGCACCTACCGCCGAAGCAACCGTGCGAAGCGCATCCATTGGCTCGCTCGAAGGCGGGAGCGCCCGAAGCGCGGCGTCGGCGGCAGGTGGAAGCGTACGCTGAGAACGGATCGCCGCGTTCAGTTCGTCAAGTTCGGCGCGAGTTGGCAGCCTGCCCTTCCACAGCAGGTAGCACACTTCTTCATACGTGGCCCGCGCGGCGAGTTGACCGATGTCATAGCCGCGGTAGACGAGACGGCCTTCCTCACCGAAGACGTGACTGATATTCGTGGACGCAACGACAACCCCATCGAGACCTTTGGGCGCCATAGTAGATGAGCTCATGCTCTGCTCCTCGTCGACGCGTGCGTACGCTGCCCCGCGCTGGTTTTCACGTGAGCCGCATCGCTCACGAGCTGGGGCGCCCTGCACTCTGGCGCCTCCATTGTCCTGATATTACTTGATTTCTGTTGATTTGTCTAGGGTAACAGGTGGACATGTATTGCAACATGTTGACACGCATGGTTGACGCTGCGCAATGCGCGGCGCTATACTGGCGAAGGCGAGGCTGAGGCCGCTGCGCGGCTGCTCGCGGAGGAAGAAGCCGGAGGGCAGAGATGATCGTGATGAATGGCGAGGCATATCTGTCGGCCCGCGAGGCGTGCGACCTGCTCCACGTTAAGCCCGCCACGCTCTATGCCTACGTCAGTCGCGGCATCTTGCCCAGTTACCGTCAAGGAATACGCCGCACGCGCCTCTATCGCCGCGAAGATGTTGAACGCCTCACGCGCCTCAGGGGCCCCGAAGGAAGTGGCCTGCCTTATGCTCCCGTGCCCACTGACGAGACGCCCACCGACGACAGCCCGTGGATACCATATGTTTGACTGCGTCGAAGGTATGCCGCGCCTGCGATGAGCTTGCGCCGTTGCGACGTGGTCGCCCGCGCCGCACATCTGCGTTGGCTGGCGCTCAACCGTTTGACGCGTTTGCGGCGGTCGGCATATAGTGAGGGGCGGCTCGCCAGCGCGCATGCCGTATGGGATACCGCATCGCCCACGGTGAGAAACAGGTTGATCTGACACCATGCCCGAGGTTTTCGAAGAAGGCGTGACGTTCGCAGCAGCGGGCCGTCCGACCTATTTGCTTGAGGGACGGCTGGCCCGAGTGCCTGGTCAGAGCGACGCGTTACACGCAGCGGTTGTGCTCTGCCACGCGCAACCCGCGACCAGTTCACTCGATGAGCCACTTTTACTGCGGCTTGCGGAGGATCTGGCTGCTGCGGGCATGCTTGTGCTGCGCTTCAACTTTCGCGGCGTGGGGCGTAGCCAGGGCGTGCAGACAGACGGGCGCCTAGAACCGTTAGATGTGGCAGGCGCGGTCGAGTTCCTCCTGGCGCAGCCAGGCGCCGATGCCGAGAAGCTCGCGCTCGTCGGTCACGCATTTGGCGCATATGTAGCGCTCGCCTATGCGACGCATGACGCAAGGGTGCGCACGGTTGTCGCCGTCAGCCCACCGTCGCTGCGGCTCACTGCGGAGCTCGGCCAGTTCGATCGGCCAAAGCTCTTCGTCACCGGCGAATACGATGAGGTGTCGCCGCGCCATAAACTGGAGCCGTGGATTGCCTCGCTCCCGGGCGGCTGCGGCCTGCGCGTCATCGGCGGGGCACGCCATCTCCTTCGTGGCTACGAGCCAGTCACGTCCGAGACGATCCTGCGCTACCTCAAGCGCTGGGCCGCTACGCCAAATCTCTGAGCCATCACACCATATATGCCGCGAACGACGCGGCACTGAGGGACGACCTTTTCAAGTGAGGCGTATTGTGTTGACGTGACGCATTGATTCGCCAGTAATTCGACGTTGCGCTGCCAATCGGGCGTTGTTAGCTGTTGGGGCGGAGGCTCCGTGACTATTCCTACCACGACCAACCCACTCGTCGTCCAGAGCGACCGGACAATGCTTCTGGAGGTCGATCACCCGCAATACGCTGAAGCGCGTGATGCATTGGCACAGTTTGCCGAACTGGAAAAGTCCCCCGAGCATATCCACACCTATCGCCTGACGCCTCTCTCCCTCTGGAACGCGGCCGCTGGCGGCTGCGATGCTTCGCGAGTTATCGAGATGTTGTTGCGCTTCAGCAAATGGGAGCTCCCGGCCAACGTCATAAGCGACATCCGCGACTACATCGGTCGCTACGGCAAGTTTAAGCTCATTCGCGCCGATGATGATCTTTTGTTGACCTCCGATGACGAAGTTCTGCTCGCAGAGGTGCAGCGACAGAAGCGTGTTCAGCCGTTCATCCTCGCCAAGCGTGACGCACACACACTCATCGTTGACGGCGCTCGTCGCGGCCACATCAAGCAAGCGCTCGTCGCCATCGGCTACCCCGCCGAGGACCTCGCGGGCTATCTCCAGGGCGAGCCGCTGATGATGACGGTGCGCGAACGCACCAACGAGAGCGAATCGTTCGCACTTCGTGAGTATCAGCGCGACGCTGTCTCTGCCTTCTACGCGGGCGGCAGCGTGCACGGCGGCAGCGGGGTCGTCGTTCTGCCCTGTGGCGCAGGAAAGACCATCGTAGGCATCGGCGCGATGGCCGCAGTGCAACGCGCGACGCTGATCCTCACGCCCAACACGGTCGCCGTGCGGCAATGGATCGCCGAACTGCTCGATAAGACCACCCTGACACCAGCAGAGGTCGGCGAATACACCGGCGACCGCAAGGAAATACGCCCAGTCACGGTGACAACCTACCAGATACTGACCTATCGTCCGAGCGACAGTGAAGATTTCCCGCACTTCGGGCTGGTGACCGGACACAATTGGGGACTGATCATCTACGACGAGGTGCATTTGTTGCCCGCGCCGGTCTTCCGGCTTACGGCCGAAATCCAGGCTCGCAGGCGGCTTGGCCTCACCGCGACCCTCGTCCGTGAGGACGGACGCGAAGCCGAGGTCTTTGGCCTCGTGGGGCCCAAGCGCTACGACGTACCCTGGCGTGAGCTAGAGCGGCAGGGATGGATCGCCACTGCGGAATGCTCCGAGATTCGTGTGGCCCTGCCCGAAGACCAGCGAATGACCTACGCGCTCTCAGAGGAGCGCGAGAAGTACCGCATGGCGGCGGAAAATCCACGCAAAGTGGAGATCGTACAGGGTCTCTTGGCGCGACACGTCGGCGACCAGGTGCTCATCATCGGCCAGTATCTCGACCAACTGAAATACCTTTCGGACCTGCTCCACGCTCCGCTGCTGACGGGGCGCACGAACAACACGCAGCGTGAAAAGCTCTACGATCGCTTCCGCCGTGGCGAGCTGAAACTCCTGGTGGTCAGTAAGGTGGCGAACTTCGCAATCGATCTTCCCGACGCAAATGTCGCCATTCAGGTCTCTGGCACCTTCGGCTCGCGGCAAGAGGAGGCGCAGCGGCTGGGTCGGTTGCTGCGGCCCAAGGCAGATGGCCGACCAGCACACTTTTATACTATCGTCACCCGCGACACCCGTGATCAGGATTTCTCGTCCAACCGCCAGCTTTTTCTCACCGAGCAAGGCTATCGCTACACCATCCAAGATGCCGAGTCCAGTGGGCTTGTATCCGATTCCCCTCAAGGAGAGAACGGCACCGGCGTAGGGCACAGCGTCAACGGCGCCCAGCGCGATCGCATGAAACGCGAGTCGGCAACTTCGTCGCGCGGCCGCAAAACCTCTGTCTAACACGCCCTCCAAACTGCACTTACTCGGTTGCTAGGAGGCGCTTGTTGCGCTGTCGGAGAAGCAGCGCAAATGGTATACTAGGCAAGAGACACTCCTGAATTTCCCCGCATTCCTCGCCTCATGCTGATGCGCGGATGCGTCTCTTACCCATGACGTGAGCAGAACGGTGGCCGCTATGGAGAACGTTCGCTTCAACGACGTCCCAGAACTCGATCGCGCATTGCTCATCGGTGCTTTCGCCGGCTGGAACGACGCCGCAAGCGCGGCCACCTGGGCAGTCAAGTTCCTCATCAATCAGTGGGAAGCCACGGCGTTCGCCGAGATCGATCCCGACAACTTCTTCGACTTTTCCGAGAGCCGCCCTCAAGTTCGCATCTCCAATGGCGCCGTGCGTCGCGTCAGTTGGCCATCGAATCGGTTCTACGTGCATCGCGCGGACCGCGAGGCGCAGCCACCGCAGCGCGATGTCGTTCTCTTGCTGGGCGAGGAGCCGCAATACCATTGGAAGGGCTTCGTCGAAGACCTCCTCACCGTCGTGAAGCGCTGCCACGTGGAGGATGTCATGCTTCTCGGCGCCCTAGTTGCCGAAGTGCCGCACACCGCTCCGGTCAGCGTGCGCGGCACGGCGAGCAGCGCGTCGCTGCTGCGGCGGCTCGATCGCATCAACGTTGAACGCGCCAGCTACGAGGGCGCCACCGGCGTCCTCACCGTCGTGCAGGATGCCGCGAGACGAGCAGGCTGCGGCGCCGCGAGCCTCTGGGGGAGCGCACCGCACTACGTCTCCGCGACGCCTAATCTGCCGGTCTCCGAGGCGCTCCTCGAAAAGCTGAGTGGCTATTACGGATTCGATCTGCGCCTCGGCGATCTCTCGCGCGCCGCACGTCGTTTCACTACCCGCGTTTCATCGCTCGTCGCCGCCGATCCCGATGTGGCAGCATACGTGCGGGAGCTCGAAGAGCGGGTAGGCGAAATTGGCGGACGCGAACTCACCGTCTCGGGTGACACATCGGGCGTGCACCAACTCAAGAGCGCTGGCGAACTCCCCAGCGCCGAAGAAGTGATCAGGGACGTCGAAGAGTTGTTTCGGCAATTTCGCGATGAGCAAGGGGGTGACGGGGAGCGGGAGGAGTGACGCGCGACGCCGTCCTGCTCGTCTAAGGTAGAGATGATCGAACGTTGAGGTGACTGCTCACGCTCCTGGCGAACAAGTTCGCCGGGAGCGCGTGTGTCACTCGGGTAAGTGGAGAGGTTGGAGGGTGAGAAGTGTCCACGAAACGCCACGCAGCAGCGCGGCGGCGTCAAGCAAAGTCAAGGAAGACTCTCATATCGGGCGAAACGCGCGAGAGGTCTCCGCGGCAAGCGCTGGCGGCGCCCACAGGAACAGAGATCGCTCCGGCGACATCCGGACCATTATTGCCACCGCTGCCCCTGCCCGATCTGCATTCCGGGCACGACGCTGACTCGGACCATGTGATTCCGACGCTGCCGGTTGATACGGCAATCTCCGCCCCAGAAGCACCCGCGCCTCACATCGAAGTCCATGATGCGATTCCGCAACCCAGCGCGGGCGCGAGCCACGAGGTGCCAGAGTTCGGCCCGCCTCCATATGACGCGCCTCGGTATCAGACGTCTCGCGAGCAGACACCGCAGGAGATGCTGGCTGAGCGTTTCGCCTACGTCGTCTCGCCCCTCATCAAGGGGTTTCGAGCCTACGCGCCCGCATGGCGAGAGTACTTCCAGCGGAGCGAACGCAACTGGCGTCAGAGCGACTGGTACCGCGAAGTGCGGGCGCTGCCGCGAGTGCTGGTCGCGGTGGTCCTCATCGCCATCGCCAGTACCTTTGCCGTGGCTGTGGCGACCAAAGCTGCCGCAATATCGCCTTCAGTCTTGGCAACGGCACAGTCGACGCCAGCGGTTTCTGGCGGCATCGTCTTGCAACAATCGCCGGTCAAGGCAACCGCATCCGCTCAAGCAGCAGATGTCTTGATGGGCGTCTGGACCTCCAGCGCGTCACCCTCCACAGGTGGATCGGTGCAGGTCTTCGTGCGGCTGACCAAAGCCGCCGAGGCGGTTGCCACTGGCGTCCCGGTGAGCATCACCGTGACGTTTCCGGGCGCCAGTCATTCCTATGGTCCCGTTAAGACGGACAGTTATGGCTTAGCAACTTTCACCGTCAGCTACGCGGGAGCGCCCCGCGCCGAGCCAGTCTACGTCACGGGTCACGCCACGGTCAGCGGCCAGAAAATTGAGCAGCAAACGTACTTTGTGCCGCAATAGCGCATGCTTGCGCGGGCCAGCTCTCGTTCTCGCGCGTTTAGTCAGGAAGTTCGAGCTTGAGGGCGCCATCCTCGACCCACACGGGATAGCTCTCCGTCGGAATCGTAGCCGGCATGGAACACACCGCGCCTGTGCGAATGTCGAACTGCGCGCCGTGAAGCGCGCACTCGACGGTGTAGTCGTCGACCATGTCACCGTCGGAGAGCGAGAACTCCTCATGAGTGCACGTATCGCCGATGGCATAAAATTCGTCGCGCACCTGGAAGATGGCGATCGGTGTACCCTCGACGACGATGCGGAGCGGCCGCCCGGGCGCAACGTCGCGTTCGTTGCCAACCGCGACAACAGCCATGTCGCTAGACTCCTTGGACTGAACAGTAGTTATTCCGCGGGTGCGTCGCCGACACGCGCCTGTATTTCGCGTCGCAGTGTATCGCGGAGCCCAGCGATCGGCACAGCCTCCACCAGCGGATCGACGAAACCTTCGACGATCAAGTGTGTCGCGTCGCTCCGCGAGAGCCCGCGGCACATCAAATAAAAGACTTGTTCTTCATCCACTTTGCCAATGGTCGCGCCGTGCGAGCAGCCGACGATGTCGTTGCAGGCGATCTCCAGATTGGGAATCGAGTCCGCGCGGGCGGTGCGACTCAACGTCAGGTTACGATTCTGCTGATACGCCGCGGTCTGGCTCGCCCCTGGGGCGACGCGAATCAGTCCAGAGAACACCGAACGCGCCTTGTCGGTCAGCACTCCTTTGAACAACAGGTCGCTTGTCCCCGCCTTGCCGCGATGGTCTTGCAGCGTGTAGCGGTCGAGATGCTGATCCCCGTCCTCAACATAGAGACCTTGTAGTTTGGCATTGACGCCGTCGCCAACCAGAATCGACTCGACGCGCCCTTTCGAGAGATGGCTGCCGAGCTCCACCGTTTGCAAGACCAACGTGCTATTGCTTTCGAGCAGGCCGCGTTCGGTATGGAAGTCGTAGACCGCGCGCCCCCAATGTTGCACGCCGGTATAGCGAAGCGTAGACGCCGGTCCCAGCACTAACTCCACCACTCGTGAACTGAACCCCGGTCGCTGCCCATCTTCCGATGAGGAGCTTTCAGCGAACGTCACGCTTGCGCCACGTTCGAGCACGATCAACGTATGGATCAGGCTGGACGCGCCATTCAAGTCGGCGGAGATGACTGTTCGCAACGGCTGCTCGACGCTGACGCCTTCTGGCACGTACAGAAACGTCCCGTTCTGCCAAAATGCGGCGTGCAGCGCAGTGAACTTGCTGTCTGCGGGCAAAACGCACCGCGTCATCAGGCTGTCGCGCACGAGGTCGCCATGGTCGCGTACCGCGGTTACCAGATCGGTGAAGATCACACCACGCTGTCGCAGGTCGTCGTCGAGCCAATACTCGACCGAACGTGCGTCGCGAAGACCGAGGAAACCACCGTAGCGTTCGCCGCGTTCGTCCGCCGGCAGAAGCGTCCCGGTAGGCGGAGTTCCTGTGGATTCCGCTTCGAGCGACTCAATCTCCTCCATGCGTAGCCCACGCAGATCGGTTCGCCGCCATTCCTCGTCGTGGCGCGTGGGCATGGGCAGGTCGGAATAGATCTTCCATGCGGCGAGACGACGCTCGCGCAGCCATTCGGGCTCATCACGGCGGTTCACCAGTTCATTTACAGCCTCTTGCGTGAAGCCGCGAGGAGCGACGCGGGCACTCATAGGTTCGATATCCTCTCAAGTCTACAGCAGAAGCGGAGCGGCACGCGCCGCCCCGCTCTCCGCAGAAGGTGTGATCCGCTGGGATTTCGTCGCGCGATGCGCGGTCCTTTAGCCCACAGATCCCGACATTTCGAGCTGGATCAGCCGGTTGAGCTCCACCGCATATTCGAGGGGAAGCTCCTTGGCGATCGGCTCGATGAAGCCGCTCACGATCATCGTGTAGGCTTCAGCCTCGGTGAGACCGCGCGTCATCAGATAGAAGAGTTGTTCCTCGCCGACCTTCGAGACGGTCGCCTCGTGGCCGATTTCCACATCCTCTTCCTCGATCTCGATGTAGGGATACGTGTCTGTTCGGCTGGTCTCGTCGAGTAGCAGCGCGTCGCAGCGGACGTTCGATTTGACGTTGTACGCGCCCTTCTGCACCTTCAGCAGGCCACGGTAGCTTGAGCGCCCGGTACCCTTCGAGATCGACTTCGAGACGATCTGCGACGAGGTGTTCGGCGCGACGTGCACCACCTTGCCGCCGGCGTCTTGATGCTGTCCGTCTGAGGCAAAGGCCACCGATAGCACCTCGCCGCGCGCATGCTGGCCCATCAGCCAGACGGCGGGATACTTCATCGTCAGCTTACTGCCGAGATTGCCATCGACCCATTCCATCGTCGCGCCCTCTTCGGCGATGGCGCGCTTGGTGACCAGGTTGTAGACATTCTTCGACCAGTTCTGGATCGTCGTGTAGCGTACCCGTGCGTTCTTCTTGACGATGATCTCGACGACAGCGCTATGCAAGCTATCCGAGGTATACGTCGGCGCCGTGCAACCCTCGACATAGTGCACATACGAGTCTTCGTCGGCGATAATCAGCGTCCGCTCGAACTGACCCATATTCTTGGCATTGATGCGGAAGTAGGCCTGAAGGGGAATCTCGACCTTCACGCCCTTGGGGATGTAGATGAAGCTACCGCCGCTCCACACCGCGCTGTTGAGTGCTGAGAACTTGTTGTCGTTCGGCGGAATCACCGTCGCGAAGTATTTGCGGAAAAGCTCCTCGTGTTCGCGAAACGCGGTGTTCGGATCCACGAAGATCACGCCCAGCTTTTCGAGGTCCTCGCGCACCTTGTGGTAGATGACTTCCGACTCGTACTGTGCGCCGACGCCCGCGAGATACTTGCGCTCCGCTTCCGGGATGCCCAGTTTCTCGAATGTGTCTTTGATCTCGGCGGGCAGATCATCCCACGTCTTTCCCGCCTCTTGGGTCGGCTTGATGTAGTAGTAGATGTCGTCGAAGTCGATGGTGCCTAAATCGCCGCCCCACGTAGGCGTTGGCCGCTTGAGGAACGCGTCAAGACTCTTGTGGCGGAAATCGCGAATCCATTGCGGTTCGCCCTTCATCTCCGAGATCTCTTCGACGATCTCGTGAGACAGTCCCTTGCGCGCCTTAAAGATGTAATTCTCAGGCTTGCTGAAGCCCCACTTATATTCGTCAAGCTGGACCCCGACCTCAGTCTCGGTGCTCACGCTTATGCCTCCATGGACGGACGAATCGGTGCTGTGCGCACTGGATCGCAATTCCGACTCTTTCACTCGGATATAGTATGCCACGCTCGCGCTGCCCCGGTCAAGGTCGGCCCAAACCAGCGCCGCGGAAACCAATTCGGCTAGGGAGCTATTGCGCGTTTGGCTCTTGGGCTACAATGGTTGCTGGCTGCCAGCATGGCAGTCTTGCGGAGTGGATAGTGGTGATCCGAGGGCGGTTCAAGGCATGAATTGGAACGAGCTGATTGGCCGGCAACTCGGGAGCTACCAGCTCGTGGAAGATATCGGCGTCGGCGGCTCGTCGCGCGTCTACCGCGCCCGCGACGCCGCTGGCGATCGCGACGTCGCCGTGAAAGTGCTGCCGAACGACGCAGAAGATCGCGTCGGCTTTGTGCGCCGCTTCGAGCGCGAAGTGCAGGTGGTCGCCAAGCTCTCGCACCCCAACATCGTCGCCATTTACGGCTCCGGCAAAACCGACGATGTCGTGTATCTGGCAATGCAACTCGTGCGTGGCGGCACGCTTCGCTCGCGGCTGGGGCGGCCGCTGCCGGTAGCTGAGGCCACCGCCGCCATGGTGCAGATGGCGCGTGCGTTGCACCACGCGCACGAGCGCGGCATCATTCACCGAGACGTCAAGCCTTCCAACATGCTCGTCGATGGCGACGATCCGCGCCACTCTGCTGCTCTCCGACTTCGGCATCGCCAAACTGCAAGGGATGCGCGGACTCACAAAGTCTGGGACCACCATTGGCACGCCAGAATACATGTCGCCGGAACAAGCCGAAGGCAAAGAGATCGATCCGCGCGCAGACGTCTACTCGCTCGGTTGCGTGCTCTACGAGGCCCTGAGCGGCAGGCCGCCGTTCATCGGCGCAACGCCCGTCTCCGTCCTCTATCAACAGGTCCACTCGCGACCCGCGTATCTGCGTGGATTCAATGCCGATGTGCCACGTGAGCTGAGTCGCCTTCTGGATCAAGCGCTCGCCAAGCGCCCCGAAGAACGCTTTGCCACGGCTGCACGTTTCGCGGAAGCGCTACTGCCATTCGCCGAAGGCGCGTTACCGCCGCTCGACCTGCCACAGGAGGCGCGCGAGTCGAGCGCCCCGGAAATCTACGGTCCGCATGAGGTGGTGCCTTCGCGCCTGTCCGCTCCAGATGTCGAGCCATTGCCGCCTGGTCTCGGCGCGGAGGGGCTGGACGCGATCTTTCCCGATGGCAGTCAGTTCACCGGTGGACGGCGAGTCGTCCATTCGCGGCCCCTCGTCGGCGGAGAACTGATCGAGGCATCTGAGGCTTGGTCCAATGAGGTGTCCGCGTTTTCGCGTCAGCAGGAGCGGCGCTCGATCCCCCTGAACGCGTTCAGCCTTCCCACAAAAGAGACGCGCAAACTTAACCTGCCGCTCACAGCCGACGGCCAGCTCGACATGGATACGTTGCTCGCATCCATCGATGGCGCGCCAACGCAAGCGCAGAACCGCCGAACGTCGTCGGCAAGGCTCTCATCGCCACTGCTGGCGAGCCCGCGCCCATCGCGACCGCTCAGCGAGCCTGTGTGGCGACCGCCCTTGCCCGACACCTCACAAAAGCTGCGCGCTGCCACACGCCCGAGGGTTGCTGGACGTCCGCTGTGGGCAGGCGTGTCGGTCGCCGCGATGCTCGTGGTTTCGCTGGCCGTCTGGATCGCCGTCAGCGCGTCGTCGCATGGCGTAACCGCCCACTCGCCCACCGCGACGCCCGCAATAGCGACGCACACGAGCATTCCAGCAACGAAGACACCCGCACCAACCACCACACCGACCGTCTCACAGCAGCAACTCCTCGATCAAAAGGCGGCCGCATCCTTCCGCGCAATTACCCTCGGTACGTTTCGTGATACCTCGTGCAGTCAAGGGAACGCAGTCACGCATTTTTCGGCAGGCAGTTCGGTCTATGTGAACTTCTGCACGTCAGATGCTGCATTAAATGTTCCGACATACGTCTATATTCGCCAGAATTCCCGCGTGATATACACTATGGCGTCTGATTACACCATGGTGGCACATGCGCACTACTGGTTCTCGCGCAATGGCGTTGGCGCGGGAAGCTACGACCTTCAGGTCATCCAGCGCATCAACGGGCAGGACGCAACCGCAGCGGACATCGCATTCACCGTAGGTTGAGTGAGCCATTCCCCCACGCCGAATGTAGGTCTACCCCACCTCTCGCAGCGGACGCTTTTCGGGGCTGCGCACGGAGCGCGAGGGTCGCAGTGAGGCAGCATCGCGAAGTTGATTGGTGATCCAGTCGGTCAGAGTGTCGCGCAGGACGATCGTGCGTGCCAATTCGGCGCGGCGATGACGCTCGTGCGCCGAGAGATTCAATGCCTCAAAGAGCTGATCGGCAGTATCGGCCACGTCGAGCGGCGACACCGGTAACACCGCATCAGAGAGTTGATGATATGCCCCGGCGGTGCGCGAGAGGATCAGCACCGCGTCGCGCTCGGAGGCCAGCGCCGCCTCTTTCACTACAAGATTCATCCCGTCGAAAATAGGGTTGACGAGCACGACGTCCGCGCGACGCAGTGCCACCAGGGCACGCGCTCGGTTGTTGTCGAAGTATGCGACAATCGGTTTCCAGCTTTTAGTGGCGAATTCACGATTGATCTCTCGCACGAGTTCGCGCACCCGCCGATGATAGCGGCGATACTGCAGCACGTTCTCGCGCGACGGCACCAGAAAGAGCAAATGGCACGTGCTCCCTCGCAGTTCGGCATGTGCCCGCAGAAGCTCTTGGAAGGCCTCCAGCCCTCGGACGACATTTTTTGTCGGCTCCAGCCGGTCAACGCGCACGATAATGTTCATGTCACTGGCGAGCTGCGGCGCAAGTTCGGCAGTCGCGAGGCGCGCCGGCGCTGAGGCCAACGTCTTATTTACATCCTCGGCATCCACAGTGATGGGATACGCGCGGGCGAGCAAGCGATGTCGCCGGCGCACGAAGCGACCCGCATCGAGGTCCACGCGAGCATCGCGCAATATTACATGGACACATTCGAGAAAGCTGCGGGCGTCACGTTCCGTCTGGAAGCCGACGACGTCGTTAGCGGCGAGTCCCTCAAAGATCGCCCGCAGCATCGCGTCTGGGAGAAGTCGCCAGTAGCGTACCGACGGCCACGGGACATGAATGAACTGCTGGATCGTCGCGTTCGGCAGACGCTGGCGGATCATTCCCGCGGCGAGATACAGGTGGTAGTCCTGTAGCAGTATGTGCGCATCCTCGCCTTCTGCGCGAGCGTCTCCATGCCTCGCCTCATCGATCACGGCGTCGGCAATGGTCTGATTGACCACGCGATAGCCTTGCTCCCACGCGCGATGCTGCTCCTCGGTAAACGTGGGCGACTCCGCGGGGTTCCAGAGGTAATGCTGCAGAAACCAGAGATATTGATTGCTGATTTCCTCATAGTGCATGCGGTAGACATCATCTGCCACCGCCACGTAACGCAGCCGAACGGACTCGTGCCCGAGACGCACGTCGCGGGTAATGGCGCTACCCTCCGGGAATGCGTCGCGATCACCCTCCGTCATCGCCGCGGCGACCCAGGTGAGTGGCAACTCCTTGGCGATGGATGCAAGCGCGGTAACGACGCCGCCCGCGCCGCGCTTTGTAACCAGTCGCCCGTTAGGCGCCCGTTTGAACTCGACGGGTCCGCGATTGCTGGCGACGATAAGACTGCGGCCACCCAGGGTCTCGCGGAGACCGGTGTCGAAGGGTTGTTGGCGGGAAGGATTCGTATTCATTTCGGCCTTTCGTGAATCGTAAAGCGCACCGATCTTGGTACCTCGCTTGCCGAGTCATCGGCTGCGAGATGCTCCATATCGTGCGTCGTAGGCAAGCTGGCGTCCTGCGCGTCATGCGCGGCACCTGAGATCGTGCACCGACCGTGCCAGCGCGTTGAATCTAGCGTACTCCGAAGTGCGCGAAGCACCGCGACGGCCATCAACACATGCTCACAGCATGCGAGGATAGCTGGGTTTGACACGCCTCGCGGGCGTGGGCTATCGTGTAGCGTACCGCGCATTGGGCTCACGTTGCCGCGCGGCGACGTAGCCGATGGCGGGAGCGACCGGAACGCATGTGCGTCGGTCGCCATTCGAAGGAGCAAGGTATGTCTTCGTTGATTGATCCCCGCTTACCTGCGGGGCAGGGTCCGGCGCTGATGCCGACCGATCTGCTTGTGCCCACGGTACTGGAGCAGACCCCTCGCGGCGAGCGGGGCATGGATATCTACTCGCGACTCCTCAAGGAGCGCATCATCTTCATTGGTACAGCGATCGACGATCACGTCGCCAATCTGGTCGTCGCGCAGATGCTCTTCCTGCAGTCTGAGGACGCCACGAAGGACATCTCGATCTATATCAATAGCCCGGGCGGTAGCGTCTATGCCGGCCTGGCGATTTACGATACCATGCAGTTTATCAAGCCCGACGTTTCCACGGTCTGCATGGGTATGGCGATGAGCATGGGCGCGGTGCTACTCGCTGGTGGCGCCAAGGGCAAGCGCTACATCTTGCCAAACTCGACCGTGCTAATTCACCAGCCGCTCGGTGGCGCCGAAGGCCAGGCAGCCGACATCGAGATCACCGCCCGCGAGATTCTTCGCCTGCGCACCTCGATCTACGACATCCTGGTGAAGCACACTGGCCAAACCATGGACCGCATCAAGCTCGACTCAGACCGCAACTTCTACATGACCGCACAAACGGCGGTGGAGTACGGCATCGTCGATGACATTTTGGTGCCTTCGCACCAGGTCGAGGCCGCACTGACCCGCTAGCCTTCAACCATGACGGGCGTTCGGCATGCGAGCGCCGCGCGCAGTAGAGAGCCTCGAAGTGGTGGGGACGCATCCCCTGCTTCGGGGCTTCTGCCTATGCCGGGAGAGCACTCCCACGGAGATGACCTCGCTACGCTGGCGCATCGTGCGGCCAGCGTTTGAATTGCTCTATACCAACCGCATCCTCTACTGGATTGCGAGTACGATCCCGTTCGCCGGCAGGTGGCGCACGTGGCAGCGACTCGTCATCCCGCGGCTCCGCGGACGCGACGTGCTTGAAGTCGGCTGCGGGCCAGGCACGCTGCTAATAGATATGCTCGCGGCGGGCTATCGATGCAGAGCAATCGATCGCTCGCCACAAATGGTCTCCGCCGCGCGACGGCGCTTACTCCGTGCTCACCAGGATGCTTCGTTGGTGCGCCAAGCTGACGTGCGGCAATTGCCATTCGCCGACGCCTCGTTCGACGACGTCGTGAGTACGTTCCCGACTGACTACATCAGTGATCGGGGAGCGCTTCAAGAAATAGCACGCGTCTTGAGACCCGGCGGTCGCTTGATCATCGTACTAGGCGCGACCTTGCTCCCCGCAAGCCCGTTGCTGCTCCCGTTTGTCGCCGTGCAGCGCACTGTGTACGGGCGCGGCGCACTCGCCGTAGATCCCTCTCCACGGGCATTGGCAGAGGAGGCACCCTTCGCACAATTGCTGCGTTCCGTGGGTTTGACTCCCGACGTGGAGGTTGTGAACGCGCCCTCCTGGCGCGCGCTGCTGTATAGTGGTGAGAAATCTGTCTAGCATCGTGCCCGCCTCAGACGTTTTGTTGGTAGAGCGGGCGCGTGTCATGCGACGCCATGTTCTCCAGCACATGCTGGCGCATCGACCGCGAGCGAACGACAGTCCACGCTGCCGGCAATTGGCGGCGCTACGCCACGAGCCGGAAGTTCGCAAGTATATGGGGCAAAGCACCACTACGGAGTTCCACACACTAGACCATGCATCAGAAAAGCATCACAACCCTCGAATATCCGAAGATCATCGAGCGGCTCGTCGGAGAAGCGTCGTTCTCGGCGAGCAAGGCGCTCGCCTCGGCACTGTTGCCGAGCGACGAGGTTGACGAGGTCCGCCGGCGTCTCGCCTACACCACCGAAGCGAGGCGGCTGCTGGAGATTCGCCCTGATATTGGCGTCCGCGGCGCACGTGATGTACGACCCCATCTCGCTGCGGCGGAGCGCGGCGCTGTACTCAACCCCAACGAACTGATCGAGATCCTTGTCACCGTGCGGGCATCGGCGCACGTCGGGCGCGTGATTACGCGAGTAGACGCCTCTTTTCCACTGCTCAAGGCATTGGCCGAAGACCTGCCCGCACGCCCGCGGCTTGAGCAACGCATCGCCGACTGTATCAGCGAAGACGGCGATATACTCGACTCCGCCTCGCCGGAGCTGCGACGGCTTCGCGCCGAGCTGCGCAACGCCCAGCAACGCCTGCAAGAGCGCCTCTCCACACTGGTCAACGAGTTTCGTTCGGCCCTGCAGGAGCCAATCATCACCATGCGCTCGGACCGGTACGTGCTGCCGGTACGTGCCGAGGCGCGCGGACAGGTGCGCGGCATCGTGCATGACCAATCCGGCAGTGGGGCAACGATATTTGTCGAGCCGCTCGTCGTCGTCGAGATGAACAACCGCCTGCGCCAGTTGCAACTCGATGAGCGCCAGGAGATCGAGCGCATCCTCACCGAGTTGTCAGGAGCAGTAGCGGACGAGTCGGCCTATCTGCGCCTCGCGGTGGAACTGCTGGCGGAGATCGATCTACATCTGGCAAAGGCGCGCTACGCCGGACTGATCCGCGCTGGCGTGCCCCAGGTCAACGCCGCCGGGCGACTACGCCTCATCCAGGCGCGGCATCCCCTGCTTACCGGGCGTGTCGTCCCGATCGACTTCCGCCTGGGCGACGAGTTCCTCATGGTAGTGATCACTGGGCCGAATACTGGCGGCAAGACCGTGGCGCTCAAAACGGTAGGCCTCCTCTGCCTCATGGCCCAGGCTGGCATGCACATCCCCGCCGAGGATGGCTCTGAAGTCCCAGTCTACGCAGATATCTATGCCGACATCGGCGACGAACAGAGCATCGAGCAAAGCCTCAGCACCTTCTCGTCCCACATGAGCCGCATCGTCGAGATCCTGCACGACGCCAAGCCGGGAAGCCTCGTATTGCTCGACGAGCTGGGCGCGGGCACTGATCCCAGCGAGGGATCGGCGTTGGCGCGCGCGATCCTCTTGCACCTGCTGCATCGCCGCATCGCAACACTGGCGACCACGCACTATTCCGAATTGAAGGCCTTCGCACACGAAGAAGCTGGCGTCGCCAATGCCTCTGTGGAATTCGACGTCGAGACACTCTCGCCAACGTATCGCTTGACGATCGGCCTCCCCGGCCGCAGCAACGCCCTCGCCATCGCCACCCGGCTCGGTCTGCCCGAAGCGATCGTCGAGCAGGGGCGCGAGTATCTCGGCACGGCAGGCGTCCAGATGGAAGGCCTGCTGGAAGGACTCCAAGCGGACCGCAAGGCGGCGGCGGATGAACGCTTCCACTTGAGCATGGAACGCGCCGAAGCGGAGCACCAGCGTCGCGAGGTGGAGCGCCAGCGCTTCGACCTGGAGCAGCGGCGCGACGCCATTCTCAACGAGGCGCGTCAGCGTGCGCGCCGCGAGATAGAAGCGGTGCAGGCAGAGCTTGCACGCATGCGCACCGAGATCGTTCGCCAGCGTGTCGCCCCAGAGCGACTGACCACGCTGCGCCAAAAAGCACGTGCGTTGGAAGATCGCGTCGCGCCTCTGCCCATGCGCGCGGAGCGACCAGCGCCCCCCGCCGACGAAGAGGCGCTGGATGGTGAGGAGCCACAGACCGGACCGTTACGAGTCGGCGATGCCGTGCGCGTGCGCGCGATGAACTCGCGCGGCGAACTCCTCTCACTGCCAGATGCGCGCGGCGAAGTCGAGGTGCAGCTTGGCTCGCTGAAGATGCGCGTTCGCGCCTCCGACATCGAGCGTCTGAGTCGTCGACAGGCACGAGCGGGCACCTCTCCACAAGACATCCCCTCACTCGTGACGGTGCCAGACACCGGTCCTGCCGAGGCTCCCGACCTGCAACTCGATCTCCGCGGCCAACGCGTCGAGGAAGTCCTTCCGCAGGTAGACGCGTACCTCAACGATGCCTATCTCGCGGGGATGCCTTTTGTGCGCTTGCTCCACGGCAAGGGAACCGGCGCCCTCCGCCAGGCGATCCGCCAGCAGCTCGGCAAACACCCCCTCGTCAAAGGCTTCGAGTCCGCGGCGGCGAACGATGGCGGCGACGGTATAACCATCGTCAGCCTCGCTCAGTAGCTACCCGTGTCACGCCCATTTCGCCGGAGACCAGATTGCGTCACGGCGTAACCGCCCGTCGCGCAATCTCGCGCAAATGCTCAACCGGCTGCTCGCCTGAACATCGTGTGCGCCTCGGCTGACCGACGATCGTTTGCGGGCGCGATGTGCTATACTGCGCCCGAACATGCGCGCCGCCGCGCTCCTGGGCATGGCGCCCGCACAGCTTGGAGGTGCCCCGTGCCAACGCGCTTGGTGCTCGCGGAGGACGAAACCGTCATCCGCATGGATCTTAAAGAAGAGTTGACGCGCCAGGGCTATCTGGTGGCCGGCGATGTCGGTGACGGGCAGAGCGCGGTGAATCTCGCTCGCGAGCTGCGCCCCGACCTCGTCATCATGGATGTCCGTATGCCTGAAATGGACGGCATCACCGCCGCCGAGATCCTGACCCGCGAAAAGATTGCCCCCGTCGTGCTGCTCACCGCCTTCAGCGACGACGAATTGATCGAGCGCGCGCGCGATGCGGGCGTCGTCACCTATCTGACGAAACCCTTTCGCTCCAGTGACCTCAAACCTGCCATCGAGATCGCCCTCAGCCGCTTCCAGGAATTCAAGTCCATGGAGAGCCGCGTCAAAGACCTCGAAGATCACCTGGCGACGCGCAAGGTGGTCGAGAAGGCAAAAGGCGTGCTGATGACGAAGCATGGCATCACCGAGCAAGAGGCCTTTCGGCGCATCCAGAAAGCCAGCATGAACAATCGCAAGTCCATGCGCGAGATTGCCGAAGCGATCCTGCTCGCGGAAGAGCTGCATACCTAATGGCTGCACCACAACTTACACCCGGCGCACGTACCGCCACGAGCGTCGTCGGCGTGCGCTTTCGTCCCGCTGGGCGCATCTATTACTATCGTCCGCAAGGCTTCGATCTCAAGGTCGGACAGTGGGTGATCGTCGAAAGCGCCAAAGGCATGGAATGCGGGCGCGTGGTCATCGCACCGCGCCAGGTGGAGGCGTCTGAACTTCCCAGCGAGGGACTCAAGCCCGTGCAGCGCCTCGCCAGCGAAGACGACCTACGTCAGCTCCTGGCTTACAAGTCGAAGGAAAAAGATGTGCTCCGCCGTTGTGCCGAGCGCATCGAGATGCACGAACTGCCAATGAAACTCGTCGAGGCCGAATATACCTACGACGGCAGCCGTCTCACCTTCTACTTCACAGCTGAGGAGCGAGTCGACTTCCGCGCGCTGGTGCGCGACCTGGCGTCGCAGTTCCACACGCGCATCGAGTTGCGCCAGATTGGCGCGCGCGACCATGCCAAAATTCTAGGTGGCGTTGGCGTCTGCGGTAAGACGCTCTGCTGTAGCTCGTGGCTCACCGAATTCAACGTCGTCTCCATCAAGATGGCGAAAGAGCAGGGTCTCCCGCTCAATACCGCAAAGATTTCCGGCATCTGCGGACGGCTCATGTGTTGCCTCGCCTACGAAAATGACGACTACGTTGCCGCCAAGCAAGAAATGCCTGGTGTCGGAGAGGTCCTGCACACCCCGAGCGGCGCGGGCCGCGTGATCGGCATCAACGTACCGAGAGAGTCAGTCGAGCTTGCACTCGAAAGCGGGGCCGTCATCACCGTCCCCGTGCGCGAGCTACCTGGTTACGACAAGCCGCGCGAAGAGGCCCGCCCTATTCACCAGGGCGAGGGCTGCGGCAAGCCGAACTGCGGTCGCAACAAACATCGCATGCACTCCACCCCTGGCGCGCACGCCGAGTCGTCCCCCGATCACTTGAACTGACCGCGTGACCCGATCACGTCGCGCTCGCCTACCCGCGCGCCAAATGGCCCGAAACATGCTCTGGCGTATTGGGTGAGCCGCGCTTCCATGGTCGCCGCCCAGAAGAGGTGCTGCGCCATCTCCGTGAACGTCTCCTGCTCCCCGTGGAAGGATCTCCGCGAAGGCACATGTTGTGCTGGATATTCGAAGTATGTGGTCTCTACACTCACATGACGCCGTTTCCAATCCAGTGAACGACGGCCAAACGCCATCTCCCGCGCTCCACGTACGGAGGCGGGCCGCGGAGCCCGCCTCGCAGCATGGTCTCCCTCGGCTATTGGTGGCGGCTGAGCAGTTATTGGCACCGAGACAAATGAATCAACCCGCTCAGACACGCGCAACCCGATTCGAATTCATCAAGCGTTGGTCACCGGCGTTCCTGCCGCCACTCACGGGAATCGCCTTGCTCCTGGTTGCGCTATTCTTCGCCTCGGAGAGCGGCATCGTTGGCGTCCCACCCGTCTCGCCATCGACCCTCATCGCTTTGTTGGCAATTTATCTCGTGCTTGGCATGATCTGGGGTGTTGTCCTCTACGCGGCAACCCAGACACTCATCTGGTTATTGGTTGCCCTGGGCGGCGTCGTGTCATATCTCGTCGTCACAGCCAGCGTCTATTGGGGTGTCATCGGTGGCATAGTCTGTGTCGCACTGCTCGCGGCGTTCCTCGCGTGGTATGGACGGCGTCACAGCTACGACGTGCCCGGCGGGTCCGCAGCGGTCACCACCTTCGCGGGCGACTATCTCAGGACGTTACGCGCTGGCGTCTGGGTGCTCGCCCCTGGCGAACGCATAGTCGACACCGTGGAGCTGCGGGACCAAACGCTCGTGTGCGGTCCGGTTTCGATTCGCGTCGCAGGTGAGCGCGGTCAGCCTATGCTGGCGCGCGCAGCGGCAGCGGTCGGCTATCGCCCGTCGGTAGTGTGCGCGCATCTGATCGTCTTGACTCCGCGCGAGTGGCAGCAAGAGCTCAACGCTCTGGCCTCCTCATCGCTGGAACACGCCCTCGACGAGTGGGCCCGCCTTCCACAGAACTTCATCGCGGACACACCAGCCAAACAACTGGGCGTCATTTACCACCGCGACCTGCTTGAAAGCACGCGTTCGCTTGGACTACGCGGACTTACCGTCAACATACAAGACGCATCACTTGAGGCCGATCAAGAGCCGGCCCCGCAACAACAAGCACTAGCGCCATCGCGCGCACCCGTTGCGACACCTCACGTCGAGCCTCCCCAGCTTGATGCCTCGACCACGCCACTCGTCATGCCGGCGACCGCACTGTATTCGGCGCGGAACTTGCCGAACTTTCCTGCGGCGACCGACGTCGACTCGCCGCCCCCATTGCCGGACGCGCTCAATCCCGAGGTTCTCAAGGAGGCTTACCAAGCGGTTGCCGAGCGGCGTATCACGGACTCCGCCACGATCCGCGCGATAGCCGATGCGTTCGCCACCCTCGCCCGCGATCCGGAACGCGCGGCTGAGTTGGACTTCGATCCCGAGGCAGCGGCGCGCATCCTGCTCCAACACGTCGTGAAGCATGCCAGCCAGCAGAAATCATCGTGAAGTGGCCGCGCGGCGTAGGGCTGGTCACGCGCCTCGACCTGCGCGACCTACGGCACGTACGTGGGGAAGCGCCGTTCCCATACTGGTATGGGCCCGTAGACCCACAAGCCAACGCTCTACGCCTACTCCGCGAATTCGTCGGGCGTCGCGTCGTCGCGATTTCCGCCAGATTCCTCCCAGAGCGTTCGCACGGCATCGCGCGTCACCCCATATCCGAACCCGCGGCGCTGTAAAAATTGGCCCATCCGCCGGCTAAACGTCTCGAAGTCGGTTCCCGCCAGCACATGGATCCGCTGTCGCCCCGCCTCCAACGCGCGCTCTGCGTCGCGCTCGGGCTGGCTTAGCGCGTCGACGGTCTCGCGCGCGACGCCGCGCTGCCGAAGTTCCTGGCCGAGGGCGCGCGCCGAGCGCGGGCTGAACCGCTCGCGATTTTCGACCCAAAAGGTGGCGAAGTCGCTGTCGTCGAGCAGTGAACGTTCCTCCAGCCGGTCGAGCACGCTCTCCACAGCCGCGGGATCCGGAGCGGGCTTCTTCGGCTTCGGCGTCAGCAGGCGCCTGCGAACCTCGGCGCGGCTTCGCGGGCGCGCGGCCAGGAAGCGCAGCGCCGCATCGAACAGCCCGTGTTCCACGACACGCGTACGCAGACTCTCTAGCTCGGCTGCCGACAAGGGTTTGCCCACGTAGAGTCCCTCCGCCACAACGGTGGCCTCATCGAGACCGAGCACGAAGGTACCGTCGAGAAAGAGACTGTAACGGTCCGGTCGATGGACCTGTGGCTCCAGTGCAGTGATGTGGGGCGAGGTGTTCTCATTCATATTCATAGCGCTAGTATTCCTGCCCCGCGCGATCAAGACGGAAGTCGCTGCATGCGTGCGAATGCCCATTCGATGCGCCAGGCAGCGGCGTTGAGCAACGGAACCGACGTAAATCGCCCTGCCGCCGCGTCCGCGAGGAGGCGCAGCCACATGCCCACCGCCACAATGCCCAGCACGCCAAAGAGACCGTAGAAGCATAGCCCGATGGCAACAGCCGCGAAGCCATCTCCGGCCACACCGCCGATCACGATTAGCGCGACAAATAGCGCAACCTGTGCAATCAAGATCGCGCCAAAGAACGCTAGTGCGCGCGCCGCGTGGAGACGTACGAACGCGTTGCGCTGATCGCGTAGCAAAAAAGCAAGCGCTGGCGCAAACGGCAACGCATAACAGAGCAACGCCTGCCGTCGTGGGTTGCCCAGCGCGAAGGAGAGCGACGTTCTCCGCACGGAATCCGATTCCGTCCGCCTCATCTGCGCCGCATCGAAAGTGGTTTCTAATCCCCGATGAGACCCACCGGGTGCTCTCCGCTCGGGCATCGGTGCGTGCGACGCAGATCCAGATGTTGCTTCCCTGCGCATCTCAAGCGGCGGCGGCATGGCATGCTGGGGCCGCGAGACTCGTCCCGCCGTCGAATGAGAGGGAGAGTTAGGGGTGCTGCGCGGTCGGCGATTCATTCTCGGGGGCGGCGTACTGCTTGGCATATTGACCTAGTATCGGCAAAGCGACGGCGTGTCCGGTCCAAGCCGCGACGATCAGCCACCACCAAATCACGACGATGGAGAATGGGATCAGCAAAGCACATACCAAGCCAAACTTACTCAGTACGCTCGCATGCCACGCCGACCCAAGGTCCATAAGAAGCGTGGCGGCGACAACCCCCACCACACCGGCGATCGTCGCGGACGCGCCGAACAGGACTGATTGTAGCGCGTGGAACCGCACGTATGTGTTGCGGCGCTCGTTGAAAAAGATCAGCACTCCCGAGATCCAGAGAAATAGATAGCTCGCCCCCGCAGCCGCATTCGGCGACAACGTGAGTGTCGTGACGGCAGGAGAATCCCCCGCCGTAGGCATTGGCAACGGCGGCGTTGCGGCGCCTGGCCGCACTTCTCGCGGCGTGGCAGCCTGCGCACGTTTGGGCGGTACCGTCCCCCCATGGTGCGCGAATGGATCCTCTGGAGCGGCGAAAATTGTGGTATCCCGCTCGGCTATCGCGTCCTCGTTACCCGGCGGAGACAGATCGAGTGCCATTGCGCGCTCGATGGCATCCTGAGAGGCGGGCGGCGGTGTGGGATCCATCGCGGGTCTCTGCGCCTCTTCGGCGGAGCGCATCTGCATGTGCTCGCCTCCTCCAGCGTCCCAACACGTCATACCCGCAGCTTACGCATAGATATAGACGCGCGGGCACCGCACCTTAGCCACCTACATAGCGCAGATATTCGTCCGCAAGCGCGCTAAACTGCTTGTGTGGGCCGTTTCCGCCGAACTTCTGTCGCAGCGTCGAAACGTTCTCCTCGATGTCCGCGGCTTCGGCCACCTCAACCGCCTCGGTGATGATCGTGTTGAAAATCGGCGGATGGATGCCAGGAATCGCGTCGCGACGCATGCTCATCACCGTCTGCTTGTGCAGTCTGCTCGTCGGTCGGAAGCGCGAGACGACGATGCCGAGGCCAAAAATCTCGTGTTGCGCGCGGAGGGCGAAGTCGGCCATGCGGTCGAGCACCAGCGGCACGCCAAGCGTCGAGAGGATGTCCGGCACCACCGGAATCAAGAAGTAGCGGCTGATGGCGATACCATTGAGCGTGATGATCCCCAGGTTAGGCGGACAATCGATCAACACGTGATCGTAGTGCGGCAACACGTCGCGCAGCGCCTCGCGCACCGCATACGTCGGCCCTGTGCGGAACGTATCGAGGTCGGCAATCTTGGTGATTTTGTCCTGAATGCGGTGCAGGCGAATGCTCGAAGGCAACAGGTCCAGCCCCGGCACGCCCCCGGCGACATTGGAGACGCGCGTCATGATCGCCTCCTGTGCCGAGAAGAGATGCGTGCCGTCGAGCTGATCCTTGAAAAGTTGGTACAGCGTCTGACCTGCCTGATCGCGCTCGCGCCAGCGCCGCTCGTTGACCATGGCGATCGTCGCGTTGGTCTGCGGGTCGAGGTCGATCACCAGCACACGCTTCGAATGCTCACCGGCGAGGTAGTGCGCCAGCGCCATAGTCAGGGTGGTCTTGCCCACGCCGCCCTTCAGGTTGATGATGCTCGTGACGACAGCCATCCCCCGACACCTCCAGTGATCGTCCCCACACTCCGCGCGTTTCCTGCACGTAAGTGTACCCCCATCCTAGCCGAAATGGGCCACCCATGTCCACTACCCAGGCAATGGGATAGCCCGTGCGCGGCCGGAGCGCCGATCGTCAATAGCCTCCAAGGCGCGTCCCAGCGCAAAGAGGCTGTCGAGGTTGTTGGCGGGCAGAAAGTCGTCGATGTACGGCAGCGCCGCGCGCATGCCCGCGGTCACGGGACGATAGTCGTCGTGGCCGAGCAGTGGATTGAGCCAGATCAGGCGGTGACAGTTACGCCGAAGGCGGTCCATCTCCCCAGCGAGGGCGCGCACGTCGCCGCGATCCCATCCGTCACTGATGATCAGCACCACCGCGCCGCGGCCCAATACACGCCGCGCCCAGCGATAATTGAAGGAGCGCAAAGAGTCGCCAATACGCGTGCCACCAGACCAATCCGCCACCGTGCGCGTCACATCACGTAGTGCCTGGTCAACGTCCTTGTGCGTGAGTTGTCGCGTAATCCGCGTCAGACGCGTACCAAAGACAAACGTCTCGACGTTCTCCAACCCATTGGCAACGGTATGCACAAAGTGGAGGAGCAGGCGCGCGTAGACACTCATCGATCCGCTGATGTCGCAGAGGATCACCAGCGGACGCGGCTTCCAGCGCCGGGCACGCCGCGCAAGCTCGACTGGCTCGCCGCCCGTGTGCAGACTCCGACGAATCGTGCGCCGCAGATCCAACTCGCGCCCGCGATGTGCCGATCTGAGGCGTCGCGTCTCCCGCTCACCCAACCGCCAATGTGCGCGCTCCATTAGCGCGCGCGCCTCATAAAGCTCCTCCCAGGTGAACTCCTCGAAGTCCTTGCGACGCAGCGCTTCCTCACGGCTATACGCGCGCACGAGCCCCGCTTCATCCACCGGCTGGACGTCTCGCTCGCGGCGTCGCGCCTGGGCAAACCTTGACGCGGGATGCCGCGGCTGGTCGCGAATTGGTGTACCCGCGGACCGAGCGTCCTCTTGCGGCGCCTGCTCGCGACGATGTCCTGGCAACGGCAGGCTCCTTCGCCGCGCGCCCTCCAGTTCTACAGGTAGCGCCGTCGCCACGCTGCCATCCCGCGCACGCCAATAATAGTCGAAGGCAGCATCGAAGGTTCCCTCCTGGTCGTGCTTAGAGACCAGAGTAACCTTGAGCGCCAGGTAGAACGCCTCGCGGTCGGCCACGTCGATCAGCGACAAACCATCCGCAAGCTCCACGACCTTCCCCGTGCCCACATCCAGGCCGAGTTCCCAGAGCAGCCGCGAAAAATCGACGAGACGCGCGAGCAACAGCTCACCGCGCGCCGTCTCCGCGGTGGTGAGCTCTGCGGCGCCACTCATGAACTCGCTCCGCGCACGCGCGCGACGAGTCGAGCCAGCAGATCGCCCTCAGTCACCTTCTGCAAATCGTCCTGATATTTCAACAGCGCGCCGAGCGAATCACGCGCCGCCGCCTCCGAGACCTCGGCCTGGCCCAATGCCAGCAGCGACTCGAGCCAATCGAGCGTTTCCGAGACCCCCGGCGCTTTGAAGAGATCTTCGCCGCGCAACGCCTGTACAAACGTGACCACCTGGCGCGCCAGCACATCAGGTGCCTCAGGCACACGCGCGCGCACGATGGCGAATTCCTTCTCCAGCGTCGGATATTCTATCCAATAGTAGAGGCAGCGGCGGCGGAGCGCATCATGGATATCGCGGGTGCGGTTCGACGTCAACACCACGACTGGCGGATGTGCCGCCCGCAACGTCCCAATTTCTGGGATCGTCACCTGAAAATCACTCAGCAGTTCGAGCAAGTACGCCTCAAACTCCGCGTCGGAGCGATCCAATTCGTCGATCAGCAGCACCGGCGCGCGCTCCAGCGATGGATCGATCGCTTCGAGCAGTGGCCGTCGCACCAGAAACTCCTGCGAGAAGACGTCGCGCAGTGCCGATCCAGCGCCGTCGATTCGCGCCGTCGTATCCCCCTCAAGCGACCGGATGTAGAGCAGTTGGCGCGCATAGTTCCACTCGTAGACCGCAGTGGCGAGGTCGATGCCTTCGTAGCACTGTAGGCGAATCAGCCGTGTATTCAGCGCCGCTGCGAGTACCCGCGCAACCTCAGTCTTGCCCACGCCCGGTTCGCCCTCCAGCAGCAGCGGCTTCGAGCGTCGCACGGCCAGGTATATCGCCGTCGCCAGACCGCGATCGGCGATATACGAGTGCGCGGCCAGGGCCGAGCGTACAGCCTCCACGTCGCCGAACTGCGCCACGTCCGTCAACTGCTCGTTTGCTGGCAAAAGGCGGCTCCTCGTTCGCTTATCTCTTCACGTGTCTCCACGAATCGCGCAGCGGCAAGTTCCTCAGCGCGCGTCGCGGGAGTGGCCTGGGGCAGCGCGTCATGCTCTCGCATACACCGAGCGATAGGTTCCCTCGTGCTCACCCACCAGAGCGCCCTCCACCCGCGACGTCCGCGAGTCGCGCCGCGGATCGAACGCTGCCGGAGTGTTCTGGGATTGTAGCACGCGCGGCCCCTCATGCCCGTCCGCGAGCGGCCCGCGCAGCTACGCGACAGTGCTACCCATTAGCCGGGGGCGTATAGCAGCCGCACGGACGCAGAAAGTTGGCCTCGCTGCCGCCGTAATACGGCAGCGGATCGACGTACTGGTTGTTCCAGAACAACGAGAAGTGCAGATGTGGACCCGTGGACCAGCCTGTTGATCCTTCAAGTCCAACCGGCTGTCCCGCCACCACATTCTGGCCCGCTTTCACCAGCACCTTCGCCATATGACCATAGAGCGTTGAGACGTGGTTGCAGTGACTGATGACCACCGACCACCCATAGCCCAGGTTCGTCCAGCCAGCCCAGATCACCAGTCCACGTTGCGCCGCGACGATCGGCTCACCATACGGACCCGCGGAGTCGATCCCCAGGTGATACCAGGTATAGCCCCGCACCCAGTGCGCGCCCGGGTTAGGTGCGACCATCTGATAATCCGTCGGTTTCGGACCAGACGGCGAGCAGAGCTGGCCCTTGATCGGCGTACCGGCGTACGAGTTCCACCAGTCGTTGCCAAACGTCGTGCTGCCGTTCCCCTGGAGAGGTGGCTCGGCGGGACGGTACGTCTTGCCGTAAAACGGATCGGTCGGGATTTTATACTTTTGGCCGAGTTGAAGCTCCTGGTCCGCGCGCATCTTGTTGATTTCAAAGATGCCGCCGGGCTGAACCCGGAACTTCGCCGCTACGCCTTCCACCGTGTCGCCCGGTTGCGCCACATACCAGATGTAGCTCACGGTCTGCGACGACGAGGTCGAACCATTCACCGACTGATAGAGCGTTCGCAGCGTCGTCGCCGGGTCGCCGCCACTCAGCGCGGTGACGCCGAAAAGTCCCGAGATCACCGTGCATGCCGCGGCAAGATAAATCGTCAGCCGCATGCCAAGTGGCCGCGCGCGGCGTTTGACGAACGGCTCCCCCATCGACACGCCCGAACCAGGGATGAATACCACCGGATCGCGTGCCTCACTGCCACCGTCATCACGCATCGCTGGCAAGCGCTCTTGCTCTGGCGGCGCAAACTCCGCCGCATGCACCGCCAGAAAGCGTTCGGTTGCGCGTGGCAAGGACGGAATGGCCTGATTCTCAGTCTTGTTTGAGTCTGGCGCGGGCGCGCTCGTGGTACGACGCGATACCACCCGTGTCGGCGCCGTTGTCGGTGCCGCGACTGGGGCGTTCGACGATGCTGCCTTCTCGCCTACTGGCTTCGCCGCGGGCGGCGCTGTTTCCGCTGGCGTTGCTGTCACCGGCGAAGGCGATGTATACGGCTGAACCGTCGGCAGTTGCAGCCAAGACGCGTCGCGTTCGCTGTTCTCGGTTGGCTCCGCGAGTCGATCCGCATCATCCTCACGCATGGTCACATCTCCCGTCTGCACTCCTCCACAGGATAGCAAGCGCCGTTTCCGAACGCACGCAAGCGGGCGAGATGTCCTATTCGTGACCTCCACTCGGGCTACTCCGTGTGAAGCGCAGTTCATAAGGGCGAAAGCTGTGCATCCAGACGTGTCTTCCGCGCGTATACCTTGCAGAGCCTTCGCCGCTGACCGAGCAGTCTGACGGCTGGGGCACAGAGAGCCTTCGCCAGCGTTTCGAATGCGAGCGGAAGTGCGCTATAATACGCGAAAGCCCGCCGCGCCGCTACGGGTTCTGGCGTAGGCGAAACCTCGGCCGTGGCTCCACGGCAATGCACCCTTCCAATCAGGGGAAAGCAGGTAAACGAAGGCATGGCAGAACGGTGGTCCCTTCGGGCGCAGAAGCAGCGACGCGGCGATAAACCCGCCTCCGCTGCCGCCGACGCCCTCCGCAATAACGGCAATAACGGCGATGGTCCGTCGAACCGCTCACCCTTTGGGCCCGATCGCCCCTCGCAAGCGGGTCCGAACGGCACCGGTCGCCCGCAAGGGGGAGGGGTGGGCTGGCTGCCGCGTCTCTTCCTGCTGATCCTGGTGCTGGTGGTCGCGTACAACCTCTACGTCTGGCTCGGACCGAACAGCAATTCAGACAAGATCCAGTACTCCTATTCCGACTTCATCGCGCAGGTTGACGCCGGCAACGTCTCCCAAGTCACCATCACCAACAACACGGATATCTCCGGCACCCTGCGCACCAAGCAGACGTACAACAACGTCACCTCGACTACCTTCGACACCACCTACCCGTTCGCCAACGATCAGGCGCTCCAGTCCGACTTGGCCGCTCACGGCGTACAGGTGACCGGGGCGGTCAGCGGGTCGAGCGACCTGATATTCAACATCCTGATCAACGTCGTCTTCATCGGGTTGATCATCGGCTTCCTGCTCTTCATTTCGCGGCGGGCATCGCAGAACCAGCAGAACATCTTCAATTTTGGCCGCAGCCGCGCCAAGTTGATCATGGAAGATCGGCCAAGTACTACCTTTAACGACATCGCCGGGGTAGATGAAGCCAAGTCCGAGCTCGAAGAAGTCGTCGAGTTCCTCAAGACACCCGCCAAATTCCAGCGACTCGGCGGCAAGATTCCCAAGGGCGTCCTGCTGGTTGGCCCTCCGGGCACCGGCAAAACGCTGCTCGCCCGCGCCGTTGCTGGCGAAGCCGGTGTGCCCTTCTATTCCATGTCTGGTTCCGAGTTCGTCGAAGTCCTCGTCGGCGTCGGCGCCAGCCGCGTCCGCGACCTCTTCGATCAGGCAAAGAAGGCCGCGCCAAGCATCATCTTCATCGACGAGATCGACGCCGTGGGCCGCCAGCGCGGTACCAGCCTCACCACCAACGACGAGCGCGAGCAGACCCTCAACCAGTTGCTGGTCGAGATGGACGGCTTCGACGCGCGCCAGGCAGTCGTAGTCATTGCCGCGACCAACCGGCCCGACGGCCTTGATCAGGCGCTGTTGCGCCCGGGTCGCTTCGACCGGCGTGTCACAGTCGACCGCCCAGACTGGAAGGGTCGCCAGGCCATTCTGATGATCCACGCGCGTGGCGTACCGCTTGGTCCCGATGTCGATCTACAACTCCTCGCACGCTCAACCACCGGCATGGTCGGCGCGGATCTCGCGAATCTCGTAAACGAGGCCGCGCTGCTCGCCGCGAGGCGGAACCTCGACAAAGTCAACATGGCCTGCTTCAACGACGCCCTGGATCGCATCCAGCTTGGAGCTGAGCGTCCTCTCGTCCTCACCGAAGAAGACCTGCGCGTCGTCGCCATCCACGAAGGTGGGCACGCGCTAATCGGCCTGCTGACGCCGCACTCCGATCCCGTCACCAAAGTCACCATCGTGCCGCGTGGCCAGGCGCTCGGCGTCACGCAGTACACCCCACTTGACGATCGCTACAATTACTCGCGCGACTACCTCTTCGGGCGCATTATGACGGCGCTGGGTGGCCGCGGCGCCGAAGAGGTCGTCCTCGGTAGCATCACCACCGGTGCGGAGAACGATCTGCAGCAGGTCACGCTCATCGCCCGCAACATGGTCGCGCGCTGGGGTATGAGCAGCCGCATTGGCCTGATCTCCTTCAGCGACCGCAACAGTCCCTTCGGCAACGGCGTTGGCGCCGACTTTGGCCAGCGTGAATTCAGCGACGCCACTGCCGCGGTAATCGACGAAGAGACCCGCGATCTCGTTCAGGCCGCCTATCAGCAGGTCAAGACGCTGCTCACCGAAAACAAAGCGACCCTAGAGCGCATCGGGCAGGAGTTGCGTCGCCATGAGACGCTCGACGCCCGACAACTGAGCCAGATTCTCATCGAAACGGGAATCAATCTCGCCGAGGTTGCGCCAATACCCAATGCCGAGACGATTGGTCTCTCTCAGGAAGACGATGGCAGCGCGTCACCGCAGACGCCCAGCAACGGCACGGGCACGAGCAACCCACTTCCTGGTGGCATCGGAGGACTACAAAACTAGACACCGCCACGGAGCGCAGGGGTCGGGCGCCGACGCAGCGTCCGACCCCTCGTTCGTCTCGCCACCATCATCGCGCCAAGATTGTCTCGCGACCCAGCTCATTTCAGCACACGCTCCGTGGGCTAGCCTCTTACGCTCACCCATCGCGCGCCGTCCGCGGTAGCTTCTAGCCGCCCCACGCCACTGATGTGCGCCGCTCCGAGCAACGCGCGCTCGGCAAGTGCCATGGCAATAAGCCGTCTCCGGCTCGCCAGCATCGCAACAGGCTCCGCCCACGTGGCCATCCACTCGGGATGCTCCGCCTCCACTGGCGCGTGAAAGAGATCGCCGAGGCAGTAGGCCACCTCGCCATCGGAGGAGATGCGCACGATTTGGTGGCCGGGCGACTCCCCCGGCGCGCTGAGAATGCTCACGCTCTCGCTCAACCTGAGATCGCCGTCGACGCGCACCAGCGCACCGCACCCATCGAGTATGCCTAACGTCCGCCGTTCAAGCGACTCCGCGTCGCCGAGTGCCGCCTGCGTCTCAGGATTCTCCCAGTCGCCGCGCCCAAGGTAGTAGCGCGCACTCGCGAATGTCGGCACATAGCCACCGTCACGCTGCTTCGTCGTCCCCGCGAAGTGATCCCAATGTGCGTGCGTGATCACTACATGCTGCACACTCTCCGGCGCGACGCCGAGCGCGCCAAGCTGCTCCGCGATCCCCGGCGGTGGCACGTAGTTCGGTGGCAGCCACGGCGAGTCCGCGGGTACCGTCGCGGCATAGTCGCCCACGTCCACCAGCACCACCTCGCCGTCACGCTGGATCAGATAGCTCTTGCTCGGAAACACCTGAGGCACCTCGAAGACCTCCGCGTACTGCGGCCTCCAAAGCGCCTCGGGGACGTTCATCTCGTCCTTCAGCGTCATTTTCAGATCGCCGGCGTTGAGAGGAGTCACTCGCGCCGACCCCACGTAAAACGTCTCGCCGTCGCGCATCTCGGTCCCCTGCTGATACTAGGCAACCACTCCCTAAACCTGTACACTGCGACCAGTATAGTCGATGAGCGGCGTAATTTGGCGACGTCTCGCGGCAAATTCGCGATCTACGCCTCCTGGTCGGCATCGCATTTGCGGAGAAGGAGGGCCAACGCACCTGAGAAGCGAGCGTCTCGACGGATAGCCCCGTCAAGGCTCAGGCCAAGCGGGAGAGGAAAGGAGCGCTAGCGTGGCGACAGTAATCGAGAAGAAGCCGGCAAACAACGTCAGCCGACGGCGCATTATCGCGGCGGCGGCCACGGTCGGGGTCTGTGGCGCCGCGGCAGTCGCCGCGCCGCAGGCGATACCCTTCGCTGAACAGAAGCTGCAAGCGGCCGCGCTTGCCGAGTTGAAGTCCATCGAGGGCGTCTCGCTGGATGCTGCCATCGAGGCTGCCGAAATCACGCGTGCTGCGGTCAAGGTGATCGTGCTTCCCGTCGCCCAGCTCGTCGCCTTCCTCGGCAGTGGCGCGCTAGGCATCGTCAACCTCGCCTTACAAGGCGCGCACGATGCCCTAGCCTTCTTCCACCTTTCGACCTCAGTAGTAGACTCGCTACAGACGATGGTGCAATCCTGGCAAGACGGCCTCAACCAGCTGCCGATTTCGCTATCGTCCTACGCCAACGCCGACATCACCAGCGCCGAGACGTACCTCAAGGCACTGCGCAAAATGGTGACGCAGTAGCAGTTCACGCCACGCTACGGGCAGGAGGAACGTGCATGAAGGTCATTGGCCAGCTCATCAGCGGCCTGTTCAAGGCATTTTTCAGGACCGTATTCGGAGTCATCATCGGCGCGGTCATCGGCGGTGGCGCGACGCTTGTGCTGTCCCATCAGATGGCGAATACCAGTCTCTGGCCGCCTACCGGCCTGACAGAGATCGCCACCATCGCCGTCGCCATCCTCTCCGGTTACGCCGTAGGTCTCACGGTTCTGGCAGCGGCGGTCGTGCGCGGGCTTGTCACTGCCGGTGAGGACGTGGTGAAGGAAGCGACGACGGCCGGGAACCTCGCCGAAGACGCCCTCAAGCACCTCTAGCGGCGGAGGTATCGCAACACCGCAAGCGCCTTGCTCCGCAGGCTTTCGCATGCTATCGTTCGATGGCGACGTGGCGGCACGTCCCTCCAACGAAGGAGTCGCGAACGATGTCGGAGCATGGCGCTTCCGCATTTTCCGCCGGCAATGCATCGGGCGCGAGCGGCCCGCGTCCAGTACGCGCCCCACGCGGCGCGCAAATATCCTGCAAAGGCTGGCAGCAAGAAGCCGCACTGCGCATGCTGATGAACAATCTCGACCCCGAAGTGGCCGAGCGACCCGATGATCTCGTCGTCTACGGCGGCTCTGGCAAAGCGGCGCGCAACTGGGAGTGTTTCGACGCCCTCGTGCGCTCCCTCCGCGACCTGGAGAGCGACGAGACCCTCCTCGTGCAGTCGGGCAAGCCCGTCGGCATCTTCCGCACGCATCCTGGTGCGCCGCGTGTGCTGATCGCGAACGCCAACCTGGTGCCCCACTGGGCCAACTGGGATGAGTTTCGCCGGCTCGAAGCCCTCGGCCTCACCATGTATGGCCAGATGACCGCGGGCTCGTGGATCTACATCGGCTCGCAGGGCATCGTTCAGGGCACCTACGAGACTTTTGCCGAAGCCGCCCGCCAGCATTTCAGCGGCAGTCTCAAGGGCACGCTGACCCTCACCGCTGGGCTCGGCGGCATGGGCGGCGCGCAGCCACTCGCCATCACCATGAACGAGGGCGTCTGCCTCGCGGTCGAAGTCGATCCCGCGCGCATCCAGCGCCGCCTCGAAACTCGCTACCTCGACGAACTTGCCACCGACCTCGATGATGCGCTCACCCGCGCCGAGCAGTATCGCCAACAAGGTGCAGCGCGAAGCATCGCCGTCGTCGGCAACGCTGCGGAAGTCTTCCCCGAAATCGTCCGACGCGGCATTCGCCCCGAGCTTGTGACCGATCAAACCTCGGCCCACGATGCGCTCAATGGCTACATCCCCGCTGGCGTCTCGCTTGAGGAGGCGACCGACCTGCGTCAGCGCGATCCTGCCGACTACGAACGCCGCTCGCTCGCTTCAATGGCCGAGCACGTCCGCGCCATGCTGGATTTTGATGAGATGGGCGCGGTGGTGTTCGACTACGGCAACAATCTGCGCGGCCAGGCGTTGCGCGCCGGCGTCGAAGATGCGCTCCACTTCCCCGGCTTCGTCCCCGCCTTCATCCGCCCGCTCTTCTCGCGCGGCAAGGGACCCTTCCGCTGGGTCGCCCTTTCCGGCGATCCCGCCGACATCCATCGCACCGACCAGGAAATTCTCCGTCTCTTCCCCGAAGACGCCGCACTCGCCCGCTGGATGCGCATGGCGCAAGACCGCATCGCCTTTCAGGGGCTACCAGCGCGCATCTGCTGGCTCGGCTATGGCGAGCGCGACAAAGCTGGCCTCGCCTTCAACGAGCTCGTGCGCCGCGGCGAGGTCAGCGCCCCCATCGTCATCGGGCGCGACCACCTCGACTCCGGCTCCGTCGCCTCGCCCTACCGCGAGACCGAAAGCATGCGCGACGGATCAGACGCCATCGCCGACTGGCCCATTCTCAACGCGCTGTTGAACACCGCCAGCGGCGCCTCGTGGGTCTCGTACCATCACGGCGGCGGCGTCGGCATCGGCTACTCCCTGCACGCTGGCGTCGTCATCGTCGCCGACGGCACCGACGAAGCGGCGGAAAAGCTCTCCCGCGTCCTCACCAACGATCCCGGCACCGGCGTCATGCGCCACGCCGACGCCGGCTACCCCGAAGCCATCGAAACCGCCCGTCAGCGCGGTGTCAACATCCCCATGCTCGGCGACTGATCGGCCGCAAGTGAAAGAATGTGCCTGTGCACGGTTCCAGCGACGCCTCCTACCTTCTGACGCGCCAATACAACAACGCCGACAACCTCAATGCCCGCATCGACCTCCACCGCCGCTTCAGCACCAATCCCTACGGCTGGCAGCGCTACGTCTTCGATCATTTCCTCGCCGCGTTACCTCAACGGGCCACCGTCCTTGAAATCGGCTGCGGTCCCGCCGACCTCTGGCGCACCAACCTCACCCGACTCCCGCCCGGCTGGCGGATCACCCTCGCCGACTTCTCACCCGGCATGCTCGCCGCCGCCCGCCAGGCCCTCGCGTCGTCACCCCAATTCACCTACGAGGTCGCCGACGCCCAATCCCTCCCCTTCCCAGACGCCGCCTTCGACGCCGCCGTCGCCAACCACATGCTCTACCACGTCCCCGACCGTCCCAAAGCCCTCGCCGAGCTGCGCCGCGTCCTTAAGCCCAACGGCACCCTTTTTGCCGCCACCAACGGCGCCGACCATCTCGCCGAGCTTGCCAATCTCACGCGCCGGGCGAATGCCCTTGACGGCTGGCGTGGCACGCCAGAGCTCGTCTCGGCGTTCAGCCTGGAAAATGGTCGAGAACAACTTGCCCCCTTCTTCGCGCATGTCGATCTGGATGCCTACAATGACGCCCTCGAAGTCGAAGAGACCGAGCCCCTCGTATCCTACATGCGCTCCCTCCAGGGCGGAGACCAGCTTTCCCCTGAGCAGATCGCCCGGTTCCGCCAGGTGATCGACGACGAGATCGCCATCCACGGCACCGTCCACATCACCAAATCCGCCGGCCTCTTTATCGCAACCTGACCACGCTCCGCTGCCTCGCACCAGCCCGCCCGGCAAGCATCCCGCCGCCAACGCGATCTCCGCTGTCTCCCCGCTGCATCGCCCGGAACAGCGACCCAAGGAGACGGCCCGTGCGTGATACGATGACATGAAGAACCGCCAGCCATCGCCTCCGCCGCAGAAAGGCACACCGTCATGAGCGCCGCGCCTTTACAATCCATCAACCCTGCCACCGGCGAAGCCATAGAAACTTTCGAGGCCCACTCCCCAACACAGATCGACGCCGCTCTCGCCCAGGCGCGCGCCGCGTTCACCGAGTGGCGGCTCACCTCCTTCGCCCAGCGTGCCACCCTCCTGCGCGCCGTGGCGAGCACCCTCCGCGCGCGCAAAGCCGATCTTGCGCGCATCGCCACCCTCGAGATGGGCAAACCCATCGTCGAGAGCGAGGCCGAGGTCGAGAAGTGCGCCTGGAACTGTGAGTTCTATGCCGAGAACGCCGAAAACTTCCTCTCCGACGAGCCGATCGTCACCAACGCCACCGCCAGTTATGTTTCCTTCTTGCCACTCGGCGTCGTCCTCGCCGTCATGCCCTGGAATTTCCCCTATTGGCAGGTATTCCGCTTCGCCGCGCCCGCCCTGATGGCCGGCAACACCGCCGTCCTCAAGCATGCCTCCAACGTCTCGCGCTGCGCACTGGAAATCGAAGAAGTCTTCCGTGCCAGTGGTGCGCCCGACGGCGCGTTCAAGACCTTGCTTGCTCCAAGCTCGGCGATCGAGGCGATCATCGCTGACCCTCGCATCGCCGCCGTCACGCTCACCGGAAGCGACGCCGCCGGCGTCTCGGTCGCTGCCGCCGCGGGCCGCAACCTCAAGAAATGCGTGCTGGAGTTGGGCGGCTCCGATGCCTTCATCGTGCTCGAAGATGCCGACCTCGACGCCGCCGCCGAGATCGGCGTCAGGTCACGCTTCCAGAATGCCGGCCAGAGTTGCATCGCCACCAAGCGTTTCATCGTCGTTGACGCTGTCGTCGCTGCCTTCACCGAGCGCCTCGTCGCTGCGACGCAACGCCTGCGCATCGGCGATCCGCTGGACCCCATGACGCAAGTGGGCCCAATGGCCCGCGCAGACCTCCGCGATACGCTGCATCAGCAGGTGCGTGCCACTGTAGATGCCGGCGCGCGCCTACTCCTCGGCGGTCAGCCGCGTGGCGACAGGGGCGCATATTATGAGCCGACCGTGCTCGGCGACGTCACACCCGACATGGTCGTCGCCCGCGAAGAGACCTTCGGACCCGTCGCGCCCATCATCCGTGCGCGCGACGCCAACCATGCCGTCGCCCTTGCCAACGACTCCCAATTCGGCCTCGGTGGCAACCTCTGGACCGGCGACGTTGCCCGTGGGCGCGATCTCGCCCGTCACATCGAATCGGGCAACGTCTTCATCAACGGCATGACCGCCAGCGATCCGCGGCTCCCCTTCGGCGGCGTCAAACGCAGCGGCTACGGACGCGAGCTCTCGTCCTTCGGCATTCGCGAGTTCGTCAACATCCAAACCGTCTGGATCGGCCCCGCCAGCGGCCCGGCGCAGACCGTCGCCGCCGAGTAATCCAACCACGCAAACTGGTGAGCGGAGCTGACCGCAAATGGCGGCGCTTGACCGTGGATACGACCGGCTTTTCCGCCCGCCGATGTGCTACAGTGTTCCTGTTGCGAGCCCTTTCGCCTGATACCGAGTTTCGTTTGGCTCCATGCAGCTTCCACTCCTGCACTCCGTGCTCCCCTTCCCCCGGCGGGAAAGGCGGCGGGTTCCCCGTGGGGAAGGCGGGTTCCCCTCCCTGGAGGCTTGCTGGGGGGTTAGGTCCGACTCAGGCGGCAGCGGCATGACAAGCGATCCCCGCTACTTCAGGCGCACCGCGTAGCTGCAACTACTCCGCGTCAGATGGAGGGCGAGACAGCCCTCGCCGGTCGTCCCCAACGCTCGCCCATTCCTCATTCCTGACATCGCAATGAACTTCCCCCTCATGCATTTTCCGCCGTCACCTCCGCCCGACCTTCCGTTCCGCCCGCAACGCCGAAAGGAAACCGCCCACGTGTTTCCACGCACCCATAGCGCGCCGCTGTCTCGCGCCACAAGTATTCCCGCCTCTCTCCACGAGTCGTGCGGAAATTTCCCGGTCCGCGAACACCCTCGTTGCTCCCTTCCGCCCACCGAGTTGTGTCGATCAACACAAAAAAGCGGAAGAAAACGGAAATTAACTTCCGCTTCCACCAAAGCGTGGGGGCGCCAGCTATCTCCTCTCCCGCGCCACCACGCCATCGGCGACTCACCCGTCATCCCCGCAGTTCCGCGCCGAGCCGTGTACGCAACGCCGCCATCAGCCCGCTCAGTGCCTGCTCAATCTCAGACTCCGTAAGCGTCCGCTCTAGCGACTGATAGGTAAGGCGATATGCCAGACTTTTCCGCCCCGCGGGGATGCCTTCGCCCACGTACACGTCGAAGAGCCGCACGTCGCGCAGCAGTGGCCCGCCCGCCGTGCGCAGCGCTGCCTCGACCTCGTGCTGCCGTCACCTCCTGAGAGACCACCAGAGCCACATCGCGCTGCGCATCTGGATAGCGTGGGATCGCCTGGAAGGGCACTCGGTCGGGGATCGCCGCCGCCAAACGCTCCAGGTCAAGTTCCACCACATACGCCCGCTTTGGCAGGTCGAAGCGTTCCGCCACCGTAGGATGGACCTCACCCAAGATCGCCGTGCGCTGCCACCGCGCTGCCTCCGCCACTGCGCCAGGCTCCTGCGACATCGCCCGCTCGCTTCGCGGCAACGTTTCGAGCACCGCGCAGCGGCCAGGATGAAACGTCGCTTGTCGCGCCGGCACGAAGCGATAGTCCGTCACCTTCAGCCCGTCCAGCAGCGTCTCGATGATCCCCTTCAAGTCATAGAAATCGGCGTCTCGCCCCGGCTCCAACCACGAGCGCGAAAGCGGCCCCGACAGCGCGATGCCCAGGGTGCGTCGCTCCTCCGCCAGCCCAGTGCCCGCCACCAGCTCCGGCGTCGGCAAGTAACGCCGCCCCAATTCAAAGAACCAGAGCCCCGCGTCCTCATGCTTGGCGTTGTTGCGTAACACGTTGAGCAAGCCCGCAAGCAGCGTCAGCCGCAGCGCCTCCTGGTCTACGCTCAGCGGATTGCGAATCGTAATTGCTGGCAGCCGCTCCGCGATCGCCTCCATCTGCCGCCGCTCCGCCGTCTTACCATCCAAGACGCTAACCGTACCGCCTCCGGTCTGCCCTTCCTCGGCGGCCACCGACGCCGAGAGCAATCGCTCCTCACCCGCCTGGCTTCCAGGCAGCAGTCGCGCCATCGCCTGGCGACTGGTCAGCGTATACGTCAGCGCCTCCGTCAGTCCCGCACCCACCAGAATCTCGCGGATCGCGCTCTCTCGCTCGAACCACTCGTCGTGGTGCAACTCAGGCAACGGACCCGTAGGCAGCACGCTCGGGATGCGGTCGAAGCCGACGATCCGCGCCACCTCCTCGACGAGATCGGCACTCTCCTCCACGTCGCCGCGCCACATCGGCACCGTCACCCTCAGCAGCCCCGAAACGTCGTCCACTTCCTCCACGCCGAAGCCAAGCGCCCGCAACGTCCCAGTGACCTCGCTCCGCGTCACGCTCATGCCAGTCAACCACGCCACCTGCGCCGGATCGAACGTGATGATGCGCGGCTTCGCCGGCGCGGGATAGAAGTCAACGCGTCCCGGCGCGACCTGCCCGCCCGCCAGTTCAGCCAGCAACTGCGCCGCACGGTCAAGTGCCATGGCGGTCAGTTCGATGTCAGGATTCTTCTCGAAGCGCCCCGACGACTCCGTTCTCAACCCCAGCGCCACTGATGTGCGCCGTATGTTCGTCGGATCGAAGTGCGCCGCTTCGAGGATCACATGCTTGGTCTCCGCCGAGACCTCCACGCGCTCGCCGCCGAAGATGCCCGCAATCACGTTCGGCCCCGCGGGATCAGTGATCAGCAACATCTCAGCCGTCAGGCGCCTGGTGACGCCGTCCAACGTTGTCAACTCCTCGCCCGCCATCGCCCGCCGCACAATGATCGTGTGTTCGACCACTTTGTCGTAGTCGAAGCCGTGCAGCGGCTGCCCCAGCTCCAGCATCACATAGTTCGTTACGTCCACCACATTGTTGATGGGTCGCATCCCTGCCAGGGTCAACCGATCCGCCATCCACTGCGGCGACGGTCCGACTGCCACGTTACGTACCACACGCGCCGTATAGCGGGGACAGAGGTCGTCGTCGCGCACCTCCACCTTCATCGCCCTACTCGCGGCAACGCCCTTCTCGCGCAGTTCAATCGTGGGCTGCCGAAGCGTCTTGCCCGTGAACGCCGCGACCTCGCGCGCCACGCCGACCACGCAGAAGAGGTCCCCTCGATGCGCCTTGATGTCCAACTCGATCACGGGCTCCCCAATGATCTTGCCAAGCGGCACGCCCAACGGCGTATCGGGCGGCAGAATCAGAATGCCCCCGTGGTCGTCACTGATGCCAAGCTCACGCGGTGAGCAGAGCATGCCCTGTGAGAGCACGCCCATCGCCTTCTTCTCCTGGATTTCGATAGCGCCCACCTTCGCGCCAATCTTCGCCAGTGGCACCTTATCGTGCAGCTTGATGTTCGGCGCGCCGCAGACCACGCTGAACTCCTCAGTGCCCGTTGTCACCCGCGTCGCGCTTAGATGATCTGACCCCTTGATGCGTTCCAGCCAGATGATTTCCGCCGTAACGATCCCCGGATAGCCATAGTCGACGCGCTCTACCTCAAGCCCCGCCATCGTCAGTCGCTCGGCCAGCGCGTCGGGGCCGAGCTCGATCTCCACGTAATCCTTTAGCCAGCTATACGGTATCCGCATGGTCGCACTCCCAACTCTTCTCGTATGTTACGCACTCAGCCCGCGAGCAATCGCCACGAGGTCGGCGACGACCCCAAACGCCGTCTGGCCGGGACCGCCTTCGCCCTCGATAATCGTCAAGTCCTGCATGGTATCGGTGTGAAACTGGACCGCCGCCTCCATTCCACTGAGGTGCGCCAGCAAATCGCTCGTGGGCAATGCGGCCAAAGTCACTCTCGCCCCGACTCCACTAGCGTCGCGACTCACCTCGACCACCTGTTTCAGCGTCTGCCCCGGCAGCAGGGCCGTCTGCGCCAGGCGCATTGCCTCAGCTCCCAGCCCATCGCGGACCACATCACCAGGCAGCAACTCAGCCCCCATCAAGACGTTGGCGAGCACCGTCGCCTTCACCGCGCCGTCCCATCCCTCAAGATCATTCGAGGGATCGGCCTCGGCGATGCCCAGGCGTTGCGCACCCTGCACCGCCTCCTCAAGCGAGTCGCCGCCGGCCATCCGGCTCAAGACATAGTTGCTGGTGCTGTTGAGCAGCCCGCGAAAGCCTTCGATGCGCGTGGCGGGTAGCGACGCCTCCGCCATGCCGAAGATCGGCGTACCATCCATCACGGTGGATTCAAAGCGCAGTGCAACGCCCTGCTGCGCTGCCAGCGCTCGCAGGTCGCCATACGCGTAAGCAATCGGACCCTTGTTCGCCGTGACAACATGCCGCCCAGCGTTCAGCGCCGCGCGGATGTGATCGATAGCGGGCTGGCCACTCCTCGGGTCGAGCGCCGTCAGTTCCAGCACCACATCCGCCGGCGTCGTACGAATTGCCTTGAGCGCCTCATCCACAGAAGCTGCGCTCTTCGCAACGGACGCCCGCTCGGCCCAATCGGTCGCAGCCAGCGACGCCGGGTCGGCGCCAGCGCCAAACGTCACGAGCCCCCCGGACCGCGTGTAGATGCCGGCGTAAGCGACCGTTAAGTCATAGCGCTCGCGCAGTTCGTCGGCCTTCTCGGCCAGCATCACCGCCACGGCGCGCCCCACATTGCCAAAGCCAAGGGAGAGGATGCGCAGGTGCATCGCTTGTCATCCATTCTTGAAATGGGCCACTTGCCAGCATCGCTAGCTGAACTGCCGCAAGAAGCGCAGATCGTTAGCCGAGTAGCGGCGCAGATCATCGGTGCCCCAGCGCAGCATGGCGATCCGCTCGACGCCAAGCCCGAAGGCGAAGCCACGGTAGACGGCGGGATCGTAGCCCACCTGCCGCAGCACCCGCGGATCGACCATGCCGGAGCCGCCCATCTCCAGCCAGCCAGAATACTTGCAGACCCGGCAGCCCACGCCACCACAGGTCATGCAATCCATGTCGAACTCGGCACTGGGCTCGGTGAATGGGAAGTAGCTCGGCCTGAAGCGCACCTTACGATCGCCGCCGAACATCTCCTGGGCGAAGCGTTCGACCACGCCGCGCAGCGTCGCCATGGTGCACTCTTCGTCGATCAGAATGCCCTCAATCTGATGGAAGACTGCCTCGTGACTCGCGTCTACCGCTTCATTACGATAGACCTTGCCGATCACCACCGCGCGCACCGGCGGGCGCATGCCCTCCATCACCCGTATCTGCATTGGCGAGGTCTGCGTCCGCAGCAGCACCTGGCCGGGCACGATCCAGAAGGTATCCTGCATATCTCGCGCGGGGTGGTCCGCTGGGATGTTCAATGCCTGGAAGTTGTGGTAATCGCTCTCCACCTCTGGCCCGTCGTAAAGTTGGAAGCCCAGGCGCTCCATGACCCGCACCACATCGCGAACGATGATGGAGAGCGGATGATAGTGTCCTCTCGTTGGTTCACGCCCAGGCAGCGTCACGTCCAAACGCTCGCGCTCCAGCGCGGCAGACTGCTCGACAGCATGCAGTTCTTGTCTCCGCGCGTCGAGCAGCCGCTCCAACCCTGCCTTAACCTCATTCGCCGCCTGGCCCACGGCCTTACGCTGCTCAGCGGGCAATGCGCCTAGCCCCTTGAGGACCGCCGAAAGTTCTCCGCGCTCGCGTCCAAGGTAGCGCGTGCGCCAGTCCTCAAGCCCGTCTGTGGAGCCAATTTGTGAGAGTTCACGGGTCGCACGTTCGCGCAATGCGGTCAACTGCCTCTGTTCTTCATTCTCAGGTGTCGTCATCGCCTTCAACCTTTCATCGTCGGAGTGTCGCAGCTATTTGGCGTAGCCAGCCCCAAACATAACCGGCGCGAACGCCGATGCAACCCGCTCCATCTCAGCACTCTCCTCAGTTAGGTCGCCTGCGAAAGCCATAGAAAAGGCGCCTCCGTCCGGGACGAAGACGCCAACTGGCTCCGTGGTACCACCCGCGTTGAACGCGCTTCCTGCTGCCAGGTTCGCATTCCGCTTTTGCGCCTCGTAACGAGAGGCCCGCGCGGCGCCTACGCACCCCATCACCCAGATGAGGGTTCAGTCACCAACTCAGGAGTGAACTTCGGTCGGCTTCAGCAAGTCGAGGCTCTCAGTCGCGGACCCCGACGCCCTGTCTACCTTTGCCGCCTACTCTCTCCGTCAGCGGAGAATATTCAGTTGTAATCGCATCTCAACAGAGGCGAAGCGACGTGCCTGCGCCGCCATCCGCCTCTGGCGCGCCAATTATTCCTCGAACAGAGATTGACGCACTACCGCGAAGAATACCACAGACTCCTTGTACGGCGCCCGCCAGCGATAACCATGAGACAAACTCGATATGGAGCGTCATGGAGTGGAAAGCGGCACTACCTGCGCAAACCATCGACGATCAGATCCGCGTAGCCTGCCGCGATTTCCGCCGCGGTCTTGGACCCGCCCGGATGAAACCACCGAACCATCCAGTTCAGCATCGAGAGTACTGCTCGTCCTGTATCCGCGGAATCTACCGAGCGAAACCGACCCTGTCTCACGCCATCGCCAATGATCTCGCGCAGTAGGTGTTCGTAGTGCTCGCGCAAATTGGCGGCTTCCTGACGCTCTGGGCTCTCAGACATGCCGCTGAAGGTCACGAGCATGCAGCAAAAAGCCCAATAGTTGCGCTCGAAGAATGTGGCGTGCGCCGTCATGAACGTCCGCAATTTGTCCTGCGGGTCGCTTGCGCCTTCAACGGCTGCGCTCACAAACACGGTCAGACCTTCGAGCGTCTTGATGATGATGGCGTTGTACACATCCTGCTTCGACCTGAAGTAGTGATAGATGCCGGCCTTTGAGATTCCCGCCTCCTCGGCGAGATCGTTGAGGCTCGACGCATCATAGCCGCTGCGCGCGAAGAGGATCGACGCCTCGTGCAGAATGCGCTCGCGTTGGTTCGCAGCCCGTGGCGGACGCCCCAATCGCCTTTGAGTCGGCTCGCTCATCTTGCATCACCAATCTTCTTTGCTCTTGCCCCGCGTCAGCCACTCACTTCGTGGCCATGCACTCCGCCCCAGTGCTCAAAGGGTTGGTTTGAAACGTCTGTGCTGGGAGCCATCAAATGGAGCCTTATCTCCCAAGGTACTCCTTCGCGTCCGCACAATACTCTGAGCCCATCGTGCCATGGACGCGGCTGACAAGACCATTGGCGATGAGTAGGTCATCCCGCTCCGTCAACCATGGCAAGGGGCTTGACGCGCTTGTGCAAGTCGATTACTATTATGCTACCGGTTGGCCGGAAAGTAATTCATCCCGGCCAATATACGCTAGTCTGCCAGCGATGCACTTCGTCTTCTGCACGCGCCCCAGCCTCCCAATCGCTCCCACTCCCTTCGAGCATTCCCGCCACATTCATTCGCTCACATAGTATGTCTGCGGTCCACATATGCGCACATCGGTGTGCGTCGGGGAGGCGGTATGCTCGCCGTCCAGGACATCGAGGTCACGTATCAAGGAGCCGTCCTAGCACTTCGCGGCGTCTCGCTTGAGGTGCCAGATCGCGGCGTAGTGGCGCTGCTCGGCGCGAATGGCGCGGGCAAGACAACGGTTCTGCGCGCAATCGGCGGTATGCTCCGCTTTCACGGCGGGCGCATCACTCGCGGCGCGGTGCACTTCGACGACACGCGCATCGATACCCTTGAGCCGACGAAGATCGTACGGCTTGGCGTCGCCCAAGTCCTGGAAGGTCGCCGGCTCTTTGCCGAACTTACCGTGGACGAGAATCTACGAGCCGGAGCGCTCGCCGTGCGCGAGACCGCGGCGACGCATGCGGCCTACGCGCGCGTGATGGAACTCTTCCCAGTGCTGCGCGAGCGACGTACAAGCACCGCAGGGTATCTCTCAGGCGGCGAGCAGCAGATGCTGGCGATCGGGCGTGGGCTGATGGCGAGTCCGAGGTTGCTGCTCCTCGATGAGCCGTCGCTGGGCCTCGCGCCGTTCATGGTGCAGCAGATAGGCGAGATTATTTCCGAGATCAGCGCTGGAGGCACTGCGGTCCTGTTGGTAGAGCAGAACGCACAGATGGCCCTGGCGCACGCGACCAGCGGCTACGTCTTGGAGACCGGCAAAGTTGCCCTCCAGGGTCCCGCTGCCGATCTGCGGAGCGACGAAGCGGTGCGGACGTTCTATCTCGGGCTGCACGAGGGAGAGGGCCACGCAAACTTCGCCGCGCTTCGCCAGCGCCGACCGGAGAGGCACTGGGGCTTATGAGCAGTCAGCAACCGCTCCTCTCCGTTGAGCAGGTCACGGTGCGCTTCGAAGGAGTCACGGCGCTCGCCGAAGTATCGTTTCAGGTACATCCCGGTGAACTCTATGCTGTGATCGGCCCCAACGGCGCAGGCAAGACATCGCTATTTAATGTGCTCTCGCGAGTCTACCAGCCAGCGGCGGGGAGCGTGACCTTCGCTGGCGTGGGCAACCTGCTGCAATTGCGCACGCACCAAATCGCCCGTGCTGGCATCGCCCGGACTTTTCAGAACCTGGGCCAGTTTCCCCAAACGCCCGTGATGGACTACTTGCTGCTCGGTCGCCACACTCGCATGCGCAGCGGCATACTTCAGGGCGGAATCTATCTCGGCCCCACCCGCGCGGAGGAACTCGCGAACCGCGACTACTGCCTGCGCCTCGCGTTGTTGCTGGGCTTGGCTCCGTACCTTGACGCGCCGCTTGGCAGTCTACCGTTTGGTGTACAGAAGCGCGCGGACCTCGCGCGCGCGCTGGCATCGCAGCCGCGACTGCTGTTGCTCGACGAGCCAGTGGCAGGCATGAGCCAAGAGGAAACGCAGGACCTTGCCGCCGCCCTCCTAGACATCAAAGAACAACTCGGCATCACACAGATCCTCGTCGAGCACGACATGGCGATGGTCATGGGCATCGCCGATCGCGTGCTGGTGCTTGACTTCGGCCGTGTCATCGCCGAGGGAGTTCCTGCCGACGTCCAGGCCAACCCAGAGGTTATTCGGGCATATCTCGGCGCTGATGGACAGAGTGCGCCCGCATCTAGCGTCGGCGGCCACGAAAATGTGCCTGCACCAAAGAGCAACTAAGAAGTTGGCGTGACAACGCATCACGCCAGACATGGGCAGGAGGGGAAATGGCAAATTTTCTTCAGTTGCTCTTCGGCGGGGTTGCACTGGGCTGCGACTATGCATTGATTGCGCTTGGCTTTACGATCATCTTCAAAGCCAGCGGCGTCATCAACTTCGCGCAGGGACAATTTCTCCTCGTCGGGGCCTATGTCGTCTCGATTGCCATGTTCACGTGGCACCTCCCATTCGTACCGGCCCTGCTGATTGGCATGGTCGCCACCGCCATCATCGGCGTAGCCTTCGAGCGATTTGCCCTGCGCCGCATGATTGGCCGTCCGCCCTTCACCATCATCATGGTGACCATCGGACTCAGCGTCATCCTTCTTACCGTGGTTACGGTGGCCTTGGGCGCGACACTCCCACGATCGCCGGCTCCGTTCGGGTTTGCCGAAGGAACCAGCTCGGGAGGCATCTCGTTCGGTAGCAATTCGCTCGCGGCGATGGGCATCACCATACTTATCTGCGCGCTGCTCTATCTTTTCTTCCGCTACACCAGGTATGGGCTGGCGATGCGCGCGACCGCTGTGGATCAGGAAGCAGCACTCGCCATTGGTGTCAACATCTCGCGCGTCTACGCCCTGGCATGGGCCATCGCCGTCGCCATCGCCACAATCGGTGGCGTCTTTCTCGCGGCAAACAATCCACTCTTCGACGTATCACTCGGCAACACCGCGCTCGTCGCGTTTCCAGCCATCATCCTCGGTGGACTGGACTCTATCGTCGGCGCAGTGGTCGGCGGTCTCTCCATCGGCGTGATCTACGAGCTTTCCCAGGGTTACGCGGGCAACCTACCCAACCAATTGGGCACGGGATTCTATGTGATTGTGCCGTACCTCGTGATGATCATCGTGCTGCTCGTGCGTCCCTACGGCCTCTTCGGCACGCGAAAGGTTGAGCGCGTATGAGCGCAGCAACACCCGCGCCATCGTCGCCCGCGCCCACGCCCTCTCTTGGGCTGTTGAGCAGCACACGCAACCGCCTCATCGCCATTGCCGTGGTCGTGCTATCGCTGATCCTGTTCACCGTCGGCGGCGATTCCTGGCTCTCGGTGATCAACATCGCCATGATCGCCGCGTTGGCGACGCTGAGCCTAAACGTACTCTCAGGATACACGGGCCAGATATCACTGGGTATTGCGTTCTTCATGGGGATCGGCGCCTACACCGCTGCGTGGCTCGGCGGCGGTCCACCCGTCTTTCGCGGCGACCCGGCCGGTCTCAATCTTCCGGTGCTAATTTGGTTGCCGGCGGCGGGTGTCGTTGCCGCCCTGCTCGGCGCGCTGATTGGGCCGACCGCATTGCGCCTCAAAGGTTTCTACCTTGGCATTGTGACGCTGGCGTTGCTCTTCATTGGCCAGTACTTTTTCAACAATCTCCGCGTCATCACCGGTGGGCCACAGGGGCGTGCCGTGCCACAGCCCGCGTTTGGGAGTTTCTCATTCGCTAGCCCTGATCCGATCATTGGCCTCCAACTTACCACGAACCAGTTGTACTTCCTCCTGGTGGGCGTACTGCTGGCGCTGGCGGGCCTCTTTGTGGCGAACATCGCTCGCTCGCGGGCTGGGCGGGCCTGGGAGGCGGTACGAGATAACGAGATAGCTGCCGCGATCATGGGCGTCAATATCTTCACAACGAAGATGGGAGCCTTTATCCTCTCGTCCTTTCTCGCGGGCATCGCGGGGGCGCTCTGGGCCTCGTATCCCGGCTACACCGATCCTGGTCAATGGAGCCTCCTGCTTTCGATCCAGTTTATCGCCGCCATGCTGATCGGTGGCCCAGCGAGTGTCTGGGGGTCGATTCTCGGCGCTGCCTTTGTCTTCGCCCTGCCCACCGCGCTCGAAACCTTCTCACTTGTGCCACAAAGCGCCAGTTCAACCGGCCTCTCAAGCGGCGATATCAGCACGATACTCTACGGTTTGCTCATCATCGTCTTTCTGCTCTTCGAGCCAGCGGGCATCATTGGCTTACTGCGTCGACTCCAACATTTCGTCCAGCGGTTCGACACTCGAAGCAAAGGAGGTAGACCAGCGCAATCTACAGCACCATCAGGGACTGAGTCTCAGCTCGGTGACGTGTATACCACGCTTCCGCCGCGAACGGACCTTTCGCACTAACCCGTTTGAAACTGGCGCACCGAGCTGGGAGCGTCTCGCCCCATCATTGTTGATGGATTCCCGAGGGAGGAAAACATGGCAGCACACGCGACCCTCCACGTACGAATGCGCGCCCTGAGCGTAGCAGTCGTTTTGAGCATGTCGGTCATATCGGCCTGCGGTGGAGGCAGTAGCAGCGGCGGCATCACTGGCGGCCCAGGCGTCGATCTGTCCAAGAAAACCATCGATCTCGGCATCCTTACTCCGCTCTCTGGACAAGTGGCAGCGCCAATCGGCATTCCCCTGACGAAAGGCATTGAGACCTATTTCAAAGCAGTCAATGCCAATGGCGGCATCGACGGTTTCCAGGTCAACCTGATCGAGAAAGACACGCAGTATAGCCCGCAACTCTCGGTGCAGATGTACAACCAGATTCACAATCAGGTGGCAATGATTGGCGAGAGCCTCGGCACGGCGCCAACGCAGGCGATCGTCACATTAGCGAACAATGACCACCTGCTCGTCTCCGCTGCCACACTTGATTCGGATCTCGCCCGGCAGCAATACATGGTGCTGATCGGGACGCCGTACCGGTTGCAGGTCGAGAACGGCATCGATTACGTGGTCAACAAATTGGGTGTGACCGGCGCCAAGATCGGAATCATCACGCAGGATGATTCGTATGGTCAGGATGGTCTTACCGGCTACACAGAGGCACTTGCGTGCTATCACTTCCAGGATGTCGCGCGGGCAACCTATGAGTTGACCGATACCGCGTTCACCACGCAAGTCTCCGCTATGAAGCAGGCGGGTGCACAGTTCGTGGTGCTGACAGCCACGCCGACGTATGCCGCGGGCATCATCGGCGCCGCAGCAGCGTTGAACTACTTCCCCAAGTGGATCCTCAACAGCCCGGCGTGGGCAAATGCGTTGCTCGGCGTCTCGCCTCAATTCACCGGCTTGTTGGAACAGACGGTTCTCGACGTCGCGCAGGGCGCTACCTGGGGTGATACCAGCGTCTCTGGCATGGCCGAAATGCTGAACGACATCCAGAAATACGCGCCCGACCAGCAGCCGGACGGGTATTTCCAGTTCGGTTTCGCGGAAGCTAAGGTTACCGCGGCGATCCTCAAGAAAGCAGCAGACTCGGGCGATCTCTCGCGTGCTGGCCTGTTGAAAGCATTCAATTCCGTGGGTACCGTGGATCTTGGCGGGCTTTTCGGTGCATCCGCCCACTACGGCTCATCGCCGAATCAGCGCGTTCCAACTCGTGACAGCAGCGTGTACGGCATCGACACGACGATCCCAAACAACCTCAAGAATCTGAGTGGCGACTTTACGGGCACATGCGCGATGCAGTCTCAGTTCTAGCACCGCGTAACAGTGGCGATGCGGCTGAGCGGGGGCGCCGTCGGCGGTCTCGCTCAGTCTCATGGCGACCTGCTGCGCCAATGCCGCGTTCCTCATCGTGCCAGGGCGCGTATTCTGACGGGAGTTATCTCGCGACGAAAGGATGGAACCATGCAGGTACCCGCGCCTTCATTCGCGTCAGTTGGCGGCCTGCGACTCGCCTACGACGAGGCCAGTCCAGAGCATCCTCAGGGCACCGTCGTCTTGCTCACTGGACTGGGATCGAAACGCCTCGGCTGGGCAGATCAATTAGCCGTCTTTGGCAAAACGTTCCGGACGATTGCCCTTGATTTCCGCGATACGGGTGACAGCGACGAAGTTAGCGATAGCTACACCATCGCGGACCTCGCCGACGATGTGGCGGCCCTGCTGCGCGAACTCCGAATCCCGCGTGCGCACATCGTCGGCATTTCGTTGGGCGGCTTCGTCGCGATCGAGTTTGCCTTGCGCCACCCTGACCTCGTGGACAAGCTTGTGTTGACCTCGACCTCTGCCGGTGGCGCAACACATGTGTCCGCGAAGCCGGAGATACTGGCACTACTCGCGCCGCAGACGGAGATGGAGATCGGCGACCGCGCGCGTGCGAACTACTCCAAGATCATGGCGCCGGCTTTCGTTCAAGCGCATCCTGAGGCGCTCGATCAGGTGGCGGCGACGGCGCGGTACCGTCCTATGAGTGCCGCGGCATACGGGCGACAGCTCCAAGCGGCGTTGGGCCACGATGCGTCAAGTCGTGTCGCGAGCATTCAAGCCCCAACCCTGGTCATTCATGGGGACTTCGACCCACTCGTACCCGTCGATAACGGGCGCTACCTCGCACGGGTCATTCCTGGCGCACGCTATATCGAGTATGCCGGTGTCGGCCACATTCCCATCAAAGAGTGCGCTGAAGCGTATAATCGCGACGTGTTGGCGTTTCTCGCAGCCGAAAAAGTAGGTGAGCAACGGCACTGGCTTCCCTGGCGGAGAAGGCACGGCGCGACACAGCAATGACGTTGCAGTGCGCGACCGTATGCGCAGTCGGCGGGTACTTCCATTGGATGCGGTGAACTTGACGAGGAGATCCGGGCAAATTGTGAGGACGTGCAGCTTCAGAGTTCGTCCGTGGCGTCGGCGCGCTCCGCGGCTCGTCGTTGCCGGCCAGCCTCGAACAGGATCACGCTGGCGGCGATGGCCGCATTGAGCGACTCCACCTTGTTCCACATGGGAATCCGTACGCGGTGCGTCGCCAGGCGAAGCGCCTGTGGTGAGAGCCCGTGCGCCTCATTACCGATGATGATCCCGGACCGCAGTGTCAAATCGACCTCGTCATACGACTCGTGCGCCCCAACTTCGGTTGCGACGACCTGCTGGGCGAGCGGAGCACCGGCGAGAGCGTCGGCTACGTCTTGCCAGGTACAATTCGCCTGGATCGGCAGGAAGAAGTGGGCGCCGCTCGCCGCCCGCACAACTTTCGGCGAGAGCGGATCGGCGCAATCTGGCGCGAGAAGGACCGCATCCACGTCGGCGGCGAGCGCCGAGCGCAGGATCGTGCCAAGGTTGCCAGGATCATTCACCGCGTCGAGCACGAGCAACACTGGGCGCATACGTCCGCGGCGTCGTGCCCGCACGCGGTGAGGCACGATTTCCTCGGCGGCGACGGCGGCAACTACGCCTTGCGGCGTTTGCGTGTCACTTGCGCGTTCGAGGGCCGCGGCGGACGCGTCGACCACCTCGGCCCCGCGAGCCCTTAGCTCTTCGATCTGCCCGAGGGACTTACGCCCAGCGGGAGTGCGCGCGAGGTGCTGTGGATCGAAGACAATCAGGCGTGGCGTGACATGCGCCTCACTCGCTGCATCGAGCAGATGCGGACCATCAAGCAGGAAGGCGCCTTCTTCGTCACGCCCTTTCTTGGAGTGAAGCGAACGCAGGAACGCGATATGCTGGTTCGAGGGGCTGGTGATCATCGCCACGACTCCAGAGTTCACGAGTCAAGCCGGTTTGCGGTGAACACAGAAACGCCGCGGAACCGGGATGGTCCTCGCGGCGCGACCGAGCGAACGCACTAGGCGGTCTGCTTCAATGCCGCCTGCGCCGATTTCACGAGTGCGCCGAACGCGGCGAGATCATTGACGGCGAGATCTGCCATGATCTTGCGATCAACTTCGATCCCCGCCAGAGCAAGCCCGTGAATCAACTCACCATAGCGCACGCCATACATTTTGGAGGCGGCGTTGATGCGTGTGATCCAGAGTTGGCGCATGTCGCGCTTGCGAGCACGTCGGTCGCGATACGAATAGCGGAGGGCATGCATCATCGACTCACGTGCCGTCTTGATCAGGCGGTGGCGTGCGCCGTAATGCCCCTCGGTCCTATCTAGGACCTTCTTGTGCTTCTGGTGCGCGGTTACTCCGCGCTTGACACGTGGCATGTTCGTTCTCCACACTCGGCGTCGCGTGCCGCGCGCCAACTTACTCCGGCCTGGCGCCGACGACTAACCGTAGGGTAGCAGGCGCTTCATCTTGTTCGAGTCACCCACAGACATCACCGACGGCTGACTCAGCGAACGATTGCGATTCGCATCTTTCTTGCGACGGTATTTCGTCCGTGCGGACTTCAGGTGCATATACTTGCCCCCGCCCGTGACGCGGACACGTTTGGCGGTTGCCTTATGCGTCTTGAGCTTGTAGTTCTTCATCTCTGCCTTCTCCGGCCCGTAATCTGTCTGTAGGCGGGCCATCGAACGTTGCCTCACTCGCAATACCGCCCGCTATGACACGCACCGAAAGAGTATACCATAGGTGATTTGCGGGCGCAATTGGCGGATCGGGCGATAACAGTTCGTGCAGCGTGACTCCAAGGTGGCTGCTTACGCCGTCTCCACTTGGATACAGTGATAGGATGTAGCGGAGCGTCGAGTTCGTGCGTGACGTAGGCACCTGTGGCAGAGAGGCGGACCCGCCATGATCCCTGGTGAGATGGTCGCATTGATGGAGCGGCGACGGCTCGTGGCCGAGGTGCGTACCGCGACCGCGGTTCAGGCCCTAAGCGTGGTGGATGCGCTGGCGGCTGGCGGGGTCACGACGTTTGAGGTCTCGCTGACGATTCCCGGTGCGCACGAGATTCTCGGGCATCTCGCTACTCGGACGGACGTGACGGTGGGCGCCGGCGCGGTGCTCGATCCGCGACAGGCGCGTGAGATGATCTCGTACGGGGCGCGGTTCATCGCTTCACCAATCTTGGCGCCCGACCTCGTCGCGGCGTGCCGGGATGGCAACGTGGCCTGCATCCTCGGCGGTCTGACGCCATCTGAGATCATCGAGGCACAACGGGCGGGGGCGGACATGGTGAAACTCTTCCCCGTCGAAGCATTGGGCGGACCAATCTACGTGCGCGCCCTGCTCCAACAGTTGACGCACGTCAGCCTGCAGGTGTCAGGTGGATTCACCGCCGAGCATATGGGCGAATATCTGGAGTTGCCGGTGCGCACGGTGGCATTGGGATCGCTGTTGGTGCCACGTCTGCTCATCGACCGAGGGAGTTGGCAGGCAATCACGAACCGGGCACGCGCTTTCGTCGACTACATCGCGAACCCGCATGCAAACGCGGTACGTTTCCTCGACATGATGGGGGTTGCCCGGAAACCCGCACCAACCGCAGCGATGCCACCCTCCGCGCTGCCTTCGCCCTCCGCCAGCGCCGCGGGACAGAGCGCGCCGATATCGCCCTCCGCCAGCGGTAGTTTCCGTCCGTGGGATTCGCGACCAGTTGACTCGGGCGACGACGAGGACTGGCTACGGTAGCGGTTGGCAACTCCACGAATTCGCCCGCACTATAATGCATATTGCGAGGATGCGTTGGCATGTGCGCGCCGCATGCTCCGTACCTGGCGCTGAGTCCACATGCAGGAGACAACCGTTGCCCGAACCAACTCTCAATGTGGCCGCCGCAGCGCCGAAACGCCCTGCAAGGCGGCAGAGCCGAATCTGGCAGCGGACCTCCATGCCTCGCGCGGTGGCTGAGGCGGTGGCACTCTTCACGCTGGGGCGGATCGTGGCGCTGTTGCCTGTGTCGCTCTGGCCCGCGCCGTTGAGCGTGCTCGCTCCGTTGGTGTGGCTGGGGCTGATGTTCCTGGCACCTGTCTGGGCGGCGTCGCGGGTGGTCTCGACGCGCCGCGAGAAGATGAGTCGGCGTTTCTGGGAGTTGGGTCCGCGCCTCGCCGTCTGCTGTGCGGTAGTGACGGCGGCACTTGCGCTGTTCACACGCACATCGGGCGCGCCCGCCGACTTCGCGCGCGGAGAGATGCTCTTCTTGCTCGCACTTGTGGTCTACTTCACCATCGCGGTCGTCTGTACCCGACTGGCGTTTGGCGGATTCCTGAGGTTCACCATGCCCGCCGGAAATGGACGGGTCACTCTGTAACGGCGCGTCTAGAGTGCGGGGTCGAGTGGTTGACGGCCGGCAAACCCACGTTCGATCTCGTGCCACCACTGGATGCGCTCGCCTTCACCGAGCTTCCAACAGAGATAGACCTCGTTCCCGTCGCGGAGCCAGGGAAAGTCTATCAGTCCGCTGTCGAGGTCTTTGACAAGCACACCCAGCGCCGTAATCTCGTGGAGGCGCTCCTCAAGTCGCTCGACAATGTGGTGCAGCTCGTCGAGTTCCGCGGCGCCCGCATTTGGCGCGATGTGGCCGTTGCTCTTCACGCGGTCGCGCAGCTCCGTTGATGGACGCGCGTGTGCTATTTGCTCCTGGCGAAGAGCCTGGATTTCGAGCAAGAGCGGCACGATTGTCGGCAGCAGCGCCTGTGCCGATTCGCGGGTGAAGTACCTCGGCATGGCGCCCACTCCTGCTCGCTGATTCGGCAGCCTACGACAGCGCCTCGGGCGCCTGCAGCAGTGCGACGATTGCGCCCGCGCCGGGGCCCGCATGCGTGCCAATGACAGCGCCGAGGTTAAACTCTGCGATCTCGCCCTTCCAGAAGGTTCGGACGACGGACTGCAGCTGCTCGCCGATGGCATCGTCGCTCTTGGCGATGCCAAGCGCCTCGAGCGGGCCGAGCGCCGCGACAATTTGGCCGATGCGCTCCTGCGCCTTGGAACGCGTGCGTACCCGCTCAATGGCGACGACACGGGAGTCTTTCACTTCAAGCAGCGGTTTCATGCTGAGTAGCGTGCCAAGGAAGGCGGCTGCCCCGCCGATGCGGCCGCCGCGCTTGAGGAATTCGAGGGTGTCGAGGACGGCGTAGACGCGGATGCGACTAAAGAGACTTGAGGCGTGGGCCTTGAGCGATTCCAGGCTGGCGCCGCGCTGCGCCTCGGCGGCAATGATCTCGGCAGGGATGCCTATTCCGCCACTGACCTGCCGCGAGTCGATTACGTCGATAGGCACGCCAGCCTCGGCGCTGATGCGATCCGCTGCGGTAAGCGAGTTTGAGTACGTACCGCTGAGATCGGAGCCGATGTGCATGGCAATGATGCCCGTAGCGCCACCTTTAATGAGACCGCGATAGACCTCTTCGAACGCTCCCGGAGAGGGGGTCGAGGTCGTCGGGAGTTGGGAGGTGGCGACAAGCTTTTGATAGAAGGCCGGGCCGTCGAGATCGACGCCGTCGCGATAGGTTTCGTCACCGAAATGCACGGTCAACGGGACGACTTCGATGTTCAGCGCGCGGGCGCGATCGGGTGGAATGTCCGCTGTGCTATCGACAACGACACGAACTGCCACAAGTCACCTTCCCCTTCGTCGAACGCGAGCGGTATGCATTGGTCGTGTGGTCGCCGAGATGCCGCAAGCGCGTCACTCGGCGGAGAGGATGTAGGCATAGTAGGGCTGGCCGCCCTCGACGACTTCAACCTCCAAGTTTGGGTAGCTGGTTCTAATGCGCGCGGCCAATTCGTTCGCCTGGGCTTCGGTGACGTCCGCGCCGAAGTAGATGGTCAATATCTCGTGTTGGCCCGCCGACATGTGCGCCAGAGTATCGTCGATCACCGATGCGCGATCGGGCGCGGAGGCGACCAATTTCCCGTTGACCAGCCCGATGAAATCGCCTTCGGCGACGTTGACCTGATCGATAACCGCCGCGCGCACCGCTTGCGTAATCTCGGCGGTGACGACGCGGCTGATGGCGGCATCCATCGCGGAGCAGTTGGCGTCAAAATCCGCTTCGGGGCTGAAGGCGAGGAGCGCGCCCACCCCCTGCGGGAGCGAATCGCTCGGCACGACGTGGACCGTCTTCTGGGTGAGCGCCTGCACCTGCCGCGCGCTGAGGATGATGTTGCCGTTATTCGGCAGCAAGACAACCTTCGAGGCAGGGCAGGCCTCGACGGCTTGCAGAAGATCCTGGGTGCTGGGGTTCATCGTCTGACCACCAGGGACGAGCCCCCAGACACCTAGACTTTGGAAAAGCTTGCTCCACCCGTCGCCGGACGTGACGGCGACCACGCCGACTTCGCCGAGGAGGCGAGGCTGCGGCGCATCGAGAGTGGTTGGCGCACTGGAAGGTACTGCGGCAGGTGGGGTGGGCGCGGCGCGGCCGTGCTCGCGGGCACTGGCGGCGGCATAGCGCAGACTCTGCTCTTGCAGATTCTCGATGTTGATGTCTTGCAAGCTGCCGAGGCTGACGCCGTAATCCAGGATGCGACCAGGCGTTTCGGTGTGGGTGTGCACCTTCAGCAGCGTTGAATCTCCGGCGACGACGGTAGAAACGCCGCCCATCTCGGTGATGGTCTCGCGGATGACTTCTACGTTCAAGTTCTCGCCGTGGAGCAGGAAGACGACCTCGTAGCCGAACTCCTCCTCGATGGTGACATCGCCGCGGTGGATCTCGGCATGCCCGTCGGTCTGTTCGGCACGCGTCATCTGGATGGACTCGCCACGTGCGTAACGCCACATGCCTTCAAGGAGAGAGGCAAGGCCCTGTCCGCCGGCGTCGACGACTCCGGCCTGTTTGAGCAGCGGCAGCAGGTCGGGAGTTTTGGCGACCGCGGATTTGGCGGCGGTCACCGTGTCACCCAGCGTCGTCTGCATGTCGCTACCGCGGGAGGCGCTGGCAACGGCGGCCTCGGCGCTTTCGCGGGCGACGGTGAGGATCGTGCCCTCAACGGGCTTGTTGACCGCACCATATGCCAGTTTCGATCCCTCTTGCAGAGCTGAGGCGAACTCGACTGGTGTGAAGGAGTCTTTGTTCGCCAATCCGACGCTGACACCACGCAGAATCTGTGAGAGGATCACACCGGAGTTGCCGCGAGCACCCATCAGCGCGCCGCGAGCAAGTTTCTCGGCAACGACGCCGGCGGAGGTTTCACTGGAATCGGCGATCTCGCCGGTGGCGGAGCGCATGGTCAGCGACATGTTGGTGCCGGTGTCGCCGTCAGGGACGGGAAAGACATTGAGGGCGTTGATCATCTCGCGATGCTGCTCAAGCCAGGCGTGGCCGGCGAGGATCGCGCCTTTGAAGTCCTGCCCGTTGTAGACGCTTGGCGGTTTCGATTGCTCTGCTTGTGAACGCCCGAAGCGTGAGAAGAAGTGTGCTGCCATAGGTTCGCGGGGAACTCCCGCCCTCCGTTTCCCTGTGCGCTCCGGTGCGCCGGCGTCACGACGACGACGATCGTAACTTGGGTTGAGTCCGCTGAAACCTTTTCGATGTTCGGCGTCTCACAAGCAGTAGTATCGCGCGATGGTGAGCGCTGCACGCGCCATCGCGTGTCGACTGCGCGCGCCCGCGAGACGTTAGCGCATTCTAGCACGTGTGAGACGCATAAGCGCATGGCGTTGCGCCGGCAATAGTGCCATGTTATACTGATTGGGCTGCCTTGTTGGGCGACGTAGACGTCACATAGCACCAGCACCGCAGAGAAACGGCCCGCGACGTGATGGTAACATCCCGCCTGCGGCTGGTCAATCGCTCGCAAGATGAATGCATCGGAGCGATGCTCGCCGACCGCGTTGTTCCGCCGAGCATGCTTCACGTTGACGCCCATGTAAGCGCCTGGTGCCCGAGTGACGATCGCGGATGGCGCGGCGCCTTGAGGATGAAGGGATCTCCACGATGTCTAACCGCTGTGATGTATGTAAGCGCCGCCCACAGTACGGCAACAAGGTGAGCCACTCCAACCGGCACACCCGGCGGCGCTTCTTGGTGAATGTGCAGCATCGCCGCCTGACGATCAACGGTGTGGTGAAGAACGTGTATGTATGCACGCGCTGCCTGCGCACGATGGTGAAGGTACCCAAGGTGCGGACGCGGAGCGCGACCGCGACTCGTGTGCCGAGCGCGTCAACTCCGACGGCATAGCGAGCGGCACGTGCGTGGAACGAGGGCCGGGGATGCGTCTCCGGCCCATTTTGGTGTCTGCGGAAGCTGCGACTGTGGACGCTAGACCTTTAACGCAGCGAGGATGAGGCGGTCTGCCGACACGACTATGGGCCAGAAGCGTGCGGAAAGAAGCGCCTGGCTGAAGATGCTCGGCAGGGGACCGACGGCGAACGGCATGCACCCTGGTGCGCCAGCGTCGGGGAGGTTCTTCTGAAGGTTCTCCCGCGGAAAGGAATTTCCGTTTTCTTCCGCTTTTTCATCGAGGAACGGTGGGCCTGAGCCAATTCACGCGGAAGATGGGTCCATACGGCGGAAGTGTGGGGAAAGCGGAAGTACCTCCGATACGCTCGACGAAAACACATTCGGTAGGCGATGCCGTAGGCACGCTGGGGATAAGCGAGAGATGCGCTACACACAAGCAAGGGGTGAGGTGGCACCGATCCACTTTATACATATGTTCTAATGCGAAGTATATCGCAAGGAAGCGGAGGAGCGCAAGGGGCGGGTCTCTCCGTGGTGGTCGATGCAGCGTTTTCCGCGTGATGGGAGGACGATCATGCGCTCGACTCTGGGGACGACGCCACAACGTGCGTGGTCGGGTGCATGGGGAGAGGGCGATGCGGCTACGATCTACCCATTCTTGACAGGTCGCGGCGAAGCGGCATAGGATGACGATCACAATCGCATACTGTGACTGCTGTGACGTGAGACGAGTACGCCTGGCCGGACTTCAGAGAGCCGCGGATTGCTGTGACGCGGCGCCGGCTACCTGGCTGGAAATCCCCTCGCGAGCTTCCTCCTCAGACACCCCTGTCTGGGCGTAAAAGGGAGGACGTGGCCCAGCGTTAGCGGGCGTTTGAGGCTGGCACGAGGCACGAATGCACCAGGCCCGCGCCGGCGAACGAAGGTGGCACCACGGAAACGAGCGCCGTCCGTCCTTTGCGATGGGCGGCGCATTTTCATGGAATCGCGGCCACTTCGGCCGGTGGAGGGAAGTATGTTGGATCTCGCCTTTATTCGTGAACATCCCGATCTGATCAAGGAGGTGGCGCTACGTCGTAAGACGGCGGTGGACGTGGACGCGTTGTTGCTGCTCGACGCGCAGTTGCGCGAAACGCGCCGCTTGGCGGAGGATATGCGCGCGGAGCAGAATCGCGTGAACCAGGCGATCCGCGATGCTGGAGCGGATCAAGCTGCGCGCGGAATCGCTATCGCGCGTGGACGTGAAGTCGCCGCGACGTTGAAGGAGTTAGAGCCGCGAGAACGCGATCTGGAGGCACGACTTCACGAGATGCTGCTGCTCGTGCCGAACATCCCTGACGCGAGTGTGCCAGAGGGGGCAAGCGAAGAGGATAATGTCGAGCTGCGGCGAGTGGGAGCGCCGCGCGTCTTCGATTTTGAACCGCTCGATCATGTGACGCTGCTGCGCGCATTGGACATGCTTGACCTCGAACGTGGGGTGAAAGTGGCCGGGTCGCGGAGCTACATCCTCAAGGGCGATGCGGTGCTGCTGGAGATTGCGCTTTTGCAGTTCGCGCTGGATCGCATTACGCGTAAGGGATTCCAGGCGCTGAGCGTGCCGGCACTGGCCAAGGAGTTCTGTTTTATCGGCAACAGCCAGTTTCCGCGAGGCCGCGATCAGGTCTACGCGGTGCAAGAGGATGAACTCTTTCTTGTCGGGACGGCAGAGGTGTCGATCACCGGGATGTACAGCGGGGAGATTCTGCGCGAAGCGGAGCTGCCGCTGCGTTACGTGGCGTGGTCGCCTTGCTTCCGGCGCGAGGCTGGCACGTATGGCAAAGATACCAAAGGCATTCTGCGGGTGCATCAGTTCGAGAAGGTCGAACAGTACGTTATCTGCCGTGCCGATCACGAGGAGTCGGTGCGCTGGCACGAGGAGTTGCTGGCGAACGCCGAGGAGTTGCTGGGTGCCCTGGAGCTTCCCTATCGTGTAGTGAACATCTGCACCGGCGATCTTGGCGACGCGAAGGTGAAGGGCTACGACATCGAGACGTGGATACCGTCGGAGGGGCGCTACCGGGAAACGCACTCGGACTCGTACTTCCACGACTATCAGGCGCGGCGAGCTGACCTGCGCTACCGTGGCGAGGACGGCGTCGTGCGCTACGTCCACACGCTGAACAATACGGCGCTCGCCTCGGCGCGGACGATTCTGACGCTGGTGGAGAATCACCAGCAGGCGGATGGGACGATCCGCGTGCCGGCGGCGCTGCGTCCGTATCTCAGCGGGCGCGAAGTGCTTGGCACGGCGTGGCGGTAAGGGATCACGCGGCGAGGCGGTCGTAACGCAGCGGGGCGGACAAAATCTGAGGGCGGGCGCTAGAAATGGCGCCCCAGCACGTCACGCGGCGTTTTCCCCGCACATCTGCGCGAGGGCGCTGGTGGCGGCATGCGTCGGGGGAATCATCCGAGAAGATGACGGTCGGTTATTCGCGGACGTCAAGCTCGAACGTTTCGACGACGAAGTCTCCGGGTGCGCCATCGGAAGCGGGACGCAAGCGTTGGAGGCGCAGTTCGGCGGTGTCGAGCATATGCTGGCAGCGCTGGGCGAGCCGAACGCCTTCTTCGTAGAGGCGGATCGCCTCGTCAAGCGGCAGTTGCCCGTCTTCGAGTGCGGCGACGGTTTCATCCAGCCTGCCCAGGGCCTCTTCGAAGGCCAGCGGCTCTTCGGGATGGGCGCCATCGGGGTGCGCGCCATTGTTGGGGGCAACGTTCTGTGTCGCGCGCCGCCGTCTTTCCGCACTCATGGTCGATGCTCCTTGTCCGCTGCCGCGGGCGTCTTCGCTGCTTCAGTCGTGTCAACACGCGTGGCGTCGGCGACGATGACGCCGTCGGCAACCTGGATGGTGAGCGTTTCGCCCGGGGCGACGTGGGCGACGCTGGCGACGTTGGCACCATCCGATGCGCGGCGCACAACGGCAAAACCACGCCCGATGGTGAGCAACGGGCTCAGCGCATGGAGGCGAAGGGTCGTGCCGCGGAGCTGCTCGCGGCGCAGCTCGATGCGATGCTCGGTACGCACGCGCATGCTCTGCAGCGCTTCGTCGATCTGTTGGCGCGCTTCGGCGAGCCGCTGATAAGGACTCGCGCGCTCGAGTTGATGGTTCACCGTGGCAAGGCGCTGGCGTTCGGAGTCGACTTGCGAAGCGATCAGATACGCCAGGCGATCGCGGGTCGCTTCTAATGCGGCGCGCCAGTCCGAGGCATCTGGGACGACGGCGGAGGCGGCGGCGGTGGGCGTGGAGGCGCGGAGATCGGCGACGAAGTCGGCAATGGTAAAGTCGGTTTCGTGTCCGACGCCGGTGACGACGGGGACGCGCGAGCGAGCGATGGCGCGGGCCACCGGCTCCTCGTTGAAAGCCCACAGTTCTTCGATCGAGCCGCCGCCGCGCGCCAGCACGATCACGTCCGCTTCGCCGTGCGCGTTGAGGGCGTCGAGGGCATCGGCGATCTGCTCCGCCGCACCATCGCCCTGAACCAGCGTTGGCGCGAGGATCACGCGGACAAGTGGGCAGCGCAATCGCAGCGTGCGGAGGATGTCGCGGAGGGCGGCAGCGTTCGAAGAGGTGACGACGCCGATCGTGGCCGGAAGCGGCGGCAGGGCTCGCTTCCGCTCGGGCGCAAAGAGGCCCTCGGCATCAAGGCGAGCCTTGAGTTCTTCGAAGCGCAGGTGCAGTTCGCCGATACCAGCCTCTTCGACGGCGTCTACGTAGAACTGGTAATCGCCGCGCTGTTCGAAGAGGCTCATGCGCCCATGCGCCACGACGGACATACCGTTGCGCATGGGTGGGGCAGCGCCCGCTGTTCCGCGAAAGAGCACGCAGCGGAGTGTGGCGAATTCGTCCTTCAGCGAGAAGTAGCGATGGCCCGAAGGAGGCTGTGAGTAGTTGGAGACCTCGCCACGGATCCAGATATCCTGGAGGAGATAGTCCTCTTCCAGCAGGTCTTTGACGTAGCGCGTAACCTCGCTGACGGCGACGATGCGCATGATCGGTGGAACTCCGGTAGACTTCCGCACTGGTGACTGGAGACGACGTGGCTGCGACGCTGAGCCGCAGGAATCGCATGCCGCAAGTATCCGCAGGACGTGGGATCGAGGAAACGCAAAGGCGACCTCGCGTCATATCGTACGACACGGAGGCCGCCATTGAAACATTCGTACCACATGTACGGCTGCCGGCTAGCCCAGATGGCTTCGTCGACACGCATGGCGTGACACGATTAAGGCTCCAGTACGAAGAGCGGCTGGCCATACTCGACGGCCTGGCCGTCCTCGACGAGAATCTCACGAATGGTGCCGTTCTCGGCCGCTTCGACCTCGGTGTAGATCGCGAGCGCCTCGACGGCGGCGACGGTCTGCCCCTCGCGCACGGGGCTGCCGAGGGCAACGAGTGGTTTCGCGCCTGGCTTCATGCTTGAGCGAAAAACGCCGACCAGCGGCGAGCGCACCTCGCGGCGACGTGGCTCCTGCGGTTCGGCGGCTTGGGCGGACTCGCTCGCTTCATAGCCTTCGTAGTCGGCGTCGGACATCGAGACGGCGACCGGAGCTGGCTTGCGCAGGGTGAGCTTGACGCCTTCGCCCGGCTCTTCGATGGTGATCTCTTCGAGGTCTCCAGATGCCATCAATTTCACGAGCTGGTGCACCACGGCGACGCTGAGATTGGCGTCGGCCTGTGATGCAGCGCTTGTACGCTCCGCGCGCTCACGCGCCATGGTCGCCCTCCGAATCTACCTGGTCGATATTCTGGACCGCGTCGCCTACTAGCCCACACGCTCGACATAGGCTCCGGTGTCCGTCTTGACGCGAATCTTCTCGCCGGTGGTGACGAAGAGTGGCACCTGCACGACGAGACCAGTCTCGACGGTGGCAGGCTTTGAGCCGCCGGTGGCGGTGTCGCCCTTGTAGCCCGGCTCGGTGTAGGTGACGGTGAGGTCAACCGTGGTCGGCAGATCGACGCTAAGCGGCTCCTCCTTATAGTACAGGATTTCGAGCTTCATGCCATCCAGCAAATATTGCTTCGCATCGCCGAGTTGCTCCTCGGTGAGCTGCACCATTTCGTAGGAGTCTTGATCCATGAAGTAGTAGTTGTCACCATCGCTGTACGAATACTGCACAGTGTGATGCTCGAGGTATGCGCGGGGGAAACGCTCGCCTGCGTCGAAGGTGCGCTCGAAGATCGATCCGCTGCGGAGGTTCTTAAATTTGATGCGGACGATGGCGCCGCCGCGGCCCATCTTGATGTGTTGCCAGTCTAAGATGGTGCAGAGCGCGCCATCAAGTTCTACAGAGATACCCTTTTTGAGATCACCGGTCGAGATCATGTTCCCTCCATCCCCATGTCGCTCGCGCGCAACGACGGGCAGCAGCTTGCTCGTAGCTGCGCTTCGTCTTCATTGCGCGGTATAGCTTGGTTGCCGTAAAGCAAACCAGCACGCGTTGACTTTAGCCGCTGCCGGACTAGGGCAGGAGGGCCGAAGTCTATTCTATCACCGACCGGGAGCGCCGCGCATTTTCTCACTTCGTGGCGCGCGAATAGCTATCCAGTGGTGTTTACCGCGGCAGGCTGAAGCGCTTGTGCGACGTGCTGAGCACGCGGATGCCGTCCTCGGTGATGACGGCGGTATCTTCGATGCGCACACCTCCCCAGCCAGCGATGTAGACGCCAGGCTCGATGGTGATCACCATTCCGGGCTCAAGCACCTGATCGACGGCGAGTTTGCGCAGGCGCGGGTCCTCGTGGATTTCGAGGCCGACACCGTGGCCCAGGCTATGGAGAAATTGATCGCCGTAACCCGCGGCGGAGAGCGAATCGCGGGCGAACGCGTCCGCCGCAGCGCCGGTAATGCCAGGCTTGATGCCCGCCTCGCTGGTTTCGAGGGCTGCCAACACCGCGTCGTAGATCGCGCGGGCATCGTCTCCGGGTTCGCCCAGACATATTGTGCGGGTCATGTCGGCGCAGTAGCCAGCAACGCGGGCGCCCATATCGATGATGACCGGCTCGCCAAGGGTGAGTGTGCGGTCGGTTGGCGTGGCATGTGGTAGCGCGGCGTTGGGTCCACTGGCGACGTGCGGATCGAAGGCCATGCCTTCGGCGCCCATCTCGCGCATGTAGCGGTCTATCTCGCGGGCAACCTGGCGTTCTGTCATGCCGGGCTGGAGGTAGCCGCAGAGGTGGGTGAAGGTCTCATCGGTAATGGCAACGGCACGCTCGATAACGGCGATCTCGTCGGCGTCTTTTACGGCGCGCAGCGGCTCGACAAGTCTACGGGTTGGCACGAGTGCGGGCGCGGACCCTCCCGACTGACTGGCGAGCGCGGCGGCGAGATCGTCGCGTAGCGCCACGGTGAGGTGAGCCGCTTCGACTCCGAAACGGGCGGCGCCGGAATTGACCACTAGTCGAGCTGCGACGGGGGCGAGGTCGCCTTCACGGCGGATGATCGTCACGCCCGCGCACTCGCTCTCCGCCTGCTCGGTGTAGCGTCCGTCGGTGATCAGTGAAACGGCGCCGCCAGCAATGACCAGTGCGCCGGCAGAGTCTGCGCCGGAATCGTGACCTGTGAAGCCGCTGAGATAGCGGCGATTCTCCGGGTTCGTGACGAGCAGCGCATCGAGTCCTTGCGCGTGGAGCGCGTCGGTTACGCGCTGGACGCGGCGTTCGTGGGTAAGGATGCGATCGGCGACGTTCAAGTGGTCGGCGACGCTCATAGGGGTCTGCCTCTCTTTGCTGCACTGGGGTCGACCGACGGCGGTTGTGTGAGTGGCTTCGCGGTCCAGCGTATGCTGCTTTCTTCGCGAACCAAGGCGGCAAGGGCTTCAAGCGCCAGTAGGTAGCCGCGCCAACCGAGGCCACATATTTGACCACGACACACGGGCGCGAGCAACGAAGTGTGGCGAAATGGCTCGCGGGCGTAGATGTTGGAGAGATGCACCTCAACGGCGAGAAGGCCCGTACCGGCGAGGGCGTCGCGCAGGGAGACGCTGGAGTGCGTGAGACCACCGGCGTTGATGATGACTCCGGCGGCGCTGGAAGCCTCGGCCTGGAGGAAGTCGATCAGCGCTCCCTCCGAGTTGGATTGGTACGTGTCGATCTGGCAGTCGAGCTCGCGGGCGCGGGCGACGAGGCGCTGGTTGATCTCGTCGAGCGTGGTCGTGCCGTAGATCGCCGGTTCGCGCCTGCCGAGCATGTTGAGGTTGGGACCGTGAACGGCCAGGAAGCGCAGGAGCGCGGGATTCGTCGCTTCACTCATGGATGGTTTGCCACCAATTCCGCATGGGATGGCCGGACATACAGGATGCTTCACCGACGGCGTCGATGATTCATGCTACGCGACGGCGCCGATCTCTTGCAAGACGGCTTGCACGTCGGACTCCGCTACGTCGCTCACGATGGTGGCTTCGCCGAGGCGAGTGGGGAGCACCCAACGCACTTTGCCGCGGCTGACTTTCTTATCCCACAGCGCGGCTGCGAGCAGCGCGTCTACCAGCATGCCGTCGGCGCGAATGGGGAGGCCAAAACGCAGCAGCAGCGCATCCTGGCGATCGACGACCTCGCGCGGCGTGATGCCCAACCGCAGGCCGAGCCGAGCAGCAGTTGACATGCCCACCGCGACGGCCTCACCATGGAGCCATGAGCCGTAGCCCGCGACGGCCTCGATGGCGTGGCCGATGGTGTGGCCGTAGTTGAGTAGATGACGCCGCCCGCCGTCCGTCTCACGCTCGTCGCCTTCAACCACAGACGCTTTGAGTGCGACGGAACCGGCAATTGCCTCGGTGAGCGCGGCTGGCTCCATGCGGAGCAGCGCGTCGACCTCGCGCTCTATCCGTAGAAAGTAGGCTAGATCGAGGGCGACGCCGAGCTTGACGACCTCGGCCCAGCCTTCGGCGCGCTGCCGGGCGGGAAGGCTGAGGAGCACGGCCGGGTCGGCGATGACGAGACGCGGCGGGTAAAACGCGCCGATCAGGTTCTTGCCGCGGGGATGGTTAATGCCGGTTTTGCCGCCGATCGAGGAATCTACCTGGGCCAGCAGCGTCGTCGGCACGTGAACGAGCGGGATGCCGCGCAGGTAGGTCGCGGCGGCGAACCCGGCCAGATCACCAACAACGCCGCCCCCGATGGCGACGAGGAGATCGCCTCGCTCGGCGCGCCGCTCCGCCAGCCAGTCGTAGACGGCGTTCAGTTGCTCGCTGGACTTGCTCGTCTCGCCTGAGGGAACACTATAGATCATCTCGGTGATCTCGGCTCGCTTGAAGATCTCATGCAAAGGACGTTGGTAAAACGCGAGCACGGTCGCGTCGGCGACGATGAAGATGCGCCCACGGTTGCTCAGCGCACGCAGGCGCTCGCCCAAGGTCGCGAAAGTGCCCCAGGTCACGACCGCATCATAGGTGAAGCCATCACTGGCGACCGCACGCGTATGGGAGTGGGCACCAGCAGGCGGGATCAGGCCGCGCCCGGTGAGACCCGCGACGATGCGCTGAGCCGCCGCGTCTGGCGCGATGTCTCCGGTGTCTACGTACTCATCGTGCAGTTGGTAACTCGCACTGCGTCGCGCTGCCAGGGATTCGACGTGGGGTAGGGGATCGTCATCGGCAAGCATCGGACGCATGGCGCCGACACTAATGCTGCGGGCCGCGGCATCCGCGCGCACTCGCCTCAGCGCTGTTGCCGCGTCGCAACTCAGCAGGACGACCCAGCCGCGACTGCGCATCAGGTCCAGGTTTTGGAGGCGCTCGACGATACCCGCACCGGTCGCGATAACAGTGCGGTCGCTCGCGGCGGCTTCGAGCAGCGCAGCGCACTCCAACTCGCGGAAGTGGGGTTCGCCGTCCTCGGCGAAGATTGCCGGGATGCTCTTGCCCGCGGCTGACTCCGCGAGGCCATCGGTGTCGACGAAGCGCCAGCCGAGCAGCGCGGCGACGGCGCGGCCTACGGTTGTTTTGCCGCTGCCGGTTGGGCCGATGAGGAAGATGCGCTCGGCGAACTGCGTGTCCATAGCTGCAATTGTATCATCCAAACCAGAGGCGACCGGCGCGGCGAGATGATCGACCGAGGCGGAAATGTGGCAAGGGGTGAGCCGCGCATGAGCGGACCCACCCCTCGCGAACGCCACATTCTGCGAACTGTCTACGCGTCGTAATAGAGTGCGAATTCCAACGGCGCCGGGCGCAGACGCACTTCGGCAGCCTGCTCGCGCTTCATCTCGATGTACTTGCCGAGGAGATCGGTGGTGAACACGTCACCAGCGAGCAAGAACTCGTGGTCGAGCTCCAAGGCGGAAAGCGCCTCATCGAGCGAACCTGGGACCGACTTGATCTCGCGCTTCTCTTCGGGGCACATCTCGTAGATGTTGCGGTCGACGGGACCGAAGCCGTGCTTCTCAGGCAGAATGCCACGTTTGATGCCGTCGAGACCGGCCATGAGCAAGGCTGAGAAGGTCAGGTAGGGGTTGCAGGTGGGGTCCGGCGGCCGGAACTCGACGCGCTTGGCCTTCGGATTGTCTGAGTACATGGGAATACGCACGGCGGCGGAGCGGTTGCGCTGCGAGTAGACCAGGTTTACCGGCGCCTCGTAGCCTGGCACCAGCCGACGATAGCTGTTGGTGGTGGAAGCGGCAAGCGCCAACACGGCGGGCGCGTGGGTGAGGAGGCCACCGATGAAGAGCCGCGCCATTTCGGAGATGCCGGCGTAGCCCTCGGGCTCGGCAAAGAGCGGCGTGTCGCCTTTCCAAAGGCTCATGTGGACGTGCATGCCAGAGCCATTGTCACCGAAAATCGGCTTGGGCATGAAGGTCGCCGTTTTGCCCGCGCGGCGTGCGGTGTTCTTGACGATATATTTGTAGAGCATGACGCGGTCGGCCATACGCAGCAGCGAGTCGAAGCGCATGTCGATCTCGCATTGCCCACCGGCGCCGACTTCGTGATGCTGCGCCTCGACGGGAATGCCACACGCCTCCATCGTCAGCACCATCTCGGTGCGGAGATCTTGCAGGGTGTCGTTCGGCGCGACGGGGAAGTAACCTTCCTTCGGGCGCATACGGTGGCCGAGATTGGCAGTGCCGTTCCTGCCCGAATTCCAATGTCCTTCTTCGCTATCCACAACGGCCCATTGCTCGTTCTGCGACGAACGGAATTTTACGTCGTCAAAGAGAAAGAATTCGGCTTCGGGGCCGAAATAGGCTCTGTCGGCAATGCCGGTGGAGGCGATATACGCCTCGGCTTTGCGGGCGATATAGCGCGGATCTCGGGAATAGGGATCGCGCCGGGCGCCGGGCTGCGTGACATCGCAGATCAGGCTCAGGGTTGGTTCGGCGGTGAAGGGGTCGAGCATCGCGGTCTCCGGATCGGGCAGGAGCAGCATGTCGCTCTCATTGATCTCCTGGAAGCCGCGAATGCTCGATCCGTCGAAACCGATGCCCTCTGCGAAGAGCGTCTCGTCGAGGACGCGCGCCGGCACACTAAAGTGCTGCCACGTCCCCGGTACGTCCGTGAACTTGAAGTCCACCATGCGGATGCCCTTTTCTTTGAGCATCCGCACCACATCCGCGGGATTTGCCGTCATGAATCGCTCCCCCAGAACTGACGAGATAGGGCGTCATGCTCGGCGCACCTCAGGGCACACTGCACAACGCAACATCCAATCTCGATTCTATTGCTGGGGTCAAGGCTTGGCGATGTCAAGTATAGACACGTTAGAGCGTGTATTTTTATGCAACATGCACAATTCAAGATTAGAGCAGTGACGCTGTGGGATCAACGAGTGGCGTTCGATCGCATAGTGAGCGCGGCACGTATGGTGGCGATACGCTGGCGATAGGCGTCTTCTGGCTGCCACTGCCCCAACTTGGGAGGATCACCTGCCGCCACATGCCATTTGCGCATGGCAAGACCGATGAGGGTTTGGTGGAGCGAGTAGCCGAGGCGGTAGGCACGGAGTCCACCATCGAAGAGCAGCCGTCGCTCGACCGCGAGGCGTATCGTGGCATCCTGCACGGTGATGTACTCCTCTGGAGTAACCGATCCTGAGAGAACCTCAGGCGCGAGATAGGTTCGAATGGTCTCACTTTCGCGCCGCAGTGATGAGCGCAGCGTGCGGAGGAGCAGGGCCTGCGCACCAAAGAGCGGCGCATAGGCGCCGAGTAGCACGAGGAGCATCGCGGCAGGAGACGGCGCTAAGTTCGTGGCGGCGCTGCTTCCCGCGAGCACGATCACGTCAAACACGATGTGGAGCGCGGCGGCGGCGACGAATCCGAGGAGCACCGCCCGCCAGAATCCCCGGCGCGTATGCGTCTCGCGCCAGTATCCCAGGCTGGCGCCGAGGATAGCGCTAAACGTGGAATGGCCGAGCCAGCCGAGGAGCACGCGATCCAAGATCAGTCCGGGGAAGGCACTCGCAGGACTCAGCGCGAGATAGGCGAAGTTCTCCACCAGGGCGAATCCCGCGCCAATGACCAGGCCATACATGATGCCATCGGTGACATTGTCGAATTGATCGCGGAGGGCAAGCAGCAGTATGAGCAGTCCCGCGCCCTTGACGCCTTCTTCAAGGAGGCCGGCGCTGAGTGACTGCAAGAGTACGTCGCGCCCACCAGCGAAGGCGAGCGCGGCGTCTACCCCACGCTCGGCGAAGAGGGCAAGCGGGACGCCAATCAGCGCGCCCCAGAGAAACGCGAGACAGAGCAGCGAGAATGGTTCGCGTTCGTAACGGTCGATCAGCGTGACGAGCGTGCCGACGCCAAGCGCTGGGAGTAAGGGGAGCGCGAGAGCCACCACCACACGTCCCACGCCAGAAGCGCCGAGCGCTTGCTGCCCGACGACAACCAACGTCGCCAGGGTGAAAGCGCCACCAACGAGAAGCAGCGCGAGGCCAGCGAGTGCCAGCGCCCACCACCTGCCACGGTGCCGACGCGCGCGGAGGGCGAATTGCAGCGTGACGCCTAGTGCAAGCAAGGGTGGCGTACGGCTTCCTGCAGCCGCGATCGCGGACGTTTGTCCGCTGGTATCGCCGTGCGTTGGAGGTGGCAGAAGCCATTCCAGCCGGGTCGCGCCAAGGGTAAGGACCGCGCCGGCGGCCAGTGCGCTGGACTCGCCTGGGGCCAGGCGGTTTGCACCAACCAAGAGGTGCCCTTGGCCGGAGATGTTGGTTATTGCCCAGTTGTGGGTCGCCGCGCTGGACCACGGCCTGATAACGCGAGACGGCGGGATCGAGCAGTACCACGTTGTTCTGGAGATCGCGTCCGAGCGCAAGCGCATCTCCCGCTATCGGGTAGACCTGTCCACTCAGCAGCGCCGAGGGCGCGGGCGCGATCGCGTTTGACGGGCCGATGGCCGAAGGCATCACGCGGAGGACACCAAGTATCTCGGAAGCAGCGTTGTCGGCGAGCGGCAGAGCTTGGGGACTCGACTTCATGTCGTGGCGACGCACGCTTCCTGATCCCTCCGCGAACTCTCGCCTCGCGCAACGTCAACCGTGCGTCATACTGTAGTCAAGTCGGTGTTCTCTGGCGATGTAGACCGGACCTGTAGCCTATGAGGTGTCTCACCAGTTACCGCGTTGACTTGGGTTCGCGTGGGAAAGGTCTGAACCGACGTTGCAGGGGGCTCGGTCCGCTGGCGGCGGGCGGTAGTTCGTCCGGGCGATATGGCGCGTAGCGTGGCGGGTCGGGGACAGATCTGAGGGCGTCGGGGGCGACACTCCACAGATGCTGATAGGCGGGGGCCAATTTGTAGCCGGATTCCCAGTCGCCGATCCATTGCGGCGGGACATAGACGACGAGCTGGCGCATTGGCGGCACGTCTGCCGAGCGCACAGATTCGAGGCCGACGACCGCCACCAGGACATCGACCGGGGGGAGTGTGCCTCCCGCGTCGTGGCCCGGCCAGAGCGCGTAGCGTTGGATGATGCTCATAGCGTAGGGATATCAGAAGCGCAAGAATGCACGGCAGAACGCGAGCCTGGCATACATGCTACGCTAGCAGGTAGAGCTTCGGCAACGGATCACGTGCTTTTTGCCCGGACAGAGCCAGGAGAGCATCACGGGTGCGTACGCGTTGTGCCATCGCCAAGAATTCTCGCTCGCGTTAGGATACAAGTAACTACCAGGCTTTTGGGTTGGTGTGCCGCGGAATTGCGCGAGGAGATGACACATGCAGAGCGCAGAAGGTGCTCGCGAATCACTCGGAGGCGCTGAGCTTCAGCGCTATCTACCGATTGGCGAGTACGGCGCGATAGGCGACTGCCGCACTGCCGCGCTAGTGGCGCCGAACGGCTCGATTGACTGGCTCTGCATGCCGCACTTCGATAGTCCCGCCATCTTCTGTCGATTGTTAGACGCGGATCGCGGCGGCTACTTCCGGCTCTGCCCGGAAGATCCGGCGACGTGCGAGATGGCGTATCAGCCGGACACGAACATTCTTGAATCGACGTTCAGCACCCAGACTGGACGACTTCGACTGCTCGACTTCATGCCCATTCGTCGGCGCCGGCCCAACGTGAACCCCCTTCAGCGGTTAGGTGTGTTGATTTCGCGCTCGTCCAACGGCGGACTGGCCGCCGGCCTGGAACGCGAACTTGGCAACGACGTTGCGGCGGCCCACCGCGTCAATCGCCTGGCGACCTGCCTCGAAGGCGAGGTGCGTGTGGCATTGTCGCTTAAAGTCACCTTTGACTACGCACGGCACGCCCCGAGAATCGTCGAACGCGCCTCGAACGAGCGTGGAACGGGCGTGATCCTCACCGATGGTGATCGATTTGTCGCGCTGGCGGTGCGGTTCGGCGGCACCCATGTCGCCGATCGGGCAGCGCTCGACCTTCGCGGCGACGCGGATCTGCTCGAGCTTAGGGTCCCACTGGCGGCGGGCCAGGGGCTTTTCGCCGCGCTCAACTACGCCCGCAGCACCGCCGAAGCGCGAACGCTTCTCGCGCGACTTTTTGAGCATCGCTTCGACGACGACCTCGAGGAGACGCGGGCTTATTGGAGGGACTGGTCGGCCAAAGGCGCTTACACGGGGAAGTATCAGCAAGCGGTGCGGCGATCGGCGCTGGCGCTCAAGCTCTGCACGTTCGAGCCGACGGGTGCAATCGTGGCGGCGCCGACGACGTCGCTCCCTGAGGATGTCGGCGGCGTGCGCAATTGGGATTATCGCTACACGTGGCTGCGAGATTCGTCGTTCACGCTTGGCGCGCTAGGGCGCCTGGGCTACTTCGACGAGGCGCGCGATTATGTGCACTTTCTGCATGATCTTCACATCCGCAGCGGCGACGACCTGCGCATCATGTACGGCATCCGCGGAGAGTTCGGCGAGCAATTGCACGAGAGCGAGTTGACGCATCTCGAAGGCTACCGCGGCTCGCGTCCCGTGCGCATCGGTAACGGCGCTGCCAGTCAACGCCAGTTAGATGTCTATGGCGAGCTGCTGGACGCGGCCTATGCGTACGTAACGCATGCGGGATTTCGCAGTTTGCGCCGACGGAGCGGCGCGCCGAACCGCGATTTGCGGCGGCTTGTGTCGCTTATCGCGGATTACGTGGTCGAGCATTGGCGCGATCTGGATCGTGGTATCTGGGAGGTCCGGGGCGCTCCGCGGGCATTCGTGTATTCGCGGGCAATGTGCTGGGTCGCGCTTGATCGCGCATGTCGCCTCGCGGGCGTCCACAAGACGGAGAAGCACGCGGTTCAGTGGCAACGGGCCGCAGACGAGATTCGCGCCGACATCATCGCCAATGGCTACGATAAGCAGATCGCATCGTTTCTCCAGGCATACGGCGTGGACGTCCCGCTCGCGTTGGACGCCTCAAACTTGCGCATGCCGATCGCCGGTTTCGTCGCGTGGGATGCCGCTGAGACGCGGGGGACGATGGCGGCGACTATGCGTGCGCTCGCCGCCGATCATGCGTTGATCTATCGTTATCGCTCGATCGACGCCCAGGGCAATGCCATCGTGGGGCAGGCGGATGATGGTCTGCCTGGTGGCGAGGGGTCCTTCCTCGCCTGCGCGTTTTGGCTGGTACAGGCGCTCTGTCAAAGCGGCCAAGTCGAGGAGGCGAGCAAGCGTTTCGAGAAGCTGCTGACCTATGCTGGTCCGCTTGGTCTCTTTGCCGAGGAGGCAGACGCGGCTACTGGCGCGATGCTCGGCAATTATCCGCAAGCGTTTACGCATATCGGTTTGATCAACAGCGCGGTGACTTTGCAGCGCGCGCAGGATGGAACGCTGGCCTCCTCGGACCGTGGAGCGTCGACAGGCTAGCACCGGCCAGCACAATGTGCGAACATACTCGCTGAATCGTAGTGAGCACGGCCACCATAGGGGCGGGAAGTTCTATGCGCGGCGATGCGGAGTGGACGGGAGGCCATCAGGTGGATGCACGCACCGATCCACGCCAGCCGCGCGTCGTAAACCTGCGCCGATCGCGGGCGCCGGAGGTCGAGATTGTTGCCTGCGAGACGTATGACTTTCTGCTTACCTTGCATGTTGCGCTAGCGTCACCGGAGCGCGACTATTCCGACTACGATATCGGGTCGGAGTGGTGTGCGAAGGCACGCGAGAGCTGCCAAGCGGCCGATCCTGCCGCCTTTCGCGCGCTCTGCCGCTACTTCGGCTCGCTGAACTCGGGCGGACTGCATGCGACGCTGATCTCACTTGTCGCCGAAAGCCCCGCGCCGCGCGATGTCACCACATTTCTTGCGTGGCTCGAAAACATCGACAGCGTGGAACTGATGGAGGCGCTGCTCGACCAGGACGATCTTGGAAATGATTGGTTGCCTCTGCTTCGAACGGCGATCGTCGAGGCGCAGGAGAGCACTTACAACGTCGCCGACGGGGAGACTGCCTCGACCCAATTGCTGCGCCGCTTCGCCGACGAGGTGCGGCCCACCGTCGCCGCGATGTTGGCCGATCCCGATGCGGCGCGCGCGGAATTGGTCCACGGACTGCGCGTTTGGGAGTCCGCCGTCTTTGCCCCAGAGCGCACCAGGGTATTGTCGGCGCTGGCTCGACAGGCGCGAGAACTGGAGCGGCAACGCGCTGGTTTGCCCCTCGATCAGTTCATCCGCGTGGCGATGCACAACGTTGAATGGCAGCGACACGTGGGGTTGCGACGCATCATCTTTGCGCCGAGCTACTTTAGCGGTCCCGCGGTGTTCTATCACTTCCGTCACGGCACGCTAACGTTCTGCTTGCCGGTGCAACCGGCACTGCTCCATGACGTGGACACGCCGGCCGATCCGAGGGTCCCCGGCGATGAACTGCTAGGCTTCTTCCTCGCGCTCGGCGATCCCACGCGGCTGCGCATCCTGCGCTTGCTCTCGGAGCGGGAGATGTATTTGACAGAGCTTGCCGAGCACCTCGATCTGACCAAGGCGACGACGAAGCACCATATGGTCAAACTTCGCGCCGCACAAATGGTGACGCTCTACGACCGCGACCGCATGACGTTTTATGCGCTCGTTCCACAAACACCACAACGGGCGGCACAGCTTCTCGGCTCATATCTTGCTGTTTCTACGCATCCCAGTGCCGAGCGTTCGCCGTCGTAGGATATTCCTCCCAGGCTCGCACGCTACATAAGCCGGACGAAAGGTGTGTCAAGGCGCAATGGGTCGGGCTTTCGAGTGTCTGCATGCTCGCTAAGCGCGGGGCGTATGCTGTCGTGGTCCGGCGGACACGCATCATGACAGCATCGCTTTGGGCCGCCGCATTCTACTTTGCTTCCCACATCGGCAGGAGCGATTGCTATGGCACGACCGCCAAAATCACCCGGTCGCACGGCGCGTCCGAAGGCCGCTCCGAAAGATGCTACCGCGGCATCCACCCAATCTGTGCAGCCCTCGACGCCGGATACAGTTAGCAACTCTCCGCGGGCCACGGGGAGGCAGGCTCGCGCGACGAGGCCGTTGAGCGCCACCCGCTCGAATAATGCTGAGGCCACTGACGCGCAGTCGTATGTGGCGGACGGGGTTGACGACGGCGATAAGACGATGGTGCGCGCGGCCTTGCATGTTCCGCTGGCTGCCGAGCCGCGCAAGAATACGCTCGCAATGGCGGTCACGCGGCCAATCGCCGGGACCGCGGCACCCGCGCCAACGCAGAGTGCCACCACCGAAACACCTCACCCCGAGGTGGCGCCCACGCCAGCGCCGGTGCAAGCGGAAGTCACCGCGACCAGCGAGGTGCCCCAGATAGCGGACGAGCTTGAGGGTGGCGTTGCCGACGAGGTGGACGAGTGGTCCGCCGCAGATCAGCCCACCATCTACCTGCCACCGCGAGCATTCCTACGCCAGCGACCGGTCCCTCAAACCAAAGAGGTGTCTGCCTGGCCAGCGCACACTGCCCTCCCCACCCCGCCAGCGCGGCCACCCGCCCTGCGTGACGTGCCGGGGCGCGCGGCGCCGCCGATCCCGGCGACCTTCGGTTTGGGCCAGGAACGTCTGGCCGCGCCCGACGGACGCATCGCGCCGAGTACGCCGCCTCCCGGTGTGCCGCGCGCCGCACTCGCCGACCCTCGGATGGAGCGGTTTCAAGAGTTGCATCAGCAGCGCACGTCGCTGGACCCGGATCAGCGAGAGGCAGCCGGCGGGCGTCCCTTGGCGCAAGCAGTGCGACAGTGGTGGCGAGATCTGCTGCCCGGCGTTGAGCGCGCTTTACACCATCAACATGCGGCCAGTGCGAGCGGGACCCACCCGCTTTCGGCGCATGCGGACGCTCCCGTGGCGCGGTTGGGCGACGCCTTTGGGCGGCTCTCGACCTCCGCACGCAATGTAACGCAGCGCACACAAGCGGCGGTCACGCCGACCCTCCGCCGCCTGCACGATCAGGCGGAGCAGCGCGCACAGGCTATCGTCGAGCGCGTAGAGGGCAGCCCTGCCCGGCAACAAGCGCCATTGCTCGGACCCGGGCGCATTGCCGTGTTCTTCCAGAGCGGGGTGACGGTAAGCCGGGCGCAGGCGCTGCTGGCCACCCATCAAGCGCGGCCCATTCGCTTGATTCCGCGGAAGCATGGGTTTCTGGTCGTAGTCCGCCCGGGGACGGAGGCGGAGACTGCCGAGCGCTTGCGGTACGACCAACACGTGCGCGACGTCGCCTATCTCGAGTTTGACGAGTACGGTCAGCCGATTAACCCGCGGTAGTCGCGCTTGGTGGCGATGCAGTACTAGTCACCGTCGTCAGGAGAGGCACTGTAGCGCGCACGAATCCTCTCGACGAGGCCAGCGATTTCGACCCAGATGTAGTGTTGATACTCTAACATTGTCGCCTGGCGCTCGTCATAGGCGCGGCTTGCGCTGTTGCGCTGCGCGTTGTCGACGAAGCGTTGCGCGAGATCATAGGTGTGGTGGGCGCGCTGCGAGAGATATTGACTCAGTTCCGCGAGATCGCTGAGCAGCGCCGACAGGGCCTCGTCGGCGGGGACTGGCTGAACCGCCTCGTCGCTGGCGTGCATGTTTGGCTCGGATTCCGACATAGCGCTCTTCCCTGCCGTGACTTATCGGCTTTGTGACGCAGCGGGCGACGGCGTGACCTCGACGCGCAGAGCGTCCGAAAAGCGGTTGAAGTAGTTGAAGAGGCCGATCACCGCCGCGAGCTCGACGATTTCCGCCTCGGTGAAATGCGCCTGCACGTTCGCCCAGATATCTTCATCCACACCGTGGGCGTCGGTAGTCATGCGCTCGGCGAGGGCAAGCGCGGCGCGCTCAGCATCGGTGAAGTAATCGGGATGGGCGTCGACGTGATACATGGCGTCAAGCAGTTCTTGCGAGACTCCCTGTTTCTTGGCCAGTGCGGTGTGCGAGGCGCAACAGTAATTGCAGTCATTGATCTGCGAGACGCGCACAGCGAGCAGCTCTTTGAGACGCTCGGAGACGGTGCCCGTCGTGAAGACCGCGCGCATGTGAGCCTCGGCGGTCTCCATGAGCGCGGGGCGCAACGCCATCGTTCGGAACATGTTGGGGATGTTGCCGCGCTGCTCTTGGAAGCGATCGAAGATTGCGCGCGTCTCGCGATCGACCTCGTCACGCTGTAATGGACGGATTCGCGGCATGTTATGCTCCCCTGATATATGTGTTCGCGGGCGCGGCGGACGCGCGCATGGCCCGCGGACTAACGCTCCGGCGATGGCGACTCCGTGGGCGGAGCCTGAATGCGCTTGTCGAAGCGACGGTAAATGGCGATCGCGCGGGAGCAGACGGCTCCATTGGTGTCGCGGCAGACGCCCTCGACGAAGAATATCTGCCTACCACCGCTCAGGACCGAGGCGTCGAAGGTCAGCGGCGCGTCATAGGCGGGATGCTCGAAGGTGACATCGAGTTTGACGGTGACCTGCGGCTTGGTACCGTGCGCTAGCGAGGCCACCGCGGCACCGGTGACGATGTCGAAGATGTAGGCTTGTACGGCGCCCGTCACCGCACGGCCGCCAACGCCAGCGCCGCGATGGTGCGGCCCTGGCTCGAAGTAGACCGTGGCGTGGCCGTCGCGACTATCGGTGATGCGAGCGCCCATCCAGCTAAGCATATCGAGCTGGTTCCAGTATTCGAAGAAGGCCACTGGGGGAGCATCTGGGCGCTCGCCTGAATGTCTGCCACGATCGACCGCCGCCGACGCGCTACTATCGTCCGTCATTCGACTCGCTTCTTTCCCGCACATAAGTTGGCGCCAGATCTGCACTGCGCTAAACCAGAGTATAGCGCGCGAAGATACGTGGGATGAACCGCGAAGCCACGCGCCGCGTTTGTAAAAACTGTGTGGATCGCCGGCGTAAGCCTCCCCCGATTGTCCCATGATGACGGCCTTCGGTTGTGCGGCTCAGGTACAATTGCGGCGAACCAGACAGTACACGAACCGAAGGCACCGCTCGGCGGAGCGCACTGCATGTGCGGTCTTTTCTTTGTAAGGACGCTCGTTTAAGACACTTCGTTCCGCCGACCGAGATGGCGTGATGGGCTCGACGAATGACGCTCGTGGCTCGCGAGGGAGGGGTGGGAAATGGGTCGGGACTATCCGGGGTCATATCGCGATAGATCTCCTCGGGGCCGTGATGAGGACGATGAGGACTATGCATCCTCGACCGGCGAGCACGAAGCGCCACGACGTTCACCTCGCTCTGGAATGACGCCACCGAACCGAGGCGCGGGCGCGCGATCGGGGATCGGCGGTCGCTCTAGCGTTCCCTCAGATCCAGAAGCCCCCAGCGGTCGTCGCTCCGGTGCGGGTGGTGGGCTGATACGTCCACCGCTTGCCGGGGTGAAGCTTGACGATGCTGCGCCTCAGCATTCTGGTCCGTCCTCCGCCGCTGGTCGCGGAGGGCCGCGCAGCGTTCCCGGCTCCTCGCGTGGCGGCAACGGGGCGAATGGCGGCACGCGGCGAGGGGATGGCCGCGATGCGGCGGCCGAGCAACCTCCGCGCGGGGCTCGCCGTTCAATGGCGTCCATGGCGCGCGACGTGTCGCGGTCGATGTCGCGGCAGCTCAGCGTGATGATGTCGCGCGTGGGGCGCTCGGTGCGGCAGGACGACTCGCGAGTCAGCCGCGTTGCGCCATCAAGCCCGCGGCGCTCGCCCGTCCCGCCGGAAATCGCCGCCGAAGTCGCCGCGCGCCCGTATCGGCGGTCGCGTGCGCGCATGATCACCGCGAAGTGGCGCCGGGGCCGTGTACGTCCGAACCCTATTGGCATCGCGGTCGGCGTGATGGTGGCGGTCCTGGCGGCGGTTGTCGTGCTGGTCGGCGGAGGCGCCGGGATGGCCTACGCCGTGAACTATTACAATGCGCACATTGGTCAGATTCAGGCGATCGCCGAATTGCGCTATAACGACAACAGTGTGATTTACGACCGTAATGGCAACGTGATCTATGTCGCCAAAGGCGATGATAGCGACTATAAGTTCTACCGCAAGCTTCAAGACATCAGCCCGATCGTGCAATGGGCGACCATCGACACCGAGGATCGTACCTTTTATCTCGAACCCAGGCATTGACATCACCGGCACGCTGCGTGCGCTGCTGGCGGACGTGCACGCTGGCGGCAGCGCGACGCAGGGCGGCTCTGGCATCACCCAGCAACTCGTGAAGATCGCCGTGCTCGACGACGCTTCGAAGGCGCTGCAGCGGAAAATCAACGAGGCGATCATCTCAGTGGGCATGACCGAGACTCAGGCCTACGACAAGAACTTCATTCTGGAGATGTATCTCAACACGATCCCGTATGGCGACCAGAACACCGGTATCGAGGCGGCTGCTCGCAATTACTTCGGCTTGCAGGATAGCCCTCCTGATCCCGTCACGGGCGCGGTGACGCCGGCCAACGAGAAGCTCGACCTCGCGCAGGCGGCGATCCTCGTCGCGCTGCCGAATAACCCAACGGAGTACCTGCCAACGCGGTACACGCCCGACTGCACGAAGCTGCCATGCACCAAGGATCAGTGGAGCAATCCGTGGGCGCCCGGAGCCACCTGCCAAACTCACATCTCGAGCTTCGGGCCAGAGTGGTATCAGGACACCAACAACGGCCATGAATATCTGGTATATTGCCGTGCGCTAGAAGTGCTGAACAACCTTGAGCAGTATGGTACGGGCAATAGCGGGCTGCACTTCAGCACTGATCAGTTCAAGGCTGCGCGAGCCGAAGTGCTGAGCATCCTCGAGAACCAACAGGTGAAGCAGTGGGCGGGCCTTACGAACGGCTCCGATGCCCAGCAGGCAAGTCGGCACAAACAAAGCCCCGCATTTTGTGCAGTACGTCACGCAGATCATGTCGCAGGACTTCGGTATCGATCATCTCGAATCCGCGGGTCTACACATCTACACCACGCTGGACCTCAATCTGCAGAACGAGGTGCAGGCTTCGCTGGTGCATTATATTCAAAAGCCCTACTATGAAGAATGGTATTGCACATGCACCAAGGCTCCGCTTGCTGATCCAAGCAATGCTAATGCACACAATGGGGCCGCTATAGCCATTGACCAGTACACAGGAGACATCCTGGCGATGGTCGGCTCGGTGGACCCCACCAGTAAGGACCCCAAAGTAGCCGGCGCCGTGAATGTCGTCACCTCAGACAAACGCTCAATGGGGTCGGCGACAAAACCAATCGTCTATTCCACGGCGTTTCAGATGGGCTGGAACCCCGGCATCATGCTGCAAGATCAGCCAGTCTGCTTTCCTACGCCTCTCGATCCGGATCAAGTGACGCACAAGCCGGTGAAGAACCCCGACGCGCTAGCCTGCGATGGGTTCTATGCGCCTCGCGACTATGAAGCAGAACGCTATGGCGGCACGTTCCCGCTGCGGCGTCAGCTTGCCAACTCGCTCAATATTGGGGCGACGGAGACGATGAGTTTCGTCGGCATGACGACCGATACCTCCGCGAACATTCTGACGATGGCGCAGCGGCTCGGGGTCACCACGCTCGACGCCGGCCACCTGGGGCCATCAACGGTCCTTGGTACAACCGCGATCCCCCTAATCCAGTTGACTGGCGCCTATGCGGCGTTCGCCAACCTCGGCAAGCGCAATCCGCCGCGCGCTATTCTTGCTATCGAAGACAGCACGGGGACCGCGATGTGGACGGCGGGCAAAGCGCCGAACACGCAAGTCATCAGTCCGCAGGCCTCGTACATGCTGACCAATGTGCTGATCGATAACCCCGCGCGCGCACCCGACTTTGGCCTCTATAATCCGTTGACCCTGGATGCTCCATACGACACTATGCAACTGGCGGCGAAGACGGGCACATCGTCGGGTAACGTCGGGCCGCGCGACATCGTCACCGAGGGCTATTCGCCCTACATGACGCTGGGTGTCTGGGTGGGCAACAGCGACTCCAGCGACCTAACACCGGGAGTTATCGGCATCGCAGGCGCCGGCTACATCTTCCACGACGTGATGCAGTGGTCGGCGAAGCACTACAACTGGAGCCCGAATGCAACGTTCCAGATGGCGAGCGACCTGGAAATGGCGGACTTCAACTGCAACACGGGTCTCGCCCCGTACAAAGGGTCAGTGCTCAAGAATCTACAATGCCCGTTCGCGCCGGTGCCGGCGCCAACCTGCAAAACCAAGGTATCGCCCTATTGTGGTACGGACCCCTACAACCAATCTCTTCAAGCGGGTTTCCCAAGCTGGATCGGGCGTACCTACGGCGAAGACCGCGACCTCTACGTAGAGGGGCAGTACTGGGTGCAGTCGTGAGGTTGAGTCGCGCGGCCGCCAGTGGATAGCGCCACGCGAACACTGGGACGCGCCTGACGCTCCGGAGGATGTCGGGGCGTCCAGTTGCGCGCATTGCGTCTACATGCACAGTTCTTGCTCAACCGCCGAGGCAGTCCTGCGGCAAGCCCTCCACCTCCAGCCTGGGGACGCGCGAACCCGAGGATGGACAACATCCACCTGCGCCATGACTCGCTTCCCGCGTTGGGAGCGCCCGGCGTGGTATGCTGTGGCGCGGCGCGCTCGCATGTGAGGCGAATCGCGGCTCCAATGCCAGCCACATGCAGCGTGTTCATGTTGTCAGCGTCAAGGGCATTACTAGTAGGAGGGGAGCGTGGCAGTTTCACCGCACTCCGCCGCATCACACGGAAGCTCCAGCGAGCACCCGGTGCGTACGCGTTACGCGCCGAGCCCGACGGGATTTCCGCATATTGGCAACTACCGCACCGCGATCTTCGAGTGGCTCGCCGCGCGGCACTCCGGCGGCGCCTTCGTGCTGCGTATCGAGGACACCGATCGCAAACGGCTGGTGCCGGGGTCACTCGATGCGATCCTTGAAGGTCTGCGCTGGCTGGGCCTGACGTGGGACGAAGGCCCCGACGTTGGCGGGCCATACGGCCCATATACGCAGTCCGAACGACTCGACATCTATCGGGAATACGGCGAGCAGTTGATCGCGCAGGGCAACGCCTATCGCTGTTACTGCACCGAGGAGCGCCTCGAAGCGATGCGCGCCGAGCAAGAGGCACGCAAGGAGCCGACGCGCTACGACCGACGATGTCGCTTCCTGACGCCTGAGGAGCGAGCCGCAAACGAGGCCGCGGGTCTCTCATGGGTGGTGCGCTTCGCGGCGCCGATCGACGGCCAGACAACCTATGAGGACTTCTTGCGCGGGCCGATCACCTTCGAGAACAGCACGATCGACGATATGGTGCTGTTGAAGTCCGATGGCTACCCCACCTACAACTTCGCCAACATCATCGACGATCACCTGATGGACATCACGCACGTGATCCGTGGCGAGGAGTACATCTCCAGCGCGCCGCGCTACGCACAGGTGTATCGCGCGTTCGGCTGGCCGGAGCCGGTGGTGGTGCACGTCCCGCTGGTGCTGGCGCCCGATCGCTCCAAGCTTGCCAAACGTCATGGCGCGCTGCCCCTGCTCGACTACCGTGACCGCGGCTATCTGCCGGAGGCGGTGGTCAACTTCCTCGTGCTGCTCGGCTGGTCATATGACGGATCTGCCGAGTTTTTCACGCTGGATGAACTGGTGAAGGCCTTTGACATCGCTCGCATCGGCAGCTCACCGGCGATCTTCGACATCGAGCGGCTGAACTGGTTCAACGGGCAGTACATTCGCCGGTTGGCACCTGAGCAGCTCACCGAACGCGCGATGCCTTTCCTGCTCGAAGGCGTGCCGGAGGTTGCGCACGTCGCGGACCGCGCATACGTGACGCGTGTGCTGACGCTCGACCAGGAGCGCATCAAGACGTTGGCCGAGGTTCCGGACCTGACCAAGTTCTTCTTCGTCGAGCCGCAGTACGAAGCGGGTCTGCTTCTCGGTAAGAACTTAGACGCCACGCGTGGCGTGGATACGCTGGGTGCGCTGATTCCGCTGCTCTCCGAGCATCCCGATTGGGAGCCGGAGGCGCTGCTGGCCGCGCTGGATAGATTCGTCAGCGAACGTGGCTTCGTCCGCACCAAGGCCGACGGGAGTCAGGTGCCGGATCGCGGTCCGGTCTTCATGCTGGTTCGAGTCGCCGTGAGTGGGCGCAAAGAGACGCCGGGTCTGCCGGAGATGCTGTCGGTGCTCGGTAAACAGCGAGTGCTGACGCGACTGGCGGCTGCCCAGCGCAAACTTGAGGCGGCACTTGAAGCGACGCGTGGGGCGTGAGACGACGCGGGAAGGCATCGGAGGACCATGTCAGACGAACGTGAGGCGCGGCTGCGCAAACTGGAGGAGCTACGCGCCCAGCAGATTGATCCGTATCCCATCGAGAGTCACCGCACGCACACCGCGGCCCAGGCGTTGGAGCAATTCGATGCCCTGCAATCGGCGGGCACGCACCTTACGCTCGACGGGCGGCTGATGCTGCGGCGCGATATGGGGAAGGCGACGTTCGCCCATATCGAAGACGGCACGGGCCGCATTCAGATATACGTCAAGCGCGACGTCGTTGGGGACGCTACGTTCAATCTCCTCAAGCTGGTCGATCTCGGCGACTTCCTCGAAGTCAGCGGTACGCTCTTCACGACGAAAACGGGCGAGAAGACGCTGCACGTCGACGCTTTCCGCTTGCTCTCGAAGGCGCTGCAGCCACTGCCCGCTAAGGGCGCAGGCGGTGATCTGAAGCTGTTCGACGCGGAGACGAGGCACCGCAAGCGCCACCTCGACCTGCTGGCGAACCGCGATGTTGAACTGCCAATCTTCGTCGCGCGCGCACAGACACTTCAGGCCATGCGCGAGTTCTTGAATGGGCGCGGCTTCCTCGAAGTCGAGACGCCGATTCTACAGCCGCTCTACGGCGGGGCGACGGCACGCCCGTTCGTCACGCATCACAACGCCGCCGACCGTGATATGTACCTGCGCATCGCGCCTGAGTTGTACCTCAAGCGGCTGATCGTCGGAGGTATCGAGCGCGTCTATGAGATCGCGCGCAATTTCCGCAATGAGGGCGTCGATCGCAGCCACAATCCCGAATTCACGGCGATGGAGTGCTACCAGGCATACGCGGACTACCGAGACGTGATGTCGCTGGTCGAGGAGATGTATTGCTTCATAGCCGAACGTGTCGTGGGATCGCCGCGCTTGGAGTACCTCGGAGTGCCGGTCGACCTGACGCCACCGTGGCAGCGTTTGACGCTTCGCGAGGCGATCGCTGAGCATACTGGCATCGACTACGAGCTGTATCCCGACCGAGACTCGCTGGCGAGGGCGATGCAGTCGCGAGGATTCGCGGCGGACCCCAAGCTGGGGCGTGGCCGCTTGATCGACGACTTGAAGGACTCGATTGTGAAGGGGACGACCGCCAAACTCAAGGGTCCCGCGTTCCTCTATGATTATCCACTGGACCTCTCGCCATTGGCAAAGACGAAGCCCGGCACGCGGGATACGGTCGAGCGCTTCCAGGCGTTCGCGGCCGGCTTGGAGTTGGGCAACGCCTTCAGCGAGTTGAACGATCCGCTGGAGCAGCGCGCGCGGTTCGAAGATCAGGCCCGTCAGCGCGAGCGAGGTGATGACGAGGCGCAGATGCTCGACGAAGACTTCATCGAGGCGTTGGAAGCGGGCATGCCGCCGACCGGCGGTTACGGCGGTGGCATCGATCGCCTGGTGATGTTGCTGACCAACCAGGACAGTATTCGCGAGGTGATCATATTCCCGACGCTGCGCGAACAGCGATAGGCGACACTGTGACGCCGCCGGTGGTGCTATAATGGTCGCCGTCCGGAGGGATGGCAGAGTGGTCGATTGCACCTGTCTTGAAAACAGGAGTCCGAAAGGACCGGGGGTTCGAATCCCTCTCCCTCCGCCCTTGAAATATTCGGGAGTGGAACGGCCTGGAGTTCTTAGAACTTCGGGCCGTTTTCTTCGTTTTCGCGGGTTTGACGCCAGCCCGTGAACGCAGCATACCGTGTCGTGGGAGATTGTTGGAGAATGGTGCGCGGCTCACCGGCCGGGCCAGGGAGGCATAGACTCCTCCGCTCGTCCGCTAGGAGTGCTCGGCGATCGTTGTGACCCACACGGAAGCGAGGTGCGGGTCCGCGAGCGCCGGGTCGATGCGAGTCATGTCGGCGAGGATCTGCTGTTGGCAGGCGTCAAGCCGATCGAACCAATCACCGAGGTCGTCCGCTCTTTCGCCGACAAGGCGCATATCGTCCGATAGCACCTGCGACGCCGCTCGAACCGTCTCGGCCCTGCGCGTTATCTCGGGACCTCGCTGCGTGAGGTAAATGTCTCCGCTTTCGCCAGGTCGCCCACCTCCTTGCTTTCCCAGTGGCCTCCATGGCGTGCGAAGTAAGCGCTAGCGCCGCTTCAGATGCCTCTACAGCTGCATGCCTCCGATGCCTGGACCAATACGAGCCGTGCCATCATGATGCGTGAACGAGTGCTGGACGGCTCTGATTTGCCCCCCAACTGGAATAGTACACGGCGGTAGAGTAACGGGACACACGCAATACGCCGACATCGCAACATGTGGCACCGGCACAAACTGGTCACGCCAAGGATCACTTCGAGCCGGACGGCCACTGCTCGGCACGGGTGAATCTGAGCCCGGAATTTGCACTCCACTGGTGAGGCCGCGCCCGATGCTGCGTCCATCGCCACGGCGGCGCGCTGCTGCCTTGCTCAGGCAGGGCTTTCGGCTCGTTCCGGGTCTCGGTGAGACCTAGCATCCGTCGTCGCCTGGGCGAGTCGATCGAGGTTGTCGATCTCCTCGTCATAGATCTTCCGCATCGCAGGCACGACCAGCCGCGACAGCATCCGTTCGACCACGCCGAGGAGGCCGCCACGAGAACGGATCTCGGTGAGGATCGTGAGCTGCGTATTCGCGCCGTCGTCGAGCGGGGTCAGCGTGAACGTCGTCTGCCCCGTGCCGTCGATGTCGCGCTCGACGAGCACCCGGCCCGGCTCGGGCGCCAGAACATGCTGGTGCAGGCGTCGGGTCACCCCGCCCACCGTGAAGCCGAGATGGAAGATCGTCCCTTCGCCCGATCCGCCCGACTCGACGCCGTAGTCCGAGAAGGCCCCCTTGGGCAGGATTCGGGCATGAGCGCCGCGGTAGTCCGCGAGGATGGACCACACCATCGTGGGGGTCGCGTGAACGCGGCGCGACCTGCTGAAACTATAGGTTCGCATCTGAAGCCTCCCTTACTGTGAGCAACGATATCGCCGTTTCAACGTCTGGGTAGCCGATCTCCTCTCTTTGGAAGGCGGGTCCGCCAATCGCCAGGCCGTGCAGGGCTCCGAGATAGAGCATCGCGAGTTGGCCTGGATTGCCGGCGATGATCTCGCTGGAACGCTGCCCTTCAAGGATGATCGCTCCGAACGCCTCGCTCAGGGTCTCGGTTTGGTGGAGCGCGATCGCGCGCACCTCGTCCGAAACGGCCACGTTGGTCAGGGCGTGCGCGATCACCAGGGCGAACGCGGGCATGCCGTACTGGATATGGAGCACCTGCTCGGTCAACCAGCGCAGCCGCTCTCGCGCCGTGCCGGGCTGGAGTGCGACCTGGGCGCACAAGCGCGCGCCGGCCTCGTCGAGCATCTGCACCACCGCCGTGAAGACCTCCTCTTTGCTCGCGAAGTAGCGATACAGCAGCCCCTGGCTCATTCCCGCGGCGGCGGCGAGGTCGTCGATCTTGGTCCCGGCCAACCCCTGACGCGCGAACACCACCGCCGCGACTCCGATGATCTGCTCACGACGCGCCTCGCGGAGGAGTTGGTTCGCGGCATCGCTCCTCGGCATGTGCCCCCTCTCTTTTGAATGAATTCTCATTCATTAGTAATAGATAGCAGTCTCGGACCAGATTGTCAAGGCTCGCGAGCGTCCACCTCGCGTATCGAGGTGGCGCGGCGCATGCATGGACTGACGCCAACCTTGACGCCAACTCAGGCGGTCACTGGCGAACGTTGGCGAGCCACTGAGGGATCAAATACCTAATATTCGCTCATTTGGCGGGCACCAGCGAACAACGACGAAGGCGACGCAGCCGGCTTGATAACAGGAGTCCGAAAGGACCGGGAGATCGAATCCCTCTCTCCGCCAAGATAATCCGCTTGAATCCGGCGCTCACGTGAAATGCACTGCCATAGACCCCTGCCGAATGGCCGCGGTTGCAGCCAAAGGCGTAGCCTACGGCTTTTTCATGCTCCGAGACGATTGGCGGGTGGCATCCTCGGCCGCATCCTTCGCATGGCACTGTCGAGCCATTGCCAGTTCGTCGGTAGAAACGGCGATGTCAACGCGACAATGGGCGCGGCCGTTCAACGGAGACATGCACCGGCACGGGAGACGAAGGTCGGCCATGTGCCGAACAGTTGACCATAAAGTCGACGCGTGCCAAGCAGACAGGCAGATCACTAATCTGCTGCTGGTACGGCTTTTGCACGCTTCCCCATGGCAGCGGGAGGCAACACCCCGATGGTCTCAGTACTCAGACATAGAGAGACGAGACAAACACCGGTGAAGTAGGTGTGACCGGAACGACCTGCGTCTGGGCGAGGCCTCCCCACTATGATGAGGCGCGCGAGCCGCGACAATCAGCATTTTCCCAAAGGAGGAGAGCAGCATGGCAGGCAGCAGTCAGTACACCACCGATCACGACACGATTCGCCACTGGGTGGAGGCACGAGGCGGCGAGCCCGCTACCGTCAAGCGCACGGAAAGCGGGGGCGAGCCGGGAGTACTGCGCATCAACTTTCCTGGGAGGGGCCGCGAGGATTCGCTGGAGGCGATCTCATGGGAGGATTTCTTCGAGAAGTTCGACGAGGCGGGCCTCGCCATGTTGTATCAGGATCAGACGGCCTCCGGTGAGGAGAGCCGCTTCGTCAAGTTCGTCAGCCGTGACACCGCACGAGAGAAGTCGTCGGGTGGCGAGTCGTCGCGCGAGGCACGAAGCGGATCGTCCGGCGGCAACCGGCATTGATCGTTTGGATGGGACGGACTCGCGGAGGGCAGGCAAGGATGCCGAGCCTAGCGGGTCGCCGGTGGTCGCGCCGTGAAGAGGGTAGCTCCAAGGTGAGACGTCGCAGCCGGCGGGCGACGCTGACACGATGATATTCGCGCCAATCCCACGGCCGGCTGCGCTCAACGGGGGCTTCTGGGCGATTACGCGCTTGCTTGGCCTCCAGTGCCAAACTTGCTCAGGTACTGATATGCCTTGCCAGAGTCTTCAGGGAACGGGACCTTTTCTCGCATCGCCTGCTGGACGGCATCTTTGATTGCTACCGCCTCGCCCGGAGTGATGTGCCAGGTGGAGTCGCCTTGTTTCTCCACGAACGTCAACAGTTCCTGCCATCCATGCGGTTTTGCGCGTTGGTACAGCACCTCGATATCTGACTGTTGGTAGGTGTCGGCTTTGTGGTTGCTCGTCCGGGCTGTGACGTTCACACCACCATCGTCGCGATTCTGTGCCATTTGAGTGCTCCTTTGCTCCTTTCATATCACCCACGCTGTCACGGTGGAGTGCCCTGTCCACCATGGCGACCGGTGGGCGCAGTAGACCCGATCTATTCGGGCTTGGCTCATTGTCGTTGCTGGGATTGGGGACGTGTGCCGCTCCGCGCAGTCCCGGCTATCCAGGCGAGGGCGGCCGTACGCCGGTCGCACCGGGCGACCGTCCTCTCACCATCAGCTGCGTCAGGCTGATTACGCGGTTGGTGACGCTAACGCACTCGCCTCCCTCTGTGACGTATGGTCCACTGCTGTGCTCGCGCGGTGGAGGCAGTCCAGCGCCTCCTGCTCGGCAGATGATGCGACGGCCTGGGGAATCTGGATGCCGTCTTGCTGGAAAGAGATGAACGCCGTGCGGGGCAATTGATGCTCCAGCCAGTGCGCCATCGCGACCTCGTCGCGCAAGTTTGCCTCGCAGGCCCGCACCGTCGCCCGGTCGCCGTAGGCTGCCGCGGTTGCAATGAGCAATTCATACGCGGCGATCTCGACGTGCTCAATCATGTAGTCGTCGCGCGCTTCCTTCGCGAGTGCGTCGGTCCTAGTGCCAGCGGTCATCCCGACGATGTTGCCCATCATGCCGGCGAGTGTGCTCTTCACCCCCGAGGGGCTCTCGCCGTAGGACTTGAGGCACGCCTGCATGCGCTGGCGATGCTCCCTGGTGGCGTCGAGGTGATTTTGAATACCCCGCTGCACGTCGGGCCACTTCCCGGTGTCGTCGACTTGTTTCTCCAACGTCTCCGCGATCTGGCGCTCCATCGACTCCGCGTCCTGCAGATACGCGATCAGTTTGCCCTTCAATTGGTCGTTCTGCTGCACGTTACCTCCCTTTCTGTCCAATCTCCTGCGTTGCCTAATGCCGTTGCGGCCGATGCCCTATGTCCCACGGGGCCGCGACCAACAGAGTGCCGCGACCGACACGACGGGGCCGGACTATCCGTCCGAATTGAGTCAGGATGCGGTCTTCCGTCGAGTGTTTGCCCCTCGTGCGGCGAGTCCGCCGGCCCAACCAGCCCAGTCACCAAACCAGGCTACATCTGCCGCTCCGACACTAGGCTGCGCGGCATACTCCATGCCATCGTCCGGACACCGCCTTGCCGTTACCGGCTGCAGGCTGCCTGGATGACGAGGCAACAGCGCCTCGGGGGCGCCACTGAAAACGAGCCGAAAACTCCGCAAGCGCAGGGGCAGAGGGCCAAGTGGCAGACCGTCGCCATCGAGCCGGCGATGCTGCCGCGGCTGGTACGGCTATTGCGCACCTCTACGTGAGGAAGCGGACCCACGTCCGGATTGACCGACGCCCAGACGCCCATCAGACGCCAGAGAGGACTCAGCTAGTTATGGCGAAACAGGGGATGCACAAGAACGACCGCAACGATCCGCGCGTCTCGCGCGGACATAATAAGCCATCGCAGAGCACGCCGATTACGACGGGCACGCCCAAGAAGCGCAAGACCTATGAGCGGCAGGCTCGCGAGCACCAAGCGACCAACAAGCAGGCGCAGTATGCCAAGAATGAGTGGCACGACGTGACGCCGCAGCACCTCGCGGCGAGCGACCGCAAGTCCACACACCGTCGCAGCGGGAGCGATTCAAACGCGGATAGCGAGACCCGAGGCTACTAACACGGTTGTTGCTGACGCTGCCCCACGGCAGGAGAGGAGGAACGCGCATGGAACCGAACGAGAGGATTCCAGAGTCCTTCGATCGCGATTTGCATCCGGCGCGATACACGGATGAGCGCGCTGAGGTCGCGGCTGGCGCACTGCCGACGCTCTACGAGCAGAAGGCCGCCGTGCGCGAGTTGCCGGGCTTTACAGATGACGACCTGAAGCGCATCCCGGTGCTTCCCGAAGGTGCACGCCTCGAGCAGGGGTCCACCTACCTTGACCTCGCTGACCCGAACGCACAGCCCTTCACGGCGATGGGCGGCATGGTCGCAGGCTCCAACAACCTCTATATCGACAAGCACTTCGTGAGCTACCTCTTGTGGAACCGCCTCATCGGAGTGAGTAATCCCGCGCGCCTGGACGAGGCAGCGCCGCAATGAGACAGGTTGCGTCACTCGCGACGCCCCGGCAGGTTTTCACGAGGGAGGCGAGCAGCACGGTTGGCACCAGATGGCACGCTACTGGTGTCGAGCCTGCCAGGTGGCCGGACCTCAGGGCCAGCTCGTCTCGTTGAGGGGCGTGATGATCAGTTCTTGCAAGGCGGAATCTGGCGGCATCCCCACGGCGAAGACGATGGTGCGGGCAACGTTAGCGGGATCCTGCAGTTTCTCCATTTCCGGCATCGGGATGCCCTGATCGGCAAAGCGGTCGAAGAAGTGCGTGCGCATGCCGCCGGGGATGACGGTGGTGACGCGGATGCCGAAGGGGCGACCCTCAACACCGAGACCGCGACTGAAGCCGATCAGCCCCCACTTCGACGCATGATAGGCGGACGTGTCGGCCCAGGCGCGCGTGCCGGCGGTTGAGGCGATGTTGACGATGTGGCCCGACCGCTGGCGCTGCATGACGGGCAGTGCGGCCTTGGCGACGAGGAAGGGCCCTCGCAAGTTGACGGCGATGACCTGATCCCACTGCTCGACGGACATCTCGCGCACGGAGACCGTGTGATCGATGGCGGCGCAGTTGACGACGACGTCCAGCCGCCCAAACGCGGAGACCGCGCGGTCCACCACCTGCGAAACCGCGTCCGCGTCGCTCACGTCGCACGGCAGCGCGAGCGCGCGCCCGTCGTAGCGTCGCAGCTCTGCGCCAACCTGCTCGACCGCGCCCGCGTTGAGGTCCACGCAGACGAGGTCGCCGCCACGCTCCGCGAACGCGTGGGCCGTTGCCTGTCCCAGTCCGCTCGCCGCGCCCGTCACCAGCACGACTTTCCCCTTCATCGTCTCTTGTTCCATGTCACGTCTCCTAGCATGCTGCTACCCTGCAGTGGGTTGTGGTTCCGACTTCCATGGCTCCGGCGCAATCGGCCGGGCATCATACTCGTCGATCAAGTCGGCGAAGAGCTCGATCGCGCTGTGGCTGCGATCTTCGATGCTGGTCGGCAGGCCGAGGTGGTAGGTGCCGCCCGGCAAGATGCCGCAACCGCCGTATTTGCGGATCAGCAGAAATTGCGCGACCGCCTCCTCGCCCGCATGAACGCGCGGCAAGCGCCGCCACCACGAGAACGCGCCGACACTGGCGAGTTTGGCGCGATCGTAAAGCACGTTCGCGCCACCCACCCAACAGACCTTGTAGCGCACGACCGAGCCGCCATTGGCGAGACGGCGCTCCAAGTGGAGCGGATTCGCGGCGTTGTTGATGAGATGTCGCTCCCATGGCAGTGCATCGGGTGCGAACGGCTCAGGGCGCACGGGGCCGTCCCACAGTTCGATGCCTTGTTGGTGCGGGCGCACGTCGTCGAGATGGCCCAGGCCGGTGGCCGCGCAACCGACGAATCCGCAGCCCTCGGAGCGCAAGACGGCGAGCATACGCCCCAGCACCACGGGGTCGAGGAGCACGTCGTCGTCGAGATAGTGGACGTAGGCGGCGCGGCTCCGCTCAAAGAGGAATTGCCGCTGTTCGGCGATGCCCCGCGCAGGCAGATGGCGGTGCAGCTCGACGTTGTGCCCATGCCACCGAAGTGCGCGCACGAGCGTCTGGATCTCGATGCTGTCCAGATAGCTCGCCCCGCGTCCGTCTGGTCGGAGACGATCACGTCGAAGTCGCGGAAAGTTTGACCGATCAGGCTCGTCAGGACGACGGCGAGGCCGGTCTTTCGGTTGAAGGTGGGGATGAGGACGTCAACGATTGCCATGTCACGCCCTCAGCGATTCCTGAGACGCGCGATCCGGGGTGAGCCTGATCGGCAGCGATGGACGCGCCCGGTGTGCGACCAGCCGCTCGGGCAAGAGCGAGGCGTACAGGCTCGCGGTGCGCTCGGCGACGGTGGACCACGTGAACTTACGCCGAACGTAGGTGAGCGCGGCACGGCCCATCCGGCGGCGTAGGTCCTGATGCGCAAGTAGCCAGCGCAGCCGATCGGCAAGCCGCCTCAGGATTGCGCGGTGGCACGAGGCACCCAGTCTCGCCGTCGCGCACGGTGAACGGGATGCCGCCGACCGCCGAGCCGACTACCGGGCGGCCACAGGCCATCGCCTCAAGCGGAGTGAGGCCGAAAGGCTCGTACCAGGGTGTCGTCACGGCCACATCGCCGGCGGAGTAGAAGTAGCGAAGCTCCTCCGGCTGATGGCGGCCGGCAAAGTGCACGAGATGCGCGACGCCGAGCTCGGATGCCAACCGCTGTAGCTCACCGATTTCAGGGGTCGCTACCGGATCGGGGGCGGGCGTCTCGCCCCCGACAATGAGCAAGTTGACCGGGGATTCGGTGGCAGGGTAGCCCTCGACGCGTCGGCGTTCGAGCAGCGCGATGGCGCGGACGATATTGCCGATGTCTTTGCGCGGGATGACCCTGCCGACGTAGACGACGAGCGGGCCGCCATAGGAGGTGAAGCCAATGCGCGCCCTCGCCTCGGCCTGCGGCATGGGCCGGAAGGTTTGCGTGTTGACCGCCAAGGGCACTACGCCGATCTTCCTGGAGTCGGCCTCGTAGTCCTGTATCAACTCGTCTTGCTCGCTCGGGCACACGGCGATCACCCGATCGATCTTACGCACGACGTCGAGCTCGACCTCGATCCGGCGGGCGGGGCTGGTATCGTTCGCTCCCTGGTGGCGCAGTTTGGTCTTGCCTAGCGCGTGAAAGATTTGCACGGCGGGTACGGCGAGCCGGCGGCGCAGTTCGGTCGCCACCCAGCCAGACATCCAGAAATTGCCGTGGATGACGTCGTATCGCCCATCCTGTGCCGCGTCGAATTGCAGGAACGCATCGCGAAATCGTGGCATGAGCGGCCAGAGAGCGTCCTTGCCGAGGCTCCTCGGTGGCCCCGCCGTCAGGTGGACGACGCGCACGCCGGGCGCCAGATCGACCACGTCCGGCAGTTCCGGCGCGTCTCGCCGCGTGAAGACGTCCACTGCATAGCCCCGCTGCGCGAGGCTCCGGCTGAGTTCGTCGATGTAGACGTTCTGGCCGCCGGCATCTTCCCCGCCGAGCGGTGCGAGCGGACTCGCGTGCTCGCTGAGGAACGCAACCCTTCGCACGATATTCATCGTCATGCTCCTTCACTGAGGTTGCCTATGCGCTCAGATCGCCGGCATCCCCGATATATCCCTCCATCGCGAGCGAAAACACCGCGTTCCAGTCGCGAATGAAGCGGTCTAGCCCGAAGCGCTCACGCGCTAGCATGCGAGCGTTCGCCCCAAGCCGGCGCGCTTCCTCGGGCGCGGCGAGGAGGAAGCGCATATAGTCGATCAGCGCGTTCAGATTGCAGGAGGTATAGCCAGTCTCGCCGTTTTCGATCACGCTTGGCAGCTCGGTCGTTGCCAGCGCGACGACGGGCATTCCGATGGTCATGGCTTCGATCACGGCGAGCGGTAGACTGGAGTAGCGGAACGGGCTGAAGAGGAATCGATACTCGGCGACGCGGCGGTGCAACGCTCGGTAGGGAATGTCGCCCAGCCCGCCGAACTCCTCCGTCTGCATGCCAACGGCGTCCAACGCCAGCGATTGGCGGGCGGCGAGAAAGAGATCGTGCCCGGCGATACGGGGCCGCCTCTGCATCCCATTGGCGACGGTGATCCCGCGGTCGAGGTGCCCGCTGTAGCGGAGCGCGGGATCAATGGCTACGGCATGCTCGATCACGACGGTCGGTGTGCGACCGCTGTCCCACATCAAGCGGTTGTAGTGGGTGACGTGGACCAGCCGCACGCGCGGATCGTCCACGGGGTGCCGGGTATCCACCGCGTGCGGCTGCGGAGTGTTGTGTTCCAGGTAGAGTTTCGGCAGGCGCTGTTGCCGTGGGCTGAGGATCTCGAATTGGTCGTGCAGGTAGTTTTTCGGCGTCTGGAAGATAATCAGGTCGAGATCCAGATCGCGCACGCGCTCGGCGGGCACCTCGTGGACCCACTCGGGCATGTCGAAGGTCGCGCCGCGCCCTCCGTAACCTTCTGGGCGCCCCGGCTTGGTGGGCAGGTACCAGTCGTGCTCGATGCGGGCGAGCGCGTTGAGGTAGCTGCCGTGGATGTGCCAAATCAGGATCTTCAGCCGTTGCATGCCGCGACCTCCTGTCTGAGCAGCGCCCTCGCGGTCTCTAGGACGGCGTCGGGGCCGATCCGGCGAAGACATCGATGATCGATGGGGCAGTCCCAGTAGCCACACGGGTTGCAGCCGACCCGCCGCCACTCCACGCGGTTGATGGACTGGTCGAGCGGTGCCCAGCGGCGGCGATCAGCAGGCCCGAAGATCGTCACGCTCGGCGTGCCGACCGCCTCAGCGATGTGGGCAGGTCCGGTGTCGTTGCCGATGAAGAGATCGGCAGCCGCGATGACGGCAGCGAGGCCGCCGAGCGACGTACGACCAGAAAGATCCAATGGCACGGCGGACATGCGCTCGCGCACCGCGCGGACCGTGTCCGCTTCGTCCGGCCCTCCCGTCAGCACGATGCGGGCGCCCTCGGACGCAGCCAGCGCGTCGGCGACGGTGGCGAAACGTTCACAGGGCCATCGCCGCGCGGGCGAACGTGCGCCGGCATGGACGATCACCAGCGGCCCGGATGCCCGCGACACCTCGGCCAGCAGTGCAGCGGCCTCGGCTCGATCGTCCTCGAATAGTGGGAATTCGAGCGCCGGCGGTGCATCGCGCCGGGTCAGCAGGCGAACGAGCGAGAGGTTGCGAATCACTTCCGGCTGGTCGTCGGCGTAGGGTGCGCCCAACGTCAACCTGCTGGGGCGCGCGCCTTCGTAATAGCCGACGGTGGATCTGCCTCCGAGGGCGAGCGCGAACGGCGTGCTCGCGCGCCCGCTGCCGTGCATTTGGATGACGACGTCATAGCCATACGTGCGTTGCTCGGCAAGGAAGCCCTCTGTGCGATCGGCTATCCACGGGCGCCTCGCGAATGCCGGGGTAGCCAGGGAATGTGACGAACCGGTCGAGGTAACGCGAGAAGCGCGACACAAATGCTTTGCCCACGGCAGCCCGATCAGCGTGACCTCGGCATGCGGGTACGCCGCACGCAACGCCCGCATCGCAGGGACCGCCAGCAGCAGGTCGCCGAGGTGAAGCGCGCGCACGATGGCGATGCGCTCGACGGGCGCGACGCGCCGCAGAGCCCGCTGAGATGTCAGTGAGATCATCGGCTGCCTCCCAACCGTGACGACGGGGTGAGTGCAACTGGCGACGTGGCCAGCAACCGCTCCGCCGCGGCGACGACCTCAGACGGCTCGATATCCAGGCAGGGCAGACCGATGGGGCACTCGAAGAGGTAGCACGGCTGGCAGGCGGTCGGTCGCCGCAGGAGCGCGGCGCGCGTGGCGCGTGGCTGCCACTGCTCCTCGTACTCTGTGCCGGAATAGAGGACTACCTCGGGCGTCCGTGTGGCATCGGACAGGTGGAGTGGCAAGCTGTTGTTGCAGATGACGAGCGCCGCTCGCTCGACCAGCGCCGCGTACTCCTGAAGCGTCGTCTGTCCGACGAGCGCATGCGCTTCTGGCGCCTGCCGCAGCACTGCGGCGATCAGATCGCCCTCGCGCTCCTGCCCTGTCACGAGCACCGGCCAACCGCGCGCAGTCAGCAGAGATGCGACCTCGCCAAAGCGATCAGCGGGATAGCGGCGGGCCGCCGCGCTGGCACCGGGGTGGAGCAGCACGAACGGCTCGCCGCGCGCAATTCCCAGATCCTCCAGCAGGCGCGACGCCGTCTCGCGGGCATCGGCGGGGATATGGATGGCGAGATCGCGATCCTTTGGCACAAATCCCAGGTGTTCGATCAGGCGAAGGTTCCGTTCGGCCTGATGCAACTCGTCCGGAGCGCTCCTCAGTTCCGTCGTGAGCACCCCGCCGGCAAACTCCTTGGACTCGCCCGCTCGAAGGGGGATGCCCGCGAGATAGCAGACGTAGCCGGCGACGTGCGGACTCTGATTGAATGAGGTGAAAATAAGGGCCGCATCGAAGTCGCGCTCGGCTAGCAGATCGATCAACTGGCGCTCATGGCACGGGTCGAAAGGCAGCTTACCGCCGACGTCCTGCCAGAGCGCGCGCCACACGATGACGTCATCGATCCAGGGCAAAAGCGGGGCTGCGGTGGCGCCCGCGGGGCTGGCGAGAAGGGTCAACCTGGGCGCGTGCGAGGCATCCTTCAGCGTCCGCAGCGCGGGGCCGAGCATGATCACATCGCCGATGTTATCGAGCCGAACGGCCAAGATGTTGCGAGCTTGCTGCCACGCGCTCATCACGCCACTCCTTCCGTGCGCGGCGCGTCTGCCGGGGTGGCATCGCTCCGCACCTCTGCAAGCAGTTCGGAGGCGGCGGTAACCACCTGTCGCGGCGTGACGAGGCGGAGGCATTCGTGCCCGTACGGGCAGACGCGACTGTAGCAGATGCGGCAGGGGACATCGTGATAGAGCACACGATGAGGCACCTGCCATGGTCCCCACTGTTCCGGCGGATTGGTGAGCGCGAAGAGCGCGATCACGGGCGTCTTCACCGCCGCGGCGATGTGCATCGGCCCGGTGTTGTTGGTGATCGTGAGGTCCGCGGCCTCGATGAGGGCACAGAGGTCGCCGAACGGCAGTCTCCCTGCGAGGGACACCGTCGCCGCGCGGGAGGGCGGCGAGAGGCGCTTGCGGATCCGCTCCGCCAGCTCACGCTCGTCCACCGCTCCCGTCAGGAGCACGCGAGCGCCCAACTCTCCGACCAAGCCCTCAACGATCTCCGCGTACAAGTCCCAGGGATAGGTGCGCGCGGGCATGCTGCATCCCGGATGGACGACGATCAGCGGACGGCGATCCACGTCGCGCTCTCGCAGGAGGGCAGATACGTGTGTGCGAGCGCTGTCGGGCACGGCGAGCACGAGGTCGCGATCTTCTGTGTGCAGCCCCAGCGCCGCAACCAGATCGAGGCCACGCTCCACCTCGTGCATCATGCGCTCGGGATGCTTGTGGCGCGTGGTGAGCAGCGAGCCCGGTCCGTCGACGGAAGCCGCCACGCGCAGTGGGATATCCGCGAGATAGCAGAGGTAGGCGGCGGGCAGCGAGCTTTGGTGGTATGAGGTGAAGATGATTGCGCCATCGAATCGTCGCTCGCGAATGGCGGCGATCGCGCGCTGCTCACGCCGGCTGTCGTGCGGCAGCTTGCGCCATGGATCCACCCACGGCGCCTCGTAGACGATCACGTCGTCGATATCGGGATCGAGCCGCGCAACCTGGGCACCAACAGGGCTGGCAAGCAGCGTGAGCGAACCCTGCGGCAGCGACGCCTTGACGGCGTGCAGCGCGGGTGTGGTGACGAGCACGTCCCCTAGATTGTCGAGGCGCACCGCCAGGATGCGGCGCGCCGCGCGCCAGCGTTCGTCGATCATCGCGCTGCCCCGATCTGCTCGCGAGTAGTCAGCGAGGCGATTCGGCGGATTACGTCACTGGTGCTCAGGCCGCCGACCAACGGCAGGATGACGATCTGGCCGCCGACCTCGGCGACCGCCTCGGCCTCGGGCAGCGGCACCTCGGCGTAATCACCGCCCTTTACGTGGATTGCGGGGCGGAGCGCGCGAATCAGCTCGACGGGATCGTCCTCATCGAAGATCACGACGGCATCCACGCCATCTAGTCCAGCGACCAACGCTAGCCGGTCGCGTTCGCCGTTGATCGGTCGGGCGGGTCCCTTGAGCCTGCGCGCACTGCGGTCGCTATTGACGCCGACGACGAGCACGTCGCCCAGCGCCTTGGCCTGCCGCAACAGCTCGACATGTCCGGCATGCAGGATGTCGAAGACGCCATTCGTGAAGACGACTCTGCGGCCGGCTTGCCGCTCGGCAGCCACTCGCGCGGCAACGGTGCTCACGGCGTACCTTCGCGCGGGATCGGCTTGCGCCTGGGCAGCGTATTCCCGCAGGCTCGTGCGCTGGAGTAGCTCTTGATGTTGCACGACGGCGGTCCATCGCTTGCTCACGGCGATCCCAGCGGCGTCGACGCCGATCCCCGCCGCCTCGACGGTCGTGCCTCCCGCGGCGAGGGCAAGCGCAATAGCCGCCGCGAACGAATCGCCCGCGCCGATGTCGTGCGCCAGGGCGACGGGATGCGCGGGGACATGCATTGGCGAGCCGTCGCGCTCGATCACCAGCACGCCGTCCCCAGCCATCGTGATCGCGGCACATTCCGCGTCGAGGAGGCCAAGCACCTGGCGACCAATACGCTCAGCCTCGACGGCGTCGCTCCACGCGCTCTCTGGCGAACCGCCCGCTGGCAGCAACTCGCGAACGAGCAGTTGCGCCTCCGTCTGATTCGGCGTGATCACCGTCGCGCCGGCAGCGCGGAAGCGATACAGCGCTTTCGAGTCGACGACCACGGGGCGCGGCAGTGATCGCTTCAGCGAGCCGATGCGTTCGATCAGCGCGTCCGAGATGGCGCCGTAGTCGTAGTCAGAGACGACCACGACGTCGCAGCGCGGATACGCGCGCTCGAACGCGCGCAGCAAGCGATCTGGCGCACGCGCGTCATGCCGCGGCTCGGCCTCATCGAAGCGCACGACGTACTGGCCGTCGGCGAGGATACGCATCTTATGCGTGGTGCAGCCCGACTCTTCGACCAACCAGCGATCGTCTACGCCAAGGTCGCGAAGAGACTTCCGAAGCATGCGTCCCGCCGCGTCGTCCCCGACTATTCCAAGGAATTCGACTGTGGCGCCAAGCGCGCACAGATTCGCCGCGGTATTGGCCGCGCCGCCAGGGACGCGGTGCTCCGCCGTCCTGCGTACCACTGGGACGGGGCCTTCGGTGCAGAGCCGTGCCGCCGTGCCTTCGAGGTAGGTATCGAGCATGGCGTCGCCGATGACGAGCGCGCGCAGGTGGCGAAACTGGCGTACAAGCTCAACCGCGGAGGGCATGCGAACCTCCTCTCGTTACTGGCGACGATGCACGCTCTGCCACAGTCCACGAGGCGGGGCGGTACGCGAGGTCCGTGCTTGGGCCGCAGCCCTCGACCGCCGCGACGATCTTGAGTGCATGCCGCGTGTCGGTGGCGACGAAGGCCGGCATGCGCACTGGCGAGGTGGGACGCGACTCCGTCCCCAGGTCCACGAGGAGGGCGCGGCAGCCGGCGCGATTGCCCGCCTCGCAGTCGTCGAGGATGTCGCCGATAAGCCAACTCCGCGCGAGATCGAGGTCGAGGTCGGCCGCGGCGCGCAATAGCATGCCTGGCGCGGGCTTGCGACAGTCGCAACGGATGGCGAAGCGCGGTACCACCCCGTCGGGATGGTGTGGGCAGTGATAGATGCCGTCGAGGGCGACGCCCAGGTTATACAACTCGCCCGCCAGATGCTCATGCATGCGTTGCAGCTCATCCTCACCGAAATAGCCGCGGGCGATCCCCGATTGGTTCGTGATGACAATCAACCGGAACCCGGCGCGCTGGAGAGTGCGCAGTGGCCGCCCGATCCCGCTATAGAGGCGAAGATCCTCTGGGCGAGATGGGTAGTGGCGGCGATGCACGAGCGTGCCGTCGCGATCGAGGAAGAGCGCTGGAGCTGTCATTGGAGCGGCCCCTTCGCGCGCACGCCAAGCTCAGACTCGACGATGTCGCAGACGATATGTGTCACCAGCATATGGAGCTCTTGCGTGGTAGCCGTATCGGCCACGGGCACGCGAATCGTGATATCCGCCATTTGCCCCAGGCGGCTTGTCCGCTCGCCTGTCACAGCTGCTACCGTCATACGTCGAGTATGTCCGGCCTCAGTTGCGCGGATAAGGTTCTCGGATTCGCCGCTTGTGCTGAACGCCAGCAGCAGGTCGCCCGGCTGGCCAAGTCCTAAGACCTGGCGGGAGAAAACGTCGCCGTAGCCGTAGTCGTTGGCGATGGCAGTGAGCGCCGAGGTATCTGTCGTGAGGGCCAGTACGGCAAATGGCTCGCGCTCGCGTTTGAAGCGGCCGATGAGCTCCGCGGCGAAGTGCTGCGCTTCCGCGGCGCTACCGCCGTTACCGGCCACCAGCACCTTATTGCCGCCGACCAACACCTGTACGATGCGCGCGGCGAGGTCGGCGAGAGCGCCCGAGCGGCGCGATAGTTCGCTGAGCGAGATGTCAAACGTCCTGCGGCGCTCTGCCAACGCACGGCTGATGATCGCGCGATACAGCTCGGAAGGCGCAGCCAGTGGCAGCGGCTGCGTGAGCGTGTCATTACTGGGCACTTGGTATCCCACCTTCCTTGGTCGCAGCGCCGCCATCCATGCGCGATTAATGCGAGGCGCGGCATTGACCTGACACTAGCGTACCCGACACTGGTGGGGGAATCATCGGGCACCTGCCCAATATCAATCGTACAGGCAGGCGAATTCTTGGGCGCTTGCACAGTTACGCGGCAGCGACACCGTGCAGCGAGAGGAGGAGGAGCGCCAGGCGGAGCTGGACAGCATCGTCGAAGCGGTGGGGGTCGAGTCCCGAGAGGGCCTTGATCTTGTCCAGTCGGTAGCCAAGCGTATTGCGGTGGATTGCGAGTCGACTCGCCGTCGGGGCGTGGTGGCAATCCTCCTCGAAGAAGATGCCCAAGGTTTCGAGGAGTTCGGGATCTTCGTCCAGCGGACTCAAGAGTTGTTGCGCGAGGTCGAACTTGGTCAGCCCGTCGGCGATGCCCACAAAGGCAGCGATGCCCAACCGATCCAAGCAGTGGACCTGATTCGCGCCGCTGAGGCAGAGGCCCAGTCGCAGGGCCGCTTGAGCATCCTGGTAGGAGCGCGCTAGACCGGGGACGCCAGGATGGTAGCGCCCGATGGCGATGGTGATGTCAGATCGCGTGTCGGACCGGAGCCGGTGCAGCAAGGCGGAAGCCGCACGCTTGAGGGCGGCGAGATCGGCCCACGACGACGCGACGGCGATCCCCTCGCCCAGGCGTTCCTCTGCCCAGGCGGCAAGGTCGGGCGTGCTGCTGGCCTTGAGCACGGCGATCTCGCCATGCCCGATATAGGCGCAAATGGTGTCGCTGGGCAGATGGAAGAACTGCATGACACTCTCGATCACCGCCGCTACGCGGCGCTCGCGTTGATCTTCGGCGGCTTCCCAGTCGTCGCCGGGATTGCTCGGTAGGAGGAACTGCGACGCGTCGATGAGGATCACCGCGCGAGGCACGGTGAGGTCGATTCCGATGATCTGCCCTTCGCGCAGTACGTCCATATGCTGGCCAATCGATCCCGCTAACAACGAGAGGATGAAGTGGCGTGTCAGACGGTGCTCATCGGGGCGTCCGTTGCCGAAATCCGTCTGGCCGATAATCCAGGCGACGAGATCGTTGACGAGCCGCTCGGAGATGGTCTCGCCGCTCTCCGCCTGTTCGATGACGACCTCGCACGCCCGACCGCCGATGCGGACTGGCACGCGGTGCGCGATGCGCGGATCGACGAGCACGGAAACCGCGGTCGAGGCCGTCGCCCCGACCCTATCGCCACCCGCCAGGATGGTGCCGCGCTCGCTACGCACCCAAACGCGGCGCAGCAGCAGCGAGGAGGCCCGCTCGGCGACCAAACGGGCTATCAGTTCGATATGCGCGTCATCCATAGCCTGGGGACCCGTCTCAGTCCAAGCGGCCACGTTCACTGTTTCTCCAAATGGGAACTCGAAATGCCAGCGTCACTCGACTCGCGGCTAGCCACATGCAGTCAGTGTCGACCTGCATCGTGGGGTGATATGCGCATCTAGGCGCAAGATTAGTACCACTCACACCTTCGCGACAGGTCGCCGTGGGGGCGGAGCCCGGCGCAGCGCGGAGGAAAGTGCCGATCCAGGCGTGGCACGGCCAGTGCTGTTGCGGTGTGCATGCTGGCGCTGTATCAGCAGTGAGAGAGGGCAATTCCCGTGGTCGACCGCGTCGAGGGATGTCACGCTGAGATGGGATTGGTGGCCGACGTCGGCAAGATCGCTCTCCTGCGGGCGAACGCCATCGGCGACTTCATCTTTACGCTGCCGGCGCTCGCCGCCATCCGTGCGGCCTACCCCACCGCTGAGATCGTCTTGCTAGGTCAGCCTTGGCATTGCGCATTCCTGCGGTCTCGCCCGAGCCCTGTGGATCGCGTAGAGCCTGTCCCGATCTTTCGCGGCGTGTATGATCTCGCAGGGAAGGAACCGGACCCCGAGCAGCATGCAGAGTTTTTCGAGCGGATGCGGCAAGAGCACTTCGATCTCGCCGTGCAGGTGCACGGAGGCGGGCGAAACTCGAACCCCTTTTTGCTCCGGCTCGGAGCACGCGTCAGCGCTGGTTTGCGCACGCCCGACGCTGCCGTGCTCGACCGCTGGGTGCCGTACCTCTACTTCCAACGGGAGGTGCTGCGTCTGCTGGAAGTCGCACAGCTCGTCGGCGCCCCTCCGGTCACGACCGAGCCATGCATTGCGACTACTCGGGCCGACCTGGATGAGTCGTGCCGGCTGGTCCCCGAGATCGAAAAGCCGTTGGTCGTGCTGCACCCCGGTGCGTCGGACCCCGAGCGACGGTGGCCGGCCGATCGGTTTGCCGAAGTCGGCGACGCGCTGGCAGCTGCCGGGGCGTGCATCGTAGTGACGGGCACCGCCGCCGAACGGAGCCTCGTGCGATCGGTGGTGAGTGGCATGCAGCGCGGTGCGCTCGATATGGCGGGGAAGCTGTCGTTGGGTGGACTGACTGGCCTGCTCGCACGTAGTCGCCTGACCATCTCGAACGACACCGGCCCGCTGCATCTCGCCGCCGCCGTCGGTGCGCGTACCATCGGCCTCTACTGGTGCTTCAACTACATTAATGCGGGGCCAATGTCGCAGGCGCGCCACCGTCCGGCTATTTCCTGGCGAGTGGCGTGCCCCGTCTGCGGCTGCGATCGCTCCCGAACCTCATGCGATCATCACGACTCGTTCGTGGCGGACATCTCCGCCGACGAGGTCATCACCTCCGCACTCGACTGGCTCGCCGAGCCATGAGAACTAAATCAGCACGATCTTCCTTCGGGAATATTAGGATTCTGCCCGGAAGGTTTCTCCTGGTGAGCACTTTCGCATGAACTAGGCAAGTCGCGCGATCCCCTTGAAGGCACATACTTCTGCGCATGGAGGTAGTGGCTGCCCTGACCAGATCGCATAAGCACTGGCAATCTCGTTCACGCGGCACCTCGCGATGGTGTATCGCCGTCCTGAAGTGGTTGCTCTTTCGCTTGGACGGCGCTGACGCGGTCCTTCACGCTCGGTTGTTGTGCTTGGTGAGGTCTGCGAGCTGCAACATGCGGGCGGAGACGCTCCTCGGCGCCGCGCCAGTTATCTCTCACCGGCGTCATCCCGGAGGGTAGTCGGCCTCGACCGACGCATCGTAGTGACTCTGTGGAGCGTTGATGCTGGCAGTCACGACGACCGTCTCGCCGGCGGAGAGTGTGACTTTCTCCGTTGCTTGATAGATCATGCCCGTCCGCGTGTCTCGCAACCGGAAGAGGACGTCCACCTGACCGTGACCGGGGCCGTCATCCCTGACGCTCGCCGTCATCTGGTACGGATCGCCCGCGCGTTGAGGCGCCTGCACTCGGGTGCCAGACACAGTCGGGCGCGGGCCAGAGCAGTTCAGCACCCAGAGCGCTACCGCCGCCAGCGCGAGAAGCGCCACTAGCGGTCGCACGATCCTCCTCAGCCTTCGCATCTGTGCAGTCTGCATCGACATCTCTCGTCCCCGCTGCGGCTTTCGCAGCTCCAGAGTTGCCTCACGCGCCCGGCACCCATGGCGGGAACACGATGATCAGCGCGAGGATGACGATTAGCGCGAACACGATCAGCACGGCGCAGCCCATCGAGGCAAGCGGGTCCACACGCTTCTCCGAGCGGCTGAGGCTGATGAAGCCGAGCGGCTCCGGGATCAACGGCACCTGATGCTGACCCTCATACTCCCAGTGCGGCAGGAACGCCTCATCGCGCAGCGCGGGGCAGATCGCCGACAGTCGGCGTTCCAACTCCGCGCAGTCGTCATCCGTGAGGCAATGCTTCGGCCACAGCTCCTCGGCACCCAGGTGGCGCTCAAGATTGCGCGCGAAACGCACCAGGTTCAGGTACTGGGCCGTCTCCTCGTCGTTGATGCGTTTCCAGACGACGATGTCGACGTCGCCGCGCTCGCCGAGGATCGCCGTCACCTGCTGGGCGAAGAATGCCAGCAATGCGTTGGATCCGTCCTTGACCGTCGCAAGGTGGGTGACCGACGCGCCGTCCACGTGGATCTCCCCGAGCGAGCCCGCCGTGTCGGCCACAGGAATTGAGAACGCCTCGCAGGGGCGCGAGTACCGCTCCAGCGCAGCGCTGAGTCCCACCGTCGCCGTATCCCCGCGAGCAGGCCCGAGCGCGTGGACCTTGCGACGCTCGCCGGCTTCCCAGGACGCCGACCCGTGGCTCCGCGCCGTGTAATAGAGGATGCGAGCGGTGCCCAGGGCGCCAGGGGCACTGAGGGTGGCGAGGTATCCGAGGAAGATCAACACGAAGGCCAGTGTGAGCGTCTCCACATTGGACCGCTGTGAGAGCGTGACGTAGAGTTGCGCCTTCCAGATCACCAGTCCGATGCCCACGAGCGAGCCGACGAACATGGCGGCATATGCTAGGGCGAGCTGGCGCACGCGTCGCTCGTAGTCGCGAGGGGTTCGCGTGTCCGGCTCGCGGATGGCCCGGTCAACCAGCGTATCCATACTGTACTTTCCACCGCAGAAGCGCTTACGGGTTTCTCCCCTGACGCTCGTGGGCCAGTCGAATGCGGGTCGGTCTTGGGCAATAATCATGCGGCGTGGTGGGAGCGTGCTCGCCAGAAACGTTGGGGCAAGTTACGTGCCAGTCCAGTGGACGCCACCGCTCCCTGTCGCCGAGCAGGTACTTCCGTTCAGTGCTACGGCGGAGCGCGGATGGTGTTCCATGGTCGGATTTTGCTTCACCTTGATGAGGCGTGGACCGCCCAATGGAGAGACAACGAGAGTGGCAGTTCCGCACGAACTCCATTGTTCACCGTCGACTCGTCAGTACAGCGAGAGTAGGCAAGGGCGCAGGAGCGGTACACCGCCTACCCGTGCACGCTGGCGGGATGATGGGACGCCGGCCGTATGACAACCTCGACCTGAGCCTATGCGCTGCCGTCAGGCGAGCATGCCAGGGCTCTTGATATACCGAGTGACGAGCGCATCAGCTATCCAATAGGTGAGGGCAGAGAGCGTGCCGGTCGGGTTATAGCCGGCGTTTTGGGGGAAAGCGCTGGCTCCGACCACGAAGAGATTCGGCATCCCCCAGACCTGGCAGTAGCGGTTCACCACCGAGGTCGTCGGGTCGGCGCCCATGACGACCCCGCCCTGGATGTGCGTCGACTGATAGGGCACGATGTTGTAGTCGATGATCGTCCCGCTAACCTCCTGCAGCGCCGGATTCATCGCGGCGATAATCGGCGCGCAGGCTTTCTCAGCCACGTACTTGGACATCTTGCGCTCGTTGTCCGTAAAGTTGAAGGTGAGGCGGATCAACGGATCGCCCAGCGCGTCCTTATAGGTTGGGTCGAGGCTGAAGAAGTTTCCTCGATATGGCAGCGACTCGCCTTGCATGGAGAACGCGACCGAGCGATTGTAATACTGCTTGACCGCTGCCTTCCAGCCGCTACCCCAGCTTGGCGCCTCCTTCGGCAAAGGTCCATACTGCTCGATTGGTCGAGCTCCGGTGTTGTTGAAGGCGATGTCGCCTCCGCCGATGAATCCCAGACCGGAGTGGTCGAAGTTGTCGGCGTTGAAGTCGTCGATGCAGTAGCCGTTAGCGCCCGATCCCATGAAACGGTTGAGGATGCGGTCGTCGTACCAGCCCGTGCCCGACGCGCCGAACACCTGGTATGTGTAATTGCGGCCGAGGGTGCCGGTATTGGCGACGGGATCGTATGGCTGCCCGATATTGGAGAGAAAGAGCAGCCGATTGTTGTTGAGCGTCCAGGAGCCGAGCACGACCAGGTCCGCCGGCTGCTCCTGCTCATTGCCTGAGGCGTCGCGATAGAGCACGCCGGTAGCGCGACCGCCCGAGGTGAGGATGCGCGTCACGTTGCTGTTCTCGCGAACTTCGACGCGCCCGCTGCGCATCGCGCTGGGGATGACGGTAATGAGCGGGCTGGCCTTCGCGGAGACGTGGCAGCCGAAGCGCTCGCAGAAGCCACAGTAGTCGCACGACCCAAGGCCCATGCCGTCCGGATTGACATAGGCGCTGGGGCTGTTTGCCGTGGCCTGGGGGAATGGATGGAAGCCGACCTGCTGGCAGGCGTCCCGGAAGAGTGTTGGCCCGTATGCGATGTTATTCGGTGACTGGGGGTAGTCCTGGGTGCGTGGCGCCTCGAAGGGGTTGCCGCCATGCTGAATCTTGCCGTTGATGTTTCCGGCCTTGCCCGCAATGCCGAATGTCTTCTCCGCAGTCAGATAGTGGGGTTCGAGGTCCTGATAGGTCAGCGGCCAGTCTTGCACGGTACAGTCCGGCGGAATGATGCTTGCCCCATACTTGTCGACCCAGTGGGTGCGATAGGGGAAGTGATAGGTGAGGTAGCGCCACCATTGGCCGTTCCAGTGGATGGCAGCGCCGCCAACGCTATTCGCCGGGCGGAATGAGCCATATTCGCGCATGGGCAATGCCGTCTGGCTCATGTTATTGCGGAAGGTGACCGTCTCCCGCGAGAGATCCTGGAAGAGCTCGCTCTGCACACTGTAGGTGTATTCGTCGAAGTGGTTGTACATGAAGTTGGGGTCAGTCTGTCGGAACGGGCCGCGCTCGAGCGCAACCATCTTCACCGTCGAGCGTTTCCCAAGCTCGTTGGCGATGATCCCGTTGACCAATCCGAAGCCGACGAAGACCACGTCTACTTTCGGCAATGTCGCCATGTCGCGGCGCCTTTCTATGAAGACAAAGACTCTATCGGAACTAGCTTCCGCTACCGGGATGCGAGATCGGTGGCGTCGGCACCTGGGTCGGCATCGACTGCATGCCGCCGCGACGCTGGTAGTCGGCGAGGCTCAGCATCGGCCCGGTGAACGGCACACCATAATTGAGGATCCACCCTCGATAGCCGCCGATCTGCGCGCCGGGGAAGCCAATGAGCTTCCAGCCCATCATGTCGCGGTTGCCGCCGTGGATCGGATCGGCGAAGAAGCCTACAATGGTGTGGCCGCGCAGAATGTGGAAGAACGCCTGCATACCATAGGTCTTGCCACTCGGCGAAGGCTCCTGGATCGCCTCGGTGCCACCGCCAGCGAACGTCACCTCCACGTTCTGGATCTCGACGGCGTTGATCACAGTGTCGGCCTGCCCACTTTCCATATCGAGCAGTACCTGATCCTGCTGGTCTGACGACAGTTCTGGAAAGCCGCGCGAATACTTGCGGCGTGCGAAGTCGTCCATTCCAGCGAGTCCGAGGTGATAACGCTGGGCCATCGGCAGCGTCGATTGGTCGCCCTGCGTCGCCTGGCCGTCTTTGAAGGGTCCGGCGGCGTAATACTTCACGTAGAAGTACGGGTCGAGCGCAAGCTGCTTGTCGATGAAGTACGCGGCACCGGCCTCAAGCGCGCCAGGACCATTCTCGTCATTGGGGATGATGCGCGAGACCGCGGCCTCCACGATGGCGGCCTCGCGGCTCGAGAAGAAGGAGTAGGTCTCGTTCGGCGGTGCGGTGGGCGCCTGGCCGAAGGGATCTCCCCTGGCGCGGGGTAGTCGTGCAGCTTGCTCCCGCGATGGCCGCGCCGCCAAGCGCGCCGAGCACCAGGAGTCTACGGCGGCTCAAGCGTAAGCCAAAGAGCGGCATGGGCGGCCGTTCGGGGACTGGCTCCGGCGCAGTCGCCTGTCCGGGCATTGCGTTCTGTTCCGACATCCTTCTCCTCACCTTCTCTGGGTCCGTCGCCCTTGCCCATGCGCTCAAGGCCGGACGGTGATATGGCCTATCATGCCGACATGTTCGGACGGAATACTGAAGTAGGTGTATTTCCCTTCCACGCTGAATAATTGCGCGGCCTTCTCGCCAGGATTGATGATCCCGGTGTTCCACGGCACCGCGCCCGCGGGCAAGACGGCATGCTTCGAGTTCGCGGCGAGCGACGCGTCGTCCGTGGCGGTCTGCGGCGCACGACTCTGGTTCACGAAGAGCACTGCTTGGCCAACGTGGATTGTCAGCGACTGCGGTGAGAAGGTGCTGTCGGGCATGAGCGTGACAGTCACGGCGGTCTGCGGCGTGGGCGTTGGCGTGCCCTGGGTCGCGTTCGCCTTTCCAGTGGAGTCGTCAGTAGGCGGCAATCCGGTGGAACCCGAGCCGGGCGCGGTGACGGCGCCATGCTGCTGTTGTTTCTTCTCGAGCTTGCCCTGAGGAGAGTCCGCGCCGACGACAGTGGGCGCCGCACCGCCTTTGGTCGGGGCGGCCTGCACCTGGCCGCCGTTGGGGATTGGCGGGTAACCCGCAGGGTTCTCAGCGGAGCCGATGCAGGCTGAGACGAGTACAAGTATGCTCCCGCAGACGAGGACAACGCCCAGCAGACGCATTCTGGTCTTAGCACGCCTCCATGCAGCCATCCTCCAACTCCTCTCGTTCATCGAACTGCCATTGAAATGGTGATTGGTCGCACGGTCGGACCTGCCTTACGTCGCGGAACTGATCGGCTCGTCTTCATGCCGCTCCGCTGCAACCACGGCTTGGACGGGGTGCACCGGTTGCTGGCGCGCGCGATCTCGGGCTTCGGCTCTATGCTCGGCGGCGCGTATCCATAGGGCGAACAGGACGAGCGCGGTCGCCATATGCACCGCACTGGTCGGAATCCACATCACGAGGCCAGCAAGCTGCTGATCGGAGAGCGGCGTCAGACCCCAAGCGGCCTCTCCAGGGACATAGGCTGGATACCAGGGCGTGCGGGAGAAATTCATCAGCGCGCCGAGTAGGCCCGTGAATGTTCCAGTGACGAAGACCGCGAGGATGCCGATACCGTATCGCATGCTGGGATGTCTGCCATGTGGCACGATCGTCCACCAGAGGAGCAAGGCGATAGCGAGGAAGCATGCATGCTCGAAGAGATGCAGCGCGGGAGATGTTAGGGCGGCTTGGTAGAGCGCTGGCGCATGCCAGGTCCAGAGGACGCACACGTAGATGATGGCGGCGGCAGCTGGATTGCCAATGATGTGCCACATCGAGCGAACCGCTCGCGCACGCTTCCAGCCCTTGCCCAGCCGATGCCGCACGCCGAGCGGCAGCGCCCAGAGAAGAGCGGTTTCAGGTTTCCCCAGGATGAGGAGCGGCGCCGCTGCTTCGAGGAGCATCAGGTGTTGCGCCATGTGAGCGCTGAAGAGAGTCTCGCTCAGCGCATCGAGCGGCGAGATGAGGGCGAGATAGATCGTCAGCAATCCGCCGCAGAAGGCGACAACTCGCCAGATAGATATCCCCACGCCCACTCCAGCGCGCTTCCACAAGGCGCCAACGCCCCGCAGGTAGACGTAGCCTGAGGCGATTAGGATCGCGAGTGTGATCGGATCGAAGCTCCATGCGGCCCATGCGTTGCCCGGCGCCACCACGTTTGCACTCGAAAGAGCGAGTGCGCGGCGAACCTCCGAGAGCACGGCGTTGGTGAGGAGCAGGGTGCTATTCATAGATTAGAGCGGCACCCCCATGATGGTGTGATTCGCGCACGGGCTCAGCACAATGATCGGGATCACAGAAGCCGCCGAAACCAGCAGGAAGAAACTGCTGGCGAAGAAGCCAAACCACGCCAAGAAGCGCAGGCGCTCGAAGGCATTCCCTGCGCCGACGCCGTCGGCGCGCACGACGTCGGCCACAGCGATGCCGCGCAGCGATTGCCACGTGATCCAAGAGAGCACCGCTCCGAGCGCCTGGGCGACGACAGCCACCGCCCAGACGAGGTAGAGCGGGAGGCTGTTGTGGATAGCGCATGCGGGTGGCACGAGGATGTAGTTCACGAGCAAGATCACGGTCCACCCTATCGGCCCGGCGAAAACGCCGTAAAACAGCCGTACGAGCGATGGACTATATGTCGTCGCGCTTTCTGTGGCGGTCGCCATCGAACGCTCCTTGCCAAGCGGCTACGCACGCCTCACATGAGACGCGGTGAAATGACAAGCGTGAGGTACAACAAGAGCCAGAAGCCGGCGACGAAATACCAGTACAGCGCCGCCACCTGCACGCCGACGCGCCGCGTCGCGGTGTAGCGCCCCTGCCACGCGCCAAGCAGCACGAGGGCGAGGATGAAGATGCCGCCAATGCCCGACAGCACTTCGCTGCCGATCATTAAGAAGAAGATCGAGCCGTAGGCGTTCGTCGACCAGTCGAACGGTTGCTGGGTCGCCGTGAAGGCGATGAGGATCACGAAGGCCACACCGAGCACCAGCGCGGCGGCCACGCCGAGCCACAACTGAGCGAGATCGCCGCGCGCCGCGGTCGCGTTCGCCCAGGTAAGTGCGCCCGCCGCGATCAGCACAAATCCCAGCGCAATCGACGGAAGGACGGCGCTTGGAGGCGCATAGCCGGGCGGCGGCCACGCGGTGATGGTGGCACGCAGATAGAAGTAGCTCATGATCAAGACACTGATGAAGTCGAGCTCGATGATCAGCAGCAGCGCCACCGCCCAAAGGATCGGGTTACGCCCCCCAGTGGTTTCGGTTGGGAGCGTCGGCGCCGGCGGGACGCTCACAGGTACGTCGATGTGTGCGCTCATCCTACCTGCTCCTCTGTGTTGGGAGTCGTTGACAGCCATCCGACGAGACAAACGGCGACGAGCACCACCCCGACCACGATCACGATGAAGTTGATCATCCAGCCGACGAAGAGCAGCGTCACCGCGAGCGCCGGCGTACAGACCACAGCGCGGGGGTGGCAAGCACCGCGCGCGCATCGGGCTCGGCATCTAGTCCAGTACTTACGAGCGTCTCCATGCGATCCGAGCGCAGCACGACCTCTTCTTCTGGCAGCGTGGCCTCTCCGAGGGCAAGCTTGGGGTCGTCCCATAGCGGGTAGCGGCTGCGGACGATCGGGATGGTGGCGAAGTTGTACGCCGGCGGCGGGGATGGGACGGACCATTCCAGCGAATAGGAGCCCCACGGATTCGCACCCGAAGGCTCGCCGCTGCGGATGCTGCGCACGATGTTCCAGAGGAGCAGCGCAATGCTGATCGCCACGATGAAGGCTCCGATAGTCGAGGTAATGTTGTATGGCCCCCATCCGGTGCTCGGGGCATAGGTGTAGATGCGCCGCTGCATGCCGAGAATGCCCGAGATGTGCATCGGGAAGAAGGTGAGGTTGAAGCCAATGAAGGTGAGCCAGAAGTTTACCTTACCCCAGCCCTTCGTGGAGCAACCTACCTGTGATTTTGGGGAACCAGTAGTAGAGGCCAGCGAAGAGGGGGAACACCGCGCCACCAATCAGCACGTAGTGCAGGTGTGCGACGATGAAGTAGCTGTCGGTCGCTTGCAGATCGAATGGGACCGAGGCAATCATCACGCCAGTGACGCCGCCGATGATGAAATTCACCACGAACCCGATCACGAACAGGAATGCAGTCGTGACCCGCAGCCGCGCGCCCCAAAGCGTGGCGATCCAGCAGAAGAACTGCACGCCGCTGGGGATCGCGATCATCATGCTGGCGACGGTGAAGAAGCTGAGGCCGAGTTCATTCAGGCCCGTGGCGAACATGTGGTGGACCCACAGGCCGAAGCTGGCGAAGCCGATGGCGACCACGGCGAGCGTCATGAAGGTGTAGCCGAAGATGCGTTTGCTGGCGAAGGTCGTGACCACCATCGAGACGATGCCGAGCGCAGGGATGAAGATGATGTAGACCTCTGGGTGTCCGAAGATCCAGAAGAGGTGTTGCCACAGGATCACGTCGCCTCCATGCGAGGGATCGAAGAATCGCGTGCCCACCGTGCGATCGAGCTCCAGCATGACGCTGCCCATGACTAGTGGTGGCATCGCGAAGACGATCATGAACGACGCCACCAACTCCGACCAGACGAAGAGCGGCATGCGGCTGATCGACATACCCGGCGCGCGCGCCTTGAAGATGGTGACGATGAGGTAGACGGCCGTCGAGAGCGTCGAGACGCTCCACGATCGTCAGGCCGATGTTCCAGAAGTCGAGGCCGAACCCCGGCGAGTAGGTCTTGCCCGTAAGGGGTACGTACGCGAACCAGCCGCCATCGGGCGCCTGGCCGAACAGGAAACTCGCATAGATGACGATGCCGCCGAAAAGGTACGTCCAGTAGCTGAAAGCATTCAGCCGGGGAAAGAGGATGTCGCGCGACCCGATCATCAGCGGCACGAGGTAGACGCCGATCGCTTCGGCCATCGGAGTGGCGAAGAGAAACATCATCGTCGTGCCGTGCATGGTGAAGATCTGGTTGTATGCCTCCGGGCTCAGGAAAGTGTTGTTTGGCGCGCCGAGCTGGATGCGCATGAAGAGCGACTCGAAGCCCCCCAGCACGAGAAAGACGAAGGCGGTGATGATCAGGCGGAGTCCGACGGTCTTGTGATCTACGAGCGTCAGTTGACCGATCAGCCCCTTGGGGCTCTCCCACGTCTTGCTCAGCTCAGCGGTGTCTACTGCCATGCTCACCGGCGCACACTCCCCTCACTTAAGGCTCTCGAAGTAGGCGGCGAGGGCCTGTGCCGTCACCAGATTCAGCGAAAGGTCAGGCATCTTCGTGCCTGGCTTGACGGCCTGGGGGTCCATCAGGAACCGCACGAGGTTGGCGTTGGTGTTCGTGAGCGCGCCGCCCGCGAGGACGAGGCGACTACCGACGTGCGTGAGGTCAGGGCCAATGGTGCCGGTGGCGTTCGTGCCGCGCAGCGTGTGACAGCCCATACATTCGGGGCGTAGGAAGTTTTGCATACCTGCTTGTTCAAGTGGGGTGGTCGGTATCGCGGCAGGCTGTGATTGCTGGGCAAGCCATGCGGTAAAGGCCGAAGTTGACTGCGCGACCACCTCGAAATTCATGTTGGCATGTTGCAGGCCGCAGAACTCGGCGCACTCGCCCTTGTAGACGCCTGGCTTGTTGGCCTTGAGATACGTCGTGGTCGTACGGCCGGGGATGACGTCGGTCTTGCCATTCAGTTCGGGCACCCAAAAGCTATGGATGACGTCGGTCGAGTTGAGGACGACTTTGACGGGCTGGCCGACCGGGATGTGGATTTCGTCTGCAGTGGCGAAGTTCTGACCGGGATACTGGGCCGCCCACCACCATTGCATAGCCGTCACGTTGATGGTGAGATTCTTGGCGGACGCGGGCGCCGAGTTTGCGACGAGCGTCGTCACCGAAAAGACGATGAGCGTGATTAGGATGATGCCGGGGATGATCACGCCGCCGAAGAGCACAAGGGGGCTGCCGTTGATGTAGCTCGGCTCACCTTGCAATCGGCTCCGGCGGAAGCGGAAGACCGCAAAGAGGAAAAGGCCGACCACCACGAGGAAGACCAGTGCCGCGAGCGCAAACATCAACCACGCCAATGTTGAATCGTTCGCGCTATCGGGACCTTGCGGGTTAAGCCAATTCGAGTGATTAGGCGACGAACAACCGGCGAGCAAGATGGCCATGACGGCACCGATTAGGATTTCGAGTGCCGCGACTTTGTGCATCGGCCTCGCGGTGCGCGAGGCGCCCGTACGTCCTCTTCTGTGTGATGACATCGCGTTCATTTCCTCACTGGCTGCAGCCGACCTGGTAAGGCTTGAACAATCCCTGCACGCTGCTACGCTTGTTGCGTCGATCATCCCCGGCTCACGAGCGTGCGCAGCATTCGTCCACCACATGTGTTGTCGCCGACCGTCCTCCAAATGGAAGCGAATCGAAATATCACACCACGATATTGTGTAGCCGGCGGTACGCAAGATTCATTCCTTGGCCAAGTGCCGAATCTCTGGTGCAAGCCCCGTGATCGTCGGCCAGAATCCAGTGCGCGCGCTCGCTCAGGGACGGCGATTCCGGACGTCTAACGTGCTCGACACCGTCACACGGAAGTACCCAGCGATCGACAGGGTGATTCGGAGACACCGAGTGACACACCTTCCAGGCGTCCAAGTGTGATCGCGTTCATACGCACGCGAGCGACGTTCGCTGTGTAATGAGGGCCAGCGCATCGTCGCAGATCAGGCTGATCTCTGCAGACGGTTGCCATATGGCCGCGTAGGAACGCGTTGACGACACGACGTGAAGGAGCGAAGGCATGCAAACTCCCGGTAGGCCAGCGCTGCTCGGGGCGCTGCTTGTCGCGACCTTGGCACTCGGCGCCTGCGACGCGGCGACGTCAGTTAATGCGCCTACCGCGACTCGCGCGATCACCCCATCGCCAACGTCGAGTGGACCGAGTGCTGGGCAAGTCTCCGTCGCCTGGACCGCATTCGCCAGCGATGGAGCGATCCAGCTCTGGATCGCCGCCTCAGATGGCGCCTCACACCTGCTGGCGACCCTGCCGCAAGCCTCCACCTCGTGCCAAGCGGTCGCCGCAGGGCTGCCGATGCTCTCCCCTGACGGCGCACACATCCTCATCAGCGAGGGCGAGAGCTGCGGCGGTTTGATTCTCGATCCGGGCCCGCTCCTCGTCGTCGATGTAGCCAGCGGGCGGTCCAGCGTCATACCGCTGCCCGACGGCGCCACCATGCTGCCCCAACTCCGCTCTTATGGCTGGGTGAGCAACCAGACGGTATTCGCGTTCTCCCTCTACAACGATGTATCGGTTTACAAAGCCTATCTCTACGCGCTCGGCTCAGCGCAGGCCGAGACCCTCGCTGGCCTGGACGAGCCGACCGAGGGTGTGGTGCGCGGTTCGACGCTCTTCTACCTCCAGACGACCTCTGGAGAAGGCGGCATCCAGTCCATCCTGCGCCGCTACGATCTTGCCCATCGCGCGGCAATCTCCGGCAGCATCGACCTCGGCGCCTACGCCGCCTGCTCCGAGTGTCCAGACCAGGTCACTGTTCCCGGCTGGGATGTCTCGGCCGATGGCGCACATGTCGTCTTCCAGCGCACGGCGCCCCGTCCTACTGGCGGCATCGCTAGCTCGCAGATACTCTATGCCGCATCCGATGGCGGCCACGAGACGCAGATCGCCCAATACCTGGCAACGTCCAATATGGCCCATCTGCGCCTCTCGCCCGACGGTACGCGGGTCGCCATCACCGCCGCCTACCCGACGCCAGCCGTCATCACCGCCTGCGTTGGCTCCTCGGGCGCGAAGGGCGACCCATGTTTTGCCACCTACAGTCCCGACGCCGCGAGCCTCGCTGCCTGGACCGCCGACGGGCAGTCATTCCTCGCCGCCACCGACGACGCCAGCTATGGCGCTCCCGTGACGGCGACCAAGAGCCTCGTCCGCTACTCCCTCGGCACGCCTACCGGCCAACCCATCGCCACTGGCTATGCTCCCTGGTCGCCCTGGTGACATCCCCAGTCTCGTGATAGCATCTGCACCTTCCCATGAACTCCACGCACGAGCGATGTTATAGCCCCGAAGGTGTCGTACAAAAAGTGGACGCGCCTCCCGACGATCGGCAATTTTATGCTGGCAACTCGGCGCCTCGCCGCCTGGAGGCCCGACACATCCGTGGACTCGCGTCAGCGGTGCGGGGGCTGTGCGTCGCTGGGGTTGAGAAGGCGCGGCCACCGCTCGCTACAAGCAGTGCCGCGCCTTGATTTGTGATGGCGGCGTACGTCACGTGTTGCCCATCATGACCCGCGGCGATGCGCAGGTGCCTGGTGGGCAAGCGACGTCAGCGCGACGAGTCGACGGATGCTCCGGAATCCGCAGCGCCCCAGTTGCCTCCGTTGACGTCGTCCTTGCTGACGGTGAGGTAGACGCCGTCGTCCGGTCCCCTGCGATCGATTACATCCATCGGGACGGCAACGCGCTGACGGAACAGGAGGCCCCGCTGCAAGATAAGCCCGTCGTCGAGCGAGTCTATCCGCGCCAGAGTGCCGAGCTTATCCCCGCGCGAGTCGAAGACGGCAGTTCCCGGCGCGAACCGGCGACTGACGGCGCTCGCATCCCGTCCATCGAAGGAGTCAGGCGTAGTCTCGCTGCCCGCGACGTTTCGATCGTCTCCAGGGTAGACCAGCGCAAATTGTTCCGTTCGGTCGTACTTGTGGGCCGCCGATCCTTGACGCGCCGCGCCATCCTGCGGTACCTCATGCCGCGCACCACGCTGGGTGAGCGCGCTTTGGGCGCTCTCAGCGGCCCGGACGACCTCAGTCTGCTCCATCTCCGTTCCCCACGTTGCCATATCGTTTCCTCCTTTGCCATTCCCTGCGGTCCCGCGTTGCCGCGATCGGCACCTTGTGCCGTAACCGCTTCGTCAGTCAGGATATCGGGCGAGGATGTGATAGGCGTTGGCAATGCGTGGGAATTTCCTCACGGAAAGGCGCTCATCGCCGGTAGTCGCCTGACGCATCCGCCGGCCGCCATCCTGGATTCGACGAAAAGGCGCACGTGACAGCCGAAGGCGCGTACGACCGCGGAGGCCTTCCGCCGGACCGAGTGATGGGACGATGACCGGCACTTTGAGGGGCAACGCCAGCGCAGTGAAAAGCCCGATCGAGATGCCGCTAATGCGGAAGGTGAACGCAGCGAGCAAGGGTCTGCGCGAGACGGCGCTTCACCCGAGATCCCCCGCCAGCAAGGTGGACGCGACCAGCGACTGCCCAACCGTTCCACCGTCCAGCAGGTCACAGGCGTCGTCGCAATAGCGCGGACATGGCAATCTGCTCACAGTGCGCGAGTACCGTGGCCGAGTACAAGCGCGCGGTTCTCTTCGCAAACACCGGTCACAACTACACCGTGACCAGGCAACGTGATACTATGCAAGCGGTCGTATGTCTGCCGCAAGTGCGCGGCGCGTGGCGAAAAGGAGGCTCGAAGGTGAGCACCGGCAACTCGACACCAGCGACCTGGCTATTGTTGTTTGTAGCTGTCGCCACATTCGTGGGCATGGCGGGCGTCTTGGTTTCGCAGGTCGCGCCGCCTCCAATACCCGCGAACATTCCGACCTCAGTCGCCGAAACGCTCGGCGGATTGACGGTCGTCTCAGTGGGTTGCTTCTTAGTGTGGCTATGGCTCGTCTTGGGCAAAGATCCGGCGAGCTAGGCAGCGCACAGCTGCGTCCGAACTAGGGCCGCTGCATTGCGCCTGAGATGCAGCGGCTATCCATTTCCCCGACGACGTCGGCACTCACAAGGCGACCTGTGCGCAATTCCTCAACACGCTGCCAATTTCTCCAACGGCGCGTCGGCCGATCGCGTTAGGGCTCAGGCTTCATGACTGATCCCGTCCGACGAAGTCGAGCAAGGCGGCATTGACGCGATCTGGCTCCTCTTGGTTGAGCCAGTGCCCACTTTCGGCGAAACGCGTCACCTGTAGGACGCGGACCCACCGATCAAGACCCTCCAGCAACTCCACGCCGAGTGCTGGATCGCGCTCACCCCAGAGCACCAGAGTCGGCGCGCCAATCACGCGCATCGGACTGAGCGCGCCGAGATGCCGCAAGCGTATCTGTCGGTAATATTCCAGTGCGGAACGCAAGGCTCCCGGTCTGGCGATGCTGTCCACGTAGCGTTGCACGTCGTCGTCGGTGAGCCACATGCGCTGGCGATCCGCCGCGCGGAACATGCGCCGCAGCAGCGCGAAGTCACGCTTTGCCAGCGAACGCTCGGCGAAGCCACGAAATTGGATAAGGCCCACGTACCAACTGCGCCGAAGCTGGCTGAGATTGCGCCATTCGCGGAGCATTGCCGCTGGGTGCGGGGCATTGATGATCGCCAGGCGTCGCACATAGTCTGGGAAGCGTATGGCGAAGATCCACGCTAGGACGCCGCCCCAATCATGTCCGATCACGATCGCCTCGCGCTCGCCGAGCGCTTCGATGAGCGCGCGGAGATCGTCACACAGCGTGGCAACGTCGTAACCGCCAGCAGGACGCTCCGAAAGGTTGTATCCGCGAAGATCTGGAGCAACCACCCGAAAGTGCGCGCCGAGCGCTGGCAGTTGGTGGCGCCATGAATACCAGAATTCGGGGAACCCATGGAGCAAGAGCACGAGACGACCGCTACCGCAGGCGACGTAGTGCAGCCGCAGGCCACCCACTACGCCCAACGATGCGTATCCTTCGACACAGCCGGGTGGCAGGGGCGCTGTCTCGTGATCATCCTCAGATGAGGAGGACGTGTAGATGCTGTGCATGCGCCAGATTGTAGCCTGCCCTGGAGCCAGGTGTAAGGCATGTCACATGCGTCTACGATCATTGGTGCGCCGTCTGATGAAGCAGTGGCGCGCCCAGCCGTAGCGAAAGAGTCGGGTATCAGCGAAGAGATGTCCGCGTGCTACCCGACTCTGCGGCTGGTCGATGAAATGACGCTGTTTACTCGCGCACGTCGTCGAAGAGCACCGTGCTGATGTACCGCTCGCCCGCCGACGGGAATATCGTGACGATCACCTTGTCCGCGTATTCGGGACGACCTGCCACCTGAGCCGCGGCCCAAGCTGCCGCACCGCTGCTAATGCCCACTAGTAGGCCCTCTTCGCGAGCGACGCGGCGTGCCATGTCGATGGCATCGTTGTCAGCAACCTGCACAATATCGTCGATGATCTGGGTGTCGAGCACGCCTGGGATGAAACCTGCGCCGATTCCCTGGATCTTTGTGGGGCCGGCCTGCCCTCCAGAGAGGACTGCGGACGTCACCGGCTCCACGGCGATCGCGCGGAAGCTTGGCTTGCGCTGCTTGAGCACCTCAGCGACCCCAGTGAGCGTTCCTCCTGTGCCCACGCCGGCAATCAAGACGTCCACCTGACCGTCGGTATCGCGCCAAATCTCTTCGGCAGTCGTTTCGCGGTGGATCTTGGGGTTGGCAGGATTCTCGAATTGCTGAGGCATCCAGCCGCCCGGAGTCTCGGCGACGAGTTGCTCAGCACGGGAGATCGCGCCGGGCATGCGCTCGGCGGCGGGAGTGAGAATGACCTGCGCTCCAAGGCGCTTGAGAACCATGCGCCGCTCCGCACTGACGGATTCCGGCATGACCAGGATACAGCGATAACCGCGCGCGGCGGCGACCCACGCCAGGCCGATGCCGGTATTGCCGCTGGTCGGCTCGATGATCACCGAGTCCGCGTTAAGCACACCGCGCTGTTCGGCGTCGTCGATCATGCTGACGGCGATGCGATCCTTGACGCTGTATCCCGGCTGAAATGACTCGATCTTCGCGAGGACGGTGGATCCCGCTGGGACCACTCGATTGAGCTTGACGAGCGGGGTGTTCCCGATCAATTCGGTCGCGTTCGCTGCCCAGTGTGCCATACGTTTCGCCTCTCTTCACGTCATCTCATATCGTGTCGTCGCACTCGCCAGGTGGTGGGAAAGGAAGCACGCGGCACGCCTCGTCAGTGAGTCAACTCCCACGGTCTATCACCGCAACACGCGATCCCTCACATGGCGAAGAGATACAGAGCGAGTGCCTGTTTTGGTGCGCTTCCAGGCAACATAGTAAAGAAAACAGGTCAACAAAGTCAAGAATAGGCGAACGGGCAGTGGCGATGGACCGAGATCCGTGCCCGCCATGCGCGCGTTCGCCTTCGATAACTCGATCAGATGTAATACATGGCCTCTGCCGACTGCTGAGGGATGCGGTGCTTCTGGGCGAGTTGCGCCAACGTAGTGCTTTCGAGTAAGTGTTGGGCGTAGTCTTCAACTTGTCGCCAAATGTCGCGGATGGCGCACCCTGGGGTGAGTTCGCAGGCAGAAGGGGTAGGTAGACACTCCATCGGCGCGGTGTTGCCGTCCAACGCGCGGATGACGTCACCCATAGTGATCTCCGCTGGCGGACGTGCGAGCAAATGGCCACCCTGCGGTCCGCGCAAACTCTTGAGCAGTCCGGCGCGCCGCAGCATGACAAGCAGTTGATCCAGGAAGTGCTCCGGGATGCGCTGACGCGAGGCGATTGCTCCACTAGCGATGGGACCCGCACCGTAATGTGCCGCGAGGTCGATCATCGCGCGCAAACCGTAGTCGCTTTTCATCGTCACACGCATCGCCATACCTCGGCTCTAGCTCCACTCAGGCAACGCATTTCCGACTACTCGCTGCCGCCGATGCGCGCACATCGGGATTGTTGACTACCTTACTTGAGTATGCGCCAGCCTCGACTGAAGCGCAACAGGCGTCTAGATAAGGCTCCCACTGTCCGGACAACGCAGACACACTTTCGAAGGCAACATGTCCGAGCGGAATGTCGCGCGCTCCGCGTAACCTGACTTTTCGGTGAGTGGACGTGGACATGACGCGATGCAGCGTGTATACTAGAACAAATGTTCCATTGACACAATGCGATAGGAGACTAAAATGCACAGCGAGCAAACGGCACATACCGCGTGGCCCGGAAGTGAGCGGAGCTTCTCCGCACGTGTCGCGGTTGAATCAGGTGCCTCGGTCGGGTTAGGCACGGCGCGAGCCGGCGAACACTGGCGGTGGGCGCCGACAACGCAAACGCCCCTTTCGCGCAACGACGCGGCGATCTCTGCCACGCCCCGCGAGATACGGCAGAAAGCTACTGCGGCGTCAACACTGCGCATTCCTGAGACCATCCTGCGCACGATGCGCGAGGCATCGTGGAACGCGGGTCGCAGCGAAAGCGAAATCTGGGCTGAGGCGGCGCGTGAGTGGTTGATGCGCCGCGCACGCGATGACGAGCCGCAGCCGCCGACGCCAGCCTCGGGGGCACTCTCAGTTCCCCGAACGTCGCATGCCTGGCGCGCCATCGACGCCTTGCTGACGGAGCTCCGCGCCTCACCCAATCGCGATTCCGTGGTCAATGCAACCGCCGCATAGCTCACGCCGCAGGGCGCAGCAACGTGCGACTCAGACGTCTCCCGCCACCAAGCGTATCGTCTCCTCGACGAGGCCAATGACGGCGAGGCTCGCAGCCATAAGCACCCCAACGCGCGCCAACGCTTGAATGCCCACCTGCGACGCCTCTAGAGTTTGTGGCTCAACCCGCATCAAACTCGCCCCGCCACCTGCGCGAGCTGCGAGCGCTTGCGCGACAACATCATAGCGCCTCGTTGGTGCCTCTTTGCTGCCTGCGCTTGACCCACGCTGCGGTTCTTGTGGACCTTCTCGAGGCTTCAACAACGCGTCGAGTTGGTAGAATGACGTCAAGAGATCCGCCGGAGTGACATAGGCAGGGTCGCACTCCCAGATGAATCCGCCACGCTCAAGGGCACGCGCCACCAACTCGGCGGCAAGATAGCAGTGCTCTTCGCGGACGACGATGGCGTGATCGTTGAGCAGCCGATAGATCCCGTTCAGCCAAGGGATCCGGCCCGAGAGCGCCCGCGGCGCAATGCCAAATATGGTGTGCAGCGCGAGCCAGAGACGCCCACTGACGTGCGAGGACTTCTTAGCGCGCACGAGATGTTGCGCATATTCCGCCACATCCTGACGCGACCCTTCACGCAACTCGACATAGCCGATCCAGCAGGGTTTCCCCGCCAGTACGTGCTTTTTTACGTCGCTCATCAGGAAAGGGCGCGCGTCGTGCCACAGCGAGGGATTAGCTTCGACGGTCGTGCCGAGGTGATCGACGATCATCGCGGCATGGTTGAGTTCGCAGCCGGTCGCCCAACCCTGGAGCTTCGCTAGCGCCCCGTCGCTGGTGGTCAGCAGAAAGTCGCCGGAGCGAAAGCCGCGCGCCAAGTCGTGCGCCGAGAGCCGCCGAAGGACCGCCCGTCCGCGCTGAGGCACTCGCATCTGAACCACTCCCGTCCTGCCCTAGCTCGCTCTGGTTGTCGCCACACGCTACACGCGGCGAGGGTAGGATGGAAGCTCTACCGTTCGCGGGTGCTACCTGTGCAACGGCCTAGCACGATGCGGGGTAACGAAAGGTGGCGGGAGGCGGCCAATCCCGGCGTTTGGGCTAGCACAAGACGAGCGCTGCCGGCAGCACCGTGTTGCGTCGCGAGACGTCCGCGGCGTACGATGGGCCGACTGAGCGCAGGGCGCCAGGTGAAGCACTGGGAGGCGATCATGGGTTCGTCGCAGGTGGCGGGAACGGCGTTTTGGCAAGCAATCGTCGACAACGAGTACGCGGTGCCAAGCGAACGATCGCTTGAAGAGATGACGCAGGCGCTGCTCGGATGGCTCGGCTCCGCCGACCCCACGCTGCGCGACCACTACGCCTATCCGATCCTCGAACACTGGCTCCACGCGGACGTGTATTCCGTGGATGACCTACGCCACATGATCGGCGAGCTTGCCGCCAACCTGATGCGCGGCCTCGGCGACCGGAACTCTGATACCGTATTCCTGCGCGCATTTTCGGTGTTGATGCTGGCGGAGATAGTCCACTACGACAATGCGCATCACGTACTCGATGACGTTGAGGTTCGCCAGATGCTCGAACTGGGCATCGTCTACCTGGATGCCGAGCTCGACCAGCGCGGGTGGGTGCATGGCCAAGGGTGGGCGCATTCCGTGGCCCACACGGCGGATCTGCTATTCGTGCTGGCCCAGAGCCCTCAGTTGGGCGCGACAGAACTGAGCCGAATCCTCGATGCCATCGCGCAGAAGCTCGCCGCCGGCGGCTCATTTTACGTCTGCGGCGAAGATGACCGGCTCGCCCGCGCGGTGGTCGCCGTGATCGAGCGCGATCTGCTGACGGCGCAGGCGCTACGCGACTGGCTGGCACACGTAGTCCAGTCGGCGACGGTGAGCGATTGGCTCGACGCTCAGGAGATCGAGCGTCTGCTTGACGTGGCACACAACTCGAAACAGATGCTGCGCAGCCTCTTCGCGGCGCTCGCGCTCAAGCAAGGTCAAGCACCACTCGCGGCGGAACTCTTACAACCGACGTTGCTTGCGGCGCAGGCGCTCGCCTCGTAGCCCAACGGTGGCGCACCTTCGCTGAGCCGAAAGCGCCGGATCACGCGACTTTGCTACACTAGTGAGGTAGCCAAAATGATCGCTAGCACTTGTTGGCAGGTCGATCGGGCGCAATGATCGGGCGGCATCACGGCGGTGCACATGCGCTGGAACAACGTGCCGTGGATCGCGCGAGCCGTCTTCCGCGCCTGGCGACTTCGGCTGTCGAACCCGCGTCGGTCGCGGCTATTCACGAAACGACTTATGGAAAAACGCGAGACATTGGAGCACGCCGAGTCCACCTCCGCGGGTGAGTCGGCCACTCCCACCAAGCCGCCACGCATGATCCTCTTGATTCGTCACGGCCAGACGACCTACAACGTCGAGGGTCGCCTGCCGGGTCAGCTCGAAGGAGTCGCGCTCACCGATGAAGGCCGGCGTCAGGCACAGCGAGCCGCTGTTGCGCTCTCCGGACTTCCGCTCTCGGCAGTCGTCGCCAGTCCGTTGGAGCGTGCACGCGAAACCGGCGAGATCCTCGCCCGTGGCTGGGCGCTGCCGGTGCGGCTCGATTCGCGCTTGAAGGATACCGACATCGGTCCCTGGGCCGGACAATTGATCAGTGATCTGAACAAGTCAGAGCCGAAGTGGAAGGCCTTCGTCGAGAAGCCCAGTGAGCCGCCGGATCATGTGGAGGGGTTCGTGAGCGTGCAGCAGCGCGCCGTCGCCGCCATCCGTGATGTGCTTGACGATGCGTCGCTCGGCGACTACGTCGCGGTGGTTGCTCACGCCGACGTGGTGAAGTTGATCCTCGCGCACTTCACCGAGACGCCGGTGGACGTGGCGAGGTTTACGGCGATCGCCAACGCATCGATCAGCGCCATGCTCTTTGGCGACGACCCCAAGCCCCATATTCTCGCCGTCAACTGGATCGCATTCCCCGGTTGGCTCGCCCCATTCGCGCGCCCAGCCCCTCATGAGCAGACACCTGGAGGGGCGATTGAGCCGGAGTCTACTCCCGCGCAGACACAGCCGAAGGCAATTGACGAACCCCACTCACGGTAAACCGGCATCGGCGGGCAGACGTATACTTCAGTAGACCACGTCGCCACCAGGACTCTGCCCCGACCCTCGACGAGAGCGAGCAACAATAATGTTTGATCCGCGCATCCCATATCATCGCCGTATGTGGCACTACGAGTCTCAGAATCCGCTGTCGGTCGCGCAACTTATCGCACTCGGCAGCCTCGACGCCAGCACCGCGGCGCTGCTGTGGCTGCTGGTCGACCATCACCAGTCTCTGATTGTCTCGGGGCCGACCGATCCGACGCCGGGGGTAGGCAAGACGACGACCTTGAACGCATTGCTCGGCTTTTTGCCCGCGGGCTCTACGTTGGTCTACACCGCCGGCATGTATGAACAATTCGATTTCGCCGATCAGGTGACGCCAGCGCAGACCTGCGTGCTTGCCAACGAGGTCAGCAATCATCTGCCGATCTATATGTGGGATGACAACGCGCGCACGCTGCTCAATCTCCCTGGCGACGGCTTTGCCGTGGCAACCTCGTGTCATGCCGATACCGTCTCCGACGTGCTCTCGATGCTGTCGGCCGATCTCAGCTTGCCGGCGGAGTCCATCCGCCGTCTGGGCATAATCGTCAACATCGGCCTCGTGGGGAACCTCTGGCCGCCTCGGCGCCGCTTCCTCACTGTCAACTTCGTGCGGCCTGATCCTCCCGCGAGCGGAGAGCGCTCCGATTACGGCGTTTCACTCATGCCACTCTCAACGTGGGATGCGAGCACCGACACGTTCATCGCGCCATCACCCAAGGCGTTGGACACACTCGCCAGCGTACTCTGCCTGACGCGCGAGGAGTTGACGCGCACGCTCGACGATCGCACAGTGCGGATGGAGGAACTCAGTCAAGGGCGCGGCGTGGGCATGCGAGCGATGCGCGACGCAGTTGACGCATTCTCGCCGCCGGATGGCGCAGCGAAGGCGGTCGACGTCGCTGAAAACGCGGCAGATTAGGATGATTCATGTCGTTTTCGGTATGCGATTTGCTACTCGCATGATTACTCGCGCGTCCCAATGACGGGCGACTCGGTAGCACACATTGCAGCGCAAGGAGAGGTCTGAATGGCGACCGATACCCGCCAAACGAATACCCGCCAGCCGAAGCACCCGTTGACCGTGGCCGATCTCTGTGCGGCCATCGCCGACGAGAAGGTTCCCTTCACCACCCGTGACGGCGAGTACCACCTCAGCGCGCTTGATCTGCGGCGCATGGAGCGAACCAGCGAGGACGGCGCGATCCCCGTGGAGTTGCTCGCCGAATTGGGTAACCTGCCGCCGAACGACTCACTCGCACACTAGCCACGCACGTAGCGAGCATTACAGGTGGGCAGCCTTCTTGAGGCTGCTCCACGAGACGAGCACGTCCCCGAGGTTGTTCGACTCATAACCCCAGCACGGTTCGTAATAATAGCAACCTACCCATGTGCGCGTTGCCGCGTGATTGAAGAACGTCAGCGCGTGGGCGATCATGTACACATTGATCGCTGGATCGCGCGAGAGTACCGACGCCCACCAGTTGTCCGAGGTTTCCACGCCGGTCGTCTCGTTGATGCCGCTCATGATTTGGTCGATGGTCATCGCCGGGAAGGTACACGAATAACCGCCGCACTTCGGCACCGTTCCCTGGCTCATGTCATAATTCAGCACCCATTGGCCGACCTGTTGCACGAGCTTCGTATTGTTCGGATCGCCATGCGTGTCGCGGAAGGCGTTCTTCAACACGTAGATCACCGAAAACTGGTTCCCGAAGCCCAATTGCCAGAAATTCGCCTGCGGACAATTCTGAATGTTCGTGAAGTAGTTCTGGCCCGCGATCGGCGCGTGGTTGGCGCAATTGCTGTAGTTGATGTGGCCATCAATGCCCTCCGAGTGCGTCCACCACAGCAGCATTTCAGGCTCGATCGACGCCCCATAGCGGTGATCATAGGCCGCCGTTGCGCTGTAGGCATACGGCAACATGAACGTCAATCGTTGGAACTCGGCCCCAGAGATCGGTTGCGGGTTTGTGGGCATATCAAAGCCGTACGTAGCTACGTAGTGTCCCGGGCTGGTGATGTCGGGTGCCGGCGGCGGCGTGGGTGTTGGGGCAAGTTGACTCTGGCTCTGCGCCGACCAGTTGGGGTTCGCCCATGTGGTGATTGCAGAGAACGTACCCGAGGCGGTTCCGACGGTTATCGAGGCGATTGTAATCACCGCCAACACAAGGATGAACGTCTTATGGCGGCGTATGAAGCTTGCCGTCTCGGCCCGTCGCGCTTCGCCCTTCCGGTGTGAGAAGACCCGTTGCGCGCTCTTGTGACCAGGGATGAAATCGACGCCCAGCATGCTCAGCGAACGAACGCGTGCCTTGCGCTCTTGCAGGCCAAGGGTCGCCGGAGGGCGAGTCACCAGGGCTTGCGACCCGCTATCAGGATTTAGCTCCACAATGCCACGAGCGCCAGTGTCAGACAGACGGGCTACCAGTGAACGCGCCTCAGTATCTGCGCGGCGGCGCCCTGTCGGCGGTAGCGTCAATGCGGGCGTGACCAGCGTATCTTCGCGTTGAAGGTCCTCGCCCGCTTCATCCCAATACTGGCGGCCCCACTCCCGACTGCTATCGGAAAGGTCAGCCTCTTGTGCCGGTATCGCGGCAAGGGTAGGGTGTGTACGTTGCCGCCGCATCTGCGATCCGCTGGGATCATTCTCAGCGCTCGACCGCGGCACCTTCCCAGCCTTCTTCGCGCCAACCTGCGAACGCCCCGAAGAGAGTTTGCCCGCCGTGACAACGGTGCGCTTAGTAGAATGCCCAGTTCCGCTCTGGTCCGAGCCCCACTCGCCCATCTCCGTGTGTCTCCCGCCCGCTCGAAGCGTGCCCAACTCCCGGTAGTGGCAGCATAGCCCGCTTCTCCGTCGACGGGCAATGCTAAGCGCTCGAGTTATGACCAACGGGCTACGCGCGCCAGATCAACTCGCGGTCGCCGCCGCATAGTACCGGCTCGCTGGCGCTTTGCCACGCACCCCGGCGAGGAAGGTGCTTGCCTCAACGACCTTAGCCAGGTCCACTCCCGTCTCGATGCCCATGCCATGCAGCATGTAGAGCAGATCCTCGGTCGCCAAATTGCCCGAGGCGCCCGGCGCGTAGGGACACCCGCCAAGGCCACCAGCCGAACTATCAAACCTCGCGATGCCCAATTGCATCGCCGTGAGCACGTTCGCCAGCGCCGTTCCGCGCGTATCGTGGAAGTGCATTGCGAACATGTTGATCGGCGCAACCTCCACGAGTCGCTCTGTCACTGCCACCACGGAGTTCGGCGTTGCCACGCCTATCGTATCGCCGATCGAGAGCTCCGCCACACCGAGTTCGAGCAACATGTCCGCCACTCGCGCCACCGCATCGGGCGCGACCGAACCTTCATAGGGGCAGCCGAACGCGGTCGAGATATAGCCGCGGACGCGCAAGCCCGCCGCTTGCGCCATCGCCATCACCGGCTTGAACCCGTCAATGCTGCCGGCGATCGACGTTCGAATGTTGTGCTGGACGAAGGACTCCGATGCGCCGGTAAAAACGGCGATCTCGCCGACACCCGCGGCCAGAGCGCGTTCCATGCCCTGGCGATTCGGCACCAAGGCGGAGAAGCGCGTGTGCTCTCTTCGAGTGAGGCCCGCCATCACCTCAGCGGCATCGGCGAGCTGCGGTATCGCGCTCGGCCTGACGAAAGACGTTGCCTCGATTTCGGTAAAGCCCGCCGCACTCAACAGATCGATGAAGCGGACCTTGTCGGAGGTGGATACGAGCTCGGCCTCATTCTGCAATCCGTCACGCGGTCCAACCTCCACCACGGTCACACGGCGCGGCAGGTCCGCGAATAACCTTCCTGGCATGCTTTTCACCTGCCTCCCTAATCGCGCTGCGTGCAGCATCCAAGCACGTGCGGCGGTTCACCCTCGGCCATTCACGCTCACTGTGGCCGATGCTTGCCAGTCCCCGTTTCCAATTCCAACAACGGGTCGCCACCAGGCACAACATCGCCCTCCGCGTGATACACGCGCACCACACGTGCGGGATACGGCGACGTGATCACATGCTCCATCTTCATCGCGCCGAGCACTGCCAGCGGCTGGTGCGCCTCCACCGCATCGCCCTCCACCACGTTGACAGTGAGGACGGTTCCCGCCATTGGCGCCGAGAGCGTCTGCCGACCGGCAACGGCCTCGCTGCTCTGTGCCGCCGCCTCGACAGAAAGCGCCACCGGCTTCCGCAGCGTGTAGCTCGCGCCCCGCCAGAATGCCAGCACGTCCGAGCCGCGCCGCGCCAAGTGCACCGTTGCGCGGAAGTCCCCGGCGACGAATGTAGCGGCGCCGTCCGGCCGCGTGTTAATCGCCATGACGCGCCCGCCATCGTATTCCGCGCCATCCAGCGTGATGACGTAACCGAACCCAGCAAGCTCTGGCGTCATGACGACTGTGTGTTCGAGATCGCCCAGGGTATAGCAATACCGGCGAACTCCGACGCTGCCCAGTGTCGTGGCGCTTACCCAAGGGTTGAATCTCACGCTGGGTGGCGCACTTACGGCGGAAGCGTTCTCCCACAGCGCCGCCGCAGCGAGCACCAGCGGCGGCGGCTGAGACGTCACCTTCGCCTCGGCAAAATCGTGCGCATCCAGATAGGCTGTCGTCGTTCGACCTGCCCGGTATTCCTCTTCTGCGGTGATGGCAAGCAGCAACGGTATGTTGGTGGCGACGCCCAGCACGGCGAAGTGCTCCAGCGACCATGACATGCGCTCGATGGCCGATGCGCGGTCGGCACCGTACACAATCAGCTTGGCAAGCATCGGGTCGTAGTGGACGCTCACCTCGTCGCCTGATGCCACCCCCGCGTCCACCCGCACCCCTGGCGCACACGGCGGCGCGAAGACCTCAACACGTCCGGTTGAGGGCAGATAGCCATTCGCCGGATCTTCAGCGTAGATGCGCGCTTCAATGGCGTGGCCACGCGGTGCGATCGCGTCCTGAGTTATCGCCAGCCGCTCGCCCGATGCGATCTGGAGCTGCAAGCGAACGAGATCGACGCCCGTCACCAGTTCCGTGACGGGGTGCTCAACCTGCAAGCGGGTATTCATTTCGAGAAAGTAGTAGCGCCCGGAGGCATCCAGCAAGAACTCACACGTGCCCGCGTTGACGTAGCCAGCCGCACGTGCTGCACGTACCGCCGCCGCGCCCATCTCGGCGCGCAACTCCGGTGTCAGCGCCACCGACGGGCTCTCCTCGATCACCTTCTGGTGGCGCCGCTGGATCGAACATTCGCGCTCGCCAAGATGGATGCAGCCGCCGTGTGTGTCCGCCAGGATTTGGAATTCGATATGCCGCGGCGCGATCAGCAGCTTCTCGATGAATACGCTGTCATCGCCGAATGCCGCCAGCGCCTCGCGCTGCGCTCCGGCGATCGCGTCAGGTAGCTCGTCCTTGGTCGCTACCGCACGCATGCCCTTACCGCCGCCGCCCGCTGCCGCTTTGAGCATGACGGGATAACCAACGCGAGCCGCTTCACGCTGCATCGTCTTCAGATCGCATGCGTCGCCGGAATAGCCCGGAATCGTCGGCACGCCAGCACGCTCTACCGCCTCCTTGGCCGCCGTCTTCGACCCCATCAAGCGAATCGCCTGAGGTGGCGGCCCAATGAAGACGACACCGGCTCGCGCGCAGGCCTCCGCGAACTCAGCGTTCTCCGAGAGGAAGCCATATCCAGGGTGGATCGCTTCAGCGCCCGATTCCTTCGCCGCACGCAGGATGGCTTCGATGTTCAGATAGCTCTCGCGCGCCGGAGCCGGGCCAATGCAATATGCCTCGTTCGCCGCGCGCACATGTGCAGCGTTGCGGTCCGCTTCGGAGTACACGGCGATAGTGCGGATGTGCATTTCCTGGCAGGCCGAAATCACGCGCACGGCGATCTCGCCGCGATTGGCGACGAGCACACTACGAAACATCGGCGCCCACCCAGCTTGCCTTGCGCTTCTCGAGGAAGGCGCGAATGCCCTCCTGCCCCTCTGGGCTGGCGCGCAGACCGGCGATGGTCGCCGCGGTGGTCTCGCGTGCCTCGTCCTCATCGAGCTGTGGCACGGTGCGCGCCATCAACTTCGCCGCGCGCGTGCCAGCAGGGCTGCACTGTCCGATACTCCGCAGCGTGTTTGCCACCACGTCATCCAATTCGGCGAGAGGGACTACGCGATGAACCAGTCCGATCGCCAGCGCGCGCGCCGCGTCGAAACGCTCAGCGGTGACGAACAGAGCGCGCGCCTGCGTCTCGCCGATCTTCCGCAGGACGAAGGGCGAGATCACCGCGGGCGCGATACCCAGCCGCGCCTCCGTGAAACCGAAGAGCGTCCCGTCTGCGGCGATAACGATGTCGCAGACGGCGGCGAGGCCAGAGCCACCGCCAAGCGCCGCGCCGTGCAGCCGCCCGATCACCGGATGACGACAAGCATCGATCGCGCGAAACATGTCGGACATGCGGAGCGCGTCGGCGACGTTGTCGTCGTGAGAGAAGTCCAGGCTTGCGCGCATCCAGTTGAGATCTGCTCCAGCGCAGAAATTCTGTCCAGCGCCCTGGAGCACTACCGCGCGTATCTCGTCTCGCCCGCTGATCTGCTCGAAGGCATCCTGCAGTTCGGCGATCATGCGTGCGTTGAATGCGTTGTGTACGTCTGGTCGGCTCAGGGTCACATATGCCGCGAACCCGCGCTTTTCGACGCGCACATGCTCGTAGGCATCGCCAAGGTCACTTGAAGGCGCGATCACATCTTCGCTCATGCTCATAGCGCCTCCTCGCGCCCGATTCTGCCGCGCCGCAGCATTGCGTCGCGCCGCACCAACCAACCCGTTCGCCGCCACGCGCTTTACCTAACGGCGTCGCTGACTGGCACGCACCTGAACGAAGTATGCCGCACGCCTCGCCGATGGGTCAAACCGGCACGCGCCGCGGACGCGTCCACCGTGCGCACGCATGTCCGCCTCTACCTCGCTGGACACGCCGACGCGGGCGGATGTACACTTGCGCCCAGAGGACTAGCCGCTCCACTGCAAGCTGTACGCCTAAAAGGGGTTACTGATGCCGCTCGCTGGCAATCTTCGTCAGGTGGCTCTCGCCGACGTGCTACGCGTCGTCGAGAGCGGTCAGCGTTCCGGTGTCCTGGTGATCGTCTACGCGCGGCTCCAGGCCAACGTCTATTTCTCCGGTGGCCAGTGGCTGGGCGCGGAGCGTGTCGGTTCGGCGCAGGTGCTCGCGCAGCAACTCGCGCGTGCGGGCATCATCACCCCGCAAGACTTCGAGAGCGTCTTCGGCGTGCTCTTCGCCGAGGCAGGCGCCATACCCGACGCAGAGGCCGTGCGTGGCCTCATCGCGTCTCGCGTGCTGACGCAGGAGCAATTGCGTGCGTTCGCCATGAACGACGCCATCTCGCTGCTGACGGTGATGTTGGCCTGGCCCGATGGCGACTTCATCTTCGAGGAGGGCGTGACCTTCCCACCAGGGCGAGTGGCACTGCCGTTAGCGGTGGGGCCGCTAGTGGCTCAGGCGCAACGCCTAGGGCGCCCTGCCGGAGCCGACCTCGCGCGCGACGCCGCCTCACTCACGCTCGATAGCGTGCTGGACTTCGCCGAGGTGGATCCATCGAGCAATAGCTCGGTGGAAGTCTCGCGCGATCAGTGGCGTTTGCTGACCGCGCTCGACGGCCGCACGCCACTCTGGGCCGTTGCCGAAAACCTCCAGGCGCCGGAGCGGTTGATGCTTCGGCTGGCAAACGACCTCGTGGCATCTGGACTCTTGGTCTTCAAAGGCGAGTTGCGCGCCGCGCCCATCGGCTGAACCTGCGCGTTATGCCGTCCCCCACGGGAGAGCATCATTCAGGAGCAGCGCACTGACGATCTCCCCTGAGCGCACCGCGCCCTCGCCCTCCGAAATCACCACCAGCGCCGTCGCGCCCTGGAGCGACGTCAGCAAATGTGACCCTTGATCGCCTGTCGGCACGGCGACGAGCTTTCCCTGCCGCGCTTCGAGCCGGGTACGCACGAAATGCCGTCGATCGGATCGCTGCATAGCGTCGCCAGCGTAGACGACGTCGATCAGTGGACGCTGTATCTGTCGCGCGCCGAGCATCAGGCGTATGGCGGGGCGGCCAAAGAGCTCGAAGGTCACGGCGGCGGAGACGGGATTGCCTGGCAGGCCGAGCAGCGGCGTCTGCCCTAAGAGGCCAAACGCCAGCGGCTTTCCTGGGCGCATCCGTACGCGCCAGAAATCGACAGAGCCGTCTTCGGCGAGCACCTGCTTGACCAGGTCAAAGTCACCGACCGAAACCCCGCCAGATGAGAGCACCAGATCGGCTCCCTGCGCCTGTCGCAGTTTCTCGCGGATTTCATCCAGCCGATCGTGAGCGATGCCCAGCAGCAGTGGCTCTGCCCCCGCGCGCGCGACAGCCGCCGCGAGATAAACGGAGTTACTCTCGCGGATCTGGCCGGGGCGCGGCTGCTCACCAAGCGCGGCCAGCTCATCACCCGTCGATACGATCGCCACGCGCGGGCGGCGCGTCACACGGACGGGGTGCTGGCCTACCGCGGCGAGGATAGCAACTTCAGCCGGTCCGATCTCCGTTCCAGCGGCGACCACTCGCTGGCCAGCGCGCACATCGTCGCCCGCCGGGCGCACGCTCGTCCCAATTGGAGCCTCGGCCAGCAGACGCACCGTATCGCCGTCTGCCTCGGTGAGTTCCTGTTGCAGCACGGCATCAGCGCCTGCGGGCACCGGCGCGCCCGTGAGTATGCGCACCGCCTCGCCGGGGCTGACAATGCCGTCATAGACCCTACCCGCGGGCACCTCGCCAACCAGTCGCAGCGCAACAGGCGTATCCACGCTGGCTCCGAGCGAGTCAGCGGAGCGAATCGCATAACCATCCATCGCCGAATTGGCGAACGGCGGCAGATTGTCCGTAGAGACGGCGTCCTCTGCAAGCACCCGACCAAGCGCGTCGGGAAGTGGCACGTCCTCGGTGGACAGGCGATGAAAATGGGCCAGGATGCGCTCGCTGGCTTCTTCGACGCTGAGCATATGCATACCTTCGAGAAGGTCAGAACCAGTGGATGGCGGCCGGATTCCGTCAGGCGCGAGCGCGTCGCAGCGCATCACCTGACGCTGATCTATCCACCGGAGCCATAGACGGTGAAGTTGGAGTAGATCGCTTCGACGTTCGCATCCTTGACGATCAGCCCCGCGTCTCCAGCATATGGCCCTTGCGGATCGAGCGCCACGGTGTTCACAAAGTGGCCGTTGATGAAGAACCACGCCTGTGGCGAAGTCACGTTCTGCGAGTCGGCGAGGATTTCTAGCGTGTTCTTCTGGCCGAGGCCGACATTATACGAGCCGGCGAAGCCATCGATGAGCATCGTCCACGCGCCGTTCACATGCTGCCATATCTGATATTTTCCCTCCGGCGCGACTAAGAAGGCGTAGAAGTCGCCGTTCGATGCGACAAATGCGCGCAGGCCCGCGAAGTCATTCAGGCTGCCCTGCGCGATGTCCACGTCACAGCGGACCACGAGCGTCGCGTACGACGACTGCGCTCCCGGTGCATCGACCGTCACAACGCTGTTGGGCAGATGATTGGCCACGTGATAGCCATCCTTGGCAAAGAACAACGCTTTGGCGCTGGTCTGCCAGTGGTTGGCGTTCGAGGTCAGCCCGTCTTGAAACTGCGGCTGACCGCTGGTGGCCGAGGTCAGGCGCGCTTGCGCCGTCGATGCGACCGCGGTCGCCGAAGCATTCGCCCTGGGGCTCGCCGTGGCGTTCGGCGAAGTCGGCGCGCCGCCCAGGTGAATCTGAGGCAGGATCGTCCCGCCAGTGAATGCGCGCAGCACCAACACGCATGACAGAACGACGAGCAGCATCGCCGAACCCGAGATGATCGCCAGTCTTCGATTGATGCCTGGCGAGGCGTCCTCTGCCGGTATAGGCACGTCCGTCGTCACGGGTGCAGTCGAGAAGTCAGTCGCCGTGGTGAGCGATGCGGTGGCAAACGAGCGAGAGCCGCTGCGCCCAGGCGACGACGCGCCCGGCAAGGGACCGCGCAGCGCCGGATGCGAACCGGAGAGTTGCGCCATCCCTGCCGTCACGCCACTGCGTTGCATGCGCGTCTCCGCCGGGGCGGCCAACGCATCGTCAAGCGCCTCGGCGAACGCGCCCACTGAGGGGAAACGCTGACCGGGATCTTTCGCAAGCGCGCGGAGCAAGACGGCATCGAGCGGAGTGGGCAGGTCGGCGTTGCGCCGCGACGGAGCGATGACCGCCTGCGAGACGATGGCGCTCACCAACGAAGGACCACTGCCCGAGATCGGCGGCGTGCCCACCAGCAACAGGTAGGCGAGCGCGGCGAGAGCATACTGATCCGCTGCCGGCCCAGGCTGCTCGCCGTGCGCCTGCTCTGGAGCCGCGAAAAGGAGCTGTGCGTCTGCCCACGACTGACGGCGCGGGTCAATGTCGCCACCCTGCGAAGCGAGCGTTACCGCCGTCTGCGTCAAAACACCCTGGCCGAAGTCGCTGAGCACGGCGAGCGGGTTGCCAGAGGGCGATGTGCGCACGAAGACGTTGTTGGGCTTGATGTCGGCATGGACCAGCCCGGCGGCGTGGGCCGCATCGAGCGCTCGAGCGACCTGCACAACCACCCTCGCCGCAACCGGCACTGGGAGCGGCAGCGTCACGCGCGGCGTCCCGTCTGTGCCGCGCCGTGAGAGAGCATCGCCGAGCGACCCGCCAGGGGCGAATGCCATGGCGACGCCGAGCGCGCCGTCATCGGCGACGATGCCATAAAACGGAATGATGTGCGGCTGCCGCAATCCGCCCGCTCGCTCGGCTTGACGGGCAATCTCTCGCGTCTCGAGATCGGCTTCGGAGCCGGAAAGTACTTTGATGGCGATCTGCGCGGGGCCACTGGCGCTTGGTGCTGTCGGGCTGCCCTCCGCGAGATAGACCTCACCAGCGGCGCCGCTACCGAGGCGTCGCGTCAACAAATAAGGGCCGAAACGCGTACCCTCACGTCCCGCCACACGTACCTCCCGCCATTGGGGGCAGCCCACATCCCGCCGCACTTGGGTGGGAGTATGGAACGCCCTGGCCGCAGTGTCAAGGAAAGCAGTGCTTGTGGGCAGTCGGCACGAGCTATCGCGAAGCGCCTATACTAGCGGGAGGAATCCGCGCACACCTGCGCGCCACATCCGGCGATGAGCCAGGGAGTTGAGCATCATGCGTACCTCGCGACGCCTCGAATCGCTGCCGGCGTACCACTTCGCCGAGTACGCGCGGATCATCGCCGAGAAGCGATCTGCGGGTATCGACGTGATCAGCCTTTCGATGGGCGACCCCGATCTGCCGACGCCCGAGGTGGTGCTCGATGCGCTGCAGCGCGCGGCTCACGAGCCGGCGAATCAGCGGTATCCCGAGTACGACGGCATGGCGCTGCTCCGCGAGGCGACGGCAGCCTGGTTCTCGCGGCGCTTCGGCGTCGAGCTTGATCCGCGACACGAGATTCTGCCACTGCTCGGCTCGAAAGAGGGACTCGCGCACCTGCCGCTGGCCGTCATGGATCCCGGAGACGTCGCGCTGATGCCCGATCCACAGTATCCCGTCTACCCCACCGCGGTGACACTTGCGGGCGGCGAGAACCACTACTTGCCGTTACTCGCCGACCGCGACTGGCTGCCCGACTTCTCGGAGCTCCCACCCGACGTGCTCCGACGCGCCCGGACGCTTTGGCTGAACTATCCGAACAATCCAGTGGGCGCGTCGGCGCCAAAGTCGTTCTTCGTGGAAGCGGTGCGCTTTGCGCGCGAACATGATCTGCTGATCATTCACGACGCAGCGTACGTCGAGGTGGGCTTCGACGGCTATAGGCCGCCGAGCATCCTGGAAGTGGAAGGTGCCAGGGAAGTTGCCGTCGAGTTCCACTCGCTCTCGAAATCCCACAACATGGCGGGCTTCCGTGTCGGTATGCTGGTTGGCAACGCGCAGGTCGTCCAGGCGCTGACCCGCTTGAAAAGCAACCTCGACACAGGCATCTTCCGCGCAGTGCAGGTGGCTGCGGCCCGCGCCTTGGAGCTGCCTGAGGAGTGGATCGCCGAACGCAATATGATCTACCAGCGACGACGCGATCGCATGTTGACTGCCTGCCGAGCGCTAGGGATGGCTGTCGAGTCGCCGAAAGCCAGCCTGTACCTCTGGCCGCGCATCCCGCAGGGCTGGACCTCGGCGCAGTTTGCTATGGCCCTGCTCGAGCGCGCGGGCGTCGCCGTGACGCCCGGAACCAACTTTGGCGCGCATGGCGAAGGCTATGTGCGCGTCTCGCTCACCGTCGCAGATGCACGGCTCGACGAGGCGGTGGCGCGTATCGAATCGGCCGATCTGGCGCGTGCGGTACCGTCCTGACGCCATGCGTCGCTGCGCCATCACAATCCGACGAAGCGAACCTTGAAGCGGCGGCGTGCGTGTGGTAGCATGTTGGGCACGGTCGCAGGGCTTGCACGCGCCGTTTGGCGGCTTCGAACGCGTTCGCGCACTCACGTGCAATGCCGACCGCCACAAAACCACCGTTTCGCATGCCAAGTGGAGGTACACCTATCAACAGAGACTTTCGAGGGGACAACCGCCCTCGGGAAACGCGGGTCAATGATCGCATACGCGCCCGCGAAATTCGTGTGATCGATGAAGAGGGGCAGATGTTGGGCGTGATGACGCCCCAGCAGGCGCTTACCATCGCACGTGAGCGCGACTTGGATCTGGTCGAAGTCTCGCCCATGGCCGTGCCGCCCGTCTGCAAACTGATGGACTGGGGCCGGTTCAAGTACGAGCAGGCCAAGAAGGAAAACGAAGCTCGGAAGCATCAGAAGACAATCGAGCTCAAAGAAATTCGCATGAAGCCGCGCACCGACAAAGCTGACCTCGATGTCAAAGTGCGCAAGATTGAAGAATTCCTCGGCGAAGGTGACAAAGTCAAAGTCAGCGTCGTCTTCCGAGGACGCGAGATGGCGCATCCCGAGTTGGGCCGTGTTGTCCTCGAGCGCGTCAGTGGCGAACTCAAGGGCATCGCCGCCATCGAACGGCCACCGTTGATGGAAGGCCGCATGATCTCGATGATCGTCATGCGCGCCCCCGGCTGGGAGCCGCCAAAGAAGGAAGCGCCGACCCCTCGGGTGCGCCGGCACGACGCCCAGGAGGCAGACGGCGAGGCAGACAGCTCGGCAGACGCAAGCGATTCCAACGGTTCAGCCGCTGAGAATTTGCCGTCGGCAACTGTCGCAGAGACTGCCAGCGAGCCGCCAGCTACCAGCAGCGGCGACGCGGCTCCGACCGCATAACCCCTGGCGCTCGCTCCAAACACTCGCACGCGAAGCGGCTGTCACGTCTGGCAGCCGCTGCTAGTGATCTGCGCGGCATTCTCCTTCAACCGGCGTGTTTGAACCCAGCGGCAAGCATTGTCAGTGGCTCCTCGCGCCGCAACACCTGCGCGCCCACCACCCGAGCGATCACCAGCGACGAATCTCCGGCAGGTTGCTCACTCACGAACGCACACTCGATCCAGGCGAGGCCATCAAGCAGCACCGGTGCGCCCTGCTCGCCGCGACCGCGGCTCAACCCCTCAAGCTTCTCGGGACTCCGCGCGAACGGCTTGCCCAGTTTTCCGGCGAGGTCACGTTGGCTGGCGTCGAAGACGTTCACCGAGAAGAGGCCGGTGCGCCGGATGATGCCTAACGAGGTCGAGTCGTTCTCCACGGAGACCGCGACCAGCGGCGGATCGAACGACACCTGCGTCACCCAGTTGGCGGTGAAGGCGTCCCACTCGGTCTCGTCTCCCGTGGCGACCGCATACAGTCCATAGGTGAAGAGGCGTAGCGCCTCCTTCTTGCTGGCGTCATCCATGGTGTTCCGCGCGTCGCGCACGGCGAACGCGGCCCCTCCCTTCCGCTAACTTGACATACTCGCACACATGCCGGAGTTGCGCCCCATAGCGAATCCGCGCACTTGTCGCCCTGACTATATTTTGTATAGCATGTGACCGCAAGAAGTGACGCATGGTATCGAAACCACGAGGGAGCTATTAGATGCGAATGGGCCTGCAAGTTCCGAATTTCACTTTTTCCAGCGGCCAATCGCGGCTCGGCGACACCTTCGCTCAGATCGCGCGCCAGGCCGAGCGGGCGGGCTTCTATAGCTTCTGGGTGATGGATCACTTTTTCCAGATTCGCAACGTCGGGCCCGCCGAGAACGAGATGCTCGAAGGCTGGAGCGCCCTCGCCTTCGCCGCGGGCGTGACGAATCGCATCCGCCTCGGCACAATGGTGACGGGTGTAACCTATCGCTATCCCGGTCTGCTGGTGAAGACGGCGACGACGCTGGACGTGCTCTCCCACGGGCGCGCCTACTTCGGTATCGGCGCCGCCTGGAACGAGCAGGAGCACAAGGGCCTTGGCGTTCCCTTCCCCCCGGTCAGCGAGCGTTTCGAACTGCTCGAAGAGACACTGCGACTGGCGCATCAAATGTGGAGTGGCGACGAGTCACCATTTGCGGGGAAGCATTATCAACTCGAGCGCCCGCTTAACTCGCCCCGCTCGGTGCAGCGGCCCCACCCGCCTATACTCGTCGGTGGCGGCGGCGAGCAGAAGACGTTGCGGCTCGTGGCCCAATATGCCGACGCCTGCAACCTCTTCGCGCGCATTGGCGATGACGAGCTAAACCACAAATTAGACGTCCTACGCGGGCACTGCGAGCAAGTCGGGCGGCCCTACTCCGAGATCGAGAAGACGACGCTCTATACGCTTCGCCTCTCGCGCGACGGCAGTGGCGGCACGATGACTCCTTCTGCTGCCGTCGAGTACTTTGGCAAGCTGGCGGACCTCGGCATCGATCAAGCGATCGTCAACATGCCGAACGTCGACGATCCAGAGGTCTTCGACATCCTGGCGACCGAGGTCATTCCTGCCGTCAGCAGCCTACCAGTCGCCGGCCGTTAATCGCACCCACATCGAGAGGAGCCGCACTACATGCCACTGAGCGAGGGCGCACGTGCCTTCTTGCGCGAAAAGCGCTTCGCCGTACTCGCCACCATTGGCGCAGACTCACTGCCGCAGCAGACCGTGATGTGGTACGAACTACGCGACGACACCATCGTCATGAACACGATGGCGGGGCGTCTCAAAGAGCGGCTGCTGCGTCAGGATCCGCGTGCCTCGATCTGCGTGGAAGATGGCCAACGCTTCGTCACTATTGCCGGGCCGATTCGCTTCGTGGATGACGCGGCAACGGCGCAGGAGGATATTCGCAGCCTGGCTGTGCGCTACAATGGCGTGGAGAGCGGAGACCGGCAGGCGCGCGAGTCGTTCAGTAAACAACATCGCATCTCGCTCTACTTGTCTCCCCAGCGGATTCTTGAACGGGGTTTCGAGGAATGAAAGTCGTCGCACTTGCTGGCGGCGTGGGCGGCGCGAAGCTGGCGTACGGTCTCTATCGTACGCTCAGCCCCGACACGCTCACGGTGATCATCAACACCGGCGACGACTTCGATCTCTACGGGCTGCGCATCATGCCCGATGCCGACACCGTCCTCTACACACTCGCTGGCATCGCCAACGCGGAGACGGGCTGGGGTATCGCCGGCGACACGTTCGAGACGCTGGGCATGATCGACCACCTCGGCGGTGAGGCATGGTTCCGCGTTGGCGACCGTGACTTCGCCACCCATCTCCTGCGGACGGAGTGGCTGCGCGCCGGTCGAACGCCAACCGAAGTGCTGTCCGAATTCACCGCGCGGCTCGATGTGCGTGCGCAGATCCTCCCGATGTGCGACGAACCGGTGGCGACAATGGTGCAGACGGCGGCGGGCGAACTGACCTTTCAAGACTACTTTGTGCGGCGGCACCACGCCGACGAGGTTCTCGGCGTGCGCTTCACGGGAATCGAGGCGTCACGCGTCACCGAGGCCGTTTCGCGGTCAATCACCGGCGCCGATGTTATCGTCTTCTGTCCCTCTAATCCGATCGTCAGCATCGGCCCGATTCTCGCGGTTCCGGGAGTCCGCGAATTGCTGCACGCGTCTTCAGTGCCCAAGGTCGCCGTCAGTCCGATAGTTGGCGGCAAGGCGCTCCGAGGTCCCGCTGATGCCATGCTTCAGGGGCTGGGGTATGCGTCCTCCGCGCTAGGAGTCGCTCGCTTGTTCAGCGATCTACTCACTGGGATGGTGATCGATCTAGACGACGCCGCCGAGCGCGCGAGTATCGAGGCATTGCCGCTCGCGGTGAGCGTCACCAATACAGTCATGCGCGACGACTCGCAACGCGAGCAATTGGCGCGTGAGGTGCTGCGTTTCGCGCAAGCGCTAACAACAGGCGACCGTCGAGAGGTCCCCAAATGCTAAGCGACCCTCAGGCGAAGGACCGGTTAGTCGCCATCGTACCGGTGAAGGGGCTTGCCGCGGCCAAGTCGCGTTTGAGCGGCGTCCTCTCCGCCGACGAGCGCGGCGTGCTGGCGCTCGACATGGCGGGCCACGTGGTCGAGAGCATCCTGGCATCGGGCGCCGTCGGCCAACTCGCCGTGGTCTCGCCGGACGCGCGCGTAGTGGCCTGGGCCCGAAGTCGCGGCCTCGTCGCGCTGGCGCAACCAAATCACGGGCTGAATCGTGGGCTCCAGTTCGCACGCAGTTGGGCGCTCGAAGTGGCGGCGACCGCGCTGCTGGTCGCGCTGGCCGATCTTCCGCGGCTCACCGCGGGCGAGGTGCGAACGATTGTCGAGCTCGGGGCTTCTACATTCCCCAGCAATCGCGTGGTTTTGGCGCCGGACCGCGATGAGCGCGGCACGAATCTGATGTGGATGCGCCCGCCATCGTTGATGCCATTCGCGTTCGGCGAGGGGAGCTTTCTGCGCCATTGCGCGATCGCACGCTCCCTTGCCGGTGAACCAATAGTCTTTCGCTCGCCGGGGACGGCCTTCGACGTCGATAATCCCGCCGATCTGACAACATTTCAGGCTAGTAGCGCATGCACCGGACCATTTTCCGCCGGGGAACGTACGGAACCAACCCTCAAGGAGGCCGTCGGTGGCAGAGAACACACATGACCCCGGCGCGCGCATCGAACTGCTGGCGCTGCGCGATGTGCCCGATGTGCGGCCCGGCGCGGACGTGGCGAGGCTGGTGATGGAGAGCGCCGCTGCTGCCGGCGTCACACTCAGCGACGGCGACGTGCTGGTCGTAACCCACAAGGTAATCTCCAAAGCTGAAGGGCGGCTGGAGGATCTGCGCGCGATCGAACCTTCAGACTTGGCGCGACGTATCGAGCGCGATTGGGGCAAAGATGCGCGCTACATCGAGGTAGTGCTGCGCGAGAGCGTGCGTATCGTGCGTATGGAACGCGGCCTGATCATCTCTGAAACCTCACATGGCTTCGTCTGCGCCAACGCCGGAGTGGATGCCTCCAACGTCTCCGGTGGTGACGAAGTCTGCCTGCTACCAGTCGATGCCGACGCTTCGGCACGAGCGTTGCGTGCCGATCTGCGCGCACGCGCAGGCATAGACCTCGCAGTGGTGATCACGGATTCATTCGGCCGACCATGGCGCAACGGCATCGTCAACATCGCCATCGGCATCGCCGGCATCGCGCCATTCGCGGACTATCGCGGCCAGGCGGATGATTACGGTCGCGTGATGAGCGCGAGCATTATGGCCGTCGCCGACGAGATCGCCTCCGCTGCTGAACTCGTCTCCGGCAAGGTCAATCGCTGCCCGTTCGTCGTGGTGCGCGGGTATCCGTTCGCGCGAAGAGAAGGCGCCGCCGCCGATATAGTCATGGATCCGAAGATGGATCTCTTCCGCTAACGGGCGCGCTAAAATTGAAAAACGGCAAGATCGGCAGAAACGGAGCGTCGAGATGGGCTTTCTAGGTTACGCCGCGATGTTCGAGCAGTTCCGCCCCAATGACCTGTTACGCTGGTCGCGCCAGGCCGAGGACAGCGGATTCGGCGGCATTATGGCCTCCGATCACTTTCAGCCGTGGACCGAACAGCAAGGCCAGTCCGCATTCGTCTGGTCGTGGCTCGGCGCGCTCGGCGCGACGACCAGCCGCGTCCGCTTCGGGACTGGCGTGACCGCACCAGGCTTCCGCTACCATCCGGCGATTCTGGCCCAGGCGTCGGCGACGCTCGCGGCGATGTACCCCGGTCGCTTCTACCTGGGCATCGGCGCTGGTGAGGCGCTCAACGAGCATATCGTCGGCAGGTATTGGCCAGAGGCCGCCACCCGTAGCGAGATTCTGCTGGAGGGCATCGAGGTCATCCAGAAGCTCTTCACCGGAAAAACCGTCAAGCACAAAGGCCCGCATTTCACGCTGGAAAGCGCACGGCTCTTCACGTTGCCCGATACTCCCGCGCCGATCTACATCGCCACCTCGGGCCCCGTCAATAGCGAGCGCACCGGACGCGTCGCCGACGGCATCATCACCGTTGGCGCGGCGGACGAGAAGATTCAGAATCTCCTGGCACGTTTCGAGAAGGGCGCACGCGAAGCCGGTAAAGATCCGGCGAATATGCCGCGCATACTCCAGTTGCACGTCTCCTGGGCCGACTCGCACGAGGCGGCAACCGAGCAGGCCGTGCGCGAATGGCCCAATGGCGGCATGAACTTCGCCAAGGCTGACATCCGCAGCCCCGAGGAGTTCGCCGGAATGGCGCGTCTCGTGCGGCCCGAGCACTTCCAGGGGCGCGTGTTGATCTCCCCCGATCTCGGCGAACATGCGGCCCAGATCCAGCACTTCATCGACCTGGGGTTCAACGAGATCTACGTGCACAACGTCGGGCGCAACCAGGAGGCGTTCATTCAGGCATATGCTCGCGATGTGCTGCCGCAGCTCAAATGGCGCTAGAAGGCCGTCCACGATGATGGATCCGAAGCGCATCGTCGAACAGGGCTACGACCGCATCGCCGAACGCTACCTGGAGGGGACACAGCGCACGCGAGCCGAGGAGCGCGAGCGATACGCCCAGCTCCTCCTCGGCCTGGTTCCGGAGGGCGCCAGGGTGCTTGACCTGGGCTGCGGCGCTGGCATTCCCACCACGCGCCAACTGGCAAAGCGTTTCCACGTGACTGGGGTGGAGATTTCCACGAGGCAAGTTGAGCTGGCGCGGATGAACGTCCCTGGCGCCACGTTCGTGCAGGGCGACATGTGCCGACTCAACTTCTCACCCGAGAGCTTCGACGCTATCGCCGCCTTCTACTCCATCATCCACGTCCCACAACATGAGCAACCCCGATTGCTACGCGACATTGCAGGGTGGCTCCGTCCAGATGGCATCCTGGTCGCATCGCTCAGCACCCGACAGACAGATTTTGGGTACGAAGAGGATTGGCTCGGTGCGCCAATGTATTGGAGCGGCTTCGACACCACGACGAATCGCAGACTCGTGGCGGAAGTCGGCTTACACATCGAGCTGGCGCGGATCGAGACCGCCGACGAAGACGGCGCGCCAGTAAGCTTCCTCTGGATCGTCGCGCGCAAGCCCCATGTGGCAGAGAGCGGTTTCGTATGACAGTCCATGCAGGTTTGGCAGCCGCCGAGGTCGACTTCGTGCAGCGTCAGCGCGTGGCGCACCTGGCGACGAGCGACGCCGCGGGTCATCCGAGCGTCGTGCCCGTCTGCTACGCCTTCGACGGTACGCGATTCTATACCCCGCTCGACGAAAAACCCAAGCGCGTCGCTGCGCCACGCCTTCGTCGCGTGCAAAACATCGTGGCCCGTGGCGAAGCCTCGCTCGTCATCGACGCCTACGACGACGACTGGTCGCGTCTGGGCTACCTGCTCATCTCGGGACGCGCCGCGCTGCTTGAACCTGACGCGCCGGAGCACCCGCACGCCTTGCGCCTGCTGCGTGAACGCTATCCCCAATACGTCGGCATGCGTCTCGAAGAGCAGTCCGTCATCGCGCTCGACCCCGAGCGGGTGACATCTTGGGGGCCAGCGCTCACTGCGAGTGCAACCGCCTCCGAGTCTCCGTGGCTTCAGCCAGGGCGAGGTATTGACTTCTTGCCGCTGGCGCGCGGGCGGCGCTCGGTGCGTTCGTTCGAGACGCGGCCCGTCCCACGCGGGGCGCTCGAGGCGCTGATAGAGGCCGCGCGCTGGGCACCCTCGCCGCATGGACGCCAGCCCTGGCGTTTCGCCGTGATCACCCGGCAAGCGCGCAAAGACGCACTGGCCGACGCGATGGGAGCCGAGTGGCAGCGCACGCTGGAGATGGACCAACAGTCGCCCGAGATTATCCAGACGCGCCTGCGCAATTCGCACGAGCGCGTCCGTACCGCCCCCGCGCTGATCCTCGCTTGTCTTTACCTTGAAGAGCTCGACCATTATCCAGACGCGGAGCGGCAGCGCGCCGAGGAAATCATGGCGATTCAAAGCCTCGGCGCCGCGGTGCAGAATATACTGCTTGCCGCTTTCAGCATCGGGCTAGACTGTGGCTGGATGTGTGCACCGCTCTTCTGCCCCGACACCGTGCGCGCGGCACTCGAACTTGACGCCCGGCTGATCCCGCACGCGTTGATACCCGTGGGCTACGCCGCCCGCGATCCGAAGCGCCGCGCGCACCGCCCCGCGCACGACCTGATCACGCTCTTCGACTGACTCACCATTTTCGCCTCTCGCGACCGCTGCCTACCCTTGACCCTCGTCGCGCTCGTGCCTACAATCCCTAACAGACCGGCGCGTCGGTTTGTAGCGGACGCGAAACGCAGCGGCCCCAGAGTAAGGGCGACACCATGGCCAAGGTTGATGAGAGACGCGTGCGCGGCCAGACAGACGCCACGCCAGCGATCCGCGACAAAGAAGCGACGCGCCAGCGCCTGCTCGCCGCCGCCGAAGAAGTCTTCGCCGAGAAGGGCTATCACGGCGCGGTAGTCGATGACATCGTGCGCGCCTCCGAGAGCTCCAAGGGCGGCTTCTACTTCCACTTCCCCAATAAGCAGGCCATCTTTCTCTCACTGGTTGATGCATTGGTGCCCAAACTCCAGCGCGCCGTCGAGCGGGCCATCGCCGATGAGAGCGATCCGATCGATCAGATGGACGCCGCGTTGCGCACTGTCCTGACCACCTTCTCGCGGCATCGCCGCCTCAGCAAGATCCTGCTCGTCGAGGCGGTCGGCTTGGGTCACGGCTTCGATGAGGCGCTGATGCACGCCAAGAGTCACTTCGCCGCGATGATTCGCGGCTACCTTGACCGCGCGGTAGCCACCGGCAAGCTACCCACGTTCGACACCGACCTCGCCTCGTGGGTCTGGTTCGGCGCCATCAACGAGATCGTCGTGCGCTGGCTCGTCACCAAACAACCTGAGCGGCTTGAGACGGTTGTGCCGGGGCTGCGCGTGCTCCTACTGCGATCCATCGGTGCGCCGATCCGTCCAGAACTGCTTGCTCCGGAGGGTTAGGCGCGCATGCCAGATATCGTTGCCGAACATACACATACAGCCGACCAGGCGATGCACCCCGCCCTAGTGATGCACCGCCCAGCGCTGCTCGCAACGTTGAGCGAGGCGGCGCGACGCGCACGCGCCCTTTGCCGCCCCGTGGTCGCCAGTTACACGCTCCCAATCGTGGTTCAAGATCCCCTGGCCGTGTATGCCTCCGCGGAGGCTGCGGCGGCGACTCAGGCGTGGTACTGGGAGCAGCCGTCGCACAGACTGGCGTTTGCGGCCTTCGGCATCGCCACGCAGTGGCAGGTGGATGCAGGTGATCCCGCGGGCATGAGCGCCGCCTGGCGCGCGTTGTGTGCGGACGCGGTTATCACGGTGGACGAGCACCTACGCGACGAACGCCTGGACTGGCCGCTCGCCTTCGGTGGCGTCGCCTTCGACCCAACCGCCGCCAAGACGACACTCTGGCGGCAATTCCCCGGCGCGGCGCTGACTCTTCCACAGGTGATTCTCGCGCGCGATGGCGATGAGGCGACCCTCACACTCACTGCTTCGCTGCGACCCGACGACACCGCCGACGATCACCTGTCCCGCTGGCAGATGCACGCCTCCCGCCTCATCGATGCCCGCTACATCGTGCAAGGTCGCGATGCATCGCCAGTTCGCATGTTGCAGCGCGAGCCGATTGCCGAGCACGCATGGGAGCAAATGGTCGCCGAAGCCGCGGACGCGATTCGCCGCGGCGCCCTCGCCAAGGTCGTGTTGGCAAGGGCGGTGGAGCGTGTCGCAGAGAACGCGCCGAATCCAGTTCATGCCCTGCATTACTTGCGAGCCGCGTATCCAACAGCGACCACCTTCGCGGTGCGGCGCGGCGCGCAAACATTCCTCGGAGCAACGCCCGAACAGCTAGCGCGCGTGCGGCGCGGTCACGTCGAGACTATCGCCCTCGCCGGAACGTCCCCGCGCCACGCATCTCCGGCGGACGATGCTCGGGTCGCGGCGGCGCTGCGGCGAAGCGCCAAGAACGCCGACGAACATGCGATCGTCGTCAGCGCGATCCGCAACGCGCTTGCGCCGCTCTGCGGTGCCCTTGAGTCAAAGCGCGAACCATACGTCCGCATCCTGCCCAACGTTCTGCATCTTGAAACACCCATCGCGGGAGACCTGCTCTCCAATTACACATTGCTCGATGTCGTCGCGGCGTTGCATCCCACGCCTGCGGTAGCTGGCTTTCCGCAACAATCCGCACTCGCGTACCTTCGCGAACACGAGCATCTCGATCGCGGCTGGTACGCTGGCGCGCTCGGCTGGCTCGACGCCCGCGGTGACGGCGAATTCGTCGTGGCACTGCGCTCGGCGCTGATCGAAGGGTCGCGCGCCACGCTCTTCGCTGGCTGTGGCATCGTCGCCGATTCGCAGCCCGAATCCGAGTATGCCGAGTCGCGTTTGAAGCTGCGTGTGATGCTCGAAGCCCTCGGCGGCGAGGAGTGACCGCGATGGAATTGCAAGCAGCGGCGCCCTCCACTCCGCCAGATCCACTCTACGTCTACCTCCAGGCCTTCGTCGATGAGTTGCGCCGGTCAGGACTGCGCCACGTGGTGATCTGCCCTGGCTCGCGTTCCACGCCGCTGGCAATGACCTTCGCCGCATTCGAAACAGCGGGCTACATTCGCCTATGGATGCATGTGGACGAACGCTCGGCGAGCTATTTCGGCCTGGGGCTGGCGAAGCGACTAAGCGAACCAGTCGCCCTGGTCTGCACCTCAGGCACGGCCGCGGCCAATTTCTATCCCGCGGTGGTCGAGGCACACCTGAGTCGCGTCCCGCTGCTGATCTTGACGGCGGATCGCCCCCACGAGTTGCGCGACAACGGCGCGCCGCAAGCTATCGACCAGAACCGACTCTATGGCGCCTTTGCCAAGTGGTTCGTCGACGTTGCGCCTCCCGAAGCTACCAACGACATGCTACGGTACGTGCGGACCCTGGCCTGCCGCGCATACGCGGCCTCGCTCGGCGTTCCGGCGGGTCCAGTTCACCTCAATTTCCCCTTCCGCGAGCCACTGATCCCCAAGCCTGCCGAGCTACCTACCGATGCCTCGCGCGATCCCTTCGCCTGGCGCGGACGCCCGCAGGGCGCCCCCTATGTGGGCACGGTGCCGGCCTCCGCCGGGTCCGCACGCCCAGATCATGTCGCGCACGTGGCAAATCTCCTCGTCAGCGCCAACAGCGGCATCATCATCGCTGGCCAGGGTTGCTCGCCCGCGCTGGCTGAGTCATTACCGCGCCTCGGGGAGCGGTTGCGCATGCCGCTGCTCGCCGATCCGCTCTCCTGCCTGCGCGGCAGCCCGGCCGCGCTCTGCGCCTATGACGCCTTCCTACGCTCCGAGCAGTTCTCGGACGAGGCGACGTACGATCTCGTGCTGCGCGTCGGTGCGGCGCCCACCTCGAAGGCGCTCGCGCAGTTTCTTCAGCGACGCCCGCACGCACCACAGATCATTGTCGACGAGGCGGAGCAATGGCGCGAGCCGAGCCTGCTCGCCAGCGAAATGGTGTGCGCAGACGCCGGGCACTTTATCGAATCATTACTCACGGTGTTATCTCAAGACGTGACCGAGCGCGACGATCGCTGGCTGAATCTCTGGCGCATGGCCGAGGCAACAGCACGCGAGGCCATCGACGCGACCATGCACGACTTCGAGACGCCCTTCGAAGGGCATGTCTTCCGCGTGTTGGCGGAGGCGCTTCCCGATGGCGCCACGCTCGTCGTCGGCAACAGCATGCCGGTCCGCGACTGCGATACCTTCTTCTGGCCGCGCGCCGATCGCGACGTGCGCATCCTCGGCAATCGCGGCGCCAACGGCATCGACGGTGTCGTATCCACAGCGCTAGGCATTGCCGCCGCGCGGCCCGACTCACCCACGGTGCTCGTCGTTGGCGATCTCTCGTTCTTTCATGACCTCAACGGTTTGCTTGCTGCCAAGCTTCACGACCTGAATCTGACCATCGCCCTGATCAACAACGATGGCGGCGGTATCTTCTCTTTCCTGCCCCAGGCGGCGTACCCTGAGTCCTTCGAGCGGCTTTTCGGTACGCCGACCGGACTGGATTTCGCCCCTGTGGTACGCATGTACGGCGGCGACTTCGCCAGCTTTGCCGAATGGGAGCCGTACCTCGACGTACTCACCAAAAGTATGACGGGCATCGGCCTGCGCGTCATCGAGCTCCGCACCTGCCGCGAGAGCAATGTGACCATGCACCGGGCCCTTTGGCAAGCCGTCGACGACGCCGTCGCGCTTGCTATGGCAAAGCGCGGTAACGCCGCACAGGGGGCGACGCGATGACTGCGGAACGTCTTTCAGTCAACGGAGTCGCCCTCAACGCCGAGCTGCGCGACCCACAGCAGCCGAGCGGCCTGAATCTCGTGCTGCTCCACGGCTTCACTGGCAGCGCCGCCGGCTGGGGTGAACACCTCGACCAATTCGCTGAGGCCGGCCTCTGCGTCATCGCGCTAGATCTACTCGGCCACGGCGCCTCTGACGCACCGGCAGATCCCGCACGCTATAGCTTCGCGCGCGTCCGCGAAGACATCCTCGCCGTTCTGAGCCTGCTCCACGCCCGCCCGGAAGACACAATATTACTCGGCTACTCAATGGGCGGTCGCATGGCGCTCTATACCGCGCTCGGCGCAACCTTTCGCGGGCTTATCCTTGAAAGCGCTTCCCCCGGCTTGGCGACTCGGGAAGCACGCGCCGCGCGACGAACGAGCGACGAGGCGCTCGCCGTGCGCATCGAGCGCGACGGCGTTGCGGCATTTGTCGACGAGTGGGAGCGCTTGCCGCTCTTCGCCTCGCAATCCGCCTTGCCGCCCGAGGTGCTGCACGCACTGCGCCTTCAACGTTTAAGCAACGCACCCAGCGGCCTGGCGAACAGCCTGCGTGGCGCGGGGACCGGCGCGCAGCCGCCCCTTCACGACGCGCTCGCCTCGCTCACCACGCCGGCACTGATGCTCGCTGGCGAGCTGGACGAGAAATTCTCACGGATCGCCTGGGAGATGGTCGCTGTCATGCCGCACGCGGAGGCGCGCATCGTCGTCGGCTCCGGACACACGATCCACTTGGAACAACCGGAGATCTTCGACGCGCTGGTAATTGAATTCTGTAGTGATCGAATGCGTACAGGTAGCGGCGCCTGAGGCGGCGCGCGAGGAGGAACTCATGACGCTCGAGTGGCAGAAGGTCAACGACTACACCGACATTCTCTTCGAGAAGGCCGAAGGCATTGGCAAAATTACCATCAACCGCCCCGAAGTGCGTAACGCCTTCCGGCCCGAGACGCTGGACGAACTGCTCGACGCCTTCGAGCGAAGTCGCAATGACCCCGAAATCGGCGTCGTCATCCTCACCGGTGCGGGCGATCAGGCGTTCTGCTCCGGTGGCGATCAGCGCGTGCGCGGCCATGGCGGCTACGTCGGCAAGGACGGCGTGCCGCGCCTAAACGCGCTCGACCTGCAACACGCAATCAAGTATCTGCCAAAGCCAGTAATTGCCATGGTCGCCGGGTATGCCATCGGTGGCGGCCACGTGCTGCACCTCCTCTGCGACCTCACCATCGCGGCGGAGAACGCGCGCTTCGGCCAGACCGGGCCGAAAGTTGGCAGCTTCGACGCGGGTTGGGGTGCGACGTACATGGCGCGAGTCGTCGGCCACAAGAAGGCCCGCGAGATCTGGTATCTCTGTCGTCAGTACGACGCGCAAGAGGCGCTCGACATGGGCCTCATCAACGCGGTCGTGCCGCTGGAGCGCCTCGAAGACGAAACCGTCCAATGGGCACGCGAAATCCTGGAGAAGAGTCCTATCGCCATTCGCTTCCTCAAGGCGGCGTTCAATGCCGATACAGACGGACTCGCGGGCATCCAACAGCTTGCCGGCGACGCCACGATGCTCTACTACATGACCGAAGAGGGCAAGGAAGGCAAGAACGCCTACATCGAGAAGCGCAAGCCGAACTTCTCCAAATTCCCTCGCCTGCCATAGCCGGAGTGATCGCCGCCATGCGAACCGTCGACCTGCGCTCGACGCGCTACCAGGTGCCGTTCAAACAGCCTCTAGTGACGGCGCATGGCACTTTTCCCGTCCGCGAGGGCGCGATCCTCGAAACAGTGATGAGCGATGGCTCCATCGGCGTCGGCGAGATCGCCCCGCCACCGGGCTTCGGCATGTCACTCGACCAGGCGCTCGCGCCGCTCCCACGTCTCGCTGACGACGCACGGAATGGCTCGCTTGATCTCGACGCACCAATCTGGCGGGAACTACCTGCCCCCCTTCGTTTCGCGTTGGATACAGCGCTCGCCACGGTGACCACACGCCGCCTGACAGTCGCTCGGCCCGCCCGACCGCCCGTCGCGGTCAACGCAACCGTAGCCTCAGTTGACGCAGACGAGGCCGCAAGCCGCGCCCGTCAGGCGATCGAGCAGGGGTATCGCTGCGTCAAGCTCAAGGTCGGCGTCTGCCAGACGGTTGACGCCGAAACCGAGCGCGTGGCAAGGGTCCGCGAAGCAATCGGTCCCGACTCCCACCTTCGGCTTGATGCCAACGAAGCGTGGGACTTCGCGCGCGCGCTGGCGGTCCTACGCGCGGCGGCGCCCCACAATATTCAATACTGCGAGCAGCCGTTGCGTCGCGATGACCTAAGCAGTATGCGCAGGTTGCGCGAGGCGCAATCCGTCCCTATCGCCGCCGATGAAGCGCTGATGGACCTCGCGGGCATACGGCGCGTCCTGGCCGCGCAAGCGGCGGACCTGCTCGTACTCAAACCACAATGCCTCGGCGGCTTCGACGACTGCCGTGAACTCGTCGAGCGACTCCCCCAGGGGATCGATTGGATGTGGACGAGCAGCATGGAGTCGGGCGTCGGTGTTGCGGCGACGGCCATGATTGCGTCGCGACTTCCCACCCAATTCGCGTGCGGACTGGCGACACTCGATCTCTTGGAGGACGATCTCATCGTCGCCCCTCCGCGCATTGACCACGGCTGTTTGCACCTCCCGCCAGGCCCCGGCTACGGCGTAGAGTTGGATCGCGCCGCGCTGGCGAGGTATGCCGTATGAACCACACATCGAGCGCTCAGCCAGACGTGCTACTTCCCGACTGGCTGCTACGCGCCGCGCAAAGTTTTCCCGAACGTCCCGCTCTCATCTCGGACGCCAATGTGTGGACCTTTGCCGATCTGGATCAGCACTCGCTGCGTCTCGCGCGGACGCTCGCGGCGCAGGGCATAGGCGACGGCGCGCGCGTAGCACTGCTGGCAAGCAACAGTTTTGAGTTCGTGGCAGTGGTCCACGCGGTGCGGCGGCTCGGCGCCATACTCGTGCCGCTCAATACGCGGCTGTCCGCGTCAGAGCTTGCCTGGCAGATCGAGGATGTGCGCGCCGCCTTCCTACTCCACGACGCCGCCCAGCAAGTGAGCGCCATCGCGACGAGCCTGCCAACCCTGGCGCGAGCCTCGCTCCACGCGTTGTTCGCCTCCGACGAAGACGCCCCGAGCAATCATGTCGCCACCACGCTTCGCCACGACATCGACCTCAATGCCACGCAAGCGATTGTCTACACCTCCGGCACCACGGGCAGGCCCAAAGGCGCCCTCATCACACACGGCATGCAGTGGTGGAGCGCCACCGCCTCCGCCCTCAATCTCGGCCTCCGCGATGACGACCGCTGGCTCGCCTGCCTGCCCTTCTTCCACGTCGGCGGCCTCTCGCTGCTGATGAAAAGCACCATCTACGGCATGCCACTGGTCGTCTTCGACCACTTTGACGCGCACGCCGTCAACACCGCGATTGTCCGTCATAACGTTACGATGATCTCGGTCGTCGCCGTCATGCTACGGCGCATGCTCGACGCGCTCGACGAGGGACGGCAACCGGGCGACTCGGGGCGCTATCCCTCAGCGCTCCGTTGCGTCCTGCTCGGCGGTGGTCCCGCTCCCTTGCCGCTCTTGGAGGATTGCGCCCGGCGCGGCATCCCCGTCGCACAGACCTACGGCCTCACCGAGTCATGCTCGCAAGCGGCGACCCTCGCGCCAGCGGACGCCCTGCGCAAACTCGGCTCGGCGGGCAAACCGCTGCTACCAGTGTTCCTGCGCATCGTTGCCGACGACCCCGAGGCGACCATCGCATCCGTTGGCGAGGTTGGCGAGATCGAGATCCGTGGTCCGACGATCACCACGGGATACGACGCGCAACCCGAGGCGACCGCGGCTGCCCTCCACGACGGGTGGTTCCGCACCGGTGATCTCGGCTATCTCGACGCCGATGGCTATCTCTACGTCCTGGATCGTCGCGGCGATCTGATCGTCTCCGGCGGCGAGAACGTCTATCCCGCCGAGATCGAGGCGGCGCTTATCGCGCACCCAGACGTCCTCGACGCTGGCGTACGCGGCGTACCCGACGAGCGCTGGGGCCGCGTGCCCCTCGCATTCGTCCATCTCCGCGCCGGAGCCGCCCCCTCAGAACGTGCGCTGCTCACCTTTCTCGGTCAGCGCCTCGCCCGGTACAAACTACCCCGCGCGATTCGCTTCACCGGCCCTCTGCCGCGCAATGCCGCCGGCAAGCTCCTCCGCCGCGAGTTGCCAAGCGCGTAGCATCCCAGTCACACGTCGCCGCGCGCGGATTGCGCTCCGCGTCGCAAGCTCGCAGTCGACCCGTTGTTTCGAGCATCAACGCGGCCGACTCGCCCAATTGGACGTACACGCTCATGCGCGCTACGCCACCGGCGCCGCGGCCTCGCGGCCTGCTGCCGCCGCATGCTTCGCCTTCGTTGGGTGACGATGATCTACCGCCCCCAGCGCCTGATCGAGATCGGCGATCAGATCGCCCGCATCCTCGATGCCCACCGAAAGCCTCAGCAGCGTATCGGTGACGCCGCGTGCCTCGCGAATCTCGGCGGGGATCGATCCATGCGTCATACTCGCCGGATGGCAGCAGAGCGACTCGACGCCGCCAAGGCTCTCGGCGAGCGCGAAAACACGCAGATGACGCACAAAAGTGTCCACGTCCTCGCGCGTGCCCTCAAAGGCGAACGAAACCATGCCGCCGAAGTCGCGCATCTGCCGTTTCGCCAACTCGTGATCTGGATGGCTCGCGAGTCCTGGATAGTAGACACGCCGCACCAGCGGATGCCCCGCGAGATACGCCGCGACCTCCTTGGCGTTCTCGCAATGCTGGCGCATGCGCACGGCGAGTGTTTTCGCGCCGCGCAGCACCAGCCACGAGTCGAACGGCGACGGCACACCGCCCGCGGCGTTTTGATAGAACTTGATCTCTGTGTAGAGTTTTTCGTCCGAGGTCAGCACCGCACCGCCGACGACATCGCTGTGGCCGTTGATGTACTTCGTCGTGCTATGAACGACGAGATGCGCGCCGAGATCAAGCGGTTGCTGAAGATAGGGCGTAGCGAACGTGTTGTCCACGGCGAGGGTAAGGCCCCCAGCGCTCGCGACCTCCGCCAGCGCGCGAATGTCCACCAGCGAGAGCAGCGGATTCGTCGGCGTCTCAGCCCAGATCAGTGCCGTCTCGGCGCGCACAGCATCGGCATAGGCGGCGATATCGCCTGCGGCAACATAGGTGATGCTGACGCCAGTGGGCTTCAACACGCGCTCGAAGTAGCGATACGTTCCCCCGTAGAGATCGTCGCCGGCGATCACGTGCTGCCCCGGCCTCAAAAAGCTCAGCGCCGCCGCGGTCGCCGCCAACCCGCTGCTGAACGCCAGCCCGAACCGCGCGTTCTCCAGCGAAGCGAGGCAGGTTTCGAGCGCCGCGCGCGTCGGATTGCCAGTGCGGGAGTATTCGTAGCCCTTGTTCTCGCCGAGACCTTGCTGCGTATACGTCGAGGTCTGGAACACGGGGGTGATCGTCGCCCCGGTGGAAGGATCAGCGTCCTGCCCCGCGTGAATCGCGCGTGTGGCAAACCCCGCAGACTGTTTCTTGGATCTTACCATGACCGCTAGCGCCTCACTTCGTTGTGGACGAGCATATTCCGTCCTCAGTCCGCTGCCAAGCAGCGACATAGAGTATAGCATGGCAACCACAGCGAGGGAGGCGCGACGCGCTTCATGCGCTCTTGCCGACCTCCCTGGCAATGGCGTCGACCCGCGCCCGAGGACCGTAGATCCAGACCGTGTAGCCGTCTGGCTCGTCCTCCGCCAGAGTGTCGCACTCCATCTGTGCGGCCATGTCCCCGGCGACCCGCAAAAGGCGACTGCGCACCTCGGGATCGGCGCTCCGCGTACTCAGCGCCACGCGGCCAAGCTTCTCTTCAGGCTCCAACAGCGAATCCACCAGCGTCACGAGTTGAGCCGCGCCAAAGATCACCTGCATGGGCGGCGCCTCGGGTTCTAGTCGCGCGGCAATGTCGTCGTAAGGCTTCATCCGGCGCACGGTGAGCTTCGGCTGCTCCGCTCGCCCGCTGGTGCGCGCCCGTTGGCGCTCGATGCGCTCCGACTCTTCCACGGCGGTCGAGTAGACGCTGCGCAGGCGTTCGAGCAGCGCGTCGCGCTCCTCCTCCGGTAGCTCCTCGCTCGGATGCACGTATGCGAAGAGACTGCGTCGCATATCGTGATAGAAGAACCCCTGACCGGCATCCGCGGCACGCCCGCAATTCGGACACACCGCAACATTCAGCGTGCCCTCCAGCAGCCGATAGAGCAAGCGCGGCTCCAGTGTCACGTTGACGACTTGATACATCGTGGTGCTAAATGTTGTGCCACAGGGGCAGACAAACGTCATCTCACTGGACCGGGGCATGCGCCGCAATCTCCTTGGGGTCTGGGTCGCGCTAGCATACGAATATGTAGCGATAGGCTCGCGAATGTCCGCGCCGCCGCAGGTGACAGCGACACTCCGTTAGTGTATCATACGTCCAACGAATGCCGATAGCTTGACGCATTGCCCCACCCGACGTGAGCATATGCGCAGCGTCGACGTATTCTCTTGCAGACAGCGTCGGCGCGGCGCGGAATGTGCCGCTAACTGGGCGGGGGCTGCCAAGATGCAGCAGCGGAAAGAGCGACGCGAGCATCCGCTGGCGCTGCCGGCGCGCACACTTGTCGTGTTCCTCGCCTGTGCCGCCGTGCTCGCCGCCCTCGCCGCCTCGCGCCCCAACTCCTCGCAACCTTCCACCTCGACGATCGGTAGCGCTCCCCATTCGCCCCTCAGTGCCGCGCCCCTGACGATCTCGACGCTCACCGCCGCGCAGATAGCCTGCCCCTCCGGCGCTTCGTTCACGCCAGACGGCGCCGCCTTCGCGCTGCTCGGCACGGCGACAGACTGCGACACAAGCGCCGCCGATGCCCCAGATACCTACAAGCTGGTGATCGTCGACGCCGCGTACGGCAAAGTCACCGCCTCCGTCGCGCTTGACCCCCTCGTGCTCGGCGCCGGCACCGACGCGGACGTTCGCTCGATCCGTTATGCCGGCCTTGGCTGGTCGCCGAATGGACTCACCTATGCCGTCGCCTTCGTCGAGTTCGACCAGCCCAACAGCGTTTCGCTGTCACATGCCCTCGGCTCGGGATTGCTGCTCGTCAGCCGCTACAATGCCGCGCCCCGCGTGATTCCAGGCGATGCTGGCTTCTTCGCCGCGGCGACCTCCAGTTACGCCGGTCTGCCGATCTGGAATATCGCCGGCGGCACGGTCACTGCTCCCGTTGCCGCTCTACCCAGCCTCTCGTACACGTGGAAATCGGGGAACACGCTCGACGCGCTGTCGCCGCTCGGGCCGCACGCGCTCGCGACGCTGCCAACCGGTGCCGGACCGCGTTACCCTGTGGGGAACCCTTCCGAAGATGCCACGTTCACCATCTGGCAGCCAGGCGTCATATTGGGTCCACTCGTCGCACCTGCCGCAACGCGCGACCCTGCTGACGGCGCATTCGTCACCAGTTTCGCCACTTGGTCGCCCGACGGATCGCACGTCACCGTGCTCGTCGCTGGCGTTGCGCTCTCGTGGTCGAATGGCGGCGATGCTGAATCATCATTGCCTGCTCAAAACTATCCCGCGATCCCCGCGCCCGGCGATCTCATCCAAACGCCCCCACGCGACGCCGCGCTCAGCGCCGTGCAGCGCGAAGTCGGGCAAAGCGGCTGGGCGCTAGTTGCCTGGAACCCCGACGGCTCCTTGCTCGCCAGCATTCAGTGCAACCGGCCGGGGACGCCGAGTCTCGAACTACGTGCGACCACCACCGGAGCCGTTGTGGGCCACGCGCTGCTGCATCTCAGCGCCTCCGATCCGGGTTGCGGCGCGTCAAGCTTCGCGCACGCGCTTGGCGCCTACGCCAACCCCAACCTGCGACTGATCTGGTCCACCGACGGCTCCCGCATCCTCGTCAGCGATCAGGCGGCAAATACAGTCGCCGAGTGGGGCGTAACGCAGATCTAGCGCCCGCACTTCATACTGGTTTCGATTGGGCCCTGTCGCTGCCGCCCCGCGCTTCCGACTCCCCTTTCCCCGCAGGGTAGGCGGCGCGGTCCCCCTCTCGGGGCTTGCTGGGGGTTAGGTCCAACCCCAGCCGCAGTATCACGTCCCAACACGTGCTTGAGATGGCGCACGTATGGCTTCCCCACGCGGACGGGTGGCCGCGTCCATCTGAGGCAGTGCGTAAAGCGCCGTCCCCAACCCGAACAGCATGCCCGTCAGCAAGCGCAGCGCAAGGTTACTTTCGCGCAAGCCGAACATTTGTGTGCCGCCATCTAGCGCCATCGGCAGCGCCGCCAGCAGCCAAAGCCACCAGGTAATGCCGCGAATCGTCCGAACCTTCCGCAGCACATTGAGCGTCAGTCCAACAATGAGCATCGTCGAGTAGATCGCCAGGCAACGCGAGCAGAGGCAAATCTGAAAGCCGCCGATGAACAGCGAGTGCGTCGGCAGTTGGTCGCAGAAGATGCGATAGAAGCGGAACACCGCGCTCGCCGGTCCGGTTAGCCCGAGCATGTAGGCGATCGGCGTCGCCACGGCGAGCCCGACATACGTCCCTAACACGCCGTTGACCACGCCGAGCCAGTGACGCTCGAGCCAGCTAGCGCTGCCGTGCAGCCCCCGCGTCACCACCGCGCTGAACGCCCGGCGGCGCGGCGAGATGCCGGCGAGTTGATACTCCAACTCCTCCAGGCTCCGCGGCTCGGCGAACCGCGACGCGTCCCAGCGCGTCGGCGCGGGCATCGCTAGCGGAGCATGCCCCCCCACAGTCTCTGCGGAGGCGCTGCGAGTGGCGCCGGTAGGAGGCGACATCGCGTCGCCATGTTCGTGCGAAACGCTCATCGTATTCACCACTGCAACTTCGTACGGCGAGTATCAGCATGTGCCATCAGAAGGATACCACAGCCCTACCGCGAACCATGACGCCCTCCGGCAGCCAACCGTATCTCCTGCCTTCCGCCACCTGCTCCTCGGCCCTAGCACGGTCGCGACGTAGTCCTCGCGCCCCACTCTTGCATCCCGCACCCGCGCGTGGTACACTGTATAGAACATATATCCTACACGCAGCTTCCTCTTCTCGACAAATTCCACCCCACCTCCCGAGAGTTCTACTATGCGAGCCATCCCTGCTCTACGCGTCCCACCGTGCCGCGCAACTCCGCTACGGCCAACCCAATCCGCACATGATGCTGCATTCCGGTGGACTGCCAGCTGTGTTTCAACCCGTGCGTCCGCATTCGCCGCGGCCCTCGGACCGGAAAGCGTCACAACCGACCAGCCTACGGCGTCCGTTTTTTCCGCCCTCCGCCCTCAGCGCCCAATCATCGCGGAAATTCAGCCTCGAATGCCCGCATGCGACGAAAAAGCGGAAGAAAACGGAAATTGTTCGTGGTAGGAAAATGTTCCGCACTGGGCATCATCACCGGGTATCGTCCTGGTGCATGGTATAATCTGGCAGCGGCGAGTCCCCCAGAGTTGTCGCAGGGCCGACACCGCATAGCGAGGCATAAACATGTCGAAGCAGATTCAGAGCACCGTGATGCTCTTCCTCATAGGCACCGGCTTCCTGATCTTTAGCCTGTGGAGCCTATCGCACATCTCTGGCGACGACCGTACTGGCCAAGTCATTCAGGCGCTGCTCTACATGATTCCGGCGGTCGTCGCTTTCGGCGCGCTGATCATGCTGCCTCGCCGGCAAGATACCCCATAGCGCATCGCTACCTGACGTAGCCCCAACTTCGTGACGATACTGAGGCGAGCGTATGACACTCGTGCGACCGGCGGCGGACCTCACCACGCGTTCACTTGAGTCCGTGGCAGGCTTCCCCGCGCAACGCATGCGGCGCCTTCGTCGCACCGAGGCGCTGCGTCGCCTGGTCCGCGAGACCGCGCTCGCGCCGAGCGATTTCATCTACCCGCTCTTCGTCGCCGAGACAATCGACGAGCCAACGCCGATTCGCTCGATGCCCGGCCAGATGCAGTGGCCGCTCCGCTCCCTCGCCGCGCAAGCCCGCGAAATCGCTGCCCTCGGCATTGGTGGCGTGATCCTCTTCGGCATTCCCAGTGAGAAGGATGAGGTTGGATCGCAAGCCTACGCTAGCGACGGCATCGTGCAGCGTGCCATCCGCGAGATCAAATCATCCGTGCCCGAACTGCTCGTCATCACAGACGTCTGCCTCTGCGAATACACCAGTCACGGCCATTGCGGCCTCGTACGCGACGGCGAGGTGCAGAACGATGAGACGCTAGAGCTGCTCGCGCTTGAGGCCATCACCCATGTCGCCGCTGGCGCCGATCTCGTCGCTCCTTCCGACATGATGGACGGTCGGGTAGCCGCGCTCCGCCGCGCTCTCGATGCCGAAGGCTACGCCCAGACGCCGATCCTCGCTTACTCCGCGAAGTACGCTTCGGCGTTCTACGGGCCGTTCCGCGAGGCCGCCGACTCCGCGCCGCAGTTTGGCGATCGCCGCGCGTATCAGATGGATCCCGCCAACGGTCGCGAGGCGCTGCGTGAGGTCGAACTCGATCTCCGCGAGGGAGCGGACATCCTTATGGTCAAGCCCGCGCTGCCGTATCTCGATGTGTTGGCGCGCGTCCGCGACCGCTGGGATGCGCCGCTCGCCGCATACAATGTGAGCGGTGAGTACGCCATGCTCAAAGCCGCCGCGGCCAACGGCTGGCTCGACGAGCGCCGCGCCACCTTAGAGCTACTGACCAGCATCAAGCGCGCCGGCGCGGACATCATCCTGACGTATCACGCCCCCGACGCGGCCCGCTGGCTCTCTGAGTGATGAACTGATGAGCCACACGCGACCAGAGACGCCGATCAAGCGGGCGATGCAGTGAAGGACGGCACCATACAATCGTCGGATCACCCCACTGGCGGGCAGGCAACCGCGGCCACGGCCGGTTGGCGCAGATGGTTGCAGCCGCCATCGGGTGAGGCAGCCGCTCGCCTGACGCTGCTCGCCTTCGTGATCGCCTTGCAGAACGTCATCGAACTACCGCGCCCCCTCTTCCGTGATCACCTCGGCAAGCCACTCACCGGGCTGCTTATCGTCGCCGCCACTGGTGGCTCGCTCGCCCTTCTGCTGGTTGCGCTGCGTACGCCACTGCCATCCTGGCGCTGGCCGCGTATGCGCTGGGTGCAGATCGCCGCGCTGGTGCTGACGCTCGCGGCCCTCCCAACGGGCGTCGGGCAGATGGCAAAGATGCTAGCGGCTGGCTTTCAAGCGCCTTCCTACCCCAACGACGGCACCACGCTCGACCACTACGCGGCCCAGCAGTTGCTCGAAGGCCACAACCCCTACGTCTCGGTAGACATTGTCTCGGCGATCCGGCTCTATCACCAGGATCCGCAGCACACCACGCCGCTAGGGCAGGGGGCCTTCGCCAACCTCTACCCAGACTCCTATCCAACGAAGCAACAGATCGACTCCGTTTTCGCTTCCGAGCCGCGCGGCCAGCCGGCGCAGGTCGCCGAGTTTGAGTCGCACGTCAGCTATCCAGCGCTGGCGTTTCTCCCATTGGTGCCGTTCGTCTGGGCGGGTTTCCCCAGCGTGGTGCCCTTTTTTGTGCTCTGTATGCTCGCCCTGGCCGCCCTCATAATCTTCGCCGCGCCTCCCGCGCTACGGCCCTGGGTCGCCCTCTTGGCGCTGGCCGACGCGCCCTTGCTCGATGCCACGGTCGCCGGCGACCTCGACGTGTTCTACATCTTGCTGCTCTTCCTCGCCTGGAGGCAGTTGCGGCGCCCAGCGCTCTCGGCGCTGTTCCTCGGGCTGGCAATCGCGGCGAAGCAGATCGCGTGGTTCTTCGTGCCCTTCTACTTGCTGCTCGTGGCCCTCCATTACGGCTGGCGCGAGGCCGGCAAACGACTTGCCGTCGCGCTCGGCATTTTCGTCCTCATCAACGCGCCGTTCTTCATCGCCGGTCCTCACGCCTACCTCGCTGGCATCCTGGCGCCGGAGGTCGATCGTATGTTCCCGGCGGGCACTGGGCTCGTCGCCCTCTCCACGCAGGGATTGCTGCCGCTCGCGCCCTCCTCCGTCTACACGGCGCTCGAGCTCGCCGGGTACGCGGCGGGTATCGCCTGGTACTGGCGGGTGGGACGGCGCACGATGCCTGAGGTGGGGTTTGTCTTAGCGGTATTGCCACTCTTCGTCGCCTGGCGCAGCTTGACGACCTACTTCTACTTCGTCGCCCTGCCATCCGCGGCGCTCCTGCTCGCTCGTCTCCGCGACGAGAACGCAGTATCCGTGCTCAAGCAGCAGATGCAACCCACTACCACGCCTCCGCCTCCCGGGCTGTTCTCCCGCCGCGCTCCCCATGCCCTGTATGCGTCTCTCCGTCGTGTCGTATCCGCGCGCGAACTGAGGCCATGACCATGCAGGCGAAAACAACACTCCATCGCGCGGGAACCGGGGCCATTGCGCGCGTCAGCTCACGGTGGCACGACCTGTTGAGTCAAATCACCGCGCTGGAGCGGCATCCTGCGGCGGCGATCCGCGTTGTCGTGGTCGCCTGGCTCGTCACGCGTGGCGTGCTCTTCGCCGGCATGCTCATTGGCCACAACTTCTGCGATCCCGCATTCTACAAATATGCCGGACTCTTCGCCGCCGGACAGTGGCCCTACCACGATGTCGGCGTCGAATACCCGCCACTGGCGATGCTCCTGATCATCCTTCCCGCGCTACCGCTGCTGCCGTTTAGCGCTATCGCGCCCCGGCCAGACGCCGCGTTTGTGCCCCACCCACTCTCCCTACCGCAGCCCGATCCTGTGCGCTACGCTGCCTATGGCATCAGCTTCGCAGTGATGATGCTGCTCGTCGACGCCCTCACGCTCTGGCTGGTGATTCGAGCGGCGCGACGACTGTTGCCGGGCGACCCACTAGGTTTGCGCTCGGCGCTGCTCTATCTGGGCCTTGTCTTCCTCAGTGGGGCGCTGCTACAGAAATTCGACCTGGCGGCGGGAACGCTCTGCCTGCTGGCCGTCTTCGCGCTTCTCAGGCGGACGCCCCGCATGGGCGGGCGCCGTTCTGGGGCTAGCGACGCTCATCAAGGGATTTCCGGCGCTGGCATTGCCGATCTTCCTGGCTCTCGTCATCACGGATGCCGGGCAAGGCCTGACCCTCACCGCGCTACGAGCGCAGATGATGCCGGTGCGGCGCATTGTCTGGGCGTTTGCGCTCATCGTGGGCGGTGCGACTCTTGCAGTGGCGATTTGGGCAGGATTCGGTGCGATCTGGCACACCGTGGCGTATCATACCGAGAGAGGAACGGAGATCGAAAGCCTCTACGGTAACATCTTGCTACTCGTAGCATGGCTCCCCGGCCTCCACGCGACGACGACGTTCAGCGGCGGTGATCTCTCCCGCGTCGTGATCTCGCCGCTCAACGGCGCAATGGGCGCGCTGGCAACCTTGGCGCTGCTCGGCGGCATCGCCCTGGCGTATCTCGCCGCAGGGAAAGCGCTGACTCGCGGCGGAAGCGCCACGAAGAACAGGCGCGACCTGCCGCAGATCGCCGTAGCTGCCACGCTCGCGGTGCTCCTGATGTTCGAGATCACATTCCGCGCATTGCCGGCGCATTATCTGCTCGTCCTGGCGCCGCTGGGTGTGCTCGTTCGTCTACCCGCTCAACGCTGGACACGCTGGTGGGCCGCGGCGGTGGTGGGCATTGCGATCGTCAGCCAGGTGATCATCGCCACGTGGCACGACCTGGTGGCGCTGCAACCGCTGGCGGTGGCGCTGCTGACGATCAGAAACCTCTGTTGGGTGCTGGCCGTCGCCGCGCTGGTTGCGGGCCTTTGGCTCTGGCCGCGGCAGTCGGAGTCCGAACCCTCGGAGCGGGCCGCCAGTTGAGGAGTTTCGCGGATGGCGACGAAGCGTAGCGCGAGCGCCACGCAGCAGCGCGACAACATCGCGTCACCCGCGGCAAACAAATTGCCGGTCATCCCGCGGATTCCCGGCTTCAGTCCGCGTGCCGAGGACCGTTTCGCCGTCGTGCTACGGCGCGTCCCGCCGACACGTCTCCTCGTCGCCTCCGCCACCATTTCCGCACTGATCTACCTCGCGTTCACGCTCGCTTTTCCCATCACCGCCTGGTGGAACCATCCCCATTCCGCCGACAATGCCAACGCCATCAACGATCTTGGCCGCATCACCAGCTACAGCCCAGTCGCCGCGGTGGCATTCGTCCTTGCAATCGTCGCTCTCTTCGCCTGCCAGTTCTTCGCCTATATCGCCACCCCCGGCGGCGATCCGATCGACGCGAAGGCTCCTGGAGCGCTCTTGCGACAGCGCCTGGTGCTCTTCATGCCACTCGCCTTCGCGGCGGTGCTGATTTGGATGCAGCCTGTCACCACCACAGACCTTTATGGATATGTGGCGCGTGGCTATCTCTTCGCGCAACTGCATGTCAATCCGATGACGCACCTTGCCACGGCGCTTCCAGGTAACCTAAGCGTCGACCGACCGCCCTCGCCCTATGGTCCGGCCTGGTTGCTGGTAACTGGGCTTTTCTCACTAGTCAGCGGCGAAAACCTGCTCGTCAACATGCTGCTCTTCAAGCTCGTTGGTTTCCTCTCGGTTGCAGGTGCCATATGGCTTGTGGACTCCTTGGCGCGCGAGTTGTATCCCGCCCGTCGGCTACGCATCCTCGTGCTCTTCGGCTGGAGTCCCTTGCTGCTCTTCGAGGCGGTTGGTAACGGTCACAACGACATCGTCATGATGGTCTGTGTATTGGCGGCATTCGCGCTCATGCAGCGTGGTCATTCGCGCAGCGCATTCGCCCTCATTCTGGTTGGTGCGCTGGTCAAATACGTCTCCGCGGTCTTCCTGCCATTCTGGTTCATCTTCGCGCTGCGACAGCACGCGCTCGCCACGACGGCTAACGACCCCGCGTATGGGACGTTTCCGCGGCGGCGATCTCCCTCTCGTGCGTTGAACTCAGCGCGGCGGCTGATGGATACCGCGGCCATGACCGTTCGAGAGATTGATTTGCGCGCCGCGTCGTGGCTGATTGCTCAATGTAGCGTCATCGCCATCGTTCTCATTGCCGCCTGCTATGGGCCGTTCTGGGCGGGAATCCAAACGTTCACCGGGCTCGGTCAACAGATTCGCCCGCAGTATTACAACAGCTCGGTCGTTGGTTTTGTCGCCGCGCCGTTGGAGCAACTCGTCTCGGCCAATAAGCAGGCCGCACTCGACAAGACGATTCGTCTGCTCTGCTACGCAATGTTCGCTGGCTACACCTTCATCCAAATTCGGCGGCTCTGGTTACGCGGGCCGAATGCCACGCTGCGAGACGTCATCACAGGGTCAGCCAAAGTGACGTTTGCCGCGCTACTCTTGATTACTTTCTGGTTCCAGCCGTGGTACGTGATCTGGCTCCTGCCGCTCGCCGCGCTCGCCGATGAACCCTTTGTGCGACGCCAGGGCATGTTCTTCGCGCTCGGCGCGCTGATGACCTACGCTGTCAGCAACTTCCTCTTTGTGCAAGACAACGACTTCGCCCGCGGCCTCTTTGTCCAGTTCTTCGAGATCATCGTGGTGTTCGGCCCGCTGCTCTTGTTGCGTGGTATGCCCGATGAGCAGGGGTGGAGCGCCATCATTCGGCGCAACCTACGCGAGGCGACCCAATGGCTGAGCGGTCGTCCGGTCTTCTGGGATCGCGTAATGCTCGCCCTGGTCATGTTGGTGGCTGCCCTACTGCGCCTCGTCCGCTTAGACAGCAACCTCTTCACGACCATTCCCCGCAACTCGACAACCACCAACATTCTCAAGCAGCTTGGCGGGGATCTGCGCTTATTGCTCTCCGATCCTCAAGGCCTCAGTGGCCCGTTTGCGGCTGTGCAAGGCGTCTTCATCGCCATTTTCGGCGACACACCTTTCGCCGCGCTCCTGCCGTCAGCGCTCATTGGGTCGTTCACCGTGCTCGCCATCTATCTCCTCACCCTCGAAATTCTCAGGCAGGGATCGATGCCCGGCAAACACACCATCGCGTTGCTCGCCGCGCTACTCGTCGCGACCTCCGCCTGGCATGTCTCGCTGAGCCGATCGGGGATGGAAGTGGTCTCGTTGCCGTTGCTGATGTGCCTGGCACTGTATTGGCTGCTGCGAGCGCTGCGGGTCGAAACTTCCGTGCCCACTGTGCCAACCAAGGAACATAACGGCTTCCAGCGTGGCAAAGCAGCCGCACCTCGCTCTACAACTGGCGCAGACGCACGAGGTCTCGCGCGCCTGAGCACGCTGGCGCACCGTCGCATACTTGGCATGCGCGGCGATCAATTTGCCCAAATTCTGGGGGTAGGTATCTGCACCGGGTTGGCCTGCGATCTGGCGCCTGGGCTCTGGCTCGTGCCGCTGACCATCGTAGCGTTTCTGCTGCTCTGGGCCTGGCGGCGACCGAGCGGACTGACCGTGACACGGCGGGCTGTAGTGCTGCTCAGTGTCACCTCCGTGATAGCAGGCGCTCCGGCGTTATGGCATTTCGCCAGTAGATTTGTCGGATTCCCTCCAGGGAGCGCGCTTCTAGCGCAGACCAGCGTAGTGACGCGACCTGGCCCGGGCGTCTTCTCCCTTGGTTTCTGGGGACAAGTGCTCACGAACGCGGGAGCCACGCTCAATCTGCTCACATCGCAGGACTTCAGCGCGGGCTATCCCTCCACCGGAGGCACCGCGATCATCCCAGCATTGCTGCTGCCTTTCGCGGTGGTCGGACTCTACACGATTATTCGCTGGCGCGGCTTCGTCTCACTGGCAATGCTGGCGCTTATCGCGCTACCACTCGTCGCCAGCGTCGCCGTCGGGACATCCACCAGCGTAATCGACGCGGCCAGCGTGCTTCCTGCGCTCTGTATTGTCCCCGCGATTGGCATCTTCACCTGCGGCGAATGGGTGGGCAGGGGGCTGATCGTTCTCGACCGCACCAACGGCGTGCGCGTCTTCTCGACGCCAGAACGCATCGGGCGCATAGTCCTATTGATTTTCTTGCTGGCGAGTACCGTGCGTACGTTCTTCTGGTACTTCGAGGCAGCGCTGCCGGCTCCCAATCAACAGTGGACGCCGAGTTTCGCACCGGCCCAGGTGGCGCGTGCCGCGCCGTCTGCGAAATCGCCACGCGTGTTAGTCGTGAGCTTTCCGCCGCGGGGAGATACGACTATCAGGCGAACCAGTTGAGGGTAGCCGACCCCGTTGAGTTGAGATCGGTGAGAAGCAACAGCGCGCCAGCGTATCCTCGACACACGCGCGTATCGGCCTACACATCCCTAAAGTGTCACCTGAGGAGTTCTCGATGCCGTCGCCATCCGATGCCGAGCGCCAGCGCGCCGCAGAGATTCTCGCAGAGCTGAAGAGGCTTTACCCAGATGCGCGCTGCGCGCTCAACTTCACCTCCCCTCTGGAGCTACTCGTCGCCACCATGCTCGCCGCGCAATGCACCGACGAGCGCGTCAATCAAGTGACGGCAACCCTGTTCAAGAAATATCCGACCGCCGCTGACTATGCGAACTCCACGCAAGATGAGATGGAACAAGACGTCAAGTCCACGGGCTTCTATCGCAACAAAGCGAAGAACGTTCGGGCGATGGCGCGGATCCTGGTGGATAACTATGGCGGCGAGGTACCGCGCACGATGGATGAGCTGATCGCGCTGCCAGGGGTCGCCAGAAAGACGGGGAACGTCGTGCTCGGCAACGCATACGACATCGTCGAGGGCGTGGTCGTCGACACACACATGCTGCGTCTCGCGCGACGCTTCGGCTGGACCACGAGCGACGATCCTGTGCAGGTCGAGCGTGACGTCATGCCTTTCTTCCCCAATCGGGAGTGGGTTCATCTCTCTCACCTGGTGCAGTATCACGGGCGGGCAATCTGCCGCGCGCCAAAGCCACTCTGTGAGTCATGCTCGCTAGTCACGCTCTGTCCTGCGGGGCAAGAGCGTCTCGCCGCGAGTACCGCTCCCGCACCCGTAAAGGCCGCGACACCACGATCGCCCAAGACCACGTAGGGAGTGCGCATTTATCGCGGTCGGCGTCCGAGTCGGCGTACCAGTCGGAGGATGAGGTGGCGGTGTGGAAAGGGAGCGTCAAGCGCGATTCGAGGCCAAGCGCCAACACCCGCGCCCGGTGAGCACAGGAGGCGTGCCCGGCTCCACGAGGGCCGTCCCCGGCGGCGGATTGCTCGCCGCAACGGTGCTTGTCGCGGCGGCGTACTTCGTGCCTCGGGGCGTCTCATGGAACGCCGACACGCACATGTATCTCACTGCCAGCATTGTTGACCGGGGCTCGCTGAACATTGACCCCTTCGCTCAGTTTACTGGCGATCTCGCTTCGGCGAACGGCCACTTTTTCGCCGACAAAGCTCCCGGCCTTTCGCTGATCGCCATACCGGTTTACCTGCTACTCAAGTTCTCGTTGCTCGGTGGGCACCCGCTGACGAGCCTCTATGCCCTCCCTGAGCCGCAGCGTATCGACTTCCTCGTGCGCTACCTACTCGCGCTGGTCTATGCAGGCGTGCCAACCGCGGCGCTCACCGTGATGTTGTACCGCTTTCTCCCGCGCATGGGGCTGAGCGCGCTGTGGAGCGCGCTCGTGGCATTGTCGTACGGCCTCGCCACCCCAGCCCGTGCCTTTGCCGACGAATTCTTCAGCCATCAGCTGGCCGCAGCGCTGCTGTTTGGCGCCTTTCTGCTCCTCTATCGTGTGCGACACGGCGATTCACACACGCGTTATGCCATTATCGCGGGTCTATTGCTGGGCTGGTCGGTGATTACCGAGTATCCGACAGTTCTGATCGCGCTCGCGCTGGGTATCTACGCGCTCAGCATCCCACGTTGCGGCAAAGTGCTGGCGACGCTCGTCGCACTCGGAGCCGCGCCTGCCGTACTGATCGGTGCGCTCTACAATACGCTGGCCTTCGGCGGACCCCTTGACACTGGCTACAGCCATTTGGCGGGACCGGAAGTATTCCGCACGGGGCAAGGGCAAGGTCTCCTTGGCGTGACGCTGCCACATCTGGACGCCATCTGGCAAACGACTTTCGGGCCCGATCGTGGCCTGTTGCTGATCTCGCCGGTTCTTTTGCTTGCCGTGCCTGGGTTCATCGCGCTCCGTCGACTGGAGGCGTGGAAGGCCGAAACGCGACTCTGGCTGACCATCGTCGTGGTCTACGGGCTCTTCACAGTCTCGTACTTTGCCTGGAACGGCGGCTACAGCCTCGGCCCGCGCGACTTCTTGCCCGCGCTGCCGTTCCTCATGCTCCCGATCGGAGCACTCCTTGCCACCGCACACGCTCCGCTCTGGCGACGTCTCTTCGTCGCGCTGGCGGGCTGCTCATTCCTGATCGTCAACCTGGCGACGGCGGTGGGGCCGCTCGCATCTCCCGCCTATTCTTCACCGCTGACACAATGGACGCTACCGCGGGTCCTGGCTGGTCGCCTCGATAACAACTGGGGCATGCTCTTCGGCCTCCCTGGACTTGTCGCACTCGTGCCGCTTTGCCTCCTCCTCAGTGTGCTCGCGGCGCTCTACTGGCGGGGGCTAGGCAAGCATGCTACACTTGCCGCGCCGGGCCCCGAGCAAGTGGCCGAGGCGTCGGTGGTTGCGGCGAGACCGTAGCAGGTAGTCGGGCTTCCGCTCTTACAGTCCGGCGCCGTAGTGGGCGGTCGGCATCCACGTGATAGTGGGCTCATCCTTCGTCCGAGAACCGCAGCAACGACGACAACGAGGAGATGCGGCAATCAGCATGGTCGAACAGCGCAGTAACGCCGGGCAATTCGAAGCGCGCATCTTGAATGTGGCTGGATCGGCGCTTTTGGCCGCCGGTGCGTGCATTGGATGGCTCGCTCCCCGCATCTCGCCCACCCTCCCTCTGGTACAGTTTTTCGCATCGCCAGCCGCACACGCAGGAGTGGACATCACCAGTTTCCTCGGGGCGGAGATCACAGCACTGGCGGTGATCATCGCGGTCGTCATCGGCTTCAACGCCACGACTCTTCAGATCGCCGGGCAGGCGCACTCCCTCGGTCTCGTGCATGGCATCCTGCGTTCACTCACCCCATTTCTGCTCTGCTGGAGCATCACGACTGGCGTCGTCCTGATCTATTTTCTCGAGTCGCCGCAGTATACCGGCCAACTGTGGCAGATGCTGTGCTGGTTCGCGGCGGTCGTCGTGCTCATGCTCGGCTACCTGTGGAACCTTCCCTGGCGACTCTCAGGCGAATACGTCGGCTGGTGGGCACTCCGCAGCTTGCGCAGACGACCGATCGCCGATTGGGAGACTCTCGACGCCTATGCGGTACTGCAATCCGCCGTGGCTTCGGCGAGTGCGCGCGGAGATATTGGCACAATGCGGTCGATTATCTCCACGCTCGCCGGCTATCTCGCTAGCTTGTCCGACAAAGACGCTATGCGACATAGCGGCTATGACCGTCGACGCTACCGCGCCCTGAAAAATCTCTTGAGTGGTTGCGCGCAAAACGCAGCACAAGGCTCCAATGCGACGGCCTATCACCTTGGGCGCCTCCAATCAGGCATCTTGCTGCAAGCCGTGGCGGTTGGGCACCGCATGGATGATCCGGACCACAACATCTTCTCCAGCCTGCTCAGCATCCTGCGCGCCGTCCCGGATCGCTACAACACGCTCTGGACAGGCTTGCGCCACGGGCTCTGCCGCGGGAACAACGGTCGTGAAGCCTACCTCATGCAGTACTGGCATGTGCACGGGCGTTGGTCGCAAGACGAACCTCGGCGGCTTGAAAGCATCGCCAAAGCGCTGGCATTCTTTCACGCGGACCTACGGCATGAATTGCGCCGGGCGCGCGGTGGTGCCGATGGCGATGCTGAATCCGTGGAGATGGCGCTTGATCTCTACCGCGACCTTGCGCTGCATCTCGGCAAAGCGGTGTCTCAAGATCGCCGTGCACCTGCAGATGCGTTCGTAGACGCGCCGCTCAGGTTGCTCGAAGCCGTTCACCATCATATGCTTGCTCGTTGGCCCGATGACGAGTCGCCCGGCCAACGCGCGCAGCTTGTCGCCGGATACGATCAGCGACGAATCGAAATGCTTGCAATGTCGGAGCCGGCAAAGTAACGCAGGCCTGCCGTCATTTTCGTGCCACGGCGATCGCCGCTCCGACCAACGCAAGTATGTCGGGGACCGAAGTCAGCTCGGTCAGGATGAGAATCGTACCGAAAGCATCGTCGCTGTGCGGACTGTGAACCACCTTGACCGCGCCACGGTTGCCGTTGAGCAGCGTCCTTGAAGGCAGCAGCAGCCTTCCGACACCCTCCCGTCCTGGCGGAACGAGCTTAGCGAAGGGTCGGCTATTCTCGCCAGGGGCGAGGTACGTTACTGTGGCGCTATCGGTGACAGCATGCAGCGCGAGGGAGCGCAGACCATCGTGGAGGCCGCGCAGCACCGGCACGCGGTGGGCCCACTCCGGCATATCCGCCGCGATCTTCGGAGGCTGTGGCCACACATCGGGAAACGGAATCGAGGCAAGTGAAGAGCCTTGCTCGATATGCCGACATAGGTCTCCGAGCAGACGAATCGCCTCGCCGTAGAGCACCGCCGCCGGCTCCTTTTTCTTCTCAAATGAGAGGCGCACCAGCAGGGCGCTCGCGCAGGCCAGCCAAAGGCGCGGGCGCCAGGTGGCGTCCCGCTGTTCAGCGGCGAACGTCGCGATAGCATCGAAGAGGTGTTGCTGGAAAGTAACTGTAGCGGCGCGCCCCAACGCAGGGTAGCGCACGGCGTTTTCAGCAGTTCCGGCGTCGCCCTTGCTAGGGAAGATTATCTCATCTAAGCGCAGGCCGTAGTCCGCCTCTGGTTGCGCTACCCGCCTACCGACGCAGACATCCGCCAGCAATGTGCCGAGGTCCGCCAGGTAGTCTCCGGACCGCGAGAGCTTGTCAAGATCGATCAGTTTGGCACTCTGAAAGTCGGCATCGAGCATGATGTTGCCCGCATGGAGATCGCCGTGTGTCATGCCTAGCTGCCGCGGCTGCACGGAGGTCGCGCTCTTCGAGACCACGCCGAGATAGTACTCGAGCTCACGGTGGCGTGTGTCGTTGACCGTGAATTCCTGAACGGCACTCTTCAGCCACGGGACGTTGACGACGCCACGCAGCAACTTCGCCTCGATCGGGGCGATGTAGAGCCGGGCGACATGAGTTCCGGGCAGCGTGGAGCGCGAGACGGCGGTTTCGCGAAAGAGCGCGAACGTCACGCCGCTCACCGCGGCAGCCGCCTTTTCGAGGGACCATCGATGTTCGTCTGAGAGCAGACGCTCGTCAAGTCGGTTCAACACGGATGAAAGCGGAGAGTACTCGGCGAGATCTTCCATTGCCAGGTAGTAGGTTTGCGTTTCGCCTGACTTGTAAATCTGCGAGTCGGTTGGCTGCCGCACGAAGTACTCGCGCAAGGAATCGGGGAGTTGCTGATAGTTGGCAATGGCGGCGGCGAAGGCGTCTGTGCTGCTGCGCTTGACGATTACCGACGCGGACGAGACGGCGTGATGGTCCGGCCAGCGATTGGCGCCTTTCCCAGGCATGGGGTACCAGTATTTGAACGGCACTCGGTACACCTGTGCGTCAGTGTGACCGCCAGACAGCTCCTCGATCCCGCCAAGTTCAACGAGAAGGCGTTCACGGATCACATGCTTCAATTCAACGCTGAAGGCACTTTCGCTCACTTCGCGACGCCACTTGGCTTCGCGCAGGTAGCGCGCCACGATGCCGCGCGCCAGGTCGGCGTCTCCATAGCGCGTGACGATCAAGCGCATCACCAGGGTATGGTGCCCAATGCCCCACGCCCGCATCTTCTCTGGCTTCCGATAGACAAAGCGAAGGGAGTGCAGAAGGTCTCGCAGCGCTCGTTGCACCTCCACATCCTGCCGAGCATGCTCTGCAAGTTGTAGCGCGGCGTAGAGTGACTGCAGGATGTCTCCACCGCCGGTTAGGGGTCCGCCAGCGACCGTCGTGAGCAGTTCGGCAAGCACGGCCTTCAAACGGACTTGTGGCACGCCGCCGGCGCCGATCTCATGGAGCAGCCCCCACGCATAGCTCAATTCACGGGCATCGCCGATCTCCGACAATGGACCACTCGTCCGGGCGCGGTCCTTCACAGGCGCAGCAATTTCCACGGGCGCCGGCCCTGGCCGCCAATATCGCAGATGCTTGCGAACGGCACTCTGTATCGCCTCGAAGCGGCGATCTGAGCAGACATCACGGCGGAGGCCCACGCGATCAAGGGTGAGCAGTGTGTCCAGCACGATGCAGGTGGTCAGCATGTCCGATTCTGTCACGCCGCGAATCATGCCGCCGTTTTCTCGTCGAAGCAAATCACCAAAGTCGAACCGAACCGCCGCATCGTCGAACGCACCGAGATAGGCCAGCGTCTTGAAACGGCTCGGATACAGGCGAGTACGGTCGCGCTCCTCCTGCTCCAACTGCGCGGGGAGGCGCAGGTTGACGAGCCATACGCACGCCTGCGCTACCATGCGCGCACTCTCGCCATCGAAACTGAGGCGATGTAGCACCTCGGCGGCGTGACATGTGCGCCGTAGGCTGTCGTGAACATCACGCCCGGGCCAGCATGATGCACGTGGATCGAAGCCTTCCCTCAAAGCCAGTTGGAGCGCGGTGGCAAGCGCGGCGTCGGCCTCTTCATCTGTCTCGGCGTCCAAGTCAAGTGCGAGCCGCGTAAATGCCTCGTCGTCCGTCACCCTGGCACTCCCTCGCCTCATAAAGCACACCAACCATGTGGCAATCGCGGGCATTGTACCTGAAGCGCGCGCGCCTTCCAAGGTAGAGACGCCCGGCGAGCCGCCTGCGCCACGCGGTACAATGGCGACACGATGGTGCTGTCCGCGGGCACATGCACCAGACTACACCCAGGCGTGCCGCGGATGGTTACGGCCGAGGGGCCAGATGTCCAGAGGAGAATAGACGTAATGGTGACGGCGGATCGCACCTCAGCGGAGACACAGACGGAGTTCGTCAACACGCCCCTGCTAGACTTCCGAGATGCCGCTCACGCCAGCGCACAGGAGGCGGCGCTCAAGCGTGTGGAGTCCGAGTTGGGCGCGACGTTCCCGCTCATCATCGGTGGCGAGCGGCGCCTGACCGCAGACACCTTCACCTCAATCAATCCCGCGCAGCCGGAGCAGATCGTCGCGCGCTTCGCCAAAGCCGGCGTTGGCGAGGCCGAAGAGGCGATTCAGGCGGCGTGGCGCACTTTCCAAAGTTGGCAATATACGTCGGCGAGCGAACGCGCGAGCTACCTTTTCGAGGCGGCGCGCCTCTTGCGCGCAGAGCGCTACTACTTCAACGCTCTGATGATTTATGAGGTTGGCAAAAGCTGGGTTGAGGCCGACGCAGACACTGCCGAGGCAATCGACTTCCTCGAATTCTACGGGCGCGAAGCGCTGCGCTATGGCGGCGAACAGCCGCTGACGCATATCCCTGAGGAGGAGAGCACACTTCGCTATATTCCCCTGGGCGTCGGCGCGGTAATTCCGCCGTGGAATTTCGCCTGCGCCATCATGGTTGGCCTCACCACGTCCGCGCTCGTCGCGGGCAATACGGTAGTGCTGAAGCCCGCGAGCACGGCAGCGCTCGTTGCCGCGCGCTTCGTCGAACTTTTGGAGCGCGCTGGATTGCCCGCAGGAGTCGTCAATTTCCTGCCTGGGCCAGGTGGAAGTATGGGTGACGCGCTCGTTGATCATCCACTGACACGCTTCATCTCGTTCACCGGCTCGCGCGACGTTGGCCTACGGATCCATGAGCGAGCCGCCAAGCAGCAGCCAGGTCAGAAGTGGATCAAGCGCACCATCTTAGAAATGGGCGGTAAAGACTCGATCCTCGTCGATGAGACCGCCGATCTGGATGCCGCCGCGAGCGCAATCGTCGCCTCAGCCTTCGGCTTTCAGGGACAGAAGTGCTCTGCTTGTTCGCGCGCCATCTTGGTAGATGCGGTCTACGACGCGGTGCTCCAGCAAGTGGTCGAGAAGGCGCGCGCACTGACGGTCGGCCCGACGATCGACCCACACAATGTGGTTGGCGCGGTGGTCGATGAAAGCGCCTTCAGGAAAATTCAGGGCTACGTCGAGGTCGGACGTTCGGAGGGCACCTTGCTCCTTGGCGGCGCGACGCGCCCAGGCGGCTACTTCATCGAGCCGACAGTCTTCGGCGACGTAGCTCCCGATGCCCGCATTGCCCAGGAAGAAATTTTCGGACCGGTGTTGGCAGTCATTCGCGCCAAAGACTTCGAGGAAGGGCTGGCGATCGCCAACAATACCGAGTACGGTTTGACGGGATCGTTCTTCTCCAAGGATCGCGACCGCATAGAGCGGGCAATGCGTGAGTTCTACGTCGGCAATCTGTACATCAATCGCAAGTGCACGGGCGCGCTCGTAGGAGTACACCCTTTTGGGGGCTTCAACATGTCGGGTACCGACTCCAAGGCTGGTGGACGCGACTACCTGCTGCTCTTCACCCAGGCCAAAGCAATCTCGGAGAAGATTCGGTAGCGTTCGCGCGGGCGACTTGGCACTTGCATTAGCGGACCGTTGAGTCGCCACTTCGCCGGTGTGAAGTTGCACGCCTTGCTCGACGCCACTATACTGCGCTCCAACAGAGCGAGCGGCGGGTTCGAGAAGGAGGCGTGCATGTCACCTCGACCTCCGAGTATAGTGGGTCGCATGCTTCGCTCGCGCTATTACGTGCCAATCTCTGTGTGCGTGATGCTGGTGTTGCTTGCTGGCTCCTCCGCTGAGGTGCTCATACGCTTGGGACAGTGGCCGCCGACGTTTGGAGCGGCACCACCGTCGCTGGTTATCACGAGACCGAGCGCTACGCCGGTGACCATTAATGCCTCAGTGCTGGGAGCGGTGCTGACACCGGGCATATATGCCCTCAGCGAAGGTTCGACGTTAGGAGACCTCATTGAGGCGGCGGGTGGACCTCAGGCGGACGCCGATCTGAGCCAGCTCGACGTGAGCACCGCGCTCGTCGATGCCGAGACGATCTATGTGCCGCACGTCGGTGAGACGCCACCACTATTGATCGATGGCAAGGTGAATCTCAATGTCGCGACGGCGGTCGAACTGCATAACGCGCTAGACATCAGCCTCGCCGAAGCCAAACGCATCGTCAGCTACCGGCAGCAGCACGGCAAGTATCACGCGGTCAGCGATCTGCTGCTCGTGCCGGTAAGCCAGACCATTTTCGACCGTATCAAGGCCTTGGTGACAATCTGAATGGCAGGAGGCGGTGCGACGTGTAGCATACCTCGTATAGCCCGGTGGCAGGACCACAAGTGAGGCCCGTATGTCGGCGAACACCTCAACACGGACGGTTGGCGTGGTATTGGCGGGTGGAGCGAGCCGACGCATGGGACAGCGCAAGGCCGCGCTCAAAATCGGCGGGGAGCCGCTTCTGAGCCGCGTCGTCGGGAGTATGCGCGCCGCGCTCGGCGAGGTCCTGGTGATCGGCCCTTCCGACCTGCGGATCCTCGCTCCTGCCGCGAAGGTGCGCGACGATCTGCGCGGTGGGCTTGGGCCACTGAGTGGGCTGGAGACCGCGCTGACGGCTATCGAAGAGGACGGCGCCACGCACGCGTTCGTCGTCGCTTGTGACATGCCTTTCCTCTCCACGTCGCTGATCCGCTATATGACGTCGCTGGCGGAGTCTGGGATCGCGGCGGACGCAGTCGTCTTGCGCTCCATTCAGGGCCCCGAGTATCTCCACGCGGTCTATGCCGTGACTTGCTTGCCCGCCATCCGCGCACGGCTCGACAGTGGAGAGCGTTCACTCCGCGGATTCGTCGGCGCGTTGCGGTTGCGCGTGGTAGAGGCCGAGGAAGCCCTGCGCTACGATCCCTCAGGGATGTCCGCATTCAATGCGAACACGCCTGAGGAGTGGCGACGCGCGCTGGTGCTAGAGCACTCTACGGGTGCGATCTGACGAGTGCGCCAAGTGGTGCGAAGGGTGCACGCCAACGGAGAGGGATGATTTGCGTCGTCAGCTACCTCCCAGCGGGGAGGCGATTGAGCGGCAGAAGGCAAGATTCGCTGGTCAGCAGGCTCACTGCAGTGTGAGAACGTTCGCGGTACTTGATCGCGGTGATTAGGGCATGCTAATATCCGACTAGATTAGTAGGGAATGTCACATTCCCATCACAGCGACGCTGGCGAACGTCGCCTTGCCATTCAACGTGTGCGGTCGCGGTAGAAGAGAGTCATGCGATGTTGCCAGCCTTTGTCCTATTCTTTCGGGAAGGCCTTGAGGCGAGCATGATCGTCAGCATCTTGCTCGCTTCGCTGCGGCAACTGGGCCAGACGCAACACGTGCGCGCGGTCTGGACTGGGGTGGTGCTTGCCGTGCTGGCCGCGGCGCTTGGTGGCGCGCTGATCTTCTTCACCGTGCGCGAGTATAACGACACCACCTTCCAAACAGTCTTTGAGACCATCACCTATCTGATAGCGGTCGTTCTGCTGACCACGATGACCTTCTGGATGCAGGCGCACAGCCGGACGTTGAAGCGCGACATCACCGCCAAGGCCGGCGCGGCGAGTTCCGGTTTCGCGCTCGGTCTGCTTGCCTTCACCACCGTGGGGCGGGAGGGTCTAGAGTCCGCTGTCTTCACGCTGGCATTCGCGTTCCAGACCAACGGAGTCTTGCTGTTGTCGGGGGCACTAGCGGGGATTGCGGCGGCGGTTGGGCTGTGTGTGCTGATCTATCGCGTTGGGTATCGCCTGGACTACCGACTCTTCTTTCGGGTGATGGGCGTCTTGCTGCTCGTCTTCGCGGCTGGCCTCCTCGGCGATGCGATTCAGAACTTGCAAGAGTTGGGATGGCTGCACCTTGGCACGGCCACCCTGTGGAACTCGTCGGCGATGCTGCCTGAGGATAGCGCGCTTGGCGACTTGCTGCATGCATTCTTCGGGTATGCCCAGGCACCAACGCTTCTGCAATCGGCGCTTTACCTCGTCTTCCTGGCGATCGCGGGCACGGCCTTCTGGCGCGTGACCCGGAAGGCGCCGCCCTCCCACAGTCCCTCAAACACGCAGACGCCCTCCGTAGCACCGCGTTCTGCTTAGCGGTTCGCGCGACGGGAACCTGGCTGGGACGTGTGCTGGACGCGGCGGTCTTGTCCGCTCGCAACCTCGGCTGCCATAATGTTCTCTATGACTGAGAACATTGCCAAACCCGCGCTGAGGAGGAGACGACGATGTCCGTAGCGCTCACACGCGAAGACCTGATTATCGGCGGGCAGCGCGTGCCCGCAGCCGAGGGGCGCACCTACGCGACCGTCAATCCCGCGACGGGGGAGACACTGGCCGATGTCGCCGAGGCGGGCACCGAAGATGCCGCTCGTGCGGTCGTCGCGGCGCGCCAGGCGTTCGACGAGGGACCGTGGCCGCGCTGGCCGGCATGGCGACGGGCCAAAGTGATCAATAAACTTGCCGCGTTGATCGCCGAACGTACCAACGAGTTGGCCACGCTCGAATCGCAGAACTGCGGCAAAACGATTCGCGATGCGACCGCGGAGGTCAAGGGTATCGCGCTGTGCTTCGAGTATTACGCCGGAGCCGCTACCAAACTGATGGGCGAAACGATCCCCGTCTCGGGCAGCGGACTCGACTTCACGCTGCGCGAGCCGGTGGGCGTGGCGGCGCAGATCATCCCCTGGAACTTCCCTATCGTCATGGCGGCCTGGAAGCTCGCGCCCGCGCTTGCCGCTGGTTGCTGCGTGATCCTCAAGCCAGCGAAACAGACGCCGCTGACGGCGCTGGCGCTCGGCCAAATCTGCCTGGAGGCAGGTGTGCCCGCGGGCGTCGTCAACGTGATCACCGGTTCCGGGCCGATCATTGGGGCGGCGCTGGCGCGTGACCCACGAGTGGACAAGGTCGCGTTCACCGGCTCGACCGAGGTTGGGCGCGAGTTGATGCGCATGGCGGCGGATGACATCAAGCGCATCTCGTTGGAGCTTGGCGGCAAGTCGGCCAATATCGTCTTCGACGACGCCGATCTTGAGAAGGCTGTCGACATGGGCGTCCCGGCGATCTTCGGCAACTGCGGCCAGGATTGCACGGCGCGCTCGCGCATTCTCGTGCAACGGGGAATCCTCGACGCGTTTACGGAGCGCTTTCTCGCACGGACGCAGCAGCTTCGCGTCGGCAATCCACTGGATAAGGCGACCGACATGGGGGCGATCATCTCGCCGCAACAGTTGGCGCGCGTCCAGGAGTATATCGAAATCGGCCAGCAGGAGGGCGCTACGGTAGCGTATGGCGGGCGGACACCCGATGACCCCGCACTCGCGACCGGCAACTTCTTGCTGCCAACGGTGCTGACCGGCGCGACGCCGAGCATGCGGGTCGTGCAGGAGGAGATCTTCGGTCCGGTTGTGACCATTGTGCCTTTCGAGGATGAAGACGATGCCGTGCGTATCGCCAACGATAGCATTTACGGGCTAAGTGGATCGATCTGGACCCGCGACATTGGCCGCGCGCTGCGGACGGCGCGGCGTGTGCGCACTGGCACGCTGTCGATCAATACGAATCACAGCATTTACGTGGAGGCGCCATTCGGCGGCTACAAGCAGTCGGGTATTGGACGCGAACTTGGCATGTACGGCCTCGAGCTCTACACCGAGGTCAAGAACGTCTACGTCGAACTGTAGCCAAGGTAGGTCGCCACTCCGGCGCCTGCCAGCAACCCAGCGACAGCCGCCTGCACGGCGCCCTGGCTTTGGCCCGGCCCATCGCCGGCGACGAAGAGGCCGGTGAGCGACGATTGCAGGCGGTCGTCTGTGGGCACGTGCCAGAAGCGCTCCTCCGCTGGGCCGTAGATGAGCGTATCAGCGCCCGCAGCGTCTGGAGCCAAGGCGACTATTCGGCTCAAGAGTTGATCTACCGCCTCCCAGAACTGGGGCGGGTAGGCGTCGTGGAGTGAGCCGGGCAGCGCGCTCTCGCAGGAGGGACGTACGCTGTTGGCGGCGAGGCCCGCCGCTGAGGTGGCTCGCTTCTGCCATAGGTCGCCGAGGCGCTGCACGACGAGCAGATCGTGGCTCTCCGCATTGAGGTGGCTAGCGTAGGTTTCGCCCCCAGCCCATGTGCCGGCCGCAGCATCAACGCCGGGCTGGAGCAGGAGCGCGACGGTGGTATTCGGGCCGCGCTCGCCGACGGGAAGCGGCACGCCGCTGGCTACGACGCGTCCGTAGCGCGAGATCGCCGTCACCAGTCCACCGGGGCAGGTGGCATAGGTCTTGATCACCGCGTCGCCCGGCAAGGTCAGTTGCAGCCGAGGATCGGGATTGACCTCGGTGAGCGGTAGATAGGCGCTGACTGGCATTTCAAGGCGAACGCCGAACGCGGCGGGGAGTGCGAACACGCGTGCGCCTAGACTGCGTGCGGCGTGGATGAGCCAGTCGGCACCGTAGCGCCCTGTAGCCAGCAGAAGGGCCTGAGCGGTGACGGTGCGCGCGGAGTCCGCCTGTTCGCCATCGAGAAGCGTCACGGTGAAGGCGCCATGTTCGCGTTTGACGTCCGTGACGGCTGTGCGAAAGGCGAAGGAAGCGCCGCGGCGCGTGAGATCGTCAATCATCGCGCCCAGCGCGATGCGGCGTGCGTCGGCTGGCACTACACGGGAAGGATAGCTCGTGATGTACTCCAGGCCGACGTGCTGCGCCGCCGCGACGGCCGCAGCAAGCTGCTCGCTTGGCTGTTCACGCACCTCGGCGATCACCCCGTAGCTTTGCAGGATCGTGTCGACCTCGCGCGCACGGTCGAGGTAGGACTCGCCGGCCAGGATCGGCCGCATCTCGTCGGGGACGGAAACGGGAGGAAGGAACGGCACGGAGGTTGGGCCAAGGAAGAAGCGGCCACCGAGGTAGATGCCCGCGCCGCCGGCACCACCTAGGTCCGTGGGCGGCAATTGCTGGCGGTCGGAGAGCGAGCGGCCAGCATCGACCAAGAGCAGGCGAGCGTGCGGCGCGAGACGCGACAACCGGTGCGCGGCGAAAAGGCCCGCGGGCCCCGTGCCAACGATGACGACCTCGTACGAATGCGTCTGCACCTTGCCTCGCTTGCAGTTGATGGGCAGGGCCTGCGTGGCCGGCCCTCCGAGATTGTGCGTGCGCCAGGTCGTATGCGTCAAGGAGAACGCAACCCCGGCAACAGGCGCAGCGTTCGTGCAACCAGGAACAAATTTCCGTTTTCTTCCGCTTTTTTGTCGAAATCGTGTCGGCAGTGCTGAATGGGAGGGAATATTGGACTCGGGAGGGCGGAAGGAAATCGGCGAGCGGAAAATGGCTGATTGAGGTCGCGCAAGTGGCGCCTCGCGCGGCTGAGGGAGCGGTCAGTGTGAGGAGCACTAGGGCGCGACATATGGCGGGGTCCATTCGGTAGAGGTGGCCGAAGCGGGATAGGAGGAGGAGAGAAGGCGGGAGTTGCCATAGAAATAATGTTCTAGTACAGTATACCATCGGATTGAGGTTGGCGCAAGCGCGCGACATCGTCGCGATGGCGGGCAATGCTCAGGGGTTGCGTTTGCCTTAGGTGCGGAGTAACAGTTCAGGCAGACTTGCAGCGCAAGCGTAGCATGGACACATGACGCTTGAAGAACGAAACTCCCGAGTGGAACCCGAGAACGCCGCGTTGCGCAAGCAGGGCATTGCGGTCCTCGGGTGCGGAGGGCGACTGCGAGCGAAGTCGATGTCGCGATGTGCGGGATGATCTTGGCATCACAGGCAGGCGCGTGATGTCGCGTTCGCGCAGGTACCCTTGCCAGACACGTCGCAAACCGATACACTGTTCCCGCAAACCTCGTCTGCTATTCCGCGACGCGACTCGTCGCCACAGGAGCACCTATGACACAGTATGGAGTCTCGGCAAGGCATGGCCAATCGGTGCTCGAATACGCGCTGATCATCCTGTTTGTCGTGCTGGTCGTCTTCGGGGCGCTGCTGTTGCTTGGGCCGACGCTTTCCTCTATTTTCCACAATGCCTCGACGGGCCTTTAGCCAGGGTCCGCACTGTTGCTCACCAATACGGCGGCGCGGCGAGCAGGCCAAGCACACCCCCGGCAACCATGAAGATGCCAAAGGGGATGAAGGTTCGGCGGGTGGCGATGCCCAGGCCAAGCAGCAAGACGCTCACCGCCGCGCCGATCAGCGCAGCGTAGATCAAGGCGTTGACGGCGGCGGGATAGCCCACCAGCACACCGAGCAGCAAAGCTAACTTGACATCTCCCAGGCCCAGGGCCTCCTGGCGGTAGAGCAGCCAGCCAAGGCCGTAGAGCAGGGCGAAGAGGCCGCCCCAGATGACGACGCCGAAGATCATTGCGGCGAGCGCTCGGTGGTCGAAGAGGAGCGCGCTCAGGACAAGCAGCGCCAACGGTGGGTAGATCGCCAGATCGAGGATCAGGCGATGCTCAAGGTCGACGGCGAAGATGAACGCCAGCACGCAGAGCGAGATCGCATCGAGTGCGAAGACGCCCGCAGGGGCGAGGTGAAGTCGCTGGGCGTTTGAGAGCACCTCGACTGCAAGCAACGGGAACGCGGCGGCGAGGGTGACTTCGAGCAGTGGTCGTCGCAGTGAGGCAGAGGCGCCGCAGGATGCACACGAGCGGCGACTTCGCGAAAAGTTGGCGAGGGGCAAGTAACGCGCGGGTGGCAGCGCCGCGCCACACTTGGCGCAGTTGGCGGCACGCCAAATCGGCTCGTCGACTCCGGCTACATCGTCGGCGAGCGCATTGACCGCGACGCCACAGACGAGCCCGGTCACCGCCAAGCCGAGATAGAGCAAGGCAGCGCTCGCTCCGGCCGGCGTGGCGGTGGTCACGAGGGTCTTCCAATCTCGCTGTGCTTACTCTTCTACGGATTCCGCAGAGGCTGAGGGAGCTTCCGGTGTTAGTGGGGTCTCGACGGTCACGGCGGCGGGCACTTCCGCGGTGCGTTGCGGCTCAAGCCGGACGACGGCTTCATCCTCGGCGCTCAGCAGTTTCACGCCGCGCGGTATGGGGATGTCACGAACGTAGAGCGCCGTGTTCGGATCGGTGAGGCGCTGACGTCCAGGATGAGCGCCTGCGGGAGCTCCGCCGGGAGCGCTTCGACCTCGACGTAGTCGAGTTGAGTGAGCAACATGGCGTTGTGGATCTTGACGCCTGGGGCCTCGCCTTCGAAGTGGATCGGCACGCGCGCGTGCATCGTCTGCGACATATTGACGTGGAGGAAATCGACGTGCAGGACGGCGCGCGTGACAGGCTCATGCTCTACACGCTGCACAACGACCGTGTCGCTCGCCGCAGCGCCATCTACGGTGAGGTGCATGACGGTGGTAGCATGGTGCTTCGCCAAGAATCGCTGGAAGTCGGCGCCATTCACCTGGATGGGAACGGACTCGTGGCCGCTGGAGACAATGTTTGCCGGAATTATGCCCTGCTTGCGCAATTGGCGCACGGCTTTTCCGAGGACTGTTCGCCGCTCGGCAGCGAAGGTAGCTTGTTCGGCCATTGGTGCTTTCTTCTTTCACTCATGTCGTGCGCGACCCGAATGTCTCTCACCCCGCATGCGCGGAAGTCGTTACGTTGCGGCGCGCGCATTGTCGGCCACTGCGCCTATGCCCTTGGCGCGCGGCGTGTGGCCTACGGGTCCTTCTCGCGTTGTTCTACCAGGCGCAGGACGGGTATCCGGTCGGTATCAACCTCTCGGATGCGCTGCGGGCCAAGCTCGACGAGGCGCTGCCGCAGATTTCGCGCCGCGGCGATCAGCGCCGAGACGTCAACTCCCAGGCAAGCAGGCTCGAAGGGAACGAGATAGTCCGCGCCGGTCTGGAGTTTGATGAGGGCTCCGCGAAAATTGCCACGCAGTAGATGGTAACAGCCGACTGCCACCTGGAGGATCCCCTTGTAGAGGATGCGCCGTGGCCCCGCTTCGGCGTTCCAAAGCGCTTCGAGCGTCTCGTGACACTCGAAGAAGTCATGGGCGTTGAATTGCGCTACCGCCAGGCGCAGCTCGGGTGGCGCCGGCTCATCGCAGCGGCACCGAGGATCGCCGTCGGGGATGCCGCGGAGCACATACGGGGAGCCGTTCACAGGTATACCACTACGGACGTGGATCCGTTCCCTCTGCTTTGCGTAGTCGCCGGCTCATCACGGAGAGGAGCTTGATGGCGATCTCGGGCGCTTCACGGAGCGCGGCCCGGAAATCCCACACCGGGATGACGAGTGCGCGCGTCGGTTGCAGGGCCGTCACCGTCGCGGTGCGCGGGAGGTCGTCGAGCAGCGACATTTCGCCGAGGACGGCCCCAGGTTCGTAGGCGCCGAGATCGCGGGTGGAGCCGTCTGGCGACTGCTGCGTGACACTGACGCGGCCGCCGGTGATGATGAACAGGCCGACTCCCGTCTCGCCCTGGCGGAGCAACGTCGCACCGGCGGGATAATCGCGCTCGCGGCAGTTGGCGGCGAGCACGGATTGCTCGCGCGGTGTAAGGTCGCTGAACAGGGGAACCTGTGCGATCACATCTTCATACACGGGTGTGTCCCGCCTTTCATCCGCGGCCCCACGTCTGGCGCTGCTGGTCGCCACCATTGAGTAGGACTGCCGCGTCAAGCGCCCGTATTGTACCGTATGAGGCGCTTGGCGTCTACCGGCAGCGGGAATCCACCCGGCATGAGCCAGAAGCGTGTGCCTCTACTCGCCGCGGCCGCCGGACCAGCCGCCGCTGTCGCGGCGCGCGTAGGGATCGCTGTTGCCGCCTAGCGCGCCCCCGCCAGAAACGCCGCGACCCTGCGAGGGGTCAAATGAGCGTTGCGAGCCGCCGGCAAACGAGCCACCAGGATATTGGCTGGGAGGAGGCAATTGACCGACCTGAGGGCCGCCCCACCCTGGCAACGGGGGCATCTCCGGCATGGGTGGCAGGCGCCAATCGGGAATGTCGTACCCGCCCTGCGCGGGGCCAGCCCCACCCGGCACGCCGCCGCGCTGGTTGTACCCTGGGGCGAACTGCGAGCCTTCACGCGGAAATTGGCCGCGCCCATTGCCGAAGTTACCGTTGTTTCCGCCGCCCTCGTAGGCGTTCGCGCCCATGCGTCCCATTTGTGGGCGGGCGCCGCCCATCCCTTGCGGGGCATATTGCGCACCCTGACCGGCGTAATTTTGCTGTGGCATGCCACGGTCCGCTGGATTGGCGATGACCGCCATGCGGCCGGCATTTTCGAGCCCAAGCTGGCCGCTGCCGCCGCGACGCGATGAGGGACGCACCCCGCGCACGCCGCGCGCGCCGCGGCGTCGGGCTGGCGCGCCACCCAGCTCTGGGGTGGACTGTAACCCGAGATCATCCGTAGCAGTGCGGCGCGACGCAAGACGTACGCCGACAAGCTGTTGGAGTTGGCGCACGACGAGATCGAGGCGCTCGGAGCTCTCGGTACTCTGCTGAGAGTTGCCGGCGACCTGCTCGGCGATCTCGATAACCGCCTGCATGGCGCCAGACATACGCTCGTATTGCGCCGCCTGCTGACGGCTGGCGACGCTGATGTCGCGCACCGACCGCGTGATGTACCCCAGGATAGAGTCGATCTGGGTCGGGGAGATCTCTTGTCTACGCTGCAGGACCTGATTGCCCATGAGCGCGAGTTGATCTGTGCGCTGAGAGATGTCGCGGGCGGTTTCGGAGAAATTTTGCAACGCCTGATTGATGGCGTTGATGGCCCAGACTTGCTGTGCAGAGCCGCTGGCCTGTTGCGCGGCGATGGTGCCGATACGCTCAGAGGCACCGCTGACCTGGCGCGCGGCGCGCTGGAGCGTCGAGACGACGGTGTTGGCGAAGATCAGCGCGAGAATCACGCCGGCGATCATGATGATCGTGCCAATGATAATCAGTTCTATCGCGGTACGGTTGACGAGCGAGGTGACGGAATCAAGAGGGACGCCAACGAAGAGCACGCCGATGAAACGTCCATCTGGGTTCAGTATCGGCGCGTAGTCGGCGAAATACTGGACGCCATCGACGGTGGCCCTGCCCAACCATTCGTGGACGCCGGTGTCGCCACCTTGAATGTTCATGTCGTTGGCGATGGGTTGGCCGGAGCTGTCCATCTCAAGTCCAGTACCGACCGCGCGATCCGCGGCCTGTCCCGGCTTGCGCAGGGTGGTTTCGACGCGGGTGCAGGTCGTGTAGCTGCCCTGGGCATTGGCGCATTGATACAGCGAGACGGTCCCGCCGATCAATTGCTGTACGCCGTCGACAAAGTTGGTCTGACCGCTGTTGCCGCCCGGATCGTTGAGCGCGTAGCGGCCGTAGTCGGGCGCGGTGATGAGGCCACCGTTGCTCGCGGTCGGCAGATCGGCCACCATGCTGTTGCTGGAGTCGATCGAGACGTTTTGACCGTACTCGGTTTGCAGCACCAGGCGCGAGATCTTCATGTTCTCTTGCTCTTGCGTGCCCGCCTGATTCTGCACGTAGCTTGAGATAGCGCTGTCCGCGATATAGAGAGTTGCCACGGTGCTGAAGATCGCACCTAAGATGACGATAATCGTAATCTGCGGGCGGATACCGAGGCGCCACCATCTTGGAAACATCCTGGCTTGTCCTCCTGGAGAACCGCGGCGCTCACAGCCCGCATCAACCACACCACCCACAACGCCGCCCACGAAGGCGCGTTCCGTTCCTTATGGTAGCCCATTGCGTCGCGTTCGTCACTGGCACGCAGTATCAATAGGCCAATCCAGTGCGTTCAGGTCAGCCTTGGAGCCTTACTAGACCAAGCCCGGCGAGATATTCGAGCACGCTGAGCAGTTCGCGCTCCGATCGCCTGGTGAGCCGAGCGAGGTCGGAGAGATGGCGCTGACCGTCCACCAGCAGCAGTACCATGCGCTCCCGACGATCGAGCGGCAACTGATCGATCTGCTCGGAAAGCATCGTGCGCTGTGGCGGCATCCGGAGCTCGTAGTGGCCCATGTGACCACCAGAATCGCCAGACTGACCGTAGCCGGGCGTGCTGCCCCAGCCCGCACCGCTGCCGCCGCGTTGGGCCGACCACTGCCCCGGCTGCGACGAGTCGCCGCCCTGTAATGGGTTAGTAGTGGGCATCTGCGCGGGGCTCGCCGGTGGAGTGAGCGGCGCGGAGGACGGAAAGCTGTAGGTGGGCCACGAGACGTTCGGCAGTGGTCCGGAGTTGAGTCCGTAACTGGGATAGCCGGGTTCCGCGCCACGCTGGTCGTACGATTCGGCCGCGTAGTCGACGTCACTGGCTGGCAACTCCTCAAAGGAATAGACGCATTCACCCCAGTTCGAGAGCACGGTCAAGGCGTTCGTACCAGTGAGCTGACCAAGTAATGCCGAGGTAGGGTTGCCGTCGACGAACTTGATCTGTCCGACCTCGCGGCCCACTCCTTGACCCCGGATGACGCGCAGGATACCACTCTGTTGCCCAAGGGTGATCATGCTGATGATGTTGCTCAGCCTGCTGATGGTGAGGTACTGCGCGGCCATCGCATCACGCTCCCTGCACTCACGCGTCGCCGCCGGTGCCTGGGCCGCCCCGCAAACTCCGGTTTCGGGAACTGCCACCTGCAACCCGACGGTCGGAGCGCCGATGCCCGATCACATCTGCGCCACTATTGCCACACTCCACGTCTCTCAGGGCTCGATCATGCGTCTTTGCATGCGACCACACTGTATCATTGTTGCGCGCCTGGTATCCAGGGATGTCGCGATTTCGCTCGCCGACACATTGACACTCCACCGCAGCGCAAACGCGCGTTGTGCGCGCGTAGGTCGCGATCGTCGGAGTATCGGTGACGACGATGCTGCCGGGAATGGCTGTATTCCTGGCGACACGCCGCACTCACGTGTGCCCACGATAGCATGTTTGTCAAGTTGCGACGAGCGCAACGGGGTTGGCAGGATATAGGGGTTATTCTGGCGAGGGGCCTTGCGTGGACGTCGTGCTGGACTCCGGCCCAGCGGTGACTTCCACCGCGTTAGGTTCGTCAGCAGGGGTATTCGCCTCGCGCGCATCGAGCTCGGCAAGTTGCGCCCGCAACTCATCGGCCAGTTGTCGATACTCGCGCGCGCGCTCTTCATCCCACTTGGGCAGCTTCGCCGCTGCCGCGCCACCGACCGCGCGATCGATGAGGCGGGCGTAGAAGTCGTAGGTCTTGATTTGAATCTCAAGCAATTCGCGTTCGGTCAACGGCTTGGGCACGTCATCCCCTCCGGCGCTGCGCGCGAACGCCCAAGATGGCGAACACTCATCTCGCCTGATATCACACGGTCTTAGCCAGATTAACACAGCTTGCGCTCTCCGGTCAAGCATGACTGCGGAGGCTGCGCGTACGGCAGAGGAGCACGTGCGGGCAGCCACGCATGCTCATCACTGTGTGAAGGTCATCGTCAGTCGCTGCTAGCCAGCGGCGGTAGGCGCGAGCTTGTCACGCCCGTGGCGGGCGGCGGTGATCTCGGCAAGGATGGCGAGCGCGATCTCTTCGGGGGACTTTGCGCCGATGTCCAGTCCGATGGGCCCATGGATGCGCGCGATCTGGGCGTCGCTCAGGCCGACCTCGCGGAGGCGCTGATCGCGTTTGGCGCGGGTGCCGCGACTGCCGATCGCGCCGATGTAGCCAGCGCCGCGTTCGAGTGCGACGCGCAGCGCGGGGATGTCGAACTTGTCGTCGTGGGTCAGGATGGCGACGGCAGTGGCGCCGCTCATGTCGATTCGCCGCATGGCCTCGTCGGGCCATTCGACCAGTAATTCGTCAGCATCGGGCAGGCGTTCACGTGTGGCAAACGTCGCACGCGCATCGATGACTGTGACATGGTAGCCGAGCACTTTGGCGAGTCGGCTCAGCGGGATGGAGATATGCCCCGCGCCGACGACGATAAGCGTTGTGGCGGGCTGGTAGACCTCGAAGAATACCTGGTACCCCTGGACATCTTTGATCTCTGGCTCGCCGCGGTCGAGCGCCTGGCGAGCCTGTACCGCCAGCTCGTCTCGCAGGCCTTCGGGGCCGAACGTATCAGGCGGCGCCCAGCCAGAGCCTGGCAGCCAGGTGGCGCTGCCGGCGAGCGGGGCGCTATCCGTCTCAGCGGGCGGAGAGGCGATGACAGTCACTTGCACTGCGGGGGAATCGTCATGGAACGCGGCGATGAGCGCGGCGCGGCTCTCCCAGTCTAGCCGCGCGACGAAGACGCGGATCTCGCCACCGCAGGAGAGGCCGATCTGCTCGACGTTCTGTTCCTCGGTGATGCCGTATGCTAGGAGCTTGGGCTTTCCGGTGCGGATGGCGCGTAATCCCTCTTCGATCACCGCCGGTTCTACGCAGCCGCCGCTGACCGACCCGCTGACTTCGCCATCCTCGCTCATCGCCAGCGTCGCCCCTACGCCACGCGGCGCGGACCCGGCGACCGAGAGGACCGTCGCCAGCGCGATGCGCTTGCCGGCCGCATGCCAGCGTTCAATGTCGTCGAGAACGTCACGCATAGGTGTAATTCCGATTTCTTGCGGGGACGCCAGGAGACGCGCCCGCGTGGTCCATCCCTTCGCGGCGCTTAGCGATCGCGATCGATCTCGACCGCGCTTGCCTCGGCCGCAGGCTCGACCGCATCGCGCGTTTTGGCGCCACGCTGGTAGCCGGCTCGCAGATCGCTGAGCATCGCTTCGCGGCGCGCATAGAGTTCGCGCCGGGGACGCGGGGCCGCGCGAGAGACGACGTATGCCGCAATCAGCGGGAAGGCGATGGTCGTGTCCGCGTAGACGACGACGGTGTCTTCGAGCATGTTCGGCTTGATCTTCCCCCACGAGACCGCTTCGGAGGGCGTCGCGCCGGAAAGCCCGCCCCAGTGCGGCGCGTCTTGCGTGATCTGGATGAAGTAGTCGTGGCCGCCTTTGTTGATCCCCAGCACTTCCCAGAGTTGTGGCTGCGTCTGGAGATAGAAGTTCTTGGGCGAGCCGCCGCCGAGGATGACGACGCCATTGCGGGTGGCGGCATGGACGATCGCCGTCGTCTCGTGGACGTCGAAGAGTGGGTCGATCGTCAGGCCGTAGCCGTCGAGTTGGTGACGGGCGAGGTTCATGCCGATGGAGGAGTCTCCGGGCGAGGAGGTGTAGATCGGAATGTTCCAGCGCGCCGCCATCGCCAACACGGAATGCTCAGCATCCACACCGAGCTCCAGCAGGCGCGTGCCGATCAGGTAATGCAGCTCAGCGGTCGACATCGCTCGCTGCGGAAAGGTCTTGAATATTTCGCGGAGGAATCGGTCGGTATCGAGCAGCACGTCGTCGGCGAAGAGCACGTCGTAGATGCGTATGACGCCAGCGTCGTGCAGGGCAGTATCGCTCAACTTGGAGCTGCCACGGTGCAACGCATAATCGAGCGCGTGGTGGATGTCGTGGTAGAGGTTCGCGCCGGTGCTGACCATGAAGTCGATGGCCCCGCGCTCCATGAGGGTGATGATGCTGCCACCGACGCCGGCTGGCGTCATCGCTCCCGCTATGGTGAGGCAGATCGTCACGTCTTGCTCGGGATCGAGCATGCGCTGGCTGTAGAGCCGCGCGGCCTCATTGATGCGGCCCGCATTGTAGGCTTGGAAGGAGCCGTCAAGGAGATCGGCGACGGTGATATCGGGCGCGATGCGCTGCGGAACGATGCGCTCGCCGGTGAGATACGCCGCGGCGGTCGGCGGTTCGACGCCGTCGTGTGACGCCGCTGCTGGTTCGCTGGGCGTGGGTCCATGATGTGGGCGATGCGGCACGGTACGGACGCTCCCTCTCACAGTGCATGCGGACTGCCCGCTCGTGGGCGGCGCCAACGTGGCTGCCAGTAGGGGAGTATATCACTCGCGTGGGGTGGCTATCGCTGGCGAACGGCGCGGAGCCAGCGGCATATGGCTAGATCGGCCCCTGGCTCGCTGGGGTGGCATCGCTGCGCTTCGGAAGCAGCGTTAGGTGAGCGCCTGATCGCGCCTGTGCCCAGGTGCCCGTCGTGCGGATGTTCTCCGTCAGCCGGTCTTCGTCCGATTCGCAGAGGTCACGCACATCGATGTCGCGGTCGACGACGGCGCCAAGTTTGCGCGTCGTGCGTGGCGCACGTTGCACCAGCGGGAGGTGTTCTGGGCGCGCATACGCGGAATCTGGCTGGTCCGCGAGCAGGCGCCGCACGAAGTCGGGTGGCTCATCGAGCGACGGCTCGTTTTCGCGTGGACGCGACGGGCGTGGCGTTCGGCGCGCGGCAAACCTCGCGTAGGCATCTTCCCACGTCTCGTATGGCCGATGACGCAGCGTGGAATCAGGTGTCCGCTGTTCGTGATCTTCGAGCGCCGTGGCGACGACAAAGCCAGCGGCCACGGCACGTGCGCGCAGTATCTCGTCGCCGCCGATGATCGTGATCCGCTTGCCGATGCTCTGGCAGAAGAGCGCGAGTTGGCGCAGCGCCGCTCCCTCCGCGAGCACAGCGGATTCACCGAGCGGCAACTCCAGGGCGATCTCGTCGGCGCGCAGGCGGCTGAGTTGCGCCTGGATCGCGGCGAGCGGCGCGCCCGCGCGTGCGCGAAGCATGTACATCGCGGATTTGCTCCACTTACTGGCCTCGTCACGACCTCGTCGCCGCTGGTGCTGGCGCTACGATGTGGCGACGCACTGAGCGATCGTTCTCAACGCTGTATACGTTTTGACGCGCAATGCGCTCGCGATTGACGCGAAAAGTACTCTGGTGGGAAAAGTAGGATACCGACGCTGCCCCAACGGGCCAACGCCGGCATCCTCACGTCCGCTACAACTTACGCTCCGGCACGCGGTCGCCGTGTGAGGACATTAGCTGAAGACGCTGGCGATCACGTCAGGGACGGCGGCGAGGGTCGCGTGGAGATGAGCCGTCTCCTTGCTGCCGCCCTGTGCCGAATCGGGGCGACCGCCCCCCTTGCCACCGAGGCGCTCCCCGAGGAGCCTGGCGATCTTCCCCGCGTCGAGGCCGCGGCGCACCGTCGCCTCGTCGATCGTCACGATAAAACGCACCTGGTCGTCCTGGATCGACGCCAGCACGATCACGCCCGGCCCCAAATGGCTGCGGACCGCGTCGCCGAGCTCCCGCAGCGCCCGGTCGTCCGCCGCGGAAACTTGTCGCGCTACCACCGGGACGTCGCGGACCACCTGGGGAGAAGCGGCGAGACGAGTCGCCACCTCGCGGCCCTGCTGCGCCTGGCTCTTGCGAAGCTGACGCCGCGCCTCGGTCAGCTCCTCTTGGAGCGCCTGAATACGGTCGACGAGGGTATCCGGCGCCGTCTGGAGGCGTTCCGCCGCCTGTTCGACCAGATCGCTGCGCTGGTGCAGCCATGTCCGGGCGCCCACGCCGGTCAGCGCCTCGATACGGCGGGTCGTCGCGCCGACGCTGCTCTCCTGAGCCGTCATGTAGATGCCAATCTCGCCGGTCGCCCCGACGTGGGTCCCGCCGCAGAGCTCCTTGCTGGGGCCCATCGTCACGACGCGGACCAGGTCGCCGTACTTCTCGCTGAAAAGTGCCATCGCGCCCGTCGCGATCGCCTCGCGATAGGGCAGCACTTCGGTGCTCACCGAAGCGTTGCTCAGCACCATTTCGTTGACGCGGCGCTCGATCTCGCGCTGCTCCTCGACGGTCATCGCTCGCGGCAGGTTGAAATCGAAACGGAGCCTGTCGGGCGCCACGAGGCTGCCCTGCTGGTGCGTCTGTTCGCCCAGGACGTCCTTGAGCGCGCGGTGCAGCAGATGGGTCGCGCTGTGGTTGCGCATGATCGCCTGCCGGCGTGGGGCGTCCACCTCTAAACGAACTTCGCTGCCCACCCGCAAAGAACCCTGGACGAGGCTGCCGTAATGGGCGATCAGGCCGGGAACCGGGCGCTTGGTATCGGCCACCTGGAACATCCCCGTCTCGTTGCCGATCAGCCCCGTATCGCCGACCTGGCCGCCCGTCTCCGCGTAGAATGGCGTCGCCGCCAGGACGAGGACCGCGTCGCGCGGGCCGTTGATCGCGCTCACGCTCTCCGCCGGCTTGCCGTCCACGAGCAGGGCGAGTATCTCGCTGCTGCCCGTCGTCGCGCCGTACCCGTTGAACGTCGTGCTGGGAAGCGTCTTCACGAGATGCGTCCATGCGTCCTCCTCTCGCTGGCGAGCGAAGGCGTCTTTTTGACGCGCCTGCTCTTGTTGTTTTTGCATGGCGCCCTCGAAACCGGGCCGGTCGACGTGCATGCCTCGCTCCGCGGCGACCTCTTCGGTCAACTCAAGTGGGAAGCCATGCGTGTCGTACAGTCGGAACGCAATCTCGCCGGGGACTTCGCGCTCGCCGCGGCGGTCAAGATCGTCGAGTGCCTTGGTCAGCAGTTGGAGCCCGACGCTCAATGTCTGGCCGAAGCGCTCTTCCTCGGCAGTGAGCGTTTGCACGATCTGGTCACGGCGCTCGATGAGTTCGGAGTAGTGGCTTCGCATCAGGTCGATGACCGCATCGGCGGCACGCGCCAGGAACGGCTCGTCGAGGCCGAGCAGCTTGCCATGGCGCACCGCCCGGCGCAGCACGCGGCGGAAGATGTAGCCCCGGCCGGTGTTGTCGGGCTGGACGCCATCGGCAGCAAGGAAGACGAGCGCGCGCCCATGGTCGGCAATGACGCGCAACGAGCGATCATATTCCGGGTTGGCGCCGTAGGTCGTCCCTGCCAGCGCGGCGAAGGTGTCGAGAATGGGGCGAAAGAGATCAGTCTCGAAGACCGAATCCTTCCCTTGCAGCACCATCGCGAGACGCTCCAGGCCCATACCCGTGTCGATGTTCGGCTGCTTGAGCGGCGTGCGCTTGCCTTCGGCATCCTGGTAATACTGCATGAACACGAGGTTCCAGATTTCGAGATAGCGCTGGCAGCGGTCGCAGCCCGGCGCGCAATCGGGATGGCCGCAACTGAGATGTGCGCCGCGATCATAGTAGATCTCGGAATCTGGCCCGCAGGGGCCTGACGCGCCGGGGGGGCCCCACCAGTTGTCTTCGAGCCGGGTGATGCCCCCTGCTGGGAAGCCCGCGACCTCTTGCCAGTAACGTGGCGCCTCGTCATCGTCTGGGTGGACGGTGGGTAGCAGGAGTTCGCCGGGAATGTTGTAGTGGTTGGTGAGCAGGTCCCAGGCGAAGGCGATTGCCTCGCGCTTGAAATATTGGCCGACGGAGAAATTGCCGAGCATCTCGAAGAAGGTCAGGTGCGAGGCGTCGCCAACGGATTCGATATCGGTGGTGCGGAAGCACTTCTGCACCGAGGTCAGCAGTTTATGCGGTGGCTCTTCCTGGCCGAGGAAGTAGGGTATCATTTGCTGCATACCGGCCGTGGTCAGCAGCACCGTGGGGTCGTTACGTGGAATGAGCGACGAGCTGGGCATGCGGTAGTGCCCATGCTCCTCGAAAAAGCGGAGAAAGGTGGCGCGTAGTGCCGTGCCGCTCGTCTTCGCGACGGCATGGGATTTACCGGTTGCCTGTGGAGACTTGCCCGCAGGGCCACTTGATGAACGTTTTGCAGGCATTATGCTGCCCCTCGAATTTCAAGATTCATGGCATATGGAACGACGAGTCACGATGGACTGTGTCGCGATGAAGGAAGGGGGAACGCACCATCTCCCAGCCGCCGCACTCATCCATGCGCGCGACGAACGCGCGGTGTGCCAACCACTTCGGGACTCTTGGACGATGGCGTGCCCCTCATTATACACGGGGTGCGCGTTTGCTCGCAACGCACGCAGCCTGCTCGCAGCGCTGCGCGGGGGGGGCGATCTCTGCCTCGATGGCAACGAAGAGCCGGCCCCACCAAGGAGCCGGCAGCACAGGCTGTAGTCTGTTTCGGTTTGAGCGCGCGTTTCAGACGCCCGCGGGCACCAGCTCGTGGCGCGCCAGGAAGTCGTGGAGCGTGCCTTCGTTGTAAGCCCGCTCGTGGCGAACGCCGCCCTCGACGAGGTCGCGCTCGTCTAACAATGCTACAAGATCGGCAAGATCAAAATTGAGGGTGAGTTCCGGGCTGCCATCGGCGCCGCGCGCCCGGACGACGAGGCCGTTCTCGACATCCTCGATAGCGAAGCTCCGCGCTTCAGCTTCATCAAGCACCTGGCCAACAGCACGCAGAATGCCTTCGTAGCTGTACCTTTTCATAGGATTCTTGCCGCACCTCCGGTAAACCAAACGAGGCGAACGACTGTGTCCGCCGATCTTTGTGGGCCTGTCGCCCAACAGTCAACAGTAGCATGGTATGCGCGAAAATTCAATAAGTTTCGGCGGAGATGAGAACTATCTGAGACAACTCTCACCTATCGACTGACCAAGGCACTTGGACGCGGAGCTTCGCGATACAATGGATGCGTGTGCCACACGGCCGCGGACGATCGCCAGCAGACGAGGGAGCCCCGCATGGCAGTGACGGCCACCAGCGAGCCGACACGGCAAGAGCGCGCACCTGCTCGCGGAGCAGCCAGGAAGGCCGTGTTGCTGCTGGTCATTGCCAATACGTTTTGGGCGGGCACGTATACGGCGGGCAAGATCGCGCTGCGCGAACTGTCGCCGGTCGAGTTGAACGCTCTGCGCTTCTCACTGGCGGCATTGATCCTCTCGCCGGCCTTGTTGCGCGGCTGGCGCAGCATCCCGCGGGACCGCGCGACGCTGTTGACGCTTGGGCAGCTCGTGATACTGGGATGGGTGTTGAATAAGACGCTGGAATACGTAGGGTTGAACCTTTCAACCGCCTCAGATACTGCTCTGTTGATCTCGACCGAATCGCTATTCACCGCGCTGCTTTCGTGGATGGTGTTGCGCGAGCGCGTGCGCCCGATAGGTGTGGCATCGCTGATCGTCGGGTTGTGTGGCGCCTACTTGATCGTCGAGCGCGGCCTGCTGCCCTCACTTGGCGGACCCAGTGGCGCAGGGCGAGTGATCGGCGACGTGCTGATCGTGCTGTCACTGCTGGTAGAAGCGGTCTACACCGTGCGGGGCAAAACGACGTTGTCAAGGGTGTCGCCGCTACTCTTCACCTCCGCCACGATTACGGGAAGCCTGATCTTCTGGCTGCCGGCGGGCGCAGTCAACGTCATCCACAGCGGATGGCCGGAACTCTCGCTCGCCGGGTGGCTGGGCGTGCTGTACATGGCGGCGATTGCCACCGCGCTCTGCTACTGGCTCTGGTTCCGTGGGCTGCGGTCAATCGATGGGTCGGCGGCGGCACCGACGCTGTTCATCCAGCCGCTGGCGGGCGCCGCGCTCGCCGTGTTGCTGCTGCACGAGCAGTTGACATGGGCTACACTAAGTGGCGGCGCGTTGATCGCCGTGAGCTTGGCGCTGGTCGTCTGGAGCGGTAGGCGTCCCGCGGAGATCGTCGCCTCGGAGTCGACTCCGTAGATGTGACGCAATGTAGAGGGGGTGATGATGCCGATGTACGTTGCCGCGTGTCGCGTGTCACTCTACCTTCCGGCGAGCGCCTCGCTCAAGGATAAGCGCCAGGTCGTGAAATCGCTTTTGCAACGATTGCGCAACGCCTTCGAAGTTGCCGCAGCGGAGGTTGAAGCGCAGGAGAAGCGTCAAGTCGCCGTGCTGGGCCTCGCCGCCACGAGCGGAGACGCGGGCCATGCTGAGGAGGTGCTGGAACATGCCGTGCGCTTCATCGAGGAGACGCGCCCAGACGTAACGGTGAACGACGTGCAGGTGGAAGTCATGTCGATCGAGGGAATGGCGTAAGGGGGGCGGCGCGACGTGAGCACTTCGGCCAACTACCTCCAGCGCGGCACGGCCCTCCTACGAACGAGAGAGTTCGGAGGCGCGTTGCGCGCTTTCGAGCGGCACCTCGACGCGCATCCGCGCAGCGTGCCTGGCTGGGTTGGGGCGTCGTACGCGCTCCTATGTCTGCGACGGGTCGACGTAGCGCTGACTGCCTGCGAGCGCGCGCTTGCGCTCGTGCCTGAGTACCACGCCGCATTGGCGCTTCGCGAGCGGATAGCCACCGCGATGAGTCATGCAGACGCCACAGCGGCGGAGGGCGAAATTTCGCTAGATTTAGGCGAATTGCTCCCAGCACTGATCGAGCTGCTCGGCGTCGTGCTCTTCTAAGGGAACGCGACGCGACTACCGCTGCGGCAGCGGTACGAGCAACTCGACGTTACAGCCGCTACCGGGCATGCTGTCGATGCGCAGGTGTCCGCCCAGCAGTTCGGCGCGCTCCAACATTGCCAGAAGGCCACCCGCGCTCCGCTTAATCGCGCGTTTCACCTCCTGCTCCGCGTCGAAGCCCACGCCGTCGTCTTCAACGACGAGTCGCAACGCGTCGGAGGTGTAAGACAAGGAGACGAGCAGCAGGCTCGCGTGCGCGTGACGCGCCGTGTTGAGCATAGCCTCCTGCCCCACGCGGAAGGCGGCCTTCACGGTCTCGGGGGCCAGGGGCGGCTCGCGATCGGTGGACTGAAACTCGAACGGCAGGTTAAATTGCGTGGTAATAGACATCGCGTAGCGCCGCAGCGCGCCGACAAGACTGGTGCTGCCGTCCCCCATCGGCCGAATAGAAAGCAGAGCGCTGTTGGCCGATTGCAGCGCAGCGTTCAACTGGGCGCGCACCTGCTGTAGCCCTTCGAGGGCCGCCCTGGGGTTTTGCGCCGCCTGTTGCTCGAAATAGCCAGCCTCTAGCGCGAGTTGCGTCAGCGCCTGGAGCGAGACATCTTGAATCTGCCGGGCGACACGTTCCGCGACCTCTTCTTGCGCTTGCACGACGCGATTGAGGACGGCATGGGCGCCTTCCCATTGACCGCGTTCCTCGCCTCGAAAAGCAAGTGAGGCGGTCCGTGGCCCCATCACGACGACATGCTGAGAAGCACCCGGTGCGTCTTGCGTCTCGCTGGCTCGATCGTCGCCCGTGGCATCTTCTGTATCCCACGAAGTCAACTCGTCGGGCAGTTGTGGCTTGGGCAGCGGGACCGACGGCTGGGCGCTCTCAATCTCGGTCGGCGCCAAGCTGTCAATGTCGATCTCGTCGTCGGAGGGATGCTTCATACCGCGATCGTCTGGGAACGCGGCCACGCTGTCGGCCTGGTCGTTCTCGTCCGCCGCGGCGTCGTCTGGCTCGAAGGTGTGCGTCGGGGTGATTTTGACCACTGGAATAGGCGCAGTTGGAGTCATCCACAGCGCTTCGTAGTCGTCGATGTCGTCGGCATAGCGGGTGGTCGTGAGGTCGCGGGCGAGATTCCGCCATTCGCGCGAAATATGGCGGTCGTTTGCTAACGCCGAGTCAGGCGATGCGGCAGACTCCAATGCTTCGACAGCGCCGCGAAGAAATCGCTCGTAGCGCTCAAATGCCTGCAACTTGGCGATCATTTGGTCACGCTGCTCAGACGCCATGAATGCCCGCATCTCGGTTTCAGAGGCGTGCGCGTATGCCGCGCGAATCTCTTCATGGGAATGCTGCTGGAGGCGGTGCTCGACCTTGGCAACCTCGCTCTGTGCGAACTCCTGGCGCTGCGTCTGCGTTTCTATCTCGCGTTCAGCCTGCAAGAGCAGCAGGCGCAGACTCTCGATTTCGCGACCGATCTGCTCCAGTTCGCCACGGTAGGCATCTGGCGTCAAGGTTGCGCTTGGCGGGCCGGTTGTGATGAGTGCCTGTGCGTGCCCGCGGGGCGGCACTTTCCACGCTGGTGAAGCGGTTACGGCATCCAACCGCGCCAGGGGATCCTGTGTCTCAAGATCACTCGCCGCGTCATCCTGGCTCGGCTGTGGATTGGTCGTCGTATCATCCTCGAGAGCGCCGCTAAAGCTCTTTGGCGGCCATTGCGGAGGCATGAGCGACCGCCCTCGCTTAGGCATATGCCCCCTCCTCGTTTCTGATGATACTTCGCGAGCGGCACTCGCCAGATATTCGCATCCGCGACCGCCCCGAATGACTGAGCACCGCGCTGCAGGTTGACAAGCGTTCAACGCCGCGTGGGGTGCACGACACGCCACCGCGCAGTCGTGCACGTTCTCGGAGGTCCGATACCCGCGCGACCACAAAGTCGGCCGCAACGCGTGCCTCAACGCACCGTGGGGCGTTTTGTGCAGGAGAGGTAGGCAGAGCGCGAGCCACGGAAGCGCGGGGTTGCCACTTCCGTGGAACAGGTTTACCCATCATACGCCGACTCGTTGTTCCCTCGGTCGAGGGTAGGAAACGAGTACCGAGGCGGCGAACGGAAGAAGTCGGACCTCAACCGCCGCGGGTCGTCACGCTGACCGGCGTAGGCGTCTTTTTGCGTTTGCGCGAGCCAGGGCCACGGCGGAGCAGCAACGCCAGCCCCGCGATTACCAGCGCACCGAAGGAGAGGATGGTCGTCGCGCCAGGCTGCGGAAACGGCACTCTGTCGGAGAGATGCGTGAGCGAAAAGAGCCCGTTGAAGCCCGAGAGCGCTAGCGAGAAGATCCAGAACGTCAGCAGGACGGTGAAGCCGATAAGCCCCATAAAGCGCAACGTGTTCTCGGCGACACGCGCCTGGAAAAGCTGGAGCGAGACGGAAAGCACGATCGCTATCACGGCAATGGCGCCTTCGAGCAGAGCCAGCAGCGGATCGAGATAGTTGAGATGCTGAGCGAGTAGCGCGTTCATCCCAGCGATATCGGCCTGGCTGAGGAGATTGACGGTATGCTGATCGCTCAGCAGGTGGAGATATTGCTCGATGGAGCGTGCGGCGCCCGCGATGGCGAACATGCCAATCAGGATCAGTATCGGCCAAATCACCGACCGCAGTGATACCGCGAAATTGTCCAAGGCAATGCGCACGCGTCTCGTCAAGGCCGCTTGCAGCGCCTTGAAGATGGTCATGCCGACCTCACCGGCGACGCCCTGCGCTCCGCGCTCGCCCTGCGTCTGATCCGCGGGGACGTTGCGCTGCTGCACGCCGGTCACGCCACCGGGGACGCTCAGACCGGCGATGGTGGCGCTCAGTGCCAGGACGATGAGGCCGAGCGGGAGGTAGACCAATGTTTGCACGAGATCGATGAAGGCGAGCGTCGGCGGGTTACCTACTCCACCGCCGGGCGCGACGCACGTGAACGGCAGCGCCAGCGTGCAGTTATTCACGCTCAATGCGCTCGCGCTGCTCCCCGGTTGCAGGCTTTGCCCGATGAAATTGATCACGCCTGGCTGGAAGAACAGCGAGAGCAACAGAGTCAGGAAGGCGCCGGCGATCAGATCGCCCGAGACGAGCTCGGAGATACTCGGCGGCGCAGCTTCTCCCGCTTGTTTCGCCTGAGGAGCGCCGTTCGATGCATCGGACGAATCGAGGCCGATTTCGGCGGGCTTAAACGGCGACTTGCCGCGCGCGGAGAGCCCCCAGCGGCGAATGGTGTCGAGCCAGTAGACAATCAGAATGCCGAAGTTGATGACACTGTAGGTCCAGGGCGACTTGCCGAAGTTCTGCAGGAGCACCTGCGTGTTCAAGATCTCTGAGAGGAGGTTCTGGAGCGCGGTGAGGATTTCCTGGTTGTAGATGTCGAAAACGCCGACGAAAATGATGGCGATCACGGTGACGAACAGCGTGCGCGTCAACTGCGGGCGGAGGCTGCGATGCCGCAGGATCGAAATCTGCAGCGTGAGCACGAGCGCGCTGAACCACAGGTAGAGGAGCCAAGGTTTGCCAAAGAGCGACTGGATGACCTCGTTCTCCAGCGAATCCCGGTAGCCGAGGAAGCCAGTTACCATGAACGCGACAACACCCGAGAGACCCAGCGCTACGACGAGGGGGATCGGGTACTGCACCAGGAAGGCGCGCCGCTGCTCGTCGTAGAGGTCCGTATACGCATGCGGCGTTCGCGCGCGAACCCGCGGGTTGGGCGACTTGATTGCCATGCTGAATCTCCCGATGCTAGTAACCACCGTAGGCGACAGAGACTAAGCGCGTAATCACGCGAAACTCAGTTCGTAGGCGCATCCGGAGAGGAGGATGCGGGAAGATTCGCGTGCGTCGCCACTGCCTGGGCGGATGCATCCCCCTGCTGCACATAACTGAGTTGGTCCGCGTCAACCGCGGCGCCGGCGCCCGATTGCGTACGGTTGGCGGCGCCACCACGCCGAGCGTTGTTCACGAGCAGCAAGATGCCAAAGAGCAAGAGAGCGGCCAGCGAGACGAGCGTCGATGCGCCGGGGGGATCGAAGGGTTTGCGGTCATAAGCGTTGGTCAACTGGAAGATCAACTCGTTGACGCCCCAGAGTGCCAGCGAAAAGATCCAAAAGGTCAGCAAGGCGACCAGCCCGATCAGGCCAAGGAACCGCAGTGTATTCTCCACCACGCGGAAGCGGAAGAGCATCAGCGCGATCGAGACGACAACACTCAGCAGCGCCGCGAGGCCCCAGCCCGCCGCGGGCAAGATGAAGGTGGCAGCGTCGTGGAACGTCTTCGGGCTGTGCAGATATAGCTGCACCTGGATGCTCACTTCAGAGATGCCGTAGGCGCCAACAAAGATTAATGCTGGCCAGCCCACCCAACGCAGCGAAAGCAGGAAGTTACCGGCGATACTGCGCCCACGACGACCAAGCGCCGACCGCAACGCCTTGAAGAGCGTGAGCGTCACATCCTCAGTGATCGGGGCGGTGCTCGACTGCGACGAGATCGACGTGCTCGCCAGCGCCAGATCGAGATTGTCCACCGCGTGAACCGCGCCGAGTCCGCTCAACATCGCCGAGATCGCCAGAATGATCAGGCCGAGAGGCAGGTAGAAGAGCGACTGCAGCAGGTCCATGAATGCCAACGTGGGCGGGTCGGTGATGGTCGCGCCGTTCGCGCAGGCACCGAACGGCCACGAGAGCGTGCAGGTGGTGATGCCGCCCTGCGGATGGATGAAGAGCCCGAGCACTTCGACGCGAAAGATGCCGAAGAGAAGGATGGCGAGCAGCGATCCCGCGAGGAGATCGCCAGAGATTAGCTCGGAAAAGGTCAGGTCTTTGCGCGGATCACTGCCGCGTTCGTTCTCGGGGAGGCCGATGTCTACGCTCGGATAGAGCGGCACACCGCGGCTGAAGCGCACCCAACGGCGGAATGTGTCGGCCCAGAAGATGCCGATGAGACCGAAATTGATGATGGTGTAGGTCGTGGGATTGGTCGAGAGATACTGAAAGATGACGTGCTGACTGAGGAGTTGCCGGATGATATAGGGCAGGATGTTCTGGAAACGTGTCACGCCGATGAAGGCCACGGCGATGAGGCTCACCAGCACCATGGCAAACAGGCGAAAACGCAACGTGGCGTCGCGCAGCACGGAGGCGACCAGCGTGATCAGCAGGGCACTAAGCCAGAGGTAAAGCACCCATGGGCTCTTGAACGCATCATCCACCGAGGAATGTATCGCTGGCTGCTGATAGCCCAGGAAACCCGTCACGCCGAAGGCGATCACACCAGCCAGCGCCAAGATGACGACGAACCACGCGCGATACTGAATGTAAAAGGTCCTGCGGTCCGTGTCGTAGAGGTCCGTCTTCGCATGACGGACGCTCTCAGGCACTGCTCGCGCTGTACTCATGCTCTACTCCTCGCCAACGCCGACGATGACGTCGCGCCGGACCATACAATTGCGCTTACTCCACAAGCATAATTGTGCTCACGAGCACTGGTCTTCTCATGGGGGCGAATGACACGCGGATGCTCGGTCGCCAATCCTTGGGTATTCTACATGCGAACGGCCAGAATGGATAGTGGGAACTTTTGTGCGAGGAACATCCGCAGTTCGTGAGTGGCCAATGCGCTCGCTTCTCCCGCGCTCACGCTTCGCGCGCCTGGGGTTACGCTGGAGCCCCCAGGGCTCGTCGGCCAGAAATGACCGTCGCCCGTCCGGCTCCCATGGGAAGAAGCCGAGCGGGCGACACAGATCACCAGGATGCGAAGGTATCCGCTATTCGACTGTCACCGATTTCGCCAAATTGCGTGGTTGATCGATGTTGCAGCCTCTGGCGAGCGCGACGTGGTACGAGAGCAGTTGCAGTGGGACGACCGCCAACAGCGGCGACACGAGCTCGGGCGACGCCGGGACGTAGATGACGTCTTCCGCGTGCCGGGAAATGGTGTCGTCACCTTCGGTCGCCAGAGCGATCACGCGAGCGCCTCGCGCCCTGACCTCCTGCACGTTGCTCACGACCTTGTCATAGGTCTTGCTGGCGAGCGCCATCGCCACGAGCGGCACGCGCTCATCTAACAAGGCGATCGGTCCATGCTTCAGTTCACCCGCGGGATACGCCTCGGCGTGGATATACGAGATCTCCTTGAGTTTGAGCGCCCCTTCGAGCGCCAGCGGGAAGCCGTAGCCACGCCCGATGAACATCGCGCTTTGACACTGCGCCAGGCGTTCGGCGATCGCCGCAATCGGCGAATCGGCAGCCGCCGAAGCGTCCAGCACGCGTTGCACCTGCGCGGGGAGCATCGCCAGCGCACCCAGCAGTACGTCTTTCTCCTCGGCGTGAAGTGCGCCGGAGCGTTCGCCGAGCCAGGTGGCGAGCAGATAGAGTACCGTGGTCGTGGTAACGAAGGTCTTCGTCGCCGTGACGCTGATCTCCGGTCCGGCTTGCAGATACAACACGGCGTCCGCGACGCGCGTGATCGCGCTGCCGACGACGTTGGTCAGCGCAATGATCGGCGCCCCGCGTTCCCGCGCCAGCCGCGTCGCGGCCAGCGTGTCGGTCGTCTCCCCAGACTGAGTAAGCGCGATGCAGAGCGTGTCGGGTCCGACGATTGGGTCAGCATAGCGGTACTCGGAGGCGACGCTGACCTCCACGGGGATGGCCGCGAGGCGCTCGATGGCGTACTTGCCGAGCAACCCCGCATGCAGCGATGTGCCGCAAGCCATGATGGCAATGCGCCGAATGTTGTCGAGCGCGCCGCTGGCTACGAGACGATCGAGTTCCGCCAGGCGCAGCGACATCGCACCGTGCTGCTCGCTGACGCGACCAAGCAGCGCCCGCTGAATGGCATGCGGCTGCTCGTGAATCTCCTTGACGAAGTAGTGGGGGAAACCACCCTTTTCGGCAGACTCGATATCCCAGTCGACGTGCATTGGCTCGCGGACTACGGGAGCACCGGCGAGGGTGGTGATCGCAACGGCATTCGCCGTCACCTCGACGACTTCACCCTCCTCGATGATGATCACCTGGCGGGTATGACGCAAAATCGCCGGGATGTCTGAGGCAAGAAAGTTCTCGCCATTGCCCAGACCGGCGATCAGCGGCCCGTTGAGCCGGGCACCCACCAGCCGATCGGGGTGGCGCTTGCTGGCCACCACGATCACATAGGACCCGGTGACGCGGGCGAGCGAACGGCGCACCGCCTGGGCAAGATCGATCGGGCCGCGCAATTCGGCCTCGATCAGATGCGCCAGGATCTCGGTGTCTGTCTCCGAACGGAACGTGTGGCCGGCGGCGATCATCTCGTCGCGCAGCTCGGCGTAGTTCTCGATGATGCCGTTATGCACCACCGTCACGTCACCGCTGCAGTCAACATGCGGGTGCGCGTTGTCGTCGCTGGGGCGACCATGAGTGGCCCATCGGGTGTGGCCAATGCCCAGCGTTCCGGCGGGCTCGGCAATCGCCAGTGCGGTGCGCAGGTTTTCGAGTTTCCCCGCTGCTTTGCGGACTTCTAGTTCACCATTACCGGCAATAACGGCGATGCCGGCGGAATCGTACCCACGATATTCGAGTCGCTGGAGGCCATCCATGAGGATAGGGGTGGCGTTTTTTGGGCCGACGTAGCCCACGATGCCGCACATGTACGGCGCCTCTTCATTCTATTCTTTTCCCCCGACCGGTCGCGTCCTGTCCCGGTAGTTGCCCGCCGGTTTTGCAAACGACCTTTATAGGGCGTCGGTGGCGTTCACCCTGGAGGCTCCCCGCTGATGAGATCCGAACGGCCTCCACCTCGTCACCTGGCGCTCCTCCGCGAGCCAGGCCATGCGCTACTCGTCGCGACAGTACGTGTTGCTACGCAAGAAGCTCCGACTTCACCGTGATCTGCCTCGCAGGCTCGACCAAAGGTCGACGGGCTCCGCATCCATCGTAACCGCAAGCTCGAAGCGTGTCAATCGAAGCGGTCTCATCCGCGGAGGAGATCGCGTGGAGATTAGCGTGACTCCGCACGGAGCTGGTTGAGAGTTGCTTGAGCCTCGGCAATCGCGATTTCCGGCAGGAGGTCAGACAGAGCCGCGACGATGGCGTCGAGTATGGCGTCATCACCGCCGACGGCAAGAAAGGCGAGCCGGTGCGACCGCAGCTGCGGCGCGGACCGCTGTGCGACGAGGCTACCAAGCACAATGGCTTCGCGCTCGGCCAGGTTCAGGCCCGGGCGTCCAAATAGACGACCGAAGTCGTCGTTGATCACCCACTCCGCCAGTTCCGCAGACACGGGACGGATGCTATCGGCAAGTTCGTGACCCGGCCAGAGCTGCTGGAAGACGCCTGCGCCACGTTCGGGCCAGATGCTGACTGCGAAGTCGTTCCACGCTTCGGACGGTCGCTCAGAGGCGGAGACGCCACTGACCTCCCGGAACGTCGTCAGCGCGTTGATCGTGCGCGGATAGCCGGTATAGGCGACGAGTTGGAGCAGCGCCTCGTAACACGCCTCCCATGAGATGCCAGCGACTCCAGCCGCGCGCAACTCTCGCCCAAGCAGGGCTTGGTCGCCGCTCGTATGGCATGCGGCGAGACGCGCGAGCGCGGTCAAACGCGACGCCGTTGGGTGCGACACTGGGCTTCCTCCTTGCACTTTCCGCGCACCGGTCGCGAACGTCTGCACACAGAGTGAGTCAGCGGACTCCGCCGATGGCGAGCGCATCTCCTTGCGACGAGCGCTCAAACGATGGCTGGTCACGCGAGTCAGAAAGCGCCGCTTGCACAGCACGCGCTCGCTCGACGAGCACGCGCAGTTGGTCGGGTGTCAGTGCTTGTTCAGCGTCTGAAAGCGCCTGCTCGGGATGGGGGTGCGCCTCTACGAGGAGTCCGTCTGCGCCAGCGGCGACCGCGGCGACGCCCATCGGCACGACGAGATCCGCACGTCCCGTGGCATGGCTCGGATCGACGATCACCGGCAGGTGGGTAAGCGTGCGCAATAATGGCACGCAGGCAAGGTCGAGCACATTGCGCGTCTGCGTATCGAAGCCGCGAATGCCGCGCTCGCAGAGCACGACATTTGGGTTGCCCGCCAGGAGAATATACTCGGCGGCAAGCAGCCACTCGTCGATTGTCGCGGCGAACCCACGCTTCAACAGGACCGGTTTGCCCGAGCGCCCAACCGCTTGCAAGAGCGGGAAGTTCTGCATATTGCGGCTGCCAACTTGCAGCATGTCCACGTGCGCCGCGATCTCCTCGACCAATCCCGGCTCCATTACCTCCGAGACGATGGGGAGGCCAACCATGGCACCCGCGCGCACAAGCATTTCGAGGCCGGCGAGACCGAGTCCCTGGAAATTGTAGGGCGAGGTACGCGGCTTGAAGGCGCCGCCGCGCAGCATCCGCGCGCCAGCGTCACGAACGGCGCGCGCGGCCGCGAGGATCTGCGGTTTGCCTTCGATGGCGCACGGCCCGGCGACGATCACGGCATCGCCAGCACCGAAGACGACGTCTCCGACTCGAACTGTCGTGCGCTCAGGATGGGTGGCGACGCTCGCCAGCGTGTACGGAGTGTTGAGTGTTGCGACGCGCAACACGCCGGGGTGCATGTTCAGACGGCGCTGCGCCTCAGCGGAAACGGACGATTCCACCCGCAGCATCGTGCTCGTACCAAGTGTCAGCAGGCGGGGCGCTGGCGCAACCGAACCCTGCGAAATCAATTGGACGACTTCGGCGCGTTGCTCAGATGGTATGTCCGCACGGAGCAGCACGACCGTATATGCCGATGAATCCATCGCCGCCCCCTCGCTCTCGCGCGCACGCCCGGCGCTGTTGCCACGTACACGCGGTCGTCGCGAAACGACCGTCATGTTGGCGCACCATTCATTGGCGGGAACTGTGCCCCTGCAGCGCTACGCGGGTCGAGATTAACAGACTGCTGTGTTTGCTCGTGACGTTGCAGACTATAGGGCGGGGTGCGTGGAGCGTCAAGCTGAGCGGTGAGGCAGCTAGCGAGCGGCAATATTGCGCGGCAGAAGTCGATCGGCACCGGAGTACGCCCTGCCACAGAGTCAGCAGCGCTTCGCCTCGATGAAGTCCACGCGTCCGTCTTCACTCGCCATGACTATCCCCCTGCCTGCCGAACCTTTGCGGTAGCGGCCGAAGAACCACGCAGGGGGCATGCCAGGGAGTGGAGAGTCAGACTTACAATTCAAGCCACGGGAAGCGGCATGCAAAAGCCGCCTCCCTTCAACCGTGTGGCTCGCCACTCACTCGGGAATCTCAGCAGGGGTATCCGGCCCGTCACGACTGATGACGCGATGCCGCGCCAGGGCACGCTCATAGCCCTGCCAATCAACGCGCAGGCCACGCTCGGCCAGAATCTCCGCGGCGAGATCCGCAGGGAACCCACGCTCCGCATGGAGTGTGAACAGCGCCTCGCCGGGAATGACACCAGTTTCATCGGGCGCCAACTGATCGAGCAGGTGCAGGCCCCGCGAAAGGACGCGCGCAAAGCCTATCTCCTCCTCCGTGAGGATGTCGCGCAGAGGCGGCAATCGGTCGCGCTCGGCGTTCGAGAGCAGTGCGCCGTGTCCCGCCGCAAGCGGCGCGATCAACTCGCCGAGAAACGGCTCTGTGAGTCCAAGCGCGCGCCCTTGGCGAGCAGCGCGACGAATCATGCGGCGTTGGACGGAACCGCGCCCATCCCGCCCAGGCGCGACCCCGGCGAGCCAGATGAAGATCGCCGCCCGCACATGATCCACGATCATCCGCCGTGCACGGCGCTCCGACTCGGTCATCGAGGAAACAGGCGGCGCAAGCTCCGCGAGACGCCGCATCGCGGGGGCAAAGAGGTCCGTGTCAAAGACGGACGGCACCCCTTGCAGAACCGCCGCGATGCGCTCCAACCCCATACCAGTATCTACGCTGCGCAGCGGTAGCGGGCGATAGCTGCCATCGGGCATCTGCTCGAACTCGATGAAGACCAGATTCCAAAACTCGAGATAACGGTCGCAAGCGCAGCCCGGACGGCAAGTAGTCTCGCCACAGCCGTAGGCCGCGCCGAGATCGATGAAGAGCTCGGTATCTGGCCCACACGGCCCCGGACCGCCAATAGACCAGAAATTGTCGTCCATGCCCAACGGCACGATGCGCTCACGCGGAACGCCGACGCGCAACCATTCGTCAACGGATTCGTCGTCGGCGGCCAGACTACGCCGCTCGTCGCCCGCGAAGGTCGTCACCCAGAGCGACGAGCGATCGACACCGAGCTCCGCCAGCAACTCCACAGCCAGCTCGATCGCGCCGCGCCGCCCGTATTCACCGATCGACCAGTTGCCGAGCATCTGAAACGCGGAGTTTTTGCCGTTGTTGGTCCCGACCAGATCGACATCGTCAGTGCGCAAGCAGCGTTGCAGGCCCACGAGCAGTGGCGCGGGCGGCGTCTCCAGACCCAAGAGATAGGGCATCAGCGGCTGCATGCCCGCGACCACGAAGAGCGTGTCACCTGTGGCGGAGATCAGCGGCGACTCCGGCAGTCGAACATGATCGCGCGCGACATAGAATTTGGTGTACCGCTCGGCGATCTCCGCCGACGAGTTAGGGGATCGCCGAGAGTCATCGTGCGAAGTCATCATGCGCTCCTTCTGCTGCGCGTGTGGAGTCACGTTCGTCGCATGGCGCGACAGCGCAGGGAGCGAGCAGGAAGCACCAGGCGAGGCTACCGCGGTTAAATGAAAAGACCCGCCGCGAGCACCTGCTCGGGGCGAGCCGGCGATTCGAGATCGCTGTGGGCCCGTGGTACCACCCTGCTTGGCAACCACGCACACGGAGGTGCGACGCGGTTGCCCACTTTGCCAGGCACGGAAAGCAACCCATGATGGGGGTTATCGATCGATGCCCTACCTCATGGTATCGGGAGGCGGCCGGCGAAGACTAGTAGCCGCGTACCCACTTCGAGCGGTGAGCGGCGTTCGTCCCGCGTCGCGATCTGGTGGACTCCGTCACCAGATCTGAGGGCGGCTTCGGCGGCGCGTAGCATACCGGGCTTGCACTCTCCCCGGCTCGCTTCCTCGGCGCGCTGCGTACTGGTCCCTCGCGACGACTACACTGTACCCCCTCACTATATGTCGCCGGCGGAGCGTGCGTCAAATTGCGTCCGCTACAACGTCGCGAACGGCATGCTTTATGCATTGCTGAGGCCATGCGGCAAAGAATGTTCGTCCGCCTCGACCGACGAGGGATCTGAGGGCACCATGCAGCGAGTGTGGACTGCCGACGACTGGCGGCAGCGTGGTGAGGGTTCCCCACCAGTGGGCTACGCATGTCCCTCGCGGACGCAGCGCCGCTCACGAGCAAGAGCGCCCCGCGGTGCTCGCGTAGCTATCCCCATCGTGCTCTGGCTCGTGCTGCTGATCTGGCCGACGCCACAGATCGGCTCCTGGTTCGCGACGTTGGCCCCGCCAGCGACATCCGCCACGCTGCAATCCGCTGAGAGGTTGGCGGCACAGACGCTGCAACGCATCCCTGACGGGATTTCCTCGCTCACTTCAGGAGATCAACAGCACGTCTACTGGCAGGTTGGCCTTGCCGCCGGCGATGAGGACCGCGACGCGACTGGTATGCGCGCGACGATTGTAACGACGCTGCCGCAGCGCATTAGCCCGAACACTACGAACTACTTTTGGGTTGGCTCGTATCTCTCGGACAACAGTTTCGTGCAAATCGGCTACTACGTGCCCGCGCACGACGCGAGTGAAGCTGGTTGGTTCTATTGCGCGTTTCGCGCGAACGGCGCCGAAGGGCCCTGTGAGTATGGCGCCTTGGGTTCGGTTGGGGCAAACGGTGCGCTGCACACCTATGCGTTGGAATCCTCCGCCGGATCAACGCTTTCCGTCGCACAATGGCATGCGGAGTTGGACGGCGCGGTGATCGGCACGTTTTCGTGGCCGGTTGCAACGAGCGGCGGGAACTCGCCCATGATCTACGCCGAATCGTCGGGCTTTACGGCGCATGCGGCCACCAGCGAGCTTGGACCAGTCGACTTCCGCAGCGCCGTCGAAGTGCGAACCGCTGCATCCACGACGTACGTGCCAGCGGCACACCTTTTCGTGGTCTTCAACGCACCGAATGTCTGCCCGCCGTACGGTATCTCATTAGACGGCAACGGCGGCGTCTTGCTGGGGAGCGGGTTGAGTTGCCCCGACCGAGGAAGTCGCTTCACGTAGCTTCAACCGGCTTCAATCAGCGCCAGTCGCGATTGGTGAGCGCCAGTGACAAGCTAAACGCTCCGGCGACTATGGCGGCCAACGTGGCAATACCGACCCAGCAAGCGCCGCCCATCTTCAGGACCGCGAGGGTGGTATCGAGTGCTATGTGATTCGAACGCAGCGGTTGCAGCGCGGAAGAGGCCAGGAGAGCGACGACGAGCGCTCCGCACCATGCGAGCACGAGCAAGGTCAGCCCAACCGCGAGTCGCAGCAGCCGCAGGTACCACGGCGCGCGAAACGACCTTCTCGGCAGTTCAGGCGACCGCTCCGGCGTCACCTCCCCCGGTTGACGCACCGAACCGATGCGCAACGCTGGCGTGCCACGCGGCCACGTAGCGCTTCTCATCGCAGTCCCGTCACTTGCCTGCGACTGGTCCAGGTGGGTCTGTTCGCTTCCTGGCGGCTCACTCATCGCCCTCTCGCCTGTCTTGGTGGCAAAGCTACCTGCACTACAAGCGTATCGCGCTCTCGTTGTCGCCGTCAAAGCGTGATTCACACCAGCACGACGTCGTCGACTGAGAGGCTACGAGTGATGTGCCGGCGTCCGCGATTGAGGGTCCACGAGCCGAAGTCCGCTTCGTCAAGACGCCGCAACCCCATGATCGCTGCGCCGACTTCGGGTGGGTACCGCGCCGCCCGGAACTCCGCCCTTGGCGCTGCCTGCGCCACGAGCCGCCGAAACGGCTCCACGATCCACCGCGTGGAGTTGAAGACGCTGCCCACCGTCGCCACCGGAAATGAGTCAGCTTGCATACCGAGCCGCGTAATGATGGCGATGGCTTGTTCTGCAAGACCCGCGGCAGCCGTCGCCAGTATTTCTTCTGCGAACGCATCACCCTCGTCCGCGGCTTTGCTGACATGCACGGCGAAAGAGGCAATTTGTAGCTTGCCGAACGTCGTGCTATCTACGAGACGGCGCATGGCGTCAGCGTCGGCGATGTTGAACGCCACACCCAGCTCGCGCGCGAGCAGCGTCCGCTGGATGCGGCCGTCGAGCGCGCGCATGGCCGTGCGGATGCCCGCGCGCCCGATTTCATAGCCACTGCCGCTGTCGCCGAGGACGTAGTCCCAGCCATCGGTGCGCCACAGCTCTCCGCGGTCGTTCATCCCCAACGCGGACGAGCCCGTGCCGGCGATGACGACAAGACCCGCGCGCGCCTCAGTCGCACCGGCCCATGCGCCGACGACGTCGTTCTCGATGATCGCCGCTCCGTCGTAGCCCAATTGACGCAAGGCGCGCTGCGGCACCGCGAGATCGAGATCCGTGTCGAACCCAGCGAGGCAGAGGCAGATCGCGGCCATTTCGTTGAGCGAGCGCCCAGACGCCGCCAGCGCACCCCGTATTGCCGCGACGATGTTGCCGGCGGCTTCATCTTCGCCGACCGAACGATAGTTCGCCGCGCCGCGCGTCGCCGAGGCAAGCACTCCCTCACTCTCCTCATAGACGACTGCGGTGGTCTTGGTGCCGCCGCCATCTACGCCGATGTCGTAGCGCATGCCCTGTCTCCCCCAATTAGACGTCGCAGAAACTGTCGGAATTGATGGTTACGCATCTGGCATCGAAAACGCCGAAGTTACCGCCGTCTCGATCGTGTCGTCACCGATCATGCCCTCCGCCGGGCCATCGCCAGATTGCATATCGAGCCGCATCAGATACTCATGGTTGCCTTCGCGTCCCGTTATCGGCGACGGCGTCAGTCCCGTCGCGACCAGACGCTGGCGCTCGCCGCTCTCAGTCCGCGGCCACGGCATGGAGTCATCGCCGATCCGCGCGAGTAGATCGCGGAGCACCTTACGATGCACGCTTGGCGCGGAGATCACGCCGGCGCCGCGATCGGCCTCGGCGCGACCCGCTTCGAACTGCGGCTTCACCAGCGCGACGATCCAGGCGCCAGGAGCCAGCAGACCGGCTACCGCGGGGAGCACCAGGCGAAGCGAGATAAATGATACGTCGATAACGGCGCACTGGCCGCGCTCCGGCAGGTCCGTAAGGTGGCGTACATTCGTACGATCCAGCACGACGACGCGCGGGTCGGTGCGCAGCGACCACGCCAACTGACCGTGCCCTACGTCGATGGCGTAGACGCGGGTCGCGCCCCGGCGCAGGAGCACATCGGTGAAGCCCCCCGTGGAGGCGCCTACGTCGAGGCAGATGCACCCCGCCGGGTCAAGCGCGAAAACGTCGAGCCCCTGTTCGAGCTTGAGTCCACCACGGCTGACGTAGCGCAACTCCGCAGCATCGCCCACAATCGTGCATACCGCGCTTCGTGGCACCAATGTACCTGCCTTGTCGACGAAGCGCCCGTCAACTTGCACCTCACGCGCCATGATCAGTGCGCGGGCACGCTCACGACTCGGTACGAGTCCTTGCTCGACGAGCAGCACGTCCAACCGCTCGCGCACGACCTTTTCGCGCCGCGCCGGGCGGGCCGTCGTCTCTCGTCCCTCTGCCAAGGCGTCACTCTCGCCTCTGATGCTACGCGCGTCGGTGTGGCGCGTGTTCCGCCACAGTGTAACACGAACGCCCGTACGAGGCGCCACCGGATGGTCGGCATTTCCTTAGCGCCTGCCGTGGTTCTTAGCCTTGCGCCGCGGTACGGACGAACCACGCGTCGGACTCCAGGAGCGCGCCCACATCCCCCTCTACCGTGAACTTGCCATCCTGATAGGCGAGCAGGGCATCCTCATGGTAGGAAACGACCAACATCCAGAGGTCAAAATCCGTTGCCACAGTCGCGGTCGGCAGCGGATGCACGCCGCGTGCCGCGTCCAATGCGCCGTGCTCGATCGAAAAGTAGCAATCACCTACGACGCGACCCGTGAACTGCATCTGCACCACAATGGCGCGGTCTTTCGCGCGCTCCGCGGAGAACGTTGCGCGCAGCACGCCCAAATATGCGTCGATGGAATCTATTCTGACGGCGGCCACGGCCTCCCCCATTTCCACCTTGAGTCAACTCGACTCGGTTGAGTCATTATAACGAGGTCGAGAACCTTGTGCGGAGAGCCACTCACGCACCACGTCAGGTTTCCCTCGCATGCCACGCCTGGGCCATCATGCGCGACAACGCGCCGAATCTCATCGCGTGGTGACACGCTCGCGGCAAGTCCTGCAACCGGCATCAAAACGTGACCAGCGCTCCGTCGAATAGACCGTATTTGCTGGCCGGACGTCGCCCGTGGACATCCATCGACGCGTGGGACAATACTACACGGGTCGCCGCGGAGGAGTCCTTCGGCTGAGGACGAGGAGTCAGCCCTCGGCGATCGAGCGCAGGCAACCGAGGAGCGTGTTTGATGGTTCGGGAAGGCGACGACTCCGTTCACATGAGCGGCGGTCTCGTGCTGCGCACAGATGGCGCCTCGCGCGGCAATCCGGGTCATGCAGCCGCTGGAATCGTGATAGAACGTCACGACGGCACCGTCATTGCCCAAGGGAAGCGCTATCTCGGCGTGATGACCAACAACCAGGCGGAGTACCGCGCGCTGATTCTGGGATTGCTCGCGATAGCGCGCTACAAACCGTCCTCGCTACGTATCTTTCTAGACAGTGAACTGGTTGTGCGGCAGATGCGCGGCGAATATAAGGTGAAGGACGAGTTGCTGAGAGCCCTGTACGACGAGGCGATCACACGGATGAGAGCCGTGCCCCATGTGACCATCGAGCACGTCCTGCGCGCGAAAAATACGTTGGCAGACAAACTCGCCAACGAAGCACTGGACGAGCGCTCCTCAGCGGGCGGTGCGGCTCAAGCGTAAGTATCGTTGTACGTGGGCAGGTGGCGGTCCCTTCGCGAGCGCGCGTCGCGCGGGTGGGAGTGGCAGATGGCATCGACCGAGACCAAGCGAGCGGCAGTGTGGCCGCCGATCGGCCCCCGCCGCGTCTCGCGCACTCCGGGGTCGCGCCAACGGCATACCGTTCAATGGTGGCTGGCGCTCGTGCTGCGTGTCGCGCTGGTGGCGGCGGTCGTCCTCATCGTCACCGCGGGCGTCGTCTTTTGGCGACTCGGCTCCGAGGCGACGGATTTTTCTGGAGCGCATTTCAATCAAGGCGAAAATGCCGTCTGGTTAGAGCACACGTGGGCAGGTGATGCGCACTCTGACGCCGACTATGACGCGCTGGCGGATCGCCTGGAAGCTGAGCAGATCCGCTACGTGTACGCGCACGTCGGGCCGCTCGACAGCGACGGTACGATCCCTGCCGACCGCGCCCCTTATGCCCAGCAACTGGCGACCGCATTGCATGATCGGCTTCCAGGCATTCACATCCTCGCATGGATCGGCCAGGTCGAGATCGCGGGCGGCTTTCCCGCCGACGAAAGCGTAGACCTCTCGCTCTCCTCTGTGCGCCAGCAGATCGCCCAGACCGCGGCACACTTCGCGCGCGATCTTGGCTTTGACGGCGTGCACTATGATATCGAGCCGATCACCAACAACAATGCCCACTTCCTCGATCTACTCGACGTCACGCGCGCAGAGCTGCCGGCAGGGGCGATGCTATCGATTACGGCGCAGAAATGGGCGCCGAGCGCGCATGTCGCCGAATGGCTGCGCAACGCGGGCAAAGCCGACGCGTGGTGGACGACCTACTACTATACGCAGGTCGCCGCGCACTGCGACCAGATCGTCTCGACCCTTTACGACACTTCGATGCCTACCTCCGGCCTGTATCAACTCTTCGTGAAGCAAGAAGTCGAGCATATCCTCGACGCGGCGCGCGCCGCCCCCAGCAAGCCGCAAGTGCTGTTTGGCGTGCCAACCTATAGCGGCAACAGCTTCTGGTTCCACGAGACTGCGGAGAACATGAAGACGGGCCTAGAGGGTGTGCGCGAAGGGCTGAACAGCAACGCCGACACGAGCCTCTTCACCGGCGTCGCAGTGTACCGCCTCGCCACCACCAGCGACGCCAGCTGGCGGACCTACGACAGCGCCTGGTTGGGCAAGTAACCTACTCGCCTGTCGGCACCCAGATATTCTTCACTTGTGTCGCTTCGCGCAGAAATTCAGCGCCCTCTCCCTGGCTCGGATCGAGCCACTCGCGAGCAGGCGCGTACGAAACCCAGGTGCGCTTCATGTTGCCCGCAGAGGCCGCCTCGACAACCTTGCCGCCCTCCCGCGGCCCGAAATACCAGACGCCGTCTACGTCATCATGCTCGGCGAGCACCTTGGCGAGCGCATCGCGCGGACCGGTGACGATGTTGACTACTCCAGCGGGCACATCCGAGGTCTCGAGCACGGAATAGAAATCCGTAGCGCTGAGGGGATGGCGTTCCGACGGGAGCACAATCACCGTGTTACCCATCGCAATCGCGGGGGCGACAAGCGAGATGAAGCCGAGCAGCGGGCGCTCCTCAGCGCAGACCAGCCCCAACGTGCCCACCGGCTCATGGACGGCGAGAGTCATGCCGCGCATGGGCGTCGCGTGGATGGCGCCATCGTACTTATCTGACCACGCTCCGTAGGTAAACAGGCGCTCGATCGCGCATTCGACCTCGCGCGCCGCATCCTCGGGCGAAGCGCCGGTCATGCTCACGAGACGTCCAACAAATTCATCACGGCGGACCGAGAGATTCTCCGCGATGTAATAGAGAATCTGCGCGCGATTGTGCGCCGTCGCATTCGCCCAGCCGTGCCCAGCGGCATGCGCGGCCTCCACGGCATTGCGAATGTCTTTGCGATTGCCCTCGCCAACCTCACCGATTTCCTCGCCTTGCGCATCAAAGATGGTCCGGCTGTACCCAGAGTCCGGCCGCGCCTGCTTGCCGCCGATGAAGAGCTTCGGCGTGCGATCGATTCGCGGCCACGCGAGAAAGTCGCCCACATCCTCGCCGTCCTGTTCGCCGTCGCGCTCATGGTGGGCATGACGCCCGTTCGCATGAGCCAGGAGCGCGCTAGCGCCATTGCTCGCGGGCGCTGCCTCAGTCGCCATCTGCGCCCGGCGCGACTTGCGCCCAGTTCCATTAGTCACCGCCACCGACTGGTGGTTTACGGTCTCCCACGTCGGCTTGACGTATTCGTACAAACCCTCTTTGCCGCCCTCGCGGCCGTAGCCACTCTCGCGGTAGCCGCCGAAACCCGAGGCCGCATCGAAGACGTTGGTGCAGTTCACCCAGATCGTCCCCGCCAAAATCTGCGAGGCCACTGAGAGTGCCAGATTGACGTTTTCGCTCCAGACACTCGCGGCAAGCCCATAGTTGGTGTTGTTGGCGAGCGCCACCGCCTCGGCGGGCGTTCTAAAGGTCATCGAGACGAGTACCGGACCGAAAATCTCCACCTGCGCGATGGTCGCGGCGGGCGAGACCTCGGTAAAGAGCGTCGGCGGAAAGAAATAACCATCGGTCGGGCAGGCCCACGAAGGCTGCCACATCCGTGCACCCTCGTCGACGCCTTGCTGCACCAATGCCGTGATCTTCTCAAGCTGCACGGGCGCGATGATCGCGCCGATGTCGACGGCTTTATCGAGTGGATCACCGACACGCAGCTTTTCCATGCGCACACGCAACTTGTCGAGCAGTGTGGCGGCAACACTCTCCTGCACCAATAGCCGTGAGCCGGCACAGCAGACCTGCCCCTGGTTGAACCAGATCGCGTCTACTACACCCTCAACCACTGAGTCCAGATCGGCGTCGTCGAAAACGACGAATGGCGACTTGCCGCCCAGCTCGAGCGAGAGGCGCTTGCCGGTGCCAGCCGTCGCCAGGCGCAGAATGCGACCAACCTCGGTCGAGCCCGTGAAGGCGATCTTGTCGACGTCAGGATGCTTCACCAGTGCCTCGCCGGTTCTCCCGTCCCCAGTCACGATGTTGACCACACCCGGCGGCAGACCGATTTCCTGGCAAATTTCGGCGAAGGCGATGGCCGTAATCGATGTAAATTCGGCGGGCTTCAGCACCACGGTATTCCCCATCGCCAGGGCGGGCGCGATCTTCCACGCCAGCATCAAGAGTGGGAAGTTCCACGGGATGATCTGCCCGACGACGCCGACCGGCGACATCCCAGGCAACTCGCTCGCCATCAACTGCGCCCACCCGGCATGGTGGTAGAAATGCCGCGCCACCAGCGGAATGTCGATATCACGCGTCTCGCGGATCGGCTTGCCGTTATCCATCGTTTCAAGCACGGCGAGCAGGCGTGAGTGCTTTTGAATGTGCCGGGCAATCGCATAGAGATACCGTGCGCGCACATGGCCCGGCGTCGCGCTCCATCGCAGGGAAAGCCCCGCGCGCCGCGCGTACAGCCGCGTCCACATCCTCAATCGTGCCCTGTGCGATGTCGATCAGCGGCTTCGCCGTTGCTGGGTTGACGCTGGCGAAGTAATCGCCCCCGCGGGGCGCATGCCACTCGCCGCCGATGAAGTGGCCGAGGTGCGGCGCGTGGGCGGCAAGCCACTCCTTCGCGGTCGCGGGTGATTCCGGCGCCGGACCGTATTCCATCGTCTCGAAGATCGTGGCGACACTGGGCTGCGACATGGGAGACCTGTCCTTCTTCGAGTGTTAGCGCGAAGCCCGGCGACGCGCCAACAAGATCGCCAGCGCCACCGATCCCGCGCTCAACGCCAGCAGCGGCACCGCCGATGACGTCATCAGGGACGACGGTTGTGGCGGCTCAGGGACGCGTTCACGCTCGTCGGGCGAACTCGCGTGCCGACGTGCCAACTCCAGTTTCAAGCTCTGCTCACCCTGCGCCATTGCCCAGTGATGATTGGCGGCGAAGAGTGGCTTCATGATCAAAGAGAAATAGCGCAAGAGCGGCTTGTTGGCGCGGATCTTCCAGTCGTAGATCACGTGTACATAGTCGTCGTCCGGTGCGAAGGTCCAGATGCCACGTCCGACGAAATCGCCTTCAGCCTCCAACTCGAATCCCTTCGGCGGGTTCGACTTCGTCACGCGAAACCGCCAGCGCAAGGTGTACGGCAACCAGCCTCTCGTGTGCAGATCGACGTAGCGGCCCACGCCATTCTCATCGCCTGGCTCCAGCACATGCACGGCAAGATAGACGGAGGGCCACCAGCGTGGTAAATCCTCGGCGTCGCTCAGGATCTCGGCGACCTCCTCGCGCGACGCACGCACACGCCAGTGCGAGATGAAGTGATAGTCGTTGGCAGCCATGATGGCCTCCCTCCGCGCCAGCACTAGGCCATTGGCTGATGATACGCGGCGGAGTACCGCCCGCTAACAAAGTATTCGAGTTGCCGCTCGATATCGGTGAGCAAGCCGCTGGCCCCGAAACGGAACAGGTCGGCGCGGAGCCAGGCGTCGCCCAACTCCTCCTTCATCAGCGCCAGCCAGTCGAGCGACTGCTTCGCACTGCGAATGCCACCCGCCGGCTTGAACCCCACGCGCTGCCCGGTCTCTTCCGCATATTCGCGGATCGCTCGCACCATCACCAGGCTAACGGGCAGCGTTGCGTTGGTGGCTTCTTTCCCGGTGGACGTCTTGATGAAGTCCGCACCCGCCATCATGCAGACCCAACTCGCCCGCGCGACGTTGCGCAGCGTGCCGAGTTCTCCCGTCGCGAGGATCGTCTTCATGTGCGCGTCGCCACACGCCGCCCGGAACGCGCGCACTTCGTCGTAGAGCGCTCGCCAGTCGCCCATCAGCACGAGCGCCCGCGAAATGACGATGTCGATTTCTTTCGCGCCCGCGGCGACCGATGCCTCTATCTCCGCAATCTTCTGCGCGAAAGGCGTCTGTCCAGCCGGAAAGCCGGTCGACACCGCCGCGACGGGAATCCGCGTTCCCGCCAACGCCTCGACGGCCACTGGCACGAGGTTGTGATACACGCAGACCGCGCCGGTGTGAATGGTGAGATCGCGCGCACCGAGCCGTTCCAAAATATCAACGCGGACGGGTTGGCGTGCCTTCGCGCAGAGCCGCCGCACGTTCCCAGGAGTATCGTCGCCGGAAAGCGTGGTGAGGTCGATACAGGTGATCGCCCGCAGCAGCCACGCCGCCTGCCACTCGCGCTTCACCGTACGCCGCGTGGGGATCGTCGCCGCGCGGCGCTCCACGGCGCTGCGGTTGACCTGCACCGCGGCGACGCGCGCCAGATCGAGCGCCATCCCCGGATTTCGCGTCAGCGCCACCGAGTGCGCGTAGTCCTTTGAGTCGGCAGCGCGTGCCTCAGCGTCTGTCATCGTCGCCACGGTGTGCCTCCGCCTCACGTCTACGCGCCGTCCTCCGCCGACTGCGCTATCTCCGTAAGAGTACGACGAGCAAATGGCTGCGGCAAGCACGGGAATCGCGGCAGACTCATCTGTCTCCGTTCGGCGTGACCAACGTTTCGTCGTGAAGACGTCATCTGGCCCCTTTAGGCCATGCGAGTTGTTGCCCGCCGCGCGCCGCGTCAGCATGTGGTGATGGAACGTCGGCTGCCAGCAGCGCATGGAAGAAGACCCATGACCACACGCATTGGCCTCGTCGCGCAGACTAAGCGGCGCCGCGGCGGCATCTGCCAGGCTCGCGAGCAGTTTGAGCCGTCTGCGCTTTTCCGCCGCGCACGTGACTATTGCGACCGCGAGCACGGCGAGTGGTACATCCTCAGCACCAGTCACGGTTTGGTCGCGCCGCACCAAGTGATCGGGTCCGACGCGCCACACCTCCACTTGCTGAGCGCCAGCGAGCGCCGTGCGTGGGCTAGGCTCATCGCCGAACATCTCCACGATCGCCAGGAGCGCAGCGCCACGCCGATCATCTTCGTCGTCTATGCCAGCCAGCAGTACGCGGAACAACTCCTCAGCGCCGCGCCAATACTACGGTTCGAGCGGCCCCTGGCGGGACTGCCGCTGCGCGAGCGTCTGCGCTGGTACGACGAGCGCCTCCACGTACACACGCGCGTACTGAGCCGCCCGCTCGGCGATATTCGCGCCTCGTGACACCGCGCGACGCCACACCGACCTATCGGTCCTAGCACGAATAGGCCCCTTGCCTCCCCGGCCGTGCAAAGGTACGATGCGTCGGCCGTTGGTCCGTGCCACCCACACCGCGACCGGCGTCTGAAAGAAGGCTAGCATGCCCACCGTCAGCAGCATCATCAATCTAAAGGGCGGGGTCGGCAAAACCACCATCACGCTCGCCCTCGCGCACTTCCTCGCCGTCGAACACGGCAAGCGCGTCCTTGTCATCGATCTCGATCCGCAGACCAACGCTACCGTCTGCCTGATTACCGAGGCCGAGTGGAAGGCGCGCGACGACACTGGGCGCACGCTCTACCAACTCTTCGCCGACCAAGTGAAGGGTTCGCGCCGCTTCGATGCCGACGCCTCGATCGTGCGCGACGTCTCCAACGTTGGCGCTGGTGTCAAGGGACTGGATCTGCTGCCGTCGAGTCTGCGCCTCATCAAAGTCCAAGATCGCGTGACCCAGATCACCGACCTGGAAACCTTTGAGCGTGGCCCCATCTTCGCGCTGCGCGACGCGCTCGCCGACTTGCTGCCCTACTATGACAACGTGCTGATCGATTGTCCGCCGTCGCTTGGCGTCGTCACGCTCAACGGCCTCGCCATCTCCGACTCGTACATAATTCCTGTGGTGCCCGACACGCTTTCCATCCTCGGCATCCCACCGATCCTCGACCGCGTCGAGCACTTCAGCCGCTGCACGCGCGGCAACATTCGCGCGCTGGGCATCATCATCTCCAAGATCCGCGCGCAGACGCTGCTACATACCGAGGTCACGCGCCGCCTCCGCGAGGACTTCGTCGAGCGCCGCTTCCCGCCGGTCTTCGAGACGATGGTGCCGGAATCCACGCGCATCGCCGAGGCCGCCAATGTCACCGCGCCCGTCAACACCCTGCACCAGAAATACGGCAATGGCGGCCCCTATGAAGAATTGAGCGCACTGACGCAGGAGTATTTGGCCTATGTCGCGCGCTAAGCCTTCCGAGGCGGCGGACAACGACGCAGCGCGCGCCGCGGCATTCCTCCGCAGCCTCGCCGCGCGGGCCGAAAGCGATCCCGCGCTCGCCGCCACACTGCAAACCGCGCTCGAAGAAAGCGGTCTCGTGTCCGCGTCGCAAGCGGCCAAGCCCGCGCGCACAGCGAGACGCACTCCCAAGTCGCCAAGCGCCACGCCAGGCGTCTCGGCGGCGACGCACCCACCGAGAAGCCACTCGATCCGTTCGGGCTCTACCGCGAGCGCGGTGAGGATGCCTTGCGCACCGTCCTCGAGGCGCAGAACGTGACGACACTTCGCGCGCTGATCCGCTCCCATCGCCTCGATCCCGCGCGCATCTCGGCGCGATGGACCGCGCCCGATCGGCTCATCGCGCTGATCGTGCAGCAGGTGCGCGCCAGTGCCAACATTGGCAAGGCGTTCGCGCGCGTCTAATTCGGGCACGCGTCGCGTATACAGTGAGCAGCGCTAGTTCTCGCCCACTTGCTCCTGAGCGTCGCGCTTCCGCGTCCGCAGCCCACCCATCCGGCCAATACGCTCGTAATGCGAAGTGCCGAGCGTGTCGCGTGTCGTCTCGCCTCCACGCTTCCCAATGGAGGCGTAAAAGTCTGGCCCGCGACGTTCGCGCACGGTCTTGCCGCCCTTTGACCCAATTCTGGCGAAGAAATCGGCGCCGTACTTCTCGCGGACGGCCATCCCGCCGCGGCGCGCGTTCTCCGTGCCGGCGCGCGGTCCCCGCCGGCGCTTTGGCGTGGCAGGTTCCTCCACCGCGACAGCTTGCTCAATAGCTTTGTTCTGGCGCGTCGCCATAATCTTTGTTCTCCTCCGCGGACGGCAAGCGATCCCCGACGAATGCCCTACGAGGGGCCGCTCCAGCGCCGCTGGCGCCGGCGTGCGCGGCCGGTTGCTCAGCCCCGCGATTGCGCTCAGCGGCCATGCTCAACACCGTGAGACAGCGTGTACAATACCGTGCAGCCGCACTATAGCACAGAACAATACCGTTCGCTCGTCGACAGCGCTTCCACCCACACGTCCGCCCAGATTTTTACAAGCTCGCACCATCACCCTCGTGTGGGCTGGCCCGAACTTCTCCGTTCGTTGCGGCTCTGTCTGACGGGTGATACACTTCGCGCACAGTTGCGCGCCGCATGAAGCGCATCACATGGAGCGCCTAGAGAAGCCTGCGCTCCAGATGCATCGAGTTTGTTCGCGAGAACTCACGCATGCGGCTGGCCGAAGGAGAGTGACATCGTGATGCCATGCCCACAATGCGGCCAGCCCGTACGAATTGGGTCGACTGCCTGCCCGACTTGTGGCCTCCGCTTCAGCCCCTCGATTGAACGAGGAAGGCCGACAGGTAGCGCCGCACAAGGAACGTTTGCAAGTGGGCGAGAATCCGCACAAGACGACGGCATGCCGGGATGGCTGCGCCAGTTTCAAGGCGGACCCGACGGGCAGCAGGCACCACCACAGCCTCATTATCAAGGCGCCGCCAAACCAGTTCGCGGCGAACACACTGATGAATGGCGACGCGCTCCCCGGCTGGCTCAGAGAGGCGGGGGCAACCCCTGCGCCGCCAGCGCATTATGCGCCGCCGCCGGCCCCTGCGCCAATGCCAGACCCACGAGACGCCGCCTATTATCAACAGTACGCCCCGCAGCAACAGCAGGAGTGGCCTCAGCAAATGGCATCCGATCCCCGCGATCCCCGGCAGCAACGTTTGGCGAGCCCCGGCGCGGCCATCGCCTCCAACGCACTGTTTGATGAGGCGTCGCTTCCAGAATGGCTACGTCAGTCGGGTGGCGTCGATGGTGGTGGGCAGCCGACGATGCATCAGGTAGCTGGCTACGCGCCGCCCAGTCAGATGCCCTTCGCGGGCAACCAGCCCTACTCGCCGCCCGTCCAACCGGGATTTCCCGTAGCAGAGCCCAGCGCGCCAACCGCGTTTCCAACGCTAAACCAGGCTGTCGCGCCGCGCGGCATGCCGACGTCAGACCCCACACAGCGTGGCGGAGCGCCAGGCATGGCGGCCCAGTCGTTGATTGATGAGACCGCGCTGCCAACCTGGCTCCGCTCCCAGCCGCAACTGCCCCAGGCGCAGCAGAGTCAACTGGCGCAGCCTCCCAGCGCGCTGGAAAGCGCGTGGGCCCGCCCGCAACCTCCCGCTGCGCCGCAGTGGGATCGGCCCGTGGGCAATCCGTCGCACGCCGCGGCGGGGACGCCAACAATGGCGGCTGGCTCCTTCGTAGACGACAGTGCGCTGCCCGCCTGGCTGCGCATGCAGAGCGGCGGTCAAGTATCTCCGAATGCGGGGTACGCTGCCCCTTCCGCTGCGTCTCCCGACGCTGGCGCTGGGGCGTATGCCAACGCCGCGGCGAACCTCGGGAACCGCAATGGCGGCGGCGCACAAAGCATGGCGCCATTCTACGGGGCCGGCACTGCGGCGGAGCCCGCGCCAGCGCACTTCTCCGCCTCCGACCTGATCGATCCGCAGGCCCTGCCTGGCTGGGTCCAGCGGCCAAGCGATCAACAGGCCAGTTTTAGCTCGTCCGCGGGATGGTCGATTCAGCAACCGACTGCTCGACAGCAGCGCGTAGAACCAGTGGACGCCGCGATGCGAGGCGACACGCGCCAGCAGCCAGCGTATGACGCGGGCGACGCCGCTCCGCCGGTCCGCGGGGGTGCGACGGGCGCATATCCGGCCGCGGGCAGTCAAATCCCCCAGGAAGAGTTGCCACCGTGGCTGCAGGGGACTCCCTCTAGGGGTTCAGATGGTGCTGCTGGCGGGACTCCTGCATACTCCTTTGACGATGAGCCGCGTTTCGCGCAGCGCAACGGCAGGCAGAGCCAACAAGCTGATGGCTACGAGGTCGAGTGGGACTCCCCTCGCGAGGACTCGTTCAGCTATCAGGACCCCTATCACGACGACGTCGATCCACGGCAACCCGGCTACGCGCAGAACTATGACGACATGTACGACGAAGATCCACGCCTGAGCCAGCAACGCGGCCGAGAGTACGCCGACGCCTACGGCGGGCCGAACATGGGTGAACCAGCGTTTCGCCCAGAGTACGAACGTGGCTACGCTGCCGGCTCGGACGAAGACTACGGCGATCCCGACTATGATGGTGCGGGTGATGCGTGGCAGCCACAGGAAATGGGCGCCCGTGGAGCAAAGAACAAGCGCGGTGGATGGCGGCGTCTTTTCGGCCGCGGGTAGACGTCGCCGTGCCCTGCACGTATACTAGGCGGCGCCGCACCGTGCCCGCGGCAACCAACAACTCCGCAACGAGGAAGTAGTCGTGGCTGGACCCCTTCCTGAAGCCGTCGTACGCACCACTGAGGGCGAGACTGGGCTTGCCGACGAGCGCCAACTCTGGACGACGCGCTCAATGTTGCTCGTCGACTGCGGCTCCGCGCACACCAAAGTCGCGCTCATCGCTGCTGTAGACGGGCGCTATCGCCTCGTGGCCCGCGCACAGTCCGCAACCACCGTTGCGCCACCGAGGGCCGATCTCGCCGCCGGTGTCCTGGCTGCCCTTGCCGACATCGAGCGCGTCTCGGGCCACGCGCTGCTGCGCAACGGCAGAATTGTCACACCGCAGCTAGACGACGGTTCCGGTGTGGACGGTTTCGCGCTGGCGACCAGCGTCGGCGGGCCGTTGAGACTGCTGACCACCGGTCCGGGCCGCGAAGCGCTCGCTGCCTTGGTTCAACTGGCCCTCGGTGGCCTGTTCGTCTCCACCGATGCCCTGCCCGCGCTGCCCGACAGCTTGCAAGGGGACTCCGCGGAGTGGCAGCAGGTACTTGCCCAAGTGCAGGCATCGTCGCCGCACGCCCTCCTGATCGTCGGCTCGCCGTTCGGCCCCGGTCGCGGCCAGACCACCCTTGAGGACGCCGTGGTGCAGTCCGGACGATGGCTCGGCGCGCTGCGCAGCTCGGCACGTTCCGGCGACGGCACGCACGTCGGCGCGGCGCTTCCCGTCCTCTTCACCGGGAATCCCGAGGATGCTGAGTTCGTGAGTTCGGGGCTCCAGCGTTTGGGTGCCTCGCCGCAGTCCGTGGGCGCGCTCACCCCTACGACGCTCGCCCCGCTGAGCCGCGCGGTGAACGCACTCTACGAAGGCTGTGTCCTCCGCACGCTCGACGGATATGCCGACCTGCGCGCCCAGGCGACCGTGCCGCCGACCTCGTGCGTCACCGCGCTCAGTGGCATGGTTCGGTATCTCGCACAGCATTTCAATACCAACGTCGTCGGCGTCGATGTAGGCGCGAATTCCACCGCCGTGGTCGGCGCGAGCGCCCAAGGCGAGTACCTCCCTGCCAGCCACCCCGCGGCGGGCGTTGGCGCTGGGGCCGGCGTAATTCTCCGCGCGCGTGGACCGCAAAACATCCTGCGCTGGCTGGCAACATCCGGCACCGAAGACGAAGTCCGCGAATACGTGCTGCGGCGTATACTGCGCCCACATGCGCTGCCGGCTAGCCCACGCGATCTCGAATTGGAGCACGCGCTAGCCCGTGAAGCGATCACGCTTGCGCTTCGCGCTCCCGGCTCGCAACTGGGCAGCATGTCGCGGCTAGACGTCGTCGTCGGCACCGGCAGCGTCCTGGCGAACGTGCCGCATCCGAGCCTGGCCGCGCAGATCTTGCTCGACGCCCTACAACCCCAGGGAATCACCGCACTGGTGCTCGACACGGGTAATATCGCCAGTATGCTTGGCGGCGCCGCTGCCCTGGATAGCGCCGCCGCTGCCGACGTTGCCGAGAACGACGCCATTCTGTTGCAGCTCGGCACCTTCATCTCTCCGAGTGGCGTCATCCCCGAAGACGAGCCGATGCTGCGCGTCGTCTTGGAATACGCCGACGGGCGGAAACACGTCGAGGACGTCTCGGCGGGCGAGTTGCGACGCTTTCCGCTCGCCCCCAACGAGCACGCGATTCTGGGCCTCTACCCTGCCGCCACCGTCGATGTCGGCCTCGGCCCTGGCCAACATGCCCGCGCGACGGAACCCGTGGAGGGAGGCGCCCTCGGGTTGGTGATCGACACGCGCGGTCGTCCACTCGTGCTGCCCGACGATCCCGCCGAGTGCGCTCGCGTCAACGCCCTCTGGCGTCGGGCGCTCGCGAAGGAGGACTAGCCAGGCAATGCCACGCACGGCCCTCGCGCTCAACTTTCCGCTCGGTCAGCCTATCGTACCAGCGATACTGACGCGCCGCCGCCGCTTGTTGCCCGCGGGCGCCGCTCCACTGGTCGCCTTAGGCGATCACGTGCGCGCCGACCAACCGATCGCCGAATACAACGACGGCTCCCGCCGCCACGTCTTCGCCGCGGGCATCGCCGGGCGCGTGCTCGAGAGTCAAGCGAACCAGCGCCTGCCCTACGTCACCATTGAAGGTGTCGTCACGCTGCTGCATGGCCTCGTCGGCGTTGGTCGCCAAACGACGGGTACGCTTGCGCTGTTGCCGCGCGGCGACGCACTGGCCGTCGTGCAGATCACCCCTGGCTCTGTCATCATCTTCCCGCATCAGGTGCCACTCATGTTGATGCAGCGTGCCGCCGCCAGTGGCGCCGCGGGCATCATCGCCGGCAGTGCGTCTGCCCGCGAACTCGAAGCCTTTGCGCGTGCGGACCTCACCCTCGCGCTCGAAGGCCAACCAACATCTACATCGGCAACGCCGCTCACCGTCGTCCTCACCGAAGACGTCGGCTCGGCCTCCATGAGCACCGCGACCTATCAGGTATTGAGTCAGCGCATACATGACGTCGTGCTCATCGACGGCGCGACCGATCCACGCCGCAATCTACGACCCGAACTGGCGCTTTCCGTCCCGCTCGGCACCGCGCCCCAAACCAAGCCGGTCGACGTCACGATGGGAAAAGGCAGCATCGTCAGTGTCTCCGCTGGCCCCCGCAGGAGCGCCCGAGGTACGATCATGCACATCTTCGAATCGTTGCAGCCAAATGCCGCGGGCCTTCGCGTGCCCAGCGCCAGCGTCCGTCTCGAAGACGGCTCCCTGGCGACGTTACCACTGCATGCGCTCGACCGCGTCGGCTAACGGCTTCGTGGTCCGTGGGAGCGACGACATGGACGACACCCGATCCGACGGCATACGGCTCCTCCCGGCGGCGGAACTCGCGCTGCCCGAGCTTGCCGACGCGTTCAACGCTGCCTTCGAGGGGTATTTCGTACCGATGCATCATTCCGGCGAATCGCTCGCCGCGATGGTGCGCACCAACGACATTCACCTCGCCGACTCGCTGATCGCCCGCACGCGCTCAGGCGATTTGCTGGGCGTTGGCCTCTTGGGCGTCCGGGGGACTCGCGGCTGGATCGGGGGGATGGCGATCGTGCCGCCACTGCGTGGGCACGGCCGAGGCGCGCTGCTCCTCACCGCGCTGATCGATCGCGCGCGCCAATTGGGTCTGCGCACGCTGCAACTCGAAGTGTTGGACCAGAACGCGCCCGCGCGCCGCCTCTACGCCCGGCTGGGGTTCGTCGAGACGCGTCCGCTGGTCGTCTACGCGGGCATCTGCGCGTCGCCGACCCAGGGAGTGTCGAACGCTCTCGCTTCGGCGACAGCGCTACCCATCGCCGAGGCGCTGGCGCACTTCGCGTCGCTCCACGCCGAGGCGCCACCGTGGCAGCGCGAGGAGGCCTCGCTCCAGCACATGGCGCCCACCCTCACCGGCCTCAGCCTGCGCGATCACCTCGGACTGCGCGCGTATCTCCTCTGGATGCCGAGCGGCGGCGGCTATTCCCTGCTCGATTTCGGCACGCGTGCCTCCGGCGCTGCCGAGCGCACTGCTGACGCCGCCGCGTTGACCGCTGCCCTCATCGCCAGCGACCACCAGCCGACCATTCGCGCCATCAACGTACCTCCCGGCGACGCGCTCGGCGACGCGCTCAACGCGCTGGGCTGCCCCGTCATCGCCACGCAGCGCGAGATGCACCTGTCGCTTACGTGAGCGCAACCTTTGCGTGCGGCGTTCCACTGCCATAGATGAAATAGCGCTCCGTTGCGTGTACAGAGGCATCCCATCCCAAGTGCGCCAGTCGCTCTTGCAGAGCTTGCGGCGGGTAAAACACTTTCACGATCGAAAACTCACGCCCGTCGTTGAGCCGCCGGGTCAGTCGCGTCGCCTCGGCGTCTCCAAGTGCGTGATCGCTCGCCGTGGACGTTGGCTCGTAGCGTGAATCGACGAAGAAGACCCGCCCCCGCGGTGCCAGACAGCCTTCCACCATGCGCCAGAACGCGTCGAAGCGCTCCGGCGGCACATGCGAGAGCCAGAAGCTGAAGAACACCACGTCGTAGCGCTGCGCCGGCTCCCAGGCGAAGAGATCCGCTTCGACATACTCGACTCGCGTATCGCGCAGCCGTTCTCGGTTCAACGCGAGTACCTCAGGAGAACTATCCACCGCCGTGATCGTGTCAGCCGACTCGGCGAGCACCTGCGTCCACAGCCCCGTGCCGCACGCCAATTCGAGGACGCGCCCACCCACGGAAAACTGCGCTAGCGCCCTTCGTACCTCCCCAACCTCGGCGAACCACTGGCGATTGAGGTCATCACCGCGGTCGTAACGTCCCTGGCGCAAGAACCACTCGTCGTACTCACCAGCGCGTGCGCGATAATAGGCAATCTGTGCCCGCAGCACGGCATCCACATCGTCGTCGGCCAACGCTGCCTCCCCTTTCTACCACGTCAGGTGACGCGGCCAGTGCCTGTCGCGCACAGCCGCATCACCGTATCATGCGCCGTACGCTGCCCGCTCGAAAGCTATCATTTCACCGCCCGCGCCATGAGGTAGTCCGCTGACCACCGTAACACCTGGCCATTATCCGCCACGATCTCGAAATGTGCGCGCACGGGTTTGGGCGCTTGCAGCATGTCCGCTTCGAGCGCATCGCGCTCCGCTGTGGCCATCTGCATCCGCTCCACCCACGAGGCGAAGTCGTGCGACTTGCGTTCCACCTCGAAATGCGTCACCTGCAAGCCCGCTGCTTCCAAGAACCCCCGCCATTCGCTCGCCTTGTACTCGCGCACGTGGCTTGGATCGCGCCGCTTGTCCCAGTCGTTGACCGCCGCATCCAACTCCGCCTCTTCCGGCGCAATGTTATCGATCACGAGCAGTTGCCCACCTGGCCGCAACACCCGCGCCATCTCGCTCACCGCGCGAGCGACGTCGGCGTAGTGATGCGGGGCGATGCGTACCGTCACGATGCTGAAGGTTTCGTCGAGAAACGGCAGCCGTTCCGCATCGGCGACCACGAACTCGACGTTCGCGGCCCCCTGCCCCGCGACAAATCGGCGCGCGGCGGCGAGAATTGCCGGCGTCAAATCGCTGGCCACCACCCGCCCCGCATGCCGCGCCACCGCCAGTGCCGTGTGGCCCCCGCCGGTGGAAACATCCAGGGCGAAATCATCGCGCGTGGGCGCGAGCAGCTCGACGAGCCGCGCCAGATCGTCTCCTGCCGCGTGCGTCGGGCTGGTTACATACGCCTCCGCCGCGCGCCCGAACTGTTCGCGCACCCGCTGCTTGATCGCCTCCTGCTCCGCCGAGTCCGCCGTCCGTTGCAGAAATTCGAGGCGGTTGCCGAAGGGATCGCGCGTCTCAAAGCGCCGATAACCCGGCAACGGCACATCCTCTACCAGCGGCGCGCCCACCGCGACCACCCGCGCCCGCAGTGCCGCCAGATCCGCCACGAGGAACGCCGGATGCGCCTTGCGCTGCGGCCTGAAGTCATCCTCCACGCCGATATGCACCGCCTGGTCGCCACACGCAAACCAAGCGCCGCCGCGACCGGCGAGCGCCGCGGGCTTCGCCACCTCTCGCATCCCCAACACGTCGCCGTAAAACGCCCGCGCGCGCTCCTCGCTGCCCCTCGGCGCAGTCACCTGCACGTGGTCGATCCGCAGCACAGCCGCTTCATCTGTCATCGGCTCCGTCCCTTCTCGCCAACGCTTCGCTCACGAGGCGTCGGCGTCTCGTTGTCGCGCACCGCCCGGACTCTGCTTCGCGTATCTGGCTTCGTATGCAGCAACGCCCGCGCGCCCGCGCTGCACTGTCGCACGTCGCACACATCCGTTCGCTACTAAGTCTACGCCGTTCCCTGGTATACTTCGAGACGTTAGCCGCTCTATCTCGTATCGGATTTGACGATAACAGGACGTGCTCAGCGTGACCTTCGATCAAATCGAAACCTTCGTACAGGTCGCCCGCACCCGCAGTTTCTCGCGGGCGGGCATCGTGCTCAACCTGGCGCAGCCCACCCTCAGCGGACGCGTTGCCGCGCTCGAAGCCGAGTTGGGCGCGCCTCTCTTCCACCGTCGCGGGCACACCGTCGAGCTCACCGAGGCGGGACGAGCGCTGATGCCCTATGCCGAGCGCATGCTCGCTCTCCGCGCCGAAGGTCGCCGCGAAACGCAGCGCGCCGTCGAAGGCGGCATCGGCAGCTTGCTCCTCGGTGCCAACCCCACCTGCAGCCAATACCTCGCGCCGCGCCTCATCGAGCGTTTCTGGGGCGATCACCCGACGCTGCGCATCTGGGTCCGCACGGCGCTGAGCCCTTCACTGATGGAAAGTCTGCTCGACGGCGCGATCCATCTCGCCCTCTGCTCGCGCGCCCAGCTCGATACACGCGCCCAGGTGCTCTGGTCGTTCGAACAGCCGCTGCTCGTCGTCGTCAGCGCGCACCATCCGCTCGCCCGCAAGGAAACCTGCCGCCGCGCCGATCTGATCGAGCACACGATCCTGTCTACCCAAGCTGGACCGACCCATCTCGGGCTGCGCCACCTCCTGCCGGCCGGTGCCGAACGCCAGATCGCGCTGGAGGCCACCGCTGGCGAAGTAATGAAGCAGCTCTTGCTCGCGGGAATCGGACTCACCGTGCTCCCGGAACTCGCCGTCTCTGATGAGCTCGCGCGCGGCGAGTTGGTCGCGCTCAACGTCGTCGACGCTGATCTGCCCGCCTACGAAGTCGCTCTCGTCCAATGGTCTGGTCGCCCGTTGCCCCCAGCGGCGGAAGCGTTCGCCGCCATGGTCGGCGCCAGCGATGTACAGGCGATCCTTGCCCACCGCCACGACCAGCGCTGAGCAAACCCGTCGCAGCGGGCACCTCCAGCGCCAGCGTGGCATGCCCGACGGGTTCCGCCACGCTCCAGAATCGCTTGCAACCTACCACACTGGAGCTTGCGTACGATCGCGGCATGTCGTATACTGTCTCTAGCACATTTGTTCTCTCCCTCTTCCTCACTCCCCTTTTTCCCATCGCTACGATCATCCTCGGAGCACTCGATGTACCCTCACCCCATCCGCGTCGGCGCTTTCCGTGCAGACCTCGCCAATCGCCGCCCTGCTCCTTTCCGCTTTCCGATTTTCCGCCTCAATCTGCCCAGGTCCCTTGAATTCGCCTCGCAAGTCCCGTATTCAATAAAAAAGCGGAAGAAAACGGAAATTTCGATCCCGTCGCACGTGCGGTTTGGAGGTCCCCAGCGCTCCACCGAAGCAGCGCCGCCGCCGCGGTCTGCTACCGCGGGCTGCTACAGTACCATCCTTGGCCACTCGTCTTAGGTGAATTGTCGCTTCAGCGCGAAACAGTGTACAATGGCCCCGTGCGCGCGGAGTGCGACTTTACGTCGGTCGCTGCGCGAACACAGCCACGCAGTGGCCGGCGCAGGGAGACCGTCTCGTCAAGCGCCTGATAAATGTCGCCTCCGCACAGACAGGACGAGGGGTATAGGTGTGGCGAAGAAGATTCTCGTTGCCGACGACGAACAATCCATCGCGGATCTCCTGGCGACTGCCCTTTCCGAAGAAGGCTACACGGTAGAGAAGTCCACGCAGAGCCTCCGCTTTTACGACGCCGTGCGTCAACAGCAGCCCGATCTAATCCTCCTCGATCTGCTGATGCCCTACCTCGAGGGCGAAGACGAGCTGCGCCTGCTGCAACTCTCGCCCGACACCGCCCAAATACCCGTCATCGTCATCACCGCCAAGCCAGATGTCAGTCGCGACGAACCGAATCTTCGCCGGCTTGGTGTCCGGCACATCGTCACCAAGCCGTTCGATCTCGACCGCGTGATTGCCCTCGTCAAACAAACTATCGGTTGACCTGGCTGCCAGCACGACCCACATTTCGTCATTGAGGAGGTTCCGAGTGGAGGAAACCAGCGCCACCGCGTCGCAGGCTACGCCGTCCAGCGTGCCTCAGCGCATCGCGCTGGACGCGATGGGTGGCGACTACGCTCCTGCCGAGGTGGTCTTGGGGGCCGTGCAGGCGGCCCGCGAACTCGGCGTCGGCGTCCTTCTCGTCGGCCCCGAGACGCTGATCCGCGAGGAGCTTGCCAAGCACGAAACCGCCGGCCTCGATCTCGACGTGGTGCATACCGACGAAGTCATCGGGATGGACGAGCATCCTGCTGAAGCGGTCCGCGCAAAGCCGCGCAACAGCATCACCCTCGCGCACCAACTCGTCCGCGATGGGCGCGCGGTCGCCGCGGTTTCCGCTGGCAACAGCGGCGCCGTCATGGCCGCCGCCATCTTCACGCTCCGCCGCATCAAGGGTGTCGATCGCCCGGCCTTCGGCGGCGTCGTGCCAGCGGCGGGTGGACGTCAAACGCTGGTGCTCGACATGGGCGCCAATACCGACTGCAAGCCGCCCTATTTGCTGCAGTTCGCCGTCATGGGCGACGCCTACATGCGCAGCGTCTTCGGCGTGGAGCATCCCCGTATCGGCCTGCTTGCCAACGGCGAAGAAGAGACCAAAGGCGACCAGTTGACGCAGCAGGCGCACCAACTGATCAAGTCCGCCGCGCCGACCCTCGGCCTCAACTTCATTGGCAACGTCGAGGGTCGCGACATCAATGCCGGTGAGGTGGATGTCGTCGTCTGCGATGGCTTCGTCGGCAACGTCGTACTCAAGCTCAGCGAGGGGCTGGCGAAGATGCTCCTCGAGACGATCCGCAAGGAGCTGACCTCAAACCCCATCTCCCTCGTCGGCGCCGCGCTCGCTAGACCCGCGTTCAACCGCGTCCGCAAACAGCTCGACTATGAGGAGTATGGCGGCGTCCCGGTGCTAGGCGTCAACGGCGTCTCGATCATCTCGCACGGCAGATCGAAGGCCAAGGCAATCAAGAACGCGCTTCGTGTGGCGAATCAAGCGGCGGCGGCGCGCCTGCCTGAAGCCATTTCCACGGGCGTCGGCCTCCTCAACGTCTCCGCGACCGCCACGGCGAACAATCAAGAAGGCGCTTCGTAAGCCGACCTGCCAGCCTTCGGCCCCCACGCCTCCATCAATTCTCAGCGCGCGTGTCTACTCGTCGGGAGTGCGCTTGCCGCGCTTAGCGGCGCCACCCATCTTGCCAATGCGGCTGTAGAAGTCGGCGGACTGACGTTGTTTCGTCGTATTGCCGCCCTTCTTGCCCATCTCCGCGAAATGATCCGGGCCGTATTTGGCGACATTTGCCTTGCCGCCCTTCTTGGCAATGTCGCGGTAGTAACCGCTGCCGCGCCGTTCCTTCAGCGTCGTGCCGCCCATCTTACCGATGCGGCGGTAATAGTCTTCGCCGTACTTGTCGCGCACGGCGGTGCCCCCTCTACGGCCAGCCTCGGAGGTTGTCATCGGCACGGTCGTCACCGCTTGTTCCACTTTGCCGCTCATGGCCTTCCTCCCGTCTGGCCTCCGCGGATGCCGTCCGCGTCTGGCCGAAAGTATAGCTTGCCGCCCGCCTGCCCGTCAAGCGCCCGACACGGCCCCAGGCAGGGCGATATGATCTCTGACCAAGCGTCAGCGCCATTCCGGCAGTGCACCCTCACCTCCTCGACCGCAGTTTCATGCGTCCACCGCTTCCATCGCATGCACCCCTGCGCAACCCCGCCCGATAGGCCAAAACCGGCCGCGGGCCACGCAATAGCCCCAACACCAGGCCATCTCGCTCGCAGCGTGTGCGATACTGGTGCGGCACGATAGAGTGAGGCTCAACGAGCGAGGGAGGCGCGCGTGGATGTAATGCGCTTGACGATCATCGATCACCAGGGAACCGTTAGTTTCGTCGCGCACACCTCTGCCGCAGTCGCGCTCACCGCTGCCTGCTCGCACGATCCCGAGACCATCGACGATCTGCTCGCCGCCGCTCAGCGCTACGATCGCGCGCTGCCAACCCTCGTTCAGACCGGGCTGGCCGTCTTCGACGAGCATAACCTGCCGGGCGCAACCGAGCGCATACATCAACAGCTTGCATCCCTGCCGCCGCGCGAGACGCCGGTCTTCCGGGTCTTAGACGAGCGCACACGCGACGCCAGCCTGACGCCCGTCCGTGCCGGCGTTGTCATTTTCAACCTTGTCGGCAAGCGCATCGTGCAGATCGCCAACACCGACGAAGAACTGCTCCCCGCCGGCGAGGTCAACTACCACAATGGCAAGTTCCTCAGCCGGCGCGTCTTCGATTACCAGCTCCCTCCGCTCTGGTCCATCGTTCCTTGATGGATCTGCCGTCGAGTCCGCTAGTTCAGGGCCAGTTTGCCATCCTCATGCAATTCGATGAACGTCGGGGACGCGACACCTGGACGCGACGTCACCGCCGCAAAGTGCACATCGTAAGCAGGTTCGATTTCCGGCGTCAGGACGAGCTCATTGCGATGTCGCGCTGCCAGCGCACGTCGCGCACGTACCAGTTTCACACCAGCCTGCGCCAGCACATGCACCAATCGTTCTTGTTGCTCACTCGCGCCCTGCGCCTCGACCGACCACAACTCGCAAAGCGGCTGACGCACCATCACCAGGTAGCCGCGTGACACCGGGTACGCCGCCGTGACGTACTTCTCGCCTTCGACCTGCGGCATCAGGGTCGTCACCACATAGTCGAAGCCGTCGGCGGAGATCACGCGGTGGCGCGCAATCTCACCGGCGTATGGCAGACACTCACGCACCGTCCCTGGGATTGGCTCAAGCGCCTGCCAGGGGCGTCGCGCCGGGAGAATCCGTTTTGCCATCGTCTCGATGCCCTTTCATCGCTGCGCGCCTGAGGCGCATACATCGCCGCGTCCGGGTTTCGGCGCGAACGGTTGCTCTTCACAAGTGAAAGCGAGCGAGACGCCCTAGAGTTCTGCCAACAGTACTTCTAGATGAGCACAAACGGACACGCGGCGCCGTGGCGACAGGCGAACGTCTTCGGCGATCCTCCACCGCAAGCCGGCGCATTTCCCTGAGAGTTCACTGAGAATCGGGAGGGTTCCGCGCCCAACGACTTGTTTCCGATCCTTGCGACGCATATAATGCCCGCAAGCGTGAGCCCATCTGGCGCACATTCCGCGACTGCACTCATGCGCCGCGATGCGACAGCTACGGCGATTCAGCGAGGAGCCCTCTTGGATCAACGCGCCACACCGCCGAACGGTCAGATGCCGCAAGCCAATGATGATACGCGTCCTCGGCTGCTCGTCGTCGACGACGAACAGAGCATCGTGGACTTCATCCGCCTCGGCATGCGTTACGAGGGCTTTCGCGTCGAAGACGCCGACAACGGCGTGACCGGGCTAGATATGGCGCAGCGCCTCCACCCCGCGCTGATCATTCTCGACGTTATGCTGCCCGGAATGGACGGTATCGAGGTCTGCCGCCGACTCCGCGAATTCGAGTCTACCGCTGATGTGCCGATCCTCATGCTCACCGCCAAAGACGAGGTGCGCGACCGGGTCGCCGGGCTAGAGAGTGGCGCCGACGATTACCTCACCAAGCCTTTCAGCTTCGAAGAGCTTGCCGCGAGGGTGAAGGCGTTGTTGCGCCGCCAACAGCGCATCGCCACCAACGGCGGCCCCGGCGGCAGGGTGCTACGGGTCGCCGATCTCACCCTCGACGAGTCCGCGCGCGAGGTGCATCGTGGCGAGCGCCTGGTAGAGCTGACCGCCACGGAATACAACCTCCTTCATCTCTTCCTGACGCATCCGCGTCAGGTGCTCGATCGCCAGACAATCCTCAATCGTGTCTGGGGCTACGACTTCATGGGAGAGACGAACATCATCGAGGTCTACGTCCGCTACCTCCGCGAAAAGCTCGAAGATGAGCCGAGCAATCCACGCTTGATCCAGACCGTCCGCGGCGTTGGCTATGTCCTCAAAAGCTAAGCGTCAGCGCATCGTTCCCCACGTTAGGTAGAGCCCCGATGTCGCAAGCGCCCGTGCCCCCGTCGATGCTTCCCGCGGACCCCGCTGGACGCGGTCATTCACGGTCACGCGCCCGATCATATCGCCCGTCCGATGATGCCCCAACAATCCACTTGCCCTACCCTCCAAACTCGCATGCTGACCGCGGCGGCCCCTTTCGCTGGGTACGCACCCTGCGCGGGCGCCTGTTCTTGATCTATGCCGGTACGCTCGTCGTCCTCTTCGTCCTCGTCGGAGTGGGGCTCAACCTCGCCATCAGCAACACCCTCTATTCAGAGGAGCGCAGTCGCCTGTTGGAACAGGCTACCGCCAGCGTCGCCATTGCCCAGCGCGGGTTCGATCAGGCGGTACTGGGCCACGGCACGAGTTGCCTTGACGCTGTGAGTTATCAACAGGCGTTCGACGCCTATATCGGCACCCTTACAAAACAGGCGGCGTTCACTCAGGTCTATCTGCTCGACGACGCAGGCATCGTCCTCGCCCAAGGGACCACCTCCGCGAACGTTCCGGATGCAGTAGGCACGCTCGCCCCCCACTTCGATGCCTCGATAGCGCGACAGATGCAAGTTAAGGCTGGCCTGCAGGCGCGCACCACGACCGGCGTCGCGAGTGCGCAGGCCTACGACGCAACCGCTCGACTGGCGCAGCGCATTCCGGTAATTCTCATCGAGGAGGGCTACCATACCGCCTCACAGTGCGTCAGCCAGCGGGTCGCCACTGGTTTCATCGAGGTCGTCGGCAATTACAACGCGGTCCGCACTGCGCTCACCCGCCTGCACCTCATTCTCCTGATCCTGATCGGCGCGGCGCTGCTGCTCGGCATCGTCGTCGGGGCACCGCTTGCCGCACAAGCGCTGCGTCCGCTTGCGCGGATGACCACCACGGCGCAGCGCATCGCGCGAGGCGACCTCACGCAGCGCGTTCGCCTGCCCCATGGGGGGGACGAGATCGGCCATCTCGCCGACACCTTTGACGAGATGATCGCCCGCATCGAGAGTGCGTTTGGCGCGCAAGCCGCCTCGGAGGAGCGCATGCGCCAGTTTATCGCGGACGCCTCACACGAGCTGCGTACGCCGCTGACCTCGATTCGCGGCTTTGTCGATGTGCTGCTCCGTGGGGCTAAAGACGACCCTGCAACCGTCGACGAAGTGTTGCTCGCTACGCGTCGCGAGGCTGAGCGCATGTCTCGGCTGGTCAACGATCTGCTTACCCTGGCGCGCCTCGACGTGGGGCGCCCGCTCGAACTCCAGCCCATCGACCTCCTCGCACTCACCGGTGAGGCGGTGGATCAGGCGCGCATTCTGGCAGGCGATCGCGAGGTCGCTTTGCGCGGCGATGGGGCTGGGCGGTTGACGGTCAATGCGGACGCCGACCGACTCAAGCAGGTGTTGCTCGTCCTGCTCGACAACGCCCTCAAGCATGGTCGGCAGGACCCTACAGGGTGGGTACGGGTACAGGTAGGTCGCACCGCGGGCGGCGCCTTCGTCAGCATCGCCGATAACGGCGAAGGAATCGCCCCCGAAGATTTGCCGCGCATCTTCGACCGTTTCTACCGGGCACAACGCGCCGCGCTCCGCCGCCAAAGCGCCGGGCCACAGACAAATGCCGGCCCGCCGCCCACCGCGCTCACAGACCCTCGCGCGACGCCCGCTACGCGACGAGCCAGCCAACGCGAAGGATCGGGGCTCGGCCTCGCCATCGCACAAGCAATCGTCCGTGCGCATGGCGGCGCGCTCACTGTTCACAGCCAACTCGGCGCGGGAACTACCTTCACCGTGGAGTTGCCCCTGCCACAGCCATCTTCCCCTCGCCCCTGACTTTTCCCCCGTGCGACGCTCATTGTGCTGCTTGGGTTACCTTGCAGCCACGTAGCGATGGCGTTGGCTTGTTAGTTTGTTGGTTTATGCCGACGACCGACGACAGCTCATCCCTGATCGGCAGCGACCGCCGAAGAGGAAAGCAAAGGTGGAGCGCCTTAATTGCCGCTGGTCAGTGGACGCAGCAGATCGGAAGGTTCGCCGACACGCACGCCAAGCGCGTTCTGCACCCACTGGAGCGCCCGCGCGATCTGCGAAATACTGCGGGTGCGCGCTTCGCCTTGCTGTTCACTGAGCAAGTGCAGTGCGGCGATAGCGAAGCCCAATGGCAGCGCCGAGGTGAAAACATCGGCTCGTTGCGACAGCGTCGCGTCGCGGAGATCGCGCACTCCCTCCGCGTACTGCGCCTGCAAAAGCGCGTACTGGTTCGCGCTGACCTCGCCCGCGAGCGCGGCCAGCGTCGCCGCTCGCGCGATCTCCATGGCCGGGTCGCCGAGGCCGAATCCACCCCATTCGACGAGTAGCAGCCGCCCATCCGTGCGCACGAGGTGCCCTGTCGTTGGGTTGCCATGGCAGGGCCTGCGAGCAACGTCCGACCAAAGTTCCCGGTGGGCGCCAAGATGTACCTCGGCGATGACGCGTAGTTTGCTCAGCGCATCGAGTAGGCGCGCGTATCGCGGCATCGCGTAGAGCTGCCGGCACGCGGTCCATGCTGCCTCACCACGCTGCCACCAAACCAATGGATCACTGCTCATGCTGGAAGGGATACTGACTTGATCGGGCGGCAAATGGTGCAACATGAGCAACAGAAAGAGCCACTGCTTCAGATCGTCGTCGCCGAGTTTGGCGCCTTCTAGCGTTTCGCGACCCGTGTATTCGACGAGCAGCGCCGGACCATCTAACAGCCCACGCTGCTCATCCACCGTCACCAGCGCCGGACCGAGCCGGATTCCGCCCGCGAGCCGCAGCCCAGCGATTTCGCGCTTCGCCTCATCCACCGCCTCTTGGCGATACAGCTTCAGCAGAAAGCGGCCGTGGTCAGATGCCACACCGATGCAAACAACGCTCGTATCCGCAGTCACGCGCCACGTGTAGAGGTCACCTTCCAACCGCGGGCAATTGAGTGAGCGCAGGTACTCGAGTACCCGTTGCTCACTCGGCACGCCCATAACTTCTCCACTTCCCGTGACACTTGCGCTGGCTCCGCGCCTGCGCCAACCCTAGACTCGACTGAATACGAAGAAAGGCGCGCCCGCCGCTGGAGCACGCCTTCGAGCGAACGAGAATACCGTGCCTAGTTCATCCACTCCTCAGGGGCCGTCGCGTCGCGCAGCCGTACAGTGGCATTTGCCGGGCGAGCGGCGCGCTGCTGAATCGTCACCTCGGGCGCGTCGCCGGCATTCTTCTCATAGTAGCTCGGCAGCAGGAAAACGAGCGCGATGAAGACGCCGACACCGATGAACACGTTTTGTTGTGTCAGATAAACGTGGGGGATTTCGAGCGCTTTGCCCACGATGATGCCCACAGCAGCCGCCATGCTTACAGCACCCGCGGCCGCGCGTACCAGGGCTACCGAAGGATGCTTGCGCCGCGCATACGCCAGGATGAGATTGATGGCCGCCGCCAGCACACACAGCGCGACTATGGCATACCAGAATGGAGTCACGTCTCGCTCCTCTCCGAGGTCCGCGCCACCATCCCAATGGGGTCGAAGCGCGCCACACGAGTCTATCATACCTTCTCACGATGCTTCGAGCCGCATTACTGCTCTAGGACTTCTAGGTACCTCACCCCCCGCCGGTCCACTTCGGCTTGCCAGAGTGAGAGACTCGGCCATACAATGCTGCGGGGCGCTGCCTGATGGTGGTGCAGCGTATGTGACGTGGGGATGGTGAGCGGCGGCAATGGTCATTCTGGCGTTGGACGTAGGAAATGCGCGGATCGGCGTTGCCACCTCCGATGACGCCGAGCGACTGGCCTCGCCGCATTCTGTCATTCGCCGCGTCTCGACCGCCGCAGCACTGGAAGCCGTCGCGCGCATAGTAGCTGAGACGGGCGCTGGATTGATCGTCGTCGGCCTGCCGGTGAGCTTTGACGGCCAGTTGCACGGGCAGGCACAAAGCGTGCAAACGTTTGCCGGGAAGTTGCAGCGTCGAGTGACGACGCCAATCGTGTTTGCCGACGAAACGCTTTCGACCTGGCGCGCAGAGGAACTGCTGCGCGAGTCTGGACTGCGCCCGGAGCGCATACGCGAGCGCATTGACGCGGCGGCGGCGGCGGTCATTTTGCAAGACTATCTCGACCAGCGGCATCGGCAGGCGCTCTCGGATCAACCCACGCGGGGCGGCAACGTAGCTGACGCTGGCGACACCGCTGAGGCGCACTAAGTGGAGGGCGGGGCATGAAGCGTGGCGGAATCATTCTGACGATCATCTTGTCGATACTGGCGTTGATCGTTGGATTCGGCGGTGCAACCACCGCGCTGCTGGTCACGCAACCAGCGTCATCGGGCTCCGCCATCGTCGTGGATTTCGAGGTCAACTCGGGGGACTCGACGGCTACCGTGGCGCAACGGCTCCAGGCGGATGGACTGATCCGCAACGCCATGGCGTTCAAGCTGCTGGCGAAGCTCCGTCACAAAGACACGGGCATCGAACAAGGCACCTACCAACTCTCGCCCAGCATGACCATGTCCGCGATTATGGACAAACTGCAGACAGGTCATCCTGACCTGATTCTCGCTGGGCGTCAACGAGGGCTGGCGTGTCGCGGAGTATGACGCCGGCTTTGCGAACCTCCCCAACTTTAATGCGGATGATTTCGATGAGATCGTACAGACGGGCCTGTTAGCTGACGGCACTAAGCTCTCGGATGTGTACTGGTATGTCGAGCCGAAGCAGCCGAACACGGTGGACGCGCTGGAAGGATATCTCTATCCTGATCACTATAAGTTCGATAAGTCCGCCACCGCCACGGACGTGGTGAAAGTGATGCTCGAACCGTTTCGGCGAGCAACTTTGCCCTGGCCCGGACGAGCAACCCCGACGCCTACATACTCGATCAGGCGCAGTGCAAGCAACACTCGGCGACAGTGGACGACAAAGGCACGACGCTCTTCGCCTCCCTAGAGAAGTATTACGACTCGAAAAGCGATACGCACGCCATATACCTGGCGCTGACGGTTGCTTCGATTACCATGCGCGAGATACCAAGCCTGACCAACACGCACGACATCCAGGGTATCGCCAGCGTCTACTACAACCGGTTCGCCCATTCATCGGGCAATCCGAACTATCCAAGTGATGCTGGCACACTCATTCAAGCTGATCCAACCGTGCAGTACGCAGTCGCGACCGACCATCCACCCAAGGCTGGCGAGACGTGGTGGCCAAACGTCAACGACCAAGATCTCAAATCCATCGAGACGAAGAATCAGCTACAACTCGTATGTCTTCCCTGGGCTCCCACCCGGTCCAATCTGCAGCGCCGCTCTCCTACTGTGTTTCTGGCTGCGGCCAGTCCAATCTCGCCAGACAACGGCAAGCTCTATTACTACTTCATCAGCGGAAAGTGCGACCACAAGACGTACTTCGCGACCACCTCGGATCAGCAAAATGCGAATAAGGCGAAGTACATCGATGGTGAGCAGTGCTGAGTTACCGCCTGCGCTTGGACATCGAAGGTCGAGGCGGTGACAGGTAGTGTGGTCGACGCCGCGAGGAGAAGTGAAGTCGTATGGACGAGCTACTCAAGACTGTGTTCCTGGGGCTGCTGCAAGGCGTGGCCGAGCTCTTCCCGATTAGCAGCCTGGGGCACACGGTGCTCGTCCCGGCGTTGCTCGGCTGGACGTCGTTCGTCAACTCCGACAACTTCCTGCCGATCGTCGTCACCCTGCATCTCGGCACAGCGGCGGCGCTGGTGATTTTCTATTGGCGTGACTGGTACGCCCTGGTGCGGGCGTTCTTCAAGACTGCGATCAAGGGCAGACTCGACGCTGATCCAATGGGCAAGACCATTTGGATGCTGATCGTTGGCACCATTCCCGTCGGTTTGATTGGGCTCTTTCTGGAGACGCGGCTCAAGGACCTTTTCTCGTCGCCAGTCTTAGTCTCGGCTTTCCTCTGCGCCAATGGTGCGGTTTTGCTCTTCGGTGAAGCCGCACGGCGTCGCGCCGAGCCTAAGGGCGTCGATCGCGTCGAGCAAGAGGAGGCATTTGCCACCATCAACGACCTGACCTTTGGCCAGGCGTTCCTCATAGGCCTGTCGCAGTCGTTGGCATTGCTGCCGGGTATTTCGCGCTCTGGCGTCACGATGGTCGCCTCGCTACGTGCCAAGCTAAGCCACGAGGAAGCGTTGCGCTTCACGTTTCTGCTCGCAACGCCGGTGATCGCCTTGGCGGGACTGCTGGAAATCCCGAAGCTCTTTGGCACCGCAGCGCATCCAGTGGCACAGAGCACGCAGATAGCGGCGGCGGCGGGCGGGGTGGCAGCATTCATCGCCGCCATACTCAGCGTCACTTTTCTCTCGCGCTACTTTCGCATCGGACGACTCACGCCGTTCGCGATCTATTGCTTCATCGCCGGCCTAGCCTGTTTCCTGATTTTCGCAGGGGTGGATCGTGGTTGGTTCACGCTGCCATGGCTAGGTCACTAATCGTCGTTCTCGCAGCCATTCGCGGGAATACAGTGTGAGTCGGAGGCCGTTTCATGCGTGGCAATGGTTTGGTTGCGCTGCTGATCGTCGTCGGCATCGTGTGCATCGCGATCGGCGTGTACTACTTTATTCCCGGCATCTATCATCCCTTCACGTTCAGCGGAGTGCCGACCGATAGCCACCACACGCACGCTTTCGCCTTTGTGGCGCTCGGCATTGTCGCGCTGATCGCCTCGCGCTTCTTCCGGCCGTCGGCGAGGGGGTAGCGGACTACCCTCACTGTTGCTGACACCGCTGGCGAGCGGGGAATCCCGCCCGGTGCACGTCAGGATACGGTCGGAAGCCGATGCATCTCATGCCTAGCCTGCAACGAGGCTAGGCCAAGCGCGCTGGATGCTCAAGGTGACTGACCAGCGCGCCCATGAACTGCGCGGCGGCGGCGCCGTCGACGATGCGGTGATCCGCCGAGAGCGAGATCCAGCAACTTGGGCGCGCGAGGACTTGATCGCCGACCGCCATCGGACGGGGCTTGATGGCGCCGAAGCCGACGACGCAGGCCTCCGGCGGATTAATCAGCGGGGCACCCGTATCCACCGGCCCCGCAGCGCCGACGTTGGTGATGGTGATCGTGCTGCCGCTGAGTGATTGCGCATCGAGCTTGCCATCGCGGGCCAATTGGATGAGCCGGTTGCACTCGACCGCTATCTCGGAGAGCGACCGACGATGCGCGTCGCGCAGCACGGGCACCAGCAGGCCGCGGGCCGTATCTGTGGCGATGCCGACTGAGATAGTGCGCTTGACGACAATAGCGTTGCCTTCGTCGTCCCAACGCGAGTTGAGAATGGGATAGGCTTTGACCGCCTCGACGACCGCGCGCACGAAGAACGGCAGGAAGGTCAGCTTGCTCTCGCCATAGGCACGGTCGCTCTTCAGGCTGTCGCGGAGCGCTACAAGGGCGGCGGCATCGAAGAGCGAGTATTCGGTGAAGTGAGGGATCGTCGTGGCGGACTTCAGCATACGGGCGGCGATAGCCTTGCGCAAGCCAATCGTGCTTATACGTTCCTCATCTGCTGAGGCGACAGGTGCTGTGGGTGCCGCGGCGGCAGGCGCAGACCGCGTTCGCCCCTCCAGGTCTTCCACGCGGATGCGCCCGCCAGGGCCGGTGCCGACGATGCCGCCGAGATCGATACCGCGCTCGGCGGCGATCTTACGCACCAGTGGACTCGCACGCTCGACATCCGCGCCGGAGAGTGCGGGGGTCGGGGCGTCAAGACGTGGATCGGCATCGTGCGCGGTTCGGGCAGCGCTGGCTATCGCGCCAGCCACACCGCGCGGCTTACGTGTGAACGCTGTAGGAGGCGCGTCCGCACCGTAGCCAACGAGCACAGGTCCGTGGCCGTCGGAGGGCGCTGAGGAGGGGCTTTTGGGTGAGGGCGCAGATTCGGCGATGGTGATCAGCGGAGCGCCGACCTGCACCGTTTCGCCGGGACGCGCGTGGAGTTGCTGCACGGTACCGGCGAACGGCGACGGGATGTCTACCAAAGCCTTTGCCGTCTCTACCTGACAGATCGGCTGATTGAGTTGTACGTGGTCGTCCACACGCACGAGCCACTGGACCACCTGCGCCTCTTCAAGACCTTCGCCCAGATCGGGCAGCCGAAACTGGCTCATCGTCGCGTAAACTCCCGACTAATAGGCTCGCGTGCGGTCTACCGCTTCGAGGATGCGGTCGGCATCCGGCAGGAATAACTTCTCCACTCGCGCGGGAGGATATGGCGTCGTTGGGCTGCCCACACGCTCCACCGGAGCGGCAAGCACGTCGAAGAGATCGTGCATGATACGAGCGGCGATTTCCGCGCCAAGGCCCATGAACACTGGCGCTTCGTGGACAACCACCGCGCGGCGCGTCTTACGCACCGAAGTCTGGATGGTATCCATATCCAGTGGCGCCAGGCTGCGCAAGTCGATCACTTCGAGCGAAGTTCCCTCGCCCTCGGCGGTCTCAGCCGCCGCGAGGGCCACCTGCACGGTCGGGCCATAGGCGATCACCGTGGCGTCGGCACCTTCACGCGCGATCCGCGCACGGTCGAGCGGCGCGGCTGGCAGCGGGAGATCGATCTCCTGGCGACTCCAATAGCGGGCCTTCGGCTCCAGAAAGATCACTGGATCGGGATCGCGGATCGCCGCCGTGAGCAGCGCATACGCGTCGGCAGGGGTCGCGGGCGTCACTACTTTCAATCCGGCGGTGTGGATGTAATACGTCTCGGGACTCTCGGAGTGCTGCTCGATGGCGCCGATGTTGCCCCCGTAGGGGATGCGGATGACGAGCTGCATCGGGCAGGCGCCACCGGTGCGGGTGTGGTATTTGGCGATGTTGCTCGTCACCTGCTGAAAGGAGGGATACGAAAAGGCGTCGAACTGCATCTCGGCGACGGGGCGGAATCCCTTGATCGCCAGACCGAGCGCCGTAGCTGCTATGGTCGCCTCCGCCAGCGGTGTATCGAAGACGCGCTCGGCGCCGAACTCGTCCTGCAAGCCGTCGGTCACGCGGAAGACGCCGCCAAGCTTGCCGACATCCTCGCCAAAAACCAGGGTCCGCGGATCGTCGCGCAGGGCATCGTGGAGCGCGAGGTTGAGCGCCTTGCCCATCGTCACCGCCGTCACTCGGCGCCTCCTTCCGGCTGAAGATCCGCGAGGAAAGCCGCCTTCTCACGCAAGAGGGATTCCGGTGGGTTGGCATAGACGAGATCGAAGACTTTTCCAGGATGCGACGGCGCGGCGTTCAGCAGTGTCTGGCGCATTGCCGCGGCGCGCTGCTCGGACTCATCGCGCACCCGTTGCTCGAACGCTTCGTCGAAGGCGTTGCGCTGACGCAGCCGCTCGGCACAGCGGGCGATCGGATCTTTGATGCGCCATGGGTCCACGTCGGCATCGCTGCGATAGCGTGTGGGATCGTCCGATGTGGTGTGAGCTTGCATCCGGTAGGTCAGCGCTTCGACCAGATAGGGACCCTCGCCGTGTCGCGCACGCTCGGCAGCCGCTTGCACCACTGCGTAGACTGTCAGCACGTCGGTGCCGTCGATGCGCACGCCAGGGAAGCCGTAGCCCGCGGCGCGATCGGCGATGCGCCCGGCGACCTGCTGGCGCATAGGCACCGAGATCGCCCACTGATTGTTCTCGCAGAGGAAGACGACGGGCGCCTTGAAGACGGCGGCGAAGTTCATCGCTTCGTGCCAATCGCCGGTGGAGGTCGCGCCCTCGCCGAAACCCGTCAGCACGGCGATGTTTTCATGGTCAAGTTTGCAGCCGAGGGCGAAACCGACCGCGTGCGGCACCTGCGTTCCCACTGGGATGATGAACGGCGCGAAGCGATGCTCGTGCGGATTCCAGGCGCCATGCGTCTGCCCGCGAAAGATCGTCATCATCGCACCGGGATCGATGCCGCGGCAGACTGCCATGGCGAAGTCACGGTAGTAGGGGAAGATCCAATCGGTCGACGCCATCGCTTGCGCCGCTCCGACCTGGGCCGCTTCGTGGCCGGCGAAGGGACCCCAGAGGCCCAACTCGCCTTGCCGCTGGAGGTTGAGCCCTTCCTGGTCGAGCCGACGGCAAACGACCATCAGCCGGTAGAGGTCCTTCAAGGTTTCGTCGGAGATCGACGTTGCGCGCTCGGCATCCGCGGTCAGCACGCCATCGTCATCGAGCATCGCGGCGATGGGATCGTGCTCGCCGAGACGCGCGTTGTGCTCCAGCACCTTCGCCATGGGCAACCGCTCCTCAGGAGTCTCTTGTGCAGACATTCTTGCCGTTTCTGCCGGAATTCACATTTTCGCGGCGAAATTCGTTGCCGTTTCTGCCGATTTTGCAGCCGCGCGGCGGCGATGGTTGCCGATCTTGCCGGAATTCAGAAATGCCCATGACACTACTTGCCGTTTCTGCCGGTTTTTCAGTTTCGCCGTCATGCGAAGATCTCCCTGAGGGGACAGATGACGCCGCCGGCGGATGCGTTGATGGTGGACTCGGCCATGGTGACGAGGAGATCTTGCTGCATTTAGGAACACCTCGAAGGGACGGGGGTGGGACGCTCCGAGGACGGCCCAGTCGCTCCCTCACTATACCACGCTGCGGACGGCTATATTCCCGCATCTGAGTCGTTCTCGGCGGTGTCTTCGACGGGCAACCCCTCGACCGCGAACGCAGGATTGATGGCCGTTTCGGCGCAGCGGCGTAGGTCCATCTCTTCGAGCACCTTCTTTTTGCCGAGCACCAGCTTGACGAGCGGGAAGGCGCGGGCCAATTGCTCGGGCGTCAGGTCGTAGCCGAGCTCCTTCAGTTGCGAGTTCAACGCGGCGCGACCAGAGAGTTTGCCGACGAACATGCGGTGATCAGCGGGCGGAAGGCCAATATCCTCGGGTCGCATGATCTCGTAGGTGCGGCGATCTTTGAGGACGCCGTCTTGATGGATGCCACCGCCGTGGGCGAAAGCATTCGCGCCGACCACGGATTTCGTCCATTGGGGCTGCATGCCGGAGAGTCGGGCAATTAGGCGGCTGGTGGGGATAATTTTGGTGGTGTCTATCCGCACGTCGAGGTCGAGATCCGCCCGTCGCGTGCGGATCGCCATGGCCACGTCCTCGGTCGCGGCGTTGCCCGCACGCTCGCCCAAGCCGTTGAAGCAGGTATCGACGCGTTCGGCGCCGTTGATCAGGCCAGAGAGCGCGTTGGCGACGGCGAGGCCGAGATCGTCATGGCAGTGGGCCGAGATGCGCACGCTGGGGAACTCGCGTTTGACCTCGGCGACGAGCTGGCCGAACTCCCAGGGCAGCGCGAAACCCACGGTATCGCAGAGGGCGACGAAGCGCACGCCCTCGCTCACGACGGCGCCGACGACTTCGAGGATGAAGTCGTGCTCGGTGCGCGTGGTGTCTTCGAGCGCGAAGTCGACGTTCGGCGTATGCTGGCGACCGCGCGCTACGCCGGTACGTGCTAGCTCGAGCACTTCCGCGCGCGTTTTGCCGAGCTTCACTTCGCGATGTAGCGGCGACGTACTAATGAATGGGTGAATCGAGGACTGCGCGGCGTCTTTCACTGCCTCCCATGCGCGATCGATATCTTCGGGATAGCAGCGAGCGATGGAGCAGATCTCGGCGGTCGATACGTTGCGGGCGATTAGCTGTAGCGCCTCGAACTCGGGCTGGCCGGAGACGGCGAAGCCACAGTCCAGGGTGTCGAAGCCCATATCGGCAAGGGCACGTGCAATTTCGAGCTTCTCTTCGGCGAAATAGTTGATGCCCGGCGTCTGCTCGCCGTCACGCAGCGTCGTCTCGAAGAACTTGACGATACGAGGCATGGGCCCCCTCCAGAGCAGTGCAAATTAGCACGACAGCGAATGCAGCGGCGAGCAGTGGAGGCCCCACGACCGCCCCCAATGTGATGACGTCGCCCTGGTGGGGCAGGAGCGCGACACCGCCGCGCCCGTCACCGTAATCGCAATAACGCGGTCAGTCGAGCCAGCTGAAGGGGTAATTCGCGTCATCCACCGCCTCAGAATCGGCGGCGAGCTTGAGCGGTCGGAAAGTATCGACCATCACCGCTAACTCTTCGGTGCGTTCTTGGCCGAGACTCTTCTCGACGGCGCCTGGATGCGGCCCATGTGGGATGCCACGGGGATGCAGCGTGAACGAGCTGACTTCGATGCCGCGACGGCTGCCGAAGTTGCCGTTGACGTAGTAGATCACCTCGTCCGAGTCGATGTTGCTGTGATTGTATGGCACGGGCACCGACTGCGGATGGTAATCGAGCTTGCGCGGGCAGAACGAGCAGACGACGAAGTTCGGCCCCTCGAAGGTCTGGTGCACGGGTGGCGGCTGGTGCACGCGACCGGTGATCGGCTCGAAGTCGTGGATACTGAAGGCGTAGGGGTAGAGGTAGCCGTCCCAGCCGACGAGGTCTAGCGGGTGGAAGTCGAACTGGTAGTCCATCACCGCGCCGTTGACCTTGACGTGGACGTGGTATTCGCCGCGCTCGTCATGCATGGGCAACTCGGTCGGTGCACGGAGGTCGCGCTCGCAGTAGGGCGAGTGCTCCAGCAGTTGGCCGTACTGGTTGCGGTAGCGCTTTGGTGCGACGATGTCTCCGCCGAACGCCTCCACCGAGAGCAGGCGCTGCGGGCTCTCGTCGGGTTGTAGCCGCCAGGTGGTACCGCGCGGGATCACGAGGTAATCGCCTTCGGTGTACGGCACGAGGCCGAAGATCGTCTCTAGTGTCCCCGACCCCTCGTGGACGAAGAGCAGCTCGTCGCCCATGGCGTTGCGGTAGAAGTAGTCCATTGGTTCGGTGGGCCGCGCGACGGCGATCGTGCAGTCAGCGTTGTAGAACATCAGCTTGCGCCCGGTGATGGGATCGCCGCCGGTCGCCAACTCACGCGTTTTGAGATGGTGATGCCGGTGTACTTCCTGGGGCCACTCGCGCTGTTCGACCTGCCCAACTGGCTTGATGTCGCTGACGCGTGTTGGTGGATACTGGTGATACAGCAGCGAGTACATGCCGCTGAAGCCTTCTTCGCCGAAGAGTTCCTCGGCGTAGAGTCCGCCATCGGGTTTGTGAAACTGAGTATGTCGCTTGTGCGGCACCTGCCCAAGGCACGAGTATGAGGGCATCGCTCGCCTCCAGACCAGATCTTTCACCACAGAAGACACGGAGAGCACGGTGTGCAGCGGGGTTGTTAGCGCGGAGGCGGCGAGTGCTCGCGACGAATCGTGTCGCTGACCCGAGTGGGAGCGAAGAGGAAGACATCGCGGCGCCAGATCGCCCAAGTATCCGCTGCATATGCGCGCGGGGCGACCATGTGCTGTGACCTTGACCTGCGTGCGCGCACCCGCAAACTCCTTTGTTCGTGGGTTCTCGTACGACGTGCGGTGCTACGACTCGCACGGAGTCGGGAAATCAGGGGAAGTATAGCACAGGGCGACGGGACGGACCCACCGCCGAGATCGATCGCGGGGGCCAAAGCGTCACGACTCGTCAACAACCGCTGGAAGGACTGCTGTGCTGGCAGGCGACCGCTTCACAGGCTGACGCAACTGCTCCTGCTCTGCCCGATTGCGCTCTAGCAGCAGATCGGAGACGCTCTCGCGGACGACTAATCCGCCACGCAAGACGACGTGGCGCAGTGGCGCACTGGGCTGCGCCATGCGGTGCATGAGCAGATCGAACGCGGTCTTCGCCAGATCGGGAGCGGGATTCGAGACCGTGGTGATGCGTGGGACGATCAGGCGAGCCCAGGGCGCATCGTCGAACATGACCAGCGAGATGTACTTGGTGAATGGGAGTGTGTCGTCCCAGGTTTCTCGGATGGCGGTGAGCATGGATTCGCCGAGGAGGTTGCTCGCGGCGAAGACCGCAGTTGGCGGAGTTGGCAGCGCGAGTAGCGCCCTTGCCGCTCGGAGGCGATCTTCGGGAGCGAAGGTTGAAGCCTGGATGAGCTTTGGATCGAGCGGAAGTCCTTTCACCGTGTGCGCATCTCGAAAGCCGTCGAGGCGATCTCGCAATGTTGAGGTGGTGTCGGGCCCGCAGAGGATGCCAACCCGGAGGTGGCCGTTGACGAAAAGATGCCAGGTCGCGTCGTGCGCGCCCTTCTTGTTGTCGATGGTGACGGTATCGACGTTGCGTTTCGCCCCAGTCGATTCCGCGTCCACTGTACGGGGTTCCCAACGCATCTCGCGATCGACGAAGACGAGGGCGATGTGGTGATCGAGCACCGACTGCCAGAGCGTCGCCTCGGCGGGTGAGCCAGTAGGGACCGCGATGATGCCTTGCACCCGCTGCCGAATCAGGGCATTGACCGCTGACTCGAATGGAAGCTTCAGTGCGTATGTCTCCCTCATCCCCAATTGCCGCGATGAGGACCCGACAGTTCTTCACGCGCGCCTGTTCGACGAGGGTTTGGGCTAATTCCGCATAAAACGGGTTGCCGAGGTTGGGCACGACGCACCCCAAAACGGTGGGCCGCTGATCGCGCCGTTGACCGCGGACGCTTGGCGAGACATAGCCGAGTCGTTCTGCGACCTCCCGCACGTGCGCCTGCGTCTCCGAGTTGATCGGTCCGCTGCGGCTGTACGCATTTAGCGCGCGAGATGCCGTGGCGATGGACACCTCGGCTTCCTTGGCGACGTCATGGATGTTTACTTTGCGCATGGGTTCACACCTCGCACGCGTTAATGCGGCGCGCTATGCGTTGGACAAAGGCGACGTCGGTGAAAATTTTCACTATCGCGGTCACTATATATTGCGGTAAATGAAATGTCAAGGAAAGCTTTTCCGACTCTCAGCGCTGTCTCAGCTTTGGCTCACCGTCGACTCAGTCTGTATCATTAGACTTCTCTTACCCGAGGTGTCGAGAAATTGCCGGAGTGAAAACTGTTGGAAAATTGTGATATACAAGGAGTGAAGTCGCGTGGGGGAGCAGTCCTCCAAGAACATCGGTCGTTTGCTGTATCGGCAAATGGTTGGTACAGCTCTGGGCTTGGCGTTCGGCGCCGAGCACGACTGCCGCGAGCAGCCACCTGCGGGGCGGGGGCAACGGAAACGCACGCCAACGTGGCCGGGTGGAACTACTGTACCTGAAGCGGGCTTGGCACAGGCGGGGGGATGCAGGAACGGAGACGTGTTCGACACTGAGCAGTTGCCAGACGTCGTCGGTGGGGAAGCGCGCTGGCTCCCTATTTCGCGAAAGGAAAGCACCATCGCCATGATGAGTCGTCGGCAGGAGAGCGAAGGTTTCATGTCGGTCACACGGTTCGTTCAAAGGAGATGACGATGAGTCGCAAGAGACGTGACGTTCCGACGTCATCGCACCCCTCGGTGCAGTTGTCGAGACAAGTAGATGTGGTGCTTGCCTGCGCGACGGCGCTGTTGCGCGAGTACAGGGTGCTTCAGGAGCTTCTGCCAGAGCGGGATGCCCACTGGCAGGATCGCGAAGTGGACATCGCCTGCATTACCCACGATTTCAAGACGATGCAGCATGCGATGCAGCTTGCTATGGCTGAGGTGCTTTGCTGCGCGCCCTGGACCCACGCTGCGCTGCTGGAATTCGAGGGTCCAGACTACGAGCCGATGAGCGACGCGACGCGCCCGCACAGCCTATTTCCCGTCGGTGGAAGAGGTGTTACGTCCGCGCCCTCGCGCACCAAGTCGAGTGGCTAAGCGGTTGGCATGGTTGACGGATCGCGTGTTGGAGCACGTGCATGGGGACAACATGCGCGCGCTGCTTCCCCGCTGCGCTGGGTAGGTGGTCGTGCGTGGGTTTAGCGGCGTGCACGGCGTGGTTGCCTGAACGCCTGCTTTTGCGTGATCATGGTCGTTTGCTCCCCCGATGGTCCTCCTTGCCATCGCCCCAATGGGGGAGCCTGCTTGACGTCGTTTTTCAGCCAGCCATATACTCCCCGCGCCAGGTAGCGCACGGCGTTGGCAGGATGCATTGCGCGTGCGACCGCGAGGGAGACTTCGAGCTATGTTTCGACGTGCACGTACGACGGGGGATACTGTAGAGGGTTCGATAGCCGTGGATTCGCCTATGCGAAGCGGCCTGACACCCGTCTCAGATTGGCCGGACGCCGCTTCCGCCCAGGCGCTCCGCACCCCCTCGCCTGTCGTACCTTCGTCGCATTTCGCCGGCGTCTGCCGCTACTATCACGACTGCTTCTCGGCGGACTCGCGCGGCGGCATCCTCACCAGCGTCCTCGACAAGAATCAGGCGGAGTACGTCACCTTTGCAGAGGTCTCGGAACTCCTGCTGACAGGGCAGGCGGGTCAGCTTGAAATGCCGCTTGGCGCCGCCGTTACCGCGCAGAACGCGGCGGACGTCAATCGGCGCGAGAAATTCTTGGTCTATGGATCGCTCTTCCTCGTCGGCCGCGGACCATCCTCTACCCCGAAGAAGCGCGGTGAACTCTACTGCGCGCCGCTCCTCTACTGGCCCGCGCGCATCGAGCATGAAGGCTCGCAGGCGTGGATGTCGATCGACCTCGAAGAGCAGCGTATCAACTTCCCCTTGCTGGCCTCGCTGATCGATGCCGAGAACGACGAGCAGGCACAGGCATACGCCGAGGCGATCCTTGCGCAGGTGCCGACTGCGCCATTCGACGTGGCCACGATCCGCGAGTTCACCAATGTCGTCGCGGAGCTGATCCCCGATCTCCGTACAGACGACCTCCAGGCGTGGCCGGAACTCCAGACCGAGGAGGCGCTGCGCTTCCTGGTGGAGCACGACAGCCCAGTGCAACTGGTCTGCGCGTCGGCGATGGCGCTGATCCGCCGCCCGACGGAGGCGCGCGGAGTGCTGACCGAATTGCTGCAAATGAGCAACGTTGGTGATATGTCGCTGCCGCTCGCCGCGATCTTCGGCGACGCCGCCAAACCTAAGCCAGCGAGCCCGAGCGGCAAGCCCGCTGAGGTCGTCGCGGATGGGCGGCCGATCCTCTCGCGGCGCGGAGCTCAGTGCCGCGCAGACGCGCGTGCTGCGGCAGGCCGAGCATCGACCGCTTACGCTGGTGATCGGGCCGCCGGGCACCGGTAAATCGTTCACCATTGCCCAGTTGATTCTCGACGCGGTGGCGCGCGGACAGACGGTGCTGCTCTCCTCCAAGATGAACAAGGCAGTGGACGTCGTCGTCGATAAGCTGCGCCCGCACCTTGGCAGCCTCACCGTGATCCTGCGCGGCGGCGATCGCAAGTACCGCGAGGAACTGCGCCAATTCCTCGACAACCTCTTCGACGGCACGGGCGCGCCGCAGAAGCCGCGACCCGGTGAGATCGAGATGTTGGAGGAGCGCCTGCGCAGCGCGGACCTCGAACTGGCGCGGGTGGACGGGGAAATCGGCGCGTTGCTGCGCTTCGAGGAGCAGTGGAGCGAGTTCGCACGGGCGCTGCGCTCGACGCGGGCGCCACGCTATGACGAAGCCGCCGCGGAGGCGCTCGGGCTGGACGAGATCGAGCGCATGCAGGAGGAGCTGCGTCGCGCTGAGAGCAGCAAGAGTCCCTTTGGCAGCATCTTCGGGGGCGGCGGTAAGAAGCGTGAGCAGATCGCGGCGGAGATCGTGGCGCGCATGGGGATGGCCGAACGCGATCTCCCGCAGCTTGGCGCTGTGTTGCAACGCGAGACGGCCCGCGCAGATCTCTCCGACGTCGAGCACGAACTCGCGCGAAGCGATGACATCAACACGCTGCTGACGCGCTCGTCACGCCTGCGGGCAGATCGCGGCAAGCTCGTCGGGGAGCTGCTGCGCCGTACGGCGGCGAGACGCGCTGGCGGAGGCGCTGCGGCTGAACCGGCGTACGCTGGCACTCTTCAAGACGGCGCTTGAGGCGCGCAGCACCGCCGAGCAGGACAAGATCTTCGCCGAGTTGGACTTTTCGGCGCTGTTGCATACATTCCCGATCTGGGCTGTCGACTAATCCGCATGCCGCCGAACTGATGCCACTGGACCGCGAGATGTTTGACCTGGTGATCGTGGACGAAGCGTCGCAGTGCGATGTTGCCAGCGCGCTGCCGCTGCTCTATCGCGCCCGTCGCGCCATCGTCTGCGGCGACCCCAAACAGTTGCGTCACCTTTCGTGGCTGCGCGAAGATCGACAGGCGGCGCTTGCCTCGCAGCACGGTCTCACCGCCAGCCAGCGTTCGCAGTGGAACTATCGCACGCACAGCCTGCTCGACGTGGTCAACGGCGCGTTGCCCTCGCAGGATGATGTGGTGCTGCTCGACGAGCACTATCGCAGCCTGCCGCAGATCATCGAGTTCAGCAATCGGCGCTTTTACGGGCAGGCGCTGCGCATCATGACCAAGCGGCCAGATACCATCGGCGTGCGCAGCCTGGAGACTGCGTAAGGTCAACGGCAAACGCGAGAAGGCTGGCTACAACACCGCCGAGACCGAGGCGATTCTCACGGAGATCAACAAGATCGCCAAGGCCGAAGCCAAGAAGGCGCCGAACGAGAAGTCGACGATTGGCGTGCTGTCACCTTATCGCGATCAGGTGAACTATGTCGGGCGCATGCTGGCGAGCAAGTTGAAGTCGAAGATTCTGCAAGACCACGAGATCACGGTGGGCACGGCGCATACCTTCCAGGGCGACGAGCGCGACATCATGCTGCTCAGCTTCTGTGCCGACCCCAGCTCGCATCGCAGCACCGTGACCTTCATGAACAACGATAATCTCTTCAATGTCGCGGTGACGCGCGCGCGCAAGCGTCAAGTCATCTACACAGCGCTCACGCCAGGCAACCTGCCGCCGGGGCACCTGCTCGGCGAGTACCTTGGTTACGCCAGCGATTTGTTGGAGGCCGGAGCGCCCAGAGGATGCTCCTCAGCGCGCGACAACGTTCGAGCGCGAGTTGGCGGAAGCCCTGCGCGCGCGCGGCGAATACACGGTCTTCCTCGATTACCCGGTCGCCGGTTTCGCGGTAGATGTGGTGGCGCAGCGCGGCACGCAGGCGCTGGCCATCGCCTGCGACGGCGACCTTGAGCGCCCCGTCGTCCACACGCGCGACGTGCCGACGCTCGACAGCGTCGGTGGTCAGGGTATCCTCGAACGCGCGGGCTGGCGTGTCCACCGTCTTGCGTATCGCCGCTGGCAGCGCGATCGTGAAGCGTGCCTCGCCGAGATCGACGCGCTGCTTGGCGCGGGGGCTGAGGACGAGTAGTGTACGCGTGGCTCACTGCACAGTACACGGAGCCAGCGCCGACGCCAAACCTGGGCAGCACCGTACGGCCAGTGTACGCTCCCTAGCGCGAGGGCGGAATATTCCACGCCGACGGCGGGCGGGACGATGGCGGCTCTACTGGCGGCTGGTTCGGCGTCTCAGCATGGTCCTGCTCGGCGACGAGCGCCGCCGGACTCTTGGCGTCGATGTCTGTCAGCGCATTACGTAGCGATTCTGGCAACCGTGCAGCGAACGCTTCAAATGAGTTGGCGCGCGGATTGGTGCTCGGTGCTGCGCCAGTGGTGGTTTCCGCCGGCAAGGTCAGCGTGAACTCGTCCGCTGCAGCAGCGGTTCCCGCAGCTTGCGCCACAAGCGCCGCAAAGGTCGCGTACTTCGCGGGCCGACCATCTTCAGCGTTGGAGTCCTTCCAGGACGAGGAATCTGTGAGGATCTCGGCGTGCATGCCCGCTGTGGCCGAGGGGTCACTCGCCATTGCCTGCATGGTTTCGGCAATGGCCGACCGCAACTGCGCGACGTCGGTGATCGGCTTCTCCGCAGATGCCTCTGAATGCGAACGCTTAAAGAACGGTAGGAATGCCGAAAACATGATCCGCTCCATTCTGGGTACTGCCGTTCACCGGCACGTGATGCAGTTAACTCCCACTCAAGTATAGTCATCAGTAACGCGACGCTTACCGAGTGGAAAGCCAGTTAGACGATCTGCGCGCGAGAAATGTCGCCTGGCTCGTTCATCGAGGCCGACACGTCGATCAGGAATCCATAGTCAAGCGGCGTCTCTGAGACGCGGTAGACCTCGGCGATCTCATCCCACGTCATGTTGCCATTGCTGCGGCGCCGGCCTTCGATGTGTGTGGAAACCTCAATGGCGATCTGAAGGAAGACCTGCATAAGCAGGGGAAAAGCGTCGATCTTCATGGCGGGGAATTTGCCGGCGTTGCCCATGCGCCCAAGGCCCTGGGCATCGATCTGCTGATTGTTCCCCACGCCGATTACGAACATGAAATTCAGCGTCTCGCTGCTGTAGGCGTTGTGGATGAAGCGCCCGATGCCTTCGGGGTTGCTTCGATATTTGGTGCTTGCATTGTCTTGGCCGTCGGTGATCACCGTCAACAGTTTGGGCCTGCCTGGCTGCGCATCCCGCAGGAACACCTTGACGACATCTTCGAGAGAATCATAGAGACGCGTGTTTCTCTCGCCAGCGCTGCGCAACACCGAGCCGAGCGCGTTCTCCAACTGCGCTTCGTGGCCTGTTAGACGCTGATGGACCCGAAATCCTTCGCCAAAAGTCGCGACCATACCGCGGTCAAAGTTCTCGCGATGCAACTGATTGATGAAGACTGCCGCCGCGCCAACCGCGTACTCGATCTTCCTCACGCCTGTTTCCTTTCAACGCCTTCAGCGTTGTCGTGAACCTGACGATCGCCGAGTACCCTTCTCGGCGCTGCGCCCCCTTTAATCAGCAGTCTCAGAGGCGATGCATGCAGGCTGAGTCGATTGAGAGCAAGTAGGGTGCCACTTTGCGACACAAGCGCGAGCGCTAATCGTGCGCAGAACCGCCGCAGCTTCGACTCGCTGTCAATCGCCAAGCGAGTCGACTCCGCGGAGGGGGATGACGTCCGTACGAGCAGGTGAGGATGCGCCGATGCGCCATGGCAAGGGGCTTGCGAGGAGGAGTGTGACATGGCCGTCGAGGGTCCCGCCGTGACGGTGGCGCGGGTAGCCGCGGCGAAGGCGCATGTTCGCCACGATGACCTGGCAGCCGCGCATCGATCGAAGGAGGCTCCTATGAGTGCTTCGAGGGCAGGGAGAACAACACGCAAGCGCGGAAGTGCGGGAGTCTCGTGGGAGCTGGTGCCCGTGATAATTCTCGCCCTGGGTTTGCTCGTCCTGCTTGCTCAGCGCGCCGCGATCGTGGCGCGCCGCATCGCCACTGAGACGCCCTGGCTCGCGCCGTCACTCGCAATTCTCGCAGGCGGCATCGCTATCGGGAGCGTAGTCCTGTGGCTGCGGAGGGGAGTGCGTGCTCGCGGCGTTGCCAAGCGCCAACGGTTAGTCGTGCGCGACCAGACGCGCACGATCGATGGATTGCGTATGCTTACGCCGACAGCTTTTGAGTTAGTGGTCGCCGAGTTACTGCGCGAGATCGGTTACCGAAGCGTTACGCACACCGGCGGCAGCGGCGACCTCTGTGCGGACCTCGCCTGCGTCGATGCGACGGGCCAGCGTGTTGTCGTCCAGTGCAAGCGGTATGGCGCGAAGAAGCTCGTCGGTTCTCCGGAAATTCAGCAGTTCCTGGGAATGATGACGATCCACCATCGCGCCGAGCACGGGCTCTACGTTACCACCTCGGGCTATACGCGTCATGCGCGAGCCCTGGCAGAGGCACACGCGCCCGCCCTCGTACTGATCGACGGTGCGCGCCTGGCGAGCCTCATGCAGTCTGTGCGCTAGCCGACATTTCCGCGCGGCGAGGTGAGCGCCGCCGGTCTGAGTTCGTTGACTACTGCGGCATACCGCGTCGGCAGTATCGTGGATACATCGGTCCCAACACTGGAGCAGAGGGCGTGCAACGGCGACGCAATTGCGATATAATTGTGTAGGTGACTTTCACCAAGCTACAAAATTGGTCCTCCGAACTCTGGACATTCGAGTGGATGGACGTTATAATAGGTGTAGATGTGACACATGGAACGACAGAATAAGTCCGACACGTTTCACATCACGTACCACTTCGTCTGGTCACCAATGCGGGCGAAGGCGTGTTTGAGCGGCGAGATCGCGCGGCGGCTCGAAGAGTTGATCCGCGAGCGTGCGGAGGAGGGTCACGACTTCCTACCTATCACGCTGGTGATCCTTCCGGATCGGGTCTATTTGGCGGCAGAGGCGCCGCCAACGCTTGCTCCGCACTCCATTGTCTGCCAGGTGAAAGCCTACACATCACGGGTGTTGCGTGATGAGTTCCCGGAGTTGACTCGAATTCCAAGTCTGTGGACGCGCGCTTATCTCGTCATGGCGGGGGATGCGCTCGACGCCGACGAGGTCATTCAAAAGTTCGAGGAGCAGCTCCCAGAGCGCAGGCCGCGCGGCAGGCCGCGTAAACTTCGGCCACTGAGTGCTGAGGATGAGCCACAGGACATCTAAGCGTCCGGTGACAACCGCGAAACATTTCTACCTAAGAGGTACACACGAATGCCAAAATGCGAACGCTGCGAGAAGAACGACGCCCGCGTGCGGTTCGACGCCGTCGTTAACGGACGCCGAGAGCAGCATTATTTCTGCCGGCAGTGCGCCGAAGAGCTGATGGGCGAGCAGATGGGCGCCATGGGCGGTTCCGCTGGCAGCCCGTTCGGCAGCATGGGCGGCATGTTCGGTGGCTTGAACGGCGCGGGCCCGATGGGCTTTTCCGGCAATGGCCGCACCGCGACTGCCGAGCGCACCGCGGACAAGAACAGCAAGACACCCACCCTCGACCAATTTGGCCGTGACTTGACGGCTGAGGCGCGCGAGGGCAAGCTCGACCCCGCGGCGGGGCGCGAGCCGGAGATCCGGCGCGTGCTGACGGTTCTTGGCCGCCGCCAGAAGAACAATCCGGTGCTGATCGGCGAGCCGGGCGTCGGCAAGACGGCGATCGTCGAGGGCATCGCCCGCAAGATCGTCGACGGCAGCGCGCCTCCGAGCCTGCGCGGTGCGCGCATCGTCTCGCTGAGCATGGGTAGCGCCGTCGCCGGGGCGATGTTCCGTGGCCAGTTTGAGGAGCGCATCAAGCAGGTGCTCGAAGAGGTGCGCCAGAACCCTGAGGTGATCCTCTTCATCGACGAGCTGCACACCGTCGTCGGGACGGGCAACGCGGAGGGCGCGGTTGGCGCCGCCGACCTGCTCAAGCCGGCGCTGGCGCGTGGCGAATTGCGCTGCATCGGCGCCACCACTCTCGACGAGTACCGCAAGCACATCGAGAAGGACGCCGCCCTGGAGCGCCGCTTCCAGCCGGTGAAGGTCGGTGAGCCGTCGGTCGAGCAGGCGCTCGACATGCTGCGGATGCTGCGCGAGAACTACGAGCGGCACCATGGCGTGAAGATCACCGACGAGGCGCTCGAAGCCTCCGTCAAGCTCTCCGACCGCTACATCAACGATCGCTTCCTGCCTGACAAGGCCATTGACGTGATGGACGAGGCGTCCTCTGCCGTCAAGCTTGAGGCCGTCGAGCGCGGGCTGGTCGGTCCCGATACCATCAAGGACCTGGAGCGCGAGCTGGGTGACATCCAGCAGCAGAAGGAGGCCGCCGCCGTCGCTGAGGAGTACGAGCGCGCCGCCAAGCTGCGCCAGCGCGAGCTGCAGGTCCAGGGCAAGCTGGACCAGGCCCGTGCCAAGGCGGGCGAGGTACCGACGCTGCTCGTGACGCCGGAGGACGTCGCGCGGATCGTCGAGCACTGGACGGGCGTGCCCGTCAGCCAGATGCTTGAGTCCGAGCGGCAGAACCTGCGCCACCTGGAAGACGACCTGCGCGTACGCGTCATCGGCCAAAACGAGGCCATCGGCGCCGTCTCGCGCGCCATCCGCCGGTCGCGCGCCGGCCTGAAGGATGCGAACCGTCCTATCGGCTCGTTCCTCTTCATGGGCCCGACGGGCGTCGGCAAGACGGAGCTGGCGAAGGCGTTGGCCGCCGAGCTGTTCGGCGGTGAGGATGCCATCATCCGGCTCGACATGTCGGAGTATATGGAGGGGCACACGGTCTCGCGGCTCTTCGGCAGCCCTCCGGGCTACGTGGGGCACGACGAGGGCGGTCAGCTCACCGAGCAGGTGCGCCGGCGCCCGTACAGCGTGGTGCTCTTCGACGAGATCGAGAAGGCGCATCCAGAGGTCTTCAATGCGCTGTTGCAGATCCTCGATGATGGTCGCTTGACCGATGGTCAGGGCCGCACGGTGGACTTCAAGAACACCGTGATCATCATGACGAGCAACGTGGCGACGGAGGAGATCAAGCGCAACAGCATCGGCTTCGCGACCCCACGCTGGGGCGAGGCAGAGTCTGAGGCGGCGAGCGAGGACGCCAAGCGCCGCGCCAAGGCGCTTGAGGGGCTGCGTCGGGCATTCCGACCAGAGTTCCTCAACCGCATTGACCAGGTGGTCGTCTTCAACTCGCTGGAGCGCGAGCAGCTGCGCCAGATCGTGGACCTGCTGATGTCCAAGGTCGCGGGGCGGTTGGTCGAGCAGGGCATGAACCTGCGCTACGGTGACGACCTGCGCGACTTCCTGATGCGCGAGGGCTTCGACGCCGAGTTCGGTGCACGTCCGCTGCGCCGGGCGATCCAGACGCACGTGGACGACGCGCTGGCCGACGCCATCCTGGCGGGTGAGCTGAAGCCGGGGCAGACTGCGGTGCTGACCGTCGCGAACGACGCGGTGGTCGTCTCCGCCGAGGGTGAGCCGACGCCCACCTTCGAGCCCACGCCGATCAACCCCATCGCCGCCTAACCACTCTCAGCCCAACGGCTGAACTTTCGGGGATGCATCCACTTCGGGTGCATCCCCCTTTTCTTTGGCTTTATGTCAGGCAATACTGAAGTCAGGGGTGTGGTCGCCGTGCCGACCTGTTTCACCTGTTAACGAGAGGGCTATGGTGGCCGTGAAGAGAACAAGCTTGAAGTCACACTTGCGCCCTTATGTGATCTATCAACGCAGGCGAACGACTATTAATCATGCGTTTGCTTCGGCACTCGCTCCGAACGACGAATATGATGATGAACGAGTGTGCGCAGCGCTCCGAACTCTCGGACAAGATCCAGATAAGGATCTCATGTGTGTATATTGCGGAGTTCGAGGAGCCGAGACCTGGGATCACGTTTTTGGGCTGGTCGAGCATCAGATCTTTGCGGGTTATGGGCACGTCCTTGGCAATTTGCTGCCTTGCTGCAAAGACTGCAACTCTCGGAAAGGCAATAAATACTGGCTGCACATTCCTCTGTGAGGTTGAGCCCAATCCCGAGGCGCGGTCAGCAACGAAGACGATGATCGAGCGATACTTGCGAAAATACCTCCCGGCACGGGTGCCATACTCCGAGATAATTAGGCTCTTTCCGAAAGAGGCGAATCATCTTGAGGACTTACAGCAGCAAATACTATCCTTGACGCGGGAGGCCGACGCAGTCGCAGCAATACTGCGTGCAAAGACCCTAGGACTCTCGCGCTTCATGGAACATCAAGTAATTGACTCGGCTTGACGGAAAGTTGATGTGGGTATCGGTCAGCCCGTTACCGTCTTGAATGCTTGCCACTTTCGTCGTGCTCACATCATAGCGAGCACCATATGTTTCGCGGCCGATCAAAACTTCGCGCCCCTCCCTGCACTCGCAGAGAGGGGCTAGGAGAAAGTGTAAATCTATATCCCCATGACGCCGATCAGCTCGCGCACCGAGTCCGCTGACTTCTGGAGCTGCGCGCGCTCGTCCTCCGTCAGCTCAAGCTGGATGATCTCCTCCACGCCCGCCGCGCCGAGCTTGACGGGCACGCCGACGAAGAGGCCAGTGATGCCGTACTCGCCGTCGAGGTACGTCGCGCAGGGCATGATCATCTTCTTGTCGAGCAGGATCGAGTCGATCATCTGCAGCGCCGAGGCCGAGGGGGCGTAGAATGCGCTGCCCTGCTTGAGCAGGTTGACGATCTCGGCGCCGCCGTCGCGCGCCCGCTGGACGATCTGCGCCAGCCGATCCGCGGCGATTAGCTCCGGCAGCGGCACGCCTGCCACCGTCGAGAGGCGCGCCAGAGGCACCATCGTGTCGCCGTGGCCGCCGAGCACGAACGCCTGTACGTCGCGGACCGAGACGCCCAGCTCCTGCGCGATGAACGTGCGGAAACGCGCTGTATCGAGCACGCCCGCCATGCCGATGACACGTTGCTTGGGGAAGCCGCTGACCTTGAAGGCGAGCTGTGCCATTGCATCGAGCGGATTGGTGATGCAGATCAGCATCGCGTTTGGCGACCGCCGCACGATCTCTTGCGTCACCTGCGTCACGATGCCCTGGTTCGTCTTTACCAGGTCGTCGCGGCTCATCCCAGGCTTGCGTGCGATGCCCGATGTGATCACCACGATGTCGGAATTCGCCGTCTCGTCGTAGCCATTCGTGCCGACCACCAGCGAATCGTAGCCGATAACCGGACCCGCTTCGAGGATGTCGAGCGCTTTGCCCTGGGGCATGTCGGGAATCACGTCGACCAGCACGACATCCGCGTAGTCGCGCTCCGCTACGCGCTGGCCCAGCGTCGCACCAACGTTGCCAGCACCGACGACTGTTACCTTGCTTCGCATACGCTTTCTCACCCCTTTGTGAACACGCCAATTTGCTGGTTGCATATGGGCGATGGACCGCAACGTGCCTACGCTATGCTTGGAGTCAACCATGGCGAGACCTTTGCCGGCAGAGCGCCATGGTTGTGTCTATCAGACATTGTAGCGCAACGCCGAGAGCAACCTCTCGACAGAAGGTTAGCGCTTTCAAGCATATCGGCTTGGCGTGCGCGTGCGTGTGTGTTACGCTTGGCGGAAAGGCTTGCCATGAAAGGCGGACAATGCACCTCGCATGAATGAGAGACACATCGCCACGACGACCGCGACCCGCCCGCAGACACCACCTCAACCCGCGAATCACTCTGCCTACACCACCCAGGAGACCACGACGGAACCCTCGCCACTTTGCGTCGCACATCGCGGCGCCCGCGCCTACGCACCCGAAAACACTTTACTCGCCTTCGCTGTCGCCTTCGATCTGGGGGCCGATGCCATTGAGTGCGATGTGCAGATCAGCCGCGATGGGCGCGCGGTCATCATTCACGACGCACTGGTCGACCGCACCACCGACGGCACCGGGGAGGTGGCGGAAATCGCTTTTGCCGAACTCTCCCTTCTGGACGCCGGACGCTATCCACGCATCCCTCAGCGCATTCCGACCCTCGAAGAAACCCTCGAACTCGTCCGCGCGCGCAACGGAGCTCTCAATCTCGAAATCAAAGGCGAGACGTCCGATAGGTGTATCGAGACCGCTCGCGTCGTCGCGCCGATCCTCGAATCCCTCGACGACGCGTTCCGAGCCCGCCTGCTTGTATCGTCCTTCGAACACTTGTCGCTGGTCGAACTCAAGCAGCGCTTGCCCTGGCTGCGGATTGCCGCGCTGTTCGGCAAAGAGTGGCGTCACAAGGACATCGTCGCGGTCGCCAGCGGGCTCGGCGCCGAAGCGATCCACCCCGCCGCGCAGATCCTTGACCCGGACCTGGTCCGCCACGCACACGCCGCGGATCTCGGCGTGAACGTCTGGACGGTCAACGCGCCGCATGACCTGCGCCGCTGCATCGACTGGAAAGTGGATGGCATCGTGTCGGACTATCCAGAGCGTGTCATCATTGCCCGCTCCCTCAGCGACACGTCGCTTGGCGCGCCGTTCGCCTCGTCGGACGACGCGTAGCCGTTGCGGACACTGTCCGCACACGTCGCGATCGAGAGCACCTGGTAGTCGAAACCTCGCACGCAATGCACAGCGAACGGCCTACTGCCGCACCGGTGGCGTGGTAGCGACGAGGCCAACGCCATCGCGCCGACTCCGAACGGTTGCCCGCAGCGTGTCACGATGCCACCTTGGGTAAGCGCCTACGCCACACTGCAACGACCGCCAGCGCGCGGAATCAGATGGAGACGGCCAATAGTCGGCGACGTGGTTCAGTCACCGGTGCGGTGTAGGAGCCGAGACACATCACAGTCTTCGGCGTTGCGCTTGGGGCGCCAGTCACGGCGAGCGCGTGGGAGTGGCCGGTGCCCGACGCGCAAACGAGCGTCTCTTGAGTGGGGGCGGCGAGGTGCGTGTCCGCTTGCGTGTTCGCGGTCGGTGGCACGGCGTTTTGGATGGTGATCCAGTCAATTTGGATGTCTTCTACGTCTCCCGCGTAGGACGCCGGCGGACATCCGACGCTCAATGCGCAGGATTGCTGGAGTACGGTGCGCATGAATGCGGCGGGAACGGTCGTATCGTCGCCATGGTAGACCCACGCCGGCGTCGTCAGGTCGTCGATGAACACGCTGACCGTGTGATCTCGTGATTCGATGCGGAAGGTATGCCACTGTGTCAGATCGACGGTGAAGTCGTGGTAATTCTGTTGGTAGTTCGGCCCGTAGTGCAGATAGATGAAGCAATCGTATAGTCCGCTACCCTCGCAGTAGTCGGCCTCGCCCTGATACCACTGGAATTTTGGGTCTTGTACCCAGCGCATGGGGATGATGTATGTCGAGCGCACGATATTGGGATCTTTGGACGGTACGATTCGCCAGCGCAGGGTAATTGCCTGGTCAACGCCGCCATACTGCTTGTCGATTTGCATGCCGGCCGTGTACCAGTCGTGTCCACAGACGCCCGAGGTGCGGTACTCCATCTTCAGGTGGAGATAACCATCACCGGGGACCTGCGCCTGAGAGGGCGATGTGCAACTTGCGGCATCGCCTTGGTACGAGCCGGAGTACGGCTTCCAATGGGCTGGCAGGCCAGGCGTGTTGAACTGGTCGTCGATGATTGTGGTCCAACCAGATTGCGGTGCGGGTGCGCTCACCGTAATGTCATTCGTCTTCGTGACCCGCTTCGTGCCCAAGGGCGTCGTGATCGACAGGCTTACGGAATACTGCCCAGCGGCCTTGAAGACGTGCGCGGGTGACTTCCCCGTCGCCGTATAGCCGTCGCCGAAGTCCCACGACCAGAGCGTCGGCGATCCTGATGAGATATCGGTGAACTGCACATTCAGCGGCGCGACACCCGTCGTCGGGGTAGCTGTGAAGTTGGCAACCGGCGTGGAGGCAGCTTTTCGCGCGCTTGATCGCGCTGCTCCGCTCTTGGCTAAGGTAACGCCGACGATGCAGACGGCCACTAACGCGACGACGACCAGGGCCGCGGACATCTTGCGCGACATCTTGCGCGTCACAGCACACCTTCTCGATTCCAGGCGACGCGACCGACCCGCGGTCGGACGGTCCCTCTATCACATCAACCACCTACACCACCACGCCGCCGTAGTGCCCACATCCACTTCCACATTTACCAAGCGGCCGCGCATTTCGCTTTCAGGTCGATATATCAGACGGTAAGGTGTCCGAGGCTGGAAGTCAACCTGCGCCATAGCGGCTTTACAACATTTAGCACAGTTGTGACTTCGAAGACTTGCGCACAGTATCGCGCGAGCCGCTTATCGCGATGGACTCTTCCGCCGCTACGCACAGGCGAGATGAGGATGCCCCTTCTCTGACGTTTGGCAGGCCATCACAGTCGCGGCGCGCAGCCATAAAGAGGACGAAGAGGCCGGTTAGCGGTCCGCATTGGCTTATACCTTGTGCATTTCGGACCAACTTGCATCCATTCGGGCTCAAGACAAAGTTGGTTGGGTGATACCAATGATGCGCTCGGGCGATACTTTTCGTACTTTGTCTCCACGGCGCCGCCCCTCATAATTGGCATCACGCGAGACGAGCCATCACCGAGTTTAACCATGCTTGCCCTTCCCAGGAGTTCCCGGGCAGCGGCACTCCTGGGCGTACTACACTCGCTGGTACGTGTCGCCGCGGTCATCTAGTGAGGAGCTCGCGGTCGCATCGCCGTCAAAGGTGCGGCAGATTGATGGGTGAACGTGGTGGGGTGGAGAAACTCGTCTGCGGGAACGAACGGCCCGATGGTAAGCGAGTAGCGGGTCGGAAGTGCAGAGGTAGCCGCAACGGAAGTTGTTGCCAGCGCTCTGGGTGTCAATTCGGTGTGGCAGCGAGAAGTGGGAGGAGTGTGAGGACAGCACGGTGGGTAGAGGGCGCGCATTCTGGCATTTGTAGACCGCAATTCTTCTCCGTTCGATACCCGCGTGACACTGGCGTTGCCGCGAGTGTGCCGCTGGGTACGTGTGGAACTTTCGAGTACATCTTCGCACAGTTGCGTAGACTCCGCCGTTCCTGGCGCGCTGTGCAAATCGTGCCCTTGATCCACCAGCTTCCTCCGTTCGACAGCACCTTGATCCAGCTTCGGCGGGAATCACGGAGTGCCATGTACCGCAGAAATGCGAGGGTGATGTGAGCAGATTCAAAACCGAGGTGATCGCCTCCTCTCATGAGGAAGCCGTCAACGGGCCAGACCTCATTGCCATCGGGCTCCTCAAGTTGCAGCAGCGCTTCGAGGCGCTTGACCGGCTCTACAACGAGGAGATCGGCAAACTCTCACGAGATCTGGCGCAAATGAAAGCGGATTACGTCCGCCTCTACCAGACCAGGTCAGCGCTCCCGCGCAAAAGCAAGTCATCGCGCGGACACGCTGCCAACCGTTCAGAGGTCAACTCTTGATGCGCGAATACGATGCAGTTGAGATGAGGGTGGAGCACAGAGGGGGTGAACAGATGGAGAAGGAGACGCGATATCCTCGAATAAGTGTCGTGATTCCCGCGTTGAATGAGGCCGACAATCTTCCCCACGTTCTGCCGACGATCGCGGAGATCGCGACCGAGGTGATCGTCGTGGACGGACACTCGACCGACAACACGATCGCTGTCGCCCGCAGCTTGATACCGGATGTCAAGATCGTGCAGCAGTATGGCAGGGGGAAGGGGAACGCCCTGCGTTGCGGGTTGGCGGAGAGCACAGGCGACATTGTCGTCATGATGGATGCCGATGGTTCGACAGACCCGCGTGAGATTCCGCGCTTCGTTGAGGCGCTGCTGGCTGGCGCGGACGTCGTGAAAGGCTCGCGGTTCCTCGATGCCGGCGGCAGCGACGACATCACGCGATTGCGACGGTTGGGCAATCGCTTGTTGAATGAGGTCGTCAACCAGCTCTTCCAGACCCCATTCACCGATCTCTGCTACGGCTACATTGCCCTATGGCGCGGCTGCCTGGACTTCTTCGACGTCGACTGTGACGGCTTCGAGGTCGAGACGCAGATCAACCTGCGCGCGCGCAAGGCCAACCTGAAGATCGTCGAAATCCCCAGTCACGAGCTGCTGCGGCTCCACGGCACTACGCACCTGCGCACCTTCCGCGACGGTTGGCGCGTGTTGAGCATGATTGGCCAGGAATGGGTGAGCCGCTACTCGACGATCAAGACCCCCGGAATTCATCATCGCGCATACCACCTGGCACACGTCCGTGAAATGGCGGCCGTAGCTGTCTCGACCGAGCGTGGTCGCTCGGAGAGCATCGAACCCGCTGGTGCACTGTGAGAAAGCCCGTGCAAGCTGACGTATCCGTGATCATTTGCGCCTACACAGAGGCCAGGTGGAACGAATTGTGCGCGGCGGTGTCTTCGGTTCAGCAGCAGAGTGTCGCACCGATCGAGATCATTGTCGCAGTCGATCACAATGACACATTGCTACAACGCGCACGCGCCGAATTCGCCGGCGTCACCGTGCTGGAGAACCAGGAAACGCGAGGGCTCTCCGGCGCTCGGAATACGGGCGTCAGCGTGGCGCGAGGCTCTCTGATCGCGTTTCTCGACGACGACGCGGTTGCCGCGCCTGACTGGTTGGAGCTGCTCGTCCGCGCCTGCGACGACCCTGCAGTTCTCGGTTGTGGTGGACGCATCGAGCCGGCGTGGCAAACCGGCCAGCCGACGTGGTTTCCCGCTGAGTTCAACTGGGTTGTAGGTTGCAGCTACCGAGGGTTGCCCGTAACTCGCAGCGAGGTGCGCAATCTCATCGGCAGTTCGATGTGTATTCGTCGCGAAGTCTTCCAGGCGATTGGCGCGTTTCGCAGCGAAGTGGGGCGTGTTGGCAAACACCCGGTTGGCTGCGAAGAGACTGAACTCTGCATCCGAGCACGACAAAAGTGGCCCAAGCGAGCGTTCCTGTATGAGCCAGCTTCTACAATTCGACACATGGTTCCCGGTAGTCGTGCCCGTTGGGGATATTTCGTTTCGCGCTGCTACTTCGAGGGACGCTCGAAGGCGCTCGTGGCGCAGTTGGCAGGCGCGCAGGACGGCCTGTCTTCGGAGCGCGCATATACCCGCTCAGTTTTGCCACGGGGCGTTGCGCGCAATCTTGCGCAGGGATTCACACACGGCGACCCTGGCGGACTTTCGCGGGCCGCGGCAATTGTCCTTGGGCTGGCAATCACTAGCGCCGGATACATGACTGGGACACTCGCACAGTCCACTCGAGGGTGGAATAGCTCGCTCCGACGCTATGTGGGCGACCAGTCGCGCGCCAGCCGACGTTATCGATTCTCCTCCGCCGGATTTCTGCAAGAAGACGGTGACTAAGAGCAATGTCTTCCAATCGACTAGTTTTTACTTCATTGGCCGGGCACGCCCGGACTGCCCGGAAAACCAGAACCAGCGAACGTCGTGCCGCTCACGGTGGTTGGGTCGGCAAGGGCGTTCGGCGCGTTGTACGTGGCCTAGGTTTCGGGATCTTTGCGGTTTTCGTGTTCTTCATCGTCGCGCGCGCGCTGGTTGTTTCAACCGTTCAGGGAGTCATTGGTTCGCAGGCGCTCGCTGGCGCCGCGCGTTACCGCGCACGTGCGCGCTGGCAGTGGACCACGCTGACGCCGGTGCTGGCGGCACCGCTCATCGCGCTCTGCTCGCTCGCGCTGTGGTGCGTTTCACTTCAGTGGGTCGACGTGAGCGCGATGAACGACCTTGGCCTGGTGTCCGTACTGCCCTCTTCCAGCATCATTGCACTGGCTGGCGTGACGCTCGGCTTTTGCCTGGTTCTGAGCGCGCTCGACGAGATGCATCCCGTTGTGCTGCTACTCTATCTGTTCACGTTGATATTCATGCTTTATGCGACGCCCGCGCTCGTCGAGCAGGCGCCGCGCTTCGACGTGACGTATTGGCTCGCGGGCCACACCGAATATGTCTTGCGTAACGGCGGGGTAGATCCGTATCTCGACGCCTATTTCAACTGGCCAGGCTTCTTCGTGCTGACGGGTCTGCTCACCAAGATCACCGGCGTCTCGTCGGTTCTGACTTTCGCCGCGTGGGCCTCGTTCGTCTACAATCTTCTCTATCTCGTGCCGATGTACCTCATTTTTTCGAGCGCGACTCACGACCGGCGCACGATATGGCTGGCGCTCTGGTTCTTCTACATCACCGACTGGGTGTGGCAAGACTATTTCGATCCCCAAGGCTTGAACTTCTTTTTCTACCTCGTAATCATCGCCATTCTCTTGCAAGGCTTCAAGACGACGCGGGCGAAGTCCATAACCGGAGAAGGGCCGATCGCCTCTTTGGTGCATGGGTGCTCAGCGGCCTGGGCGCGCGTGCGCGCCTACCGTCCTTTGCATAACACGTCGAACGGCGCCGAAACTCTCCATTTCGGCCGAATACACTCGGCGGCACTTTCGGACAGCGCCAACTTACCAGAGCAGCGCCGAAGGCATCCGGTGCTCGTCGTCACCCTCATCGCCGTCCTCGCGCTCAGCGTCTTCGGCCGACGATTGCGACGCTGGGCAGCGCTTTCGGACAGTGCCGACACGCCAGAGCAGCACCGAAAGCGTCTCGCGCTCTTGGTCGCTCTCATCGCCGTCTTCGCGCTCAGCGTCTGCAGCCATCCCATCACGCCATTCTTTGTCCTACTCAGCGTGACGGCGCTCACCGTGTTTGGTAGGGTTACGCCTCGCTGGCTGCCGATCCTCCTGGCGGCGATGATTGTAGGGTGGGATTTCACGGCGGCAATGCCCTACCTGTCGGGGCACTTGGCCTCGGATTTCGCGGCGTTTGGCAACGTTCAGATAGTCGCCTCCACCAATGTGACGAATCGTTTGGTCGCCGGAAGCGCGGCACATCAATTGGTCTCGCATCTCCGCATCGTGTCAACCGCGGCCATCTGGGGACTCGCCGCCGTAGGGGCGCTCCTACGCTGGCGAAGAAACGCCGTGTGGGCCGCTGGCGGTGGCAGGTGGGGCAAAGGCACCCTGTTTTCGTACGACATCACGTTCATTCTGTTGCTGGTAGCGCCGATCCTTCTGGTGATTGCGCAACCGTACGGCGGCGAGATGGCGATGCGCTACTACATGTTCACTCTGCCGATCGTCTCGTTCTTCGCCGCCACCGCATTTCGCACGCGTCTGACATTTTACCGAGGCGCGGCCGGCCGCCTGTCGCGCTGGTTCGTCTCCAAGTCGGTGCCGATCGGTGCTACAGCCGTCCTGGTGTCGTGCATCGTGCTGCTCGGGGGATTCATGTTCGCGCGTTATGGCAACGAGCGCGCGGACTTCTATACCTACAACGAGGCCAATGCCGTTGCCTATCTTTACGAAGTAGCTCCGGCCCATTCGCTGCTGCTGCAAGGGTGGACGGGAACGCCCTGGCGCTACCAGGATCTCGAAAAGTATACCTACTCGCAACTGTACGTCGGTCATGGTCAGGCTGCCGCCTTTGAAGGGCACGACATCAGCGCCGTCCTTAGCATGGCATCCAACCCCAAATACCCCTCGACATATGTGATTTTCTCGCGAAGTCAGAAGGCGCAGGCGCAAATATTTGCCGGCGTGCCACCATCGGCGTTTACCTCAGTAGAAAATGCGCTGCTGGCGTCTGGCAAGTTCAGAGTCGCCTACACGAATCCTGACGCCGAGGTGCTCGCCTATTTCCATCCGCCGAATACGGCCGCACTCCACGGCCACCACCTGCGAACGCCGCACCTGATGCGAAGGATGTCACGATGAAAACGCTCTCCCCGTGGACATGGCTCATCTTGCTCTCCGCTGCGGCAGCGGGCGTGGTGACACTCGTCAATGGCAATTCGCAGATGCACCTGGTGATCATTCTGTGGTTCCTGCTCGTCTGCCCCGGCATGATGCTGGTGCGCTTCTTCCGCCTCAATGATCCAGCGCTCGAGTGGATGTTAGCGATCGCTTTGAGCATGGCGGCAGATACCTTCGTCGCGGGGGCGCTGCTCTATTCTGGCAAGTGGTCGCCGTCAGTCGCCTTCGCCGCGCTGCTGGCGCTCACTGCCGGAGGGGTTATTGTGCAGGGGCTGGGCGCCCTACGCGAGCAGAGGAGAAAGCTGGTTTGAAGCGACGCATGCGAACCAGAATTTGGCTGTGTCTTCTCGGCACCGCGGCGGCAGTTTTCATCGTGCTCGCTGCCCGCGGCATATTCGTGCTTTCCGCTGCGTCTGGGCAGAGCGGGAGCGGTCACTACGACGTGAGCGTGACGACCAACCCTTCGTCCGTTTTCGGCATCAGCCAATTCTCACCGGGCATGACGCACGTCGACAATGCGTTGGATTATCCCTCAGGCCAGAACAGCCTCCCCGCGATCGAGAAGGTGAAGGCACTGCTGCCCAACGCGGTAAGCTTTCAAAACACGCCGATCATGGGTTGGGGGCTGCCTGATCCCTGGCCAGATCCCGCGATGCCCGAGCCAAGCAATTGGGGCCAACTCGACGCGCGCCTACAGCTCATCGCCGAGACTGAGGGAACTCCGGTGCTTACGCTCTGCGAGGCGCCGTGGTGGATGAAGGGGCAATTGCAGCCCAACGGGACCACACTCGCACTGACGCAACAGGATGAATGGACTACTCGCGCGTACTCTTCAAGGATCCTCGACGACGAGATGAGCGCGTGGCTCCTGCTCGTGCAGCGGGTGGCGGAACGCTACATGGTGGCACCCTACAACGTCAGGTACTTCCAGGTCTGGAACGAACTGAAGGGATACTACAACCCCGTCACGAACAACTACGACTTCACCGTCAGCGCAGGGCATCCGGCCAAGTCAGTGGCAACCCACGGCTATACCTACATGTACAACCTCGTCTACGAACGGCTGATGAGTGTTGCCGACTCCCTGGGTATCCCTGAATCTGACGTGAAGGTAGGCGGACCCTATCCTGTGATGGATACCTGGTCGAGCCCGGATCAAAGCAATCCGTCGACGCTCGCGGAGCCGTACGGAACCTTCGATCAGCGCCCGCTAGATGCAGTGATGTATTGGCTGCAACACAAGACAGGCGCCGCGTTTCTCAGTATCGATGCCGAGTCCACTAACAAGGACGGCGTCAACATCGCTTACGCGGGCGTCGCTTCCGAAAAGTTTGCCGATATCGTTCGCTGGATCCGTTCGCTGGACGATACACGCTACCCCGGTGCGGCGACGCTGCCTATCTGGTTGGCGGAATGGTACGCCAGCCCGTATACGGACTGGACCAATAACGCCCACAGCAATGCGGTCAAGACCTACGCCATGATGGAATTCCTCAAAGCTGGCGGGGCGGTGGCGCTCGCTTGGGGAGGGTCCGACGCGGGTCGCAGCGGGCCAGGACTCTGGACGAACACCGTGAAGGGCGGAGGGTCGCCTCTGCTGTTCTACTATTCGTACCGCGATTTCAAACAGTATTTCGCCCCGGGCACCACGCTTACGCAAACGACGATCGCGCCTGATGGGCTGGTCGACGCCGTGGCATCATCAACGACGATCATGCTGCTCAACAGGACGCCAGATGCGCTCACCGTCTCCGTCAACGGCAAAGCTGTCGCGCTTGCTCCATACCAAGTGATCACCATGCATGTGCCGGCGTAAGGCGCGTGAGGAATGGATCGTGCGGTTCGCGCTGGTGGCTGGTGGGAGGCTCGTGGGTCCGCCGATGACGTTGTTTGGGCGTCGAAGTTGCGCGGGGGCCAAGGTGATACGACAGGTATCCGGTGCGCGATACCTTTGCTACTTGGGTCAAACGTCTTTTGGAGAGAGAATAAACCTGCACGTTTGCAGTCGGCGCCTCGCGCGACGATCTGCCCGGGCGTCTCAGGGAGGCGGACGCGCCGCATGTGCGCTCAGGACCGGTGGGCAAGTGATGGTTGATGTCGGGTGAAGTGGAGGATGGGGCCGATGGACATGATTCAGCAAATTGAGCGTCTCGAACAGCGCGCCCCGCGTGGCGTGAAGTCCGCGGTGTGGGGCAGCCTGCGAATACCGCACCAAATTGTGCGTCACCGGGTCGTTTCCAATTACCTCGCATCGCATGCGGTTCGCAAGCTGCAAATTGGCTGCGGCGGCAATATCCTGCCCGGCTGGCTGAACTCAGACCTCAACCCAGTGCGCTCGATGGGCGTCTACATCGCCAATCGCCAGGGATCACACGACGGCGGACGGGTGCCTCCGCGCCCACTGCGCGACGTTATCTTCGTGGACGCCACCAAGCAGCTTCCCTTTCCCGACGGCGCCTTCGACTACGTCTTCAGCGAGCACATGATCGAGCACATCCCTTTCCGCGATGCAATGGGGCTGCTCAAAGAGGTCTTCCGCGTGCTCAAGCCCGGCGGCACGTTGCGGCTCTCCACGCCGGATCTGCGCTTCCTCATCGACCTCTCGGGCGCGGACAAGTCCGACGTTCAGCAACGATACCTCGCCTGGGCGACCGAGGCCTTCCTGCCGGGCATGCAATTCCCCGACAACCTTTCGGGCGCGGATACGTTCGTCATCAACAACTTCGTCCGCAACTGGGGCCATCAGTTCATCTACGACCAGAAAACGCTGTGGAGCGTGCTCGCGTCCCGTGGGTTCGGCGATATCTCGCGCTGCGTTCCGGGTGAGAGTGACGACGTCAATCTGCGCGGCATTGAGTCGCACGGTCTGCGCATCACCGACGAATTCAACCGGTTGGAGTCTATCGTGGTGGAAGCGACCAAGCCGCGCTAGTCGCCATCCGGGCGCATCGGTTGATTACTGGCGTCTCACCGCTGACAGCGGTTGCACGTTTGTCCAGTGCCTACAAACTCGCAAAGGAATCCCCGTGGACGATTCGTCTATTCCAATACTGATGTACCACAGCATCTCCACGTCGACGAACCCGCTCTTCCAGCGCTGGGCGGTGACGCCGGAGCTCTTCGACGCACATCTCACGTATCTGGGCCAAAATCACTACACCGCGATCACCGTCACGGACTTCATCAAGGCCAGGATGAGCGCCGATGTCGCGCTGCCCGCTCGACCCGTGATCTTGACCTTCGACGATGCCTACGCGGACTTCTACGAGAATGCCTTCCCCGCGCTCCAGCGTCACGGGTATCCGGCAACACTCTACGTCCCTACCGCCTATGTGGGGGGCACCTGCGAATGGCTGCGCGAAGAGGGTGAGACGACGCTCCCAATGGTGAGTTGGAGTCAACTCGCCGAGATGAGTGCCAGCGGGATCGAATGTGGTGGACACAGCCACACTCACGTGCAACTTGACGCTATCCCGTTCGCCGCCGCCAACACAGAGATTCGGCGGAGCAAAGCCATCCTCGAAGATCACCTCGGCCATGAAGTGCTGAGTTTCGCCTATCCACACGGGTGGAACGGCGGCCCTGTCAAGCGGATGGCGCGTGCCGCGGGGTACACCTCGGCATGTGCAGTGAAGAACATGCTCAGTTCGTCTACCGACGATCCCTTCGAGCTTGCGCGGCTCGTCGTCACCGGCACCACGAGCGTTGCCGACCTGGCCCAATTGCTCAACCACCGGATCACTCCGCTGGAGGCCACGCTACGCAATGTCGCACGTCCGATGTGGCGGATCGTGCCGCGCAGTAAGGCATGGCTGAAGTCGTACACGCCGGAGTCCGCGCGCGAAGCGGCAACACTGTGAGGCGTGTTCGTGTACCGCAATCTGGTGTGAAGTCTGGGGCATGGGGCGGAGCTGGGGAGGGTGATATGGGATGGCGAGGTGCGCCCGTGGTAGCGGCAAAACAATCTACCCCGCAGCAGACGCCGGTCTTCGAACCCGCGGCGATGCTCGACGTTGAGATCAGTCGGGCGTTGCCCGTGGAGATGCCCATCAATGGGGCGACCGGCATGGCGTACCGTCGGGCGCTTGTGCTGGCACGACTCCACACGCGACCGCTCGGCGTCATCGAACTTTTCGCGGATGACGAAGGCATCGGCGCCGAACGGCTCGCCCGAGGCATTTGGGCGGCGCTCCGCGCAAAAATCAACGAGCATCTTCGCGATGACGGACTCCCTGAAGTCAACGAGCTGACGCCTGACGGCCTTGCCGTCACCGACACGCCACTCTGCATCGAATTGCGCGAGTCCTTCCTGGCGAGCGCGCCCTTTGTGAGCGTTGTGATCCCCACGCATAACCGGCCCGAGCAAGTCGTAGCCCTGGTGCATTCAGTGCTTGCATCAGATTATCCAGCGGACGCCTACGAAGTCATCGTTGTCGACAACGCTCCGAGTTCGAACGCTACGGCGGAGATCATCGAGCAGACCTTTGGCAGCGTTTCCCAGGTGCGCTACGTCCGAGAAGATCGCGCGGGCAGCGCAAACGCTCGCAATGCCGGCTTGGTGCGCGCACGAGGCGAAATCGTGGCGTTCGCCGACGATGATGAGCTCGTCGATAGGCATTGGCTCACCGAGACGGTGCGCGGCTTTCGTGCCGCCGACGATGTGGTCTGCGTGACTGGGCTGGTGACGCCCATGGAATCGGAGACACCGGCGCAAGGGTGGTTCGAGCAGTTCGGGGGCTATTGCAAGGAGCAGTGTGAGAGCCGCCTCTTCAATCTCACGGATCATCGCGCGAAGAACCCCCTGTATCCCTACAACATTGGTAGCTTCGGCGCGGGTGGCAGCATGGCGTTCCGCCGGTCAACGCTGCTGGCGATCGATGGGTTCGACCCGCAGCTTGGCCCCGCCACCCCGACGCTCGGCGGCGAGGATATTGATGCGATGTTGCGGGTGATCCTCGCTGGACATTCGCTCTTCTACCAGCCTGCCGCTATCGTCCGCCACCCGCCGTATCGCGAATATCCCCAACTCCGCCGCCAGATTCAGGGCTATGGTACGGGCCTTACCGCCTGCATCTTCAAAAACGTGGTGACGAAGCCACGTCTGCTGCCTGGCTTCATCGGCAAACTGCCGCGCGGGCTGATCTTCGCGTTCAGTTCGCGTTCGCCGCACCACGCGGGCAAACAGACCGGTTACCCGAAAGAGTTGACCCGACTAGAGCTCAAAGGGTTGCTCTACGGTCCGCTGGCGTACGTGCTCAGCCGCCGCCAGCACGCGCACGTCGCTCTGTTGACCGTGCCAGCCGCGCAGATCGAGCCGCTGGCCGTCCCTGCCGGCGAGGCGCGCTAACGGCATCGTGATGCGCGAGCATCGAGAAGGGTTAGGGCATCATCTTGAGCCAGCGACTGAGTATCACTATCAATCCAGCGTGGAGCATGCTGGGGAATCGTTTTCGCGTCGATTCATTGCTGCGCAACAGCGTCTATGTCATGACCTCGACGGCGCTGACCGCTGCCTCCGGCTACCTCTTCTGGATCATCGCCGCACACATGTATCCGGCCCACGATGTCGGCCTGGCATCCGCGCTGATCGGCACGATGATGCTCGCCGCGACCCTGGCAAACTTAGGCATCGGACCGACGCTGATCCAGGTGCTTCCTCGCCGGCAGTCTGGTGAGGCATGGTCGCTGACGCTGAACGCGGTCTTCCTCACCGGCATTCTCTCGAGCTTATTGATCGGCACAATCGCCGCAGTGGCGCTTCCGTTCGTGGCACCGAAGTTCGCTCTGGAATCCAATAACGGCGACTTCGCGCTGGTGGTGATCGCCGGTGTGCCGCTGCTCACACTCGCTGCCCTGCTTGACTCCACATTCACCGCCGAACGCGCTGCTGGCAACGTCCTGGTGCGTACCGCCGCCTTCGCGTTGTTGCGCGTCCCACTGCTGGTGATTCCGATATTGTTGGGCCGGGCGGGCGCTTTGGTTATTGGCATTGCCTGGATCCTCGCCGCAGGCGGCAGCATCCTCGCCGGCGTATCGCTGATCCCGCGCCTCAATCGCGCGTACCGCCTGACGTGGCAGGGCATCGTGGCACAGATGCGCTCAATGCTCTCGCTGGTTGCCGGCCACCAATTCATCAGCCTCGGCGCACTCGCGCCTATTTACCTGATGCCGGTCTTCGTCGTCGCGCGCCTCTCGTTCGCGGACAACGCCTACTTCTATACGTCGTGGCAGGTGGGCAGCCTCTTCTTCATGGTCTCACCTTCTGTGGCCACGGCCCTGCTCGCCGAGGGCTCCAATACCCCAGAGAATGTCGTCCGCAAGGCAAGGAGCAGTCTGCTGATCATCGGGGCATTGCTAGCCCCGGCTATGCTGGTCGCATTTCTCGGCGGGCATCTGATCCTGTCCATGTTTGGGGCAAGTTACTCGTTCTACGGCTATGCGCTGCTGACGGTACTCGTGGTCTCGGCAATCCCGGACGCGATCACCAACGTGTACGTCTCGGTGCTGCGCGTGCGCAGGCAACTTGCCCTAGCCGCGATGCTCAATATCGGCATGGCGGCGATCGCGCTCGCGGTGGCGTGGTATCTACTCCCAAGCATGGGCATCGTCGGAGCGGGCTGGGCATGGCTGATCGCGCAGACGGCTGGCACGCTCGTGGTGGTGGGCCACATAGCCGTGAGCACCGTTCGATCACGCCTTACGCATTGGAGCAACCTCTGGCCGGCACGGGCCGCGGTCCAGCGCATCTTGCTCATCGTTGATCCGTGCTCCGCGGGCGAAGCTCTGCGGCTCGCGCCGTACTTCTCGATGGTTCGGCGGCAGCATCCGCACGCGCAGATCACACTGGTGGCGAATCCAGACGCGATCCAGGGTTTCGAGCGCGTCGAGGTCCTCGATCGCGTGATCACGAGTACACTCTATCTGCACCGTCCCTACTCGCGAGCGCGGACGCGTATCACGCAAGTTGCGGCGTGGCTCGGTCTGCTCTGGCAGGTTGGCCGCGGCTACGACCTCGTCATCACGTTCTACTGGGGCGGCATATTCCAGCATGCCCTCGGATACCTCGCCGGGCGAGGCGGCCAACGTGCCGGCTATGCGCACTATCCCGCGCGCATCTCACGCATCTTGCTCTCGCACGAACTCGGCGCCTTTGACCGCGAGAAGAGCTACCCTGCGCAGCACGCGGCATTGTTGCGGGCGGCGGGCATCGAGACCGACGACTCTGCCCGCCCTCAGATCGCCTGCACCGAAGATGACAGGGCAGCGGTGGCGCGCTTGCTACGCGGCCACGCGATTGCGGGTGGCGAGCGCCTCATCGTACTGCACCCTGGCTCCGACTGGGCCTGCCAGCAGTGGCTGCAAGAGCGCTGGGCCGAGTTAGCGGACACCCTGGCGGCGCGCTACCACGCGGCGATTGTCTTCACAGGTTCTGCTAACGAAGCACACTATGTTGAGGACATTCAGCGGCGCATGGGGGCGACTTCCGTGTCGCTTGTCGGCCAGACCACGCTCCCCCAAGTCGCGGCGCTGTTGGCACGCGCTAATCTCTGCGTCTGCGTTGACGTCGCCGTCTTCGAGCTGACGCAAGCGGTGGGCATTCCGACCGTCGTGCTGGCTGGTCCTTCGCGGCCCGACACCGGCGTGTTTGGCGCCTGGCAGCCGACCATCCTGCGACGTACCTCCGACTCCCTGGCGGCGAAGATCGTGGCCTGCCAGGATGACCACAATGCCCACAATGAGCGCAACTGTTGGAATTACCAGTGCGAAATGGCTGGACTGCGCCAAATAAGCGTGGCCAACGTGCTGCGGGCCGTGGAGGAACAAATGCCGACTGAGGTTGCAGCAGGCGAGCGCGGCGGTGCAGACATGCTGGTGGCCGAGGGAGCGCAGTCGTCTCATCCGCTGCTGGAAGCGACGTTCTCGGCCTTCAACAGAGAGCACATCACCTGGTGCGTCTTGCGCGGCGAGGCAACCTTGCAGAACCCTGGCGATGATGACGTTGACCTGCTGATCGCGCCCGACGACCTACCACGGGCGCGTGCGGTTCTCGAAGCGCTCCAGTACGTGCCGCTGCCATCGCTGGGACGCGGCTCGCATAGGTTCTTCCTCGGCTATCATCCACCGACCGAAACCTGGATCACGCTCGATGTTGTGACCGAACTGACCTACGGCCCATACCTCAACATGCCAACGTATGCCGCTGCCGGATGCCTGGCGCGCCGGCAGTCGGTGGGGGCACGCTACAGCTTGGCTGCCGACGACGCCTTCTGGACGATATTCCTACACTGCATGCTCGACAAAGGGTACTTCGCGCCGCATCGCGCGGCACGGCTTCGTGAGTTGGTCGGCACCGCTAGTATTGATGGCCCGCTCGCGCGCTTAGCCACTTTCGCCTGCCCCCGCGAGTGGAATGCCGAGCGATTGGTGGGTTGTGTCCGGCAGGACGCGTGGGATGAGCTGACGCTACTCGCGCCGACGTTCGCGCTGGGATGGCGTCGTCACGCGCCGCTGCGAGCGTGGTGGCGCGCGGCCACCAATCACGCTGGTCAAGTTTTGGAGATTCCGCTCGTCCGACTGCGGCGACCGGGCATCAGCGTGGCGCTGCTGGGCCCGGATGGCGCGGGTAAGTCGACCCTGGTGACAGAGATTAGCCGGAAATCGCCCTTCCCGGTTCGCTCCGTCTACATGGGGCTCTGGAAAAGTGGCCCCACAGACCCGCACTCAAAGCGGCACGTTCCCGGACTGCGACTTGCGCGCTATGGACTCGAAGTCGCCGGCCGCATGCCAAAAGCCTGGAGCCGCTACCTCGCGGCAAGGCGTCATCAGGCGCTGGGCCGCATGGTCATTTTTGATCGTTACGTCTACGACGCACTGACTTCGGCTGCGCAGCCGGCGGGCAGGCTGAAGCGGATGTATATGTGGCTACTCGGCCATTCGTGTCCCACGCCTGACCTCGTCCTGGTGTTGGATGTACCAGGAGATGTGATGTATGCGCGCAAGGGTGAAGATACGCCGGAGTCTCTCGAGGCGCAGCGACAGTGCCTCCTGGCATTGCGCGATCGAGTCGCGCACGTACAGGTGGTCGATGCCTCGCGTGCTATTCAAGCGGTTCGCGCCGACGTGCTCAAGCGGATCTGGGATGAGTACCGGCGGCGTGCCTGCCGCAGCGGCGCCGGTGAGCCAAGGACCCAGCCCGGCGAGGGCGAGTCACAGGCGGTAGACCAGCATGAGTCGGCGGAGATGGTTGGCGCGTCCGCACGCGGCTGAGAAACCCGAACGCGCTACACGACGAACAATGACGTATTGTCCATGCTGTCCATGAGCTGATCATGACGCGAGCCACTCAACTGTGAATATCGCGCAACCCCTATGCGCGTTTGCGACAATGATGCCATGCCTGACTCGGGGGCAAAGTGCCCGGCATGAGGCGAACTGCGCAGGGCCTTGCAACCTGCCGCGCTGCGTATGCGTCACGAGACTTCGCCGTCGTTTGCAGCCGGTCCGCTGTGCGCTATGTGCGCCATTGGTGGCGTGTTCGAACGGATGCGACACACAGGTTCGCAGGAGCGGCGAACGTCACGGATGTACGCAGTAGTGCAATCGGAATGCGTCGACCCCTACGCGCTCGCATCGATGAGGACGCTTGCTCGTAGGGGTCGTGGGTCAGCTAGGTACCGCTCAGCATTCCGCCTTGTCGGTGACGTATTTGGGTGCGCGCCTTCGTGCTGCGTAGGCGCTCCAGGAGTCTCGTATCGGGTGAGTGATGATGTGCGTGACGGGCCTTCGCGCGAGAGCGGAATCGCTCCTTCTTCCTACTTGTAAATGATGGTCGCAATAGCGCCGCTGTTCGGGAACGCGTACGTCGAGATGCCGCCCTGCGCCGTTGCCTTTTGCGGCTTGTTTAGCATGGCGGCGGACACGGTGGAGGCCGTATTCGCTGTCTTCCAACTGATGTTGATCGGTCCACCAGTGCCGACGACCTGGACGAAGTTGGGCACCTTGCGGGTGTCTAGTTTGATGGTAATGCTCGAAGCGGTCACCTTCACGTCTTTCGCGGGGATCACCCCGTAGCCCACCATGACCGCCTTCTCTTGAAGCACCACGCTGTAACGCAAGCAGTAGCCGCCGCTTAGGGGGGCTTGACAGTCATCCGCAACTTGCGAGATGGCGAGGTTCATCTCGAGATCCTGCCCGTTGAGCAATGTCTCGGAGTGATAGTCGGCGCGACTCACCAGGACGGCATGACCCGGAGGCAGTGCCGCGGCCTGGGTGTTGGCCCGCTGAAACGCGATCGTTCCGAGCAGTGCCGCAGTTCCCAGAATCAGCAGCAACACTAAAGCCAACGGAACCAATGTGCGAATGCGGCGTACGCTCTGCGGAACTCGACTAAAAGTCGCTAGTATCGAAGTCCTGATATTTCGCATGATGGTGGTCTCCCCTTTGGGCGCTTTCGGGCTTCGAACTAATGACAGGATGCGGTTCCGGAGTCGGTGAAGGAGCCGCCGTGACCATCTCCAAGGAACTGCCAGCTATACGAGTTCGCGTTCAACGTCAATTGCAGCACGCCGTAGGTTGTCCCATCTCGCACGACGCTGTTCGCTGCTTTCCCGTTGAAGCCGCCGTGGCTGTCACCGCCCATACCAACAATGATCTCCGTTATGCCTTGTGCGGGATCGTAGTTGGCATTGGCGTCCTGCGGCTTGAATCGCTCGTAGTCGTGATCGTGCCCGTTGAGCACGAGGTCGGCATGCGCATTGTAGAGATCGGTCCAGATGTCGTGAAGTTCCGCGTCGCCAGCGCTCCAGCCCGACGTGTAGTACGGACGGTGCCAGTAGGCCAGCGTGCAAGCGGTAGGATGCGCCGCTAGATCGGCTCGGAGCCACTGCTCCTGGGCACTGCCGGCCTGACATCCGCCTATCTGAGCGCACTCACTGTTGAGTACGACGACATGCCACGCGCCGATGTCGTAGGAGTAGTAGCCCTTGCAATTTGCTGTGCAGTTTGTGTCCAGCGGGGAGGCCGCCGACCCGAAATACGTATAGTAGCCTCCAGCGCCAGGCTGGTTGCCGCAGGTCGTCTTGTACTCATGGTTGCCGACGGCAGGATAGGTGATGCCCTTCAGCACGCCCCAACTGATATCGTAGGATTGTTGGAGCTGCGTCAACGTTGCGCAGTCGTACTGCAGGTCACCCACGGCAAGCACTGCGTTTGCACCGGTCACCTCGGCTGCCGTCCACTTCTCCTGGCACGTAGAACTCGTCCCGTTGCCGCCGTTGAACGAACTGTCGTGGGGATCGCAGGCAATATCTGCGACTGCAAAGACTACTTGTGCTCCTGGCGGCGGAGTGGGAGTGACGGTTGCGGCCACTGTCGGCGTGGCTGTCGGCGTATTGGTCGCCGTGGCTGTTGACGTGGCTGTCGATGTGGGCGTCGGCGTGTCGGTGGCCGTCGCTGTGGCCGTGGCGGCAGGTGTATCTGTCGCCGTCGCTGTAGGATCGGGAGTTCCGGTTACGGTTACGCTGGGGGTCGGTGTGACTGTTGCCGTATTGGTTGCCGTCGCCGTTGGCGTCACCGTCAGCGTTACCGTGAACGTCGCCGTTGCTTGGGATGTTGCGGTATCGGTGGCTGTCGGGCTTGGCGAATCCACGCTGGTGCCGACCGCGAAGTGATTGGCGATCTGGCTCGTCGAGAGCGCGGCGTTGTAGATCGCTACCTCATCTATGGTGCCATTGTAGTAGTAGTTGGAGTAGCCGCCCGCACGGCCAAACGCCAACATGCCGTTTGTGCTGTTGGTGGCGCCGGAGATCGAGGTGCTGCCGACATTCACTCCGTCGACATAGAAAATCATGGTCGAGCCGCTACGCACGACCACCAGGTAGTCCCAGCGGGCGGTGCTCAGGGTGTCGACGTTATCGGTCAGTTCGTAGCTCGTGCCGCCAACGAAGAGGATCGCCTTCCAGCGGTTGGCGCTGGTGATGCTCACACGATACTGCCAGCCAGAGCCAGCGACACTGGCACTCGTGCCTTTCTGCAGCACGGTCTGCGTCGTCCCGTTGAGCACGCCAGGCTTTGCCCACATTTCGAGGGTTATGTTGCCGGTAATGTCTAGATTGGGGTTGTCGGGTACGCTGACGTAGCCCTTCGAACCGTTGAACTGCGTAGCGGTGTTAGCGTCGCTGACAATTGCTCCGGGAACGCCCAACGTCGTCCCGGTGTTATATGTTCCTGTGTTGCCACCAGTGCCGCTGTCGGCAGCGGTAGTTCCCGATTGCTCCCCCAGTCGCCAGTAGCTGACGGGAGAGTCGGCCAGCACCGTCGCCGCATAACTCGCGGAGGCATGGGCAGTGGGCGTCCCCAGCGAGGGAAGTGCCACCATCACAACCACGAGTAGAGAAATCGCCGTGACAGCGGTTGCGACGCGCTGCCGGGTTGGTCGATGATGCGCCATCGCTGGACTCCTCGCGCTGCCGAAGTCAAATGTCTGGTTGGAGAACGTGTAGCGCCGCCGAGACTCATTGCCGCTGGCCTGAGCGAGAAGCTACAAAGCGTACAACGAGCGTAGCCAGAAACGTAAACAACCGCTCTCTGCTGAGTCCGGGCGGGCCGTCAGTGCAACGCGGTCAATCGGGGGCAGGCCCAGCCGCTCTTGAAGGGCGCCCGTGACAAAGCGTAGCCATGGTCGGTCGCGGTGGCACGTCCGAAATGAGCCAAAAGTATACACGTGGTGATACCTTTGGTATCACCTACCGCATAACAGGGGAATGCCATAAGTTTACGGTCGACCCTACCAATTTGGAGTCATGGTGAGACGCAGTTGACCTTCGAGCCGTCTTAGGTTCTGAGAACGCAAAACGCGCAACCGAACGGTTTCCCACCGCGCGATCGAATCAGGCGGCACGTCCTCTGCCAGCGGTGAGAGGCCAGCCTGAGGCGAATGTCTTGTCAATCCCAGCCGACAGGCATGCGCGATCGGTGCCGATTCAGCGCACTCGCCGCACCAACTGTCACGCGCATCCTCACCATGCTTATCGCCGCGGCACCTTGCTCCACGGATACCGCCGCCGTCCCTCTAAGCGGCCACCTCCTGGTAGGTAGTTGCGGAAGCGTCACGAGCCGGCGAGGAAATGCATACAATTGTGACCGCGTGACTGTTGATATTGCGTCCGAAAGTCCTTATAATACCTGCGCCTGCGTTAGGTACCCAAGCCAAAACGAAACGTGGTGTGTGGGCGGAACGGTGGAGCGTATGTGCTCGCCTTCCGAAGCGGTGAGTCGTTTTCGGGGTCGGGATCTATGCGGATCGTCTGTCCGATGAGTTCAGGCACGCATGTTTTGTGACACGCTTCACTGCGCCAGCGACGACCCTCGCCTGAAAATGAGGCGCTGGTTGATGTGAGGTGGGGGAGCGAGATATTCCAGCGGCCGAGTGCATTTAGTGAAGTGAAAGTTGTGTGCGGTGAGTGGAGCGCATAGCGTGCGGTGTTAACCTGAGCGCTACCAGAGCCTAACGCTTTACGTTAAGTCGTTATGTTAGGTGGTTGGCTGGCGAAGGTGCCGCGCAAATCGCGGTGTGGGCCTCATTCACAGAGATATTTGGTTCTGGTGGCGACGCGTCCATTCAAGTGGCGCACCACGTACTTGAGCCATCACGGATTACCAGATATCTCTCGCGGTTCTACGAAGTAGGCGTTGTTGTTATCGTAGGTCACCTTCCGACTGGAAGGAGTAGGGCAACAGTTATGGTATCAGCCGTAGCAGTGCGAACTCGGGTCTTAATCGTCGACGATCACCCGACGTTCTGCGAAGGACTCGCAGCGCTCTTTCAGCGTACCGATGATTTCGAAGTCGTGGGCAAAGCCTGGACGACGCACGCCGCGCTCTCAGCGACGCGCGAACTCCAGCCCGAGATCATCATGCTCGACGTTTCGCTGAGCAACGACCATGCATCGACGGCTGGGATCGAGTTGGTAAGCCAGCTGAAGCGTATTTGCCCCCAGGCTAAGATCGCCATACTCACCGGCAGTTCGGTGCAAGAACATCTGATGATGGCGCTCCGCAATGGCGTGGCAGGCTATCTTCAGAAGGATTTGGCGCCTAACGCCTTAATCACCGCCGTCCGCCAAGTTCGCGACGGCGAACGAGTGATCGGCAGCCCTCAGCACCTGACCTTCGCGCTCACTCAACTGCAAGAGATCGTGCAGGAGCGCGCTCGCGTCGATTGCGGATTCACCGACGCCGAACTTGAGATGCTGCGGCTGGCGGCAGCGGGCCACAACAACAAGGAAATCGGGGCACTGCAGTTCTGGAGCGAGATCACCGTCAAGCGCAAGATGCAATCCGTCTACCGCAAGCTGGGAGTGAGTACACGTGCCCAGGCGGTTGCCGAAGCGATTCGCCGTGGCTTTGTCTAGCGCACCGAGGCCGGCGCGGGAGAGGAGTCATTGTACAGGGGCACGGGGAGGATGTGCGATGAGGGGGAGACTTGGTGCGGGTACGGCGCTCGCCTATCCGGCGATGCGTGAACTGTTACGGCAGTGTGTGGCTGAGGCGCAGGCGGACTTCGCGTTCGTCGCGCTGTTAGACATTGAAGAGGAGGAGAACGCCACGCTTCTCGAAATCCCCGCGGTGTTTCCGCCTGCCGAGCGCAATCCGCGGGCGATAACTCAGTGGGTGAAAAAAGGCGTGAGCCAGGCTATCAAAGCCGGGCGCACCGAGGCGACTTTAGCACGTACTTCCTCCACTGCCGTCCGCCGCGCCGGGTCGAAAATGCTCGTCGTCGCGCCGATGTACTCCGCGAGTGGCACGGCTTGGGGCGCGGTGGCGATAGTCCGTGGCTCCTCGGTCATCGACTGGGAAAGCATCAATCCGGTCCAGCAGTGCGCCCGTGCGGTCACCAACGTCCTCACGCAAAGCGACGATCCCTTTGCCCACTCAGGATTCGCAGCTGCTCGACCGCCGCTGACACGACAGCGCGTCCACTCCGGCCCGCGCGAAGACTTCCTCCTCCACGAACTCCGCGTGCCGTTGAGCGCGGCGGCGTACGCATTAGAAGCGCTCGCGCAGCGTCACGGTCCTAATTGGGACTACGACGACGAATATCTCTTGCATACCGCCCAGTCTGGAGTCGACGAAGCGCAGAAAGTCGTGCGCTCGGTGAGCCAGTGGCCGGCGCTCGGGAACGCTGTGACCAGGCCACTCCTACAGCCGGTGAACGTAGAAGAGATGTTGGCGCGCGCGCTGACATTGTTGCCCACAGCGCACCAGAAGGTAAGCCAGCAGGTGGATCGCTCGCTGCCCCCGGTACGTGGCAACGAGAGTTGGATAACCCAGGTCCTTGTCAATCTGCTCGAAAACGCGCTCAAGTATTCGAGCGCGCACCGTGACATCGAGGTGGCGATTCACCAGCCAGATGCCGACTTTGTGGTCATTAGGGTGCGCTCCTGGGGAAACGTGCTCTCCTTCAATCGGGGCTATCTCGCACGGAGTGGCGAGCGCGGCACATATGCCGAAGAGCCGACAAGCAAAGGAATGGGTCTGAACATCGCCCGTTACTTCGTCACCAGCCTGGGTGGCGAACTGCGGATTGAGGGTGAAGGAACTGGGGAATTTGCCGTTACCGTGGCCCTGCCGGTTGCCACAGCCGATGCGAACCGGCGGCTCGACGAAATGTAACGGACTCCCAACGCGCCGACGATTTGTAACGCGTGCAAGCAGGCATCGAAGGGGCGACTCGCCTTCCGCTCGCACTGCCACGCCGTACGCTCTGACGCAATTGCGGACGTGATACTCAGGATTGCGCCCAATTTGGCATGCTAGCTGCGGTGCAGGCGATCTGTGGTAGACATGCCGCGTGACTTCCCATGGGTCACACTCGACGCTAACGCATGGGCTGCGCGCGTTCGCGGTTTTCACACAACGACCGTCTCGGTTTGACGAGCCTTTAACAGAGTGCGGCTACCATTGGTGGCGAGACGTCGCCCCGAACACTCGATCCGATGAGCAGGGCAGTAGACATGAGATCTCCCAGTATGCCGGCGACCGCGCCGCACGCCTGGACGCAAGAAGCAGGCGATCATGATCGGCGCCGTTTGCGCACGATACTCCGCGACGATCTGGGGGGAACGCTCGATCTCGATTTGGCGCAATCTGGCCTCGACGAGGTGGCGCGTGCCTGCGATGCCCTGCTGGAAAGCAATCTCACATGTGGCACGTGTGTGATCCGCGTCTGGGCGGGCGCCGATATCTATCGCTTGCGGCGCGACATGAGTGTCCCCGTTTGCGTCCACATCGCGCGGGTGAGCTCGCCCGAACGTGAAGTAGCGCTTTCCGAAGATGCGCTGCGCCGCTTCGTGCACCTCGTCGACGCTACCGAGCGCCTACGCTCGCAGCCGGATGCGCCGCGCTCCTCGCTCATCTCGTATGCGCTCTGAGCCGTAAGAAACGGCATCCTCATGGGCGCGACCGCGCTCTTCCACTCGCATTTATGTGCCTGCGCTCGGCGCTCTACCTATGCCCGCATCAGGATTGTGCTGACCACATGGCTGCCGAGTTGTGGTGGCTACGCATGCTCAATGAGAACCTAGAGGACGGTCTCGTGCTGCGTCCGGTATGTGAAGAGATGATGGAAAGTGAAGTTGAAGAACAGCGCGACCACAATGGCGATCGCTTGCGCGAGCGTGATATGCAGTCCGACGACCTCGCGCAGTGTGAAAGACACCGCGGCCGTCACAATGACTCCGCCGACCGAGGTCAGGTGAAACCGCAGGCAGCGCAGCAGCCAGGATCGACTATGCCCCGGCAGGTGGCGAAAAGTCACCAAGTCTTGCGGGATGAAGTTCACGACGATCGAGACTTCTGTCGCCACGGCGAACGCAATCGCGAAATGGACCTTTGAGCTAATCCCCGGCATTGCGACGGCGTCGTAGAGCACCGTAACGATTGCCAGGTTGACCAGCGAGGCGAACCCGCCGAAAAGCAGATAGTTGAAGACGCGCTGCACGACGCCCGCTTTACCACGCGTGACATGATCGGTGAGATCGAGCGCGCGATTCACCTGCTGCCAACGCGTCGGATGATAGGAAAGGACTTGCGCAGGACGTGTCGCGGCGGGCGACATGGGGGCACGGGGCGTCACGGGCATCGGCTCGGTCGAGCCGCGCATCATTCGAGGGTCCATCGTCTCGCCTATCTCAAAGTCGCCCGCCGGCGATACTTGCTTCATTTCACCATTCTCCACCCGCCAACAGCCGCACACGCCGTATCCTCCGCGTGACCGGCACACGGGGCGTTCACAGCCAAGCAGAGCTAGCGCCACTAGTCTACCGGACGTGGCAATCAAAGACCAGCGTATCGCCACAATTGCACGATCCGCTCCGAGCACATAAGCATATTCTACGAATAGGGCAACCCCCAGGCCAGCACTCAAGTGTGTTGACTTCCATGTATGGGTGCATCGCTCGCCTCCATGCTAGCGGTAGGCCAGCGCCAGCGCAGGGCCCGCAACCGCATTGGGAATCTCTTCGGGTGGCTGCGCGAAGGGATACTCCGTCGGCCCCCATAGCTCAAGAGCCAGACCGATGCAGCGCAGGCGATCGGCTTCGTCCACCAGATCCGACTCCTCGTCGTCCTCAGCGTGCGGAGCTTCATCGCCCTCGGCATCCTGCTGCTCCCACCAACCGGGGCGCAACACGACCGCAACGAAGTCGTCGGGAGCGGTACCCGCCGGCAGCAGATCGGCGAAACGTTCGGGGTGGCCGCGATAGCCTTCAAAGTCGCTGACCTCGGCCGGTAGCGCGTTCTCGGGCACGTCGCCTTGCTCCAGCTCCTCGACGTCGGCGAAGTACGAGGGATCGCTTGCGTAGCGGTCGACCTCGCGTCCACCCCGCGCGTAGATGTATCCCGAGAGACCATCGTCGTAGACGAAAAGGGTGAAGACGTCGCAGCCGTCGAGCGCCAGTGAGACCGCCGCCTCCAGGCCCACCGTGCGATTGCCAAGCTCCAACACGGGCGTCCAGCCCGACGCCGGATGCGCGCGCAGCGCCAGATAGCGGTAGCTCGCCTCAAGCACGGGGTCCGTCACCCGCTCCAGCACCGCGCTATACGTCCCTTCGAGGCGCAGCGTTTGTGGACGCTCCTCAGCGGTGAATATCGCGTCGAGCGCGCGCTCAACGTCCTCTGGCCCCTTGCCGTGGACGTGCAGCACTGTCACCGCCACGCTCATCCTCGCACCGCCTTCTGTAGCGCTCGTCGGTCCACGGCACCCGATGAGATACGCACAAACGTCTCCTGTACCACAACGCTATTTTCGCAATCTTGATACGCCTTGCAGCGCACCAGGTTGAGAAGCCTGGCATGCCTGGCGATCAGCTCCGCCCGATCAACAGCCACGCGGCCAACGCCGCGCACGGCATCCACGCGCCGAGCAGCAGGCCAGCAACTACCGCATAGGATACCCGACGCTGCTCTATGTGGAAGAGCAACAGCGGCAGCACCGCCGCGATCGCCCCTTCGAAGACGATCACGTAGAACGGCGTATGCCCGATGCCAGGGGCCGGCGCATACTGCCACCACTTCGCGTGAAACGCCATCTCCTCGTAGAACGGCACCAGCAGCGCGCCGCAGCACGCCGCGATAGCCATCGCTCCCGCCAGCGAAAGGCGCGCGCCGACGAGCCCGCGCAGCCGCCAACCCAGATACCCGAGTTGCATCAGCACCAACGCCCATGCAACCGGCATGTAGAACGGCGATGCCCAAATCAGCGGCTCTCCCGGCGGGTAACTCAGCGAGTGCACCACGCCTTCGCCGGCGGCGTCGGTGAAGAGTTCGACGATGCCGGCCGTCAGCCCTACGAGGAAGAGCCTCCCGAGCAGTACGCGCCAGGCAGGTCGCAGTGACATTAGCAGGAAGTACATGCCCTCTATCAGCGTAACGGCCACGGACGTCCGCCATCCCGCCGCCAACCGCGCGGAGACGACATCGCCCGTTACCGAGACGACGACCGAGCCGAGCATCGCCGCGTCGAGCAACGTGAAGCCCTGTGCCGCCCATCTGGACGTCTTCTCGCCGCTCGTTTCGCTCGATAGCGTTGGACGTTGGCGTGCGATCGTTCCTGTCATAGCGCGGCCTCATTTGCGTCGAGTTCAATGCGTGCCATATCCGTATTGTAAGGCGGCGAAGGCACCACGCCACAGAGCGGCTTGCCTCTCGATATACCCCCCTGGGGTATGCTATACTATGGGTGAGGATGCGTGCCCAACATTGGGAAGGGCACGTCCTGAGGAGAAGTGAACGCATGACCAACGCCAATGGCGCCGAGACGCCTACGATCTACGATGTCGCCATTATCGGCTCCGGCCCGGCGGGCTATACCGCGGCGATCTACGCCGCACGCGCGAACCTGCGCACGCTCGTCTTACAGGGCGAAGCCTCTGGCGGCCAATTGATGATCACCAGCGACGTAGAGAATTATCCCGGCTTTGAGAACGGTGTGCTTGGCCCCGAGATGATGGAAAAGTTCGAGGCACAGGCGCGACGTTTCGGCGCGGAAATGATCGCCCGCGACGTCTCGCGCGTCGACGTCTCGCGACAGCCGTTCCAACTGTGGACCGACGATACGAGATACAGCGCACGAGCACTAATCATCGCCACTGGCGCCAGCGCCAAATGGCTTGGCCTGCCCAACGAACAGCGCCTCCAGGGGCGGGGCGTTAGCGGCTGTGCGACCTGCGACGGTCCCTTCTTCCGCGGCAAAGAGGTCGCCGTCATCGGCGGCGGCGACACCGCCATGGAGGAGGCGTTGTACCTCACCAAGTACGCGAATCGCGTTCACCTGCTGCACCGCCGCGATGCGTTCCGAGCCAGCAAGATCATGCAGGAGCGTGCACGCAACAACGAGAAGATCGAGATCCATCCCAACGTGGCCGTGATGGACGTGCTGGGTGAGAATGCCGTCGAAGGTACCGTGCTGCGGGACGTGAATTCCGGCGCGACGCAGACGCTGCCGGTGCAGGGATTCTTCGTCGCCATCGGCCACCAGCCCAACACGGCGATCTTCAAAGGCATCCTCGACATGGATGAGGTGGGCTACCTGATCCCGCGTGAGCACACGATGAGCAATGTCCCTGGCGTCTTCCTCGCCGGCGATGTGGCGGACCACCGCTATCGCCAGGCTGTCACCGCCGCGGGCGACGGCTGCCGCGCCGCCATCGACGCCGAGCGCTGGCTCGAAGCCCAGGGTGAGGTCGATCCCACAAAGGTCTTCGATCCCGGTGAGTGGGGCGAGACGCTGGAGCCAGGCACCAGCGCGGCACCGACGGCTTAGATCGCGGCGGGATCAGGATCTATCCTTTCGCGCGAGCGACCCAGTCGATCTGGTCGCCTGGGACGCCGTGACGCCCGAGCACGAGGCTCAGTTGGGCCGCGTGTTCTTGGGTATGGCGCATGTTGTAGAGCTGAAGCTCAGCGTAGGTGACGATCTCTCGGTCATCCACCCAGGGGAAGTTGACCGGCTGGCGCGCGCGCTCGTCGGTCATCGTCTCGATCACGGTGCGACATTTTTGCCGTGCGTACGCGAGATAGCTGCGCACCTCTTCCTTGGCATAGGGCGTGCCTGGTAGCGGGCCATTGGCGTCTTCTTGCTCCACCAGCGCGTAGGGCTCGGGCGGAGAGAACCCTTCCTCTGACCCGAAGAGGTACAGGTCGAGCCAGAACAGCGTATGATAGGCGATGTACCAGAACTCCGCGCGTTCAGATGGGGCAGATGGATCGCGCCAGATGGGTTCACGCCAGAGATCGGCGGGGCACGCCACCAATGCATTGTCGAGCATATCGATAGCCGCGCCGAATTGCTTCCACAGCATGGTACGCCACAAGTCGTCCATATGCGTTCCTCCAGGGGCGTGACTAGGATCGCAACTCGGCATGCAGAAATGCGACGGTTCGCTCCCATGCCAGCGTAGCAGCGGCGGCATTGTACGCGTCTGGGCGGTTGGCTTCGAAGAACCAGTGTGTCGTGCCTGGATAGGTGTAGACGCTGACCTGCTTGCCCGCGGCCCGAAGCTCCTGATCCATCTCCGCGACCGACTCCGCCGGCTCGTAGGGGTCATTCTCGGCGAAGTGGAACAAATAGGCGGCCTTTGCGCTGCGAAAGTCGAGACCAGTATAGGTGGCGTAGAAGTTGACGACGGCGGCGATCTCTTCGGGCAGACTGACGGACAGTTCCAGTGCGTAGGCGCCTCCCAGCGAGAAGCCGACAACGCCTAACGTGCCGCCAGCGCCCGGCGTGCTCGTAGCAGCGTTCTGGCGCAAGCGCTGCAGCGCGCCGGTGATATCGCTCTGCACGCGCGCCGACTCGCCGTTCAGCGCGCCGCTCAACGCCTCCGCCTCTTCGATCTTGGCGGTCGTCTTTCCGCGGTACAAATCGGGGGCAAGCGCTACAAAGCCCGCCTCAGCCAGCCGGTCGCAGACCTGCCGGAATGGCTCCGTCAGTCCCCACCACGCGTGCAGCACGAGCACACCCGGTCCCGCTGCCGCATTCGGCGTCGCCAGATAGCCAGTCGCGGGCGTGCCTTCGGTGTCGAACTCGATCATCTGACCAGGCATTGGTACCCCCTGACACTTGCCGAGGCATGCCACAGCGCATGTACGCGATGCAGCATGCTTTGCATCGCCGCGCGCCCACGTATTCTTACATCTTTGGCTCGCACGAGAAAGTGGCAACGGGGTCACAGCGTGACTGAGCGCTGGCAAAGCCGCCGAGAGCGGCAAACGACCTGGCAAAGCGCAGGCACACCTCTCGCAAACTTGCGGGCGACGCCCTCCACACACTATCATGAGTGGGCGCGCCACGCCCGACGAGCGCCGGTCCGCGGGCGGCTCGCGAGGCTCAGCACGGGAGTTTGCAACGTGCCCGATCAAGCGCCATCGACCCGCGTTCGCTTGCGGGCCATCGTCTATGGCGACGTGCAAGGTGTCGGCTACCGCTATTTTGTGCGTCGCCAGGCACAATCGCTCGGAGTGGTCGGCTGGGTGCGCAACCTCGCGGACAACTCCGTCGAGGTCGTCGCCGAGGGTGAACGTACGCGGCTCGATGCGCTCGTGCTCGCCCTTGAACGCGGCCCGAGCGCCGCTCGCGTCGAGCGCGTCGATCGGGAATGGAGCGCCGCCGAGGGCGCCTTCTCTGGGTTCTCCATCCGCTACTGACGTCTGGTGATGCCAGGTGCAGAATGTGAGTCCCGTTCGGTTCCATTCATCAGCGTTCGCGCCATCTGGGGGCGCAGCGCGTTGCATCGTTACGAAGGACGTAAGGGAATGAGCGTAGATGACGCCACGGTAGATCACGTAGCGGCGCTCGCACGACTGGCGCTCACCGACGACGAGCGCAGCCAGTTGCGCAGCCAGATGTCGGCAATCCTCGAACACATCAACGTCATTGCCGAGGCCGACACCAGCGAGGTGCCCGCCACCGCGAACGTCCTGCCGCTGGAGAACGTCACTCGCGCCGATGACGCTGTTCCCTGGATCGAGACCGAGGCGCTGGTCGAGCGCGCTCCCGCGCACGAAGGCTCTTATATCCGCGTCCGCGCGGTGCTCGAACACGACGACTAGCGCCGATCGCTGCGTGCCATTTCGCGCGCGGCGAAGTAGAAGATGACGAAGCTGCACGCGAAGCACAACGATTGAGGGGTACGTGACGTGGCCGAGCCGGAGCACTTGTGGCAACTGACTATCGCGGAGGCGGCGGAGCGACTTGCCTCCGGCCAGCTTTCCTCCGTGGACCTGACTCGCGCCCACCTCGACCGAATCGCCCAGGTCGACGGCAGCGTCCGCGCGTTTGTCACCACCACCGACGAATCGGCGCTGCTCGAAGCCGAGCGCATCGATACGCGACGGCGCGAGGGCCAGCCGCTGGGTCCCCTTGCCGGGATTCCGCTCGCCATGAAAGACGTGCTCTGCACCGAGGGCGTGCGCACGACCTGCTCGTCGCGCATGCTTGAGGACTTCGTGCCGCCGTACGACGCCACTACCATCGCACGGCTGCGCGAAGCGGGTGTGGTCTTCCTCGGCAAGACCAACATGGACGAATTCGCCATGGGTTCCTCCACGGAGAATTCGGCTTTCTTCCCCACACGTAATCCGTGGGACCTCGAGCGCGTTCCTGGGGGTAGCAGCGGCGGATCGGCCGCGGCAGTTGCCGCAGGTGAGGCGATGGGCGCGCTCGGCTCCGACACCGGCGGATCGGTGCGGCAACCCGGCGCGCTGACCAATACCGTCGCCCTCAAGCCCACCTATGGTCGTGTCTCGCGCTTTGGCCTGATCGCCTTCGCCTCCTCGCTCGATCAGGTCGGCCCCTTCGCCCGTTCCGCGCGAGACGCCGCGCTGCTGCTGGGAGCGATCGCCGGCCACGATCCGCTCGACTCCACCTCCGTCGACACTCCGGTACCGGACTACGTCTCGCAACTCAGCGGCGACATCAAGGGCTTGCGTGTTGGAGTTCCCGCCGAATACTTCGTCGAGGGCACCGAGCCAGGTGTGCGGCGCGTCGTCGAGCAGGCCCTCGAGACGCTGAAGTCGCTTGGCGCGGTGGTCGGCGAGTGCTCGCTCCCCCACACGCGCTACGGCGTCGCGGCGTATTACATCATCGCCCCGGCTGAGTGTAGCGCCAACCTCGCTCGCTACGACGGCGTGAAGTATGGCTTCGCGCTCAAAGGCAAGGCCGACGATCTGGTGGACTTCGTCTCGAAGACGCGCGCCGCTGGCTTCGGCCCTGAGGTCAAGCGGCGTATCATGCTTGGCACCTACGCGCTCTCGTCCGGCTACTATGATGCGTACTATCTCAAAGCCGAGAAGACCCGCACGCTGATCAAGCAAGACTTCGAGCGCGCCTTCGAGCAGTTCGACGTGTTGGTTGGCCCAACCTCGCCAACGGTTGCCTTCAAGCTGGGCGCTAAGATCTCCGATCCTTACGCGATGTACCTCAACGATGTCTTCACGATCCCGGCCAACCTCGCCGGTATCCCTGGCATTTCGATCCCCGGCGGCTTCAGCGAGGGACTTCCGGTTGGCGTGCAGATTCTCGGCCCGGCCTTCGGCGAAGCGACACTGTTGCGCGTCGCCGATGCCTTCGAGCGCGTCACCGATTTCCATGCTCAATGGCCTGAGGTGAAAGCGCCGCGCCTCACTCGCAAGCGCAAGTAGGTCTATGGGATGCGGCTGCTGATCGCGCGACACGGCGCTACGCTGAATAATCTGGAGGCGCGCTGGACGGGCCAGCAGGACGTGCCATTGGCACCGCTGGGCGAGCGTCAGGCGGCGCTGCTGGCCGCGGCGCTGGCAACCACGCCGCTTGACGCGCTGTTCTGCTCCGATCTCCAGCGCGCCCTGGCGACCGCTGAAGCGATCGCCGCGATGCATGGCCTCGACATTCAGCGCGATCCCGATCTTCGCGAGATCTCCGTCGGCGACTGGTCGGGGCGCACAGGCGCAGCCATTCGCGCTGAGGATGCCGAGCGCGCGGCGGAGTGGGAGGCCGATCCCGTTCACGTCGCGCCACCGGGCGGCGAGACCTTCGCCGAGTTGCGCGAACGCGCCACGCGCGCACTGGAGCGCTGCTATGCCACCTATCCGACGCATACGGTGCTCTGGGTGACCCACGGCGGCTTGCTCGCGGTACTGCTTTGCCACGTGCTTGGCATGGATCTCTCGCGACGCTGGCAGTTCCGGCGGGACAACGCCAGCCTTACGGAGTTGGAGGTCACGGAGCGCGGTGCCTTGATTGTGCGCCTCAACGATACCAGCCATCTGCGCGCCCTTGCCTTCGAAGATGCCGGAGAGCGTGCTCAAGTGCTGTGACGCCATGCCACGCTGCCGCTTGACAAACGATCCCTCGCTTTGGCATACTCGCGCCCACAAGACGGCAGGCGCTGATGTGGTGAAGCGGGGGTATGCCGGTGGCGGCCAGCACATGCAGCTCGTGTGGCGGAGTTGTGCCGGGAGGGTACGCGTTCTGCCCGACCTGCGGCGCTCCGGTGGCGCCGCCCGCAGCGATTGTGCCGCCTCCTGTAACGGCCGGACGCCTGGTATTCCTGTTCGGCAACGCTCTACTGCTGGTCATTTTCACCGCTCTGGCGCTGCTCAGCGTCGTGGCGCCGCCGACCGCCGGCGCCGGGCCCACCGCTGCGACCGCCACGCTGCCACCCGCCACTGCCCAGGTGACCGTGGAGACGCAGACGACGCCCACGCTCACCAGTACCGCGGCGCGCACGAGCCCGACGGCGACGCCTACCCACCACGCCGGACCGCCGCCGACGGCGACACTCGTGCCGACGCAACCAGCACCTACCGCGACGGCAACGGTAGTGAGCACGCCTCCGACGGCAACCCCAACGTATCCAATCGGTTGGATAGCTAACGCGCTGACACAGCTGACCACGCGTGGGCTAGCGTGTGGCGATTGCGCGAGGCTCTTCGTCTGGAAGAGACATGCTACTATGTGGAGTAGGTTGTCACCCAAGAACGCACTATCGGCCACCACTGGCCGCTCGACATGAGGAGACCGCATTATGGGGGTCTTCAATCGCGCACGGGTTATCCGGCTGAGCACCAGCCAGCCTGTCGTCGCCCCGCGCACGGACGAAGAAGTCCGCGAGCTGCTGAAGTCACTGCCGCGCTACCGCGTGTTGCTGCACAACGACGATCACAATGACATGGAGTACGTCATCATCGCGTTGCTGCGCACCGTCTCGTCGCTCACCCCGGAAGACGCGGTGCAGATCATGCTCCAGGCGCATCTCAACGGCACGGCGCAGGTCATCGTCTGCCTCAAGGAGCCCGCCGAACATTACCGCGAGCGCCTCGAACACTATGGCCTCACCAGCAGCATCGAGCCGGAATAAGCGAGTTACCGAGCAACCGGTATGACCTAGCGCCGCGTACCTGCCGCGGCTGGCTGCTGCTGCCCGTCGGGACCCCCGCGCCGCATGCGCAGCGCCTCGGCGCGAGCGACGGCCTCACCGCGCGTGGCGCCAAGCTCGTGATCGAGGATGCGGCGAGCGATGGCGATTGACGCGGCGTAGGTGGAGTCCATGCCGTAATAGGAGAGGCTGCCCGCGCCGAGATTCTTGCCGCGGGTGTAGGGTGTGTCGGAGGCGTAGTGGATCACGCCGAGGTCGAACGGCAGCTTGGCGAAGTTGATGTTCTCGCCGGTGGGATAGCGCGTCATATAGAGGCTTTCGTAGACCGCGTCCAGGTAGGGGCCCGCCTCCATCTCGACGACGCTGTAGTTGGCGCGGTAGTAGAAGTCGAGATAGGCGCGGTTTTGCAGGAACGTGCCTTTGCTGGAGACGGCTTTCTGGTTGTCGAGCACGGCGCCGAAGACGAGGTTCTTGCTCATGTCGCTGGAGCCGAAGCAGTTATCCAGCCAGTAGGTGTTCTGGCTGTGCTCGTCGAGGACGACGTTGGAGACCATCACGTCGCCGATGCTGCCGTTGAGCGTCGCCGCTTTGCCAAGGATGTAGATGCCCTTGACCATCGTGTTGTTTTCGAGCACTTCGCGGAGCACGCGATACGCCGCCATGCCCAGGGGATAGTCGATGTTGACGATCACGCCGCGGCTTTCGGCGATGCGCTCGACGCCGGGGACGCGCAGCCGCGGATCGATGTCTTCGGGGTGGAGCTTGGAGAGATCGAAGACCTGCACGTCGAGTTCGAGGCCATAGCGCGCGCCGACGTACCAAACGCCGCGCTCCTGCTCTTCGACCGGGCGGCTGCGCGCGAAGCCCTGCCCGGCGGAGGTGCGCTGATACTCGCGCGCGGCGTAATAGAGGAAGTTCTGCCAGTTGCCTGAGGCACGACCATCCTTGAGTTTGCGGTATTCCTCGGCGAGGAAGGCATCGGCGCCGGTGGTGGCGAAGCGCGTCAACTCGTCTTCACGGCGCAGCGCGGTGCCCGAGAGCAGGTTGGCGAGGCTGTGCGTGTTGCTGGAAACGAAGTAGATCGGGCGGCGCCCCAGGCGGAGATCGTCCAGCAACTTGTTCACCGGATTCCACCACTTGCGCGTGGCGCGGACGAAGCCGACGTGCGAGCCGCCGAGCATACGCAGCGTGAAGTTCTTGCGCTCTTTACCCACGGCGAGCAGATTGCTCCAAAGGTTGTCGCCCCAGATCACTTCGAGGCGTCGCCAGTCTTCGATGGAGACGTGCAGGCGCTCGCGCACGACCTTGGTGATCTCGGCGTAGACGGGCGACGAGCGATCGACGCGGCTCTCAAGGAGCTGCATCGTCGTCGAATCGGCGTTGAGCAGCCAGTGAAACTTGTTCCACTCGATCTGGAGCGCGACGAGCGTCGGCACGATGTCGTCAGTGTCGCTGACGCTGGCGATGAAGGCGGCGAGCGTGTTCTTGGCGTCGAAGAACCACTTGCGCCGCCGCGCTGAAGCGGTGACGGCCTGCCACTGCTCCACTTGAAAGCCATACTGTGCGAAGACGTCTTCCGACTGGCCGAGCAGCACCCGCGAGCTTTGCAGGACGGCGGTGGGCAGGCGCAGCACGGCGTAGATGAACGCGTTCATATCGGGGCTGGCAGAGCGGGCCTCGGGGTGGAGCACCGAGTCGATGTTGTAGTGCGCCTGGATCAGCGCCTTGAGGCCGACTTCGCCGGAGCTGCGTAGCAGCGTCTGGTAGGTGCGAATATACATCTCGACTTCGCGCTTGCCGGCTTCGTGGCGGGCTTCGAGCGTGTCGGTGTCTTCGCCGTCCGCGCCTGAGCCACCGCCCATGCGCTCCGGCATGCGAAAGCTTGTTGAGTTGACCGCCACGATTGCATCCCTCCGGGTAGGTCGCCACTCCGGGCGACGTTTGGCGCGACGTTTGGCGCATTATACCTGATCGTTGTCGGGGTCACAAAACCAACATGCAGGGGCGCCTGTCTCGACGGATTGAGGCAGCATTCGGTGCAGGTGAGGTGGCGCTGGGACGCGGCGGCGTCAGGTGTCGCCAGGGCGACGACCGGCGACGGGATCGCGGCGCTTGACGGGTGCGCCGAGGACCGGATCCCATTCCCAACGGATGGGGCGGGGCACAGGGTACACCCCGCCGCCGGGGAGAGGCGCGGGTGGATGGGAGGCGCTGGGAGAGGCGTCGGGCTGATGCGGATTCGCGGGGTTTTGCGTGGGGGCAACTGCGGCGTCGGAATGCTGGGCGCTGGCGACGCGTGGTATTGCCAATTTTGCCGCGTTTGGGGGGGCACCACTGGGCAGAAGTGGGGCACTGAGCGGCGCGGCGGCACGTGTGATCTCGGAGTCGGAAGTTGCTTCGGAGGTCGCGGGTGACGCACTCTCGGCGGTTGCTTCGGCGGCGGACTGGGCGGCGGACTGGGCGGCGGACTGGGCTTCGAGGTGGAGGCGGATGCCTTCTTCGGCGGGAAGCAGGGTTTCGTACGCGGGGTACTGCGCGGGCGCTCCTGGGGGCCGGAGGTCGCGCTCCCACTGGGTGATAAACGTCTGCCAGGCGGAGCGCTGTTCGGGGGTGACGAAGGCGGGCGGCTGCGGCGGGGGGATGAGGATGAGGTGGGAGAGGTCGCCGTCGAGCTTGCCGCCGTTGAGCCTGGCGCCGTTGGGGTTGGCGCGAGATGGCCTGGCGGCGTTCGGGTGGCCAGCCGCAGTATTGGCGATCTGGTGAACGCTGAGGCCCTGGAGACGGGCGACTTCGCGGTAGGCGGTGAGGGCGATGGCGAGGAAGCGCGCTGGGGAGAGTCCCGCGGCCCAGATGGGGCTGGCAGCGACGGCGGGAACCACTTCGCCAGGTTGGTCGGCTGTGGAGTCGTCGAGCGTGGAGGGCATTTGCTCGGCGGCGGTGACGACGTCGAAGGCATCCCAGGAAGCGGCGGCGACGGAGAGGAGGCGCTCGACGGCGAGGGCGCGAAGGTGACGCCTGGAGGTGGCGCGTTCGGCGTCGGTGGCGGTGAGCTGGGCGGCGACCCAGGAGCGAATGGTGCGGGCCGGGACGTTGAGGCGCTGCGCGATCTCACCGGAGCGGAGGCCGCGGCAGTGCAGCGCGAAGGCGCGATCGCGCAGGGTGAGTTGGGGCTCGTCGACGGCGACGGGATCGTCGGTGGAGGCGGCCAGGGGATTGTGGCGGGCAGGCATGGATGGCTCCTTTGGCGGGTCCTTCTCGGGGCTGGATCTGCGGGGGAAGGAGGCGGGACGGGTGCGGCGATGGGGGGGTGGAGGAGGCGCGTGGGGTGTGGGGGGGCGGCGGCATATTGAACATATGTTCTGGTGGCAGTATAGCATTGAGCGATGGTGGACGCAAGGGTTATGTGGCTTTGGGTACGCGCACGGCGGCGGTTGCTGCTTCCGTTGAGAGCGGGTGAAGCGGGCTGGGTGAAGGAGGCTGGGTGAAGCGGGGCCAGTGGATGGGGCGCATGGGCGGGGAGTTCTCTCCCGGTGGCGCGACTGCTCGCCTCTACTCGCGGCGCTCAAGTTCGTCGGGCGTTGGGCGTTGGAAGAAGGCGATCCACGGCTTCATCATCGCTTCGGGAATGTAGAAACGTGTTGGCGCCGGCTGCGCATTTCTTGCCGCAAGCCGGTGCAGCAACTCATCCGCCGCTACATCGAGAAAGTGTATTTCGCTGCTGGCCCCAAGCTGCTTTGCCCGAGACCGATAGTCTTCGCGTTCCTCCTGCGCCCAGAAGCCGAAGTCGAGGATCACATTCGTGCCCAATTCGAGCGCTCGGCGTGCGATGTCCCAAAGCATGGCTTCAATGAGCCCATGGCGCGCATCATGTTCTGGCTCCTCAGCATCTTGGCCGAAAAGACGTATGTGCCACTCATCGGCTGTCAGGCGCAGGGCCGATTGCTCACGCTCAAGTTGCCGCGCCAGCGTGGTTTTTCCCGAGCAAGGAAGTCCAACCATCAAATGGAGCGTCGCCACACGTACTACTCCTGGATCTGGTAGCGCAACACGTGTTGTGGTGAATCCGCAGAGGATCCGCGAATCGTCGATACGTCAGTGTATGCCCGCCACCACCTGTTTATCACTCCCCATTTGTCACTCCCCACGCGCGGGGAGGTGAAATCGCGGACGGAGGCGAGCTGTCGGAGTGGGGGTGCGTTGACATCACCGCGCGGCGATGGTACAATCCCCTCTGCGACGCGGGGTAGAGCAGTGGTTAGCTCGTCGGGCTCGATTCCGTGGAGTAAAGTGGATACGAAGCTGAAGGGGGACATCGCAGAGCAGGCAGCCGTGCTTCAGGCGATGAAGCGCGGTTGGGGAGTGCTCCGACCAGTTGGAGACAGATTGCCATACGATCTCGTCTTTGCAGTCGGTAGTGCTTTCGTCAAGATTCAGGTGAAATCCGCCTGGTTCGATGGTCCGTCAGGCAATTATGTCGTGGACAACCGTCGGACGAAAACGAATCGTCGCATGATGATTCGCGGCGTGTACTCAGCCGAAGATTTTGATTTTGCTCTCGTCTACATCGACGATGTCGATGTGTTCTATGTCTTCCCATGCGACGTTTTCATCGGCTACGGCAGTGAAATTCACATGGTCGAAGCCGACAAGCGTCAGCGAAAACCCAAATCTGCCGACTATCGTGACGCTTGGCACTTCATTCCACAATGGGCTCTACAGGGGAAACGCCTGTAGGAACACCTCACAAATTCGGGGAAGCCGTTGGCAGGGTAATCCCGAGCGAAGCCTTTGAGGATGATGAATCCTCTGAGGAACGTGTAGAGACTTGATGTGAGGCACCCTAACGGGTAACGCCGAGGGTGAAGGGAAAGTCCAGACTACAAACCGGTTCGCCGGGCAGCGAAAGCTGTAGTAGCAAGCATAACCCGGAGGTCGGCGGTTCGAATCCGCCCCCCGCTACCAATTCCCGGCTATCGTGCTCCAGGTGGGGTGCGGTAGCCGATTGTTCGCCCCTGGCGGGGTAGCTCAGTCGGCAGAGCAAGGGACTCATAAGCCCTGTGTCGGCGGTTCGAGTCCGCCCCCCGCTACCAGAGCCACTTTCTGACAAGCAGGCCCAGTAGTTCGCCCAGATTGGGCAAAGGACTACGATGGACCTGGCAGACGTCCTCACCGAACTGGCCTACGCCAAAGGCTGGACCCCCCCTCACGCGCCCGGTACACCTCCCGCCTGGGAGCGTTCATCGCCTGGGCTGCGTGCCTACTGGTCCAGAATGCCATCCAGCACCCATAGCGACTGGTAGTACGCGACGTCGCGCACCTGTGCGGCACGACTCTTGCAGCTTGGTCGTCACGCCATCGTCTCCGACGGTTGTCTCCATTGCGACGCCGGTGATGGCAGGGGCGACGCAAGGTTGCACGCCCGCGCGGCCCGCGCCGCCTCTTCCCAATCGCTCGCGCGGGCCGCGTCTTTGCGTCCCTGGCCGCTGCGGGTGAGCACCCTGAAATGCCCTCGTCGCGTCATCAGCGTCTCCCCGCGTCCCCCCTCCCAGCCGACTGCCGGAATTCGACCTCACTAAGCGTGCGGCATACGTGTGTGTGCGTGTGCGTGCGTGTGTGTGCGGATTGTGACGGCAACGGGCGGCGTCCCGCCATACACTCCAAGGCGTGGGAAGGAGCAACGAGATGAACGAGATGGATGCAATGCCGATGGATGAGGCAGACGTGGACGGCCTGCCGATGGACGAGGCGGAGGTGGACGCCACGCTCCTCGCCTCCGTCACCGAGGGGCCCGGCACGTTCGCCGAGCGGGTCGAGCGCTACACCAACAATGCCGCCTTCGCGCTGCTGCAACTGGAGGTGATGCGCAGCGACGTGACGCTGGAGGGTGCGCACCCGACGGCGGACGAGAAGCGCCAGATACTGGCGGCGTTCGACGCCATCGAGCGACGCCTCGCCACGGCGCGGAAGTATGCCGCAGGCTGGAGCGAAGCCTAGCAGGGCTAGTGATTACAGCGCGGCGCACGTGCTGGGGCAGTGGCTTGTGGCAAGGGTCTTGCGGTGCCCCGTGGGGCTGGAAGCCAACCATCGTGCGCACGCTGTGTCCGAGCCACGCCACTCCGGCGAACAGGAGGCAGACGACATGACCCCTCAGACGGCCCCCCAGACCAACGGCGACGACGCGGAACCTGTGGAGGGTCTGGTCTTCGCGCGTTCCGCTACCGTGCCCGTCCGCGCGCCCACAGGTGGCGCGAGGCCACCCACGCCAACGACGCCGGCCGCCCGGCAGCCCACCGCGACGGGACCGCACACCCTGCCCTTCGCCGAGCGCCAGCGCTTGGCCTTGCTGTGGGTCGGCATGACCTTCGGCCTGCTCTTACTGCTGAGCGGCCTTGCCCTCTGGGCGGCGGTGGCGCTCGGTGCCGGCTTCGGGGGCTGGCTGCTCGGGACCGGCCTGCTCGGGCTGGTGCTGCTGGCCGTGGTCGCCACGGTGAACTACATCGTGCTGCGGCCACCGCAGGCGACGCAGTAGTCTGCGCGGCCCCTGTACCGGTTGTATGCCTGATGGATGGCACGGCGCGCCACGCCGAAGCGCTGGCGACGTTGGGGAAACATACGACGACTGGGTATTGCGTCTTTATCAAGCGCCTGAGCGCTATTGAGCTGCCGGTCCTTGAGCACATCGTGCAAACGTCCTATGCGTATATCAAGGCGAAGTCCCAGGACGGGCCGGTAGACCATATCTTATGGAAGACTGAAAGATAGGCGTTGCTGGCTTGCGTGCGCACTCGGGGGCGCAGTCACGCGACGATAGCACCTAACTGCTCGCGCGTGTCAACGCCTCGCCGCATAGCGCAGCAAGAAGGCGCGCGCGAGTGGCCGGAAGGTTGTTGCCACGATGCGAGTCGGCCAGGTGCGCCGCCGCAGCTCGGCGACGAAATCGTCGTAGCCGTGCCGCTGATAGTGCAGCAGGGCCACTCCCTCCGCCGTGTCGTACCAGTCGAGGTGATACGAGTCGGTGGCAAAGTACCGCGCGTCGAATGGACCGATGCCCATGGCGTCGAGGTAGCCACGATAGTAGTCCGCCATCGTCATCTGGCAGCGGGGACCGCCCGAGATGAGCAGCGTCTTGCCCCACACGCCCTCCGACGCGCAGGCGTTCGCCAGCGCCAGCGCCGCGTCATAGGGATGGATGCATTCCATGCGGTCAGTCGGCGCGATCGAAAACATCGCGCGGATGCGCAGGGGATCGAACCCCTCTTTGAAGCGCGGCACCGCCGAGAGCCGCAGGATCGTGTAGGTGAGCCCGGAGTCGCGTACCAGCCCTTCGCACTCCGCCTTCTGCTGGCTATACGGATCGAGCGGCGCGATCGGATCGCCCGCGCGCCGAGGTGGCGTGAGCGCCTGTGTGTTCCCAAAGAGTGCCACCGACGAGACATACACCAGCCGCGCCGGTTGTGGCGACGCCCGCAACACGCGCAGTAGCGCCTGCGTGCCGCCCAGATTCACCGCGCGGGCCAGCTCCGGCTGCTGGTCGCTCAGCGGCGGCAGCAGCGCCGCCAGGTGCAGCACCGCGTCCTGCCCATCCACCGCGCGTGCTAGCGATGCCTCGTCGCGCACGTCACCGGGCGCGATCTCTACCTTCCCAGGGGCGCCGAGTCGCGTCAGCCGCTTGCCCGCGCGGTCATTGCGGATCAGGCAGCGCACGCGATGCCCCTGGCGCAGCAGCTCGCGCAGGGTGTACTCCCCGAGGTGCCCGGTCGCGCCGGTCAACAGTACGCGCATGCCTGGCGCCTCCTCAACACATTCACGCTGTCTGATAGTATGTAGCAAACGCCCGTGCTCGACGAAGCCGCAAGGGGACGCCATGACTCGGAGCCTGCGACTGCGGCATGGCTTTATGCGGACGGTCGATCGGCTGACGCAGCTCGCGTTTCGCGTCTCGGGTGGGCGCCTCGGCGGACGCCAGGGCCGGTACGACATTCTCCTCCTCACCACCAGGGGCCGCAAGTCTGGCGAGCCGCGCACTCACGCGCTGCTCTTCATCCGCGACGGCGAGCGCTACATCGTCTGCGCCTCGAACTTCGGCGCGCCATTCGACCCCGCGTGGTACCTCAATCTCGGCGCCAACCCCAATGCCGTCGCTCGCGTGCGGCGGAGAGCGTTCGCCGTCACGGCGGAAGACGCCCAGGGCGACGAGCGCGTGCGGCTCTGGTTACGGCTGGTCGCCGTCTGGCCGCGCTACGAAGGCTATCAGCAGGGCGTCACGCGCGTCATCCCAGTGGTGATCCTCACGCCGGTACGTTAGGTGCAGTTGTAACACAACCGGTCGCGCCGGATGCAGGCAGCCCCTCACCACAGAGAACAGGGAGAGCACAGGGAGAGCACAGAAAGGACAGGGAACGGGTCGGCAGTTGGGCATGCTTGCCCCTGTGGGCACTTCTCGCATACGATACGACGGCGTGCATCGCCTCTCGCCACGAGAAGGGGAATCCCGCCATGCCCGATATGTCTGATGCGCTTTCCGCGTTGCAATCCGACACCCGCCTGGTGCGCGGCGCGTGCCCACACGACTGCCCCGATACTTGCGCGACGATAACTGAGGTGCGCGACGGACGCGCCGTACGGTTTTACGCTGACGCCTCGCACCCCGTGACCGACGGCTGGCTCTGTGCCAAGGTGCGCCCCTACCTCGAACGTGTCTACGCGCCCGACCGCCTGCTCTATCCGATGCGCCGCGTTGGGCCGAAAGGCAGCGATGCGCCGGAGGACTGGCAACGCATCTCATGGGACGAAGCGATCGCCGAGATCACGTCTCGCTGGAAGCGGATCATCGCCGAGGACGGCGGCGCGGCGATTTTGCCCTATTCGTATAGCGGCACGCTCGGCCTAGTGCATAACCGTGTCGTCAGCCAGCGACTCTGGAATCGCATGGGTGCAAGCGGGCTCGAACGCTCGATCTGTGGCGCGGCGGCGGAGCGCGCGGTGCAGGCGACGCTCGGCGCACGGTGGGCGCCGCCCTACGCCGACTTCGTTCACAGCCGGCTGATCGTGCTGTGGGGGCACAATCCCGCCAGTACGGGTCCGCACGCCATGCCCTTCTTGCGTGAGGCGCAGCGACGGGGGGCGCATGTCGTCGTCATCGATCCGCGCAAGACGCTTACCGCGCGATCCGCCGACGAATACATCCGCCCGCGCCCGGCCACCGACGCCGCGCTGGCGCTGGGACTGATGCACGTGCTCTTCCGCGACGGGCTGGCAGACGAGGCGTGGCTCGCGGCAAACACCATTGGCTGGGAGGAGCTGCGCGCGCGTACCGAGTCGTATACGCCGGGGCGCGTGGCGGAAATTAGCGGAGTCGCGGCGGAGGTGATCGAGGCGCTGGCGCACCGCTACGGCACGACGAAGCCGGCACTGCTGAAGTTCTCAGACGGCATACAGCGGCATGGCAACGGCGGCCAGACGGTGCGGGCGCTCTGCTGCTTGCCGGCGGTGGTCGGGCAGATCGGCGTGCGTGGCGGCGGCGTGAGCTATAGCACCAGCGACTACGTGCGCTGGGATGCCGAGGCGCTATCGCATGCCGCCGCGTGCCCGCCTACGCCACGCGTCGTCAATATGAACCGGCTGGGCGCGGCGCTTACCGGCGAGGTCTACGATCCCCCGATCCGCTCGCTGTTCGTCTTCTGCGCCAATCCTGTCGCCTCCACGCCGAATGCCGGGCTGATCGTCCGCGGTCTGCAGCGCGACGATCTCTTTACCGTCGTCCACGATCTGTTCCTGACGGATACCGCACGCTACGCCGACATCGTTTTGCCCGCTACCAGCCAGCTTGAGCAGGTGGATCTGCACAAAGGCTACGGCCACCACTACATGCAATTCAACGCAGCGGCGATCGCGCCGCTCGGCGAGGCCAAAAGCGATTGGGACGTGACGCGGCTGCTGGCGGAGGCGCTCGGCTACGACGATCCCTGGTTGCGCCAGAGCGCCGACGAGGTGATCGACGAAATCTTCACGGCGACGCGAGCGACGAATCCACTGCTCGAAGGCGTCACGCTGGAGCGGCTGCGCGCCGAAGGTACCGTGCCGCTGACGATGCCAACCGAACACGAGGCGCCGTTCGCCGATCTGCGCTTCCCGACGCCGTCGGGGAAGGTCGAGCTACGCTGCGACGCGCTGATCGCCGAGGGGATCGATCCGCTGCCGGAATACATCCCCCCAGCTGAACTGAGCGACGCGCGCGCGGACGGGCGGCTGACGCTGCTCTCAGGTGCGTCGCACCAGTTCGTCAGTAGCAGCATGGGCAACCAGCCATCGCTGATTGCCAAGGCCGGCGAGCCTTTCATCGAGATCTCGCCCGCAGACGCCGCCGAGCGCGGAATCGTCGACGGCGAAGAGGTGATCGTCGAGAGCACACGTGGCTGGTGTCGCCTGCGCGCGGTCGTCACCGAGAGCGTCGGCCCTGGCGTTGCGGTGGCGCCGAAGGGACGCTGGGCGGGCCTCTCACTCGACCGTCGCAACGTCAACTGGACGACCCCGGACGCGCTGGCCGATCTCGCCGGCCAGAGCACCTTCCACAGCAACCGGGTCAGCGTGCGCCCGGCAAAGCAAGCGATCCCTCAGGCGGAGGACGCCCAACGCTTCTCATGAGATTCTCACGCGAGGCCGTTAGGATCTGCCCTGCTGGTTTGCGCTGCCGTCGAGGTTGGCGGGCCGAACGCGATCAGTGGAGGAGTGTGATCGAGACGTATGGGCGGAAATTTGGTCTCACAGCTTCGCGGCGTGCTGCATCCAATCGTCGTACACTTTCCCATCGCGCTGCTCTATACCAGTGTCGCGCTGGACTGGATCGGCTTCATCCTGCGATCGTCCGGCGTGAGTCGCGCGGGATTTTATGTGTTGGCGCTGGGCGCGGCGGGCGCGGGAGTCGCGGCGCTCACTGGACCTGATCACGCCCAGGGCGATGCCACCGTGGCAAATCTGCTGACGCTCCACGAGAGCTTCGCGCTGATCACGGTCGCCCTGGCCGTCTCGCTGCTGCTGGTGCGCTACATGGCCGCCGAGGGACTCGGCGGAGCGGCGGCGATTGGCTATCTTGTCGTCACGCTTGGGCTGATCGCGGTGGTCTCGCTCACCGGCTATTACGGCGGCGAACTTACGTATCATCAGGGCATTGGCATCGTGCTGCCGAACGGGCCGGTGATCGCCAACGGTGTCTACGGCGCGAGCGTGCCGGTGAAGCCGATGGTCGCGCTGATCGGAGTGGTTGCCGTCGGCGTGCTTGGCGGCTGGCTGCTTGCCGGGGGGCGGTTCGCCGGGCAGTATTTCGACCGCTGGATGCGCGGCGTCCGCACGCTCTACGGCACTTCACGCAACGAGGCCACCACGGCGCTGTGGACGGTCTGGCGCTGACGGTGGCCAGAGACTGAATTGCGCCGAGAGCGGGCTTGTCGGACTTTGGGATTTGCCGCTCAATTCAGCAACGTGTTGCGCGCATCGCGGAGTGACTGGGCGATCACCGCGGGATCATCCCCGTTGAGCGCGGCGGATTTGACGGTGGCGAGCATCTGCGCCCACGAAGCGGCGTTTGGCAGGAAGCGGCCATCGCGGGCGAGCAATTCCTGGAAGACGTGGATCTCGAGATATTGGCGCGAGGTGTCGTCGCCGCTTTCGCCGCCCTCGCCATCGTCGCCCACCTCGTAGTCTGTGTCGCGCGTGCCATCGTGGATGCGCACGGTCAGCGGCGTGAAATAGCGCGTGACGATCTCTTCGAGCTGTGCCTTATCGTACGCGCCGTTGTCGAAGCTGAGGATGCCGCTGAGGGTGACGTCGATCACCGGCTCATCGCCGCTTGCCAGTGCGTTGCGACTCTCGGCGGCCCACTCGCGGCACTTCAGCTCGAAGCGGTCGTAGAGCGCGGTTGGCGTCGGCACGCCGTCTACCCGCAGCGTAAAGCGCAGGAACGCTCGCCGCGGGTTGCCGACGTGCTCGATCGTGTGCTTGGCCGCGCCCTCGGCGACCGCCGTATCGATCGCGCCGACGAAGTAGCCGCGATCCCAGGCGCTCTCTTCCGCGCTCCAGGTCTCGGTTGAGCCGGGATTGTAGAGCCAGTTGTCACGGACATACTGCTTGTGGATGTGGCCCAGCGCCACATAGTCCACCAGGCCACGTAGCGGCTGAAACTGCTCGTAGCTCGGCAAGCCGTGCAGTTGCGGCACGATGCCGTCCACGCCGGTGTGCATCAGCAGCATGCGATACTCCACGCCATCCTCACGCCCATCCGCGCGGGCCGCCGCAAGCTCGCGAGCGAAGCCTTCCATGACACGCGCCGTGCTCGTGCCATACCAGGGCAGCCCGTAAATGCGTAGAGCGCCGCCCTTCAGGTCGACGTATGCCCCGCGCAGCGCGTCCGGATCCCACGCGGTCAGCGCAGGGACGCCTTCGCGCACCAGGGGGCTGAGCAGGTAGAGCAGCTTGTTCCAGCAGAGGAACTGCAGCCACGATGTGCCGTCGCGATAATAGGTACGGTCGTGATTGCCCTCGATGGCGATCGCTGGTATGCCCGCTTCCTTGAGTCGCTGCAGCCCTTCCTGCGCCTGCATCAACGTCATGGCGTCGATTGCGCGCTTGTTGAAGAGATCGCCAGCGATGAGGAAAGCGTCCGCCCGGCGCTCGATCGCCGCATCGACGACGGAGAGAAACGCTTTGGCGAAGTCGTTGAAGCGCTCCTTCAGTCCGTACTGTTCGTAGCCGAGGTGGTTGTCGGCGGTGTGGAGGAAGGTGGCGCGCATCAGGTGCTGCTCCTGGGGAGATGGAGGATGAATCACCGGCGAGGTGAAGTTTGGTCTGTCCGAGGGATAGAGGTGGCGTTTATCCCACCCCTCCGCCCTCGCCAGATCGTTCCGCTTCCACTTGCCCGAAGCGGAAATGAACCAACTGATCAGCGCCTCAGTATAGCATCGCGGGCGGCAGCGTCCGTACTGCGCGACACGATACACGATCTACAGCGGCACGAAGAGTGAGACGATGGTAATGAGCGCGGCGACGCCCATGAACACGGTGGTGATGAGGCCGAGCGTATTCGAGATGCGCCCATTCGTATGCTCGCCGAGGATCGCGCGGTTGTTGGCGACCAGCAGAATCAACGCCAGCAGCGGCACGGCGACGATACCATTGATCACCGCGGAGTAGACCAGCGCGGCGATCGGGTTCACCCCAAACAGGTTCAGCGCCAGCCCGACCAGCGTCGAGAGCGTGATCACCGCGTAGAACCCCCGCGCGTGATTCAGCTTCTGCTCTAGCCCTTCGCGCCAGCCAAACGCCTCGGCGATACCATAGGCCGCCGATCCGGCGAGCACCGGAACGGCTAGCAGCCCCGTGCCGACGATGCCAATGGCGAAGATCGCCTGGGCGATCACGCCGGCGTGCGGGAAGCCACGCACCAAAGGCTCTAATGCAGCGGCCGCCTGGCTGGCCGTCTCGATGTTGGTGATGCCGTGGGCGTGCAGCGTGCTACTGGTGGTCATCACGATGAACCAGAATCCAACGCTGGCGGCGAAGAGACCGAAGATGGTGTCGATGCGCAGCGCGTGAATTTGCTTGCGTAGCGAACTCTCTTGACGGGCGGTATCATGGCCGCGACGATGCCGACGGTGCAGCCGCACCTCTTCGACCTCCTCAGATGCCTGCCAGAAGAAGAGATACGGGCTGATGGTCGTGCCGATCAGCGCCACCGCCAGCGCGAGAAACTGGGGCGAGAGCGAAATCGAGGGCGTCAGCGTGCGCAGGAGGAGCGCGCCCCAATCTGGTTGGATGATGATGCCGGTGGCGACGTAGGCGAGCAGCGAAAGCGTCAAGAACTTGAGGAGGCGGCAATAGAAGCGATAGGGCACGAAAACTTCGATGAGCAGTATGCCCAGCGCGGTGGCGACCAGCAGCGGCAGGAACGGCACGCCGGGCGCTAGCAAACGCACGGACGCCGCCATTGCGCCAAGGTCCGCGCCGACGTTAATGGTGTTGGCCACAAAGAGCAGCGCGACGGCGCCGAACAGCAACGTGCGACTGTAGTGCGTGCGCAGAACGCCGGCGATGCCTTTGCCGGTCACCAACCCGATGCGACCGCACATTTCCTGTACGGCGATCACCAGGGGCAAGAGATAGAGCGCCAACCACAGTTGTCCGGCCCCGAATGCCGCGCCCGACTGCGAGTAGGTGCCGATACCACCGGGATCGTCGTCTGACGCCCCGGTGATCAACCCCGGACCAAGCACGCGAAAGAAGCGATTTACCGAACGCAACGGATGCGGCCTGCCGCGATGACGTGCCACGACCCGCGTGCGCGGAGCCTGCTCGGTCGCCGTGGTTTGGGGCGGCATGCTGTTCTCCTCATCGGCCTGACGTTTTGGTCATCCTAGCAGGCAGATGGGCACCTGTCGAGCAGCACGCCGGGCGGAGAGCGAGCGACGCCTGGACCGCTGACCGCGCTGCCGACTACCTCGCCGCGGCCTCTGCCAGCACCTCGGCGGCGGGCTGCGCGACCGCTGGCGCCGCGGGCAGCCGGACGTGGAAGGCCGCGCCTTCGCCGGCAATCCCGCTACTCTCGACCCAGATCGTGCCGCCCATCGCCTCGGCAAGCGTGCGGCAGAGATGCAGGCCCAGCCCATTGCCCACCACGCTCGACGCCAGATCGCGCGGCAGGCGCACAAAGCGCCCGAAGAGCAGTGGAATCTGGTCGGGTGGGATGCCTAGCCCGTGGTCACGCACGACGATCTCGACCATCGCGCCGCGCCGTGCCGCACTGCCCGGCGCGCGCCGTCGTGACTCGTCCGTGCCTGTTACTGGCGAGGCGCTGACTTCGACCGGCGTGCCGGCGGCAGAGTACTTGACGGCGTTGGTCAGCAGGTTGGTGAGGATCTCACCCACTCGCACTGGCTCGCCCAGAATGGCCGTCCCCGCCGGAATATCGATGCGCAATTCGCGCTCGACCGCTGTGGCATCCCGCGGCGCGATCAGACGGGCGGCGGCGGCCACGGCCTCGGCTACATCCACCGCTTGCGGCTCGAACTCGCTCGCCCCTTGATCAATCCGCTGGATATCTAGAATGCTGGTGATCAGCGCCACCAGATCGTTGCTCGCCCGCGAGGCTCTGGCGATCATGGTCGAACGCCGCTCCGGCGTGAGCGCGTCGTGGCGCAACTGCAAGACGTCCAGATAGCCCTGCACGGCCATCGCCGGCGTGCGCAGCTCATGGTTCACGTTGGTGATGAACTGATCCTTAAGCTCGTCGAGTTGCTGCGCGCGCTCATAGGCGGTGCGAATCGCGCTCAACTGGTGCAGCGCTTGCACGTAGAGGCTCGACGCGCCGTAGATCAGTAGCGCGGCCAGCCAGTGGACGCCGCTGGCGATCAACGCGACCGCCACCACGCGCGTGTCGTCGGTGGCGACGCCGAGCCACTGTGGAGTCAGCAACAGCACGCCCATCGAGACCCCCGTGAGCAATGCGGTGAAGATAAAGAGAAAGCGCGGTGTGCCGAGCACGCCCGCCAACCCGACGCCAATGGTGTACACGCCGGCGGCGCCGACGACTACGAGATCGACGCCATGTACGCTCTCCCATGTCACCTGGAACATGGCGATCACCAGGACCGTGCCGCCGACCACCGCCGAAGCCGCGACGAGCATCTGTCGGCGTCGCGTGAGCAGTGACGCCGTGACAAAGAGCGCCACGCCGCCGGCGAGCGTCAAGCCCATCACCACGTACGAGGTGGTGCGCAGCGTCGGCGCAATGAGCGCGAGCGCCGCGAGGACGGCCAGCGCCACCGCGAGCAGGCAGGCGAAGGCGAGACCGACGATGCGCGCGAGGCTCAGGCTGCGCTCGCGATCGAACTCGCCATAGATCTCACGCTCGCTCGGTGAGATTGCGACGCCATCAACCGCCATCTAGCCGCCCTCCCGTGGTGTTACAGGCAAAGCATCCGCTGGCTCTTCGTCGGCGAGCACGCGCATACGTTCGGCGCGCTCCTGCTCACTGAGGGTGATGGCGCGTTCGATTGCCGCGATCAAATCGAGTGGACGAACCGGCTTCTGCAAATAGACGTCAGCGCCGGCGAAGAGGCCGATCAACTGGTCGCGGTCCTGCGCCATTGCCGAGAGGATAATCAGCGGCGTGCTGGCGGAGTCAGGATCTCCACGGAGCGCACGTACCAACTGATAGCCGTCGATTCCCGGCATGCGCACGTCGATGATCATGCAGTGCGGGCGCAGCTCAAAATAGCGTTCGAGCCCATCGGCTCCGTCGATGGCGGTGACGACGCGGAAGTTGCCCAATTCCTCCAGCGCGTCCGTCAGGAACTCCAGGAGTTGACGGTTATCATCCACCACGAGCACCGTGCGCCGTGTGTCCGGCAGCGTCATGCGTTCATCACCTCCGCCCCACCTGATTGGCGCATCCCTGCGACACGGACGCACGATTTCACGGCTTGCAGTACCATCTTTCGGCCACCATCTTTCAGCGCGACCGCGCGGCGGGCCACCACAGCAGGTGCGCCTCACGCCTACCGCGGAAGCGCGCATGCGCCACGGTGCGCGGCTCGCACAGGCCGCGATGGGGCGCCGCCAGATCGACTGCCGCGTCAGCGTCGTGATCACTCCGCGGGCAGGGCGCGCGGCCTACCGCGCTGCGCGGCGCCGGACGACCGCAACAGCGAAGATACACATGCAAATCGACCTCCCGAGTGCATAGCCAGAGCAACCCCACTCGGTAGTCCTTCGTGCCGAGCTAGACGCGAGACGTTCCAACAATCTTGCCTGAACGCGGGATCGCTCCGCGTGCCAGGCGCGCCGTAGCTCCCTGGGTGAGTGCGCACAGTGTACACAGGCAAGCACTGTCAGTCAAGCGCAGAGGTGCGCGGCATCACCGCGTTCTGCGATTCCCAATTGAGCGCCGGAATATTCGGTAGCTCGCAGGCGCGCGATTTTCACCGGCGTCTCTCACGGCTCGCCGCGGCTTACGTCGCCGGATCGTGTTGGCGCCTGATGCTCACACGGTATCCGGTGATACAGTCCAGTTGGCGAGCATAGGCGATCTCCAGCGAACGAAGGGCAGGTACTGATGCAAGCGATACGCATCCACCAGACGGGCGAGCCTGACGTATTGGGCCTCGAAGAGATGCCGCTGCCGGAGCCGGGGCCCGGCCAGGCGCGCGTCAAGATTGCAGCGATCGGCGTCAACTTTACCGAAGTCTATTCGCGCAAAGGGTGGTACAAGGCGCCGCTGCCGTCCACACCGGGGTCTGAGGCTGCCGGTGTGATAGACGCGCTCGGCGAGGGCGTCTCGGAACTGCAGGTGGGGCAGCGCGTCGCCTCGGTGGCTTTCGCCGGGGCTTACGCGCAGTTCGCCCTCTGCGACGCCTCGCTACTGATTCCGATTCCCGACGGCGTCGAGACGCAGGTGGCTGCCGCGTCGTTGCTTCAGGGGATGACCGCGCACTATCTCTCACACAGCACCTTCCCGCTTCAGGCGGGGCAGACGGCGCTGATCCACGCCGCTGGCGGCGGCACTGGGCAATTGCTGGTGCAGATGGCGAAGCGTCTGGGGGCGCGGGTGCTCGGCACTGCCGGCTCCGAGGCGAAGGCGGCGCTGGCGCGCGAGGCGGGCGCCGAGGAGGTGATTCGCTACGCGGAGGTCGACTTTTCGGCAGAGGCCAGACGCTTGACCGGAGGCGCGGGCGTGGACGTCGTCTATGACTCGGTGGGCAAAGACACCTTCGAGCGCAGTCTCAACAGCTTGCGGCTGCGCGGCATGCTCGTGCTTTTCGGCCAGTCTAGCGGACCAGTGCCGCCATTTGATGCCCAGGTGCTCAATGCCAAAGGCTCGCTCTACCTGACGCGGCCGACGTTGGTGCATTATGTGGCGACGCGCGAGGAGCTGCTCTGGCGCGCGCAAGATGTGTTCAATGGCATCGCCTCGGGCGACCTGCGCATCCGCATCGACACGAGCTTCCCGCTCGCCGAGGCCGCGGAGGCGCATCGCTATCTCGAAGCGCGCAAGACTCAGGGCAAGGTGCTACTCGTTCCCTGACACGATATAATCGAGCGGTGGCATCCGCTGTGGGTGACGCCCAGGCGAGCGCGTGGCGCGCGCCACCATGGAGAGAGCCATCACCGGCGAAGCGTGGCGCACGCCAAGGGCGCGGTGTGGCGGAGGCTGGTAGTCGCAGCTATCAGCGGGTATGAAGGCGGGAGTGATGAGGGCGGAGATCATTGGCGCGAGCAACCGTGGTGGCGCGTCGCGACTGCTGGCGCTATGTATCGTCGCGCTGACCTACCTTCCCGCGGTGGCGCTGACCTCGCCGATAGCCAGCGCCGCCGCACGAGCTACGGACGATACCAAGCATGCCGTGCATCTCGCCAGCCCCGCCGTCGTCCGCATCATCATGCAGGTCAAGGCGCAGGTCACCTGCACGACCTGTGATGGCGGCGGGTCGGTAGTCGAGCCGAGCGCCGATCAGGTCTATATCGACACATTCTCCGGTTCGGGCGCCTTCGTCAGCCCGGATGGCTACATCCTCACCGCCGATCACGTCGTCAACGCCGACCTCTCGCTCGTCGGCCAGGCCGCCGACGACTACGCCACCGCCAACGGCATCGCCCAGGCCGACGCCGAGAACACCTTCTACGCCGCCTACGATGCCGGGCAGGTGCATATCGACTACCAGAGTCAGACGCGGCGCGTCTTCCTCTCCACCGGCTACACCGGGACGCTGACCGCGCGAAGCCAGCTCAAGGGCTTCGACGTGCAGAGCGTCGCCGCCAGTTCGCCGGAGGAAAGACAAGACACCGCGATCCTCAAGATCAACGTCCACGACATGCCGTTCTTGACGCTCGCCCCCAAGAGCAGCATCAGCGTGCAAGATACCGTCACAGCGGTGGCCTACCCTGGCGACGCCGACACTGCCGACTTCCCCGCACTGCTCACGCCATCCGCCACCGACGCCAACAGCCTCTCAAGTCTGCTCACCCCCACCGTCGAGACGGGCAGCATCATCAAGCAAGATACGCTTGACGATGGCTCGGTCGCCTACGAAACGACCGACATCTCGTTTCACGGATCGAGCGGCGGCGCGGTGATCAACGCCAGCGGGCAGATCGTCGGGTTCGTCGATCGCTTCACCAGCGATCCCAGTAGCAACCGCGTCACCATCCTCTACTCCAGCGACACCGCCGCGATCTACACCAAGAAGGCTGGCATTCCGGCCTCGCCAAGCGGCGCGTTCATGAGCAAATGGACGCAGGCGATCAACGAGTACGATGCCACCACGAGTTGCCACTTTTCGCGTGCCGCCACTGATCTCACCGCGCTGCACACCGCGTATCCGCAGTTCGGCGGTGTGCAACCGTATCTCGACGACGCCAACGCCAAGGCAACGCCCGCTACCTGCGCCACGGCGTCGAGCGGCGGCCAGAGCGCGCTGATCGTGGTGATCGGCGTGGCGAGTGGCATGCTGGTGATCGCGCTGACCGTGCTGCTGATCGTGCTGCTCCGCCGCCGCAGGTCGGGCGTCGCCGCTTCGGCGCTGGCCGGCGGCTACGGGATGCAACCCGCGCCGACCCTGCCAGGAGCGTACCCGCCACCAGGGCCAACCGGTGGGTATCCGCAACTCGGCTATCCTCCGGCGCAGGCGCCCTATCCGCCAGGCGGTTCGCCCGCGCCACAGCTGCAAACGCCACGAACAGTGCAGTATCCTCCCGCGTTTGGGCAACCGCAGGTGCAGCCGCCCCCGCCAGCGATCCGCCAGGCGGGACCGATGCAGCCGCCGCGCCCCGGCGACCCCGACGCTCGCACCGTCCTCGCGCCGCGCCCCAAACCCGCCGACGCTGGTCTGGGTGGTCAGCCGCCATCGACCGCGAGCAGCGGAACGCCGCGCCGCTGCCCCAACGGCCACGACGTCGCCAACGTGGGCGCGACCTACTGCCCCGTCTGCGGCGCGCCGCTGTGACCTACCGGACGAGCGCCGGGCGGACCTCAGCGAATTGACGCATCCGCTTCACGCGCGGCGTCGGATTTTCGTCCGCGTCCGATGAAGCGGATGAACGTCCAAAGTGCGAACGCCAGCGCGCCGCCAAGCGCGTCGCCGGTGAACGCGTTGAAGTCCGTATAGGTCGGCATCTCGCCACGAAAGATGGCCTGCACCGTCTCCTGGACGAGCGCGCACGCCACCAGCGCCGCGAAATAGGCGAGCGGCTGGCGGCGCAGGCGCGGGAAGTACGTCAGGGCTATCATGCCCACGACGAAGAAGAACGTGGTATGCCCGACGAAGTGCGTTTGGGCAGTGCGAAACACCACCCGAAACGGCGTGCCAAACGCGGGCCAGACTGTCGCCAACCAATCGAACGGAAACCAGAGGATTGCTACGGCGACCAGCACCGGCCAGCCACGGCGGAGCCAGACGCGCCACCGCCCGTGAGATGCGTGCTCCGGCTGTGCGTCTTGTTGGATCACAAACGTCGTCCTCATCACTCCACTTCGGAGACCAGCACCGGCACAACCCCCTCGTCCGAGCCGTCGAGCCGCGCCAGACGCCGTAGCTCCGGCCAGAGCAGCGCCACCGCTCCGACTACCACCAGCGTGCCGATGCCACCTGTTACCACCGAACCTACGGGTCCGATCAGCGCCGCAACGCTCCCCGACTCGAAGCCGCCGAGTTGATTTGACGCGCCGATGAAGATGCTGTTGACCGACGCGACGCGCCCGCGCATGGCATCCGGCACGCGCGTCAGCAGCAGCGTCGAGCGGATCACGACGCTGACGTTGTCCAGCGCGCCGAGCAGCGCCAGCATCAGCAGTGAGAGCAGGAACGAGCGCGAGAGCCCGAACACGATCGTCGCCAGCCCGAAGCCGCCGACCGCTAGCAACAGCGTGCGACCCGCGCGTCGCAGTGGCGGTAGGTACGCCTGCGCGAAGGCCATGAGCAGCGCGCCAACCGCTGGGGCCGCGCGCAACAGGCCGAGTCCGGTCGCCCCTGAATGCAGCACCGTCGTCGCGAAGATCGGCAGCAGCGTCACCGCGCCACCAAACGCCACGGCGAACATGTCGAGCGTAATCGCGCCCACAATCACGCGGGTACGCCGCAGGAATCCAAGCCCCTCAAGCAGCGACTGTACCGTCGATGCCTTCGAAATGACGCGCGGCGGGGCGGGCGTGCGAATCAGCAGCAGCAGCCCGACGACGCAGACGCCGAGCGCCGCGTACAGCGCGTAGATGATCGTCGAGCGCGTGGTGATGGCGATCAAGACGCCGGCGAGCGCCGGACCCGACACCGCAGCCAGCTGGAACGAACTGCTCGACCAGGTTGCCGCGTTGGCGAAGGTCTGCGCGGGCACGATCTGCGGCAGCAGCGTCGACCCAGCGGGATCGTTGAATGCCTGCGCCACCCCCAACAGGAGGATCGCCGCGTAATACAGCGGCAGCGGACCCTCCGTCGCCGAGAGCGCGAAGAGGGCCAGCGCGCCAAGCGCCAATAGCGCATCCGTCACGATGACGATGTGCAGGCGATTGTGGCGATCCGCTAAGTGCCCCGCCGGCAGCGAGAACGCGAGCACCGGCAGCATCTGCACGAGCCCGACGAGCCCCAGCGCGAAGGCCGATCCGGTGCGCTCGTAGAGTTCCCAACCCAGCGCCACAGTGAGCATCTGCTCGCCAAGCGTCGCGGCGAAGCGACCCAGAAGCAACAGCCGGAAGTCTCGATAGCGCAGCGCGGCGTAGGCGTCGTGTTCGGAAGCTGTCGTATCCTCGACCAGCGCCGCGATCTCGTCCTCTCCCGGAACCTCCACGCACGCCCCTCTTTCCCGACACAGTAGCGCACCCTCTCAGCAGCGCGCCGCGGAAGGCTCCCTCACAGTATAGAACGCGCCGGACTGTTACCGCTTTGTGCTATACTCTCGACTAGAACATATCTTCACATGTATGTGCGCAGGTTTCCAGTCGCGTAGGCCGCCGGTGATTGAAACGTACGCTAGGAGAATCAGCATGCGACTTCTGCTCACTTCCGCTGGCATCAAGAACACCAGCATCCACAACGCGCTGGTCGACCTGCTGGGTAAACCGATTGCCGACTCCAGCGCGCTCTGCATCCCCACTGCGGGGTACGGAAACCCCTATGGCAGTCCTGCCGGGCCATGGCGTTTCATCAGCGGACAGTCCGCTCAACCTATGTGCGAGCTGGGTTGGAAGTCCTTGGGAGTGCTCGAGCTCACCGCGCTGCCTAGCATCGGTGCAGAACGCTGGGTTCCGTGGGTCCGAGAGACCGACGCCCTGCTGGTGAATGGCGGCGACGCGCTGTACCTATGCCATTGGATGCGGCAATCCGGGCTGGCGGACCTCCTGCCGTCGCTGGAAGAGACGGTCTGGGTGGGATTCAGCGCCGGGAGCATGGTAATGACCCCCCGTATCGGGGAAGACTTCGTCGGCTGGAAGCCGCCGACCGGTGACGACAGCACGCTGGGCATCGTCGACTTCTCAATCTTCCCGCATGTGGATCACCCCGATTTGCCGGAGAACACCATGGCCGCCGCAGAAAAATGGGCGGGCGGGCTCGGGGGTCCGGCGTATGCGATCGACGACGAGACCGCCATCAAAGTCGTCGACGGCACCGTCGAGGTCGTCTCAGAGGGGCATTGGAAACTGTTTGCCCGCTAAAATTTCAGTTCGGCGAGGACAGCAGTTCCGCTGCGGCTCGGTTGAATCGATCGCGCCGCGTACACCGCCCTCGCGCGACGTACCCCAATGGGAAAGGCCACCCCTCCACGCGAGAAGGGGGCGACAGACCTTCGAACGCTCCCTGAAGAACCGCCTACCGAAAAAGCAGGTAACTATTCAGGCAGACTCGCAATGCAAGGCCGACCTCGGTGGACACGACGGGCGCAGGCAGGAGATGCACCTACTCACAGCGTGATGGGGATCGTGTCATCAAGCCACACAGGTGTGTGCGTGCTGGAGTACTGATCATCCGTGGCGAGGATCGCCCAGACCTTGCTGCCATCTGCAAGCATGGAAAACGACAGATGAGTAGCCATGAGCGTGCCCTTGTGAAAGTGTCCATCGAGGGCGACGATATTCATCGGCTCAGCGGTCGGTCCATCGCTGAGGAGTGCCTGCACGGTCGCGATCGTAGGACTCGTCTCGAGGTAATAGGCGCCAACCTTGGCGCTGATTGCCGTGATCGTGTGCATGTTGGTGTAGGGCTGGGCCGTCGCGGCATTGCCACACGCCGCCAGAAGCACGAGGGCAGACACGAGGAGGGGGATGTGCGGAGCCTTGTGCATTGGCGACACCTCCAGTAATGGTTCAGGCAAACGCGGGGTAGAGCGGCTGCCCGATGAAAAGCGCTTCGCGGGCGGCCAAGAGGGCCGAGCCTTGCTTACGCAGCGTGGAAGCGTATGGCGGCAGTTGGCGTGTACGCGATAGGCGACGCAGCCGTCGTGGACATTCACACAGCGGAACCGGGGCAAGGCTCCCATGACGCGCGTCGTTTCGTTCCCGCGCCTGGTGTGGATGGCATAGCGGGTCAGCCGCTCGGTAGTGGCGACATGCGCCCAGGCGAGTGCCCCGGCGTGGCGCACGTCGTTCTCATCGCTGTGCAGCACCGACACCCGCGCGTTCTCAGCTTCGAGTCGGGCGATCCGTCTGTGTGGCGATCATGCGCCCATACTACGCCTGCTCCGCAACGCTGCCCGAACAGTTACAAGAGCGGAAGAAAACGGAAATTGTTCCTGGTAGGAAAATGTTGCGCGCTGCACCAGCACATGAGAACCTTGCGAGCAGCGACGCCACGCGCAAGAACTACGGCGCCACCCTGACACGACGCGGTGTCACAGAGGCATCACCTGCCGCTCGCTGCTTGCGTCCCTTGCGGTCAAATGGTAGGCTTCACGGTAGCGAAGGGGCCGCGACCGCCCGCTATGCCCATCGCGCACTGAGACATTACGCGCCGACTCGGAGCGGATCGCAGCGTCGCGATCGCGCCCCGCATCCATCAATGATGAGGAGAAACAGAGACATGCCTGGGACATCGCTGCTTGAGACCTGGGTGGAAGATTGCGCCAAACTCACGCGCCCCGACCAGGTCGTCTGGTGCGACGGCTCCGAAGCCGAATATCAGCGCCTGGTCGAAGGAATGCTGCGCAGCGGCGAGTTCATCCAAGTCAACGAAACCGCCTACCCCAACTCCTACCTACACCGCAGCAGCCCGACGGACGTCGCGCGCACTGAAGACCTGACCTACATCTGCACGTCGCGCCAGGAAGATGCCGGACCTACAAACAACTGGATGGCTCCCGATGAGGCCAAAGCGATGCTCCGCCCGCTCTTCGACGGTTGCATGCGCGGGCGCACCATGTACGTCGTGCCCTATCTGATGGGCCCCGCGGGTTCGCCCCAGGCCAAGGTCGGCGTCGAGATCACCGACAGCGCGTACGTCGTCGCCAACTTGCGCATCACCACGCGCATGGGGCAGATCGCGCTCGACGCGCTTGAGAAGAATGGCGGCGAATTCTATCCCGGCCTGCACTCCATCGGCGAGCTCGACCCCGAACGACGCTGGATCATGCACTTCCCCGAAGAGCGGCTTGTCTGGAGCTTCGGCTCGGGCTACGGCGGCAACGCACTGCTCGGCAAGAAGTGTCTTTCGCTCCGGCTCGCCAGCTATCAGGGCTGGAAAGAAGGCTGGATGGCCGAGCACATGCTGATCCTCGGCCTCGAAGATCCCACCGGCAACGTCACCTATATGGCCGCCGCCTTCCCCAGCGCCTGCGGCAAGACCAACCTCGCGATGCTCGTTTCGCCGCTCGCCGATCAAGGCTGGCGCGTCTCGACGGTCGGTGACGACATCGCCTGGATGCGCATCGGAGAAGATGGCCGCCTGTGGGCCGTCAATCCTGAGAATGGCTTCTTCGGCGTCGCCCCCGGCACCAACACCCATTCCAACCCCAACGCGATGGCCGCGCTTTCGCGCAATACGATCTTCACCAACGTCGGCCTCACCCCAGACGGCCTACCCTGGTGGCAAGGCATCGACCCGGATCACGCGACGCCGCCCGCCGGCACGCTCAACTGGCTCGGCCATCCGTGGGAGTCTGAGGACGTGCCGGTCGCCCATCCCAATTCGCGCTTCACGGCGCCCGCGGCGCAGTGTCCGTCGCTCTCGCCGCACTGGGAGGATCCCCAGGGAGTGCCGATCTCCGCGTTCATCTTCGGCGGACGTCGCGCGCACGTTGCGCCGCTGGTATACCAGTCGTTCGACTGGCAGCACGGCGTCTACATCGGCGCTTCGATGCGCTCTGAGACCACTGCTGCCTCCACCGATGCCGTCGGCGAGACGCGCAACGACCCGATGGCGATGTTGCCCTTCTGTGGCTATAACATGGGCGACTACTGGCAGCACTGGCTCGACATGGGGCAGCGGCTTAGCAATCCACCGGCGATATTCCACGTGAACTGGTTCCGCAAAGGCGACGATGGCGCTTTCCTCTGGCCTGGCTTCGGCGACAACGTGCGCGTGCTCCAATGGATGCATGGCCGCATCCACGGCAGCGCCCAGGCGCGCGAGACACCGATCGGCAACGTCCCCACGCCGGAATCGCTGAACCTTGACGGGCTCGATCTGGCCCCGCGCACGGTCGAGGCGCTGCTCTCGGTGGATCCGCGCGCCTGGGAAGGCGAGTGGCAGGAACAAGGCGAGTTCTTCGCCGAATTCGGCTCGCACTTGCCCGCCGCCATCGCTGCCGAGCGCGCGGCGCTCAAGTCGCGGCTCTCGGCGGTTCCTGCCGCGCACTAGCGATCACGCACGGGTGCGGGAGTAGCCCGCCGAGCCAACTCCGCGACGATACTGCTGGGGTGGGCTGGGCAGGACCCTCCCGCCCCTAGTCGTCCCTGTTTGTCTCATCGAGGAAGATCTGATGGCTGGCTGCTGCCAGCGCAGAGATCATCGCCTCGTCATCGGCGCCACCTTCGATGCTGGCGAGCGAGTCACCGTCGCAAGCGGGTTGCGCGCGACGTTTGTATATCGCCGACACGCCAGAAGACCGCATGCGCTGCGGCGGCGAAAAAGGTTGTAGGCGTGCCGGTTGATTGTGCCGTACGGTCCCACCCGGGAAACGGCGCATTTCCCGCGAGCACGTCTCCGACACGCCTAGCGCCGAGACTCCTTGATCCCCGCGCCCGTTACCCTTGCAGCGCGGCCTGGAGCTTCGCGGCCACGTCGGCGGGCAGCGTCTGCCGGATGATGGTGCCGCCGTGGAATTGGCTCAAGGTCTGAATCGCCTGATCGACGTGCTCGAACTGCAACGCCGCGACGATCGCCGAGCTTCCGGGTTGCAGTGACTGGGCGATCTCTTTCAGCCAGGCGTCGGGAAACCCAAGGTCAATCACCCGTCCCGCGAGGTAGCCCGCGCCCGCACCGAGCAGCGCATCCTTCACGGCGCTGCCGCCGGTGAAGAGGCTGGCGAGTCCGCCGGCCAGCGCGCCGCCGAGCACGCCCTGTTTCGTCGTGAAGTCGTTAGTCTCATGAATGCCGATGGCGCCTTTGGCGTCGCGCGTGAGGATCGCCGCTTTATGCAGGTCCACCAGGTGATCGTGATTGAGCTGCTTTAGCGACTGCATCACCTCGGCGGCGCGCTGCTCGCCGGGGAAAGCGATGACCACCATCTCTTCAGTTGGGTCTGCCATCTGGATGATCTCCTCCCGTGAACTGACGATGCACACTCCGCCAGCATTCTAACCCATTGAGCTGCCTCGAAGTGGAGCATCGACCTCTACTTTGCGCATCACGTACTACGCAAGCGCAGCATCTGCGGTAGCACCTGCCGTCAGCGAGTCGCAGCCGTGCCCGTCAGTCCAACCGACGAATGCCGGGCACCATCAACGCCAGGACGCAGAGCAGCGCATTCAACGCGCCCGCGCCGACGAAGACCCAGGCTGGACCCGCCGCGTCGGCGAGGACGCCCGCCAGCGCATAGCCAATCGGCGCCAAGCTGATCGAGCCGAGCCAGTCTACGCTGCTGACGCGCCCCAACTTATCGGACGGCACCAGCTCTTGCAGCGAGGTCACCCAGACCACCTCGAAGATGCTCATCGCCGCGCCGATCACCACGCTGGCACCCAGCGCCACCCGCGGCAATATCGCCAGCGGCAGCGGCAAGCCGTAGGTGGCGAGCGCGACAGCGGCGACGACGAGTCCGCCATAGGCGAGGATGCCGCGATGGCGCAGGTGTTTCACCTGGCCGATGAGCACCGTCGCCACGATAGCGCCCGCGCCCTCCGCGGTCGCAATCAAGCCGTAGAGGTTCACGTCGGCGTGATAGACGTCATGGATCAGCTTGGGCATCGCCACCACCAACGCGCCGGACCACCCCATGTTGGCGACCGAGGCGATGGCGATCGTCACCCAGAGCCAACTCGACCTGGTGACGTAGTGCAGCCCCTCGCCCACGTCTGCCAACACGCCACGCGGCCCGCGCCGTTTCGGCGTGCCCGGTTTCGGCGTGCCCTGCGGCACCGCGCCGTCGCCAGGGGAGGCTGCCATGGCCTTCGGCGGCACGCGCATCGCCAGCAGGAATAGCGCTGAGATGCCGAAACTGAGCGCATCGAAGGCGAAGGCGCCCTGCGGCCCAGTCGCGGCGACAAGCAGCGCGCCGAGCAGCGGCCCCAGCAAGCTGCTGATCTGGCGGCTGAGCCCAGACAGGCTATTGGCGGACGGCAGATCCTCGGTCGCCACTAACTCTGGCGCGATGGATTGGTAGGTGGGCATGAAGAAGCCAGAAACGACGCCGAAGATGAAGCCCAGCGCGAGCAGATGCCAGAGCTGCAACACGTGCGCCCAGCCGAGCACGGCCACCGCCAGCACCGAGAGACCGCGACCCACGTCCGATGCGAGCAATACCAGTCGACGTGGCAGCCGGTCTGCCGCGACACCGCCGATCAGCAGGAAGATCAGCATGGGGATGGTTCGCGCGATCAACACAGCGCCCATCGCCGTCGCCGAGCCGGTCAGCTTCAACACTTGCCAGGCGAGCGCCGTCGAAAACGCGCCGTCTCCAAGTGCCGAGATGGTCTGCCCGGTCCAGAGCATGGCGAAGGGTCGCGAACGCAACGCGCGTAGGAACCGCAGCCGCGCCGTGAGTACACTCATCGCCGTACCGCCTTTTCAGCCCCGGCCTCCTGGCTTCCATCTCCGCGGGCAAGCAGGTCTGCGAGCGTCGAAGTGGCGCCGCGCAGTAGCTCGGCAACTGCCGCGGCGCGAAGGACGAAGTAGGTGCGATGCACGCGGCGCTCGATGTCTAACACTCCGGCCTTCAGCAGCAGTTCCGTGTGGTGCGAGATCGTCGCCCCAGACATGCCGAGCGCGAGCGCCATTTCCTGCCCGTAGTGCGGACGTCGCGCAAGCAGAGCGATCAGCCGTAGGCGCGAAGGATCGGAGAGCAGGGAAAAGGTCGACGCGGCCTGTTCGAGCGCGTCTCTCCGGTCGTTCGCGTGTGGCGTCTCGCGCGAAGCCGTCAGGTCTGCATCTAGCGCGCGCTGCGTACCGACCAGAAACACCAGCGGCTCATAGTCGACGCCGTCGAGCAGCGAGCGCGACACCTCTTGGAAGTACGTCCCCATCTTGCCATCCAGGAAGACCGAGGGCGCCAAGATCACCGGCGCGAACTCGCTGACTCGCAGGTGCCGCGCGACTCGTCGCTGTAGCGCGTCCACGCCGCCGCTGGCGAGCGCGCGCAGCGCGTCGGTGGCACGTGCGCGCTCCTCACTGGTCTCTTCGATGAGCGCGCCAAAGGCTGGTAACTCGGCCTGCCGTCGCAGCACGGCGACCAATTCGGCGCGGGCACCCTCTGGGTCGCGCAGCGTCCGCAGGATCTGCGTACGCAGTTGGCCCGAAACGCGTAGATTCCGCTTGACATACTCGCGAGCTTGCTGTGGCGCCGCGATCAGCGCCATGACATCTTCCGCGCCTATGGGAGCATCGGGATCGACAATGCCCGCGGTCAGCGCGATGCGGAGAAAGTCGGCGAGCGGCAATTCAGCCAATGCGCGCAGGAGCTGCTGAAGGTCGCGCGGTTCGGCCAGCAACGGGACGAGCACGTGGTACGAGCGCCCCAGCCAGAGTCGCGCGCCAAACCAGTGGCGCAACCGCCGCAGTTCCGGTTCGCTGTAGCTGCGTGCCGCTTGCTCGGCCCACGAGCGCCAGCGTGGGAAAGTAGCCGGTGCGGCGATGGCCTCGATGCTCACGAAGAGATCGTGGAGCGGGGAGCCGTCGACGACGATGCCCGACGGCGCGTTGGTGGCAAGGTTGGGGGTCATGGTGAGCATCCACGTGGTCGAGAGTCTGCAACATTAGGTGAACGTCTAAAGTATAAGCGAGCGGGGCGATGCGCGCAAGTGGGCTGAACATCGAGGTTGTGGCGGCGCTTTCGCTTGAGCGCGAGCAGGGGGTGTGAGATACGACACTTGACCCACTGCGCCCGCGTGCTACAATGCCAGGGTACGGGGCGCGATGCGCGCGGGGCGGGGTGGTGCGTGGGGAACCAGGCATCTGCCCCGATACGCGCCGCGCCCCGTCGGCGTTGGCGGTATCTCTCGCGACCATTGGAGGCCGGCCAATGCAACCGTCAACCGTCGTTTCCGCCCACGTTGAGCGCTCCACGCCGGCGCCAGACGCCGCCGCAGAGGATGCCGCGAACGACGCGTCAAATTGGGGGAAACCGGCTTCGCGGGAGCAGCCGCTCGCGCATCACTCCACACCCCATCAGGGAGTGATCCTGATCGTCGAAAACGAGGAGAATAACCGCCGCCTCGTCGAACAGATCCTCGACTTCGCCGGATATAGCTATCGCTCGGCCACCAACGGCATAGAGGCGCTGGAGATACTGGGACGCGAGCGGGTGGACGTCGTGTTGATCGATCTCTCCATGCCGATCCTCGACGGCTATCGCACGACCCAGCTTATCCGTCAGCGGCCCGACTGCTCCGCACTGCCGATCGTCGCCGTCACTGCCCACGCCATGTCTGAGGACCGCGAACTCGCGCTACGCGCCGGCTGCACCGACTATCTCGCCAAGCCCTTCCACCCCACCGAACTGCTCAGTGTCGTCGCGCGCATGCTAGCTGGCGCCACCAACTGAGCCTCCCCACCCTTCCTCCATGCACCGCACCTAGGCGCGACCCGCTGCGAAAGCACGGCACGGTGGGTACGCCCTGATACAATACCCACAATATATCTGTTGCGCCTTTACCCCTGGCGGTGGCTCCGGGAGAGCCTGCTCACTGCTCAAGAAACGTAGGGGGGCTCATGGACGTTCGTGTCAGCACGAGAGACGTGCAGCAGTTTGACGGCGACGCCGTGGTGGTCGGCGTGTTTTCGGACGATGCGGAGCTCGTCGGCCCGGCGGCGATCCTCGACGAGTCGATGGCGGGTGTCCTCACCCGGCTCCGCTCCCAAGGCGAGATCACCGGCGTCGCGGACGAATGCGTGCTCGTCCATACCCTCGGCAAAATCGTACCCGAGCGCGTCGCGGTGGTCGGATTCGGTAGCCGCGCACGCTTCGGACCCCATCGCGCACGGCGAGCCTCGGCGATTGCCTGTCGCAAACTGCGCCGAGCGGGCGCGAGCACTATCGGCCTTGCCCTCGCCTGGACGGATTCCGGTCTCAACCTGGCGCTGGCGGCGCGTGCCGTCACCGAGGGCGCGCTGCTCGGCCTCTACCGCTTCCGCAATTACAAATCCACACCGTGGGTCGACGCCAACATGACCGACGACTCCACCACGCACGAGATCCACTCGCTGACCGTGCTGGGCAAAGGACGCGAACCGGCGCTGCGTGCCGCCGTGGAGCGCGGGCGCATCCTGGCGGAGTCTGCCAACTGGGCACGCGACCTCGGCAATGAGCCGCCGAACACGCTGACACCTTCCGAACTGGCGGAACGCGCCCGCCTTATGGCCGACGAGTTTGGGCTCGACGTCGAGATCTTCGGGGCCGAGCGTATGCGCGAGCTGGGCATGGGCGCGCTGCTGGCGGTCACGCGCGGCAGCGCCGAAGAGCCGCGCTTCATCGTGCTGCGGCATCGCGGCGGCGAGGCGGGTGACGTTGGCCCCGCATTCGTCGGCAAAGGCATCACCTTCGACTCTGGCGGCCTCTCGATTAAGACCACCGAAGGCATGCTCACGATGAAGATGGACATGTGCGGCGCGGCGGCGGTGCTCGGAGCGATGCGCGCGATCGCCGTGCTCAAGCCGCCCATCAACGTGACCGGAATCGTGCCCACCTGCGAGAACATGACTGGCAGCTCGGCGTATCACGTCGGCGATGTGCTGCGCGCGATGAATGGCAAGACCATCGAGATCGTCAATACCGACGCCGAGGGCCGGCTGATCCTGGCGGATGCGCTCAGCTATGCCGTCGCCCAGGGCCACTCGCCGATTGTCGACGCGGCGACGCTCACCGGCAGCATCGCGTCGGCAATCGGCCCGTATCGCGCGGGCCTCTTCAGCAACGACGACGCCTTGCAGCGGGGCATCCTGGCCGCCTCCGAGGTGGCAGGTGAAAAACTCTGGCCGATGCCGATGGACATCGAATACGAGAAGCTGATCTACAGCGAGATCGCCGACGTGAAGCAGACCGGAGGCAAGAACTCAGGATCGATCACCGCCGCGAAAGTGCTCAGCCGTTTCGTCGGCACGAGCCCGTGGGCGCACCTCGATATCGCCGGCGTCTATACGCGTGCGACCCGCGAGCCAGACGGCGCGGCGGGGGCGACGGGTTTCGGCGTGCGTACCTTCGTAGAACTGGCGACACTGCTCGCCGAGCGTGGCGAGGCCCAGCGGTTCGGCGACGCGTAGCACGCCACTTGATAACCGAAACGGCGAGACGGAGGGAGAGTGATATAGTCAGGTGATGGGGCGATCGTGGGGCTAAGCGACGAGGCACACGCATGCAGATCACGCTTCGATACTTCGCCGGCGCGCGCGAGGCAGCCGGCTGCGAGACTGAACCGGTTGAGGCGCCAGAGGGCGCCGATGTCGCCGCGGTGCGGGCGCTCGCCGCCGATCTCCACGCGAACTTGCTCCCAGTACTGCCGCGCTGCGCGCTTGCGGTCAACCGCGCCTACGCGACCGATCGCACGCCGCTTCACGACGGCGACGAATTGGCGTTCTTGCCCCCTGTGGGCGGCGGTTAGGCGGCAACCAACCACGGGGCGCAGTGGTGGACTACGTCGCGACGCTGCGAGGCCGATTGACTTGCGATTTCGGCTTTCTAGCCACTGACCGGCTGCGTACCATCGGAAAGCGCTATTGCTCATTGCGGCATCTGCGATGCTATTCGGATCGGAGTCGCGACGTGGACCCAATCGTTCAGATTACTCGATCACCGCTCGATGCCGCGGCGGTCGCCATTCTTGAGCGCGCCGTAGAAGATCCATCGGTTGGCGGGATGGTCACGTTCCAAGGCGTCGTGCGCGACCACAATAAGGGCAAGCGCATCCGCTATCTCGAATACGAGGCGTACGCCGAAATGGCCGAGCGCGAGATGACGACGATCGCGGCGGAGATTGCGCGCCGCTGGGACACGGATCGCATCGCGATGGCGCACCGCGTAGGACGGCTGGAGATCGGCGAATGCAGTGTCGTCGTCGTCGTCGCCTGCGCGCATCGCGGCGAAGCGTTCGAGGCATGCCGCTACGCCATCGACACGCTCAAGTCTACCGTGCCGATCTGGAAGAAGGAGGTCGCCGAGGACGGCGAAGAGTGGATCGAAGGCTAGCGCTTAGTCTAGACGACAGCGTGACCGAGTCAGCCTTTCCGCGAACGGCAACCCAGCGTCGACACCCTCCTCGCCGCTCGCCACCGGCGCCGTTCCTTAGCCAGTCTTTCGATCCGCGGCGGGCTTCCTTCCCGCACCTATTCGCCGCCTTGAACACACCAGCCACCCGCAGCGATCGGGCAGACGTCCGGCTCGTTGCTGGAGCGTGCGCAGCAGCAATGGCCTTCGGGAGCGCGGCGGGGAATGGCGGGCAACCCCCGATGGCGAGCATGCCAGCATTCGCCGAAGCGGTTTACGTCACGGACAGCCGCACCGTCCGCGACAGGGGGTTTAGGGTGTACCTCGGTATGACGGTGGCGACGTTCAGCAACAGTTCTGTGGGGTGGCGTCGCCGGTGTCGCCCGACATGCGCCACCGCATTATGGCGTTAGCTGCGCTGAACTATCTGGTGGCGACTCCACGGCATGATTGGCGGCTGGCCGAGTGGCAGAGCCGCTTGCCCAAAGCCCAGCAGCCGAGAGCACGTTTGGCGACGTACACTATCATGCACTGCACTGCGTTCGGACTGCCGATCGGCATCGGCGAAGATGACCAGCCACCGCGCCGCACGCAACATTCATGGGGAACGGAGCATCGACGATGGCGACAGGCCCAACAAATCCGCGTTCGCCTGCGGGGAGAAGCTCTGGGAGTGGTGTGCCCTCCGCCGTGCGCGATGCTGGGCCCTGGGTGGTCGTCGCCACCATTCTTGGCTCTAGCATGTCGTTTATCGACGGCACCGTCGTCAACGTGGCGCTGCCGACAATCCAACGCGAGCTTGGCGCGTCGGCAGCGGACGTACAGTGGGTCGTCCAGTCGTACGCGATCTTTCTCGCTGCCCTGATTCTCGTCGGCGGGTCGCTGGGCGACCGCCTGGGGCGCCGCCGCATCTTCTCCGCGGGTATCATCCTCTTCACCGCGGCCTCAGTGGTCTGTGGGCTTGCCCCCAACATCCTCGTGCTGATCATCGCCCGGGGCGTTCAGGGCATTGGCGGGGCGCTGCTCGTGCCGGGGAGCCTGGCGATCATCAGCGCCTCGTTTGATTCCCAGCGCCGGGGGCGCGCGATCGGCACCTGGTCGGCGTTCACGACGATCACCTCCGCGATTGGTCCGGTGCTCGGCGGCTGGCTGGTGCAGAACACGTCATGGCGCTGGGTCTTTTTCATCAACGTGCCGCTGGCCGCGATCACGCTTGCCGTCACGTTCCGTTACGTCGTCGAGACGCGCGACCCCGAGGCCACCGGCCCGCTCGACTGGCTCGGCGCGGTGCTGGCCACGGTCGGACTCGGCGCGCTGGTCTTCGGGCTGATTCAGGCAAGCGCGGTAGGTTTCGGCGCGGCGGAAGTCGTCGTGCCGCTGATCGTCGGCGTTGCCGCGCTGGCGGGTTTCGTGCGCGTCGAGCAGACTGCCGTTGAGCCGATGATGCCGCTCAAACTCTTCGCCTCCAAGACGTTCAGCGGAGCGAACCTGTTGACGCTTTTGCTCTACGGCGCACTCGGCGGCGCGCTCTACTTCCTGCCATTCAACTTGCAACAGGTGCAGGGCTATTCGCCGGCAGAGGCGGGCGCGGCGTTCTTGCCGTTTACCATCATCGTCTTCGCGCTCTCGCGCTGGGCTGGTGGGCTGGTGCCGCGTTTCGGCGCCAAGCGTCCATTGATTATCGGGCCACTGATTGTCGCCGTCGGCTTCGTGCTGTTTGCGCTCCCCGATGTCGGCGGCAGCTACTGGACGACCTACTTTCCCGCCGTCGTCGTGCTCAGCCTGGGCATGGCACTGGTGATCGCGCCGCTGACCACGACGGTGATGGGCGCGGTGGCCTCGTCGCACTCCGGGACGGCCTCAGGGATCAATAACTCCGTCTCGCGCACCGCCGGACTGATCGCTATCGCCGCGTTGAACATCGTCGTGGTGTTGGTGTTCAGCACGCACTACGACGGCAACATCGCCGCGCTGCACCTGCCCACAGGGGTTCAGGAGGCGCTCAACGCACAGCGCACCCGACTGGCGGGCGTCAACATCCCCGCGGGGCTGAGCGCATCGACGCATGCCGCCGTCAAGGGCGCCATCGATCAGTCGTTCGTCGCAGGATTCCGCGTGGCGATGCTGATCTCGGCGGCGCTGGCGGTGGTCTCGGCGGTGGCGGCGGGCCTGCTGATCGAGGGACCAGGGTTCAACCTTGCGGGCTTGCGTGGTCGCCACAGCGTCGCCACGCCCACGACCGGAGCCGCGCCCGGTGCGCTGCATGGATAAGGCGCGTGCAGATCGCCCTCTCTGACGTCCGTTGGCTGGCCGATCAACTGCACTCAGGAGCCCTTCGAACGCCTCCTGCCGAGGCAGAACACGCAGTCGCCATCTGCTGCCAAAGGCCGGTTGAGGCGGCCATTTGTCCCGCAAATTGCATGCTCAGCCAATTGACGCCGCATGATACAATTAGAGATGGCAATCTGCGCGGAGCCTGATGTATTCAGCCTTCACTCATCTCCTTTCCGCTCGCGCCGCGCATGCTCCGACCGGTACACTCCAGCGATTCATCACGCGTTGCTTGCTGCGCGCTTGAGGAGGAGCCGCTATGATCGACATCCCCGCTGTGGCGTTCTGGATACTGGCGGCGATGCTCGTCGGCTCCGCGCTCGCGGTGGTCTTTCTCAAGAACATCGTGCATGCCGCGTTGTTTCTCGTCGTCGTTTTCGGCGCGGCGGCTGGCATTTACGTCCTATTGAACGCCGAGTTCATCGCCATCGTGCAGATCTTGATCTACGCGGGCGCGGTCGCCGTTCTGATCCTCTTCGCCATCATGTTGACGCAACACAGCATGAGCGGCACAAGCAATCCATTTAGCGGGCAGTGGTGGCTGGCGGGTCTGATATGCATACTGCTCGGCGGCGGCATCATTTACGCCGTCGGCAACAGTCCGATGATCGTCGGCTCCGCGGGTATGGCGATTCCGTTGGCGGGTTCGTCGGGCCAGGGCGGCACGGTGGTCAGAATCGGCCAACTGCTCTATAGCCCGTTCGCCTACAGCTACGTGCTGCCTTTTGAAATCGCTTCAGTAGTCTTATTGGTGGCGATCATCGGGGCCATCATGATCGGGCGCGAGGACTGAGCAACCAGGGAGGGCACGCTGTTGATCACGCTGAATCACTTCTTGGTGTTGGGTGCCGTGCTCTTCTGCATCGGCCTTTTCGGCGCGCTGAGCAAGCGCAACGCCGTCGCCATCCTCATGAACATTGAGGTCATGCTCAACGCCGTAAACATCACCCTCGTGGCGTACGCTGCCTCGTTCATGTCAAATACGCAACATCACGGCGATCGCTTGACTGGTCAGGTCTTCGCCGTCTTCATCATCACGGTCGCGGCGGCGGAGGCGGCGGTTGCCCTGGCGATGATCATCGCCATCTACCGGCGACGCAAGACCATCGATGTCGGCGAGATCAACCTGATGCGGTGGTAACCAGCGTGTTTCAGATGCGCCGCGGAATCGCGGTGAGCCGCGCGTCGGGCGGCATGCCGGACACCGCCAAGCATGAGCAGGCTCCAGTAGTCGTGGGACGGGCTTGTGTGGAGAAGTCGGTAACGGAGCGAAACGGATGAGACCTGTTGACTGGGCCTGGCTCGTGGTCGCGCTGCCACTAGCGGCGATGGTGATCAACCTGCTGCTGACGATCCCGAACTCGATACGTCTGCGCAACGCCAATGCGCCCGCCGGCGGCAACCCCCATGCCGCGGTTGGCGCTCACGGCGAGCCTGATACCGAGGCCGGGCACGAAGCGCAGAACGACGCCAACGACTCGCAAGCCGCCAGCGCTCACGACGATCACGGCGGCGGCCACGGCGGTCATGGCGCCAGCACACCGCTCCTCTCGCAACTTGGCGGGTGGATCGGCGTCCTGCTGGTCCTCGCGTCCTTCGCGCTCTCCGTCGCCATCCTCATCGAGTACCTCAATGATGCCGCGCTGCGTGCTCACGGCGTCACCACGCATCTTTATTCCTGGTTCAGCTTCGGGCCGCTGCACTACAACATTGATTTCCGGGTCGACACCCTCACCTGTATCATGCTCGTCGTCGTCACTGGCGTCTCGATGTTGGTGCACCTCTACTCGCTCGGCTACATGGCTGGCGACGTCAGCTTCCCGCGCTTCTTCACCGAACTGGCGCTCTTCACCGTGTCGATGCTGATCCTCGTGCTCGCCGCCAACTTCCTTGTGATCTTCATCGGCTGGGAGTTGGTGGGCCTCTCGTCCTATCTGCTGATCGGCTTCTGGTTCTATCACGCGCCGCCGCCTCCCGGCTCCGAGGTGCCCTATCCGCCACCGGCGCAGCTCAAGGCATTCGTCACGACGCGCCTCGGCGACTTCGGTTTCCTCATCGGCATCCTGATCCTCTTCGTCAACACCAGTACCTTCGATTTCGTCTCGCTCAATCGTGCGACGCTTACCGCCGACAAAGGCGTGATCACCGCTGCGATGATCCTGGTGTTCTGCGGCGCGATCGGCAAGTCCGCGCAGTTCCCGCTCCACGTCTGGCTGCCGGACGCCATGGCTGGCCCGACGCCGGTGAGCGCGCTGATCCACGCGGCGACGATGGTGGCCGCGGGCGTCTACCTCGTCGCGCGCCTCTTTCCGATCTATGCGCTCTCCGCCGGCCCCCAGGCACTCCAGGTCGTCGGCTACATTGGCGCCTTCACGGCGCTTTTCGCGGCAACCATCGCCCTCACGCAGAACGACATCAAGGGCGTACTCGCCTACTCGACGATCAGCCAGCTCGGCTATATGTTTACCGGCCTCGCCGTCGCGGACACCAACGCCGTTGGCATGTTTCACCTCTTCACCCACGCTTTCTTCAAGGCGCTGCTCTTCCTCGGCTCCGGCAGCGTGATCCATGCCGTCGCCGTGCAAGACATGCGCAAGATGGGCGGTCTGGCGAAGTTCATGCCAATCACCGCGTTCTGCTTCCTGATCGCCTGCCTCTCGATTTCGGGCATTCCGCCGTTCTCCGGCTTTTGGAGCAAAGACCCGATCATCGCCCTCGCATTCGACAAGGGTGATTACCTGATCTACGGTATGACGCTCTTTACCGCTTTCCTCACAGCCTTCTACATGTTCCGCCTCTACTTCCGCACGTTCGGCGGCGCGGGCGGGGCCTTCGCTGGCTTCTGGGGCAGCGCGAACATCTATCGCGGCGACGGTCCGCTCCATGGCAATCACGACGGACCCTGGGTGATGTGGCTGCCGCTGGTGCTGCTCGCCAGTGTCACCGTCGTCATTGGGCTTCTGGGCTTCGCCGGCCTGAATGTTGGCTTCGCCTGGTTCCTCAACGGCGGTCAGAACGTCAACTATACGGTCACGCCGGGGCTCGATAACTTCACGTTCGTCGGCATTGGCGCGAGCATCGTGGGCATCTTGGTCGCCTGGACGATGTACGGCATCGCGGTCGTCCCGGCGAACGCCCTGACGCGCAACCCTGTCGGCGCCGCGATCCATCAGTTGCTCTATCGCCACTACTACATCGACGAACTCTACCAACTGATCATTCGTGGCGTCGTCTTCGGCCTCTCGAATCTCGCCGTCTGGTTCGACCAGCACATCATCGACGGGGTCGTCAACGGCTCCGCACGGGCGGTGCGCGGCCTCGGCAGCGTCACGCGGCGTACCGAGTCCGGCGAGTTGCAGAGCTACGGCGCGGCGCTCTTCGGTGGGGCGATGGTCATTCTCATTCTGGTGTATTTCGCCGCTAACGGCGTCATTGGCAAGTAACCGCGAGGGGAAAGGAGCTTCACGATGAGCTGGCTGCTCCCAGCAATAGTCTTCGGACCCCTCCTCGGTGGAGTGGTGACGTTACTCGTCCCGGAGCGCTTCGGTAAGTGGAGCGCCGCGGTGTTCAGCCTTGCCGTCTTCCTGTTGAGCCTCTGGCTCTACTTTGGCATCATCTTCAACGGCAGCCCCTTCGGCGATGTCATGAATCCGCAATGGGCTGTAAACGAGCCGTGGATCAATGCCAATATCGGCGGCTTCCACTTCCAGGTACGCTTCGCCTTCGGCGCTGACGGCCTCAGCATCCCACTGATCATCCTCAACGGCCTGCTCACCTTCCTCGCCGTCGTCAGTTCGTGGCGACTTGAGAAACGCCAGCGCTTCTATATGGCGTTGATGCTCTTCCTTGAGACCGGAGTGATGGGCGTCTTCGCCTCCTTCGACCTCTTCCTCTTCATCCTCTTCTGGGAGGTGGAGTTGATCCCCATGTTCCTGCTGATCGGAATCTGGGGCGGGTCGCGACGCGAATATGCCGCCTGGAAGTTCTTGATCTACACGCTGGTCGGCTCGTCCTTCACGCTGGCGGGCATCTTCTTGCTCTACATACGGACCGGCGCCACCAGCGCGACTTTTCAGCACTTCGCCGCCGCTGGCTCCTCGGTGACTGGCAACCTTCCGCTCTTTGGTGGATTGGTCTCGCTGCCTTTGATCGTCTTCTTGCTGCTCTTCGCGGGCTTCGCCGTCAAGATCCCTATGTGGCCGGTGCATACCTGGCTACCAGACGCCCACACCGAGGCGCCCACCGCGGTGAGCGTGCTGCTGGCCGGTGTGCTCCTGAAGATGGGCGCGTATGGCTTGATCCGTATCTGCCTCGGCTTTGTGCCACATGGCGCGGTAGCTTTCGCCCCAGCGCTGGGCATCTTCGCCGCGATCAACGTCCTCTGGGGCGCCGGCGCTTCGATGGTCCAGCACGACATGAAGAAGATGATTGCCTACTCCAGCGTCAGCCACATGGGTTATGTGTTGCTAGGCGTTGCCGCCGCCGCCGCGGTCTCCACCACTGCTGGGGCGAATGCCGCCGATCTGCGCCAGGCGGCGCTCACCGGTGCGACGCTGCAAATGTTCACTCATGGAACCATTACCGCGATGCTCTTCTTCGCCGTGGGCGTGCTGTACGAGAAGGCGCACACGCGCGAGATAGGCGTCTTCGGCGGCATTGCCCAGCGCATGCCGATGCTTACGCTGCTCTTCTCGGTGGCGTGTTTCGCCTCGCTGGGGCTGCCCGCGCTCTCCGGCTTCGTCGCCGAGTTTCTCGTCTTCACCGGCTCTTTCTCGATCTTGCCGGTCGTGACGATCCTCGCGGCGTTCGGCGTCGTGCTGACGGCGGGCTACCTCCTCTGGATGTTGCGTCGCGCGTTCTACGGTCCATTGAATCTGAAGTGGACATGGCTGCGCGACGCCGATCTGCTGGAGGCGTTCCCGCTGATCTCCCTCGCCGTGGTCGTGATCTTCGTCGGCATCTTTCCCGGGCCGATCACTGATCTGATCAAGCCATCCCTGCACCAGATGCTCGGCACCGTCCAGGCGCTTGCCCATTGATCGCCCACCCACCATCTAGCACCCGCACACCCCACAAAAAAGTAACGATAGAGACGGCCGCGAAACCTGGAGGAAGGCGAGAGCAGCGATGAATTCACAGATTGGCGCGACAGAGATCTGGATGCTCTCACCTGAGTTGAGCGTCGTCATCCTTGGCTCTCTGGTGTTCGCATTGGATCTCATCACGAAACGTCGCGGACTCGTCACCATCGTGGCGCTGGTCGGGCTCATCGTTCCCGCCGTCCTCACGCTCTCGCTCGTCGGCCAATGGTTCGGGCCGCTGCCCAGCAATGGCACTGCCTTCTTCGGCATGCTCGTCGTCGACAACTTCGCCTTCTTCTTCGAGTTCCTCTTCCTGCTGATCGGCTTCGGCGTGATGCTAGTCTCCTACGGCTACGTCGAGAAATATCTGCGTGTCACGGTCGGGGAATACTACGGCGTGATCCTGCTCTCCGTCGCGGGCATGATGCTGATGGCCAGCACCGGCGAGTTGATCACGATCTACATTTCTCTTGAGCTCACCAGCATCCCGCTCTACATCCTGGCGGGCCTTTCGCGCACCGATGGGCGCTCCGCGGAGTCCGCGGTGAAGTATGTGCTGCTGGGCGCGATGTCGTCGGCGATCCTGCTCTACGGCATGGCACTGCTCTACGGCGCGACTGGTAGCACCGATCTGGTCACCATCGCGGGGGTCTTCGGTCCCAACGGTTTACAAAGCGGCAACCTGATGCTCCTCGCCGCGGATGTCTTCATCTTCACCGGCTTCGGCTTCAAGGTCTCGGCGGTGCCCTTCCACATGTGGGCGCCAGACATCTACGAAGGCTCGCCCGCGCCCTCCACACTGTTCTTCTCTGTTGGCTCCAAGGCCGCGGGGTTCGCGGCGCTGCTGCGCGTGTTCGTCTTCGGTGGCCTTATCGCGGCGAGTAGCGCCTATCTCTGGGTGCTAGTGGCGATCGTGGCCGCGCTGACGATGACCCTCGGTAACATCGTCGCGCTGCTGCAGACCAACATTAAGCGCATGATGGCCTACAGCAGCATCGGCCAGGCGGGCTATCTGCTGGTCGGTCTCGCCGCGGTGATGATCCACAACACGCCGAGCGCCGAGTTAGGCATGCTCGCCTTCCTCGCCGTCTATGTGGTCACTAACATCGGCGCCTTCGCGGGCATCATCGCCCTCGCGGATGCCACGGGCAAAGAAAATATCCGCGACTTCGACGGCTTCGGCAGGCGCAGCCCCTGGATCGCCTTCGGCTTCGCGCTCTGCCTGCTCTCGCTCGCCGGCATTCCGCCGATGGCTGGCTTCCTCAGCAAGGTCTTCATTCTCGTCTCGGCCTGGAATGAAGGATCGGCGCTCACCTGGCTGGTGATCCTCGCCCTGATCAACAGCGCGATCTCGATCGCGTACTACGTCAACGTCCTCTGGCGCATGTACGTCATCGAGCCGGTCAAGCGCGACCGCCTCTCGGTGTCCGGGGCCGTCAATGCGACGATGGGCCTCGCCGTCTTCGGCATTCTCGCGCTCACCGTCGCCTTTGGTGTGCTTCTGACCTCGCTCACCACCAGCGCCAATAGCCTCTTCACGCTCGGCCACTAGGCGTTCAACCCTTCACCACCTGCTTCACTCCCCGTTGCCGCCAGCCCGATCCCGGTGGGCTGGTTGGCGGTCACACCGCGGGCGTGGACCAGGATGCGCCGTGGCCATCACGCCAGGATCAGCGGGCGCGCCAGCCATCGAAGACGGCCTGGTATTACCCCTCAGTCAACAGGAAATCGCGTAGCGCCGCGTCGGTTGGCGCAAGTGGTGTCGCCTGCTTGGGGAGCGTCAGCGCTTCACGCAGCGCCTCCGGTAGCTCTACCTCGATGCCTAAGGCCGCGCGGCACACCTCCGCGAATTTGGCCGGGTGCGCCGTCGCCAGCACGATCCTAGGGCCTGCGACGCCATACTCCGCCCTGTCGCTCTGGCTGCCCAGATAGCCGACCGCCGTGTGCGGATCGGCGACGTACCCGTAGGCGTCGTAGAGTTCGCGCATGCCAACCAGCGTCTCGGCATCCGTCGCGCGATAGCCGCGTATCTCGGCTGCCATCCGCGCGCGATCGTTCGCGAAGAGCGCCAGCATGCGCGCGAAGTTGCTCGGATCGCCGACGTCCATCGCCGAAGAAAGCGTGCGCCGCGAGGCGCGCGGCGCGAAGATGCCACTGACGAGGTAGCTCGGCACGATGTCGTTGACGTTGGTCGTCGCCAGAAAGCCCCGCGCGGGCATCCCCATGCGTCGCGCGAGCAGCCCGGCGGTGAGATTGCCGAAATTGCCGCTCGGCACGGCAAAGAGCGGCTCCGCCCGCCCCGCGCCAAGCTGAGCAAAGGCGGCAGCGTAATAGAAAGTCTGGGGCAGCAGCCGCGCGATATTGATCGAGTTCGCCGAGGTGAGATCCAGGCGCGCGCGTAGCTCCGCATCTTGGAAAGCCGCTTTGACCATACGCTGGCAGTCGTCGAAACTGCCCTGCACCTCAAGCGCCGCCACGTTGCCGCCGAGGGTGGTCAATTGCTGCTCTTGCACGTGGCTGACCTGCCCGCTGGGATACAGCACCACCACACGAGTCGCGGGCACGTTGTGGAAGCCATGGGCGACAGCGCTCCCCGTATCCCCAGAGGTCGCCACCAGCACGGTGAGTTCGCGTGCGGCGTCCCGTCGCAGGTACGCGAGCGTCCGCGCCATGAAGCGCGCGCCAAAGTCCTTGAAGGCCAGCGTCGGACCGTGAAAGAGTTCGAGGACATAGAGATCCGCGGCCAGTTCGACCAGCGGCACGGCGAAGGTGAACGCGTCGCGCACGATGCGGTCGCACTCCGCTCGCGGAATCTCATCGCTCAGCAGCGTCGCGGCGATCTCCTCCGCGATCTCCGCGAAGCCAAGACTGCCGCAGTTCTGCCAGAATTCCCGTGACAGGGTCGGGATCTCCGTCGGCATGAAGAGTCCGCCGTCGTCGGCGAGACCGCGCAGCGCCGCGTCGCGAAACGACACCGGCGCGCTGCGTCCGTTGGTGCTGTAGAGTAACATCTCGCGCTCCTACCGCTCCGCCGTCTCCGCGGCCGCGAGTGCGGTATCGCTTTCGAGCACGCGCGCGCCTTCTTCATTGATGCCGGACACATAGACCTCGCTCGCCACGCCGTGCTCGCCGAAAGCCGCCGCCATCGCGGCGCCGACGCGCTCGGCCACCGCCCGCGCCTCGCAGAGCGCGAAGATCGTCGGGCACGCGCCCGAAATGCCGCAGCCGAGCGCGCCCTGCGCCAGCGCCGCGCGCTTCACCGCCGCGAATCCGGGGATCAGTGAGGCGCGAGCCGGCTCGACGATCACATCCGAAAGCGAACGGCCCAACAGCGCCAGGTCAGACTGAAACAGCGCGGCGACCACGCCCGCCACGTTGCCCCACTGCGTCACGGCGTCCGCTAGGCGAACCGTCTCGGGGAGCACACGTCGCGCCGCGGCGGTCAGCACCTCGATCGCTGGATGCGCCAACACGCAGCAGAGCGACGCCGGCGCCGGCAACCGCACCACGTCGAGCGGATGCATGCCGCGGATCAGGGTGATGCCCCCCAGCAGACATGCCGCGACGTTATCGGCGTGCACCGCGCCCGGCCAGCACGAGACCTGCTCGCCCGCCAGCGCGAACGGCAAGAGTTCGCGGCGCGAGAGCGGCGACCCACAGAGCGCGTTGACCGCGACGACAGCCGCGACCGCGCTCGCCGCGCTCGAGCCGAGGCCACTGCCGAGCGGCATGCGCTTGTGCAGCTCGATCTCGACACCGAACGGCGCTTCCAGTTCGGCCAACAGCGCCTGCGCCGCGGCGCCAGCGGTATTCGCCGCGGCCTCGCGTGGCAAGCGCCCGTCGTCACCGCTAATCGCCACGATGGTCACTCCACGCGTCGCACCCACCCGCGCGACGACCTCATCGCCGGGCGCGTCCACGGCAAACCCGAAGATGTCGAAGCCCGGCCCAACATTGGCGACGGTCGCCGGAGCAAACGCGCGCGCCGAACCGGCGACCGGATGACCCAGGCGGCTCACGAGATGTATCCCTGGCGCAGCATCAGTTCGGCGTTGAGCAGCGCCCCACCTGCCGCGCCGCGCACGGTGTTGTGCACCAGTGCGACGAACTTGTAGCCGAGCAGCGGGCACGGACGCAGCCGGCCAACGCTCACCGCCATGCCGCGCTCTACCCCCCGATGCAGCCGCGGTTGCGGAAACGACGGCTCGTCAAAATAGTGGATCGGCTGCGCGGGCGCCAGCGGCAATCCTACCTCCTGCGGCACGCCTCGATAGGCGCGCCACGCGTCGATTATCCGCTCCAGTGAGGGCTTCTCGCGTAGCCGCACCGAAATACACTCCGTATGCCCGTCGACCACGGCGACACGATTGCACGCCGCGCTGATCGCCACGTCGCGCCAGGCGATCGCGCCGTCCGCGTAGCCGCCGAGTATCTTCTTCGGCTCAGTCTCCAGCTTATCCTCCTCCCCGCCGATCCGCGGGATCACGTTGTCCAGCAGATCGAGGCTCGGCACGCCGGGATAGCCCGCCCCAGAGGCTGCCTGGAGCGTGACAACGCTGACCGCTTCGAGCCCGAAGGCGTCCGCCAGGGGTTTCAACGCCAGCACGAGTCCCGTCGTCGAGCAGTTTGGATTGGTGACGATCATGCCCGTGCCGTAGCGCTGCCGCTCGACCAACCGCAGGTGTTCCGCATTGACATCCGGCACCAGCAGCGGCACGTCGGCGTCCATCCGGTGATTGCGCGCGTTCGACACGACGATATAGCCGGCGCGGGCGAACGCTTCCTCGACCTCGCCCGCCACCGACGCATCGAGCGCCGAGAAGACCAGGCGACACGGCAGGTCGGGCGTGCACTCCGCCACCTTCATCCGCGCCACCTCATCTGGCAGCGGGGTGGACATCAGCCAGCGCACCGCTTCGCCGTACGGCTTCCCCGCCGATTGCGACGACGCCGCCACCGCGGTCAGTCTGAACCAGGGATGCCCGGCGAGCAACTCCACGAAGCGCTGCCCGACGCTCCCCGTCGCTCCCAGGATGCCCACGGCAATCGGCTCCGTAGGTAGCACAAATGTCCGCTCGCCTGGCTGTTCGTGCTCGCTCATACGCTCGGCCTCCGTCGTCCCGCCGCCCACATTCTGGCGCTCAGTTGCTTATCGCCCGCACTCGGCGACGTGTAGTATGTCGGCGAGTACGCCGCCTGCCGTCACCTCCGCGCCCGCACCTGGCCCGCGCACCACCAGCGGCTGCGCTGCGTAGCGTGCGGAGGTGATAGCGACACAGTTCTCTGCCCCGCTCAGATGCGCCAAAGGTGCGTCTCGCGGGACCTGTTCAAGCCCCACGGAGCACCTGCCTTCCCGCATCCGCGCGACGACGCGCAGCACGCACTGCTCCCGCGCGGCGTCGGCGCGCAGCCGCTCGAAATACGCATCCTCGGCGGCGAGTGCTTCGTAAAAGGCGTCGACGCCGGGCGCTTCTCGGCAACGCGCCGGCAAAAACTGCTCTACCGCCACGTCGCCCATTTCCAGAGCGTAGCCGCACTCACGGGCAAGAATGAGCAGCTTCCGCGCGACATCCGTACCGCTGAGGTCGTCGCGCGGGTCGGGCTCGGTGTAGCCCGCGTCCTGTGCTGACCGCAGCACCTCACTGAATGGCCGTGTGCCGTCGAACGTATTGAACACGTAGCTCAGCGTTCCCGAAAGCACGCCCTCAATGGCAATCTGCGTGTCGCCCGTCGCCAGCAAGTCGCGCAACGGGCCCAGCACAGGTAGCGCCGCGCCGACGGTCGTCTCATAGCGGAACGGCGCGTGACTCAGCCGCGCCGCGTCGCGCCGTGCCGCATAGTCGGCAAATGGCGCGGTGAGGCCGCGTTTGTTCGCCGTGACCACCGCGAACCCCGCGCGCAGCGCCTCTGCGTAGTGTTGCGGTGCTGCGTCGCTCGCCGTGCAGTCGACCAACACGCTGTTTGGCGCACGCAAGCGGATCGCTTCCGCGATAAACGTCTCCAGATTGAGCGGCGCGTCGCTCGCCTGCAACGCCTCGTCCCATGTAGCCAGGTCGATTCCTTCGCCCGCATCGACGAGTGCGTGACGGCTATTGGCGATGCCGCGGACGTGCAGACAGAGGTGGCGTTCCCGGCGAAGCGTACTCGCCACCGCGGCGATCTGCTTGAGCAGCGTGCCGCCGATCAGCCCGGTGCCCAGCAAGAAGAGATTGAGACGTCGCCGCTCCGGCGCGAAGAATGCCTCGTGGATCGCGCGCAGCGACGTCACCTCGTCGCGTCGATCGACGACCACCGAGATGTTCAGTTCGGACGACCCCTGTGCGATGGCGATCACGTTGACGTGCCGCTCGCCGAGCGCCGAGAAAAGCGTGCTGGCGATACCGGGACGTTCGCGCATGCCTTCGCCGACGATCGTCACCGCCGAGCAGTCGCTACGCACGTCCACGGGCTCGATCAACCCGGCGCGCATCTCCAGCGCGAACTCCTCGGCGACGCTGGCGACCGCCGCCGCCACGGAAGCCGGATCGACGCCGACGCAGATGGTGTGTTCCGACGACGCCTGCGTGATCAGGATCGCGCTGACCCTCTGGCGAGCCAGCGCACCGAAGAGCCGCATCGCGATGCCGGCGGCGCCGATCATGCCGCTGCCCCGCACCAGCAGCAACGCCATGGAGCTTATCGACGTGAGGCTGGTGATGGCGTGCGTCGACAGGCCGCGCCGGCTCGCGATCACGGTGCCGGGAAGTTCCGGCCGGAAGGTGTTCTTGATGCGCAACGGAATATCGCGCACCAACGCGGGCTGAATCGTCGGTGGGTAGATCACTTTGGCGCCAAAGTGCGCCAGTTCCATCGCTTCCTCGTAGGTGAGCGCGTCGAGCGCGAACGCTTCCGGCACTTTGCGCGGATCGGCGGTGAGCACGCCGTCCACATCGGTCCAGATCTCGATCTCTTCGGCATCCAGCGCCGCGCCGAGCAGCGATGCCGTGTAGTCTGAGCCGCCACGCCCCAGCGTCGTCGTCTCACCCTCCGCCGTCGCACCGATGAAGCCTGTAGCGACCTGTACTGCCACGGCACCGGCGAAATGGTCGCGTATCTTCCCGTAGGTGATCTCGCGTTCGACCCGCGCCGCGCCGAACTGGGCGTCCGTGATCACGACATCGCGCATATCGAGGTACGCGGCAGGTACTGCTTGCGTCGAGAGAAAGCTGGCGATGATGTACGCGGAAAGTCGCTCGCCAAAGCTCACGATCGCGTCTTGCAGTCGCGGCGACAGTTCATGCGTCAGCGCCGCGCCGTGGAGCAGATCGCCCAACTCATGCGCGCGCTGCGTCAGGTGTGCGTTCGCCGTAGCGCACACGTCGTGCGGCAGCAGCTCCCGCATCACGGTTACATGCCGCTCGTGGAGCGCATCGAACTGCGCGAGATACGGCTCGCCGCCTGCCGCGCGTCGCGCAAGCGCAATCAAGTCGTCGGTCACGCCCTGAAACGCGGAAACCACGACCACCACCTCGCCCCGCTCGTCGCGCGCGCGCCTCACAATCGCGGCAACACGGCGTATGGCGTCAGGCGAGCCAACCGACGAACCGCCAAACTTAAGTATCCGCATAACCCGGCACCTCGTCTTCGCCGCCGACCAGCACGAACGACGTTAGCTTCGACCCGCAAGGCAAACAAAAAGCCGGCCCGTACAATCCGGGTCGGCTTGCCCAACAACAACAGCGCGCCGCCCTCACCCACCGGTGGTGGTAGTGGTGCTGGCAGTGGTGATGTTCCGCGCGTTGCTCATCGAAAGCCCTCAATGCGGCGCCAAGCTCCACGAAGCGCTGGCGGTGCCACCACTATAGCGAAGCTCCAAGCACTTGTCAACGCGCCCTATGTAGAGTCTTTCTCGCCTGCCAGTACTCGTTCCTCGGATGCAAGTTCCCTGCTTGCGGCAGACGCCATGCGTGTGGTAGAGTTACCTTAGAACTTATGTTCTTCTTGTTCTCTCCGGCGCCCCAACATTCACCTCCATTCCGCTCGCCAGATGTTGCCGTGCGGCCCGGTAAAGTATCGCCATGACCACCTATGTCATCTCTGTCGCGAATCGCGCCGCATCGTTGACCTTCTTGGCGCGCGAGTCCTAACTGTTCGTTGTGTCCTCATTTCCGTTTCCGCCACCTCCGTCGTTGTCCTGCGCGGGGGCCGGCCCGATAGCCAGCGGCGCGATCGCGACGAAAAAGCGGAAGAAAACGGAAATTGTTGAAGTGCCGATTGTCTTCCGCGGCGCGACCCAGCCGCCAGTGGAAGAGAACATCAGCCCAACCGCGTGCCAAACTCTCCGGTAGGTCTCCCTGTCGTGCGGCGGAGTCGCATATGCGCTATACTTGCCAGAACGCCTCAGTCGCGGCATCCACCACCGCGCGACACTCGGGCGTCGCGCTTACGACACGAAGCGATGCAGGAGCAGCATGGCCGCCGAGACACACCTGTTGGTGGTGCCCCACACCCATTGGGATCGCGAGTGGTACCTCACCTTCCAACAATTCCGCATGCGTTTGGTCCGCACCGTCGACCTCGTCCTCGACACGCTGGAAGCCGATCCCAGCTTCACCTACTTCATGCTCGACGGACAGACGATCGTCCTCGAAGACTACCTCGAAGTGCGCCCCGAAAACGCCGACCGACTGCTCCGCCTCGCCCGCGAAGGCCGGTTGCAGATCGGGCCGTGGTATCTCCAACCCGACGAATTCCTGGTCGGCGGCGAATCTCTCGTACGCAACCTGCTTGTTGGCAGGCGCATGGGTGAAGCCTACGGCGGCGTCATGCCCGTCGGCTACGTCCCCGACACGTTCGGCCACATCGCGCAACTGCCGCAGATCCTGCGCGGGTTCGGCATCGACAACGCCGTCTTCTGGCGCGGCGTGCCACCGGGCATGGAACGCGGCGCCTTCATCTGGTCCGCGCCCGACGGCAGCGAAGTGCTCGTCGCCTGGCTCTACGACGACTTCGGCTACTCCAACGCCGCCGCGCTGCCGCTCGAACCAGAGTCGCTCGCCGCGCGCTCGCGTCGCATCGCCTCCCGCATGGCGGCGCGCGCCGCGATAGACACGTCGCTGCTGATGAACGGCACCGACCACATCGAGCCGCAACCGGGGCTGCCGAACGCCATTGCCAGCGCCAATGACCTGCTCGCCGCCGACGGCATCGACATCGCCATCGGCACACTGCCCGACTACATCAACCGCCTCCGCCACGCGCAGCAGCCGCTTCCTCGGCACGCTGGCGAATTTCGCAGCAGCCACTCCGCCCATCTGCTGCCTGGCGTGCTCTCGACGCGTATGTGGCTTAAGCAGCGCAACGCCGCGTGCGAGGCGCTACTGACGCGCCTGGCCGAGCCGGCCGCTACCTGGGCCTGGGCGCTCGGCGATCGCTACCCCGCCGGCCTGCTCTCGATTGCCTGGCGTCACCTGCTGCACAACCACCCCCACGACAGCATCTGCGGCTGTGGTATTGACGAGGTCCATGCCGAGATGCTGCCTCGCTTCGCGCAGAGCGAGCAGATCGCCGAGGCAGTGACCACGCAGTCGCTTGCCTCCCTCTCGCATCGGGTTGACACGCGCGGGCCCGAAGGCGCGACGCCAATCGTCGTCTTCAACCCCGCCAGCGGTCCACGCACAGACGTCGCGCGCTGCGAGGTCGTGCTGCTTTCCCCCGACGCCGAACTGGTGGATGCGGAGGGGCGCGAGTTGCCCTATCAGGCGCTTTCGTCGCGCGGCAGCGTGCTCCTCGACGAGCGTATCGACAAGGACTTCGTCGCTGGCACCATCGGGACCGCGAGCGAGGGTCGTGCCCTGGGCTACGCCATCCTCGACGCGCACCTGGATGTCCCGCCGACCGGAGACACCGCGAATCTCTTCCTCACCGTCTCACAGAATGTCTCGCCCAACCTCGCCGTCGTAGCGCAGTTGCTCCCGCGCATCCAGGCGCTGCTCGAACGCCCCGAGGTGACCATGTTCCATGTCGTCGCCCGCGAGGCCGAGAAGTCCGAAATACTGCTGCTCGCGCGCGACGTTCCCCCGCATGGCGGCCGCGTGCTCTTCCTGCGACCGCGACACGTCGCCGATGCGGATGGCGCGCGCCGCCTCGTCGAGACGGGTCCGCTCAGCCGCAGCGTGCTCGCCAGCGAAAGCTCGCTCGAAAACGCCCATCTGCGCCTCACGGTCGATGAGCAGAGCGGCGCCTTCACGCTCTACGACAAGCGCACCGGGCGCGAGTACGCAGGTCTCAACCACGTGCGCGACACGGGCGACGTCGGCGACCTCTACAACTACTCCCCGCCAGCGCACGATACGGCTGATAGACGCTCCGGCATGGCCGCCACGCCTGCAACTGCTTGAAACCGGCCCCGCGCGGGCGACCCTTCGTGTCACCAACACGTATATGTTGCCTGCCGCCTGCGCCGCCGATCGCTCGTCGCGCTCCAGCGAGCTCGCGCGCTGCGATATCACCTCAGACATCTCGCTGACCGCTGGCGCCCGCCGCGTGGAGATCCGCACCACCGTTGAGAACGCCGCGCGCGACCACCGCCTTCGCATGCTTTTCCCAGTGCCGTTCGTCGCCCAGCACGCAGACGCCGAAGACGCCTTCTGCGTCACGCGCCGCCCCGCTCGCCAAGAGCCGAAGCCGGGCGAGCCACCCTGGTCCGAGTGGATCGAAGCGCCGGTAGACACCCACCCCCAACAGCGCTTCGTCGATCTCAGCGACGGCACAGCCGGGCTGGCGCTGCTCAATCGCGGCTTGCCAGAGTACGAAGTCGCTGACACTCGCCGACGGCAACTCCAGCGCGCTGGCGCTCACCTTGCTGCGCTGCGTCGAGTGGCTGTCTCGTGACGACCTTGCCACGCGCCGGGGACACGCCGGACCGGCGCTCCATACCCCAGCGGCGCAAGGTCTCGGCCGCCACGTCTTCGAGTATGCGCTCGTGCCGCATGCCGGCGCGTGGGACGCCGAAGACGCCCTTGTGCTGCACGAAGCGCACGCTTATCAAGCCCCACTCCGCGCCTTCGCCAGTGAGCAGCACAGCGGCGCATTGCCGGCGCTGTGGAGCTTCGTGCACGTCTCGCCGGGGAGTGTCATGGTAAGCGCGGTCAAGCGGGCGGAACGCGGCAGCGGACTGGTGGTGCGTCTCGTCAACATGTCTCGCACCAGCGCCGATGCCGAAGTGATCCTCGCGCTGCCCTTCGACGAAGTCGCCCGCGTCACCTTGGCGGAAGATGTGGCCCCGCAAACTGAGGCAAACCCTTTGGCACGCATCTTGAGCACTGGAGTACGCACGCGACTGCGTGGCGGCGAGATTCAGACGTTGCTTTTTCAGTTGAGCGGTTGACCACAGGTGAGCGCCAGGGAGATGTGGATGGCGGAAGCAGGGCGGCAGTAGCCCGGTAGGCATGGCTCCTTGAACAGAGTGTGGTGATGCTGGTATCCTACATTCCCGTGATACCTCGTGGGGCGGCCGTGTGCGTACCCCACACATGGCCCTAACGCTCCATGTGACGCAAACGGCAGCGTTCACGTCAAACACACGACGGGTATCACTGCCAAGTCACGAATATACCCAATTTCCGGAGACGATTAACGTGGATGGCACCGTAGTCGGACGCCTGGCCGAAGAGGTGCGACGCACACATGGGATGTCGAGTCGGGCGAAAGTCGAGTGCGGCGAAAGAGGTGGCATTGAGTGAGTAGTCTACTCCTGCTCCAGCACGGCGTAACGGCCTTTGGGGATACGTTGCACAACGGAATATCGAACGCCGTGCAGAGCGTTGCCGCCGCGAGCCCCACCGCGACGACCGCGACCTCACCAACCGCGGAAAGTACGCCGGTTATCACCGCGCCCACCACGTCGAGCAGCCCGCTCTCGAGCCTGCAGGGGCTGCTCTTCATCGTCGTCTTCTTCTTCGCAGCGTTCGTCGTCATCTTCTGGGTCGCCCTGATCTTCTGGACATGGCGCGACGTGCGCAGCCGCACGCAAGACACCGTGCTCCAGATCACCGCGACACTCCTCGTCGCCGTCTTCAACCTCGGCGGCCTCTTCATCTACCTCATCGTCCGCCCGCGCCAGACCCTCGCCGAACTCTATGAGCGCCAGCTCGAAGAAGAGTCGCTGCTCGCCGAGATGACCGAGCGCCAGACCTGCCCGACCTGCCACTACCGTGTCGATAACGAGTTCCAGGTCTGCCCATCCTGCGGCACGAAGCTGCGGCGGCCCTGCCCGCGCTGTGAGCACTTGCTGGAGCTCAAGTGGAACGTCTGCCCCTATTGCGGCTACGGCGGCGGCGCGATGGATGGCGGCAGTCGCGCGCCCTCACGTCAGGGCGTGCGCATGGAACGCTGACGACGCCAGCGATTCCTTGGCTCGTCATACGCCGCAACCCATATCCTGTGGCCGCTCCTCCAGTGGGAGCGGCCTTGCGATTGATGTAGGTCCAGCCGCGAGCGTCTCCGGCGAGCGCTCAGGTACGCGCCCTCGGGTTGAAGCGGTAGAGTCGGGCGGGGCGATGCTGCCCCCCCGCGCGTGTATGCGCCGTCGGCTCGACGATGCGCGTCAGCAGCAGCTTTTTGCGAAAATTGCGCTTGTCGAGCGAGCGGTTCAAGATCGCCTCGTACACGTCTTGAAGCTCGCTCAGCGTGAACTCATGCGCCAGCAGTTGGAAGCCAATCGTCGTATATTCGAGCTTGCCCCTCAGACGTTCGAGGGTGTGTTGCAGAATGCGCGAATGATCGAAGGCCAGATCCGGCGCAAGGTACGCCGCGAAAAGTCGCGCCTCGGCGGCGTCGGGCGCTGTCGGCAAGCGCAGTTGATCGGGGCGCAGCAGCGCGTAGTACACCACGGTGATCACTCGCGTTCGCGGATCGCGCCCAGGGTCGCCGAAGGTGTAGAGTTGTTCGAGATAGACGTCGCTTCCGCCACCCTCTTCGGCCAGCTTGCGCCGCGCCGCATCCTCCAGCGACTCGTCTGGCTTGACAAACCCGCCGGGGATGGCCCACAAGCCGTCGAAGGGCGCATGCGAACGCCGCGTCAGCAGCACTTCCAAGTGATGCTCGCGCACCGTCAGAATGACGACATCAACGGCGACCGCGGGTCGCTCCGCCTCCCTGGGCAAGCCGCCGCTGGATACGGATCGCGCGACCTCCGCCCGCCCTCCCGCGTCGCCAGTGCGCACCACGAGTCTCCTCCAGCCTCCTGCACATATCGCGACGAGTTGGCCACAGGAATGCGATACGTGAGTCACCGACACACTAGCGCCGCGCTCCAACTCATGTCAACCAATATGACTATCGCGGCGCAGCCAGACCATTGCTCCAAACTGTGAGCGAAAGTGTGAGCGACGAAGCAGGAATTTCGATCACTACATGTTAGTATGTAACGCGGGTCAAGCGGCGAAGAGCGGTCGGCGGGTGTAGGGAGCGTGCGGGGAGAGTGCAACGAATGGATTTGCGCGAGGAATTAGCGACTCCCGTAAACAGCACACCGGCAGACGCAGGTGCGTCGCCAGACGAGAGCGTCGCCGCGGCCGAGCCAGAGACGCTTTCAGATGCGCCGCCTCCGTCCCCCTCTGGCAACGCACCCGAGATCTCGACGGCTCCACTGTACCGCGCCGCCGATCTCGCATCGCCGTCCGACGAACCACAGGTCAGCGAACAGGCGCACCCCGCCACGCGAGAACTGCCGCCGCCGATCTCGCCCCCAATTCGTCCCACAAGCGATCGACATGGCAGATCGCGCGGCCCGCGTCGGTTGCTGCTCAGTCTGCTGATCGGCGTGTTGCTCCTCCTCGTCGCTGCGGTGCCCATCCTGCACGGGCTGGCCCCGACTGGTGCACCGACCGCCACCGCCACGAATACGGAGGTCGCCACGGCGACGGTCACGCCGAACGGTACCCCCAATCCCAACGCCTTTACCTGGGTCGGAACGCTGCGCGCCTACGCCCAGCAACAATACATCAACAACCTGATCTCCCACATGACGCTCGACGAAGAGATCGGCCAGATGATCCAGGTCTCGTTCTTCGACACGCCGACCCCACAGCAGTGGGTGCTGGACGAGATCGCGCAAGATCACATCGGCTCGGTAATCCTCTACAGCGCCAATCTCGGCTCCAAGGCCGACGCGGAGGCCTGGACGAGCCAACTGCAAGCCAGCGCCAAGATTCCACTGCTGCTCGGTGCGGATGTTGAGGGCGGGCCGGTCAATCGGCTGCAGGCTATCGACGGCGACCTGCCCGACGCCTATCAGATGGCCCACCACAGCAACGCCACGGCCTACACACAGCAGGTAGGGCAGCAGATCTGCAAAGACCTCGTGTCGCTTGGGCTGAACAATGACTACGCGCCCGTCGTCGACGTCGATAGCGGCGTCGGCGCCGCCGGTGGGCAGCTCAACGGACGCATGTTCGGCTCCACGCCGAGCCAGGTCTCCAAACTGGCGGGCGCCTTTCTCAAAGGATTGCAGCAAAGCGGTCAGGTCGTCGGCACGCTGAAGCACTTCCCCGGGCTGGGCGATGTGCCCGTCGATCCGCATGTCAAGCTCTACACCGTCACCCGCGGCCTCAGCCAGCTTGAGAACGTCGATTGGGCGCCTTACAAGTCGCTCATCGCCAGCGGCCAGGTAGACATGATCATGTCTACCCATGTCGTGGTTCAGGCGGTGGACCCCAATCGACCGGCGTCACTCTCGGCCAAGGTCATCACCGGCATTCTGCGCGATCAACTGCATTACAACGGCGTCGTCATCACCGACGCCATCTATATGCAGGCGCTCAGCGCGTATCCGTTAGCTCAACGCATCCTGTACGCGGTTGAAGCAGGCAACGATATCATCTCGGCGGCGTACGATCGCGGCATCGCGGATCTGGCGCTCGACACCATCCGCACCGCCGTGCAGAATGGCACCATCTCCAAGCAGCGCATCGACGACTCGGTGCGCCGCATCCTGGCGCTCAAGCTGAAATATGGCATCCTGTCGCTGCCGAAGTCCTGACTCCGCGCGATGTCTGCTGCCCGCCCCCTGCCAGCTAGCACAGCCGGCGGAGCGCTTGACCGGCCCGCAGAGGTATGCGACACTCCCCAAGGCCATGTGCCCGCGCCGAAATCACCCAAGGCACCAGGAAGGTGGTAGTCTCATGCCCGACCCCCAAGCGGCCGATCCCGCGTTCCCCATGCGCGGAATCGCACAGCCCACGCGCGACGAGACCGCCTCACTGCCGGGTGTGCACATCTCGCGGCATCCCGTCGTCGCGCACAAGCTAGGGCTGATCCGCGACAAACACACCACCGCGCCCGACTTCTATCGTCTGGTGCGCGAGTTGGGGACGCTGCTGGCCTACGAGGCAACCCTCGACCTCCGCACAGAGATCGCACCTATCGAGACGCCTCTCGAACCCACCGAAGCACAGCGCCTGAGTGGAGGCGTCGGCATCGTGCCGATACTGCGCGCCGGCCTTGGGTTGGCCGACGGCTTCCGCCAGGTGCTCCCCGACGCGTCCGTGTGGCATCTGGGCCTGCGTCGTGACGAGCGCACCCTGGAACCCATCGAGTACTACAATCAGTTGGCGCGTGCGGTCAACCTCCAGGTATGCTTTGCAGTAGATCCGATGCTCGCCACCGGCGGCTCCGCCATCGACGCGCTCAACACGCTCAAGCGTCACCAGGTTCCGCACCTCCGCTATATTGGGCTGATCGGCGCGCCCTATGGGCTGCTCAAGCTCCGCCAGGCACATCCCGACGTCCCGGTGTACCTCGCGGCGCTGGATGACCGGCTCGACGAGCGCGGCTACATCTGCCCCGGACTGGGCGACGCGGGCGACCGCCAGTTCGGCACGCGCTGAGACGCACCTACGCAGTGTCACTCCGAGTAACCATCACGTGAACGATTCCCAGAACGCACCCGAAGAACACCCGGCTGACCCTGAGTCCCCTCAGGTCGTCGCCGCTGCACCACCGCATCCCGAGCGCTATGAAGGCGCCGTACCACCGGGCTACGACTGGCCGACGCACGGCGGCTACCTTGGCTGCCTCTTAGGCCTCATGGCGGCGTGCCTTCTCGGAGGCTTTGCCGCGAAACTGGTCGGTCTCTACACCTATTATCACGGGATCACCGGATTTGCGAACGTGTTCGTGCTGGTGGCCGTCTTCGCCGTGGTGATCATCGCCTGCACTAACATCGGCTGGAGACTTGGGCGGCGCTTCTACCGCGAATACGCTCCCCACCCGACCTGGGGCGAAAGTGACGCCTACGTGGCCGCGCCCCCCGTGGACGAGTCAGCGTCCCACGCCGAGGCGGACGACGCCGATCACTCGACCAGCGCGGTTTCGACCGAGTAACCCCGCCAGACGGCGCCGCAGCGCGCTCGTCGCCATCAACTGAGCACGAGCAGCGTCTCACGCATCGTCATAAGCTCCCGGCGATGCTGGCTGGCCAGCCGTCCCAGCATCTCTTGGCCCTGGCCCGTCAGCACAATGAAGACCTGGCGCCGATCCGTCACGCCGGGTTCGCGACGCACCAGTCCCTGCGCCACCGTCCGGTCGATGAGTCCGACCATACTGTGTTGTCGCATCTGCAATCGATCCGCGAGTTCCGTGACCGTGGCCGACTCTCTCCCGGGGAACCCTTTCACCGCCAACAGCAGTTGATGCTGCTGCGGGGTGATGCCTTCCTCGCGCGCCGCCTGTTCGCTGAAGCGCAGGAAGCGGCGGATCGCGTAGCGAAAATCCGCGATCGCCTCGAACTCCGACTTCGAGATCGGCGCAGCGCCCTCCGAAGCCGTCGTCGTGCCACCGTTCGCGTTCTGGTCGTTTGCCGGCGTCTTCCGATCCACAAACACGTCCTTTGCCGCCCACGAACGTCGGGAGATGCGTCTCGTCGGGAGCATACCCCACCTGGCAGCGCCGATCAAGTGAGCGACAACACGGCGGCGGTGCCAAGGGCCGCCCGCCGTACCCCTCCGCCCAATGTGTTCACCAGCGCGGCGACAACCGTGCGAGAATTCGTGCGTCGATCTCCCAGAGAGGCAGAGCCGCACCGCGGCCAGCGGTGCTGCTGCGCTAGCGCGCCAGCAGAATGGCGAGCACCGCGCTCACGAGGCTAACGCCGAGGCACACGAGCCCGGCGGCGATGCGCACCGCCCGTGCCGAACCATCGCCCTGCGCGTCGAACTGCGAGGGCCGACTGCCAGCATAGCCCAATGGGCGATACGCCGCCGGTTGACTTCCCTGCGCGAAAGAGCCTCGTGCGGCGGGCGCGAATGCCTCGGTAAGTTGGTCGTTTTGCCCCGGCATCCACGTCTCGCCCAGTCCGCTCTCTAGGGACTCATTCCGGTCAGGCGAACGTCCAGCGATCGTTCCATAGCTGCCGCTCGAATCGCCCACGGGAGTGCCACACTGCCCGCAGAACACCTCGTCACCACCAATTCGCGCGCCACACGCGCCGCAGTAGCGCGTTGCCACACCCGATGGCTTACGCGGTGCCGATCTCCGAGCATCCGGTTCCGCGGCAGAGATACCCATGCCGCCTCGCGGGGCATCGTCCCGCGCGTTCGCCGGCGCGTCAAGGCGCGACGCAGCGAAATCACTCGCCGACGCCACACGGGTAGCCCCCAACGACGGCGACGACCCGCTGTCGTGCATGGTTTCCGACGCGGTGCGCCACCCGCATATGGCGCAGACGCCGTCCGCGTCCACCGCGTCCGCGCCGCAGCGTACACAGGTTCTCATCGGCGCAATCCTTCGTGGCGACTTTCGAGCATCTGGTCCAGTATAGCCGCTGCACTGCGCGGGCGCAACGAACGCCGCACGCCAATACCACGTCGAGGGGTCGCCGCACGCCACCTGGACGCAGCCGCGCGCCGACGGCCATGTGGAACCACCTAGGGTTCAAGTTCTCCAGCGCCACGCGCATCAACTGCTCGCCCGCGCGTGGTGACGGCCACAGGCTCACCCTCGGCGTAGAACGGGTCGGCGGTCCAGAAATGCGCCGATTCGCCCTCACGCGGCACGAACGCCTCCGGGACGATCGCCGTTGGGTGCCGCCGTAGCTCGACGAGCGCCCGTCGTATGTCGCGCGTGGAGCCATCGAGCATCTCGTCAAGCGAACGAAAGTGCTCGGCGTTGGCATGGAGATCGGAGGTGGCGATCACAAACGGCCAGAAGCGCCCTGGCGCGTTGACCGACGACGCCCAGTAATACTCGAACTGATCGAGCACCACCGGCGCCAGCGGCGCATACAAGAAAGGAATGCCAAGGACGCTTGTCACGCGTCGCGCCTCGATGTCGATGCATCCCAACGTTACATCGATGCCGGAATCTGTTTGCATGACGACGTGGGCCATCGTATACACCGCTTCGACCGTGGCAAGCGCGCTCAACGGCGCCGTAATCGCCTGGTTGCGAATGAGGCACGATAACTCACGCATCGTCTCCAGCGGCAGTTCTGCGACCGCTGGCAGCGAAGAAAACACGTCTGGTCCGAACGACTCGACCTCCATGCAAAAGAGCGGACGCCACGGATCGAGCAGCGTCGGCTGCGTGCGACGCTTGCCGGGAGAGCGCACCAGTTCCTCCATGAGCGCGCCACTAGGCACCGCGACATGCGCGGCGGGCTGCATACAGAAGTATGCGAGCAGCCGGTCGTCCGGCCCACCGACCAATACGTGGATCGTGCCGTCTGGCAGCGCCTCGAAGGCGGGGTCGTGGTCAAAGCGTTGCGCCGCGAGCACCTCGAGATCGTACCAGCCGCAGAGCGCGTACTGATGCAGCCTGAACTCGCTCAGCAGTTGTCGCTGCGCTGCATCCAACGCATCCTGCCGAATCGCCACTACCTGAAGTCCTGAGCCAAGACGCTGACGCGCGTATACCGCGGTATGCTGTGTCGCACGCGCCGCCTGCAAAAGTTCGGGATAGTGGGCGTGCGCCTGGCGTTCGCGCATCCCCGATTCGTACCGACGTTGCATCATCCTTGGTCGCGATGGCCGGGTGCAAGTTGCAGCTCCTTCCGCTTCTAGTGCGCCGAGGGTCCGCTAGCGATAGTTCTCCATATCCCTGTCCACCGATGACTGCGGCGGCAGCGATCGTCTGTTGGCGCCGGTGATGATTTCGATGACTGGATCGACCGCCGTTCCTGACGGCGCTGGCCATATGGGGCGCCGTCCCGCCTGCGCGTCGCGAAGCGCCGCCGCCAACCGCTGCAGTTCCTCCTCGGTGCGCTGCATGCGATATTCCGCGTTTCCAGAGCGTTGCAGCCGCGCCAACAAATTGTTGAGCGACGACGAGATCTGCCACAAGATGTTGTCTTGGCCGAGCGGCGCGCGCGCGCTGAAGTCGCCGTTCGCCACGCGAATATGTGTCTGCAAGATCTGCTGGATGCCGATGTCGAGTTGCCGCTTCTGCTCAACGATGGTGTGTTCTAGCGCAGCCACCTCTTCGGCGCGGTCGGCACGTCGTATCGCATCGTCGGTGCCGCGCACCCATAGGTAGGCCACCACCGCGAGAATCACCTGCAAGGCGATCGGGCGGGCGAGCAGTGCCAGACTCGCCACCAGCGGTGTCGGATAGAGCGTCTTGTCGTTGAGTTCAGTCCGCAAATCTACCGCGTGCGGCATCAAGAAGAACACCGCCACGATCAACGCGATGTTGATCGCCGCGACTACAAAGGCTGCTCTCCGCGGCAGCACCGATGCGGCGATCACCGTGGCGATGGCTAGCAGGTCGAACGCCGGCAGCGCATCGAGCGTCAGCCCCAGCGGATAGGCGACCACGGCGCCCGTCGCGGCGAGAATGATCAGCGCGGAGATCAGCGCGCCCGTCAGGCCGACATGCCCACCGCGGTTGAGCAGCACCGCGCCCACCAGACCGACGGCGAGAATCAAGACGGCGGCTTCTGAACCAGGATCTCCAATGCCGATGGGCAGGATCACCGCATCGGCGATGAACAGCCCTAAAATGACCCACGCGGCCAAGCGGCTCCGGCGTGCCCGCTCGCGGTCGGCAACGGTGTGCAGCGGATACTGCCATCCCCAACTTGCGAGACGCAGCCACGCGCTGACCTGAGATGCGCCCTGCTCAGGCGCTTCACCCATGCGTGACGGAAACGACGTGTCCGGACGTTGAGAAAACGAACTCATCACAAGGGCTCCTTGGCGGGCGGTGAGCGCGGTCCAGCGGCGCCATATGCCCACAAGCAACGTCCGAAAACACTCTTCGCGCTACACCAGCGCCGCAGACGGAGAATTCCCGGCGGTCGCGCCCATTGTAGTGTCCGGTTAGTGCGCTGTCAACGCGCCTGCGCCCGCTCGATCAGACTCGCGCCCCATGTATTCGGATCTCGACTCTCCCATAGGTGCGTCCGGCGAACGCCCACACCATGCTGCCGGCAAAATCCGTAGCGTCTCCACAACCGAAAGCGCGATCCATCCAGATTCCGTAACATATCGGCCCGGCGATCCTCTCCGAGCAGCGACTACGGGACTATCCGAGATCTCACCCTTGCGGTGTATCTCCGCGTGTGGTACAAATCAATAGAACATATCTTCTGCTTGTCCTTCCACCGATCCTCCTCCTACCTTCCATCGCCCCTCATCACCCCCTTCATCATCCCCCACAGGCACCTTCGCATGCCCCAGCACAGGACTTTCGCAGTGCGCGCCCAGTCAATCGCCCAACGTGTTCGCCCCCTGCACGGTACGGCCCTTCCCACCAGCGTGGCACATGCGCGGCGAAATTTCCGCCTGTCACGATATTTCCGCTTCTGACGGCATTCCTCCGTTGAATTCACCGCTGAACCCACGCGGGGCATAAAAAAGCGGAAGAAAACGGAAATTAGTTGGCGACACCCTCTTGCACCCCCCTCACCTGGACCTTGAAGGTGCGGCGGAAGCTTGCCAGTGCTCACCCCGTTGCGGTCCACCGCGCCAGTCACCTCGCACTGTGACGCGTATGAGACACATCGTCGCACGGCGTGTTCAGCGCGTGACCGCCTTGCCACTATCATCGAGGCAAGAGGTAGCGCCGCCACCGGGCAGATGCGCTTTCCGCGACGAGGGGAGGAGGATAGGAGCATGGGTGACACTCGACAGCCGTTCCCGCATGGGTCGTCAAAGACCGCCCGCGCGATTTCTCCTGACACCGCCGAAGGGCGGGCCATCATCCAGGGCGACGCCAGCGCCCTCGACGCGAACAAGCATGCCAATCCTTCGGTCGAGCGCGCGCAGCACCCCGAGCGACTTTCACCCGAGTTGCTAAACGTCATCAGCCACGAGTTGCGCAGCCCGCTCGCCGCCATCAAAGGCTACGCCGCGACCCTTCGCCGGCACGAGAAGCGCCTGTCGGGTGCCGAACGCAAAGAGTTTCTCGATGCAATCGATCAAGCGAGCGACCACCTCACGCTCATCGTCGGACGCATTCTTGAATTGTCGCAGCTCGAACTGGGCCTCGTCACCCTCGCCCATGAGCCGATTTCGCTGGCGCGCGTGGTTCGCGAAGCGGTTGCCGCAGCCGAGCGCCGCCTGGCATCGGCGGTCGACGAACACCAGCGATGCGTCTTCGTGATCAGCCAGCACCCAGAGACGTTGGCCGTCGCCAATGGACTCGTGCTTGGCGACGCGCGATACCTTCGTGACGTGATAGATAATCTCATCGAGAATGCCATCAAGTATTCTCCCGTCGGAGGCGTAATCGAGATCGCGCTTGCGCCAGGCCACCTTGGGGCAGATGCGCTACGCCCCGCCATCCAACTCACCGTCCGAGACGAGGGCATCGGCATCGCAGACGAGCATCTCGGGCGCATCTTCGAGACTTTCCAACGCGTGGACAACCAGGCAACGCGGACAACCGAGGGCCTCGGGTTGGGTCTGGCGATCTGCAAGGAAATTGTCGCGCGCCTCGACGGCGAACTGAGCGCAGAGAGCAGCCCAGGGCACGGTGCGTCCTTCCGTGTCGTGTTGCCGCGCGCCGACGACGCCACAGCGCATGAAGAGTGATGCCGTGCAGCAACACAGTGCCTTCATACTGCGTCGCGAGGTGCGAGCAATCGCTCACCGGCGCTAGAGAAACGAGTGAACACCATGCCAGCGAAGAAGATACGCATTGTGGTCGCGGACGACGATGCACAGTTGCTCCGCCTGATAACGCGCAACCTCCAGTTAGAAGGGTACGAGGTCGTCGCGGTAAGCGACGGTCAACAGGCGTTGGAACAGATCCAGGCGGAGGCACCCGACCTGGCGCTGCTCGACGTCATGATGCCGCGACTCGACGGGTTCGCCGTCTGTGCCCGCGTCCGCGAATTCTCTTCCCTCCCGATCATCATCGTCACGGCGCGCGGCCAAGATCAGGATAAGGTGCAAGGACTCGATCTCGGCGCGGACGACTATCTGACGAAGCCGTTCAGTGTCGATGAATTGCTGGCACGGGTGCGCGCCGTGCTGCGGCGCTCGCAATTCGGCGAGTCGATCGCAGCCCAAGGTCTCAGCTCCGTCGGCACGGTAGGCGACCTCACCGTAGACTACGCGCAACACCTGGTGCTGTTGAACGGCGTCGAGGTAGCTGTCACGCCAACTGAATATCGCATGCTCGCTTATCTCATGCGGAATGCGGGGCGCGTGGTTACGCAAGACCTGCTGCTCGAACACGTCTGGGGCGCCGAATATAGCGGCGAGAGCCATATGCTTCAGGTCAACATCAACCGCCTGCGCCGAAAGATAGAAGAGGACCCTGCATATCCGCGCCGCATCGTCACAAAGGTCGGCGTCGGCTACATGCTTCCAATCCAGGTGCCGGCGTAGCGCCGCCTGCTCCTCATCGGCGCTTCCTCTTGCCTCAGGTGGGGCGACCCCTTGCGGCGGTAGGCCGCCTGTGCCGCCGCGTCCTCGCCAGCCGTGAATTGTGGGTCGGCCCGCCAACATGCTAAAATCCTATGTTGGCCGCACGAACCGAGTAAGGCTGAGGTTTGCCGGATGTGCGCCCACGCAGTGCGAGAGGAGCCAAGCGTCATGCCGCGAGGAGACCGTGGAAATAAGCCTCGAACCCATGGAGGCGGGCAGTCTTCGCGGCATCCCGCGACGCCTGAATCGGTCCAGCTTACCGAGCAAGAACGAGCCGCGGTGAGCGCGCACCTCGATGATCTGGCCGCGCTCGCCGAAGCGCTCCGCGTCGCTGCTCCCCAGGGTCGCGAAGCGTTGCTCACCGCCTTGGCTCCCTTCAGTGATGCCGCGGAGCCGGTGGCGCTGGCGGTTGCCCAAGGTCTCGGCACAGTCCGCGGCCCACGAGCGCGCGACGCCGCCGACATCGCAGCGGCCGTCGGCGAGCTCGAACCGCGCCGCGACGTCGCCAGAGAGGCGCGGCGTGCCCGCATTCGCTTGCGTTCTTCGGGTGCGGCGGCGAGTATCACTATTCCTGGTGCCACGATCACAGGGCAGCCGCCGCGCACGCAACCCGCGCCCGACTCGCCTCAACCTAGCGCGCCGCGTGTCACGCCGCTAGAGGCCAACCGCGCCACCGCCACCCTTGCCGAGGCGTATGCCACGCGCACGCGAGAGCAAGGGGAGATCGCGCTGGTATTGGGCTGGCAGGAGGGTCGCGATCCGAACTTCTTGCGCGGCTACACCTTCGAACTCAGTTTCTGGAGCGAAGGCGTCAGCGGGTTCGCCATGTTGGAGCCAATGCGCCGCGAGGAATTCCTGAATGAGACGGTTGAGTCCCTGCGCGGTGAACACATGGAAGTCGTCCGCATCTCGTGGGCGCAGGCTCGCAGACTCGTCGAAGCGGCGCTTGAGGTGAACGAATGGCGAGCCACAGAGCCCGCCGCCGACTTCAAGCGCCATCAGGCGCACATCACCGCGCGATTGCTGGCCGATCCGGTCTCCGATGAGCAGCGTACCGCGATCGCCGACGAAGCGGAGCGCTTTGCGCGAGAAGGCGACCGGTTTCTCATCGGCGCGGATCTTGAGCCGGACGAAATGCTGGTGCACTGGCTCGGCGCCTGGAGTTTTGGCGACTTTAGCCTGACGTACGATCTCCTCGACGAGGATGCGTCACCGCGCCGTGGGATTTCCCGCCAAGATTACATCGAGCGCCGGCGTCAGTGGTGGAAAGAGGCCGAACCATCGGGGCTGCGGGTGACGCTCGTCCGCGAACAGGAGCAGCGCGCGAGCGCACTCTGGGTGCCGGGCTCCGCGGGCAGCGTCGGCAAAGGTGCCAATCGAGACCTGGAAGCCTTCTGGTCGGTGATCCTGCGTGAAGTCGAGCTTGGTGGTGGGTTAGACGAGTTGCCGCTGGCGACGATCTCCAGCCGCGAAACGGGGCGACATTGGTATTGGACCGGCTACTCCGTCACACGTGAGCCGGTCGCGGGGATCTGGGTCATCAAGCGCCTTCGCGACGAAGGCGCTGCGAGCCAGGCGCTCACCATCGAGGAATTGCAGAAGCGCATCGCCGATGCCCATAAGGCCGTCGAGGAGATCACCTCGAAAGCGCCACCTGAGCCTGGCAGCGACGAGGCCAGTGACGCGCTGCGGGCGATTACCGGCGCATTCACGGCTTCGCTGCATTACAGTGACGCACTCACCGCCCGGCTGCCGCTCGACGAGATGATCTATCGCGAGGCCATGAACGATGCCCGTTCTCTCGGCAACCACGAACGTGCCGCAGCGCTGATCGAACGCATGTTGGGCCGCTTTTCAGACGATGTTCGCGTGCGCTTCGAGCTAGGCATCGAGCAGTATCTCGCGGCGGACCAGTTTGGCAGGGTCGGCCAGATGGAGGCGCGCGCTGCCTGGCTCGACCGCGCCGTTAAGACCCTCATGGGCGTTGTCGAGGCTGAGCCTACCGCAGAGCATTTGCAGGGTCTCGGCGAGTTGCTTGCCCAGCAGGGCCAGTTTAAGCAGGCTGAGGCGAAGCTCCGCGAGGCCATCGCCCTCGAGCCAGAAAAGGCGATACTCTATTCTGACCTTGCGGACAGCTTGATGGGCCAGATCACCGGCGAGACGCTCGACGATTCCGCCGGGGTCAGCAACTCGGAACGCCAAGTCATCGCCAAAGAGGCGCTCGCCGCCCTGCGTGACGCCTCGAAACGCGACACCTCGATTCCCGGCGTCTTCACGCGGATCGGCGCGATCTATGACCTACTCCAACAGCCAGACGACGCCATCCTAGCGCTCGAAGAGGCTGTGCGCCGCGATCCCGGCGATGCTGAGGCGCACTACGCGCTAGGTTCGCTGCATATGGCACGTCGCCAGCCCGATCAGGCGGTATCCGCGCTTGAAACCGCCGTCCAGTTGGCGCCTTACGCCATTCCCTACCGCTTGAATCTCGCCGCCGCCTACGGCGCACTGGATCGCATGGGCGAGGCGAAGCGCGAGCTTGACGCGATCGACCGCCTGCAACCGGGCTTGCCCCAGGTCGCTGAGTTGCGCAACGTCCTGGCGCGGCAGGGCAAACGCCGCTAGTCTGGGCGCGGCAGAGCTAGCACCTTCATGCTTCGCGCGGGTCTTGCAGCAGATCGATGGTGGCCTGAAGCACCTGTTCAGGCGAGATCGCTTTGAGGCAGGCTCGCGTGAAGCAGGTGTTAGGCACCCACGGCGCATCGTTACCCACAAAGTGGAAGCATGGACTGCACGCCAAGTCCGAGTGGACGATACGCTGGCGATAGCCACGCTTGCCCACTGGCTGGAACTGCTCCCAGTTGGAGGGGCCGAAGATGCCGACCGACGGCGTGTTCACCGCGGCGGCGATATGCAGCGGGCAGGAGTCATTGCCGATGAATATCGCCGAGAGTTCGATCAACGCGGCGGATTCCTTGAGTGACGTCTTCCCCGCGGCATTGGTGATCGGATACGGTACCCGCGCGATGACTTCGTCGCAGAGGGGCTCGTCAGTTACGCCGCCGATCAGCACGATCTTGACGCCGAGCTGTTCGATCAGGCGTGTGGCGAGCGCGGCGAAACGCTCGGGCGCCCACTGTTTGCGCCCGGTGAATCCCTCGCCACCAACGTGCATGGTGATGATCAAGTCGGCTGGGGAGAGTCCCCAGTCTTGGAGTTTTCGCCTCGCCGAGGTGCGGTCGTGCGCGTTGAGGTAGACGCGCGGTCGCCGTTCGTCTTCGGTGGGCGGGGTATCGAGTATGGGCAAGACGGCCCGCAGATAGTGATCCACGGCGTGCCGCTCGCGATAACGGGTCGAGTGACCGCCGATGAGCCACCAGAGCAGGGGCATTTCGACGCGGAGCGACTTCTGGTACACGCCCGCCATGATCAACGCGAGCGAGCTGATGGGCGAAAGGTTGAGCACCAGATCGAACTTGACCTGTCGCAGCCGACTCAGGCGCCTGGCGACTTGCACCATGCGATAGCGTTCGCCCTGCACGTCGACGACGACGAGATGGTCAAAGGTGGGGTTGTCTTTGAGGATGCCAGCATTGCTGGCTGCGGCGATCACCGTGATTTTGGCGAGCGGGAATCGCTTCCGCAGAGCCGCAAGCGTCGGTGTCGCCAACAGTGTATCGCCGATGGGGAGCAGCATCGCGACGAGAATTTGCCTAGGGTCGAGTGGCACAAACGTGCCGAGCGACTGCCACCGCTCGTGATCCGCGTTGGGAACTGCGAGGCTTCCATTCGAGATGCCCATGGCGGGTTCACGGAGACGCTGCGCCGCAAGGTACTCGCCGTAGCGGTCCGATCCCCCTGCGCGTCCCTGTCGCCAGGGAGCAAACCAATCTATCACGTTCGATCAAACCTCGCTGACACGCAAGATTGCTGTAGCAGGAGTGATCCTGCCAATGCGCAACAGGCCCACATTCTTGGGGCCATTGAAGATACGCTAAACGACGTGCTTAACTTACGTGTCCTACCTAACTATACCAACACGATCCTAGTCCGAGACGATGCAATCTTGCCTCCCTGCAAGGTCAGTTATGCGGTGGAGGTCCGCCAGGCGTGGTCGGGACGCGGGTGGCGAAGTACACGCTGGGCAATCCGGCGACGACGATGGCGATGGCGACGGCTTCAAGGGCGAACGGTAGCGAGAACCTGTCCGCCAGTGTGGCGACCAGCAGCACGGCAGGAACTGTGACCGCATTCAGCACCATGCCTTGCAACGCCAGAACGCGACCTTTCATCCAGTCCGGCGAGCGTTCCTGAATCAAGGTCTGGGCGGGCACGTTGATCAGATCCAGTGAGATGCCCACGAGGAAGATCAGGAACATGGCGATACCAAGGTAGATCCATGACTCCCACCAGCCCGGTCCGGCAAGCGTTTCAGCGATCTCGCGGACGAAGGGCAGGAGCACGGCGCAGATGCCGAGCGTGATGATACCGGTGGCGACGGTGCGTGCGTAGCGGAGCCGCTGCGATGCGCTGGGGACGAGCGCCGAGCCGAGCACTAACCCGATGCCGGCGGGGAAGAAGACGAGGGCAGCGTATTTCTGTGGGCGGTTGAAGAAGACCTCGACGAAGTGCGGTGAAATGGCGGCGACGATGGCGATCACCGTACCGCCGAGGCAGAGTTGCACGACGGCCTGCACCATGCGCCGATCGCGGCGCACGAAATGCCAACTCTCGACGATGCCCAACCAGATGCCCCGAAGTTGCAAGTCGCGGGGAACGGCGCGCTCGGCGCCTGGAGAACGCCGGATTTTCAAGCGGTCGCTTGGGATGGAGAGTATCAGGAGGGTGCAGACGACGTAGAGCAGCGCGACGATGAGGAAGAGCGTTTCGGTTCGTGTAAATGTTGGGCCAACGCCACACGTGCCGAGGCAGATTGGACCGACGAAGATGATGATGACGGGGCCAAGAATAACCAGGCCGAGCGCCTGGGCGAGCGTGAAGGTGATGTTGAAGAGCGCCAGCGCGTTCATCAACTCCTGCGGATAGACGAGGGCGGGAATGGCGGCGCCCTCGGCCGGGGAGAAGAACTGCGCGACGGTGGACATAAAGAAGCTTAGCAACAGCACCGGAACAAATGCCTGCGAATCGATGATCAGTGAAACGACGAAGCCGAAGCCGGCGAGGGCACGGAGGGCGTTGCTTATCCATAGCACCGTGCGACGGTCGAAGCGATCTACGAGCACACCGGCGGGGGCCGCGAAGAGGGCGGCGGGGAGCGCAAAGGCGACGATGGCAAGCGCGGAGCCTACGTTGCTATTGGTCTGCTGTGCGACGAGGATGATCAGGCCGTAGTTCGCGGCGTTATTGATGGTCTGCGAAATGAGTTGGGCGAGCCAGAGGCGCAGGAAGAGCGGGTTGCGAAGGACGCTGCGGAACCCTCGCCCTCCGTTGACGACCTCTCTATGGGGATCGGTTGCGCGATCGCTAACTTGCGCCTCCCACGGGCTCTCGGGCCGTCGGGTAAGGACCTGGCTATTCGATGCGGGAAGTCCCACCAGAGCGTCAGAGTTGTCCCTCAGGGGGTACTCGGCATCTCCGAGCCGTTCAACGCTACTCATGGGGCATATCACTTGCGGCTGCAAGCTCTTCGGCGCCACGAGACAACACTTGTTTGATTCTGCGCTCTAACTCGCTGCGTGGCAGCAAGACTCGGCGCCCGCAGCCCTCGCATTTGAGCCCGATGTCGGCTCCGAGGCGCACGATACGCCAGTCGCTACTCCCGCAGGGATGCGGCTTGCGTAAGCGAACGCGGTCGAACATTCCCAGGTCGGCGTATTTCACTCGGCTCTCCTTCGAGCGAGAGGTGGTCGCGAACGATTCTGCTCATAGAGTTGGTGGTCTTGTATATACGAACGCACCGCGTCGGGTATGAGATAGCGGGTGGGTAAGCCGGATGCCAGGCGCACACGCAACTCGCTGGCCGAGAGGTCTAGCAGGGGCCCATTCAGGACTTGCAGTTTCCTTTGCAGACCCCGTACCGCCGCTTCGACGGCGTGCAATGCGGCGTCCTCGGAGGCATATCCAGGGCGATGGCCGGCGGCGATGTGGTCGGCGGCGGCGACGATTCCCGCGGGGTCGTGCCATTGTGGCAGGTTGAGGAGCATGTCCCAGCCCATGATGAGTGTAAGCTCAACGTCGCTCCCCCATTCGGCGCGCAACGCATGGAGCGTGCGGATCGTGTAGGACGGCGTTGGCAATCGGAGTTCGATGTCTGTCACTGCAAAGCGTTCGTCCGGGTTGACGGCAAGTCGCGTCATCGCGAGGCGATCGGGCGCTGGGCTGATCTGGTGGTCTGGCTTGTGGGGCGGATCACCCGTCGGTACAAACCAGACTTTGTCGAGCCCCAATTGCGCAAATGCCTCTTGCGCGAGAGCGAGATGGCCGATATGCGGTGGATCGAACGTCCCGCCCAGAATACCATAGTGCGATATTTTCTGCATGACTGATTTCCTCTGGAGGGACGCGGCATCGGACACGTTCGGCGGCGACGCAGGTGGCAATGGCGTCGCGGCTATGTTGTCGCGGCATCGAGCACGTTGATTTCGGCTCCGTCTACCTGTGAGCGGACTTGCTCTACCAGGTGGGAGATGACCGCGGCGCGCGAGTCGGCGCTCTCCGAGGGCATCCAGTAAACGGCGCGAAGGTCGGCTGTGCCGTTGCCAGTGCGCGTCAGGGCGACTTCTGGCGCCGGGGCTTTCAAGACGTCGGGCGCGGAGTCGAGGGCGCCACGGATGACGAGTACCGCGGCGTCGATGCTGTTCGCGCCGTGATCGGGAACCGTGACCGTGAAGCTCGCGCGGCGGTTCTGGTAGGCACTAAGGTTGACTACCGCGGTGCTGAAGAGCATCGAGTTGGGGATGATGACGCGCTCGCCGTCCGCAGTGCGCAGGGCGGTGTAGCGGATCTGGATGTCTTCGATGATGCCTGTGTAGGCGGCGAGGGTGATGCGATCGCCGATGGTGAAAGGTCGTTCCAAAAGGAGGTAGACACCGGAGACGAGGTTCTTGAGAACATCCTGAAGCGAGAGGCTAAGGGCGACCGTGAGCGCGCCGATGATGGTGACGGGCAGGACGATGCCGGTATTCCAGATGCCGAGGATGATGACGAAACCGATGAGGATGACGACGACGTAGAGGACTCGGGCGGCAAGCAGCGCCAGGTTAGGATTGACACGGTGCTGAAGACTTTTTTCGAGGCTGCGCTCGAAGACGCGCGCGATGCCGAGCATGGCGGCAAAGACCAGCAGCGAGCCGCCGACCTGCGCGGCCAAGGCGATGAAGAATTGACCGAGATCGCGTGGCCGAAGCGTGGGCTGCCCGCCGAAGGCGGAGAACCAGACCGCGGCGAGCGCGAGCAATGCGGCCAGCCAGATCGAGAGGGCAGTCAGACGGCTGAGCCATGGCCCGATGCTGGTCTGCTGGACTTGCTTGCGGCGCCTCAAGCGGCTCGCACGTGTTAGCGAGCTTTCGAAGCGGAGCGGCGCGCGTCCGGCGAGACTGGCGAGCCAGCGCCCGCCGATCAGGGCGACGAGCAGCACGGCGAAGGAGAGTCCGATTCGAATGGAGAGCGCGGTGGGGTCGTTGCCAAGCTTTTGCAGGGCGTCGAGGAAATCCTGCCAAGAGCTGGTTGGCGCTGCGGAAGAACCGGCCGACGGCAGGAGCGCAATGTGCGGCAGGCCAAGCATTACGACCCTCCCTGTGACCCGGTGATGTTGTAGCGACGAGGTTGCATCAGGTGTTTGTAGCGGCGCGCCACTATTGGAACGGGTCCGTCGCGGCGCACCGATGCGAGATGCGGGGCGCCGATTCCTCTCGATGCGTTGGGCGAGGAGCGGAATCGGCGTAGCGCTGGCGACGCGTTTTAGAGTAGCCGTTCAAGCTGATCAAGATAGTCGGAGAAGGTGTCGAGCGCCTGCTGGATCGGCTGCGGCGTGGCGAGATCGACGCCGGCGTTGCGGAGCAGGTCGATGCTGTACTCCGAGGAGCCGGAGGAGAGGAAGCGCAGATAGCGCTGCACGGCTGGTTCACCTTCGGTGAGTATCTGATGAGCGAGGGCGGCTGAGGCGGAAATGCCGGTGGCATATTGGAAGACGTAGAAGTTGTAGTAGAAGTGGGGAATGCGCGCCCATTCGATGGCGATGGTATCGTCGACATTGACGACGGGGCCGTAGTATTTGTCGTTCAGGGCTTTGAACGCGGCGCTGAGGGCTTCGTGTGTCAGCGCCTCGCCGGACTCGGCTTTGGCGTGGATATCGCGCTCAAACTCGGCGAAGAGGGTCTGGCGGTAGAGCGTGGCGCGGAAGGTTTCGAGCGCGTGGTTGAGGATGTACATGCGCAGGCCAGCATCGCTCGTGGTTTGGAGCAGGTGGTGGGTGAGCAGCGCCTCGTTGAGGGTGGAGGCGACCTCGGCAACGAAGATCGTGTAGTCGCCGTAGTGGAAGGGCTGCGTCTCGCGCGTGAAATACGAGTGGAGCGAATGGCCCAACTCGTGGGCGAGGGTGAACATGCTGTCCATCGTCGGCTGGTAGTTTAGCAGGATGAAGGGGTGCGTGCCATACGCACCGGAACTGTAGGCGCCAGAACGTTTGCCGGCGTTCTCGTAGACATCGACCCATCGCGAGGCGAGGCCGGTGCGCAACGTGCTGACATAGCGCTCACCGAGCGGAGCGACGGCGCGGGATACTTGCTCTTGCGCGTCGGCGTAGGCGACCTTGTAGTCGACCTCTTTGACCATTGGAACGTAGAGGTCGTACATGCGTAGCTCGTCGAGGCCGAGGAGCTTTTTGCGGAGGGTGAGGTAGCGGTGGAGCTTGGGGAGATTGGCGTTGACGGTGTTGACGAGGTTGTCGTAGACGGCGACGGGGATGTTGTTGGGGTCAAGGGCAGCTTCGAGCGCGGAGCCATATTTGTGGGCGCGGGCGAAGAAGATATCGCGCTTGACCTGGCCGGAGAGGGTTGCGGCGAAGGTGTTGTTGAAGCCGCGATAGGCGCCAAGCATCGTCTCAAAGGCTTCGCGGCGGACGTCGCGGTTGCGGCTTTCGAGGAACTTGGCGACGTAGTTCCCCTGGGTGAGAGCAACGAGATCGCCGTTCTCGTCATGGACCTGGGGGAGCTTGAGGTCGGCGTAGTCGAGCATCTCGAAGATGCGCTCCGGGGCGTTGCCGATCTCGGCGGCCTGGGCGAGCAGCGCTTCGACCTCGGCGGAGAGGACGTGGGCGCGCTGTCGCTCGATCTCGTCTAGGACGTGGCGGTAGGTCTGGAGTCCCGGTGTCGCCTGCAGGTACGCCTCGATGCGTTGTGGCGGGAGGGCCAGTATCTCCGGGGTGACGTAGGCGCCAGCGGTGTTGAGCTCGCTGTAGAGCGTGGTGACGCGATCGTTGAGCGCCTGATAGGTGCCGTTGGTGGAGTCTTCGTCGAGGCGCATGTGGGCGTAGACGAAGAGACGGCCCATCAACTCGTAGGCACGGTCGCGCACTTGTAGCGCATGGAGCAGGACGTCACCAGACTCGCCGAGCCGCCCCTGGAAAGGAGCGTACTTCGGGGAGTGAAGCGCTCAGACGGGCGAAATCGGCTTCCCAAGCGACGTCGGTCGGGTAGATGCTTTCAAGCTCCCAGGTGTTTTCGCGCGCTACGTCGCTGCGCTTGGGGAGTGCTTCAGCGGTCGCCATGATGTCTCCTTGCTCATGCGCCAGGTGGCTGGGTGGTCGAAGGGATGCGCGGTGACGCGGGCGTGTGTTCGCCGCGCGCAGCCGCGCAACGCCGCGAATGTACTATATCGCGCCGACGGGCCACGTGGCGAATGAGCGGGGCGTGCGGGCATGCTGTAGCGGTCGGGCGAGGCTGGTTGAGGGTGGAGGACGGTCCGCGAAAGGTCTATGGGGCGGAAATTGTGGCATTTCGCGGCGTAATGCGAGGCAGGGCCTAGGACGACGCGGCGAGCGTTGGCAGCGCGACGTGGCCGGCATGGTCAGAGGGAAGCGGTGACTCGTGGGGCGCGAGAGGGCGAAAATGGGGGATATCGCGGCGCTGGACGGCAGAGATGGTTTGCGAAGGCAGGTCGAGAGAAATTTCCGTTTTCTTCCGCTTTTTTGTCGAGAACGGCGACTTGTGGCATTCGGCAAGAGTGGCGGGGTGTGCGACGGTAGGAGCGGAAAATTCGGCGAGCATACTCAACCTTGGAGATACATCAGGGAAAATGCGGTGCGGCAGAGGGCGCCAACGTGGGCGTCGCTCGGAGGCCGGACCGGCGAAGAGGCGGCGTTTGCGGTGTGGTGGGATGGTGTCGTTCTCACAGATAACGCTCCATAGCCTGAATGGTCGGGGAATTCGTTTTGAGTGGGAAGGAGGGGCCAGCAGCCATGAGAAGGAGAATGAGGGGAGATGGGAGGGGAAGCACGGGAAGAGTGGTGAGCACAAGAGAACATATGTTCTCGCCAACAGTATAGCATTCAGCGATGGCGAGCGCAAGGGAGAGGTGCAGAGGAGGCGGTGTGGAGTACAATGTGATCGCGGGATGTGAACGCGTGTTCACGCATGACGACATGGCGGGGGCCAGGCGCTATGCCGATTCGACAGCTTGGATCTGAGATCGCCGCGAAGATCGCCGCTGGCGAGGTCGTCGAGCGCCCGGCGTCGGTGGTGAAGGAACTGGTCGAGAACGCGCTGGACGCTGGCGCGCGGCATGTGACAGTGGAGTTGCTGAACGGCGGCTTGCAGTTGCTCCGGGTGACGGATGACGGCTGTGGTATACCCGCCGACGAACTGACACTGGCGGTAGCACGGCACGCAACCAGTAAAATCCGTCTCCTCGACGATCTGGAGCGCATTCGGACGCTGGGATTTCGCGGGGAGGCGCTGGCGAGCGTTGCCGCGGTCTCGCGGATCACGCTGCTGAGCCGTCCGCGCGAGGCGACGTTTGGCGCACAGCTTGAGGTTGACGAGGGCGTGGCCAGCGCGGTGACGGCCGCAGGTGCGCCAGCAGGCACGAGTGTGACGGTCCGCGATCTCTTCGCGTCGGTCCCCGCGCGGCTGAAGTTCCTCAAGACACGAACGACGGAGGCGGGGCACGCGGCGCATCTGGTGCAGCAGTATGCGCTGGCTTTTCCTGAGGTGCGTTTTACGGTGCTCAGCGAGGGACGCGAGGTGTTCCGGTCGCCGGGGGATGGCCGCTTGCTGAGCGTGATCGCCGCGGCGTATGGGCTCGGCGTTGCCGAGGAGATGATTCCGCTGGCGGATACGGAGTCAGGTGAAGTTGGGGTGGCGGGAGCGGCGACCGTGGGGAGCGCCGATGGTCTGCCGACGGTCAGCGGCTATGTGAGCCGCCCGTCGTGTTATAAGGCGACGCGGCAGTATCTATCGTTTTTCGTCAATGGGCGCTGGGTGCAGAGTCGGACGCTGGGGTTCGCCGTGGAAGAGGCGTATCACTCGCTGCTGCTGGCGGGACGACATCCGATTGCGGTGGTGCGGATCGCGGTAGACCCCGCCGAGATCGATGTGAACGTGCATCCGGCAAAGACCGAGATCAAGTTCCTGCACGAGCGGCGGATCTATGCGCTGGTGCAGCGGGCGGTGCGCGAGGCGGTGATCGCGACGGCGGAGACACCGAATGTGGCGCCGAGCGCGTTCGGCATTCCGCATTGGGGGCTGGGCGACGAGGCGAGGACTGAGCTATCGGACGCCAGTGAAGAGCAGGCGGTGTTGTGGAAGGGTGGGCAGGTGTCGCCAGGCACGCAGGGAGGCGAGGCGAGCGCGGATGGGCGCACAGGTGGATTCGCGGTGCCAGGAGAGCAGGCGGGCGCGCTGGTTGGCGGCGGGAAGCTGCCTCTGCTGCGGGTGCTCGGGCAAATCTCGCAGAGCTACATCATGACTGAGGGTCCAGATGGCGTGTACATGGTGGATCAACATGCGGCGCACGAGCGCATTTTGCTGGAGAAGATGCTCGCCGAGTGGCGCGCGCGGACGCCAGCCTCGCAGATGTTGCTGGAGCCGCTGCCGGTGGAATTCACGCCCGGTGAGTGGGAGTCGGTCGAGGCGCACTGGGAGCCGCTAACCTCGATCGGCTTTCAGCTTGAACCGTTCGGTGGGATGACTCTGCTGGTGCGGGCACTGCCAGCGGCGCTGGCGAACTTGCCGCGCGGGCAGACGGTGCGCGAACTGCTCGTCGAACTGGCCGGAGCGGACGCGGAGGCGGCAAGCCACGGTGAAACGTGGGAGGAGCACTCGCTGGCGAATGTTGCCTGCAAAGCGGCGATTAAGGCGGGACAGACATTGTCGCCGGAGGAGCAGCGCGAACTGATCCGCCAACTCGAAGGCGCGCAGGCGCATCAGAGTTGTTGCCACGGGCGCCCGACGATGGTGCACTTGAGCCTCTCGGCGCTGGAGCGGCAGTTCGACCGGCGCTAGGCAGCGATGTGGCGCTGGCGCGATTCATGGAGGCAGCGGTGGATGACGCGCTGCCAGCCTTGGCTGGATGGTGTGAGGTCGGCCTGGTAAAATAGCGGTTGGTAGCAGTGTTCGGCGCGGACGTTCGTCGCAGGAAGGTATGCGAGGGCTACGATGGCGTTGGAGCCTCAAGGGGACGCTGGGACGGGAGCGACTTCGCCAGCCAGAGCTATAAGCAGGCGAAGCGGCGGCAATGGATGGAGAGCGCTGGTTCTGGCGCTGGTCGCCATCTGTGTCGTGGCGATCGGCGCTGGCGGGGCTGTTGCCGTCTCGCGCGGGCGCGCCGCGGTTCGCACGACGTTGAAGCCGACGGCGACCGCTACCGCGACTCCGCCGCTGGCGCCCAGCGCGCCGCTGACGTACATGCGCGCGCCGTGCCACCTGCCGCCGCAGAAGTCCGTGATGATGACGCCGCAGCAGCTTGCCCATCCGTTCATGGTCGGCTATGAAGTACACGCCTTTGGCAGTCGGGTGGATTGTGTGGTGAAGGGGCTGTACGTGCCGGCGCCACGTTCAGGCGTGCCGCATGCCAGGGGCAAGGTGATACTGGTGAGCCTGCGGCAGCAGTGGCTCTGGGCGTATGCAAACGGCAAGCTCGTTTTTGCCAATCCGGTGACGACGGGGCAGGGATGGCTGCCTACCCCGCAAGGGACCTACACGATCTCGCAGAAGGTGAAAGACACGGAATTCTATTCGCCATGGCCACCGGGGTCGCGCTTTTACTACTCGCCGGAGCATGTCAACTACGCGCTGTACTTTCGCAATAAGGGCTACTACATCCACGACGCGCCGTGGCGCCATGCTTTCGGGCCGGGGACGAACGTCGCGCACACGTCGCCCGATGGCACGCGGGAGGATGGCAGCCATGGGTGCGTGAATATGACCACGGCTGCCGCGAAGTGGCTTTTCAATTGGGCGAACATTGGCACGACGGTAATCGTCGCGAATTGAAGCGCCGCCGACGGTTGACGGCCGCGGGGAATGTCGTGCAACACCGCGCTACGGTATCCTCGGATCGTCTGCCGTGGCGCGACGGAGATAACGCTGTACGACGAAGCTTGCGGTGACGCTGAAACGCTCGGTGCCGCGTGCCCGTTGCACGACGTCGGGTTGGATGTGGCGTGCGCTGGGAGACATGAGGATCAGGTTCGCCAGGTCCGGTCCGGTGAGGGAGCATTCGTACTCGATGCGCGCGGAGGAGTTGAGGGTGAAAGCGGACTCGAATTGGCGCTGAATGTGGCGCTCTTTGTCTGGCTCGACGTCGAGGAGACCAAAGGCGGCGCGGGCTTCGTGGAGGTGCGCGGGCGAGGGCAAGGCGACGAGGAAGAGTGCGTCGGGGGCGAGGACGCGAGCGAATTCCGCCGGATTGCGCGGGGCGAAGGCGCAGAGGAGCAGATCGAGCGAGGCACTGGCGAAGGGGAGTCGGGTGTTGCCGTTCGCGACGAGGAAATTGATTTGGCGATAGCGCTTGGCGGCCATACTCACGGCATCTTTAGCGACGTCTAGTCCGAAGACGGGGCCAGCAAGGTCGCATGCGCGCAAAGCATTGGCGATTCCGGCGATATACGTGCCCTCGCCGCAGCCAACATCGAGCAGAGCAGCGGGAGAGGCTGCAGCGTACCGACGAGCGTGTTCTAAGGCGGCGTTGGTTAGCGAGTCGGCGAGCGGACGATAGTGCCCGGCGTCGAGGAAAGCGCGGCGCGCGCGGAGCATGGCGCGAGTGTCTCCCAGATACGGGGCACGCAGCAAGTTGACATACCCTTCGCGGGCGATGTCGTAGCTGTGCCCATTGGGGCAGTGGAAGCGCGCAGCATTGCGGGTGAGGGCACACTCGCAGATCGGGCAGACGAGCATGGCGTGACGCTCCGTTGCGATGGCGCGTGCGATGGCGCGGCGCTTTACGAGGCGAGAGCGGAGTCGGCGGCGTCTTCGGCACGATAGCGGGCGATCCCGTCGCGCGTCTCGCGGGTGGCGCGCCCGGTGAGCCGCAGATGCTCCAGGTGCGCGAGCATCTCGACGACGGCGAAGCGGCGGTCGTCGACACCACGGAGGCGGTCGCCGAAGAGCAGCGATGCCACGGAGGTAGCGGTCATGCCGTCGGCGGCATTGGCGAGGAGAGAGAGAATCTGCTGGCCGCGCTCACGATGATGCTCGCGCAGTTCGTCGACACGGCTGGCGAGGTCGACAAAGGGCATGCGGTGGCCCGGCAGCACGAGGCGAACGGGTACGTCACGCACGGTGAGCAGTGCGTGGAGGTAGTCGCCAAGGGGATCGGGCCGTGCGTCGGGATACCAGCCGATGTTTGGCGTGATACCGGGAAGGACGTGATCACCGCTGAAGAACAGGCCGTCCTCACGGAGGAGGCACATGTGGTAGTCGGAGTGGCCTGGGGTCCAGATGACGCGGTAGCTATGGCGGCCGAGGCGAAGATCGTCGCCATCGTGGAGCAGATGAATCGCGCTGGGCGGCGCGATGCGCAGTATGCGACGCAGGCGCACGGTGGCGTTCGCCGAACCCGCGGCATCGTCGGCGGACATGCCGTTAGCGGCATACATCGCGGCAACCGCGTTCAGCGGGTCGGCGGCGGAATCGTCGGGGCTTGACCAGACGCGGTACATCGCCGCCTCTTCACCCGCGAGCATGTAGATCGGCGCGCCACTCGCCTCGTAAATGGGCCGCGAGAGTCCGACGTGGTCGGGGTGCGCGTGCGTGAGCACCAGCGACGTGACGTCCACCAGAGAGATGCCGGAGGCGGCGAGACCGGCGTGGAGCGCGGCTTCGTCGGCGGGGAGGCCGAAACCGGCGTCGATCAGCGTCCAGCCACCGGCGCCGTCGGCGATGAGATAGACGTTCGCCGAGCGGAGGGCGAACGGGAGCGGAAGAGGTATGCGCCAGAGGCCAGGTTCAAGTTGTTGCGGTTGGTCGTCGGCAGGGTTGCGTTCTGACTGTCGATCATCGTCTGCGCGCTGCACTCCGGCCTCCTCGCGTACTGCCTCCTGGCGCCCGCGGGAGCTGAAGTGCAGCTTGGTTTACTTTGTCGAACCGGTGACGATGATGATGGTCTGCTCACCGCCGCGGACGTAGCCCCAGCGACGCGCCGCGCGCTCGATCTCATCGTCAGACTTCGCCGTGGCGATTGCGTTGGTCGTCTGGTTGATGGTGCGTTGCAGCGCGGCGTTTTGCGCTTGCGCCGCGGCCACCTTCGCCTCGGCCTCGGAGCGTGCGGCGGCGGCGGCGAGCACAACGACGACCATCGCGGCGCCAGCGACCAGGATTCCCCAGAGTAGCAAGCGCTTGAGCAGCGCATGACGTTGCGGCGGCACCGATCGAAGTATACGGCGCGACGTCGGCTCGCGCATAGAGAACCTCCTTGCTCACCGGAGCCGCCGCGTGCGATCAAGCGGTGTCAGTGGCTTCTGGTTTGGCGCGGTCGTGGGCCATGATGACCATTGTGAGGCGCAGCCACTCAGCCACCGAGAGCGTCTCGGCGCGGCGCGAGGCTTCGATCCCCGCCTCGTGCAGCCATTCGGCGACGGTCTCCTGGGGGATACGCAGATTGCGGGCCATGCTGTTATGCAGTTGCTTGCGCCTCTCCGCGAATCCAGCATGCGCGATGCCAAAGAAGCGTTCGCGGGCGGCGCCGACGAGTGGGGGGTGGGGAAAGAGATCGACGCTGAGGATCGCGGAGTCAACGTGGGGCGGCGGGAAAAAGGACGAGGCGGGAACGATCGCCACCAACTGTGGCGTGCCAAAGAATTGGACGCTCAGTGACAGCAGGCTCATGTCGCCTGGGAGGGCAGTGATGCGTTCGGCAACTTCCTTTTGCACGAGCACGACGAGTCGCCGTGGCGGATTGGCCGCTTCGAGGAAATGGCGGAGGGTGAGGGCAGTGATGTAGTACGGGAGGTTGGCGACGAGCTTATAGGGTGCCTCTCCGAATGCGGCAGTGGGATCGACATCGAGCAGATCGCGCGGGATGATCTCGACATTGGTGAAGCGGGCGGTGGTCTCGCGGAGAATCGGCAGGATGTTGCGATCGATCTCGACGGCGACGACGCGCCGCGCGCGTGACGCAAGCTCCACCGTCAGGACGCCGGTGCCGGCGCCAACCTCGATGACGCTCTCATCGGGGCTCAGGTCAGCGCTGGCGACGATGGTTTCGAGGGCGGCGCGATCGACGAGCAGATGTTGCCCGAAGGATTTGTTGGGACGGAGCCCGTGTCGCTGCAAGAGTGAGCGCAGGACGGCGCGATCGGCAAGATCGAGTGGCGCGGAGGAGCGTGCGGCAGCGGGTGTGGATTTGGCGGCGATTTCACGCTCGGCCTCGGCGAGGAGATCGACGGACGGGTCTGAGGCGTGGCGCAAGAGCGCATCGACGTCGACCGCGGGCTTGCGAGCACGCCGGTGGGGGGGACGAGACGACGCATGTGTGGGTCCGTCGAGAGACGTACGCGGCGTGGCGTGCGCCCGCGGCCCTGACTTGCGGCGAGATTTTGGATCTTCTTCCATGCGCAAGATTCCTCAGCGTGCTAGCGAACGGTGCGAGTGGACGTGATTCTGACGAATTGGAGGTTAGGCATGTGTGCGCCGCGTGTATGCCAAGAGCGCCGAGGCCGTGCGAGGCGTCATCAGGTGGGGCCGATCAGCGTGTGGCGGAGCAGGATGAGATGGGTGAGCGGGCCGAGACCACCTGGGGATGGGGTGATGGCGCCGGCGACCTCGCGCACAGGGTCGAAATCTACGTCACCGACGAGCTGGCCATCGAGCGTATTGAGCCCGGCATCGAGGACGATTGCGCCGGGCTTGACCATGTGCGCCGTCACGGAGCGCGGCCTGCCGACGCTGGTGAAGAGGATGTCGGCCTGACGGGTGACGCTGGCGAGATCGCGGGTCTTGCTGTGGCAGAGTGAGACGGTGGCGTTCTCGCGGAGGAAGAGCAGTGCGGCGGGCTTGCCGCCGACATTGCTGCGACCGATGACGACGGCGCTTTTCCCCTGGAGTGGGATGCCGGATGCACGGAGCAACTCGAGCGCGGCGTCGGCGGTGCTGGGAACGAAACTGGGGAAGCCGAGCATTAGTCTCCCCGCGTTGCGCGGGCCGAGGCCGTCGACGTCCTTTTCGGGTGGCAGGGTTTCCATGATGACGCGCTGGCGAATATGGCGAGGGAGTGGTAGCAGTACGACGACGCCATCAATCTTGTCGTCGGTTCCGAGGACGGCGATCTCCGCACGCAAGGTTTCTTCCGTGGTGGAGGCGGGGTAGGAGGTCACGGTGCAGTCGAGGCCGACGCGGAGGCAGGTACGGACGATCTGGCCGCCGTAGAGCGCGGCGGATGAGTTGTCGCCAACGGCGACGAGGGTGAGTTTGGCGCGCCGACCGCGATCTTGCGCGACGCGGGCAGCCTCGCCGCTGAGCCGCTGGCGCATCGCGGATGCCAGCGCGCGTCCGTCCAATAGTGTCGCGCTCACGCCGCAACCACCTCTCATGTGTGTAGCGTGGGCAGTATACAACGAGTCGCAGCCAGCCGAGGAAGCCGCTGGCAACCTCCACTTCAGAATCCCTTTGGCGCTGAAGTCATCCAGTCGGATACAGCTCGGATGACGTGCCATCGACGGCGTGAATGTTTACTGGTCTATCTCGGACGGAGGCACCAGCATGCGCATCGAAGCCCTCCAAAACTGCGCATACAGCACTCTACGCCGAGGCAGCAGGACGCGCGATGCGTTTCCACTGCCTCGGCTCGGAGGCGCCAGCGACGGCTAATTGGCTGGCGCGATGTTTTGATTCACTCGGAAAAGGTTCTCCGGGTCGTACTTGGCTTTGATCTTGGCAAGCTTGTCATAGTTCGCTCGGTACGAGTTGCGTACCTGTTCCTGCCCTTCATCCATCATCATGTTGATGTAGCCGCCGCCCGCCGAATGCGGGTGCAGCGCGGTCCAGTAGTCGCGCGCCCATTCGATCATGTGCTCGTTGTTGGCCGCATCTGGGTCGACCCCGACGATGACCTCAGCAAAGTTGGCGTCGCGGAAACTGAAGGCGGTATCATCCTGGCTTACGTCGTGCACCGCACCGTTGATCGGATAGATGTGCATGGTGGAATGCATCGTGGGCAGCCGTTCGCCATACTTCGCGTGCAACTCGATGGCCTGGTCACTCAGTTCTGTGAAGAAATCGGCCTTCCAATACCACTGCAGTCCCGCTGGGTACAGCCCATCAAAGAGCTGTTGGAGCTGCGGAAACGGAATCGGCCCGGCAGCGTCAATCGCAGGGGTCCCAACTGCTCGGATGGCGGCGAAGCGTTGTTCGGCCTGTTCGAGCGGCCCAGTGTAGCACCACACGATGGCGCACATCTTTTGTAAGTGATACTGCTCAGGGAAGAGCGGTACTGGTGGCACCGTCACGAAGGCGAACCAGCCATTGATGTCGCGCGGCGCGTCGAGGATGTACTCGCGCCAGAACTTGAGCACCTCCTGAGCCTGGTCGATTGGCCAGAAGATCGGCCCGCCGTACACCGTGCTGACGTCATGCAGTCTGAACACGAAGGACGTTACGACTCCGAAGTTGCCACCGCCACCGCGAACTGCCCAGAAGAGGTCTGGGTGCTCGCTTTCGCTCGCCGTCACGAAAGTGCCGTCCGCCAGCACCATGTCTACACTGAGCAGGTTGTCTAGCGTCAGCCCGTAGGTTCGCGAAAGATAGCCGATGCCGCCACCCAAGGTGAGACCACCGACACCGGTGGATGAGATGAAGCCACTGGGAGTTGCCAGCCCGAAGGCATGCGTTGCATGGTCCACTTTGCCCCAGGTGGCGCCGCCTTCAACTCGCACGGTCCGCTGGACAGGGTCCACATGCACACTACTCATGTTGGAGAGATCAATCACCAACCCGTCATCGCACGTGCCCAGCCCTGGACCGTTGTGGCCGCCGCCACGTACCGCCAGAAGCAGTTGGTGTTCGCGGCCAAAGTTCACCGCATAGATGACGTCGGCGACATCCGCGCACTGGACGATGAGGCCAGGGCGTTTGTCGATCATGCCGTTATAGACCTTGCGCGCTTCCTCGTAGGCGGCGTCGCCCGGCTGGAGTACGGCTCCTCGCACCTGAGCCTTGAAGCCGGCCACGGTAGCCTCGTCCAATGTAGTGGCGTTGATAACGGTAGTCACTGCTGTCTCCTTCTCCCTCCGACGCGCTCAGTGTGCACCACCACGGTGAGACTGACCGCGAAGGACTGATTTGAAGGTAGCAGCAGGAGCGTTAGCTAAACGTTTGGCCACGCGAAGTCTTGCGACGTGATTTCCAGGAAAGTCGTTATCGGGGCGTTAATTCCGCTCGGCGATCACTAGCTTTGCCGTTTGGAGGTCCGGGGTATCGAAACCCTCCGTGAATTGCGCGTAGAGGTCACGCAGGGAGCGACGCGCCTGCTCGGTCCGCGGGCCCTTGTCGCCGATGCGACACCAGGTCAGGAGGACGCGCAACTCCAGCGACTTTGACTGCTGGCTACGCGCGATGTCCGCAGCTCGCGACAGTGCGGCATCGACGTCCAGCCGGTCCGAGCCAGCGGCCATCAACAGTTCTGCACGTATCCGATGCAGTTCGGCATCCCACCAGTGCTCGTTACTTTCCCGCGTGTAGGCGAGAGCATCATCAATAACCTGAAGTCCCTGTGTGGGAAGTTCCGCCTGGCCATAGGTGGCGGCAAGCAGTGCTAGATAGTAGGGGAGGCGAATCCTGGCGCCAGTCGCCTTGAATTCATCGATAGTCGCCACCAGTGTGGCGATGTGCTCCGCGCCGGGATGCTGGGGGATTTGGGTATACGCGACCAGAATTGCTGCCCAGGCGCGGTAGTACGGTGCTTCATATTCGGTCGTGAGCATTAGCGCCTCTTCAGCGCGAGACCGTGCCTCACCGGCGCTACCACATAGTTGCGAAAGCATAGCGAGATATGATGCCGCCAGCGCCTTGTTGAACGGTTCTCCGAAGCTTTGACCGAGTTGCACCGCTTCGAACGCTAAGGCCATTGCCTGATCGGGGAATCCGAGGCACCAGAGCGCATGTGCTTGCCACGCACGCGCATGCACAGCAACGTTCCATCCCTGGGCTTCTTGCAGGCGCTGTGCCCGATGCACATCATGCGTACGGAGAATGACCTCGAACGCCGCATTGGCCTCGCTGAGGCGGCCCAGATGAAGGCGGGAGCCGACCAGCATCATATCCGCGACTGGAGGTACCTGGCCTTCTATGCTTTCGTAGAGCGCGTGCAGCTCGTCATTGACCAGTTGTACACGTTCGAGCTGGCCCTGTACCACGAGCATCGACTCGAAACCATACAATGCCTCAGCGCGCTGTGCTTTGTCGCCAACTGTATCACAGAGGGTGAGCGCTCGATTCACCACGCGCTCCAGCTCAGGGGCGGTCCACCCACGCGTGATGCGGTACATCGGCGCCATCGCCAGGAGGATGCTCAACTCGCGTCTGTCACGCATCGCGCCACTTTGCGTCTGTTCGAGCAGCTCGAGGCAGTGCTCAAGAAGCCTGATCGCATCTTCATAGGCGACCAAACGCTGCGCCACCAGAGCCGCCCGTTGATAATACGAGATGGCATGCTCGGTAAGTCCCGCGCGCTCATAGTGCGATGCCAACTGACCACTAACGGCGTCGAGATTGTCTTTGTGAACGGCCTCAAGTGCCTGCGCAATGCGACGATGCAACAAATTGCGCTGAGGTAGGCTGATCTGAGCGTAGGCGACCTCACGGAGCTTGTCATGTGTGAAGTCGTAGGTTGTTGCGCCCTGCGCCCGCACGATCCGTCGCAGCCACAGTTCGTCCAGTGCACGCACGGCAGCATCTTCATCGGTATTGCCTGCGCGCATCACAACATCCATCCGAAACTCTCTGCCGATCACCGCGGCCACTCCAGCCAAATCGCGCGCCGACGGTGACAGCTGCTCAAGGCGTGCGGCGATCACCGCCTGTACTCTGGGAGGAATCGGTGGCGCAGAGGTACCTGGAACTTCGTGCGCGTCGAGAGCTTCATCATCCTCTTGGAACATAGCAATGCCCGCGCGTATGGTTTCGACGATGAAGAGGGGGTTGCCCTCCGTTTCACGGTACAAGTGCATCGCCGACGCCGTGCTCAATTTGCGATTGGCGAGAAGCCCAGCCAGTTTAGCGCTCTCCGCCGCATCCAACGGCTGAAGTTCGATCTCACACACATCCACTCTGTTCTTCAGGTCCAATAACAGCGAGCGCAGCGGATGTCGCGGCGACGTGTCTTCAAGGCGCACCGTACCCACAATCAGAAGACATGCGGTAGGCGCGAAACGCAAGAGGAAGTGCATCCATTCAAGTGTTTCCTGGTCGCACCACTGCAGATCATCGATGAGCAGTAAGAGCGGCTGAGGCGCGGCAAGCACCGACTGCGCCAGTGCCTCGAAGAAGCGCTGACGCTGTCCGTATTCACTGATTCGTTCGTAATGCGGTAAGTCAGGATGCTCGGTCGACAACTCCGGGAGTATCCGGGCTACTTCGGTGAGCCATAGTGGCTGCAGGTGGGTCAGCGAGCGACGCAGGCCATCACCGCGCAGCCATTCGGTGACGGGCGCCAGTGATAGCTGGCCTTCGGCGGCGTAGCACCGCGTTTTCGCTGTCGTGGCCCCGTGTTCGCGAACGCGGTGCAGCAGTTCCTCGGCCAGGCGCGATTTGCCAATGCCGGCTTCACCCGTTATCAGCGCCAAGCCTGGTTTACCATCTCGCGCTCGTTGCCAGGCCTCACGCAGCACTGCCCATTCGCGCTGGCGCCCAATCATCGATGGGGCACGCTCAGTGGTCGAACTGGGGATGCGCACGCCGCTCTCCTCAGAGCCTCTATGCAGCAAACGCCCATAGGCAGCCTGGGTCTCATGACTTGGCTCGACGCCTAGTTCGCGTTGCAGCACGTTGACGCATGCATGATAGGTGCTGAGTGCGCCAGCGCGGTCTCCCTGAAGCGCCTGGAGCTCCATCAGGCGGCGATAGCCATCTTCGCTCGTGGGATTATCACGAACCATGCGTTGCGCGTAGCCGACTGCCGCCACGAGGTCTTGTTCCTCGGCGAGCAGTTGGATCAACTGGTCAAGCCCGTGCAAATACTGCTGGCGAATCCGCGTGCGTTCATTCGAGACCCAATCGTCATAGCAGCTCGGCAACAGGTCGGCACGATAGAGGTTCATCGCACGTTCCAGTGCATTGCGCCGTGCATCGCGTTCCTGCGGTGCCCGCGCCGCTTGTTCAAGCGCGCTTGCGAACTCGGTAACATCCAAGCGAAAGGGCGCATTGGGGCGCCAGTATACCGTGTTCGTATCGGCATGGAGGAAGGTATCATGATCGGGCAGTGCCAGCCGCAAGGCATGTAATGCCTGTCGCAAATTGTTGCGGGCTTGAGCGTCGGTGGATTCGGGCCAGAATTGGAAGGCGACATGCTGGCGCAGCTGCGGCGTCTCGGCATGGAGGATGAGATAGGCGACCAAGGACTGCAAACGTGCCGTATTGACGCTCACCACCGGTTTCGCGTCATACGACATATTGAAGTTGCCGAGCAATTGTATACGCAGCGTCTGTGGCATGTCGCTCGCTCCATTGGGGTATACCAAAGTGTCGGACAGCCTGGCTCTACGTTGACGTTAATGAAGCGAGCGATGTAAGAACCGCCGTGAGCTACGACTCATTCGTGTCTGGACGCTGAAAGCGGTAGAACGCCGTACGTTAGCCCAGCGGACGCGGAGCGAGTCACTCGTATCGCCGCCAGGTTGCGAAGATGCCACCCCCACGGATGCCCTGCCACGCTCCCCCGCCTCGTATTCTATGCCATTGGAGCCATTCGCCGTTGCGTGCCTGACGGCCGCTGAGTGGAGCAGGGCGACGATACCGGTCGCCTTGCATGCACATGCGTCGAGCGAGGGTATCAACGCTTAAAGGAGCGCATTTCGTCGTAGGATCTGATAAGTGGATGTGGGCGGCGGTTGGCCCAGGCTTGAACGTTGATGGGAGATCTTGATGCCTGACTCCCCGGAAGCCTCCCGCTTGGGGACTCGCGCAGCCACCGCGGCTCCTCATCAGCGCCTCAGGCGGCGCGCGCTGCTCTACGCCATCCTGGTGGTTGAAGTCTTCACGCTGGCGTATGCGGGCCTCTCCGTTTTCGCTGCCGTGCACTTGATGACTTCCAACCCGCAACCGCTGACACAGACCCCTGCTGCCTTTGGCTTAGAGTACCAGACGGTGAGCTTTCCCAGCCGTGGAGATCACCTCCAGATAAGCGGCTGGTTGATGCCGGGCTTGCTTTCGGATGGCAAGCAGACCGTGCAGCGGACGCTGATCCTGGTGCATGGCAGTGATTCCAATCGAAGCGACCCGTTGGTGTTGCGTCTGAGTGCTGCCCTCGTGCAGCATGGATTTGCCGTTCTGGCGATTGACCTGCGGGGAAATGGAGCATCAGCACACGCTCCGCTCTCCCTGGGCGAGTTTGAGCAGCGCGACATTTTAGGCGCGGTCGATTTTTTGCGGAACGGGCCGCTGGCGTATGCAGATTTGGGCCGGACCAGAGTGATTGGCGGGTGGGGACTTTCGTTGGGAGGCGCTACACTGCTGTTGGCGGCCGCTCAGGAACCGGCCCTCCGGGCCATTGTCACTGATAGCGCCTTCGCGGACGCGACTGCCACTCGTACGCTCGCGGTGGGAGCAGCAAGGTCTGCCGCCCTGGTTGCTGCCAGGCGCTTTGTGGGCGGGGCAGATGCTCTATGGGATCAATTATGACCGGGCACGACCAGTGGCCGTGGTGGCCCAGATCGCTCCCCGTCCCATGTTGTTGATCCACGGAACCGGCGACACTTCGGTACCCGTCGTCAATCTGGACCATCTGGTTGCTGCTGCCACGCAGCCGGCGAACGCGCACGTCCAGGTGTGGCGAGTGCCAGGCGCCAAACATGGCCAGGCATATTGGATGATGCCGGCAACCTACATTCAGACCCTGGTGGATTTCTATCAGAGCGCGCTTGGCCCCGATTCTGAGTAATACAGGTGTACAGTTGGAGGCGCGGCCAGCATGCGATGTCTCGCGATAGGCCGGATGGGCCGGTTGCCAGATCGGGTTCGTCACTCCCTGCGCGGACCGTGTCATGCGCTATGGCACTGACAGGCATCGCTGTAACCTGCATATGGCATACTGGCAGCGGAACCGCGGCGTCGCGCAGGCACGAGCAGGCGTCCGAGCGACGTTGCGCACCGCGAAACGGCGATACTCAGGCGATTCTCATTAGAGGAGGCGACATGCGCCGTTACCTCCATCCCGTGGCGTTCTTTGCCGTTGTCTTGCTTTTGGCTGGCCTGCTAGTCACCCTGCTGATCAACGGCATCGCCAACGCGGAGCTTTGCCGCGGCGGCTGTTCACCAGCCATCGCTGAACTGCGCCTGCGGCTCGCCCTCGTCTGCCTCGCGCCAGGCATCGTCCTGGGCGTGATCACCTGGGATAGCAGCATGACGCTGCTCATTCTGCGCAGGGACTGGCGCGCTGCCGCGGCACTCCTCGGCATCCCGGTGGCCGTCTGGGTCGTGCTGCTCCGCGTCGCCCCGGCGATCCCGACGGTCGGCGTGCGTGGCTTAGGCGACGCGCATGCAAACGGGCTACTCGCCGCCTTGGCTGCCGGAGCCGTGATGCTCTTGCCGCTCGCGTGCGTCCTCTTCGTCCTCCCCGTGCCGTCTGACCGCGCCGCACGGGCAAAGGTGGTATGAAGACCAGGCATCCGAGGCCCCGCACCCTGCCCGCATTGAGTGTTTACCTACAGCGTTGCTGTATGTGTCGGAGGCGGTAGCCGGATCTGGGGTACGCGCAAGAGGTGCTAGGCGTTGGACGTTCGGTCAGAGCCAGCATGCGACGAACTCCTTCCAATCTCGCTGACCATGATGTGGCGTTGGGGATTGCGCTCAGCAGAACGTCTGCCGAGGGTCACGCGAACTGCAGATTCGAACGTGAGGTTCGCCGTGCATCTAGACTTGCCGCTGCCAGTTGCGTCGCCGCCGCGTGTCGTGTTCGTGCGCGGGTTGGCCGGTTCGCCGCCTGAAGATACTGGCTGGAGGCCAACACTACCGGGGTCCAAGTACTACACGCTGCGGTATCTGCTCAATGCACTGCTCGCCGACGGCGAGAGCGTCGTGCGGAGCCCGGCGATCAGCGAGGACACGGCGGTACTGGTCCGCGCGATGCGGGCATTGGGCGCGGAGGTCTCGTGGGAACGTAACGATACGGTCGACTTCGCGTGGCAATTGCGGGTGCGAGGCGTCGCCGGGCGGCCACGTGTGCCGCCAGGAGGGCAGATAGACGTAGGGAACGCGGGCGCGGTGCTGCGGCTGCTGTTGGGGATCGCCGCGGTGCTGCCAGACGTGCGCTTCGTCACGGAGCATCCCGAGTCGCTGGGAAGGCGACCCAACGCCGATCTACTGGAGGCACTGGGACAGCTTGGGGTCCAGAGTGAAGCGCAGGGCGGGGAGGGACGGCTGCCGATCACCGTGCGGGGCGGTGAGATACGGGGAGGCGCGGTAACAGTCTCGGCGGCGAAGAGTTCGCAGTATGTGAGCGCGCTCTTGTATCTCGCGCCTTTGCTGCCGGATGGCCTCGATATTACGGTGACGGGAAATTTGCGTTCAGAGCCATTGATTCGGACGACACTGCGTGCGCTGGAACGCGCAGGGATTCGTGTGGAGACTTCGGAGGGACTCAGGCGGTTCGCGGTGTCTGGCCGACAGCGATTCGCCGCGGGACTCTTCGAGGTGCCAGGGGATGGGCCGAGCGCCGCGGCGCTAGCTTCCGCCGCGCTGGTCGCTCGCGTGCCGCTGAAGTTGGATCGACTGCCGACCGCGGATGAAGACGTGGAGGCGCTACTTGCGGCGCTACGCGCGCTGGGGGCGAGTGTTGACGTCGCATCAGACGGAGTGGACACACAGAGCTTGGCGATTGAGGGCGGCGCGGAGCTACTCGGCGTGACGATTGACGGGGACCGGTGCATCGACAGCGTGCCCGCGTTGGCGGCGGCGGCGTGTTTCGCCTCCGGTGCGAGCCGCTTCGAGAACGTGGCGACGCTACGACTCAAAGAAAGCGATCGCATCGCGGATCTCTGCGATGAGTTCCGCCGTGCGGGATGTGACGTCGATCCCCTGGCGGACGCTATCCAGGTGCTCGGCAGTCCGGGGGGAATCGCCGGAGGGGCGAAGGTGGCGGGACACGAGGATCACCGGCTGGTGCAGGCGCTGGCGATCCTCGCGCTGCGGAGCCGCGACGGTCTGACGATCAGCGGCGCGGACGCGGTGGCGAAGAGTTATCCATCGTTTTTCGCGGATTTGGCGCGCATCGGTGCCGAGGTGCGTGCGCTGGAGGAGTAGGGCGCGCTCGGCCGATGCGTGCCGTCGGAAGAGCCCAGCGGGGGCGCATGCGAGGTTCCGTGCCGAGCAGGTACGTGGGGGCGATGGACTTATTTCACTTGTCAGTGGAGGCGACGGTTGACGGCGTCTGCGAGTCGCGCGCGCAGGTGAGCGCCAGACATGGGCGCGAGGACGAGCGCGAGGGTACCTCCGACAAGCATGCCGGGTGCGAATGCGAACACCCGTCGCCCAGCGAACAGGCGCGACGCCAAGCCGACGGCGGCGAGCGCACCGGCGATTGTCGCTACACGAATGACTGGGCTGTCGATGGTGATCGGGGGCGAGACTGTCGAATCGCTCATCGAATCGGGCGGCAGCGCAACGTCGTGCGCGCTTTGGTCTTCGACGTGTGAACCCATGTCGGCGGTGGGCACTTTTGACGTACGCCGAGTAGACCGGGGGGTAGTGGCTGAAGCGGCACGTAGCGCTGGGTCGCGAACGGTGTGTGTATCGTCGGCGGAGGAATTGGTGGCCGTACGGAACGCGGACTCCATGCCCGCGCGATCGGCCTCCGAGCGCTGGATGGATACGTCCTCGGGTGTTGGTGCAGACTCGTTGAAGGGCCGGCTGATGCGCTCTTTGGCGCCGGGTGCAGGATTGACCAGCGCGGCGTCAGGGTTGCTCAGTTCGTCGTCTGTTAGGTCGGCGAGGTCGCTTTCTCGCTGGGGCGTCGCCTGCGAGTCGGCGAACTCAGGCTGCGCATCTAACTCTGGCGTCGGCATATTCGAGCCGGGGACGGCTGAGGAGGCACCCATGCCTCCGGTAGTTGGCTTGCCACCAATCAGATCGCCGGTGACGCTCGGCGTGGCGCTGTCGCTACGCGGGGGAGCCGATGTCGCGGTTTCTTCGCCGATGTCGGCGCGTGAGGCGTCGTGGCGCGGAAGGGTATTGGCACTCCCGTCGTCCGCGCCTGCGGTGATACTTTGGGATCGTGAGCGTGAAGCCGCCTGCTCGGCTGCCGTGTTCGCGGCGAGGCGGGCTTTCGGGGTGGCGACAAGGTCCGCCGCGTCGGACTCGACGTTGGTGACGACGGGATGATCGGTATCCTGTGCGATGTTGGTGGCCCGGACCCGTGGCGCGGTGTTGTCCGGCTGCATGGCGACGTAGTCGTCCGGATTGAATGGACGCGCCACATCGGGTCGCCGGTCGAGGTCAGCACTGGCGAGATCGATCTGTACCTCGTCGCTCGTCGCCCGCGTGACGATATCGATGGGCAGTTCAAAAGAAGCGCCATCGTTCGGGCGCTGGACGACAAGAGCGCGGACTTCTCCACTAGCTTGGTCCACCACGATCTGCTCGACGCTGCCGAGGTCGCCATCGGTGCCAATCGCACGCGCGCCTCGCTGGATGCGCACATGGACCGGCTGTGGGTTAATGTCGTTGGATGCGTCTGAGGCGCTGTGAAGGCCCATGCTGAATCCTCCCGCCGTGGTGCATGCGGGAAACGTTCAGAGTCCATCGCTGACTGAATGTGCTCTTTGCTCCCGCTGGCGATGATTCTGCAAGACCTATACCAATTGAGAATGCGCCGACCGGCAAATTTGCTGTCCTTACCGTGGGCGAGGGTGGATGGCGTCGTGCGCTAGCCAGGTAGCTGACTGACGCCGAGGCCGGCCCTGATGTCTTCGAGTCGATAGGTCATGCCGCTCTGGTCATAGCCGCCAACGAAAGGATCGCTGGCGAGCAGCATTGGCGTATCGAGGTCGATATAGCGAAACCCGCCGAGCCCCGCGACGAGGTGCGCTGCCGCCGCAATGCCGAGACGTGTCTCGACCATCGCACCGACCATCAGGTCGATATGCGCGGCACGGCAGACGGCGGCAATGTCGAGCGCCTCAACGATGCCCGCTTTCATGAGCTTGATGTTGACCACATTGGCCGCGCCGAGCCTGGCGATGCGCAGCGCGTCGGCGGCGGTGTGGACGCTTTCGTCCGCCGCGACGGGAATGCGGACGTGTTCGGTGACGAAGCGCAGTCCTTCGAAGTCGTGGCGATGAACGGGCTGCTCGAAGAGGATCGGACGAACATTTTCCGCGGCAAGGGACTCGATCAGGCGGACGGCTTCGGTTGGAGTGAATCCCTGGTTTCCGTTGAGGATTAATGCGGACTCAGGCGCTGCTCTGGCCACTGCTATGACGCGCTCTACGTCGACATCGAAACTCGTGCCTACCTTGAGTTTGAGGGTGGCAATGTGCCGTTCGGCGTACCCTCGCGCCAACGCGGCCATGTGATCGGGCGCCTCAATGGGGATAGTAATGTCGGTTTCAAGCTGCGAGGTTGACCCACCGAAGAGCGTGTAGAGCGGCACGCCAACCGAGGTGGCGTACGCATCGAGCACGGCCATCTCGACGCCGGCCCGCGCAGCGGATTGGTGCTCGAAGTTGGCGGTCAGGTGAGCGGCGAGCGGCCTCCAGTTGGTGGCGTGGCGTCCCACGACCAGTGGCCGCATGCCCCGAATGGCGGCGAGGGCAGTTTCCTGCGTCTCGCCGCCACTGGGCGGGAAAGGCGCGGCCTCGCCCAGGCCCATCGTGCCGTCGGCGAGCGTGACGCGGATCAGGACATTGCGTACCGCGGAAAGGGATCCGGTGGCAATGGTGAAAGCCTCTTTGAGCGCCACGTCGAGCGGCTCGGCGTCGAGCGCGGTGATGAGCGTCGGCGACGCTTTGCTGCGCGGCATTCGAGGAACCCCTTGTGTCTGGCGTTGCATGTCATGAACTAGCGTCGAAGTGGGTGCCGTGGACGCTGTTGGCGCACTACGCAGGTTTTGGCAGTTTCCCCGTGCGACCGTTGCGAGGCGGTCTGGAGACACGCCAACGTGGTGAGCGACTCCCTCGCGATTCTTGGGTCGAACCAACTCATTGGAGATACTCACGAGGGTGATACTCACGAGGCGATCGCTGACTGCTCATTGTAGCGCGAAACCGCATGGAACCGCAGTCGTGGTGCTAGCGTTCGCCGGACCATTCAGCGGCAAACTCGTCGAGAAAGGCGAGCATGTAGCGGTGACGTGCCTCGGCGAGTTCGCGTGCGTAGGCGGTATTCATTCGGTCTTTCAGCGTGAGCAGCTTTTCGTGGAAATGCATGATGGTCGAGGCCGTGCTGGCGCGATACGCGGCCTTATCGACGTAGACCTGAGGCGTTTCGTCGGGGTCGAAGAGCAGGCGGCCACGCGATCCGCCGTAGGCGAAGGCGCGCGCGATACCCAGAGCGCCGATGGCATCGAGGCGATCAGCGTCTTGCACAACGCGCCCTTCGAGGGTGCGCATGGCGGGACGATTGCCACCGGCGAAGGACATGGTAGCGATGATCTCCATCACACTGGCAAGGACTTCAGGTTCGACGCCCTGCGCCTCGAGCCACGCGCGGACGTTGCCTTGGCCCGTCTCTTCATCCCCGGCGATCTTGGGGTCGGCGAGATCATGGAGCAGCGCGGCTAGTTGGCAAACGTAAGCGTCAGCACCCTCGCGGTCGGCGATGATGCGCGCCATGCGCGTCACACGGTCTATGTGCCACCAATCATGGCCACTAGAGTCACGTCCAAGTGCCTGGCGAACAAAGGCGGTCGCGGCAGCGAGTACCGCGGCCCGCGCGTCTCGATTGGAGGACATCAGAGCTCCTCCGGCGCGTAGGAGGTCTTGGTGCGCGCCTTGTCGGCGAAGCGCTCAAGCCCCAGGGCGATGAGACGGTCAAGCAGTTCGGGGTAAGGGATGCCAGTCGCCTCCCAAAGTTTCGGATACATGCTGATATCAGTGAAGCCGGGCATCGTGTTGACCTCGTTGAGGTAAAGTTGCCCGGTGTCTTTGTCGAGGAAGAAGTCGACGCGGGCAAGCCCAGAGAGATCCAGCGACAGGAATGCTCGTACAGCCATATCGCGCAGAGAGGCCGCTGTTTCGTCTGGTATTTCCGCGGGGATGAAGAGTCGCGAGGCGTTGTCTACGTACTTGGCGCGGTAGTCGTAGAACTCGTTGCTGGAGACGACCTCACCGACGACGCTAGCGATCGGTTCGTCGTTGCCGAGTACACCACACTCAAGTTCGCGGACAGAGTGGCCGGGTTCGATCAGCGCTTTGGTGTCGTAGTCGAGCGCGGTGGCAAGTGCGGCGCGCAACTCTTGGCGGTTATGCGCCTTGCCGACACCGACGCTTGATCCCATATTCGCCGGTTTAACGAAGATCGGGTAAGGGAATCGCTGTTCGATACGTTCACAGAGGCCCTCGGCGTCGCGCGCGAATTCGTGGCGGCGGGCGACGGTCCAATCGACTACCGGGAGGCCAGAGGCTTTGAAGACGAGCTTGGCCTTCTCCTTATCCATGCCGAGCGCGGAGCCGAGCACGCCGCAGCCGGCGTAAGGCAGGCCCGCCATTTCGAGCAGGCCTTGGAGCGTGCCATCTTCGCCATAGGTGCCATGGAGCACCGGGATGACGATGTCGAGGTGATGGGCGGACGGCTCGCTTGCGCCAGCTTCGGCGGAGATGAGCCCTTCACGAGTAGGATCGCCGGTCACGACGACCGCAGTGATCTCACTTCCGTCGCCGGCCGAGTTTTCCATCGTCGTGCCAGCGAGCAGCCGGCGGGGATCGCTGCCAGCGAGCCAACGGCCCTGCGGAGTGATGCCAATTGGCACGACATCGTATTTGGTCGCGTCGAGCGCGTTCAACACGGATGCCGCAGAGGCGATCGATACCTGGTGTTCGCCGGAGCGCCCGCCGAAAATGACGCCAACGCGTAGCTTTGTGGTCATGTCTTGCTCCGCTTCTCGCGAACACGATGCGCCTATGGCCGATGTCCATACAACGCCGCGAGATGAAAACTCGCCCGTGGCGCCACTGTACTTCCAGCGCTGGCACCGGTCAATCCACTGGCACTGCCCCCGCGACCTCCAGGCGTTTCGCGGCAGTCAGCTGTGCCATCGTCTGAAGTTCCAAGTCGGTGATCTCGCCCGCCTCAAGTTGGAGATTGAGGCACTCCGCGAAGCCACGGCGCACGGCCTCGGCGGCCTCGGCGAAACGCACGTCGCGGCCACATACCGCACTGAGGGTCGTCGCGCGTGTGCGGAGGTGGTGACGCAAGCTCTCGCGTTCGTCGCTCGAGTCGAAGCGCAGATACTCGACGATGCGCCCGATGTCGCCGGTGAGGGGCAATGAACCGTGCTGGAGGACGCGGCCCTGGGGACGCACCTGAGCGCTGCCGATGAGCTTGCGGCCAGCGACGGAGATTTCGTAGGCGGAAGGCTGCTCGAAACAGATGGCGCTCGCGCTGTGAGCGGCGCCCGGCGACACTGGCGCCATTTCCGCCACGGCGCCCAAGTGCGCGAGAGCACGCACCAACCCCTCGCTGAGGCTGCGGTAGGCATCGAGGATGGCGCCAGTGGCCCGCGGGTCGTCTTGGCGGGTGGCAATGCTGTAGGTGAGTTCGTCGGTGTGGAGGATCGCAAGGCCACCGGTGGCGCGACGCACCACATCCACACCATCGAGCGCGCAGCGATCGAGGCGGACTCCGCTTAGCGGCTGGCGCTTGCCGAGCGAGAGGGCAGGTGGCGCCCATTGATAGAGCCGTAGCGTTGGCGGCGCCTGGCCCACGGCCACCGCGTCCATGATTGCCTCGTCGAGCGCCATGTTCTCCGCGCCGGACCGCGGTTTGGGTTCGAGGAGAAGGCGCCAGGTGGCTGATGGAAAGTGGCGCGTCGCGAAGGTCATCTGCTCTCCGGTGGCTCGGGTGTAGTCACAGGTTGACATTCATGATTCGGCGCGGGATCGCCTGGTGGCGAGCGCTTCGCGGTACGGTCAGTATGCCACGCGGGGGCTCGGTGGGGAAAGTGTCGCACGTGACGAGACGTGATGTGCGCGTGACGAGTGGGCATCATGGTACACGCAACCTCACGCGCGCTGTGCCGTATTTGGGTAGGATGCCCGGCGGACGCGTCCGTACCACATACTTAGCCCGGTGGAGAGAGCCTGATGCAGCGGAATACTCCCCCGGACGCTGGCGAGCAGCCGAGGAATGTGGAGGCACGCGAACGCGCCAGCGGCTACGGCTTGGTCCCCGCTCCAAATGCGCCACGCGTCGAGGGAAGCCATCCCTCACAGGTAGCGATGCACAGGAGCGCACGTCGGCACGCACGGCACGGAACGCCGTGGTTCGCATGGATGCTCGGAGGTTGCCTCGGTTTGGTGGTGGTGGTGGTGCTGTTCTGCGCAGTCCTGATCGGGACACTGGGCGGTCTTGCCTTCCGGTTCGCCAGCACGCAGAGCGCTTCTGAGACGAAGAGTATGAACTGGAGCGTGAGTGGGGCGCCGGCGATTCGGGTGGAAAGCGACGCGGCTGACATTCACGTGCGGACCGGTGTGGACGGCCAGGTGCACTTGGCTGTGGCATTGAGCGCACACGCCGCTTCTGAGAGCGAGCGCGCGCGATGCGTTGCGGAAGATCACGGTCTCCACGGGGCAGATTGGCAATTCGGTCGCAATAGACGCGCAGACGTCGCAGGCGGTCAGCCTTGGCGTTTCGCTCGGGATGTCGCTCACCGTGACGGCGCCACGACTGACGAGCGTGGTGGTCGTGTTGCAGTCGGGCAATGTGGCGGTGGATGGAGTGAGCGGCAGTATCTCGACCAGTGTTCATGATGGCTCAGTGCGCTTGAATGGAGTGTCACTGACGGCGGCATCGCTGGTGGATGTGCAGCACGGCGACGCCAACATATCCGGTACGCTGCGGAATGGCGCATCGCTGGATCTTCAGGTGGCCTCTGGCAACGCTAACGTGACGCTACCGAAGGCGATTCCGCTCGCGGTAGATGCCGTGACCTCGGCGGGGAATGTGACGATCTCCGGGTGGGCGGCCTCGCCAGGGCGCAACGGTACAGGCTCTTGGGTACATGTGGATACAGCGACGACGCACTCGATTCCACTGACGCCGGTTTGCGCGCTCTCGATACACGTGCAGAGCGGCAACATCACGCTGCAATTGACGTAATGAGGCGTGCTCTGGTGACTTGAGCGTCAAGGGTGTGGTTGGGCGACGCGCCTGTTGAACGATAGGAAGACGCTGGCGCATTCGACCTCGGCGAGCCGTGTGGCGGTGGGTAAGAGTTTTAGGCGGGGCCAGTGGCGAAAGCGCGGATAGTGGCGCCGACGACGGCAGCGGCAGCGATAGCCATAATGATGATGTCGCGGCGCACGTCTTTCTGGTCGCTATAGACGTAGGCAACGGGGACGGCGCCCAGGACGATGATGCCGTAAACGAAGTGCAGTCCCTCGCCTGGTCGGTACCCCTGAAGGTAGACGATGGCGCCGATGAGGGCTTGCAAGACGCCAAGGCCCGCGGTGCCCCAAAGCGCGACGCGAAAGATGCGGAGCGGCATGACGAGGGTGGCGAGCGCGGCGTCTGCATTAGCGGTACGGCGGCTGAGAACGATGCAGACGATTCCGACGACGAGGGTGACGGCGCCGACGACCAGGATGATTGCGGCAAGCGTTTGATGAAGACCTAGCACAGTTTGTCTCCCAACGAGAAGATCGCGGCAAGTCGCCGCCTCCAAGATGTAGTATGCGGCGGGCGTTAGGCCGCTACGCAAGAGGCGCGGGACGTTGGCAGGAATTCATCCTGTTCGTCTCGCGCCACTTTACGCTCTATCTCGACGATTCGCAGCCGCTGCCGATGTTACGAAGCACCCTCTGGCTGGCTCGCCGCCGAATGCACGTTATAGGGGGTGAACTGTTCGCGCGCCTCGTCGAGCGACATATCTGGTGAGGGGATGATGAGGTCCGATGTGACGATCTCCTCTACGGGGACGATTGCGCCATTTTGCTGGATGTACTGGGTGAGCGTGAGTAGGGACGATTGGAAGCCTTCGGCGTCGTTGTTGTTCAGAGCCACTTCGAGCGCGTCGTCAAGGCGGTCGACCTCGGCCATTTGGTCGTCGGTCATGCGGTATTGATTGTCGGCCAGGATGCGTATGATCATCGTTCGCTCCTCGGCTGTGTGTGGGTCTGGCGTCTCAAGCGCAAGGTGCGGCCAGCCGGCGATTTGAGCCAGCGGCCGTCGCCTCTCACCTGAGGCGCGTCGTCACAGGATGCGACGCGCTGCTTAGCCGTTCTGAGACGGCGTTTCGGCGGGCGGTAGTTGCGCGGGTGCCTGCGGCGCGCTCGGCAGTTGCATCTGCGCTTTAAGCGCGGCGAGCTGCTGATCGACCTGCGGACTGGTTCGAGACGGCGGCGAGCTGGCGGTCGATATCGTCGCCGGTGGCACCGATCTCGGGGAGCGAACCAGACTCCGTCAGCTCATCGAGTGCGTTGGCGCGGGCCTGCATCGAGAGCACTTTGTCTTGCGCGCGCTGGACGGCAAGATTGACGTCCTGCATGTCTTCCGATATGCCGCTGGCAGACTCTTGGATGCGCACCTGCGCCTGCGCCGCGCCGTACTGCGCCTTGACCATTTCTTTCTGTGTGCGGAACTGCTCGACCCGCGCGGTCAGCCGTTGCTGAAGGACGTCGATCTTTTGCTGCTGCGCGTTGAGCTGTTCGATTTGTTGGTCGAAGGTGGCAATCTGCCCCTGCATGCCTTGTTTGCGCTCGAGGGCGAGGCGGGCGAGGTCTTCTTTGCCCTGTGAGAGCGCCAGGCGCGCCTGATCGTCATATTTGGACATCTGCGCGTTGACTTGCGCCTCTTGCAGTTCCAGCCGCTTCTTGCTGGTGACGACATCGGCAAAGTTCTTCCTGAGGGTCTGCAACTGCTCGAGCTGCTTCTCATACGAGTAGTCGAGCGCCTGCCCAGGGTCTTCGGCGCGGTCGAGGATGTGACTCATGACGGTTTTGACGTAGTTGGTGAAACGCGAGAGCACGCCCACTGTGTTGCCTCCTGCTAGGATACGTTCGGGTTCGCTTTGACGGTATCACGCCTGGCGTATGAGCGCCAATACCTCGTCGCGCTGGCGCTCCATTTCGTCGGGAGTGTCGCCCTCAACATTCAGCCGCAGGAGCGGTTCGGTGTTGGAAGGACGGATGTTGGCCCACCACGACGGATACGAAACGGTGACGCCGTCCAGGTGGTCGATCGACGCGCCCCGCGCCTGGTACTCTGACTCGACGGCGGCGAGTTTCGCTTTGACGTCGCTCACCTTGGTATTGATCTCGCCGCTGCGGAAGCGCGTGTCGACCGGCTTCAGCAGTTGCGAGACGGTTTGGTCGCTCACGCTGATCAACTCCAGCACAATCAAGAAGGCGATCAGACCGGAGTCCGCGTACCAGTTGTCGCGGAAGTAGAAGTGGCCGGAGTGCTCGCCGCCGAAGATCGCGTTCTCGGCGCGCATCTGCGCCTTGATGAACGAGTGCCCGACGCGCGTACGGATCGCCTTGCCGCCGTTCTGCTCGATTACCTCTGGTACGCTGCGCGACGAGATCAAGTTGTAGAGGATCGTCGCGCCGGGGTTGCGCCGTAAGAGACTCTGCGCCACCAGCGCCGTCACCATGTCGCCGCCGAGGAGTTCGCCTTTCTCGCTGATCAGGAACATGCGATCGGCGTCTCCGTCGAAGGCGACGCCAAGGTCGCAGTGTTGCGCCACGACGACGCGCCGCAGTTCAGCGGTATTTTCCGGCTCAATCGGACTAGCCTGATGGTTGGGGAAGCTGCCGTCTAGCTCGAAATATAGCGGGACGAGCTCGCACGGGAGGTGCTGGAAGACGCGCGGCATAATCATGCCCGCCATGCCATTACCAGCGTCGACGGCGATCTTGTATGGCTTGATATTGGCGACATCGATAAATGACAGGCAGTGCTCGATGAAGGCATCGGTGACGTCGCGCGCGCTCGCCGTGCCGGTGCGGCCTGGCGTGGCGAAGTCCGCGGAGAGCGCGAGATCGCGGATTTGCTGCACACCGGTCTCTGAACTGAGGGCAACTGCGCCAGCTTTGCACATCTTCATACCGTTATACTGCGCGGGATTATGCGAGGCGGTGATCATGACGCCGGCGGGATAGCCGTAGTTGCCCACGGCGAAATAGAGCTCGTCCGTGGTAGTCATGCCGAGGTCCACAGCATCGGCACCTTGCTCGGTGATCCCGCGGATGATGGCGGCGGCGAGCGCAGGCGACGAGAGGCGCATATCGCGCCCAACGGCGACGGTATCCACCCCCAGGAATTGGACCATGGCGCGCGCGGTGCGGTAGGCGGCCTCTTCGTTGAAGTCGTCTGGATAGATTCCACGCACATCGTATGCGCTGAATATGTTCGGGTTGATCGCGGGCGGCTGCGTCATGACTTCTAGTTCCTTTCGTGGCGTGCGAAGCGCTCTGCGTCGAGTTCTGCCGCAGCGGGCGTGCCAGTGGCATATAACCACAGTGGAGGAGACATGTGCAGGGGACATGGCGGCACTGGTAATGCCGGTGCCGGGACGACTCTGCACGATACAGGTCGGCCCGTCGGCTGCTCGATCCGGCGTGCTTCAGGAGAGGGTTGGCGATTTAGCCGAGGGTGGGAAAGAGCAGCAGGCCACGGGCAAGCACTTCGCCGATAAAGAGGAAGGAGACGCAGAGATATAACATGCCCGTGGCAGATTGGAAGGAGCGCCCGCGCGTGAGGTAGAGCGCGGCGGCGGCGAGGACGCCCGGCGCGAGCATGCCCATGAAGAGTTGGAGCCACGACATCGCATCGGTGCTGAGGGGCGTCTGGCGCACGGTCGGCGTGGTGGTCGCCGGCGTCGGCGTGCCGGGCTGGGTGGTGGGAACCACGGTTGGTGTGCTGACGGTGACTGTACCGCCGTTAGTCTGGATGGTGGTCCCCGGCGCAATAGAGTGGGCATTGGGGTTAGCGTGCGCGGTGGTAGGGCCAAGCAGTAGGGAGAAGGCCAGTTCCGCGACGAGCGCGCCCAAGAGCAACGTAGTGACGAATTCCAGCGGTTTGCCCGAGGCGGTTGGAGTGTTGAGGTACCAGTGGCCGAGGAGCATCGCGGTCATCACACTGCCAATGGCCAGCGCACCCGCGAGGAAAGCGAGCACGACGAAGGCGCCGCCTAGCCGCGAGTCCGCGAGGGTGCGATACGCCATGCCAACGGTGAAGACCGCGGCGAGGCCGACCGCCGCGGTGACGCCGCCAAGCGCAAAGCGAATGCGGGCGCGGGGGGTGATCGGTATGCGGGCCTTCGCAGCGTTGCCTTTGGCGGGCGTGGAGGGGCGATCGCTGAAGAGCAGGATGTTCCAGGGGATCATGAGCAGGGAGAAGATGAGGGTGAGCGGTCCTTGGGCGCCGAGCCAGGTAGCGTCTAGGTTGTGGCCCATGATACCTTGGGCAAGCTCCGGCGTGGCGAAGTTGTTCATCGCCAGCAGCGTGAGCGCAGCGAAAATGAGGTAGAGTACGCCCTGAAATTTGACGAAGTTGCGGCTGCTGTCGCCGCGGAGGTCGAGAAGGTAGAGGCTGACGAAGGAGCCGACGGTGAGCTCGAGGAGTACGATGAAGAGGGCGAACTGGAGGAGTTGCATAGCGCCTCTGTGTCACAAACGTTGTAGCTAGAGCGTGTGTACGGTGCCACCCAGTGAGTTGCCCGCACTCTCTGAAGAGTATAGCGCGTGAGTCCGGCGAGGGCTATGGTTGTGAGGAACAATAGACGAAACCGCGGCGTCTGACGGAGCTAGCCTCTTAGCGGTAGGATGAGGAAACGAGTGGATCAGCGCAGAGCGGAGGATGATGTGGCGCAGGCACGGCTCGGTGAGACGGCGGAAGTGACGACCGGACGCATCTTCACACGTCACATCTTCGTCTGCACCAGCGGCGATTTCTGTCCCACAGTGGACGGCGATGGACTGGGCGTCCACGCGCGGCTCAAAAGGCTCGTCGCGGAGGCGGGGCTTGGCGGGCAGGTGCGGGTGAACAAAAGCGGATGCCTCGATCAGTGTGGCTTCGGGCCGATGGTCGTGGTCTATCCAGACGCCGTGTGGTACTGGGGCGTTCAGCCGGAGGACGCCGAGGAAATCGTGCGCGAGCATCTTGTCGGCGGCCGACCCGTCGAGCGACTGACGTATCGCAACCACCCCGGCAAGAATAAGTTGCCGCGGGACGCGCAGAACCGTCCCATCGGGCGACCGCGACGAGCTGCGCGGGAGGCAAGTTCGCTATGAAGGTCTATATCTCGACGGATTTTGAGGGCGTCGCGGGGATCGTCGACTGGGATCAGATCATGGTTGGCAGTGCTGACTATTCGCTCGGCCGACGCCTGCTGCTCGGTGAATTGAACGCGGCGATCGCGGGAGCGCAAGAGGCAGGGGCGACGGAGTTCGTGGTCAATGATTCGCACAGTACGATGCGCAATCTTGAGCCCGACTTGTTGGCCGGGCGGGCGACGTTGATCACGGGGAAGCATAAGCCGCTCTACATGATGGAAGGGCTTGACGCCAGTTTCGACGCCGCGTTCTTCCTCGGCTATCACGGGTCGGTCGGTGCGAGCCAGGCGATCCTCAGCCACAGCTATAATCCGCGGGCAATCTGGGAGGTGCGGCTTGATGGTCAGATTGTGGGTGAGTCGGCGCTGAATGCGTTGGTGGCGGCGCATTTTGGCGTGCCGATTGTACTTGTGACAGGCGATCAGGTGACCGCGGATGAGGCACGGCGAATCGATCCCCTGCCGCACTGCGTGGAGGTAAAGCGTTCGATCTCGCGGACAGCCGCTGAAAGCTTGCACCCAGAGGTGGCGCGCGAGCGCATTCGTGAAGGCGCGCGGCTGGCGTTGACCGAGCGCATGCCGCCATCGCCGCCGCACTTCGCATCTCCCATCCACCTGGCGGTTACATTCCTCACCGCTGACATGGCAGAGATGGCATGTTGGCTGCGCGGCGTCGCGTTGGAGGAGCGTGGTGGACGTACGGCGACGTACGCCTCGGACGAGCCACTCGACGTATTTCGCACGTTCGTGACGATGGTGATGCTGACCCGCGCGCTCGTCGAGTGATGATTTTGGCGAAGAGTATACTGACGACGGTGAAGCGCATGCTCGGTGTCGAGGAACGCAGGTCGTTCTGAGCGTGAGACCGGAAGTGAGATGGGCGCATGGCAGACGTTGCGATTCGGACGTCGCATCTCACGAAGGAGTTTGGGAACGTCCGCGCGCTTGATGCTCTGACGTTGGAGGTCCCCGCTGGCATCGTCTTCGGCTTTTTGGGGGCGAATGGCGCCGGTAAGACGACGACGATTAATCTGCTGCTCGGCCTTCTCGAGCCTACGTCGGGCAGTGCTGAGGTGCTGGGATTCGACACGCGACGTGACGGTACGGCCATTCGCAGCGAATGCGGCGCGCTGCTGGAGTTCACTGGGCTCTACGAGCGGTTGACCGCCTTCGACAACCTGGACTTCTATGGGCGAGTCTGGCACCTGTCGCGAGCCGATCGCCAAGCTCGTGCAAAGGAACTGTTGTCGCATCTCGGCCTCTGGGAGCGGCGAAATGACCGCGTGGGCACGTGGAGTCGCGGCATGAAGCAGAAGCTCGCCGTGGCGCGCACGCTGTTCCATCGTCCACGGTTGGTGTTTTTGGATGAGCCAACCGCTGGCCTGGACCCGCTGGCCGCGGCGTCGTTGCGCGACGATCTGGCTTCGCTAGCCAGTCGAGAAGGCGTGACCGTCTTCCTCACCACCCATAATCTGACCGAGGCCGAGCGACTCTGTGCGCAAGTGGGGGTCATTCGCGAGGGAAAGCTCCTCGCCGTCGGCAGTCCCGATCAGCTGCGGACGCGCGAGGGCGCACCGCGCATCGAGGTGGTGGGTGCGGGTTTCAGCGATGCGGTGCTGTCGGCGATGCGTGCGCGGCCCGATGTCACGAGCGCGACCATCGAGAACGGCCATCTCCTCATCGATCTACGCGGTGGCGGCGCAGACCAGCCCAAGGCAGCGCCGGTGGTCGCCGCGCTGGTGGGCGCTGGGGCGGAGATCGAAGAAGTGCATCGCGGGCAGGCCAGCCTAGAGGCGGTCTTCCTTTCGCTCATGGAAGAAGACCACGTGAAAGAGGCAGCGCGATGATCGGTGATATCGGGACGATGATGTGGAAGGAATTCCGCGAGTACTTCGCAGGTCCCGGCGCGGGTGGGAGCGGCAGGGGGCGCAGCGTGGTGGGTGTGTTGCTGATTATCGGACTTGTCAGCATCCTCTTGCCGCTGCAGCTTGGGCATGCCTTGTTTACGTCCGCGGCGCCGGTAATCGTGGACGGCTTGTTCCTGCCGTTCCTCATTCTAGAGAGCGTCATCGTGGATAGCTTTGCCGGTGAGCGTGAGCGGCACACGCTGGAGACGCTGCTGGCAAGCCGGCTGAGCGATCGCGCGATCCTCTTCGGCAAGTTCGGCGCGGCGGTTGCCTACGGCTGGGCGGTGGGTCTCGTCGCCGCGCTGCTGCAGGCGGTGGTCGCGAACATCTCACAGAAGGATGCCAGCGCGGGCTCGGGACTAGCGTTCTATCCAGGGGCGTCAGTGTTCGCCATCGTCGTGCTGGCGCTGCTCATGTCGCTGCTTGCGGCGAGCGTGGGCTGCCTGGTCTCGTTGCGCGCGTCGAGCACGCGACAGGCGCAACTGAACCTGACCTTCGCCTTCCTCCTATTTGTCATCGGGCCAATCATCATCATCCAGTTCTTGCCGTCTCAGATGCAGGCAAATATCCTGGCTGCGCTGAATGCCGCGAACCCGGGCCAGGTGTTCGTTATCTTCGCGGTTGCCCTTCTGGTGTTGGCCACGGGGCTGCTGCTGCTCGCGTTGGCGCGCTTCCAGCGTGCGCGGCTGATTACGGGATAGACGAAGGAGCGTCCGACGGCGCCAATTAGGTCGTCCGCTTTGGCGTGTCGGCGATCCCGCTGAGGGTAGCCGGAGCTGTCTGGGCGAACCCCTGAACTGGGCCGTTCGACAGGCTGCGCAGTTGTAGCAGACCGAAGCGCGCCTTCAGGCTGAGGATGCGCCGCGCGGACTGATTGATGCGCGCTTTCGTAATACGCCCGGTGGACATTGCCGATTTGATGGCGGCAATCATCGCCGCCATGGAGTAGCTGTCGAACGCGCCTTCGAGCAGGTCGTCACCCGCGATGATTGCCAACACCCCTGCTTCCGGCAGTGTGTAGGTATCCGCGATGGCCTTCATGTAGAGGCTATCAGTCATGACGACGCCGTCGTAGCCGAGCTCGCCGCGCAGGACGCCGTTCACCAGGGTTGGGGAAAGCGTCGCCGGATACTTTGTGTCATATGCGGGAATGAGCACGTGCGTCACCATGATCATCCCCGGATCGCGGGCGATCAGCGCCTTGAATGTGGCAAAGTCGGTGGACTCCAACTGCGCTTTGGTGCGGTTCATCGTCGGCAGCGTCAGATGTGGGTCGGCGACGATGCTGCCGATGCCGGGCCAATGCTTGAGCGTGCCGATGACGCCGCTCTGTTGCAGCCCATCTAGGAAAGCGCCCGCGTCGCGCGTCACCGTTGCCGGATTGTCGCTAAAGAGGCGCGTCCACTCAATCGCGGCGGGATTGCCGCGCACGTCCGCCACGGGTGCGAGGTCAGTGTTAATGCCGAACGACTGCATCTCGCGGGCTGCCGCCGCTCCGACGTCGCGAATCGCACTGGTGGGGTCATTCGCCATGTATTGCGCAGCGGGCAGCGGCGTCGCGAAGTTCGACGTGCCGAGACGATCGACTTCGCCGCCCTCCTCGTCCATCGAAATCATCATGGGAATAGCCGCGTGCGCCTGGATAGTGGCGAGGTAGTTTCGCAGCTGCGCGGGGTTCGCCATGTTCTGCGCGTAGACGATCATCGCACCGGCGTACATGCCAGTCACCATAGCGTCGGTGTCGTTGTTGTAACTCTGGTAGGTCGTTTCGATCAGAAACATCTGCCCAAGCTTCTGATCAAGGGTCATGTGGGCGAGGTCCCAGTTCACAGTGGCGTCGATCTGCGCTTGCTTCCGTGCGCTCGCCGTCAGACCGGCGGGGATGATGGCCGTTGGCGGCGTGTAATTGGGCGGCAGCGCGGCACGGCCAGCGCTCGTCGGCGCGCTGGGCGAGGCACTACATCCCACAAGCGCGGTGAGCAGCGCGAGCAAGCAGACGCAGAACAAGCGCCCTCGCGCTGCTCGTCGATCAGCGGGAAAGCAGCGACCAGCGAGCCGCGCCATAGGCTAGCCCTTCATTCCGCCGACCCGCAGGCATCGCGCAGACGCCGCCTCAGGCATCCAGGCGTCGTGCGCGACACGCGGCACCACCCCATAACCACATCCAACCCGACTCGCATCGGCATCCGCTAACGGCTGGCGTTGATCACGGGAATCTTCGACACGTTCCAGCGGTTGTTGGCGCTCTTCACCTCGAACTGCACCATCGAGATCGCGTCCGTCGGGCAGCGCACGATGCAGAGGCCGCAGCGGATGCACTTCTCTTCGTCGATGATCATGTCGGCACCGGCGTTCCAGGTGTTCTCGGCCAACGCGTGCAGGGAATCGCCCTTGACGACGCGGGTCAGCCCCTCCATCGAGATGCAGTCGTAGGGACAAATGTCTACGCATCCGCTGCAGAGGATGCAGATGGACGGATCGATGGTGATGTTGAGCTGGCACTGCAAGCAGCGCCGCGCCTGGGTAATCGCCTCGTCGGGGCTGTAGCCCGTCTCGGCTTCGGCAGTGATGCTGAAGCGCTTCTGCAGTGGCAGCGTCGGGATGATCTGATACGGGATCGACTCGTAATCATCCACCATGCCCCTGCGGAAGTCGGGAAGCTCGATCTCGATGGCCTCTTCGGCGGGGCTGTCCGTACCGCCCAGGTAGCGGTTGATCGCGCCTGCGGCGGCCTTCCCATCGGCGATGGCCGAGATCAGGTTGCGCGCGCCCTCGGTGAAGTCGCCACCGGCGAAGAGGCCGGGATAACTGGTCATCCAGGTGTCGCGATCCACCAGAGGAATGCCGTAGCGATTGACCTCAAGGTTGAGCTCCTTCGCTGGAATCCACGACGAGTCGGCGTACTGACCAAAGGCCGAGATAACGGTATCGACGTCGAGGGTAAACTCGGAGCCTGGCACGGCGATGGCACGGCGGCGCCCACCAGCATCGGGGTCGCCAAGGCGATTGCGGACGAGCTTGAGGCCAGAGGTGTGTACGCCGTCCGCGCTGAGCACCTCAACTGGTGATGCGAGGTAGATGAACTCGACGTGCTCGACCATCGCCTCCTCGACCTCGTACTCGTCGGAGGGCATCTCTTCTTTTGAGCGGCGATAGATGACGTAGACCTTCTCCGCACCGAAGCGGATCGCCGAGCGGCAGCAGTCCATCGCCGTGAAACCGCCACCGAGAACGGCGACGCGCTTGCCAACGTAGACCGGCTCACCGAAGTTGACCTTCTCCAGGAACGGCAGCCCAGGCACAACACCCTCAAGGTCGGCGCCAGGCACGTCCTTGTTGTTTGGGTCGGTAAGGGGATTGGAGAGCATGCATCCTGCGCCGATATAGGTGGCGTCGTAGTCGCGCAGCAGGTCCGTCAGTTGCAGGTCTTTGCCGATGGTGGTATTGAGGTGAACCTCGACGCCGAGCGCGTCGAGATACTCGTCACATTCTTCGCGCGTCACTTCGCGCGGCAGGCGCCACACGGGAATGCCGCCAACCATCATGCCACCCGGCGCGGCATACATATCGAAGATCGTGACGGGGTAACCCATCTCTGCAAGCTCGCGCGCCGCGGCAATGCCCGCCGAACCCGCGCCGATGACCGCGACCTTCTTATCCTTGGTCACTTTGGGGCGCGAGGGCAACTGACGGTATTGCCGGTGGTCGTGTGCCGCGCGCTTCAGCCAGCAGATCGAGACCTGATTGCCGTCGATCTTGTTACGGCGGCATACCGGCTCGCAGGGTCGCGCGCAGGTGCGCCCCAGTACGCCGGGTACGACGTTGCACTGGCGATTCAGCGCGTACGCTTCGTCGAAGCGTCCCTGCGAGATCAGCCCAATATAGTTGGCGACGTCGGTGTGCGCTGGGCAGCCCACCTGGCACGGGATATTGGTCTTATACCAATCAGGCTCCGCCTCTTCCGAGTAGTAGCGCTCATCCAAACCGGCATCGGGATCGAGATCGATTTGTGTATCGGAGTTGATCATGCCTTCGATTCCCTTTCGTGGGGCGATGAGTTGGCGAGCCTGCACCCAGGTGATGTGGAACGTGACGTCACGCGAAAGAAGCCTGGGCGGCGCTGGCCCACTCGCTAAAAGTATAGCATGAGGCTCTGGACGCATACAACGGCGATGCCGCGGCGCATGGCACGCGGCACTGCAGGATGCGGCATAGAGGTATCCGTAATCCGAGGCAGGCTTAGAGCCGAACGCTGACGCGATTGTGATGTATCTATCTTGTAACTTCGGAAGGTTGCTTTGCGGACGGCAGGCGCGTTTCAGGGCGACTGAGTGACTCTTACCGTTGCGGGAATACTGCCCCACCCGGACTACCGACCAAAGAGCGGCACAGTTCAAGGGTGAGCAGGGAACGCAGCGTTTGTGTCGGCAAAGCGGCGTGGCGGAATGCCACAGAAGCCTTCGGTACTCCATCCGAGCGTGACCTGCTCTCTGCTTGTGTGCTCGGCGAGCCAGGAGTAGAGCGCATGCGCTGGGCCAGTGTCGCGCCAGCGTGGCTCGGCCAGCGCGAAGGCGCTATGTGCTGTGCGCTTGCCTGCTGAACCGTCGCCGTCCACTGGAGTGTCGATAACGACGCGCTGAGCGCCGCTCTCGAGCAAACGCACGCCAAAATGCTCAACATCTGTGTATGGTAGGCACGGGCTTACGGTAATCTGCGCCGGGACGCCCGCGTCGTGTGCCGCTTGCACGAGGCGCCAGCGATTCCACAGCGGCGGCCCACCGCGAAGCCCGGCGAGGTACGGCTGGTCGTCGGTTTCAATCGTCACCGAGAGCCATGCGTATGGAATGGTTCGCAGCAGAGGGAGATCGCGTTCGGCGAGGGGCGAGCGTGTCTGCACGACGAGCAGGTCGAGATCTGGAAAGGCCGCGAAGACTTCGAGGCAGCGTCGCGTCACCTCGTGCTTAAGCTCAAGGGGCTGGTAGGGGTCGGTTGTACTACTCATGAAAACGCGCAGGCCCTGTCGCCGTGCTGGTTTCATTGACGCCAGCGCCCGGTGGAGCAGTTCGGGCGCGTTGGTCTTCACCTGCACGGCTGCGCCCCAAGTTGCCGGAAAGCCGCGGAACTGCCAGTTCGGCAGATACTGCGCGTAGCAGTAGAGGCCGCAGGTTGTTTGGCCGTAGCCACAGCCGAGGTACGCGGAGAGTGCGTGGGTGAACGGATAGGGCCCCGACGCGAGAAAGCCCGCCCGCTGCGGCGTGAGAATGCTGGCCGCGGTACTGAACAACGTCTGCATTGGGGTAGGCTTTCCCCACTCGTCGCGCGATAACGTCCAGATGACGTCAGCATAGCACCGCGCGAGTCTATAATGCGGTCTAACGACTACCGTGCAGACGAGGAGGGCGTCCTATGCCGCGCGCCATCGACTTTCACGTCCATTTGCCGATCGCCGAGTTCATGGATGGAGCCATCGGCACCTTCCGCAAGGCGACAGAGCAGTATTTTCACGCCGAGGTGAAGCTGCGCGACATCGAAGAGATCGCCGATTACTACGCGCAGCAGGATATGGTTGGCGTGCTACTGGCCTGGGACGCCGAAACCGCCACGGGGCGCAAGCCGTTGCGCAACGACACGGTCGCGGAGATCGTGCGGCGCTATCCCGCGCAATTCGTCGGGTTCGCCAGCGTCGATCCGCACAAGGGCGATCGCGCGATCGTCGAGATTGAACGCGCGGTACGCGACCTGGGCCTCTCGGGCGCGAAATTTCATCCTGGCGTGCAGGCGTTTTATCCTAGCGACAGGCGCTTCTATCCACTGTTCGAGCGCATCGCAGCGCTAGGCATCCCGACGCTGTTCCACACCGGCACGAATGGACTTGGCGCAGGCATGCCCGGTGGCGGCGGCATCAAGCTGGATTACACCCGGCCGATTCACCTTGATAGTCTCGCGGCAGACTTCCCCAATCTGACGATTATCGGCGCGCATCCCTCCTGGCCGTGGGAGCAAGAGATGATCGCGATCTTGCAGCACAAGCCAAATGTCTACAACGACCTCTCCGGTTGGTCGCCGAAGTACATTCCTCCGGCGCTGCTGACTCAGGCGGCCGGACGACTCAACGCCAAGTTCCTCTTCGGATCGGATTACCCGTTTATACCGCCGGACCGATGGCTCCGCGACTTCGAGCAGATCGAAGGTTGGAGCGATGAGGCGCGCCAACGTTTGCTTTGGGGCAACGGCAAGGAACTGTTGGCGCACACGGCTGTCGCTGGGATGACGTTCACGTAGCGCACGGCGGGAGGCGGCGCACGCTAGCCTTCGATCAGGCCGCCGCCGAGCACCTCATCGCCTTCAGCGCCGCCGTAGAAGACGGCAGCCTGGGCCGGAGTAACGGAGCGCTGTGGCTGCTCAAGCCGCACCTCGGCGCGTCCATCTGCCAGGGGCGTGACGAGCGCGGGCTGCGGCGTCGCCTTGTAGCGCACCTTCACCTTTGCCGCAAACGGCTCACACGGCTGAATGCCTGAGGTGAACGTGGTTTGGCAGACGTCGAAGCTATCGCGCTCTAACGCCGCCGCCGGTCCGACCACCACGGCGTTGCGCGTGGGGTCTAGGCGTAGAACGTGGAGCGGCTCGCGCGCCGTGACGCCGAGGCCCTTGCGCTGGCCGACGGTGTACTCTGCCAGCCCAGCGTGCTCGCCCAATACGCTCCCCGACTGGTCGAGAATCGGGCCAGAGCCGGGCAGCGTGCGTCCTGTGGACTCGGCGTACCGCCGCAAGAAGCCACGGTAGTCGTTCTTGGCAACGAAGCAGATCTCCTGGCTCTCGGCCTTGTTCGCCACGGGAAGGCCGCGGTCTGCCGCCATCTGACGTACCTGGGGCTTGGTAAACTCGCCCAGCGGGAAGAGCGCGTGGCGTAGTTGTTGTTGGGACAAAACGTGCAAGACGTACGATTGATCCTTCTCGTCGCTGACGCCGCGCCGCAAGCGACGCAGCCCGGTCGCAGGGTGGTCATCCACGCGTACGTAGTGGCCGGTCGCCAAGTAGTCGGCTCCCAGCGCCATCGCCCGCTCGAGCAAGAGGGTGAAGCGGACATAGCGATTGCAGCGGAGGCAGGGATTGGGCGTGCGGCCAGCGGCGTACTCGTCGTAGAAGTATTCCACAATCGTCTCGCGGAATGGTTCTTCCACGTTGACGACATAGAACGGTATGTCGAGCGAGGAGGCGACACGGCGGGCATCGGCCATTGACTCGATCGAGCAGCACTTGTTCTCGGCGATTGGCTCGTCGTCATCTAGCGAAGGTTCGGACCAGAGGCGCAGCATAATGCCCACCACGTCGTAGCCTTGCTCTTTCAAGAGCGCCGCGGCGACAGAGCTATCTACGCCGCCGCTCATACCAACCACCACGCGCGTCATACTGGGTCATACTCCTGGGCAGGTGCTATACGCCTCACTTCCCAAAGGGAATCGGCACAGTATACGTCACGGGGCCGGAAATTGACCACTTGCGCGGCGCTCGTTCGCCTGCTAGCATGACGGCAGCGGGTAGCCGGTGTTGGGATAAATGACGCTGGGAACGAGGACGCGCATGACGATCGCGACGAAAGCGGACCGACCAGCGGCCGAGGTTGCCTATCGAACGACGGTGCGCGAAATGCCCAGCGACGAGCGCCCACGCGAGCGACTCGAACGCTACGGCGCCGGCACGCTGACGAACGCCGAATTGCTGGCGATCTTGCTGCGCGTCGGCTCTTCCAAAGAGAACGTGTTGGAGTTGGCGGCGCGGCTGCTGCGCGACCACGGTGGTCTCGGCGGGCTGCTCGCGGCAGATTTACCAACGCTCTGCGCCTCGCATGGTATGGGGCTGGCAAAGGCGACACAGCTCAAAGCGGGGCTGGAATTGGCGCGCAGACTCAACTTGCTCACACCAGAGGCGCGGCCCCAGATCAAGAGCCCCGGCGATGCGGCGAATCTGCTGATGCTTGAAATGGCCTACCTGCCGCAGGAGCAACTGCGAGTGCTATGTCTTGATACGAAGAACTATGTGGTCCACCAACAGATCGTCTATCAGGGGACTGTCAATAGCAGCGTGGTCCGCGCGGCGGAGGTGTTCAGGCCCGCGGTCAGCCGCACCTGCCCAGCGCTGGTGGTCGTCCACAACCATCCATCCGGCGACCCCACACCGTCGCCCGAGGACATTCGCACGACCGAGCGTCTTCGTCAGGCCGGCGAATTGCTCGACATCGAACTGCTCGACCACATCGTCATCGGTCAGCAGCGTTATGTGAGCTTGAAGGAACGCGGACTCGGATTCTGAGCGCTCAGCTTTCTTGAGAGTCGGGCACGCCTAAGTCGCGCGCGCGCCGTGCCGCCGACTCCGCTTCGGCATCGTGGCCAAGCTGGCGTAGGGCCTCTGCCTTGCCATCCCAGGCCCAGCCATTGTCGGCGTCGAGCGTGAGTGAGCGGTCGTAGGCGGCTAAGGCGTCCAGCGGACGTTCCAGGCCCACCAGCGCGTCACCGCGGCCCATCCATGCCCAGTCGTTGGCGTCATCGACGGCGATGGCACGGTCATAGATGCTGAGGGCTTCGTCGAAACGACCGAGATGGGTCAACGCATCGCCCTTGCCGGTGAGCGCGTCAAGGTCGTCTGCCTCCAGGGCGAGCGCGCGGTCATAGGCGGCAATCGCCTCGTCCTGGCGCCCGAGCGCATCTAAAGCATCGCCTTTGCCGGTCCATGCGCCCTCGTCCGCGGGATCGAGCGCCAACGCGCGGTCATAGAGGTGGAGCGCTTCGTCGTACCGTTCTAGTTCCAGGCTAGCGTCTGCTTTGCCGACTATGGCGTCCGCCTCCTCTGGGTCGAGCGCCAGCGCCCGCTCATAGGCGGCCAGCGCCTCGGCGCCACGGTGTTGTTCGATCAGCATCGCGCCCTTCACGAGCCAAGCATCCGTGTTGGTCGGATCGAGGGCCAGCGCATGTTCCGCCGAGTCTAGCGCTTCTTCGAGGCGATTCAACTCCGCGAGGACGCCACTTTTCGCTAGCCAGCACTCCGCCTCGTCAGGGTCTATCGCCAGCGCGCGGTCGTATGCCTCGAGGGCGTCTTCAAATCGCTCGCTACCTGCCAGCGCCTCGCCTTTGTCGCCCCAGGCCTCGGGATTCTCGGGATCGAGCCTCAGCGCACGGTCGAAGGCGTCCACGGCCTCATCATAGCGCTCGCTATTGAGCAACGCTTGTCCTTGCGCGATCCACTCTTCAGCGTCGCGATTTGTCATGTTCTGGCCTCGTTCCCGTGATGTCTCGCGACAGACTCTATCCGCCTCGACCGAGAGGCGCGGAAAAGCCCGCGTGAAGGATGAGAACTCCACGCGGGCTCGCGGCGCGCAAGCCTACTTCTTGAAGTAGTCGGCGTTGATCGGAATGTATTCTCTCCACTGCGCGGGGACAGCGCTTTCCTCGAAGATGGCGCTGACCGGACACGCTGGCTCGCAGGCACCGCAGTCGATACACTCATCCGGATTGATGAAAAGTTGCTGTACATCGTCATAACCAGGTTCGCCCTCGGCGGGATGGATGCAGTCCACCGGGCAGACGTCAACGCATGAGCCGTCCTTTAGGCCGACGCAGGGCTGTGTAATGACATACGTCATGGAAGCGTAACTCTCCTCTGCACAGGATGCAGACCAGCCAGCAGGGCGTCGCGCCCCTGGCGCAATTCTCGTTCATTATACCGGTTCCGCTCGCCAATTACTAGGCGAGGGCCCGGCGAACGCCTGCCTCATCCTGCCGAGTGACGCGACGCTCCGTCCGCTGGCGCTTTGAGGTGGGCCAGTAAGGCGCCGGATCGGTCCTCGCCTGCGACGTGCTCTGCCGAATCCCGTGGCGGTTGGCGGGCAATAAACGCCGCGATTTCGTCGCGCTCTGCGGAGGTGGTACGCGCAGTGAGCAGGTCCTTAGCGAACAGAGCCGTATCCGTGGCAACGGCGGTTTCATCGGCGATAGCGATCTCAACGAGGATTTGCAAGATCGTGCGCCGAAGGCCAACCGCGGCAGAGCCATCGAGACAACCTCCCAGACCTGCGGCGCACGCACGTAGGGTTGCATTGATGGTTTCGGGGAACGTGGCGCCTGTATCGCCGCCCGCGGCCTCAATGGTGCTTTCGACTATCGCACGATAGACGGTCGCGGCGAGGGCGTAGCGACTTCGCGCAAGATAGTCCTCCGCCAGTTCGAAGATGGGTCGCAGCCGCTGACTGCTGGCGGCGCTCTCGTCGTCGTGCTGCGCGCCGGACTCGGCCCAGTCGTCGTAATGGGGCCGACGCTGGGCGCCTAGTGCAATCGATACTTCGCGGCGGAGGGCTTCGACGTTCACCTGCTCCGCGCTGGCGACGGCACCCGCCACGTAGGGAAGCTCTTGCTCTATAAGGTCGGCGACGTCCTCAGAGCGACGTGAGACCCGGCGCAGCAGCGTCAGCAGCGACTGCGGACTGAGGCGTTCGAGCGTGGCATCAATTGGCTCGGCTTCCTCGAAGAGATTGGGTTGCTCGAGCCAGGCAACCAGGAGCGCGGCGGTGTGCTTGCACTTGCCCTCCGCGCCTTTTCCACAGGTGCAATGGGCCGACTCGATGCCTTGCGGGGCGAGTGTCACCTCTACACGGTAGGGAAGCGCCGCCGAGCCCTGGCAACGCGCGCGCAGCACAGCATGCTCGACGCGTGGCGACGAGAGGGCACCCGTGCGAAAGGCGCGCTTGCCCAACTCGAATGACCGAGCGCCCGTCCAGCCACGGATGGCATCTGCCGTGAGCAAAGCGATTGCGCTTGCACCTTCAGTTTCACGATCCGTTTCCACGTTCTTCCTCCCCCACCACGGGTGGCTGAGCGTCATTCTGGCGCGGCGATGCCACATCTTCCGCTTCAATTTCCGCAAGCAATTTCCGATCGAACGGGGTCAACTCGACGAGCGCGAAGAGGTCGGGGCGCCGGTTCCGTGTACGTCGCAACGATTCTTTGCGGCGCCAGCGATCGATGGCGGCGTGATTGCCGCTCAGCAGAATCTCAGGCACGCTCCACCCGCGAAAAGTGGGTGGTCGCGTGTAGTGCGGATACTCCAGGAGGCCGTCCGCGTGGGTTTCGTCCTCCGCTGAACCTGGCGTCAAAACGCCTGGCAACAAACGCGTGACGGCGTCGACGATCACCATTGCCGCGATTTCCCCGCCGGTCAACACATAGTCGCCAATGGAGATTTCATCCGTCGCCAGATGTTCGCGCACGCGTTCGTCCACGCCTTCGTAATGCCCACACAACAGCGTGACGCGCGACTCACGCGCCAACTCACGCGCAATCGTCTGGGTGAAAGGCCGCCCCTGGGGTGACATCAGCACGATGGGCCCGCCAGTGTAAATAGCCTCAACCGCGGTGAAGATCGGCTCTGGCTTCATCACCATGCCCGCGCCACCGCCATACGGATAGTCATCTACTACGTGGTGGCGGTCGGTGGTGACGTCACGCGGATTGTGCAAGGCAATCTCGACCAGTGCCGCTTGCCGCGCGCGCGCCAAGATGCTCTCCTCGAACGGGCCATGAAACATGCCAGGGAAGAGCGTGAAGATATCAAAGTGCACGCGTTCGCCCCAATCGAAAACGGTCACACGCGCGTGCTGCTGTTGCAGCGTTGTGCGTGCCGCGCCAGGCAACTCGCCGTGTGGTAGAATTCATCCGGCTCGCGCCCTGCCAACGGGAGGACGCACGACTAGCGTTCATTGTCGCACACGAGCCGACGACTGCGCGGTCGACGGTTGCGTGTTGTCTTGTGAGGTCCACAGCACATACATGGCGATCCTCTGGCAGATCGGCGCCGTCGAACAAGGCCGTATTTCGGAGGGTCTGCGCCGTGCGCTTGGGCACGCGGCAGCTCTGGCGGAAGCAAGCGCGGGTGTGCTGCTGTTGCCAGACGCAGCGGACGACGCGGGCGCCGACGAGAAGGGTGAACTCTACTTCGCCGTATCGGGCATGGAGCGCGAACAGGCGGCGACGTTGGTCAGCATCCTTGCCGATGACCCAACTCCAACACCACTTGACGGCAGACCCCGTGTCGTCGTGCATTCCGAACTTTGGGCGGGTGAGATTGCCACACTGACTTTGGGCGATCTCGCCGGTCCGGCTGGGACGCTCCACCTCCTTGGCGCAACAGGCTTTTCCGCGCGGCGCACCTTGAGCGAACCACGCAGGCGGCAAGCGCTAATCGGTGAGCTAACGGCTACTGTGCGGATTTATCAGGAAGCTACGCGGCTGCGCTGGCAGAACCGTCAACTCAATTCGATCTTGCACTTCAGCGGCGACGGCATCATCACTGTGGACGCCGCGTTACGCATCACCGGCTTCAACCCGGCAATGGAGGCAATGACCGCGTGGCGGCAACATGAGGTTGTAGGTCGTTTCTACCATGACGTCCTCTTGCCGCGCGACATGACGGGGAGCCCACTCGGCTATGACGCCGATCCTCTGGTACAGGCTTTCGAGACGGGCCGAGCAATCGTCGATCGACAACTGGTGCTCTTGGCCCGTGACGGACAACCGCTGGACGTCTCCGTTACGGCTTCGGCGGTGCGTGATGCGCACGGGCAACCGATCAGTTGTGTAGTGAACGTGCGCGACATGACACGTTCGCGCGAAGCTGAAGACCTTCGCAATACATTCGTATCGGTGGTGTCGCATGAGTTGCAGACGCCGGTCGCCATCATCAAAGGGTATGCGTCTACACTCGCCCGCGAGGACGTCACCTGGGACAGTGAGACGCGCAGAAATCGGCTCAAGGCCATCGAAGAGGAGTCCGATCGACTGCACCATCTGTTGGGGAATCTGCTCTATGCCTCGCGCATTCACGCCGGGGGACTGGACATGGAGCGCGCGGACCTCGATCTCGCGGAGCTGGCACGGTCGGTTGCCCGGCGCTTCAAAGCGCGGAGCCCCGAGAGCGCCGTGAGCGTGCGCTTCCCGGCAAACGTGCCCTTGGTGCTGGCGGATCGCGAGCGAATCGCCGAGGTGTTGCTGAACCTGCTCGACAATGCGGCGAAATATGCGCCGAAAGGTGGTCGTATTCGCGTACGCGGGCAAGTGACGGACCAGGATGTGATCGTCTCTGTCAGCGACTCGGGGCAGGGTATCCCGTTACGAGAACAGCAGCGCATCTTCGAGCGTTTCCAGCGGATCGACAACAGTGTCGCACGGCGCACACAAGGCGCTGGTCTGGGTCTCTACATTTGCAAAGCGATTCTCGACGCGCACGGTGGACGCATCTGGGTTTCAAGCGAACTTGGCGGCGGATCGACATTCTCCTTTAGTTTGCCGCGCGAAGAGCTTCCCAGGGCACCGATGGTCGTTTTCGGCGGACACGAACGTGCCGTCCGCCACGAGGAGGCCCAGCATGCACGAGCAGATTGACCCGCGGAGTATCACGGTGTTGGTCGTTGACGACGAGCCACGGCTTGTCGACGTCGTGCGCATGAACCTAGAGGTCGAGGGCTATCGCGTCCTTGAAGCATTCGACGGATACGAGGCGCTGGAGAAGCTGAAGCAAGACCTCCCTGACCTTGTCGTGCTCGATGTGATGATGCCCGAGTTGGATGGCTTCGCGACACTTCAGCAGATCCGCGAGGTCTCGAATGTGCCGGTGATCATGCTTACGGTGAAGCAGGAAGAGTCGGATCGCATACGCGGGCTGGAGATCGGCGCCGATGACTACTTGACCAAACCGTTCAGTCCACGCGAGTTGCAGACCCGGATCAAGGCACTGCTGCGCCGCACCTTCATGCCATCGCCCGCCCGCAAGACGCGGATCGTCGTGGACTCCGATCTCACGATAGATTTCAGCAAGCGCGAGGTGTGGGTGCGCGGCGACAAAGTGACGTTGCGCCCGACGGAGTATCGCCTACTCTATCACCTTGTCAATAATGCTGGCCGCCTGATGACGCACGACACGCTGCTCTCCAAGGTCTGGGGGCACGAATACCGCGACGAGTCGCACTATCTTCGCCTCTACATCACCTATCTCCGTCAGAAGTTGGAACGCGACCCAGCGCATCCGAAGTACATCCTTACCGAAAGGGGCGTGGGATACCGTTTTCGCGAGGTCGAGCCGGCAGTAGAAACCGTCGCCGGAGACTGAACGCGAAGGGCGCACGCGTCGCTCGTCTCGGTACGGCTCCGTGGCGCCACTAAGCGCGAAGGCGTGATATGGTGATGCTGCTTCGACGCAGCCCCGTTGCACAGGTGTCGGTGGTAAGGAGGCGTAGGCATGCGAGACCTGGTCAACTTTCGCTCAGGGTTCGCTAATGTGAACGGGGCGCGTCTCTATTACGAGATCGCTGGCACTGGCCCAGCGGTGGCGCTACTACATTTCGGACTGGCTGACTCGCGCTTCTGGGATGACCAATTTCCGACGTTTGCCGAGGGGTACACCGTCGTGCGCTACGACTATCGCGGTTACGGCAAGTCGAGCATGCCACCTGGGGCGTATAGCCAGCATGCAGATCTCGACGCGCTGCTGATCGAACTTGGCATTGACAAGGTAGCACTCGTCGGCGTTTCCATGGGCGGAGGACTCGCGATCGACTATGCATTGGCGTACCCCGGACGCGTGACCGCGCTGGTGCCTGTCGCGGCAGGCCTTCGTGGACTCGACTCAACCGCAGAGGAACTGGCGGACGATCAGCGATACTTCGGCCCGATTGAAGAGGCCGAGCAGGCTGGTGATATTGAGCAGGCCAACGACCTCGAAGTGCATGTGTGGGTGGACGGCCCGAGCCGCTCGGCAGAGCAGGGTCCAGCAAGCGTGCGCGAGCGAGTGCGTCAGATGAACCTGGACATCTGGCGACGCCAGGAAGCATTGAAACTAGGTACGCCGCTGCGCCTCGACCCGCCAGCAGTTGGGCGCCTCGGCGAGATTCGCGCGCCGACACTGGTGATCATCGGCGACGAAGATTTCCGAGAGTTGCAACGCACCGCGGACATTATTGCCAAAGGCATTCCAGGTGCCACCAAAGCAGTGATGCACGGCACCGCCCACGCGCCCAACATGGAGAAGCCGGAGGAGTTCAACCAACTCGTGCTCGACTTCCTCGGCGAGCATCTCAGGTAGGCGTGCGTCGGGCGAATATGCTTTCAGCGGCGAGATCTGGGAGAGTGCATCAATGCCAATACACTCGATCTTTCGTGACAGACTGTTTGAGGGCAAACTGATTGTCGTCAGTGGTGGCGGCACGGGCATTGGACGCGCCATCGCACGGGAAGCGGCGTCGCTCGGCGCTCAGGTGATCATCTGCTCACGATCGCTCGAACATCTTGAGCCGACGCGAGATGAGATCGCGGCTATGGGCGGGAAAGTGAGCGCGTTTACCTGCAACATCCGCGAACCGGAATCGGTCGCGGCATTCTTTCAGCAGGTTGGCGAGCGCCACGGGCCGGTAGATGCCCTCGTCAACAACGGCGGCGGCCAGTTTCTCAGTCCCGCGGAGTCAATCACGCCGAAGGGTTGGCATGCCGTAGTCGAGACCAACCTCACTGGCACCTTCAACATGTCGCAGGCGGCGCTGAACGCGGGCATGCGTGAACGCGGAGGGGCGATAGTCAACATCGTGATGGAGATGTGGCGCGGCTTTCCGGGTATGGCACATAGTGGGGCGGCGCGAGCGGGCGTGGTGAATTTGACGCAATCGCTGGCCTTGGAGTGGGCCGCCTATGGCATTCGCGTCAATGCCGTCGCGCCGGGGTTGATCAGGTCGAGCGGACTCGATCGCTACCCGCCCGCGGTGAAGGCTCAGTTGGCCTCGGTCGCCAACGAAATCCCCGCGCACCGCATGGGCACAGAGGGCGAGATCGCCGCCGCGACACTCTTCCTGCTCTCCCCCGCTGCCACATTCATTTCCGGTACGACACTGAAGGTTGACGGCGCTGGTTCGCTGTATCGCCTACAAGGCTATGAGATTGCGGATCACGCGCCGTGGCCGGCATGGGACGCGGAAGAACCGTAGGCGCAAGGTGACAAACGCGCGGTTTTCCCCGCTGGAATGGTTGTTTGGAAGTTGGGAAGGGCATCAGTTGATGGACTCGGAACAGCTTGGCGGAATAGTTAGTGGCAGGCAACCACTCGCCCTGGAGCCGGCGGGTGAGAGCGATCACTCGCCTGAGGTGTCGCGAGATCGCCAGATGCCCTGCCCCGTCTGCGGACACGCGATGTCGGATCTCAAGGGGGGTAAAGCGACCATTTGCCCCGTTTGTGGCTTCAAGGACAGTTGTTGCTTTTAGCACGCTCGAATACCTTGAGTCGCCAATCAACTGCTGATCAATCACGTCTTTCATGAAGGCAGACTCTTATGCCCGTCTTGCCCACCGCGGTCGATACCCACAGCGCACGGTATCGCGAAAACTATGAGGCGCTGAGCGCGCGCGTCGCCGAATTTCGCGAGCGGCAAGAGCAGGCGCGCAAGGGAGGGGGCGAGAAGTCGCAGCAACGCCACCTTTCGCGCGGGAAACTGTTGCCTCGCGATCGTGTTGAGCTGCTGCTTGATCCGGGTGCACCTTTCCTCGAATTAAGCACACTCGCCGCTTGGGGTATGTATAGCGATGAGTCGCCGGGCGGCTCGGGGATAAACGGCATCGGCGTGGTCAATGGCGTCGAGTGCATGATCCACGCGAACGACGCCACGGCGAAGGGTGGCGCGAGCTATCCGATGTCGGTCAAGAAGGCGCTAAGGGCCCAGGAGATCGCCGCAGCCAACCGCCTGCCGAGCGTGTATCTGGTCGAGTCGGCGGGAGCACAATTACTGTATCAGGCGGAGTTCTTCGCCGATCTTGGTGGGCGCACCTTCGCCAACCAGACGCGTATGTCAGCGGCGGGGATCCCGCAGGTCGCGCTGGTTTTCGGCAATTCGACTGCCGGCGGGGCATATGTTCCTGGCCTCTCGGACTACACGGTTTTCGTGCGCGGCAAGGCAAAGGTGTTTCTGGGGGGGCCGCCGCTGGTGAAGATGGCGACGGGTGAAGAGGTGGATGACGAGGCGCTCGGTGGCGCGGAGATGCATGCCAGCATCTCGGGACTCGCCGACTATATCGCCGAGGATGACGCGGACGCGATCCGCATCGGGCGCGAGATCGTCGCACGACTGAATTGGCGCAAAACGATCCACGCCGTGCGGGCAGCGCCGGAGGAACCGAAATACGATCCCGATGAACTGCTTGGCATCGTCCCCGCCGATGCGCGCACGCCTTTCGAGATCCGCGAGGTGATCGCCCGACTCGTCGACGGATCGCGCTTCGAGGAGTTCAAGCGCGACTATGGGTCGACGCTGGTTTGTGGCCACGCGCACGTCAACGGCTTTCCGGTCGGCATCCTCGGCAACAACGGTGTGCTCTTTTCCGAGTCCGCCCTGAAGGCGACTCAATTCATCCAATTGTGCAATCAGTCGCGCACGCCATTGATCTATCTGCAGAATATCACTGGATTCATGGTGGGCCAGCACTATGAGGAGGGCGGCATCATCAAGCATGGTGCACAGATGATCAACGCAGTGGCAAACTCCTCGGTGCCACAGTTCACGGTGATCGTGGGTGGCAGTTATGGCGCGGGCAACTATGGTATGTGCGGGCGTACGCTCGATCCAACGTTGCTCTTCACCTGGCCGAACAGCCGCATCGCGGTTATGGGCGCGGAGCAGGCCGCTGGCGTGTTGGCGATTGTGCAGGAAGATGGCGCGCGCACGCGCGGCCTGGAGCCGGACCGCGAGCAGATCGAGATCATGCGGCAGATGGCGCAGCGCAAGATCGAAGAAGAATCCTCAGCGTATTACGCAACCGCTCGCCTTTGGGACGACGGCATTCTCGATCCACGCGATACGCGAATGGCGCTTACGGTTGGGCTTTCGATGTCGTATAACCGCGATTGGGTGAGCGACGGCGCTCCACGCTACGGCGTCTTTCGCGGCTAGGCAACGCGACAACTTGAACGGGTAGGCGTGATGGGAGTTCAATAATGGGCACGCAAGACATCGAAGTTGTCAATCTAGCCCAGAAATTCAGCCTTTTCAGCGACCACTGGAATCCCAAGATCGCCGGCGAACTGAACGACTCCTACCTCAAGATCGTCAAGGTGCAGGGTGCGTTCATGTGGCATCATCATGCTGCAGAAGACGAATTATTCCTGGTGATCGAAGGCGACTTGACGATCAAGCTGCGCGACCGCGATCTACATGTCTCGAAAGGCGAGTTTGTCGTCATTCCCAAAGGAGTCGAGCATATGCCGGTGGCGGCGGGCGAGGCGCAGATCCTTTTGTTGGAACCCAAGACGACGCTCAACACCGGCGACCAACACAACGAACGTACGGTCGCCGAGCCCGAGCGCATTTGACCGCACAACTATGCAATGCGCGAATATCCGCCCGACGGATCGCTAGGAGACTCCGATGCAGTTCACCGATGAGCATGAGATGTTTCGCCGCAGCGTGCGGCGCTTCGTCGAAGAAGAGATCAACCCGCACGTGGACGCGTGGGAGGAGGAGGGCATCTGGCCCGCCCACGACGTGCTGAGGAAGATGGGCGACCTGGGTTTTCTCGGCCTCACCTACCCGGAAGAATATGGCGGACAAGGTCTCGACTTCTGGTACACGGTGGTCTTCTGCGAGGAACTTGGGCGCGCCGATTGCTCTGGAGTGCCGATGGGCATCACCGTCCACACGGATATGTGTACGCCGGCGCTGGCCGAGCATGGCTCGCCAGAGCTGAAGCGCAGGTTTCTGGCACCCGCGCTGCGCGGCGAGATGGTGGGCTGCATCGGCGTCACCGAGCCTGACGCCGGGTCCGATGTCGCGAGCATACGCACTCGCGCGGTATCGGACGGTGACGACTGGATAATCAATGGCCGCAAGCTCTACATCACCAACGGCGCACAGGCGGACTGGGTGTGCCTCCTGGCGCGCACGAGTGACGAGACGGGCTTTCGCGGCATGTCGCTGATCATGGTGCCGACAAACACCCCTGGATTCGGGGTCAGTCGCACGTTGAAGAAGCTCGGCAATTTGTCGAGCGACACGGCGGAGCTGATACTCGACGATGTGCGGGTGCCGAAGGCGAACACCATCGGACCCGAGGGGATGGGCTTCATCCTGCAGATGCAGCAGTTCCAACGCGAGCGACTGGTCGGCGCGATCACCTCGTACGCCGGCATGGAAAAGACCGTTCGGGACGCTATTGCCTACACGCAGCAACGCTCCACCTTCGGGCAGCCGCTGATCACCAACCAGGTGATCCATTTCCGCTTCGCCGAGTTGCTCACGGAGATCGAGGCACTCAAGGCGCTGTGTTATATCGCTGTCGAGAAGATGGTCGCCGGCGACGACATCACGCGGCTGGCTTCGATGGCGAAGTTGAAGGCCGGACGCTTGGGCCGTGAGGTGGCCGATAGCTGCCTGCAATACTACGGCGGCATGGGCTACATGGAGGAGTCGCGCATCACACGTGTCTTCCGCGACTCGCGCCTGCTTTCCATTGGCGGGGGCGCCGATGAGGTGATGTTGGGGATCATCGCCAAGAGCGAAGGCATCTTGCCGGGCAAGAAGAAGTCATAACGCGGGACGATTCCGGAGTTTTGCTCATGTTTCGCATTGGATCCGCGGAGGGGTTCTACGGCGACGATGTGACGCGCGCGCTGCCGATGATCGAGGGCGGCCATGTGGATGTGGTCTGCTTCGAGGCGCTCTCGGAGCTGACGCTGGCGATCCTGCGCCGTGACCAGATGCGCGACCCTCGCCGCGGCTACACGCGCGACATCGAGGTGATCGCCGAGCGCATCCTGCCATTGGCGTTCGCCCGCGGAATTCCCCTGATCACCAACGGTGGCGGGCTGAATCCCGCTGGGGCGGCTGAAGTGGTGCGCGCTGCCGCCGAGCGACAGGCTCTCAAAGGTCTGCGTATCGCAACCGTCACTGGTGATGATCTGCTGGCCCGACTGCCCGAACTCGTAGCCGCGGGCGAGCGCTTCGAGCATATCGAGACCGGAGAGCCGCTATCCCTCGACGGCTCGCCGATTGTCACCGCTAATGCCTATCTCGGCGCGCAGCCCATCGTCGAGGCGCTTGAGCAGGGGGCGCAGATCGTGATTGCCGGAAGGGTTGCCGACCCGTCGCTCTTTCTCGCGCCGCTACTGCACCACTTCGGCTGGCGGGCCGACGATTGGAACCGCGCGGCGAGTGGGATTGTCTGTGGTCATCTGCTGGAGTGCACTGGTCAGGTGGTTGGCGGTAACAGCCTCGCGCTGATAGACGATATATCCAGCGAGGACCTTACACGTCCTGGATACCCGATCGCCGAGGTCGAGGAAGATGGATCGTTCGTCGTAACCAAGACGCCTGGCACTATGGGCCGTGTGTCACCGGAAACGCTGAAGGAGCAACTGCTCTACGAGATACACGATCCGCGTGCGTACGTTACGCCTGATGTGGTCGCCGACTTCACCACGCTGCGACTTGCCAACGCTGGCCCTGACCGCGTGCGCGTCTCCGGCGTCAGCGGACGTCCGCGCACTGGGACGTTGAAGGTCAACATGGCTCGACTCGAAGGGTACAGTCGCGAACTGATATTCACACTTGGTTGGCCGAGGGTTTATCGAAAAGAAGAGCAACTGAAGGGCATGCTATCCGAGGCATGGGAGGGATTGCCGATCACGCGCATCGAATTTCAGCGGCTAGGGATTGACAGCCTCTTCGGTTCGCTGGCGGTGGCGCCGGAGGATCCGAGCGAGTTGATTGTGCGCGTGATGTTCTCTGCGGCAGACGCGGATACGCTCAAGTCCGCCGTTCGACGCGCGATGGCGCTCGGCCTTTCAGGTCCCGCCGGCATGTCGGTCTCTGGCTCTACCGTTGGCGCAGAGCCACGTCCACTGCTTGGCCTGTGGCCCGCGCTCATCGACCGCGACCGCGTCAAGCCCGTCGTGACGGTTGTGGAGGTTTGAGCGATGAGAAGCTCCCATCGCCCTGGTCCGCGCGCCGAGCGAGACGATGCGCATCCGGTTCGCCGCCTCTTTGATCTTGCCTACGGACGCGCGGGCGACAAGGGCAATATCGCCAATGTCAGTGTCATCGCACGTTCATCGGAGGCGTATACTGAGCTCAAAGCTAAAGCGACCGCGGAACGAGTAAAGCGGCACCTCGGCGCGCTGGTTCAGGGAAGCGTAGAGCGATTCGAACTGGACAACATCGAGGCGCTGAACTTCGTCCTCCACGATGCGCTGGATGGGGGCGCGACGCGGTCGCTGCGCATTGACGGGCTTGGCAAGTCGCTAGCCGGCGCCGTGCTCTACATGCCCGTGGACGAAGCGTTGGACGTAGCGGACGAAGAGTAGGTAGGCAATAGTGGATCCCTTTGGCACGATCGAGTTCGCGGTAAATGGGCCTGTTGCCACGGTGACGCTCAATCGACCTGAGTCGCGCAACGCCCTCAGCAATGCGATGGTCGCCGAACTCTTGCACTGTTTTACTACGCTGCGCGGCAGCGATTTCGACGTGGTGCGCGTAGTGGTCTTGCGCGCGGCAGGCAGCGCCTTTTGTGCCGGTGGCGACGTGCGCGATCTATCGACGGAAACCTCATCTGAAGATAGTCGTGCGGCGCTGGCGATGGTCGACGAGTTGCTACGAAGCATCAACGAGGCGCCACAAGTGGTCGTGGGTCGGGTTCAGGGAGCGACGTTGGGGGGTGGCGTTGGACTGGTGAGCGTCTGCGATGTGGTGATCGCGGCGGAGCGAGCGTCATTCGGCTTCCCCGAAGCTCGTTTGGGTCTCGCGCCGTCGCTCATCTCGCCATTTGTGCTCGATCGAATCGGGTTCACCGCCGCGAGGCGCCTCTTCCTGACGGGCACCCGCTTCGATGCCGCGACGGCGAAGACACTCGGTCTCGTCTCAGAGTGCTGCGCTGACGGCGAACTCGACGCGCGCGTCGATGCGGTGACGCGGGAAATACTGCACTGCGCGCCGCTGGCATTGCGCGAGACCAAGCGGCTGCTCTTCCATGTCGCCACCCACGCCGACTCGCTCGACTATCGAATCAATCTGCTGACCCAACTCCGCGCGGGCGACGAGTCTGCGCAAGGCATTCTCGCGCTGATGACCAAGCAAGCCGCGCCATGGGTGCCGAAGCCATGACGAGCGCCACGCGTTCAGCGAAAAACACCGAGAAATCGGGGCACACCCAGGCCTTACCCGCACGTGAGGGACCGCCTCGACGCCTGATCCGTAAGATGCTGATCGCCAATCGCGGCGAGATCGCCTGCCGTATCATGCGGACGTGTCGCGCGATGGGCATCGTTACGATTGCGGTCTACTCCGACGCCGACATCAACGCACGCCACGTGCGTGAAGCTGATGAGGCGATTCACATCGGTGGGAGCGTCGCGGCAGACTCCTACTTGAACGTGCCAGCCCTGCTCGCCGCCGCATCTCGTACCGGCGCCGACGCCATTCACCCCGGCTACGGCTTCCTCTCAGAAAACGCCGACTTTGCCGCCGCATGCCGAGCCGCAGGTTTGACTTTCGTCGGGCCACGGACCGATACCATTGCGCGTATGGGAAGCAAGACCGAAGCGAAGCGTATTGCCGCCTCCGCCAACGTATGCGTCGTGCCAGGATATGCCGGGGATGATCAATCGGACGATCGATTTCTCGCTGAGTCGAGGAGCGTAGGGTATCCCCTCATGATCAAGGCTTCCGCTGGCGGAGGCGGCAAGGGAATGCGTGTTGTGGAGCGAGAAGTCGATTTGCCGCAAGCGCTTGCCGCAGCACGTCGCGAGGCGCGCTCAGCCTTCGGCGATGACGCATTACTCATCGAAAAACTGATTGCTGACCCGCGTCATATCGAAGTCCAGATTTTTGGTGATGCATATGGGCACGTCATTCAGCTTGGCGAGCGCGAATGCTCGATTCAACGCCGACACCAGAAGGTTGTGGAAGAGACGCCGTCAACCGCGCTCACTCCCGAATTGCGCGCGCAGATGACGGCGGCGGCGCTAGCGATAGGCGAGCAACTGCGCTACGATAACGCCGGAACGGTTGAATTCATCCTCGATGCGATGGGGAACTTTTACTTTCTTGAGGTCAATACGCGTCTCCAGGTTGAGCATCCCGTCACGGAGTTCGTCACCGGGCTCGATCTGGTGCGCTGGCAGATTCGGGTAGCTGAAGGGCATCCGCTGCCGCTCGCGCAGGACGAGATTCGCTTTTTGGGGCATGCGGTCGAGGCCCGGCTCTACGCGGAGGTGCCCGAAGCAGGTTTCCTTCCGGCGAGCGGGCCCGTTTTGCTCTGGCGGGAGCCCAGAGGCGAAGGCGTACGCGTGGAATCCGGCGTGACGACTGGAGACTCGATTTCGCCGTATTATGACCCGCTATTGGCGAAGATTGTCGCGTATGGTGAGGATCGTGCGGAGGCGCTGCGCAAGTTAGAGCGTGCACTCTCGCAAACCGTGCTGCTCGGCATACCAAGTAATCGAGCATTTCTACGCCGACTGATCCTTCACCCTGAACATCTCGCGGGTCAGATAACCACGGGATTCATCGATACATTCCGCGATGATCTCATGCTTTCGGCATCTGGCATGCTAAGAAAGACACCAGTCGATCCGATCGCAGTGGACGCGGCGATCTTCGCGGCTGTCTGGCGAGTCACCACAGAAGGCGAGCCGGTGCGTTGGCGAAACAATATGGGCCGCCCGCTTCTCGAACGATTCATCGTGGTTGAAGCGGGAGATGGCCCTTCCCCGGAGGGCGCATTGCACGTCGAAGTGGCGTTCACGCCCGCCTCAGCTACGCGCTTCGAAGTCGTCGCCGTTGCGGAGGGCTCTCGTCGGTCACATTCTGTCGAGCTACGCAACCGGCAAGGAAATGAGATCGCGGCGGAGGTTGATGGACGGCGATCCTCCGCCACAGTGGTCGCTGGCGACGGTGATGTCTGGTGGGTGGCTGTCAATGACGAGATGGTCGCGTTACGCTGGCAATCGCCGTTCCCCGCGCCGCGAACCAGAAGTCAAGGCGTGGAGGCGGGTCGTGGCCAGGCTGGGAAGCGCACGGACTTCGTGGAGCAGCCCGGTATGGTCGTCGCGCCACTGCCTGGGCAAGTGGTCGCCGTGCATATCGCGGTCGGCCAGATGATTCAGCGTGGCGAGCCGGTTGTCGTGCTTGAGGCAATGAAGATGGAGCATATTGTGCGCGCAACGCAGGACGGCGAGGTTATCGCGCTTGTCGTGGCTCAAGGCGACCAAGTGCGGCACGGCGCGCCGCTGCTGGAAATACGCGCACGACCCGCGCGATAGTTCGGCGTTTGACAACGTACCATTTGGGTAGAGAGGGCGTATGAGCCGCGGCGCCTTGCAGTCCAATTGCAATTGTGCGGGAAATGGGTGAGTGGATACTGTAGAGCGACAAGGTCATCAGTCACCACGTGGGGCCGCAGAAGGTCTCAGGGAGGCTCCGGCAATGGGGACGCAGACTGCACCAGAGGTCAACCTTGCGCAAGTCTTTCGCGCGAGATCGACTGCTTTCGCCAAGTCCACACGATGGCGACAGAAGGTCGGCGAGAAGTGGATCAGCACGTCCTTCCGTGAAAATGCCGCGATGGTGTACAGCTTGCTCTCTGGCCTCGATGCGCTGGGGGCGAGGCCGGGTGACGCAATCGGCATCATGAGTGGCACGCGTTGGGAGTGGACCGCCGCCGCCTGGGCAACCATGAATCTCGGCGCGGTCTGCGTGACGGTCTATCCGTCGAACCTGGCCCCTCTCGTTTCCTTCATCTGCAATGATGCGGAGATCAAGTACCTCTTTGCGGAGAACCGGGCGCAGTATCAAAAGCTGCTGACGATTCGCGACCAAATTCCGAATGTGAAGAGAGTGATCCTCTTCCAAGACGCGGAAGCCGTGGCGGGCGATCCCTGGGTGATCTCGCTAGACGATTTGCGCCGCCTCAGCCCGCGTTCCTCCAAAGAAGAAGATGCCTTTGCGGCGGAAAAGGCTGCCGCGATTGCTCCCGACGCTCGCTTAACGATTGTGTATACCTCGGGAACGACTGGCAACCCCAAAGGCGTCGTCCACTCGCATCGCACCTTCATGGCGCAGCTGCGCGCGGTGCGGGCGGCATTCGATACGGTCAAGCCGGGAATGTCTGATGTGCTGTTCTTGCCGCTCTCTCATGTGTTCGGCCTCGCGGAAAGCCTCTCGGGGGTCGAACTGGGTTTGGCGACGACCTTCTGCACGAATATCGAACATTTGATCGAAGATATGCAGTTCGCCAAGCCCGACCTCTTGTTTAGCGTTCCGCGGATCTATGAGAAAGCATATGCCACGATTCAGGCACGCGCGGAACATGGATCAAACATGCAGCGGCGCATCTTCCATTGGGCAGAACGCAAGGGCCTAGAAGTAGCGAATCTGCGGGAGGCCAAGAGGAAGATTCCCGGACGCTTACGTCGCAGCTATGCGCTTGCCGATCGCCTGGTCTTCAAGAAGGTGCGCGCTGCCTTCGGCGGCAACCTGAAGTTTGCGGTGACGGGCGCGGCGCCGCTCGACTTGAACATTTTGAAGTTCTTCCACGGCGCCGGGGTGTTACTGCTTGAGGGTTGGGGACTGACCGAGACCGGCGCGGGTTTCACCGTCAATCGGGTGAATCGCTATCGCTTCGGCACAGTGGGACTAGCCTATGAAGGCTGTGAGACGCGCATCGCCGACGACGGCGAAATTCTGGTGCGCGGACCCGTCGTCTTCACGGGGTATCACAACAATCCAGGCGCGACGGCGGAAGTCTTGGATAGCGATGGTTGGTTTGCTACGGGCGACATCGGCTCGCTGGACGCGGACGGCTTCTTGAGCATCGTCGACCGCAAGAAGGATCTGATTATCACGGCGGCGGGCAAGAATATCGCGCCGCAGAACGTGGAGACCGCCCTGAAGAAAGCCCCGCTGGTCTCGCAAGCGGCGGTGTATGGTGACCGCAAACCATATCTCGTCGCGCTCGTAACACTCGACCCCGATAAAGTGAAGGCATGGGCGACGGCGCACGGGGTACCGTTCACCAGCGTCGCCGAATTGAGCACCAACGGGCAGCTTCGCGACGAGCTCGACGCGGGCATCCAGGCGGCGAACAAGGAACTCGCCAGCTATGAGACCGTGAAGTATTACGCGGTACTGCCAGACGACTTCACCGTGGAAAACGAACTCCTTACGCCGACTCTAAAGATTCGGCGCCGCAACATCCACAAGAAGTATGCTGACCTCTACGAATCGCTGTATCGCCCGACGAAGAGCGAGACTGAGGGCTGAAGCACTACGCTTTGTTCGCCAGCATGCGCTCTAGCGCAATCTTCGCCCAACGTGCGGTCTCAGGCGCGACACTCACCGTGTTGATCACATGCCCGTCGGCCAGTGACTCCATCACCCAGGCGAGGTAGGCGGGGTGGACGCGATACATCGTGGAGCAAGGGCAGACGATGGGATCGAGGCAGAAGATCGTCTGATCGGGATGCTCGCGCGCGAGTCGCTTGACCAGATTGACTTCCGTAGCGACCGCCCAGACCGTCCCAGCGGGGGCTTGTTCGATCACCTTGACGATATATTCGGTTGAGCCGTTCTCGTCGGCGGCGGCGACCACTTGATGGCTGCACTCGGGATGGACGACGACGCGGACGCCAGGGTAGTCGCGGCGCGCCTGCTCGATCTGCTCCACTGTGAAACGCTGGTGTGTGGAGCACCAGCCCTTCCAGAGGATCACTCTGGCGTCGAGCAGTTGCTCGTCGTCCTCGATACCGCCGAAGTCTTCGCGTTGATTCCACACGACGATCTGGTCCTCGGCGATGCCCATCTTCAGCGCGGTATTTCGACCGAGATGCTCGTCGGGGAAGAAGAGCACACGCCGCCCGCGCTCGAAGGCCCAGCGAAGGACCTGCTCGGCATTTGAGGAGGTGCAGACGATGCCACCATTGCGCCCGCAGAATGCTTTGAGATCGGCGGCGGAGTTCATGTATGTCACCGGAACAACCGGCTGAAGCCCACCGTCTGTCTCGGTGTTGACGAAGAGTTCGTCGAGCGCGGACCAGCACTCCTCGACCTCGGCGATGTTCGCCATGTCTGCCATGGAACAACCGGCAGCGGGGTTGGGCAGAATCACTTGCTGTCGCGGCTCGCTGAGGATGTCGGCACTCTCCGCCATGAAGTGGACGCCGCAGAAGACGATATAGTCGGCTTCCGGTCGTGCCGCCGCATATTGCGCCAGCTTAAACGAATCGCCGCGCGCGTCGGCATAGGTGATGATTTCATCACGCTGATAGTGGTGACCGAGTATGACGACTCGGCTGCCGAGCGACGCCTTCGCCGAGCGAATGCGCCAGTCCAACTCGTCGGCGCTCATCGTCGCATACTCGCGCGGAATAGCGTCGGCACGGTCAGCGCCCGCGTGACGCGCGCGGTGGGTTACCAGTGCGCCAGCCTCGCGTGCGCGCCACTCTACCAGTGATGGCAAGATACGCTGGTCGGTGCTCTCTTCGCACTCGGCGTTCAAAGGCGTCGTATTAGGTCGCGGTAGGGTTGTGGTCATGGTTGGTTGCTCCCTTCGGCCTCGGACCCTCGACGTTCCGTGTCGAATTCGAGCGAGACGTCGAAGTTTGGCGCGGAATGCGTCAGCGCGCCCAGTGAGACGAGGTCCACGCCAGTCGCGGCGACGGCGGCCAGTCGTTTGGCGTCCGTCCCAATACCGCCAGAGGCCTCGATGATGATCGACGGCGCGTGCGCACGAATCCACCGGACGTTGTCGCGGAGTCGGTCTGTCGACATGTTATCCAACAGAATGGCATCGGCGCCGAACTCAACCGCCTCGGCGACCTGCCGTTCGTCCTCGCACTCGACTTCGATGCGTAACAGGTGCGAAGCACTGGCTCGGGCGCTGACGAGCGCATGCCGCACCCCGCCGGCCGCGACAATGTGGTTGTCTTTGATAAGCACACCGTCGTCGAGGCCCGCGCGATGGTTGCGCCCGCCTCCCATGCGCACGGCATACTTCTCAAGTGCGCGTAACCCTGGCGTCGTCTTTCGCGTGTCCACGATGGTTGCATTCGTCTCGGCGATGGCGGCGACGCAGCGTGCCGTCAACGTCGCGATGCCCGAAAGACGACCGAGAAAGTTCAACGCGGTACGTTCGGCGGTCAAGAGCGCGCGAGCGTTCCCATGCAGCTTGGCGAGCGTTTCGCCCGCCGCGACGCGCTCACCATCCCTCACAAGTGGCTCGAACTGAAGCGCCGGATCGAGGAGACGGAAAGCTCGCTCGGCCATGGGGAGGCCAGCGATTACGCCATCCTCGCGCGCAACGATTTGCCCGACTGCCGAGGTGTTCTCGGCAATGGTCGCCATTGTGGTGATGTCGCCGCGACCAACGTCTTCCGCCAGAGCACGCCGCAGAAGCTCGACGTCGAAGATGGGATCGAAGGAAGCAGCGCTAGTGTCACGCATGGGCGGCCTCCGGCTGGCGAGCGGTGAGCGATAGGGCAGCCGGTGCGCGCAGGAGCGTGTGGCGACCATCAAGCAAAGGGTCACGTGCGGTGAAGTCGTCGCGGAAGTGACCTCCGCGGCTCTCCTCGCGCGCGAGCGCCGATGCGGTGATAGCCTGCGCCGCGAAGAGCATGTTCGCCGTTTCGGCATCGACAGGCCCACGGGTTGCTAGCGCACGAAGCTCAGAAACGGCGTCCTGCAACCCCACGGCATCGCGCCGTAGCGCGACGCTTCGCCACATGACGCTTCGCAGCGCGGTGCGCGTTTGCTCGGCAAGAGGGGCAGAGTCATCACGTGGCGTAATGGCGATGCTCGTCTCTGGCAGCCAATTTCCGGGAAGCACGGGAGTGCGCGGCCACAAGGCGACATCGCCATAGCTGCCGGCGATCGCGGCAGCCGCGCGCCGACCAAAGACAAGGCCCTCTAGCAGTGAGTTGCTGGCGAGCCGGTTCGCACCATGGACGCCGGTACAGGCAACTTCTCCGACAGCGTAGAGTCGCGGGACGGTGCTACGTGCCCAGGTGTCCACGGCGACGCCACCCATAAAGTAATGCGCCGCCGGCGACACTGGGATGAGGTCGGAGGCGAGGTCAAGCCCATACGCGCGGCAGACCGCAGAAATGGTTGGGAAGCGCTGATAGGTTTCGTGCGCGGGCAGGTGGCGTAGGTCGAGATACACATGTGACGCGTCTGTGGAAAGCATCTCACTGAGGATCGCCCGCGCAACCACATCGCGGGGCGCCAACTCGGCCTCGGATGCGTAACGCGGCATGAAGCGCTCGCCGGAGGCATTGAGCAGGTGGGCGCCCTCGCCGCGGACCGCCTCCGAGATGAGGAAAGCCTCGCCAGCAGGGGGCACAAGCACGGTCGGATGGAATTGTACAAACTCAAGATCGGCGAGCGCCGCGCCCGCGCGCCATGCCAACGCCAAGCCGTCCGCGGTCGCCCCCGGAGGGTTGGTGGTTACTTGCCAGAGTCGACCTGCTCCACCGTTTGCCAGGACGACGCCACGTTTGGCACGGGCGTTGAATTGTCGCTGTTGACGTGCGAAGACGACGCCGGTGCAGATGCCATCTTCGACGACCAATTCAAGTGCAGAGGTGGCATCCAGGACGACGGCGTGCGGTCGTCGTCGCAGCGCTTCGACCAGCGCACGTTCAATTTCGGCGCCCGTCGCGTCGCGCGCATGCAGTACGCGGCGACGGCTGTGCGCCGCCTCGCGATTCAAGTCGTAGCGGGTCGCCAGTTCGTCCGCGAGCGTGGGAGCACCATGCGCGTTTCCGTCAGATTTGGCGGAGTGTCCATCGGCGTTCGGCGTTTCGCGGCCGTCGAAGGTGGCACCCTGGGCGATTAGCCAGGCAACAGAAGCGCGCGCATCACCGACGAGCGTGCGCGCAGCAGCCTCGTCAACCAATCCCGCGCCCGCCGCGAGGGTGTCACTCAGGTGAAGATCTGAGGAGTCGTCGAGGCCCACCGCCGCGGCCAGCCCTCCCTGGGCATAGCGCGTGTTGCTCTCGCCCAGTGCGCCCTTCGTTGCCAGGAGGACGCGGAGGTCAGGCGGCAGGTTCAGCGCGACCGTCAGGCCGGCGATGCCACCACCGACGATGACTACATCGTACTCGTCGGGTATGGATGTCGGGCCGCGAGTCTCGTCCAATTCACCGGGCGCCATGTGGAGACCATCCTGTGCCATGCCTGGCTCCTCTCGCCGCCTGGCGTGCTCTGGCGCACGTCTCTGTGCGACACGACTGCGGCCATGCCCGACGACCAGCTCGGCACAGCATCAAGAAACGTCAATGGTGTGATCACCAGATGTTCGTGTGTAGTGTACAACATACACTAACTCGGTGACGAGGATTATACCACGCGATCCAGGGGCCGGCAACCGAGCCAACAGTACCTGCTTTCACCCGCCTTGAGCGCTGGGTTGCACTGAGCACCGCGAGCCGTGTAGATTTGTGGCAAGCGGGTTCTAGAGAGAGGACGTGCACTGGTGAATCAGGATACGTTTGATGTCGGACCGCATGCCGAGATTGAAGAACTGACCCTTCTAGAACTCGGAGCGGCGCTGGATCAGGGGCGTTTCTCCGCCCGCGGACTGGTGGAGATGTATCTCGCACGCATCGCCACTATAGATTCCGCCGGTCCAACGCTGCGGTCGATGATTGAGGTCAATCCCGACGCGCTGGCAATCGCCGAGGCGCTCGATCGCGAGCGGAACCAGGGCGCGTCTCGCGGCCCGCTCCACGGCATCCCAATCGTGTTGAAGGACAATATCGACACGGCAGATCGCATGCAGACGACGGCCGGTTCGCTGGCGTTGTTGGGCGCCAAGCGAGAACGCGACGCCTACGTCGCGGAGCGGCTGCGTGCGGCGGGTGCGGTGCTGCTTGGCAAGGCTAATATGAGCGAGTGGGCGAACTTTCGCTCGTCGCACTCATCGAGCGGGTGGAGCGCCCGCGGTGGTCAGGCGCTGAACCCGTATGCACTCGACCGGACCCCATGTGGCTCTAGCTCTGGCTCGGCCTCTGCGGTCTCTGCCAACCTCTGCGCGGTCTCGCTAGGTACCGAGACTGATGGCTCGATTCTCTGCCCGGCATCGGCGAATGGAGTCGTGGGCATCAAGCCAACGTTGGGCCTCACCAGCCGAACGGGAGTCGTACCGATCGCGCACAGCCAGGATACCGTTGGTACGTTTGGGCGCACCGTGGCCGACGCGGCGGCGGTGCTCAGTGTCATCGCGGGACCTGATCCGCGTGATGCAACTTCGATGGCGACAGCGAACGCGGTACCGAGGGACTACACACAGTTCCTTAGCATGGATGCACTGCGCGGCGCGCGGATCGGCGTCGCGCGCGAGATCTATCTCGGCTACAGCGAGAAGTCGGACGCGATCTTCGAATCGGCGCTGGAGGCAATGCGCGCGGCAGGGGCGGAGATCGTTGACCCAGCGAACATCCCTACGGCGAAAGTGATGAACGAGAGTGAGAGCGAATTTGAGGTGCTACTCTACGAGTTTAAGGATGATCTCAACGCGTACCTCGCTGCGCTAGGTCCAGACGCGGCGGTTCACACGCTCGAAGAATTGATTGCCTTCAACGAGGCGCATCGCGAGGAGGAGATGCCCTATTTCGGACAGGAGCTCTTGGTAAAGGCCCAGGAGAAAGGTCCGTTGACTGAGGCCGCCTATCTAACGGCTTTGGCGACGAATCGACGCCTCGCGCGCGAGGAAGGCATCGACGCCGTGATGCAGCAGCACGCGCTCGATGCGCTGGTCATGCCGACCGGCGCGCCGCCCTGGAAGATCGATTTGATCGATGGCGACCACGGAATGGGAGGAAGTGCGCAGCCCGCAGCGCTCGCCGGCTATCCAGCGATCAGTGTGCCGGCGGGATACGCGTACGGTCTCCCGGTCGGCATCACCTTCATGGGGCGGGCATTCAGTGAACCGAAATTGATCGCTCTGGCCTACGCATTTGAGCAGGCGACGAAACACCGTCGCACTCCGCGCTATCGGACGACGGCGACCTACTAGAGCGCGTCGTGGACGAGCAGCATAGTCAGTGACGTCGCTCTGCTAGAGCTTGCGGGCGGTATGGCGTGCATCCCCGCATGTTATCACCTCGCCGCCAGCGCGTTCACAACACGCTCTGGTTATGGTGCTCCGACGTATTTCCCCTTGGTGGGCTTCGGCGCACCGATATTCTGCCCTTTCCCAGGGATCAGCGAGACTTCACAGTGCCCTGCCTTGGAGTAATCCCAACCGCCAGCGGGGAGCAGGGTGACGCAGGGGATGCCGTCTCCCGCTTCACCGAGATTTTGCGGGGGCTGCGGGCCGTTGAGGAACCAATCGGTGGTGCAGGTGCCCTGCGAGCAGTATTTCTGCTGGCTGACGCCTCCAGGAACCGGGAAAGGCGTCTTCGCTTTGCCGGTCAACGCCTCAGCGTAGATCATGCTTTCGTAAAAGATTGGAGCGGCCCCGGTCACGCCGTCGATGTCGATCATCTGCGTGTTATTGTTGTTGCCAACCCAGACCGCCGCCACGTAGTCGTTGGTGTAGCCCAGCGTCCAGTCGTCTTTGAAGTCTTGCCCGGTGCCAGTCTTGGCGGCGGTCGGCCAAGCGGCGGGCGAGAGTCCGCCATGGGATTGGATATAGCTGCACTGGGGCGTTCCATACGCCTGATGCTGCTGATAGTGTGGGTGTTTCGTGCCGAAGTACGGGTCGAGGTAGAGCGGGCTGCATGATCCGAAGTCGCCAGAGCGCGAGGCGTTGTCGCTCAGGATACTGGTGATGAGGAAAGCGACGCGGGGATCCATCACTTGCACCGGCTGAGGCGCGGTGTAGTTATAGAGGACATCGCCAGCGCTGTTGGTAATCTTGTCGATCGCGTGGAGTGGGGTGTACTGGCCGTAGTTCTGGAAGACGGAGTATGCCTGAGCCATTTCAAATGGGGTGACCTGAAGCGCTCCAAGCACCGAGGAGAGGCCCCACGTGCCGACCCACTGGGTGATGCCCATGCGCTGGACCAGCGCCTGCACGTCGCTTACGCTAGCGAACTGCATGACCTTCACTGCGGGAATGTTGAGTGACCAGTCGAGCGCGGTGCGCAGGGTAACACGCCCACGCGCCTCTGTGCTGCTGAAATCGAGCGGCCGATAGACCGTGCCGCTTCCGCCGTCCCAGAACGTACTCGGCACGTCATTGACGGTCAGCGCGGGGAACCATCCCTTTTCGAAGGCGGTCGCGTAGACATACGGCTTGAAGGACGAACCTGGGCCGCGATACCCCTGTGAGACCACATCGAACTTACCCTGTATTTTGTTGTTGTTGTAGTCTACGCTGCCGAGGTAGACCTTGATCGCGCCCTGGCGATCGGCGATGATTTCGGCGGAATTGGTTACGTTACTGTTGCGAATTAAGGGATAGGGTGGGAATCCCGCCTGGTCCTCGCCGTAGAGATGGTCTTTCATCGCTTGCTGCGCGTGGTTCTGCAAGTTCATATCGAGCGTGGTGTAAACGTTGAGCCCCGACCGCGCGAGGTTGTTCAATTGTCCCGTGTCAATCAACTGGTTGAGGAGATCGCGGACGTAGGCCACGAAGTGAGGCGCGAGATTCTGGTCGGTCGTCATCGGGTGGAAGAAATTGGGCTTCGCTGCCTCAGCATACGCGGCATTTGCCTGAGCAGTGGTGATGTAATGGTCGCTCACCATCGACTTCAGCACCAATAACTGGCGAGCATGCGCTGCGTCGAAGTGCAGGAGCGGATCGTTGGTATTGGGGTTCTGGGGCACGCCAGCGAGCATCGACGCCTGTGCCAGATCGAGTTGCTGGGCGGCAGTCTCGCCGGTCGCGGGATTCGGCTGGTAGCCGAAATATTCCTGCGCCGCCGCCTCGATACCATACGCGGTGGGGCTGTAGGGGATGGAGTTCAGGTACATCTCCAGGATTTGGCGCTTGCTGAACGCGGCGTAGCCTCCGTCACCTTCCATGGTGATGCCTAGCGCCAGGATCGCCTCACCGATCTTGCGCTTTACGTCCACCTGGCTGCCCAATATCTGCTGCTTGATCAGTTGCTGCGTGATCGTCGAGCCGCCCTGCGAGACCTGCCCCGATTGCACGTCGGCGGCGAAGGCGCGGACGATCGAGGTGAAGTCGATACCCTGGTTGTTCCAGAAGTCGCGATCTTCGATTGAGATCGTCGCATTGACCACATCGATTGGGGTATTCGCGAGGGAGATGCTTTGCTGGGCGCCATCGGTCCGAACTTCGTAGAGTAGCGTGCCGGTGTCGTCGTAGATGCGAAGGCTATCTCTGGCGAGGATCTGCTGTGGCAGGCCGCGCAGCAAGGTCTCTTCGGAGTTGTAATACGACGCGGCGGCGCCGATTGCGGTGCTGAGGATCGCGACGATGAGCAGGAGCATCACCAACGCGGTGGCCCAGGCGGCACGCGCAAAGGTGGCGGAGCGGGACGCGTTGCGAGCACGCGAGCTGCGCCGCACGAAGAACGAATAGCGGCGGCGACGGCGAAACGCACGTTTTGCATCATCGCTGCGCCGCTTTCGCGCGAGCATGTCTTGCACTGGCAGCAACACAGCGGGCCACTCTTCGGCGTCGATTTCGAGGGGGGTCGCCAGCCAGCGTTCGCGTCCGATGACGTCGGATTGTGCAGCTACATCATCGACGCCATCGTACCGCGAGTCTTCGTCCGCATCATCGGTGGAAGGCGCGAAGGATTCTTGAGTAGATTGATCCTGCCAGACGTCCTCGTCCGACGACTCAGCTTCTCTGGAGTCAACTGTGCTGCGGGAGGCGTCGCCGGCTGGCTGCTCGCGCTGGTGGTCGGGTGTGGGCGGCGTGGCATGCGGGGCATCGCTTGGGGCGTCACTGACATCCGAGTCGTCTGGCGATGGCATATTTGCCGTAGTGTCCACGCGTGCGATCCTTCCAAAGAGTGCAATATTATCAGGCTTTGGGCTGGCGAATGGGCGTCTCGCTGCGCGCTGGCGAAGAGCGCCCGTGGCAGACATGAACCGCCGCCGAGCGGGACGGAACAGCGCTCACACCATGAGACGAACGAGCTGGGTACGAAGTCGCGTGCGTCGGAGACGCCTTGTGCCGCAGCGTAGAGATGCGTGGCCAATGATACGCGTCGCACGTGCCCAATATTACCAACGAGCATCTCCGACGAACCACTTTGCCACCTTTTGTCCGCCAAGTTTTACATGCTCAGCGGGAACTCCTCGCCTCCTCACGCACCTTCAGCCGCCGTTGCCTCGCATGCTCCGCAGCATGTTCGGTGCCAGCGTGGACGTGGGCGTGCGGATAGAGGCGCAGGGGGGATGGTAGTGGTGTGGTATACGTGGCGCGGCCAACTGTGCTACCCTCCGTTAGGTTCGTGGCGCGGGTGCGCTCGGCAAATTTCGCGCAGGTGTAAACGCGTAGACGGAGTTGGGAGGAATGGTGGCGACGAGCGGCAAGCCAGATTCCGCGATATCCGCACGCACAAGGCGTTCGACATTCGTGCTTATCGTCATCGGCGTAATCGCCTCAGCGGTGCTTGTTTTAGCGCCCTTGGGCCCCGCCGTCACGGTGATAGCGGCCGCGCTGGTTATCGCGATTTGTGTCACCTATCCCGCCGTCGCGCTTTGCCTCATCCCGTTCGCGGTTGCGTTCGGCTCACTCGCATCGGTGAGTGTGCATGGCGTCAGCGTCGGCCCGACGGACGCGCTTGTCGGCGGGCTGAGCTTGTCGTGGCTCATCCGTCATGCCCAGCAGTTGCGACGGGCGCTCGCGGAGCCGGGTGCACTGCTCGCGCGCCTGCGCCTCGGCGCGGTCGCCATCGCCAGCCGGGATCGGATGCGCGCCGCAACCTTCGCCGCGTTGCTCGCCTATCTCGCCGTGATCGTGCTTTCGCTGGCGGTGGCCACGGACAGAATCTCGGCGATCAAAGAGGCCGTGAAGTGGAGCGAGGTCGCCGTGACGCTCGCGCTGGCACTCTGGCTGTTGCGCACGCCACTACGTCTGCGCGCGCTCGTGTGGTGCGCGATCGCGGCGGGCGTCGCCGAGGCGCTTCTCGGGCTGGCGCAGTGGGCGGTGCCCAACGGCATGGCAACCGACTTGCGCGTCTACGGGACGTTCGCACAGCCTAATCCTTTCGCGGGCTATCTCAACCTCGCGTTGCCGCTCGCCGCCGCGCTTGCCATCTTCGGCAAGGACGTTCGCGAACGCTGGATTGCCGGTGGCGCTAGTGCGGTGCTGCTCGTTGCACTGCTCTTCTCGACGTCACGGGGCGGGCTGCTCGGTCTGCTCGCGGCCGTGGCGACGCTGGCGCTTGCGGGGGTGCGCAAACCGCGCTTCGTCGTGCCTGCGCTGGTTGGCGCCGTCGCGTTGGTTGCGCTCGCCTGGGTGACACAACTTATCCCCAGCTCGCTGCAGCAGCGCGTATTGCACGCGCTACGCCTCGAAGACCTTTCGCTCAATGGTGCGGTCACTTCACAGAACTTCTCGACGATGGAGCGGCTGGCCCATTGGGTGGCAGGACTGCGTATGTTCGTCGCGCACCCGATCTTGGGCGTGGGGGCAGGAAATTACGATGCTGCGTATGCGCGCTACGTTGTGGACCCGACTACATGGCCGGATTCGCTTGGACACGCCCACAACTACTACATCAATACCGCGGCGGAAACTGGCGTTCTCGGCCTGCTGACGTTCCTGGCGTTCACCGCCTGCACGCTGCTGGCCGCCTGGATGCTCGTCCGGCGTGTCTCCTCGCCTGGGTCGCATGCCGCGAGCCCGTCGGTGGGTCGCGATCTCGCACCGCGGGCGCTGGCGCTCGGACTCTTTGCCGTCTTCGTCGCGTTCACCGTCCACAATGCCACGGACGATCTGTTCGTCCACGGCATGGAGCTTCAGTTTGCGCTGTACGTCGCGTGCATCCTGGCACGCCGACAAATCGCGGGGGACGCTACCTGAGCGGTTGTGCTACACTGACGTGGCCCCACGAGGTGAGTGTGCACGGCTCCCGGACGCCGCACTCCTACCCGATCTATTGGCACAACTCTATTGGCACAACGCGCACGAGGAGAAGGCTAAAAGGCATGCGTGTCGCCTTCAATGGGTTGTTTCTTCAGGAACCGAACACTGGTACTGGCCGCTATGCCTATAACCTCTTGCAGTCGCTGGGGCGAATCGACGGAATCAACGAATACCACGTTCTGAGTCCTCGCGAGCCGCGGGTGACACCGGATACGCCGTCGACATTTCATTGGGAGACCGTGCCGATCGGGCGCCTTGGTATCAGCGAAAACGTGGCGAAAGTCGTGTGGGAGCAGCGAACGTTTCCACAGGCCGCCAAGCGGGCGGATGCTCAATTGATGCACGTGCCGCACTTCGCGCCGCCATTGCGGACGTATGGCATACCCACGATCGTCACGATCCACGACGTGATCAACCTGCGCTTGCCAGTCTACCGCGCCACCACCTCGGCGCAACTTTACGGGCGCCTGGTGGAGCGGGCCGCACGCACAACTACGTTGGTGATTACCGACTCCGAATTTTGTAAGTCGGATATCGTCGAGCTACTGGGGCTGCGTGAAGAGCGCGTGCGCGTCGTGCGGTTGGCGCCAGCAGCGTCTTACCGGCCCGTGACGGACGCTGAGCGTCTGCGGCAGGTGGCTGCGAAATATGGCGTTGGCGAGCGCTTCGTCCTCAATGTCGGTGGGCTCGACGCACGCAAGAACATTGCCGGGTTGATTGGCGCGTTTGCCGCCGTGTACCACGAGCTGCGCGATCCCGATCTGCTGCTCTTCATTGCCGGGGACGCGAAACGCCTCGGCAGCAGTCCACTCTTCCCAGATTGGCGTCCGCTCGCCGCGACATTTAGCATTGCCGATCGCATCATCTGCGCGCCGGTGGACGAAGATGACCTCCCGGCGCTCTACAGCGCGGCTTCGTGCTTCGCCTTCGCGTCGCTCTACGAGGGCTTCGGCCTCACACCGCTAGAGGCGATTGCCTGCGGCGCGCCGGTAGTCTGCTCAGATCGCACGTCACTGCCGGAGGTTGTCGGCAGTGCGGGTCTGCTCGTCAATCCAGAAGACCCGGACGCGTTTGGCAATGCTCTGTTGCGCGTGCTGACGCAGAGCGATCTGCGGGCCGACCTGCGACAGCGAGGTCTGGCGCGGGTGCGTCAATTCAACTGGGATCAGGTTGCGGTCGAGACCAGCGCACTCTACGCCGAAGTCACCGGCACCAAGCGAGACTGAGTATGCGTGTCGCTATCATCTCGAAGACTTTCGTCGCCGACACCGCGCAGCGCCAACTGGAGTGGATCGCGCGGCAACCGGGTGTGGAGCTGACGCTGATCACCCCAACAGAGTGGCGCTCGGACGACGGTCGCATGTTGCCGTTCGTGCCGCGCTTCAGCGAAGGCTGGGCGTATCGTACGCTCCCGGTGATCTTTAACGGCAAATATCACTTCTATCTGTACCGAGGTCTACGTTCGGCGCTCCGCTCGCTCGCGCCCGATCTGGTGCACGTGGATGAGGAACCATATAATCCGGCGGCATTCCAGGCACAACGTGCCGCGGTCAGCCTTGGCGCGCCGACAGTGTTCATCGTCTGGCAGAATCTGTTTCGCGCCTACCCAACGCCGTTTTCGCGGATCGAGCAGTACAACTACGCGCATGCGGCGCATATGATCGCGGGAAACGCCGGAGCCGCCGACGTGGTGAGGCGCAAAGGCTATGCGGGTCCACTAAGCACCTTTTCGGTACACGGCGTCGACCCCGACGTCTATGCACCGCAAGCCCGTCTGCGAGGCGACGACGCGCTGATCATCGGCTACGTTGGCCGTCTAGTTCTCTACAAGGGAGTCGGCTTGCTGATCGAGGCGCTCGCCGGTTTGCCGCATAATTGCCGCCTGCGCATCATCGGCAGCGGACCGGACGAAGCCGAACTGCGACGACTGGCAGTCCAGAAGGGTGTCGCCGACCGCGTCGATTTCCTGCCGGCGGTGCGCACTACGGAGGTGCCTGGCGCTCTCGCCGAGATAGACGTACTGGCGCTGCCTTCGTTGTCGCAGCCCAATTGGGTCGAGCAGTTCGGCCGGATCCTGATCGAAGCGATGTCGTGCGGCGTACCGGTGGTGGGTTCCACCTCTGGCGAAATTCCCAACGTCATCGGTGAGGCGGGGTTGATCGTGCCGGAAGGCGATGTGGAGGCACTGCGTGTGGCGCTCGAACGCCTCGCGGCAGACGCCGGCCTGCGCGGCGCGCTTGGGCACGCAGGGAGGGAACGCGTGCTCAATCACTTCACGCAGGAGCAGGTCGCACGCGAGGTCGCGGATGTGTATCGTCAGGCGCTGTCTGTGCCGGAGACGGCGGTTCGTGGCTAGGATCAGGGGCGATTGATCGAGGCGCGAAGCGGGAAGTCTGCCCCGTGACTGGCATGGACTTTGCTAAGAATGGTACTCCGTGTGAGTTGATGCTCACCACGCTCAGTGGGTGTATCTATGAGGAGGTATACGAGACAATGAAGATGATTCGTGCGTTCATTTGGGGCGGCGCCATCGGCGCAGTGATTGGCCTGCTCTTTGCACCGCAGCGCGGCGAGGTCACGCGCGAGCAACTCCAACAGCGGCTCAACCAGTGGCAGGCACAGGCGCAGTCGCGCGCCACCGAGTTGCGCGGCGCGGCTTCCAACGCGGTTGAGTCGGGCCGCTCCGCCATCAATAGCACGACCAGCAAGACCCAGCAAGCGGCCAATAACGCCGCCGACAACGCCCAGAGCGCGTTGAGTGGCAATACCACCCGCTGATCCGCGAGACACGCCAACTAGCTGCGCAACTCGATGAAGGCCTTCGCATGCGTCATACGTGCGTCGGCCTTCTCGTATGTACGTGGATTTTGTCTCTCGGCGCGCTCCGCGGGCCGCGGTGGTGCTACACTTCTGGTTGCCGAGGTCATCCGTCGCGTCTGTGGACTCACACGGGTACGAATGTACCCTTGGTGTACCCGTTGGCCGAGAGAGCGGAACTGATGGACGATTCGCGTGACCCGTACGACGCTATCGCTGAGTGGTACGACGTTGAGCACGATGCATTCGCTGAGGATGTCGAGTGCTACCTCGCGCTGCTTGCAGCGGCGCGAGATGGACAGGCACGCGTCTTGGAAATCGGCAGCGGCACGGGGCGCATCGCCGCCAAACTCGCCGCCGCCGGGCATACCGTCACTGGCATCGAGCCGTCACGTGCCATGCGCCTCCGTTGCGAGTCGCGGCTTGCCGGCCTCCCCGAACGCGTGCGGCGTCGCATTCAGATCATCGCAGGCACGGCATCGCAACCCAATCTCCCCGCGTCTGAGCGATTCGATGCCGTCCTCTACGGTTTGAACACTTTCGCGCATCTCATCGCTGTTGATGAACGCCAGACGGCGCTGCGCAACGCCTCGTTGGTGCTACGACCAAACGGGCAATTGCTGCTCGATCTCGACCTACTCGGTCCACGCAAGCTTGCGAGCGAATATGGGAAGCTGTTGCTTCAGGGGCAGTGGCGACTGGCGAACGGTGCTTCATATCTTACGCACATGGTTAGCGCCGCGCTCTCGGAGCAGCCTGGCGCCATCGACGTCCACCACTTCTACGACGTATTCGAACAAGGCGGGAACGTGAAGCGCACGCTTTCGCATATGACACTGGCGGCGCTCAGTTTCGGCGAAGTGATCGGCGCGCTGATGACCGCAGGCTTTGCGGTGGAAGCAACCTACGGAGGACATGACTTGTCGCCATACGACAATGACTCCTCCTGCCTGATAGTAGACGCCCGCGTGCCACCCTCGTGAGTTGGCGGTCGGCGTGTACCGTAGGCGTGGTCGCCTATGTCTCACGTGACGAATCGGCCGCGCTGGCAGCGATGGGTACGGTGAAGCAGAATGCCGCGCCGGACCCGGGCGCATTTTCCACCCAGATGGTCCCGCCGTGCTGCTCGACGATGAGCTTGGCGATCGCCAGACCAAGGCCGTAGCCGCCGCCGCGGCTCTTGAGCGCGCTCTCCGATTGGTAAAACCTGTCGAAGATGCGCGCCTGCTCTTCCGGCGCGACGCCAACGCCCGCATCTTGAATGGCGAAGGAGACGTTGCCGCCATCTACGCGTATGCGAATGCGCACTTCGCTGCCCGCCGGCGAGAATTTGATGGCGTTGCTCAACAGATTATTCAGCACCTGTTGTAAGCGAAGCTCGTCCACTCTCAGGAGTGGAAGTTCGGCGGGCGCTTCCACGACCACGCGCACATCAGCCTTCTGGGCGGCAACGGCTTGCCCGTTGATCGCCTGAGCGATAACCTGCGGTATCTCAACATCCGTCTTTCGCAGCTTGAACTCGCCGGAGTCCGCTTTGGTGATGAAGAGCACATCCTCTACCAGCGTCGTCAACTGCTGGGTGCTCTGCCGCGCATAGCTTAGGAACTCATGTTGGCGCTCGTTGAGCGGCCCCACCTGTTCTTCTGCAACGATCTCCAGAAAGCCATTCATCGAATTCAGTGGAGTTCGTAGCTCGTGCGATACCATCGAAATGAAGTTGGAGCGCATGCGGTCCGCCGCGTTGAGTGCGGTGACATCTCGCGCCACGACAACCGCTCGCGACTGCATGGGACCCGGATGGATCGAGATGCTCGCCGAGACGTCGCGGAGTCTCCCTTCGCTGGTCTGCCACGAAACGTTGCTTATTGGTATCTCACCAACTGTATCGAGCGCATGCCGCACCGGACAGCGCGAGGAGCCACAGAGCAACACATTGCGAACGTCTCGGCAATGCAGTACCTCGGCGCACTGTCTACCCAGCGTGGCGCCCTCCGGCCAGCCGAGCACTCTGCCAAATGCCGGGTTGGTCTCAAGGATGGAGAGGTCTTCGCCGATGGAGACCACCGCTTCGGAGGTCAGGGCGAAGACGCTACGCCGTGGTCTGGCGGACTGCTCAGCGCGCTGGGCCGCCTCCAACTCCAGTACGGGTCGTAGCGCCATCGAAAGCGTCGGAGCGCAGAGGGTCGCTACCTGCTCGATCCAGGTGTGGCCAGGCTCGTGCGCCCCATGCCAGTCGAGTGCCAAGATGGGCGCCGCGTCACCCTCGCACACCGATAACGCCACCACGTAGCGCCCGGTGAGCACTCCGTTCGCCGTGGACGGTGGCTCAAAGCGTGCGATGGGCCGCGACGCCACGACCTGCCGGTATGCCGCTAGCTTCAGCCGACCCGCCGCGGCGCCAGCCTGGCCCTCGCGAGTAGAGACGGCCAGCAGACTCAGCGATGGCGGGCCTGCTCCACGGCGCTCTTTTTGCTGACGCCAGAAGAGGGCCACCGACTCTACGCGCAGGGCTGTGGCTAGATAGCTCGTCAACGCCTGGGCCAGAGCGCTCAACGATTGATGCTCGGTAGCGATCTGCGCGATCGTCAGCGCCATGGCACCGGCCTGCTCGTGCGGACGCGGGCCACGCAGCGCGGGCGAGGGTGCTGTGTCGCCGTTCTCTGCGATGATCTGCCGTGGTTTCACCGCTACGTCCCGGAGAACTTGTAGCCGACTCCGCGCACCGATTGGATGATCGTTGGGCTCGTGGTGTCGCGCTCGATCTTCCGGCGGAGTCGCCGGATATAGACGTCGACGATATTGCTCTCGCCAACGTAGTGCTGTCCCCAGACCTTCTCGATCAGTTCATCTCGGGAAAGTGGCGCACCGGCTCGCTGCACTAGTTGCAAGAGCAACTTCATCTCGTTGGGTGTGAGGCGAGCGGTTCTCCCGGTCGGCAATTTCACTTCAAGCCCGGCGACGTCAATCTCAATATCGCCCGAACGAAGCTGGTTCGCATCGGCAGTGGCGGCCCTGCGATAGCGCCGTAGCACCGCGTCGACCCGCGCCGTCAACTCGGCGGGCTGAAACGGCTTGCAGATGTAGTCGTCGGCCCCCATGCGCAGTCCTTGCAGCCGGTCTTCGAGTTCGCCTTTCGCCGTTACGAAGATGACGGGCAGATCGTAACCATCATCACGCAGGCGTTGATAGATTTCGAAGCCGTTGAGTTGCGGAAGGTTGACGTCAAGCAGCATCAAGTCCGGGGGCTGCCGCTCCACCAGTGCGAGTGCGCCGCGCGCATTGTCCACGATCTCGACCTGATAGCCCTGCTCGGTGAGCAAGAACTGCATCATGCGGCAGCCGATAGGGTCGTCATCAACGATCAGGATATGCACACGCTTGCCTCCTGCGCCGAGTTCTTTGGGGAACCAGCGGGCGGGATGGGATCGCCAACCAGATGTCTCGGATTTCACGTGGACAGTATGCGCACACATGGGTCATTTGCACTACTGGGTACTACGCTCTCGCCAGCGTTCTGGATCTCCGTCGCACCTCCGCGGAAGCGGACACAGGGAGCGGACCCTACGCTTCAGAACCCATGCGGCGGCTGCGTTCGAGATGCACCAGCAAGACAGCGACATCCGCTGGGGTGACCCCTTGCACACGCGCCGCCTGGCCCACCGTGCGCGGCCGGATGCGGGTCAGGTTCTGCTGCGCTTCGAGGCGTATCCCAGACAGGTCGGCGTAGTCGAGAGTCGCCGGTAGCGTTGCGTCTTCGAGGCGGCGTGCCCGCGCTACGCTCTGCTGTTCTTTGCGCACGTAGCCCGCGTACTTTGCCCGCAGTTCCACCTCGGTCGCCGTGGCTTCGTCGAGGTCCGGGAGGCTCACGCCACCTGCCGCGGTCACCTGTCGCACCTGGGAATACGATGCGTGTGACCGGCGCACCATCTGGGCTGCCGTCATTTGCTGGGCAATCGGCGCCAATCCGACGCGCTCCGCCTCGCGTTCAACCTCGCGTGACGGTCTCACAGAGGCGGTAAAGAGCATGCGCTCGGCTTCGTCCGCGCGGATACGCCGTTGTTCGACCGCACGATGGCGCGCCTCGTCGACGAGTCCCAGGCGATAACCGAATTCCGTCAGCCGGAGATCCGCATTATCATGGCGGAGCAGTAGCCGATGCTCTGCCCGCGAGGTATGGAGACGATAGGGCTCGGTCGGAGCCTGTGTCACCAGATCGTCGATCAACACCCCAATGTAGGCTTCGTCGCGCCCCAGCACGAATGGCTGCTCGCCGCGCGCCAGCAGCGCCGCGTTAATTCCAGCCATGATGCCCTGCGCCGCCGCCTCTTCGTAGCCTGAGGTGCCGTTGATCTGCCCAGCGAGGAAGAGGCCGGTAGCAATCTTCGCTTCGAGCGACAGCGTCACCTGGTCTGACGGCACGCAGTCATATTCCACAGCATAGCCGGTGCGCATCAACTCTACGCGCTCCAGGCCGGGAATGCTTCGCAGCATGGCGATCTGCACGTCTTCGGGGAGGCTCGTGTTCATCCCCTGTACGTACACTTCATTGCTGCGCCAGCCCTCCGGCTCCAAAAAGACCTGGTGCCGTTCCTTCTCGGCGAATCGCACCACCTTGTCCTCAATAGAGGGACAGTAACGCGGCCCGATGCCCTCGATGATGCCGCTATAAAGCGGCGAGCGGTGCAGATTTGCGCGGATAATGGCATGCGTCGCGGGCGTGGTATGCACGAGATAGCAGGGTAGCTGCGGCCTCCATGCCGTTTCCGCCTCAATCGGCAGCGGGTATACACCGCTGGGTGGCCCAGACGGCAGGTCGACTTCGTCGTGCCGCGAGGTGTCGAAGGAGAAATACAGCGGTGTCGCGCTACCAACCTGCGGTGTCGCGTGGGCGAAGTCGATGCTGCGCGCGTCGATGCGCGGGGGCGTCCCTGTCTTGAAGCGCCGTAATCGCAATCCAACGCGCTCAAGCTCACCAGAGATGCCGAGCGACGGGCCTTCACCAGCGCGCCCGCCGGCCTGCGTCTTCTCGCCGACCACCAGTCTGCCATTGCCGAATGTGCCGGTGGTCAACACGATCGCTGGCGCCAGGTAAGTCGCACCGTTCGACGTGACGACGCCGCGCATGATCGAACGTCCGCTGGCGCCCGCTTCGAAGAGCAGGCGCGACACCGTCGCCTGCTTCAGGTCCAGGCCGGGCTGGCACTCGAGCGCGAACTTCATGCTCAACCGATACGCTTGCTTGTCGCACTGCGCGCGCAGCGCCTGTACCGCGGGTCCCTTCCCGGTGTTCAGCAGCCGAATCTGAATGAAAGTGCGATCGGTATTGCGCGCCATCTCGCCGCCGAGCGCGTCGATTTCGCGCACGAGATTGCCCTTCGCTGGCCCACCAATGGAGGGATTGCACGGCATCAACGCCACACTATCGAGGTTCATCGTTAGCAACAGCGTCTTACGTCCCATGCGCGCCGCAGCGAGCGCCGCCTCGCAGCCGGCATGCCCCGCGCCCACAACGATCACGTCGTAGGATGCGCCGTATGGCGAACTATCGATCGACTCGGTCGCCTCACTCGTCGGAAGGGTATCCATTCTTCTTTGCTGCCTGCCGTTGTGGACTTGCTCTTACGTGCCGCCGCAGCTCGCATGGGCGTGTGTGGCGAGTGAGCGCATTATGTGGCGGCGCTACGTCACGCGTCAACGTCACCGGCAAGGGGTTCTGCGCGTAGCCCTCAGCACGAGATGGGCCGAGCCCCAAAGGACTCGGCCCGCGTGGAACAGTCGTGAGCGGCGCCCGCTACGCAGTGACTGTCACCGTTAGATTCATGTTTGGATGCACTGTGCACGTGACGTCGTAGGTGCCTGCTGTCGCGAACGTGACATCCTTCTTCTCCGGCGGGTTGATGACGAACCCTTGGCCCATCAACTCAGTAGGCCCAGTCGCCGTCTGGTCGCAGACCTGATCCTTGCCGAGGCAGATCACGTGATAGCCGCCACTCGAATCGTCGAAGGTGAGCGCCGTGCCCGCTTTGATGGTGATGGTGTGGGTGACGAAATTGGTCGCGTCCATCGCCACACTATTGCCGCCCCCGGTCGATGTTGCGGCCGGTTTGCCGCAGCCTATCGCGAACATTGCCACCAAGAGCAGCAGCGGGATAAGTGCCAGGCTCAGCTTTTTCATGGATATGCGACCCTTTCAATGACCAATACACGGAGCGATGATAGAGGCAAAACGGGGGAGTCGTCGCGTTGCTTATGCACTCTGTAGGCGGTTCGCAGAGGTTCTCAAAACCTGTCGCGCCGCCGGACCTTTCGCGCTGCGCACCGCCCCTGACTATAGCAAACCCAGGGTGTCGAGGGCAATCCTGTGATCACGGTATCTTGGGCTAGGGTATTTTCCTCACGGATGCACCACGCGCGTCGTGGTAGCAGGCCCGCTATGCTTTCTTCGCCAGTCGATAGCCGACCCCCGGCACAGTGATTACGTAGCGCGGGTGCTTGGGGTCGGGTTCGATCTTGCGCCGCAGCCGCCGCACGTAGACCCAGATGAACTCGGTCTCGTGTCGATAGCCAGCGCCCCAGACGTGTTCGAGCAACCAGTCATGCGCGAGTACCTTGCCCGCGTTCTGCGCGAGCGCCCTCAGCAACTTGAACTCCGTCTTGCTCAAAGGGACCTCTCGCTCGCCCAATGTGACGCGGCGCTGTGCGAAGTCAATAGTCAACTCGCCGCTATGAAAACTCATCGTCTCGGGCGAGGCCATCTCAGCGCCGCGTCGCGCCCTCAGGGCCACCCGAACCCTTGCAAACAACTCGTCGATGTGCAAGGGCTTGGCGATGTAGTCCGCCGCGCCGGCATCCAGCAATCGGGCGCAGATCTCAGCGTCGTAGTCGCCGGCCAGCAGCAGCGCCGGTGCCGGCGTGAGACGCAACACATGCTCAATAGTCGTCAGATCGCGCTCGTCATTTGAAACATCGAGCAAGAGCAGGTCAGGTTCCTCGTGCGCGACGAGGCGCGAGACGTCGTCGAGCGTCGCGGCCATGATCGGTCGAAGCTGGCGCGATTCCAGATTTGAGCGCAGGTATCTCGCCATGCGCGGGTCCGGCTCCCAGACCAACGCCGTCAGGCGGACGCCGTTTGTGGTGGCGGAACGCGGCATTGCACCAGCGACGCGCCCGCCAGCACTCTGCAGTTCGACTGGTGACTCTCGTCGAGGCTGTGGCCGCGCCACCAAACGCCACGACGCTCGCAACGTCGGACCGGCGTCGGGGCGATCGCGCTCGGCCCAGACATGTCCGCCGTGTCGCTCGACGATCGCGCTCGCCAGCGCCCGCGTGATCCTGTTGTGCTCGACATTCGGTTGCTGATCGAGGGGCTCACCCGCACGCCCATCGATCTCCTCGGGCTCTGTTACAGCGCTCAGCGCTTGCGCGGTCTGGGCGCGCACGCTCACCACGACGCCTTCCTGATCTGGCCGAATGCTGACGCGGATCGTATCGCCGGGAGCCGTCAGCGCCACGGCGTCTTCGATCAACGCATCGAGCGCGACCTCGGCGAGGGCGGAGTCGGCAGAGATCAGCGGAATCTCACCGGGCAATGCCAGCTCGAAGGCGTGCGAGGGCGCTCGGGTCTTCCAGCGCGCCAGCAGTGCCATCAGAATGTCGCCGAGGTCGACCATCGCCAAATCGAGTGGTCGGTCGCGCTCGTCAAGCGCCATCAGCGCGACGAAAGCCGCCGCGGACGCCTGTGCCGCCCTCGCCAATTCATCGATACGATCGACATGCTCGGCGACTTCGCCGCGTCTGCCCGCATGCGCCAGCGTCCGAATTTCGTCGCGCAGGCGCGCGAGCAAGGGTAGCAGATGGCTCTCCATCATTTCGGAGATTCGTACATCGCTCAATCGCTCAGCGGCACTGCCTGCGCCTGCCGGAATCGCGGCTGAGATCGTATTTGACGGCGCCTCTTCGATGGCTAGCGCCAGCCTTGGTTTCTGCATGATTCGCGTGACCTTGCCAGTATTCCGTGTGCGCCACGTACGCTCATCCATAGTTTTGCCACGACCTGACATGACGGATGGTTGACGCGCCGCTACAATAGGTTAGATGCTCCGCTGCCCGCATTCCACCGACCGCGAGCGCATAACGTGGCGCCAACGTCGTTTAGGAAATTGTAAGGTCACTGCGCAAAACTGCAAGGCGTGGTTTAGGATGGGCTGGTATACTCTTCCACTGTATACCCTGCATTATCCGGCTGAAGGGACACCATTGGCATGCAACCGGTCACCGCGATCGACGCATCGAGGCGCGGCGTAGGCGTTTCGGCCTATATAAGCCTCATCAAGCCGCACGTCACCGTACTTTTGCTCGGCACGACGCTCGCTGCGATGTATGTGGCCCTCGGCACACTGCCACCGTTGCGCATCGTGCTGGCGACGCTGCTCGGCGGGGCGATGGCCGCGGGCAGCGCCAACGCCATCAATTGCTTCTGGGACCGCGATATCGACGAGATCATGTCGCGGACGCGGAAGCGCGCGATCCCTTCGCAGCGACTCACCGAGGCACAGGCGTTGACGTTCGGGGTCGCGCTCGCGGCACTCTCCTTTGTCGTGCTCTTCTGGTTGGTCAATCCGCTGAGCGCGTTGCTGGCACTGGCGGCAATCGCGTTCTACGTCGGTGTTTACACAATCTGGCTCAAGCGCACGACGCCACAGAACATCGTCATTGGCGGCGCGGCTGGAGCCGTGCCCGTGCTGATTGGCTGGGCAGCGGCGACGAACTCGATCGGTCTCGCCGCTATCTGGATGTTCATGGTGATCTTCCTGTGGACGCCACCACACTTCTGGGCGCTCTCGCTGCTGCTGAAGCAAGACTATGCGCGGGCGGGCGTGCCGATGCTGCCAGTGGTTGCGGGTGAGGGTGAGACGCGCCTGCAAATCGTGCTCTACACGCTGCTGCTACTGGCGGCCTCACTCGTACTCTTCGCCATCGGCGCGTTGGGCTATCTCTACCTCGCCGCCGCGCTGGTGCTCGGCCTCGGCCTGCTGGGGCTTGCCCTGCTGCTGGCGCGCGAGAAGACGCTCGCCCGGGCGCGGATGCTCTTCTGGTTCTCCAACTACTACCTGGCGCTGCTTTTCGCGGCGATGGTGCTCGATCGTGTGCTGCGTTAGGCACAGTGGCAGGATAAAGCGAACATGCACAGTTCCGCGACGAGACTTCGCCTCCTATCGCGCATCATCGTCATCTCGCTAGTGATCATCGTCGCCGTCATTATCGCCATCCACGATCATGTTTCGGGTGGGGGAGGAAACGCGGCTACGCCTACCGCGACGCCCGTGTTGCACGCGCCAGCGGGCATAGTCGCGCCGATCTTGCATTCGAGCGCCTTTGTCGCCGTGCTCAGTGTCGCGCATGCTGTACAAGCGGGAATATAGGACTGATCGGGGTCTCAAGCGCCTACCATTCGCTACCATCTGCAGTGCGTCATGATCGCCGCCGAGCAGTAGTTCGGTGACGAGTTAGGAGGTCGAGGACACACAACATGCGAAGCCGCTTTCGACTCAAGCGCTGGACCAGTTTTGCAGTGTTGGCGTTGGTCGCCTCCGCCATTCTCAGCGCCTGCGATGGTTCGCCAGCGTTCATCAATCCGAAGGGGCCAGTCTCCAAGACCGAGTCGGACATTTGGTGGGGCATCTTTATCGTCAGCGCGATCATCTTCGTCGGTGTGACGTCGGTGCTGCTCTATTCCGTGATTCGCTTCCGTGCTCGCCCCAACTCTCCAGAGCCACGCCAGATTCACGGCAACACCAAGATTGAGATCATTTGGACGATCGCACCGACGGTGCTCCTGATGGGCATCCTTGCCGTCACCATCGGCACGATGTTCGGTCCACTGCAGCAGCCAACCGGAGTCCAGACGCTCAACGTCAAGGCGATAGGCCATCAATGGTGGTTCGAGTTCTTGTATCCCGACGCGCAGCCGGCTGTCGTCACCGCCGACGAATTGCACGTTCCTGTCGGCGAAGTAGTTACGGTCTCGCTCGTCTCGGATAACGTCATCCATAGTTTCTGGATTCCGCAACTCGCGGGCAAACTTGACATCATTCCCGGACACGATAATCAGATGTGGTTCAAGGCGGACGTTGCTGGCACCTATCGCGGTGAGTGTACCGAGTACTGCGGCGCACAACACGCGCACATGGACTTCATCGTCATCGCCCAATCACCCTCTGACTACGCCGCGTGGATCGCCGGGCAGCAGGCTGGCCCGGTGACCCCCGCCGACGGCACCGCTGCGGCAAATGGCGCTGCGCTCTTCAAGAGTTCGGGCTGCAGCGGCTGCCACGCCATTGGCACACCGCCAGCGGGGGCACATCTGATTGGCCCGAACCTGACGCATTTCGGCAGCCGCATGCTGATCGCTGGCGGCGTCCTCGACAACACCAGCACTAACCTTGCCCTGTGGATCCATAACGCGCAGGGCGTCAAGCCCGACAGCGATATGCCATCTTTCGACGGGAGCCCAGGCTCCGCGGGCAACCTCTCGCCGGCGCAAGTCAGCGATCTCGTCACGTATCTTGAGAGCTTGAAGTAACCGTGGACTTCGGTGACCGGCGGTGCGGACCGCGGAGTCACGGAGCCGAGTTGACAGCATCTGGCGGGGAGTGAAGCGCTCATCCGCTCTGGAGGAGGATCCTATGGCAGTCGGCAGCATCGCCACGCGCGGGAGGGTCGTCCGCAGGAGGTGGACGGATACGGCGATTGGCTCGTGGATCGCCACGACCGACCACAAGAAGCTCGGCATCATGTATATCTACACCGGCGTGATCTTCTTTCTCGTCGGCGGTGTCGAAGCGTCGCTGATCCGCTGGCAGCTCATGCAGCCGAACAATACGGTGCTGAGCCCCGAGGCCTACGATCAGGTCTTCACCATGCATGGCACGACGATGATCTTCCTGTTCGTCATGCCCACTATGGCGGGCTTTGGCAACTATCTCGTGCCACTGATGATCGGCGCGCGCGATATGGCCTTCCCGCGGCTGAACGCCCTGGGATACTGGCTACTCTTCTTCGCCGGTATCTTCTTGACGTCGAGTTTCATCTTCGGCGCGGCGCCGAACGCTGGATGGTTCAGCTACGCACCGCTGACCGAGGCGACGCCGAACTGTCTCGCCGCGCAGATCGCCGCGCAGACCTTCCAGCAGCAGGCCGCGCTTGCTGCCACCTCCGCGGCAAACGGCGTGCAGGGCTGCTTCAGTCCAGGCGCCAATATGGACTTCTGGATCATCGGCATTAACCTGCTCGGCATCTCATCGATTGTTGGATCGCTGAATTTCATCGTCACCATCCTGCGGCTCCGCGCACCCGGCATGAGCATCAATCGCATGCCGCTCTTCGTCTGGATGACGATGATCACTGCGTTCCTGCTGGTCTTCGCCCTCCCCAGCCTGACGGTCGCCAGCATGCTGCTGCTCTTCGACCGCCACCTCGGCACGCATTTCTATCAGGCGAGCGCTGGTGGTGACCCGCTGTTATGGCAGCATCTCTTCTGGTCGTTCGGCCACCCGGAGGTATACGTCCTCATCTTGCCTGCCTTCGGCATGGTCTCGGAGATCTTGCCCGTCTTCTCCGGGAAACCGATCTTCGGCTACACTTTCGTTGCCTGGTCGGGAGTCGCTATCGGCTTCTTGAGCTTCACTGTGTGGGCGCACCACATGTTCGCCGTAGGTCTGCCAACGGTGGCGCAAGCGTTTTTCGCCTCCACCACGACGCTGATCGCCATACCAACGGCGGTGAAGATATTCAACTGGGTGGCGACGCTCTATGGAGGTCGGCTGAGATTCCACACGCCGATGCTCTTCGCTACCGGGTTCATCGCCATGTTCCTGATCGGTGGCTTGAACGGCGCAGTGCTGGGCGTGGTGCCGTTCGACTATCAGATCACCGACACCTACTTCGTTGTCGCGCACATTCACTATGTGCTGTTCGGCGGAGCGGCGATGGCGATCTTTGGCGGCATCTACTACTGGTTCCCGAAGATGTCTGGGCGTAGGCTGAATGAGACACTCGGCAAGATACATTTCTGGTTGATGATCATCGGCCTGAATCTGGCTTTCTTCCCGATGCACATTCTTGGGCTGCTTGGCATGCCGCGACGCCAGTATACCTATCCGCCTGGCCTTGGTTGGGACGGATTGAACTTGCTGGCGAGTATTGGCGTGCTGGTGTTGATCCTCGCGGTGCTGACGTTCCTGATCAACTTCTTCGTCACGATCGTCAAGCCCGCCACGGAAAGTTCCGATCCGTGGGACGCCTTCACCCTCGAATGGTCGACGACTTCGCCGCCGCCTGTCGAGAACTTTGCCACCGTTCCCGTGGTACGCAGCCGCCGCCCGCTGTGGGACGTCAAGCACCCTGAGCAAGCGGACTGGCGCATCACCAGCCATTAGTGTGTCTGGGCGGCGCTAGCGGGCGTACTGGTCGCGAGCGCCGCCCGGTCCATAGTCGTTCTTCCACCTTTTGAGCGTGTCGCCGTAGCGTCCCGGTTCGAACCGCACCATATGAGCCAGATCCCTTCAACAATGCGATCGGAAATCTCGGAGCCGGCTGAGGCGCGCCGCCCATTCAGCCGTCGCAGCGTTATCGGCTTGAGCGTGACGTCTGCTGCATCCGCCGCGTTGTTGCTGGTACTGCTTCTGCGACTTATCAGCGCGGGGAATACGCTCGCGGCGACTTCAACCAGTCCACTCGTCGGGCACGCCGCGCCTGATTTCACCATCACCGTTTGGAACCCGGGAAGTACCGCCAAGACCGTTCGCCTGGCGGAGTTCAAAGGTAGCCCGGTGGTAATCAACTTCTGGGCTTCGTGGTGTTCTGACTGCGTGCAGGAGCAGTACGTCTTTTCCGAGATGTACGCGAAGTATCAGGCGCAAGGCGTCAAATTCGTGGGCATTGCCTTTCAAGACACGCAGGCAGACGGCTCGACGTTCTTAGCGAAATACGACGTTGCCTATCCCTGCGGGCCCGACGTTAGCGGCAGCGCGCCGACCGACTACATCGTCACCGGCGTACCGGAAACCATCTATGTCGGGCGCGACGGCAAGGTCGTCAGTAAGACCATCGGCGCGGTCGACGATGGTTCGATGGATCGGGCGATCCAGGGGCTGCTGCGCTGATACGACATGCAAGGGGTCGCCCAGAGCGACGTGAGAGCTTATACCTGAGGAACGGTTGCGATGCTTCAGCCGATGGGATTGGGAGCGGCGCTGGCGGCCTTCGCGGGCGGCGTGGTGTCGTTCTTTTCGCCCTGCGTCGCGCCGCTAGTACCGGCGTATATCGGGTATCTCTCTGGGGGGGCGCCCGCCGCTGATGGGACGATCGCGTTCAATGCCACGCCGCGCGCCGATCGAACATTCGCGGCCGCCCCAGTACTGCTGTTCGTCGCCGGATTCTCCACGGCATTTGTGCTGCTGGGAGTAGCGACCGCCAGCGCTGGCCGGCTAATCGTCGCGTATCGACCAGTGCTTGAGACCGTCGCCGGAATCGTCATGTTAGTGATGGGCGCGTTCCTGTTGGGTCTGCTTCCACGAGGACTGACGACCTTCCTGCTTACCGATCGTCGCGTGCAACTCTCGCCTTCTGCGACCAGCCGCCTGCGCGCCGCAGGCCCCTTCGTGCTGGGCGTCGTCTTCGCCGCCGGATGGACGCCGTGCATCGGCCCAGTGCTGGCCGCGATTCTCGCGTACGTGGGCGCTTCGGGCAATGGTGGCATCGGTCTGCTGCTGTTGGCCTTCTATTCGTTGGGGTTCGCCGTGCCCTTCCTCGCGGTAGGGTTCGGCTGGTCATACAGTGTACGAGCGCTTGGGTGGGCCAAGCAGCACGCACACGCAATCTCCGTCGTCAGCGGGGTTGCACTCGTGCTCGTCGGCATGATCTATTTGGCGGGGCAAGGTCAGATCTTCGCCGTGTGGGCACAGCGGCTCACCCCGTCATAGTCGTCTCGTTGAGCAGTTGGGACGTCGTATGGCGCTGATCTCGGTGGCGATGCGTACACTGCATCTGCTCGCCGCTGCGGTCTGGGTCGGGGGCAGCGTGATGTATCTGTTGGTGATTGCACCGGCGCTGAAAGCGACGAAGACCGGCCCGAGCGTCGGCCCAGCTCTCTCGGCACTCTTCCGCAAGCTGGTGAACGTCTGCATCGGCGTGTTGCTGATCACGGGCGCGTACATCACGCTGGATCGTCTCTCATCTGGCGTTGTCGGTCCGTTGTACATCGGGCTGCTGGTCGTCAAGGTGGCGCTGGCGCTGGCGATGATGGGGCTGGCGCTCTTCCAGGCCCAAGAAGCGCGGCGCTCGGCCAAGCATCGCGGGAGACTTTGGTCGCTGGCCCCACGCTGGATTTTGACACTTGGCCTGGGCACGTTCCTCTTGGGCGCGGCGCTCGCGGTCGTGTATGATCTCCAGTTGACACGGTAGTTCCGCGTGTTCGGACATTTCGCTGTGGAGGTGCTGAGATGCTGACCGAATCGGCCGCACCGCCGACGAGGGCCGTGCCCTCCCGCACGCGGCGGCGCAAGGTGCCGCTCAGCTTCATTGTGGCGGGACTGGCGATCGCCGGAGCGGTGCTATATCTGGTGATCGCCAACACCGGAGCCTCCGCGGAGTTCTACATGACGATCTCCGAACTGCGGACCTGTTCCTCGTGCGCGGATCGCGCCGTTCGCGTGGCTGGCGTCGTGGCGAACGACACCATCACGCACGACGCATCCCAGTCGGTGCATTTCACCATCGATGATGGCTCGCAGACAATGCCCGTAATTTACAGCGGCACGCTGCCGGATACCTTTCACGCCAGCGCCCAGGTCGTCGTCGAGGGCCACCTGATCAATAGCGTCTTCCAGGCGCAGCAGGTACTGGTCAAATGTCCTTCCAAGTTCCAGGCGGCGACACCTGGGGCTGGTAGTTAGTCCTATATCTGCTCGCCGTGAGCAGAGGAGCTTCCCGTGCGGTTCACGGATCTCGGCAGTATTAGCCAGGCGTTGGCGCTGGTCTTTGCGCTTTACGCGTTGGCCTCCTCCGTCATAGGCGCGAGGCGACGTAAACCTGCGCTTGTCGCCAGTGGACGCCGCGCGGTGTTGCTCGTCGCCGGATTCCTGGGTATCGCCTCGATCTCGCTCCTCGCCAGCTTCCTGACTCGCGACTTCGGGTCGGTCTACGTCGCCGAACATTCGAGCAGGGCGATGCCGTGGTACTATGCCGCCGCGGCCTTCTATGGCGGTCAGGAAGGCTCGCTGCTGTACTGGACGACGATGCTCGCCGTCTTCTCCGCCATCGCCGTGCTGCTGCACCGTCGCGCGCCGATCGATCTCATGCCATATGTCGTGGCAGTGCTGATGGTGATCGACGGCTTCTTCCTGATTGTGCTCAACTTCGTCTCCACGCCCTTCTCGCGCACTGCCGTCGTGCCGGCAGATGGCGCAGGACTCAACCCGATCTTGCAAGACCCCGGCATGCTCGTGCACCCGCCCATGCTGTTGATGGCATATATGAGTTGGTCGGTGCCCTTCGCTTTTGCCATCGCCGCGATGATCACCGGGCGCCTCGACGCCCGCTGGTTGCGCGCGATCCGCCGCTGGATGTTGGTCTCGTGGAGCATCCAGACGACGGGGCTGCTCCTTGGGGCCTGGTGGGCGTATCACGTTCTTGGGTGGGGCGGCTACTGGGGCTGGGATCCTGTGGAAAACGCCGCGCTGCTACCCTGGCTGACGGCCACCGCGTTCCTCCACTCAAGCATGGTGCAGGAGCGCCGCGGATCGCTCAAGATCTGGAATGTCAGCCTCATCATCGCCACCTTCGCGCTCTCGATCTTCGGCACTTTCGAGGTGCGCAGTGGCATCATATCCTCGGTCCACTCCTTCTCGTACTCGGCCATCGGGCCGTATTTCCTGGGCTTTCTCGCGGTGATCCTGATTGCCTCCATCGCCCTCTTCGTGTACCGACTGCCACGTCTGCGCCCCGAACAGCAGTTCGAATCGATCGTCTCGCGCGAGGGCAGCTTCTTACTCAACAACTTTCTGCTCGCGGGCATTGCCTTTGCCACCTTCTGGGGCACAATTTTCCCGATCCTCTCCGCTGTCGTCCGCAATCAGACGATGACCGTGGGCAACGAGTTCTACGAGCGTGTCAACGGGCCGCTCTTCCTCGTACTCCTGCTGGCGATGGGCGTCGGACCGCTGCTTGCCTGGCGCCGCGCCTCCGCGTCGAGCATCTGGCGTAACCTTCGCTGGCCGGCGCTCTTCGCCGCTCTCATCGCCATCCTCTTGCCGCTCTTCGGGGTGACCAACGTCTGGGCCAACGTCGGCTTCGCCGTCTGCGCCTTCACCGCCGCTACGATCCTCTACGAACTCTGGCGCGGCGTACGCGTGCGTCATGCCCACGGCGAGCAGTACCTCGTCGCGCTCGGAATGCTGGTGAGCCGGCATCGTCAGCGCTACGGCGGATACGTCGTCCATCTTGGGCTGATCGTCCTCGCTGTTGGCGTGATTGGCTCGCAGTTCTTCCAGCAAGAGCAGGATCTCAGCTTCCACGCGGGGAGCAGCGCTACATTTGCTGGCTATACGTTCACTTATCAGGGCATCAACGGCTTCACCGCCAATGGCGTGCAGATCATCCAGACGCATTTCGCTTTGCGCGGCGCGTCCGGCCCGCTGGGAACCGTCTCGCCGGGCGAGCGTATCTTCCCTGGCTTCGAGGACCAGCCTACCAGCGAAATCTCGATCTCCACTCACGGCCTCAACGACCTCTACGTCTTCCTGTCGAGTTATGAGGGCACCAATAGCGCCGTTCTCAAAGTCTTCATCAACCCGCTCGTCTCGTTGATCTGGGTCGGTGGGCTGCTGATGCTGCTTGGCGGTCTGACTTGCTGGTGGCCAGGCCGTCGGCGCGCGGCCCGGTTGATAGAGACTGCCACGCCGGAGCCGGTGGAGGTGGCCGTATGAATCGGAACCTCCGCCACAGAGTGCCGCTGCTAGTAGCCGCGGCGCTGCTGCTCGTGATTGGTGTTGTATGGACCGTCGCCGCGGCGCGCGCCGCGCAACCGCTGACGCTTGACGAGCACGTGCAGGTGATCGCCAGCCAGCTGCAGTGCCCAATCTGCCATGGCGAGTCGGTGGCCAATTCACCCTCTGCCGTCGCCACCGAGATTCGCGCACTGATCCGCAAAGACCTGCAAGACGGCATGTCTGATCAGCAGATCCTCAACTACTTCCGCGACCGCTACTCAGACAACATCCTCGAAGTGCCACCAGTCCAGGGATTCAACGCGCTTATGTGGCTCGGACCGCTGCTCGTCTTCCTCGCCGCTATCGCCACCGCCATCTGGGCCTTACGCAGGCTCCGCACGACTCGCGAGACTGAGCCGCAGCCAACCATTGCCACCACATCCGCTCGGGTGGATTCGGAGGCGAGCGATCCGCTTCGTGATCTGCTGCGGCGCGAGCTTGCCTCCGAAGAGGGTTTCGCTGATGCGATAGACGCGCGAAAGGTAGGCCGCTGATGCCTATCGTTATCGCCGTGCTGCTGGGCCTGGCAGGCTTGTTGATTGTGCTTTATCCGTTGCTCGGGATCGATCCGAGCGTGGATGTTGCTGCGCGCGAGGCGCTGGCACGGGTTAGCGAGCAAGAGGTCAGCGCCAAGCAGGCTCTCCGCGACGTGGATTTCGACCGCCGTCTCGGCAATCTTGACGACGAGGACTATCGCGAGCTTCGCGACCGCTTCGAGGAAAGCGCACTCGAGGCGATGAAGTCGCGCTACTCCCGTGAGCGTGAGCTAGATCTCGCCATCGATCGCCAGCTCCAATCTCTCAGCGACGAGCGTACCGTGACTGCGGCGAGCGAAAAGGCGGCGAAGTCAGCGCCACGCGCCGCGGGCCACTCAGCGAATCGGGCGAAAGCGGCGCCGACCACGCCCATTGCGGACGCTGAGGTGGGTTCACCATCTACGACTTCTGCGGATGCCGCTACTCGCCGCGCGTCGCTGCGCAAGCGGAGAGGAGTGTAGTTGATGAAGCTGCACATTTTCCGCCTCCGCACACTTTCAGCGCTGTTGCCGCTATTGGTCGCGCTGCTGCTCGTTTCAGCGCCCATGGCGTCCGCGCATCGATCGCTGCCTCGCAGCGTCGACGTCACCGGCAACGTCGTCAACAGTTCGCACGGCGACACACCGCTTGCCGGCCAAACGGTGACGCTCGTGGAGATTGCCGGCGGACAATCCGCTACCGTCGCCAGCGCCACCACGGATGCCCACGGGGCCTTCACTATCGGCAACGTCACGCCCGATGCCAATGCCAGCTATACGCTGGAGGTGCAGTATCAGGGGGGCGTCTTTACCTCAGCCTCAGTCGATTCCACGCAGATCGGCGCGCAGCCGGTGACGCTGCACGTCTTCGACACGACTTCTGATGACTCGAACGTGCTCGTTGCCCTGACGACGCTGGTACTCAACGAGCCGAATGCGACGGCTGGCCTGATCTCTGTCGCCGAGAGCGTCACGGTCTACAACACCGGCCTCAAGGCGTACGTCGCCACGTTGCAACCGGTAGCCGACAAACCGATGAATCTGCTACGGTTTGCACTCCCCACCGGGGCAAAGAACCTGGTGCTCGGCGCAGGCTTCGCCACCGTACAGGTCGTTCAAGCGCCTACCGGCTTCGGCGTCACCGCCACCGTGCCACCAGGCAGCACCGAGTTCGCCTTCGCCTACGACCTTCCGTACAGCGCCTCGACCCTTGCCATCACTACCAAGAGCGAGTACGTCAGCCGTCAGGTCGTCGCGCTGCTGCCTACCGATCTCCGCGTAGACTCCGGCGATTTCATCCAGAAGCCAGACGTGTCTGCTGCGGGCGGCCACTTCCAACTGCTGGAACAGGACAATGTCCCGGCGGCCAAAACACTGAGCTTCAGCCTGCACAACCTGCCGCTCCCCGGCGAGCCGCAGTATCTCGACATTCGCGCACTTGGCATCGTGGGGTTGCTCTTGGCGATGCTATTGCTGGCCGCGCTCGTCTTCTACCTGAGGCGCGGGAATCTTGGTCAATTCGTCGGCGTCACACGGGCCCGGGTTGCGACGCGCAGCGAAGCCAGCCCGCACGACGCGGAGCGGAAGTCGCTTCTGCGTCAGCATCTCGCCCTGGACGACCTGCTCAAGGGTGGCAAACTCGACGCGCCCGAGTATGAACGTCGACGCGCCGCGATTCGCGAACGCCTGCGGACGATTCTCGCCGAGCAGCAGGTCGCGCGCGACGCTCTGCGCACGCGGCGGGTGACTCGCTCGGGTGGGGGCGTGGGCATTGCCGCGGCTGACGCAACGCAGCCGCGCGCCGAACGACCTGAATCAAAGGTGACCGCCACACCAGGAGGCACCTCATGACCGCCTCACTCGCGCATCCGACGACCTCGGCCGAGGGAACGCCAGAGCCAGTCGAGAAGCTCGTCTCCGTGCGGCGGCTGAGCAAACTGTACGACCAGCGCCCAATTCTGCGCAGCATCTCGTTCGACCTCTGCGACGGGGAGGCGCTGGCGATCTTCGGCCCCAATGGCGCGGGCAAGACGACGCTGCTGCGCACGCTCGCCACTCTTACCCGCCCAACGTCTGGCACGGCGACCATCGCCGGACTCGATCTTGCCGCTGATGCCGAGACCCTGCGCTTTCGGATTGGCTACGTCGGCCACCGCCCCCACCTGTATGAGGAACTGACCGCGCGCGAGAATCTGCGCTTCTTCGCCCGCATGTACAGCCTGCGCGACGGCGCCGACCGCGCGGAGGCGCTGCTGGCGCGTGTCGGGCTCACGGCGAGGGCACGTGATCGGGTCGGCACATTCTCGCGCGGTCAGCTCCAGCGCCTCGCCCTCGCTCGCGGCATCCTCCACGATCCCGCGTTGTTGCTGCTTGACGAGCCAGATACCGGCCTGGATGCTGGCGCCCTTGGACTGCTCGGCGAGATGGTTCACGAGCATCAAGCGCGAGGCGGCAGCGTTCTTTTGACGACTCATGCCATCGAACGTGGCTTGGCGCTGGCTGGCAAGGCACTGGTGATCAGCCGAGGGCACGTCGTCCACAGCGGGCCAGCGCACGAATTATCGGCCGAGCGCGTCACGACGCTGTATTCCAGGGGAAGCGTAGGAAACGTATGAGGTCATCTCGCCTCTTCTGGCAACAGATATCCACACTTTTGTGGAAAGACCTGCGTTGCGAACTCCGCTCGCGACAGGTCTGGCTGGCGATGGGCATGTTCGCGCTGCTCGTGCTCGTCGTGTTCAACTTCGCCTTCGATCTCCAGGTGAGCAATGAGGCCGCAATTGCCCCCGGTGCGCTGTGGATCGCCTTCGTCTTTGCGAGCATCCTCGGTCTGGGGCGTACGCTCGTCTCCGAGCAAGAGCAAGGTTCCCTGGATCGCCTGCTACTCTGCCCGGTGGATCGTCGCGCGATCTTTCTCGCCAAACTCGTCGGCAATTTGATCTTCGTCGGCGCCGTCGAGATCGTCGCGTTGCCGGTCTTCGCTGTGATCTATGATCTGCCGATCCTCCAGGCGCCGCTGATTCCAATCGTCGCGCTCGGCACGCTCGGCATCGCTATCATCGGCACGCTCTTCTCCGCCGTCGCCGCGAACACGCGTGCACGCGAGGTGTTGCTGCCGATTTTGGTCTTCCCGCTGATCGTGCCGGTGGTGATCGGCGCGGTCAAAGCCACGCAGGGGCTTGTGACGCCAATTGGCGGGACGCCCTGGCTGGGGCTGCTCGCCGCGTTCGATGTGATCTTTTTCAGCATTTCGATGCTGACGTTCCCGATTGTCATTGAGGAATGAGGCAGACTATGCAGGCCGCGGGTCACTCTCCAATGATTCCGCTTCCCGCTCCGCTGGAGCGGTTACGGCGCTCGCTGACGATGAGGCTGAGCCCTTTGAGCGCCTACGGCGAGTTTGCGCTCGGCGGCGCCACTGTGGTCACCATCGCCGCCGCCATATGGATGGCATTTCTCTACGCGCCGACTGCCGACATCTCGCAGGACTTCGATGTCCAGCGCATCGAATACTTCCATGTCTCCATCGCCTGGGTCGCCTATCTTGCCTTCTTCACCGTTTGTGTCGCCAGCATCGCCTATCTCTGGCGGCGTGATGAACGGTGGGACTGGCTAGCTCGCGCCAGCGCCGAGATCGGCACGGTCTTCACCACGCTCACGCTGATCTCCGGATCGCTCTGGGGACGGCCGGTCTGGGGCACCTGGTGGCAGTGGGACGCGCGCTTGACGACGACGCTAGTGCTCTGGTTCATCTACGTCGGGTACCTCTTGCTCCGCTCATACACCGGGCACACCGAGAGTGGCGCCCGCAACGCGGCGGTGCTCGGCGTTATCGCCTTCATCGCCGTGCCGATTAACTACCTCTCGATCACGTGGTGGCGCACGTTGCATCCCGATCCGCAATTTCCGATTGGGCAGACGCCAAAAGCGCCGGCATCCGTGGTGACCACGCTGCTGGTCGCGGTGCTTGCGTTCACCCTGCTCTACGCGTTCCTGCTGCTGCAGGTGTACCGACTGCAGAAGCTGCAAGCCGAGGTCGAGCGCCTGCGCATCCGCGTCGAACTGGACGATGCCGATTCCTTCGCGGTTCACGAAGAGGAACCGTTGGCTTCACGTCGTTCTTGACCTTCGCCAAAATGTTCGCGGCTCTTCGAGGAGGACTACTTCATGCATGGTGACGTCGGATTCCTGGTGGCGGCATACGCCATCTTCTGGATCGCGCTTCTGCTCTACGTCGGCTGGATCGCACTGCGGCTGCGAGGTGTGCGCACCGACATCGAAGCCGTCCGTGATCTGATCGACGAACGCGATCGTGCCGCGCAGACGGGGACTAATGGGAAATGACGGGGTTCGCGTCTAGTCCGTTCGGGGACCCAATGGTACAATAGCCGTTGTAGGTTCGCGAAGGGACATGACGGCGGCACGTTCCCCAGCCCGATGCTGCGAGCGTCACATCGGGCGTGCCATAGAGGAGAAACATCGGATGGCCGAGAACTACGAAGTCGTCTACACGCACCCCAGCGGCGCGACGGCGACGTTCATCCGCCACGACGGCGAGCTTGACGCCCTGGCGAAGGCGCTAGACTCCGAACAATTCTGGGTCTTCAAGAATGTGAAGGCGCTGCTCGTGCGCAACGAGAGTGGCGATCTGCAAGAGTCGAATCGCCTGATGCGCGAGATCGGCTTCGCCGCAACCGTGCGCGTGATCACGAAGCCCGAGCCGGTCACGGCGATTGCCCGCGAGCCTGTCTACGCCGCTGCCGAGGAACACCATGGCATCCACCTCCCCGGTCCGAGCACGTGGCCGCTCTTCCTGGCGGCTTCAGCGCTGATCTCGTTCGGCGGCGTCCTGGTCTGGGAGACAACTCTGCTGGTCAGCGCAGTGGGCCTGGTCCTTACCTTTATCTGTATCGTCGGTTGGGGTCTGGAGCCGATCTAGCACGCGATGGACCGTCCTTCCACTTGTTGATGAACTGAAAGGGTACGCGCTCGAATGAGCACCGCCGTTCGCGAGACTCAATCGCAGCAAGAACACCAGCCGGCTGCGCGTGGGCTTGGCTGGTATGGCATGGTCTTCTTCATCGCCTCGGAGGCGGTTTTCTTCGCCAACCTCTTTGCCGCGTACCTCTACCTTCGCGTGCGCGCCGGTGGATCGCTGCCGCTGGACGGCGCCGAGATCGATAAGACGCTTGGCGCGGTAAACCTCGCCATCCTGCTCACCAGCAGCGTGTGGATGCACTTCGCCGTCAGCAATCTCAAGAAGGGCAACAAGCAGCGATTTAGTCTCTTCTTGGGTCTGACAATTCTCTTCGGCGCCACATTTCTCGGTATCCAGGTCTATGAGTACGTGAACAACAACTTCGGCCCAAGCACCGGAGTCATCGGCTCTACCTTCTATACCATCACCGGCTTTCACGGCGCTCACGTCACTGCGGGATTACTCTTCCTACTTGTCCTCTTCTTCCGCTCGCTACGTGGCGACTTCACCAAGGACAAGCATTTCGCCGTCACCGCGGGCGAGATGTATTGGCACTTCGTCGACGTCATCTGGATATTCGTGGTGACCCTGTTATACTTTCTGCAATAAGGCCACGCGCGGTCCACGGTAGTCCCATCGGTCGCTCTCCCACCGCGCTGGCTCAGCCGGAAGGAGTATGCGCATGGATGATCAGAGTGGCGACGTCGCGGTCAACGACCATGCGCTGTCAGCGGCCACAGCTCCGGCAAACGGCCGTATGCACTGTGACATCTGCCAGCGGCGTCTCGGCAAGAGTATCTTTTTTGTCGAGGAGACGGGCGACGTTCCCGACGAACACCATGCCTGGGCGCTCTGCGAAGAATGCCACACGGCCGTCCACGAGCGGCTGGTAGCCTCACCGGTGCGTACATCGTTGCGCCTACGCATCGCCGTGGGTCTCGTCGCCGCCGAGCGCACACCGGAAGCACGGCGCTCCAACTTCGGCCAGATGACAGACGAGAGTTGGATCAAGGTGTTCTTGTGGCTCTTCCCCATCACCATGATCGTCCACCTGCTGATCATCGTCGTCATCGCTGGCGTAATCAAGTAAAGGTACCGCACTCACCATGTCCGATCCCGCCACCACGTCAAAATCGATCGGCACCGCGCAGGCGTCGAGTATTCAGCGCGCACCGTGGCGTGCAATCGTTTTGGTGGTAGGCGACGCATTGTCATTCCTGGTGTTCGTCAGTGTTGGGCGAACGAGCCATGGTGAGGTGAGCGGATTCGGCGCGTTGATCTACGTGATCGGCACCGCGCTGCCGTTCATGGCTGCATGGTACGCGGTGGCTCCTTTCCTCGGAGCTTTCCGGCGCGAGACGACTTCGAGCGTCCTCAGCATGGTCACCTATACCGAGCGCGCCTGGCTGTGCGCCTGGCCGGTCGCAATGCTTGTGCGCTTCGTGGCCGACAGGGTCCAAGGAGTTGAGCTGAACTCGGGCTTCCTGACCTTCGCCGCCGTCGTCCTCGTGACCAATGCGATCTTCCTCAGCGTCTGGCGAGGCGCCTTCGCGGCCATCACCGCACGTCGGGGCTAACGGCCAGTTCGAGCAAGGCGCGTGGTAGAATGCTTGGCGCAGCGCGTTTATCTGCGCCATGGCGGGCCTCGTTCCCCGATCACATCGAGGTGGGCCCAGCCACTGGACATCTCTACGCTGGGCAGGTATCTCCATGCAACGCTATAAACTGTTCACCAGCGCAGTATGCGACGACGATCTCGCGCAGTTTGAGCGGCTTGTAGATGAGTGGCTTGTTGCCGAGCGGCCGCAGGTACAACTGCTGGCGCAGTCGGCGCTGGGCACGCACGTGATGTTGAGTGTGCTCTACCTGCAGAACGACCCGGATGCGGCGCTGGCGAGTGAGGAAACCGCCGTTCCCGAAGTCTTCGAGCGGACGCTTGAAGATGCCGACCTCGATCCCAATGACGCACCAGACACCACGCTGCCCGAAGTAGAATTGCCCTACTGATGACGACCTCCGCAGCGCATCCCTACGTCGTGTATAGCACGCCCGATGGCGGCGTCGGCGAGCGGCGCGACCTCCGCGCCCTCGACTATCACGGCGAGCCACTAACGCGCGATGACCTGATACCGCTGCCGGATGGGGCAACCCTCTCCATGCTGCCAGACCGCCTTGCCGTTGGATCGGACGACCGTGGTGGGCGTGCCGCTATCTCTGCGGCGCGCGGTTGGGCGCTGGCGGCGCTGCTGCCCATAGGCTACACTCGCACACGCCTGCCCGCCTATGAGAAGACCGAACATACGCAGTCGCTGCCCTTCTTCGGCTACACCGCCGTCGCCGGATGGCAAGGACGCATCTACGTCGCTGCACTGCGGACGGACAACCCGGCGCGCTGGATCGCGCGGAACTACGATCCCCGACGACTGCGGCGGCTCGTCGAGGAGCGCCTAGGCGCCGAGCCGGAGAACCGTGTTCTCCAGCAGCACGCCCATTGTGCGCTCGATTATGCATGCCCCACTGCCAGCAACTTGTTTTTTGGGCGGTGGGAGGGCGCCATTGCCGTCTCGCCGGGATGCAACGCCCGGTGCATCGGCTGCATCTCCAAGCAAGACGAAGATGAACTCGTCTCTCCGCAAGACCGTTTGCTCTTTGTACCCACGGAGAGTGAGGTGGTCGAGGTCGCCGTGCGCCATCTGGAGCAATCGCCTGATGCTATCATCAGCTTCGGCCAGGGCTGCGAAGGAGAGCCGCTGATCCAGGCGCGCCTGATCGAGCGTGCGATCCGCGGCATCCGCGAGCGCACCCAGAGTGGCACGATTAACATCAACACCAACGCCAGCAATCCGCGTGCGCTTCAACGTCTGTACGACGCGGGGCTTGATAGCTTGCGGGCCAGCACCATCTCCGCCGTTCGCGAGACCTACGACGCCTATTATCGCCCGATCGGCTACACCTTTGAGCACGTCAAGCGCTCGCTTTCGCTCGCCCGCGACGCCGGCGTCTATACCTCTATCAACCTGCTTTGCTTCCCTGGCCTGATCGACGCGGAAGGCGAGGTCACCGCACTGGTAGCTTTCGCTCGCGAGACGGGCCTACGACTGATCCAGCTCCGCAATCTCAACATCGATCCCGAGGTGCTGTTGCCGCGCATGCCCGCTCCACGAGGCGAGATCCTTGGCATGCGCGCATTCATCGAGACGCTGCACCGCGAGTTGCCGACCGTCGAGATCGGCAACTTCAGCCGTCCCGTGAAGCAAACGCCGCGCGACGCAGCAATCGTTCCGCCGCCGCCAATACCGGCTGCACCTCAAGCGCAGTAAGGCATGGTCGCGGCGGACACCCCTCCGGCGTTCCCAGCGCGTACCCGCGATAAAAGCATGGGCTGCACGGCAAGTCGTCGCGCCGCACGATCGCCACACGCTCCAGCGCTTCGGGGGCGTACGGTCCCCACGCCCGCGCATTCGACGGACCGAACACCGCCACGACAGGCAGTCCCGCAGCAGTCGCCAGGTGCATCGGAAACGAGTCGTTGCCCACGAAGAGATCGCAGGCCAACAGCGAACGTGTCAAGTCGCGCGGAGTGCCGCCCTCCTCAGCTCGCGTCGCCCAATGTGGTCGCCCCAGCAACTCAAGCATCTGCCCGCAAAGCGCCTTCTCATCGGTGCCACCAACCAGTGTGACTTCCACGCCATGCCGCCGGTGCAGTGCGGTGGCGAACTCAGCGAAACGTTCGATCGGCCAGCGTCGCGCGACACTGTAGGTTCCGCTGCCAATATGCAGCGCGACACGCCGATGCTCGCGCGGCTTCTCCGTGGCGCGCGAGAGATCGTCCCACCCCAGGTCAGCAAGCGTTGGCCCTGCGGGTTGCGCCGCCGCTGGAGCGCCGAGCGCGGCGGCGACCGCGGAGAAGTACTCGGCCTCGTGACGGGCGCCGAATCCCGCATCCGCCACCCGACGATCGAGGAAGCCGCCACGCCCGTTGTCGAGCCCCACGGTGAGCCGCGCGTTGATCAGCCGTAACAGCGTGCGGTGCTTGCGGACCCCGCGAGGGAGAGTCAGGTGATGCAGCAAGAGCAGTGCATCATAGCGAACAGCGCTGAGGCGTGCCACATTCACTGCTACGTTCGCCATGGCCGCGACCCCATGTATGGTGGGTGAGAGCGCGTCAGATGTCCGGCGTGCCGTTGCTCCGAGCGTATAGAGATGATCGACCAGCGGCGAGTCGGCGAGGAGTGGCGCCGCGGCGGGCGACGTTAGCACGTCGATCCGCGCATCGGGATAGCGCACGCGGAGGGCACGTATCGCAGGCACCGCCAGCAGCAGATCGCCCAGGCCCGCCAACTTTACTACGAGGATGCGCGACCGTGGACCGAGTGGTGGCGTGGGCGTCTTGGTAGCTGGAAGCATCGCGGCATCCTGAGCGGTTATCCGCTTATCACCTGCGCTGCCGGCTCGCGAATGACGCTGGCGGGCTGCAGTTGGCGAATGGCGGCAGCGAAGACGAGGTCGGGCGAAAGCGACTTCATACACACGGGATTGCCAAACCGGCACTCCGCCGTGGCGCTGGCATCGTAGCACGGGGCGCACCAGAGCGGCACTCTGAGCACTATCGCACGTGGCGCCGTTGGCCCGCTGATTGCAGGATCTGTCGGCCCATGCAACGCCACGACCGGCGTACCTACCGCGCAGGCGATGTGCATCGGTCCGCTGTCGCCCGAGATCACCAGATCGCTCGCCGCCAGCAATGCCGCCAATTCGGGAAGACTCGTTTTGCCGCAGAGATTGGCGACCTGTCCTCGACATTGCCGCTCTACCGTCTCGGCCAGCGCAGCCTCGCCAGGCGCGCCAGTCAACACGACCAGCGCATCACGTTCCTGAGCGAGCCGCCAGGCGAGCGCCGCGATGTGCGCCTCCGGCCAGCGCTTCGCCTGCCCATTCCGCGCTCCGGGATGCAGTGTCACCAGTGGACCGGACTTGCCGAGCCGTGCCCGCGCGCCATTCACCATGTCTGCGACTTGCTCCGAGGCGACGCGATCCACCCGCAGCGACAACTGCGCGTCGGCTGGCGTCACGTGGGCCCCGGCGGCGCGTGCCAACGCGAGCACATATTGGACTTCATGCTGACGAACGCGATAACGCCCACCATGCACAGGATCGGTCAAAAGGTGTGGATACGCCTCCGCAGCGTACCCTACGCGCCGCGTAGCCCCGCTCAGACGCGCTAGGATGCTGGCGATGTCGCCCGATATGCTCAGCGCGACATCGTAGTGTTGCCTCCGCAACTCGCGCAGAAACACGAGAGCATCGCGCCACGTCGCCGGACTGAACATGCCGAGGCGTCGCCGCCAGAAATACGGATCGAAGGTCAAGATTCGCGTGATCTCTGGCTCGCTGGCCAGGATGCCCGCCGACGACTTCAGCGCCAGAAAGTCGATCTCGGCCTCCGGGTACGCCCGCTTCAGCGCCCGCACCGCCGGCAGTGACAGCACCACATCGCCGATGAGATCAACGCGGATCACCAGGATGCGCCTGACTCGCGCGTCCCCTGCGTGCAACGCGTGTCCAACGGGAGCTGTTCGCGTGAGATAGCCGATGGCCGCGATCATTAGCCGCAGGAAGCGTTGCGCTCGCGGCTTCGCCGATCCTCGCATCCGCCTGACGAGCCGGTTGGCGAACGCGGGCCGGTGGTCGTACGAACTGCCAGGTGACGATGGGACGGAACGCGGCTGATCCGCGTTTCCATCGGCATTTGAGGGCGTAGACATGCGACGCTTACCTGGGCATGAATGGGGTGAGGCAGGGACGGTCATTCTGCGACGGGCTATCATCTCAGTATAACACGCGGGTTGTCGCGCCTTACGTGGTCGCCGTCGACAGCTGGCAGAGTTGCTCGATGCGATTGGCGAAGAGATCCCACGAGTATGCGCGGGCCTGCCGGCGGCCTTCGCGCCCAAGGTCGCGGCAGAGTTGGTCGGAGCCACGCAGGCGCTGCTGCGCCACGGCGAACTCTGTGGCGTTCGCGGCGAGAAAGCCGGTCTCACCGTCGCGCACCAACTCGGGCAGGCCACCCTCCGGCGCCGCCACCACCGGCTTCGCCGCCGCCATCGCTTCGAGCGCGGCCAGGCCGAACTCTTCGGCGTGGGGCGTGAAGGCCAGAAAGCGGCATGCGGCGTAAACATCGTCGAGCGCCGCTCCCGTGAGCACCCCGCGAAACTGCGTGCGCGGTCCCGCCAACCGCCGCAATTCGCGCTCGTAGGCGGGCTCGCCGGCTCCGACGATGACCACATCGAGGTCGAGTGGCGCGCACCAGGCCAACAACCGCTCCAACCCTTTCTCCGGCGCGAGGCGTCCCACGTACAGAGCGTAGTCGCCTGCGCGCTCAGGGAGCGCGAAGAGCCGCTCGTCCACCCCGGGCGGCACAATCTCTGCCGCAACGCCATAGATGCGCCGCACGCCACGCGATGCAAAGGCGCTGTTGGTCGCCGTCGCTACGGAACGCCGCACCGCGCGCCTATCGAGTCGTCTGCGTAGGCGCAGCGATGGCCGCAACCCTGGATGCAGATAGGGAGATCGCAGCGTGTGGATGTAACTGACGACGTGTGGGTGATGCAGGGCTAGCAGCCGTGCCCCGAACGAGTTGGCCACCACGGCGTCGGCGTCGGGGCGCGCGCGGCGCCACTCGCGTCTGTTCAGGTCGCGACGTGGGTATGCGGCGAGGTCGGGATACGTCGCGTCGGCGGCGTATGCCCCTGCCCAGAGCTCGACTTCATGCCGGCGCCCAAGGCGGCGCAGCAATTCAAGGACGGCACGTTCGCCGCCGCCGAATCCGTGGAGTTGCGAGTGAGCGATGACAATGCGCATGGGCAGAGTCTATCGTGCGGCGTCGCAAGCCGTCTACTCGTGTCGCCTTATGGCAGCGTCAGGTGTCGTTGCGCCAGGGCATCGCGCGCCAGACGCGCGTTCTCGCGCAGCGCGGTCGCCAATAAGCGTTTGCCCGCGAGTTCAGCGTTCGCGGCAGCGTCGGACTGTTCCTGGAGCATACGCGTGAGTCCAGCTTCTATCGCTCGCGTTTCGGCGGAGGTCGCGTGGACGATGTTCATCGTCTGATAGAGCCCAATCAATTCCAGAAGATTGCCGCGCAGATCCAGCGCCAGGTCGACCGCCGTGCCCTCGTGCTCGTCGGCAATCGTCTCCGCTTCGTTCAAGCGGCGATGGGCCGCCATTAGCAGCACGTCGCCGCGCCGCCCGTGTGACCATGCCGTCTGATAGGCGACCCACTCTTCGCCGCGCTTGACCGCGTAGAGCGGTGATGATGGCGACGCGGAAGCAGCGAGCGCCGAGACCCACGCTACGGCGGAAAACACGGTCAGCACGATGGCGAATGCGACGCGTTTCCGCCGACGATTGGCCGCCAGGCGCGACGTGGTATGCGGAATGGCGGAGAAGACGCGCTGCTCCACGCGCACACGCGCCTCGGCGACCTCGGCCAGTGGCAGGGGCAAACGTCGCAAGCGATGCGCGAGCCACACGGGTATGCGCAGCGCAGGCAGTGCGTCGCTTGAACCGCGAACGTGACTGCCCTGAGGCTCGACGGGTGTCAGTTCGCGCGGTTCATCAGGAAGGGGTTCACCCTGGCTCATACGAAAGCGTCTCCCGCGAGCGGGCCAGCGCGCGCCGCAGCGCCTCAAGCGCGCGGAACTGCATGCCGCGCACCGTACCTTCTTGCTTCCCCATAATGTCGCCGACCTCGCGGGCCGACAATCCCTCTATAAAGCGCAATAAGACGACCTCGCGTTGTTCGTCGGTCAACGCCAGCAGCGCGCGCTGGAGCTCCGCAATCGTCAACCGCCGATCCAGGGTCGCTTCGGGGCTGAGCTTCACATCCTCCACCGGAGATTCGTCGAGCGCCTCATCGAGCGAGACGGTCGGGCGAATCCGTCGAAATCGATCGACCAGCGCGTTATGTGCCAGTCGGAAGAGCCAGCCAGAGAACGATGCCTCGTGCTTCGGAGAAAAGCGATCGATGGCACGCCAGGCGCTCAGAAAGACCACGGCGGTCACATCTTCGGCGTCCGATGCGTTGCCAACTTTCAGGCGAACGTAGCGGTAGATGCGCTCGAAATAGAGGTTGTAGAGTTCGCCGAACGCATCCGCGTCGCGGGCGATCGCCCGCTCGATGAGGGCTGGTTCAGGTTCTGCGACTGCCACCGTCTGCTCCACTGAACTCTGCAATCGGCGCACTGGGCCGATGCTCGACCGGCTCACTACCCAACGTGTCGTTGCGCTCGCGCGACTTCGCCGCTGCTCACTGTGCGGACCAGCCAAACCGTGACTGAGTCGTCGGCAGCGCGACGCGCCACCTCAGCCGCGACCCGCAGTTGCCGAAACGGGGCGAAGAGGGTCGGGCCGCTGCCGCTAAGTCGCACGACGGATGCACCTAACTCCACGAGCCTTCTGCGGGCGGCGGCCACCTCGGGCACCGTCCTCAAGACTCCCGCCTCCAGTGCATTTGAGAAGCGTTCAAGCGGCAGCGGCTCGCCCGCTCGAATCGTCGCGGCGACCGCGTTCGAGTTCTGGCCGTCCGTCCACTCCTGCTGCGCCAAGGCGGCAAAGACCGCGGCGGTGGAGAGGCCGATGTGTGGCTTGACGAGTACGATCCAGAGTGGTTCGGCGTCCGGCAGCGACGTAACGAGTTCGCCGCGACCGCCGATCAGCGCTGTTCCCCCAGTCACGAAAAACGGCACATCCGACCCCAATTCCGCGCCGAGTCGTCGCAGCGCCTCGTCATCGTGCCCCAGTGCCCGCATGGTGTTGAGCGCGACTAGTACCGCCGCGGCGTCGCTGCTGCCGCCGCCCAGACCTGCCTGCGTGGGAATCCCTTTCGCCAGCTCGATATCTAGGCCACAACTCGCCGACGCTGTCGCAAGCGCAAGGTTGGCGGCGCGCAGAGCCAGGTTCTGCGCGGTCTCCAGATCGGCCACGTCGCAGGCCAGCGTCACAGTAGCATCGGCGCGCGGCGTGAGCGCCAGCGTATCGCAGAGTGAGATCGTCTGCATCACCGACGAGAGCAGGTGGAAGCCATCCGCGCGCTTGCCAAGCACATCGAGCGTTAGATTGATCTTGGCGAAGGCCGGCACGAACATCGCTCGCCCCACGGACTTATGCCCCCGTCGCTCACCGCCTCTGCCGTCTCCGCCACTCATTATACGGGAAGGTGCTGCACGCGGGGTAGGGCATCGCAGCGCTTGACGTCGCCGCAAATACCGCCCTATACTTGCTCAGACAACCGAATCGCCATGCCGCGAGGTGGCCACCGACGCACAGAATGCCGTCGGTTGGCCTGGGAAATCGGTGTAAAGCCGATGCGGACGCGCCACTGTAACCAGTATCACCGCTGCTTTTCTGCTACGCGAGGACGTAGCGCCACTGCGGGCTAAACGACGATCAGCATGATCTCAACGCCCGCGGGAAGGTGAAAGGCAGCGTTCCCGGTCGAATTTGCCACTCGCTCGACGAGGGCAATTGACGGGACTACTGGGAGCCAGGAGACCGACCTCACGGACACGTGCTCGAGTCCTCCGCGCCAAGAGGAGAAGAGCAGCGCCGTGCTGCGCCTTCTTCCTATCTGCTAGGGAGAAGGCGCATTTTTGTCTCGCCCCGCGCCATCGGATGCGCGGTGGACGCCGCATGGTGGATGGCTTGAGGTTGCCGCTTATCGTCCTTTGCGGGAGACGTCGTGCCGCCGTGGCGCTGGCTGGCGCACGTCTCCCCGGAGGGTCCATCGACTTATGGGTAGCACATTCCGCTCGATCTCATCATTCCGTAAGCGCTTCCTTCCGCGGCTCGCCGGCCTCGCCCTCCTCGGCGTATTCGGCATGCTCGCCGCCTGTGGCGGCTCTCGCGCAGCGGCAACGACGACCACTACACCGGTCATCACCAAAGACGCCCTGGGGCAGACCATCGCCATTCCCAAGGTCACGCCTCGTCGCATCGTCTCGGAAACGGCGGCGGACAGCGGGATGCTCGCCGCGGTCGGGGCCGACGCGCAGGTCGTCGCGGTCGATTACTACACCGACTACCCGGCCGACCTTGCCGCCAAGCCGAAGATCACCGACGGCCAGACCTTTAACCTCAACGTCGAGGCGATCATCGCGCTGCAGCCAGACCTGGTCCTGGGCTACAACAACTTCTTCACGGCGGACGAGAACAAGCTGATCGCCGCGCATATTCCAGTCGTCGATCTGCCCGCGGCAACACTCGAAAGCAGCCTCACCGAAATCCGCCTGGTCGGCCAACTAGTGCATGCCGACGCCAAGGGGCAGCAAACGGTTGCTAGTCTCCAGCGACGCATCGACGCCGTCAAGCAAACCGTCGCGGGCAAGCCAACCGTGAGCGTGTATCTCGAGGATGGCACCTACAACGATCAGTTCAGCGTCTTCGGCAAAGGCTCGTTCGGCGATGAATTGATTACCGACGCTGGGGGAACCAACGTTTTCGGCAGCGATGGCGACTCCGGCGGCTATCCCAACGTCAGCGCCGAAAGCATCATCGCCGCCAACCCGCAGGTGATCGTTCTCGCCGATGGCCTCGACGTCAGTACGGTTGCCTCGCGCCCAGGGTGGTCTGGAATCGCCGCCGTCACTGCTGGGCGGGTCTATTCGGCCAACGCTGATCTCTTTAGCGAGCCAGGACCGCGGCTGGTGGACGCCCTCGAAGCGCTCGCCAAAGACCTGCATCCGGACCTATTCTCCTAGCGCGCGTCACAGCTAAGGCGAAGGAAGGAGGGCATCGTGACCGCAGCCGATCAGTCGCGGAGCCTGCCCATTAGACCGAGCGGGCGCAATCCGCGCGAGCCCGACGCACCTCCCTTCGCTCTAGCGGCTCGCGTCACGGCTCGGATCATGTTGGTCGCGCGTCACTGGCGCCTGGGCGCGCTGCCGCTGCTGGGCATCGCGCTCTTCGTCGCAGTATCGCTGGCCGCGGCGATCGGCGTGGCGCACATCTCGCCGCTGACCACCGCCGCCGTGATCCTCAACCAAACGCACCTGATTTCCATCCCGCGAACCTGGCCGGCCACCGACGAGGCGATCCTCACGGTGGTGCGGCTGCCGCGTGTCGTCGGCGCGGTGGTCGTCGGGGCGGCGCTCGGCGCCTCGGGGACGCTCTTCCAGGGGCTGCTGCGCAATCCACTCGCGGACCCGCTGCTGTTAGGCACGTCCTCGGGCGCGGCGCTCGGTGCGACGATCGGATTCGTCATTCCCGCGCTCTTCGCCGCCGAGTGGCTCGGCTTCAGCTTTGTCGCGCTGCTGGCCTTCGGCGGTGCGCTGCTCGCCGTGGCCCTCGTCTACGGTCTGGCGACGCGTGGGGGGCGCACGCCGGTCGTCACGCTCTTGCTAGCTGGGGTGGCCGTCAGCGCCATGCTCACCGCCGTGCAGACGCTTATGATCGCGCTCAATCAGCGGCTGGGGTTGCGCATCGTCGAGATCTACTACTGGCTCTCCGGCAGCGTCAACGTCCAGGGATGGGGTGAGGTCGACGTGATGCTCGGCCTCGTCGCGGCGGCCATCGCTGGCGGGATCGTCCTTGCGCCCGTACTCGATACGTTTGCGCTCGGCGAAGAAATGGCCTCGCATCTCGGCGTGCCTGTCGAGCGATGCAAAGTCATGATCGTCGCACTCGCCGCGCTGCTGGTGGCTTGCGCTGTCTCGCTGAGCGGTCTCGTCGGCTTTGTGGGGTTGCTTGCGCCACATGCGTGCCGCCTGCTGCTGGGGCCACGCCACCGACTCCTCCTACCCGCTGCCGCGTTGCTCGGAGCGATTTTCGTCGTCCTCGCCGACCTCTTTGCGCGGACCATTGTGGCCCCCAGCGAGTTGCCCCTTGGCGTCGTGACGGCGCTCGTGGGTGGGCCGTTCTTCCTGCTGCTGCTACGCCGCTTCGGAGGGGGCTACACATGGTGACGCCAGCGGCGCTGGCTTTCGAGGCGGTTGGTTTCGGCTACACCTCAAGGCCGATCTTTACGGGCATCACGCTGCAACTTGCCGCGGGAGAGATGGTGGCGCTGCTCGGGCCAAACGGCGCGGGCAAGTCGACGGTACTGCGACTGGCCTCCGGCGTGCTGACGCCAACAACGGGCAGCGTCACCTTGCATGGGCGCCCGGCCGCGACGTATTCGCGCAAGGCGCTCGCCCGCGCCGTCGCCGTGCTGCCGCAGGACTTTTCGGTGCAGTTTGCCTACACCGTCCAACAGGTCGTCGAGCTGGGCAGAATGCCGCACCTCGGCAGCTGGAACGCTATGTCGTCGTCTGACCGTGCGGCAGTGCAGCGGGCGCTCTCCTCTACCAATACCCTCACTCTCGCCGACCGCGTCTTCAACGAACTGAGCGGTGGCGAGCGGCAACGCGTGCTGCTGGCGCTGGCGGTGGCACAGGAGAGCGCCATCGTACTGCTCGATGAGCCGACCGCGCATCTCGATGTCAAGCACCAGATCGAGACGTTAGAGTTGCTACGAGTGCTTAATCGCGAGCAGGGCGTCACCGTTCTCGCGGCGATGCACGACCTGAATCTCGCCGCGCGCTACTTTCCACGACTTGCGCTGCTCGAAGGCACGCTGCTTGCCGATGGCTCGCCGGAGGTCGTCCTCACGCGGGAACATCTACGGCGCGCATACGGGGCCGATCTGCTGGTGGGTACCCTCAGCGGCGACTCGCACCTCAGCATCGTGCCTGCGGTGGTCACGGCAGAGGATAGCTCACCCGGTGAACGCCAGTGACTCGCGGCGGGGGTAGCGGATCGCCGTGCGTATCCTTGGCGCGTATCTTCGTAAAGGCGGTCTCGCCCGCGGAGGCGGTAAGGGAACAACGTAGCGTTGTAGATGAGTATCCTTGGTTTCGGGTTTGACAGACGACCGCTCTTCCACTAGAATGCGCGCGCCGAGACATGCAGTCCACAGTGGTGGTGGCACGGTAGCAGTGATGGGGATGGCTCGGGGATGAGCGGGATATGACCTCAGATGCGACGTTCGACCGTATGATCGGTGCGGTCGTCGGCAACTATAAGATCGATCGCCTTCTCGCGTCTGACGAGTTTGGGCCGATCTTCGGCGCGCGTGACGCCGAGGGGGAATCGTATCGCCTGCGCATCTTGCCGGTCCGCCCACCAACCGACGGACCCGCGGCGGAGACGTATCTCGCACGCTTCCAGCAGCAAGCAGAACACCTGGCGCTCCTGCGTCATCCGCAGATTCTGCCGCTTATCGACTTCGGACTTTACCGCGGCAGCCCCTTCCTCGTCTGGCCGCACCAGCCACTGCGCTCACTTTCTGGTTTGCTCGCGGAGAGTGGCCCGCTTGACCCAGTGTCAACAGGGCGCTATCTGAGCCAGATCGCCGATGCCCTTGACTACGCCCATCGCCACGAGACGTTGCACCGCAACCTCTCGACGGACTGCGTCTTTCTCCACCTCAACGGACAGTTGGTGATCGCGGATTTCGGCGTCCGCCGCATCTTCGAGTTGACCGCCTCTGACGATCAGCTCGCCGCGCTGGTCGGCGCGAGCGACGCCTCGGCGCCTGAGCAGGTGGTCGGTGGGAAGGTGTATCTCTATACTGACATCTACGCGCTCGGCGCATTGACGTTTCGCCTGCTCACCGGCGCGCCGATGTTCTCTGGTCGCACCCGCGAAGATGTGGCGCAGCAACACGTCTATTCGCAGACGCCGTCGCTGCGGGCGCGACGCCCTGGTTTGCCCGGTGGTCTGGAAGCCATCATCGCGCGGGCGGTTGCCAAGAGCCCTGACCAACGCTTCCAGCACGCGACGGCCTTTGCGCGGGCCTATGCCGACGTCCTGGCGCTCGCCGCTGGAGCGCCGGAGCGGTATGATGCCGAGAACGGCGCGGGCGGCGACGTCGAGGTTGGCGCACGCGAAGCAGCAGGCGTTGCCACCCGACCGACCAGCAACCACTCGTTGCCCTCCGCCTCGCGATCTGCTGGCGCCTCGCAACCTGCTGGCGCGCTGCACACGCCCTCACGTCAGATGATTGGGCGAGTCGCGGCGACGATCGTGATCCTTCTGGTGCTGGCAGGTGGCGGCGTCTTCATCCTCAAGGGCAACGGCGCGCCAGCCGGGGTGACGAGGCCCGGCGCGACCGTGACCTTCTTTGACTCGGGGACCGGCCAGGCTGGCGGGGCTACCGGCTCGACGGATTCGGCGAAGGTTGTCGCTCAAGGGCTCGCCGCGCCCGCGGCCGGCTCCGCGTATCACGCATGGCTGATTAACACCAAGTCAGAGGCGATCATCTCGCTGGGTGCGCTTGTGGCGCAGGGCGATACGTACAGTGTCTCGTTCGCCCCCACGGTCAACGGAACACATGCCGCGAATCTGCTGACTGAAGGCAACGAGGTGGAGATCACCCTCGAACAGGGATCCGTAGACGTCCCGGTGGGCCATGTCGTACTCTCGGGTAGTTTCCCGCCGAAGACATTCGTGCATATCGGGCACCTGTTGGTCAGCTTTCCCACGTCGACCAACCCTAACGCGCCGGGGCTGCTCGTGAGTTCGCTTACCGAGGCACAAGGTCTTGACCAGGTCGCCGACGTGCTCAAGGCTGGGTTCGACGCCCACGACAACACCAAAGTGACGTGCGCGGCGCAGGCGGTATTGGACATCATCGAGGGGCAACAGGGTGAGGATTACCACCCGCTCGATACGAGTTGCGCAGGGCATGGGGTCACGAATGTGGGCGATGGGCATGCGCTGGCGGGTGCGAAGGCGGTGGGCTATATCTCCTACGGACAGGGCGAAAGCTACCTCGATAGCGCCTCGGCGCATGCGGCGCTTGCCGGTGGCCAGCCCGACGCGGACTCCTACATCAAGTTGCGCGTCCGCGACGCCGTCGAGGCGCTCACCAACGCTAATCGGGCGCTGGGCGTGGTCAGGGCCGACGCCCTCGCGCTGCTCAACAACCCCACGGACAGCACGCGAGCGAGCGACCTCGTCTCGCACGCCGACATCGCCTACCTGGGGACTGGCAATGGCTCCGGCACGAGCACGAGCGGGCTGCCCGACGCGTTGAGCGGCGGCGTGCTCGTGGCGTATGAAGAGGCCCAACTGATGGCGACGTTGACGCTCTCGTGAGGCGTCGCTAGCCTCCGATTGCCGACATGGTGCGCGCCGTACGCCGGAAACGCTTGTCGCCGATGTGGTGCTTGAGTTCCTTGTGCCAGACCGCCTGGCGAATCGCCGTGGCGAGCGCTTCGTCGCCTTCGCCGGAGCGCAGGATGCCTCGGAGATCGGTCTCTTCGAGCGCGAAGAGGCAGGTGCGCAGGTGGCCATCCGCGGTCAGGCGGATGCGGTCGCAGGAGGCGCAGAACGGCTCGCTCACCGGATTGATGAAGCCGATCTCGCCAACGCCGTCGGCGAAAGTATAACGCCGCGCGGTTTCGGCGGGATCACCGGTGGTGATGCGCACCAGGGGGCCATACTCGGCCTCGATGATCGCCTGAAGCTCGCCGCCAGTGAGGATGTCTTCTTTGCGCCAGATCTGGTCGGCGTCGAGCGGCATGAACTCGATCCAGCGCACGACGTAGGGCTTGCGGCGCGCGAGGCGCACGAAGTCGAGCACCTCGGCTTCGCTGAACCCGCGCATCGCCACCGCGTTGATTTTGATTGGCTGGATGCTCGGATGGCGCTCAAGCTCTTCAAGCCCGGCCATCACTTGCGCCAACGCATCGCGGCGCGTCATCTCGGCGAAGCGTTCGCGCACGAGGGAATCGACGCTAACGTTGATGCGCGTGAGCCCCGCCTCGGCGAGCGGACCCGCCAGCTTGGTGAGCAGCACGCCGTTGGTGGTCAGGCTGAGGCTGCGCAAGCCGGGCAGGGCGTGGAGCATGCGGACCAACTCGGGGACGTCGCGGCGCACCAGAGGCTCGCCACCCGTCAGACGGATCTGCTCGATCCCCAGATCGACCGCGACGCGCGAGAGCCGCGCGATCTCTTCATAGGTCAGGATCTCGGCGCGTGGCAGCCAGGGCAGCCCCTCCGCCGGCATGCAGTAGACGCAGCGGAAGTTGCACTTGTCGGTGATCGAGATGCGCAGACTCTTGATGCGCCGGCCATAGCTGTCGACCAGAGGGCCACTCGTCGGCACGTCGCTGAGGTCGAAGTCGATCGGACGCAGCGCCTCGCCCTGCGGACGCCCAACGAGATGAAGATCGCGGTCGCGGTCTGACATGCCACACACCTATCTCAGCGGAGAAAACCGCTGCATCTGAGTATACCACCGGGCGCGCCGCTACCCGAGCGTCTGGCCGGGACGCAGCTCCGCGACTTCGATCTGCCCAGCGCCGAGCGCCTGCAACTCGCGCCGTAGCGCGTCGGGCGTGCCGGAGAGCGCAGGGAAGGTGGCGTAGTGTGCCGGGATAACGCCGCGCGGGTTCACCAAGCGAGCAGCATAAGCTGCCTCGCAAGGGCCCATCGTATAGTAATCGCCGATCGGCAGGATGACGACCTCGGGATGGTAGAGATCGCTGATCAGCCGCATGTCGCCAAAGACATTCGTGTCGCCCGTGGCGTAGAGGCTGAGGCCGTCGTCGAAGCGCAGCACGTAGCCCACCGCCTCGCCGCCATACATGATTTCGTCGCCTTCGGTTATGCCGCAGCTATGGTCGGCATGAACCATCGTCACCTTCACCCAGCCGAGGTCGAGCGTGCCGCCCTTGTTCATGGCAACGATGTTCTGCACGCCTTTCTTCTCGAGCCAGGCGCCGATCTCGACGACGCAGACCACCTGATCGGGCTGCGCGTCGCGGGCCACCGTTACCGCGTCGCCGATGTGGTCGCCATGGCCGTGGGTGATCAGTATCGTATCGAGCTTGCCGACCTGTTTCTGGTCATCGGGGCAGGCCGGGTTGCCTTGGACCCAGGGATCGAGCAGCAGTGTTTTGCCCGCCCGCGTGCGCATCTTGAACGTGCCGTGTCCGAGCCATGTCACCTGTACTCCGTGGAGTTCCATCACTCTGCCTCCGCCGCGTCGCTGAGCGCGCCACGCTTGCCACTGGGTGACGCTGCTGCTATCGTACCATCTCGCGCGCGTGGCCATGTGGCGACACGTTTGCGGCTCGGGGGCACATACTCCCCGGCCAGTGGCGGACGACGCGTAACTAATTTCCGTTTTCTTCCGCTTTTTCGTCGTGTGCACCGGTTCGTGGCTGAACGCAAGGGGAAGAGGGCTGAGAAGGCCGGAAGTTATGGCCTGGTCGGAAATATTTACAGAACATCTGTTCGCATCGAGTGTACCACACGCTCGCGCGGATAACAAGTGGTGGCGGAACGCGCGTACGCGCTTTGCGGCCCGGAAGCCACTTTCCGCACGCTCAGGAGTTGGAGCACGCTGTACGCCCGGACTGGAGCCGCGCAGACGAGCAGGCAGGAACCCTGGGCGTCGCTTGACACGCGACGCTCCGTCGCGGCACGATCCCTGATGACTATTATGGTGCGCGAACTTCGCGCTTTCCGCTTGTAGGTTCGGAGGCAGGGTACGTCATCGCCAGTGAGCCTCGCGCTCTCCTTGCTCTTTGCCGTTGGCCAGGTGCTGCTGGGCGGCATCGTGGCGCTTCGTATCGCGCGATCGGGACGTTGGCGCACTGTCGCGCAGTATGTGCTGATGCTCGTCGCCGTCTGGTTCATCGCGAGCGGCGTCTGCGAATTGCTGGTCTCTGGCATGGAGATGGCGCGGCACGTCAGCGGGCATCCCTCCGCTACGGCGTTCGCCGCATGGCGCTCGCAGATCGACCTGGCGCTGGTGATCGTCACCTGCGGGCTCGTGGTGCTCGTCGCCTTGTTTCCCCTCGCGCGCCGCCTGCCCGCGGCGCCGAAGCGCACGACCGGGGCGAGCGTCGACGGGAAGCCCGGCTCATGAGCGAGCACGCTGCGCCTCCGCGGTATCGCCTCGTCGCGCTCGATCTCGACGGCACGCTGCTCGACGGCTCTGGCGCGCTCACGCCGCGGACGCGCGCTACGGTGGGCGCGGTGATGGCGCGGGGCGTCACCGTCGTGCTGGCGACCTCGCGACGCTTCGCCGGTGCAGCCGCCGTCGCTGGGCGCTTGCAACTGGATGGGCCGCTGATTCTCTACGACGGCGCGCAACTGCGCGAGTATCCCAGCGGGACGATCCTGGCGACGCGCGCGCTGCCACGGGCGACCGCGCGGCAGGTCGTCGCGGCGATCGGCGCAGAGGCGCTTCGGCCCATCGCGCAGTACGCGGAGAGTAGCGGCGAGCGTCTGCTGGTTGGTCCGCCGGTGCACGCTTCGGCGTATGAGCACGAGTACGTCGAGCGCTTCTCGGAACAGATCACCGAACTGCCCCTGGCACAGTTGGCCGACGATCCCGCGCCGCTGGTGCGTATCGTCGCCTTCGGGCCGCTGGAGCATTTGAGCCGCGCCGCCGAGTCGATCGCCACGCTGCCTTGCGGGTGGCAACTCTTGCCGATCGGCAATTACGGCACCTCTGAGCTGAGCGTCTTCGCGCGGGGCGCCTCAAAAGGCGCGGCGCTGTTGCGACTCGCCGCACGGCTCGGCGTTGCGGTTGAATCGACCCTGGCGATCGGCGACGGCATCAACGATGTCTCGATGCTCTCAGTGGCGGGGCTGGGCGTGGCGATGGGCAACGCCGCGCCAGAGGTGCGCGCGGTCGCCAAGGCGTTCACCGGTTCCAACAAGGTGGACGGCGCGGCCGCGGCGCTCGAACGCTTCATTTTGGACGGCGAACCTACTGGAAGGAGCACGTCGTGACTGGCAGACCTGCTTCGACGGATGACCCCACCGAACGCTTCGATCGCATCGACGCGCATGATGTGGTGATCGGTACCGTGCTGCGCGGTGAGGCGCATGCCGATCCCACGCTGTGGCATCGCAGCGTCCAGGTGCTGATCTTCGGCTCGGATGGTCGCGTGCTGCTGCAACGGCGCTCCGCCAGCAAGGACCTATTCCCCGGCTATTACTGCGCCTCCGCCTCGGGCCACGTGATGGCTGGCGAGGAGTACGCGGGCACCGCCGTCCGCGAGGTGCGCGAGGAACTTGGCGTCACGCTGCCGTTGATCTATGCGGGCAAATGCGTCGTCTACTCGCCGAGCGAGACGGAGATGACGGCGCTGTTCCTTGCCCGCTCGGACGGCCCCTTCCGCTTTCATCCGACTGAGACAGACGGCGGCGATTTCTTCGCGCCGGCCGCGCTCCGCGACGGTGGGTCGGACGCCTCGCTGCCGATGACGCCCGCTCTGGTCGCCGCGCTCGACATGCTCGACACTCCGCTGGCCGCCGGCGCGCTCCGCACGCTTTTTCGGGGCGCGGGGACGCTTGCGGGCGGAGGCGGCGCGCCGGAGACGCTTTGACCGCGCCATGCGTTCAAAGGTATAGTGGAGGCGTGGGCCGTCGCCGGGCAGCCGCCTAAAGTCGACGCCGCCCACGTGTACCGCGTTTTCGAGGAGTCCTTATCATGGCGGAAGAGCATCCCGAGACGGAGATCGTCGGCGAGACCCCCATCGACGTCGAGGCCGTCTACGAGGCCATGCGTGAATGTTACGATCCTGAAATTCCGGTTAATATCGTGGATCTCGGCCTGATCTATCACCTGAAGATCGAGGGCACGACCGTCGACGTGACGATGACGCTCACCGCCATCGGATGCCCCGTTGGCCCGGAAGTGATGGGCGATGTCGAGGGCCACATTCGCGAGGTGCCGAGCGTGGAGCAGGTCAACGTTACGCTGACCTACGATCCGCCGTGGAGCCCTGAGCGCATGTCTGAGGACGCTCGCTGGGAACTGGGGATGTGATAGCGCGGGCGTGATCTCGTGATCTACGGAGGCGTGGGGTCGCGCGATGGCGGGCGGCTCCAAGGAACGCGAGGCCGCCGTGACGACAAGCAATGGGAAGATGGATCAGGCCGATGTACCTTGAACAGTCACAGTACGGCGCGACCCAGCAGTCCCAGGCGCTGAACATCTCGGCAAAGCTGATCGCATCGATCAAGATTCTGCAGTATTCGGCGGAGGAGTTGGAGCAGGCGATCGCGGGAGAGTTGAGCGAGAACCCCGCGCTCGAAGTGGAAGAGGTGGCGCATTGCTTACGCTGTGGCACCGCGCTGCACGCCGGCTTCTGCCCCACCTGCGACCGCGCCGTCGCGGATAGCGGCGGAGACGCGGCGGACTTCGGCACTTGGGACGATGATCGCGCGCCGCGCGCTGCGGACCTCAGCGGGGGCGAGGAGCGCGAGTTCGACCCACTCGACGTTACCAGCACCGGCATGACGCTGCAAGAGTATCTTTTAAGGCAGCTTGGCGCTATCGTCGCCGATGAAGATGCCGCGGTCGCCGAATATCTGGTCGGCAGCCTCAACGGGCATGGCTACGTCACTGTAACCGTCGCCGAGGCCAGCGAAGCCGTCTGCGCGCCCGCGGATCGTGTGGAGGCGGTGCTTGCTACACTCCAGTCGCTCGATCCGCCGGGGATCGGCGCGCGCGACCTGCGCGAGTGCTTGCTGATCCAACTGGCGGAGTTTGAGGCGCGCGGCGAGGCGCCCGCCATCGCCAGGCCACTGATCGAGGGCCACATCCACGAGCTGGGCGAGCATCACTTCGCCGAGATCGCGCGTTGCCTCGGCGTCACCGGGACGGCGGTGAAGCAGGCGTGGCGCTTCATCCGATCCAATCTCAACCCGTATCCCGCGCACGTCTTCGAGTCTGGCGACGTCCCCGGCGAGGGGCTCGTCTCGTCGCCGGAACGTAACATCCTCGTCCGTCCTGATGTGGTGATCCGGCGCACGGAGCAGGGGTTCGAGGCCGAAGTGGTCGAGCGGCGGCGGTTCCGCTTCGACACGAACTCGCTGTATAGCGCGCTCTCGCACCAGAGCCGCGTGGCAACTGGTCCGCGCAGCGCATTGAGCGAGGACGAGCGCCATCACGTCCGTCACTATGCGTCGCGCGCGCGCTTCTTCATCGACTGCGTGCGTCAGCGCTGGCACACGCTGATGCTGATTTCTAACGCCCTGATCGAGTATCAGTACGACTTCCTCGAGCACGGAGTGCGCGCACTCCGCCCGCTGACCCGTGGCGAGCTTGCCGAAAAGGTGGGACTGCACGAATCGACGGTCAGCCGCGCCACGGCGAACAAATATGTGTTGCTGCCGACGGGGCGCACCATTCCCTTCGACGACTTCTTCGATGGCTCGCTGGCCGCCAAGGATCAATTGCGCGAACTGATCGACGGTGAGGATCGCGCGAAGCCCTACAGCGACGAAGATCTCACCGCGTTGCTCCACGACCGTGGGCTGCCACTCGCGCGCCGCACCGTCGCCAAGTATCGCGAGGCACTCGGCATCCTCCCCTCGCGCTTTCGCATCTGACGAAGTGGCCCGGGCTGCGCCGACTTCCCGCCAACTTACCCCCCCGTGCCATAGGTCCCTTTGCCTGACGCGGTAGGCGTCGCGCTGGAGTCGCTCGGCGCGGGCGCACTCGCCACCAGCACCCACACGGAACCGCCCTCGATCTTGGTCTTCAATGGGGGCAGTGGCTTGTAGATCACGGCAGAACCCGGCGCTGAGGCGCCATCCTCGGTGAAGCGCCCTCCGTGACAGGGGCAATCGAAGGTCCGCGCGGCGTTGTTCCATTGCAACAGACAGCCCATGTGCGTACAGACACCCGAAAGCGCGGAAAAACCGGCGCTGGTGTGACGCACATACCCCACAATCGTTGGCGTCGAGAAGCGCAGCACGCTCCCCAGCGGAAGCGCCGAGGTCGTCGCCACGGCCACCCACGTGCCGCTCGCCTCGCGCACGAGGGGCACATCGGGCGGCGTGGGCGGTGTGCCGTCGGGCCGCTGGGCCTTTTCGATGCCAATTCCCGCCGCCAATCCAGCGGCGGCAGCGGCCGCACCGAGTCCCACGTTGAGCAGCGACCGGCGCGACACACCGCGGCGCGGCGCTTGTGGCGGCACGGCCCGCGCAGGCGACTCGCTCGCCGAGGCTGGCTCATCGACGGAGGGTTGGCCCTGAGCCGCGCGCTCCATGCGCTCGAGCAGCGCGGCGACGAAGCGCGGATCGGGCGTATCCGCTCCCGGTGAAGCCGCGCGGAACAACGCCGCCATTGGGTAGGCCGCGGCCTCGTCGGGCTCGAGCGCGCCAGGCTGCGGCGGGCGCACGTCGGCCCGCAAACGCTCGACGTGCTCGTGCAGGCGAACGTATTGCTCTACGTTCTCCGCCGGCTCGGAGCCGTCGTCGCCCACGTCGCCGCTGGCGTCAAGGCTCGTCAGTTCGTCGTCTCGCGGCCCCATACTGTCTCCAACTGTGTCATGCTTGTCGAGCTTTGCCTCATGGTGACCCCGCTTGCGCTAGCGGGTGCGCGGAGCCTCAGGGAATGCTTTGTAACGCGCTCGCCTCTTTCGCCGCGCGCTTCAGCGCCCGAAACTGGAGCACTTTGACGTTCGCCTCGGAGAGGCGCATCTTCTCCGCCGTCTCGCGCACCGAATAGTTCAGCAGGAAGCGGCAGGTCAGCACGTCGCGGTAGCGTTGCGGCAGACGCGTGAGGATGCGCTCAACGCGCGCCTCGGCGTCGGTGACGGGCAGTTCCGCACGCGCGGGCACTTCCCAACCCGCCAGCAACAGATCGTCGAGCGAGTCGGCGCGCAGCCGGTAGAAGCCACGCCAGTGGTCGGCCACCGTTGTGCGCGCCACCTGGAAGAGCCAGCTCTGAATGCTCTCCGCGTCGCGGTCCGCGTCGATGCCGCGTAGCGCCTTGATGAACACCTGCGAGGTGAGATCTTCGGCCTCTTCGCGGTTGCCGACTTTGGCGTAGATGAAGCGATAGATCGGCGTCACGTACTGCTCGTAGAGCGCGCGCACACTCCGAGGATCGCCAGTCGACGCGGCCGAACCTAGCGGTTGCGACGGCGCTGCGTCATCGTCGTGCACCCATTGCCTCCGCAGCGACACGCCGAGCCTCCTCGCCCCTCCACGTGGCGCCGATAGGGCGCAACTATTCGAGAGGTACGCTGACGTGTACTACGCTATTATGTTACACCCGCGGGCAATGTCACTGCGGTACAATGCCTCAGTGGTGAACCGCCGACGATCGGCCCGCGCGAAGGGGGAGATGACGCCGTGACTGACCAGATTTCGCCGCCCGAGCACGCCGATCTCTTGCGCGACATCTTCGCGCGGCAAGCGAGCCTCGCGGAGTTCTACCGCAGCGTTCGCCCCGACGGATTCTATAGTTGGGAGCCGCGCGCACGCTGCGCCACCTGGACCCGTGCGATCGTCCACGAGTGCTGCGAGTTGGACAATGAGCTTGGCTGGAAGCCCTGGAAGAATGGACCCGACCTCGACGCCAACCGCGCCGCACGCCTCGACGAGACCGCCGACATCTTGCATTTCTTCGTCCAACTGGCCCTTGACCAGGGTTTCAGCGCCGACGAACTCTATGACGCTTACGTCCGCAAAAACGCCGAGAATCGCCGCCGTCAACAGGAGGATCCGCGCTACCGCCCGGATTTCCCGGCGACCAAGGGCGGAGCATGATGCTCGCGTGCCGCGCCGAACGCTGGCGCAACGCTGGCGCGACAGGGAGGCGGAGGCGTTCGCACTGGAGGAGTGATGCCTGCTGACGATGATGGCGCTCCACGCGTTCACGCCGCAGGAGAAGCCGCCGAATCGCCGCGCTATAGCTCCACAATCTCCGGCTGCCTCGGCGTCATTTGCGTGTTCGCGCTGCCTTCGCTGCTGCTTCTGCCGTTCGACATCTTGAATCTCTCACGACCACTCGACCGGCTGATACCACTCGCCGGCGTTGGCGTCAGTGCGATTGGCGTCTGGCTGGTGGCGCGCGTACCGGCCAGCGCGACACGCGGGGCCGCCGACCCGTTGCACCCGCTCACCGGCGAGGGCCGCATTCCCCTGCGTGAGTTACCAGCCGGCCGCGCGAACCATGTGGGATTCGGTATCGCCGTGGCGCTGGCGGCGGCTTGCGTCGTGGGCGCGGTGCTGGTCGGCCTGGCGCCGCACGCTCGCGATGTGCTGCCGGGGACGATTTGCTGTGCGGCGGCGGGCGCGGCGCTGGTGTTGTATGCAATCCTGGCCTCTCGCGGGACGATCCCGTCGCCCGCGCTCCACTGGGTGCGTGTGCCGATCCGTGGTGGGGCGTACCCGGTCGGCTTTCTGCTCCTCGGCGGCATCTCGCTCGTCTGGGCTCTGCTGATCGCTTTCGAGGCTGGCTACGCCTGGGCCGCCGCGGCCACTGCCCTGGTCATCCTCGTTGGCCTTCTTGCCGGACCTACCGGGCAACGCATTCCGTCACGGAGGCGCCGGGGGTGATCTTGAGGGGATGGCGACCCGCTGGCGCGCTCACTATCCCGGAAAAAGCGCTACCCCCGCATCCATGCAGTTTCGTCTGCCATGGTTACGGGGGAGCACTCTTAGAGCGCCGCGCGAAGGATTACGCGGTAGCGTGTGTCAAGGGCTGTTTCGGCTCCGTGGGCTTTTCGGGCGTTGACTCAGTGGTGAGCGTGCCCGTCCAGGGGGTGCCAAGCACCGGGAGCAGGTAGCGGTCGACACCGTAGTAGCCAGCGACGCGCCAGGCGAGGATGAGCATGATGCCCAGGAAGCCGAGGATCGGGTTGGTGCTCACCGTGCCAGCCAGCAGGTAGTTGAAGTTCATGACGACACCGAAGAAGGCGGCGATACCAGTCAACGCGCCAACGATCAGGCCCAGGCCAACCGCGAGTTCACCGAAGGTGATGATGAACGACCAGAACCCGGCATTCGGAATGACCCAGTTTTTGAGGAAGTCCGCATACCATCCCTGGACGCTCGCGTGTGCGCCCGTTGACTTGGCAAGCGCTCCCTGTGCGAAACCCTTCATCGCCGTGCCCGCGCTGCTGTTGAAGACCCAGGCCGTCGAGGGTTTGTCGCCCCAGTGGCCGAGATCGATATTGTGGCCGGTCAACTTCTCCACACCGGCAACGAGCCACTGCCAGCCAACATAGACGCGAACGATCAACCAGACCCAGGCAACTCGTGTATCAGCGAAGAGAAACTTTGCGATCTGCGGCTCTGGAATCTGCGTCGCCGCCTCGGGCCTTACATTCGACAGCTTGATCCGGTTCAACATGCGATGCCTCCTGAGTTTCTCCGAGCGCCAGCCGCAATGTGCTGGTGGCGTGCCGCTAGTCGAGAAGTGCGAGCCGGAGGGGATGGTCGCCATGCTGTCTGCATCCGTTCTCGGCTCCTCCGACAACCAGAGTCTAGCCTCAGGGAGTCACGCGGTTGTCACGCCAACCCTGCGCACATCACGGCGGCGTCACACGCGCGGGGGTAGCCGCTTTACTTTGGCGTGCCGCGGTGGTATGTTCCAATGGACAGGCGAAGATCGGGACGAGTAGTCGAAGCGCGCCAACAGCGAGGGGCGGCCACCGCAACGGTGGATGAGAGCCGCCCTCGGCTGACGCTCCGGCGAAAACCACCCGTCAGCCCGAGTTCCGAACTCGCGCTACATGGCGACAGTAGGGAACCGCGAATGGCCTCGTTAGCGGCCAACGAAGAGGGCGCACCCCGTCACCGAACTGGGCGCGCCGAACGTGGGTGGAACCACGAGAGGATTGTTGCAACCCTTTCGTCCCTGAGAGGACGGAGGGTTTTTTTGTTGGCCTTCGTCAACAGCGCCCTTATGTCGTGGCTGGCGTGCAGATGACTCTCGGCCAGCCACGGAGACGGCTTACACGATGCGGAAAGGTCGCGCTAGCATGTGGCGTCACCGGTCATTCAGCAGAGATCGAGGAGTTCAGGTCCGCCGGCTCACCACCGGCGGCGCGACCCGACGCGCCTGACTCGCTGCGGGGCATTGCGATGCACCGCATTGGAAATCTGTGCTGAGTGATGAAAGAACGGTGATACGTATGATGGCTCGACGACGCATCCAGCGGCTGAACGCCGCGCGGGATGGCCGACCGCGCCAGCCCGGCGACCTCGGCAGCGCACGGCGCGCGGCACTCCACGAGGAACTGGCCCATGTAGCCAAGCTTCTCGAGCGCGACCCCGACGCGGCGGCGCTGCTGCTCGACGGCGTGCTGCGGCAGATCGGCGCCGAATGGTTCCTCGCGCGGGCATATGCCGTGCCGCCCGCGAACGAGTTGCTTGGACGGCTGGCCGAAATGGATGCCGCTTTTGCCTGGCGGCTGCGTCTGGCGCTGCGCGCGCCTGATGCTCGCGCACGCTACGTCGCGGCACAACAGTGCCTCAATCTGCCTGATGAACACGGGAGCGCGGAGTAACGCTTAGGCCCGTTGCCGATGAACTCCGAGAAAGGATGACCCGCAATGTCTGTCGAACAGGAACTGGCCTCGTCGGTGGCGTACACGCCGTTGCAGCGCATGCGCCACAGCGCGGCGCACGTCATGGCCGAGGCCGTGCAAGACCTCTTTCCGGGGGCGAAGTTCGCCATTGGCCCCGCCATCGAGGATGGCTTCTATTACGACATGGACTTGCCGCGCCCGTTGACGCCGGAGGACCTGCCGGCGATCGAGGAGCGCATGCGGCAGAGCATCGCCGCCAAGCAGCCCTTCGTCCACAGCACGTGGCCGCGCGAGCAGGCGTTGGCCTACTTCCGCGAACGTAATCAACCCTACAAGGTAGAGATCATCGAGAACTTGCCGGACGCCACGGTTGGCATCTATCAGCAAGGGCCTTTCCTTGATCTCTGCCGCGGCCCGCACGTGGAAAATACGGGGCAGATCGGCCCCTTCAAGCTGCAGCGCGTGGCCGGGGCATATTGGCGCGGCGATGAGAAGCGCCCGATGTTGCAGCGCCTCTACGGGACGGCCTGGTTCACGCAGGAAGAACTCGACGCCTACCTCGAACGGCTCGAAGAGGCCGCACGCCGCGATCATCGCCGCCTCGGCAAGCAACTAGAGCTCTTCATGGTGAGCGACGAGGTAGGCGCGGGGCTGCCGCTCTGGCTGCCGAAAGGCGCCACGGTGCGCAGGCTGCTCGAAGACTACATCCTTGGCGTCGAGCGCGCGCAGGGCTACCAACACGTCTACACGCCGGCGCTGGCGAAGGTGGACCTCTACAAGACGTCGGGGCACTGGGAGCATTACCAGGACTCGATGTATCCGCCGATGGAGATGGAGAGCGGCGAGGAGTTGGTGCTGCGCCCGATGAACTGCCCGCACCACATCCAGATCTACGCGTCGAAGATGCGGTCGTATCGCGATCTGCCGATCCGCATCGCCGAGCTCGGCACGATGTATCGTCTGGAACGCTCCGGCGAGCTGGCGGGACTCTCGCGCGTGCGAGCGATGACGCTCAACGATGCGCACATCTTCTGCACGCCGGAACAGATGCTGGGCGAGTTCGTCCAGGTGGTCCGCTTGATTGAAGAGGCCTATCGCGTGATGGGCTTCAAGGAGTATACGTATCGTCTCTCGCTCCGTGACCCGAACGACAAGGTGAAGTTCGAGGATAACGAGGCGATGTGGCAGGCCTCTGAGGCGGCGCTACGTGAGGCGCTCGACTCGCTCGGCGTCAAGTATTACGAGAGCATCGGCGATGCGGCCTTCTACGGACCTAAGCTCGACGTGCAGGTGGCGAACGTGCTGGGGAAGGACGAGACGATCTCGACGGTGCAACTCGACTTCACGCTGCCGGAGCGCTTCAAGTTGGAGTACATCGGCGAGGATGGTCAGGCGCATCGTCCGGTGATGATCCACCGCGGCGTGCTCTCGACGATGGAGCGTTTCATGGCGTTCCTGATCGAGAACTACGCTGGCAATTTTCCGGTCTGGCTCGCTCCCGTGCAGGCGGTAGTGATCCCGATCTCCGACGAGCGCCACCTGGAGTACGCCAACCACGTCGCCGACGAGTTGCGCCGCGCCGGGCTGCGTGTGGAGGTGGACGCGCGCAAAGAGCGCATGAACGCCAAGGTGCGCGACGCTCAACTGCAGAAGGTGCCCTACATGCTGGTCGTCGGCGACAAAGAGGCCGAAAGCGAAGCGGTCTCGCTGCGGCTGCGCACGAACGAGAACGTCGGCGCCGTGCCGCTGGCGGAATTCGTGGCGGCGGCCAAGCGCCTCAACGATGAGCGCAGCGCCGACTTGTGGCCGCGAGCGGTGGAGGCGTAGGGCGGGCGAGGTGGCGCTTAAGGGTGGAGAGGTGGTCCGATGTGGGGTCGGGCCAGCCTCTCCGCGCCGTCACGCGGTGGCGCACTACACGTCGCGTGGGTATGCGATGCCGCGAGCGGTAGCGGCTAGTCGCCGCCGACCCAGCGGTCGGTGTTGCGGTCGTACTCTTGCAGCTCCTCGGAGGAGAAGTAGAGGGCAAGTTCGCGCTGCGCCGACTCTGGCCCGTCGGAGCCATGGATGATGTTGAAGCTGACGGCAACGCCGTAGTCGCCACGGATGGTGCCGGGAGCAGCGTTGGCGGGATTCGTCGCACCCATCATCGTGCGCACGATCGCGATGGCGCCGGGGCCTTCGATGGCGCCGACGACGACGGGACCAGAGGTGATGAAGGCGACGAGACCCTCGTAAAAGCCCTTCCCCTGATGTTCGGCGTAGTGACGATCCGCGAGGTCGCGCGAGATGCGCATGAGCTTGAGGCCGACGATCTTCAGGCCGCGCGACTCAAAGCGACTCAACACGGCGCCGACGAGCCCACGATTGACGCCGTCGGGCTTGACGATGATCAATGTTCGTTCCACGAAGCGTGTCCCTCTTCTCTAGTAACTGCCGACCTGCTCGGCCAGCCGGAGGCTCGCATGTCCGCATTCGGCGCGGATGCGCCCCATATTCGAATGCTGCGTCGAGCGCACGACGAGCAGCAACTCGCCGGAGTCGGTGACCTGGATCACGCCCGCCGGCGTCTCGAAGATGGCGTGGCGCACATCCCCCATGTTGAGCTGGCCGAGATAACGCGACGAGGCGTCGAAGCAGGCGGCGGCCATCGCGCCGAGGAACTCTTCTTCCTCACCTTCAAGCGTGCTGGCGACCACGAGGCCGTCTTTGCCAGCCAGCAACGCCCCCGTGACGCCATCAATTTCGAGCAGTCGCTGCAATAGAGCGTCCACGCTTGGCCCTCCTACCCTGGCGCGCGGCGGCTATGAATCGCCGTCGGTGAGCGCGACCGCCCGATTATACGCTTCGAGCGCGCCGAGATACTCGCCCTGGCGCACATAGGCATCGCCGAGCAAGCGGTGTGCCTCAGGATCGCTGGGCGCGGCGGCGATGCGCTGGCGCAGATCGTCCATCACCTCGGGCAGCAGACCGGGGGCGTTCTTGATGATGCTGCGATACTCGGCCAACGCCTCGTTGGTGCGATCTTCGGCCTGCCAGCGCCGCGCACGTGCGAGTCGGGCGTCGTAGTCATCGTCCGCCGGTTCGGTGGCAGGCGCAGGCTCGGGCAGCACATTCACCGCGGCGTCGGAGGTCGCGGGGGCGAAGCTCGACTCGTGAGGCTGCGCCACCTTAGAGACGGCGGCGCTCCGCGGGCTGGTCGCCGCCTCGGCAGGGGTCGGACCGAAGGTGGGCGATTCGTCATGGCCCTGCGGCTCGGTGGCAAGCGATGAGAGGCTGCCCGGCGCCAACTCAAAGGTCTGGAAACCCGAACTGGCAAAGCCACGCTCAAGCGATTCCAACGTGACGGGCGCGGGTGCCTCCGACCCGCTGGCTCCGGACGCCTGGTCGCGCGACGCCTCAGCAGCGCCGTCGCCGCCTCGCGGTGAACTCTGGCGGCGCTTTCGCGCGCCTCAAGGTAGAGTCCGCGTGGGGATCGGCACCGTCAGGCCGCTCGGCGTCGCTGGTCGGACGTGGCGCGTCTTCGGGGAGGGACTGCACGATCTCGCCGTCGACGTAACGATCGGACGGCACGTCGGATTCGAGTACGGCGAACATCTGGCGCAGTGCTTCTGGCGTGGCCTGCGGCAATGTGCCGGAATTGCGCGGAAGTGAGGGCAGCCCTTCGCGTGCGAGGTCGCCTCCGAGCGGGCCAGTGGAGGTATCGCCATGCGGCTTGGCACCCTGCGCCTGCAGCCAGTTCACCCAGTTGATGGCCACCCGCGCCTCGGTCTCTTCCAGATTGAATCCGTGATCGCGGAGTGCGGGCGGCACGAGGTGCGCACTGCCGCTGGCGCGTTCTGGCGGGCGGTTGATCGGCGGGGACTCGCCGTCGCTCGTCAATGGGATCGAGGCAGCCGGCGGGCGGCGATCCAGCGCGGCGCGTTTCTCGGTCTCGTCGCGATCCCAGAGCATGTACTCGGTTTCGGCGAACATGTTGTGGAAGTCCGTCGGCAGCACCGATGGACGCGGCGCGGCGGTGGGCATCTGGCGTGGCGGCTGCGGCGCAGGTGGCAGTCCGCCGCTGGCGTCGGCGCGGATCGGTTGCGAGGCCGGGGAAGTCCGCGGCGCGGCTTGATCTCCCAGAGGACGCGACCCACCGGGAGCGCGTTCTGCCTGGGGCGCAGAGGCCAGGCCACTCGTCGGACGTCTTCCGTTCGCCGCGCCGTCGGTCGGCTCCCCGAAGAGCATCGTCTGGAGTCGGCGGTCGCCACCGGCGAGACGATCGGCAAATAGCGCCTGGGCGATGCGTTGGTCGGGGTCGAGTTCGGCGACGCGACGTATCAGCCGCTGCGCCTCCGCGACGTCACCGCTGTCGAGTTCGAGGACGGCGAGCAGCAACAGCGCCTTCACGCAGGACGGCGCGTTGGTCACGATGCGACGACAACGATCTCCGGCGGCGGCGAAGCTGCCCAGGCGCCAGAGCGCCTCCGCAAGGCCGACCTGGGCCTCCAGCGAGTCGGGATCCTCTTCGACAAGCGACTCCCACTCGCGCACGGCGTGCTGCAAAAGGTCACCGCGCATATAGAGGCGGGCGAGACCCATGCGTGAGGGCTGGTACGGCGGCTGACCAAGCGAGGTGGCAAGCTCGCGATAGACGGAGCGGAGCACCTCGTCGTCGGGACTGATGTCGCAGGCGCGGCGGTAAAAGGCGAGCGCGCCCTCGGAGTTGCCGTGGATCTGGTGGACGATAGCGCGGGCGCAGCATGCACGCGCATCTTCAGGGTTGCCGCCCAAGGCGCGGTCGAGCGCGCCGAGCGCTTCGCGCGGCTTGCGCAGCGCGAGATAGATCTCGCCGAGGACGCGCTGCACGGCGAGCGCCTGCGGATAGCGCACGGCGATCTGCTGACAGCTTTCGAGAGCTTTCTCCGGCTGGCCCGCGGCGATCTCGGCCTCGACGGCGCGCAGGCTCTCACTCAGCGTCGCCTGACCCATCCGACAACTCCTGCTCCGCCTTGCTCCGCCGCTCGTGCCAGCAACCTTGCGTGGAGCCTTCTCGCTGCCATTATGGCCCCGAGCGCCCAGACCGTCAAGCATCTAGCCACGCCGTCAGGTCTTTGAAGGATGCTTGTGGCAGCGGCTAGACTTCGCGGCGTATAGTGTACGGTACATTACGGGAAGCTTTGCCTAGGATTCCAACAGCAGCGCATTACCTAGGAGGAAATATGACGTATGGCAGCCGCGCGGCCCACGAGGCGCGCGCTATAGAGGCCGATGCGGCCCGCTCCAGCGAGGGCCGGTGGCCGCGCATCTGCGAGAGACTAGGCGCCGTTTCGGCGGAGACGGCGAGGCACCAGTATGTGTCGTAGAGTCGCGATGCTCAGCTATCATACCTCGCCGTTGGCCCGACTGGGGCGCACCCTCGATGCCGGTGGCATGAATGTTTACATTCGAGGGCTTGCCAGTGAACTGGGCCGTACTGGCATCTTTGTGGACGTGTTTACGCGCCGTTCTTCCCCGGATCAGCCTTTCATCCAGCAATTGAGTCCCCATGTGCGCCTGGTCTCGATCCCCGCGGGACCCGATCAGCTTCTTCCCCCGAACGAACTCTTCCCCTACGTCGACGAGTTTACGCGCCGTGTTGCCCACTTTGCACAGTGCGATGCGGAGTGCGGTCACGGATACGATCTAGTGCATAGCCACTACTGGCTTTCAGCGGTCGCCGGTGCGGCGCTCGCCGAGCGGTGGGACGTGCCACACGTGACGATGTTCCACACGGTGGAGTTGCTGAAGCGACAGCAGTATGGAGGCGTCCTCACGTCGGCGAGCGCCGTGCGGATCGAACACGAGGGACGCATCGCCCGCGAGGCCGACAACATCATCGTTTCCACCGAACACGAGCGTGAGCAGCTTGGCGCGCTCTACGGCCTGGCGGCGCGGCGGCTGCGCATCATCCCCTGCGGCGTCGATCTCCGCACGTTTACGCCGGGCACACCCGCAGAGCGCCACGAGGCGCGCGCCGCGCTGAACGCCGACGGCGCGCCGCTGCTGCTGTTCGTCGGACGGCTCGATCCGATCAAGGGACTTGACCTGCTGATGCAGAGCGTGGCGCGGCTGCGCACGCCAGCGCGCCTGCTGGTGGTCGGCGGCTCACCCGATGGCGACCCTGAGATCGCACGGCTCAGCGCCGTTGCGGCGGAGCTCGGCATTGGCGAGCGCGTCAGCTTCCCAGGCGCCGTCGGGCAGGATGAGTTGGTGACGTATTATCGCGCCGCCGACGCGCTAGCAGTCACATCGCGCTACGAGAGCTTTGGTTTGGCGGCGGTCGAAGCGCTGGCTTGCGGCACACCGGTCGTGGCGTCCCAGGCGGGCGGCCTGCCGAGCATCATCCGCGACGGCGAGAACGGGCTGCTCGTGCGCTGGCGCTCACCCGAAGCCTTTGCCGAACGGCTCGACGAACTCCTGGGTGATGCCGATCTCCGCGGGCACATGGCGTCGCGGGCCCGCGCATCGGTGGAACGCTTCGACTGGCGCAGCATCGGCAATGACGTGCGGCTGATGTACGCGCGGGTGGTGGCGGAGCAGCGAGCGAGAGTTGAAGCGTGCTCCTGCTGGTAGCGCGGCGTGGGTTCTCGTTGGGCGGCACGGTGCGGGCGCAGCGAAGCGCGCGGCGTATTGGGGTCTGCTCGTTGCTGTCAGTCGCCGTGGGGCTGCGTCGCGTCGCTGGTGACGAGCGCGGGGATGCGCGCACGGGAGTGCAGCCGACGCTCGTAGCGCCTGCGCCTTACGATCCATCCCGTCGCGAGGGCGGCGAGAACGACGACGACTACCGCCCCGCCGAGGAGGCCGAGGGTGCTGAGCACGCGACTCAGCAGCGGCAGATTGTTGCCCAGCGCGTAGCCGAGCGTGCCGTAGAGGGTCGCCCAGACGATGCCACCCAGGGCGTTCCACGCGAGAAAGGCACGCCAGGGCATCTGGTTGACCCCGGCGAGGAAGGCTGCCCAGCAGCGCAAAATGGCAAAAAAGCGCCCGATGAAGACGGTCTTGCCGCCGTGCAGCTCGAAATAGCGCTGCGTAGCGCCGAGCGACGTTTCCTTGAGGTGCAACTTGCGCAGCAGTCCACGGAGTAAGGGATAACCGCCGTAACGCCCGATGCTGTAGCCGAGGTTGTCACCGCCGATGGCGCCGAGCGCGGCGACGGCGATGACCGCGACGATGTTCAGCCCACGGCCCGTCCCCGCATAGATCGAGGCGGCGATTAAGGTAGTCTCGCCGGGGAAGGGGATGCCCATGCTCTCGATGGCGATCGCGAAGAACACTAGCAGATAGCCAAAGGTCTCGATGTCCGTGGGACTCAGCCCAAGCGGGAGATTCATACGCTCTCGCCTTTCGCCGCCCGGCCAACGCTCCTCCGCCGGGCGCCCCTGTGCTCTCTATTGTAGCTGAGGCGCGGCGCTCCGTGGGAATCTCAGGTAGATTGGCCGCGAGGCCCATGCTGTGCGGCGCGGCCAGCCGTACGTGCATCAGCGGCGCGCGCAAGGGCAGGTGGCGCAGAGCTTCTGACGGCAATGGGAGGTCCAGATGTGCTGAAGCCCCATGTGCGCGGCGGCCCCGGTTGGCAGGCGCGACATGCCAAACTGGCGCGCCAGCAGGCGGGTGATCGTGTTCGAAGGGGGCGCTGCGAGCGACGCATAGACCGCACCGATCCGTGCCGCTGCGGCTGCGTCCCCGCTGAGGCGCGCGTGCGCTGCGGCGAAGGGCAAGACGACGTTGGCGACGAGGATGCGCGCTCGCCCCGGCGAGATCGCGCCATCGCTGACACAGAGCGCCCGTGTCAGGCATGCGCTTGCCTCACGCGGTGTACCCGAAGCGATCGCCGCGCGGAGTGGCGGCCAGGGTCCCGTGGCGCGCCAGCGGGCGAGGAGTTGCGCCAGACCATCGAGCCGTTTGCGCTCGAGTGCGGGCAGCGTAGCGCTCGCCGCCGTGTGAGCCTCCGTCGCGCTGCCGAATGCCAGGCGCATGCCAGCGTCGCGCAGCGGTCCGCGGTCGCGCCCGTAGGCTAGCCCCTCGGCAAGCGCGGCCCACAGGACGCGCTCAGCCGCGCTCCACAATGCGGAGGGCCCACCACTGTGAAGCCGCTCCGCGCGCTCGATCTCGTCCGCGAACCGCGCGGCACGTTCGTCGAGGCGGCGCACTCCACAATCGCGGAGCAGCGCACGCATGCTCCCGGTACCTACTTGCTCGGCGAGGGCGTGGCAGGGCCAGATGCGCGGGGCAGCTTCCGCATGTGTTGCGGCGAGGTCGCCGAAGGTGGTAGCGTCGAGCACGGCCAGCGCGGCCGTAGCTCCGCCAGCGAGGGCGGTTTCGCACGCCTCGCCAGCGGTGAGGACAACGTGGAGCGCGACGGCATCGTAGCGGTGGTCGCGGTCGTGTCCATGCGCGCGCCAATTCGCCGCGCGCAGGTGAATCTCAATGTCGCCATAGCGCGGCGTACCCGCGCCATCTACCAGTACGGCGTCGCGGAAATCGGGGCCCGCGCCAGCACCACGGCGTCCCTCGTAGATGACGTCGAAGTGTTCGCCGTTCCGAGTGTGCAGCCTCGACCCACGAAAAGCGCCGGAGGCCCAGAGGCGCTGCACCTCGGCCTCGCGCATGACTAGCATCTGCCGCTCTCTCCCGCCGTCAACCCTGTTCAACCCGCCAGCAAACGCAATACGCGCAAGTGGGGCAGAGGCGGAAACGGAGATCAGCGCACGATCATTACCTCGTTGAGCCGCTTCTTATTCAAGATGGGCACGCGGCAGTCCTCGGCGGGGAAGCCCACGGGCAACACGACGAACGCCTTTTCGTTGCGCGGGCGTTCCAGCAGATCGCGCAGAAAACTCATCGGGTTCGGGGTGTGCGTGAGGACGGCGAGGCCGGCCAATTGCAAGCTGGCGATCAGCAATCCTACGGCGATACCGACGGATTCAGAAGCGTAGTAGTGCTTGATCTGCCGATCATTACCCTCCGCGTCGGCGACGAGACCGTAAGTCTCCTGAAAGACGACGACTACGTAGGGCGCAATCTCGATGAATTCCTTATGCCAATCGGTGCCGAGCGGCGCCAGCGCCGAGAGCCATTCGGCGGGGAAGCGACGCTCATAGTTCTCGCGCTCTTCGCGCTCTACCGCTTCGCGCATGCGTCGTTTCACCTCGGCGTCGCGCACCACGACGAACTTCCACGGCTGCTGGTTGGCGCCCGAAGGTGCGGTGGCGGCGGTGGCGATGGCATTGGTGATCAATTCGAACGGTACCGGCTCGGCAGAGAAGGCGCGCACCGAGCGACGTTGACGCATGGATTCAAGAAACGCCTGGGACCGTTGCAGCGCCAGTGCCGGGTCCGGTCGGGAGTAGCGCAGCGGCTCGAAGCGGTAGGCGCTGGTGGCCTCGCCCGTGGTTCTTCCGTCCATCCGAAGCTCCCTCTCGCCGTCGAACAGGCAGGCGTCTCGTGTCGACATTTGCCCGCTATTGTCGCACGCGAGGGAGCCGTTGGCGAGGCACTCACATTGCGCTCGGCCCGCATTCTGCGGTACAGTGTGCCGTCACCAGTTTGCTTGACCGCGGATACGACTGCCCAAACCACGCCGCCAAAGACTACCGGCGTCGTGCAGCACGTCCCGATCCCCCACCATAGACGACCACAGATGACCACGAATAGATCGGTTGAGTCCTGGCCATGAGTACGCCACCCAGCGAGACAACAGAGAACGTCGAAACGGCGCTTCCCCAACCTGATGAGGTTGGCGAAGCGGAACGCGCTTTTGCCGCGCTGGGGCTTGGCGCCGATTCGCTGCGTGCCGTGGACGACCTCGGCTACACAACGCCGACGCCGATCCAGGAGCAAACGATCCCCGCGCTGCTCGCAGGCGAGGATGTGATCGCCCAGGCGCCGACAGGCACCGGCAAGACCGCCGCGTACGGCTTTCCACTGGTGGAACGCCTGGATCCCGACGTGCTCAGCCCACAGGCGTTGGTCGTCTTGCCGACACGCGAGCTCGCCGTCCAGGTGGCGGAGGCGCTGCACGGCATGGGGCGCTTTCGCGGCGTGATCACGCTGCCGATCTACGGCGGCGCGCCCTACGAACGGCAATTGCGGGCGCTGGCGCGCGGCGTACAGTTCGTCGTCGGCACGCCGGGGCGGCTGCTCGACCATCTCAATCGCGGCACGTTGAAGCTCGACCACATCCGCACGGTGGTGCTCGACGAGGCCGATGAGATGTTGAGCATGGGCTTCATCGAAGACATCGAGACGATCCTCGCGGCGCTGCCGGAAAAACGACAGACGGCGCTCTTCTCGGCGACAATCCCGCCGCGGATCGCGCACCTGGCGCAGCAGTACATGCACACGCCTCGCCGGGTTGCCGTCTCGGCGCGGGAGGCGATCGCACCGCGCGTGCGCCAGGTCTATTACGAGGTGCCGGGGCCCGCGAAGATGGACGTCTTGACGCGCATCCTGGACCTCGAAGAGCCAGAGTCAGCGATCGTCTTCGTACGCACGCGCCGAGACGCCGATGAGGTGGCCGAGCGGCTGAACGGCGCAGGCTATCTGGCGCAGGCGATCCACGGCGAAATCAATCAGGCGCAGCGCGAACGGGCGCTGGCGCGCTTCCGCAGCGGCAACACGCAACTGCTCGTCGCCACGGACGTCGCCGCGCGCGGGCTGGACATCCCCGACGTGAGCCACATCATCAACTATGACCTGCCGCTCGACGCCGAGTCCTACGTCCATCGCATCGGGCGTACCGGGCGCGCGGGCCGTGGTGGTGAGGCGCTGACGTTGGTGACACCGCGCGAGCGCCGGCTGCTCTTCCAGATTGAGCACGCGATCCATCGCAACCTCGAGCGCCTACGTCTGCCCACTCCAGCGGATGTGGCCGCGCGCCGCCGCGCCGCTTTCCGCGAGGATGTGCTCTCGATTCTTGACGGCGGGCAGCTCGATCCCTTCCTGGCGCTGGTGGAGGATCTCGCCGGAACGCACGAACCCGCGCAACTCGCCGCGGCGGCGTTCAAGCTGGCCGCGCAGGCGCGTGACGCCGCGCGACCGGGCAGTGGCATCTCATGGATCGACGCGCCGAAGGATGCGCCAGCGGGGCAAGGCGCACCGCGGGACACCCCCTCTGGCGAGCCGGAACGCGACGAGGCGCGCGGTGGTCGCGCGGGACGAGCACGCGGCGACGAACGTGCGTCGAGCGAGACCCCAAGCCCACGGGGCAGACGCGAGCGCGGCTTGCCGGCTGAGGAATCGACGCGTCTCTTCCTGCGGGTGGGCAAGCGGGACGGGGTGCGGCCCGCCGATCTGGTGGGGGCAATTGCCAATGAAGCGGGCGTGCCCGGCGAGCAGATCGGCGACATCGATCTCTACGACACGTTCTCTTTCGTCGACGTACCTTCCGAGGCGGTGGAACGCGTGATCGCGGCGCTGAACGCGACGACGATCCGCAATCGTGCGCCGCGCGCCACTGTGGCGCTGCCGAGCGGCGAGTGGAGTCAGCCCGGTGATGCGCGTGATGCGCGTGATGCGTCCAGCCCGCAGCACGAGGGCGTGCACGGTCGCGACCGCGGGGCGGCTCGACCCGAGCGCGGCGACCGCGATACGCGCGACGAATTCCGCGGGCGCGGCCCGGCCGGACGTGGACGCGGCGGGCGCGACGACGATTTCCGTGGACCAATGCGCGCACCGTTCGCGGGCAGGCGCGGTGGCGCTCCGACGGGGCGTAAGGGCGGCGGTCCCTTCGGCGGCGGGCCGCGCGGACCAAAGGGCGATCGCCCGCGCGATCCGCGGGACTTCGTCGAGCGCGGCTAGCCCCTGACGGCCGCAAGGACATCGTGGCCCAAATCTCCAGAAAAGTGGCAACCGCAACTCGCCCCCGAAGTCGCCCTCAGTCGTCGGGGCGGCTCTGAAGGTCGTGGGCGAGCAGGGTCTGTTTGATCACCATCAAGTTGGTGAGTTGGCCGACGCCTCCAGGCACGGGCGTCAGCGCGCCGGCGACCTGAGCGACACTGGCGAAGTCGACGTCGCCAGCGAGGCTGCCGTCTCCCTGCACGTTGATGCCCACGTCGATGACCACCGCGCCGGGCTGTACCATATCACCGGTGATCAGGCCGGTCTTACCTGCGGCGGCGATCAGCACCTCGGCCTGACGCGTCCAGCCGGGCAAATCCTCCGTGTAGATGTGGCAGATGGTGACGGTGGCATCGCGGTGCAGCAGCGAAAAGGCGAGCGGCTTGCCGGCGACGTTGCTGGCGCCGACGACGACGACGCGGCGACCGGCGACGCTGATCGCCGAGCGGTCGAGGAGATCGAGGACGGCAGCGCAGGTGGAGGGCACAAAGCTCGGCAGCTTGAGAAAAAGATTGCCCGCGCTGCGAAAGCTGATGCCGTCCACGTCTTTGCGCGGATCCATCGCGTCCGCCACAGTGCGTTGCGAGAGGTGCGGCGGCAGCGGCAACTGCACGAGAATACCCTGCACGGCGTCGTCGGCATTGAGGGCTTCGAGAGCGGAGCGCAGCGCGGCATCGTCGGTGTCGCGCGGCAGGTCGATCAGGCGCGCGGAGAGGCCAACGCGCTCGCAGGTCAGCGTCAGCGCATGTGTATAGACCTCCGAGGCGGGGTCCCCCGCGACGCGCACGATCGCCAGGCCGGCGGGTTGCCCGTGGCGCTCGGCGTCCGCTGCGGCCATGATACGCAGGTCCGCCAAGACATCGCTGGCAAACGCCCTGCCGTCGAGGATGCGGGCGGTCATGGCTGCCTCCATGCGAGTGGCGGGGACGTTGCGCTGTAGCAAGGCGCTGGTGGGCATTGTACGATACGCGGGTCGGCGGCGGCTGACGTCCACCTGGCACCGCTGCGGCAAGCGTGCGGATCGCGGTGCGGGCAACGGTCAGGGCAGTACGGTGAGTGTGGCAGAGGCGCCGAGAAAGCGGCCGACATCCGCGACTTCAGCCTCTAGCAGCGGCAGCAGCGCGGCATCGAAGTGATCGAACGGGGAAACCGTGACGGAGACACCGGCGCGGTGGCGAGCGAGCTTCCAGATGCCGATCACGCGCCCGTCGAGCAACACGACGGGATGCAGCCAGCCGCCACCGGCGTTGACCCGCTTGGCGTAGCACGGCTCGAGCGCCAGATCGCGGCGTCGGTAGCCCAGCAGATACGCATCGAACGCGGGCAACAGGCGCAAGACTGGCGCGGCATCGTCGTCTATCGGCGCGGTGCTGGCAAGCATCCACCCGCGTGCATCTCCGATGGGCAGTTCGCTGAGTTCATGCGCGATCCGCTCGATGGCCTGGCGGGCAGAGCGAAGCGGTATGCCGGCCCACGCGGCCAGATCGTCGGCGGTAGCGGGGCCGTATGCCGTGAGGTAAAGGCGGGCCAGCGCGGCAAGGTCGTCCTCTGGGCGCCGGTCGCGCTGGGGATCGATCCAGTCGTCGAGCAGCACATAGGTTGGCTCTCCGTCAGCGCGATCGGCTCCGCGCGCGATCAGTCCATGCAGCGCCGCATAGGCGACCAGATGGGCGGGCGCCTGACTCTTGGGGTCGATCACAACACCACTGGCGGCGAGCGCGCCCACCAAGTCGGCGCGGACGAGCGCGGCGCCACCCCTGAGCATCTCTCGAAGTGCGTCGAGCGCGCGGAGGCAGAGCGCATCGTCGAGGCCCAGTTGAAGCCGGCGGCGGCGATCGCTGGCGAGCACCGCCGGACCGAGCAGGCGCAGCAGCCAGCGCACGTCTTCCGCGAGGACCATGTGGAGCGTGCCGCGCAGCAGCCAGGTACGCACGACAACCCGCTCTTCATTGCAGGCACGCGCGACCGCGTCCGCGGTGATGCTGGCGCTACGGGCACGGAGGGCAAGGCGCGAGGCGGCGAGATCCTGCGCCTGGATCGCTCCAACACGTTGCAGCACCTCGCCGGTGGACTCGGCGCGCGGATCGGCGAGACCCTGCGCGCGGCAACGCAGCCGCAGGATCGTCTTTTCGTTGTCCACGTAAGGCATGCGCGCTGTTCCGTCCTTGACGGCAACTAGGCAAGCAATTCCGCCAGCCGATCGAGTTGACCGATCTCGGCGATCGTCGGCCAGAGTGTCAACTCGTCGGCGCCCACTTCCTCGAAGGCCTGTATGCGCGCCTTGACGTCCGCGTCGGTCGCGGGGAGGCCGGCGACGACGTTCGCGGTATAGGGCGATGGCCCGTAATAGTCGCGCAGGTAGGCGCCACCGCGCGCGGCGGCATCGTCGCCGAGGGCGAAGTACGTGGCGGTGACGAAGCGCGGCGTCCCCTCGCGGCCAGCCGTCCGCCACGCGGCCAGCACCTGTTCGTAGCCTTGCCGCGCCCCCTGCGGCGGCGCACCGCCCGCGATGTAGCCGACGCCCCAGCGTCCGGCACGCTGCAGCGCTTGCGGGGAGCGCCCACCAATAAGGACTTCGGGGCCGCCGGGTTGCGCCGGCGCGGGTCCGATGAGGCCAGTTCCCTCCACGATGGGTTGCCCGGCCCAGACGCGGTGCATGGCTTCCAACTGCTCGTCGAAGCGGCGGCCACGGGTGTGGAACTCGCGGCCAGCGGCGAGAAAATCATCTTCGCGGGCGCCGACGCCGAGTCCAAGCGTAAGACGTCCGCCGGAGAACGCGTCAAGGCTCGCAGCCTGCTTCGCAAGTTGCGCGGCGGAGTGCAACGGCGCGAGCAGCACGGAAGTCATCAGGCGCACGCGTGTGGTGACGGCGGCGGCAGCGGCGAGCGTGATCAACGAGTCGAAGTTAGGGTAGACGATCCGATCGAGGACGCTGAGGCCACTGAAGGGCCCGGCATCGGCGCGGCGTGCCCACTCGAGCACGAGCGACGCGGGTCGTCCGGGGATGGTGGAGGGGAGTCCGACGCTGATGCGCATGGCGATACCTCGCGGGCTGGAGTTGAACCGTGCTCGCTACAAATGTTTGCTGGCCGAAAAGGAGTGGCCCGATGTAGATGGTAGCACCGAAGCGCGAAGATGACCTCCACCGAGCGAGCAGAGTTTGCGGCGGTCAAGACGCACCAGGGCGTATACTGATTGCAGTGATTCTGCAGCGCGGCAGGTTCGACGGTGCACCGTGCCGCGCGGAGCACAACGGCGATGGAGGCGTGCGACGATGGCGATGGAGACAGCGGAGACGCGGCGCGGCAAGGCGTCCACGACGGTCTATGAGACATACCTGCGGACGGACGAATTGCTGGCGCTACAGAAGCCACGCGAGGCACGGGCGCATCCCGACGAGTTGACTTTTCAGGTGGTGCACCAGACGTTTGAGCTCTGGTGGAAGGTTACCGTAGAGCAGCTTGAGGCGGCAACCATGCGCCTGGGTACGGGCCGGCTCGAAGAGGCGGCGCGGGCACTGCGTCGCGCGGTCTCAGCGCAGACGGTGACGCTTGCGGCACTCCGCCAGTTGGAGTTCGTCGCGCCGGTGGACTTTCTGGCGATGCGGTCGGGGCTTGGCAACGGCAGCGGTGGAGAGTCGCCGGGGTTCCGCGCAATCCTGCGAGCGGCACCAGATCTCTGGGACGCGTTCGCGGCGGCGGTCGAGGGCGCGGGCGTCGCGCTGGTAGACGTGTACGCCGAGCCGCGGAGCTATGGCGCGCTTTACGACGTGGCCGAGGCGCTGACCGACTTCGACGAGCAGTTTCACTTGTTCCGTGCGGCGCACTTGAAGCTGGCGCAGCGCCATCTGGGGCTGAAGGCGATCGGCACGGGCGGCACGCCGATGCCGCAGCTGGAACGCACTTTGCGCGACCTGCTCTTCCCCGCGCTCTGGGAGGCGCGCGACGAACTGCTGGCGCGGGTCAGCGGCCCTGGCGCGGCGCAGCCGCCATTCTCGGGTCACGGCGATTCGTAGTCGGAACACGTTGTGTGCAGCAAAGCGGAGACTGGACAGGATCCCACATCACGCTTCACGCCTAGCGCCCGCGCAATTGGCGTTTGAGCAGATCCGCCTCCGCCAGATGGTCGCGGTTATGGCCAACCGCCGGGTTCAGACAGCGCCACAGCGGCGGATTCTGGAACATCCACGGAACTTCCGCACGCATAGGCGCCTCGAGGTAAACCGTGTAGCGGGCCAGGTGTGCTGGCACATCCGGTGCGCTGTCTAGCATCGCATCCGCGAGGCCGCCCAGCCACTCCAGACTTGCCCCGTACACCGCGTCGGCGTATGCCAGAATATCGCGGAGGTCGAGCGTACTGGCGAGGCTGTCGGCCTCATCGCGTGTCATGCCCACGCCGATGCCGTGCGTGGCGAGACGACCCTTGCCCTGCCAGCGCGGCTCGTCCACAATCTCGGGGACTCCGCGCACGAGCGTCTGGACCGCCCAGTCCGCGGTGCGCGCAACATGCCAAAGGTCGAACGCCAGCAGATTGGTATCTGGCAGGACGCGAGTCATAAGCTCGCCTGGAGTGAGATCGTCCGCGACATCGTGGAGGATCTGCTGGACGCTCGCAAATTGGCGTTGGAGCAGTGCTGTCGCTTGCATCGCCACTCCCCTTTCGGTCGCGAGTCGCTACGCATCTAGAAATCGAGCGAGGCCGCACCGCTCGCCAGGTACTCGACGACGTTCGCTGCGGTGACGATGCGCGCGCCGTCGATCAACTCGGCCTCGGTGATGCCGCGAGGCTTGGCACACGTTCCGCAGGCCCAGATTTTGCCGCCGTTGCCCAGGTACGATTGCATCACCTCGCGAAGCGGCGGGAAGCCCGCTTTCTCGATGGCGTCCGCGTACCCGCGCGTGGCGAGTCGAACTCCCTCGATGGTCAAGAGGACCACCACTTCTTGATCCGCGGAGGCCGCCACATTGCCGACGATGAAGGCGAGCGTGGACCGCTCTGGGTCCTCGTTGCCGCGCGTGCAGTGTACCATGATTCGAGCCATTTCCTGTCCCTCCTGTCGTGTGATCGGCAGATCGATCATTCGTGCGTCTTGCGGATAAAGAACCGCTGCCACGGCATCGGACCACGGACCTGTGCAAGCAGCTCGTGTCCGGAGAGGCGGCACCACGATGTCAGATCGTCGCTGGCGGCGGCATCATCCACCCTGATTTCGAGCACCTGCCCCGTCTCCAGTTCGCGGAGTCGCGCCTTCACCGCGGGCGTGAGCGTGGCGCACAGAGCTCCCCGCGCCGATGCATCTTCCGTGAACTCCAACAAGGCATCGGCCGAGATAATCCGCTCACCTGTAGGTTGCGTGCTCTGACCCATTCAGAAGCCTCCCTCGGATTCCCTCGGCGTTTCGCAGGCCCGGACCGTGTGTCGTGCGGGATGCTACAATGCGGCTCGTGAGCCGAGGTCTATGTCTGAGTGGAGTATGCTGGCGGAAGCGTCCCGGAACAATGCTCCAGGCTCTTGATTCGTTGACCAAGACGCCGGAGATCGTGGACCCACGGGACGCCAGCACGTGGAGTACGCGATGGACGTCCTCTCCGATACCCTGAGTGTTGTGCGCCTCGCCGGCGCGGTCTTCTTCACCACTCGGCTCTCCTCACCCTGGGCGCTCGCGTCTCCGCCCGCCGTGGAGCTCGCGCGTTTCCTCCACCTCGACTCCGATTGCGTGACGCTCTTTCACATACTCGTTGAAGGCGACTGCTGGGTCTCGCTCGAAGACGGCAAGACAATGCAGCTCGCAGCTGGTGACGTGGCCATCTTTCCCCGCGGCGACTGCCACGTGATGGCGAGCGGGCATGGGATCGCTCCGAAGTCCATAGCCGCCGTGCTGCCGCCTCTCCCCTTCGACGGCATCCCACTGGTCGAGGATGGTGGCACAGGGCGGCTCACGCGATTCATCTGCGGCTACCTCCACTGCGACCAGCGCTTCAACCCCCTGATGGGCGCTTTACCAGAGCTGCTGGTACTGCGTGCCGCCACGGCGGATGAACCCGGCGCCAAAAGAGCCGGAACGCCAGCGCTTCCGCCAGCATTCACGGGACCTAGTTCCGCCGTCGTGCCAATTCGCGCGGGGGACTGGCTCGCGGCAACGCTACATCACACGGTGGAGGAGGCGGAGAGCCAGTCGCCGGGCGGCGAGGCCATGCTCGCGCGCCTCTCCGAAATCCTCTTTGTCGAAGCGTTGCGGCGATACATGGGCGAACTTCCATCCACGCAGCATGGCTGGCTTGCCGGCGTGCGCGATCCAGTGGTCGGGCACGCGCTGCGTCTGCTCCACGCGGAGCCGGAACGCGCGTGGACGGTTGAGGATCTTTCGGCGATGGTCTCGGTGGCCCGTTCGACCTTGGCGCAGCGATTCGTCGAGCTTATCGGAGAGCCGCCGATGCGCTATTTGACTCGCTGGCGCATGCACCTGGCGGAAGGTTACCTGCGGCAAACGAGCGCGAGTGTTGGCGTGGTGGCGCGCCGTACTGGCTATGCATCCGAGGCGGCATTCAATCGGGCGTTCAAGCACCACACCGGGCAGCCTCCTGCGTCCTGGCGAGCAGGCAGCACCCGCGCGACCTGAAAGGCTATCGGCATATGCGGTTAATGCGCTTATGCTGAGTTTGGAGGGTGGACGCATGCAACCAAAGCCGAAGGGACTGTCTCGCGAGTACGCGGCACAATTCTGCGACCCAGCGGTCGTGGCAGCGTATCCCAGTCGTCCGCCGTATCCAGAGGGCGCCTTCGCCGTGCTGAAGGAGCTCATCGGCGACGGGCCGCAGGTCGTGCTCGATCTCGGCTGCGGGACGGGCGATCTCGCGCGCCGTCTCGCTCCCTTGGTGCAGCGCGTCGACGCGGTCGATATGTCCGAGCGCATGATCGCGCTGGGGAAGTCGCTACCTGGTGGGGATGCGTCCGAACCTCCACTGGATCGCCGGCGCGGCGGAAGATGCGCCGATCGCGCCGCCATACGGATTGGTGGTGGCGGGCGAGAGCCTGCACTGGATGGCGTGGAATGTAGTGCTGCCGCGCGTGCGCGAGGCGCTTGTGCCAGGCGGTTCGCTTGCGGTTGTCGGGCGGGAGGAGGAGTCGCCGTGGTGGGATCAATTGATCCGCTTGATCGCTGGCTACAGCACCAATCGCGACTTTGCGCCCTACAACGTTATCGATGAACTCGTCGCGCGGGGGCTCTACGTCGAGCGGGGCAGACGTCAGCTTCCAACGGTTCCCTTCGAGCAGAGCGTCGCGGCGTACGTCGAGTCGATCCACTCGCGCAACGGCTTTTCGCGCGACCGCATGACACCTGAGAACGCGGACGACTTCGATGCCGCGGCCCGGCGACTGGTTGCGCCCTACGCGCATGATGGTATGCTGCCCTTCGGCGTCACGGCGGAGATAGTCTGGGGCGAGCCCGCGCGAGCAGCTACATGACCACACGGAGCGGCGCGAGAATGCGTTCGCTGAGCTGAGTGAGAAGACCGCGCTCCCGCCATTCCTCAAGCACGATCTCGCGGGCGTTGGTCTTATCCGCCTCGAAGATCGCCTCCATCTGCGCGGCGAGCAGATCGCTGTAAATCTCGACGTTAAGCTCGTAGTTGCCGACGGAACTGAGGCGATCGAGGTTCGCCGTGCCGATGGTGGACCACTGGCCGTCGATGGTGCAGGTCTTCGCATGGATCATCGCTTGCCGGTAGGCGAAGAGCCGTATGCCAGCCTCGAGGCATTCGCTGAAGTAGCCACGCGCAACCCAGTCGGTGACGACGTGATTGGATTGCCATGGCAGGAGCACCTGGACGTCTACGCCGCGCTGCGAAGCCGCTTTAAGCGCCTCCAACAACACATGATCGGGCACGAAATAGGCGTTGGTCAGCAAGATGTGGTGTTCAGCGCGATCGATGGCGGCGATATACATGTCGCGGATGGGGAAAGTGAGGCGCAGCGCGTCTGTGCCACGCAGCGAAATCAGCGGATCGAAACGTCGGCGGTAGTGGCTCTTGATGCGGCGCGACCGCGGCGCACCGCGGTTCCAAAAGTCGGTAAACGATTGCGCGAAATCGGCGCAGGCGCGGCCACGGATGCGCAATTGGGTGTCGCGCCATTCAGAGGCGTAGAGGCTGCCAATGTTATAGCCGCCGATGAACCCCGTCATACCATCCACGATAAGGAGCTTGCGGTGGTCTAGCGCGTAGCGACGCGGATCGAGCACATGCCACGGTCGCGTGATGGCGCCATATTTCATCGCGTGGACTTCCCGCGGGAAGCGTTTGAAGGCACGCGGCACCACCAGATTGCCGAATCTGTCAAAGATTACGTACACCGCGACGCCTTCGCGCGCTTTACGTATCAGGCGTTGCTTGAACTCCTTGCCGACGGCGTCGCCCTTCCAAATGAACGTCTCGAAGAAGATGGTTTCCTTCGCATCGTCGATCGCTTCGAGCATGGCGTCGTAGAGGTCATGGCCGTAGGTGTAGACGCGCAAGGCGTTCTCGCCGACGCGAATCTCGGTCGGTTCGAGGTGTGGGAAGCCTTCAACCGGGCGGCGGCGCGTGCGTTGCCGGGCGACCGCCAGCAAAATGGCGGACGTGATCACTTGCGCGCCGACCAAGATGGCGGCCGCACGCGTGAGGAAACGCACGAGTGAGAAGCGACGCAAGCGTTCCGCCAGCCACGCGCCGACCCGCGGTGTCAGCATCGCGCATCCTCCTCTCCTCGCGCTCGCGAACACCTCCGCTCGTTGGCGCAGTATCGCACGCGTCATCTCTTATGGCGAGGCCAGCAGTGGCGTGGTCACGCGAAACAGTGGTACCCACTGTAGCCGAGGAGCGTAGATCGGGAGGGTACTCAGAGATTTCTCATCTTGATGTGGCTATACTAGAGCGGCGTCGGCGGAGACCACGTAGCTGAAGGGATCGCATCCCGTGCAGGTGAGGCAAGCATCAAGCGGAGCTCGCGTGGTTCGCCGCTCAGATCAGCCGGCGCACAATGAGCTGCTGCCGCTGGTCGTGCTTGCGCGAAAAGAGGCCGCGCGCGACACGGTGACGCTCTGGCTGGCGACGCCTGGCGGCCAGATAGCTCCCACGCCCTACGCTCCGGGGCAGTTCATCACGCTAGCGATGCCGACGCCCCGCGGCACGCTGTATCGCTCGTACTCACTCTGCGGCGCCGGCGACCCGAATCTACCGTGGGAGATCACGGTCAAGCGCAAGCGGGCGGGTGCGGTCTCAAGCTATCTCTATATCCACGCCCGACCGGGCATGTTGCTCTACGCGTCGCCGCCGCGCGGCTCATTCACACTGCCGGCCTCGCTCTCCGCCGGTGTGCCGCTGATCTTTGTCGCGGTGGGCAGCGGTATCACACCAATCTATGGCATGCTCCGCGCAGTAGCGCGGCTGCCACGCGGGCGGCGCCCGCAGGCGCAGTTGCACTACGCCTCGGCGGCACATGAAGATGTGATTTACGGCGCTGAGTTGCTGGCGCTCGATCCGGCGCACGAGTGGCTGAAGCCGTACTTCTACCTCCACACTCGTGGCGAACGCTTCACCCCAGCGCATGCCGTGGCCGCGGCGGGTCCGACGCTCCGCTCCGCGCAGTGGTTGATCTGTGGGCCCGCGGATCTCAAACGTAGCATGTACGATGCGCTGACGCGCGCCGGTGTGCCCGTGGCGCAGATCCGCGCCGAGGTCTTTGGCGATGAGCGCCCAACTGGGGCCGCACGGCCGAGCGCGTCGGCGGGCGGTGCGGTAGTCGGGCATATCCGAGTGGCGGACACGGGCGCAACCGCGGACGTGCGCGCGGGCGAACCGCTACTCGCGGCGCTGGAACGACAAGGCTACCGACCAGATGCTAGTTGTCGCGTTGGCGAGTGCGGCGTCTGTCGGGTGCGGCTACTGGCGGGGCGCGTGCGCGATCCTGGCGCGGGATTGACGCCGCAAGAACGTGCGGCGGGCTATGCGCTGGCCTGCGTCGCCGAGCCGCAGGGAGACGTGACGTTGGCCTCGGTGGGCGGCGCAAGCGCGGGGCCGGGCAGGTCCGCGAGCAGGGCGACGGCGGTGACGACGCTGCGGCTCGCGCTGGCAACCTCGGCGGCGGCGCTCTTTCTCGCCATCGCGCAGCAAACCAACGCCAAGCCAACTACGCCGTCGCTGCCAGACATCTCAGTGCCCACCTTCAGCGTACCGCTGGAGCAGCCGACTGAGCCGAGCGGCATCGCCACACAGCCAGCCTTCCAGCCGACGCCGACAAACGCTAGCACGGGAGTCTCGTAGCATGGCGATGACGGCGGGCGAGCACATCCTCATTCGGCGGGTCGCGCGGATGATGGCGACGGATGTAGACGTGCAGCTTGCTGTGGACCCCGCGCAACGCGACGAAGCCGAGCGCACGGCAGACGCCTGCATGGCGTGGATGGGCGAGGTTGCCAGCGCATTGACGCGCTTCGACGCGCAGAGCGAGTTGAGCCGCCTGAACGCGGCGGGCGGCACATGGTTCGCGGCATCGGAGTTGCTCTACGCCTGCGTCGAGCGCGCGCTGGCGGCGGCACGCGCGACCGATGGCCTCTTCGATCCAGCCTTGCTGCCACAGATGCTGGCGTGGGGCTACGACCGCGACTTCGCCGAGATCGCCCATCGGGAGATCGCCACAGATGGTGGCGTCGCATCTGCCGCAGATCGCGGATCGGCGCCAGAGCTTCACGGCGGACTCGCCGCCGCGGGCGGGGCATGGCGTGGGATCGAGCTGGATGCCGAAGAACGGCGAATTCGGCTGCCGAAGGGTGTGCGGCTCGATCTCGGCGGTATCGCCAAAGGCTGGGCCGCGGACGTCGCGCTCGATCTCCACTGCGCGAACGTCGAGAGCGCGTTGATCAACGTCGGCGGCGATCTGCGGCTGCGTGGCGGCCCGCGGGTGGGTGGCGGCTGGAGTGTCGGCATACGCGATCCGCGCGGGGAAAATGAGGTGATCGGTCTCTATCCCGATCTCGCAGCGATCACGTTCAGTCGTGGCGGGCTAGCGACCTCCGGCGCAGTGCGTCGTTGGTGGCTGCGCGCCGGCACGCGCGTGCATCATCTGCTCGACCCGCGAACAGGCGCTCCGGCTCACGTGTGGACCGGCGAGTCAGGAGCGACGGACGCCGAGGGCTATCCGCTGATCGCGACGGTGACGGCGCTGGCCCGCACGGCGGCGCGGGCGGAGGTGGCGGCGAAGGTGGCGCTGCTCCGCGGCTATCCCGCATGCCTGCGGGCGGTGGAGTCTGCCTGGGAAGCACCGGGGCCGGCGGGATCGGCGGAGAGCATGGATGCTGGCGTGGCGCTGGTGCTTGTTTTGGCGAGCGGCGAACTGCTGACGTCGCGCAACATCGGCGCTTGGCTCGCGACCTGGGGCACGCTGGGCGCACCGCTCTATCTCAATGCGACGAGCGGAGGCGCGACGTTATGACGCTGGCGATCCTCACGCTGCTGACGCGGGCACGCGGCGACACGACCGCGGACCCGACGCTGTGGTATCTCACGCGAGCGGCAGCGCTCTCGGCCTACATCCTGCTGGCAGTGACGGTGGATGTGGGCATCCTGCGCAGCATCGCATCGTTACTCCGCGTGCGGGTCTCGTGGGCACTGGACGAACTACATCAGTTCGTCGCGCTGCTGGCGGCGGGCTTCGTGGCGTTGCATCTGCTCTGTCTGCTGCTCGATCCCTTCCTCAACTTTACGCCGGCGAATCTGCTGCTGCCGCTCGCCCAGCCGTTCAAAACGGTCTCTGTCGATCTCGGCGTGCTGGGGTTGTACGCGCTGGCGATCGTCTTGGTCAGTTCGTGGCTGCGCCGCTCGATCTCGTTTCGCACGTGGCGCGGGCTCCACTATGTGAGCTTCGCGCTCTTCGCGCTGGTGACGATCCATGGCCTCTTCGCCGGCAGCGACTCTGGGCTGGCCTGGACGCACGCGCTCTACCTCGGCGCGACGGCCACGGTGGTGTTTCTCACGGTAGTGCGGATGTTCATCAGTTCGGGCAACTCGTCGGCGACCTCCGGCGTGCGCTGACGCCGATAGTGGCACCGGCATGTACCGGCATGTAGGGAAGGCGCGGGAATGAAGACGATCCTCTGCTTCGGCGACTCGAATACCTGGGGATCCGACCCCACGACCGGAGAGCGCTTCGCGCGCGACGTGCGCTGGCCGGGCGTGTTGCGCGCCACGCTAGGGCCGGAGTACGACGTGATCGAAGAGGGCATGCCGGGGCGCACGACGGTCTTCGACGATCCGCTGGAGCCCTTCAAGCGCGGCAAGGACTACCTGCCCCCGTGCCTACGCACGCACGCGCCGCTCGATCTGGTGATTCTCTTACTGGGCACAAACGATCTGCAACTGCGCTATAGTGCCAGTGCGCTCGACATCGCGCTCGGCTGCGACTGGCTGATCGGCGTGGTGGAGTCATCCACAGCGGGACCACAGGGCATCGCGCCAGAGGTGCTGTTGGTCGCGCCGCCACCGCTCAAGACTGTGCCGGAGCCGTGGGATGAGTCCTTCGCCGGCGCTGAGGAGAAGTCGCGGCGGCTCGCGGGCCACTACCGCCGCATCGCGGAGACGCGGACCTGCGCCTACTTCGACGCTGGCGAACAGATCGCCTCCAGCGATGTGGACGGCGTCCATTGGGAGGCCAGCGAACACGCGAAACTTGGCAAGGCGCTCGCCCCCCTCGTCCGCCGCCTGATCGGTTAGGGACTCTACGCCAGCGACTGCACCGCGGTGCGGAACTGATCGCCGCGATCGAACTCGTTGAGGAACATGCCGAAGCTGGTGAATCCGGGAGAGAGCAGCACCACGTCGCCTGCCTGCGCCGCCGCCCGCGCCTGGCGGATCGCCGCGCCGAGATCGTCCGTCGGCCCGCTGACGAGATCGCCGCGCCCCTGCCGCTGAGACTCGTCGCGCAAGCGCTGCGCAAACTCGTCGCTGGCGTTGCCGGCGAGGACAATGATGCGCTTGGCGCGCGCCGCAGCCTCGGCGATGTACTCACTCATGTCGAGATTCTTGCTGTTGCCCCCCGCGATCAACACCACTGGCTCCGTGAAGCTGCGCAGCGCCGCCACCCCGGCGACCGGTGCGGTGCTGGCGCTGTCGTTCACATAGGTGACGCCGTCGAGGACACGCACGACCTCTAGCCGATGCGGCACGCCAGCGAAGTTCGCCACGGCGCGGGCGATGGTCGCGGGGTCGACGCCGATCAACTCGGCGGCCAGCGTCGCCGCCTGCACGTTGCCGACGTTATGCGCGCCGCGTAGGCGGATCGCCTCGCGATAGGCGAACGCATGCGTCTCATCGGGACGATCGCGCGGCATAGCGACGCCTCGCGAGGGGCTGTAGAGCCAGACCTGGCCGCCGGGGGCCTCCGCGGCGAAGCGCCGCGCATAGTCGTTATCGGCGTTGAAGAGCGCGAGGTCGTCGTGACCCTGATAGCGGAAGATGCTGCTTTTCGCCTCCCCGTAGTCATCCATCGAGTCGTAGGCGTTGAGGTGGTCGGGCAGTAAGTTGGTGAAAATGGCGAGATGCGGACTGCGGCGAATAGTATGCAGTCCCTCAAGCATCCAATTGCCGAGTTCGAGGACGACCCAACGGTCGGGAGTGACCTTGGGCAGCAGTGCGAGCGTTTCGATGCCGCCGAGGTTCCCTCCGAGCAGGGGATCGAGCCCCGCTTCGCTGAGGATCGCGTGCAAGAGCAACGTCGTGGTGGACTTGCCACGCGTGCCAGTGATCCCGGCGATCGTGCCCCGGCAGGCGCGAAAGAACCAGGCGATCTCCATCTCAACTCGCGCGCCGGCTTCGCGGGCGACGGCCAGCAGGGGCGAGTCGCGCCGCACATTGGGGTTGCGCACCACCACGTCGGCGTGGCGGAAGTCGTCTTCGTCGTGGTGGCCGAGAACGTAGCGGATCGGCAGTTCCGCAAGCTTGGCGACGCTAGGGGCGAGCACCTCCGCGGAGCGCAGATCTGTGACGACGACTTCCGCGGCGCCCTGCTCCACCGCATAGCGCGCCGCGGCGACACCGCCGGCGAGCAGTCCCAGGCCCATGACGAGCACACGCCGCCCGCGCAGGGCGTTCGGATCGTCGGGTGTACCCTGCTCCGCCACTACCTGACCGTCGCGCATATCGCTTCCTCCTCGCTGGTCGCATCCGAGGCATTATGCGCGATGGAGCATGTGGTGGTCTAGAGCGGTACGCTCAGCCTGAGTCATTCGCGCACGTGCGTTGCCGCAGGTGGCGCGAAGCCGTAAAATGGTGCGTATGCTAGGGAGCATGCGTCTTGTTGCGAGCAGGCAGAAGCGTTCGCGCTGCCCTGCGCCGGTGAGAGGCCAGAGGGAGTTCAGAGCCGTGGACGTGACGATACAGCGCGAGAAGCTCGAGCAGGCGATCGGCATCCTTGAGGAGCAGCAAGTCGATTGCTGGCTAACCTTCGCACGTGAGACCTCGGAAACACCCGATCCCGCGCTCAAGCTGATCCTCGGGCACGATGTGACGTGGCAGAGCGCCTTTCTGGTGACGCGCACCGGCCAGCGCGTGGCGATCGTCGGCGGGCCGGACGGTCCGACGCTCCGCGACCACGGCCTCTACGACACTGTGCTGACCTATGACGAAGGCTTTGAGCCGGCGCTGCGGGCGACACTGCGTAGCCTCGATCCCCAGAAGCTCGCCATCAACTATTCGATCGGAGACGTCGCCGCGGATGGACTGACTCACGGCATGTATCTGCAACTGCAAGAGGCCCTGAAGCGCACGCCGTATCGCCAGCGATTGATCTCGGCGGCGCCGATCATCGGCGCGCTGCGCAGCCGCAAGACCAACGCCGAGTTGGTGCGGATGAAGCAGGCGATTAACATCACCGTCGAGCTCTTTGAGAAGGTCACCGCCTTCCTGCGCCCCGGTCGCTCCGAGCGCGATGTGGCCGACCTGCTCCACGGCGAGCTCACGGCCCGTGGGCTAGATACGTCATGGGAATGGGACGACTGCCCCATCGTCAATGCGGGCGCGGAGTCGCAGGCGGGGCACACGCGCCCCGGCAATATCGTCATGCGCGAGGGCGATCTGGTCCACGTCGATTTTGGCGTAGCCTACGAAGGCTATCGCTCAGACATGCAGCGCATGTGGTACCTGCCCAGCGCCGACGACCCGCAGCCGCCACAGTCGGTACGACAGGCGTTCGCCGCGTGCGTCGCGGCGATCGACGCAGGCCGCCGCGTGCTGAAGGCAGGCGTTGTCGGGTGGGAAGTAGACGCCGCCGCGCGCAAATCCTTAGTGAAGGCGGGGTATCCAGAATACATGCACGCGCTCGGCCACAGCGTCGGTATCGCCTGTCACGACGGTGGTCCGCTGATCGGGCCACGCTGGCCGCGCTACGGCGAGACCCCGGAGCGCGCCATCGAGCCGAACTCGGTCTACACGCTGGAACTTGACACCGCCACCGAGCGCGGCTCCATCGGTCTGGAAGACGAGGTACTGGTGACTGAGAAAGGCGCGAAGTACATCTCGCCCGTGCAGAAGGAACTGATCCTCGTCGGGTGACCGCGCCGGTAGCTGGTTAGAAGGCGAAGACCTCGTTCGCGTGGCCCAGTGCCTCAGCCAGCGCATCGATCTCTGCCGAGGAGGTGTAGACGTAGAAGCTGGCGCGCGTCGTCGCTGGCAGGGCATAGCGCGCCATCAGCGGCTGTGCGCAGTGGTGCCCGGCACGCACGGCGATGCCCTCGCGGTCGAGCAGCGTGGCGAGATCATGTGCGTGGATCTCGCCCAGCGTGAACGAGACCACGCCACCGCGCCGCTCGGCGGCGGGACCGTAGATCGTCAGCCCCGGAATCTCGGCAAGGCGCTCCAAGGCATATGCGGTGAGCGCGCGCTCGTGCGCGTGAACGTTCGCCATTCCCAGCGCGGCCAGGTAGTCGATGGCGGCGGCGAGGCCCACGCTCTCAATAATCGCCGGCGTGCCCGCCTCGAATTTCCAGGGGAGATCAGCCCAGGTCGAGCCTTCCATAGTGACCTCGCGGATCATATCGCCGCCGCCGAGGAAGGGTGGCATCGCTTCGAGCAACTCGCGCCGGCCCCACAGGACGCCGATGCCCGTCGGACCGAGCATCTTGTGGCCGCTGAAGGCCAAAAAGTCACACTCAAGCGCGCGGACGTCCACAGGCAGGTGTGGGACGGCCTGCGCCGCGTCGAGCAGCACGAGCGCGCCAACGGCGTGCGCCCGCGCTACGATCTCCGCGACCGGAGGCAACGTGCCGAGGACGTTGGACATCATCGTGACGGCGACGAGCTTGGGATGGTGCTCGTCGAGCAAGCGCTCGAAAGCGGCCATGTCGAGCTCGCCCTCGTCGGTCACGGGAACATAGCGCACGGTCGCGCCGGTGCGCGCGGCGGCAAGCTGCCAGGGGACGATGTTGCTGTGGTGCTCCATCTGCGTGGTCAGCACGGTGTCGCCGGGCGTGAGGTTGGCGTCGCCCCAGGAACGGGCGATGAGATTGATCGACTCGGTGGTGTTGCGCGTCCAGACCACCTCGCGGACGCTGCGAGCGTTGAGAAACTGAGCGACCTTTTTGCGTGCGCCCTCGTAGGCGGCGGTCGCCTCCTCGCTGAGCGTGTAGACGCCGCGATGGATATTGGCGTAGCTCGTCTGTGCGAAGGCGCTCATCGCCTCGATCACCTGCTGCGGCTTCTGTGAAGACGCCGCGCTGTCGAGGAAGATGTTCGGCTTGCCGTGGATCTCGCGGGCAAGAATGGCGAAGTCTCCGCGCGGGACGAGCGGCGCGATCGACTCTTGTCGCGCGCTGGCGCCGCCGAACTGCGCTACCCCTTGCTGCTCGACGCTCTGCGCCATCTGCTCGAACCTCCTGACATGCGGAGCCGCGTGCGCGCCACGAGTATGCATACAGCCGTCCACCGGACGACCGCGACCAATAGTGTTGGCAGGCGCCCACGAGACGGCGAGACTCGCCGCACCTAGACGCCTGCGGCGCCCTCGTCGGCGGCCTCCTCGGCCTCGCCGGTGAGCCACTCGTAGCCCTTCTGCTCCAGCTCCAGCGCGAAGTCGGAGCCGCCGGTCTTGATGATGCGACCTCGATACATCACGTGGACGACGTCCGGCGAGATGTAATTGAGGATGCGCTGATAGTGCGTGATGATCAAGACGCCGAGGTTCGGCCCGCGCAGCGCGTTGACACCCTCCGAGACGACTCGCAGCGCGTCGATGTCCAGTCCGGAGTCGGTCTCGTCGAGGATCGCCATAGAGGGCTGGAGCATCGCCATCTGGAGGATCTCCGCGCGCTTCTTCTCGCCACCGGAGAAGCCTTCGTTGATGTAGCGACTGACGAACGTGCTGTCGACCTTGAGGATCTCCATCTGCGCGTTGAGCAGCTTGCGGAACTCGGCCGGCGGCATACCCTTGCGCTTCGGGCCGGTCCCGCTGGCCGTAGTGGCGACGGCGACTCCGGCCGGCTCGAGTTCGGGCACGCCTTCTCGCTTGGCTTCGAGCGCGCGCCGCAGGAAGTTGCCGACAGTGACGCCCGGCACACTCGAGGGGTATTGGAAGGCGAGGAAGAGTCCGAGGCGCGCGCGCTTATCCGGCGTGAGCGTGAGGATGTTGTGTCCCTTGAAGAGTATTTCGCCCCGCGTGACGATATACTTCGGGTGGCCCATGATGACGTTGGCCAGCGTGCTCTTGCCAGAGCCGTTCGGCCCCATCAGCGCGTGCGTCTCGCCCTGCGCCACCGTCAGATCGACGCCTTTGAGGATTTCTTTGCCCTCAACCGAGGCGTGGAGGTCGCGGATAACGAGTTCGGCGGGCTGATGCGCCTCCGTGGGAGTTCCTGAAGAAGCCATGAGTAGTTACGTGTCCTCTCTGCGATGTGAGCGTGGCGCCGCCACACCCGGTCACTCTGCATCCACGCCCGCCGTGCACTGGGGGCGCTCGGCCAGCGCGAAAAACCTTACCAAATCATGATGGCGACCGCTCGGCGCGAATCATGCTCAAGAGACCGTCGCGCTGCGGCTCTGGCGCTCGATGCGTGGCGTCAGCGCGACGATCTGCGCGCTCGCCATCGTCGCCAGCGCCGGCTGATTGACGAGATCGGCGAGCGTGATCGAGTCCAGCGTGCTGGCGATGGCGTCGCGGACCCGTGCCCAGAGGTACTTCGTGGAGCAGCCGTCGAGCCGGTTATAGTCGCATGTAGCCCCAGAATCACCCTCGACGACGCAGACCATCGGCGCAATCGGCCCTTCGAGCACACGCAACACTTCGCCCATGCAAATCTGCTCGGGTGGCCTGCTCAGCGCGTAGCCCCCGTGCGCGCCACGCGTCGACTCCACAAGATTCTGGTCACGTAGCGACTTCACCAATTGTTCGAGATAGGCGACGGTGAGGCCCTCGGCCTGACTGATCTCGCTCAATGAGCGCGCTTTGCCGCTATAGTGGCGCGCAAGGTCCACCATCAGACGGACGCCGTACTCGCCCCTCGTGGAAACGCGCAGCATTGCCGGCCTCCTGCGGTATTCCGACTAATTACGTCGGAATTATAGCATCGGCCCGCGCGCACGGTCAAGGAACGCTGTCGCGCCGTGGGCCGCGCGCGTGGCGCAAATTGACATGCGACAGCGCCGCCGATAGAATGAAGCGCACGCGTCGCGCTCTCCGCGCGGTCGCGCGCCTCCTGGGGTTGTCCTGGGGTTGGGGCCGAGGGGAGCGCACACAGGTATGGTCACCTTCGAAGACGTCACCGAGATGTTCCTCAATGCTGCCGAAGTGACGCCACTCTCGGTGCATCCAGAGTTCTGGTTGAACTCACAGACGCTCGAACGTGAATTCGCCTGCACGATGCATCCCGGCCCCTGCGAAGAGGCCGACCAGCGTGCAACCTGCACCGTCACCTTCGCCTGGGGTCCGCTCGACACCGTGCTTTCCATTGAGGGTGCCGAGGCGATCTGCGACTTCTTCCACGGTCCCGACGACGACTGCCCGCACCTCCACACCGACGGCGTACCGCCACTGATGGTGGATCTGACGTTCAGCCTGCCGATGTCTGACGGCAACTTCAGCCTCAGCGCATTGCAGACCCTGGCGCGTTCGTTGCGACTGCGCGCCTCCGAGCACAGCAGCCGCGCCAGCGAGACAAAGCCGCGCATTGGCCTCTCCTTCGCCGACAACGGCATCCAGGCCGACTCGCTGACGCTAGAGCAACGGCTTGAGCTGCCGCTCTGGGACCCCGAAGGCATCGGCGGCTACTCGCGAACGGGCATCGACCGCCCCGCGGGCCACATCACGCTCGGTCGTGGCCGCCGCCGCGACGACGATGATGAGGATGACGCTGACGATCCGCATCCCGAGGACTGGCTGCCCCACCTCTTCACCGAGGTCATGGACGACATCTCGCAGGTGATCGAGGCGCTCGAAGGCAGCAGCGCCAACCGTTCCAGCCATGCCCCCGACAGCGACCAGGAGAACTGAGCAGCGCTGAGGAGTGCGTTGCCCTCATTTCCCGAAAAAGCGCTGGGTGAAGGTGGCGATGAAGCTGATCTCGATGATCAAGCCGACGAGCGCTTCCAACGCGGCAAGCTTGGTGATCGGGTCTTCGACCGAGACGCCGCCGGGGAAGAAGCCGCGTCCGTGGAACGACGTCACGCTGAACACCAACGCGCCATCCGTGGCGAGGTGCGGTCCGCCGAAGCTCTGGCCGAGGAGGTAATAGGCCACGGCGAAGAGAAGTATCATGCTGATATAGGCGACGAGGCTACGTCCCGGCTTGTAGCCATACCCCGCGAGCCCGTCGAGGAAGTGCGAGAAAAGCCACGAACCGATGCGCCCTTGCCGGCGCAGCACCGCGCGTTCGAGCACCTGCGCGCGATAGGCGAAGCGCGACGCGTCCTCGTTCAACCCCTGCGCCTGGAGCGCGAGCGCAAGCTGGCGGTTGGCGCGCACCGCCGTCTCAAAGTCCCCCAGGCGTTCCGCTGGCGTCTTGAGCGCGCCCTCGAAGGTACGCGCCTTCCGTGCGGCGCGCTCGTCGCCCAGCGAGATCGCCGTGCGCCGCCTGCCAAGCGACCACTTGACCACCGCGAGATTCACGCCACCCCAGCGCACGTCCGCCAGCGAAAGATACCCGAAGGTCTCGTCGCCGAGGGTCGCGCCTTCCAGCACGCTCCCTCCATCGAAGAACGCCAGGCAAATATCCGCCGGCACCAGCAGTTCGGGGAAGTCGCTACGCCACGCGCGGATGCGGGCGAGATCGTCCGGGGCCACGCGCAGCCCCTCGAAGTGCGCCTCACTGAGGTCCGCGCCCTCCAGATGCGCCCGTCGCAACTGCGCCCCATGCAGATGCGTCTCGCTCAGCGAGGCATTTTCCAGATGCGCGCCATAAAACCTGGTCCACTCGAAGTGCGCTTTCCGCAGCGTCGCCCCTTCCAGACGCGCGCCGCCAAACGATGCGCCCTCGGCGTGCGCCTCGCTCAGCGTGGAGCCTTGCAGTCGCGCACCGCTCAGTTCGGCGTGTTCGAGATATGCCGCATTGAGGTTGGCGCGCTCCATATGCGCGTTGCGAAAGTTTGCCGCCTCGAAGTGTGCGCCTCGCAAATTCACACGGGGCAGATACGCATGACTGAGTTGCGCTTCACTGCCGTACGCGCCGTTCATAAGCGCGCCGTCGAGACGTGCCGAGCGCAGGTCCGCGCCCTCAAGATGCGCGTCGCGCAGGTCGGCGTCTTCGAGATGGACGATGGCGGCGTCACGCTGCGCGTTCGTCGCCCCGGCGATACCGCCGATTGCCTTCGCGAGCGGCAGCCGGCGCAGGTTGACGCCACGCAAGTCCGCGCCACGGAGATCGAGCCCGGGACGCGTGTGCTGCGCCGCGTCGGACCAACTCACCGGGCCGAGTCCATCCTCGTGCGTCGCCAACAGCCACTCCACGTCCGCGCGAGTCAGGCGCATCCCCGCGAAGGGAAACACACCGCGCGCGACATTGACGGCCAGTGCGCGTCGCGTCGCCAGTTCGCGCTGCCGCTCTGCGTCGATCTCTGGCTCGCTACGCCAGGCCTGCCCCTGCTGGCGCCAGTAGGTGCGCCAGCGCCCGCGACCCCCCGACGCCACGGCCACAACCGGTCCCGCGCCACCCTTGGCCAGATCCGCGGCGAGTTCGGCCAAAGTCTCCCCGTTCTCGAACGGAACCGCCTCGTCAGACATCGCGAAAAGCTCCTTATATGGCATATGGCGCCATGCACACAGGTCGGCGGCTGCGATTCAGTATAGCGATCGGCGTCAAATCTCGCGCCCCTGGGCACACTGTGACGCCGACGTGTTACCGATGTACTACGATGCAGTGTCACGAATGCAGTGTCACGGCGGCACGAGTCGTGCGGATATGTCCACGGTTTCTTCAGCCGCGCGCAGCGAACACTCTCGCGCCGGGAAACGGCATGGAAGATGCGGCAGTGGTGTGCCGTGGAGAGCGGTACAACTCATGCTCGCGGAGTGCAATGCTGTGGGCAAGAGCATAGTGTGAAAGAGGGGTAGCTTTATGGCGCCTACGGGCAGAAGCGGCGCGAACGACGCCGAGTTCACGAGTTTCGAGACCAACGATCCGATTGCCGACGCCGAGGCCGATGCGCTGGGCGAGCCGATCGGCGTGGTCGACGTCATCGAGTTGGAAACATTCGAACCCGCCGCGAGCAGTCCGGCGGACTATCCCTACGAGAACGAGACGTGGTTCCGCTGGTGGTACGTGCCCGCCGTGGTGGTCCCGCTCGCCGGCGCGACGGCGGCATTTGTACTGCTGCGTCGGCGTCGCCAGTCGGCGCCGGTCTCGGCGTACAAAGCGGCGGTCAAGCAGAGCCGCGACTGGCTCGAAGCGGTACGCGGCAGCAAGGCGACGAAGAGCGCGGTGAACGCCTTGCAGCAAGGCGCGGCTACCGTGCGCGATTCGGCCAAGAGCCTGCCCGACACAGCGGTTGCCTTGCGCGATCGCTCCGGCGAGATCGTCGGCGTCTTGGTGACCTCAACGGCTGCGCAGCAGGCCGCGCAAGGCGTGCGCGGCGCAGTGGACTCCGTGTCCGGCCTCTGGAGTGACAACGCGCCGAAGGCGAACAAGGCCACCCGCCGGCAGGGGCGCAACGCGCTCAAGACCACCAACGCCACGCGTCGCGGCCTCTTCGCTTGGTTTGTCGCGCGCCAGGCGCGCAACACCGCCAAGGCGCGGGCCGCGAAGGTCAACAAAGCGGTCGAGAAAGCCAAACCCGCGCTACGGGCCGCTCAATTGAACGCATCGAAGAACCTGACGAAGGCCAAGGCTCAAGCGGCGGCACGCTCCAATCGCACGGCAAAGCGCGCGCGCAAGAGCGTCAACCGTGCGGTGAACCGTACGCAAGCCTTCGCCTTCGGCGCGCTCGTCACAGCGACGATCACCTATGCGCGTGCCTGGCGCAAGCGCATGATGGAGCGCGAGATGCGCGAGACGGCCGGCGGGCGCATGGTCCGCGACTAAGCACGCGCCCGCTATCGCGGCTTCTGCAAAGGGACCGATCTCTTCGCGGGGATCGGTCCCTTTCTGTGGTAGTGGGGGAGACACGAGCGCCGGAAATCCTGCGCTGCACGGCGCACGCGGTTCGAACGATCGGCTCGTGCCGTGAGCGCGACGCACGGCTATCCAGTCTACAAGCACAGCTCCGCCATGATCTGCAACGCCTCCGGCTGCATCGCGCCGAGGATCAGCGTCGTCGCACGCGACTGCTTCCACGAGTCGAGCAGCTCGGCGATGCGCTCCTTGGGTCCGCAGAGCGCGACGTCATCCACCAGCGCATCGGGCACGGCATCCGCCGCGGCGAGCTTCTTGCCGCCGAGGTAGAGATCTTGAATCTCTGCCGCCGCGTCTCCGTACCCGTAGCGCGTGACCAGATCGTTGTAGAAGTTCTTGCCCCGCGCGCCCATGCCGCCCACATAGAGCGCCAGCATCGGCTTGACCACGTTGCGGCACGCCTGAATGTCGTCGCCGACGACGACGGTCACGTTCGGCGCGATATCGAATGGTTCGGCAGCTTGACGCCGCGCTAGTCCCGCTTCGAGCGGCCCAATGAACGTGGCTTCACGCCGCGGCGAGTAGAAGACCGGCAGCCACCCATCGGCGATCTCGCCCGCCAACTCGACGTTCTTCGGCCCTATCGCCGCCAAATAGATCGGAATGCGCGACCGCAACGGATGCAGGGTCAGCTTTAGCGGCTTACCGAGTCCCGTCCCGCCCTCAATAGGGATGTGGTACTCTTCGCCCTGGTGATTCAGCGGCTCCTTGCGCTCCCAGATCGCGCGCAGGATCTCGATGTATTCACGTGTGCGTTGCAGCGGTTTGCCATACGGCTGGCCGTGCCATCCCTCCACCACCTGCGGCCCCGAGAGACCAAGGCCAATCAGCACGCGCCCCCCGCTGAGCAAATCCAAGGTAGCGGCAGTCATCGCCGTCATCGCCGGCGTGCGTGCCGGCATTTGCAGGATGCCAGTGCCAAGCTTGATGCGCTCCGTCCTCGCGCCAATCCAGGCGAGCGGCGTAATGCCATCCGACCCGTATGCCTCGGCGGTCCAAACGGAGTCGAAGCCGAGACGCTCAGCCTCTTGCACCAGTGGCAGGGCATCAAGGGGGCGCGCGCCCCAGTAGCCGAGCGCGAGACCGAGTCGCATGGATCTGCTCCTTGAGCTAGTCGAACCTGAACATCAGCGCGCATCGCCACAAGCACCGAGCCTGCCGCGCGCGTCGTCGAAACGCTGCGCGACTGACTCCACGGCGTTGGTGGGGCTAGGAAGAACGATCGGCGCCGTCGGTAGTATACGCGGCCAGCTCGGCGGCCATCGCCTCGCGCAGCGCCGTCGCCGCGGAGTACGGCCGCACCATCACGCTGAACTCAGCGATCTGGCCCGCGGCGTTGAAGCTGAGGATGTCGACGCCGTCAACCTCGCGGTCGCCAATGCGCGTGTGAAAGCGCAGCACTGCGCCTTCAGGCGAGGCGTATTCAGCGACGTAACGGAAGTCCTGGAAGACACGCATTACGCCGGCGAGCAAAAGCCCCGTCGCTTCGCGTCCTTCATACGGCTTGTGGACGATTGGGCTGAAAAAGACGACGTCCTCGGCAAGCGTCGCCAGCACCCCGGCGAGATCCATGCTTTCGATGGCACGGCGGAAGGCTGCTGCGCTGCTCTGCTCGGTCGACATCCTCGATTCCTCCATTAGTTTGCCCTCTCGCGCATAACCACTTTGTTGCCGCGCTGCGTGCAGGTGCAGCGTAGCGTGAACGGCGACGTAGCACAAGCGTTGAGAGATCGCTCAGCGCGTTGGCTGCCAGGCATAGATCACCACGGTGGTATATTGCGCGAAACCGAGGCGACGGTAAACGGGCTCGCCCATCGCGCTCGCGGCGAGCACCGCGATGCGGTATCCCTGGTGGCGGGCCGCGCGCATAGCCGCGTGCGTGATCGCGGCGCCGATCCCCTGGCGGCGCGCCGACGGCACGGTCCCGACATTGTAGATCCCCGCGACCCCCGCGCCCAAGAAGAGCTGCGTGCAGGCGACGGGCTCCCCGTCGAGATAGCCGAGGTAGAACTGTAGCGGATCGTCGTCGGCGTAGCTGGCGGGAGTGACGCGTTCGAGTGCCACGCCGCTGATGTCCGGGTCGAGGTCGTTGGCGATCCGGCTGACCACCAGCAGGCGCAGCGCGTCCGCGTCGTTACGCACGCGCTCGATGCGCAAGCCTGCTGGCGCAGCGACGTCGGCCGGCGCCTTGGCGAGATCCGCGGCCATCCCCGGCTCTTCACTATCCAGCACAAGCCCATGTGCCTCCAGCCGCGTGGCCAGGTCCGCCGGCCTGCGCGAGGGACCCGCGACCCAGGTGAAGAGCAACCCGCGCGCGCGAAAGTCGCGGATCGTCGCGGCGATGCGCGCGTCGGCTTCCTCAGGGGTCAGATTTGTACGCAGCACGCCGTTCTGCCACGGACTGCGATCCAACCCCGAGCTGAAAAGCAGCAATCCCGGCTCGTGGCGCACGCTCCACCCCGCGCGGCTGGCGCGATAGAGCCAGTAGGCGACGTCGTTCTCGTCCACGGCGCGCGCCAGTGCGGCGGGCGACGTGTCGGTCTGGATCTCCGTCACCCTAACCCTCCTTGCGACGCAAGAGGCGACCCCCGTTGCGATACCAGACAATGGCGCCAGAGTCGTCACGCAGAAATTCCGAGCGCGCTCCCTTCATCTGCGCGTCGAGTCCGAGCACGCGGTCGGCCCCGATGAACGCCAGGCGCGAAGGTGGATCAGTGGGTCCCGGCGGCGAGTCCGTGTCGGGAAAGCCGCCCTTCGGCACATCCTGCTCGACGAGGTAGCCATCGCGCACGGTAAGGACGGCGTCCCAATGCGCGCTGGTGTACGTCCCCGCATACGCGGCGAGTTCGCCCTCCGTCATCAGTTGATGCACATCTTCGGGGCGCGTCAGGCCGAGGTAGTGCTCGAACGCCCAGGCGACGATCTCGTTGTTCAGCGTGTCGCCGTGGTCCGCATTGGTCAGCACGGTGATGGCGAAGTCGCGCGAGGGCACGAACTGGAAAGCGGAGAGTTGGCCGAGGGTAGCGCCGCCATGTCGTACGATCCGCGTCCCGGCGAGATCGCGGAGCATCCAGGTGATACCGAGTGCGGCGATGTCGTTGCCGCCCGGCCCCTGCGGCTGCTGCATCGTCCGCAACGTCTCGGCGGTGAGCAGGCGTTCGCCGCTGGCAGCCAACCCGTCTCCAAGATGAAAGCGGGCGTACGTAAGCTGATCGCGGACGCTGGAGCTCAGGCCGCCGACGGGATTGGCCGAGCGCGCGACGGGCCAGGGCCGCGCGACGGTAGGTGTCCCTTCGCGTTCTTCATGGCCCACGACGAAGCGGCGCGTCATCACGTCTCCTGGGAAGAAGAATGAGTTCGCCATGCCTAGTGGATCGAGCACCAGTTCGCGAGCGACGGCCTCGTACGGCTTGCCGCTGACGACTTCAAGCACACGCCCGGCGATATAATAGCCTGCATTGTTGTAGGCGTAGAGCTCGCCGAGCGCTGTGAGTTGCGGCAGATCGGCGATCCGCGCCACGACCTTCGCCAGCGCGTCGTCGCCGCTGCCCGTGTCTGCGAAGAAGTCGCCCTCCCAGCCGCCGGTATGCGTGAAAAGATGCCGCAGCGTCACCCGCTGCGCCACCGCCTCGTCGCGCAGCCGCAGCTCCGGCAAATACGTGCGGACCGGCACATCGAGATCGAGCTTTCCCGCCTCCACGAGACGCATCGCCGCCGTTCCGGTGACCGTCTTGGTGGTCGAACCGATCTGGAAGAGCGTCTCCGGCGTCACCGGCAGCGGATTCTCCACGCTCGTCACGCCGAAGCCCGCCGCGTACTCCTTGCCCTCCGCATAGATGCCGACGGCCACGCCAGGGACGTGCAACCGCCCCATCGCCTCCACGATCCGCCCCGCGAGCGGCAACAGATACGCATCGATCTCGTCCGGCGTCTGGAGGATCTCAGGCATGACGCAGCCTCCTTGAGGGCAGGCGTTCGCGGTACATCACCCCGCGACCGCCCATGCAGTGTAGCACGAGCGGCGTGCGCGCGGAGGGCAGCGGAGAGCGCCGCGTGGAGCGCAGCATTGACCAGTCATCGCGCCGCGCCGTACGATCAGCCTCAGGCAGCGCAAACGTCGTGCAATCATGTTGCGAGATGCAGCGCCACCGCGGAGAGCAGGAGGAGTGGCATGCGCATCGTGGTGATCGGCAGCGGCTTCGGCGGCCTCGCGGCGGCGATACGGCTGCAAGCGCAAGGCCACAGCGTGACCCTCCTCGAACAGCGTGACAAGCCCGGCGGTCGCGCCTACGTCTACCAACAAGATGGCTTCACCTTCGACGGCGGCCCCACCATCCTCACCGCGCCCTGGCTGATCGAAGATATCTTCACCGCCGCCGGCCGCAGGCTTGCGGACTACGTCTCCCTCGTCGAGTTGGACCCGTATTACAACATCCGCTTCGAGGATGGCTCGGTCTTCCGCTACGCGGCGGGCCGCGAAAGCATCCTCAGCGAGATCGTGCGCTTCAATCCGGCGGACGTCGCGGGCTATCTGCGCTTCGCCGCGCATGCCGAGGCGATCCTCACATCGGCAATGGCGCTGATCGACGAGCCGTTCACCCACGTCGGCGACATGCTGCGCGTCGCGCCAGACCTGCTCCGCCTGCGTGCCTACCGCTCGGTGGCTGGGCTGGTCAACCACTACATCAAAGATTGGCGGCTGCGCCAAGTCTTCAGCTTTCATCCCTTACTGATCGGCGGCAATCCTTTCCACGCCACCGCCATCTACGCACTGATTCACCCCCTCGAACAGCGATGGGGCATCTGGTTTGCCCGCGGCGGCACAGGCGCCCTGGTGCGCGCGCTGGCGCAGGTATTCGCCGAAATCGGCGGCACGCTGCTGGTCAACTCGCAGGTGGCGGCGATCGAGATCGACCCCGCCACGCGGCGCGCCACCGGCGTCCGCCTTGCCTCTGGCGATCGCATCGCCGCGGACACCGTCGTCAGCAACGCCGACATCGCCACCACCTATCGCACGCTGATTCCGGCGCGCGCGCGCCGCCATTGGACCGATGCGCGCCTGGCGCGCCTGCGCTACTCGATGTCGCTCTGCGTGCTCTACTTCGGCACCGACAAACGCTACGAGCAAATGGCGCACCACGAGATCCTGATGGGGCCGCGCTACGAAGGCTTGCTGGAAGACATCTTCACGCGCAAGCGGTTGTCCAAAGATTTCTCGCTCTACCTGCATCGTCCGACGGCCACCGATCCCTCGCTGGCTCCCGCCGGCTGCGACGCCTGGTACGTGCTCTCGCCGGTGCCACATCTGGGCGGCTCCACAGATTGGGCGGTGGCGGCCAAGCCCTATCGCGACGCGCTCGTCGCCTACCTCGAAGACCGCTACTTGCCGGATTTGAGCAAGCACATCGTTACCGAGCGCTTTATCGATCCAACGCACTTCCGCGACGTGCTCGGCAGCCATCTCGGCAGCGCGTTCTCCGTGGAGCCGTTGCTCACACAGTCGGCGTGGTTCCGCCCGCACAACGTCAGCGAAGACATCCCCAATCTCTACTTCGCCGGCGCGGGCACCCACCCCGGCGCTGGCGTCCCTGGCGTCCTCAGCTCTGGCAAGATCGTCGCGGACATGATCGGTCCCGCGGATCGCCGCACGTCGCCAACAGCGGCAGTGGCCCACGCAGAGTCACACGGGTAGTCCACGCGCCCAGGCCAGAATCGGAGCGCCCTCGCCACTAGCCAAACCGCGCCCTTGCAACCTCAACACGCACGTGATACAATCCTAAGCAGAACAAGTGTTCAAAACCCCCTCACCTGCAATTCCCTCCCCTCGGTTTCCCCAGCGCTTTGCGCTCATTCCCCAAGGCTGCCGCCATGCAGGCACGATTTCGCAGCGTCCACACGAGCCTCCCCGCCTCGACGCAGCGCCTCACACGTACACGGCGCGGCCCGATCCCCACTATTTCCGCAAGCGATATCAATTTTCCTTTTTCCGGCCACGCACGCACATATCCCTTGTATTCGGCTTCAAACTCCAGATTTCGACGAAAAAGCGGAAGAAAACGGAAATTCCTGCGCGGTCCCCGACGCGACTTCGCATCGCGCCACGATCTATCTCGCGTCGGGCATCCGCCGCGCAACGCGCGGTGCTGCTATACTGGCGAGAAACCACTACGCGCCTCGCCGCCAAGACGCGGCCACGACCATGAAGGAGCGACCGACCTATGGCTGACGTCCGGCCCTTCCCGGGCATCCGCTACGCCGCGGGCACCGACCTCGCGCGCGTGGTGACGCCGCCCTACGACGTAATTTCGCCCGAGGCGCAAGATCGCTACTACGAGCGCGATCCCCACAACATTATCCGCCTCGAACTCGGCAAGGCCACGCCCAAAGACGACGATCTCGACAACGTCTATAGCCGCGCCGCCATCACCTTCGCCGAATGGCGCCTGCACCAAGTCCTCCAGCAGGACTCGCCCGCATTCTACGCCTACGAGCAGAGCTTCCAGCTTGAGGGTCGCGCCTACACGCGGCGCTCGTTGTTCGCGCGCGTGCGGCTGGAGCCGTGGGAGGCAGGTGTCGTCTTGCCCCACGAGTACACGCTCAGCAAACCCAAAGAAGACCGTCTCAAGCTACTCCGCGCCTGCGCCGCCAACCTTAGCCCGCTGATGGCGCTCTACGACGATCCCCAGGGCACAGTGGACGCGCTGCTCCGCGCCTCGATCACCGAGCAGCCAGCCGCGGAGTTCGTAGACGAAAACGGCGAGGGCCATCGGCTCTGGCCGCTGCCCGACACCGCACTCTCCGCCGCCGTCAGCGACTTCTTCCGCGAGCGACAACTCTTTATCGCTGACGGGCATCATCGCTACGAGACGGCGCTGGCGTATCGCGACGAGCAGCCTGGCGTGCGCAAAGTGACCGCACTTGCCGCCGACGACGCCGCCAACTTCACCCTGATGGCGCTCTCCGCCCTCGACGATCCCGGCGTAGTGGTGCTGCCGACGCACCGCATGCTTCGCGATCTCGACCCTCAGCGCGTCGCCGATCTTGGCAGGCAACTCAGCGCATACTTCGAGATCGCCCCGCTCGATGACGAGACGCCAGAGGCAGCGGCCGCGGCGCTGGCCGAGGCGGGCACCGAAGGGCGAACGGCCTTCGTCCTCATCGGCCCCAACGGATCGCTCGTGCTGCGCCTGCTCCCCGCTGGCCGCGTGGCGATGGACAACCTTCCCGCCGAGTACGCCAATGTGTCCGCGGCCTGGCGTGCGCTCGATCTCGCCATCCTGCACGAGCTCGTCCTGCGGCGCGCGCTCGGCATCACCGACGAACAAGTCCGCGCCGGTGCGCACGTCAGCTACACCCGTGCGGCGGACGCCGCCTTCGCCTCGGTGCGCCAGCAAGCGGACGGAACTCGAGTCGCCGTCCTCGTCAATGCCACGCCACCCGCCGCCATCCGCGATGTGGCACTGGCAGGCGACCGCATGCCGCAGAAGTCCACCTATTTCTATCCCAAGCTGATCACCGGCCTCGTCATCAATCCCGTCTGGTGACGTCTTCCGGCCAGAAACGGTCCACAACCTTGCGCCTGCCTTCCCTCGCTCTGGTACACTGCCAAGCAGCACGATTGTTCCGCTTTAGGCCGCATCGCCATACGTCGCGCCTTCGTGCCATGAGGCGCGAGAACCGAAGCGCACACGGTACGACACGGTGACCCGTGCTGGCATTTGACGCTTAGCATTCGACGCTAGCATTCGACGCGGAGGGGGCAGCATGATTCTGGTGGTCGGAGCGGGTCTCGCCGGGCTCACCTGCGCGAAAGTGCTGCGAGAAGCCGGCCACGAGGTGCGCGTCCTCGAAGCCTCAGACGGCGTGGGTGGGCGGGTGCGCACCGACGCCAACGCCGACGGCTTCTTGCTGGATCGCGGCTTCCAGGTGCTCTTTACCGCGTACCCCGCCGTGCGCCGCCACCTCGACCTCGATGCCCTCAAACTCCGGCCGCTGCTACCCGGCGCGGCGATCGTGCGCGACGGCGCCTGGCACGACCTCGGCGACCCGCTCCAGCGCCTGCGCATGCTCGGGCCTACCCTCTCCAATCCGCTCCTCCCTTTCGGAGATAAACTGCGCACACTGCGCCTGCGCCGCTACGCCCGCCGCCGTTCGCTCGACGCGATCTTCAACAAGCCGATCAAGAAGGGCGACAAGAGCGCCTACGCCGAACTGAAGCGCCGCCACTTCACCGACGCCGGATTCATCGACAATTTCGCGCGGCCATTCTTCGGCGGCATCTTCCTCGACCGCGAGCTCACCACCAGCGCGCGCATGCTCTACTTCATCTTCAAAATGCTCGCTAGCGGCAAGACGGCGATTCCCGAGCAAGGGATGGGCGCCATCGCGCAGCAGCTTGCCGAGAAACTGCCGCCGCATGCGCTGCGCCTTCAGACGCGCGTCGAAGGCATCGTCGAGGCCGACGGACGCGCCGTCGGCGTGACGCTCACCGGCGGTGAGGAGATGCAAGGCGAAGCGGTGGTGATCGCCACAGACGCCGCCAGCGCGGAGCGTCTTGGCGGGCGCAGCCTGCCGAACGATCCCGTACCCGTCACGTGCGTCTACTTCGCCGCGCAGCAGAGCCTGTATCGCGGGCCGCGGCTCGTGCTCAACGCCAACCCCGGAGCCTTCGTCAACAATGCCGTACAGCTCACCAACGTCTCGCCCACCTACGGTCCTGCCGGGCAACATCTCATCTCGTGCACCGTGCTGGGTATGCCGGAGATCAGCGACGACGAGTTGCAACGTCGCTGTCGCGAGGACCTCGCGGCATGGTTCCCCGATCGCGATCTCGCCGAAGCCAAGCTGCGCCACCTCGCCACCTATCGCATCCGCTTCGCGCAGTTCCGCCAGGAGCCAGGCGTCTTCGCCACGCTACCTTCCAACACCACGCCCACAGCAGGGCTCTTCCTCGCGGGCGAGTACACAGCGTCGAGCAGCATCCACGGGGCCATGTTGAGCGGCGAGCAGGCAGCGAAGGCGGTGCTGGCGTCACTCGCGACGTCGGAAGGCGCATGAGTGTTGCACGCTACGCGGGCGCAAGGAACTAGACGGCACTCTTTCGCCGCTTCGTCAGCCTGCGGCTGGCACTCCCCTGCTCATCTGCATACGTAGTGAGCAGGCGCAGGGCGCAGGAGGCCAGCATCGCCGTACCGAGAGGTAATGCCGCTTCGTCCACCACGAAGTGCGGATCGTGGCAATCGAAGTAGGGCTGGTCGGGGTGCTGGCGGACGCCAAGTTGCCAGTAGGTCCCAGGAGCAAGCGCCGCGAGCACCGCGAAGTCTTCGGCGCCGCACTGCGCCTCATTCGGCAGGATCTGCTCAGCGCCGACGAGCGAGACGGCGACCTCGCGGACGAGCGCGGTGACGCGTTCATCGTTGACGAGCGCGGGGCAGCCAGTGCTGATAGTGAGGTCAAAGTCGCCTCCAAAGGCCCGTGCGATCGAGCAGGCTTCTTCGAGGCCGCGATGGAGGCGACGCTGAGTCTCAACGTCGAAGGTACGTATGGTGCCGGAGAGCCGCACCTCCGGCGGGATGACATTCTCGGCGGCGCCGCCGTGGATCATGCCGATAGTCATAACCGCGGGTGCCGTCGGTTTGGTGACGCGGCTCCGCAGCCCGTAGAGAGCGTTCATCACCTGCGACGCGAGCCAGATCGGATCGACGCCCATCTGCGGCGAGGCGGCATGCGTGCCGTGCCCACGAATGGTGATGTAGAAGTTATCCGGCGCGGCGGCGATGGCGCCGGACGATAGCAGAATCTGCCCGGTGGGTATGGCGGGATCGACGTGTTGGCCGATGACGGCGACGACGCCATCCATCGCCCCGTCGGCGACCATACGTTGCGCGCCGCTCAGATGTTCGGCGTCCTCGGTCTCTTCGCATGGCTGAAAAAGAAAGCGAATGCGACCTGGGAACGACATCTCCGCGAGAAGATGCGCCGCGCCAAGCCCCATCGCGACATGCGCGTCGTGCCCGCAGGCATGCATAATGCCCGCGCGCTGCGAGCAAAAGGAGACGCCGCTCAGTTCGTCGATCGGCAGTGCATCCATGTCGGCGCGGATGGCGATGATCGGACCCGAGTCGCTGCCCATCTCGGCGACGACGCCCGTTTTGCCCACCCCCGTACGGACGGGGATTCCGAGCGGGCGCAGTGCCTCTTCGACGAAACGCGCGGTTTCGTGTTCATCGAAGCCGAGCTCAGGGTGTTGGTGGAGGTGCCGACGCCAACGCACCAATTGGTCGGCCATGCGCTGGGCGCGGTCGAGCATTGGCGGCTCCTTGGCATTTCCCGTATGGCGAGAGGCGAGAGCGCTGCGCTCAGCCGCCGAGATAGGCGCGGCGCACGAGATCGTTAGTGAGCAGGTTCTTGGCGGTGTCGGTGAGCACAATCTTCCCCTGCTGCAACACGTAACCGCGGTCAGCGATGTTCAGCGCCATGAAAGCGTTCTGCTCCACCAGGAAGACGGTGACACCCTGCTGGCGGATTGATTGGATCGTGTCGAAGACCGTCTGCACCAGGATCGGCGAGAGGCCCATCGACGGCTCGTCCATGCAGACCAACCGCGGGCGCGCCATCAGTGCGCGGCCCATCGCCAACATTTGCTGCTCGCCACCAGAGAGCGTGCCGGCGAGTTGTTTGTCGCGCTCTTTGAGGCGCGGAAAGATGCTATAGACGTGATCGATCTCCGCGAGAACCGCTGGGCGATCGTTGATCATGAACGCCCCCATCTCCAGGTTCTCGCGAACGCTCATCCGCGAAAAGACGCGGCGTGCCTCAGGCACCAGCGCCATGCCGCGCTTGATGATCGCGTCGGTGCCGATGGTGTCGATCCGTTCGCCTTCGAGGGTGATTTGTCCGGAGCGCGGCTTGACGAGGCCGAAGATGGTCTTCATCGTCGTCGTCTTGCCGGCGGCATTGGCGCCCAGCAGACAGACGATCTCGCCCTTGTTGATCTCGAGCGACACGTCGGTGAGCACGTGACTCGGACCATAATACGTGTTGACGCCCTGTAACTCGAGCATAGTTGCTACACCGCTGCCTTTCGTCCCAGGTACGCCTCGATCACTTGTTCGTTGTTCTGCACCTCGGCAGGCGTGCCCTCGGCGATCTTCTTGCCATAGTCGAGTACGGCGATGCGATCGGACATGCCCATCGTCACTTGCAGTTTGTGCTCGATCAGCAAGATCGTGAGGTTATGTATCTCACGCAGTTTGCGGATATAGTTTACGGCCTCGGCGGTCTCCGCGTCATTCATACCGGCCGTCGGCTCGTCGAGCAGCAGCATCTTCGGCGCCGAGCCGAGCGCGCGCGCGATCTCTACGCGGCGCCGATCGGCATAGGATAGGCTCGACACATACTCGTCATGCCGGTCGACGAGCGAAGATCCGAAGAATCCCAGCAATTCAATGGCGCGATCGTGCGCTTTGCTCTCTGCACTGCGATAATTTGGCAGCCGGAAGACGACCGAGGGCAGGTCGGTCGGCACTTTCGTGTGCTCGCCGACCAGGACGTTCTCCAGCACGGTCATGTTGTTGAAGAGACGGATGTTCTGGAAGGTGCGCGCGATGCCGCGCCGCAACACCCGGTCGGGCGCCAGGCCCGCAATCGACTGTCCGTCGAACGTTCATCGTGCCCGAAGAGGGCGCGTAGATGCCGGTGATCAGGTTGAAGACGGTCGTTTTGCCGGCGCCGTTAGGCCCGATTATGCTAAAGATTTGGCCGCGGTGGACGTCGAGGTCGACGGAGTCGACGGCGGTGAGGCCACCGAACGTCTTAGTGACTCCCCGCAACGAAAGAATGACGTCGTCTGCCATGCTAGCCCTCCCGTCCGCGTGAATCCGAGCCAGAACCGGCGTAGCTCGAAGAGTCGTCGCCACCGCCCTCCACTGACTCAGCGATGCCCGCCTCTTCACGCTCGAACAGGCCAACTGCCGACGTACCCTCCACCGATGCGCCGATTCCCTTAAGCTCGCGGCGCCTGCGCACGTCGGGTATCAACCCCTGCGGACGCAGCAGTATCATGATCAGCAGGATGACGCCGTATATCAAGTACTTCGGGTAGTTGAAATCGAAGTCAGCGAGGAAGTGTAACGGTGCATCGGCCCCGACCACCAGCGAACTGGTGTGAACGGCGCTGTTGATTTGGTTGAGCAAATAGTTGTCGACGAACTCCAGCAGCACAGCGCCAACGATCACGCCGGGGATACTACCGATGCCTCCCAGCACGACCATCATCAGAACGATGATCGAGACATTGAAGGTCATCGTGGAGGTGTCCACGTGAGGGATGGTGCCGCCGTAAAGCGCCCCGCCGATGCCGCCGATGAAGGCGCCGAGACCGAATGCCAGCAGCTTCGTCCGCACTAGGTTGACCCCCGATGCGGCAGCGGCAGTCTCGTCCTCGCGAATCGCGATCCACGCGCGGCCAATACTGGAGTCGCGTAGCACCTTCACGAATAAGATGATCAGCACGATCACGGTGAGCGCAAGGTAATAGAACCAGATGTGATCCAGGGGGTTCGTGAACGAAATCGAGCCGATATCGTTCGGGCCAGATGAGGGGAGTCCCGCCTGTTTATCAAACCAGGGGACGTTGTTGAGGAAAATGGGCACGATCTCGCCAAAGCCCAAAGTCACGATGGCGAGGTAGTCGCCGCGCAGCCGCAAGGTTGGCGCGCCGAGCACAACGCCAAGGAACGCCGCGATCACCGCCGCGATGGGCAGAAGGTACCAGAAGGACAGAATCGGCCAGGTATGCGCCTTGCCATCTGAGCCGTAGAGAAAACCGTTGGTGAAGATCGCCACGGTGTACGCACCGATTGCGAAGAACGCCACGTACCCGAGGTCCAGCAGGCCCGCATAGCCGACGACGATGTTAAGGCCCAGTGCGAGCAGCACATAGATGCCTACCGTGATGGCGGAGGTCAGCAACGCCTCATTCGGCACGCCTGGCACCAGCGCGCCATAGTTGCCGACGAATTGTGGCAGGAGGATCGCCGCGATGAGCAGCAGAGTATAGCCGCGCCAGCCCGTCACGGGCCAGGTTATCGGCTTCCCTGCGATCCGTATCGCGTCGATTCGGCTGCGTAGCGTAGCAAGAGCGGAGAGACGCCCGCGCCCGACCGTGTCTTTAGCCACAGGATACCCCCTACGCGTGCTACACCTTATCCGGCACTTGCTGACCCAGAAGCCCAGACGGCTTCAGCACCAAGATCAGCACGAGGATGACGAAGACGGTGGCCGTACTCCACTGGAATCCGCCTGGCAGATACAATATCGTCAACGACTGCACGATGCCGATGAGGAAGCCGCCGAGCACCGCGCCCTGTACGTTGCCGATGCCACCGAGCACCGCAGCGGTGAAGGCGATCAGGCCAACCTGGAAGCCGGTGGTATAGAGCGCCACGCCGGTATGCAGGCTGTAGACGATGCCCGCCGCTCCCGCGAGCGCTCCGCCGATGAAGAACGTAATGGCGATCGTGCGATTGATATTGACGCCCATCAGCGCCGCCGCCTCAGGGTCTTGCGCTGTGGCGCGCATGGCGCGTCCCAATTTCGTCGTATTGATAAACCAGTTCAGTCCGTACATGAGAACAATTGCCAGCACGAAGATAAAGATGTCGAGATTGTTGACGCGCACGCCAAAGACTTGGAAGCTGGTCCCGGGGAAGACCGTTGGATACCCGAGTTGTGAGGTGCCGACCCATAGCTTGGCAATGTTTTGCAGGATGAATGAGACGCCGATCGCCGCGATCAACGGAGCGAGTCGCGGGGCCTTGCGCAGCGGGCGATAGGCAAAGCGTTCGATCACGGTGTTGAGGATTGCTGAAACTGCCATGCCGATCAGCAGGATCAACGCCAGCACGCCGATGAGGCTGAAACCGACAAGCGGTTGCGAGGAACTAGTGAGGTTCATCTTTCCAAGAATGACATAGGTGACGATGGTGCTCCACATCAGCACGTCGCCGTGAGCGAAATTGATCAATTCAATGATGCCGTAGACGAGCGTATATCCCAACGCGACGAGCGCGTAGATAGCGCCGAGCGTGAAGCCCTGCTCTACCTGTTGAAGGAAGTCCGTCCCGGAAGCGGCAAGCGTGATTGGGACCATCTCTCCTGTCCTTCCTGTGCCGTGGGTGGCGGGGGGGATCTTCGCGGGGCACGCGCGGCGTGCAGGGCCGCTTGAGGGAGAATTTTGCCTAGTATAGCACGGAGCAGACTTCGCGCAGAAGCCTGCTCCGCACCGACGACGTCGATGACGCGCCTAACCGTGGGGTTAGACGTTCACCTGCGTCTCATAGCTCCAGCTGTTCGGGTCCTTGGCAGGATCCACGGCGTAGACGGCGAAGACCTTGGCGCCGGCGTTGTCGCCGTTGGCGTCGAAGGAGATATTGCCGGTGATGCCGGTGTACTGGATGTTCTGGACCTGATCGCGGATGGCGCTGCGGGTTACGGCTTTACCAGCCTTGATCAAGTTCGAGATGGCCGTGATCTCGATCTGAGCCGCGTCATAGGCCTGGGCACTGTACGGCAGCAGGCTGTTGTCTTGCTTGCCGGCAACGAACGCCGTGTAATCGGTCTTGAAGGTCGCCGCGGCGCCGGAGGTCAGCGTCGAGACGTCGGGAGCAGCCACTGTGCCGATTGTGCCAGCCGCGGCGGCCGCACCGGCAGTGGTGATGAAGCCAGGATCAGCGGCGATACCGTCGCCGCCAACCATGTAGCCTGGGAAGCCAATGGCGACGAGATCCTTCTTGAGGACCGGGCCACCCTGCGAGGTAACACCACCGTAGAAGACGCATTCCGCGCCCGAAGCCTTGATCGATGTGGCGAGCTGCGGGAGGTTCGCCACCTGGTCAGAGGTGATCGACGTGCGCGTGCCGACGGTCGCGCCGCCGCCAGCGGTGTAAGACGCCGTGAAGAAGTCGGCGAGGCCCTTGCCGTAGGTCGTGTTGTCGTCGACTATGAAGGCCTTCTTGCAGTTGACCTGCGAGCTAAGTGCCACTGTGGCATCCGCCTTGCCCTGGGCAACGTCGTTACCGGGGATGCGGAAGTAGTAGTCGGGCTTGCCAGCCGGATGCATTTTGTCGAAGTTCAGACCATTCTGTGTCGCATACTGTGAGATCGTCAGGCCAGGGTTGGTGTTCGTCGGGCTGATCAGCACCGGGCCACCCGCGGCGTTGACGACAGGAATCTCAGCGGCCGCTACGCCGCTGTTGAACGGACCGACGATCGCCATAACCTGCGCGTTGTCCACCAACTGCTGGATGTTGTTTGCACCGATTGTCGGGTCGGCGCCACTAGTGCCCTCATCGTTCATGTTCATCACGGTGAGCGTGTACCCGCCACCGAGCTTCGCCTGCGAGACCGCCAGATTGACGGCATATTCCGCAGGCAAGGTGGCCGTCGCGTCACCGCCCGAGATCGGGAAGTCCGTGGCGAGAATGAGGTTCTTGTTGGTCGTCGCGCCGCTCGAGCCGCACGCGCTCAACGTCAACACGAGAGCAAAGGTGCCCCCGATCGACGCCCGAGCGAGCGTGCGAAGGATACGAGAAGATTGCATACCAGTCGCGCTCCTCCACTGAAGAAACAGTCTGAGGCACATTGCCTCTATCCGCCGCGCACCGAACACCCCGCATCTGCGCCGAAGGGCGCGGACTGCCGCGAGCACAGTGTACGGCCTTACCACGAATACGTCGCGTCTTTGATGAATCTCACACAAGGTTCACGCAAAGGCTACGCGACCCGCACCACGCCGCGGCCGAAGATTCGGTCAGCGTCCCTCGGACTGAGAGTTGCGCCATTGTACACGGTTGAGTCGTGTATGACAAGATGCCAGTTTTATGTCGCGCCGATCGTCACCAGTGGGCACCCAGCGCCACGTCATTGCGCGGCGTTGCGAATCGTCTCGACGCCTCTCACGGGTAGCCATGGCACGTCACCGGTAATAAGGCATGCATTCGGAACAATACCAGTAGGGTTCTGGCAGCTTGAGGCCGCGGGTGGGCAGATCGCGCTCCACCGGCAAGACATGGTCGTTGCAGAAATAGCGTTCGCAGCGTGTGCAGACCTGCAACGCCGGCTTGTGGCAGCCATCCTCGGCGCAGGAGTGGACCGTCGCCGCGGACTCGATCGGTACGAGGTTGCGCATGACGACCCTCCCTTCCACAGGGGGCGACGACAAATTAGGGCCACGCATCGGCGCAATTCTAACACCACGGTCAAACGAAACCACAGCGGGCCATCCAGCGCATGCCACGTCGCGGTCGACATCGTATGTCAGAGATGCATGTGCTAACTGTGGGGGCGCGACGATGATACTTCATGTCTCTCGGGCGCGACTCGAACTGGGGTAGCGCCGTGTATGAGCGACCTTTGTGAGCGGCTTTGTGGCGAGGTGAATATACGCGGACGGCAGCTCGACGACTACTTCGACCGCATCTCGAACTGATATGGTAACGCACAAATAGCGGCCATGGCAGCCGACCGATTGGGCCGGAGCACATGAGAGTTCCGACCCTGCGTGGATTGCTCACCACCTCGTGTGTCTGCACGCGCCGCTTCAAGAGTGGAGCGCTCCGCATCCAGCCCAGCCTGTGACGCGCGGCCCGTGGCGAGCCGCCTACGCTCGCGTCACCGTAAGCCCCAGAGCGCGGTACGGCTCCAACAGGTCGTCGGGGACATCACGGTCGGTGAGCATCTCGCTCAGTTCGGTGAGCGGCCCGACGATATACGGGGCGGCGGTGTTGAGCTTTTCGGGCGAGGCCAATGCGATCGTTTCTGCCGAGCAGGCCATCATCGCACGCTTCAAATAGGCCTCTTCGAGATTGACAGCACTGATGCCAACGTCGGGGTGCAGGCTGCAAACGCCTAGGAGATAGAGATCCGGGCGTACCATGCCCAAAGCGTCGAGGGTAGCTTCACCCAGCGTAACCACGGAGTGTTTGTCGAGACGGCCGCCGAGCACGATGACTTCGACCCTTGGGTGATCGGCGAGCGCGGCGGCAAGCGGCGGACTGTTGGTGATGATTGTGGCTTGCAAGTCGGCGGGGAGCAGTTCAGCAACCTGCAAATTGGTGGTGCCGCCATCCAACAAGACGACCTGTCCGGGACGTATGAGTCGCGCCGCCGCCTGGGCGATGTTGTACTTGGCAGACGAGGCTTGATCACGCCGCGCCGCGAAGCTTGCCGTCGCCGGGGAGGCAGGCAAAGCGCCTCCGTGAACGCGCTGCAAGACGCCCTCCGAGGCAAGCTCGCGCAGATCGCGCCGGATGGTATCTTCCGAGGTCCCCAACTCGTCGCTCAGCGTCCGGGCGACTACCTTGCCGTCGCGGCGCAAAATGCCGAGAATGTAGTTGCGTCGTTCCGCGGTGAGCATCGCCACCCTCCATCGCGTGGTTGCATGATACTTCACAATTCTACACGATTTTAACGCAAATGTGCACGCAAGGCCTTGACAGTGCACGGAATTGCACGTATCTTCCTGAGAGTGCAGTTAAGCACACGTTCGCGACACCGCCGCCGCAGCTATCTCTCATCGGCGAGATGGTCATGTGAAAGCGTAGGCCTGTGAACGTGTCGTACATCGAAAACGCAACACTCACTGTTGGAACGTCTCCTGAAGCGACCGCGGCGCTGCTTCGCATCGAAGCATACCTAGCCTCGTCGCGCCACTGCACCGGCTCGGTTCTCACACGCCTTCCCACTTCAAGCGGAGTGTACGCACTCAGCGTTGCCTGGGAAAGCCCAGTTTGGAGGGCGCTGGCGTGGCGCTACTTCAGCGATGTGTTCGCCTCTGCGGGCTTGACGTTTGCAGTAGAGACAACGACAGTTACCCACGCGGACTCCGCAACGGTGAGCGCATCGCAAGGCGCGTATGCTCGCTGAGTGATGCCCGATGGTCTGTGTCTTGGCGAAAGTGGGGCTACAGTGTCAGCGACGCAAATGGCGCGATCCGGAGCCCAGCAGATCCCTGCCCAGCAGCGTCGCCGTCTTGGCTTGGCATTCTCCTCCTTCATTCTCATCGGTGCGAACGACGCGGCGCTCGGCGTGCTGCTCCCAAGCATCATCGCGCATTATGGTATCGACAAGGCGACCGCCGCCCTACTCTTCCCGGCGAGCACCCTCGGCTTCCTGGTAGCCGCGTTCAATAGCGGTCTGCTGCTCGAACGCCTGGGCCGCCGTTGGTATCTCGTCGCGGGTGCGGGCATCTTCCTCGGCGGTGCGGGAATCGTTTTCCTGACGCCGCCGTTCGCCATGCTGCTGCCCGTGCTCTTCGTGATAGGCTTCGGCGAGGCACTGCTCGACGCCGGGTTCAATGCCTACGTCGCCGGGCTGCCCCGCAACGGCCCTTTGCTCAACTATTTGCACGCCTTCTACGGGACCGGCGCGCTGCTCGGTCCGCTGATCGCCTCGGTGATCCTCGCGCGTTCCTGGGGCTGGAACGTCACGTATCTCGTCTGGGTGATCGGCGGCGGCGCCGCCGCTTTCGGCTTCGCCCGCGTCTTCGACGGTGAGCGCGCCGCGACAGTGGACCGCAGCGCGCCGGTTGGTGGGCAGCCGCCCCGCGGCCTGCTGGGTACGACCCTACACATCCGCCTAGTCTGGGTATGCGCGGTCTTCCTCTTCCTCTACGTCGGCACCGAAGTGAGCCTCGGGTCGTGGAGTTATAGCTTGCTGACCGAGACCCGTGGGCAAAGTCCATTCCTCGCAGGTTGGATGATCAGTGGCTACTGGTTGGGGCTGACCGTCGGGCGCGTGGTGCTCGGCCACCTTGCCGAACGCATCGGCGCACAGCGATTGGTCTTGTGGTGCCTGGTGGGTGTGCTGGCGGCGGCACTGCTCTTCTGGCCCGCGCCCAACGGCGCAATTGACGCTCTGGCGCTCTGGCTGGCAGGCTTTAGCTTAGGACCGATCTTCCCCAGTACCATCGCCGTGGTTGGTCGTTTGCTGCCACTGCGCTTTCAACCTACGGCCATCGGTTTCCTGTCGAGCCTAGGCAGCATGGGGGGCGCCGCCTTCCCGTGGGTCGCAGGCATATTCGCCCAGCGCTTCGGCCTCTGGTCGCTGCTGCCACTCGTCTCCACGCTGACGCTGGCGATGATCGTCCTCTGGCTGGCGCTCCAGCGCAGCGCGCGCATGGACGTGGCGCGGATAGCCGCCCTCTGAGCGGCCAGACTAGTAGCTGGCGCTGACAGTGAACGTTGTTCTATGCAGGTGTCCAGGGTCTTGCTTCGTACGGATGACGGCCTCAAGATGCCAGTGACCGGCCATCGAGAGCACACCCTGGCCACTATAGGTGCCGGGCGCGCTGGTCGCGGTCAGGTTGATTTCGTTCGTGCCCATATCCATCTCAACCATACTCGCCTCGAGGAATGCTGTGCCGTTACTGGCGAAAGAACCGTCGGCATTCTTGACGACGAGCGTGAAGGTGTTGGTGCCGAATTTGCCGGGGTCGACCGTGAGGGTCACCGTGAGGTCGTCGGCTTTCTCTGTTGAGGTTTGATTGCCGCCCGTCGCGCCAAAGCCAGCGGAGGAGAGGTTGTTCGGCGCGAGTGTGCCAGCCAGCGGAGCTAGGAGCGCGGCGCAGAGAAGCACACCGACGCCAACCACTGCCTCGATGCTCATCCACCACATGATGCGGTCGGCTGAACGCCCGTCGCCCTTGGCGCCAGTTCTCCGCGGAAGAACTACAGTCGCGCCCGACGAGGCGACGGCGGCGAGCCCGCTTGGCCCGTCGCTCGTGCCCTGCGTAAATGGAAGCGCGCGACTCACCAGATTGCCGACCAATGGGACGCCACGCATCCACATAGTAGGTGATGGGTCGTCCACACCCGCCTCGGCGGCAAGTGCTGGCCTGAGGCGAAACGCATGTTGATAACTGATGGCGACCATCACCAGGAAGAGTGTCGACTTCACGACCAGCAGAATGCCATAGGGAGTTGTCCAGAGCTGCTGAACACTGGTCACGCGCACGATGGCGTCGAGCGGCCCGGTGACGATGACGAAGGCGACGGCGATCAGCGCGGGAATGCTAAACGCTGGGATACTACGCGCCAGGTAGGCTTCACGGTCGGCGTACTCGCGACGGCGCAGCATCGGGATGATGACCAGTGCGAGGACAAAGAGTCCGCCGAGCCAGACACTATTGGCGAGCAGGTGCAGCAGGTCTACGATCGGCGCCCACCACAGACTCGACGCGGCGCCATGCCCCGAATACTCGAAGGCAATAGCCATCCCCAGGCCAAACGCCGCGACGACTACCACCTGCTGCACTTTGTCGGCGAGTGGACGTTTCCGCACGGCAAGCACGGCGAGGCCCATTAGCGCAAAGGCGAGTCGCACGATGATGGCGCGGCCAAAGCGACTTTGCAGCAAGATGTCGTTGAGAATGGGCCCCGAGACGACGCCACGGAGCGATCCGTCTAGCAGCCACGCCTGCCCGACAACTTCTCCGACCGCCCCGGCGATACTCACGCCGAGCGAGATCTGGATACCGCGCCGCATGCGCTCTGAGAATGCCGAAACGAACCACCCCCCAAGCCGAGGCTGGCGCGGCTGGACGACATATGCCCAGAACAACAGTCCCAGCATGAACGTGAGGGCGAGCAGCGCTACCCAGCGCGCCAGCGCCTGCAACAGATTTGGGCCATCGAGGCTGCCGTAGGTGGCGACGCCCGCACCTCCAGGGAAGGCGCCGCTCGGCAGGGAACCTGTCAGGGGCGGAACGGTGCCATCCGCGCGCTCGACATGGAAGATATACGACCCCGCCACGACGTGTCCGTCATCCGCCGAGTGGGTGCGCCAGAAGACGACGTAGGTACCAGCGGGAAGCAGCGGCAGCGAGACGGTCATCGTGAGGTCGTCGCCATTGACGTGACTGTCGCCGTTATCCACCTGCTGGTTGGACGGATTCACGACGACGAGCTTGGAGATATCGGGGTTGAGATGCTCGCTAAAGGTGATCTTCACCTCGGTCGGCGAAGCCTTTAGCGCGGCATTCTGGGCAGGGACATATTTGACTGGGAGGGCATGCGCTGGCGACGCCGCGATCAGCCCTTGCGCCTGCGCGCGCCCCACCGGCCAACTCGCCAGCAGCAGAGTCACGCTCACCAGCGCGAATGCCAACCGACGAAGAGACCGATGAGATACGCGCATCAAACTCTGCCTCCTGCACTGCTGCGAAACGATCCCGCGGGTGGCAGTTAGACCCTCCGCGAGCGCAACCCGTAGTACGTGCCAGCGCCACCGATGACGAGGCCGGCGATGCCCGCGAGAATCGCTACCCACGGTGATACGCCTGAGGGACTGGCAACGGTTGTGGGAGTGGCGGGCGCAACTTTGTCGCTCTGTCCGCTAGGATCGACAGCAAAGACAAAAGCGCCGAGCGTCGGGTCGCCATCCTCGGCAGAGACATTATTCCAGTCCACGCGGTAGATGTCGGAGTCGTCACCCTTCATATTCACCGTCGCCGTGTAGGGGTCCGTCTCCGAAATCTGCGCCGTGCCCGTGGAGACGACTTCGCCCTTGTTGCCATAGACGGTGATGGCTAGACCCTGCGGGTCGAGCCGCTGTAGGAAAGTGATGCTAACGACCGTTGGAGCCTTCTTGACCACAGAGTTCGCCGCTGGGTCCGAGGACTTGTATGCCGCGTGAAAGGGACGTGCCTCGGCCGTCAGCGTTCCTAATGCCGCGATGAAGAGTGCCGCGAAAAATGCAATGCCCGCCAAGGCAGATCCCCGCGAGCGGCGTGTCGCATGCATGCGCTTGTCCTCCTGTTGAATCTTATCATGAGCGATCCGCAGCCGCGGCAGAACCTACCTTCGACCGCGCCCGAGAGTCAATCAGGATCGCATCGCCGCTCGAGTCGGTACCGCTCGCGGCCAAACTTGCGCGTCTCGCGATGTGATGAGCGCCGCTAGCCCGCGACCAGAATGTCGTTGGGGTCTTGTTCGCCGTAATTCGTAGTAAGGTTCGTCAGGGACTTTGCGTCGACGAGCGAGATAGCGTTGCCAGTGGTGCCAGCGACTACGACATATTTGCCGTCCGGCGTGACGTCGATGCCATGGGGATAGCCGAGCACCAGGACGGTCTTCGTGACGGTGGGATGCGCGGCGTCTTGGGAAAGGTCAAGCACGCTGATGCTGTGGTCGGCGCCGTTACTGACATAGAGCGTCGCGCCGTCCGGCGAGCGCACCATGAGCGCTGGCTTCGCGCCAATCTTCACCGTACCCAGAACGGTACGGGTCGAGGTGTCGATCACGAACAATTGGCCACCGAGATTGTCGGACGTGTAGACATAGTGGCCGTCGGCGCTCATGCCGATGCCATACGGCTGCGTCCCCTGCGGGAGCGTGATCGTCGCGGCAACCGTATTCGACGTCGTATCAATCACAGCAACCGCGGGTCCAGAGCCACAGGCGACGTAAGCATAGTGGGCGTCAGGCGAGAGCACCATCGCAAACGGGTGCCCCGCCACAGGGATCGTTTTTGTCTGCTTCCACGTCCGCGTATCCACCACCGAGACGGTGTTCGACGCGAAGTTGGAGACATAGACTGTCTTGCCGTCCGGGGTATCCACCATATGCACAGGTTCGCTACCAACCTTGACGCTGTGCTCGGTGCCGAGTCGTCCGTTCTGCAACGCGAATACGTCAAGGCGACCTCCGGCGATGTCCGTTACATAGATCGAGCGCTTGTCGGCGGAAAGCGCCAACCCATGAACGCTTCGTGACACATGGACCGTCTGGACGCCGAGCTCGGCAACGTTGCCGGTGACGAGATCGGTGACGAAGATGTGGTAAGCCGCGAGTTGTGGCGGCAATGCCAGCGTCGCAATCGGGGTCGCCGACGCGGATTGCCCGCCGCCGCACCCGGCAAGCGCGAGCGTTGTTACGGCGAGCAGACCTATGAACGAGTGACGATATTTCCCCAGAGACCTCACGAAAAACTGCATCTCTACTACACCATCCGCTCGGAAAGTCGTGCGCGCAGCGGTGCGCCGGACAAAGACTGTGCTGGAGTTACGCCTCAGATCATACCGGGACGTGTCGAAGTCTAAGGCGCGTTTGCCTGCCTGTCGATGCGGATCGTACCCGAGTCAACCTTGAAATCACTACTGAGCCAGGCCCAGGTGTCGGGGCACTTCGTCAGCGCGCGGCGCGTAAATCGGGCGTGAGGTGGAGCCGAGGAGGCGACAGTTCCGGTGGGAACAGAGAACAGTGCAAAGTGGAATGGGCGCTCGGGCCACTCGTAGTCAAGATGCTGAATTGGGCGGGTATGCGCTACCACCTACCCTGGATGCGCACTCCCGATGGGCCACAGATCGTGTGTGACGACCTCACGCTACATCGCCTCTTTGATGCCACGCTTGATAAGCCAGTAATTGGCGGGCATCGCGGTGACGAAGCCGATCACCATGCCTATCTGCATGCTGAACCAGTACACCGGGGAGTTAGGGTGGACTTGATGCTGAAACAGCACAAAGCTGGCGAAAGCCATCCATCCAAATAGGCCGATTTCGAATGCGGTCAGTGACAACGTGTCTGCCTTGGCAGCCGCCAACACACCATCCTTCAGGCCCAGGCCACGCATCGGTGCGATGGCGAAATATTGGAAGATAATGCCCAGCGCGAATGCCAAGGCATAGTCGACGAGGAACTCCGGCCAGAGTGCGATCCCCGCCAGCGTAAGCCCTAGCAGGAAGACCATCCACTCGCCGACGATATCGCCTAACGTGCAACCTGCGCCACAATGGGTAACGCCGACGAAGACACTGCTCCAACTCGGCTTGTCGCTCGGCGCGCGAGACTCTGGTGGCGCAGAGTTCCCTTCGGAGTTCCCTTTACGCCCATGCGACGCTCTGTCACGCCCCAACCGCCAGTACGCCCACACGGCGAACGGGCCGAGGTACAGGGCGGTGACGGGCCACACAACGTTCATAATGGCCATTGGCTGGTGTCGCCCCGCGAGGATGTCCAGCAGAATCAATAGCGCGCAGAGCATTGCCACACAGAGCGAGACAATCGCAAGCACCGTAAGCCACGCAGACGGCATTCCATTCTCCCAATGCTTTCAACTGCTGACGCGCAAGGTCGGTGCCGTCGCTCGAGTTAGGCGAGAGGACTCCCCACCCACGGCACGGGCGCATGCCGTCTGTGCCGACCTTTGGGCATATTAGTGATGCAATTTCCGCGATGGTGACCAGAAATGAGTAGTCATCTGCATGCCCGTTGGTGGTTGGTCGATGAGTCACGCACGCAGACCACGATTCGATCCCAAGTCTGGCCGGAAAGCGCCAGTGCCAACCCCATGAGGTCTACGGGCAAACGTCAGTCGACCGTACACATCGAGCGTGCACCGTGGCGCCCCGGATGGTGGACCCGGCTATGCGCCGTGCAAGAGCTTTTCGATGTCGGCGCTGAGCGCCTTGGGGTCGTAGCCACCGTCCACCCACTCGCGTTCGTGGCCCTTCGCATCGATCAGGTACAACCCGAGGGTGTGCTCCACATCGCCACTGGCGGTCGGCTGCACCGAGATGTGATACGCATGCCAAAGTGGCGCCAGCTGCACATTGCTGCCCATCAAGATGTGAAGCGGCACCTGCACGGAGTTCTCGGTCATGAACGTCTCCGCCTGTTGGCTAGTGTTCGTCGGGTTCACCGACATTGCCAGCCAGGCGACGTTCTTGCTATCAGTGCCAAGAAATTGGGCGGTCCAGTCGAGGTATTGGGCAGTAATGGGACACTCCGTGGTGCAGGTCGCGTCGAGAAACGTCAGAAGGGTGACATGTCCCGATGACTGCCGCAGGTTGATCAGTTGTCCAGTCTGGTCGTGCAACGAAAACTGAGGCGCTGCCTGCCCATCAATCGTCGTCCCGGCGGTGAACTTCACGGTCGGCGTGGGATGGGCCGCTCCCGCCGTGGCGTTCGAACAACCAATTAGTGCGCCCGATAATAGAATGGCAAATCCTCCCAGTGCCAGCAGATGTACCCGACGGTGCAGGCGGAACGTCACGACGCACTCCTCCTTTAGATCACTACGTGCAAGTCTCAGCGTATCGAACTCAGTGCAACAGACGGTCGAGCACCATCGCCGCGAAGAGCAACGCGAGGTACTGATTCGAGAGCCAGAAGAAGGTCCGCGCATCGGCGAGCCGCCGTGAGCGCATCAGCCTGACGGCGAATGTGCAGAGTGCCGCGCCGAGTGCAATTGCGACGATCAGGTAGAGCGCACCAAGCGCCCCCACAGCGACCAGCGACAGCGAAGCGAGCGTCAGCACCACCGAATAGACGAGGATCTGCTTCCGCGTCTCGCGCTCACCACGCACGACGGGAAGCATTGGCACGCCCGCGCGCGCATAGTCTTGCTTGAGCAGCAACGAGAGCGCCCAGAAATGCGGCGGCGTCCACAAGAAGATGACCGCGAACATGAGGACCGGGGTCAGGCTCAAGCCGCCGGTCGCCGCCGCCCAGCCGACGAGAACAGGCACGGCGCCCGCTGCGCCGCCGATGACGATATTCTGCGGAGTGGTGCGCTTGAGCCACTTGGTGTAGATGAAGACATAGAAGAGTATCGCCGAGAGCGCGAGCGCCGCGCTGAGCAGGTTGACCCAAGCCGCCAGCACTGCGACCGAGAGGACTCCGAGCGACACGCCGAATCCCAGGGCACGCTGGGGATCGAGGCGCATGGCGGGGAGTGGTCGCGTCCGCGTTCGGCTCATGACGACGTCGATATCGCGATCAATGTAGCAATTGATCGCATTCGCGCTGCCCGCGGCCATGGCCCCTCCGAGGAGCGTCGCCAGCGCCAGACCGAGCGGCGGAGCCGCGCCGAGCGCCACAGTCATCGCCGCCAGAGTGATCCCAAGCAGCAACACGGTGACGTGCGGCTTGATTAGCGAAACATAGCTTCGCAGGGTGTTCGTCGCCGGAACGGGCACGCTCACGACAGCGTCCAGTCCGGCGTCCACGCCCGCGTCGTAGTGCACTGACACGATCTATTCTCCAGTCACGTTTGATTGGCCGGCGGTTTCGACCAGTTCGGCTTCAGCCATCAGCAGCGCACCGCTCGCGGTCATCGCTGGCGCCACTTCAGGCTCAGGCACATCCTCGGCACTTTCCAGCGTTCGTTTTTCGTCGTCTCGCAGCCAAAACCAGACGCAGATCATGATCGCGATGGTGAAGACCAGTTGGCCGCTCACGTCCATGAACGCCCCCGCCGCAGACTGCTGGGCGACGACCTGGTCGCCAGTACCGTAATACGAGTAGATCGGCCGCGCCGCGATCGAGATCACGACGGCAAGCAGATGGAGCACCATGCCGGCGCCTATCAAGTACACTGCGCGAAAAGCATAGCTGAGCGCTGGTCGCAGCGGAAACGACGGGATCACCTGAGCCCAGAACACGCAGGCGGTCGCCAGGAAGGTGATATGCTCGACGGCGTGGACGGAGTTGTGCTCAAGCGCCAGGTCATAGAAGAAAGGGATGTGCCAGAACAGCAAGGTGACGACGAATATGACCCATGCCCCCACCGGACGGTCGAGGATCACGCCGACGCGCGTTCCGATGTTCCTAGCCCAGCGCCGCTCTAGAAACCAGCGCAGCAGCGAACGCCGAAATCGCCGAGGTAGCGCTCGCCACACGGGCCAGATTGGCGCGCCGATCAACAGCAGTGGAGCAACAAAGAAGATCAAGGCGATGTGCTGCACCATGTGCGCCGGCAGGCTAGCGTCTGCCCACGTATCCAGTGGCGACGCCACCGCCAACGCAAAGATCAGCAATCCCGCGTAGAAGGCGATACCCTGAAGCGGACCCACCGGGCGGCCAATGCCCGTGCTCGCTTGATACGCGAGGCCGCGCGCATAGAGCAGCCCTACAGCCGCCACCACGACACCCGTGACGATCACCGTCCACGGAGACGCGGCGACGCTGTCGATCCACTTGGTAAGGAGGTCGGTTGGCATGATGGTGGAGACCTCCGCGCTTTAGTAGAACAGCGAGGCGGGCTGTAGAAGCACCAGCAGCCAGAAGGCGATGGCATAGGTGACTACCCAGTGCCACCACACGCCGCCGACATCCAAGCCCACGTGCCAGTCGCGCGTGTAGATGCCGCGAATTGCGCGCACGGTCACGCCAAATCCGACGAGCACCGCCACCGCGAGGTGGAAGATGTGATATCCCAGCAGTAGCAGGTAACTGACAGCGAAGCCGCCGTCCGTCGTCGTGAACGGCAAATTGCCCATCGTGATGACTTGCCAGATCAGCACGCCAAGCATGATCAGGAAAGCCACGACGAGCCCGAGAATGACCAACATCCTTCGCCCAAAGCGCACGGCCACCTGCGCCACGGCGTACGAGGCGCTGCTGACCGCCAGCGCGATTGCCGGCCACAGCAAATCTATTGTCGGTGGGGCGGTCACGCCCTTCGGGAACCACAGATTGTTGGTATTGTACTGGCGCAGCCAGATGTAGGTGATGAAGAACATCATCGCCAGCAGGACGTCCGTGGCAATGTACATCACCATGCCAACCGTGATTTTTCGCGCTTCGGTGGCCGGGCTTTGGCCCGCGTACATCGCCGTGGCGCCATCGTGTTCTGCCGAGGCATCCATCGTGTCACATCCTCTCACACCGCAAGGCTGACAGAGTACGGATTACGCGCCGGGCGCCGGGACGGGTTCGACCTGCGGCGGCGATTGGGGTGGCGCGGGCCGCTGTCCGTAGTCGTAAGGCCCATGCGTGACGACGGGCAGTTCGGGGAAGTCTTCAGCGGGAACGGGCGATTCGACCTGCCATTCGAGCGTCTTCGCCTCCCAGGGGTTCGGCGGCGCCTTCACTCCGTAGCGCCACGACCAGATCACATTGGCGAAGAACACGAGCATGAACCCGCCGAGAAGGAAAGCCGAGACGCTGGCGAAGGTATTGCCGACGTTATATGCCGGTCCGTAGTCGGCCACACGGCGAGGCAGGCCCGTCCAACCGAGGTAGAAGAAGGTGGCGAACACCATGTTGAAGGTGATGTTCACCCCCCAGAAATGGATCCAACCCAGCCGCTCGTCGAGGAATCTTCCCGTAATCTTCGGGAACCAGTAATAGGCCAGGGAGAAGAAGCCCCAGAGCATGCTGCCGAGGATCACGTAGTGGAAGTGCCCGACGACGAAATAGTTGCCGTGCAGATCAATGTCGAGCGGCACGTCGGAGAGATAGATGCCGGTGATCCCTCCGATCGTGAAGGTCCAGAGGAAGGCAAAGACCCAGGCGAGCGGTAACTTCATCCAGAGGCGACCTCGCCACAACGTACCAAGAATCGTAATGAAGATGAACCCCGTCGGGATCGAGATCATCTCAGTGGTGAACATGTAGAATCCGCGTAGCGCCGGCACCCACCCCGAAACGAAGAGGTGGTGCCCCCATACCAGGAAGCTGTTGGCGGTGATTCCCAGGAGGCCGATCACCGCGAGCTTGTAGGTGAAAGCCGGCTTGCGCGAGAAGACGGTCGTCACCTCCATCAGCGCTGCCCAACCTGGTATCGCCAGGATGTACACTTCGGGGTGCGCGAAGAACCAGAAGGAGACCTCGTAGAGATAGGCGTTCCCACCGCCGGTCGCCGCCGTTGAGGTGAACGTGTCACTTCCCGGGACCGTGTTGAGAAAGAACGTCGTTTGGTAGGTACGATCGAGCAGCACCTGGGTCAATCCCGAGAGCCATGCCGGCGCCGAAACCGCCGTGAGGATAGCGGTACACGGCGATGCCCCAGAGGAAGAGCGGCATGCGGGTCCACGACATGCCTGGCGCTCGCATCAAAATGATCGTCGCCAGCATGTTGATCAGGCCCACAGAGGACGAGAGCAACATGATGAACACGCCAACGGCGAAAGCGTCGGCGCCAGTGCCCGTCTGGTCGGAGAGCGGCGAGTAGAACGTCCAGCCGGTCTGGACATCTCCGACGAACGGGATCAACAGGAAGATGAAGGCCCCGACAGCCAGAAGGTGCCAACTCAACGCGTTCAACCGTGGGAAAGCCATGTCGCGGGAGCCGCAGAGGATGGGTACGAAGTAGTTGCCGAAGGGGCCAACAATAATTGAGAACATCGTCGCGATCATCAGCATGCCATGCATGGTGACGATGGTCTCATAGGTGTTAGGCGGGAAGAAGACGGAGCCTGGCTTGATCAGATCGAGGCGGATCAGCATCGCCAGCGTGCCGCCGATCGCTAGCATGAAGAGGGTGAGCACGAGATACTGGATGCCGATCACCTTGTGGTCAGTGTTGAAGCGAAAATACCGCCAGAGCTGGCGATAGTATCCCTGGCCGCGCTCCATCTCCTCGTGCGGTTTGTCGCGCATACCGATCAGCCATCCAAGCGGGTAATTGAACGTGCCAACTCCAGCGAGCCAGCCGATCGTCAGCCCGATGAAGGCCCAGAGCAGTAGCTTATCGGGCGAAGCGAGCTGGTCTTCAGGCGTCGTCGCGCGCACGATGGCCGCTGCGATGAAGTAGCCGGCGGCGCCACCTATAATCCCCGTGAGATGGCTCGGCACAAGCTTGTGCCAGAGGCTTACTCGCCTGGGCGCTGCGCCGGAGGACTGCTCGGAGCCAACGGTCACGTTATTCGTCGTGGACATGCCAGGCCCTCCTTGATGTGGTGCTGTGAGCGTTAGGCTGCCTCACGCTGTGGAGGCAGTTCTCAAGAGCGTTCGGAATACATCAATCGGGCCGCCGGGCAACCGCTGTGGCGGCTCCTGGGGGAGCGTATGCGCTAGGTGGCCCAGAGCTAAACGACGAGGCTGGCTGCTGTATCGCGCCATTGGGCGCGCCGGCGCCATTGATTCCCCACGGGTAGCCGTGCACCGTCACCGAATTCACCCAACTCGTGAAGTCCGCATCGCTGACGACACGCACAGGTGCCTCCATGTAGGTGTGGTAGAGACCACAGAGTTCATAGCAACGCACGGTGTAGTCGCCGATCTTGTTTGGCGTGACGCGAATGTGGGTGAAGACACCTGGAACGGCATCTTCCTTAAAGCCAAGGGCATCGACGGCGAACGAATGTACGACGTCGATCGAGGTGATGGTGAAATACACCGGGCGGTTGACCGGCAACTCGAGGATCTCAGACTGCGCGTTGCCGTACTGTGGGTAGGTGAAATTGAACTGCCACTGTTCGCCGGTGACGTCGATATTGAGCTGATTGCTGCCGGGGGCTGGCGCCGCGTCGGCACGCCCCAGGAATATCAGCCCCCAGAAAAAGAGCAGCAAGGCGTGCGCGGCCGTAATCCCGATCCAGGCGATCTGCGTGCCTCGGCTCGCCACAAAATACGGGCCATCGGTAGCGGGACGCTGCTCTCCCCGGTTGTGGGAATGCCGGTAGAAAATCAGGTTGTAGAAGCCGAAGACTATCACGAACATGAACACCGGCACGGCGATCGCCGTGAAGACGATCAGCGTTAACGTGTTGTCCGCTTGCCGTGCGGAGGCGATCGGTTCCCACGAGCCGATCCACGGCGCAAGGAAGACGATGAGCAGGATGCCCACAATGATCAATGCCGTGTAAATGTAGATTGCAGTCCGCAATTCGTTGTGTGGTGGAAGCGGATTTTGAACCTGTGCCACGGGCGCAACCAGCCTTTCCCGGAATGCGAGTCCTCTTGGGTCCCGGTGGGCATCAGCCCTGCACTACAAACGTGCCGGACATGAATCCGCGGGTCTGCATTGGGCCACCGAAGCCGTTGTAGTTCCATCCACAGGGGTCGAAGCAGTTCCACACGTAGTTGCCAGGGCCGCCGGTTACGAAGGAAAAGGTCATGACCTCGGGCTGCGGGGGGAATCCGTTGTCGGTGCTCGCTTCTTCAACTGCATCAGGCTCGCCCAGCAGCGGGACGCTCACGTAGAGCCACGGCTGCTGGTCGCTGGGAATCGAGTGGATCGTGAAGGTGTGCGAAACGGTGGCCGGATCCAGGTTGCTCACCGTCTTGCCATTGACGTCCATCGTGCCACCGACGGTGCCCATGACGTTGGAGACGAACCCATTCAGCAAGGGCGATTGGCCGTCGTAGTTCTGAATCGTCATGGTGATGAGCGCGTGCGCCGGAACGACGAAATCGGTGGTCGGCCCGTAGCGGACCCAGTCTGGGTGCGCGTCAAACGGAGCGATCTGCGAGTCGTCCATATGGTAATTGTGCTCCTGCATCCAAGCCTGTGTGGGAGTAGCGGGAAACGCCTGGATAGTAAGCGAATAGTGCTTGGTCGGGATGCCTGGGCCGGATGGCGCCGTGGCGTTTGCCGATGCCTGCTGTGCCTGCGCCGACGGAACCCCAGCGCCGATACCGTGGAGCAATTCGACGATGCCCGCTACAAACGCGGCGCCGAGAAGAATCACCGCCGCTGTAAAGATCCACTTGCCGGGGGAACTCCTCATCGCATGCCACCCCTTCCTCGATGCTGGACGATCGTGATCCCGCGGTGGATGACTGACGCATAAACGACGCCGCGAGAGCTTCGGGAAGCGCGGATCCGCGCATAGAAGTCGAACCGCTACGCATCTCCCCTCGACCAAACAGTTGGCTAAACTGGTGGCGAAATCGAACCGAGGACGGACGCCACGCCGCGCGCTTGTATCGTAGTGTGACGTTACTAGCGGTCGTTTGCCGCATTATCTGTGCCACCTTTGCATCCCGCGAAACGGGCAATTTACGCGGCGCGGCTGGCGCGCGAACTCGCTGTGCCCGGCGCGAGCGTGCGCCACGCTATCCACACCAGTACATGCGCGAACGGACAGTAAGGCCGCTGCTGCTTCTCGACCTGCCGCCAGGTCAGACGCGCTCGCGGGGTTGCACAGGTTCGTCCAACATGCCCTCGCCGCGCGACTACCCCCGCTTGCATTCGTGAGTTATCACGGAGCATCTTGAATGGACCCATGGGTCTTCAACCAGAGGAACGTGATGAGGCGTTGTCACCATCCCCCGCTCCCGCGATGAGTCTGTGACTTTCGCGCGTCACGCTGCTCTGGTGCGATCAACGCTGAGCAAAGCAGTCAGCCACCCGGGGCGTTCGGCACGGCCCATGCACCGCGAACAAAAGTCGGCGCATCTAGTGGTGGTTGTCGGAACCGATCTCAGTGTTGCCTGGTGGGCGCACTGCGACGCCCACGCTGTGACAGCCACTCACAGACATAGCCGTATGCATCTGGCCCGGCAGGACGTGGCACCGAGAGGGACATCAATCACTCCACGGGCCGCGGCCATAGAAGTGGGGATCAAATCAATATGAATGAACAAGAGCCGTTGCCGTACACAGTCGCGGTGCCCGCACTCGTCCGCTGCGTCGGCAATACCGCCCTTCTCTTGGCGCGCCGACAGGTCCGCCTCCCGCGGACGCACGTCGGGGTGCGCCTGCAGTTCGCCAACGGCACCTCCGCGCGGGTGTTTCGCGAGACCGTGGTCGACGTCACCCCGCAGGAGCCGTGCGTCCTCTGCGTCGAGTTCCGTCTGAAGGTGATACGAGGCCCGCGCGGACATGCCCTCTTCCGGTGGGAGAGCCTTTTCAACACTCCGTTGTTTGTGGGCTTCCCCGGCTTTGTGTCGAAGCTCTGGGTGGCGAACGACCAGTGCGGCGTCTACCGGGGCATCTACCAGTGGGACGGTGCCGAGCGCGCCCAGCATTATGCGCAATCGCTGTGGCGCGTGCTCGCGCTGGGGTGTGTCGCGGGGTCCATCCACTTCATGGTACTCCCCGGGATGCAGCGCGACGCCGTACTGGCCGCGCCGCACCTGCTCGACGGGGCACCGGGTGGGAGGTCGGCGTGGTGGCGCCTGAGCGAGGCCTCGTGACACGCGCGGCGGAGATCCTGGTGGTCGGCGCCGGGACGACAGGCCTCACCTTGGCGCTACAGGCCCATGAACACGGCGCGCATGTCCGTGTCGTCGAGCGGCGTCGCGCGGCATTCCGGCCCTCCCGCGCGCTCATCATGCATCCCCGTACTGTGGAAGTGCTCCGCCCTCTTGGAGTCACCGAGTCCTTGCTGGCACGAGCGGACCTTGCCCCCGAGGCACGTGTGCACGTGGGTTCGCGCGTGATCCGCGTCCGCTTGGCCCGCCTCGCGCTCGCCGACACGGCCTTCCCGCACCTGTCGCTTGTGCGGCAAGCGGACGTCGAGGTCGTGCTCACCCAGGCGCTGGCGGATCGTGGCGTCGAGGTCGAGCGGGGCGTCGACCTGGTCGAGGCGCGACGGGCAGGCGATGCCGCGCACGCGGTACTTCGAACGCCGACGGGACTTGAACATGTGGAGTGCGATTTCCTCGCGGGGTGCGACGGCCCCGAGAGCACGGTGCGCCGGTGCGCCGGTATCGGGTGGCCTGGCAGGTCCTACCGCCAAGAGGTGATCCTCGCCGACCTCGAGCTCGACGGCGACCTCGCGCGGGGCGTCGCCCACGTGGTGATCGGGGGACGCGGGTTGCTGTTTCTCTTCGCCCTCGGCGAGGGCGCGACCTGGCGACTCCTAGCGACGGTGCCGTCAGGCACTGACCAGCTGGCGTACGGCGTACCTGGTCCTCCCGTCGCGCTGGAGCGGCTGCAAGGGCTCCTCGACACTGCACATCTTGGAGCGCGGGCTACGTCGCTGGCGTGGTCGGCGCGGTACCCGTTGCAGCATCGCCTGGCGACGCGATTTCGGTATGGGTCCATCTTCATCGCCGGGGATGCCGCGCACGCCTATTCGCCAGCCACGGGCCAGGGGATGAATACGGGCATCCAGGACGCGATCAACCTCGGCTGGAAGCTCGCATTTGCGCCCGCCGCGGGCGATCGCGTCGCCCTCCTGGATTCCTACCAGCGCGAGCGTCGTCCCGCAGATCGCCACACGCTGGCCATCACACATGCGGCTTTTTGGGCCGAAGCCTCGACCAGCCGGATTCCCTCGCTGCTGCGTGGCGTAGTGGCCCCGCTCGGAGCCCCGGTGGCGCCCGCGCTCCTTAATCGCCCATGGCTGATGGGCGAGGTGATCCGCCGGATATCGCGGCTCCAAGCTGCGTACCGACACAGCCCCGTGTCAGTGGAAGGGTCCCCGCGCCTTCGCGCCGGGCCTCAAGTAGGCCAGCGCCTAGCCGACGCGACCGTCACCTGCGAGGGCCAGCGCGTGCGGCTGCATGCCATACTCGCGCAGCAGCCGGGCGTTCACGTGTTCCTCAATCGTGACGCGAGGGCGCTCGATCACTTGGCCCTAGGCCCACGTGTCAGTGTCCATCGCTTGACGAGCGTGCCCGGTACCGGGCTGGTGGCCGCGCGTCCAGACGGCTATGTGGGCTTCCGCTGCGGGCTCGCCGACGCGAGACAGTTGCAGGCGTGGCTCGCGAGCATCGGCGTGGGATAACTCCTTCATTCGGCTCGCTCAGCGGACGGCAGAATGCGCACGAGGTCGATCACGCATACACTTGACAGCGCGGTGGTTGTCCTGCTATTTCTACTTAGTGATCGCTAAGTCGTGGTCATGGGAGAAGCGAAGCGCATGGACACGAGGCAACTCATCTTACATGTGGCAGAGCAGCTTTTCATGCAACACGGGTATGCCTCGGTCTCCATGAGTCAAATCGTCGAGGAAATCTCGAAGACGCGCAGCCTGACCATGCCTGCGATCTATTACCACTTCGAGACGAAAGAGGCGCTGTACGGCGCCGTGCTCCTCGACGTGAGCGAGCGCACCGGGCGGATCATCGCCCAGGCGGCCGCGACCTCGGGCGACCTCCGCAGTCGTCTGCACGCCGTGGCTGGGGCGCTCGGGCGCGCGAAACCGGAGCGCTTCACGCGGATGCAACTCGACATGAACGAACACCTCCAGCCAGAGACGCGGCGGCGAGTGGGCGAAGCCTTCGCTCGGCTGATCTTCGGCCCGGTGGTGCGCGTGTTCGCCGACGGCGTCGCGGCTGGCGAACTGCTGCCGAACGTGAATCCAGCGGTCGCCGCGGGCGGCCTCTTCGCCCTGGTCAGTTCGTTCGACGGGGCCGATAGCTCCACGTTTCCGGTGCTGGCGCCGGAGACAGCAGCCGACCTCTGGCTCGACGGCTTGCGCGCCCGCCTGTGAGCCGCGTTGTTTGCGCATTGTGACTGATAGAGCGCTAAGTCAGTTTCCGACATGAGGAAGGCGGATGTCTGTGCGCAATCCATTCGCACTCCTGGCCGACGCCAGCACTGGCAAACGTGGCCGGTGGATCGTCATCGTTTTGTGGATCCTCCTCGCGGGCGCACTCTCGACCTGGGCGCCCAAGCTTACGTCGCTCTACGACAACGCGTCCACCACCTCGATCGGAAACCCGGAGTCGGTGCGTGCGGGGAAACTCCTACAGCAGGCATTCCCTGGCGAATCCAAGAACGCGATCCCCGCGATCATCGTCTTCAGTCGGGCGAGCGGGCTCACCACTCAGGATGAGCGACAGATCGACACCGTCAGCTGCTGGCTCTTGAGCGACGCGCAGCGGGCGCAATTCTCCTGCCCGTCCGATCCCCGCAACAGCCAAAGGCCATCCGCCCTAGGGTCCGTGGTCGCGCCGCTCACCGTCCCGCAGGCGAAGCCGCAGCTCCTCTCGGCCGACGGCACCACGCTCACCGTGGTCGCCACGATCAACGCCCCCGGCGGCGATCCCACTACCGTAGTTAAGGCCATCCGCGCCTATACCAACCAGTTCGACTCTGGATCCGGCGGCTTGCAAGTGAAGGTGACCGGACCCGCGGGCATCACGGCCGACCTCACCGGCGTCTTCGCCAACATCAACGTGACGATCTTGCTCACCACTGTGTTGCTCGTGCTCGCGCTCCTATTGGTGATCTATCGCTCCCCGTTGCTGGCGCTCCTTCCGCTCGTCGCCGTGGGTGTGGTGCTGCAGATCGTCGACCCAATCACTGCGCTCTTTGTGAAGGCTGGCGCGTTCACAGTCAACGCCCAGGCGACCGGGGTTCGCGACGTCCTACTCTTCGGCGCCGGCACCGACTACGTGATCTTCCTCGTCGCGCGATATCGCGAGGAGCTTGGGCGCGAGCGAGACCGCATTGTGGCGTTGCGTCGCGCCGCCGTCAGCGTGAGCGAGGCCATCACGTCCAGCGCGGGGACCGTCGTGCTCGCCTTGCTCACCTTGCTCGTCACGGTTCTCGGCTTTTACAGCTCGCTCGGGCCATTGTTGGCAATCTCGATCGTGGTGATGCTCGCGGCCGGCCTCACCCTTGTCCCAGCCCTCCTCAGCGTGCTCGGGCGCCCCGCCTTCTGGCCGGGGAAGGTCGTCTACCGGGCTGAGACAGAGGACGAGCACGCCGCTGAGCGCAACCTGTGGGGGCGCCTCGCCGGGGTGGTGACGAGGCGCCCGCGCGCCACGCTGGTGGCGAGCCTCCTCCTGCTCGGGGTCTTCTCGCTGGGCAACATCGGCGTGGTCGAAGACTATAACTTCCTCACCGGTTTGCGCGGGCCGACGGAGTCAGCGGCGGGCTCGAAGCTACTCTCGCAGCACTTCCCTGCTGGCACGTTGGCGCCCTCGACCGTCGTCATCCACCTCAGCAACGGCGGCGACGCCTACCGGCAACTCGTCGCGATCGACGCCGTCACGGCGGCGGTGGCCGGAGCACCCGACGTAGCACAGGTCACCGGCCCGACGCGGCCGGACGGCAAGGCACCCGCGATCGATCCGACCACTCTGCAGAGTGACTTCGCCCAGCTTCCGGAAGCGCTAAAGCAGGCCATACGCTCCGGCGACACCTCCGCCTTCACGGGCGGACAGGGCGGTGGGTCTGGATCCCCGCTCGACCCGCAAATCATCGGGCTCTATGGGGCCACGGTGCCGTACGTCTCGGCCGACGGCCAGACCGTCAAGCTCACCTTCACGCTGAAGGACGACCCCTACGGTTCGCACGCGCTGGACGCCATGGCGGGCGTGCGTAACACTGCCAAGCGTGCTGCGGAGCGAGCCGGGCTCGGTTCTGACGTAGCGACCGTGCAACTGACGGGTGTCACCCCGACGCTCGCCGACACGCGTGCCGCGAACGACCACGACAAGGCGCTCGTCATCCCGCTGGTCCTCGTCCTCGTGGCGGTCGTGCTCGGCCTGCTCCTGCGGAGCATTGTAGCGCCGCTGTACCTGCTCGCGGCCGTCACCCTGAACTACGCCGGCGCGCTGGGCCTCTCGTCCTTCATCTTCACCCGCGTGCAGGGCGACGAGGGCGTGGGGTACACCGTCCCGCTCTACACGTTCATCTTCCTGGTCGCCCTCGGCGCCGACTACACGATCTTCCTGATGTCGCGCGTGCGTGAGGAGACCGCGCGCCGTGGCGTCCATGCGGGCGTGCAAGTGGCGCTCAGCCGCACGGGCGGGGTGATCACGTCGGCCGGCCTGATCCTGGCGGGCACGTTCGCGGTGCTCGCGACGCTCCCGCTGCGCGACCTGTATCAACTCGGCTTCACGGTGGCGGTGGGCATCCTCCTCGACACCTTCGTCGTGCGCGGATTCCTCGTGCCCTCCGTGGTGGTCTTGCTTGACCGAGCGAACTGGTGGCCCGGCGGGCTGCCCAAAGAGCGTCACACCGCCTAGTCGAGTGCGACGATCGCGGCCAGAGCGTTTGGAGGGTGGGATCATGAATAGCCCCCATGAGTTCTGCGCCAAGGACCGCCAGGCATGGCGCGCATGGTTGGACGCGCACCATGCCACCGAACAATCGGTCCGGCTTGTCTACGACAGGGGTCGGGCCGGACCTTGCCATACGATGCGATCGTAGAGGAGGCACTTAGCTTCGGCTGAGTCGACAACGTGCCAGACATGGTGGACGACGCTCAGGCCAAAATCTGCCTGAGCCGTCTCAGGCCGAAGAGCGCGTGGTCGAAGGCGAACCAGGAGCGCGTCGCCCGGCTGCGCGAGCGGGGGCTGACGGCCAGTCGGTAGAGTTGACCACCAGCATCGATGCTCCGCAGGGAGGAGTACGCAGATCTCGTCCGGCACGTGCGGGCCCCGCGCACATCTCCGTCCTTTGCGGCAGCGCGCCGCTCTCAAAAAGCGAGCGAGTGTGCACTCGGTGTGCGGAGCGGTAACTAGGCCGCCTGATTCCCCAAAGTGACAGGGGCACGAAGCGAGGCGGGAATGATCCCGACCACGAAAGTGGGGGCTGGACACTGCCCAATCCCCTAGATGTTGTGTGGCTCCGGGACGTGGATTCGAACCACGGTTGACTGATCCAGAGTCAGCTGTCCTACCACTAGACGATCCCGGAAAGTGACGGGCGCGCAACAAGCGCCAGCCCGCAAACGATACCACATCACGCGCGCCGCCGCAACCCTCGGCGTATGGCGGCTTGTACGCCACTCGCTCACCTAGCACGTCAGTTCAGGTATGCTGGGTGATAGCCGTTCTGCTTCTCGCACACGTGAGGCTCTTCCATCGGCTGACCGCAAAACAGGCACCGCGGACGTCCCGCCGCGATGATGGCGAAGAGCTGGCGGCTCAACCGCAAACCCTGCCCACGGCTAAAGAGCGCCGTGAATTCTGGTTCCGCATCCGCACGGGCAAAAACTTCGCCGTCGCGCTCCACGATCTCCAGCGGCGACGCGCGCAGTAACAGCACGTCGTGCGACTCATCGTAGCCGATTTGCATCCCCGCGACCTGGAACTCGACGTCGGCCCGCAGCGGAAAGTCACCCGGCGATGCCTCCGGTTCTAGCCGCTCGGCAACAGCCTCCGTCCGCAGCGCTTCGCCCCCCGTTGCCTGCGCGAGCAACTGATCAAGCGCCAACGAGAGTTCCTCGATCTGCTGCTTCTCTAGCCATAAGCTAGCCGTCTCACGCTCGCCCCGCGCGTAGAGGCGAAAACGTCGGCTACCCGGCTGACCGATCGACTCGGCGCCAATCAGATCGACTGTCCCGAAATCGTGCAACTCATCGCTCATGCTGGTCGTGCCTCGCGCCGAAGGTCACGTCGCGGCCTCGGCCCCTTCATCGCATCCCATGTCCCCATCGTTTCCACAGCCAGTGTAGCACCGTGATGATCGCGCTCGCAACTGGCCGTCGGGCCATGCGCCGATCTACACAGCGCCGAGCTCTTCGGAATCTTTCGGCGTGGGAGAGACGATTTCGCGGGCGTAGAATCGCGAGCCCCACATCCCCACGACCGCGGCCAACGCCAAGAGCGGTATGCCGATCCACAAGAGCGCCTGATCGGCATGTTCCCGTAAGTGCGTCGAGAGCGCGCCTACCGCCCCTGGCGACCACACGTCCCCCAGCAGATGTGAGCCAAGAAGGATCAGCGCGACGGCGGTGGCCCGCAGCCCTGGGGGCGTTACATCCTGCGAGGCGGCGGAGAGCGGCCCTGTCGGCACGCTGAGCGCCAGCACGGCAAGCGTACTCGCAGCCACAAACACCGGAAGCGAATGCGAGAGTAACATCACGGCGAATGCTGGCAGCGCCACCAAATTGCTGAATCCCGCCGCCAGGACCCGGCCGCCCGGCGTTCGGCGCCCAAGAAAATCGGCAAACACGCCGCCGAGCAACGTCCCGCAAAGGCCGCCAGCCACGACGACGAATCCGGTCAGCAGCGCCGTCTGCGGCGTGCTCAATTGGAACGGGCCGTTGCGCGATTGCACGTAGATCGGCAAGAACGTCACCGTCGGCGCGATCACGGCGAAGGTCATTGCCTGCACTACGATCACCACAAGCACGGTGCGCACCCGCAGCACACGCGTCACCTGCTGCCACACGGTCCCGCGAACCGCAGGTTCATCTTCGAGCGGCGAGGTGGCGGATACCACGCCGGGCGCCGCGTTCGGCAACGGCGGACCCTCACGTGCGCGCAAGATCAGGAGCGCCAGCGCCAGACCCGGTGGCGCGGTGAAGAGGAAGGCGAGTCGCCACCCGGTCTGCGGACCGACGACTGCCGCCAGCGCGGCGCTGAGTAGAAACGCCAGCGCGATGCCCACCATCTGCCCGGCGCTCCAGCGGCTCATCACCCGGGCGCGCTGCTCACGAGGGTAGTGCGCGCTGAGCAGCGCTGTGCCCGCTGGGAAGTAGCTCGCCTCGCCTATACCCACACCAACGCGTGTAAGTGCCAGGCCGAAGAAGCTGCCGATGAACGCCGTAGCACCGCTGGCAACGCTCCAGAGCGCCACACCAGCCGCCACTACCCGCGCTCGCTTCGCGCGGTCCGCCAATAGGCCCAGCGGAATTACCGAGACCGTGTAGATCAGGAGAAATGCGCTGCTCAGAGCGCCGATCTCGCGGTCGTGGAGGTGAAACTCCGCCTTCAAGGTTGGACCAACGGCGATCGCCACGAAGCGATCCAGGTAATTGGCGACGTTGATCCCGAAGAGGATCCAGAAGACGTACGAGGCGCTGCGACGCGCGACCTGGTCTCTGGTTGGCGGCTTACGCGCCATGCAGCCTCCACTTCCGCCTTGGCCTACATTCCTCGCGCCACACAATCCGCCAACGCCCACAGCCTATCACATCATTCGACGCTATGCCGCGCGCATCCATGGTATCCATTCGATGCTCGCGGGCCTGTCATCACGCGCCGCTCATGTCGAGATCCACGCGAGCATAGCGGTCCCATCCTGCGTAGTCGCTGTAAATTCGTATGGTCGCGCGGGGGAAGGCGGCGCGCGCCAATCCTTCGACGGCGACTCGCTGGTCATAGCCGAACTCCACCAAAATGACGCCACCTGGCCGCATCCACCGTGGCGCTTGCGCGAAGAACCGCCGCAGATGCCCCAGTCCATCCTCCGCGCCGTACAACGCTAGCGACGGCTCGAATCGCGCGACGTCCACCGGCAGCGTGGCCGCGTCGCGTGGCGCGACGTAGGGCAGGTTCGCCAGCAGCACATCCACCGGATTCGGGAGTGGATCAAGCAGATCGCCCAATAGGAAGCGCACCCGCGAGGCGACGCCCAGACGTTTGGCGTTCTCCTCCGCCAGCGCCAACGCGTCCGCCGAAATATCGGTCGCATACACCAGCGGCAACCGTGGCTCCAGCACGGCAACGCCGACGGCGATCGCGCCACTTCCGGTGCCGATCTCCGCGACCAGGGGTGGATATGTCTCATCCGCCGCGAGACGGGCGCGAAGGACGCGCAGCGCCTCCTCAGCCAGAAGCTCCGTCTCGGGTCGCGGAATCAATGCCCGCGCGTCCGTATGAAACTGCAGGCCGAGAAATGCGCGGTATCCGGTGAGATAGGCGACCGGCTCGCCCGCTGCCCGCCGGGCGATCAACGCGGCGTACTGCTCCGCCTGCTCTGCTACGATTGCGCGTTCGGGATAGGCGATCAGCGTCGCGCGCGGCCAGCCAGTAATGTGCGACAACAGCAGTTCCGCGTCCAGCGCCGGCGTCGCGCCGCTCCCCTCAGCACCTAGCCACGCATGCGCCAAGCGCAGAGCCGTGCCCACGTCATGTGCCGCCGAAAGCTCCACCTGCCGCGGATCGCTGCCAATGTTCACCGCTGCTCCATCGCCTCGCCATCAGAAATTCACCGTGATTGTCGTGTTGGACATGATCGGCTGGCGCTTGTAGACCGGAGTCTGCTTGGCGATCAGCGCGTTGAATTGGTCCTCATTGGTGATGGTCACGGAGCCGTCGTTGAACGTCCCCGTATTGGGAGAAGCGGCGTGTAGTTGGCTCTTATTCACATACACCGTCAGAAAGTCAGCGCTCCCCGGCTGCTTCTCGACGACCTCGTTATAGGTGCCATGTCCGCTAGCGTTCATGCTGAAGGCGTGCGGCGTGTAGAAGTCGATGTAGATCACTTGCGTGTGACTTGGTAGGCGGTATTTTGAGTTTCTGCACGTTCAGCGATCCAGGCAACTCGGTTCTCATCAGGGCTTACGGCCGCCGGATGTCTGCATTTGTCTCGATGCCAGAGGCATCTTCCACCGCAGCGAACCAACATGCCGCCCATGACCATCGCGCGCCCTGAGACATCCGAGAGTGTCGTGGGCTTCGTGATTGCATGCAGTTGCGAGCAATACAGTCGGATAAGGAAGCTCAAAGTAAGTAGCCAGAATTACCAACGAAACGAAAAATTTGCAGGCACGAAGCCTGAATAGCCCAGTATCGTCGCGTCACCGGGCAAATACGTCCGTTGCAAATCGATGTAGTTTCTTCTGCTCTTCGGTCCCGTCGTAGACAGCACCCGCCATGGCGTAGTTCACCGCAATGCGCAAGTGGTGCAGCGCGCCGCCGTCTGGCAGCAGCGTCACCACGTCCGTCTGATCTTCGGTGACATAGGTGTTGGCCTTGTTGCCACCGAAGTTGGTATCCACCACGAAGAAGCCGTCGCTGCCACTCTGATTGACCGTGCTTGCCAATCCGAGTTGCTGCAACACCAACTCCGCGTTCGGGTCGCGAAGGTACAACTCGAGTTCTTTGTCCTTCAGGTCTTTCTCCACCACGCCGAGCACCTTCTTCAGGGTTTCACCTTTGGCGGTTTTCAGCTTGGCCAGCAATGCCTTGCCGTAGGCCTTGGTGAAGCTTTCGCTGTCACCGTTGGTCGGCGCCGACGCCCCAAGTTTACTCTCGTGGATTTCGTGTTCGATGTTGCCCGCGTTGTACACGCCGTAGCCGGGAACCGTGATCGGACCGAGCACATCCTTCGCCATCAGATCCTCTGCCAGCACCGGCGTGAAGGCGATCTCACCCTGAAGTTGCGCGTGGGGGTTGGCCTGTGAGACCTCTCCGGCGTCCTGGACGATCTGCATATCCGTTAGCGCATTCTGCGGGAAGTCGGGGGAGAGATTGGCGTCGCGCATGCCCCAGTTAAAGGTGCACTGGTTGGGTACATCGTTTATGCGGTACGGCCACCACCAGTAGTACTGCGGCGGTTGGTCGAGATTTTCGCTGCAATCGTACTGGGTATAAGGGGAATGCAGCTTGTCGAAATATGCCGTGTCGACCTGATAGGTGGTGTCGAACTGCAAGGGGTGTTGCGCGGACTGCTTACCGCCCTCCAGAGTCAGGATGCCGTAGTTGCCCTGGAAGCCGCCACCGGGCCGAAGCTCGCTGCGATCCATCAGCACGACGAGATAGTACGCCGGCTGCCCCACACCCAGCAACGCCGCCGCGCCACCCATCAGCGTGCTCATCTCGTTGAGCACACCCTGCGCCGTCGGCAGCAGCCCCAAATACTTGCCGTACTTGCCACTCGGCTGCAAGATGCCCGGCAGCGCCCCGACGTCCAAGCCCGCATAGGCGCTCAGTGCGTCGCGAACACGCGCGCTCGCGTCCACGAGGATACTCTGAGCTTGCTGAATATTGGCGGTGGTGATACCTGGCGTCGTGGAGGACGAGGAAAGCGCGCCGCCCTCGATCGGCACCAGCAGCGTCTGCGCGACGTCAATTCCTTCGTCCGCTGCCGCTGTCAGGTCGAAGCCGATGCGCGTCAGCAGACGGTAGTTGCGGACGGCGGGACTCACTGCAGCCAGCGGTGCGCCGGCGATGTTCATCGCGCTGTTGATCTCGTATAAGTCATGCGTGATGCCATCTACCTCGCTCTTTGCCTGTTGCAGCTTCGCCCCATTGAGGAGCGACGACGTGCCGCCTGCGAAGATCGCCTGAATGTTGTTCACGCGCTTCGAAGCGTCGAGCGCGTCGTAGCCCAACCGCAGCACTGGAATCAACGGCGCGCAGCACGCCAGCATGAAGCCAAGCACAAAGAACGCCAACATCGCCGCTGCCGCCGGACGCCGTCGCATCAGCAGCCGCACCCGCTCAACACGGCCCATGGGTCGGCCGACCGCTCCGAGCGCCGCCAATGTGGAGAGTGACTGCGACAGCGCGTCGTCGTCCTCGTAGCCGCGCCTCCCAGTCCCGCCGCGCCCCGGCGCCCAGAAGCCGCTGTCGTCGAAGTCGCTCGCCGCGCCCGACCGACCATACTCCATGCTGGGCCGAAAATCGGTGGCCCAACCAGTGTCCCAGGTGCCCGTCTCCCAACCGGCGTCCCACTCGTCGTCATCCCAGTTTTGGGGACCGCGCCCGCGATCTCGCCCACCTTGCCCGCCGCGTCCACCGGAGGATGCGCCACCACGCCCACGCCCGCCCGAAGCAGCACCTCCGCGCGGCTCGCGTCCGCTCAGGCTGGCGGCACGCCTCGGTGGCGCATCATACTCGGCGGAGTTGTAGGGGTCGGGAGGCACCTCAAAGGGAACTTCGTCGCGCTCGTCCCAGGCGCGCAGGGTATGCGGATCGAAGTCGGTGGCTTTCCACTCTCCGGCGCGCGGATTGCGCGGCCCCTCAGTAACTTTGCGGATATTCTCGCCCAGCCGTCGCGCCTGCCCGGTGAGCGCGCCAAGGGCTCCGCGAAACCTGTTTTGCTGCTGCCCGTCGCGGCTCCCCACGCCAGGGGCGTCACCCGCGGCTCCTGCCTGGCCATAGCGACTCAGTAAGCCGCCACCGCGTGGGCCGCTTTCGGCGCCACTATGTTGCCTTCCGCCAGGGCGAGCGCCAGCGTTGCCACGGCTGCCGCGGTCCTGGCCGTCAGCCTGTGAGCCGCGCCGTTCCCGTAGGCTGCCGTCATCCATGATGGTGTCGCTCTCCTGAATTCGCCGCTAGCACGTAGCTCTCCGCCGGCACTCCACACACCCCTGGAGCAGACACCGCTTGCGCCGGATTGCACCACCTCGGCCACTTCTCGTGCGCTTCTCGTCTACTTAACGCATAGGAGACGCTGGCTGGGAAGGCCGCGCGCCCGTTTCTCATCGAACTCTCATGTAATCTTTACGTCGCGCTGGACGCCGCGTACCCGTAGGGGAGGCTACCATGCGTCCGAGCGGGGAGTCAAGCGCCTGGGACTCCCCCACGGGCCAAGGTGTGACGCATCTCACAGGGCGAGAATCATCCCACGACACGTGGCGACTCTCGCCCATGGGGAGTATCTGGTTCGGACCTTTCTCTCGACTGGATGGCGGGTAGGTTATTTTCGCCCTGCCGCGGCTGAGCGCAGGTAAATGTGTATCGGGCGCTGTTCCGCCGCCAGCGTCGCCTCGCGCAGCGCCTCGCTGTAGGTCGGGTGTGGGTGGATCGTCGCCAGCACTTCGTCTGCCGTCAGCTCCGAGCGCATCGCCAGCGAGAATTCGGTGATCAGGTTCGTCGCGTCGGGTCCGAAGATCGCCGCGCCGAGGATTTCGCCGTACTCGCCGAGGATCACCTTGGTGAAGCCCTCAGACTCGTCGGTCGCCAGCGCCTTGCCATTCGCCGCCCAGGGAAACTTCTCTGCATGGACCGCGCCGCCCTTCGCACGCGCCTGTGCCTCCGTCAGCCCCACCGAAGCGATCTCCGGGAAGGTGAAGATCGGGCGCGGCACCACTGTATAATCCATCGTCGCCTCGTGGCCCATCGCGTTCTCCGCGGCGACCTCGCCCTCCGCCTCGGCGACGTGCGCCAGCCACGTCCGCCCGACGAGATCGCCGATGGCGTAGACGCCGGGCAGATTCGTCTCCATGCGCTCGTTCGCCACCGCGCGCCCGCGATCCATCGCCAGACCCGCCTCGATCAGCGCCTCCAGCCCGGCGGGATTCGCCTTGCGCCCCACCGCCACCAGCACGTACTCGCCGTCGAAGGTCTTGGCGCCTTCCGCCGTCATTGCCGTCACACGCTTCTGCTCGCCAGCGTCGGCGATAGACTCTACTCGCGCGCCCGTGGCGATCTCGATACCGCGCCGGCTCAGCGAGCGTGTCAGCGCCTTGACCACATCCTCATCTTCGTTGGCGATGATCGACGGCAGCATCTCGACGATCGTCACCTTCGTGCCCAGCGCCGAGAACATGCAGGCCAACTCGACGGCGATCACGCCGCCGCCGATGCAGACCAGGCTCGTTGGCACGCTCGGCATGTCCATCGCATCGTCACTGAAGATCACGTTGCGCCCGTCGATGCCAGGAAACGGCGGCTTGATCGTCACCGAGCCGTTCGCCAGGATCAACTTGGTCGTGGTGACTTCGCGGGTCGAGCCGTCGCGCATGGCAACGCGCACCTGCGTCGGCGAGCGTACCTCCGCGGTTCCTTCCAAGACGGCGATGCCGTTCGCCTTGAGCAGTTGGGCGACGCCGCCGGTGAGCTGCTTCACCACCTTATCCTTGAACGCCACCGCTACGCGCATGTCGAACTGCGGCTTGCTCTGCACCGAGATGCCAAGCTTGCCCAACTCGTCGAACTGCGCGTAGAGCTGGGCGACGTGCAACAGCGCCTTCGAAGGGATGCAACCCACGTTCAGGCAGGTGCCGCCAATGTATTGCTTCTCGACGATCGCCACCCGCGCACCAAGCTGCGCCGCGCGGATCGCCGCGACGTAGCCGCCGATGCCCGCGCCAATCACCGTCACATCGAACTGATTGCTCTCTGTCGTCACTCGAATCCACTCCCTTATCTCGCGCGGGCGACATTGCCCTGCCATCCCCGCCTGCTCACGGTCACACCGCCTTCAAGTATACCGCCGCCGTAGAACCCGCTGCCGCCCGTCACGCTCGGCGCGCGGCGCTGAACGCCACCGTGCCTGCATCCGTAGATCGTGGTAACGGGCGATGGGCGTCACCTGGCCCTTAGAACTGTACCAACTCGACATGCGGACTATACTCAGAGGAGACGACCAAGGGACCGAGTGACCACCTGGCGCGCAGCCACACGCGGCCACGGGGGAAGGAGTGATCGCAGTATGCGCCAGACACCGTCTACTCGCATCCTCGCGTCCCTCGCCGGACTCTGCTGCCTGGCGCTCGCCGCCGTCAGTTTCCTGGTCGCAAGCCCTGTGGCGCGGGCGGAGACTGCGCACTACGACCTCGTCAGCTTTCAGCGGAACGTCGACCCCGCTTCGGCGCGCTACCTCACCGACGCCATAGACACCGCGCAGAGCGACGGCGCGGCGCTGCTGCTCATCGAGCTCGACACCCCTGGTGGTGATCTCGACTCGATGAAGCTGATCGTGCAGAAGGAACTCGCGAGCACCGTGCCCATTGTCGTCTATATCGCGCCCTCCGGTGGCCGCGCCGGTTCGGCAGGGACGTTCGTGGCCCTCGCCGCGCCGATCGTGGCGATGGCGCCGGACACACGGATCGGCGCCGCCAGCCCGGTGGATAGCACCGGCGCGGACATCCCGGCGACCGAGGATCGCAAGCTCAAGAACGATCTAGAGGCGCAGGTCCGTGGCATCCAGACGTCGTATGACCGCACCGTCGCCGACGCCGTGCAGACTGTCGAGACCGCGGCGTCCTACAGCGACACTGAGGCGCTCGCCGACAATCTCGTCAACCTGGGCGCCGAGTCGCGCGACGATCTGCTGCAGAAGCTCGATGGCTACCTTGGCCACTTCTCCAGCGGGGCGGCTTTCACCCTCCACACCGCCGGACTCTCCGCCAACGAGCTTCAGCCGACGCTCGCGAACCAATTGGAGACACTGCTCTTCGATCCCACGCTGCTCTTCATCCTCTTCATCATCGCCGCGATCTGCATCTATCTCGAACTGGCGCATCCTGGCGCGATCGTGCCTGGCACAATCGGCGCGTTGGTGCTGCTGCTCTTCCTGTTCGGCTCGCAGTCGATCAACCCCAATTGGACGGGGCTGCTGTTGATGCTGCTCGCCATCGTCCTCCTCGCTTTCGACGTGCGCGTGCCCACGCATGGGGTCCTCACCGTCGGCGCGCTGGTCGCGCTGGTGGCTGGCTCACTGATCTTCTTCGACAGTGGCACGCAGACGGGTGGCGCCGGCGTTAGCCCGTTGGTCGTGCTGGGCGCGGCAGGAGCGGTCGGCCTCTGCTCGCTCTTCGTCATCCTCTATGCCGTTCGCTCGAAGACTGGGCCGAAGATCAGTGGGGCCGATGGGCTGCTCAGACAAACGGCGACGGTGATCGAACCGCTTGGCCCTGGCGATGCTCCGGGGCGCGTGCGCGTGTTCGGCGAAGACTGGTCCGCTCGTTTGAACTTCAAGGCAGCCGCGAGCAATGCGCGCATCGAGGCGAACACTTTGGTGCGCATCAAGAAGGTGGAGGGGCTGACGCTGATCGTCGAGCCACTGCCAATCGCCACGCTTAAGGCGCGCGGCTAAGGCGTCACGTATTCGTGGATTCATCGCGTGTTTCGTGTGTTTCGAGAGGGGTTTGGTGGAGGAAGCAAGACATGGATCAATCAACACTGCTCATCACCGGCGGCATCGTCGCGGCCGTTATCGTGCTCTTCGGGCTCTCCGGCCTGCGCGTCGTCAATCAGTACGAGCGTGGCGTCATCTTCGTCCTCGGGCGGCTGATCGGCGCCAAGGGACCGGGGGTCTTCTGGGTACCACCGTTCATCAGCTCTATGCGCAAGATCGATCTGCGCATCGTCACCATCGAGCTGCCGCCGCAGGAGAGCGTCACGCGCGACAACGTCACCGTTAAGGTTAGCGCCGTCGTCTACTTCTACGTGGTCAACCCGAACTCCGCGGTCAACAACGTGCTGGACTATTACCGCGCGACGATCCAGATCGCCCAGACCACGCTACGGAGCGTCATTGGCCAATCACTGCTCGACCAACTGCTCACCGACCGCGAAGACATCAACAAAGCGGTGCAGAAGATCATCGACGAGAACACCGAGCGCTGGGGCATCAAAGTCACCGCCGTGGAGGTGAAGGACGTTGAGCTACCGTCGACGATGCAGCGCGCGATGGCGAAGCAGGCCGAGGCAGAGCGCGAGAAGCGCGCCAAGGTGCTGCTGGCACAGGGCGAATTCCAGGCGGCGCAGACGCTCGCCGACGCCGCACACCTGATCTCCACGGAACCCGCGGCCCTGCAACTCCGCTATCTTCAGACGCTGACCGAGATCGCCGTCGAGAAGAACTCGACGATCGTCTTCCCGTTGCCGATCGACCTGCTGGAGCCGCTGGGCGAAATCTTGCGCCGCGCCGCCGGCATTACGCCGCCAGAGCCCGCGCAGCCGACGCAACCGTTGGCCCAGCCGCCGCAAACGCCGCAGATGTCCTAGCCGAGCGCGAGCTACGCTGCCTCACCGGAACTTGACGCATGTTCCCGCGCTAGCTCTGGTGCTTCGCCCGATGGCTAGACGTCGTCGCCGCTCTCGAGGGATGTCTCGACATAGCCGAGCATGTGGTCGGGAGCGGCTGGGCGCGTGGCGCGGACGTAGGCGAGGTAGCTCTCGTGCTGTTCCTCTTCGAGCAGGCCGCTCGCGCGGTAGAGGTTCATCATCACGTCGAGCTTGAGGATGCTGATCAGGTTTATGCCGGCGTGCTTCAAGCGCTGCGCCGCGCCTTGTTCGCGGTCTACCAGCACCACGGCGTCGTGCACGGTGACACCGTGTTCGGCCATGAACATGGCGGTCTCCGCGAGGCTGCTGCCGCCAGTCACCAAGTCGTCGATCAGGAGCGCACGCGATCCCGGCTGAAAGCGGCCCTCGATGCCGCGCGCGCCAGTTCCTTCGGGCTTCGAGCGCGGATAGATCAAGGGCGTATTGGACTCAAGCGCATAGGCCGTGGCGAGGAGCAGGCCGCCGACGGGGACGCCGGCGACGTAGTCATACGGCTGCACTTTCGGACGCAGCAGCGACTGCGCCAGCGTCACCTCTTGCAGCATCAGCTTGGCCGCTACGCGCAGCGCCGCGGGATTGCTGATCAGCACTTTGGGATTGATGAAGACCGGCGAATTGACCGTACTGCCGCCGAGCGTGAAATCGCCGAAGGTGACTGCGCCGAGCTCGTACATCGCACGCGCCAGCCAGAGATTATCCAACGCCTGGTCTTTACTCGACATTGCGCCACCCGTCCTCCCGCGATTATGGCTGCCGACCTGGGCACGGCACGGCGTCGCGCATTATAACACACTCGCCCAGAGGCTGAACCGCTCAGTCTCGTCCACGGCGTTTACCCGCTCGATTCCTGGACCAACGCGGAGACTTCACTCGTCAACGCTGTCTCGTTAACCGGACCCAGGATGCGGTCGCGGATCACGCCACGCTTATCGATGACGTAGGAGGTTGGCGTCGCCGTCACGCCATAGGCATCTACCGCATTGAGCGCGGTGTCGCGCAGGATCGGGTAGGTGACGCCCAGCCGCGTGACGAAGGTGGTGATGTCGGCGGCACTGTCGGCGGTATCGACGCCCACCACCTCAAAGCCGTTCGCCTTCTCGGCCAGATAGGTCTTCTCCAGCGCGGGCATCTCGATCTGGCACGGCGAGCAGGCCACGTACCAGAAATTGAGGACGACCACCGTGCCGCGTAGGCTGGAGAGCTTCACCGGCTTGCCGTTGAGGTCGAGCAGCGTGACATCTGGCGCGAGGTGGCCGACCCCCGGGCCAGCCGGCGCAGGCGTACTCGATGCGGTGACGGTCGGGGCGGGCGTGGCGGGAGTCAGCAGCCCGCGAAGCAGCACCGCGACGGTAATCACCGCTAGCACGCTGGCGATCACCTTCGGCAGCATGGCGCGGAAGGGCGTCGTCAGCGCCATGCCAGGGGGCGGCACGGGGTGACTTGGCGATGGCGTCGGGTCAGCCGCAGTTGCGTCTTGCGCCTCTTTGAGGAGCGGCACGCCGGGACGGTTGAACGGCGCCGAAAGAAGCGCGCCGAGCCGCACCAACCATGCGGGGAGCCGCGCCTGCGACACCTCGTCTGGCGAGATGCCGAGCGCCTGCCGCCTGCGGCGGAGCAGCGCATGCGGGTCTCGCCGCGACGCGTGTGCCAGCGCGTGCGATTCGTGTGTCACCTGTGTCTGCGCCATGTCTGCTGACTTCCGCGCTGCCTACATCGTGCCCAGCCCCATCAGGTGGAAGCCGGAATCGAGGTAGAGGATGTCGCCGGTGAGATTCTTGGCGGCGTCGGTGCAGAGGAAGGCGGCGAGGTCGCCCACGTCACCCTGCTCGATGTTGCGCCGGAGCGGGGCCACCTGCTCCACCAGGCCGAACATGTCGTTGATGTTGCCGACGCCACGCGATGAGATCGTGCGCAACGGGCCCGCCGAGATGCCGTTGACGCGAATGCCGCTGGGGCCGAGGTCCCACGCCATGTAGCGAATTGACGCTTCAAGCGCGGCTTTGGCGATGCCCATCAGATTATAACCCGGCACGACACGCTCGCTGCCGAGATAGGTCAGGGCAACGACGCTGCCGCCGCCGCGCTGCTTCATCAGCGGCTCCGCGCGCTTGCACATCGCCAGCAGCGAGTAGGCGCTGATATCCATCGCCGTGAGGAAACCCTCGCGCGACGCTTCGGAGACGCGCCCCTTGAGGTCCGCCGTCGGTGCGAACGCCACGCAATGGATCAGGATGTCGAGGCCACCAAACGCAGTACCGACTTGCTCGAAGACGGCGTCGAGCTCGCCATCGTTCTGCACATCGCAGGGTAGTACGAGCGCCCCGTCGATGTCCGCGGTGAGCTTGCGGACGTTCTGCTCCATGCGCTCTTGATAGGTGAAGGCGAGGCGCGCGCCCTGTTCGGCGAGCTTCTGCGAGATGCCCCAGGCGATGCTGTTGTGGTTGGCGACGCCGAAGATGAGCGCGGTCTTGCCGTCGAGCTGGCCCATGGGCGATCCTCCTGCATAGTCCTACCGGTACATGGTCACTTACATAGTCACTACGACCTTCGAAAGCGCAGCGCGCTCGCGCGACCGCTGGCGCGGAAGGCGCGGAAGGCAATCTGGTGAAGCTGTCGCCTGCCATTCTAGCACTCGCGGCCCTCGCTGGGCCAGCGTCGATCGCGCGGGATGAGTCGAGCGGAGGCGATCTACGCCGGTAGGAATTTCCGTTTTCTTCCGCTTTTTCATCGAAAAGCGAGCGCGGAGGTCGGATTTATGGGGCGAGTGGTTAGTAGTAGCGGAAAAAGGAAATTGGTCGGAGCCTCGGAGCCGCAGCGCCACATCGCGGAGTGTGCAGCGCACCGCACACGGAAAGCCATCGGCGATTGATCACATGCTCCAGTGGGGAGGGCATTGCGCCATGGTGAGGGGATGGAAGGGGAGAAAGGGGAGAAAGGGGAGAAAGGGGAAGAGGAACTAGAACATTTGTTTTCACTCACTCTACCACACGACGCCGCACGCCGCAAGCGTCAGCCGCGAGATACCTGCCGCCAAACAAGCGAGCCGTCACGGAAGGCGCGTCCCTACGCCCTTGCCGCCTGGCGCAATCTCCCACATGCGACACGCGCGCTATAGTCTGAGCGTGACGAGTGCGGGTGGTACGGAGTGCAGAGAGAGGATCGAGCGTGGCACGTTGGACGCGGGCGATTGCCGCACTGCCGCCGCCTAAGGGGCGCATCCTAGACCTCGGCTGCGCTTTTGGCTTCGCCACGCGCCGCCTGAAACGCGCCGGCTATGTAACCGTTGGCGTCGATGCGTCGCAGAGCTATATCGAGCGGGCGAGGCGCGCTGATCCGTCCGGCGAGTATTACGTCGCCGACGCGACGCGGACGCCGCTGGCCGACAACAGCTTCGACGGCGCGATCTGCCTCGACGTGCTGGAGCATCTCCCCGACGAGCGGGGAGCCGTGGCCGAGTTGGCGCGGCTCGTGAAGCCCGGTGGCACGCTCGTCCTCAGCGTTCCCTACCGCGGACCACTCTCGCGTCTCGATTCGCTCAATCTCTATGCCGCGCTGGTGCGGCGCACGCGGCACGGGCGCTTTCCGCCCGAAATTGCCGCGACGGGCGTGCATCGCCATTATTCGCTGGCGCGCGTGCGCGAATTGTTGGGCGCGGCGTTCGAGATCCAGCGCACCACGCGCACGGGGCTCGGCCTCGCGGAGTTGATCAATCTTCCGCTGCTGGTGGCTTTCCGCTGGTTGGCGCCGTGGGAGCGCGCCTATCAGGTGACGGCGTTCGCGTACTACAGCGCGTATCTCGCCGAAGATGTGCTGCCGCTCGGCCCCTGCGGCTATCACCTGATGGTGGTCGCGGTGCGTCGCGGCCAGCCATCGTAATCGTGCGGAGTGAATGTGCGGAGTCGCGGCGCGGTGGCATGCCGGTCGCGATAGTGGTACGCTGAGGTTCCCCAGCATTCGGCTGAGCGAAACTGTCAGAGACTTGCCGGGACTCCGGTAAAGGACGATAGCGTGATGAATCCAGTTGAGCAGGTGGTGCAGCAGGTGACCCTCGGCGGCGCGGTGCGCGAGAATCATGCGCTTGAGCATGCGACGATCGTGCTGTTGAGCAAGCGTTTCCCCGAAGCGCGGCTTTCGGGCGTCTCGTTCGCGACGGGTTTCTTCGTCTTCGGCGAGATCCCTACGGAGGCGATCAAGCCGGTGGCTGAGCAGGCGTTGGCGCGTCTGCGCGGTGGCGAACCGGAGATGGCGATTCACGAGCGTTGCGGCACGAACCTGGCTGTCGCCGGCATGTTGACTGGACTCTCGGCGATGACCGTCGCCAGGATGCGCCGACCTTTCAACACCTTCAACAACGTCGTCCTCGCCACCACCGCGGCGATTGTGGCGTCGCGGCCGCTGGGCCTGCTGGTGCAGCGCTACGTCACCACGCGCACGCCGAACCCCAGTATGCGCGTGACCGGCGTACGGGCGCTACGATTCCTCGGCAGCCCGGCCCACTTCGTCCGCACCGATAATCCCGACGCGCGCCTGCTTGCCCAGGCGTCGTAGGCTGATCGGTGTGCGGAGACTGCGCGACGAAAAGTCCGCGGACGATCCTGGCGCTTCGCCGGCAGAGGCGCTGACTGCCGTGGCGCAGTAGCGCGGCGGGCAAAATTCTACATGTGACGTGACGAGGGGATTGCATGCGGGATCGGTGGAGCGCGGCGTTGCACCATGTGCATGGTGCCAGATTCGGCGGCGCCCGCTTCCGAGGCGTGAGCCTATGCGCGGCAGTGCTGGCGTTGCTGCTCGCCGGCTGCGGCAGCAGCTCCAACCAAGCGCAGCCAACTGCTTCCGCGAGCGCCACGTTGCCGCCGCTAGCGGGCCCCGACTGGACGACCTACCATCGCGACAACGCCCGCACTGGCTATGTCAGCGACACGCCGGACCCGACGCAACTCGTCCGCGCGTGGAGCCTCGCGCTCGACGGCGCGGTCTACGCGGAGCCGTTGGTCGTCGGGGGCCGCGTGATCGTGGCGACCGAGCATGATTCGCTTTTCGCGCTGGATGCACGTACCGGCGAGGTGGCCTGGCATGTCAATGTTGGCACTCCGGTGACCAGCGACGATCTGCCCTGCGGCAACATCTCGCCGCTCGGCATCACCGGCACCCCGGTCTATGATCCGGCGACGGGGTTGGTCTTTGCCGTAGCCGAGGTGAGCGGCGCGAATGCGGTTCCGGGCCACGTTCTCGTCGGGGTCGACGCTGCGACGGGCCAGGTGCGCATGCGCCGCTCCGCCGATGTGACTGGCATGGACCCACGCGCGCATCAGCAGCGCGGCGCCCTCGCGCTTTCTCAGGGCTTCGTCTACATCGCCTACGGCGGCCTCGCAGGCGACTGTAGCGACTACATCGGGCGGGTGGTGGCGGCGCGCACCGATGGGCAAGGGCCGTTGATCTCTTACGAGGTGCCGACGACGCGCGAAGGCGGCATCTGGACGCCACCGGGGCCAAGCGTCGACGCCTCGGGCAACCTCTTCGTCAGCGTCGGCAACGGCGCGGCCACCTCCGGTCCGTGGGACTATAGCGACAGCGTCATGCGGCTCTCACCACAACTCCAGTTTGAGGACGCCTTCGCCCCGGCTGCGTGGCAGCAAGAGAACGCTAGCGACGAGGACCTGGGATCGATGGGGCCGGTCTTGCTGAATGACGGCTGGCTGATCGCCGCAGGCAAGTCGGGCACGGTGTACCTGCTGCGAGCGAACGCGCTCGGCGGTGTCGGCGGGGAAGTGCAGTCGATCTCCGGCTGCTACGCGTATGGCGGCGCCGCCTCGCTCGGCACGCGGGCGTTCCTCCCTTGCACGGAAGGTGTGACGGAGGTGGAGGTCACATCTGGATCGAAGCTCACGCTCGGCTGGCACGCCGCGCCCGCTGGGTCCCCTGTAATCGGGGGCCACACGCTATACAGCCTTGATGGGCAGGGGGTGCTCTACGCGCTCGACACCGATAGTGGCTCGGTACGCGCCTCACTCGCGATCGGAGCCGTCTCGCGTTTCGCCACTCCGACGATCTTCGGCAAAGCGCTGTACGTGGGGACGCTGAGCGGCGTCACCGCTATCCAGATCGTCTGAGCCAACCGTGTGGCGACGGGATATGAGCTTCCTGGGCGCCCGGCTGCGTCGCCGCGCTTATCTTCCGGTCGAACGGCCTTTAGCGGTAGCGGAAACGCCCCCACCAGTGCATCGAGCGACGCTACGCCCGACTCGCCGCCCAGGCTTCGAAGCGCGCCAACTCTGGCGCCTCCATCATGAAGCTGTTGGCTTCGGCGGGGAACTGCCGCTCGCGCACCTCGCCCACATACGCGGCGATCGCCGCGAGGACCGTTTCGTGGAGGTTGGCGTACTTCTTCGTCATCTTGCGCTCAAAGGTCGAGACGCCGAGCATGTCGTTCACTACGAGCACCTGGCCGTCGCAGTAGCGACCGGAGCCGATGCCGATCGTCGGAATCCGTAGTTGCTCGCTCACTAGCTTGCTGATCGGCTCCGTCACCAGTTCCAGCACCAGCATCGCCATCCCGGCGCGCTCAAGCGTCTCGGCACTCGTCACCAGCGCCTGCGCCTGCTCCAGCGCTCGCCCCTGCACGCGTCCTTTCGAGCCGAGCGTCTGCGGTGTGAAGCCGATGTGCCCGCAGACTTCGATCTCCGCGGCGGCCAGTGCCCGCACCACCGCCTCTTGCTCCGCACCGCCCTCCAACTTCACGCCGTCCGCGCCAGCGTCAAGAAAAGCTCGCGCATTGCTGAGCGCGATCTCTGGCGTTTCATACGCTCGGTACGGCAGGTCCGCCAGCAGATAGGCGTCCTTCACGCCGCGTCGCACCGCGCGCAGGTGGTGCAGCATATCCGCCATGGTCACCTCAGTCTCGCTGGCGTAGCCGAGTACGTTGGTGCCGACGCTATCGCCGACGAAAATCACGTCAACACCCGCCTCCTCTTCGAGGACGGCAGTGGGATAGTCGTAGCAGGTGAGCATTACGATCGGCTCGCCGGCGCGCTTCTTGGCCTTGATGTAGGCGAGATCTTTCTTCACGACGCGCCTCCTTGAGGAAGGGACCGCACCCGATGAGGACTTACAGTAACGGAGAACGTGCTGTGATGCAGTATGCGCGCGCCGCCGCCGTAGTGTCCACAGCGGAGTGACGCGCCAGGGCGCCACGCACCTCGTCACTCCCCGCTGATCCAACGTACGTGCGTTGCACAGGGTTCGCCTGTGGGCGCATCCTGTTCGTCGTATCTCGCGTCGCGCCCCTTCGCGATGCCTGCGCGGAATACCAGCGAATGCTCTCGCGCCTCTAGGCCCGCTGTGGTTCAATCTCCTCATGCTCCCCATACTCACGCTCGACCCAGCAACGCTCGCTGACGCGAACGCCGATCTCGACCGCGAATGGCTGTTGACCAACGGCCTCGGCGGCTACGCGCTCGGCAGCGTCTGCGGCGCGACAACGCGCTGCTACTCTGGTCTGCTTGTCGCCGCGATACGCCCGCCGGCAGAGCGCAAGGTACTCGTCGCCAAGCTCGACGAAGTGGTCACCCTCGGCGACGCCACGACAGTCCCCCTCGGCACGAACGAATACGCCGACGGGACGATCTACCCCCGCGGCTTCGAGCGCCTTTTGTCTTTCACGCTCGACGGGCAGATTCCGACGTGGCGCTTGCGTCTTTCCCCAGGCACCGCGCTGGAGAAGCGCGTCTGGATGGAGCGCGGATGCAACCTGACGTACGTACGCTACCGCTACGTCGCCGAGCCTGGGACGCAGCCGATCGTCCTCCGCCTCAGCCCCTTCTGCCTCGATCGCGATCATCACGCTACGACGCGCGAGTTCGAGGGCGCGCGCTTCAGCGTCGAGGCAGCGCCGAACGTCTGTACGGTCGCTGCCAGCGCGAATGCCCATCCCTATCGCCTGGTCGGTGGTCTCGCCGCCAGCTTTACGCCGTCGCCCGCTGGTGGCGAGTGGAATCGCCACATTCTGCACCGCAGGGAGCGCGAGCGCGGCCTGCCTGACGTGGAAGACGCCTTCATTCCCGGCGTATTCTCGCTTGCGCTCGCTCCCGGCGAAGTGGCGACGCTGGTGCTCACCGCCGACGCAGCGCTCCCCGCGGCGCTGGCCGGACTCGGCGGACCCGATCACGAGGCATGCGTTGCGGCGGCTTTAGAGCGCGAGCTGCGACGCGAGCAAGACCTGCTAGCGATCGCTAGCCTCGCGGACGACGCCGATCCCTTCATCGCGCAGCTCGTGCTGGCCGCCGATCAGTTTCTCGTGGCTCGCCCGATGCCCGGCACGCAAGACACGTCCGCCGCACCAGGTGAACCGGGCGTCACCGTCATCGCTGGCTATCCCTGGTTCACCGACTGGGGCCGCGACACGATGATCTCGCTGCCGGGGCTGACGCTGGCGACAGGACGCCACGCCGAGGCGCGCGGCCTGCTTCGCACCTTCGCCCGCTATGCCGACCAAGGCATGATCCCCAACCGCTTTCCAGATGCTGGCGAAGCGCCGGAGTACAACACCGTGGACGCCACGCTCTGGTATCTCGTCGCACTCGACCGCTACCTGCGCGTCACCGACGACTGGCCTCTGCTTGACGAACTCTTCCCGCTGGTGGCGGAGGTCATCGCCTGGCACCAGCGCGGCACACGCTATGGCATCGCCGTCGATTCCGCCGATGGGCTGCTCCGCGCCGGCGAGCCCGGTGTGCAACTCACCTGGATGGATGCTCGCGTGGATGGTTGGGTGGTGACGCCACGGAGGGGCAAGCCCGTCGAGATCAACGCGCTCTGGTATCGCGCGCTCGCGCTGGCCGGCGATTGGGCGCGCCGCCTAGGACGAGACGCCGCTGGCTACGACGTGGCGCGCCAAGCGGTCGCGACCAGCTTCGCGTCACGCTTCTGGTATCCCGCTGGGGGCTACCTTTACGACGTGATTGACGCCGATGGCGAACAGGGCAAGCTCGACTGGTCGCTGCGGCCAAATCAGTTGCTCGCGCTGGCCGTCGCCCCTGAACTGGTGACAGACGAGCAGGCACGCGCGATCCTTGCAGCGACCGAGCGTACGTTGCTAACGCCCCTCGGCCCGCGCACGCTGCCACCCGACGATCCACGCTTCGTGGCGACCTATCGTGGCGACCGCCGCACGCGCGACGCCGCCTACCACCAGGGGACCGTCTGGCCCTGGCTGCTCGGCGCCTACGCCGATCTTCGCCTGCGCCTTGGCGGCACACGCGCCGACCTCGCTAGCCTCCTCGATCCCTTCCGCGCGCACCTGCTGCAGGCCGGCCTCGGCTCGATCAGTGAGATTGCCGACGCCGAGGCGCCGTTCACTCCACGCGGCTGTCTCGCCCAGGCGTGGAGTGTCGCGGAATTGCTGCGTGTCGCCACGATGGAGACGACCGACACGGCATCCACACCCTCGCGGTGATTGTTGCAGTGAAACGTTGGCCTAGCCGCACCAGGATGCTACGCTTCGTGCCACTGACTGAGTGGTGCCACGTTGCGCGCCGCCACCTCGGCGGTCGTGCTGGCCCTGAGGCGATCTGGGCGAACGCGGTGTGCCAGGCGCGCCAGAACACGGCGCACTACCTCTGCATGTGGTTAGTTTTGCTCGTCGCCAGCGCTGAAGTCGTCGTCCAGCCGATCGTCCATTCCCAGGCTGCGCGCGTACTGCTCGGGCAACGCATCCCGGCGAAAGCCCTCATTGTAGACGCCAAGGCGTACTAACTGTTTGAATGCGGTCAGTTGCCGGTGTAACACGGCATCGTCGCCAAGCGTGGGCGCCGGCTCCAATGCGGGGAAATCTGGACGCGGCGCGAGCGGTTGGGATTGCGGCGCCGCCGGCGTAGGCTGTTGTTGCGCCGCTTGGTCGCCGCGCGAGGGCGGCTGCGCGCCGGGGGGTGTTTCCAGCGGACGAGAACGGCCCGCGGCCACTTGTTCGCGGCCAATCGCACCACTGCGCAGGCGTGGCGGCATCGCGCGCTCGCGCAGGCCCGCTACCGGCGCCATCGCAACGCCACGCGCGGGACGTACGCGGCGCGCGTCCGCGAGCCAGTTCGTGATCGGAAGGGACACAGCCCCGGCGTCGGCAATCTCAGTGGCGGGCGCGCCCCGCGAAACGCGGCGTGCGGAGGCGAGCAATCCCGTCAGCCATTGCATCAAGCGACGCACGAACATCGGGCGCACCCTCGCTTCCAGCCGGCGTTCCACCAGTCGTCCGCGGCACGGCGCTGACGGCAAAGCACTCGCTCATCACCCTCGTAGAAGCGAGCATCCGTCCTTCGCCGCCCACGCTACTCCACTCGCCTTCGGTGCTCCGATAGTAGCACTTGCCGTGGCGCTCGTCAATGAGAAACGGCCTCGAAGTCCGCGCCAGACCGCGTTTTCGCGGCATCTCGTTGCCGCTGCCAGGCCACGGGAGAAGCTGGCTTGCTTCGCGCTGATGCCCGTTCGCGCCCGCGGCCAGCCCTCTCGTGAAGTCGGTGCCTGGTCGCCTGCTACGACGTCCGATAGGTTGTGATGTCACCCGCCGACGCGCTTGACCTTGTAGCCCATCGCCACCAGCTTCGGCTCCAGCCGGTCGCGGTGATCGCCCTGAATCACCAGTTGCCCGCCTTCGATGGTGCCGCCCGCGCCGAGGAAGCGCTTCAAGGTCTGCGCCACTTCGGCAAGCAGGTGGTCATCCTGCGGCAATCCGCCGACGATCGTCACGATCTTGCCGCCGCGTCCCTTGCGCTCGCGCGCCAGGCGCACCCAACCATCCTGCGGCAGCGACGTGCGCACCGGCTCGCGCGGCGTCGCGCAGCGACAGCGATCCTGTGGATTGCCACACCGCTTGCAGAGCGGCACCCGCCCGATGCCGGTGACATAGACTTCGCGACGATCGCCTGACGACATGATGATTGCAGTCCTCCATACCTGAGAGCATCGCCAGTGACCACCGCGGCGTCACGTGTGAGCTGAAGCGCCCAGCACCCAACGATACGCTAGATCTCCATACTGTACGCCACGTAGCCGGTGTCGGTGTCCGTCACCAGCGTCGAGGCAGGGAAGCGGAGCAGCCGGAGCGCCGCCTCGATGTCGCCAACCGCGCCGGAGACATTGCCCGCGAGCCCCAGCACCAGGTACGCGCCGAGGCCCGGCCAGAACCACGTCGCCGCCGCGCCCACCACGCTCAAGATGATCAGCGGGGCGAGCGCCACCGCCAGATAGCCGTTACGCACGAAGACCTGGCCGGGCGCCGTGCAGTACGCGGCGAACGGCAATTTCAGGCCAAAGCGCGGCCTGCCACCCAGCGCTAGAATCGTGGCGCCGTGAATCGCCTCGTGCAGCGGCAGGATCACCACGTAGGCGACGACGTTCAACGTCAGCAGCAGGAGTAGTTGCGGCACCGGCGAACCTGCTCCGAGGAGCGGCCCGAGACCGTGCGCGCGCCACGCGGCAACGTCGAGTGCCGAGAAGGCAGCGCCACCGATCACTAACAAGTAGAGACTCGCAGGCGCGAGATCGCGGAGCGACTCCTCCGCGAGGAGATCCACCTGATCGACTCGACGCAAACGCCCCTCTGCCAATGCACCGGCGATGGTGTGGCGCGCCGCGCGGGAGGTCAACAGGCTCACGAGCCGCAGCCCGCGCCCTCCCTGCGTCGCCTCAGGCTCTGCCACACGCGCCGCCTCGTCGTCACGTACCTCGCGCATGGTGTCTCGCACCTTTCCACTCTCTTTAGCCGTCGCGCGAGCAGTTAGGGCATCGCGAAGGTCTGGAAATCGACGAGTGCGACGAAGTCCAGCCCGCGATATAACAACTCCGCGGGGTTCCCCTGCTCGACGAGCAGGCAGCACACCGCATTGCGCGTCGTCACGATCTCGTCGATCACGTGCGTGAGCAACGCGCGAGCGACGCCGCGGCGCCGCGTCTGTGGCAGCGTGTAGACGCCCATCACCGTCGGCACGTCTTCGTAGAGGCTGATGTAGCATCCTCCGGCGAACGTGCCGCCAGCGAACGCCGCGAAATAGCGACTCCAGCCGCGCTCCTGTTCGCGCCAGCGCTCCACCGCCCGCTGCGTTACCGCCGCCTCGATGGGCTGCGCCTCGAGGTAGAAGGACTGACGACTGCCGTATTCATAGTGCCACATCCCCTCCCATGTGGTGATGGGGTGCACCGTCACGGCGGGATTTGCTGGCGCTGGTGCCACACGACCCTCGTGCGCCATCAGCCGCAGGTCGTCGATGATGCTGTAACCCGCCGCGCGAAGCGCCTCTGGCAGTTCCTCCTCGCCAGTAAGTTGCGGCACGACCATCCACTGGAGCCGCAGGCCATGCTGCCGCGCGAACGCGGCGACGAGTCGCACGGCGTCATCCGCGCGACCGCGCGCCAGCGACGCGAAGCCGACGCGCAGCACGCCCGTCTCGATGCGGAACCGCGCCGTTCCGCACGAACCCAGCGCCGGGCCAGTGTCCTGGAACCGTTCCATGCGCTGTCGCAGAATGCGTCGCGTTACCTCGTGCGTATCCATGCGCGCTCCCAGAAACCGCCCTCACCCTCCCACGCGGATGCATTGCCAATGGAGCTTGGCTGCGCACAGTGTAGGTCACGGGCGCGAAACGCGGCAAGCGCACCTTCGCACCCGCTGACGACTCCGGCCTCCCACTACGTGCGAACGACCAGCATTTGCGGCATCGCTGACGCGAACCTTGCCGGTCCCTTGCAACGTTTGCGGCGTGTTGACGGCGCCACACCCGCGTGATATGGTTTCTTGGCGCCGGCGCGTTGCGCCTTTGGGTGGTTAGCTCAGCCGGCAGAGCGCGTCGTTCACACCGACGAGGTCACTGGTTCGAGTCCAGTACCACCCACCAATACGCTGTTCGTCTGATATTTTGACACTGGGCAAGGTTCGGATGCGGTTGCCGTTGGCAGCGGCGAGGCGAAAGTGCCAATCTGCCCCGACTCGGCCGTTAGTCCACACGGCCAGATGTATGTAGCGCTTTGAACCGCATCGTCCTTCGTCAAGTTGCCCCAATGTCCGCATGACCTCTGTTTCACGCAGGCGTTAGCCACTATGTATGAGTGAGGGGCATGCTCGTCACTCTGACATCAGCGAAGCCCTGCAAGGCGACGAAGCCGATGAACTGCGCCGCTAATGGCGTCATCAAGATGTGGCCGGAGCAGCCGCGCGATCAAGCACGTCTGGCTGGACGTCACCGAGGCCCGAACGCGCACTGCTCGGCTCTTTGCCCAGCAGTCGCTTCGCCTATCCCTCTACCTGCCCGTTGATAAGGCCGCCCTGCCATTGAGGCGAAATACGTGACGTTCACACTCGCTCAGTCGGTGTGAAAAACCTCTCGCATGGTGGCCCACCACTCGCCGTCCGCACGGTCGGGCAGTGGCTCTTGCATGGGGTCGGTGAGCTTCCACCAGGATTGCGTGGTCGGGTCCGCGGCCATTTTGGCCATGTCGGCGGCGAAATCTTCTCCCACATAGTCGAAATAGGCGAACAACTGTGTATCACGGCGGTAGATGGAGTAATTGCGGATATTGCAGGCGCGGATCGTCGCTAGCACCCCCGGCCAGACGTCAGCATGTAAGCGCTCATATGCGTCGATCTGATCCAACTTGACGCCGATTAGTTGGCCGTAGCGCGTTGGCGTATTTCGCCCAGGATGGGCGCTCTCACGCCAGACTGGCCCAGCGGGGAAGGCGAAGGCGGCGATACTTTCCGGCTTCATCGTGACGCTGTAGCCGGGCGCAGTCGGGGGCATGTAGCGGCCGCGCCGCATCACGACGGGGTCGACAAAGTGCTCGTGGAGGTGATCCACATACTCGATCGTGCGGCCCTCCAGCGTGCCACTGACGGCGATGTAGTCGAACATCGCCAGATGCTGGACGTACTCACATAGCCCCACGCCACCAGCATGTGGGCAGACCGGGACACCGAACTTCGCCGCCAACAGCAGGACCGCCAACACCTCGTTGACGCCACCAAGCCGGCAGGCGTCGATCTGGCAGACTCCGAGTGCGCGCGCCTGAAATAACTGCTTGAAGAGCACGCGATTCTGCACCATCTCGCCAGAAGCGACGCGGATCGGCGCGATCGCCAAGGCGATCGCCGCGTGCCCGAGCACGTCGTCCGGGCTGGTCGGCTCTTCGATCCACCATGGGTCCACCTCGGCTAGATCGCGTATCCGCTCAATGGCCTCTGGCACGTCCCACGCCTGGTTGGCGTCCAGCATCAACGTCCGGTGGGGGCCGATGAGGTCGCGCATCAGGCGCGCACGCCGCAGATCGTCGCTGCGATTGGTGCCCACCTTGAGCTTGAACTGCGTCCACCCATCGGCAAGCGCGATCTGGCACAACCGCACGAGATCCGCATCGTCATAGCCCAGCCAGCCAGCCGACGTAGTGTATGCGGGATATCCCTGCTCCAAGAGCATCGCCGTGCGTTCGGCCTTCGTCGCGGCCTGGTGTTGGAGCAGGGAGGTAGCCTCGCCGGGCGTCAGGATGTCGGTGAGATAGCGAAAGTCGATGCAGCGCACGATCTCTTCAGGCGACATATCGGTCAGCAAGCGCCATAATGGCTTACCTTGCTTCTTCGCCCACAGATCCCACACGGCATTGACGACGGCTGCGGTGGCCAGATGAATGGCACCCTTCTCCGGTCCGATCCAACGTAATTGACTGTCGCTCGTGAGTCGGCGCCAAAACGCGCCCATGTCGGCGGTGATCTCCTCCAAGCTCAGCCCTATAACGAGCGGGGCAAGCGCCTGGATAGCGGCGACCACCACCTCGTTGCCGCGGCCGATGGTAAAGGCCAGGCCATGTCCCTCCCAAATGTCGGTGGTGCGCAAGCAGACGTACGCCGCCGAGTAGTCGGGGTGGGGATGCATCGCGTCGGAGCCGTCGAGCTCGCGCGAGGTCGGAAAGCGCAGGTCATAGGTGTCGACCCCAACGATGGTCGTCATCGCGCTCCCCACTTCCCTCAGCTACTTCACGCGGTGATTTTGAGCACGCCTGCATGTTCGCAGGGTCTGTCCGCAGGCAGTTCCACATGTAAACCGTCCGCCTCACGCGCCCAGGTGAGAGGCGTAGCTGTTCCCAGCAGCTCCACGCGCGTGAGCTCAGACGGATACAGACCTGCCTTTTCAGCCAGCGACGTGATGAGCACGCTGCCGTTTTCCGGCCACGCCAGGAAAGTGGCGTAGAGCGTCTCGCCTCTGGTCGTGAATCGAATATCCTGGCTGGTAAATCGCGGTTCCGCGGCGTCGGTAAAGCTGCCGTTCGCCACGTGCGTCGGACCCTCGCCAAACACTTTCCATGGCCTGCTCTCGTAGATGGCCTCGCCATTCACCGCCAGCCAGCGGCCAATGGAGCGCAGTATCTCCGCGTCCCGCTCAGGAATTGAGCCGTCAGCGCGCGGCCCGATGTTCAACAGGAGCGCGCCATTCTTGCTGACGATATCGACCAGATCTCCGATCAACTCAGGCACGGTCTTGTAGTCGGGTGAGGCCACATGGCACCAAGAATTACGCATGATGCTCGTGTCGGATTGCCAATAACGGGGGAGGATTTCGCTCGTTTGTCCGCGCTCGATGTCGTAGACAGCGGAGCCTTCGGCAAAGGCGTGCCGATCCTTGAAGTCGCCTTGCTTATAGTTGATGACCACTCCCTGGTTCCACTGAGCCGTCTGATTATAGTAGTACGCGGCAAACCGCGACAGGTACGACTGAAAGGCGGGCCGCTCAATCCACCAGTCGAAGTAGACCAACTGCGGCTGATAGCGTTCGACCAGTTCGCCTAACCGAGCCACCCAATCCTCAAGGAAGGCCGCATCTGGGGGATTATTTTCGGGGTCGATCTGGGCAGGTCCATAGAAATCCTCGTAGTGCGGGTCCTGCACATCAGAGGGCATCTCCCTGCCACCGTTGAGAAACCACCAGTGCTCGGCCCGATGATACGACAGTCCGAAGGTCAATCCCTGGCGCCTGGTCGCCGCGGCCAGTTCTCCGATCACGTCGCGCCGCGGTCCCATGTTGATGGCATTCCAGCGCGTGAAGGAGCAGTCGTACATGGCGAATCCATCGTGATGTTCGGCGACGGGCACGACGTATTTCGCCCCTGCCTGACGGAAGAGAGTTGCCCAGGCGTCGGGATCAAAGTGTTCGGCCTTGAACAAGGGAAGAAAGTCTTTGTAGCCGAAGGTCGTCTGGGGGCCGTATGTCTCCAGATGGTGTTTGTACGCATCGGAGTCGCTGAGGTACATGTTGCGTGGGTACCACTCGTTGTCGAACGCGGGCACCGAGTAGGGACCCCAGTGGATAAAGATGCCGAACTTGCCGTCTTCGTACCATTTGGGAACCGTGTAGCCTTTGAGCGACTCCCAGTTCTCGGTGAAGGGACCGGAGGCTATGACGCGCTGCATGGTCTGTGCAGTAGCTTCGGTGTTCATTGTTTGCGATCTCCCAACAGGGTCTTGTCTTCGGCGCAACGCCTCTCATGCGCCTCGCGTGGCGCGGTAGCAGTCTGCGCAACATTTGCACGAAGCATTGCCAGCTGCCCGTCTGTCTGTACTCCCAACTGGTTCCCTACGTCGTCTATAGCGGTCGTTCATCAGATTGCTCGTCGAGAGACCAGCCTCAGGCGAAGCGATTCGTGGTTACAGGATCGAAGAGGTGCACGTGCGCTACGTCGACGGCCAGGGCGATACCGTCGCCAGGGGAGATACGCGTGCTGGCATCTGCCCGCGCGACGACACTCGGCCCCAGCACGACCGCGCTGGAGCCATCAGCAGTCCCGCGAGCCAGCGCCGCCGTCTCGGGCACGATCGCGCCAGGCGCGTGCAGGTAGACGAGTTGCTCGTTGCCTAGATGCTCAACCACCTCGACTTTTCCTCGCACGACATTCGCACTCTCTCCTGCCGCCAAATGCAGATGCTCGGGGCGGATCCCCACAATCACCGGCCGTCCGTCCGCGGTCGCCTGTGGAGCGAGATTGTTGGCGGGTGTGTCTGCAAGCGCCAGCGTCGCGATAGCGAGTCCCTGGCCGATCTGCAGTACAGCCTCGGCGCCATGGCGAATCAACCTTCCGCTGAAGAAGTTCATGGCGGGGCTGCCGATGAAGCCGGCCACAAAAAGATTCGCCGGGGTATCGTAGAGTTCCTGCGGCGCGCCGAGCTGCTGGATCGTCCCGGCGTCGAGGACGGCGATGTGGTCGCCCATGGTCATCGCCTCCACCTGGTCGTGCGTCACGTAGACAAACGTCGTCCCCGTCGCGTTATGCAGGCGCGCGATCTCGGTGCGGGTCTGCACGCGCAGCTTGGCGTCGAGGTTCGACAGCGGCTCGTCGAGCAAGAAGACCAGCGGCTCGCGCACCAGCGCCCGCCCCAGCGCTACCCGCTGGCGCTGCCCCCCCGAGAGCGCGCGCGGCTTGCGCCCCAGGTAGTTGCCCAGGCCCAGCGTCGTCGCGGCCCGTTCGACACGCGCGTTGACCTCGGCAGCACCCATGTGGCGCAGCTTCAGGGAGAACGCCAGGTTGTCGCGAACGCTCATATGCGGGTACAGCGCGTAGTTCTGGAAGACCATAGCGATGTCGCGGTCCTTGGGCGCCACGTCGTTGACACGGCGGTCGCCGATGTAGAGGTTGCCCTGCGAGATCTCCTCCAGCCCGGCGATCATGCGCAGCGCCGTCGACTTGCCGCAGCCGGAGGGGCCTACCAGCACCAGGAACTCGTGATCGGCGATGGTCAGGTTGAGATCCTTGATCACCGGCACGTTCTCGCCGTAGCGCTTCGTCACGTGCTCAAACTTGACCTCTGCCACGCTTCCCACTCCTCGCACTGAGTGACGGAAAACCCGACGCGGTGCACCGACTCGCCGGTTTGACACTGATAGATGGGACCCGACTCCATAGCGAAGGCGTCCCGATGGTAAAGCCTTGCCATCGTAGCGGGTTGCATCCTCGAACTGATATGCGGAGGTTGCGACGCCGTGCACATCTGTGAACTGAGGGGCTACTTCGGATGCCAGTTAGCACGTCGCCGTTAGCCAGTGGCCTCGCTGCTCGCCAAAGGATGGAGTTTCACGGTTACATTTCGGTCGGCAGGCATTCCCGGGTAGGCGCCAACTCGTTCGCCGATTGTAAGCTGCTGAGTCCGGTCCTCCCAGTGGAACTCGATTGTCGAGAAAGCACCCTGCTCATAGGCGTAACCGTCGCCCTCATCTTCGTAGAGGGTGAAGGACGCGTCTCGTCCGGGGTAGACATGTAGCTCTAGAGGCGCATCTGGGGCTTCGCTGGTGTGCTGCCGGACTGGTCCCATGGGGATGATCGACCCGGCGCGTACGAAGACAGGGATGCGGTCGAGCGGAGCTTCCACCTCGACAAACTGGCCGCCGGGCAGTCGCCGATCTGTCCAGAAGTCGAACCATTCGGCTCCCGCGGGCAGGTAGACGCGTCGCGCACGTGGTTCGTGCTCTACGGGCGTCGATCCGGGTCCATACGACGTGGGATGGTAGACCGGGCAGACGAGGAAGGCCGGCCCAAGCATGAACTCGTCGGCGATGTCCCGCACGCCGGGGTCGTTCCGGAAGTCGAACGGCAGGGCACGGAGCATCGTGTAGTCCCGTTGCGTGGTCCACCCCGCGAGCGAATAGAAATAGGGGAGCAGCCGATAGCGGAGCCGGAGCGCCGAGGCGAGCGCTTCGTACGTCGCGTCGCCGGGTTCTCCGAACTGCCAAACTTCACGCGGCGTGTCGGTACCGTGGGAGCGGAAGATTGGCAGCCACGCCGCGTACTGGAACCAGCGAACATACAGCTCGCGATAGCCGAGATCGGCGACGCCACCGTCGAAGTCGCCTGCCCAAAACCAAAGATCCGGCCGGCGGGCTACAAAGAAGGCGCCTATGTCATTGGTCCAGTACGGCATGCCGGTGGCAGTGAAGCTGAGACCTTCGGCGATCTGCCGGCGCAGCGTCTCCCAGGTGGCGGAGACGTCGCCCGACCAGGTCACGGCCCCGTACCGCTGCTGCCCGAGGAGCGCCGACCTGGTCAGATTGAAGACGCGCTTCTCCGTGGTTGCGGACCGCTGCCCGGTGTAGATCCCTTCCGAGTGGACGAGCGAGTATGCGTTGATCAGCTCAGGGTCCAGGTATCGCTTCGCCTCTTGGGTGTTGATGCGCATACGCTCTTCGGGCTCTGGCTTGACCGCGCCGGTCCAGTCGGGATTGAAGGGCTCCGTGCAGTCCGTCCACCAGGCGTCGGCCCCATGCGAGAAGATGCCGCGGTTGGCTTGGTCCCAGTAGAGTGACCGCGCGGGCGGGCTGAAGGCATTATAGGTCGCCTGATTACCGAGCAGGTGACCGCCCTCCAACAACTCTTTCCAGTCGTCGCCGCCCGGCCGCAGGATAGGCCAGATCGAAACCATAAGCCGGACGCCCAGAGCATGAAGCTCCTCCGTCAGTCGGTTGGGATCCGGGAACCGCTCCGGATCCAGCGACTTCTGACCCCACAGGTCGCCGGTCCACGACTTCCAATCAAGCACGACGCAGTCGAGCGGCAACTCGCGCTCGCGGTACTCACGAGCGACCGCGAGCAGCTCGGCCTGGCTCTCGTAGCGCTCCTTAGACTGGATGTAGCCCAGGGCCCATTTTGGCAGCATCGGCGCGCGACCGGTGAGCGCGCGTAGCTCTGCGACGATGGCGTCGAACTCGGGGCCGACGACGAAGTAGTAGTCCAACTCCTCGTCGACGTCGCCCCAAAGATAGGACCCAAAGGCATCGTCGTGGAACGTCATGAGCGAGGTGCAGTCGACGAAGACGGCATATCCACGGCTTGACAGCAGGACTGGCACAACCACCTTCATATTCTGCTGGTAGAGGTACTGATGCTGGCCGCGGAGGTTGAACATACCCTCTTCGTGCGAGCCAAGGCCGTAGAGCGCCTCACCGTCTGCCCACTCGAATTCGAGCTTCGTGTGATACGCGCGACGATCGACGACCTGCCGGACGTCGACCGTTTCGATTCGCACTCCGTCGGCGTGCGTGCGGCTCTCAAGTACCGCTGCCTCGTCGAATGCGGAGACGAGCACGTCGATCGCGTCGAGCGTCTTGCCTCCCCGCCCTGGTTCCCGCGTGAGTATGTCCCCCACCGAGTCGCGGTACGTGAAGGCGGCGGTTTGGCGGTCGATCGCAATGGAGAGGGCGCTGGTTGAAAAGACAAGCGCCTCGGGAAGATCCTCGACGCGGAAGGCCACGGGCGGGGCATCAGCCGGCTGGGGAGTCACCGTCAGGCTTGGCTTGTGGCTCAGCGCATTCTCGTGTGTGTAGCGGACGCGGATGGCGCGAGCCGAACGCGGTTCGAGGGCGATCAGGCCCTGATCCGTCCGAATCGTCAGGCGTGAGGCCCCGACGTCGTGCGAGAGGATCATCGCGATCACCCCTTTACCGCGCCGGATAGCACGCCGGAGAGGATCCAGCGCTGGGCGACGATGAAGATGAGGATGACGGGCAGTATGGTGAGCGCGACGTCAGCGGAGACGTATGCCCAGTTCGATTGAAACTGGCCGAAGAAGCTGTAGACCGAAAGCGTCATGGGCCAGTTGCCGGTGTTATTCAGGAGATAGAGCGGAGTGATGAAGTCATTCCAGACGTTGAGGATGTTGAGCACCCCGGCGGTCACCAGCACGGGGGTCAACATCGGCAGGATGATCGTAAAGAAGGTCCGGATCGACGAGCAGCCGTCGATGAAGGCAGCTTCATCGAGTTCTTTGGGCACGGAGTCGATGAACGCGTAAATCAAAAGGACGTCGAACGGGATCTGCGTCGCCGCGTAAACGAGGGTGATCCCGAGTTGGGTATCGATCAGATGCGTGAACTGCATCACCTTGGTGAGCGTGACGAAGTTCGTCGGAATCGCGATGCCCATGATGAGAATCAGGTAAATGATCTCGTGCCATCGACTCCGGCGGCGAGCCAGCACGTAGGCGGCAAGAGCGGCCAAGAGGACGGCGAGGATTGTCGATCCGACGGAGTAGAGGACGCTGTTGAGGAAGGTCGTCACCAGATTGCCTTGGTCGATGACGGCGCCGAAGTTGCCCCACTGCGGGTCGAGCGGCGGTTGGGCGGTCATCGAGGCCGCGTCAGCTGCTGTCTTCAGCGCGTTCGCGAAGACGAGGTAGATCGGCACGACGGCGATCAAACCAGCACCGCTGGCGACGAGGTTATTGACGGTGGCCCGGATCGCACGCACTGGATTCATGACTGGGCAACCTCAGGCCGGCGCATGACCCGAAGGACCACGTAGCCGAGCGCAACCATCACGATCAAGAACACGGTGGAGAGCGCGGTGGCGACCCCCCATTGCCCAAGCGAGAATGCGTCGAAGATGACGGTGTAGACGGTAGAAGTCGCGTAGCCAGGTCCACCGTTTGTCAGCACGAAAACGATGTCGAAAACGCGCAAGGCATACAGGAGGTTAAGCAAGGTCGTCACGGCGAGCACGGGCCTGAGCAGCGGCAGCGTAACGTGGCGGAATGTCTGCCAGCCCGAGGCACCGTCGATCGACGCCGCCTCGTAGTATTCGCGGGGAATCGCCAGGAGACCGGCGATGAGGATCACCATGATGTAGCCAACACCCTTCCAGGTGTCGACGCCGATTACACTCCAGAGGGCGAGTGAGACGTTAGTAAGCCATTGCTGGGCCAGGGCCCCGAGTCCGACCGCATGGAGCCCAGAGTTCAGCAGGCCCACCGCCGGATCGAGGATGGACTTGAACACGATGCCGACAGCCACCATCGGCAGCAAGGCCGGCAAGTAGATGAGCGCGCGATAGAGGTACGAGAGTCGACGGACGCCGCTGGTGAGGAGCACGGCGAGCGCGAGCGCGATAACCGTCTTGAGGATGATCGTCGCGATAGCGAAGATCACCGTATTTACTATCGCGGTCCGGTATTGTGACTCCGGATCGAGAATGGTCTTGAAATTAGCTAGGCCTACCCAGTGGATATCAGTTGAGTAGGCGCTCCAGTCCGTAAACGAGAAGCCGAGGCCAAGCAGGCTGGGCAGCAGGACGAGTACCCCATAAACAGCCAATGCCCCACCGGCGAACCACGTCGGATAGGTGTTTCCCAGGCGATAGCGGCGGCCTTGGCGGGGTGAGCCGCGGTGCGCGTTGAGTTTCTGCCCCACCCGCACCGAGGTATCACGCGCCACTTCGGTCCATCTCATCATATCTGCTGTCCCGCCAACTCGCGAAACCGGCTGGGTTGATGCCTCAGCCCAGCCCGTCTCGCGCAGGATATACCAGCCAGTCAAGCGATGGTTACGAGGTTGGCCACGCTGGATCCTTGGCGGCTTGGGCCTCCTGCGTCCGCCGCTTGTCGGTGTTTACCAACGCCTGGTGTGGCGACTCCTGACCGGTGAACATGGCGACCATGTCCTTGCCGATGTCGGACCACTGCGGGTTGACGTAGTTAACGCCGTCTTGAAGGACGAGGGTCTTCGCCGCGGTGTACTGATTGAGGAACGCCTGCTGATCAGCTGTCCACTTGGCCTTGACACCGGAGAAGTCGACCGTCTCGAACGTCGTTTCGTTGTCGACCAAGTACTGCAGGTTCGCCGGTTGCGCGAGGAATTCGAGGAATTGTTTCGCCTGCGCGATGTGCGCCCCCTTCGAGTAGACGAAGTTGGTCGGCCCAGCGGGGTGCGTCGGCAGCAGTTGGTTGTCGAGGATCGGGAGGGGGAAGTAGCCGAAACTTGTCGCCTGGACGTTCGGGAAAGCGGCCTGGACGGCCTGCGGTTCGGTGAGGGTGTTAATCGTCATCGCGTACTTCCCACCGGCCATGCTCTTCTCTGTGTTGGAGAACTGGTCGGACAACGCGGTGGAACCGAAGTATCCCTTCTGGTACAGCTCGTTGATCTGCGTCATGGCTGTGTTGGAGGCCGGGTCGGCGGCGAGGGTCTGCTTGTTGTTGTTGAGCGCGTCGTAGAGGCCAGGCTCAAGGTTCTCCATCTGGGCACCGATCTCTGGGTACCACAAGACCTGATGCCATCCATCGCTGATCGGCTCGTAGATCGGAGTAATGCCAGCGGCCTTGATCTTGGCGCAATCGGCCACGAAATCGGCGTATGTTGCCGGGACGCTGGTGATTCCCGCCTGCTGGAAGATGGACTTGTTGTAGACGATGACCCAGTAGCCGCTGTAGATGTCCCAGATTTCCTGGCCATACACTTTGCCGTCGACGGTCGCCTGGGCAAGTGCGTTTGGATCTTCCCGCGACACCCAGTCTTCATTCGAAAGATCGACGGCATTCGTCTGAACGTGGTAATTGACCTTCAGGTCGGACACGCCACTTTGACCACCGAAAATGTCTGGGCCATTGCCGGTGCTCAGCTTGGTGCTGAGCACCTGGAAGTAGGTGGCGTCTGGGATTTGCTGGAAGTCGATGTGGATGCCAGTCTGGGTCTCGAACTTCTTGGCGAGCTCAATTGTAGGAGCTTTGAGCCAATTCTGGTCTTCCAGCATGGTGAGGGTGATCTTCGACTGGCCCGCAGATCCACCACAGGCGGCAAGCGTCATGGAGACGAGCGCGATGAGCGGGAGGAGAAGCGTAATCGCGCGCTTCTCAAAGCGCAGTGGAGGGCGAAGGGGAGGGTGCACCGTAGAAACTCCTAACTCAGGGACGATGAGTGGGGAATCACTCAACGCAGAATGAGCGACAATGCTTCACCTGAGACCGGGATGGGCGCGGGCATCTGTGCCTTTGTATCTGTGCCTTTGTGCAAGTCGGGTGTGAGATTTGGCTTACCAAAATGGGCAAGCCTTCCTCCTTTCCGAGTGGGATGACAAATGACGATTGCGCAGCACTGTTCACCTAATCAGCGACACTTGTAGTTGCGACCGATGCCCGCCCATCTCGCTCAGCGTGGTGCATAGGTTGCTGTCCGCGCATTGCCGAAGGTTCTCTCAAACTAGCTGGTAGATCCGCGTGGGAAGAGGGGCTACGAGACGTCACGCGCCATGCATTGAGTGCGAGCAAGGGAACGCGCGGGGCAAAAGCGCCAAATGCGAGGCGATTGGAGAAACGCACAAAGACAATCGCCGCGCACTGGCGGATCGCTACCGGCCGCTTACCGTTGGGATTGCGAGAGGTATAACATGATTAACCATACTGTGTCAACCCTCGCATCGCATCAAAATAACACGATTCATTTGAGGTTGGATCGAAAATGACTTGAAGGCTGTCACCGCAGGCTCCCCTAAGCGCTACAACTTGTAGAGAAGGCTCGCGCGGTGAGACCGCAAGGCAGCGAGTTCGGCGCGCGCAATTGCGTAGCCAGCACGTAAGGTTGAGTTCTCGGGGAGTTGACGAACCCCATTAATTCGTGTTACAGTTGCCACCAATGCGCGGCTAGTCTGCTCCTGAATTAGTCATGCTCATGTTCGGCGAGAGCCATTGCATGACGACTACACGCGCCCCACCCGGCCGGTTATGCCGAGTGTGTCCGCAGATCTGATGAGGGCATCCACTCATGAAAGGGTCAGGCAGGCCGACCTATCGGCCTCAATACGAGCGGCTCGCCGAGTTGATCCAGAGCTACATTGCCGACCATCAATTGCGGCCAGGTGATCGTTTGCCCACCGAGCAAGAGTTGGCGCAACAATTTGGGGTGAGCCGCACAATCGTGCGCGACGCTGTGAAAGTGCTGACGCCGATCGGCCTCCTACGCACGCGTCGTGGCAGCGGCATCTACGTGGGGCAGGCGGCGACTATGCCGCAGTTGCCGATCCTGACCTCCACCCCGCCCGTGCCGCCGGAGAACATGCGAGAGCTGTTCGAGTTTCGCCGCTTTCAGGAGATGCAGACGGCGGCTCTCGCCACACAGCGCATCACGCTGGCCGAGCTGAAGTCCCTCGAACAGTGGCTAGCGACCAATCGAGAAGCCGCGATATCGGAAGACCGCGACACGTTTCTGAGCAGTGACGACGCCTTCCACCGTGGTATCGCGCTGGCCGCCCACAACATGTTCTATGTCCAATCGGTCACCACCATCCTCCAGTTGCAGCGCTGGGCGGTGCAGATTCTCACCGGTGGGGCACCGGGTTCATCCCTGGCTGCCGTGGAACAGCATTCGACGATTTTCCAGGCCATTTGCGACGGCGATCCCGATCGAGCAGCCGAAGCGGCTCGTGCCCATGTTGACGCGGTCTTCGAAGCCTACGAGCGAGAGGTTCGTCGGCGCGTCCTAGAGGGCTCAAACAGCGTCTGACCTGGCTCTAATCAGCCGTGCGTTGCCGCAAGTTCACATTCCGACGTTCCGGTATTCCGGGCCGATGGCGCAGAGCTCGTTCTGGCGCTTTATACCCCTGGTATGCCTCGGTGCGTCACGGCAGCCATCGTCGAGCATTCATTCATCCTTTGACCATATGCCGCAGCGCAATATGTATTTGCGTGAAGCACCTTGGTACAGACGTGTGCTGGCATATAGCTCGGCCTTTGCTGGCTGCTCGCTTTCCCGCGATAACACCATGTGCGCGTGCGCTATCCACACTGCTGATGCGCCTACGCTTTACCTAATCGCTTTACCTCGTCAACGTGGGCTCCTCGAGCGAGCGGAGCTGCAAAGGAAAGGTCATTGAGATGCGTGGTGTGGTCCTAGATGCTCCTGGCGACCTACGCGCGCTTTCGCTTCTTGACGTCCGTGAGCCCAGGTCGTCGGAAGCGGTTGTGCGCGTTCGACGCGTTGGCGTCTGTGGCACCGACTACCACGCATTTCACGGTGATCAGCCGTTCTTCTCGTATCCCCGAGTTCTGGGGCATGAGCTTGGTGTCGAGGTTGTCGCCATTGGCGACGCGGTGCGTGATGTGCGGGTAGGAGACCGCTGCGCAGTGCGCCCGTACCTCAACTGTGGTCGCTGCCAAGCGTGCCGCCGTGGCAAGCCGAACTGCTGTCCGTTTCTCCAGGTGCTCGGCGTGCATGTCGACGGCGGAATGTGTGAGTACGCCGTCGTTCCCGCATCACACCTGCATCCTGCTCCGACGCTCAGTTTCGAGCAGCTTGCGCTTGTCGAACCCCTGGCGATCGGCGCCCACGCTGTTGCGCGCGCTCAACTCGTGAAAGACGAGTGCGTGTTAGTCGTTGGGGTCGGTCCGATTGGCTTGGCCGTCACGGAATTTGCACTCTTAGCGGGGGCGCAGGTCATTGCGATGGACATCAACGAACAGCGTCTGGCCTTTTGCCAGCAGCGCTGGCCTACGGTGACCTGCCTGGATGCACGCAGCAACCCTGTCAAGACCCTCGAAGGTCTGGTGGGCAACGACTTGCCACTGGCTGTCTTCGAAGCCACTGGAAACCCCGTTTCCATGCACACGTCGTTTTCGTACGTTGGCTACGGCGGTCGGGTGGTGTTTGTTGGCCTGTTTCCGGGGGATGTAGTGCTGCACGATCCGCTCTTCCATAGCCGTGAGGTGACATTGCTGGCAAGTCGCAACGCGCTTGCCGACGATTTCCAGCACATCATCGGGGCCCTGCAGTCGGAGAGGCTTGATGTCGACGCCTGGATTACGCACCGGACAGAGTTAGAGAACGTCCCAGGCACTTTCGCCGAGTGGAGTGACCCGCAGAGCGGCGTCGTCAAAGGCGTGATCGTCGTGTGAGTATGCCGCGCCCGGCGGGTCAGATACCCCAACCGCGCACACATGCTCTCCGAGGGGAACAGTACATGTCACAGACAGCAGACCTCGTATCAGCCGAACTGCTCACACGGCTCGCCCTACGTCCGGCTTCAGTAAGCAGCCAAGAGGGCGTCGTATACGGCATCAGCGCGCTTGACAGCACGCGGCCACAGTTGGCGGTTATCGCCGACGACCCGACGCCATTGGACGCTTTCGAAGGTGAAACGAGCGCTGTCGAGAGCCACAGACTGCTGCTGGGACCATTGAATGCGGCAAATGCGGTCGCGCTGCGGCGCCATCTCACCTGGCTGCGGCCGCAGGTCCTGGGGCTTCAGACGAGCGTTGGACTCGGAGATCGCCTGGGATTGGCAACTCCAGGCCATCTACATGCGCTGCGAACGGTTGGGGGAAACCTTGCGCCCATCCCGGCTCAGCAGTCGATTCGGGAGATGGGTCGCACGGGCCGCAGCCCGCAGCAGGTGATCGATGACGCTATGTGGGGCGTCTTCAGCGAAGGCTGGCGTACCGGCTTTGGAGCGGACGCCGATCATCTCAAGACATTCGACGACGTTGACAAATGTGTTGCCGCTGGCTACACATTCTTTACCTTCGATCCTGGCGCGTATGTGGACAGCACCGCCGACGTCGCGTCCAACGACGACCTGCGTGATCGCTTTCGCGCGCTCCCATGGGAGCAATTGACCGATAGCCCCAACGATCTGGCAAGGCGTTATCTAGCGTCGCCGATCGACTGCGATGGCAACCGGATCACGTTTGATGAGATCACCTTGCATCGTGCGGCAGTAAAGTATGGCCGGGCAATTGCGCATGTATCCTCGCTCTACCAGCGCCTCATACAGCAGAGCGAGGACCGAACATGGGAAGTCGAGGTGTCAGTTGACGAGACGGAGACGCCGACAACTCACGCCGAGCATGTGTACTGGGCAAGGGAGCTTTCGCGGCTGGGAGTCCGGTGGGTGAGCCTGGCGCCGCGTTTCGTCGGTACCTTTGAAAAGGGTGTCGACTATATTGGCGACCTTACCGCATTCGCCTCGGACGTCGCTATCCATGCAGCTATTGCCCGAACTCACGGCCCTTACAAGCTCAGTTTGCACTCCGGGTCCGACAAGTTCAGCGTCTATGACACATGCGTCGAGGCGACACGCGGCCTAGTGCATCTCAAGACCGCCGGAACCAGTTACCTGGAAGCCTTGCGGACCATCGGCGAACTGGAGCCGACGCTCCTACGCGAGATCTATGCGTTCGCCTGCCAGCACTACGACGTGGATCGCGCCAGTTATCACGTCTCAGCACGCCTGGATCGCGCACCTGATCCAGCAAAGCCTGAGTACGATGTTGCCTTGTTACTCGAGCAGTTCGATGCGCGCGAGATCTTGCACGTGACGTTCGGCTCGGTGCTGACGGCGCGGACCGCTGAAGGCGCCTTCCTGTTTCGCGATCGCCTCTTGGCGCTGTTGCGCAGCCATCCAGAGGCCTACGACGAGACTCTTACACGCCATTTCGTGCGTCATCTGAAGCCGTTCGCGGCGGCAAGCTAGGCACGCGAGGGATAGACACGACGCTCCACCTTCCGGCACCCGCGACCGCGCAGTGCATACTCGAAGCAGAGTCGGAAGGCTAGCGAATTGCTCGGGTCGTTGCTCCTGGCATACTCACCAAGAGTCGACGGACAGATGTAGAAGGAGCCTGCGATGTTTCGTCTTGACGGCAAAGTCGCGCTCGTCACAGGCGCCGGATCGGGCATTGGCGAGGCGATTGCCCGTCTCTTCGCGCGGCAGGGGGCGCATGTCACCGTCGCCGATCTGGCTGCCGAGGCGGCCGAACGTGTTACCTCCAGCATCATCGAGCAAGGGGGCGCCGCCAGCGCGCTCACCCTCGATGTAGCTGAGGAGGCTCAAGTGCGTGAGGGCTTCGCGGCAATTGCGGAGCGGCACAGGCGACTCGACATCGTGGTCAACAACGCCGGGGTCAGCCACGTCGGCAACATTCTGGAGACGAGCCTCGATGACTGGAATCGCGTGCTGCGCGTCAATGCCGGTGGCGTCTTCCTCTGCGCGCGTGAGGCGGTGCGCGTTATGGTGAACCAACAACCGCAGGGCGGCGTCATCGTGAACATGGCGTCCGTCGCGGCGCAGATCGCCGTGGAGCGGCGACTACCGTACTCGGCGAGCAAAGGGGCAGTGCTGGCGATGACGCGCAGCATTGCGATGGACTTCGTCGACCAGGGTATCCGCTGCAATGCCATCTGCCCGGGCACGGTGCATACCCCCTTCGTCGAGGGCTACCTTACACGCAGCTTTCCCGGCCAGGAAGACGCCGTGCGTCAGACGCTACACGCACGACAGCCGATTGGGCGTATGGGTCGTCCAGAGGAGATTGCCGCCGCCGCGCTCTACCTCGTCTCCGACGAGGCGGCCTTCGTCACGGGCACGGCTCTGGTGATCGACGGTGGCTGGACGGCGAAATAGACCGCATCATAAGCGACGAAGAGGCTTGTCGTATGGTCGACAGTGGATTATCGCGGCGTCCGCTCGGAACAACGGGGCTAGTCGTGCCGCCGCTCTGCGTCGGCTGTGCGCCGCTGGGGGATATGCCCGAGACCTTTGGCTACGGGGTTGATGAGGCGCAGGCACTAACTACCATCCGTGCGGCATTGGACAGCCCTATCTCTTTCCTCGACACCGCCGCGTCGTATGGCGACGGCGAAAGCGAGCGGCGCATCGGACTCGTGATCCGCGAGCGTGGGGGCGTGCCACCAGGCGTGGTGCTCGCCACTAAGGCCGACCGCGACCTCCACACCGGCGAGTACAGCGGCGACCAGATGCGCCGCAGCGTCGAGCGCAGCCTGCGACCTACTCGGAGTCGACCGCCTGCAACTGTGCTACCTGCACGACCCCGAGCACATCGGCTTCGCCGCGGCGATGGCTCCCGGCGGGCCGGTCGCCGCGCTTCAGGCGCTCCACGAAGAGGGCGTGATCGAGCATCTCGGGGTTGCCGGTGGCCCAATTGACATGATGATCCAGTTCGCGACGACGGGGATCTTCAAAGTGGCGATCAGCCATAATCGCTTTACGCTGCTCAATCAGGAGGCCGCACCGTTCTGGGACGTCTGTCAGCAGCACCACGTAGCCGCGCTCAATGCCGCTCCCGTACGGCTCAGGCATCCTGGCGAAAGGCCCGAGCGCCTATCCACGCTACATGTATGGTGAGGCCTCGCCGGATCAGGTTCGGCGGGCGCGAGCGTTGGAAGCGCTCTGCCAGCGATACGCCGTGCCATTGGCGGCTGTGGCGCTGCAGTTCTCGACGCGCGACCCGCGAATCGTCTCCACCATCGTCGGCATCAGCAAGCCGCAGCGCCTGGCCGAGACGCTGGCGCTGGCGAACACGCCGATTCCCCCGTCGCTCTGGGAGGAGCTTTCCGGCCTGGATGCGCTGGTTGAAGGAGATGACGCGTGATCGAGGGCACGCTCGTCGATGCGCACGTCCACCTGTGGGACGCGACAACCTTCCCCATGCCGTGGCTGGAGGAGGCTCCGTCACTGCGCCACACGTACGACATAGACATCTTCAGCCGCCAAGTGGAGGGCATACCTCTCGAGGGATACGTCTACGTCGAGGTGGGCGTTGCGCCGCAGTTTGCTCTCTTGGAGGCACGACGTGCGGTGGAACTGGGAAAGCGTGACGCCCGGCTTCACGGCGTCGTGGCCGCCGCGCCGCTTGAGTTTGGCGCCAGCGTCCGCTCCTACCTTGAGGAACTGCGGGCATTGGGGCCGCTGATCAAGGGAGTACGGCGCAACCTGCAAGACGAGGCAGACGCTTCATACTGCCTGCGGCCAGATTTCCTACGCGGCGTCTCCCTCCTGGCCGAGTACGGGTACTCCTTCGACATCTGCATCCGGCAGCACCAGATGCCCGCGGTTGTCGAGATGGTGCGCCGTTGCCCAGAGGTCCACTTCGTCCTAGATCACCTTGGCAAGCCGGCGATTCAGCAGCATGAACTTGATCCATGGCGCGCGCAGGTGGAGCAGTTGGCCGCCTGCCCCAACGTCTCATGCAAGCTGAGCGGTCTGGTGACGGAAGCAGATCTTCAACGCTGGCATCTGGAGGATTTGCGCCCCTACGTCGATCATGCGATCGCGGCCTTCGGCGCCCATCGTTCGATGTTCGGCGGCGATTGGCCGGTGATGCTGCAAGCGACGACCTATGCGCGCTGGGTGGCGACGTTGGATGCGCTTATCGCGGATATGCCCCAACAAGAGCAGCGCGAGATATGGAGCGAGACCGCGCGAAGGTGCTACCGACTCGACGCGGGTAGTTAGCGGAGTACCGTCTCGATGGAACCTCTGGCGCTGAGACTGCGGCGGCAACCTCGCGCCCGTCGCGGGGCGCCTACAGATAACGGGCGAGTTGCGCGTTCAAGTTGACTCGGGTTAGCCCCACAGCGTCTACCAAATCTATGTGCTTTCCAGCAGATGCCGCTCTCACCCAACTATGAGGGCGGCGTTGCCGTTTCCGCGCTATCTCCATGCGTTGCTGCGCCCCGAGCAGGCGCGCGGCGGCACAGGTGTTGCGAGCCTCACAGCCAAATCCCCAACACAGGCGCCGAGCCAAACGTCTTATGGATGGATAGTGGACCTCGAATTGTGGATCGCTGGCAAAGGCGAGAGGGTGCGCGCGATGTCGTCCAATCATGGAAACAATACGCCGGCGTGGGATGAGCCCACGGAGCCGGCGCGCTACCGCCCGCCCTCACCCGCGTTGCCGCCACTGCCTCCGCCGGCGTTTGCCCCGGGCACGACTCCGATGCCGAGGCGCCCAGACGTGTATCCGTACCCGCCCGCGCCGAGCCGACCCACGCGCTCCGCTCGCACCCGTCGCCCGCTGCGCTATGCGCTGTTAATTGGCCTCGTCGTTATCTTGGTGCTCGGCGCGCTGGTCTTCCACCGGCTGTATGACTTCGGCGCGGCAATTTCGCCGGAGGGTCCGCTGACCTCGCAAATCGGCTACACTAGCGGCTCCACGCGGATCAACGTCCTCGTCCTCGGCTACGGCGGCGGTACGCATCCCGGGGCAGACCTGACCGATAGTTTGATGGTGATGAGCCTAGCCCCCGGCGACCACGCCACCACATTGATCTCCGTGCCGCGCGACCTCTGGGTGCAGGTACCACCGAATTCCGGGCAGTACGAGAAGATCAACACCGCCTACCAGGACGGCCTCGACAACGGCTTCGGCGGCGCCCCGGCCGGACGCATCGCCGGTGGCAACGAGGCGGCGAATAAGGTGAGCGACGTGCTCGGCATCCCCGTCAACTACTGGCTCACCATCGACTTCACCGGGTTCCGCGACCTGGTGGACGCGCTCGGCGGCGTGGACATCACCGTGCCGACGGCTTTCACCGCACAGTATCCTGCCAACGACGACCCCACGGTCAACCCCGCCTGGAAGACCATCTCTTTCACCACTGGGCCACAGCATATGGACGGCGAACGCGCGATCGAATATGCTCGCGCCCGCTACGTCACCGCTCCCCTGAGCGAGGGAAGTGATTTTGCCCGCTCCGCCCGCCAGCAGCTTCTGCTCCGCGCGATCCTCGCGCGAGCGCGCTCGATCTCCGCCTGGCCGGGACTGACCGGCGCGCTAGATGCCCTCCAGCGCTCGATCTACACCAATCTCTCGCTGGCCGACCTCTTCTTCTTCATGCAGAAGCTCAACTTCACCAAAGCCGCGCATCTCGGCCTCTCCAATCAAAATGTGCTCGTGGACGCCACATCTTCCGACGGGCAAGACATTCTCCTGCCGCAAAATGGCGACTGGGCCGTCATCCGCCAGTACGTCGCCGCCGGTCTCGCATCCTAATCACGTGCCGTGTTCCCCGCGCCGCGCTCTCCGCGCTACAATGCACTGCGATATGACGGCGCAGAGAATGGGAGGGTCGCATGCAGACGGATCGCTCGGAAGCACTCTTTGCGCGCGCCCGCGACGCGATCCCTGGGGGTGTCAACAGTCCCGTCCGCGCGTTTCGCGCCGTTGGCGGCACACCACTCTTCATCGAACGCGGCTCCGGCGCCTACCTCTACGACGTCGACGGCAATCGCTACATCGACTATGTGGGCTCGTGGGGGCCGTTGATCCTGGGCCACGCGCATCCCAGTGTCGTCGAGGCGATCGCTGCCGCGGCGGCTCGCGGCACGAGCTACGGGGCGCCGACAGAAGCAGAGGTGATACTCGCGGAGATGGTGATCGACGCGATGCCCAGTATTGAGTTGGTGCGCTTCGTCAACTCCGGCACCGAAGCGACGATGAGCGCTTTGCGAGTGGCGCGGGCCTTCACACGTCGCAGCAAAATCGTCAAGTTCGCCGGCGGCTATCACGGCCATGCCGATCTGCTGCTCGTCGCCGCCGGCTCCGGCGCGCTGACGCTGGGTACTCCCGACAGCCCCGGTGTGCCGCCGGCGACAACCGCCGACACGCTTGTCGCGCCGTACAACGATCTCGACGCCGTGCGCACCCTCTTCGAGCGCTTCTCCGGCGAGATCGCCGCCGTGATCGTCGAGCCAGTCGCCGGCAATATGGGCTGCGTTCCGCCGCTGCCGGGTTTTTTGGCGGGGCTGCGCGAGATCACCCGCGAGCAGGACTCGCTCCTGATCTTCGATGAGGTCATGACGGGCTTTCGCGTGGCCTACGGGGGCGCGCAGGCGCTCTACGGCGTTACCCCAGATATGACGTGCCTCGGCAAGATCGTCGGCGGCGGCCTGCCCGCGGCGGCGTATGGGGGCCGCCGCGACATCCTCTCACTGGTCTCGCCCGCCGGACCTGTGTATCAAGCAGGCACACTCTCCGGCAACCCCCTGGCGATGGCCGCAGGTGCCGCACAACTGGCGTTGCTGCGCGAGCCGGGTACCTACGAACGATTGGAGTCGCTCTCTGTCGCGCTAGCGGTAGGCATCGAGTCGGCGGCGCGCGAGGCGGGTGTGTCGATTGTCCAGACGCGCGTCGGCTCGATGTTCTGCACCTTTTTCACTGCTGACCTCGTGACCGACGAAGCGAGCGCCAAACGTGCGGATACCACCGCTTTTGCCGCTTATTTCCACGCGATGCTCGAATCCGGCGTCTACCTCGCGCCCTCGCAATTCGAGGCGGGATTCGTCTCACTCGCGCACGGCGACCAGGATATCGCGGCGACCGCAGAGGCCGCACGCTCCGCATTTGCGGCCGTCGCTACGCGTGGCGGCCAGTCGAAACAAGCGTTCACGCGGGCCGCGAGCACCCCACAAACGACAACCTGACCTGCTTTGCATCTTGTTGTGCATGGTAAACTACGTCCCACAGCAGAGTCACGGTGCGACATAAGCATTCGACAAATGGGCTACGCGGCGACCATACTCCACCCCATGTGCGATGCATCGATGGTGCTGCATGGGTTGCACGTGACGGAGGGTGCGGTTGCGGCGCACGTGCCGGCGCCGAATGGGGGCTACAGATGCCGAAACGGCCTACGAGCAGTCCAACTTTTCCGCCACGGAGGTTCGCCGCGCCACAGCTCCCGGAGTATGCGGTTCACCGCTCGCGGCTCGTGGCGCAGATCGAAAGCGCACTCGCCGATCCCTGCGGCGCTGTGGATACACTGCTCGTCGGCGCGCCTCCAGGCTACGGCAAGAGCACCCTGCTCGCACAATGGGCCGGCCGCAGCAAGCTCCCTGTGTTGTGGTATCACCTCGATGAAGGCGATTCCGACCCTGCCACGCTGCTCTATGGGCTAATCGCCGCGCTCCGCCTGCATGCGCCAAGGGGGCACTGGGAGACGCGTGCGCTGCTCGCCGCCACCCAACGTGGCGCGCTCACCCCGCAAGACGTCCGCCGCGCCGTCGAGATCTTCGGCAGGGATATCGTCGCCCACATCGCCAAACCAGCCGCATTGGTCCTCACGGGCATCGACCGCCTCGAACCGCGTGGCGAAGCGCGCGCGCTGCTCGAGCATCTGCTGATGCGCCCCAGAGATCAACTCCGCCTCGTCCTCGAATACCGCGAGTTGGAATCCCTGCGCTTCTCGACCGCCTTCGTGCAGGGCCGCATCAAGGCCATCGGGCTCGACGATCTCAAATGTACTGATGGCGAGTTGGGGGAGTTGCTGGCCTCGCGCGGCGCTGACGCCGACGCCGCGTACCTCGCCGATCTGCAATCGCTCTGCGACGGATGGGTCGCTGGGGCGGTCCTGGCCACCGGCGCCTACCTGCCTCAAGTCATCGCCAAACGCCTGACCGAAGACTTCAATCGCGAAGCGGTCTTCAACTACGTGGCCCAAGAGGTGCTCGCCCAACTTCCGCCCGAGCTCTTCGAGTTCGCCGTCCAGGCTTCCGTGCTCAACAATATGACGGCTCCTCTCTGCTGCGACCTGCTCGGCATTGACAATGCCCGCGAGCGACTTTCGCGGCTGAGTCGCATGACTGGCATGGTGACGCACGTCGGCCTACGCCCACAAGCCTCCGTCTACAGCTTCCAGCCACTCTTGCGCCAGGTCTTGCGCGAACAACTTCTTGCCACTCGCGGAGCCGAAGGAGTCGCCGCGCTACGGGTGCGGGCCGCGCAATTCCTCGAGCGCACTGGCGATGAAAACGACGACGAGGAGGCGTTTCAGCTCTATGCGTCGGCGCAAGCCACCGACGCTCTGGTAGCGCTCATCGAGCGACGGCGCCCCCTCCTTCTGCGAGCGGGGCGCGGCGCTACGCTCGCCCGCTGGATCGCGCACATCGCCCCTGAGCATCGCGGCCAACACCCTGATCTGGTGGTTCTCCAGGCCGAGTTGCATCGCGTCGCCGGTAGGATGGCCCAGGCGGAGGCGACCATCGAAGCCATCTGCGATCACATGCTCGCCGGAGGCGATGCCTCCAGCGTTACCATGGCGCGTGCGTTGTTGGTGCGCACCGACCTCCGCTACATTCGCGGGCACTACGCCGAAGCGCGGGTCGACTGCGAGCGCGCCATCGACATGTTGCCCGCCGATGCGGACGACCTCCACACAAACGCTCGGTTCCTTTTGGTCTCATGTACCAATATGCTTGATGGCCCCACCGCCGCAAGACGCTGTCTCGATGGTATGGAGGCTCGCTGTCTCGCCCTGGCAGACCATAGCGCGCTTGGCCGCTTCTTCTACCTGCGGGCGCTGCTGTGTCACGCCGAAGGCGCGTACATCGAAGCGGAGAGTGCGCTCTCGGCCTCGGTGATGCACGCGCAAGAAGCAAGCGACAATGTGCGCGTCGCGGCATCTGTGCTGTATCGTGGGTCGATCCGTCAGCATCTCGGCCAGCGACGAGCAGCGCGCGAAGACCTCGACGCCGCACTGGAACTCTCCGAAGCGATCGGGCATCGCCAGCTACGCGCCTATACCTATGTCGCGCTGGCGGACCTCGAGCTACTGGAAGGCAGCTTCGCGGCGGCTCGGGCGCAGTTCCAACGCGCCGAGGCACTCGACGCCACCCTCGACGACCAGCACCTGCGCGCCCTCATCGCCACCAGTTCCAGTCGTCTGTATGCGCTCACGCGCGACACACAGTCCGCGCTGGCGACGCTCCAGCCTGCCCTCGCGGAGATCGTACGCTCGCCAGAAGGCCAGGACTGGGCGCTCCTGCACACTGCATTGGCGTTCACGTATTACTCCGCTGGCCAGCATGAGCGCGCCATTGACGTGCTGGAACGCGTGATCCCTGCCACGCGCCAGCAGCATGTCTTCGCCGATTGCGCGCAAGCATATCTCATTCTCGCCGCGTCGAAGTTAGCGCAAGGCGCGACCGCCCAGGCCACGCACGTGCTCACCACGGCGCTCGACCTCGCCGCGCAGATTGACGGCACGGCCAGTGCACTCCTCGACGCGCGTTGGCTGCCCGCGCTGCTCCCTCTCGTCGAAAGGCTGCCTCATCCGCTCGCCGCCGATCTCATCGCGCGGCTGGCGCCTGCGGCGAACGCTGCCAGCGAATGTGCGGCGTCGGAAACCAGTGACCTGCCCATCCGCGTCTTGACGCTTGGCGACTGTAGCGTCAGCGTCGGCGATCGTCCGGTGGACCATTGGCGCCGCCCGCTCAGTGGCGACCTCCTGCTGTATCTGCTCGGCTGCGAGCGGCCCGTCCGTAAGAGCGAAATTCTCCAGGCGCTCTGGCCCGAGAAGAGCGAGCGGACCGCCGACGACGAGTTCCGCCGGATCCGCTCCGACCTGAAAAAGGCACTGGGGCGCAAAGTCGTCGTCGAGCAGAACCGGCTCTGGCGCCTCGCTGTTGAGTGCGACGTGGACGCACCGAAATTCCTCCGTCTCGCCGACCACGGAGCTAGCCTCTGGAAGCGTGGCGACCCCGAAGCCGCCGCGCGCGAATTGCGGCAGGCGCTTGACCTCTGGCATGGCCCCTACCTCAACGACCACTGGAGCGACTGGGCGGTCACACGCCGCGAAGCCATGCAATCGCGCTACCACAAGCTCCTCGATCTGCTCGCCGAGATCGAGCTCCGCGCGCAAGGTTATGACGACGTCGAACGATTGTCAGCCTTGCTGCTGGCGGAAAACCCCTACCACGAGGGCGCGCACCGGCGCATGATGATCTGCTTCGCGCAGCGTGGCGACTTCACTCACGCGCAGGAGCAATTTCTCAAGTGCTGCGTCGTGCTGCGTCGCGAGCTTGGCATCGGCCCTTCCGCCGAGACCATCGCGCTCAACGAATCGATTAAATCCCGCGCCAGGCGTGGCGCCACCGCACCTCGATACGCCGTCGCGCCCTGAGTTCCGTGCGGGATTCAATGCATCGGACGTGTCGCGTCCCCGGCGGTGCTGTCACCCTCGCGACGACACGCGCCGACTCGCGCCGTCTGACGTAGCGCGAGGCTCCTTGCGCCCGCCGTTTCTGACTCTCGATCGCTTGAACGCCACTCGCGGCGACAAGCTCGGCGTTCCACTCATTCCGATTTCGGCTGGGTGGTTCGCCGCGGTGTCGCTTGCGCATCCCGGATTTCGCCCCTGCACTCGCAGGGCCTTCAGGCTAGCGTGGTCTCGCCAAGATGGCTGGCAAGACGCGACCGCCAGCAAAGACGACGCGCCCTCAACACCACCCCAACTGCCACGTCTCGCCCGCGAGTGAAGTCCCCTCGTCCTCGACGGACGACGCAGGCAGCAGATTATCAAGGATCCCTCTACCGCTTCGCGCGGGGTGTGACGATGTGACCACGCCAACTTTCCATTCGGCTGAATTGTGATGTGATTCGAGACAAGCCCGTCTGCGCCCGGGCTCGCCGTGTCGCCTATCGCGCTAGTGTCAATTTCACTGCAAATCGGCCGCGAAAACGTGGACGCTCGCCGGACAGCCTCACTGTAGGCTCACAGCATCAAGACACACGCATCGCTTAAGCCCCATGTAGAGCACACTTCCGCGGTTTCAGCAGCGCACCACGTGTCACGCGTCGCTGAGAAGAGGAGATCGTCATGACTTCCACACACGAAGCGCCCGTCAGCCGAGAAGCGCGGACACGTCGCCGCAGCCTGATCGCCCGCGTCGCCATCGCCACCACGCTGGGCGCCACGCTCGGCCTCGGCATTGTCGCCGCTCAGAACGTCGATCCCTCGAGCGCCAGCGGCGGCCCTGGCACCGTCCGCATTACCTCGCCACTCGATAGTGCCAGCGGCGGTCCTGGCACGGTGTTCGACATCACGCCAATGAGCGCCAGCGGTGGCCCCGGCACTGTTTAGCCTCACTCTTACGAGTCCTCTTCCATCCCGCACACGGCACGACCGCGGAGAGGCAACGGCAGCGAGAGTCGCCCTCCTCTGGACTTCAGGGTCGCACGGTCGTTCGTCTTTTGCCGGCGAAACGGCGCTGAAGGAGAGAGTGCTGTATGCCCTGGGACGCCTGCGAGCGAGCGCTAGCCCGCTCAATTGTGGATACTCGCTTTCGCGCGAGATTGCTCACCGACCCGCTCGACACACTCGCCGACTATGGCCTTGGGCCGTGTGAAATCGGCGCGCTGGCCGACCTGCGACCGCGCAGCCTCATCGAGTTCACTGCGCACCTGCTACGTCTGCGACCTCCCGACTACCGCTGTGACGCCGACGCGACCTCTCCGCTGCTCCCCGCGCACTGATTCGCCCCTCACGGGCGGCATGACGTCGGTGCAAGGACGTTCGCGGCGCAGGATGCGCTGCCCCGCAAGGATGCATAGCAGCGGAGATAGACCGGCCCACATGGCGGAAGCTATCTTCGCTGCCTCACCACGCATGGCTCTCCCCAGCCACATGCGCTGACGCCGTGCGCTCTCGCCGCATGCTACAATGTGGGCCGTATTGGACGGCGACACGAGGCAACAGGAGAGGCACATGGCGGCTGAGTCGATGTATCTACCCGACCGCATCGGAGACTGGGGCGTGCCGCGTGCCGTCGCCGGAGGCGCCTACGACGAAGGCTTCTTGCCCATGAGCGACGGCGTCAAGCTCTTCTATCGTGCCTGGCGCTCGCCGGAGGCCACCGCTCCTGTGGTCGTCTTCCTCCACGGCCTTGGCGCGCACACTGGCTGGTTCATCGATTTCGGCAACGCGCTCAACGCCCGCGGCCTTAGCGTCTATATGGACGATCACCGTGGCTTTGGCCGCTCCGACGGTCCACGAGGTCACGTCCGCGACGCCACTGTGTATCCGCGCGACGTGCTTGCCTTCCTCGGTGAGGTCCGCCAGCGGCAGCCGGACGCGCCACTGTTCCTGATCGGGCACAGTATGGGCGGCATCTTCGCCACCTATGCCGTCAACGAGGCCGCTGGCGCGCAGCAGATCCATGGGTTAGTCCTGGTGAACCCCTGGATCAAGGATGTCGTCAAAGTCAAGGCGTCGCAGGTCATCCCTGGCGTGGTCGCGGGCATGTTCGGCTCGGCCAAGCCACTTGCCCTCAGCGTCGACACGCGCATCATGACCGCCAACCCCGAGGCCACCGCACTGCTCAACGCCGACCGCTATTGGGTGCGTAACCAGAGCCGCGCCTTCCTCTATCAGGTCACGCGACTGCGCCAGGGGATGTTGAAGTTGGCGCCCAAGGTACGCATGCCTGCGCTGGTGATACAGTGCGAGGGCGACGCCACGCTCTCGCAGCCCGCCACTCGCGCCTTTTATGATCGGCTCGGCAGCGCCGACAAAACCTATAAGACCTATCCAACATTCGCCCACGACTTCGAATTCGAGCCGGGCCGCTCGATCCTCGACGACGACCTCGCGGACTGGACCTTGCGACATCGCGCCTGAGACAGCGTGCCGCACGACGCGCCGGCCCCTACACCCGCAGAAAAGTATTCCGCATGCTCGAAATTATCGTCACCTTGGCCCAGCGTTTCCACGCCGCGGGCTACGAGTTGTACATGGTCGGTGGCACGGTGCGTGACCTGCTGCTGAGCCGCAACGCGCCCTCCGACGCCGATCTCACGACCAACGCGCGCCCCGACGAGATCAAGCGCCTCGCGGCCCCGACCAGTCCCGTGGCGCTCTTCAGCATCGGCGAGAAGTTCGGCACCGTCCGCCTGCATTACCTGCGCGAACCGCGCGAAGGCGACGACGCCACGACCGTGCCTACCCCCCAGCCGGCGATGGCCGTCCCTGGCCAAGACCCAGACGTTGACGTGATCGAGATCACTACATATCGCAGCGATCACTACGATCCTGAGTCGCGCAAGCCCGAAGTCACCTTCGGCGATAGCCTGGATGGCGATCTGTCGCGCCGCGACTTCACCATCAACGCCATGGCTCGCGATCCGCTCACCGGTGTGCTACATGACCCCTACGGGGGGCGCGCCGATCTTGAGCGCGGTATCATCCGCGCTGTCGGCAACGACCCTGAGCGGCGCTTCGACGAAGATCCCCTTCGCTTGCTACGCGCCTGCCGCTTCGCCGCGCAGCTTGCGTTCGAGATCGAACCGGTTACCGCCGTCGCCATCGTTCAACAAGCGGACATGCTCGCTAAGATCAGCCGCGAGCGCATCCGCGACGAAGTCACCAAGCTCCTGATGACGTCCAACCCCGCGCTTGGCCTACGCCTGCTCGTGGACCTCGGCCTCATCGCCTACGCCGTCCCCGAAGTGCTGGATCTGCAAGGCGTCAGCCAAACGCCCGGCCAGGCCGCCCGCTCGAAAGACGTCTACGCACATGTGCTGCGCGTCGTCGAGCGCACACCGCCGCGCCCCGCCGCTCGCTGGGCGGGCCTGCTCCATGACATCGCGAAGCCGCGCACGCGCAGTGTCGAAGCGGGGCACGTCCATTTCTTCGGCCACGAAGACCTCGGCGCCGTCATGGCGCGCGACATCTTGCGCCGCCTCAAGTTCGACCGTGCGTTTATCGACCACGTGACGACCCTCGTGCGGCTGCATATGCGCGCCAACGCCTACGAAGCGCAATGGACCGATGGCGCCGTCCGCCGCCTGATGCTCGACGCAGGAGATGCCTTGCACGATCTGCTCGACCTCTCGCGTGCCGACATCACCAGCTATCGTCAAGACAAGATCGACCGCGCCGCCGCCCGCGTCAACGACCTCGAACGACGCTGCCGCTGGCTCCGTGAGGAGGCCGAGCGTGTCCCGATCAAGAGCCCGCTCGACGGCAACGACCTGATGAAAATGTTCGGGCGCGGCCCCGGCGCCTGGCTCCGCCCGGTCAAAGAGTATCTGCTCGGCCTGGTGATCGACGGGCAACTCGCCCCCGACGACCGCGCTACCGCCGAGTCCGAAGCTCGCGCGTTCTTGGCGCGCTACGAGACCGCGGGCACCGCCACATCTGCAGCGCAACTGGCGACACCGCCCGCAGGCGAATCCGGCTCCCCCGCGAGCAAGCGCGAAGCCCGCGCCGTCACGCGCCGCCAATCGCGTCATGCCACTACGCCCGGCGCCGATACCTAGTGGCGTGGCCGCAACCTCTATCACCCCCCGCTAGACAGCGCCGCGCGCACGCGTTACCCTAAGAGAGCCAGAAGAGCACGGGCGGTGTGACGCCGCGCCCATACGGACGGAGGCCACAATGGCGCGCCAACTCATCGAGCAGGTCGCGACCGATCTCGATGGCGATCTCGATCTCGACCGCCCCAGCGGACCCTCCATTGACGTCGCGCGCCTCTACCGCCTCTGGGAGGCCAGCAACTGGAGCGCCACCGCAATCGACTTCAGCCGCGACATCGTCGACTGGCGCGAGACGTTCACCCCCGTGCAGCGCGCCGCCGCGCAGTGGAACTATGCGCTCTTCCTCCACGGCGAAGAGGCCGTCGCGAGGACCCTCGCGCCGTTCGTCGCCGCCATGCCCACCGAAGAACAGCGCGTCTTCATCACCACGCAGATCGTCGACGAAGCGCGCCATCACGTTTTCTTCAGCCGATTTATGCGTGAGGTGCTTGGCGGCGGCACCGACATGGCGACCACGCTCGACGCCTACCGCCCAGAATTGACCGTCGGCTTCCGCCGCGTCTTCGGCGAACTCGATCGCCTGACCGACCGTCTGCGCCGACATCCTGGCAATCGCTCACTGCTCGCCCAGTGCGTCACGCTCTATCACCTCGTCATCGAGGGCGGCCTCGCACACCCCGGCCAGCAATTGATCCGCGGCTACGTCGAAGACATGGGCGTGATGCCCGGATTTGCCGAAGGTATCGCCCATGTCTCTCGCGACGAGTCGCGCCACATGGCATTCGGCGTCCAGCTGCTGGCCGAGCTTCTCGCCAGCGAACCCGCCGCGCGCGACGCCGTGATCCGCACGCTCAACCGCGTCCTGCCGTGGATGATCACGCTCTTCTACTCGCCAGAGCTTGGCGACGCCGCGGTCGAAGTCTTTGGCGTCGACATGGCCGACGTCTACGCCTTCGGACTCCGCTCCCTCCAGACCAAACTGCTCCGCGCCGGCATCGATCCCTCCGAGGTCGCCGCACTGGTGAAGATGGGCATCGAGCGCACTCCGCGCCAGCAGGCCGAGCGCGCCCTCACCCTCCTCCACGCCGGCATCTTTGGCGACGTCGCCGCCCTGCACGTCGACGACGAGATTCTGGCGCTGCTCTTCGAAACGCTCGAGCGTGTGGTCAACATGCGGCCCGCGCCGCGTCTATCGGGCGCGATCCAGTGGGAATTCGCCAACGCTCAGCCCTGGTTCCTCGCCGTCGAAGAGTACCGTGCCGTCGCTCGGCCTGGCCGCGCATCGGAAGCTGCCGTCACCATTTCTTGCCAGGTGGAAGACTGGGCGCGTATAGCCGGCGAGAAGCTCAACCCGCTGTGGGCCATCGCCACAGGCCGGCTCAAGCTCCGTGGCGACCGCGCAGCGTTGCTTAAGCTGCCTGCGATCCTTGGGCCGGCCTGATGCGGGCAACATTCGCGTCGGCGGGCGTCATCGATCGTGTGATACACCTGTGACACACCCATACGGATTTTCGGTAAATCCCGCCCCGTCGGCGCGTCACACCTTCGGCGGAGTTGACGCGCGCAGCGGGACCGGCTTGCCCCGTATCCGCGTTTCGGCGCCGCTTTTCTTGCTCCATGTTCTGGCACTGTCGCGAAGGTGGCATCGTACATGGCGTTCAAAGCGAGTGGCGCGTTCTCGTTGGCGGCGTACGGCGCCGTCGGCGCGCAGGCCACACCGACGATGCGACATCACGATGTTGCCGAGCAGACTCCGCTCGATAGCGCTACTCCCGCGGCGCGTGAAGAGGGCGTGCTCACCGCCGTCTACCACGCCCACAGTGGTGCAATCCACTCCTACGCGTTCCGGCTCCTCGGCAACCAAGAGGACGCCGACGACGTCACCCAGGAGGTCTTCATTCGCGCCCACGAACGCCTCGACCAACTGCGCGATCCCGAACGCTTGCGGCCCTGGCTCTATCGCATTGCCACCAACCTCTGCATGGATAATCTCCGCAAACGCACGCGCACGCGCCGCATCTTCGGCATCCCCATCTACCTCGATGGCGGCGATGACGATGACGAATCTGGCCCGCATGACGTCGCCCAGCCGGGCAGCGCCAACGCCTTCGACGGTGTCGCCGAGCGCGATCACATCAATCTCGCGCTCCGTCGCATGGCTCCGAAATATGCCACCTGCCTGGTATTGCATAGCGCACAGGGATTGAGTTACCGTGAGATAGCCGTAGCGTTTGGCATCAGCCCTGGAGCTGCCGCCGTGCGCCTCGCGCGCGCCCGCGACATGTTCGCCCGCCACTACGAAGACCTGCGAAAGGAGGGACAGCGATGAGCCGCGCCGCGATGCGTTGCGCCGACGCCGAACCCTATCTTTCCGCGCTGGCCGACGGCGAAGTGGCCGAGCCGATGCGCTCCGCCGTCACCGCCCACGCCGCGACTTGCCAATCCTGCGGCGAGATCCTTGCGCGCCATCGCGCCGTCAACGGCATCGTTGCCGCGCTTCCCGCCTCCACGCCCTCGCCCGCTGTGCTCGACCGTGTGCTCGCCGCCCGCGCCTCTCAGACGTTCGAGCCCGTGCGGCGCGAATCCATGCGCCGCGCTCGACAGGGCCTTGGCCTGCGCCGCGTCGCCGCGTTCCTCACGCTGCCGCAACCTGTGCCGGCCCCTGTACTCATCGCCCCACGTCCGCGCTCCTACTGGCAGCGGACCGCGCTGCCGGCGCTGGTCGCGGCTCTGCTGATTGCCTTCGCCTTCATCGCTTTCGATCGCGTCACACCCAATCTGATCGGCAGCCAGACGACGCAGACCGACACACCCACACCACAAGGCGACGCGTACCAGCAGGCGCAAGCCGCCGTCCACGGTGCGGTGGCCGCGCATCCCGTGGCCTTCACCGCCGAGATTCCGTGGAGTTTGCCGTCAGGCGCCACCTTCAAGCAGGCCCGCGTCGATCCCGCAACCGGCGCGCTCGACATTGTCTGGACCCTCTCCGACTCCCTCACGCAGCTCCACGTCCGCGAGGCCCCAGTCGCACTTGCCCAATGGAGCGATTATTACTCGTGCGCACTGGCTCGCTCACCCTGGCATGGCAACTGCCAGGCAAGGCCGCATGGCATACCGGCACCTCAACCAGCGACCCCGCCAGACTCGCCGTCGTACAGGACGACAGCGCGTTCAGCGTTGCAGTGGACGTGGCTTTCCGCGGCAACGTCGACACAGCGCAAGCGGACCCCGCCACACAAACCGAGGCCGTAAACGTGCTACGTCTCGCCAGCCTCTCAATGGACTCGCAGCGCCTCGACCCACCCACGCTAGCTGCCCCCGATCTTCGATCTGGCGTGCAGCACTACACCATGCAGAGCGGCAGCGGATCGAGCCGCGTCGTACGCGATACCTATCTCGATCTCACCGGCCAGCGCGCTCGCGTCACCGTCAGCGACGGCAGCGGCACGCTACTCTACGAAGACATCATCTCCTCGGCGGCGTCGACACTCGCTACGACGCTCAGCACGGCGTCTACGGCCACCCGGTAGGTACCTCCGCCGTCACCTGGGCCGATGTCCAGCTCAATGCCACCGCCAGCGGGCTGTTCAACTTCGCCACTACCTATCAGGCATACGGCGAGCTCTGGTATACCGGCGAAGGCGTCTGGCACGGCCACAGCGTCCATGAGCTTGCCTATACCACCGCGCCCTATCGCACCACGCTCTACGCCGACGCCACCACTGGGGTCGTGGTCGGCGCCTCAGTAGACTACACAACGTTGCAGAACGTCGGCACGCCGGGGCTCACCTCGCGCCTCACGCCCAACGCTTGCCAGAGCTACATCACTATCGAGTTCCTCGCGTCCGTCCCCGCGGGAACGTTCACCCCGCCGTCCGGCTATCGCAGTGGCACGCCGCGCGCGCCCGCAACGTGCGCGGCCTGAACGACCCTATTCCTGCCCAGGTGTCCTCTGAGCCACACGGGCCGACGTTCACCCCTCGCGACGTTTCTCGCTGCAGCCATTCGTGGTACGCTTCGTACAACGTTGGGCTGGGACGTTCGCCTCCCTCCGCGCGAAGGTGAGGAGCCAAGCCCTACCCATCTGCCGGCGCGAGTCCCTCGCTCGCGTCGGCGCGATGACGAGGTACAGGCGTGGACGCTCTCCTGCTCGAACGCGACGAATCCATCGCCACCTTGGATCACCTGATCGCCGGGCTTGGCGAAGGCGCCGGGCGCGTGGCGCTCGTCGGCGGCGAGGCGGGCGTTGGCAAAACCTCGCTGATCGAACATGTCGCCGATCGCCATCGTTCCTCCGCGAACGTCCTCTGGGGGGCCTGCGACGCACTTTCAACCCCGCGCACGCTCGGCCCGCTCTACGACATCGCACCGCAGGTAGGCGCGCGCCTGCAATCCCTGCTCGCGGAGAAGGCCGACCGCGCAACGCTCTTCGGCGCGGTCCTGGAAGACCTCCGTCTTAGCAGCAAACCGTCGATCATCGTCTTTGAGGACGTCCACTGGGCCGACGAAGCCACGCTCGACCTGATCAAGTTCCTAGGGCGTCGCATCCAGCACACGGCGATCCTCTTGATCCTCACCTACCGCGACGACGAGGTCGGCGCGAATCACCCCCTGACCATCGTCTTCGGCGATCTCCCCGCCCGCTCCCTCGCGCGGGTTCGCCTGCAACCACTCTCCCTCACCGCCGTCGCCAGCTTAGCGGACAGCGCCAGCCACCGCCGCGAAGACGTCGACCAACTCTACACCACCACGGGCGGCAATCCGTTCTTCGTCACCGAGGCGCTCGCCAGTTCAGCTCCCGGCGTCCCTGTCAGCGTGCGCGATGCCGTGCTCGCCCGCGCCGCTCGACTCTCGCCCACCGCCCGCGCCGCGCTCGATCTCGTCTCTGTCGTCCCCCGGCGGACCGAGCAATGGATCGTCAACGCCGTCCCCGCCGCCAGCCTCAGCGGCTGCGAAGAGTGCGTGGCGGCCGGGATGCTCCGTCAAGAGCAAGACGCCTTCGCCTTCCGCCATGAGTTGGCGCGGCTCGCCATCGAAAGCGCGCTGCCCGCCACGCGTTGCCGCGCCCTCCACGCCGCGGTACTTCAGGCGCAGCTCCATGCGCCAGCGGGCCACGTCGATCTCGCCCGACTCGTGCACCACGCCGCCCAGGCCGGAGATCGCGAGCGTACGCTCCGCTTTGCGCCGCTCGCCGCGCAGCAGGCGGCCCTTCAGGGGGCCCATCGCGAGGCGGCCTCGCAGTACCGAACCGCCCTCCGCTTTGCCGCCGGGATGCCTGACGCAATCCGTGCCGAGCTGCTCGAAGGCTTGGCCTCCGAATGCTATCTGACGGGTCTGATGACCGACGCAGCCCAGGCTGGCGAAGAAGCACTAGCGATTTGGCGAGCGAGCGACGAAACGCGACGCATCGCCCACGATCTGCGCTGGCTCTCGCGGGTCTACTGGCACCTGGGGCGTAAAGCGGACGTTGATCAGTACGTCGAGGCAGCCGTCCAACTGCTCGAAACGTTGCCGCCCGACGAAGAGTTGGCGTTGGCCTATGGCTATCGGGGAATGTTCGCCATGCTCGGCGACGAGATCGCCGAAGGCCAGGCTTGGGGTGGCCGTGCTCTCGACCTGGCGCAACGGTTGCATGATGACGAGTCCATGATCCACGCCCTCAATACCGTTGGTATGTCGCGCCTCTATGGCGGAGACCCCGAAGGGCGTGAGCAAGTGGAAGAGAGCTTGCGCCTCGCGCACGAACGCGGCTGGCACGAGCACGTGGCGCGCGCCTACAGCAACCTCACCTGCTACTGTGTACGCTTCCGCGAATACGCGCTCGCCTACCACTACGCCGACGAAGGCATCGCCTACTGCTCCGAACGCGATATCGATCTCTACGCGCTGCAAATGCTGTCGTGGCGCGCACTAGCCCACCTCGAACAGGGCCAGTGGGACACGGCAAGCGACGAGGCAAACGCGGTGCTGGGTTCGCAGTTCGTCACGACGGTGTACAAGATCGAAGCACTGGTTGCGCTTGGCTTGCTTCGAATACGTCGTGGCGACCCGGGTGGAGATGGCCTGCTCGACAGGGCACGCGATCTCGCGGCACCTACGGGAGAATTGCAGCGCATCGCCCATACCGCGGCCGCCCGCGCGGAGGCTGCCTGGCTCCGCGGCAACCTGGCTCTCTGCGCGACCGAGGCGCGCCTCGGTTTCGACCTCGCCAAGGCATATGCCAACCCCTGGGCACACACGCAGCTCGCGTTCTGGCTCTGGCGCGCTGGCGATGACCCTGAGCCGCTGCCGCAAGGTTCCACGCCTTTCGCCGCGCAGATCGCTGGTGACTGGCAGGCCGCGGCGGCGGAGTGGGAGCGCCTCGGCTGTCCCTACGAGCGCGCACTCGCCCTCCTGGATGGCGACGAACCGGCGCTGCTCACCGCACTGGGCATCTTCGAGGCGTTGGGAGCCCACCCTGCCGCCGAGATCGCGCGCCGCACGCTGCGCCAATCGGGAGCCCGAGGTCTCCCCCGCGGACCGCGCCCTGCCACGCGGGCCAACCCTGTAGGGCTCACCAACCGGCAACTAGAGATCCTGCACCTCCTGCTGCAAGGTCTCCGCAACACCGAAATCGCCGAGCGTCTCTACGCCTCGCCCAAGACCATCGAACACCACGTCTCGGCGATTCTCGCCAAACTCGGAGTGCGTTCGCGCGCTGAGGCGGCCATCGCCGCGCGCGAGCTTGGCATCAGCGCCACACGCGATACGCGTCCCACTTAGGCTCCCGTCAGGCGCGACGGCCGCTCGCTACTTCGGCGCGGCTCCCGCCGCAAGGGGCGAATAGCTCCATGCTATACTGAACATTCCTACGAAATGGCATCACTCAATGTCGGTTGGGAAGAGGCTGTTGTACCGCGTTCGCCGGCTAGTATGCGCGGCAAAATGACAGCACTCCAAGACGACTTGCGAGGAGATCACCGCGCGAGTTCGCCTCGTGCACGCGCCATCGGAGATGTACCATGCACTACGCCCTACGCTGGTGGGAGACGCTCGGCAAGTCCGAACGCATCGTCGCCATGTCTCTTGCAGCGGGCAGCATTGTCGCGATCACCAACTCCACGGTCTGGGCCGTCGCCGTCAGCTACATGACCAAACAGAAGGCCCGCGTCGCCATCGCCAGAGCCTTGTACGCGGTCGAGCCAACTGAGGCCGCCACCGCCGACCATCCAGGCGCGGTGGCCGACTCCGCCACGCGGGAAACGATCGCCATGCGTTAGATCACTGATGAGTGTTGACGATCGCCGCACCCAAGGAAACCGCGCTCCATGCCCAAGATCACGTCTCGCGCGCGCTACTTCCCCTTCCCGCACAATGAGATGCTCTTCGATGCCCGCCTCGAAGCCATCCGCGAAGAGCCATCGGAGCCACGCAATAGTGGCGGAACAGCCACGCGCCAGCACATCGACCGCGACATCGTCCTCGACGTCTCCGCTTTCGCGCCGCTGAGTGCCCCAGAGCCGCACGACGTAGACGGCCAACTCCACGAACGCCTTTCCGGCGAGTATCGCCCATTGCGCCTGCGTTTCGCCCAGGCCGAGTGGATCGAGCACACCGGCCCGTACGCGCGATTAGACGCTCTCCCTGCCGACGAGCACGTCCGCCGCCTTTTCAGTGTTGTCCATGGTCGCGAGCCGAAACTGGGCGAGTATTATTGGATCAGCACCGGCGCCGCCAAGGGCGTCTGCATCCTCCGCGCACGCGATTACCATCTCGAAGAGCGCGAGGGCGAGCGCCGGCGTGCGACCGTGATACGCCGCTGGTCGCCGCCCCCACCGCCTGCCACCGGCCTCGTGCCACACCGGCCCGTACTCTATCGCCGGTTCGCCGGAGACCCCATCGCCATTTACCTCGACGGTCGCTGCTTCCGCCAGCGGCTCTTCATCGGCGGCTTGCATCACCAGCACGCCGAGCGCCCTAGTGTCGATCACGTCCTCAACCTCTGCGGCGTCGAAAACCAATGGGTGGCCCACGGCGGCCATCATCCGGAGGACCGTTTCCTCCACAAAGGCGAGATGTCTGCCGGCATGAGCGTCAACGAACTGCTCGAAGAGGCGGTCTGGGTCGTAGAGCGGCTTCGTCAGGGGCGTCGAGTGCTGATCCACTGCTACGCGGGCATTAATCGCTCGTCCACCGTCTGTTGCGCCGCTCTGATGCTCCTCGAAGGCATCACGGCCGACGCCGCGCTGGCACGCATCCGCGAGCGACACCCCTCGGCATGGCCCGATCCCTACCACTGGTTCGTGCTTCGCCAGCTTTCCATGCGCATCGGCGGCGCCACCCCCGCGAAGGCGTATGCGACGCCCGCCGTCGCGGCCACTGCCTTGCGAGTGCCCGTCCAGGTAGGATACAATCCCACTGCAGACTGAACCGCAGTGAATTGCCCGCGCAGACCCGCGCAGAGAGGATCATCATGTCGCATGCTCGACGCAACGATTTGATCATGGTCTCCCTCTTCGCGCTAGTGATCCTCCTCGACCAACTCACCAAACACTGGATTACGAGCTACTTCACCACCGGCACATACAAAGCGCCGATCTCCATCGTCGGCAACATCCTCCTGCTTGAATATGATGCCAACAAGGGAGTCGCCTTCAGCCTGCTTTGGGGCAGCACGCTGCTCTTCGTGTTCATCGCGCTTGCCCTCATCGTCATCGGCGTGATCTACTGGCGCACCCGCGACACTAGTTCCCTCGCCCTCAAGCTCTCTTTCGGCTTGATTCTCGGCGGCGCTGCTGGCAACCTCATCGACCGCGTGGCCAAGGGCTATGTCACCGACTTCATCCACTTCCAACTCCCCGCGATCCACTTCGACTTCGCCGTCTTCAACGTTGCCGACAGCGCCATCTGCATCGGCGTCGCCCTGCTTGCCTTCCTCCTCTGGCGCAGCGACCCTCAGCGTGAAGTCGCACCGACCCACGCGCTGCCTGCAGCCGAGACGCCCGACACCAGTGATGTGCGCATCCGCCGCCGCGTGGAGATCTCGCGGTGAGCATCGACGCATGAAACAGCCATCCTCCCCCGGCACCTCCGACGCTTCGGCTACCGACGATCCCACTACATTCGAGTTCGAAGTCGCCAGCGACCTCGCCGGCCAGCGGCTCGACCGCGCCCTCGCCAGTCGCATTACCGACTTTTCACGGACCCGTGTACAGGCCGCCATCCAAGCCGGACGCGTCTCCGTCAACGGGCGCGTCGCCCGCTCAAGCCTGCTCCTGGAAGCTGGCATGCACATCGTCGTGCAGTCCTCGCCCGCCACTGCGCCGCAGCCTCGCGCGGATGAAGGCCCTACGCTCCCCGCGCTGCGTGTCGTCTACGAAGATGACGCCATGCTCGTCGTCGACAAACCCGCCGGCGTTGTCGTCCATCCCGCGCCTGGCCATCCCGGTGGCACCCTGGTGGACGCTCTGGTAGCGCACTCCCCCGAGCTTCACGGCGGCGACGATCCCTCGCGTCCGGGCATTGTGCACCGGCTCGACAAAGACACCTCCGGCCTGCTTGTCGTCGCCAAAACCGCCGCCGCACATGCCAACCTCTCGGCGCAGATGCAGGCGCACACGATGGTCAAGCGCTACCTCGCGCTCGTCGAGGGACAGATGCCTGTCCCCGAAGGACTGATCGACGCCTCCATTGGGCGCGACCCGCGTCACCGCCAGCGTATGGCGCTCGTCTCCGCGCACTCAGGCGGTCGCGACGCCCGCACTCGCTTCCGTGAGCTGCGTGTCGGCAACGGCCGCTCACTGCTCGAGCTGACCCTCGAAACGGGGCGCACCCACCAGATTCGCGTGCATCTCGCCGCCGTCCAACACCCCGTCGTCGGCGATCCCGTCTATGGCAGGGCTCAGCCTCCGATGCCACCACGCCAATTCCTCCACGCTGCCCATCTCGAGTTTGCCCATCCCATCACCGGCGAGTGGATGACCTTCGACGCGCCGCTCCCCGCAGACCTCGCGCTATTCCTCACCGAGTGGCAAAGCTGATACGCCAGCGGCACGGCTGCATGTTCGCTGGCGTTTTAGGCCGCGACGAAGCATAATGAAGAGAAAGCGCCCGAATCGGCGATCGGGCACGCCGGGGAGGCAGCCGTGGACGTCCATATCTACCCCTTCTATCTCCTTGTCATCCTCCTCCTCTGGGTACTGATCTACCACGTCACCTTCTGGACCGTCGCGCTCATTCGCGATCCATCGCTGGTCTGCTGGAGCCTCGGCCCCTTCGGCATCACCGTCGTCTCGCTCCGGCAGCCATCGCTGTCGCGTCTCGCCGTGCAGCTCTTCGCCGCCGCCGTCGCCCTCGGCTGCACCGACTACGCCACCCTTTACCTGCTGATGCCGCCGCCGATCGCTGGGCTAGACAGCGCCGCTTCCGTCCGCGCGCTCGCCATCGCCATACCCGTCGTCGCCCTCTCCGCCATCCACCTCTTCGGCGCCCTGCGCGACCGGCTCCGCCCGCTCTGGGGCGAGGCTCGCGTGATGAGCAGCGTCCAGCGTAGTGTTGCCACCGGCGCCCGTGTGTATTTCACGCCAAAAGGTCGCACGTTCCTGCGTGAGCGCTTCGACGTCACCCCCGCCGAGTTCTTGCGCATGGTGCGTATTTAGCCGCCAGATGCCCCCTCGCCGGCATCTCACGCGTTGTCGAGGGTGAGTAATTGGCCGTTGCAGCGCGTGCGCGGACCAGCATTCAGCCCGGCCTTCGGGCCAGCACGAGCCGAAATCACCAGCACCCGAAGACCGCGGGGTAGAACGTGCGGTGCGCCACACCAGGCATGACGATCCCTGACTGGAGGCCCAGCGCCAACAGCGTGAAAGGAGTCTTCTCCACCCCATGACGCAGTCATTTGATGAGCACTGCCCCTTCTGCCGCATCATCGCCGGAACGCTGCCCAGCACGCAGGTCTACAGCGACGACCACGTGGTCGCCTTCCGCGATCTCCGTCCCGCCGCGCCAACCCACGTCCTGGTCGTCCCCCGCCGCCACATCGCCGGGATCAACGCCACCGAGGCGGACGATGGCGCGCTACTCCTCGCGCTCATCCGCGCCGCCAACCGCGTCGCCCGCGACGAGGGCATCGCCGACAGCGGCTATCGTCTGGTCTGGAACGTCGGTCCCGACGCCGGGCAGAGTGTCTTTCACCTCCACCTGCATGTGCTCGGTGGCCGCGTCCTTGGTTGGCCTCCCGGCTAGCGATCGGGCATTGTCGCATCGAGCGCGCCCGCCGTCTCCTCCACGCGATCACAGAGCGCCAGCGTCTCGCGGTAACGCACCGGCTCGAACTGCGGTAGGTAACGCGTCAGCGCCTCAGCAGCGCATGCCGCGGCCTCCGAAAAGCGCAGCGTCGCCGCGCGCAGGTCGCCGGCGAAGAGCAGATCCGTCGCCATTTGTTCGTAGACCTGCGCCAGTTGAGACTGCGCCAAAGCCCAGAGCGCCGGCGCGCGTTCCCGTGTCAACACGTCCGCCGCCGCGCGAAACGCTCCCGCCGCCTGGCTCCAGAAGTCCGCGCGCAACACGCCCTCAGTCACCGCCGCCCGCGTCGCCAGCGCAGCGCCAAGTTCCATCTGCGTCACCGCCCAGTCGTCGGGGGACGTGCGCAGGCTACACAGTTCCAGCGCCATGCGCAGGCTCAAGACCCCTTCCTGCTTCCCCTGCCGCAGATTGTACGGCAAGAACGGCCCGATCCCCTTTGCCTCCTCGCTGAAGGCGATGCCAAGCCAGCGCAGACCGTCCACGTCGCGATAGCGTTCCAGGCAGTGACGCAACGCCACCCAGTCGTCGCTGGTCTGCGCGTTGCGCGTCAGATATTCCGGCACACCTTCGTCCAGATATGCCGCGCTAAGCGGCTCCAGCCGTCCCTGGTCGCCGCCACCAGCGCGCCGCAGCCGCAGGTAGCCCGCGTCGGCAGCCGCAACGTGGGCCGCGCTCCAGTCCGCTGCTCGCAGGCCGAAGACCTCAACTGCGACGCGTCGCACTCGCTCCAGGGGATACTCGTAGATATGCGCCGAGCGCAGCAGCACCAGTGCCCGTAGCACCCGCTGTGCGCCCGCCGGCATTCGTGGGAACACCTCGTCACGCAGCCGTCGCGTGCCCAGCACCAGCGACCCCGGCGTCCCATTGAACTGGTCGGCACGCACCATCACGAAGTCCTTGCGCAACGCCGCCGCCAGTTGCTCGGCCTCCGCCGTCGTAATCTGCGCCAACCGCACGGGCGTCAGCGTTTCGAGCAGTCCCGCGAAGTGATGCCGTGCGCGCCGCTCGTCCGCGCCGTCGCGACACGTCGCCACCACGACCACGTGCGCACCTACCTCGGCGAACATCCGCGGCAGGTCAGAGATCACTGCCGCCTCCGTCGCCGCCGCGTATTCATGGAGGTCATCGAGCCACAGCACCAGCCGCTTGCCCTTCAGTCGCTCGAAGTCCAGCGCCGCCCGCGGATCGTGGGGCCAACGCAAGAGCGTCCACGCACCCATCTCCGCCCGCGTCACCTCCCAGGCCAGTCGCGTCTTCCCTTGCCCTGATGCTCCAAAGATGCACACCCCGCGCATCGCCGTCAGCGTATGCCCCTCTGGATGCGCCGCCGCGTGAGCCGCCACCCGCGCGCGCCCGTCAGCATCCGTGCCGTCGCTGGCGTCTCGTCGCGGCACGTAGGCATCCGCAACATACCGCGGCACGAAATCGTCCGCGCGCAGCTTCCGCACCTTCAACAGCAGGTGCATCGAGTGGAACGCTCGCGCCCGTTCCCAGCGTAGCAGCACATCCGCCACCACGCCGTACCACAGCAGAACCGCGAAGAGTGCCAGCGCCGCAATGGTAATCGCCGGCCGCGAGGCCATCGCGTCCACTTCTGCAATCACCGTCTGCGTGAATGCCGTCGGCGGACCCGGTCGCGCCTCGTCAGCAAAAATCGCCGCTGTGCCAAGCGCCGCCAGCACCACTAGCGCCCGCGGAACCAGCCCCACGACGCGTACCCACCAGATCAGCGGTATCCTTGCCGCCGGTCGCAAAGACTCATACGCTGGTGACGCCGAGATCGACAGCACCTCGCGGAGACGCTTGCCCGTCATACGCTCCTGTTGCGGCCCCAGGTTCCCTCGCGCCATATGCCCGGTGTCCTCTTCCTCACAGCACAGCGTCCATTGAAAATCCTGTCTAGCAAATTGACTGCCAGATAACGAGCGAGCGCGCCGTGCCTCCTCTGCCGCGCCCCCGGTCAATTTCGCTTGAGCGTTAGGCTTTTGCGCCAGCGCGGACCGGTATTCGCTCCAGCCCTCAAGCTAGCATGCATGGGAAAACGACAGCCGCCGAAGACGGCTTGGTCGCACTCCTTCCGTGCTCCATCATCCCCAGCGGCGCGCCGCTGCTCTCATGTGGGGACGCCCAATTCGTATCGCCCGTCGGCGAGGATGGGCGCCGCGCTCCGCATGCTCTGGTGGTGACTCACCTGGCGAGTGTCCGTTTTCCTGGCTCGGCCGACGTTCTCCACCCAATGCTCGCCACGCATCAGAGACTCGCCGGCCCGCCGCGCAGTCAGTAAGACCCTGATATAGTAGAGCGCGGCGCTTGACAGGCGCGAAGCGCATCGGGTATAACACATGGGCCGGGTGTAACAGTCCGGTCCACTCGCGGGAGTGGCTCAGGGGTAGAGCATCTCCTTGCCAAGGAGAAGGTCGCGGGTTCGAATCCCGTCTCCCGCTCCAGCGGCGACGTCGCCAAGTGGTAAGGCAAGGGTCTGCAAAACCCTCACCACCGGTTCGAATCCGGTCGTCGCCTCCAAGGCGCCTGTCGCCAACAGAAAGCCTTCGAATTCCGCCCTCGCCTCGGGGGCGGTTTCTGTTTTCCCAAATTCCCTAACCCTTGCCTCATCCCCAACCCATCCCGGCCAGTTGTCTCTGAACTCGTCGGCCGCATGCCAGCAGCGAGCGTGTCGGAGGCGTAGCTCCGCGCTGCCGCCAAAGAAACCGCACCGGGAGGACAACAAAACGGCCCCACCGACGAATCGATAGGGCCGTGGCTAAGTGATCAATCAAGTTAGCTGCGCAGGCGCTCGAGTACCTTCGGATGGCGCAGCTTCGCCAGTGCACCTGCCTCGATCTGGCGCACCCGCTCGCGCGTGATGCCGAGTTGGCGACCTACCTGTTCCAGTGGGAAGGTATGGCCGTTGCCTAGTCCGAAGCGGAGCTGCAATACCAAGCGCTCGCGCGGCGTCAGCACGTCTTCGAGCACGTCCTGCACCTCTTGGCGCATGGTACGCGTGGTCGCCGCCTCTTCCGGCGAGGTGCTGGCCTCATCGGCAAGAACGTCGCCAAGCTCCTGTTCCTCGTCTTCGCCGACCGGCAATTCCAGCGAGATCGGCGTGCCCGGCGCAGCCTCAAGCTCATGCAGGCGCTCAACCTCCATGCCGAGGGCGTCAGCCAACTCGCGCTCGGTCGGGTCGCGGCCAAGTTCCTGCACCAGGCGCTGTCGCTCCCGGCGTACGCGGTTTAGCGCCGTGTTCACATAGACTGGCAGGCGGATCGCACGGCCCTTGTCGGCCACTGCGCGGCTAATGGCCTGGCGAATCCACCAGGTCGCGTGCGTGCTGAAGCGATGGCCGCGGCGCCAATCGTAGCGCTGCACGGCGCGCATCAGACCGATGTTACCCTCTTGTATCAAGTCGAGCAGCGACAGCCCACGTCCGACGTAGCGCTTGGCGATGCTCACCACCAAGCGGAGGTTGGCAAGCACGAACTGCTGTACTGCCTCTTTGTCACCCGCCTCGATGCGCTGCGCCAGCGAAATCTCCTGCGCGTGACTGAGCATCGGCACACGCCCAATTTCGCGCAGATACGCCGTGATGGCGTCGACCTCCGTCGCCTCACCGCGCTCCGCCGCGCGCGCGACCTCCTGCGCCCGCTTGAGGCGCGCGGGACTCACAACCGCCTCGTCAGGGAGGTCAACAATGGGAGCGCTGTCGGTTTCCATAGCGTGTAGGCCGCTTTCGATCACCTCATCCTCCTGCGCGCGAGCTTCCTCTTCCTCGTCGTCGACGATGTCGACATCCGCGGCGAGTAGCTGTTCCACGGCAGCGTCAAGGTCGCTGAGTTCTTCTATTTCCGGCTCCATATTGCCGGATGCAGCATCTTTATGCAGCGCCTGATCGGCCTCTGCCGGCTCCGCTTGTTTGCGGAAGACGGCTTCCAGATCGGCGCGGCGAATATAGCCTCGTTTACGTCCCTCTTCAATGAGACGATCGAGATCGTTGGTAGTGTTCGTTGTCGTCATAGTCACATCCATCGAGCTGAGGCGAGAGATACCCTCGCCTCCTTCGTCGCTCATCTCAACTGGAACATACTCGCGCCCGTGTGCGGCATCTCGCACTACAACTCAGTGCCTCCAGGAGCGATCCGCGTTACGGTGCTCGATTGAGGAAGCTTTACCGCGAGATTGATGCCACCGTCTGGTAACACCTACAGACCAACACAAGTGTTCCCGATCAATATGCCGCGACTGCACCAACTACTATACGAAAGTGACGCGCTCACGGTTACACAACACCGTGTGCTCGCCACAAGGTTGCGCGCTTCGCTCAAGCAGATAGGCCCGGCAGCGTTTGGCACGCTGGGCCGGGCCTGGTGACGAAGCGCAACCCGTGCCGATAAACTCGGAAGAGGTGACTTCGCCGATTTTCGCCTATCGTATGTTGCCGCGCACATGAAAGCACCGCGAGAACGAATCGATGTAGACCTGCAAACCGTATTTACCTCGATTTTGCCGGGCGGGCGAGCCCGCGATCGTCGGTGAATCGTCGCCGAGCGGCATAACACCACTCGCGTCGAATATGTGTGAAGATACAAGAGCCAAGCCGTGCGGCCATTAGGGGTGCTTGGCTGAGCACGTTGCCGTGCGTACACCCGCGCCCTATCACCGCGTCGTCTACGCGGGGCCTTTGCGGTCCGCAGACCGCGGGGAACGCTCATCTTGGGGAGGGCTTCGCGCTTAGATGCGTTCAGCGCTTCTCCGCACTGGACGTGGCTATCCGGCGGCGGCCTGGGCAGGCCGACCGGCACACCAGCGGTCCAGCCACTCCGGTCCTCTCGTACTGGGAGTGAGTCCCCGCAACGTTCCTGCGCCCGTGACGGATAGAGACCGAACTGTCTCGCGACGTTCTGAACCCAGCTCGCGTGCCGCTTTAATGGGCGAACAGCCCAACCCTTGGGACCGACTCCAGCCCCAGGATGCGACGAGCCGACATCGAGGTGCCAAACCTTGCCGTCGATGTGAACTCTTGGGCAAGATAAGCCTGTTATCCCCGGGGTAGCTTTTGTCCGTTGATCAACGGCCCTTCCACGCGGCACCGTTGGGTCACTACGCCCGACTTTCGTCCCTGCTCGGCTGGTTGGCCTCGCAGTCAAGCTCCCTTGTGCCCTTGCACTCTGTCCGGGCGGTGTCCATTCGCCCTGAGGGAACCTTTGGGCGCCTCCGTTACGCTTTGGGAGGCGACCGCCCCAGTCAAACTACCCCCCTGGCCCTGTCGGGCCGCCGGCTCACGGCCGGCCCTTAGACGCAAGTCCGCGCAAGAGTGGTATTTCACCGCTGCCTCCGCGCCGCCCACAAGCGACGCCTCCTCGGCTCCCACCTATCCTACGCAGGCCCGGCCTCGCGCCCAGACCAGGCTGTAGTAAAGCTCCACGGGGTCTTTTTGTCCTGTCACGGGTAACCCGCATCTTCACGGGTACGTCAATTTCGCCGAGCCCCCGGTCGAGACAGTGCTCAAGTCGTTATGCCTTTCGTGCGGGTCGGAACTTACCCGACAAGGAATTTCGCTACCTTAGGACCGTTATAGTTACGGCCGCCGTTTACCGGTGCTTCGGTTCGGGGCTACGCACACCCCTCCCCTTAACATTCCGGCACTGGGCAGGCATCAGCCCCTATACGTCGGCTTGCGCCGTGGCAGAGACCTGTGTTTTTGGTAAACAGTCGCTTGAGCCCGCTCCCTGCGGCCCCCTCACGCCACGCCGGAGCGTCCGGCGCACGCTAGCGGGGCACCCCTTCTCCCGAAGTTACGGGGTCAATTTGCCGAGTTCCTTAACCGAGGATCGCTCGTCCACCTTGAGGTCCTTACCCCTGCCCACCAGTGTCGGTGTGCGGTACGGGCGGCCACGTCACTAGTTGACTCGCTTAGAGGCTTTTCTTGGCGGCCTGCGCACCACGCGACTTCCGCCCCCTTCTGGGAGGCTCCCGACCGCCCTCAGCGTCTGCGGAACCCGGATTTCCCTGGGCCCCCGCCTCCGGCGACCGACCGGCCCTGTCCGTTCGGCCGGCTCACGCTCGCTACCGCGTCCCCCCTTCGCTCATGACGGGCCGGCGCAGGACTGTCTACCTGCTGTCCATCGCCTACGCTGGCTCTTGTTGCTGCACCAGCCTCGGCTTAGGTCCCGGCTGACCCTGGGACGACTGCCGTTGCCCAGGAACCCTCAGGCTTGCGGTGTGGGGAGTTCTCGTCCCCAATAACGCTACTCATTCCGGCATTCGCGCTTCGGTTCGCTCCACGCGTGCTCACGCTCGCGCTTCTCTGCTACTCCCGAACGCTCCCCTACCACGCCCGGCAACTCGCCGGACATCCGCGGCTTCGGTGGGAGGCTTGAGCCCCGTTACGTTGTCGGCGCGGCGCCACTCGACCAGTGAGCTATTACGCACTCTTTCAAGGATGGCTGCTTCTAAGCCAACCTCCTGGCTGTCTGCGCGATGCCACAACCTTTCCCACTAAGCACTCCCCTTGGGGACCTTAGCCGGCGGTCTGGGTTGTTCCCCTCTCGGCGATGAAGGTTAGCCCCCACCGCCTCACTCGCGCGCGACCGTGCATACGGGCATTCGTGGTTTGGTTGGGGTTGGTAACCGGCACCCGGCCCCGAGCCCATCCAGCGCCCTACCTCCCGCACACGCTTGCCGGGCCTTGCGACCCTGCGCGCGGCTGTACCTCCATACATTTCGGGGAGAACCAGCTATCTCCGGGTTCGATTGGAATTTCTCCCCTAGCCACAGGTCATCCCCCGGTTTTGCAACACCGGTGGGTTCGGGCCTCGACGGGGTCTTACCCCCGCTTCACCCTGCCCATGGCTAGCTCACCCGGTTTCGGGCCTCATCCCGGCAACCCCTGCACGCCCTCTTCAGACGCTGCGGGTTGCCCCGCTCGCTTTCGCTGCGGCTCCACGGCTCTCTGCGCCGCTTAACCTTCGGACCCCCTCGCGGGGACCCTGGCTGCCGAGATGAACTCGCCGGATCATTCTACAAAAGGCACGCCGTCAGCGCGCGGCCCGGACGAACCGGAACCGCAGCCGCCTTCGACTGCTCGTAGGTGCTGGGTTTCAGGCTCTCTTTCATCCCCCTCGCGGGGTGCTTTTCACCTTTCCCTCACGGTACTCGTGCACTATCGGTGGCCAGGTGTATGCCAGCCTTGGAGGGTGGTCCCCCCAGCTTCCCGCAGGATTTCACGTGTCCCGCGGTACTCGGGTACGCGGCGGACCCAGCACGACTAGGCGTTCGCCTACGGGGCTCTCACCCGCTCCGGCGCGGCTTCCCAGCCGCTTCGGCTCGCCCGTCCCCCTGGACCTGGATCGCTCCTGCCGCGCCCCACAACCCCGCCCGCCCTCCGAAGAGGGCGACCGGTTTGGGCTGCGCCCGGTTCGCTCGCCGCTACTACGGGCCTCTCTCGCGGGGGCCGAAACCCCCGTCGCGTTGATTTCTCTTCCTCGGGGTACTGAGATGTTTCAGTTCCCCCGGTGCCCTTCGCGCGGCCTATGCATTCAGCCGCCGATGACGCGCCTCGCAGCACGCCGGGTTGCCCCATTCGGATTCGGGTGGCTCATCGCTCGCTTGCAGCTCCCCACCCACGTTTCGCCGCTCTCCGCGTCCTTCTTCGGCACCTGGCCCCAAAGGCATCCCCCCAGCACCCTTCTCCGCTTGGCATGCTTGCGATCTCACGATGGTTGCCCATCATGCTCCACACACACCCAAACGCGAGACGTCGTTACGTCCGCATCGGACGAACGATCCACCTACGATCTTGGAACTCGCTCGCTTCGGCAAAATCGAAGCAAATCACATTGTCACGATCGCCATGCCACACGCGCCACGCTGGCTGCGCACCGCATATGGACGCTCTCGCGACAAGGTCTACATCTCGTTCTGCGGTTGTTCAAGTGCTTCACCACCGTCCGGCGATGCCGGAGACGGTTGCGCCCGCGAAGGTGGCATCGCCTGCGCAACGCCAAGTTCAGCGGACACCCCCTAAGAGTACCATGACATCTCAACTGCGTCAACCCCGTAGGCCAACCAGTTTCGCGGATTTCACGGGAGGCGACGCATTCACGCGATATCCGTACTGCCATACACAATCGCCCGCTTCACCTCTTCGATCGCATCGGTGACATGGATGCCACGCGGGCAGGCCTCCGCACAGTTGAAGATCGTGCGGCACCGCCAGACGCCATTGCGGTCGCTGAGTATTTGCAACCGTTCCGACGAGCCGCGATCGCGGCTATCGAAAATGAAACGATGCGCGTTGACGATCGACGCCGGGCCGACCCAATCGGCATTGGCCCAGACCGAAGGACACGATCCCGTACACGCGCCGCAGAGGATGCACTTGGTCGTCTCGTCGTAGCGTTCACGCTGCTCCGGCGCTTGCAGCCGCTCGGTGCGTGGCGCCGGCTCGTCGTTGATCAGGAATGGCTTCACCTTCTCATACTTCGCGAAAAACGGCTCCATGTCGACGACAAGATCGCGGATCACCGGGAAGCCGAGCATCGGTTCGACCGTAATGCGCGAGCCGAGATCATGCAGCAGCAGCTTGCACGCCAGACGGTTGCGCCCGTTCACGCGCATCGCATCCGAGCCGCAGACGCCGTGCGCGCACGAGCGACGATAGGTCAGCGTGCCGTCCTGCTCCCACTTGATCGTGTTCAGCACGTCGAGGAAGCGGTCGGTACCGTCCGCCTCCACATGAAACTCCTGCCAGTACGGCTTCGCGTCCTTCTCCGGCTGGTAGCGCTTAATGCGGACCTGCACCGAACGAACGCCCCTTGAAGCTGCCATACCTGCTCTCCCTCAACTTCCGGCCACTAATACTTGCGTTCTTTCGGTTGGAATTCCGTGATGACGACCGGCTTGTAGCGCAGATCCGGATCGCCCGGGCGCTCGCTGCGATACGCCAGCGTATGCTGCAAGAAGTTGACGTCATCGCGCTTCTCGTAGTCCGAGCGATAATGGCCGCCGCGACTCTCCTTCCGTGCCAGCGCCCCAGCCACCGTCGCTTCGGAGCATTCGATCAGGTTGCCCAGCTCGATCACTTCCATCAGCTCCGTGTTGAAGGTGCGGGTGGCGTCCATCAGGCGTACCGCCGCCCACCGTTCCTTCAGCTCGGCGATCTTCTTCTGCATGGCGAGCAGGCTGGCCTCCTCGCGCACCACCCCAACCTTCGCCATCATCTCGTCGCGCAATTCCTGGCGGATACGTTCCTGCGTCTCGCCTTTCGCGCCACCTTGCGACCGTGCCAGCAACGACTCGACCATCTCGGTGGCAAACGCGTCGGCATTGGGGGGCAGCGGCGCAAACTCAGCTTCCGGCAGCCACGAGTTGGCGATGTGCTTCCCCGCGCGGCGCCCGAAGACGATGAGATCTACCAGTGAGTTGGTGCCGAGGCGGTTCGCGCCATGCACCGAGACGCACGCGACCTCCCCGGCGGCGTAGAGTCCCGGCAGCACGGTGTTTTCGCTGTCCATCACCACCCGGCCCTCGATATCCGTGGGTATGCCGCCCATCGCATAGTGCGCCGTCGGCTGAATCGGCACCGGCTCGTAGTACGGCTCGACGCCGAGGTAGTTGCGCGCGAAGTCGGTGATGTCGGGCAACTTGGCGTCGATCTTCTCTTTCCCCAGATGCGTCACCGAGAGATAGACGAAGTCCTTGCCGTCGATGCCGCGCCCCTCGGCGATCTCCTGCACGATAAAGCGCGATACCATGTCGCGCGGCGCGAGTTCCTCCAGCGTCGGCGCGTAGCGCACACAGAAGCGCTCGCCCTCGCGGTTCAGCAGATACGCCCCCTCGCCACGCGCCGCCTCGCTCAAGAGGATACCGACCTTGTAGAGTCCCGTCGGGTGGAACTGGTACATCTCCATGTCTTCGAGCGGGATACCCCGGCGATACGCCACCGCCATGCCGTCGCCGGTGCACGAGAGTGCGTTGCTAGTGATGCGCCACGCGCGTCCGTAGCCACCTGTCGCCAGCACGATCGTCTTCGCGTGGAAGACATGGATCGTGCCGTCGCGCAAACACAGCGCCACCACGCCGCACGCCTGACCATCGCTGATCAGCAGATCCAGCATCATATACTCGTTGAAGAAGCGCACCTGATTCTTCACTGACTGCTGATACATCGTCTGCAAGATCATGTGTCCTGTGCGGTCGGCGGCGTAGCACGAGCGACGCACCGGCCCCTCGCCGAAATTGCGTGTATGCCCGCCGAAGCGACGCTGATCGATCTTGCCATCCTCGGTGCGGTTGAACGGCAACCCCCAGTGCTCCAGGTCATAGACGGCGTCGATCGCCTCGCGCGCCAAAATCTCGGCGGCGTCCTGATCCGTCAGGTAGTCGCCACCTTTCACGGTGTCGAACATGTGCCACTTCCAGTGGTCCTCTTCTTGGTTGCCGAGCGCCGCCGCCACGCCTCCCTGCGCCGCGCCGGTATGCGATCGCGTGGGATAGAGCTTGCTAATCACGGCGATACTCGAGTTGTGGGCGAGTTGCATCGCCGACATCAGACCCGCGCCGCCCGCGCCCACGATCACCACGTCGAACTTGTGATAGTTCATCTATGCCGTCCTCTTATGGTGTCCTCTCGCCGCATGCGCAGGGGTCACAGGTACGCCAGCGCCGTGAGCAGCGGCGACACGTTCCCCGATGCCGTCGTCGCCGCGTGGAAGGTGATTATCGTCATCGAACCGAGCAGCCAGAACCCAATGGCTGTGAGGAACAGCACCGAGACGACCGCCAACCGCAAGCCATGTGAGTGGATGTAATCGTCGCAGGCGATACGCAAGCCGTTCAGCCCGTGAAAGAGCGCCAGCGTCAGCAGCAGCAGATCGTAGACGCGCCAAAACGGATTGGCATAGCGTGCGGCGATAAACTGATAGCTCGTCTGCGAGACGTCCGTCTGCACATGCAAGAAGAACAGATGCAGAATAGCGAGAAAGACCAGTGCGACGCCCGAGACGCGGAAGAAATACCAGGAGAAGGTCTCCCAACTGCCAGCGCCAGCGCCGGGGCGCGACGACGCGCCGTAGGCATTCACACGCGCGCTGCTCGGGGCGGGCTTCCCCTCGACCTGCGTTGCCATATGCGAGCTTCCTTCAACTGATGAGCAATACGTCGTCCGTCACAGCGGGCGTTACATCGGCACAGCGGTGCAGCTTCCCTGGGGGCAGACGCCGAAAATCGGCGCGATCACGTAGAACCCCATGAACAGCGAGCCGAGAATCGTCACCGCCAGCACGCCGTAGAACATCGCGCGCTGATACTTATACGCGCCCGGCCAGAAGTCCACGAGGATGATGCGGACGCCGTTAAACGCGTGATAGAGCACCGCGCCGATCAACGCGAGGGAGATCACGCGGACGACCGGGTTGCCGAAGACATCCAGCGCATCGTTGTAGACCTTCGGCCCGAAGCCGATCAGGGTAATGTCCACGATATGGATCAGCAGGAACAGTAGAACGGCCAGACCCGTGACGCGGTGAAGCAGCCAGGACCATTGACCCGACTGACCTCTGTACATGCGGACTTCTCCTCAACTACTGAGAACGCTCGCAGCCCGCGGGGGAATCGGGCTGTGCCGTGCGTGGCGGGCGTGACCGCGGAGGGGCGTTCTGAGGGGAAGCGGCAACGTCCGCCACCGGCGCGTGGGATCGAGCCCGCCGCGTGCCACTCGCGCACCACCGGACGCCGTCGTCGCGGCAGACGGCGTACTGCGCCGTATAGCTGATTATACGTCTCGCCCACTGCCCCTTCAAGCGCGCCGCACAAGCGCTATGAGCCGGCCGCCACGGTCGCCGCGCTTGACCACGCCTAAAGAGCATGCTAGCATCCTCCCGAAACCTGTCGGTGGAGTGCGCCCCGCAAAAACGCAACAGCGGTGGCATACAAACACGCAGGTGGAAAGAGGAACAACGCATGGCAGAATTGCGCCCGCACGTCATCATTCTCACGCCCGGTGGCCACGCCAGTTCACCGACCCTCACCCACGCGCAGATGCGTGCCGCCACGGCAGGGCAGACGCAGGTGGGCCAGACGGCGCACTTCATCGTCTACTCAGATGGCACCGCCACGGGCAACGCCGCCGCGCAAGCCGTCCTCTCCAGCATCGAAGCCGACTACAGCCAGGTGCAGGGCTGGTTCGGCGGTCTCGCATTGCCGCCGGGCCAAGAAGGCGACGATCAGAACACCCCGCGCACCGCCCTGCCGCTCCACGTCCTCATGGACCAGCAAGCCGGTGGCGCCTATCACTTCGGCTGCAACGCCACCGACATCTACATCCAGCCCGATGCCAGCGTCGCCTCCGGCCTGGCGACCGCCGAGTTGGTCGAGGTCTTCGAGGCCGCCCAGGGCAAAGGGTGGGACTGCGGCCACGTCAACGGCGAAGCCCTCTCGCGCGCCCTTGCCACCAACGTGCAACCCGCGCTCGGCGCACTCACCCAGCAAACGGCGCAGACCTGGTGGGCCAACGGCCATGCCGATTACGTCACCTCGAACTCCGCCGACGACCAGAATCAAGACGCCAACGGCTGCGGCCCGCTCTTCCTCGCATATCTCAACGCGCAGCTCAACTTCACGTGGAATCAGATCGCCGCCGCCGCTGGAACGTCGCTCGGCGCCACCTATCAGGCGCTCACGGGCAACGCGCCCGCCACCGGCTTCAACGACTTCCTCAGCCGCCTCCAAACGCTGGATAACGGCGGACAGATCAGCCTCCCCGCCAGTGGCAATCCTTTCCCCATCAACGCCACCGCGACGCCCTCACCGACGAGCGCGGCTGTCGCCAGTAGCGGTCCCATCGTCGCGGTGCTCGCCGCCATCGGCGTCGTCGCGTTGCTCATCGTCCTCTTCGTGACCGGAGTCATCCCGCACTAGCCCGCCGTGCGACTGGCGCCACTGAAAGCCAGCCCCAATCTAGTGCCTGACCACAGACTGCGCCGAGTGACGCTCGCCCTGGGCGCGAGCCAGCGCATCCACCACCGCTACCAACTCATCCAAATCGAACGGTTTCGCGACAAACGGCACGTACTCGCCGTCGATCTCCGTCCACTGCGTCTTCGCCAGCGTGTCGGTATCACCGCGACTGGCGGGCGCGGGAGCCATCTGGGGGCGTGTGCTGCTCATCAGCGCCACCGGCAGCGAACGTGTCGCCGGATTCGCGCGCAGTCGGCGCACCAGATCGACCCCACCAACTTCTGGCATCACCCGGTCGGTGAGCACCATCGCCGGACGCTCGCGGCTGACCGACGCCAGCGCCGCGCGCCCGTCACGCGCCAACTCCACATGGTATCCCGCCGCTTCCAACACATCCGTGACCAATCCGCTGATGCTCGGCTCATCCTCCACCACCAGCACCGTGAGGCCCTGCTCATCCAGCACGTGGTCCTCCTCGCGTCGTTGAATTCCCCGCCGATCGCCGCTTTTGCCGCCCTCTCGGTGCCCATCCGGCAGCGACCGCCCGCTAACGTGCGATGCCCACGCTGCGTGCTCGTCGCTGATCTGCGTCGGTATCTTCATCATGACTCACTGCCATTCTCGTAGTCGGGCCGCCTCGGTAGGCGAGTCGGGCGCACCACCCCCGTGGACGCGCAAAAGCTCCGTCGACTATAGCGGTCATTGGCAAAGTCCGTGCCAGCCTGCCCGGGCGTTACAGCTGGCGTTACACCTATTGAGCGCATCCACACCCTGTGACCCTCCGCCACGCCCGCATGCGTGACGCAGTCCGGCAAGCCTTCGTCTCCAAGGTGACGCCCCAGAACTTCAGGATCGGTGGTGGTAGCAATGGCAACACACTCGCCGCGCGCAGACGGCGCACATGGCACGCACAATCTGCTCTGGGAAGACGGCCATATCCGCGTGGACGTGGGCACTCCCGCGCTGCTCCAGGCGAAACAGCGTGACACCTCGCTCGTCTGGCTCGATCTTGAGGGCGAGCCGCACCAGTTCCGCGCCATGCTCGCCAGCGCCTTCGGTATCTCAGCCATCATCCTCGATGTCATCGAAGAGGAGCATGAACGCTCCAAACTCACCGAGCGCCACGGGTATTACCACCTCGTCGTCCACGGCCTCAGCTTCGACGCCACCTCCGAAGAAGCCGAGACGCCCAAGATCGACATCGTCTTCGGCGCGAACTGGCTCATCACACTCCACCGCGCGGCCTTGCCCTGGCTCGACGCCCTCCGCGATGCCACGCGCCGAGACACCAGCGACGAGAACGTCATGGCGCGGGGCGTGCCTATCCTGCTCCACGCCGTCCTCGACACGCTCACCGACACATACTTCCCCATCCTCGATGACATCGATGACATCGTCGACGATCTCGAGAACGTCACCATCGTCGACACCTCCAATCAGGTGCAGCAGCGCATCTTCCGCCTCAAGCGCACGCTGGCGCAGATGCGTCGCGTCATCAGTCCCCAGATCGAGGTGATGAACTCGCTAATCACCCAGACCGGTTCGACGATTCCGCGCGAGTCCGAGGCCTACTTCACCGACGTACACGACCATCTCGTCCGCGCCTTCGAGGTGATCGACTCGTATCGCGATCTGATGAGCGGCCTGCTCGAGGTCCACCTCTCCACCGTCTCCAACCGCCTGAATCAGGTGATGAAGCAACTCACGATCATCGCCACGATCTTCATGCCGATCACCTTCATCACCGGCGTTTTCGGCCAAAACTTCGGCCACTCACCCCAGGTGGAGCACGACAACGGCTGGAACTTCTGGATCGTGCTGCTGGTGATGGCCGCAATGACCGCCGGACAGCTTTGGTACTTCCGCCGCAAAGGCTGGTTTAGCTGACCCGTCGCGTTACTGGTCGCGTTACTGCTGGTATTGCCAGAACTGGAAGCTGCGAAAGCCGAGTGCCGCCAGGTTGTAGTCGATCCCCATCGACCCCAACAAGTTGCCGATATTGCCGAACAGCCACGCGTTCAACGGCGGCGAATAGGAGAGCAGCAGGAAGATCAGGATGATCGAGTACAAGCCGAACGACATGGCGAGCCGCTGCACACTCACCGGCAGATACGGCGAGATCACGCCAAAGCCGTCGAGTGGCGGCAGCGGCAGCAGGTTGAGGATCACCGCCAGCGCCTGAAAGAACGCCAACAAGGCCAGTGCCGCCGCCAGCGGCGATGCGGTGATCGTCTGCGTCGCGAAGTCGAAGGAGATCCGCGAATCCACCAACCCCAGTTTGAAGACCAGCCCGATCACACCCAGGCAGACCAGATTCATCACCGGCCCAGCGAGTGAGATGGCGCTCTGCCATGCGCGATTGCGCACCAGGTCGCGGCGCACATACACCGCGCCGCCCGGCAGCGCGACCCCGCCGAGCAGGATGAAGACGATCGGCAGCACGATGCTCAGCAGCGGATTGAGATATTTCAGCGGGTCGAACGATAGATACGAACGCGTGCCGTCGCTATGGTCGCCGCCAAGGTAGGCCGTCGCCGCGTGGGCGAATTCGTGAAGGCAGAGGCTAAACACCCAACCCGTCACCACCAGGCCGATCGTGCCGGGGATGCGAAACTTGTCGCCCCCCTGCGCCAGCACAAAGACGAAAAACCCCAGGACGATCAGAAAGCCGAGGACGATCTCCCAACGCACGCTCGCGGCGATCGCCCGCCATGGGTTCGGCGACCGGCGTGGATCGTTGACCGAAAGCGTCTCCGATCCGTAGCGATTCTGCGAGAACGGGCTTTGATTGTAGTTGAACACGCGCACCCCCGGAACGATTCGCGCCATGAAAAGTCGCGCGTATTATAGCAGCCGCGGCCGCCGGGGGCGTTCATCCATCTCCACGGTCACCTTATCGCTTGAAGACGCGCCTGACGATCGCGCCCAGCGAGACCACATCGTCGGTCCGCAGGAACCGCGAGAAACCAAGGTAGAAGCCTAATGCCGCCAGCAACGCCGCGCTCACGCGGCCCAATTCCTTAAGCGTCTCTGTCGTTGAGGTCGCTTGTGTGGGCAACACCAACAGCGCCACCCGGTAGACGAAGAGCGCCGCGAGTGCCGCTACCACGCTCGCGGCGATCACGTTCAAGGTGAAGCCGCCCAGTTCCCGCAGGTTGATGCCACCGAGCCGCGGGCGCAGCAGCAGCAGCAACACCAGCGCCTCGCCGAGCGAGCCGAGGCCGGTCGCCAGCGCCAGTCCGCTGGCGCCCATCGGGCGCAAGAGGATGATGCTCAGCCCAATCACAAAGAGAAACTGCAACACGCTCACCTCAACCGCCGTGCGGCTGTCGTGCAGCGCGTAGAAACTGCGCACCAAAATCTCGACCAACGAGAGGCCGAGCAGTCCAATCGAGAAGAAGATCAGCGGCTGCGCGATCAGCGGCACTGCGCTGGCGTCGAACGCGCCATGATCGAGAAAGAGCGTCGTCAGCGGCGTCGCCAGCACGATCATCACCAGCGACGACGGCAACGCCAACCACGTCACCCCCTTGATCGTCCGCGTGATCGTCGACCGCAGGCGAGTCCACTCGCCCGCTGCCACCAGCGCGGCCAGCGTTGGGAAAGCCGCCTGTGACACCGCCATACCGAAGACGCCGATCGGCAGCATCACCAACGTAAACGCCGTCACGTACCCATAGGTGATGCCAGCCTGGCCCAAAATGCCGAGCAAATCGCGGTTGACAAAGACCGAGACGTAGAGCAGCGCTGCGTTCAAGATGCGCGGCACCATCAGGCGGAACATCTCGCGCACACCTGGATTGAAGATGTCGAAGCTCGGTCGATAGTGCATGCTCGCCGCTAGCAAGCCCGGAATCTGGATGAGGAATTGCAGAGCCGCCCCGATGACCACCCCCAACGCCGGACCGTAAATTTCGAGGTGGCCGCCGAATAGGTGCGTCCGGCGATCCACCAGCGTCGCGGCGATGCCGCCGATCAGGCTCACGGTGTAGATCACCTGACCGATCGCCGGCAGGAGGAAGTGCTGTCGCGCCTGCAAGATGGCGATGGCGATCGTCGCCCCTCCGAGGAAGATCGGTTGCAACAGCATCACCCGCGTCAGGCTGACCACCAGCGGCCCCTCGCACGTCGCGCCGACCTTGCAGACGAAGAGCGACGGCAGCGTCAGGCGCAGGAATGGGTCGGCAAACGCAAAGGCCAGCGCGGCGAAGATCGTGAGGGCGAGGATGCTGAGGTTCAGCGCCGAGCTCGCGAGGTGCCATGCGCTGTTCTTGTCGCGCTTCTCGATCAGATAGCCGGTGAAGACCGGAATGAATGCCGAAGCCAGCGCGCCGCCCGCTACGATGTTGAAGATCGTGTCTGGCAGCGTGAACGCGTTCGTGAACGCGTCCGCCTGTGACAAATTCTGACCGAACGTGTAGGCGAAGAGCGAGGTCCGTAGCAACCCCAGTACACGGCTCACCAGCAGCGCACCCGTGACGATCGCCGTCGCCCGCATCAGGTTGCCGACGCGCATCGCGCGCATCTGCGCCGAAGGCTGCTCTACCGCCGCGCCGCGACGTAGCCGTGCCGAATCTGGCGCGCGAACGCCCTTGCTCCAGCCCGAGGCACCCGGCGTCAATTGCACAATCGACGGAATGCGCCCCGTGCCCGTCATGTCGTTGATGTTGACGCTGGGGTACGCCTGCTCGATCGCCGAGTCCCACTCCCAGTCGAGGTCGCCTGAAGTGGCGGGTTGCGCCCCAGCCGCCGGCATGCGCACGCTCTCCGACTCCCACGGCGGGTTCACCTCGGCATCGTCGGGCCAGAGCTTCTGCGGCTTCGAACCACCCGCGCCGTTGGCAGGGGGAGTGCCTCCCTGAGCTCGCGCCAGATTCTCAGCGGACTCCGCTGCCCCGCGCTGCTGGCCGGGGCGCTCGGCGCCCATATCTGGCTTTCGCTGCATCTGCTGGCGCTCCCCTTCCGGCACCCACAACGCCCCGTCCATACTACGCCTGCGCCACTGCGCCTCCGCCCGGCGGCGCGAACGCTGGAATGATACCATCCGCGTCCTATGCCCACAACGCCGCTGGGACCACGAAAGCAAGCGGGCACGGCTTTGCACCCCTCGCCCCTCACGGTAGGCGTTCCCACGCGACTCAGCGTATACTAGTCTTTATGAAACGCCGCCGCGCTATCTCGATCGTCACACCTGGCCCCTGCTGAGCGGCGCCTGTAACGTTTCATCGCTCGCCTCGTAAGAAGTAGAAACACCCGCGCGACCACCCGCCAACCGGGGGCATGCGGCGTCATTCTAGCAAAGACTGCCGCGAAGACTGCCAGGAGGAGCGCATGGCCCGCGAGGCGCTGACGAATAGGCAGCGAGAGTATGCGTATGAAGACGAGCAAGGTGAGCAGCGCGGCACACGACTCATCCGCGAGATTCTCGAAGTCGCCATTCTCACCCTCTTGCTCTTCATCGTCGTCCACCTCGTCGTCCAGAACTACCGGGTCGACGGCCCCAGCATGACCCCTACCCTCCGCAATAGCCAATACATCCTCGTCGACAAAGCAGAGTACCTTTTCAGCACTCCCCAGCGCGGCGACGTCGTCGTCTTCGCCTACCCCCTCGATCCTTCCGAAGACTACGTCAAGCGCGTGATCGGCCTCCCCGGCGACACGGTCAAAGTAGATGGTGACGGCACGGTCGCGGTTGATGGCACGGTGATCAACGAACCTTACATCAACGATCCCACCTTCCTCTGCCCCGACGAGCAAGGCGATCCCGGCGCGCATACCTGGGTGATCGGCCCGAAAGAATACTTCGTCCTCGGCGACAACCGAGGTGACAGCTCAGATTCGCGCTGTTGGGGCCCCGTGCCCGCACAGAACATCATCGGCAAAGCCGCGCTAGTCTACTGGCCGCTGAGCCAGTTGCACCTCCTGGCCGACTGGTCGACCATCTTCGCCTCCATCCATCCCTGATCGTGCCTCAGCTCCGTGGGGCGCCAGGGGCGACCACCGCCGGAGCAGTCGCGGAGGAGCGCGCCCATGCCACCACAGTCCTCAACATCCGCTGCCGACCTTCGTAAGGACTACCAACTGAAGGGCCTCGCCGAATCCGATCTCGATCCCGACCCCATTACGCAGTTTGGCCGCTGGTTCGAAGAAGCACTCGCCGCCAATCTCCCCGAGCCGAACGCCATGACCCTCGCCACCGCAACTCCCGAAGGTCGGCCCTCCGCGCGCATGGTGCTGCTCAAGGGCTACGACCCCCGCGGCTTCGTCCTCTTCACGCATTACGAGGGACGCAAGGGCGGCGAGTTGGCGCGCAACCCGTGGGCCGCGTTGGTCTTCTTCTGGCCGGAGCTTGAGCGCCAGATCCGCATCGAAGGGCGCGTCGAACGCACCTCCGCCGCCGAGTCCGACGCCTACTTCGCCACGCGACCGCGCGGCAGCAAACTCGGCGCATTGGCCTCGCGCCAGAGCATCGTGCTCCCCAGCAGGGAGCCGCTTGAGGCGCGACTCGCCGAGCTTGAGGCGCAGTATCCCGACGAGACGTCTCCCGTGTCGCGTCCCGCCTACTGGGGCGGCTACCGCGTCGTGCCCGAGACGTTGGAGTTCTGGCAGGGGCGCCCCAGCCGCCTCCACGACCGCCTGCGTTACCGTCGCGATGCCGCTACCTGGATCATCGAGCGCCTGTCGCCCTAGCCCCTGGTGCTCGCACGCTACAATCCGTCACGGTCTAAGGCATTCCTAGCGCGGCGTGCCCGTGCACATCATCCGAGGAGACGACCCAATGGAAGACAGCGAAGTGCTCGGCCAGATCAACACCCTCATGCACGAAGAGCATCAACTGCTACACGATGGCGAGCAGGGTGGCGGCCTCAGCGAGGCGCAACACGCCCGTCTCGGCGAAATCAACGTCGAACTCGACCGCCTGTGGGACCTGCTGCGCCAGCGCCGCGCCCGACGCCACGCTGGCCTCAATCCCGCCAACGCCGAAGAGCGCGACGCGAGTATCGTCGAGAACTTCAAGCAATAGCCATGCGTCATTAACCCATCGCCGCGCGCATCGCCGCCATCGGTGCGCGTGGGGCGCTGCCCCGAGCTCCATCGATCCGCGTGCGGCCCGTTAGTGCCGTCGGCTGCTTGCGCCCGGAGCCGCCGTCTACACCCTCGCTCAACGCAGCGGAATGCAATCCGCTGGCGACTCCCCGATCACGACGCGGAAAAGCCCGCCGTCGCCGCATCATCTGCCACCTTGCCGCCCGCCTACAACCTCGAACCTCCGCCCTGCGTCTCCATGCCAATTTGGTCGATTGGTCGGCCCGTACATCGCCTGCGACAGCCAGGATGCGCCGACTACCACCAGCCAGCGAAGACATCTTGGTACTATCACCTCTTCCCCAAACGCTTCTGAGCAAATTCTAAGAGTTTGCTCAGCCGACCCTCAGCCCACACCACTATCCTCAACAGTGTTCGCATTCCACATCATCGCGGCTCCCTCCGAGCCGCCAAGGGAGGATCAATTCATGACCTCGATCTCACGCGCGCGGCGACGAACCGCTTCCCTGCTCGCAATCGCCGTGCTTCTGCTCGCGCTCGTGCTTTCCGCCTGCGCCGGTCGTGGCGTTGTCCGCGGCGGCAGCAACACCCCCGCCGGCTCCGGTTACACCTCCACGCAGACCACCAGCTCCAGCGGCAACGCCGCGCTCAATGCCGACATTAGCGCGCTTTCGTCCACCAACGCGCAGATTCAGTCCGCACTGAGCAGCGCCGACGACGCCCAGAACGCTGCCAACCAGGACCAATCCTCGCTGGATAACGCCGCCACCCCGTAGCTTGCCGCAACCAGACGCAGTTCATACCACCTTATCAGGAGCAGCACCACGATGAAACAGTTCAAGTCCCTCCGACATCTGCCAGGTCGGCTCGTAGCCCTCGGCGTCCTCGCCGCCGTCGCCATAGCCGTCGCCATCCCGCTCACCGCCTCAGCCGCACCCGCGAGCGCCACTGCCTGCAAAGGCGACCTCTCCTGCATCAAAACCTTCGGCGATACCCGCATCGGCGATCGCCTTACCGCCCTCACCAACCTTGGTAACCGCGTCAGCAACGACCTCAGCGCCAATCGCATCAGTAGCGCTCAGGCCAGCGCGTTGCAGGGCGATATCAGCACCAACCAGAGCGGCCTGAACGCGCTCAAGGCCACCCTCGACGGCGAGACTACTGCCGCCGCCGCGCTCCAAGACGTCAAGAATATCTACGACCAGTTCCGCATCTACGCCGTCGTGCTCCCGCGTGACAACCACACCCTTTGGCTTGACATCGGCGGCACCATCGACTCGACGCTCCGCTCGAAGCAAAGCACCATCAGCGACGCCATCAGCAAGGCGCCCGCCGGCGAGCAAGCACAGCTCAACGCGCTCTTCACCGACTACCAGAACCAGCTCACCGAGGCTGAATCGCAGATGTCCGCGGGCAGTGGAATCCTTCCCGACCTCACGGTAGACGCCTTCAACAACACGCGCACCACCTACCTGAGTAACCTCAGCGATCTCCGCAACGACACCCGCACCGCCGCTCGCGATCTGCACAGCGCCGCGCAAGATCTGGCCAAGATCATCGCCATTCTCAAGACCAACACCTCCACCACCGCGACGGCCACGCCAACCGCCTAGCGCGCCTCGTTCGTGCGATGACCGTGAAGCGCATCGCGCTCCCCGCTCGGTGCGCTTCGCCCGTCCCGCGGAACCCGCCGCGAACTGTATCCCAGGTGTGGGGCCGCGAGCGGTCGCGACGCTGCCATCCGCCACATGCCGAGCGCGCTTATCCTTTCGCTCGCGCTCGAATCCAGCGTTCTCCCGTAGAAGGCGTCACGTCCCATGCCGCCAGCATCAGCGCCCTCCTCCTACGCGCATGCGCCTATCGCCGCGCCGGTCCCGCCGCCCGCACCCGGCCTGCGCGCCGCGCACTGGTATATCTGGGGCGTCGTCGCCTATTTTGTTACCGCTGCCGGCCTCGGCATCGATTGGGACGGCTACTGGCACGCCACGCACCGCTTCGACACCTTCTTCTCGCCGCCGCACATCTTCATCTACAGCAACGTCCTCATCACCGCCCTGCTAGTCGCCAATCTGACCTTCCGCGCACGGCTGCGCGTGTGGTTCGGTCCCGGCTGGCGCGTCTTCCCCTTCCCGTTCGAGGTGCCGGGGCCGCTTTTCTTCACCGGCTCCGGCCTCGTGCTGCTCGGAATCGCCGGCGGACTCGACTTCCTCTGGCACACCAACTTCGGCCTCGATGAGACGAACTGGTCCACGCCGCACGCCATGATCGGCTGGGGACTCTGCCTCACCATGCTCGGCTTCATCTCCTGCCGCCTCGCCCTGCGCCGCTATCTCCCGCTGCACTGGTATAGCGTCCTCGTGCTCGGCGGGCTCGCCCTCACCTTCAGCACTGCGCCTTTCCTGGGGCCGTTCCACGAGCGTGCGATCCCAGCCGTCGTCAGCGCCATCTCGCACCTCCCCGTGTTGCTCGGCCAGGCGCCCGCGCAACATGCCTTCCGCATCGCGCTGGCCTGGGACCTCACGCGTACCAGCCCCGTCTTCCTGCTGCTCTCGACGCTCTGGGCTGGCGCCGTCTTGGCCTTCGCGCGCCGGCTGGATCGCCGTGCCTGGCTCTACCTGCTCCTCTTCGCGATCTACACCCTGCTCACCCTCGCCTCTGCCCACAATGCGGCGCTGCGACTTGACCGCTTCCTCGGTACCCACCTCGCGCAGACCGCTTCCGCCTGGCTGCCGATCCCCCTGATCGTCCCCGCAGCGGTGCTGACCATGCTGATCCTCATCGGCGTACCCGACCGCGTCGCCTGGCCGATCGCTGGCCTCGCCTTCGCCGCCTGCGTCTACGGCATCTGGGGTGTCGGTGTCTATCCCGCTCTGCTGATCGCCCTCGCCGCCCCGCTGGCCCTCCTCGGCCTCGCCGCCGGAGAGTGGGCCTACCGCACGCTGAGCGAGCCTACCCGCGCCCGCGGCTGGCTCCTTGTCGGTGTCTGCACCACCGTGCCCTTCGTCGTCGGCTGCGTGGACCTCTACCTCCGCTTCACCACCCCCTAGCCAGTGTATTGAACATGCCCGGGATGAGATCACGGCACACGTTTCGCCGCGCCGGTACGGGTCTGGGACGCCCTCAACGCGCTTGACCAAGAGGAAAAACGCACAATATAGTTAGTCGGTAGATCCACTCCAGCCTCACACACGCATGACAAAACCAGGTGATTACACATGGACGAGCGTATTGGCCTACCACCACAACAAACCAGTTCACTCAAACAGTTCGAGATCTTGCTTGGTGAGTGGACCATGGTAGGGACGCACCCCGCATTCCAAGCCGCGGCACGTGGGCATGCATCTTTTGAGTGGCTAAAAGAAGATGCCTTGCTGGTCTGGCATTTTAATTGGGAGGAACCGGGCCCTCCAAATGCTACCTGTGTCATCGGCCATGATGATGCGGATTCGGCTGACACCTGTACGATGCTCTACGCCGATGAACGGGGCGTCGCGAGGATCTATCAGATGCGTTTGGATGGCGGCGTGTGGAAAATGTGGCGGGATTCGCCCGGCTTCTCACAACGCACGACGGCCACGTTCAGCGCGGACCGCCACACTATCAGCGCGCATGGAGAACTGTCGCGTGATAATGCCTCCTGGGAACAAGACTTGGATGTGACCTACACGAAGACCATCTGAGTTAGCGGCCCCGATCTCTTTTAACTCCGCCTCACCACCCCCTAGCCGAGATGCCCCCGCGCGAGCGTGGGAGGACGCTATCTCCCGCTCGCTTTCCTCCGCGAACCCCGCTACTAGCCCAGGTGGCAAATCCTCGCCTAGTACTTCTGTTCTTCGCCACACAGCCTCATCGTCCCGCCGCTTTGCGGCCCTCGCGTCCACAGCACTAGAGTGCCCCGACCGCATTCGCGTGTCCGCGCGAGAAAAGGATCTCCGGCGCGCGCTTCCCCTAGCAATCATCCAAGCACTTGCACGGGCTGTGCTATGGTGAAATTGAGCTTGAAATCGCGCGTTCGAGCCAGCTTTATCGTCGGTCACTCCCGTCCGCCGCAGACCGGTCTCTGGCGGATGGGAGAGGCTCGCTGCTGTCCCTCGTCGGGGCGGCACTAAACGCACAGAGGTGGCATGTGGACGAATACATCGAGATACGTGGCGCTCGCGAGAACAACCTCAAGGACGTGACGCTGCGCATCCCCAAGCGCCGGATCACCATCTTCACCGGCGTCTCCGGATCCGGCAAGTCCTCCATCGTCTTCGACACCATCGCCACGGAGGCGCAGCGCCAACTCTACGAGAATTTCAGCTTCTTCATCCGCACCTTCCTGCCGCACTACCCTCAGCCCGATGCCGACGCCATCGAAAACCTCAATATGGCGGTGATCGTGGACCAGAAGCGGCTCGGCGGCGGCTCAACCTCCACCGTCGGCACCGTCACCGATATCTACACGCTGCTGCGGCTGATCTTCTCACGGCTGGGGCAGCCCCACGCCGGTCCCTCCAACGTCTTCTCCTTCAACGATCCGTCGGGCATGTGTCCGGAGTGCAACGGCATTGGCCGCAAGATCGGCGTCGATCTCGACAAGTTCCTCGACACCTCCAGATCGCTCAATGAAGGCGCGATCCTCTACCCCGAATACGCCGTAGAGAGCTGGGGCTGGAACATCATCACGCAGTCGGGCCTCTTCGAGAACGACAAGAAGCTGGACGCCTACAGCGCGGAGGAGATGGATCGGCTGCTCCACTGCAAACCCTACAAGGTCAAGATGAACTTCGGCGGCAAGCCAGTCAACCTGACCTTTGAGGGCATCGTCGACAAGTTCACCCGCAAATACGTCACCGGCGACGTGAAGACCTACTCCGAGCGCACGCAGAAATCGGTGGCGCCCTACATGACCTACGGGCCGTGCTCGCTCTGCAACGGCGGACGCCTCAACCAGGCCGCGCTCGCCGCGCGCATCAACGGTCGCAACATCGCCGAGTGGGCCGCGATGGAGATCGACGAGCTGATCCCGGTCGTGCGTCAGATCGATGATCCCGCCACAGCGCCCATCGTCGCCACACTGGTCGAGCGCTTGCAGCACGTCGTCGATATCGGGCTGGAGTATCTCAGCCTGAGCCGAGCGACGGATACCCTCTCCGGCGGCGAATCGCAGCGCATCAAGATGGTCAAGCATCTCGGCAGCAGCCTGACCGACATGCTGTACATCTTCGACGAGCCGAGCATCGGCCTGCACCCGCGCGACGTCCACCGCCTGAACGAGTTGCTCGGCAAGCTGCGCGATAAGGGCAACACCGTCCTCGTCGTCGAGCACGATCCCGATGTCATCAAAGCCGCCGACCACATCGTGGACGTCGGACCCCGCGCGGGCAGTGCCGGCGGCCAGATCGTGTTTGAAGGCGCCTACGCTGACCTGCTGCACGCCGACACCCTGACGGGCCGATTCCTTCAACGTACCCTGCCGCTCAAAGCGCAAGTCCGCGCGGCCACGGGCCAGCTCCCCATTCGCAATGCCCGCGTCAACAATCTGCAAAACATCAGCGTGGACATCCCAGCGGGCGTGCTCACGCTGATCACCGGCGTCGCCGGCTCCGGCAAAAGCTCGCTGATCAACGAGGTCTTCCTGCGCCAGCACCCCGAGGCCATCGTCATCGACCAGTCGGCGATAGGCACCTCAAGCCGCTCGAACCCCGCCACCTACACCGGCATCATGGACGACATCCGCAAAGCCTTCGCTGCGGCGAACAAGGTGGACGCTGGCCTCTTCAGCTTCAACTCGAAGGGCGCCTGCGAGAACTGCAAAGGCTCCGGCGTCGTCTACATGGATCTCTCCTTTTTAGACGAGCGTCAAGTTGCCCTGCGAGGTCTGCCAGGGGCGCCGCTTCAAAGACGAAGTGCTGGCCTACACGCTAGACGGTAAGTCGATCAGCGACGTGCTGGCGCTCACCGTCGCCGAGGCGTTGGAGTTCTTCCACCAACGCGAGATCGTCCGCAAACTGCAGGCAATGAGCGACGTGGGTCTGGACTATCTCACCCTGGGCCAGCCGCTCAACACGCTTTCCGGCGGCGAATGCCAGCGCATCAAACTGGCGAGCGAGCTGCACAAACACGGCAGCATCTACGTGCTCGACGAGCCGACCACCGGCCTGCACATGTCGGACATCACGCACTTGCTGGCGATCCTGGATCGCCTGGTCGACAGCGGCAATACTGTGATCGTCATCGAACACAACCTCGACGTCATCCGCAACGCCGACTGGGTCATCGATCTAGGCCCCGAAGGGGGCAACAAAGGTGGTCGTGTCATCTTCGCCGGCACCCCGCGCGACCTGCTCAACGCCCCCCAGTCGCTGACCAGCCGCTACCTCCTGCAAACCGTTCCCGCAAGCGTCTGAACCCTGGGTCGATGCCCTTCCCGCATTCCCCACGCACCTCTCACGCGAACCGAAGGGGCGTCACATCTGGCGCCCCGCCTCGCCTCGCTGACCACCCTGTCCCATGGAATATTCCACGCCTCCCCTTGCACTCTGGCTCACCGCGTGCGATACTATCTCTTAGAACCCTAGTTCTCAACGTAGTCATCATACTCACCACGCTCCCCCAAACCATCACCCCCAGCCCATTCGCTTAAGGCATGGTCGTGTAGATGGTGAAAGACCCTCTTCCGCCCTTAGCGTTAACACCTCCCCATCCTGTCGGATCCCCCCAAAGATCCTCTCCTCGATGCAAAAGCGGAAGAAAACGGAAATTCCGATTACCGCATTTGTGGGATTTCCACCACGCCGTATCGTCTCCTCATACACGCCACTGCCGAATTATTCAGCCCTCGCCGCAATTTCCGCCCGACGGCTCCGAGACAGGCGGGCGCAGTGCCCGCGATAGACACGCCCCCGCAACTTCCTCTACCGTCACCCGCCGTCACCCCAGTCTTCACACGTCGCCAGCATGGCATAATAGAAGCGCTCGCGAGCCTGCGCGCAGTCCTCATCCTCAACGAAAAAGGTAGACACCATGCCCGATGCCTCCACCGCCACAGACATCACTGCCGGCGCCACGCTCGACCCCGCTACCGTTCGCGCGCACTTCCCATCGCTTGCGCTAGAGCAGGACGGCCAGCCTGTCGTCTTCCTCGACAACCCCGGCGGCACCCAAGTCGCCCAGGAGTGCATCGACGGCATCACCAACTACCTCACCACCGCCAACGCCAACACGCACGGCGCCTTCCTCACCAGCCGCCGCACAGATGCGATGATGGATCGCGCCCACGCTGACATGGCCGATTTCCTGAACGCTGCGGACCCGCGCGAGATCGTCTTCGGTGCCAACATGACCACCCTCACCTTCGCCCTCTCGCGCGCCCTCGGTGCTACCCTCTCCGCAGGCGACGAGCTACTCGTCACCGCGCTGGATCACGCCGGCAACGTCGATCCCTGGGTCATGCTTGCCGAGGATCACGGCCTCACCCTGCGCGTCGCCAGCGTCGATCTCGCCACCTGCACCCTCGACATGGACGACCTCCACAGCAAGATCACCCCGCAGACCAAGCTAGTCGCCGTCGGCTATGCCTCCAACGCCTCAGGCAGCATCAATGACGTCGCCACCGTCATCCGCTGGGCCAAAGAGGTCGGCGCGCTCACCTTCGTCGACGCCGTCCAGTTCGCCCCCCACGGGCCCATCGACGTGCAGGCGCTCGACTGCGACTTCCTCGCTTGCAGCGCCTACAAGTTCTTTGGCCCACATCTCGGCGTGCTCTATGGTCGCCTGCCTCTGCTCCAGAGTCTCCGCGCGTACAAGGTGCGTCCCGCGAGCGACGAACCGCCTGTCAAGTGGGAGACCGGCACGCAGAATCACGAGTGCATCGCTGGCCTCGTCGGCACGGTAGATTACCTCGCCAACCTCGGTCGTCCCCATGTCGCCCAATACGCCGCTCGCTTTCCCAGCATGTCGGGCCGCCGCCTTGAGCTCCACGCCGCCATGTCCGCCATCCAGGACTACGAGCGCACGCTCGCCGCGCGCCTGCTGACCGGTCTGCGCGACCTCCCCGGCGTCCGCATCTATGGCCTCACCGCGCCCGACGATCTGCCGCGCCGCGTGCCCACCGTCATCCTCACCGCCGCGGGCCACACCCCAGCCGAGCTTGCCGAGCAATTGGGCGAGCGGGGCATCTTCTGCTGGGACGGCAATTACTACGCCCTCAACATCATGGAGCGCCTCGGACTCGAAGCCAACGGCGGCGCGCTACGCATCGGTGCCGCGCACTACAACACCGCCGCCGAGATCGACCGCACCCTCGCCGCCCTCCGCGACATCCTCACCACCTAATCCAGCGCCGTCCGCATAAGGGCGCACTGGCGTGCCTGACCGGCAGCTCGGTTCGCGTCACACTGGAGGGACGCAACATCTGGCGCACGCCGTCCCCGCTCTCCTCGTCACCCGCCCTACCGCGCTACCCGTCTCTCCCACCGTAGGAACGTAGCCCGCCATCCCCGAAACGCGATCTCCTCTCCTCTGCCTCTCCTCTCCCACGGGGAGTGGGGCCGGGGGGAGGTCCCCACCAGGAGTCCGCCAACATGTCCACTCCCAACGCTGCCACCATCAGCGCCGAGACCGTCACCTTTCCCTTCGGCTCTCGCGCGAGCAAAGCTTTCCTTGCCCGCCCTGCTAGCGACGGACCCCTCCCCGCCGTCGTCGTCATCCACGAGATCTACGGCCTCAACGACAACATCCGCGCCATCGCCACCCGCTTCGCCCGCGAAGGTTACGTCGCCCTCGCCGTAGACCTCTTCTCCGGGCGCAACCGCCAACTCTGCATGGCGCGCTTCATGGGCCAGCTCGTCTCGCGCTCGCCGCAGAACAGCAGTGTCTCCGAGCTGAAGGCCGCGCTCACCTATCTCGCCGCCCAACCCGGCGTGGATCCTGCACGCCTCGGCGCCGTCGGCTTCTGCATGGGCGGCAGCTTCGCCGTGCTCTGGGCCTGCACCGACGAACGCCTCAAAGCCATCGCGCCCTTCTACGCACAAAATCCCCGCCCGCTGGAGGCCGCCCGCCGCATGTGCCCCGTCGTCGGCTCCTATCCCGAAAGCGACTTCACCGCCAAGTCGGGCCGCACCCTCGATCAAGCCCTCACCCGCTACGATGTCCCGCACGACATCAAAATCTACCCTGGCGCCAAGCATTCCTTCTTCAACGACCAGGGCAAGGCTTACAATCCCGCCGCCTCCGCCGACGCTTGGGCCCGCCTCACCACCTTCTTCGCCGAACGGCTGAAATAGTGGCGGGATCGTCCCACGCGTCAGCGGTGATCCTTCGAGAGCCGCAGTTCCAGCGAGTACGCGGGCGCGCCGCCCGTCGAGCGTCCAAACTCGAACAGCCGCAGTGCGATGAGGATCAGCCAGATCGCCGTCGGCACCAGCGAGACCAGCGAGACGACGAGGCCCACCGGACCCGCGTCCGCCGGCAGCAGCATCATCACGCCGAGCACGATCCCGACGTAGGCGGTCGCCTTGCTGAAGACCTCGCTGCGCAGCATGACGACCGCGATGATCAGCGCGGCGATGCCACCCAGCACGTAGCTCACGTTATAGGCGCTGCCCTGCCAGCTCGCCAGCGTCGCCTGCCCTGCCGCCAGGAGCTGCGTCCGCTCCGCGGCGGATGTCGCGCTTGCATACTGGTTGCTGAGGTACAGCATGCCGAACGCGGGATTCGACGCAATATACGTCGCGATGCTGACGAAGCCAGCGACGGTCGCGAGCAGCATAAACGGCTCATTGGCCCGCCTGAGAGCGCCGTAGAGCGCGAGGTAGACGACGCCCATCAGCGCATAGCTCGTCAGCATCATCAGGTCAAGGTCGAACAGCCCGAGCACGCCGTTGCGCTGAAACAGCGCGAACCAGTCCGCGGCCATTGTCGGCGGTGGATTCGCGACGAAGACGACCACCGCCACGACGATGCAGACCACCGAGAGCAGCGACGCCGCGCCTCCAACCAGGTAAAGCTTCTTCCAGTCAGACGCCACGGCATGAGCCGCCGGTTGCTGCTCGTGCGTGAGGTTCTCCGGCGGAATCCACTTGATCGATGCAGACATGTGGTGCCTCCCTTCGCCTTCTGCACATCACGCACCCCCTCACCGGCGCCACGCCAGAGCAGACGCTCGGGCACTTACGCAGTTGCGCCCCAACCGGAGGGGTTGCGCGGCTCATGCCCCACGTGCGTGACGAACGTCACCAGCGCCACCAACGCGGCGATCGGGCAGAAGATCGCTTCGAGGATGAAGGGAATCCTGCCAATGTCGTTGTTGGCCCACGCCAGCAAGAACCGCGACCCGCTGGGCAGCGCGTCCGCCAGGTGCGTGAAGTCGAACGGGAAGACCGCCAGCAGCCAGATCGCCGCTATGGCCGTAAACACGTTCGACAGCACCTCCAGCGGTCGAGCCGGATTGCGCAGGCCCACCGCCGCCCGCGTGAATGGCGCGGCCATCGCCAGCACGATCGGCCCGAAGAAGAAAAACGCCGCCTGCGGTCCGAACTCGGCGGTGAAGAAGCCGGTATTCTCCGCCAGATGATAGGCGAAAAACCCGATGACCAAGACCGAGATCACCAGCGAGACGAACTCGCCAAATCGCTGTGGCGGGCCAAGGATCTCCCGGCTCCGTCGCGGTTTCGTCGTATTTGTGGCGGCGTTCATTTGAAAGCCCCCTTCACAGAAACTACCCCGCGTGGCGGCACGATCAGTCGCGTCCCACGCGAAAGCCCCATTCACTCGGGGAAGCCAACGGGTACGGACCGCTGCCAGCCGCCGAATGCCCGCTCGATTAGCGGGCAGTCTCGGCGAGAGCGGGTTGTGCCGTCGTCACGTGCTCGGCGAGCAGAGTGCCCCATGCTTTGGCGCGGTCAAGCTCACCCGGCAGCAACTCAGCGGGGCTGCCCGCCACAAAGAAGCTCTCTTCGGGTGCAATCACGTTGGCACCCACCGCGTGGAGCCGTCGCTTGATGCCACCCGCCGCCGAGCCGAGGATCCAGCGCGGCATGTGCAGACGAGTATCGAACGCCGCCGTGGCGATGCCGTGCAGCGTGCTCGTCTCCACGCTATCCAGATACGACTTCATCGGCGGCGTCATCCGCAACGCTTCGGTCGGGCCACCGATGACGACGAGATCGATCCCCGCGGGGAACGCGGTAGGCGCCTCATCCACCGCGTAAAGCTGTACCTCGCTTCGCAGACGCATACCGTCGGCGATGGCCTCCGCGACGCGCTTGGTGTTGCCGAAGTGCGACGCATAAATCACGATGCTCTTCATGACAGATCCCTCACTCCCTCATACCTTGCGCTCTGACCACAACGCCTTCGTGCACCCGTGCCAATGCGCTAAGTAGTCGGCGCGAACGTCGGCGGTCCCTGCATCGGCGACTGTGGATAGGTTGGATACGGCTGGTCGGGTCGCGGCTCCCCTACGTCGGCCGGTCCAGCGATCAGGTAGGCGACCATCGCGGCGAACCCGATCGGGGCAAACCCAAAACCTACAATCCCACCTATCAGGAGGATCAAGAACCACGTCTTGTCCGCCAGACGCGCCACGTTAGCCACCGCCCCAATCCATGCCACTACCTGCACTATGCAGCCAGCAGCGGCAACGCTGAAGCCAGTGATCATGAGGCCAAGCGTCGTCCAGAAGTAGCTGTCCCGACTGGGCACGAAGTTCCAGTTGGTGGTATCCCCTACCTGCTCCCAGTGGCCGCCATTGGCGAGCATCAACGCCAGGAAAACGCCGCCGAAGACTAACCCGGCGACCATCACAATCGCCCCGGCAACCCAGACTTTGGTGACAGTAGACTTTCTCATGATGCGTCGCTCCTTTCGTGTTGCTACACCGGCGCGCTCACACCTGCGAATGACGTCTGAAGCGTTTCGGTCGGCGTATGCGCCCGTGCGCGGCTCGCCTTCCTATCCCGCGCGTCACTCGCCAGCATCTTCTTGAGCGCCGGGTTCAGCTTGGATGGCAAGCGCAGACTCGCCGGATCGAACCCGCCTCCGAAGCTGGCAATGCTGACCAGCGTCATCCAGGAGTAGCCCTCGACCCTCCCGTCGCGGGCAGCAGACCATCCACGTGTCTCACCCGCGACACGTTTCCCGACTGCGACATAACATGGCCGGCACAGTCCTTGTTCCGCCGCCTTCTCCGCAGATGCTGCGGACACCAATTGGTACTATCTTCCCCTCACACGTTACCCGTGGGGTACTGTGGTTATGTCTGCTGCGCCGAGCACATCTGGCCTTCTGCGGCGCCCCACCATGCACTGCCCTCGGTAAACCCTGCGCCCACTGTGGTTCCTACCGTACTCTCGATACTCCGCCTCGCGCTCACTGCCCACGCCACGCGGGCTCCGAGCGCGGCTAACGCCCACTCTCTGGCTGGATGACGCCAGCCACCATCCTCACGCGGAGGAATCGTCCATGTTCCCGTTCGTCCGCCTGCTCGGCTATCTCCTGGTGGCGCTGATCACCTTCATCGGCATCCGCCTCTTCTATTATTACGCCAGCTTCTTCTTCTCGTGGCGCCGCTATCGTCAACTCGCGCCCGTCACCAGCGACGCCGTCCGCGCGCTACCCGATCTCCCTTTCATCAAATTCCAGATCACCACGCGTGGCGCGCCCGGCACAACGGACGTCATCCGCCGCGGCATCCAGAACATCATCGCGCTGGCGAGCGAAGCCCCTGATGTCTACTGTTCGCGCCTCAGCATCGAGGTCGTCACTGAGTCGCGCGAGCAGGCCCACCTGCTGAAAAGTGACTTTGCGCTACTCCCTGTCCTCCTCGAGGCCGATGCTCTCGTGCTCCCTACCAGCTACAGGACCCCGCGTGACACCGGACTCAAGGCCCGCGCGCTGCATTACATGGTCGAGCAGCGTCGCCGAGGCTATCACCGCAAGCCGGGTCGCACCTTCATCGTCCACTACGACGAAGAAAGCGTAATGGAACCCGACGAACTGCGTAAGCTGTTGGCCTGCCTCGCCACCACCGACAAGCAGATCCTCGAAGGGCCGATCTACTACCCCCTCGAATTTGCCGACGCCAGCGCCATCTGTCGCGCGATGGAGTGCAACCGCCCGATCGTCTGCTACGAGTGCCGTCACGTCATGGAGGACGGCCATCCAATCCACATCCACGGCTCCAACCTCGTCGTCGATGAAGCCCTCGAAGATCAGTTCGGCTGGGACTTCGGCACGCTAGACGGTCAGCCGTTCGTCGCCGAGGATTACGTCTTCGGCACGCTCGCCTACCTGCGCTACGGTCCCAGCATCTTCGGCTGGCATGGGTGCGTCATGCTTGAACAGCCGCCGTTCTCGATCCAGAGTGCCTTCCGCCAGCGTCTCCGCTGGATTCAGGGCGTTTTGCAAGGCCTGGCGGTGCTTCAGCGCCAACCCTCCTACCACAAGCTGCCACTGCGCGAGCGCCTGCGCCTGACGTTGCCGACGCGCTACCGCATCCTCACCTTCGCGCTGGGCTGCCCAACGGGTGCGCTCGCGGTGCCGTTCCTCCTCTATCAAACTGCCGTCGTGCTCAGCGGCCAAACGTTCATCCCGCTGCCCTTGCTGCTCACGGCATGGCTGGTCTTCGTCGGCTTCCTCTGGCTCAACTCGATGCTGATTGGCGTCTGGTATAACCTCGCCCAGGCACAAGACCTGACACCTGTGCAACGGCTTACCGAAGGCGCGCGAGCCTTCGCCCTCACCCCCGTCGCGAGCTTCGTCGAGACCGCCGCGGGCTTCTGGGCTGCGTTCAAATGGATCACTGGAGACCATCGCGTCACCTGGCACACCACCCCTAAGACGATCGAGGCCGACCGCGCCATGAACTGGAGGGCTATCTCACTATGAGCTTCGTCGTCAGTCGCACCCCCAATCCGCAGACCCAGCCGAAGCCCCGCACCCCTCCACCAGCCTCGCGTCCGGTTAACGCCCAGCCGCGCATCGCGCCAACGCTTGGCGCTTACGCCGCTCTACCGTCCAGACCCATGGTCGCCGCCCCAAGGGCCGCGCCCAAGGTCACCGCTCCCATCCGTCAAGAGGTCGCGCCTACCGGAGCGGCTGACATTTTGCGACTCGCCGCCTTCATGCTGGCCGGTGCCGCCGTCGTCGCGCTCTACGTCGTCCTGCCACTTACGGGAATGCTCCACTCCGCGATTCCCTCGGTGCCGAACGGTATCGTGCCGTTGTTGCTGGCCCTGACGCTGGTAGCCCTCGGTGAAGTGGCCGTCATCCGCGTGCTGGTACGTACCACGCCTCAACGCCACGTCGTCGAGGCGCCGCGCCGCCGCGCCCCTGCGTTTACCGGCCCACTCGGCTTCGATGTCGAGCTTTCCGCCGGCGAGGAGGGGTCGCGCGAATTCCCCTCTGTCGGGCGCGGCATCCCCGCTGGACCCGATCTGCTGATCGTGCGAGTCGGCTCGGCCCGCTGGCGCGACCACCAGGGGCCAATTGCCCTCAGCGCCTACCTGCCACAGCGCGTCGTCTATGCCGAGGCGACGATCCTCCGCGCCGAAGACGCCCCCGCGCAGGGAAGGCCGCAATGTATCCTCCATCTGCGCCTCTCCGGCATGAGTCCCGAAGACGAGCAGAACTATCGCGCGTTGCTCGCGTAATCGGTGCGTGCTCAATCCGAGGTAGCCGGCTTTCTCGACGACATGTGGATGCCTGTTCGCAGCGTGCGGCGCGCGGTGGGTAAAAGTGGTGTCCTGCGCCGCTCCGTTGACATGCCGCGCCGGTTGACATACCATTGCCGCAAGCAATCTTGCGCACGGCTGGCGGCAGGCTGCATCTGCCCCGCGAGTAGAGAAGCGTTGCCGCACGATGTATCGCGACTATCACAGTTGGTTCAGCCCCATGCTTGGCCGCGACATGGAGTTGCTTGTCTTCGGCCACGCGGGCGCGCGCATGATCGTTTTCCCCACGTCACAGGGGCGCTTCTTCCAGTGGGAAGACCAGGGCATGAATGAGCCGCTCGCCGACCAACTTGAGGCGGGGCAGCTCCAGATCATCTGTGTCGACAGCGTGGACTCCGAGAGTTGGTATGCCAAATGGAAGTCGCCTGCCGACCGTGCTCATCGGCAGGTCGAGTACGATCTCTACCTCCAGCACGAGGTCGTCCCATGGAGTAAGTCGCGCAACGCCAACCCATTCCTGATCACCGCTGGCGCGAGCTTCGGCGCCTATCATGCCGTCAACTTCGCCCTCCGTCACCCTGAACTGGTGGACCGCACGATCGGCATGAGTGGGCTCTACGACATTAGCGGCTTCGTCAACGGCTACTCCGACGACGATGTCTACTTCAACAACCCCGTCGCCTACATCGCCAACGAGCAAGACCCTAATCGGCTCGCCGCCCTGCGGCACGTCGACATCATTCTCGCCACCGGCAGAGACGACTCGCACCGCCCCAACAATGAACTGCTCTCTGGCGAACTGTGGAGCAAGAACATCTGGCATGCGCTGCGTATCTGGGACGGCTGGGCGCACGACTGGCCCTGGTGGCGCGATATGATTCGCAAATACGTCGGCGGCCACGACTAACCCGCTTCTCGGCGAGAGCTTTTCGAACGATCCGCTTACCCCGTAGGCAGCAGGCGCATCCACAGACGCGGGTGTACCCTAGACGAGACGCAACAACACGTCAGAGGGAGGATCGCCATGACGCTCAAGGTTGGACTCTTCGTCGGGCGCGAGTGGTCGTGGCCGCCAGCCTTCATCGAAGAGGTCAACAAACGCGACGAGGGCGTGGTCGCCGAGTTCATGAAGATCGGCGGCACGCGCATGGACGAACCCTGCGACTACGCCGTGATCATCGACCGCATCTCCCACGAGATCCCCTACTACCGCACCTATCTCAAGTACGCCGTCTTGCAGGGCGTCTCGGTGGTCAACAATCCCTTTATGTGGACGGCGGACGACAAGTTCTTCGAGGCGACGCTTGCCACCAAGCTCGGCATCGCCAGCCCGAAGACGCTCGCCCTGCCCAACAAAGACTACGTGCCCGGCATCGTGCCGAACGAAAGTCTGCGCAACCTCACCTTCCCATTGGACTGGCAGGCGATCACCGACTACGTGGGCCTCCCCTGCATTCTCAAAGACGCGCACGGCGGCGGCTGGAAGGAAGTCTACGTCTGCCACAGCATCGACGAATTGATTCACCACTACGACAACTCCGGCCTGCTCACCATGATCGTGCAAGAGTTCATCGAGTGGGAGCATTTCGTCCGCTGCGTCTGCATTGGGCAGGAAGACGTCATGCCCATCAAGTACGACCCACGTGAGCGCAAATACCACGTCGAGCACCAGCACCTTTCGCCAGAGCTTGGCGCGCGTATCGTCGCCGAGTCGCTGACCCTCTGCCGCGCCCTCGGCTACGACATGAACTCGATGGAGTGGGCGATCCGCGACGGCGTGCCCTACGCCATTGACTTCATGAACCCCGCGCCCGATATGGACGTCTACTCGCTGACACCCCACTATTTCAATTGGGCAGTCACCAAGATGGCTGACATGGCGATTCGCCTCGCCAAGCATCCGCGCCCGCAACTCCGCGACCTGCGCTGGAGCGCGTTCTTGCAGAGCGACCGCGGCCCCGGGCTTGCCGGCGACGCGAACGGCTCCAACGGCGCGACCCACGACGAGACGGTGAGCGAGCTGCTCGGCGAGATGTCGAAGGAATCGCCCAGCTCGATCTAGCCATCGACGGCGTGCACGAGGCAATGGGAAGTGGCATGCCACCGATACACCAGCAATGGGCGTTGCGTGCGGGCACCCCGAGTGCAGACGAGGGCGGGGAGGGCACTATGGCACAAACGGCGCTGCGCGAAGCGATCTCCACCTATCATGACCTGCTGACCGAGCAGGTGGCCGCCGACTCGTGGGCGCAGCTTGAGGATCAGACACGGCGCCGCAACCTCTACTTCGGCGACCGTCCGCTGGCGACGGTGCTGCGGCCGCGCTTTCTGACGCCGGAGCAGTATGCGGATGTACGGCGACGCGTGGGGGTATTGCTCAGCGCCTTTGGCAAGGCGTACAACGCCGCGCTGGCCGATCCCACCGTGCGCGCCCAGTTCGCGCCAACCGAGCAGGAAGAAGCGTTGCTGCGCGATGATCCCGGCTTTCGCGCCTCCAGCCCGACCGGGCGACTCGACACCTTCTTCTCGACTGACCTCGACGGCGAGGAAGCTCTCAAAGTGGTGGAGTACAACGCCGAGACGCCCGCCGCGCCCGCCTATAACGACGCGCTCACCGAGGTCTTTCTGGGCCTGCCGATCATGGGGGACTTCCTCCAACGGTACGAGGTGCAGCCGCTGCCGGCGCGCCATAACGTGCTGCATGCGCTGCTGCGAGCCTTCGCCCAGTGGTCCGGCGGACGCGAGCGGCCACGCATCGGCATCCTCGATTGGCGCGAAGTGGTGACGTATAGCGAGCACCTGCTCTTCGCGGACTACTTCAACGCGCAGGGTATCCCCGCCGTCACCTGCGATCCGCGCGCGGTGGAGTACCGTGACGGCAAGCTGATGGCCGGCGACTTTCACGTCACGCTGATCTACAAACGCGTGCTGATCTCGGAGCTGTTGGCGCGCGAGGGTATGCAGTCACCAGTGGTGCGCGCGGTGCGCGACGGCGCGGTCTGCATGGTGAATCCCTGGCGCTGCAAGCTGCTGCATAAGAAGGCGAGCCTGGCCGTGCTCAGCGACGAGCGCAATGCGGGACTGTACTCCGCCGCCGAGCGGGCCGCAATCGCCGCCCACGTGCCGTGGACGCGCCGCGTGGAGGAACGCCACACGGAGCACGCCGGGCAGCGCGTCGATCTGGTGCCCTTCATCGTGGAACAGCGTGAGCGCATGGTGCTGAAGGCCAACGACGAATACGGCGGCAAGGGCATCGTGCTCGGCTGGCAGACCCCTCCGGCGGAGTGGGAGCAGGCGATCCAGACGGCGCTGGTCGAGCCGTTCGTGGTGCAGGAGCGCGTCGCCATCCCGGAGGAGCCGTACCCGACCTATAGCGACGGCAACCTGCACACGTTCGATCGCATCCTCGACACGGCGCCGTTCGTCTTTGACGACGCCTTTGCCGACGGCTGCCTGACGCGCCTCTCGACGGAGGCGCTGGTCAACGTGACGGCGGGCGGTGGCTCGTCGGTGCCTACCTTCGTCGTCGCCAAACGCTAACCTGAAGCGCGGGGCCGCCGTCGGGCGCCGCGTCCGGCAGAGGAGATTGCACCATGCAAGCGCCATCGTTAACGCTCGGCGTCGAAGAAGAGTATCAGATCATCGATCCCGAGACGCGCGAGCTGAAGTCCTTCATCACCGAGATCCTGGACGAGGGCCGGTTGATCCTCAAGGAGCAGGTGAAGCCGGAGCTGCACCAGTCGATCATCGAGATCGGCACGGAGGTCTGCCACACGCCGGCAGAGGTCCGCCAGGAACTGGTGCGGCTGCGCGGCGCGCTGATCGAGCTGGCGGGGAGCAAAGGCATGCGAATCGCCGCGGCGGGGACGCATCCCTTTTCGAGCTGGATGAAGCAGGAGATCACCCCCTTCGAGCGCTACATTGGCGTGCAGAACGACATGCAAGACCTCGCGCGGCAACTGTTGATCTTCGGCACGCACATCCACGTCGGCATTGAGGATCGCGAGTTCCTCATCGAGGCGATGAACGTGGCGCGCTACATGCTGCCGCACCTGCTCTGCCTTTCGACCAGCTCGCCGTTCTGGATGGGCCGCAAAACGGGACTGAAATCCTACCGCAGCGTGATCTTTCGCAACTTCCCGCGGACGGGTATCCCGCGGGTCTTCCATTCCTGGGGCGATTTCACCTACCTGCTCGACACGCTGACCGCCACGCACTCGATCCCCGACGGCTCGAAGATCTGGTGGGACCTGCGCCCGAATCACAGCTACCCGACCGTCGAGGCGCGCATCTGCGATGTCTGCACGCGAGTTGACGAGGCGGTCTGCATCGCCGCCATCCTACAGGCGGTGATCGCCAAGGTCTGGAAGCTGCGCCGCGACAACTTCACCTTCCGCATCTACCCCGCCGACCTGATCGAGGAAAACAAGTGGCGCGCGGTGCGCTACGGTCTCGACGGTAAACTGATCGACTTCGGCAAGCAGGAGGAGTTGCCCGCGCGTGAACTGATCCGCGAGCTGATCACCTGGTTCGTGGACGACGTGGTGGACGAGCTAGGCAGCCGCAAAGAGGTGGAGTACGCCTTCAAGATCCTCGACGAGGGCACCAGCGCCGACCGCCAGCTAGCGACCTACGAGCGCACCGGCGACCTGAACGCCGTGGTGGATCAACTGATCGCCGAAACGGCGGAGGGCGTGACAACGCCGACGGCAACGCCGACGGCAACGCCAGCAGAAACGGTATAACGACCGTTCAGCGTTTCTCGCGCTGGGAGGCGTGGAGGAAATTGCGGATGTGTCGCTCGGCACTGAGGTGTGCAGGCCGCTAGCGCGGGAGAGCCGTTGAATTCGGGATTGTCTGCTGTCCCGCAGGCGACGCATCGAAGCGAAATTTCCGTTTTCTTCCGCTTTTTCATGTCGATCAGGGTCTGGAGGGGGAATTGGAGGCATTTGAGAGGGGGCAACCGCTCCTGAAGCGGAAATTCGGAAGTTGCTCCCCGCCTCCTGCTGGGAGGTGCGGCCACTGCGCTGAACGATGACGATCCACATGAACATATGTTCCAACTGAGTATAGCACACGGCGTGGCTCGGCGCAAGGGCTAAGCGGCGGGTATGTCCTTCGCGCTTCGGCGTGGCGACGGGCGGCGCTGGAGGCTTCGCCGGCATGTTGATGGCGCGCTTGGACATTTCACTCGTCCGCTCGGCAAGACACTTCTTAGGCGGCATTGACGGGGACAACGGTGGAGCGAGTGCCGCCGCGGGGGACAGCAGCGGGCCAGAGAGTGCCATATGTCCACTCTCCTTCGCTCCCACCACCTTTGTGGCGATGCCTGGCGGCGAGGTTCCCATCGCGGCGCTCACGGTGGGAGACAGGCAAGGTCGGCGCGCGTACGGTGCAGCGCACGCTAATCCACAGTGACAGCCCCCGCCGATGCGACGGCGCAGGCCGTTCCATCCGAAAATGCGACGGCAACCACGACGAAGGCGACCGCTCACTAGAGCGCGGCTGGCGTCACGGAAACCGCGTGGCGCAGCAGCAGACTGTCTCGGGCACGACCACGACGACCCTCTGCGTCGGCGGCGTGACGGAGGTTACGGGGTCAACGCTGACCAAGTACCTCGTGGTGCCGGGGGCGGCCACCTATGTGCGCGTCGGCAGCGGCAGCGGGTCCACGCTCTCCCTGCTGGGGGACGACGGGCTCTCCAGCGTTACCGAGGCGCTGGACGTGGTCGGCAACGTCGTCGCCCGCCAGCTCTACATGCCGTACGGCGGCGTGCGCTACAGCGGCGTGATGCCGACGACCAAGGGCTTCAGCGGGCAGCGGCAGGACGCGACGACGGGGCTCAGCTACTTCGTCGCCCGCTACTACAACCCGGTGCTGGGCCAGTTCGTCAGCGGCGACGACGTGCTGCCGGGGCAGGGCTACAACCTGTGGGGCCTCTCGCGCTACGCCTACGTGGCGGGCAACCCCGAGACGAAGACGGATCCGACGGGGCACTGCTGGTTCGCTTGCAGCATCTTCCGCGGTGACCTCGGCGGTGAGCGCGGTGGGCGACGACGGTGCCGGGCGCGGCGGACATGTGGGACCTGACCGTCTCCACCGTCCACGACTTCGCCGTGGGCACCGGCCAGTTCGTCGTGCATAATTGTGCCAAAGGGGTTGACGGCCACGACGAGCCAGGAACTGATGCCAACGAATTCGAGAAACGCCAAGGAGCCGATCTGATAAAAAACACGGAAAAATTCGATCGTGACTTCAGCTCCAGTTATCAATGGGATTACAAGTTCGCGGAGGGTCCCGACGCTGCTGCGAATGACATAACCCACGACGCACGCTTTTCACAACGGTACTACTTCAAGTTTATGGATCGAGGGGCCAACGTTCTGCGAGAGATCTCGGCGAACTTTGACCCAGAGATGCGCGATTGGGAGGAGGCGGCTTTCAAGTTTTCTAGCGGCAAGTTCTGAATCAGTCCCGATTTATCCCATCCACCTCGAGTTGATCCATGTTCCGTTTGAGTGCACCCCTTCATGCCAGAAGCAGTTGAGAGGCAGCGATGGACGACCAAGATATCCACAGGTGGCGGGTGGAGATAGTGCGCGACACGCTTCAGGCCCGGAAGGATTTGGATGCACTCAATACACTTGATCACGATGAATTTGTGATCCTATGTCGGAAACTTGCTCAGGATCCAAATGAAGTGGTCAAGCGCACCGCTTTCTGGAAGCTCGGTCAGCTAGGCGATCGAGATGACTTGGCTGCAGAGTCGAGTGCCTTGGCAGCGATTGACGACCCACGCCTCCGAGATGATGCGCTATTTGCGCTCAGAAGAGTAGGCACTTCTCGGGCGTTTCCTGCGCTGCTAATATATGCGAAAGAAGGCTCGGCGACGGCACTTGAGTCAGCCTTAGACCAGGTTCGCAGTCAGAGTGATGCAGACCAATTGCTTCCATTAGCTCGTCAATATCTACTCGTACCTGGCACCAAGGGTCTCAGGCTCCGTGAGGCATCGCTTCGTATTCTTCTTCGACTTTCCACACCCAAGGCAGAGCAGGCGATCCTACTTTCGGCAGCACGCCTGTTTGCTGACGATTTCGTGGTCGAGGCGCTTGCTGAAGCGTCCGTTGCAATCATCCCTGATCTGATGACAATTCGGAGTTCCTACCCGAAAAACACTCTAGAATATAGAGCACTCTCATATGCCATTGACCAGTTAGAACAACGCAACGGAGGGGAGTCGGGGGACATGAGTTGACGCTAAGAGTCGGAATGGTTCCCACTCATCCTTGAGTCCTCTGCGGTACTCGGAATATAGGGAATTCTAACAGTAATTTCGCTAGAAGATACCAATTGACGCGGGTGGTCGATTGGCGGGGCAGTTCACCAGCGCGGATACGATCCCACCGGGCGGGGGCTACGACGTCTAGGGCCTCTCGCGCTACGCCTACGTGGCGGGCAACCCCGAGACGAAGACCGACCCGAGCGGGCACTGCTGGTTCGCCTGCAACATCGTCGCCGCGGTGACCTCAGCGGTGAGCGCGGTGGCGACGACGGTGGTGAGCACGGTGACGCAGGCCACCACCACGGTGGTCAGTGCGGCGACGACGGTGGTCAGTGCGGTGGCGCCGGTGGTGCTAGCAGTGGCCGACGCGGCGACGGGCGTCTCGTCGATGATCAACGACGTGCGCACGATCGCCACCGACGGCGACTGGTCGCACAAGATCGGGGCGATCGCCGACCTCACGCTGAACGTGGCGATGGACGCCTCGATGGTGGTGGGGCGGGCGAGCTGGTGCGCGGCCTCGGGGTGGCAGCGGAGGTGGGCGAGCACGTCGCCGCCGACGTGGCTGAACACGCCGCCGAGGACGCTGCCGAGCACGCCGGGGAGGACGCGGCGACCGAGGCGGCCGATCACGCGGGCGACGTCTGCAACCTGTCGTTCGCGCCGCAGACGTTGGTGGCGACGCCGACGGGCGCGGTGCCGATCGCGGCGCTGAAGGTCGGCGACCAGGTGGAGGCCTATGACCCGGCGACGGGGAAAGCCAGCGCGCAGACAGTGCAGCGCACCTCGATCCACCACGACACGGGCCTGCTCGACGTGACCCTGCGAGTGACGACCCGTGCGAATACAACTACGACCGCGAAGGCCGCTCCGTCCGAGAATACGACGGCCGCCACGACGAAGGCGACCGCTGACCCGGGCACGGTCGGTGTCACTGCGACTTCGGCCTCCAATGAGACGGTGCACACGACAGCGAACCACCCTTGGCTCTCGGCGGATCACGGTTGGGTGCTGGCGGGACAGCTCAAGCTCGGCGAGCCGGTGCGACTGCTCGACGGGCGCACGGCGATCGTCGTCGCGACGGTGGTGGTGCCGGGCGCGGCGGACATGTGGGATCTTACCGTCTCGAATGTGCATGACTTCGCCGTGGGCAGTGGCATGTTCGTCGTGCATAATTGCTCGAGGCCTGTCGATCCGGCAGATCAAGCCAAGTTAGACCGCTTCAGCCAGAAGTACGATACCAAACAGCTGCCAGATGGTCGGACTCGGTTTCACGACAAATTCAAACCAGCGACAAACCCAGGTTCAACATCAGGTTCCCGGTTCGTGCGAGAATTCAATCCAGACACCGGTATGTGGCGATCGTGGTACGAGAGTTATGCAGCTGACGGCAGCGTGAGAGTCGTACATCCAAAGACGATTGACAGCATTGCCGTCGATCTTCCCCATTACCGCTTTGACCACGGCAGGTTCTTAGGGACCTTTCAGGAGAGGACCAGCGATACATGCCCCTCCGATTATGCCTAGATGATGTCGCCAAGGCTATTGAAAGAACCTTGGCCGGCAAAACGACCAAGACGGATCTTGCTAAGTGGGCATTCCAAGCCCAACTCGACGAGGATAGTGGACGGATGTCCTTTGATGAGCCCCACTGGGATGAGATAAAGGATGCAATCTACGACTTGATGCTGATGGACGAAGGAGTCCAGCACGACATGACCGATGCTGAACTGGCGCGTCTAGCCAGGCGACTCGAAGCTGCGGCTCAATCTCCATAGGCTGTTTATTAGTGCAGACACGATCCTGCCGGGCGGGGGCTACGACGTCTGGGGCCTCTCGCGCTACGCCTACGTCGAGGGCAATCCCGAGACGAAGACCGACCCGAGCGGGCACTGCTGGTTCGCCTGCAGCATCGTCGCCGCGGTCACCTCGGCGGTGCAGTCGGTGGCGACGACGGTGGTGAGCGCGGCGAGTTGGCCTGAGACTCCACTACCAAGCCTGCCCCACCGTGAATTGCGATTTGAGAGAGTGAGGACTTCCGAGGATGCTCATTTGAGGTTGTTGCGGATGGGTGTCCTTCACGAGGTATGTGAGTTTAAGAAATGCAGCCGTTCCAAATCACGAGATTGATGAGGCACGTAGAAGTCCAACGCTGCCTGGAGCCTCTTTCTGCAGACAGCTATCGCGCAGCGGTGAAGTGGCTAAACACACACTTCCAGTTTGACACTAACCAGCAAATCGACTGGCAGAAGACAGGCGATGTTGTCTACGGTCAGATCGATCAACTGTCAGCAGCGGACGTACAGAACTTACTAGGTCGATTTGGAGTACAGCCTCGGCGCCGCGCACACGTGATATGGGCGTACGGTGACTTTGGCGTTATTGTGCCAGTGCAGGAAGTGGGCGCGCACCTAGACGATATCTGGTTTCCAGCGACTGACGACGTGTTCACCTTTGATCCTAAAGACGACTGGTGTTTGGAGTTGCACCACGAAGGCGTATATAGCTGTGGCAGGTACAAGTCCGTATCAGCCTAGATCAACTGCGTACTACGAGGCTTCGTCCAGTTTGTTTGCACGCTCCTCTGGTTGCGCTGAAATGTCAACAGACCCTAGGAGAGAATCGCTCTTGACAGGCGTTGCCACAGGAGGATGCGAGGATTGAGGATATGCATCAGGAAATCGGGATCTGGATAGAAGCAATCCTCAGAGATCCAGATGCGGCTTGGAAGGCACTGCAAGAATCCGAGACAGTGAACCACGTACACTTAATAGAGGTGTGCCACAGTTTGCTGGACGATTCTTCGGTATCTGTCCGTGCTTTTGCGCTGCGAGCGTTAGCGTTTCTTGGAGATGCGGATGATCCGTTTGCCGAAAAGCGTGCTATCCAGGCGCTGCGGGAGCCCGTGCTTCGTGATCTAGCATTCATCGCATTGGCGGAGGTATCGACGAGCGCGGCATTCGAGACGCTCCTCGAATTTGCAGAGGCAGGATCTCCGCTTGCGCTGCGAGCGGCTCGAAGGCAAGTACGGTCAGAGCAGCAGGCACAGCAAGTGTTAGAGCTTGCTCGGAGTCTGATATTCTCCGAGGTGCCAAAGACACGGACAATGGCCGTGCGCGTTTTGTCAGCACTGTCAACTCCGGCGGACGAAGAAACTCTACTGATTCGGGCTGTAATTCTGCACCCCGACGATGTCGCGATCTCCGCGCTCGGGCGAGCGACGCCAGCAGCTTTGCCATTTCTCGAGGAGATGCTTTCATTGATTGGCCCTGACTATGCCGAATCGCGTGAATTAGAGCATGCTATTGGTAAACTCCGGACTCGAGAGAGCGAAGATGCATGGATTCCTACTCCAGATTAGAGTCGATATCCGTGTAGCTTGGCACCTATCCATCGGGGAAATGCACAGGAGAGGTGGGGTAGCCCTCGCCAACGATAACGTGTACTACGAGGCTTCGTCCATGACAGGCAAGGAGGCATTCACGGTGTCAATGGGGCGCACGGCATTGTAGTGGATCAGTAGCATCCAGGCGGTGGAACGGACGCTGATCCACCGCGACAGCGACCTGCTCGATGTGGCGTTGCGCGTGACGGCCCCCGCCAAGGCAACGGCGAAGGCCGCTCCATCCGAAAATGCGACGGCAACCACGACGAAGGCGACAGCTCAATAGGGCACGGTCGGCGCCGCCGCGACCTCGGGCTACAACGAGACGGTGCAGACGACGGCGAACCACCCGTGGCTCTCGGCGGATGACGGTTGGGTGCTGGTGGGGTAGCTCCGCGTCGGTGAGCCGGTGCGACTGCTCGACGGGCGCATGGCGACGGTGGTGGCGACGGTCGTCGTGCTGGGCACGGCGAGCATGTGGGACCTGACGGTCTCGAACGCACACGACTTCGCCGTCGGCACCGGCCAGTTCGTCGCGCATAATTGTACCGATCTGGTAGCAGGTCAGGCGGACTTGCAGAGCAGGTGTAGCATGGACGCATGACGCCAGCGGAACGCCTCGCCGAACTGGAAGCCGAGAACGCGCGCCAACGCGAGCAGATCGCCGCGTTGCTGGCGCGCGTGCAGGAGCTCGAAGCCCGGCTGGCCAAGGACAGCCACAACAGCGGCAAGCCGCCCTCCAGCGATGGGCTCAAGCGCAAGACCAAGAGCCTGCGGCAGCGGAGTGGGAAGCGAGCCTGGGGGGCAACTGGGGCATCGCGGGGAGACGCTGCATCTGGTGGCCACGCCGGATGCGGTCGTTGAGCACCGCCCGGCGGTCTGTGGGCAGTGCCAGACGCCACGCTGGAGGGTGCGGCGGTGGTGCTGCATGAACGCCGCCAGGTGCAGGACCTGCCGCCGGTGCGGTTGCGCGTCACGGAGCACCAGGCGCTGCACGTGCGCTGTCCGGCGTGCCAGCACGTGACGGTGGGCGCCTTCCCGCCCGAGACGCCGAGCCGCGCGCAGTATGGCCCCCGGCTGCGGGCGCTGGCGGTCTACCTGGTCGAGGCGCAATTCGTGCCGCTCGGCCGTGTGCAGCAGCTGCTGGCCGACCTGGTGGGAGTGCGGCTGGCGCGCGGCACGCTGGTGGGTTGGGTGCAACAGGCGGCTCGGACGCTGGCGCCCGTGGAGGCGGCGCTCAAAGCCGCGCTGCGGCAGGCGCCGGTGCTGCATTGCGACGAGACCGGCGTGCGCCGCGGCGGGCAACTCGCCTGGGCGCATGTGGCGAGCACCAGCCGCTTGACGCATTACGCCATCCACGCCAAGCGCGGCAGCGAGGCGACCGACGCCATCGGCATCCTGCCCGCCTTCACGCGGCGTGAGCGTCCACGACGGCTGGGCGGGCTACCGGGCGTACACCGCGTGCCGCCATGCGCTCTGCAATGTCCACCACCTGCGCGAGTTGACCTTCCTCGAGGAGCAGTACCAGCAAGCCTGGGCCGGCGAGCTGAAGGCGCTGCTGCAGCAGATGCGCACGGCCGCCGACCAGGCGCGGGCGCAGGGGCACCGCCAGCTGTCCACCGCGCAGCGCGAGCCGCTCCTCGCCCGCTACCGGGAGCTGCTCGCCGCCGGGACTGGCCGCCAATCCGCCGCCGACGACGCCCCTCGCCGGCCGGGGCAGCGCGGGCGCCTCGACCAATCGCCCGCGCGCAACCTGCTCGAACGGCTGTGGCTGGGCCAGGACGAGGTGCTGGCCTTCCTCGACGACCTGACGATCCCCTTCGACAACAACCAGGCGGAGCGGGACCTGCGCAGCCTCAAGATCCAGCAGAAGGTCTCCGGCTGCTTCCGCAGCGACCCTGGAGCGCGACGCCTTCGCCTGCCTCCGCAGCTATCTGGCCACGCTCCGCAAGCAGGGCCAGTCGCTCCTCGCTGCCCTCCAAACCGTCTTCGCCGGTCAGCCCCTCTATCCTGCCTTCGCCTGACCTGCTACCCGATCTGCTGGAAGCCGCTGACAAGCGAGCTCACTATTAACGCCGGGATATTATTTGGCAGGAACGCCGAGATAAAAGTTGCCGCTCCCTCGCTTGGGGATACTGTGGTGGAAGACATGTCGAGTCCACCGGAGGTCCCCCGTGCTCAGGAGTCGCACCGTGCACCAGATTCACGACTTGGCCCTGCAAGGGACGCCGATCACGGAGATCGCTCGCCAGCTGCAGATCAGCCGACCGACCGTCCGCAAGTACCTCGAGGGCGCGCCCGTCCGCCAGCGGCGCGAGCGCAAAGCCACCCAGTTGGATCCCTATGCGGCCCAGATTCGGCGCTGGGTCGAGCAGGATCATCTCTACAACTGCGTGAGTATGCTGGAGCGGCTGCGCCCGCTGGGCTACCGCGGTGGCATCTCGCAACTCAAGGCGTTTGTGCATCCGTTGCGACCGGCCCGCGCGGGGAAACGTGCGATTCTGCGCTATGAGACGAAGCCCGGCGAGCAGCTGCAGTTCGACTGGGGCGAGTTCACCTACGAGGAGGAGGGCGCGGCGCACAAAGTCTTCGGCTTCCTCGCCATCTTGAGCTACTCGCGGATGCGCTTTGCCCAGTTCACCAAGCGCACCGATGCGCCCACCCTCATCCGCTGTCTCATGGCGACCTTGGAGTATTTTGGGGGTGCGCCGCGCGCGGTCCTGACGGATCGCATGAAGAGCGTCCTGGTGCGGGTCGAGGGTGGGGCGGCGCAGTGGCACGCCGACTTCGGCGACTTTGTGGCCAGTCTGGGGATCACGCCCCGCGTCTGCCGGCCGTACACGCCCCAGACCAAAGGCAAGGTCGAGCGCACCGTCGGGGTGCTGAAGTCGGGCTTCTGGCCCGGCGTGCGCTTCACCGACCTCGACGACCTCAACGAGCAGGCGCTGGCCTGGTGCGAGCGGCTCAACGGGCAGCCTCATGCCACCACGCGAGTCGCGCCACGCATGCGCTGGGCCGAGGAACGCTTGCGTCCCTTGCCGACCAACTGGGCGTGGCACCGCTTCGCCGCCGAGGAACGCCGGGTGAGTTGGGATGGCTATATCTCCTACGACGGGGTCCTCTATGGCCTGCCCGCCGCTCGCCCAGGGCAGCCGCCTCTCGTTGGCGCCACCGTACAGGTGCGCGAGCGCGCCGGGCAACTCGCGATCTGGTCGGGCGGTGAGCGCCTCCTCGTGGTGGCCAAGCACGCGCAGTCCCGCGCGGTGGTCCCGCATCCCGAGCAGTTCCGCGGCGTCGCCCCTGCGGCCGCGGCGCTGCGTGCGACCACCCCGCTTGGGCACCGCATTCCCGCGCCGCTGGTGGCGTTGCGCGACCTGGGGGAGTATGACCGCTTGTGGGGTGTCAGCGTGTCCGGCGCCACTCTCGACGCCGTGCGGACGGAGGTCGCCAGATGAGCCTGCTCGAGCCCGTCGGCGGCGATCTGGTGACGACCCTCAAAGCGCTCGGCCTGACGGCGCTGGGCGCGGCGCTGCCCACGATCCTGGAGCAGGCGCGGCGCCAACAGCCCACCTACGACGCCTTCTTGCGGCTGGCGCTGCAGGCCGAAGTGACCGGCCGCGCGGAGCGGGCGCAGGCCCGGCGGCTGCGCGCCGCACGGCTGCCCGCGCGCAAGACGCTCGCGAGCTTCGATTTCCGCTTCCAGCCCAGTGTGCCGGAGCGGCTCATTCGTGAACTGGCGACGTTGGGGTTTGTCGAGACGGCGACCAACCTGATCTTCCTGGGTCCGCCGGGGGTGGGCAAGACGCACCTGGCCGTCGCGTTAGCCGACGCCGCGCTCGGCGCCGGGCACAGCGTGCTGTTCACGACGCTCGCCACACTCGCCGAAGCGCTCGAAGGCAGCCCGTCGCCCACCGCCTGGCGTACGCGGCTGCGTCGCTTCGTCGCGCCGCGCGTGCTGGTGATTGACGAGGTCGGCTACACCCGCCTCACGGCCGAGCAAGCTCATGCCCTCTTCGAACTCGTCACGGCCCGCTATGAGAAAGGAGCCATTCTGCTCACCAGCAACACCAGCTTCGCCGAGTGGGGCGCGCTGCTGGGCAATGACATCCTGGCCAGCGCCTTGCTCGACCGCCTCCTCCACCATGCCGAGGTCGTCTCGATTGCCGGCGCGAGCTACCGCATGAAGGACCGGGCCGCCCTCCAAGCTGCCCTCCCACTGTCGACGGCGGCCGTCGCGTCCTAACCGACCAACCGAGCGACAACTTTCCGTCGGCGATCCTGGCAAATTTCACACCGGCG